>NZ_CP094471.1:0-3002063 GCF_023347335.1 Faecalibacterium sp. IP-3-29 | reverse complement strand
AAAACATCCACTCCATTGAATTGGTCGAAGTTTTCAACAATGCTGCTGATACCCCGTTAGTATACCACAAAAATCTCCCTGCGTCTATATTCTATAATGTAATTTATAATACATAAGAAAAGACGCTCCATCGTGACCTCGCGGCTCTTGTGTCCAAGGCGGTTTTTGGCCACAAGATATGGTGGAAGAAAAGTTTTCCACGGAGAACCGGTGAAAAAGTTGAAAGCTTTTTCACAAAGAAATTTGAAAAAAGTTTGCTGGAAAGTGAAAAAAACGCTTGACAGAAGGGGATAGTGTGCGATATACTGTTGAATTGCAAGCCTGTCCCCAATTTGGGACCAGAAATACCCCATTACCGGGGACGAGTTTTTACGGAGGATACAACCATGAAGAGAACTTTTCAGCCCAAGAAGCGTCATCGCAAGGAAGTTCATGGCTTTCTGACCCGCATGAGCACCAAGAACGGCCGCAAGGTCATCAATGCTCGCCGTGCTAAGGGCCGCAAGAGCCTGACCGTCTGATCCCGTTTTGCCAGGGATCCGGCGCAGAATTGAACATGCGCACAAAAGACTGCTGATCCAGAATTGGCGGTCTTTTTCTTATTTTGGACGTTCTGCGCGCGGAATGACTAAAAATTTGGCAAAAGATTTGGCACAAAAAACGCCCGGACAGCCTTTTCATGTCGGCGTTTTTTTGCTATACTGAATTTTGAACTTTGCCTTTAGGGAAGTTCTGCGATTTTTTAACCGAAAAGGAGGCGACGGAGCAGTGCGCTATCGTCCCATCCGCCGCAACAGCGAGTTTGGCCGCGTGTATGCCCGCGGCAAGTCCTATGTAAACCCGGCGCTGGTGCTGTATGTGCTCAAGACCCGCGGCAAAAAGACCCGCGTGGGCCTGACAGCCACCAAAAAGATCGGCCATGCCGTCCAACGCAACCGCGCCCGCCGCGTGATGAAGGCTGCCATTGATGAGCATCTGGATCAGAACAGCGGCGGCTATGATCTGGTGTTCGTGGCCCGGGGCATGACCCCCCGCCTGAAGAGCTGGCAGCTCAGCGAAGTGGTGGCCAGGCTCTTTGCCCAGGCTGGCCTGCCCGACAAGGCAAAGCAGCCGGGCGCAAAGCCCCCTGCCACGGTCCCGCCCGCAGACCGGGCCGCAAAACAGTGAATCCCGTCTCCCGCGTCTGCCGGAACGCGCTCTGTGCGCCCATCCGGTTCTACCAGCGCTTTATCAGCCCGGGGCTGGGCCGCAACTGCCGCTTTACCCCCACCTGCAGCCAGTATGGCATAGAAGCCATCCAGACCCATGGCTGTATCAAGGGCTTGCTGCTCACCGCCTGGCGCATCGCCCGGTGCAATCCGCTTGGCCGGTGGGGCTTTGACCCG
The DNA here is from genome assembly GCF_023347335.1 of Faecalibacterium sp. IP-3-29. Classification (NCBI taxonomy): domain Bacteria; kingdom Bacillati; phylum Bacillota; class Clostridia; order Eubacteriales; family Oscillospiraceae; genus Faecalibacterium; species Faecalibacterium sp. IP-3-29. Next base: position 3,000,678 of record NZ_CP094471.1, on the reverse strand, counting down.
GTGCCGCCCAAAGGCCGCTGGGTGAGCCCGGAGCGGAGACTGTCCCCGGCAAAGCTGTTCCGGGGGCGGCACGGTTAAGCAGCGTGCTTATGATACACGGCTCCTTTGTACAACCTCTCCGTCATTGCTTCGCAATGCCACCTCCCCTGGTAGGGGAGGCTTTGGCAGTCCGATCCAGTTGACGGTTTTGCCAAGGGCTCCCCTATTAGGGGAGCTGGCAACGCCGCAGGCGTTGACTGAGAGGTTTAATCCGTTCTTATGCTTCTTGTGACGCTCCGCACTGTGGGCGGGGTGTCCTTCTCATAAAAATCTAAACGTCCCGCACCACAGGCGGGGCAGAATGGACGAAACTATGAATCCTTTGTACATCCTGGGCTGGCCCTTGGGCTATGTAATGGAGTGGATCTACAAGCTGATCCCCAACTACGGCTGGGACATCATCCTGTTCACCCTGCTCATCACCGTGATCAAGATCCCCCTCCAGCTCAACCAGCAGAAGAGTATGGCCCGCATGAGCGCTTTCCAGCCCATGGTGGCCGAGATCCAGAAAAAGTACCGCGACAAGCCCGAAAAGCAGCAGGAAGAGCTGATGAAGCTGCAGGAGCAGGGCTACAAGCCTACCGCAGGCTGTATGCCAATGCTGGTCAACTTCCTGGTCATGTTCGGCGTTATCGAGGTGGTGTACCGCCCGCTGCAGCGCATCTTCCACATTGGTGCCGATGCCCTGACCGCCGCAGGTGAGGCCCTGACTGCCATGGGCATCAGCTTTACCACCGTGACCCGCGACACCAACATCATTGCACAGGTCATTGCAGGCGAGAGCACCGTTTCCTCCTGCTTCACCCCGGATCAGGTGGCTACCATCACCGAGTTCGGCCAGCACATGGATTTCTTTGGCATCGACCTGACCCGTGTGCCCCAGTACAGCCTGGCTGCAGAGAATCTGCCCCTGCTGATCCTCCCGGTCCTGGCAATCGTGACCATGTTCCTGTCCACCCACATCAGCATGAAGGCCAGCGGCCAGGAGATGCAGGGCAGCATGAAGCTGACCATGTATATGATGCCGCTGATGTACGTCTTCTTCTGCTTCACCGTACCCAGCGCTTTCTCTCTGTACTACGTTGTTTCCAACATTCTGATGACCGTGCAGAGCCTGTTGATGAAGAAGATCTACGACCCTGAGAAGATGAAGGCAGAGGTCGCCGCCGAGATGGCTGCCCGCAAGAAGGAGCAGAAGCGCGGTGTAAAGAGCACCACCATCAAGGTCACGGATGAAAAGACCGGCGAGGTCGTGGAGAAAAATATCTCCGCCAGCGAAATGAACAAGCGCCGCCTGGAGTATGCCCGCAAGCTGGATGCGGAGCGCTATAAGGACGAGCGCACCGTTCCGCTGAGCGAGCTGGAAAACAAGAAGGAGGATTGACGGTTATGATCCGTACTCAGGAAGCGACCGGCAAGACGGTCGATGAAGCCCGCGCAAAAGCCTGCGCCCTGCTGGGCGTGCAGGCCGACGACCTGAATGTGAGCTATGAAGTGCTCGAAATGCCCCAGAAAACCGGTTTTCTGGGCCTGAAGACCACCCCCGCCAAGGTGCGTGTGAGCGTGGAAGAGCCCGATGCCCCGGCCGCTCCCGTGGTGGAGGAGAAGGTGGAGCCTGAGGTGAAGCCTGTTGTGGAGGAAGCTCCCGCTGAGGAACCCAAGGCCGAGGAACCTGCCGCTGCCCCTGTGGCAGAGGAGGCCGCTCCTGCTGAGGAGACTGCTGACCCCGCCGCAGAGGGTGAGGAGCCGGAAGTTCCCATCAACATCGAAGAGAACGCCAAGGTCAAGGCTGCTGTGGACTACCTGAAGGAAGTCATTGCCCTGATGGGCGTGGAGAATGTCACCTTCAGCGCCGTGCAGAAGGGCGAGGCTACCATCATCCGTCTGGATGGCGAGAAGCTGGGTGCCCTGATCGGCCGCCGCGGCGAGACCATGGAGAGCCTGTCCTACCTGGCAAGCCTGGTGGCCAACCGTCTGGAAGGCGATTACATCAAGCTGGGCCTGGATGTGGCCGGTTACCGCGACAAGCGTGAGAATGACCTGACCGTGCTGGCACAGCGCATTGGCAACAAGGTGCGCAAGACCGGCCGCAGCTTTGCCATGGAGCCCATGAACCCCTACGAGCGCCGCATCATCCACTCTGCCATCGGCAAGATGGAGGGTGTGCGCAGCGAGAGCAAGGGGGAGGGCCGTGACCGCCGTGTGGTCATCTACTCCACTGCTCCCGATGCCCAGACCGACAACACCTACGGCGAGCGCCGCCCGCGGGGCAATGGCCGCCGCCCCGGCGGCAACCGCAATGGCGGCTTCCGCGGCGGACGCGGCAGCAGCCCCCGGAATGGCGGTCCCCGCAATGGCCGCCCCGCAGGCAGCCGCGGTCCCCGTCCTTCCAGTGTGCCCGAGCGCACCTATGCTCCCCGTGATGCAGAAACTGCCGCACCCGTGGCACCCAAGCGCACCGAGCGCGTGGATGATTTTGCCGATTTCAGCTTCGGCAAGATCGAGCTGTAAACTCCGCTGAGTTTTGCACAATGCTGCCCCCTTCCGGTGGAAAACTGGAAGGGGGCTTTTTGTCTCTTTCCTTTTTCGTCGCTTCGTGATACAATAATTCTGATTTGAGAGCGGAGGGAGAGCACCAACATGGAACATTCAACGATCGCGGCCATTGCAACCGCGCCCGGCGCAGGCGGCATTGCCGTGGTGCGTCTTTCCGGCCCGGAGAGCTATGCCGTGGCGGCAAAGGTGTTCCACCCGGCCAATCCCGATAAGCGGGTGGAGGAGGCCAAGGGCTACACCGCTCTGTTTGGGCATTTCATGGAAGGGGAGGAAGCCTTTGACGAGGGCGTGGCACTCTTCTTCCGGGCTCCCCACAGCTACACCGGCGAGGATGTGGTGGAGCTTTCCTGCCACGGCGGCAGTGCGGTGGCCCGGCGGCTGGTGGAAAGCTGCATCGCAGCCGGGGCCGCCCCCGCCGCTCCCGGTGAGTACACCCGCCGCGCCTTCCTCAACGGCAAGCTGGGGCTGACCCAGGCCGAGGCTGTGATGGACCTGATCTCTGCCGATGGCAGACAGGGTGCGGCGCTGGCCAATGCCTCCCTGAACGGCGCGCTGGCGAAGAAGATCGGGGCTGAAAAGGATGCCCTGACCGCCCTGCAGGCCCATCTGACTGCCTGGGTGGATTTCCCCGAGGAGGACGTTCCCGCGCTGGAGGATGCCCAGCTGGTATCCACCCTGACTGCCGTGAAGGGAGAGCTGGACACCCTCATCCGGAATTATGATGCCGGTGCTGTCCTGCGGGAGGGTGTGGACTGTGCCATCGTGGGGCGGCCCAATGCGGGCAAGTCCACCCTGCTCAATCTGCTGGCCGGGTTCGACCGGGCCATCGTTACCCCCGTGGCGGGCACCACCCGGGATGTGGTGGAGCAGGCCGTCCGGCTGGGGGACATCCGGCTGAACCTGTTCGACACGGCCGGTCTGCGGGAGACCGAGGATGCGATCGAGGCCGAAGGTATCCGCCGAAGCTGGAAAAAACTGGAAGAGGCGGGGCTGATCCTGGCGGTGTTCGATGGCTCTGAGCCCCTGACCCGGGAGGATCTTGCGTTGGCGCAGCGGTGCGCTGGTCGCCCGGCCATTGCACTGGTCAACAAAGAGGACAAGCCCACTCAGTTTGACGAAGAGATCATTGCAGGCGATTTTGCCATGGTGATCCCGGTCTGCTGTCAGGAAGAGGGGAGCCGCAGGGTGATCGCTGCTGCCGTTGCCCGTCTGCTGGGCACCAACAACATCGATCCCCACGCTGCCAGCCTTTCGGGCCAGCGACAGCTTGCTGCCGCCACCCGCGCGCGGGATGCAGTGGCCGGTGCGCTGGATGCGGTCAGCGGCGGGTTCGGGCTGGATGCCGTATCGGTCTGTGTGGACGATGCGCTGGCTGCCCTCTGTGACCTCACCGGCGAAAATGCGTCGGAGAATGTCATCAATGAAGTGTTTGAGCGGTTCTGTGTGGGAAAGTAACGGAGGGCAGCCCGTCTGGCAGCTTTCTCCTCGGACACGAAACGGGCCATTCCATCGCCCGCCCTATTGCCTGCGGCAACAGGGTCCCACCCCAGCGGACGGTCCTCGGAGAAACTTCCAGCCGCGCTGCCGGGTAACAGCAGATTGAACCATAGAGGAAAGTATAGGAAAAGTATGAATCATCTTGGAGATTACGATGTGATCGTAATAGGCGCGGGCCACGCTGGCATTGAAGCGGCCCACGCTGCCGCCACGCTGGGTGCCAAAACGGCGGTGTTTACCATGAGCCTGGATGCCATTGGCAACATGCCCTGCAACCCCAGCATCGGCGGAACTGCAAAAGGAACGCTGGTACGCGAATTGGATGCGCTGGGCGGTGTGATGGGCCTTGCGGCGGATGCCACATACCTGCAGAGCCGGATGCTGAACAAGGGCAAAGGCCCTGCCGTTCATGCCCTGCGCGTTCAGACCGACCGCAAGCGCTACCACGAATATATGAAGCACGCCCTTGAACTCACGCCCGGCCTTGTCATCCATCAGGCCGAGGTGGTGGGCATTGAGGTGGAGAACGGCCATGTCAAGGGCGTTGTGACCCAGCTGAACGGGGAGTACAGCGCAAAGTGTGTGGTCATTGCCACGGGCACCAATCTGGGTGGAAAGATTTTTGTCGGTGATGCGTGGTATGCTTCCGGCCCTGACGGGATGCACGCCGCCAATGCCCTGACCGAAAGCCTGAAAGCCGCCGGTCTGCCTCTGCGGCGGTTCAAGACCGGTACGCCTGCCCGCGTCCACCGGAGAAGCATCGACTTCTCCAAGCTGGAATGCCAGCCCGGCGACCCGGACAGTGAACTGCAGCCCTTCAGCTTTCTGACGGATGCACCCATGCACAACAAAGTCGAGTGCTGGATCGCCTACACCAACCCCGAGACCCACCGGATCATTCTGGACAACATCCAGCGCAGCCCGCTCTATGGCGGCATGATCGAGGGGGTTGGCCCCCGGTACTGCCCCTCCATTGAGGATAAGGTGGTGCGCTTTGCGGGCAAGGACCGGCACCCCATCTTTGTGGAGCCCTGCGGCGAGAACACAGAGGAGATGTATCTGCAGGGTGCGTCCAGCAGCCTGCCTGAGGATGTGCAGAACGCCTTTTACCGGAGCATTCAGGGCTTTGAACACATTGAGATCATGCGCCCGGCCTACGCCATCGAGTATGACTGCGTAGACCCGACCAGTCTGGAAGCCACACTGGAGAGCAAGGTGGTGCGGGGCCTGTATGGTGCGGGCCAGTTCAACGGCACCTCCGGCTACGAGGAAGCTGCCGCGCAGGGTCTATTGGCAGGTCTGAACGCTGCCCGCAGTGCAAAAGGGGAGAGCCAGCTGATCCTGGAGCGCCAGACCAGCTATCTGGGTACGCTGGTGGATGACCTTGTCACCAAGGGGGTCATGGACCCTTACCGCATGATGACCAGCCGGAGCGAGTACCGCCTGACCCTGCGGCAGGACAACGCCGATCAGCGGCTGACCCCCATTGGCCGGGAGTATGGTCTGGTGCAGGATGACCGCTGGGCAAAATACCAGCACACCCAGAGCATTCTGGAAGCGGAGCGCCGCCGCCTGCACGAGACCCATCTGCGCACTGCTGACCTGCGCGCTGCCATGGAAGCAGCCGGGCTGACCCCTGCCGCTGAGGGCGGCATTGCCGAAGAGCTGCTCCGCCGCCCCGAGATCAGCTATCCGCTGTTGGCGGGGATGATCGGCTGGGGCGAGGGCATTACCCCCATGCTGGCCGAGCGGCTGGAGACCGAGATCAAGTACGCTGGCTACATTGCCCGGCAGGATCGGATGATCCGTGACGTGGCCCGCCACGAAAAGACCCTGATTCCCGCAGATTTTGAGTATGCTGACCTGACCGGCCTGACGCTGGAGGCCCGTGAGAAGCTGACCCGCATCCGCCCGAAGAATCTGGGGCAGGCGGGCCGCATCCCCGGTGTTTCGCCCTCCGATGTGGCGCAGCTGAGTATTGCTTTAACAGTGAGAGAGAAAACCTGATGCAATGACGGAGAGGTTGGACGAAGGATAGCAGAACCTCTGTACAACCACTCAGTCGCCTGCGGCGACAGCTCCCCTGATAGGAGAGCCATTGGTAGAAAGAGAAAAGAATTGCCTAAAACGAAAAGGGACAGATGAATGATCGACAAGAACAGATTAGAGCAAAAATGTTCCATGTGGAACATTGCGCTGACCGGGGAACAGCTGGACCAGCTGGATGCCTTTGCGCAGATCCTGGTGGACTACAACCAGAAGGTCAATCTGACCGCCATCACCGACCCGGAGGGCATTGAGGACAAGCACTTCCTCGACAGCCTGCTGTTTGCCAGCCAGCCCGAGGTAGCAGGGAAGATGGTGGACGTAGGTGCCGGTGCCGGATTCCCGGGCATCGTGACAAAGATCTACAAGCCCGAGCTGGAGCTGACCCTGATGGAGCCCACCGGCAAGCGGGTGGAGTTCTTGAAGTATGCCTGCGCTCAGCTGGGCCTGACCGGGGTGGAGTTTGCCAAGGAGCGCGCCGAGGAAGCCGCCCGCAAAGCATGGCGGGAGCAGTTTGATCTGGCCTCTGCCCGTGCGGTGGCGGCTCTGCCCATGCTGGCCGAGTACTGCTTACCGCTGGTCAAGGTGGGCGGCAGCTTTCTTGCCATGAAAGGCGCTTCCGGCGAGGAGGAGCTGGCTGCGGCCCGCGGTGCCATCCGGAAGCTGGGCGGCGAGTACAAGGAGACCCGTACCCTGCATCTGCCGGGCGGTGATACCCGCACCCTCATCCTCTGCAAAAAGATTTCGCAAACTCCGACAGCCTACCCCAGAAACGGTGGAAAGATCGCAAAATCTCCGCTGAAATAACGCAAAACCGCAAGATAAATGCCAAGCCCTGCCGAACGATTCTTCTGGCAGGGCTTTTTGATTTCTGGTACACTGGAACTGCAATGAGTAAGTTTTCCACTGTTTCCCGGGAAACAGTGGAAAACTGCGTCACATTTCAGCGAAAGGGGAAAGAATCATGTTTGAATGGAAGAAATCTGCCGGAAAGATCTACACCCTGCCTGTGGAAAGCATCCGTCCCTCGCCGTTTCAGGCTCGGACTGTTTTTGATGAAAAGGAGCTGGCGGGGCTGGCCCAGAGCATCCGGGAAAACGGCCTGCTTCAGCCCATCTCGGTGCGGAAGGTCGAGGGTGGTTACGAGCTGGTGGCAGGGGAGCGGCGGCTCCGCGCCTGCAAGCTGGCCAGGATGGAGACCATTCCGGCCATCCTCTGCGACTGCGGCGACCAGCGGACTGCGGCGCTGGGTCTGCTGGAAAACATCCAGCGGGAAGACTTGAACCCCTTTGAGCAGGCACAAGGGCTGCGGGATGTGATCGCCCTTTGGGACTGCACCCAGGCCGAGGCGGCCAAGCGGCTGGGCATGGCACAGCCCACCCTTGCCAACAAGCTGCGGCTGCTGCAGCTGACCACCGACCAAAGGCAGTTCGTGCTGGACAATGGCCTGACCGAGCGCCACGCCCGGGCTGTCCTGCGCCTGCCCGAGAACCGGCGGAGCGAAGCCCTTATCACCATTGCCAAGCGGCGGATGAATGCCCGGCAGACCGACCTGTACATTGAGCAGGTGCTCAATGCCGCCGCCCCGGGCAGACACCGCATCTCTATGGTCAAGGATGTGCGCATCTTTGTCAACACCATCGACCATGCCATCCGGCTGATGACGGACAACGGTGTGCCTGCCACGGCCCACAGGGAAGAGCGGGACGGGTATATCGAATACACGGTGCGCATTCCAACCGCAGCCGCACAAAGATAAAACGCATCGCAATTTTCACAAAAAATGCAATTCCACAGGGTTTTTACGCAAAATAATCAGGAAACAGGTTCAAAAAGCCGCGCTGATGTGCTATACTAGTCTTTAAAGGGGCTTTGCTGGTGGGAAAACAGCGGGGCCCGGCCTCGAATGTTCCACGTGGAACAAATAATTTTCCCGGGAGGAAACAAAGAGCGTGGCTAAAATCGTTGCAATTGCAAACCAAAAAGGCGGCGTGGGCAAGACCACCACGGCCGTGAACCTTTCGTCCTGCGTTGCGGCTCTGGGCAAAAAGACGCTCATCGTCGATCTGGACCCGCAGGGCAATACCACCACCGGTTACGGCATTCCCAAGCGGAGTGTCGATGTGGGTACTTATGAGCTGCTGATCGGTGAGGCGGAGGCAAAGGATGCCATCCGCAAGACCGAGTTCCGCACCGATGTCATCGGTTCCAACACCCGGCTTGCGGGTGCGGGTCTGGAAATGATCGATCTGCCGGGCCGCGAAAGCCGCCTGCGCAAGGCACTGGCCTCGGTGCAGAAGGACTACGACTTCATCTTTGTGGACTGCCCGCCCAGCCTGGATCTGCTCACCCTGAACGGTCTGTGCGCCTGCGACAGCGTGCTTATCCCCATCCAGTGTGAGTATTACGCACTGGAGGGCCTGTCGGAGCTCATCAGCACCCTCAAGACCATCCGCAAGAAGTACAACCCCTATCTGGACATCGAGGGTGTGGTGTTCACCATGTTCTCCGGGCGGTTCAACCTGACGCTGCAGGTGGTGGATCAGGTCAAAAAGTATTTTGGCACCAAGGTCTACAAGACCACCATCCCGCGCACCATCCGCATCTCGGAAGCGCCCAGCTACGGCCAGCCCATCAATTTCTATGAGCCCAAGGGCAAGGGCAGCGAGGCCTATATGGATCTCGCCATTGAGTTCGTAAAGAACAACCGCCCGCATGAGCCGGCACGCCGCCGCACAAAAGGGAACAGTGCCCCCGCCGAGCAGAAAAGCGCACTGGAACAAGTGAAGCAGGGGGAAGCGTAACCTATGGCAAAAAAAAGAGGAGGACTGGGCCGGGGCCTGGAAAGTCTGTTTGAGGACACAGCCCCCAGTTTTGAGTCCGATAACCGGATCGAGACGCTGCCCCTGCGGGAGATCGAGCCGGACCCGGCTCAGCCCCGCAAGACCTTTGATGAGGAAACGCTGGCAGAGCTGGCGGCCAGCATCTCAGAGCACGGTTTGCTGCAGCCCATCGCGGTGCGGCCCCACGGGGTAGACCGCTATCTCATCGTGGCCGGTGAACGCCGTTGGCGTGCCTGCCGGATGGCGGGCCTGACCGAGGCACCCGTTGTCGTGAAGGATGTCACAGATGAGCAGGCCATGGAGCTGGCGCTGGTGGAAAACCTTCAGCGCGAGGATCTGGACCCGGTGGAAGAAGCACTGGGCATCCGGGAGCTGATGACCCGCTGTGACCTGACCCAGGAGCAGGCCGCCCGCAAACTGGGCAAGAGCCGCAGCGCACTGGCCAACAGCCTGCGTCTGCTCAACCTGCCCGAAACGGTGCTGGAGCTGCTGAAGAGCGGTTTTCTCACCACCGGCCACGCAAAGGTGGTGCTGGGCCTGCCCACCCCGGAGCTGCAGGAGCAGGCGGCACAGATCATTGCCGACCATGAGCTGAACGTCCGGCAGGCAGAGGCCCTGTGCAAGAAGCTGGCCAAGCCCCCCAAAGAGCCTGTGGAGCCTGCCCCGCGCGGCACCCTGCCTGTGGAGGTGGAGGAGAGCCTGAAGCAGGCGCTGGGCAGTGAGGTCAATGTGGCCTACCACGATGGCAAGGGCAAGCTGACCGTCCATTTCTACTCGGATGAGCAGCTGAAGGCTTTTGCAAACTTATTAGGGCAATATCAGGTTGAGGATTAAACCTCTCCGTCATTGTTGTTGCCCAGTAGGAGAGGCCTTGGTAGCCGATGGAAACTTTTCGTATACGCCAGAGAGGTTGTACGAAGGCAAGCCTGCCCGAGAAGAAAAACATAGCGATCTAAGGCGCACGCCGCCTTTGAACGGCATGGGAACGGGCTTACCCGCCCCATGCGAACCGAAATAGAGTAAGGAGAGTAAATCATGCTTGATATCAAATTTGTCCGTGACAACCCGGATGCTGTCAAGGAAAACATCAAGAAGAAGTTCCAGGATGCCAAGCTCCCTCTGGTGGATGAAGTCATCGAGAAGGACGCAAAGTACCGCGAGTGCCTGAAGGAAGTTGAGAGCCTGAAGGCTGCCCGCAACAAGCTGAGCAAGGCCAACGGCCCCCTGTTCGGTCAGCTGAAGAAGTGCACCGACGAGGCCCAGAAGGCCCAGCTGCAGGCACAGATCGATGCCAACAACGCCGCCGTCAAGGCCGATGCGGACAAGATGGCAGAGCTGGAAGCCGAGGAAGCCAAGCTGGCTGACCGCATCCAGGAGATCATGTACACCATCCCCCAGATGATCGACCCCAGCGTGCCCATCGGCCCCGATGACACCTACAACGTGGAGGCTCAGCGCTTTGGCGAGCCTGTGGTGCCCGATTTCCCCATCCCGTACCACACCGAGATCATGGAGAGCTTTGACGGCATCGATATGGACGCTGCTGGCCGCGTTGCCGGCAATGGCTTCTACTACCTGCTGGGCAACATTGCCCGCCTGCATGAGGCTGTGCTGGCTTATGCCCGCGACTTTATGATCGACAAGGGCTTCACCTATGTCATTCCTCCCTTTATGATGCACGGCAACGTGGTGCAGGGCGTGATGTCCTTCCCCGAGATGGATGCCATGATGTACAAGATCGAGGGCGAGGATCTGTACCTGATCGGTACCAGTGAGCACACCATGATCGGCCGATTCATCGACCAGACCCTGGACGAGGCCACTCTGCCCCTGACCCTGACCTCCTACAGCCCCTGCTTCCGCAAGGAGAAGGGCGCACACGGCATCGAGGAGCGCGGCATCTACCGCATCCACCAGTTCGAGAAGCAGGAGATGATCGTGGTCTGCCGCCCCGAGGAGAGCGCCGACTGGTACGAGAAGCTCTGGAAGAACTCCGTGGAGCTGTTCCGCAGCATGGAGATCCCCGTGCGCCAGCTGAACTGCTGCTCCGGCGATCTGGCTGACCTGAAGGTTAAGAGCTGCGATATCGAGGCCTGGAGCCCCCGCCAGCAGAAGTACTTCGAGGTCTGCTCCTGCTCCAACCTGGGCGATGCACAGGCACGCCGTCTGCACATCCGCGTCAAGGGCAAGGACGGCAAGAGCTATCTGGCCCACACCCTGAACAACACCTGCGTGGCTCCTCCGCGTATGCTGATCGCCTTCCTGGAGAACCACCTGCAGGCCGATGGCTCCGTGACCATCCCCAAGGTGCTGCAGCCCTACATGGGCGGCCTGGAAGTTATGGTTCCCACCCACAAGAAGGGCTGAGCCTGAGCTTTTCCACAAAGCACTCATAAAATGTTGAAAACCCCGCCGTCCGCGTGTGAACTGCACCCCATTTGTTAGACAGTATGGTATACTGTTTAGGAAATGGGGTGTTTTTGTATGCCAAAGGGACAACGAAAGTACAACGGAGCTCAAAAGGTAGAAATCATCAAACAGCTTCACAATGAAAAATTAAGCTTTTATGAAGCATCCAGCAAGTATGGAATTCCAAGACGTACGCTTCAAGATTGGGAGCGCATCTATCTGGAAGAAGGCGAAGAGGCACTTCTGGTAGAACGTCGAGGTCGAGCCTGTGCCGCCGGTGGGACACAGAAAGGTCGGAAGCCAAAGCTGGATAAGCAAGTAGAAGAAGATCTGATTGCAGAAAATCAACGGCTTCGGATGGAGATCGATTACTTAAAAAAATTGAACGCCTTGGTACTGGAAGAGGAACGCCAAAACAGAAAGCACAAGTAATTCAGGAGCTAAGGCAGAAATATCCATTGAAAGCATTGCTGCAACTTGCCGGACTTCCTCGCAGCACATTTTACTACTACCTGCATCGGTCTCAAAATCCTGCGAAGTACCAGATGGTAAAAAAACAGATCATTACAATCTTCAATGAGAACAAGAAGCGATACGGATATCGCAGAATTACACAAGAACTACACAACAACGATATTTGTGTGAATCACAAGACGGTTCGGAAACTCATGAAGCAGCTGGGCTTAGTCTGTCAGGTTCGCGCAAAAAGAAAGTACAACTCCTACAAGGGTGAAGTCGGAGAAGTTGCGCCAAACTTGCTGGAACGGCACTTCAAGACAAACCAGCCAAATCGAAAATGGGTCACAGATGTTACTGAATTCAAAGTGAACGACCAAAAACTCTATCTGTCTCCAATTCTCGATCTGTTCAATGGCGAAGTTGTCAGCTATAACCTGAGCCGCCATCCAAATTTCAAACAGATCACGGATATGCTGGAAGGTGCTTTTCAAAAGCTGCCGGACAAGGTTGACAATCTGATTCTGCATTCGGATCAGGGCTGGCAATACCAGATGAAGTCCTACCAGAATCTACTGAAAGCAAAAGGAATTACGCAAAGTATGTCTCGGAAAGCCACTTGTCTGGACAATGCGGTTGCCGAGAACTTCTTTGGACTGCTCAAGACAGAACTGTTCTATTTGGAAAAATTTGATTCCATTGACCAGCTTGAAAAGGCCATTATCGATTACATCGACTATTACAACAATCGCCGAATCAAATTAAAACTAAACGGCCTGAGCCCTGTGCAATACAGGATTCAGACCGTTGGGGTCGCTTAATTTGATTTTTGTCTAACTTTTGGGGTTCATATCAGTGATGCAGACGGCGGGGTTTTGTTGTGTAGAAAAAACAAAAAGAAAAAAGCTCCTGATTTTTCAATCAGAAGCTTTTTGGTGACCCGTACGGGAATCGAACCCATGTTACAGCCGTGAAAGGGCCGTGTCTTAACCGCTTGACCAACGGGCCTCAAAAACACAGAGCTTCGCTAAAACCTCCGACATCCATCATCCACTACTGCGGACGACCGTCCCCCTTATCTTAGCGAAACTCTGTAACGTGGTAGCGGTAACTGGATTTGAACCGGTGACACTTCGGGTATGAACCGAATGCTCTAGCCAACTGAGCTATACCGCCATATTTATTTTGTGCACTTGAACAGTGCTTTATTATTATAGCTAATCGACCGCGATTTGTCAACAATTATTTCGCAAAAATTCAAAAATTTCTGAAATATCTCCGTCCATGGCGTAAAAAAGACGCTGTAACAGAAAAAAGTTACAGCGTCTTGCATAAATCATTCCCGGTATTTCTCCATCATTTCCTTGAACAGCACAGCCGGAGAGGGCGGCGTGTAGGTAATGGCGTTGGCACCCGCCGCAATGGTGGCGGAAATGCTCTCGCCGGTCTTGCCGCCGCTGGCGATGATGGGCACATCCGGGAACTGCTCCCGGATCTTTGCCACCACCCGGGGCGTGTCGGTGCTGCAGGCCACATTCAGGATGGAGGCCCCGGAATCAATGCGGCTTTGGATGTTGGTGTCCTCTTTTGTCACTGTGATGATGACCGGGATGTCCACCACCCGCGAGACCGCCAGCAGGTTCAGGTCAGAGATGGGGGAATTGAGCACCACGCCCATGGCACCCTGGCTCTCCACGTCGCGGGCAAGGTTCAGGGTGCGCACGCCGTGGGTGGTGCCGCCGCCCACACCGCAGAACACCGGGATGTAGGATGCCTTGATGAGGGCATCGCTGATGGCCTGCTGGGGCGTGAAAGGATAGACCGCGAACACCGCGTCCGCGTCGCAGTTGCGGATGATGGCAAGGTCGGTGGTGAATACAAAGCTTTTCAGCCGCCGCCCGTTGATGACGATGCCGCTGGCGGCATACACCTCCTGGGGCATTTTCAGGATGTTGTGGCGCAGGCGGCTCTCTACGTTGGGGGAAGTTTTCTTTTCAGCTGCCATGGGCAAGTCCTCCGTTTCTCAATTGTTTCAAATAGGAACTATATTATAGGAAAACAGGGGAGTTTATGCAAGAAACATCCTGTGAACAGTCTGCAAATAAAAATCGACCCTCTCCGTCTGTGCTTCACAGCACCGGAGAGGGTCGTTCCTTTAATGTGTTCTAACGTATTCTAAAATATCCTCAGGCACGCCGGCCAGTGCATCGGCTCCGGCAGCAGTCAGCTCTGCGCGGCCCCGGAAGCCCCACAGCGCCCCCATGGCAGGCAGACCGGCATTGTGCCCGGTCAGGATATCTACATCGCTGTCGCCCACAAACAGGGTGCTGGCAGGGTCTGCGTGCAGGTCCTGCATCAGGCTGTAAACACCGGTGGGGTCGGGCTTGGTGGGCACGCCCGGGCGGCTGCCCCGCACCAGAACAAACCGACCTGCCCCGAAATAATGCTCGATGATCTTGCCGCACAGCGGGTCAGCCTTGTTGGAGAACACCGCGCACTGCACGCCCGCGGTGTTCAGCGCGTCAATGAGGGCAGCAATGCCCGGGTAAGGCGCGGTCTTGTCCTCCTTGTGGGCATCGTACCGGGCGGTAAACTCCGCCAGCGTAGCGGCCAGCAGCTCCGGTGTACGGGCTTCGGCGGGCGAAAACCGCTCCACGAGCTTCGGGATGCCGTTGCCCACCATGTGCTTGAACTGCTCCACCGTAAACTCCGGCCACCCATGCTGTGCACACACCCAGTTGCCTGCATCAGCCAGGTCGTCGATGGTGTTCAGCAAAGTGCCGTCCAAATCAAATAATACCGTATGAATCATAACAATTTTACTTCCCCTAAGAACAAATAGCTTTATCTCTATGCCAAGGACTCCCCCTATTGGGAGAGCTGTCGCCGATCGGCGGCTGAGAGATTTAATTCGTTTCCATAAATCTGAAAAATTTCTCCGCATCCCGCAGCGGCACGCTCCTCACCTTGAGCTTTACCCAGCCGGGAAAGGTCAGGGTCAGGTTGGTGCGGCCAACGCTGGCAGCCCAGGGGCTTTGTGCTGCGGTCAGGCAGACATCCGGGTGAAACACACAGATGCAATGCAGGTAGAGCCCCTGCTGCCGCCGCAGGGTCATGCGGCCCTCCCGCAGCCAGAGGCCCTCCCGCCGGTAGCCGGCCGCGGCTCCGGCCAGCAGTGCCCCAAAGAAGAGCGTGGGGATGAGCAGGGTCACGGTCAGCTGGGGCAGCACTGTGGCAGAGACCAGCGTCAGCAGCAGGCAGAGGGCAAAGGGAATGCCTGCCGATGCAAAAAAGATGAGACTGCGCTGCTCGGTGCGGGCCAGCAGGTCGGGCGGCATCCGAAACTCCGGCAGCAGCTCCCGGAACAATGCCTCCTCGCCGCTGCGGTAGACGAACAGCGGCAGCTCGGGGGAGCAGCCGCCCGCCGTTACAAAGACCGGCCAGCGTTTCATCAGCCGGGCAGCGGGGGAGATGCGGACATCTGCAAAGCTGATCTCGCTTGTCCGCACCCGGCACTCGAAGTGCCCCAGCCAGCCGCCCCGGCTGCCGATCTGGTCGGCCGTGTGCCAGACAGTGTAGTGCACGGTCTGGGCAAAGCTGCGCATCAGGCTGGCCCCCAGCAGAAAGCCTGCGGCCGCCAGCAGCCACGCCGCGCCTGCAGGGAGCCACCGCGCTGCGAAGCGGGCCAGAAAGCTCACCTGGATCTGGGCAAAAACGGCAGGGTTCCAGTCCGGAACATCCCGGGTCTGGCGCACGGCCAGCACGAACAGGGCCAGCGTGGAGAGGCCGTTGGCCCCCAGAAAACCCAGCGCCGCCCGCTCCCCTCCGGCGGGCCGGTGCAGGGTAGGCTTTACCAGAGGCATCAGCTGGTCTGCCACCGCCTCGGCATCGGCTTTGGGCAGGCAGACCGAAAGGGTGTGCTTTTGCGCCGCGCCCACCGGGTAAAGGGTCAGGCGGCTTGCCCCGGCCATCCGGTAGAGCAGGGGCCGGTCGATGGTCAGTGCAGCCAGCATCTCGCCCCGCAGGGCACGATCCAGCCGGATGCCCAGCCGCCAGTGCAGATGAAAGACTCCGGTGTCATCCATGCTCCAGCTGCTCACACGCAGGATGCCCCAGCTCACGGCGCAGAGTAAAAGGAACAGCAGCGCATCCTGCCGCAGAGCCGTGTGCAGGGCTGTCCAGTTCCGCTCAAACAGCACCTGAACCAGCGGCAGCAGATAGACCACCAGCGTCTTGCGCAGAAACCGCAGAACGGTAAAGGGGTGCAGGCGGCGTTCGTTCATCGGATCTCCTCCGCAAGGGCATGGGTGAGGGCAGCGGCCTGCTCTGCCGGGACCGCCGGTAAAATAAGCCGCGTGCCCGGTGCCGTGATGACGACCACCGATCCCCCTGCCAGCCGGAGCAGCGGCGTGCGCAGCCGGAACAGCCCTGTTACGGCCCTGCGGCGGATCGCCCGCCGCAGCGGGAAGACGATGCCAGAGTACACCGTCAGGGTCTCCGCGCCCAGCGCGGCGGCATAGCTGCAGGCGCGCTGGTACACCACCGCCACCAGTGCGGCCCAGAGCAGGCAGAACACCACCCCGGCGGGCATGCTCTGCCAGAACACAAAGGGAGCCGCCAACAGGCCCGGGATGGCGGCCCAGCAGCAGAGCACAGCCCGGCCCCGGGGCGGGATGATGAGCGCCGTGCGGCGCAGCTCCCGCTCCGTCACTTGCTGTTCAGCTCCCAGGCATCGGTCAGCAGGTGCAGGGTATCGTCCTGCGTCAGCACCAGGATGCGGTCCCAGGGCAGCAGAACGGTGTTGCCGTGGGGGATGATGAACTCGGTGTCGCGGGTGATGCTGACCAGAATGGCATCGCCGGGAATGGGCACATCCATGATGGCCTTGCCCGCAAACTTGAAGTTCTCGGGCAGCAGGATCTCGTTCAAGCTGGCTGTGCCGCCGCCCAGGCTGAGCAGCTGGCGGATGGTATCCGTCTCGATCTCCCGCTCCAGAATGTGGCTCAGGTTGTCGGTGCCGCAGACCACGGTGTCCACGCCTAAGGTGTGCAGCAGCTCCCGGTTCTTGGGGTTGGAGGCCCGGGCCACGGTGCGGTCCACGCCGAACTCCCGCTTGGCGATCTGACAGGCCACGAGGTTGTCCTCGTCCGAGCCGGTCACGGCCACAAAGGCGTTGCAGCTGCCAACATCGGCGGTGCGCAGGGTGTCCACGCTGATGGAATCGCCGCAGATCACGGGGATGTCCAGCGAATCTGCCAGCATCCGGCACTGGGCCTCGATGGGTTCAATGATGACCACCGAATGGTGGTTCGTCAGCAGGCTCTGGGCCAGATACCGCCCAACACGCCCGCCGCCTGCAATACAAACTTTCATATTGATACCTCGTATTACTTTGGGTAGAACTGTTTTGGGATAAAACCTCTCCGTCAATGCTTCGCATTGCCACCTCTCCTAGTAGGAGAGGCCTTGGCAGTCAGGTAAAGCTTTACGCATTTGCCAAGGGCTCCCCTACTAGGGGAGCTGTCGAGCGGGTGCGAGACTGAGAGGTTTTACGTCTCACTTCGCCAGTGCACGGAACACGGCCTGCTCTGTCAGGATGGTGGGGCAGATCGTGTCCAGCTCGTAGGTCTTGTGGTAGAGCACCTGCAAATGCGGGTCAGAGACGCGGCAGATGACCTTTTCGCGCCGGAAGATGTTCGTTGCGATCTGTGCGGCCATCAGGTTCACGGAGTCATCCTCGCTCACGGCGGCCACAGCGTCGCAGTTCTCCACGCCGCCCTGCTTGAGGATGTCGGGGTCGGTGGGGTCGCCCACAAGGGCCGTGCCACCAAAGGAGTAATCATCAAAGCTGTCCAGCCGCTTGAGCTGCTCGGGGTCCTTTTCGATCAGGGAAATATCATGGCCGATGCGTTCCAGATCCCGCACCAGTGCCGCGCCCACCTGGTCGCAGCCGATCACCAGAATATTCATGGATGTCACCTCATTGTTCAAAATCTGTTTTTATCTGGCCCGGCAGTCCGTGTCAGAAGGAAACACAGGGAAAAACGTTGTGTCCAGTATAGCATATTTCCGGCGGCAGATAAATACAGAAAAAGCAGACAGTGCTCCTGTATAAAATTTGTGATTTTTCGTGCGCAGGCTCTCAGAATATGATATACTGGAAAGCGAACCCAATCTGAATGTGTGCAGAGTGCCTGTGCCGCTTTGCAGGGAGGAGAACCCATGTTTCTTGAAATACTGAAAGCCATCCTGATGGGCATTGTGGAGGGCATCACCGAGTGGCTGCCCATCTCGTCCACCGGCCACATGATCCTGGTGGAGCAGGTGGTCAAGTTCAACGCCAGCGAGGAGTTTATGTCCATGTTCCGCGTGGTCATCCAGCTGGGTGCCATTCTGGCCGTGGTGGTGCTGTTCTGGAATAAGCTCTGGCCCTTCGGCCTGCGCCATGGCCGCGTCTGCTCCAAACCTGCCGTCTGGCAGCTCTGGTTCAAGGTGGTGGCCGCCACCATCCCGGTGCTCATCATCAGCCCGCTGGACGACTGGTTTGAGACCCGCTTCTACAATTACATCACGGTCGCCGCCATGCTGATCCTGTACGGTGTCCTCTTCATCCTTGTGGAGAACCGCCGCACCGCCCCGCATGTCACCCGGCTGGAACAGATCACCTACCGCGAAGCCTTCATCGTTGGCGTGTGGCAGATGCTGGCCATCATCCCCGGCACCTCCCGCTCCGGTGCCACCATCGTGGGCGGCCTGCTGCTGGGTCTGTCCCGTGCCTGCGTGGCCGAGTTCACCTTCTTCCTCGCCATCCCCGTTATGGCGGGCGCGTCCCTGCTCAAGGTGGTCAAGTTCGTCCTCTCCGGCGCTGCGATGACCGGCACCGAAATCGCTGTCCTCGTGGTGGGCTGCGTGGTCGCCTTTGTGGTCAGCCTTGCCGCCATCCGCTTCCTGATGGATTACGTCAAGCGCCATAACTTCAAGTTCTTCGGCCTCTACCGCATCGTGCTGGGCCTGATCGTCCTGGCCGTGGCCGCCATCACCGCCATTGCGTAAATTGCTCCCGAACACCCCAGCCGCCCGTCCGAGCGGCTTTTTTGCGCCCTGGGGCAATTGCACCGCCCCCGGCCTTGTGCTATACTGGAGCAATAAAGAGAGAACCCGGCGGCGGGAAAGTGCCGCGCCTGAAATTGTCAAAAACGGAGGAGATCCCTATGGAAGCATCGACTGTATATTACACCGACTTCCGGTGTCCTGTGGGCACCAGCCTGACCGAAAAACTGCGTCGCCTGTGCATTGCGGCGGGCATCAAGAGCATTGATATGGACGGCAAGTTCGTGGCCATCAAGATGCACTTTGGTGAGCTGGGCAACCTGGCCTTCCTGCGCCCGAACTACGCCAAGGTGGTGGCAGATCTGTGCAAGGAGCAGGGTGGCCAGCCCTTCCTGACCGACTGCAACACGCTGTACCCGGGCAGCCGTAAGAATGCGCTGGAGCACCTGAGCTGCGCGCAGGAAAACGGCTTCTGGCCCATGACCACCGGCTGCCAGATCATCATTGGCGATGGCCTGCGCGGTACCGATGAGCTTGAGGTGCCCGTGCCCAACGGCGAATACTGCAAGACCGCCAAGATCGGCCGCGCCATTATGGATGCCGACATCTTCATCAGCCTGACCCACTTCAAGGGCCACGAAGCGACTGGCTTCGGCGGAGCCATCAAGAACATCGGCATGGGCTGCGGTTCCCGTGCGGGCAAGATGGAGCAGCACTCCTCCGGTAAGCCCGCCGTGCAGGAGGAGCTCTGCCGCGGCTGCCACCGCTGCGCCAAGGAGTGCGGCTCCGATGCCATCCGCTACAATGAGAACAACAAGGCGGTCATTGATTACGAAAAGTGCAAGGGCTGCGGCCGCTGCATCGGTGCCTGCAACTTCGATGCCATCTATTCCATCGACAGCAGCGCCAACGAGGAGCTGGACCGCAAGATGGCGGAGTATGCCGCCGCCGTCTGTGCAGACCGCCCCTGCTTCCACATCAGCCTGGTGCAGGATATCAGCCCCAACTGTGACTGCCACGGCGAGAACGATGCCCCCATCCTGCCGGATATCGGCATGTTCGCCTCCTTTGACCCCGTGGCGCTGGATCAGGCCTGTGCCGATGCCTGCCTGAACGCACAGCCCCTGCCCAACAGTCAGCTGGGCCAGAACCTTGCAAAGCCCGGCTGGAACTGCCACCACGACAACTTCAAGGATTCCAACCCCAATGTCGAGTGGAAGGCAACGCTGGAGCAGGCCGAAAAGATCGGCATGGGCACCCGTCAGTGCACCCTGAAGAAGATCTGAACATAAAAATAAGCCCGACAACGTCGGGCTTATTTTTATGTCTCTTGCATTCAGGGGCAGACGGAACGATCAATACTCGCTGGAAGCCGGGACCAGTACGTCAATGACATCGGCCAGGGCCTTCCAGTTTTCCTCGGAACAGCCGGGCAGCTCTTTGGCATCCAGACCGGCATCCTCGATGCGGCCGGTCATGCTGTCCTTGTCGGTCAGCAGGGTCTCGGCATCGGCCTTGATGAGCGGCCAGGCATCGGCAAAGCTCTGCTGGTCATCGGCGCTCAGGCTGTCGAACCACTGGGTATAGGCATCTTTGATGTCGCTGACCGGCTGGATGCTCATGTTGCAGCCATCGGCCCATTTCAGCAGGGAAGCCGCCGCGATGACGGATTTCAGCGAGCAGCCGGACACGCCGGGGCCCCAGCCGAGGCAGGGAGCAAAGGCATCATCCGGGTCAGAGAGGGAGAACAGGGAGTTCTCGCCTGCGTCCAGCGGGCCCACCTTGCCAGTGTCGGCGGTCACAGTGGAAGAGGGGATGCTCTCGCTTGCAGAAGCGGAAGAGCTGGAAGCGGCAGTGCTGCCGGAAGAGGTGCTGCAGCCTGCCAGCACGCCGCACAGCAGGGCGGCGCAGACCAGCAGGGAAAGAATACGCTTGCGAATCATAGGAAAGCCTCCTTTTATCGTGTTCCGGCCCATCTGCCGGAGAAACTGCTCTGGTACATTTCTAGTATACTGTTCTGCCGGGCTGTTGTCAATCGGCGTGCGCAGGACGATTTTTCACCCCGGCTGTGCAAACTATACAAACTTTTGTCGTTTTTTTCTCAGTCGGGCGGGATTGACATTTTTTGCGCTGGCGCGTATAATCCGGCCATGGTCAAACTGGGAGAAACGGGTGAAGAACCGGGAAAAGGAGGAGAAACGGATGCAGAAATTTCTGCGGCGGCTGGAACGCTTTTCACAGTCGCTGCTGTCGCCGCTGTCTTATCTTTCGGCGGCGGGCCTGCTGCTGGTGCTGGGGGCGCTGCTCACCAGCAAGCCCTTGTGTCAGGCGCTGCCGGTGCTGCAGTGGGCTCCGCTGCAGCTGATGGGTCAGCTGCTTTACAACGGGATGATGGTGCTCATCAACAACCTCAGCGTCATTCTCTGCGTTGGGGTGGCTGCCGTGCGCGCCAAAACCGAAAAGCAGGATGCCGCCCTGCTGTCGCTGATGGCCTACCTTGTGTTCCTCACAGCCAACCACACCGCGCTGGAAGCGCTGGGACTGCTTGCCCAGCCGAACGGGATGACCGGCCTTGCGGGCACGGGCCAGACCACCATTCTGGGCATTCAGGTGGTGGACACCGGCGTGGCAAGCGGCATCGTGCTGGGCTTTGCGGCGGCGTGGCTCTTCAACCGCACCTGCGAAAAGCAGTTTTATGGCATGATCACCCAGCTCTATTCGGGCCTGCGGTGGTCGTTTTTGTGGCTGTCGGCGCTGGCGGTGGCACTGGGGCTGGGGTTCTGCTTTGTCTGCCCGCCGCTGCAGCGGACGGTCAGCGCCCTCACGGGCTGGATCGCGGCTTCAGGGAACGCGGGTGTGTTCCTCTACGGCTTTCTGGAACGGCTGCTCATCCCCACCGGCCTGCATCACCTCATCTATATGCCCTTCCAGTTCTCTTCGCTGGGCGGCAGCCTGACCGTAGGCTCTGTGACCTACACGGGCGCTTACGCCGTCTGCATGACCGAGTACACCATGGGCCTGCCCCTCTCGGACGGCATCGTCTGGATGTACACCGGCTTCACCAAGACCTTTGGCTATCTGGGCATTGCAGCGGCCTTCATCTTCACGGCCCGCAGGGAGAACCGTGCCCGTACCGCCGCCGCTATGATCCCGCTGGCGGTCACGGCCTCGGTGGCCTCCATCACCGAACCCATTGATTTTCTGTTCTGCTTCGTTTCGCCCCTGCTCTGGGTGGCTCATGCGGTCATTACGGGCGGCTTTATGGTGCTGCTCCATGTCCTGCACGTCCGGGCCTTTACCTCCAACCTGCTGGGGTCGCTGGTGTTCAACCTGAGCGCCGGGGAGCAGCTGCAGAACATGCCGCTGCTCTATCTGCTGGGCCTTGCGGAGACCTTGACCTACTTTGTCGTGTTCAGCGTCCTCATCAAGGCAAAGGATCTGCCCACCCCGGGCCGGGAAGCAGCCCTTTCCGCAGACCAGTCCCCGTACGCCGACCCGCAGGAGGTGTGCCGGTTCATCGCCGCGCTGGGTGGGCCGGAGAACATCGCCCAGCTGGGAAACTGCTTCACCCGCCTCCGGCTCACGGTGCGGGATGCCTCGCTGCTGGATATGGGGGCTCTGCTCTCCCTGCCCCATAAAGGTCTTGTGGTGCAGGGCACCCGGGTCCAGCTGGTCTGCGGTCTGCACGCCGCCCAGCTCCGCCATGCGCTTGAACAGCAGCTTGCCGAGATGGCCCCGGTGTGATTGCATTTTGATAAGAGAAACGGTATAATTGTGGCGAAACCTCTCAGTCGTCTGCGGCGACAGCTCCTCTAACAGGGGAGCCAAGAAAGGCCCCTGCCTCTCCTATTAGGCAACAACAACAACCGCCGCCAGTGGCGGATGAAGGGAGTTGTTGTTGGGGCAGCGGCCAACAAGGCACAAGTGCAATACTTTGCACGAAGTGAATGTTGGGAGCCGCAACCCGGACAAGTGGCATTGCGAAGCAATGACGGAGAGGTTTAGCAATGGATAACCTGAAAATAAAGGAGAACAATAGATATGCAGAACACTGCTTTTTCCGTCGAAGGTCTCTTCGACTTTCTGAACGCCGGTGTCAGCGCCTTCCACTCCACGGCTGCGGCTGTGAAGATCCTGGAGGAGAACGGCTACCAGAACTGCCCCGAGAGCGCAGCCTGGGAGCTGGTGCCCGGCGGCAGATATTACACCACCCGCAACGGCTCTGCCGTGCTGGCATGGCGGATGCCCAAGGGTGAGCTGACCGGCTGGCATGTCACCGCCAGCCACAGCGATTCTCCCACCTGGCGCATCAAGCAGCTGGACGGCGGCAAGGACATGGTCTTTGCCAAGGCGGAGACCGAGGGCTACGGCGGCATGATCATGCCCACCTGGCTGGACCGTCCCCTGAGCGTGGCGGGCCGCATTCTGGTCCGCACGGAGAACGGCATCCGGAGCCTGCTGGTCCACCCCGACCGGGCGCTGGCTGTCATCCCCAACCTCTGCATCCACTTCAACCATGACCTGAACAACGGCATGAAGTACAACCCTCAGGTGGATCTGCAGCCCATCTTTGGTGAGGCGGGCTCCACCCTGCGGGACGCTCTGGCGGAGGAGGCCGGGGTCAAGGCTGAGGACATCGTGGACGCTGACCTGGTGCTCTGCACCCGTGAAAAGGCCGAGCGCGTGGGCCTGAAGGGCGAATACTTCATGTCCGGCCGCATCGATGACCTGGAATGCGCCTACACCACCCTGTGGGGCTTCCTGCAGGGCCGCGGCGAGGAGGAAGGCCGGGGCGATATGTGGGTCATGTTCGACAACGAGGAGGTGGGCTCCTCCAGCCGGCAGGGCGCACAGGGCACCCTGATGGCCAACGTGCTGGCCCGCATTGAGGAAAAGCTGGGGGTCACCCGGGAGCAGAGCATCCGTGCCTGCACCAACAGCCTGCTGCTGAGCGCCGACAATGGCCACGCCACCCACCCCAACCACCCCGAAAAGAGCGATCCCGCCAATGTGGCGGTCATGGGCGGCGGTGTGCTGCTGAAGTACAATGCCCGCCAGACCTACACCACCAGCGGCTTTACCGGCGCTGCCTTTGCCGAGATCTGCAAAAAGGCCGGTGTGCCGGTGCAGGTGGCCGCAAACCGCGCGGATGTTCCCGGCGGCTCCACGCTGGGCAACCTGCTGGGCCACCAGATCCTGATCCCCATGGTGGATATCGGTCTGGCACAGCTGGCCATGCATTCCGCAATGGAGACCGCCAGCTGCAAGGATGCCGAGTACATGGCAAAGGCCGTGGCCGAGTTCTATAACACGCCCATCTCCCAGCCTGTGGACGGCGAGTGGAAGCTGGGCCTGTGAGCGCTGTGACCGGGCGCTTTGCCCCCAGCCCCAGCGGGCGGCTGCATCTGGGCAATCTGGCCTGCAGCCTGCTGGCCTGGCTCAGCGCCAGAAGTCAGGGCGGGCGCATCGTTCTGCGCATTGAGGATCTGGATGCCGAGCGCTGCCCCCGCAAGTATGCCGACGCACTGGAAGAGGATCTGCGCTGGCTGGGCCTTGTCTGGGACGAGGGCGGCAGCAGCGGCGGCCCCAACGGCCCCTATTACCAGAGCGAGTGCGCCGCTATCTACACCGAGAGCTATAACAAACTGGAAGCACAGGGCCTTGTTTACCCCTGTTTCTGCTCCCGTGCCCAGCTCCATGCCGCCAGCGCACCCCACACCTCCGACGGCAATGTGATCTATCCCGGCACCTGCCGGGGGCTGACGGCGGAGCAGATCGCTGAAAAGCGCAAAAAGAAGGCTCCGGCCTACCGGCTCATGGTGCCCGATGAGGACATCGCCTTCACCGATGGCTGTATGGGCCTCCACACCGAGAACCTGCTCCGTGACTGCGGGGATTTCTACCTCCGCCGCGCCGATGGCGTGTTTGCCTACCAGCTGGCTGTGGTGGTGGACGATGCCCGCATGGGCGTGACGGAGGTGGTGCGGGGCGCGGACCTGCTCTCTTCCACCGCCCGGCAGCTCTATCTCTATCGTCTGCTGGGCCTGCCTGCCCCAAAGTTTGCCCATTGCCCGCTCCTGCTGGCTCCCGATGGCCGCCGCCTGTCCAAACGGGACGGGGACCAGAGCCTGGAAAACCTGCGGGCAAAGTATACGGCGGAAGAGATCGTGGGCAGGCTTGCCTTTGCCTATGGTCTCCAACCTGAACCGGCTCCCCGCACCCCGGAAAGCCTGATCCCAGACTTTTCCTGGGACAAGGTGCCAAAGCAGGATATCTGCCTGCCGGAAGGTCTGTTTTAAGCAAAACCACAATCTTTCACTGGAAACGGTAAAGATTGTGGTTTATTGTTTACAAAATAATGCTCTTATGGTAGAATATAAATAGCGAAAATCACAACAAAGATTGGAGGAAGTAAAATGAAAAAGATGTTAGCTGGTCTATTGGTGGTATTGACACTTGTGTGTGCGATGCCGCTTGGTGCATTTGCTGCTGAGCCAGAAGATGAAGGAGTGCAGCCGCTTTTTTTTCCTGAGTGTCCGAAATGTGGTGGCGTACTTAATATTGAAAGAACATGGACGGAATACACATATTATTACACAACTATATGGGTATATGTGGTATGCGAAAATGGCGACTATTCGAGTAATGAAGTAATGTCTCAAATTCCCAATCAGACAACTCGTAAAAAGAATGATAATGAGAACGAGAGTGTTACGCAAATAGACTAAAACAGAAAGGAGCCTGCTATGCGTAAAATGTTAAAAGCGTCGAGTTTATTGATTTGTGCAATGCTTTTGTTCAGCGCATGTGCAAGCTCTTTGAATCTGGGACCGGGACCTTTCCGTTCGGAAATGCAGGATGTTTTCGTTCAGCAGACGACACTTACGGTTCCGGCCAGTCACGCCGAGCATGGGGAGGATTATGTCATTGAGTGGCAGGACCCTGTGATGGAAAAGCACGTCCGGAAATGGCTTGACCGCCCGAAGGGAGATATCTATCACAGCGATGTCTGGGATTATCAGCGGGTCTCGATAAATTCCGGAACCGGCGTAGGGGATCTCATCGTCAAAGATGCACCGGATGGGGTGGACATTGGAAGAAACGTCAACAGCAATGAGCAGCTGGCAGCCTGCGCAGTCAGCGTAGAGGGAACGTATGATCCGGTGACCTCTCTGGCAGACCTGCGGCATTTTGACAGCTTGCAGGTATTGTCGGTCAATAATAGAAGGGGAGCCCCACCCATTACAGATCTGACAGGTCTGGAGGAATGCAAAAATCTGATGCTTTTGAGTGTGCCCAGTGTGGAGAGCAGCGCATTCCCGACCTTTGCAAAGCTGGATTCTGTGGTAGAGCTGAAGTATGGCAGTGACGGGATCCGGGCGGATTCCAATGTCTCCGACCTTTCGGCGCTGGCGCAGATGAAGTCGCTGAAGATGCTGTGGATCACCGGCAGTGAGGTCGATCTGACCCAGCTGGCCGGAGCTGACTTGCGGGTCCTGAGACTGGACGTGACCCGGATCGGTTCGCTGGAACCGCTGAAGCAGATGGAAAATCTGAGCTTTCTGCAGCTGTGCCAAGGGCCGGAGATCGACAGCTTTGCCCCGCTGGCGGAGAGCAGTGTGCAGTATCTGAGTATGTCTCTCTCTCAGGGTGCACAGGAAGCCTACAAGGACATGGATTATACTCCCCTGACCCAGATGCCGCAGCTGATCTGGCTGGATCTGACCAACAACATCACGTTTGATACGGAAACCTGCAAAAAACTGCTGGCAAACGATACGGCCCTGAAATATCTGAAAATTTCCTATACATCAGCGGCCAAAGATGCCGAAGAGCTGGATACAGCGCACCTGAAAGAGTTCACTGCTCCGGCTCCGTAATGCCCCAAAATGAAAAAACGCCTCTGTCGGCCGACAGAGGCGTTTTTTCTATGTGGATTCACAGCCGCTGCAAGGCTCTTGCGTCGCTGCGTTCCAGTGCGGTCATGGCCGTATCCAGCGCCATGGCCAGCAGGATGCCCAGCAATACATCAATGCAGCTGTGCTGCTTGAGCAGGACCGTGGACGCGATGATGGAGACGCAGAGCACGACCGAAGCAGGCCGCATCCAGCGGCGGCCCGGCGTTTCAAAAATGCGGCTGCGGTAGTAGGCCATCATCAGGGTGACCGAGTTGAACACATGGATGGAGGGGCAGACGTTGAGGGGCGTGTCGGTGGCATAGAGCATCCGCACGGCCTGAGCAAAGAGGTCGCTGCCGTACACCCGGTAGGGCCGCAGGTCAAGCCCGGTGGGCAGGATGACATAGCAGGCCAGCGCAATGGTCATGCCCGCAAACAGGGGCAGGCAGAGCCGCCAGAAGTCGGCCCGGGGCGCTTTCCACAGCAGGTAGAACAGGGTGAACGGGATCCACAAAAACCACGCAAAGTAGGGCACGATGGCATATTTGCAAAAGGGGATCAGGTCGTCCAGATGGCAGTGCACCAGAACATCGGGCACGGCAATATGGACTTCGAGCCAATGGAACGCCGAAAGGTAAAACAGGAGATAAAACGCCATGAACGAAACGGGATGGCGGGAAAACCAGTTGCGCATGGAACACACTTCCTTTTCTGGAATGGGGGCCGCAGCCCCGCCTAAAGTTCTTTGCAGCGTATGATTATACCGCGCAAAGACGAAGAAAACAAGACAAAAAGCTGACAAAATCGTGAACACATCCGCGCGGAATTTGGTATGCTTTGGGGAAGCGGATGCAGGGGAGAGAAGCTTCTGCCTATTGATACGAGACAGGATGCGGATTTCCTGCACAAAAAAGGCCCTCCCCGCCAAAACTGCAATGGCGGAGAGGGCCGGATATACGGAAACTCAGATCACCTTTTGTTCCATCCACCTGCCGCGGACAAAGCGGACGCAGAAGAACAGCGAGCGCATGGCCCAGTCCAGGAACATGCCCATCCAGATGAACAGCAGGCCGCAGTGGAACTTGAGCACCATCAGGTAGCAGAAGGCCACCCGGAACACCCACATGGAGATGACGCTGACCGTCATGGTAAAGGCGGCATCTCCGGCGGCGCGCAGGATGTTGGGCAGGGTGAAGCTGGAGGGCCACAGGATCAGCGATACAACGTTGAACCAGACCATCAGTTCCAGTGCCATGCCGTAGGCCTCCGGCGAGAGGTTGAACCAGGAGAGTGCCAGCTTGTTCAGGAAGAACAGGCCGGAAAGATTCATCACCCAGTCCCCGGCGTAGGCGGTCAGGAGCAGCAGGCGGGAATAGCGCTTGGCCTGCACCTTTTCCCCGGCACCCAGACACTGGCCCACAACGGTCAGCGCGCCGATGCCCACGGCGGAGGCGGGCACGTTCAGGAAGCTGGAGATGTTGCCTGCCACGGCGTTTGCGGCAATGGCGGCGGTGCCCAGCGTGCTGGTCAGGCTGGAGACCGACAGCTTGCCGATCTGGAACATGCCGTTCTCGATGCCGGCAGGAATGCCGACTTTCAGGATGCGCTTGATGAGGTCGAGGTCGGGCTTCAGGTCGGTGAGGTGGTCGATGCGCAGCGCACAGTCCGGCTTCTGCAGCAGGAACATCACGGTGAAGCAGGCGATCATCCGGCTCACGAGGCTGGCAGTGGCCGCACCCATCACGCCCATGCCGAACCTGTAGATCAGGATGGCGTTGCCGCCAATGTTCACCACGTTCATCACCAGGCTGGAAAGCATACTGATCTTGCTGTTGCCCTGGGCGCGGAACAGGGCCGCACCGGCGTTGTACACGCCAATAAAGGGATAGCTCAGAGCCGAGAGCAGAAAATAGGTCTCAGCGTAGCGCATTACATCCGCGTCAATGGAGCCGAAGATGCCCCGCAGGATGGCGTGCCGCCCTACCGCCACGATGACAGCGGTGACCACGCTGAGCGAGATCATAATGAACATGATCTGGGCGGCGCTGGCCTTGGCCCGTTTGGGCTCCCGGTGGCCGATGTACTGGCTGGCGACCACCGCGCCGCCGGTGGCCAGTGCGCTGAGCAGCTGGATCATCAGCACGTTGAAGGAGTCCACCAGGCTCACGCCCGAAACGGCGGCTTCGCCCACCGAGGAGACCATCAGGGTGTCCGCCAGACCGATGGAGATGCTGAGGGCCTGCTCTGCCACCAGCGGCAGGAAAAGTGAAATGAGCTGTTGACGGTTGAACAGCGGTCTTGATGTGGTCGATGCGTCTGTCATGGTGTCCTCCCTTGGCGCGTGGATTCAAACACACCCATGATAGCGCGGAATGACGTGAAAATCAAGATGTTGTATCCAACAAACCTGAAAATCAGGCAAACTCCTTGCTGGGGGTCAGGCTGGTGCCGTAATAAACAATGTAGTCGTAGGGGATCTGGGGGTTGTATGCGGCCAGATCGCCGTACTTGGCCAGAATGTCGTTCCGCAGGTTCTCCGGGGTGTAGGGTTGCCCGGCGGAAAGGGTGTCGGCGCAGACCGCGTTCCACATGCTCTCGGTAAAGGCGGCGCAGTTGAAGTAGGCCGACCAGTGGTCAGATTTGGCAAGGTTGCGGTTGACCACGTCCAGCTGGCCCTGATCCAGCGAGGTCTGGACAGCATAGATGTTCTGGTAGTAGGAATCGGCCAGATAGCGCTTGTAGTAGCCCTCCAGATTGTACCAGATACCGGTGTGCTCCCAGCGGTTGCCGCGGGGGCTGAAGGTCATCTCGGTGTCGGGCGCGATCCACAGGCCGCCCACCTCGATGTCGTGGTCCGAAACGTTCCGCACTGAGAGGAAGGAGTGGCCGCTGGAATTGATGGAGGCATCGCCCCGGTCCTCGGCCCGGGCGTAGATGCGCAGCAGGGCCACGGCACCCTCGGCGGGTTCTGCACCGTAGGCCTGCACGGCAGATTTATGGTCGGCCTGCTCAAAATCATAGGGGCCGCCGGTGCTGGTGGTAAAGCCGACGATGTTGCGGATCTGATCCTCAAGGGGGCTTACATCGGTGATGACACGTTCGTCCTGGGGGGCGGGCGTGGCGGCGGGAGCCTCGGCCAGCGCGGCGGTGCTGCCGGACACGCACAGGGCCAGCGTCAGGCAGAGGGAAAGGGCGCGGAACAGCTTTTTCATGGGGTGACCTCCAAAGAGAAAAAAATTCAGGTCAAGGATAGACGATTTTTGGGGCGCTGTCAAGAAAAAGATATCTGCCGCCTTTACCCCCGGGGCCGGTTGTGTTAAAATGGAACTGGCAGCCGTGCCCGGTGGTTTGGGGCATGGGGCCGATCGGAAGGTAAATGAATCTGACCCAGAAAGGGGAACAACCTATGCCAAAAGAAGCACACAAGGTCGTGGTCATCGGGCACCGCAACCCCGATACCGATTCCATCTGCTCCGCCATTGCCTATGCGGAGCTCAAAAACCGCACCAGCACGCTGGTCTGCGAGCCGCGCCGTGCCGGTAAAATGAATCAGGAGACCGAGTTCGTCCTGAAAAAATTCGGTGTCACGCCGCCCCGGATGTGCACCGACGTGAACCCCAAGATCCGGGACGTGGATTACCGCGAGATGCCGGGCATCCCGGGCTCCACCAGCCTGCGCCGCGCATGGAAGATCATGCGTGACCAGCAGATCGACACCCTGTCCATCACCAGCGCGGACAACGAGCTGGAGGGCATCATCACCGTGAAGGATCTTGCCACCGCCAACATGGACGTGTTCGATACCGCGGTGCTGGCCAAGAGCCGTACCTCTTATAAGAATATCCTTGAAACGCTGAACGGCACCATGGTGGTGGGCAATGCCGACGCGGTCTGCACCACCGGCCACATCAAGATCGGCACCGCCACCCCCGAGATGCTGGAAAGCAGCGTGGAAAAGGGGGATATCGTCATTCTGAGCAACCGGTACGAAAGCCAGCTCTGCGCCATTGAAAAGGAAGCCTCCCTGCTCATCATCTGCAATGGGGCCAAGGTGGGCCGCACCATCCAGCGCATTGCCGATGAGACCGGCGTTGCCATTATGACCACCCCCGTGGATACCTACGCGGCGGGCAAGCTCATCAGCCAGTGCGCCCCCATCTCCTATTATATGACCCGGGACAACATCCTCAAATTCACCCTCGTCACCCCCGTGGCCGATGTGCTGCGGGTGATGGCAAAGGTGCGCCACCGCTATTTCCCCATCCTCGATGAGGACGGCAAATACTGCGGCATGGTCAGCCGCCGCAACGTCATTGCCCTGCGCAAGCGGCGCATCATTCTGGTGGACCACAACGAGGCCACCCAGGCCGTGGAGGGCTTTGATCAGGCCGAGATCCTGGAGATCATTGACCACCACCGCATCGGCAGTCTGGAGACCAGCGGGCCGGTCTACTTCCGCAACCAGCCCGTGGGCTGCACCGCCACCATCATCACCCAGATGTACGATGAAAACGGTGTGGACATCCCGCCCCAGATCGCGGGCCTGCTGCTGGCGGCCATCCTTTCGGATACGCTGGCCTTCCGCAGCCCCACCTGCACCCCCGTGGATGAAAACAACGCCAAACGTCTGGCCAAGATCGCAGGTGTGGACATCGAAGAGTTTTCCACCGAAATGTTCGAGGCCGGTGAAAAACTGGACGGCAAGACCCCCGAAGAGGTCTTTTTGCAGGACTTCAAGGTGTTCATGTGCGGCGATATCCGCTTTGGCGTGGCGCAGGGCAGCTACATGACCCGCAAAAACCTGCAGGCCGCCCAGGCGCTGCTCCAGCCCTATCTGGAGGAAGCCCGCAACAAGCAGAACGTGGAGGACCTCTACATGCTGCTGACCGATGTGCCTAAGGAGGAGAGCGTGGTCATCTGCACCGGCCGCTACGCCGCCGAGGTGTTGAGCAACGGCTTTGAGAGCCGGCCCGCCGCCGACGGCAGCTGGACGCTGCCCGGCGTGGTCAGCCGCAAAAAGCAGTTCATCCCCGCCATGATGAGCGCCTATCAGGAGCTGTAACCCCCCGATACAAAACACGAAGCCCCCGGAACCCTGCATGTTCCGGGGGCTGTTGTGTTTTGTAAGGGAGCGTCAGGCTGCGACTTTTAAGGGAGAGTTATCAGTCCAGATGGTGCCATCCAAAAGCTTTGTTACGGCCAGTGTGCCGTTCACGCTGACCCGCGCGGGGTCCAGCGCATAGAAATCGCTCTCCCGCAGGTTTTCGGGGTCTGCCGTGGGGGAGATGCCCACCACGCACACCCAGTGTCCGTAGGTGCTGCTGGTGGCGATGTGGGGGTAATTGACCTCTTTCCAGCCGGAGCCAGAGAGGTGGTATTCATAGCTTGTCACGCGGTTGGTGTGCTTGGACACGCCGCTGACAGCGGTGTTTTTCAGATGTACAATGACGGGCCGCCCGGCCTGCAGCTCTTCATACAGGCGGGAAAGGCAGGCGGAAAGGGAGCCGCTGTAAGCGTAGTACCCGGCGGCAGACCATACCGCGCCGTTCGACCACATCCCGCTGCCTGAGCAGGGCTTGCCATCCAGAATGGTGCGGGCGTAGCGCAGGGCGTACCAGCTGCACCGGCCCGAGGTCTGGTTGCCGATGGAGACGATCTGCTGGCTGTCGAAGGACAGCAGCGTGATGCCGTTCACATCCTGCAATTGTGCCGCCGCAGCCTTTGGCGCGGCCAGAAAGGTCAGGCACAGCAGAACTGCTGCCATGAAAACGCGCACCGGAGCGCGCAGGGAACCATGCTGCATGGGGCAAACTCCTTTTCCTTGTTCAGGAACAGCACCCGGCGGTTCCCATTGCCTTAAGTTTAGCACCAAATCGTGGTAGAATTGTGTAAACGCCGGAAATATTTTCCGGTTTTTACCCCGGGCATGGCAAAGGATCTTTGCGAAAATTCGTTCTGGAAAAAATAACAAAAGCAGGAGAAAATGTTTGGTGAAGCTGGCAATTGACAAAAGCGACAGTCGTTGGATAAAATAAAGCCAGAGGGGGCCCTGTTTCAAAATGGAAAGGCACCCTGCATATTATGAAAAACACAACAAAACGACTGGAGGTCCCGACATGAAAATGCTGAAAAAACTGGCCGCTTTGATTCTGGCGGCGACCATGGTACTTGTTCTGTTCACCGCCTGCGGCGGCGATACCGCCCAGAGCCCCGAGGCTCAGGCGGAAAATCAGGTAATGAGTGCAATCAATGCAAATCGCCCAGAGGGAAAGAAACTGGAAAACAACGCACAGTGCAGAGCGATTGCAAGCCAAAGTATTGATGAGGCAGCAAATGGAGATTTGAACTTCTCGCTGAATCTGTTTGGCTATTCGTCTAAGGTTTGGTTCAAAATTGATGGCCCCAAAGATGGTAAGTGTGCAGCTACATTTGTGACGACATTTGACTATGATGGCACAAAGCTGAATAAGTTCGTTCAGAAAATTGCCGAAGGCGGCAATCTTGGAAACGTGAATATTGCACAGAGCACGAAATGGACACAGGTTGGCGTTGTTGTCAAAGCTGTGAATGGTCAGACCTACATGGCTATCTCGGTGGCTATTGATACAAATGCCTGAGCAAAACAAATTATATGATTTTTCCCCGGAGCGTGGCTGAAAGGCCGCCCTCCGGGGCTTTTTTATTTGCACAAAAAAGAAATGAAAATTTTAGCTAGTCTGCGAATTGACATAGGGGGGGGGGGGAGCTAAAATGAACCTAGACGCACTGTATGATTTGGGGTTATACAGGGGCCTGAATTTTATTATGGAGGAATTGTTTTATGAAAAAAATGAAACGTCTTGTTGCAATCCTGCTGGCCAGCGTGCTGGCTCTGGTGATGCTGACCGCTTGCGGCGAGGAGGCACCGCAGTCTTTGGGCCAGCGTGCAGAAAACCTGATGATCGAAAGCTTCAATAAGGCTTACGATACTACCTATCAGAATGACGCAGACCTGAAGAATAAAGTTGGTGCAATGCTGAACCAGATTGATGAGAACGGCGAAATCGATATTGCTTCTCTGAACAAGTCTAAGATTTATGGCCTGCCTTGCGATGTTGTTGATAACAAGGACGGCACTGGCACCTTCACTGTGTATGTCATTGCTCAGGGTATCAATGCTGACAAGACCAAGTATAAGGCCATCGAAGTGACTGAGGAACTGTTGAGCCAGGCAAATGCAAACAACGTGAATAAGATTTCCTCTCAGAAGCCGGAAGCTGTCGGCGCTGCAAGCATCGTGAAGAATGGCAAGACCTATGTTGGCGTTGCATACAGAATGACTGTAAAGGCAAACTTTAACGCCTGATTGTAACGATTAGAATACAAGCAAAATTTTCTTGAGCATACCCCGGAGCGCGGAACCCCTGCCGCCCTCCGGGGCTTTTTGCGTCTGGAGCACTTGATTTATAATTATAATATAATTATAATGTAGATATAGAAAGTGAGGTCTGTGTTATGCTCAAAGAGTACGATTTCAGCAATGCAAGAAAGAATCCCTACGCCAAGGCGCTGAAAAAACAGATCACCATTAACATTGACAGCAATACCATTGATTACTTCAAGGAGCAGGCCGAAGTGGTGGGTATCCCTTACCAGACCCTGATCAATTTGTACTTGAAAGACTGCGTTGCCAATAACCGTCATTTGTCTCTGTCGTGGCAGTGAGAAGAAAAACAGGCTCGTCCGGTTTTGCTCCGGACGGGCTTTTTGTTTGCAACTTTCCCATAAAAGATGCAAAAAAGGCTGTGATGTGGTACAATAAAAGATAGATTTTGTCGAAAGAAAGGAACCTTTGGATGCAGCTGTTTGAACTGGTCAGCCCGCGGCTGTTCCGCCCGCTGGCGGGGCCCAACCGGGCGTTTTATGCGGAGCTGCTGCTCCTGCTGTGGGAGGAGTGCCGCCACACGGCGGATTACTCCATCTCCCGGGCAGAAGCGGTGAGCCGGGCCGAGGATTACTTTGCGGCACTGGCAAAGCCGCTGGCACTGGATGCCGATGACGCGGGCGATGAAGCCGAACAGCCCACCCGGGATCCCCATACCCTTGCGCTGGGCTTTCTGCTCCGCCTGCGCCGCACCGGCTGGCTGGAAGAGCAGCCCGGCAGCTATGAGGAAGAGCCTGCCCTTGCCTTTGTGCCTGAGGTGGCTCCTCTGCTGGAAGCGCTGGAAGAGATCCTGAACCCGCGCGTTGTCACCTACACCGGCAAGCTGTACAAGGCCTGGCAGCTGCTGCAGAACATCGGGGAGGAAAAGAGCCCCTATGAGAATGTTCTGCGGGAGGTGGCCTCCGATCTGGAAGCACTGAACAAGTCCCTGCGGGCGCTGAACGCATCCATCGGGCATTATATCGACCGGCTCACCCGCAACCGCACCCCGCAGGAGGTGCTGGAACTCTTCGACCAGTACGAGGAAAAGGTGGTGGCCGCCGCTTACCACCGCTTCAAGACCAGCGATAACCTGTTCAATTACCGCGCTTATCTGGAAGAGGAGCTGGACGACTGCGAGGCAGAGCACCTGCCCCGGCTGGCGCTGGATTACGCCCGGGTGGAGCGCTGTGCCCCCGGCGAGGCCGCCCCTGCCGTGCGTGCCCTCATCCAGAAACTGCGGGATTCGCTGGAAGAGATGAGCACCCTGATGCGCCAGATCGACCAGAGCCACATCCGCTACCGCAAGCGGGCCGTGCAGCGGGCCCAGTTCCTGCTGCTGAGCGACCGCTCTTCGCAGGGCAGTGTCACCGCCCTGCTCCGCCGCTATGCCGAGGAGATCAAAACGCCCGATCAGCTGTTCGCGCCGGATGACGGCCCGGTGGCAAAGCGCCTGCACCTCTACCCGGCGGCGGTGTTCGGGGCAAAGCCCCTCTACCCGCCTGCCGCGCCCCGCAGCGAAACGCCGCTGGCCCCGGTGCGGCAGGCCGGGCTGGATGCGGAGCAGCTGCGCAAAGAACAGCAGCTGCTGCTGGATTACGCCCGGATGGCCGTGACTGAGGAAAACGTGGGCCTGCTGGCAAAACAGGCCCTTGCCGCCCGCAGTGCGGTGGCCGCTTCCACACTGGCGGAGGAATACCCCCGCGATTTTGCCCGCATCATCGGCCTGCACACCTACTCGCAGTCGCCGCGCCGGGCTTACGATATCACCCTTACCGGAAACTGGGTCGAACGGGGCGGCTTCCGGTTTGAAGAGTTTATTCTGACACCCCGCAGGGAGGACGCTGACCATGGCCGAACCGAATAAAATGCTGGAAGAGACCGCAAACTATCTGCTCAACCACTGCTTTGTGCTGGGCGGCGTGGAGGATCAGCGGGCAAAATACCTCTATGTGCAGGATCATCTGCCCGAGGTGCGGGCCGTGTTCGCGCCGCTGGGCTATGCGGTAACGCTTTACCCGGCTCCGCTGCAGGCGGCGGCGCTGGTCAACGAGCATGAGGGCAGCCAGGCACGGCTGCTGAAATACGAGAGCATCCTGCTGCTGGTGCTCCGCCTGCTCTACCTGCAAAAGCGGGAGAGCCTTGCCACCAGCGCCGATCAGGTGCTGGTCACGGTGGAAGAGGTGCAGACAGAGCTGCAGAAGATGAACCTGCCCCGGCGGCTGGACCAGCGCACGCTGGAGGAGCTGATGCGCACCCTGCGCAGGTATAATCTGGCCCGCCCGGTGGGGCGGCTGACCGGTCTGGACAGCCGCATCGAGGTGTTCCCCACTGTGCTGCTGGCTCTGCCGGACGCAGACCTTGCCGATGCCGCCGCCGAGAGCAGCCGCACCCGGGAAGAGCTGGCCCTCTACGAGCGGCCTGACGGAGATGCCAGCGGGGAGGAAGAAGAATGATCGAATTAAAGCGCCTGAAGCTCATCAACTGGCACAACTTTGAAAATGTCACCTTCGATTGTGCCCGTCTGACCTATATGATCGGTGTCAACGCGGTGGGCAAGACCACCATTCTGGATGCCATCCGCTACTGCCTGACCACCAACCGCAATTTCAATGCCCTGGGCAATAAAAAGAGCGGCCGCACCCTGCAGGGCTCTGTCCACGCCAAGCAGCGCGGTGAGAACGCCTACCGCCGCCCGGGCCGCACGGTGGCGTATATCGGTGCCGAGTTCTGGGATACCGTCAAGCGGACAAACTTTGTCATCGCTGTCCGGGTGGAATCCGAGGGCCCCATGCAGGAGCTTCACCCCGGCGACCAGACCTGGTACATCTCCGAGGACGGCATCACGCTGGAAAAGCTGCCCTTCCTTGATCCACGCACCGGTGCCCCCAGCGCCAAGGAGGACTTCAAGCCCGCCGTGGGCCGCCTGTCCTACACCCGCAGCCCCAGCGAGGCCCGGGACCGCATCTGCCGTGCCCTGGGCATTGGCCGCGCCTCCAGCCCGCTGGGCAAAAAGTTCAACGAAGTGTTCCAGATGGGCACCAGCATGGACGAGATCCCCAACTTCCGGGAGTTCCTGTACCAGTACATCCTGCCCCAGCCTGAGCTGGATCTGGAAGCGCTGCAGGGCGACCGGGTGGAGCTGGAAAACCTCCACGCCGTTCTGGCCGAGGCCCAGACCCGTGCCGCCGCACTGGAACAGATCGTGGCGTATGGCCGGGAAGCCGCTGCCAAAGAGACGGATGCCCTTGTCAACCAGGGCGCGGCCCTGCTGGCCCGCGCCGAAGCGGATGCCGGTGAGGATACCTCCTGGCAGAGCCATCTGGATGCAGGCCGCCGCCAGCTGGCCGACCTGAACGCAAAATACGAGGCCGCCAAGAACGCCGAAGCCGAAGCCCGCCGGGCCTATCTGGCGGCCCACGGTGCGGCCGGTGACAGCGGCGCGGGCCGGGCGCTGGATGCCCTGACCGAGGAGCTGGCCCGGAAAAAGAGCGCGCTGGATGCAGCGGCCCGGACAAGGAATAGTCTGGAAGCAACTGCGGATACCATCACCGGCCTGCTGACTCAGCTGAACCGCAGCGGCTTTGCGGTGGAGAAGGAGCTCTGGCCCCAGCGCCTGACAGCGGAACATCTCCCCGCCCTGACCGAGGCGCTGGCCTGCATCGAAAAACCGCTGGAGGAGCAGTATTTCGCTGCCCGGCAGGCTTCGGCGGATCTGGCAAAAGAGCAGGAGGGCCTGCGGGCCGAGCTGAACGCCGTGTCCGGCGGCAAGTGGGTCTACCCCCACGGCGATGCCGCCACCAAAGTGCGGGATGCCGTGAACGCCGAGCTGAAAAGCCGCGGCATGACAGCGGATGCAAAGATCTTCTGTGAGCTGCTGACCGTGGCCGACGAGAGCTGGCAGGACTGTGTGGAAGCCTGCCTGGGTGACCGCCGGTTCGATATCCTTGTGCCGCCTGCCCATTATGCCGCCGCCAAGAGCGCCTTTGTGGCGCTGGGCGACCGGGTGGGGCCCATCAGCCTGTTGGATACCCCAGGCATCCGCAAGGCGGACCGCCATGCGGAGACGGCCCCCGCCGACAGCCTTGCCGCCCAGGTCACCAGCGAAAACCCGCTGGCTGCCCAGTATGCGGACACCATCCTGCGCCGCATCGTCTGCTGCGACACCCCCGATACGCTGGAACATTTCCCCGACAGCGCCACCCGGGACCTGCTGCGCCACCACCCCTTCCGGCTGGAACGCCTGCGCAGGCCTCAGCGCTATATCGGCCTGGATGCCCGCAGGGAGCGTGCCGAAGCGCTGGAAGCACAGCTTGCCGCCCAGGCCGACCGCTGCCGCGAAGCCGCCCAGACCGAAAAGACCCTGAAATCTGCCTACGACCAGTACCAGAACGTCCTGCGGGGCCATGCGCTGGAACAGCTGGCCGAACTCTGGGCCAGCCGGGCCGCGCTGGATGCCGCCCGTGCCGACTACGCCGCGCAGGAGCAGAAGCTGGCGGACTGCCGCGAGAACCCCATGCTGCAGCAGCTCTACCGCGAGGAAGAAGCCCGGGAAGCCGCATGGGAGGCTGCCCGCAAGGCCGTGGAGCAGGTGGGCGGCGATATCCGCGTCTGCGAAAAGCAGATCGCATCCTGCGAGGCGGAACAGAGCAAGGCGGTGGAGACCGCCGCACAGAGCCGGGAGGCGGCAGAGGCATTCTTTGCACAGCACCCGCTGCTGGAGCCTCTGGCACAGGAACGCAAAAAGGGCCTGATGACGGGCGGGCGCACGGCCCGTGCCGCCGCGCAGACTGCCGAAAAGGCACAGACCAGGCTGGACGATGCCCTGCGGGCTTATCTCACTTCCACGCTGGAACCTGCCCAGAGGGATTACAACGAGCACTACGTCTGCGATTATCCGCTGGGTCTGGCCGGGGTGGAGCAGTACCGCGCCCAGCACGACAGCCTTGTCCGCATTGATCTGGAACGCTACGCCGCCCGGCTGGAGCAGGCACAGCGGGACTGCAAGGACCGCTTCCGCAAGGATATCCTCTTCCGGATGAAGGATGATATTTTCAACGCCCGCCGCCAGTTCCGGGAGCTGAACAAGGTGATGGAGCAGCTGACCTACGGCGAGGAAGTCTACCGCTTTGAGCTGGAACCCAGCCGTGACCCCCAGCTGGCCGCCTTCTATCAGGTCATTGTGGACAAGGGCAACCAGCAGATGACCGATGGCGACTCGCTGGACAACCTTGCCGCCACCGCCGACCCCGTCTACGAGCGGCAGGTGGACGCGCTGATGGAAAAGATCATGGCCGATGTGGACGAGAACACCCGGGCCCGGCAGGAGGGCCGCACCACCTCCGGTGCCACCCTCTCGGATTATGTGGACTACCGCACCTATCTGGACTATGACATCAAGGTGACCAACACCGTCTCGGGCCAGCAGGCCTATCTTTCCCGCGTCAGCCGCGATTCCTCCGGCGGCGAGAATCAGGCTCCCTTCTATGTGGCCATCTGCGCCAGCCTGCTGCAGATCTATCAGAAGAGCGAGAACAGCATCCGCCTTGTCCTGCTGGACGAGGCCTTCAGCAAGATGACCAGTGACCGCATCCGCCCCATGATGGAGCTGTTCCGCCGCCTGCAGCTGCAGGTTCTGCTCATCTCCACCGTGGAAAAGAGCACGGCCATCCAGCCCTACTGCGACATTACCTATTCCATCGTGCGCCACGGCGATGCCAACGCCATTGCGCCGTTCTACCGGGCCGGCACCCTTGCCGATGCCCCGGAAAAGGAGACTGAATATGAATAACACCCTTGCAAACATCTGGCTCTTTGCCACCCACTGGACCAAGCTGGATGCTTTTGATACCGAGGAAGAGCTCAACGATGAACTGGAGCTGCTCCAGC
This sequence comes from Faecalibacterium sp. IP-3-29, assembly GCF_023347335.1. Lineage (NCBI taxonomy): Bacteria > Bacillati > Bacillota > Clostridia > Eubacteriales > Oscillospiraceae > Faecalibacterium > Faecalibacterium sp. IP-3-29. The sequence continues at coordinate 2,960,593 of NZ_CP094471.1, read as the reverse complement.
GCCAGAGCCTGCCCACCAAAGTCCGTCAGGTCACGGACAAGGAAGGCAGGGAACAGTTCCTCCTTTACGTCAAACAGGCCGACCGCGATTACGCCCGCTACTGCACCGGCTGGCGGCCCGGCGGGATGATGTGATCCACCCCGGCAAAAAGGAGAATCCATGTCAAAACAGAAAATCCAACTTTCGGATCACTTTGATTATTCACGGCTGATCCGTTTTGTGCTGCCCTGCATCGGCACCATGCTGTTCACCTCCATTTACGGCATTGTGGACGGCCTGTGTGTCTCGAATTTTGTGGGCAAAACGGCCTTTGCGGCAGTCAATCTCATCATGCCCGTGCCCATGCTGGTGGGCACAGTGGGCTTCATGCTGGGCACCGGCGGCAGCGCCATTGTGGGCATCACGCTGGGTGAGGGCGATAAAGCCCGTGCCGACCGCTATTTCAGCCTGTTTATGTCAACGGCGCTGATCGCCGGCATCGTGCTGTCCGTGCTGGGGATGCTGCTGCTCCGGCCGGTGGCCCTGATGCTGGGTGCAGAAGGCGAGATGCTGGACTACGCCCTGCGCTATGGCCGGGTGCTGATGCTCAGCCTGCCCACCTTTATCCTGCAGAATATGTTCCAGAGCTTTTTTGTCACCGCCGAAAAGCCGCATCTGGGCTTTTACTTCACGGTGGGCGCGGGCTGCACCAACATGGTGCTGGACGTGCTGCTGGTGGGCATCCTGCACTGGAGCGTGGAGGGTGCCGCCATTGCCACCATGCTCAGCCAGGTGGTGGGCGGCCTGCTGCCGGTGTTCTACTTCCTCAACCGGAAAAACACCAGCCTGCTCCACCTCTGCCGCCCGCAGTTTGAGGGCGGTGTGCTGCTGAAAGCCTGTGTGAACGGCTCCTCTGAGCTGATGACCAACCTTTCCATGTCGCTGGTGAACATCCTGTACAACTATCAGCTGCTCCGCTTTGCGGGCGAGGATGGCGTGGCCGCCTATGGTGTGATCATGTACGCGTCCTTCCTGTTCGTGGCAGTGTTTGTGGGCTACGCCGTGGGCAGCGCGCCCATCGTCAGCTACCACTATGGTGCCAATAACCGCAAAGAGGTCAACAACCTCTACCGCAAGAGCCTGAAGCTCATCGGTGTGGTTGCGGTGGTAATGACCATCGGCTCCATGTTCATCATCCCCCATGTGGCCCGTTTCTTTGTGGGCTATGATGAAAACCTGCTCATTCTGACCACCCGGGCCTTCCGGCTCTATGGCCTGAGCTTCCTCATCATGGGCTTCAACGTCTATGCGTCCTCCTTCTTCACGGCCCTGGGCGATGGCGTGACCAGTGCGCTCATCTCGTTCCTGCGCACCCTGCTGTTCCAGGTGGCGGCGGTTCTGCTGCTGCCGCTCCTGCTGGGCATCGATGGCATCTGGCTGGCCGTGACTGCCGCCGAGCTGGCCGCTCTGCTGGTCAGCATCGGCCTGTTCATCACCAGAGACCAGCAGTTCCATTACCGCAAGGCAGAATAACCGCAAACAAAGAAAGGACCCTCGGCGGGTCCTTTCTTTGTTCAGAATGTAAACTCCACGAACTCGCAGTTTTTGATGCCTGCCGCCGCGTACTCCTCGTTGGTCATATCGTAAAAATAGGACTGCACCACCCGGGCAATGCCGTTGTGGGCCACCAGCAGGTAGGTCTTGTCGGTGTCGGCCCGGAGCTCGTCCAGCAGGTTGTAGATGCGCTGGGCCAGCTGCATCATGCTCTCGCCGCCGGAGTAGCGGTCGGCAAAGTGGGTCTTGGAGATGCGGAACTCCTCGCCGTCCCGGGGCGTGCCCTCGTAGCGGCCAAAGCACTGCTCCCGGAGCCGGGGCTCACACCGGGCAGGAATGCCGGTGGCCTCTGCAATGGCCCGGGCAGTGTCGGCGGCGCGGGACAGGGGAGAGTACAGGATCTCATCGATGCGGAGACCGCTGGTCCGGAGCTTTTCGCCCAGCTCCCGGGCCTGGGCGCGGCCCTTTTCGGTCAGTGGGCTGTCAGTCATGCCGCAGATCTTGTTTTCCACGTTCCACACGGTCTCGCCGTGGCGGGTGAAATAGACCTTGTGCGCCGCCTTGGCCAGCCTGTGATCCCGCAGGGTGACGGTGCTGCCCTCGTTGATGTCCAGCCGGGTCAGCTCGGCATCCGGGTAGGGGAGAACCCGCTGCGTGCCGTCGGCAGCCTCCAGCAGGACATCACAGAGCACGGGCTGGCCCTCGGGCAGCTCCTCGCAGCCATAAAGCTGCTCCTCAATGCGCAGAACGCGGTAGTTTTTTTCTTCCATCCTCTTCGACCTCTTTCGGGCAGATTGTTTCTTACATTATAAAACGGCAGCGGGGCCCCGTCAACGCTTGACAGCCCCGTGTGCCGCCTGATAAACTAGGCGCAAGGGATAAAAACGCCAAAAGGAGAGAAAAAGTTGAACATTACAGAACTGCGGTATCTCGTCGCCATCATGGAATGCGGATCTGTGAGTGCGGCGGCAAAGCGGCTGTATGCCGCTCAGCCCAACGTGAGCAAGGCGCTGAAAAATCTGGAAGAAGAATACCATCTCCGCATTTTTGAGCGGTCATCCACCGGCATGATCCCCACGGAGCAGGGGCGGCATTTCATCGAGCAGGCCGAGCGGGTGCTGCGGGAGGTGGACCGGCTGGACCGGAGCGTGCAGGAGGAGCAGGAGCGCTGCGCCGAACTGCGGGTAATGATCCCCCACGCCACCTATGCCTCCTATGCGGCGGTGGATTATCTGGAGCAGGCAGCATCCATTGAGCGGCTCCACATCCACATCCGGGAGGGCGGCTCTATGGAGGCACTGGATCATGTCCTGCGGCAGGGGTATCATCTGGCTCTGCTGCGGTACGCCGTGGAGGATGACGAGCACTATACCCATTACTGCGCCCGGCGGGGCCTGAAAATGGAACCCATTATGGATTTTGAATACAGTCTGCTGACCAACCGGGACGGCCCGCTGGCCCGGAAGGCGATCCGCGACCTGTCTGAGCTGGACAAGTATATGGAGATCCTCCACGATGATTTCCAGCTGCCCGGCGAGGAGGGCGGCGACGGTGTGCGCTGGCATGTCAACCCGGAGCGCCGCATCCATGTGTATGAGCGGTGCAGCCAGTTCTCGATCCTGCAGCGGCTGCCCACGGCCTACATGTGGGCATCGCCCATGCCCCGCAGGGCACTGGAGCAGTACCATCTGGTGCTGAAGAAGTGCCCGGCCCAGCGCCAGCAGATGCGGGATGTGCTGGTCTACCCGGACAAGGGCCGCCTGCGCCCCGAGGAGCAGGCCTTTGTGGATCTGCTCCACAAGGAAGCGGCTTCCACCGTGAAATAAAGGGGCTTTCCGGCTAAGGCACGGCAAAGGTTGCTTCCTTTGGAATTGACAAAAAAACCAATAAATGGATAAAAAACCGGGCGAAAATAAGCGCCCGGTTTTATTTTTGCTGATAAATGGTCAAAAAATAAACGGAAAAGCGGCAAAAATTCTTTGCAGCTATATCGGAAACGATATGGCCCCATGCCGGAAAGATATTTCTCCGCTGGAAAAAAGTGTGCTACCATGAGGCTAGAAAAGAGCCCCGGGTATGCGGCAGAATGGGGCCGCGGCCGGCAGGGGCAAAAAGGAGGTTTCTGGTATGATTAGTTTCCTGCTCTGTCTTGCGATCCTGGTGGGCGGATACTTCGTCTATGGCAAGATCGTGGACAATACCTTCGGCCCGGACGACCGTGAAACGCCTGCTGTGCGCATCAACGACGGCGTGGACTATGTCGTGATGCCCCAGTGGAAGCTGTTCCTCGTCCAGCTGCTGAACATTGCGGGCCTTGGCCCCATCTTTGGTGCCATGCAGGGCGCTCTGTGGGGCCCCGTGGTGTTCCTGTGGATCACCTTCGGCACCATCTTTGCCGGTGGTGTGCATGACTACTTCTCCGGCATGATGAGTGAGCGCAACGACGGTGCTTCCATCGCAGAGATCACCGGCAAATACTTAGGCCCCGTGATGCAGAATGTGATGCGTGTGTTCTCTGTTGTGCTGCTGATCATGGTGGGCACCGTGTTCGCCGTCGGCCCTGCCGGTCTGATCGTTGAGCTGTGCAGCCAGAGCGGCGCATCCGGCGTGATGACCTCGCTGCTGTTCTGGCTGGTCATCATTCTGACCTACTACTTCATCGCGACCTTTATCTCCATCGATGCGGTCATCGGCAAGATCTACCCCGTGTTCGGCATCTGCCTCATCATCATGGCCATCGGTGTCATCTTTGGCATCTTCACCAACCCTGCCTATACCATCCCTGAGATCTGGGATCACTTCGGCAGCATGCACCCGTCGGGCACGCCCATCTGGAGTTTCATGTTCATCACGGTTGCCTGCGGCGCGATCTCCGGCTTCCACTCCACCCAGTCGCCTCTGATGGCCCGCTGCATGAAGAGTGAGAAGCAGGGTCACTTCGTGTTCTACGGTGCCATGGTCTGCGAGGGTGTCATTGCCCTGATCTGGGCCGCTGCAGGCTGCTCTCTGTACGAGGTCACAGATGGCCTGAACACCGGTCTGGCCCAGGCACTGGCAATGGGTCAGTCCAAGGCCATCTATGATGTCTGCTCCAAGACCATGGGCGGCGTGGGCATCGCGCTGGCCATGATCGGCGTGGTCGTCTGCCCCATCACCTCCGGCGATACCGCCTTCCGTTCTGCCCGCCTGACCCTGGCCGACTGGTTCAAGATCGATCAGGACAGCTACGGCAACCGCCTGAAGCTCTGCGTTCCCGTGCTGGGCGTGGGCGCTTTCCTGGGCATCGGCAATGCACTGGGCTTCATCAACTACACCGTGATCTGGCGCTACTTCAGCTGGACCAACCAGACGCTGGCCATGATCGTTCTGTGGGCCGCTTCCATGTACCTGTTCAAGGAGAAGAAGAACTACTGGATCACCGCAGTGCCCGCTACCTTTATGAGCGCTGTGTCTGCTACCTACTTCGTGCTGGCTCCCGAGTGCCTGGGCGGCCTGCTGAACCATAAGACTGCTGAGGGCGCTATCGTCTATAACACCGCAGTTGCTTACCCGGTGGGCATCCTCTTTGCGATCGCCATGCTGGCGCTGTTCCTCTATGCGACCAAAAAGCAGACAGTGAAAAAGACTGCATAATTGACATTTTCCCCTCTTCAACCTTCTCGATACCCATTCACAACCGCAAAAGCCGCCTGCCGGGCCGTCCGGCAGGCGGCTTTTGCTTGTGCAGAGAAACAACGAATTGCGGCAAAAAGAACAGGAATGCAGACAAGATGCACAAAAATATGCCAAAAAGTTTGGCAGGGTGCACTGAAAACGGAAAAACACCCGCTGAAACGATTTCTGCAAAGAAGTTTTGCCGAGGATACGTTAAAAAATATTTGCCGGGATTCCCGGGAACGGCTGACTTATATAGTTTTTGATATAAGGGCCATTCTGGAAGGATATTACCAGACTTATGAAGATTGTGTTAACATAGGGCCAAGGAATGGCCGTGACGGGGCAGAATGGGGCTCCGGGCACGGACGATAAAAGGAGGTTTCTGGTATGATTAGTTTCTTACTCTGTCTGGCGCTCCTGATCATCGGCTACTTTGTCTATGGCAAGATCGTTGACAATACGTTCGGACCGGACGACCGCGAAACTCCTGCTGTGCGCATCAACGATGGCGTTGACTACGTTGTGATGCCCCAGTGGAAGCTGTTCCTCGTCCAGCTGCTGAACATCGCAGGTCTGGGACCCATCTTTGGTGCACTGCAGGGTGCTCTGTGGGGCCCCGTGGTGTTCCTGTGGATCACCTTCGGCACCATCTTTGCCGGCGGCGTGCATGACTACTTCTCCGGCATGATGAGCGAGCGCAACGACGGCGCTTCCATCGCTGAGGTCACCGGCCGCTATCTGGGCCCCGTGATGCAGAACATCATGCGTGTGTTCTCTGTGGTGCTGCTGATCATGGTCGGTACCGTGTTCGCAGTGGGTCCCGCAGGCTTGATCGTGACCCTGTGCAAGAACGGCGGTATGTCCGGTCTGCTGACCACCACCTTGTTCTGGCTGATCATCATTCTGGCCTACTACTTCATCGCAACCTTTATTTCCATCGATGCCATCATCGGTAAGATCTACCCCCTGTTCGGCATCTGCCTGATCATCATGGCAGTGGGCGTTATCTTTGGTATTTTCACCAACCCCGCCTACACCATCCCCGAGATCTGGGCAAACTTCAGCAATATGCACCCCTCCAACACCCCCATCTGGAGCTTCATGTTCATCACCGTTGCCTGTGGTGCTATCTCCGGCTTCCACTCCACCCAGTCGCCTCTGATGGCTCGCTGCATGAAGAGTGAGAAGCAGGGCCACTTCGTATTCTACGGTGCAATGGTCAGTGAGGGCGTTATCGCTCTGATCTGGGCCGCTGCCGGCTGCGCACTGTACACCATCACCGACGGCAAGATGGTCGGTCTGGCCGAGGCTCTGGCTGCCGGTCAGTCTGCCGCTATCTACGACGTCTGCCTCAAGACCATGGGTAAGGTTGGCGTGGCACTGGCTATGATCGGTGTCGTTATCTGCCCCATCACCTCCGGTGATACCGCCTTCCGTTCCGCTCGTCTGACCTTGTCCGACTGGCTCAAGATCGATCAGGACAGCTATGCAAACCGCCTGAAGCTCTGCGTTCCCGTTCTGGGCGTGGGTGCATTCCTGGGCATCGGCAATGCACTGGGCTTCATCAACTACACCGTCATCTGGCGCTACTTCAGCTGGACCAACCAGACGCTGGCTATGATCGTCCTGTGGGCTGCTTCTATGTACCTGTTCAAGGAGAAGAAGAACTACTGGATCACCGCAGTGCCCGCTACCTTTATGAGCGCTGTGTCCTGCACCTACTTCGTGCTGGCTCCTGAGTGCCTGGGCAAGATGATCAACACCTATGCAGACGGCAAGCTGGTGGCTTACAACACCGCAGTTGCATATCCCATCGGTATCGTCTTCGCAATTGCCATGCTGGCACTGTTCATCTATGCAACCAAGAAGAACACCGAGAAGAAAGCCGCATAACCCATTCATAGCGGCAATTTCTCAGTAAAACAAACCGGCCGCTGTCAGCTCAGCGGCCGGTTTCCTGTTTTTGGCTAAGAGTGCGGGCTGGGTCTTGCATTTTCATTGCCGGAGTGGGAAAATGGGTACAAACAAAAACGCAAAAGAGGGATGAACGTTATGCTCTTCAAACCTGCACAATTGGGCCTTGCCAGGCTCGACTCTGCCGAACTGGAGGCCGACCGGAAGGCCTGCAAAAAGATCGGCCCCTGCGGCGTGGGCAAAAAAGCCCTGTATCTGAACAGCTTTTACATCGACCGCCGCTACTACCTGCCCTACACCAGCATCACCCGTGTGTTCAAGCGGGTGGCCATGAGTGCGGGCGGCTTTACCGGCAAGGGAATGTTTGCCTCCATGGCCTACCTTGTGGTGGAGTACGACGGCGGCAAACAGAAGCAGTGCAACTTCAAGGACGAGCGGGACGTGGATGCCTTGCTGGAGCTGCTGGCAAAGCAGCAGCCCCAGATCCGGCTGCTGAGTGCCGCCGGGGAACAGGCGCTGCAGAAAAAGGCTGAGGAAAAGGCCGCCCGCAAGCTGCCGGAGCTGTCTGACGATGCCAAACACACCGTGACGATCCTGCGCAGGGCAAAGGAGTATCTGGACGCAAAGCCTGAGCTTTCCAATGAGCTCAGTGCTGCCCAGCGCCGCAAGCGCGCCCAGCTCAAGAGCAAGCCGGTCTACCGCTATGTGGCCCTTGCCATCTTCCTGTTCGGCACTGCCGCCGCGGCCTACGGCCTGTACGCGGTGTTCACCCACACCGGCAGCTACGGCGTGTACTTTGCACTGTTCGGCTTTGCAGCCATCTTCCTCTTTTCCAGCTACAACATGCTGCCCACGGCGCACAATAACAACAGCGCCATTATGAAGCGGGCCGATCAGGCCGATGCCGCCATGGCGGAGTATGTGAAGCACTACCCCAACGGCAGCTTCCCGGTGCCCAGCTGTTACGCCCACCCGATCGTCCTCAAGCGGATGATCGATGCCGTGGAGGAAGGTCAGGCCGTGACCGCCGCCGAGGCACTGGATGCCGTCAAGGCCCGCCTGCAGGCTGTCAATGCGGATGTGCAGGTGGAGCAGGAGGAGTACGACGAGATCGTCGCCATCAAAGCGCTGTTCCTGAACCACGACTATCAGTAAAACTGACCCTCTCTGTCATCGCTGTGCACTGCCACGCTTTGATGGAGAGGGTTTTTCTTGCGTTGTGGGGCGCTTCGCCTTATAATGAGCACAGAGAGTATTTTTGAAAAAGCAGGAGGTTCCCTATGGATATGGTCACATTGGGGCGCACCGGCATCACCGTGAACAAAAACGGCTTTGGTGCCCTGCCCATCCAGCGCATTTCCCAGGAGGACGCGGTCTTTCTGGCCCGCAAGGCTTACAAGGCGGGCATCCGCTTCTTTGATACCGCCCGCGCTTACACCGACAGCGAGGTGAAGCTGGGCGAAGCCTTTGACGGCATCCGCTCCGAGGTCTACATCGCCACCAAGACCGCTGCCCAGAACGCGGAGGAGTTCTGGAAGGACCTGCACACCTCCCTGAACAATCTGCGCACCGACTATGTGGACATCTACCAGTTCCACAACCCGTCCTTCTGTCCCAAGCCCGGCGACGGCTCCGGCCTGTACGAAGCCGCGCTGGAGGCCAAGGAAAAGGGGATGATCCGACACATCGGCATCACCAACCACCGCCTGTCCGTGGCCAAGGAAGCCATTGAGAGCGGCCTGTACGAGACCCTGCAGTTTCCGTTCAGCTATATTTCCGGTGAGCAGGAGTTGGAGCTGGTGCAGCTGTGCAAAGAGCACGAGATGGGCTTTATCGCCATGAAGGGTCTGTCCGGCGGTCTCATTACCAACAGCGCCGCCGCCTATGCCTTTGAAGCGCAGTTCGAGGGCGTTCTGCCCATCTGGGGCGTTCAGCGGGAAAAGGAACTGGACGAGTTCCTCTCCTACATTGATAACCCGCCCCGGATGGACGCAGAGCTGTCTGCGGTCATTGCCCACGACCGGGAGGAGCTGTGCGGTGAGTTCTGCCGTGGCTGCGGTTACTGTATGCCCTGCCCGGCTGGCATCGAGATCAACAACTGCGCCCGCATGAGCCTGCTGCTCCGGCGCTCGCCTTCGGCAGAGCATCTGAGCCCTGCCGGTCAGGCCAAAATGAAGAAGATCGAGGGCTGCCTGCACTGCAACCAGTGCAAGGCCAAGTGCCCCTACGGGCTGGATACGCCCGCCCTGCTGGCCCGCAACTATGAGGACTACAAGCGGGTCCTGGCCGGGGAAGTCAAGGTGTAATAGAAAAAACAAAAAAGATGGATGCCGCACGACATCCATCTTTTTGTTTTACAGCGAAGAGGGGATCGGCTCCCGGAAGATCTTCATGGCCTGCTTGTAGCAGCGGATGAAATAGAGGATCTCCGCAATGGCGGTCAGAGCCCAGGAGCAGGGGTAGAGCAGGTAGAGCGAGGGGATGGTGTGGAAGTGGGCGAAGATGGTGTATACCCAGATCACCCGGAACACACAGGAGCCCATGATGACGATGACAGTGGGCACCACGGTCTTGCCCAGACCGCGGGAAGCAGCGATGGTGCAGTCCATAAAGGCCGAAGTGCAGTAGGCCAGCGCCATGACACCCACACGCTTCATACCGGCATCGATGACGGCGCTCTCGGTGGTGAAAAGGGCGAGGAACTGCCGCCCGAACAGGAACAGGCCGCCGCCCAGCGCCAGACCCACGCCAAAGGAATAGGCCAGCGAGATGAAGTAGCTTTTCTTGACACGGTCGGGCTTGCCTGCGCCGTAGTTCTGGCTCATAAAGCTGGCACAGGCCATGTAGAAGGCGGCCATGCAGTCGTAGATGAGCGGATCAGCGTTTGCGGCGGCGCTGTTGCCCTTGACCATGAGGGAATCAAAGGAGTTGACACCGGCCTGGATGAACAGGTTGGCGATGGCGAAAATGGCGTTCTGGAACCCGGCAGGCAGGCCCAGCGCCAGAATGCTTTTGGTCATGGCGGGATCGAGCTTTGCTTCCTTGAAATGGAGGGCGTAGCAGTCCTGCACCCTGGTCAGGGCGTGGAGGATGAGCCCGGCAGAAACACACTGAGAAATGGCACTGGCCAGCGCCACGCCTGCCACGTCCAGGTTGCAGACGATGACAAAGAACAGGTTCAGAAGGATATTCAGCACACCGGCAAAGCTCAGGATGTACAGCGGCTTTTTGGTCTCACCGATGGCGCTGAACACGGCGTTGCCGAAATTGTACAGAGCCAGTGCCGGCATACCCAGAAAATACACCCGTAGGTAGAGGATCGCACCCGGCAGCAGGTCCTCCTTGGTGTTCAGCAGCCGCAGCATGGCAGGGGAGCCCAGCAGGCCCACAACCAGCAGGATTACGCCTGCGATCAGGCTGACGATCAGGGCCGAGTGGACGGTGTCGTGGACATCGTTCGGGTGTCTGGCTCCGTAGAAGCGGGCCACCAGCACGTTGATGCCGTTGCCCAGGCCAATGAGAAAGCCGGTGAACAGCGTGACAAAGATGCTGGTGGAGCCCACCGCGCCCAGCGCTGTGGAGCCCGCAAACCGCCCCACCACGGCCACGTCCGACATGTTGAATAAGACCTGCAGCAGATTGGATAATGCCAGCGGCAGGCTGACCAGAAGGATCTGCTTTGCCAGAGGGCCTTCTGTCAGGGATCTTGTGCTAGATTTCATGTTCTCTTTTTCCTTTTCCAGTCCTAAACCGTGCCCGCGCATACCGGGGCACAACACCTATTATAAGAGATGCGCACACTTTTGCAAGATGAATCTTTCAAAAAGGAGGAACAGAATGTATCAGCGTCTTGCTGGCGCGGGATCGGGCACGGAATCCGGATACAGAGCCGCCAGACGGCTTGATTTTTGCCTCCGGCTGTGCTATACTACATTACACTGGTTTGCCAGTAATGTGCGATCGTAGCTCAGCTGGATAGAGCGTTCGGCTCCGACCCGGAAGGCCAGAGGTTCGAATCCTCCCGGTCGCATGTGTTAATAAAATCCCCGGTACACAAAAGTGCGCCGGGGATTTTTCTTTGTGGCCGGGAGGGTCAGACCTTACTTTAGATTTTCCATAAGTTTTGCCGCCAGCGTTTCGGCTTCTTTGGCCGGAACCCAGATATCCGGGAAGAATCCCCGAAGTTCTTCAAAATAATCGGAGCCATCCGGGGTCAGATAGACCGTGGAGAAAGTCATATCCACCGAACACTTGCTGTTGGGCAATTCGATATGGCCGCTGTTGCTGATCATACTTCCATTTGTGTTCTCTCCAATAATCAGGCTATTGTCTAAATTATAGGAAAGATCCAGTGCGATCTCCGCACAAGATGCAGAGCACTTTCCGCTTAGAAGGATCAGAATGTTGTCATTGCTTGCGCGGGGCGTTTTTGAGGTGGAAGGTGAAGCGACAAGAGAAGCTGGAAGAACGGAATAACGAACTCCAGTGCCAAATACCCGTTGGTGGCTGTATCGGTTGAACCACTGATGCGCAACTTCTTCATAGCCGCCAACATTGGAGCGCAGGTCCAGCATGGAGATCTCCGCATTGCTCATCTGTGCCGCTGCATCATTGGTCTCCTCCAGGAAGGACGGGTCAAAATGGTTGAACTGGAACACCGGGATCCCGTCAGTCTGGCGCAAGTCGGTATTCTGCCCTTTGGGGAGATCTTTGTAATACTGGCTCCAAGTGTCTGCTGTCAATACATCCGTACTGCCATCGGCATAGTGCACGGTCAATTGCTCGTCGCACACATGCTTGTCCCACTCGGTTCCATCAAATTTTGCTTCTTTCAGTAGCACAGGATAGTACACAAGATATCCTTCTTTGGAAATGGAGCGTTTGAACAGTTCATCCAGATCGGGATGATCGTCCACGGATGCAACGACTTTTCCATTGGCATTCTGATAGCCCGAATCCGTTTTTACAAACATCACCTGACGGAAGAAAAACGGAATGTCTTTTTCCGACGGATAGTCCTGATTGATGTTGAAGTGACCGTCCTTGATAAAGGTAAGATGACTTACCAGAATCTTCTGCAAATCTTCACAGGTCAGGCTGTCCCTGCTTTGGACTTCCTGCAGAGTATCAGCCTTTGCCTGATCGAATACAGCGTGTCCGCCAAAATAGTCATAAAAGGCAAAATCATAATAGAATGCGTCGAAGAGATAGTTCACATCTTCTTCGGCTTCTTCCGGATTTAATTCTTTGGCTGCATCGTATTCGCTGTAGGTGTCAGTGAGATAATCGGTTGATTTCTGGGCATCAGCGGGGTCATCGTAATGCCGTAGGTATGGAGTTGGGTCAGAGGAACCGCCCTCATAACGGCGATGCTCTTCGTTGATTTCTGCGAGCAGTTCCGCTTTGGTTGGCTGCGCGTCTTTCACCAGCTGTGTGACCTTGGTACAGCCGGAAAAGCTCACGAGCATGATTAGACAGCAGAGCAGAGATGCAAGTTTGGAATTCATGGTGTAGGACTCCTTTTGATTTTGATATTACCCTTTCCGATTTTTCTGCCAGATGCGGTAAAGTCCGTCCGTGATCAGATACTCCCGGTATTCGATCGGCGTGCGGCAGGCCTCCCGGATGGTGCGGGGCAGGTTGCCGGTGGCATAAAAGCGGATATCCGGGCCAAGCTCTGCCTGAAAGCGCTCGGCCAGCCCGTCCAGCAGCCCGGCGGTGCCCAGCACAAAACCGTTCTGTAAGCAGGCAGAGGTGTTCTTGCCCAAGATCGAGGAGGAAGCTGGAGCGGAGAGGTCGATCTGGGGCAGCTGGGCGGTTTTTTGCACCAGCGCGGAAAGGGAGAGCTGTGGCCCAGGCAGGATGACACCGCCCACCAGCTCCTGTTTGCCGTTGACTGCCATGATGGAGATGGCGGTATCTGCCGAGATGACCGCCAGCGGTCCGGGTCCCTCCTCCAGCGCGGCCACAGCACCGCACAGCAGTTCTGCGCCCAGCTGGGCCGGATTGTCCAGCCGCAGCTTGATGCCGCTTTTTAGGCCGGGGCCAACGGTCAGGAAGCGGGCAGAGCAGAACATCCGCAGTGCACCCAATACCCGGCCTGTCAGTGCGGGCACCACACTGCCCAGAATGCCGCCCTCGATCCGCTCGGGGGCAACCTGATATAAGGAGAGCAGATTCAGCAGGTTCATGGCGTATTCGTCCACCGTTGCGGCCGGGCTGGAATGCAGCCGCCCGCTGAACTGCAGGGTGTCGTGTTCGTAGCCGGCAATCGTGATGTGTGTGTTGCCGATGTTGACCGTAAGGATCATGGTTGGGGCCTCCTCCGCTCTATAATGTAATTATATAATATAACACCGCCCCGGAAACTGCAAGGGCTCTCCCCTTGGCAAAGGGGAGACGAAATGGCCGTGGCCATTTCGGAGGGGTTCAAAACCTGCCCGGAAGCACTCATTTTGCGAAATATAGAAAAAACTTAAAAAAGATGCAAAAAAGTGTTGACAGAAGGGCGGGGATGTGGTATTATACTTGAGCGCCAAGGGCCGCCGGAAAGAATGACTTCTGAAAGCGGCGGAAGCAAAGCGAAAAGAACCAATATGGATACGTTGAAAAACGAGCCACAAGTTCGAAAAGGTCGAAAAGCTTCTGAAAAAAGTGCTTGACAAAAAATCACTTCTGTGGTAAAATAATCAAGTCGTCAGCCGCAAGGCTGAGGCGCACAGGACCTTGAAAATTGAACAATATCGAAAAACTTGTAACGGAACCTATTTTCGTGTTGGAAAAACACGTTAAACAATTCCAAACAAAGTAATTCACACAGGACGCAAGCGATTGCGTGCTGAGCGAAAAAGATTTAACACTTTTTAAGTGATAAATATCATTTATAAAGAGTTTGATCCTGGCTCAGGACGAACGCTGGCGGCGCGCCTAACACATGCAAGTCGAACGAGCGAGAGAGAGCTTGCTTTCTCAAGCGAGTGGCGAACGGGTGAGTAACGCGTGAGGAACCTGCCTCAAAGAGGGGGACAACAGTTGGAAACGACTGCTAATACCGCATAAGCCCACAGGTCGGCATCGACCGGAGGGAAAAGGAGCAATCCGCTTTGAGATGGCCTCGCGTCCGATTAGCTAGTTGGTGAGGTAACGGCCCACCAAGGCAACGATCGGTAGCCGGACTGAGAGGTTGAACGGCCACATTGGGACTGAGACACGGCCCAGACTCCTACGGGAGGCAGCAGTGGGGAATATTGCACAATGGGGGAAACCCTGATGCAGCGACGCCGCGTGGAGGAAGAAGGTCTTCGGATTGTAAACTCCTGTTGTTGAGGAAGATAATGACGGTACTCAACAAGGAAGTGACGGCTAACTACGTGCCAGCAGCCGCGGTAAAACGTAGGTCACAAGCGTTGTCCGGAATTACTGGGTGTAAAGGGAGCGCAGGCGGGAAGACAAGTTGGAAGTGAAATCTATGGGCTCAACCCATAAACTGCTTTCAAAACTGTTTTTCTTGAGTAGTGCAGAGGTAGGCGGAATTCCCGGTGTAGCGGTGGAATGCGTAGATATCGGGAGGAACACCAGTGGCGAAGGCGGCCTACTGGGCACCAACTGACGCTGAGGCTCGAAAGTGTGGGTAGCAAACAGGATTAGATACCCTGGTAGTCCACACCGTAAACGATGATTACTAGGTGTTGGAGGATTGACCCCTTCAGTGCCGCAGTTAACACAATAAGTAATCCACCTGGGGAGTACGACCGCAAGGTTGAAACTCAAAGGAATTGACGGGGGCCCGCACAAGCAGTGGAGTATGTGGTTTAATTCGACGCAACGCGAAGAACCTTACCAAGTCTTGACATCCCTTGACGAACATAGAAATATGTTTTCTCTTCGGAGCAAGGAGACAGGTGGTGCATGGTTGTCGTCAGCTCGTGTCGTGAGATGTTGGGTTAAGTCCCGCAACGAGCGCAACCCTTACTGTCAGTTACTACGCAAGAGGACTCTGGCAGGACTGCCGTTGACAAAACGGAGGAAGGTGGGGATGACGTCAAATCATCATGCCCTTTATGACTTGGGCTACACACGTACTACAATGGCGTTAAACAAAGAGAAGCAAGACCGCGAGGTGGAGCAAAACTCAGAAACAACGTCCCAGTTCGGACTGCAGGCTGCAACTCGCCTGCACGAAGTCGGAATTGCTAGTAATCGTGGATCAGCATGCCACGGTGAATACGTTCCCGGGCCTTGTACACACCGCCCGTCACACCATGAGAGCCGGGGGGACCCGAAGTCGGTAGTCTAACCGCAAGGAGGACGCCGCCGAAGGTAAAACTGGTGATTGGGGTGAAGTCGTAACAAGGTAGCCGTAGGAGAACCTGCGGCTGGATCACCTCCTTTCTAAGGAGTCAGGCAGATGGAAGAACATCGAAGATGGTCGACCATCTGGAACAGGTGACAGATACAAGCAGAGTAGATATTGTTCGATTTTGAGGGCCCTGAAAAGGACACTCAAAGACGTACCTTGAAAACTGAATAATAACTGCGAAACAAAGATTATAGTAAGTTCTTTTAAGAAATATTGCAATTTCAAAAGGAAGGGTAACATAATCTTCGTTGGCAATAAGAGAGAATCAAGAGGATACCAAATGTTCTGAAAGAACGTTTGAAAGGTCAAGCGAACAAGGGCGCAGGGCGAATGCCTTGGCACTGGGAGCCGATGAAAGACGTGATAAGCTGCGATAAGCTTCGGGGAGCTGCAAATAAGCATTGATCCGGAGATTTCTGAATGAGGAAACTCACCTGGGTTCATACTCAGGTACAATACACTGAAATTTAAAATAGGTGTATTGAGGGAACCGCCTGAACTGAAACATCTAAGTAGGGCGAGGAAGAGACATCAAACGAGATTCCGTAAGTAGTGGCGAGCGAACGCGGAAGAGGGCAAACCGAGAGTAGAAATACTTTCGGGGTACGGACTGCTTTTAAGACTCAATCTGTTAACCGAACGGCATGGGAAGGCCGGTCAGAGAGTGTGAGAACCACGTAGGTGAAAACGGAGAGAGCTGCGCAGGATCCAGAGTACGGCCAGACACGTGAAACCTGGTCGGAATACGGGGGGACCACCCTCCAACCCTAAATACTACCCAGTGACCGATAGCGTATAGTACTGTGAAGGAAAGGTGAAAAGCACCCCGGGAGGGGAGTGAAAAAGAACCTGAAACCCTGTGCCTACAAGCACCTAGAGCGCGTCAAAGCGTGATAGGGTACTTTTTGTAGAACGGTCCGGCGAGCGATTGTATGCAGCAAGGTTAAGGACTTAAGGTCTGGAGCCGAAGCGAAAGCGAGTTTGAAAAGGGCGTTAAGTTGCATATAATGGGCCCGAAACCGGGTGACCTACCCATGGTCAGGTTGAAGTGGAAGTAAAATTCCATGGAGGACCGAACCGACCTCCGTTGAAAAGGCGGCGGATGAACTGTGGGTAGCGGAGAAATTCCAATCGAACCCGGAGATAGCTGGTTCTCCCCGAAATAGTTTTAGGACTAGCCTCAAGTTAGATACCTGGAGGTAAAGCACTGAATAGCCTAGCGGCCGAGAGGTTAGCGAAGCTTATCAAACTCAGAATGCCAGAGTATTGATGCTTGGGAGTCAGACAGTGTCAGATAAATGTCATTGTCAAAAGGGAAACAGCCCAGATCTACAGCTAAGGTCCCAAAGTCAGGTTAAGTGGAAAACGATGTGAAGATACGCAGACAACCAGGATGTTGGCTCAGAAGCAGCCACTCATTCAAAGAGTGCGTAATAGCTCACTGGTCGAGCGTCTTTGCGCGGAGAATTTAACGGGGCTAAACCTGACACCGAAGCTTAGGCAATGTAGTAATACATTGGGTAGGGGAGCGTTGTATACGCGGAGAAACAGTAGCGTAAGCGGCTGTGGAGTGTATAGAAGTGAGAATGCCGGAATGAGTAGCGCGAATGCAGTGAGAATCTGCATGGCCGAAAGCCTCAGGTTTCTGGAGGAAGGTTCGTCCGCTCCAGGTTAGTCGGGAGCTAAGGTGAGGCCGGAAGGCGTAGCCGATGCACAGACGGTAGAGATTCCGTCACCACCAAAAGAGTTAAGCACAGGGACACATATGAAGTCTCAGAGCCGGGTGTTGGTTCCGGTAGAGATCGAGGGAAATTAGTACCGAAGTCTGAGATGGAAGATGGCGAGAAAAGCTGTGTGTATTTCTGAGGTGCCCGTACCGCAAACCGACACAGGTAGGTAGGAAGAAGATTCTAAGGCCAACGGGAGAAGGGTTGTTAAGGAACTCGGCAAATTGACCCCGTAACTTCGGGAGAAGGGGTGCTCCAGAGATGGAGCCGCAGAGAATCGGCCCAAGCAACTGTTTACCAAAAACACAGGTTTGTGCTAAATCGAAAGATGACGTATACGAGCTGACGCCTGCCCGGTGCTGGAAGGTTAAGAGGAGATGTGCAAGCATTGAATCGAAGCCCCAGTGAACGGCGGCCGTAACTATAACGGTCCTAAGGTAGCGAAATTCCTTGTCAGGTAAGTTCTGACCCGCATGAAAGGCGTAATGATTTGGGCACTGTCTCAACAGCCCGCCCGGCGAAATTGTAGTACCGGTGAAGATGCCGGTTACCCGCGACAAGACGGAAAGACCCCATGGAGCTTTACTGTAGCCTAATATTGGGTTTCGATGTTGCATGCACAGGATAGATGGGACTCTTGGAAACCAAGGCTTTGGCTTTGGCGGAGAGGCCGTTGGGATACCATCCTTGCGATATTGGAATTCTAACCTGCGGCTCTGAATCGAGTCGGGGGACATTGTTAGGTGGGCAGTTTGACTGGGGCGGTCGCCTCCTAAAGAGTAACGGAGGCGTTCAAAGGTTCGCTCAGCTTGAACGGAAATCAAGCAAAAGAGTGCAAACGCAGAAGCGAGCCTAACTGCGAGACTGACGGGTCGAGCAGTAACGAAAGTTGGAGTTAGTGATCCGGTGGTATGTGAGTGGAAATGCCATCGCTCAACGGATAAAAGTTACCCTGGGGATAACAGGCTGATCTCCCCCAAGAGTCCACATCGACGGGGAGGTTTGGCACCTCGATGTCGGCTCATCGCATCCTGGGGCTGTATTCGGTCCCAAGGGTTTGGCTGTTCGCCAATTAAAGCGGTACGCGAGCTGGGTTCAGAACGTCGTGAGACAGTTCGGTCCCTATCTGTCGTGGGCGCAGGATATTTGATGGGAGCTGTCCCTAGTACGAGAGGACCGGGACGGACGTACCTCTGGCGCACCAGTTGTTCCGCCAGGAGCATAGCTGGGCAACTACGTACGGATCGGATAAACGCTGAAAGCATCTAAGCGTGAAGCCGACCCAAAGATAAGATATCCCACTGATTCAATCAGGTAAGATCCCTTGTAGACTACGAGGTTGATAGGCACGATGTGTAAGTGGAGTGATCCATTCAGCAAGTGTGTACTAATAGATCGAGGGCTTGACCACAATTCGCTTGAATTCTCAAGTCAATGACAAAATGTAAGCAGTGATTATTCAGTTTTGAAGGCACGTCCTTCTAAGAAACACTGGACAAAGTAAAACAGAAGTGTTATACTGAACCAGTCATATTGGTCGGTGACAATGACGGTGAGGTTCCACCTGTTCCCATTCCGAACACAGAAGTTAAGCTCACTCGTGCCCAAGATAGTTCGCTGGAAACGGCGCGTGAAAATAGGTAGTCGCCGACTCAAATGTCGGGATGTTTGAAACCGCATCTCGACAATATGCACCTCTAGCTCAGTTGGTAGAGCAACTGACTCTTAATCAGTGGGCCCAGGGTTCGAGTCCCTGGAGGTGCACCACAACAACAAAATCCGAACTTTTTTCCAATAGGAGAAGGGTTCGGATTTTTTGTATTCTTTGGAAAACAGAACGAATCCCTTGCTTCCATCGAAAAACGTCCTAGACCTTATCATAAGAAAGCACGACAGACCACGGTAAGAGTGCCATAAGGTAGAAAGGACACGAACATGAAGTACGACGAAAGCATTTGTAAATTCAACATGGATACCGGGTGCGTGGAGCTGTTGCTCCGGGATGGGAGAAAAATTACCATCGACTGCACCGGGGTCGAGAATGCGCTGGATGTGACCACGGCACAGCAGACGGAACTGGACTACCTTATCTACAATGACCCACTGAGCTATGCCGATTTGATTCTGAACGGCGACTCGGAGGAATATTTGAAGAATGTGACCGGGAGCCATGGCTTAGAAGATTAAGTGTAAAACAAAAAACAGGGTGCGCCACCCGGACGCACCCTGCCAAAATCCACATATGATAGCGATATGTACAACAGGGCGTTCCCCGTCGGGAACGCTCTGTTTTTCTTTGCTGGGGATATGATGAGCCTGCTCTGCTTGCCACGCGGCAAACTCGCGCTGGCCTTCCTCGCTGTTCCAGCAAGCGAGAATCGCCGGATAGAATGCCCGTGCCAGACGGTCGATGACTTCATCGGGATAAGGGGAAGTGTTTGTGGACTTTTTCTTTTTGTTCAAACGCACGCTCCTTTGATCGTCCCACTGTGGCAAAGTCGGGCGAGAAAATCAAAGTTCCAATTTCATATCAGGCGCAAGGGCGCGGATGCTTTCCGCCCTGCACTTGCGGCTGGTGGCTCGTTGATGGCTTACAAGTGCCTGTCGTTATGCGATTTTTTCATCGTTCAGCAGTTCTTCAAACTGTGCCATATATGCCTTATGCTGTTTGAGAATCTTCGTGGTCTCCACTTTCACATAGGCATCATCAGGCACCTTAGGGAGATACTTCATCAGGAAATCAACATCCTGCTGGATTCGCCGGACAGCAGCTTCCAGTGCAGAATAGTTGATTCCGTAGATTCGTTTCTGCGGAGCAGAGCGGACCTCCGGGTGCAGAATCTCGTGCACGATCTGCTTGCGGTTCGGAAAATCGGCTCTGGCAAGGCGGTGCATATCAGCATCACGAACTTTGAACTGCCCGGACAGGATTTTCTCCTGCATACCGGGCACCATCTGTTCCATGATCTCTACGCCGCGCATGAATTTTTCAGAACGGGCAACGTAGGATTCGCTGACATTGTTCCGCTCCGCAATCTGCTTGCGGATGCTCGCTTCCGCAGAGGTGGGAGGAATTGTGTCAATTTGACACAATTCCTCCGGTGTGCTTTTCTTGGAAGCAGCTGTGTGCTGGTTGTTGCCGTTTCCACCGGGCTTTCGATGTTCCACACTGTACTGTTTTCCAATGAGGAACTTCTTCTGCTCCGGCGTGAGATTGCGCCGCCCCAACTGGTTCTTACAAATCCAAGCGAGGACTTCTTCCCGGTTTTCAAACGGGAGCGGCATCGTGGAGAAATAAATCTCTGGGTGCTTTTGGAGGATTGCATAACGATTGTGTCCGTCAACAAGTGTGTTGTTCCACACGATCAAAGGAGAAATCAGCTTGCCTTCCTTGAGGATATTTTCTTCAAGCTGCTTAAATTCATCATCGGTCAGAGGAGGAATCTGGGACTGGAACTCCGGATCGATTTTCAGATTGATCATACGCACACTCCTTTATCTCTCCTGCTGCGCCGGTTCTTCCTCCCGGAAAAAGGACGCAACATTCTGCTTTGCGGTTTTCAGTTTGAGCAGTTCGGACTTGGCTTCCTTGTACTGCTCGTAGAACTTTGCCTTTTCGGATGCCTGCTGCGCATACTCGGCTTCCAGTTTTTTCGGGCTGGGCAGCTTTGTGATGTTGTTTGCTTTGAAATAGGCTGCTGCCGCCCGGTACGCTGCCAGCTCTGCACGATGCTGTTCCTCAAAAGCTGTTGAGCAATCTTTTTTGTATTTCTATAAATAACAATCAAGAGGGCGACAACTTTTGTTGCCGCCCTCTTGATTGTTATTTATTCCCACGTTTTGGCTTTTTGTCGGACAACTATAATTTGGATCTGGTACAGAATGCTGGGAATTGCAGAAACCAATGAAAAAATACCCAAGGCGAGAGAATGTTTGATAAGGGCAAACAGTGCAAACAGGAGTAGTAGGAATAGCCATGGGTTACGCAAGTTTCGGTAGTATTTTTCTTTATCGGCATAGGAGGTGTGGAGTTCAAAAGGCTTTCCGTCGTTTGCTTTTTCTACGATCAATAGTTCGCGGTTAAAAGTTGTTGCGTTTGTTGCAATATAACCGCCTATTTCCGCCCATGGACGCAATCGAACTTTTCCGACAGAATAGTTTAGATTGATATTCTTGAAAAATACCTTGTAGCCCATATCCTCCAAAAAGTTAGCATAGTCTGTTGCGTTATCTTTTGATTTTTCTCCGATAAACTCTACACAATAGGTCACTTCGTCAGGATTACATTTTTCGAATTCATAGAGCATTCTTCCTGTCCGGACAAGTCGATAACCTTTTTCGGACATTTTGTTTAACCATTTTGCCTGTGCATTTAGCAATCCACCAAAGAAGCGATAACATTTTTTACTCATACTGCACCTCCAATAATTTCACTTGCAATGCTTACAAGTTCGGTTAGTCTTGCAAGCTCTTTTTCTGCAATTTCTTTTCCCTGTGCTGTAATGTGGTATTCTTTTTTTCTTCCCTCACTATCGCCATAAGGTTCAATCCACTTCTTGTCCTGCAAAGAGTTTAATGCTCCATATAAAGTGCCTGCGCCTAGGGAAAGCCGTCCGTCTGTTTTTTCTTCAATAAACTGCATAACAGCGTATCCGTGTTTTGGCGTATAAAGAGAAAGCAAAATATAAAAGGTGACTTCTGTAAGCGCACCACCTTTTGCATTATCGCGCATGGTTTGCCTCCTTGTTACGGTTACTGTAATAAATATATCACTAACCGTAATATTCGCCAAGCAGATTCAGGAAAATTATATAATGGGTGTGTGAAAGAAGAACAGTCTGCTCTCTATTTGTTTTGTTGTTCGGCGTGTCGTGGTGCTGAGAATTGCTAGGAATCGGTTGAACATTTGTTTTGGTCATTGTACCTCCTGTCTGTTCGATAACTTCTCGGTGAAGTTATGTAAGCACGACACGCCGTTCTTTCGCACCGCAAGGTGCGAATATGAGCAGGGTTTGGGGTGGGACCGCGTTTGCGAAGCGCAGCGCAGCAATGAAAGCCCCAGTGGAGCTTTTAAGCGGCAGCGCGGTCTGCGACAGCAGATGGAGGGGCGTTGCCCCGACAAGCGCTACCCCAACAAGATCACATCAAAACTCGCAAGAGTTTGAGAAGTGAAGTCCCGGATGGACAGGAAATTTTCAAGAATTGAAAATTTGTGGCCACGGGACGGTTCTTGCCCTCTACCGCTGCGCTCAAAACTGTTTCTGGGTAATTGTTTCCGAATTGTTAAGGCGTAAAAATAAGTAGAGGTTATGCTGCTCATGTATGTGGGTCACCGTTTGCTCCGAACGAAGTTTCTGCCCCTGTTTATGCAGCGGCGTTGACTGGAAAGCCGATATCACGTTCGGACGGCTCATGAAATTTTCAAGGTGCAATCTTCCCTAGAAAAGAAAAATACCGCCCAAGCAGCGCAGCGATGGATTTTGTCGGGGTGAAACGGCGGCAAAATGAATCGGGTGTGTTGCGGGGCGGTAAATCTTTCAGGGATAATCCACGGTGAGGCAGTGTTCAAAATGAACACGACCACATCTTGTAGATGGTTCCAGACTAATCCACAAAATCAGTGGGATTTACAAGAAAAATACCACGGTATGTAGAATGCGTCAAGAGGCTTTTGAAAAATTTGTTGTGCAAAATCGAAAAAAGTACGACGCATTCAATCTTTCTGCTGCCTTTACAGGCCGCGTCTGCGAACTTCTGCAAGTGAGCATGACCGAAATGATCCTCCGTATCAAGCTGCAGCTAACAATGTTAAAATCCATTGCCAACGCCCTGCAAAAGCGGGTGGGCAGCAATTACCGCTTTGTGCTCAGCTTCAACTCAGCGCTCATCCTTCTGGGCGCACTGGGCATCCTGCCCCCTGCTACCAGTGCGATACTGCATAACCTTTCCACCCTTGGCATCAGTCTGCGCAGCATGACAGACCTGTTGGAGCAGAAGCCTTCCCTGTAAAAATGACAAATCATCCCAGCCAAAAGGAGGCTGCTGCACAAATACCGTGCGGCAGCCTCCTTTTTTAGCTCAGATAAACCGGCAGAAACCCAGCCAGCAGCCCAGCAGGAAGAAGAGCAGCGTCTTCGCCAGCACAGGCAGCCACAGGCTCTTGCACAAGGCAAGATCCCACCGGTGGATGTTCTGCTTGGGACAGGTGCCCACGCAGGCCTCACAGGCGATGCACTCCCCGCTGCGCAGGCTGCTTTCCTCCAGCTTCAGGCACACCGGGCACTGCTGCTTGCAGGCATTACAACCCGGGATGCAGCCATCGTTCTGCCGGTGCAGCCGCGCAAAAGGCAGCACCGGCAGCAGGGCAAACACCGCTCCCATGGGGCAGAGAAATTGACAGAAGAACCGGGGCTGCACTGCCATACCCAGCAAGATGAGCACAAACAGCCCGATGCCAACACCAAAGCCCTCCGGCGGCAGACGCAGAGCCGTCAGGCGGGAAAACACCTCCCACGGGCTTGCGCCGGTCAGCAGCTTTTCTTGCCGGGTCACATACAGCGCCACCAGCCCCGCCAGCAGCAGATATTTGACCTTCTGCCCCCAAAGCACCGCCCGCTCCGGCAGACAGAGCTGCTTTTTGCGGTGGAACAGCTTTTTCTGGATAAGCCCGGACAGCGCCCAGACGGCATCGCCCAAGCTGCCAAAGGCGCAGGCGTATCCGCAGAAAAAACGGTCGAACAGCAAAGTGAAGCCGCACAGCCCCAGCAGAGAAAGCGTGAAGCTGTCCGCTGTGAGTACCTCGCCTGCGCCGATGTGCAGAAAGATCTGTTTTACCCCGGAAAAACCGGCTACGAATGCGCCCGGCATGGTCACAAAGAAGAACAGCTGTACCCCGGCGCGCAGCCATGTGCGGCGCTTTTTGTCCAACTGACGCTGCTGCGCCGCCGTTAAAGGCTTTGCTTGTGTTTTTTCCATCATCCTGCCGCCTTTCCCAGTGCGTCCTCTACTGCACCGATAAGTCCTTCTGCCGTGAGGGTAGCGCCGGAAACAGTGTCCACCTCGGCAGACTGCACATCCAGTATCTCGTCCAGCAAAGGCAGCGCCTGTTTATAGTAGGGCTTATCCTCACCGGAGGCATCCAGCACCGCAATATCGGTCATTTTGCCGTTCTGGATGGTCACCGACACCCGGATGACATCGCCAAAACCAAAGGCGCTGCCCTCATAGGTGCCGTCCCGGTAGCCGTTTTGGGTCTGCTCTGCCTGCGCTGCGCTCTGCGCCTGTAAAACGGAAGCATTGTAGGCTTCCACCTCAGCGATCTCCTGCTTGCGCTGGCTCACCGCTGCTGCCCGGACCAGCGTCACCTGCTGGTATTGCCATAGTACCCCCAGAATCAGCAGCAGGTTCACCGCCCGGAGAAGAAAATTCTTGTATTTCATTCCGCTGCTCCTTCCGTTTCGGGTTCGGCTTCGGTCTCTTCCGGCGGCAGCACCGCTTCGGATGCCGACAGCACTTCCTCAGAAGATGCCGGTTCCGGTTCGGGGGATGCCGGTGCCTCTGCCGGGAAAAGCTGCTGCCATATTTCTTTGAGCCATGGAGGAACGGCGCTTTTTTCCTCCGGCTGCACCACCTCCACGGTGGGCGCAGCGACCGGCGTTTCCTCGGATCCTGCTGCTTCAGACGGTGCGGCGGCTTCTTCTGCCGCTTCTTCCGATGCTGCCTGCTCCGGGGCGGCTTCCTCTGCCGGAGCAACAGCCGCCTTTGCCAGTGCCAGCTTGACCGCGTTCAGGATGCCGGTGGAGGAGTAGGTGGCGCCGGAAACAGCATCCACGTTGGGACTTTGCCCTTCCAGAATGGCAGGGATGACCTGTTTTGCCCGGGAGAGATATTCCTCCTCATCCTCAGCGCTCAGAAGAGTGATATCGGTGATCTTATCCTCTGCCACCGTGACCTGCACCGTGATCTCGCCCTCAAAACCCATAGCTTCGGCAGTGTAGATGCCGTCCAGATAGGTAGAGGGCGCGGTAAATTCCTCCACCACCAGCGGTGCGGCGGGCTCCGGCTGCGGCGGCAGGGGGTTGTTGACTACCTCGCCGGTCAGGGCGTTCTGCACTGCGCCCAGAATGCCCCGGCTGGTGTAGGTGGCCTCGGAAACGGCATCCACTTCCCAGCTCTGGGCTTCCACCACGGTGGTCAGAAGCCGCTTGGCGCGCCGCAGAAACTGCCTGGTCTCGTGGGAAGCGTCCAAGATCTCGACCTCCGTGATGCTGCCGTTTTCCATGGTGACCTGCACCCGGACGGCACCGCCGTAGCCCCGGGAAGAGCCAACGTAAACTCCATCGGCATAGGGCAGCTTGGGCAGCGCTTCTTCCTCCGCTTCGGAGGAAGCGGCTTCTGCCGGCTGCTCCACCACAGCCGTCAGCCTTTCCGGCACGGCGGCCAGCACCGGCACGGTGCGGGGCAGGGCAAAAAGCACGGTTGCCGCTGCCGCCACCGCCGGGAGCAGCTGCACCAGTGGCAGCAGTGTGTTGCATCGTTTTTTGTTCATTCCAACTCCTCCTGACACGGAAAAGCAAGGCCGCCTGCATAAAGCGACCTTGCTTTTTTGGTGTTCTGTTTTTTGCCGGATCAGGCAGCTTTCAAGTTCTGCACGGCATCGGTCAGGTGGGTCACCTGCTCCAGTGCAGCGGCCTTATACAGGGTCTCGCGGCTCAAAAGCTCCACGCTCTCGGCCAGCTCGGTCTCCAGATTGGCATAGCTGTCGGCGGTGTAAGCGGCCTTTGCCTTGCTCTGTGCTTCGGCGACCACAGCCTGCAGGGCGGCGCGGTCGGCATCGCTTGCCAGCTCGTGCTTGGCAAGGTTCTCGGCAGTGGTCTGGAACTTGACCACCGTGTCGGCGTAGCCCAGTGCACGGATGGTGACGGTCCAGTAGCCAGTGCCATCAGTGCCCTCCGGCAGCTGGCAGCGGGCAGAATTACTCAGACCAAGCTGGATGCCCATGGACTTGTGCATCCAGTTGTCGGCTGCAAACTTGGTGCCGTAGGAGGCCTTGGCGTGGGTGTAGGTACTGTCATCGCCGTAGTAGGTCCACACCACAGACTGCATCCGGGAGCCCAGCTCGCCGTAGTTGCCGTTCAGGTCCACACGGATAAACTCGCCAAAGCTGCCTACATCGCTGCCGCTGCGCAGGTTCACGGTAAGACCATCCGCAGCCTTCTGGGCGGCTTCTGCCACGCCGGAACCGGTGCCGGTGTGCGCGGCAGAGAAAGTGTAGCCATCGCCGCTCTTGGTTGCGTACTTCAGGCCGTTGGTGTTTTCGTCCACCGCAGCCGTTAAGGTATAGGCGGTCAGGTTCTTTTCAGAGTAGCCGCCCACCAGCTGACCGCCATTTTCCACCACGGTGTACTTGGAGCAGAAATCTGCAAGGTCGCTGGTGGCCACGCGCACCGGCACATACTTGGTGCCCAGCACCTCGTAGTGATCCATCTGCACGGTAGAACCGTCGGCCTTGGTAATGGTGCCCCGGTTCCAGCCCACGGTGGTGCCATCGGCCAGATAGATGGTCTTACCATCCTCCGACCAGTGGGAAACGGTGTAGCTGCTGCCGTCCTTGGCGTAGATCACAGCAGTGCTCTGGAAGCTGCCGCGGTGCAGACCGTGGTTGACGGTAGCGCGGGAGACTGCATCAAATGCGCCAAGGTCGTGCTCCTCGTGGCTGTCCAGCTGTGCAGAGGCGGCAGCGTTTCCGGCAGCATAGACCTTCTCGTTTGCCCAGTACTCATCCCAAGTCAGGGCAGCATAGAGATAGGTGTACTTTTTGCCCAGCAGAAAATCGAAAAAGTCGTTCTCCTCCTCGGCGGGGGCTGCTGCAAAGGCGGTAGCGGTCAACAGAGTGAACGCCATAGCTGCCGACAGCAGCAGGGAAAGAAATTTCTTCAGTTTCATGCAAAGTGCTCCTTTCATCGCAATGGCAGAGAATCACTGCCACATAGTTAGTTGATCCTAACATTTCGCGCAAAAAAATCTGTGGGGTAATGCCCCTCAGATGGTTAGGTTGAACTAATTTGACGAAATTTAAAATAGCACGCATACAGGGGCTTGTCAAGAAAAAACAGGGATGTTTATAGAGGCTAATTTTTCGGCAAAAGGTGCCGACAGCACCCGCTATACCGCAAAGCCATTGACCTTTTTGCCGGAGCCATGCTGTATGTTGTGGTGGAGGAACTGATCCCAGAAATGTCGCAGGGATAGCACTCCAACGTCGGCACGGTGTTTTTTGCGGTGGGCTTCAGCGTGATGATGGTGCTGGATGTGGCACTGGGGTGACGGTTGGGGGTTCCCGAAAGCGAAATCTTTTTCAAAATCTCCGAAAATGCCTAAACTTCTTGACAGAGGAGACGGCAGGGCGTATTATTTTGGCAGAAGGACCGCTGAGAAGCGGCTTTTTATAGAATGAAAAGTTAGTATTGTCTAACTCAAAACTCTGCCCTATACGAAGGAATATATCTCTTCTATTTACAGGTGGAAAATAAATAGAGAAGGAGCGTATCAGGATGAAGATCTACCATTTTGGTGCAGAGGATGCCCCGGTGCTGTTGCTGCTGCCGGGCACCTGTTGCCATTGGAAAAGCAATTTCGGTGCCGTGATCCCGCTTCTGGCTGACAGCTTCCGGGTGCTGTGCGTCAGCTACGATGGCTTTGATGAGACTGAACAGACCGAATTTCCCACCATGCTGGAGGAGACCGAAAAGATCGAGGCCTACCTCAAGACCCACTGCGGCGGTCACATCCGGGCAGCCTACGGCTGTTCTCTGGGCGGTTCCTTCGTGGGGCTGCTGGCGGCGCGGCAGAACATCCACATGGACTACGGCATTCTGGGTAGCTCCGATTTGGATCAGGCATCGCCGTTGACGGCAAGCTTGCAGACTGATTTTCTGCTGCCATTGATCTACCCTGTGGTGCGGGACGGAAAGTTTAAGGCAAAATTTCTCCAAAAGCGTCTGGATAAGCGTGCCAGAGAGTCGGGGGATTATGTCAAAGCCTTTCTGAAAATGTTCGGTGAGGCCCGCCCTTATGTGACCATGCAGAGCTGTAAAAATCAGTTCTACTCCGATCTTATCACTCCGCTGCCGGATAAGATCCATGTGCCCGGTACCGAGATCCATATTTTTTACGCCCTGAAAATGGGCGCAAAATATCGTGCCCGGTATCAGCAGCATTTTGCACATCCTGTTCTCCATGAGCAGAACTTGCAGCACGAGGAATTGCTGGCCTGTCACCCGGAGCAGTGGGCGCATCTGGTAAAAAGTATTGCATTGTGAACGGTAAAACGTATCTGGAGCAAGCAGGCTTTGGCAGGGTTCAGAGTCACAAAAATAAAAAGGGCTGGCTGTGCGTCACAGCACAGAAATGAGGTGCGATCATGTCGAAAAAGGCAACGGAATTTCAAAGAAAAGCAATGAGCTGGATGTACCGGGGCAAGGAGATCTTCAAGCCTTTGAACACCGGCTGGATCGACGAGAATGTTGCCTGCGTGCGCGAATGGGTGGCTAACATCTTCTTCTACCGCAAAGGCGATACGACCATTATGATCGATGCGGGATATAACTACGACCGCCTTGCCGAAAAAATGGGCTGGCTTGAGATTGATCCGAAGTCGATACACCATATCCTTATCACCCATCAGGACACCGACCATGTGGGTGCGGTGGAAGCAGACAGTCCGGGGCTGTTCCGGAATGCGAAGCTGTACATCGGCGAGATCGAGAACCGGTATCTGATCGGAGAAGCACGCCGCAAGGTTATTTATCATCTCTATAAGCTGCCGCAAGTGACCATCTACAACGAAAAGCAGCTGCTTCACGATGGAGAGGTCTTTGATATTGACGGCGTCAGGATCGAGTGTTTTCTGGTTCCCGGTCATACATGGGGACATATGGTCTACCTCATTGACGATAAGTACCTTTTTACCGGCGATACCGTCTGGTTCGGCGCGGACGGTGGATACAGCTTTATTTCCGCATTGACAGAGGACAACAAGCTGGCGGTGAAGTCCTTGGCATTGCTGGAGAAAAAGCTGAAAAAACGTGGGCTGCATCCGCTGTTCATTACCGGACACACCGGCTGGACGGACAACATGGAGTTTGCCTTTGCGCACAGAAATGAGTTGAGCTCACCGTTCAAGAAAAAAGTCCACGACCCATCGGCACCCTATGATGCCTACGACGAATCGGACGACACCGAAGAAAATGCAAAGAGCGGTTTTCTGAAAGGCGTGGGAAGATGAAGGACAGCGAATTACAAATTGACCGTAGCTGCCATGTGCTATATTCCAAACCCTGCAAAAAGGAAATTCTGGCGAAAATCACTCTGCACTATCCGGAGGTGGAGCGCGAGGTGGTCTGGGAGCAGGTGCAGCTGAGATACGCAGAGCTTCTTTCCAAGTGGCGCACCGACCTCGGCGGTAAAAAGAATTTTCACAACGGCGTAGGCGGCACCTACGACTGCATCGCCATCATGTGCTTTTACGATGTGTGCCGGGATGTGGTCACATTCCGCGAAATGGAAGAGATAGAAGAAAATCTGATCCTGCCGTCCTTCCGGAAGCTGCGATTCGTTGACATCAACAAGCCATTCTGGAAAAAGCTGATGTATCGGGCATTCAGCACCGCCCAAAAGCACTGTGACACATGGCATGATTACGAGATGGATGTTGCGCCTTACGAAAACAGCAAGCCCATCTATTATGAATTTACGGCGTGTCCGGCGGCGGAATTTGCCAAGCGGTTTGGATTTGCGGACATTATGCCCGCCCTGTGCAATGTGGACTATGCGTCCATGGAACTGCTCCATGCCAAGCTCGTGCGGACGACCACCTGCGTGGACGGCTGCCGATGCGACTATACCATCTGCGGCGATAAGGATCCATACGTAAAGGAACATCCCGAATACCGGGATGAAAACGGATACAGGAGGAATAAGTAATGCTTTTACAGGTGATTCTGGAAGGTCTTGGGCTGGGGGCACTGCTGGTTCTGGTCTGCGCTGCGGGCATCCGCAAAGGGGCTGTTGGGATGGTGCATCTTTACAGCCCGGCGGTGAAGCAGCGGTGCGTGAAGCTGGGACTTACAAGCCCGGAACGCATCCGACGCAACAGCCTGCTGTTCAAAGCAGTCTGCATTCCCGGCTATATCGGCTATGTGCTGGTCTGTGTCTATGGGATAAACGGTGCAAAGGGCTTTGTTCAGGGTTTCTGGCAGTTACTCGTTATCTTGTCCGTTATGAATCTCATGGACCGCCTGTTGGTTGACGGCTATTGGGTGGGGCATACGAACGCATGGACGATCCCCGGAACAGAGGATCTGAAGCCGTACATTACCGCAAAAGACAAGCAGAAAAAATGGCTTTTTGGTACGGTAGGCATGGCAGTCATAGCGGCGGTGCTGGCGGCAATTATGACTGTTTTTCTTTACTGAGGGAGGTGCCTATGAAATATAAAATCGAGAAAAACACCGTGCAGGAGACGCTGATCCTCCCGCTGTATTCCCGGAAGCTGTGTACGGAGCTGTACCCGAACCTTTACCGGGATGAAACCGCGGTTCGTCTGCTCGACCAGATCGACTACGATTTTTCAGGGGCGGAGAAAAGCTCCCGCAGTCTGATGCAGCGGTTCGGTGCGCTGGAGGTGGCCATGCGGCAGAACGACCTTACCTTTGAGGTGCGGGCATACCTGAAAACGCACCCCGGCGCAGCGGTGGTCAATCTGGGCTGCGGGCTGGACAACACCGGCAGAGCCTGCGACAACGGCAGCTGCAAGATCTACAATCTGGACTTTCCCGATGTCATTGCCTTGCGGCAGCAGCTGCTGCCCGCCGGGGAGCGGGAGCAAAACATTCCCTGCGACCTGAAAGACCCCGTATGGTTTGACAAGATCGATACCTCCGGCGGGGCGGTGTTCTTTGCCTCCGGGGTGTTCTATTACTTCCCGACCCAGCAGGTCCGGGAACTGGTGCGGGGGATGGCAGACGCTTTCCCCGGCGGTGTGCTGGTCTTTGATGCCGCCAACCGTACGGCGGTGAAGATGATCGCAAAAACATGGCTCAAGACTGCAAAGATCAAGGATGTGGGAGCATATTTCGCCGTTTCGGATGCCAAAAGTGAGCTTTCCCCATGGGACAGCCGTTTGCAAGTGTCCAGCCGGGGCTATATGCTGGGGTACAACGATTTGAAAGACCCTTCTGTCAGCAGCTTTTTCCGTTTTCTTGCAAAGGTCGGGGATAACGGGATGAAAATGCAGATCGTGAAGATCGGATTTGGAGGGAGAGCATGAAACACCTGCACTTTGATGTGGAACTCAATGGCTTTTACGGTGCGTATTGGGCGTGTGCCGGCGGTTCAGACTGTGCGGTCATCACGATGATCGGGGATGATCCGGAGGATCGGCTTGCGCGCTCGGCAGTGAAATGGCTTTGCGGGTGCGGTGTGAACGTGCTCACAATGTCGCCCGCGAAAAAAGATTACGGACATCATAATTACCCGCTTGAGCGTGTGGAGACGGCAATTTCATGGCTGAAAGCTAACGGTAACAGAAAGATCGGCATTGCCGGTGCATCGACCACCGGAACGCTTGCGCTGACAGCGGCTGCCATGTTCCCGGATATCACCCTGACCATTGCCATGACACCCAGCGACTTTGTGTGGCAGGGCTTTCTGCAGGGCAAAAGGGACGGCTGCAAGGAGTGGCCGGTCGAGGGTGAATCGCTGTTCTCCTACCGGGGCAAGCCGCTGCCCTATATGCCGTTTTGCTATCAGCATCCCGACTATTGGCATTGCATCGCCGCCGAGAGCA
This sequence comes from Faecalibacterium sp. IP-3-29, assembly GCF_023347335.1. Lineage (NCBI taxonomy): Bacteria > Bacillati > Bacillota > Clostridia > Eubacteriales > Oscillospiraceae > Faecalibacterium > Faecalibacterium sp. IP-3-29. The sequence goes on along the minus strand of NZ_CP094471.1, from coordinate 2,928,555 downwards.
AACGCGCCGGCGATATGGTAAACTCCCGCAAGCTGTTTGACGATTCCGAGACAGCTCATCCGATCGAGCCGGAAGAATACATTCCCGTTGAAAACATCCGGGGAAAGCTGCTGCTGATCGGCGCGGAGGACGATGCGCTGTGGGACACCGCAAAGTATATCCGCCGGATGGAAAAGCGCCTTGCCGAAAAACCGCATGAATGCGAGATCGAGACGATGGTTTATGCCCACGGCACCCACTTCGTTTTCCCGGATGGGATGCTGAAAATTATGCTGCCGGTTGGCTCCGGCCTATTTGTGAAATGGGCCTTCCATGCGGCCCGGAAATATCCGAAGGAATGCCGGGAGACCCGGAAAGACATCGAGAAACGGATGTGCCGGGTGCTGGCAGAATGGAAAGGGGAAAAGTAAAATGCGTTGGATGGGAATCCCTATGGCGATGTGGGCCGTGTTTGCGAAATCGTTTCAGACGCAGCTGACGGCGGTGCTGGGCTATGATGCAGCCACCGCAAAGCAGATCACCAAAACCGCCAAGCCGAAATACAAAGAGATCATCGCAAAGCTGCCCAAATTTGAAAAAGGTGATCGGTTCAGCATGAACATCATTGGATGCGCCATGCTGGGGGCGTTTGTTCTCTGTATGCCGCAGCGGCCGGATGCAGAGGCGCTGACGGTTTACTATGAGAACGCTCAGATGACGCCGCTGATGAAGTGGTTCTGCCGCAAAAGCGGAAAAAGCAAATTTACCGCAAAGGACATTGCCGCCATGAAGGCAACCGCTGCCCTGAAAGCCGCCGACCGCAACCCCTATTCGTGGAACATGGAGTTTTACGAATACCCGGATGGCAGCGGCTACGAGGGACGCTTTACCAAATGCGGCATCTGTGTGCTGATGAAGGAACTGGGGCTGTACGACCTGACCCCCGCCCTGTGCCATCTGGACTACACCATGAGCGAAGCGGGCGGTGTGACAAATTTTGTGCGGCAGTACACCCTTGCCTCCGGCGGACCCTACTGCGACTGCGGGTACAAAAAGAAAGGGTAACGGACGATGAAGAGGAAGGAAACCTATCTCTCCCGTGATTTCCGGGAGACTGTGGCACTGCGCTTTCCCGCGCGGGCAAAGGAACTGAACGCCGCTTTCGATATGCGCCTGAATGCACTGCTGGCTGAAAATGCAGATGCAAGCAAGGAAAAGCAATACCACCTCAAGCGGCAGATCTTGCCGGGCATTGCGGCCTACGAGACCTTGCAGCGTGTCATGCCGAAAGAGGAGGCACTGCAAACCGTTCACGGCTATGTGGAGCGGCTGGCGAGAACGAGCCACAAACAGCTTGCCGCCCTGCTGCACATACCGGGGCTTTACCGCCTTGTTCCCGGCGTTTTTGTCAAATCCACCCGGAGCGTTTTCGGCCCGGCGGCGGGCTTTGCCCCAAAAGAACTGCAGACCGGTAACGGCGTCTGGCGTGTGGATATGGTGAAGTGTCCCTATCACGACACCTGCATAGAATACGGCTGCCCGGAGCTGTGCCGCTGCTTTTGCGACAGTGATGACATCAGCTATACCGGGCTGCATCCGAAGCTGATCTGGGAGAGAAGCATGACGCTGGGGCGTGGAAATGACCGCTGCGATTTTTGCATGAAGGTCAGATAATAGTGGGCGGCATATTGAAATGGAAATCAAACGATTCGGTACATGGTATTTCTGGCATACTTTCTTGTTTTGTATGAATCACGATGGAAGACGAAGGAAATGGGAGCATATGCCCGATTCGCACGCAGACTGAGAGGAGAAAAACAATGATCGTACTGCAACTGCTGCTTTATTGTCTGCTGTTTACCGCAATGATAAAAATCGCTGTGATCGGCGGTGCTGTCAATGGACTGTACTTTTATCCCAAGGAGGTGCAGGACCGCGCCATCGAACTGGGACTGATCGACCGCAATACGATGAACCGGAAACGAAAATGTTTTATGATACCGTTCTTTATCGTGATGCTTGCTGCTCTTGTGCTGATCATCGGTTTGTGGAACGAGGCTTCCTCCTTTGGTGAGGCCTATTGGCAGGCGCTGCTGTTTCTTGAGGTTATGAATATCTATGACGGCGTTGTAATCGACAAGCTATGGGTCGGGCACAGCCAGTTTTGGGTGCTGCCAGGGCTTGAAGATGCGTCGTTCGTGCAGACCTGGAGGCAGGTGCAGAAAAAGCGAAGTATACTGGCGCTGATCTGGGTTGCGGGAGCGGCAATTGTCGGCGGTATTGTCCATTTGATTTTCTAAGAAGTTGGAAATTGCCCAAATGAAAAGTAGAATCATGAACTGCAATCGGAGGCAAAAAAGATGAAGACGGAGAAACCGAAAAAGCTGATTCGATGGTGCATTTTCGGTGCGATCGGGGCAGTACTGACGATCCTGGCGGCAGGCATTGTGGTGCCCGCTTTGTCCTATCTGCTCAGCTTTGCCGCCGGAGCCATGCTGTATGTGGTGGTGGAGGAGCTGATCCCGGAAATGTCGCAGGGGCAGCACTCTAACGTCGGCACGGTGTTTTTGCGGTAGGCTTCAGCGTGATGATGGTACTGGATGTGGCACTGGGATAGCGCATGGTTGAGAAAATTGCGATGCAAGGGGCGAAGAAAGGAAAAACATGAAAGACAGAGATCTGCCAGTTGACCACAGCTGCCATTCCAAGCCCTGCAAAAGACGGATTGTGGAGATCGGATTGAATAAACAGTATGATTGATATCATTTTTCATGACAAAACGGGGGTCACTCCCTATAATCCCGGACAAACAGGCGGCTTTGAAAATGCGGCCGGAAGTGGAGAAATTCACTATTACCGGCTGTTTGATGGCGTGGGGATCATGCTGCTGCGGCTGGAGATGGAGACCTATACGGAAATCCGCACGCAGATCGGTATGATAGAGATCAATTTCTGCATCAATGGCCGTTTTGAAACCAGCTTTTCCATGCGCGATAGCGTTCTGCTAAAGCCGGGGGATATGGCCGTCAGCTGCTACGACGGACGGCATGGAACACGTTCAGAGTCACGGTTCCCGCTGGGCTGTTACGAAGGGCTGTGTCTGGAAGTTGATCCAGCAGCCGCTCAGAACTGGCTTGAGAAGAACGCACCGGGCTTTTCGGTGGATTTTGCGGTACTGAAGCAGAATCTTCTGGGAAACCGATGGTTCATGTTCGGTACGGCAGGACCCCGCTGTGAGCACGTTTTCCGGGAATTGTACGAAAATGCGCCCTACATGGATCTCCGGTTCCTGCGGCTCAAGGTGGTGGAGCTGTTGATGCTGCTGAGCCGCATTCCGCAGGAGGAAGGAACGGACTTGTACTGTTCTACCGTACAGACCGAACTGGCACACCATCTCCGGGATCACCTTCTGACAAACCGGGAGGGGTATGTCTCCCTTGCGCAGCTGGCAGAAGAACACGGGATCTCGGTTTCGCACCTGCAAAAAATGTTCAAACAGGTCTACGGTGTGCCAGTATACCACTATATCAAGGAATACCGTCTGGAACAGGCTGCCGTAGAGCTTGTCCGGAGCGCAAAGCCCATTACGCAGATCGCACAGAATGCAGGATATGACAACGCCAGCAAGTTTTCGGAGGCTTTCCGGAAACGATATGGAACGACCCCGTCGCAGTACCGCACCCACGCAAATGGACTCGCAAAACGGAGCAGGGAAATCAGAATGGAGTAGTCCACGGCCGAAAAATATGCTAAAGTACAGAGCGGTTAGAACAAACTTACTTTAAAACCGGAGGTACTTTCATATGATGATGAAAAAGAAATTTGTTGCAGTGGCCTTGTCTGCGGTCTGCCTGCTGTCTGCTGTCGGCTGCGGCCAGCAGAGCGCAAGCACAGCGTCTTCGGCATCCAGCGTTTCCTCCTCGGTGGCTTCTTCGGCTTCCGCAAGTCAGGTAATGGATGCAGAGGATTATCTGTCTGGTATCAGCGGGACTTATGTGGAACTGTTCCCGGAGATGGCAAAGAGTGAATACCGGAATTTGTGGATCGACGCTGCGACTCCGCTGGTAGGCGAGGACAATGCGGAATCGGCTACGGATATGCTGCTGGGAATGTGCATGGCAGAGCCGTATGGCGAGGAGGCTGTTGAAAAATATGCAGCAGATCCGGACAGCACGGCGTTCAACTGCTATTTTCTGGGCGGCGTGGAAAAATTCGTGATGAATGGCGACACCATCACCGGTCTGGATGCGCAAGGACAGGAAGTGTTTGCACACACCTACCAGAAACTGGATGTGGACAATGAAAACAGCTTCCTCTTCTACCAGAGCGAGGATGCGGATTCCGGGGAGTTTACCTACTTTGCCTTTGCGCCCGATACGATGGAAACGACGTATCATCTGGAATTCCGCTATGCAGAGGATCTCGACGACCTGCAGAGCTGGTATGAAGGAAATTATGCTTATTGGAATGCTGCCGCCATCGCAGAGGACTATGATCAGGCAACTATGGAAAATGTCATTGAACTTTTTGTCACGGAAAATTTGTCTGAGGCAGAATAAACGGCACATGCGCACCCGATCATGTCAGGCGGTACGCATGGCAATATTACGGTAAGGATGTGATTTGATTGAAAAAACGATCGGACTTTTCCCGGCTGATGGGCTACGCCGGGAACTACCGATATTTCACCTACGCTTCGTGGGTGCTGTCTGCGGTCAGTGCGCTGGTGGCGCTGGTGCCTTTTGTGTACATCTGGAAGATCCTGCGGGATGTGCTGAACGCCGCGCCAAACTATGCGCAGGCGGTGAACATCCCCCATTACGGCTGGATGGCAGTGTTATTTGCAGTGTTGTCTTACCTTGTTTACATTGCGGCGCTGATGTGCTCCCACCTGTCGGCGTTCCGGGTGGCGACCAATCTGCGGCTGGCGGTGTCGGAGCATTTGGCGGTGCTGCCGCTGGGCTTTGCCGAAACTTTTGGCAGTGGTAAGCTGCGCAAGATCATCCATGAGAGCACCGGAGCCGCCGAGACCTATCTGGCCCACCAGTTGCCAGACCAGTACAACGCCATCGCTACCCCGGCGGGGCTGCTGGTGCTGCTGTTGGCGTTCGACTGGAGGCTGGGTCTGCTGAGCCTTGCGCCGGTGGTGCTGGCTTTCCTCATTATGGCGACCATGACCGGCAAGCGGATGGCTGAGAAAATGCGGCAGTACGGCAACGCCTTGGAGGCTATGTCCAATGAGGCAGTGGAGTACGTCCGGGGTATCCCGGTGGTCAAGACCTTCGGGCAGTCGGTGTTTTCCTTCAAAAAGTTCAAGACCACCATTGATGAGTATGAAAAGTGGGTCATCTCCTACACCAAAGACCTGCGCCTGCCCATGATGTTCTATACCGCCGCCGTCAACGGCGTGTTCGCCTTTTTGATCGCGGGCGGGCTGCTGTTCACGACCCACGGCGTCACCCCGGAATTTCTGCTGAACCTACTGTTCTATATCATCATCACGCCGGTGATCTCCCTGACTTTGACCCGCATAATGTACATGAGCGAGAACAAGATGGTGGTAGCGGATGCGCTGGCACGCATCGACTTGGTGCTGGAGGCAGCGCCCATGCAGGTTCAGGCTGTTCCGCAGCACCCACAGGATGCTTCTGTCGCGCTGCAGAACGTGCATTTCAGCTATGACGGAAAAACCGAGGTCATCAAGGGCGTTTCGCTGGAGATCCAGCCGGGACAGACTGTGGCTTTTGTAGGCCCTTCCGGCGGCGGAAAATCTACGCTGGCAAACCTTGTCTGCCGGTTCTTTGATGTGCAGAGTGGCAGCGTCCGGGTAGGCGGAGCGGATGTGCGGGCTATCCCCAAGGAAGAACGGATGGATACCATCTCCTTTGTGTTCCAGAACAGCCGCCTGCTCAAGGGCAGCATTCTGGATAACGTCCGTCTGGGCAGACCGCAGGCCACCGAAGCAGAGGTGCTGGCGGCGCTAAAAGCTGCACAGTGCATGGATATTGTGGAGAAATTTCCGGCGGGTATCCATACCGTCATTGGCACCAAGGGCGTGTATCTTTCCGGCGGCGAGCAGCAGCGCATTGCCATTGCCCGCGCCATGCTGAAAAATGCCCCCATCCTGATTCTGGACGAGGCCACCGCCTTTGCCGACCCGGATAACGAAGCTAAGGTGCAGGCAGCCTTTGCGCAGCTTGCCAAGGGCAAAACGGTGCTGATGATCGCGCACCGCCTGTCCACCGTAGCTAACGCCGACTGCATCTATGTGGTGCAGGATGGGCAGATTGTGGAATCCGGCACAAAGGACGAACTGTGTGCGCAGAACGGTCTGTTTGCCCGGATGTGGCAGGAGTATCAGGCGTCGGTGCAGTGGAAGGTCGCAAAGGAGGGGTAAGGAATGATCGAAAAAATTCAACACGCCACAGCCAGCTCCCCGGAGGGCGCAAAGGGGCTTGTAAAGGGCGTTCTGGCCTGTGCGTTCCAGAACATGGCGTTCATGCTGCCCACCGGGCTGCTATATCTTCTGGTAAAAGACCTGCTGGCAGGCTCTACGAGCGGGAGAAGCACCTTTTATCTGCTGGGGTGTGCGGCCTGCTTTGCGCTGATCTTGCTGACCACATGGTTCCAGTACAACGGCACCTATTTTACGACCTATAAAGAGAGCGGCACCCGCCGCCTGACCCTTGCGGAGCGGCTGCGGAAGCTGCCCCTGTCCTTTTTTGGCAAGCGGGACCTTGCCGACCTGACCAGCACCATCATGGCGGACTGCGAGGTACTGGAAAAGGACTGCTCCCACTTCATCCCCGGTTTGTTCGGCTCTCTTATCTCCACGGTGCTCATTGCCCTGAGCCTGTTTACCTTTGAGTGGCGGATGGCACTGGCAGCCCTGTGGGTCATCCCGGTATCCGCTGCCATCGTGGTGGGCAGCTACCGGGTGCAAGACAAGGTGCAGGCCAAGGCCATGGCGGCGAAAATGGCCTGTGCGGACGGCATTCAGGAGTACATCGAGACCCTCCGGGACCTGAAAGCCAGCAATGCGGAGCAACGTTATCTGTCCGGCCTTTCCGACAAAATTCGGGCTGTGGAAAAGCAGTCCATCGCGGCAGAGCTGGAAACGGCGCTGTTCGTGTCCTCTGCGGGCATGGTGCTCAAGCTGGGCATTGCGTCGGTGGCACTCACCGGCGCGGTGCTGCTGGTGCAGGGCAGTATCGACGTGCTGACCCTGTTTCTGTTCCTGATGGCGGCTTCCCGGATGTACGACCCCATGCAGGGCGCGTTGCAGAATCTGGCAGCGGTCATTGCCATGCGCACCAATGTGGGGCGGATGAACGAGATTCTGGACGCTCCCTTGCAGACCGGCAGCGAGCAGCTGACCAATCAGGGCTGCGATATCGTGTTCGACCATGTGGGCTTTGCCTACAACTCCGGCGAAACGGTGCTGCGGGATGTCTCCTTTACCGCAAAGCAGGGGGAAGTCACGGCACTGGTGGGCCCCTCCGGCGGCGGCAAGACTACCGTTTCCCGACTGGCGGCACGGTTCTGGGACTACCAGAAGGGCAGCATCACCGTGGGCGGCATGGAGGTTTCCCGAATCGACCCGGAAAAGCTCATGAGCCTGTATTCCATCGTGTTTCAGGATGTGACGCTGTTTGACAACACGATCCTGGAAAACATTCGTCTGGGGCGCAAGGGTGCCACCGACGAGGAGGTCCTTGCGGCGGCAAAGCTGGCAAACTGCGAGGAATTTGCCGAAAAGCTGCCGGACAAATGGAACACGAACATCGGCGAGAATGGCTGTGCTCTTTCCGGCGGCGAGCGTCAGCGCATTTCCATTGCCCGTGCTTTTCTGAAGGATGCGCCTATCATCCTGCTGGACGAGGCCACCGCCAGCTTGGATGTGGAAAACGAAACTGCCATTCAGGGGGCACTGTCCCGGCTCATTAAAAACAAAACCGTCCTCATCATCGCCCACCGGATGCGCACCGTAGCTGGTGCGGATCAGGTGGTGGTGCTGTCGGGTGGCATCGTGGCCGAGCAGGGCAGCCCGGCAGAGCTGTACGCCCGGAAGGGACTGTATGCCCACATGGTGGATCTGCAGTCGGCAAGCCAGAATTGGACGATCTGAGAATGATGGCGGCTTTTATTTGGGAAAAAGTCTTGATTTTCCTATCAAAACATGGTATATACATTATACGAAACATTGCTTTGAAAGAACGCTCCACCGTTCAATGATGTATAAATGGGAGGTGCTTGCCGTGACCGCCGTAATCTACGCCCGTTATTCCACTGACAGCCAGCGAGAAGAATCCATCGAAGGCCAGATCCGGGAATGCACGGCCTATGCGGAGAAGAACGGATTCACGGTGGTCAAGCATTATATCGACCGTGCCGTTTCTGCAAAAACGGACAACCGCCCGCAGTTCCAACAGATAATCAAGGACAGCGAGCGGGGAATCTTTGATGTCATCATTGTCTGGAAGCTCGACCGCTTTGCCCGGAACCGTTACGACAGCGCACGGTACAAGACTCAGCTGAAGCGAAACGGTGTGAAACTGGTATCGGCAACGGAAGTCATTTCGGCTGGCCCGGAGGGTATTATTCTGGAATCGGTGCTGGAAGGCTACGCCGAATACTACTCGGCTGACCTGTCCGAAAAGGTCGTGCGCGGCATGACCGAGAACGCTCTCAAGGGCATTTATAATGGTGGCACGATTCCGTTCGGCTACATGATCGATGAGACCCGGCATTACCAGCCTGACCCGCTGCTGGCCCCGTATGTGGAGCAGACGTTCCAGAAATATGCAGATGGCGCGACCATGACTGATCTGCGGGATTGGTTAAAGGCACACAACATTAAAAATTCGATGGGCGGGGAGATGACCTACAATACGATTCAGCGGATGCTGAGTAATCGCCGCTGCTGCTGCAATTGTGCTTTTTGTACTACGCACTGGCCTTTGCCGGCCTGAGCCTGGGCGTGATCCGCACCGGCATCATCGCGCTGGGCGTTTATACCGGTGCGTATATGGGCGAGGTCGTCCGTGCCGCCATTGAGGCGGTGCCCAAGGGTCAGTTCGAGGCCGCACAGGCACAGGGCTTCAACTATCTGCAGCGGATGGGCTTATATCATCCTGCCCCAGAGCATTCCGGTGATGCTGCCTCCCATGGTGAATCAGGTGGTCAACCTGTTCAAGAACACCTCCTGCCTGTACATCGTGGGCGGTGCCGACCTCATCAGCGTGACTTACAGCTTTGTCACCGGTGCTTCCACCGGCGGCGCGTATGCACCGGCCTATATCGTCTGCGGTCTGATCTTCTTTGTGGTGTGCTTCCCACTGTCCACGCTGGCCACCCGCTGGGAGGCCTCGCTCAAGGAGCGCAAGGGCAAGGCAGATCCGGCTCTGCGCGCGGTCAAGCGCACGGCTCTGAAGGAGGCGGCATGATATGAGCACTTTGGCTTCCAGCTTTTCGATCCTGACGCAGCCGGGTGTGTTCCTGTACCTGCTGCGCGGCGTGGCCTTTACCTGCATCCTCTCGGTGCTGGGTGTCATTCTGGGCCTGATCCTGGGCTCTCTGCTGGCGCTGGCCCGCACCTACTGTAAAAAGGGCCCGGCCCGCATTCTGGGGTGGTTCTCGGCGGCGTATATTGAGCTTTTCCGCAACACGCCCTATCTGCTCTGGATCTTCGTGTGCGTGGTCTTCTGTCCCTGCCCGGCATTCTTTGCCCGGAAAATGTTCGGCCTGACCAGCGTGGAAATGAAGCTGCTGTTCAAGGCCGCGCTGGCTCTGATCCTGTTCAACTCTTCGGTCATTGCGGAGATCGTCCGCGGCGGCCTGAACGGCGTGGCAAAGGGCCAGTTTGAAGCCGGGTATGCACAGGGCTTCAACACTGCGGAGGTGCTGCTGTACATCATCCTGCCGCAGGCCTACCGCAACATCGTGCCCACCCTGCTCAGCCAGGTCATCACCACCATCAAGGATTCCTCCTACCTTGCCAACGTGGCGACCATTGAGCTGATGGCACGGATCCGCCAGCTGCTGAGCGCCGCAGGCACCTACAACGGCCTTGGCACCGTGAATGTTTCGGATGTGATGGTGCTGTTCGGCGCGGCCTGCGTCATCTATTTTGTCATCAACTTCACCCTGAGCTGCATCGTCCGTTCGATGCAGGCCTGGCGGAAGAAGGCACTGGTCTTTGCCCCGGCAAAGGCCGCATAAAACTGAAGTTCTCCTTTATCTCCCCTTTCCTTCCTATTCCAAACCTTATGCACAGAAAGCCCGTGCCCGGCGGCTGAAACGGCTGCCGGGTGCGGGCTTTCTGCCCCGTTCCGGGGGCTTTTTTGTGTCCGGGAGGCAGCGTTTTCTGAAAACGCAGCCAAACTGCAAAAAAAGTTACAATTTTCTCATCAAAAAAGGCGGTTTCCCATTGACAGCCTTGTTATAATAGGAGTGTAAGATTTTTGAGCCAGCACTCTGCGGCTCTGATTGCTGAACGGCCCTTGCGGGCTTTTGGAAAAAGAAAGAGGCATACAGCATTATGACGAATATCGATATTTTCTCCGGCTTCCTTGGTGCCGGCAAGACGACTCTGATCAAGAAGCTCATCAAGGAATCCTTTGCGGGCCAGAAAGTGGTCCTGATCGAGAACGAGTTTGGTGAGATCGGCATCGACGGCGGCTTCCTGAAGGAGTCCGGCATCCAGATCAACGAGCTGAACGCAGGCTGCATCTGCTGCTCTCTGGTGGGCGATTTCCGTGCCGCTCTGCAGCAGGTGGTGGAGCAGTACCACCCCGACCGCATCGTCATCGAGCCCTCCGGTGTGGGCAAGCTGAGCGATGTTACCCGCGCTGTGGAAGGCGTGGCTGAGCATCTGGATGTGAAGCTGAACAGCTTTGTCACCGTGGCCGATGTCAACAAGGTCAAGATGTATATGAAGAACTTCGGTGAGTTCTATGATGATCAGATCAGCCACGCAAGCTGCATCATCCTGAGCCGCACCCAGACCGCCAGCGAGGAGAAGATCGCCGCTGCGGTTGCCATGTTGCGCGAGAAGAACCCCACCGCTACCATCGTGACCACCGCATGGGATTCCCTGACCGGCGAGCAGATCCTGAAGGCCATGTCCTCCAAGGACGATTTCAAGGCAGAGCTGATCGCCATGGCTGCCAAGGCCAATGAGGAGCACGTCGAGGAGGACGAGGAAGAAGAGCACGAGCATCATCACCATCATTACGATGAGAACGGTGTGTGCAGCTGCGGCCATCACCACCATGATCACGATGACGATGATGACGATGATGAGGACGAGCACGAGCATCACCACGACCACGAAGAGGATGGCCACGAGGACCACTGCTGCCACCACCATCACGACCACGACCATGAGGATGACCATGACCATGATGAGCATGAGCATCATCACCACGATGAGGACGGCCACTGCTGCTGCGGCCATCACCACCACCATCACCACGATCACGATGCCGATGAAGTGTTCACCAGCTGGGGTGTCGAGACGGCCAAGAAGTTCAGCAAGGCAGACATCGAGCGTGCACTGACCGAGCTGGACGGCGGCAAGTACGGCATGATCCTGCGCTCCAAGGGCATCGTGGACGGCGGTGCCGACGGCTGGCTGGAGTTCGATTACGTCCCCGGCGAGTGGGAAGTGCGTCAGCGCGGTGCCGACGTGGGCGGCAAGCTGGTCGTCATCGGCTCCAAGCTGGACGAAAAGGCCATTGCCGCACTGTTTGGCTGCTGAGCTGCAAGTTGTGTAAGGAGAAAAACCGATTATGGCAAACGAGATTCCGGTTTACCTGTTTGTGGGCTTCCTCGAAAGCGGCAAGACCAAGTTCATTCAGGAGACCTTTGAAGACCCCAATTTCGACTCCGGCGACAAGACCCTGCTGCTGGTCTGCGAAGAGGGCGAGGAAGAATATAACGAGAAGAAGTTCGCCTTCCCCGGCGTGACCCTGAAGGTCCTCGAGGATAAGGCGGAGCTGAACCCCCAGAATCTGGCCAGGCTCGAAAAAGAATCCGGCGCAGGCCGTGTGGTCATTGAGTACAACGGCATGTGGCTGCTGCAGGATCTGGCCAACAACCTGCCCGAAAACTGGATCGTCTACCAGTGCATTGCCACGGCCGACGGCACCACGGCTCTGACCTACGCCCGCGACAACTCCATGCGCTCTCTGCTGCTGGACAAGATCGCCCGCAGTGAGCTGATCGTGTTCAACCGCGCCGAGGCCGTGAACAACGATGCCGCCCGTCAGGAGCTGCACAAGCTGGTGCGTCAGGCCTCCCGCAAGTGCGATATCGCCTATGAGTTCGCCGACGGCAGCGTGGCATACGATGACATCCCCGACCCGCTGCCCTTCGATCTGAACGCCCCGATCGTTGAGATCGGCGAGGACGATTTCGGCATCTGGTATATGGACTGCCAGGACGAGCCCCAGAAGTATGTGGGCAAGACCGTCCGGTTCCTGGCGCAGGTCTGCCAGACCAACCGCGCGGGCAAAAACAGCTTTGTGCCCGGCCGTTTTGCAATGACCTGCTGCGTGCAGGATATCCAGTTCGTGGGCTTCCCCTGCAGCTATGATGGCTACAAGGCACTGGAGCAGCGCGCCTGGGTCACTGTGACCGCCAAGGTCAATTACAAATTCCACAACATCTACCGCGGCAAGGGCCCGGTGCTGACCGCCATTTCGGTGGAGCCTGCCGAAAAGCCGCAGAACGATGTCGTAACATTCTCTTAATCCTATCTTATACAGGGAGGACTTCACCATGAAAACTCTGTTCCGTGTTCTGGGTGCCGTTGCCGCTGTGGCTGTTACCGGTGCCGCCATCGTCGTGCTGGACAAAGTTCTGAACGACAAGGACCCGCTCCACGTCGAAAACGTGGAGTTCCCCGAGGAAGCTGAAAAGGACCCCGCCGAGGCTGAAAAGACTGCCGAAGCCTACGCCGAGGGCGAGGCCAAGGAGACCACTCCCGGTGACGCATGGCCCCCTGCCTTTGAAAAGGCTCCTGCCGAGCCCGAGACTGCGCCCGCAGCACCGGTGGTGGAAGCTGCCCGGGCAGAGGAGACTGCCGAGGAAAAGCCTGCGGCAGAGGAAACGACCGTGAATCCTGTGGAGGCAGGCCCTGCCGTTGCCCCCAAGGATGAGAACGGCAAGTTCGATACCACCAAGATCGCGGAGGCCAGCGATTTCACCGGCATCGAAGAGGAATCCGGCTGCAAGAGCTGAGCAAAGCAATAAAAGGACGCTGTGCCGCAGGGCACAGCGTCCTTTTTCTGTCTGGGTCATTTCCGCAGGGCTTTGGCGGCTTCGGTGCCTGCCACGGCACCCTCGTACACGGCCTTGGCGACCTGCAGCAGCCCGCCGGTGCAGTCTCCGGCGGCATACAGGCCGGGCAGGGAGGTCTGCATGTGGTCATCCACCACGATCCGGCTGCCGTTCACCTCGGCCCCCAGCTTGCGGGCCAGGGCTGTGCTGCCCGCCACGCCCAGCGCCACGAACACGCCGGAGACTTCCAGTTTCCCGCCGTCTTTCAGCTGCACGCCGGTGACCCGCTCCTCGCCGAGGATGGCTTCCACGGCTTCCGTCCGCACGGCCACTTCCGGCGGGAACTGTGCCGTCAGCGGGGCCCCGCCCGTGAGCAGGGTGACGCTGTGAGCCACGGGCAGCAGGGTCTGTACCTCGTGCAGGGCGTACTCTCCGCTGCCCAGCACGGCCACATCCCTGCCGCGGTAGAAAAAGGCATCGCAGGTGGCGCAGTAGCTCACGCCGTGGCCCTCCAGCCCGGCAAGGCCCGGAATGCGGGGCGCTGCCCGGGAAGCCCCTGTGGCCAGAATGACGGCATCGGCAGGGAAATCCCCGGCCAGCGTCTCCACGGTCAGCTTGTCGGTGTAGGTCAGGCCCACGGCCTCGGTGGTGACGAACTCCACCCCCACGGCCTTGGCACCCTCGATGCCCCGGCGTTCCAGCTCGGCACCGGTGATGGGTTCGGCAAAGCCGTAGTAATTCTGGATGAGCTCGGCCCGGTCCAGTGCGCCGGGGCCCTTGGTCAGAACGGTGGTCTGCACCCCGGCGCGCGCGGCATACAATGCCGCCGAGACACCTGCGGGGCCGGAACCAATGATCACAATGTTTGGCATGGCAGTTTCTCCTTATGGTAGGTTGTACAGAGGATAGCTTGATCTTATGATCACTATTATACCTCAACTCCCCGCACTTTTCATCTCCGACGAACTGTGCTATACTGAAAATATCGCAAGAATCGACACCATGGAGGGGAAAAACCTATGTCCAAGCAGCGCCTGCTTTTTATCACCACCGGCGGCACCATTGCCAGCGTGCGCACCGCACAGGGGCTCAAGCCTGTTCTGACCAGCGAGGAGCTGCTGGCCCATCTGCCGGAATTGCAGCAGCTCTGCTGCCCGGAAACGCTCAACCTGTGCAGCATCGACAGCACCGACCTTGGCCCGGAGCACTGGCTGATGATGGCCAAGGCCGTGCAGGAAAACTATGCACTTTACGATGGCTTTATCATCTGCCACGGCACCGATACGCTGGCCTACTCGGCGGCGGCGCTGTCCTACCTTATTCAGAATGCGGACAAGCCCATCATCCTCACGGGTGCCCAGCAGCCCATTTCCAACGAGATCACCGATGCCAAGAAGAACCTGCGGGACAGCGTGATCTGTGCCCTTGACCCGGGCAGCCGGGGTGTGATGGTGGTGTTTGGCGGGCACGTCATTGCGGGCACCCGCGCCAAGAAGAACAAGACCATCAGCTACGATGCCTTTGCGTCGGTCAACTTCCCGGCGCTGGCGCTGGTGCAGGGCGACCGACTGGTGCGGTATGTGGCTTCGCCCTGGCCCACCGGCCCGGTGGAGTTTGGCCGGGCGCTGAACCCCAAAGTGTTCCTGCTCAAGCTGACCCCCGGCCTTGGGCCGGAGCTCATCCCGGCCATCTTTCAACAATATGACTGCGTCATTGTGGAAAGCTTTGGCGTGGGCGGCATTCCCCAGCGGCTCATGGATGCCTTTTCCGAAGAGCTGGGCGATTACGACAAGACCCACAAGATCCTGATCCTGACCACGCAGGTCACTTATGAGGGCAGCGATGTGGGCATTTACGAGGTGGGCAAGCGGGTCAAGAACCGCTTCCGCTTCCTGGAGGCCCACGATATGACCATTGAGGCCGTTGTCACCAAGGTCATGTGGCTGCTGGCCCAGAACTGCGAGAACTTTGACCAGCTCCAGCAGCGGTTCTACCGGCAGATCAATTTTGATACATTCTATCATTGAAACAAACGGGAGATGCCCCACCGGCACCTCCCGTTTCTGTTATGCGAACACCAGCTGCACCAGCAGCACATAACACACCGGAGCCCGGTACAGCCTGTATGGTTTTGGATTCTTTCATATACACTAACCCCCTGGATTGGTAGTATAACAGATTTCCGGGATTTTGCAAGAAAAATCCCGGGGCCGGATGTTTCCTGTCAATTTGAAAACTTTTTGTCCGTCACTCGTGGACTTTTGGCGAATCAGGACAAAGTTTTGCCAAAAGACTTGCACTTTGATGCTTTACTGTGGTAAAATCGAAGCGTACTTTCATTTGGAAAGACAAGGGGGAAAAAGTATATGACCAACATCTGCATCATCGCCACCATCATCATCTATCTGGTGGCAATGCTGTTGGTTGGGTTTGCATACAGCAAGTCCAACAACGACAGCACCGATTTCTACCTCGGCGGCCGCAAAATGGGCCCGCTGGTTACGGCCATGAGCGCCGAAGCCAGCGATATGTCCAGCTGGCTGCTGATGGGAATGCCGGGCCTTGCCTACCTCACCGGCATCGCCTCGCCCGGCTGGACCGCCATCGGCCTGGCGCTGGGCACCTGGCTGAACTGGCTCATCGTGGCCCGGCGGCTGCGGCGGTATTCGGCCAATCTGGAAGCCATCACCGTGCCGCAGTTCCTGTCCCTGCGCTTCCACGACCAGCGCAATCTGCTCAACGCACTGGGCGCGGTGATCATCATCGTGTTCTTTGTGCCCTACACGGCTTCGGGCTTTGCCGCCTGCGGCAAGCTGTTCCACAGCCTCTTCGGCGTGGATTACATGGCGGCCATGGTGGTCTCGGCCTGCGTCATCGTGGGCTATACCATCACGGGCGGCTTCCGTGCCGTTACCACCACCGACCTCATCCAGTCCATCGTGATGAGTCTGGCCCTTGTGGCTGTGCTGGTGTACGGCATTGGCGCGGCAGGCGGCTGGGATGCCGTTGTGGCCAACGCCCAGAGCCTGCCCGGTTACCTGACCATGATGGCCAGCCACAACGCCGCCGAGGGTACGGCCACCTCGTACAGCCTGCTGGACATCGTCTCCACCATGGCGTGGGGCCTGGGCTACTTCGGAATGCCCCACATCCTGCTCCGCTTCATGGCCATTGAGGATGAAAAGAAGCTGGTACTCAGCCGCCGCATTGCCAGCGTGTGGGTCGTCATTGCCATGACCGCCTCCATCATCATCGGCATGGTGGGCCTTGGCATGACCAAGGCGGGCGCGCTGGAGTACCTGAGCGGCTCCTCCAGCGAGACGGTCATCGTCCGCATTGCAAACCTCATTGCACAGCACGGCATTCTGGCAGCCGTGCTGGCGGGCCTGATCCTGGCGGGTATCCTTGCCGCCACCATGTCCACCGCCGACAGCCAGATGCTTGCTGCCGCGTCCAGCGTCTCCCAGAACATCCTGCAGGAGTTCGGCCACATGAAGCTGACCGAACGCCAGAGCCTGTTTGCCGCCCGCCTGACCATCATCTGCGTCAGCGTGGTGGGCGTGGTGCTGGCCCGTGACCCCAATTCCAGCGTGTTCGGCATCGTCAGCTTTGCATGGGCCGGTTTCGGCGGCGCGTATGGTGCCGTGATGCTCTGCGCCCTGTTCTGGAAGCGCTGCAACTGGCAGGGTGCGCTGGCCGGGATGCTCGCCGGCGGCCTGATGGTCTTTGTCTGGAAGTACCTCATCAGTCCGCTGGGCGGCGTGTTCAGCATCTATGAGCTGCTGCCCGCCTTCCTGACCTCCCTGCTGGTCTGCGTGGTGGTCAGCCTGGTCACCCCCGCCCCCTCGAAGGAAATCGAAGCCGAGTTTGAGGCGGCGAAATAAGAAACAATAGAAAGCAAGGGCCATTGCACAGATTCTCGTGCAATGGCCCTTGCTTTATGCTCGGCGCACAACGCCGTTCTCAACAAAGAAAAGATTCGGCTAAGAAAAAATATTTTGCATACAAAAAAAGAAAAGATTGCTTGTGCAGAATCACGAAAACGCTGCACGAATTAAAGAATACAACAAGAAATACTTTTAAATCGTAAATTCTTCAGGCGGAATCGTAAAAAAATTCTAACATTTTGGAAAGAGATGCCGTATCATGGATTCATAAATATGCATACGGCTTGCGGGCGGTGTGCCAAAATTGTCCGGAAAGTTCAGAAAGGAGTATTTTCATGGGGAAATCAACAGTGGATGCGTCTGCAGGGTTTGGATTGCGTGATAAACTTGCATACGCAGCGGGTGACTTTGGCTGCAATATGAGTTTTGCACTCAAAGGCTACCTGACGATTTATTGGACGCAGTTTATGGGGATCGACAACTACCTGATGGCATCCCTTCTGCTGATCGTGCAGATCTGGGACGCAATCAACGATCCTATTATCGGAGCAATGGTAGATGCGGATACGCACAAATACCGCCGGAACAAGTTCCTTGCCTATATCTGGTTCGGTGCGATCGGACTGACCGTGGCTGGTGCACTTTGCTATCTGCCGTTCCCGCAGGCTCCCGGTATGGTCAAGAATATTCTGTTTGTGGCAGGCTATATGATCTGGGATGCTTTCTACACCGTTGCAAATGTGCCGTATGGCTCGATGCTGTCTCTGATTTCGGATGACCCGATCCAGCGTGCACAGCTGTCGACTTTCCGCTCCATTGGTTCTATGGGCGGTGCGCTTCTGACCGGTATGCTGATTCCGGTGATCATTTATGATAACCAGAACAACCTGCGTGGTGAGCAGATGTTTGTCATTGCTCTGATCATGGGTGTGATCGGTCTGATCTGCTTCCGCTTTATGGTCACGAACACAAAGGTGCGTGTGGACACCACGATCACTCTGAAAGAGGATGCACCTAAGTTCAACATCATAAAGGCATTCAACAACTTTATCCATAATCGCCCGGCTGTGGGCGCAACGCTGGCACCTATCGCAACGTTTATTGGTATGTATGGTGCCTCTACTGCAGGTCAGATCCTGTTCCAGGCTTATTTCAAGAATGCAAAGATCTCCGGCATTGTGGGTATGATCTCCTACTTTGGCGTTTTCATCTTCAGTCCTTTTGTGAGCCGTATCGTCAAGCGCTTTGGCAAGAAAGAAGCCGTGACCTTTGGTTCGGTTGTCTGTGCGCTGGCATACGTCCTGATGCTGGTTCTGCCCATCACACCGGACGGCCGGGGTCTCAGCCTTTATGTCCTGTGTCAGATCATTGCAATGCTGGGCGGCGGTATCGGAAGCTGCCTGAGCTGGTCTCTGATGGCAGATGCGATCGATTATAACGAGTGGAAATTTGGTGTGCGAGAAGAAGGCACTACCTATGCACTGCACTCCTTCTTCCGTAAGCTTGCACAGGGCATCGGACCTTCTCTGGGCCTTGTTCTGGCAACCAAACTGGGTTATGATGCATCTCTGAAGGCTGCACAGACGATCGAAGTGGCAACCCGGATGCGCTATCTGGTGCCGGTCATGTATCTGGGAAGCTATATCGTGATGATCATTGCGTACGGCGTGGTGTTCAATCTGGATAAAAAGACCCTGGCGCAGATGGAAAGCGATCTGAAAGAACGCCGGGCAAAGAACGAAAAGTAAATGATCTTAAAATCAGAGGAATAGAAGAACGGAGAAACTTCTGATAAGATGATAGAAAGCCCTCCTTTCGCTTGTGCGATGGGAGGGCTTTCTTTTTTCAGTTGATCAGAATCGCCATCATCTCAGCGCAGGGGATCGCGAAGCCGAACCCGAAGAAGAACAGCAGATCGAGCACAAACTTCCAGAGCCGGACAGCAGGGGAGCAGAAGTTCATGGAGCGGGTGACGGAGGCACCTATCTCACCCCAGTGTCGGTAGTAGCCGGTCTGCTCAAAGTTGTTCCAGAGCTCCAGCGAGAGAAATTCTATCCCGACGAACAATGGGAAAAACACCCAGGAGGGAAGCCAGCCATCTGCCTGCAGGTTCCCATTGCTCAGGGTACGCCAGTGGACGGCCATCCGGCCCGGGCAGGCGAGGATGCCCCAGATGGCCAGTGCGGCACTGAGCCAAAACAAAACTGCCCGTACCGAGCGCCAGTCAATGGATTGTTGACGGCGCAGCAGGGTAAAGAAATCTTCCAGCGGGACTTCCGGTGCAATATCTGCTTCCTGCGGGTCACGGCAGTGCATCAGGTCGGCAAGGGTCAGCCCCAGCGCGTCGGCCAGTGGTTCCAGCGTGTTGATGTCCGGCAGGCCGACCCCGCGTTCCCATCGGCTGACAGCCTTATCTGTTACATGCAGCTGCTGGGCCAGCTCTGCCTGTGTTAATCCCTGTGACTTGCGCATCCGGGCGAGAAATGCCCCGAACGTTTTCGCATCCATTGTGCTCACATCCTTTGGAAAAAGGATAGCATACCACGCACCAAAAGGCAATCGACGCTTTGTTTACCTGCTCCAAAACACAAATCCCCCACTGCCTGTTCGGTCAATGGACAGGCGGTGGGGGATATTTTATATGGAGTTCAGAAGAAAAATGCTGGGATCAGAGCTTACAGCTGGGGGCCGGCAGAGACCAGAGCCTTGCCGTGCTCGTTACCCTCGTACTTCTTGAAGTTCTTGATGAAGCGGCCAGCCAGATCCTTGGCCTTCTCCTCCCACTGGGAAGCGTCGGCGTAGGTATCGCGGGGATCCAGGATGCCGGTGTCAACACCGTTCAGGACGGTGGGAACCTCGAAGTCGAAGTAGGGGATCTTCTTGGTGGGCACGTTGTTGATATCGCCGTTCAGGATAGCATCGATGATACCACGGGTGTCCTTGATGGAGATGCGCTTGCCGGTGCCGTTCCAGCCGGTGTTGACCAGGTAAGCCTTAGCGCCGCTCATCTGCATCTTCTTGACCAGCTCCTCAGCGTACTTGGTGGGGTGCAGCTCCAGGAAAGCCTGACCGAAGCAAGCGGAGAAGGTGGGAGTGGGCTCGGTGATGCCGCGCTCGGTGCCAGCCAGCTTGGCGGTGAAGCCGGACAGGAAGTAGTACTGGGTCTGCTCGGGGGTCAGGATAGAGACGGGAGGCAGAACGCCGAATGCGTCAGCAGACAGGAAGATGACATTCTTTGCAGCAGGTGCAGAAGAGATGGGGCGGACGATGTTCTGGATGTGGTTGATGGGGTAGGACACACGGGTGTTCTCGGTGACAGACTTGTCAGCGAAGTCGATGTGGCCCTCGGCATCCAGAGTGACGTTCTCCAGCAGAGCGTTGCGCTTGATGGCGTTGTAGATATCAGGCTCGGAGTCCTTATCCAGGTTGATGACCTTTGCGTAGCAGCCGCCCTCGAAGTTGAACACGCCGTTGTCGTCCCAGCCGTGCTCGTCATCGCCGATCAGCAGACGCTTGGGATCGGTGGACAGGGTGGTCTTGCCGGTGCCGGACAGACCGAAGAAGATGGCAGTGTTCTTGCCCTCCATATCGGTGTTGGCGGAGCAGTGCATGGAAGCAATGCCCTTCAGCGGCAGGAAGTAGTTCATCATGGAGAACATGCCCTTCTTCATCTCGCCGCCGTACCAGGTGTTGACGATGACCTGCTCCTTGCTGGTGATGTTGAACATAACAGCAGTCTCGGAGTTCAAGCCCAGCTCCTTGTAGTTCTCGACCTTGGCCTTGGAAGCGTTGTAAACAACGAAATCAGGCTCAAAGTTCTCCAGCTCCTCAGCGGTGGGCTTGATGAACATGTTGGTGACGAAGTGTGCCTGCCAGGCCACTTCCATGATGAAACGGACAGCCATGCGGGTGTCCTTGTTTGCGCCGCAGAAAGCATCCACAACGTACAGGCGCTTGTTGGACAGCTCCTTCTTTGCAATCTCCTTCACGGCAGCCCAGGCTTCCTCAGAAGCGGGGTGGTTGTCGTTCTTGTACTCATCGCTGGTCCACCAAACGGTGTTCTTGGAGTTCTCGTCCATCACGATGAACTTGTCCTTGGGGGAACGGCCGGTGTAGATGCCGGTCATAACGTTCACAGCGCCCAGCTCGCTGACCTTGCCCACTTCGTAGCCTTCCAGGCCGGGCTTGGTCTCTTCCTCGAACAGCTGCTCGTAAGAGGGGTTATACACGACCTCGGTCGTGCCGGTAATGCCGTACTTGCTCAGATCTACCTTTGCCATGATACTTATACCTCTTCTTTCGTTCAGATCAATTCTGATCGCGCGACGCACAGGCCCTTAGCCAATGGGCAGCGCGGGCGATGAAGAAATACAGATGCGTATTCTCCTGTTTACCATTATACATAAAAACGTTCCAAAATCAACCAGAGGAAACAAAAGGTTCTTATAAATGTAACAAATTTCATTCAGAATCTTAGCTGTTTGAAGTGATTTCATAAGAAGAAAGGGGAACCGCGGCGAACAAAATAAAGAAAAGAGACCCAAAACACAACTTTGATAATATTTTGTCGATTCTGGATGCAACTGGGTATCCCAGAGCGGAAAAACCGGGGCGGGAGGCCCGCAGCACAAATTTCTGAAAAACTTGAAATTTCCTGTTGACAAAGTACGACTGCTATGCTAAAATAATCGAGTCGGGAGCGAAACCCCGATGCGAAAATGGACGTATGGCCCGTTGGTCAAGCGGTTAAGACAGAGGCCTCTCACGCCTTTAACATCGGTTCGATTCCGGTACGGGTCACCATTTTATAGTAGTAAAACGGCTGTATGCCGTTTTATATAGATGCCTCTTTAGCTCAGTCGGTTAGAGCACCTGACTGTTAATCAGGGTGTCGCCTGTTCGAGTCAGGCAAGAGGCGCCAGCAAAGCGATGGAAATGTTCCATCGCTTTTTTCTTTTTGTTGACAGAAAATTGCACAGGGGATATACTGGAGAGTAAGAAATATCACGATAGCGGCATCCTTGTGGTCAGCGTCCTCACCCTCTCAGGCGCTTGAGCGCCAGCTCTCCCAAAGGGAGAGCTTCTGACGAAACGGTGAAGCTGCCCAAGGCTCCCCCTTTGGGGGAGCTGGCATTGCGCAGCAATGACTGAGAGGGTGAGCTGCCTGAAAAGGAGAAATCACAATGAAACAGATCATTCTGACCGGCGACCGTCCCACGGGCCGCCTGCATGTTGGCCACTACGTTGGCTCTTTAAAGGAGCGCGTGCGCCTGCAGAACACCGGCAAGTTCGACGAGATCTATATTATGATCGCTGACGCGCAGGCCCTGACGGACAACGCCGATAACCCGGAGAAGGTCCGCCAGAACATCCTGCAGGTGGCACTGGACTATCTGGCCTGCGGTCTGGACCCCAACAAGGTCCACATCTTCATCCAGTCCATGGTGCCTCAGCTGACAGAGCTGAGCTTCTATTATATGAATCTGGTCACGGTGAGCCGCCTGCAGCGCAACCCCACCGTGAAGAGCGAGATCCAGATGCGGAACTTCGAGACCAGCATCCCGGTGGGCTTCTTCACCTACCCCATCAGCCAGGCAGCGGATATCACGGCATTCGGTGCCACCACTGTGCCGGCCGGTGAGGATCAGATGCCCATGCTGGAGCAGTGCCGCGAGATCGTGCACAAGTTCAACGCCGTCTACGGCGAGACCCTGACCATGCCTGAGATCATGCTGCCCCAGAATGCCGCCTGCCTGCGCCTGCCCGGCATCGATGGCAAGGCCAAGATGAGCAAGAGCCTGGGCAACTGCATCTACCTGTCGGATGAGCCCGAGGACATTAAGAAGAAGATCATGTCCATGTACACCGACCCCAACCACCTGCGGGTGCAGGACCCCGGCAAGGTGGAGGGCAACCCCGTGTTCATCTATCTGGACGCTTTCAGCCGCCCCGAGCACTTTGCCGAGTTCCTGCCGGAGTACCAGAACCTCGATGAGCTCAAGGCCCACTATCAGCGTGGCGGTCTGGGCGACGTGAAGATCAAGAAGTTCCTCAACGCCGTCATGCAGGCCGAGCTGGAGCCCATCCGCAACCGCCGCAAGGAGTGGGAGCAGCGCCTGCCCGAGGTCGTGGAGATCCTGAAGGAAGGCAGCGCCGTGGCCGAAAAGACCGCTGCCGCCACCCTGGCCAATGTCCGCAAAGCCATGCGCATTGACTACTTCGCGGATAATAACCTGCTGAAGTAACAAATGGTAGAAACAAAACCGCCTGTGCCCATGCGATTATGCTGGGTGCAGGCGGTTTTTGCGTGGCTGCAACCGCTGGTTGACAAATTTCAAGCCGCAATTGGTGGTTGTCAACTGGAAAATCTGCTATGATAACAGCATAGAGGACGTCCGCCGGAATCCATTGATACGCCGCCCTGCGGCAGAAAAGAGAACACTATGATCTTAGCAGAAAAAATTGCCCTTCTCCGCCGCCAGAATGGATGGAGCCAGGAGGAACTGGCCAATCAGCTGAATGTCTCGCGCCAGGCGGTCTCGAAGTGGGAGGGCGGAATGTCCATCCCCGACTTGGATAAAATACTGAAGCTGAGTGCTCTGTTTGAAGTGAGCACCGACTACTTATTAAAAGATGAGCTGGAACAGCCCGATGCCACGGCCCCGCTGCCGAAGGAAGAGCGGGTGACGGAACCCTGCCGCACCGTCTCATTTGACGAGGCAAACGCATATCTCAGCACGGTGCAGGCCGTGCATGGGAAGATGGCGGCGGGTGTGAGCTTGTGCATCCTCAGCCCCATCACGCTGCTTGTTCTGGGCGCATGGAGCGATGGTACACCCAGCGAAGAGCGGATGACAGGGCTCGGTGTCATCTTCCTGCTGCTCTTCGTCGCGCTGGGGCTGCTGCTCATCCTGCCCGCCGCCATCCGGCTGGAAGCGTTTGAATATCTGGAAAAAGAGCAGATCGCCCTTGCCTATGGTGTGGAGGGCATCGTGGAGCGGCAGAAACAGGAGTATGCGCCCACCTACCGCCGCAGCATGACCCAGGGCGTGGTGCTCTGTGTGCTGGCCGTGGTGCCGATCCTGGGTACGGCCATGCTGGGAGTACCAGACTTCTGGGTCGCTGCCGCAGTCGGCCTGCTGCTGGCCATTGTGGCCGGTGCAGTACAGTTGTTCATCCGGGCCGGGATGACCCAGGGCAGCTTTGATAAGCTGCTGCAAACGGGGGAATACACCGTCCGCGAAAAGTGGACGAACCGCCGCGTCGGTTGGTTTGCCGGGGCCTACTGGTGTCTTGTAACGGCGGTGTACCTCGCTGTCAGCTTCTGGAACAACAACTGGGAAAAGAGCTGGATCATCTGGGCCGTGGCCGGGCTTGTCTTCGCCGCCCTCTACTCCGCCGTCCGTGCGTGGGCAGACCGAAAAAATCAGTAAACGAACAGCGCCGCTCTCCCGGTCATGGGAAAGCGGCGCTGTTCATTTAACGTTTCAAATCTGCAAATAGTTCATCCAAATCCGTATAATGCTTTACATTGGGGTCTCGCGCAATGCGCTCGGCTTCCATCATGGCAGCAATGGTTTCTTCGTTTGGATGCTCTTCACTTTGCAGCTCTATTTTTACAATATCAGGTATTGTAGCTGCGGGTCTTGATCTCCTCGGTGACCTTTGCGATGAATTCATCCACTTCCATCGTGGTGGTCTCGCCCTTGCGGTCACGGACAGAGAGGTTGCCAGCCTCGGCTTCCTTTGCACCCAGAACCAGCATGTAGGGCACACGGTCCACCTGCTGTGCGGCACGGATCTTGTAGCCGATCTTCTGGTTGTCGTCGTCCAGAGCCACGCGGACACCGGCCTCCACCAGCTTCTCGGTGATGCTCTCCGCATACTCGAGGGTCTTTTCGGAAACGGGCAGGACCTTGACCTGAACCGGTGCCAGCCAGGTGGGGAACTTGCCCTTGGTCTCCTCGATCAGGTAGGCCATGAAGCGGTCCAGAGAGCCCAGGATTGCACGGTGCAGGACAACAGGGGTCTTTTCGGAGCCGTCCTTGTCCACATAGGTCAGGTGGAACTTTGCGGGCAGGCAGAAGTCCAGCTGGCAGGTGGACAGGGTGTACTCAGCACCCACGGCGGGCTTGACGTTCACATCCAGCTTGGGGCCGTAGAAGGCGGCCTCGCCGATCTCTTCGGTGAAGTGGATGCCCAGCTCGGTCAGCACCTCGCGCAGAGCGTTTTCGGCGTGGTTCCACATGGCATCGTCGTCGTGGTACTTCTTCTTGTCGGCGGGGTCACGCAGGGACAGAACGCAGCGGTAATCGGTGATCTTGAAGTCCTTGTAGGTCTCGAAGATCAGGTTGCAGACATCGGCGACCTCGCTCTTGATCTGCTCCGGGGTGCAGAACAGGTGGGCATCGTTCTGGCAGAAGTGGCGGCCGCGCTCAATGCCCTTCAGGGTGCCGGAGGACTCGTAGCGGAAATCGTGTGCGATCTCACCGATGCGCATGGGCAGGTCACGGTAAGAGTGGGGACGATTTGCGTAGATCATCATGTGGTGGGGGCAGTTCATCGGGCGCAGGACGTAGCTTTCACCCTCCATCTCCATGGCGGGGAACATGTTCTCGCGGTAGTGATCCCAGTGGCCGGAGGTCTTGTACAGGTTCACGGTGCCGATGCAGGGGGTCATCACGTGCAGGTAGCCGCGTGCACGCTCCTTCTCCTTGATATAGTTCTCCAGCTCCTGCCAGACGGTGTAGCCTGCGGGCAGGAACATGGGCAGGCCGCGGCCCACCAGGTCGTCGGTCATAAACAGGCCCATCTCTTTGCCGATCTTGCGGTGATCGCGCTCACGGGCCTCCTGCTGCTCCTTCTCCCAGGCTTCCAGCTCTTCCTGGTTGTGGAATGCCACACCGTTGATACGGGTCAGCATCTTGTTTTCCTTGTCGTTCTTCCAGTATGCGCCGGACTGCTGGGTGATCTTGAAGGCCTTCAGCGCCTTGGTGTAGGTCAGGTGGGGTCCGATGCACATGTCAACGTACTCGCCCTGCTGGAAGAAGCTGAACTCGGTCTCGTCGGCCAGATCAGCCATGTGCTCGATCTTGTAGTGCTCCTGGCGCTCCTCCATCAGCTTCACAGCCTCGTCACGGGGCAGGATGAAGGGCTTGATGGCCAGATTTTCCTTGCAGATCTTGCGCATCTCTTTTTCGATGTTGGCCAGATCGTCATCGGTGAGCTTGGTGTCGCCCAGATCGACATCGTAGTAGAAGCCGTTCTCGGTGGCAGGGCCAAAGGCAAAGTCAGCCTCGGGGTACAGGCGCTTGATAGCCTGCGCCATGATGTGAGCAGCGGTGTGGCGGATAACATGCAGTTCCTGGTCCTGCGGGCACTCGTCCACATGGCCGTCTTTGTAGATGATCTTCATAGTGGTTCTCCTTTTGATGAAAGTTAAAACAAAAAGCGCTCCATCCCGCTCAAATTTACGGGATGAAGCGCCTGAAGATTTCACGCGTTCCACGGTTCCACCCGAATTGCGTGCCCTTGAGAACACGCCACTCGCTGTGCTGTAACGGGCGCACCCGGCAGAGGTTCTCCTCTGCGCTCTGCGGTGGTAGAAGCCCGGTGCACGGCAGGCTGCTCGCAGCACCCGGTATCCGGGGCAGCCCTCTCTGCGTCATGGGGAACGAGCTTCGGTTTGTCCGCATCATCGCTTTGGTCAGGATGAAACTACGCTGATTGTAGCACGATAGCGGCAAAAAATCAAGCTCTCCGCGGCGAAAATCTGCGAAAAATCATTCTTCTTTTTTCTTCAGCTTGACCCGCCACTTGTGGGAGGCGTACTCCGGCCGCAGCTTGTTGGTGACAAAGGTCTGGCTGCTGTAGAGGCCGTGGTGGCCCGAGAGCATGTAGCATACGCCGCAGCCCAGCGCAATAAGCTCCAGCCCCTGCCCGCCAAACAGCTCGAATCCCAGCAGGATGGAGGGGATCAGGGCGTTTGTGGCTCCGCAGAACACGCAGACCAGACCGATGGCACCGGCAAACCCGGCGGGCAGGCCCAGCCATGGCCCGGCGATGCAGCCAAAGGTCGCCCCGATGTAGAAACTTGGGACCACCTCGCCGCCTTTGAAGCCTACTGCCAGGGTCAGGGCGGTCAGGAAAATCTTGCAGGCAAAATCCCAGGGCAGGGCAGTGCCCTGCTCCACGGCATCGGCAATGACGGCCATTCCGGCCCCGTTGTACCGCCCGACACCGAACAGATACGAGAACGCTACCACGGCTGCACCGCCTGCAAAAGCCCGGAGCCAGGGATTCGGGATCCGTTTGGGGATCCCGTGTTCCAGGGTGTGAAGCGTCCAGCAGAACAGCCGGGTCACGGCGGCACAGGCAATGCCCAGCAGGGCGGTCTGAAGCGCGGTTTCCAGCGTCAGGTGCGGGATGGAATTGAGCACAAAATTGGTCGGGGCGATCCCGAAGAACAGGGATACGCCGTAAGCAATGAGTGCCGACGTGAACGCGGGCATAAAGGCCGAAGTGAACGTCAGCCCCACGTCCTCCACCATCATGGCGAAGAGGGCAGCGGTCAGCGGGGTGCCGAACAGGGCGGAGAAGAACGCGGCCATCCCGCTGATGGTGGCGGTGCGGCGGACGTAATCGCTCAGGTGGAGCAGTTTGCCCACGTTCCAGCCGATGCTGCCGCCCATCTGCAAAGCGGCACCCTCGCGGCCGGCAGAACCGCCGCACAGGTGGGTGAGCACCGTGCCCAGAAAGATGGCGGGCACCAGCAGCGGGCTGACCGGCTCGCCGCTCTGCACGGCGCGGATGACGTTATTGGTGCCCACGCCTTCGCACTTTGTGACCTTGTAGAGTGCCACGATGGCAAGGCCCGCCAGCGGCAGGCAGAGCAGCAGCCAGCTCTGCGCGGCCCGCAGCTCGGTGACGTACTCCACGCTCAGGTGGAACGCTGTGCCGACTGCGCCGCAGACCAGACCCGTGGGCACGGCCAGCAGCAGCCATTGCAGGACCACCCACAGGGCGGCTTTGGCCTCGCGGTTAAAATCATTCAAGTTGCTCATAGAAACTCCTGATACAAAAAAACTGAAAATTTTACACTTCAAAATAACACGCCCGCACAGGGATGTCAACCCGGAACCATTGCAGGGGGGCTCACATCGTGATGACAACGACAAACCCCTGCTTCCTTGTGCGGAGGAAGCAGGGGTTCTGCCAAATGGATTTCAGAAAAAGGAAAAGGAGAACAAGGAGAACAAATATCGTCACGCTTTCAAAGCGGGACAGCGGTTGAAATTGTGCGGAGCGTTACTCCACATCCTGCAGGGCGGCAAAGTCCTCTTCGCCGGTGCGGATCTTGACCACGCGGGTCACGTTGTAGACAAAGATCTTGCCATCGCCGATGTGGCCGGTGTACAGGGCCTTCTTGGCGGCATCCACCACAGCGTCCACGCTGATCTTGGAAACGATGACCTCGACCTTGATCTTGGGCAGCAGGGTGCTGTCCACAGGCACGCCGCGGTATTTCTCGGTGGTGCCCTTCTGGATGCCGCAGCCCATCACCTGGGTCACGGTCATGCCGGTCACACCCAGATCGTTCAGCGCGGTCTTGAGCTGATCGAACTTGGAGAGCTTTGCAATGATGGACACCTTGTGCATCCCGGTGTCGTAGATGCCATCGTGGATGACGGCAGGCTCCTTGACCACAGGCACGGCAGCGTTCATCTGCACGGCGCTTGCCTTGGAGGCATCATCCTCGCCCAGATCGGTGTTCTCGTTGGGCACCATGGCAGCGGCGTTGGCATCGGAGATGGAGAAACCGGCGTAAGCAGAAGTCAGGCCGTGCTCGTGGATATCCAGGCCGTCGATCTCCACCTCAGCAGGGACGCGCAGGCCGATGGTTTTGTCGATGATCTTGAAGACGATGAACATCACGACCACAACGTACACATCAACGGTGATAAGGCCCAGCAGCTGGGTGCCCAGCTGTGCAAAGCCGCCGCCGTAGAACAGGCCCTTGCCCACGCCGTCGCCGCCGTTGGAGAACAGGCCCACAGCAATGGTGCCCCACACGCCGTTTGCAAAGTGAACGGAGACAGCGCCCACGGGGTCATCGATCTTTGCGATCTTATCAAAGAACTCAACGCTCAGGACCACGAGGATACCGGCCACGAAGCCGATGAGGAAGGCACCGAAGGGAGAGACAGCGTCGCAGCCTGCGGTGATGGCGACCAGACCGGCCAGAGAGCCGTTCAGGGTCATGGAGACATCGGGCTTGCCGTAGCGCAGCCAGGTGAAGATCATGGTCACGCAGGTGGCAACGGCAGCGGCCAGGTTGGTGTTGAAGCAGACAAGGCCCGTCAGGGTCATGGCCTCATCGGTGGCAAGGCTCAGGGAAGAGCCGCCGTTGAAGCCGAACCAGCAGAACCACAGGATGAACACGCCCAGCGCACCGGCGGTCAGGTTGTGGCCGGGAATGGCGTGGGGATTGCCGTCTTTGTCGTACTTGCCGATGCGGGGGCCGAGCATTGCGGCACCCAGCAGGGCGATCACGCCGCCCACATTGTGAACGGCTGCGGAACCGGCAAAATCATGGAAGCCCATGCTCTGCAGCCAGCCGCCGCCCCACATCCAGTGGCCGCAGATGGGGTAGACCACCAGCGAGATGGCAGCGGAGTAAACGCAGTAAGCCTTGAAGTTGGTGCGCTCGGCCATGGAGCCGGACACGATGGTGGCTGCCGTGGCACAGAACACAGTCTGGAACACGATGTACACCCACAGCGGGATATCAAGCCCCAGGTGGCTGTAATCGCCCTGAATGAACGGATCGAACCCGCCGATCAGCGCGCTTGTGCCGCCGAACATCAGGCCGAAGCCGATGACCCAGTAGCACGGTGTGCCGATGCAGAAGTCCATCATGTTTTTCATCAGGATGTTGCCGGTGTTTTTGGCGCGGGTAAAGCCCGCCTCACACAGCGCGAAACCGGCCTGCATAAAGTAGACCAGGAACGCCGCAACCAGCACCCAACAGGTGTTTATGGAACTGAACATTATAATACCTCCCCGGTTTGTAATGCGCTCCCCGCACCGAATGTGCGCGGGAGCCTTGTTCAGGAGGCCCTCTATTCCTCCCGAGCAATATCCAGCGAAAACACAAAAGGCGCTGGCGGAATCACTTCCGTCAGCGCCTTTGCTTTCGATGGCACGAGTATAGCCCCTTTGTGCAAAACTGTCAAGAGCCGGGGTGCGATTTTTACGTTTTACACAACCCAGAACCGAGAAAAAAGAGGGAAACTTTAAAAGTCATTCTTTTCTCTTGGCCTCACCGGCGGGCGTTTCTTCCTTTTTGCGGCCGGAGCGGTGCCCGCCCTCCATCTCCCAGTGGAGCATCAGGCTCATCATGGCCCGCAGGGCAAAGGTGGCCGCCAGCGGCACCACCGATTCCAGATTCTGCAGCAGGAAAGTCTTGGCGATCTCCGCCGACATCAGGAACTCCAGCGCCGTGGTCAGGCCGCTGGACATCTCGTGGAGGAAATCGTGCTGGCCATGGAAAAAGGTGGCCCGCACATAGTGGTAGGTGGCCTTGACAAGGCTGGTGACGATGATGAACAGGCCGATGATCTCAGCCAGCCCGGAGATCATCGGCACCGCTGTCTCCAGAAACCCCTCCATGCCGTGGGTGACGATCTGATTGAAATGGTACAACCATGCCATATTAGACTTCCTCGTGTTTCGTATCATAAACCGCCCTTTTCAGGGTGAGCAGGATGTGTTTGGATAAGATTCGTATATCCTGCCGCTTCTGCTTACAGCAGGGTCTTGATGTAGGCGGCCAGCTGCTCATCTTTGCAGGAGGCGAAGAACAGCTCACTGAACTTTTCGCCTGCAATGGCTCCCTTGAGCAGGTCCTGGTCGATGCTCTGCAGGCACTCGATCAGGGGCTTGAAGGTGGCAGCGCGCACATCATCCAGAATGGCCTTGTTCCGCATCTCAGGCACAACGCGCTCCTTGGGGTAGCCCTGACCGTGGCCAAAGCCGAACAGCTTCTCGAAGCAGTACTCGAGGTTCAGCTCGCCGCCCCAGCCAAAGCCCTTGGCAAAGGGCATGGAAACGGCGTTGCCGTCGTTGACGTGGGCAAAGGTGTAAGCGTCCACGGGGTCCTCCACATGGCCGCAGATCACGCCGGGGAAGCTGTTCAGGGCCAGCATGGCACCCTCGCCGGTGCCGCAGCCGGTGATGACGTAGTCGGCCGCGCCGCTGTTCAGCAGGATGGCGGCCAGAATGCCGCACTGAACATAGGTCAGCTGGGCGGCATCCTCGGCGGTGTACATGCCGTAGTTGACCACCTCGTGGCCCATGGGTTCCACCACCTTTTTCAGGGCGGTTTCAATGATGCCGTTCTTGGCGGCCTGACTGTTTTCGTTGATGAGTGCAATTTTCATGGAACATTCCTCCTGTTTTTTCGGATACCTCTAAGATACATGAGCGGCGGTGCGCTGTCAAGCGGCCATCAGCCCAGCTTCTTTTTCTGCTGGCGTGCCACGATGGGCATGAGCAGGGGCGTGGGAACGAGCTTCTGGGCCGTGGTGGCAAGGCGCATCAGGGTGCTGGGCACGATGATGGTCTTGCGGCGGAGCATCCCGCGCATGGCCTCCTCCACGCAGAGCTCCGGGGTGATGCCCTTAAGGGCGAATACCACGTCGGCACGGTCGTTGAACTCGGTGTCCACGGGGCCGGGGCAGAGGGCACAGACATAGACCGGGCTGTGCTGCTCCCGCAGCTCCTCAGCCACGCCGCGGGTCAGGCTGACAACGTATGCCTTGGAGGCGTAGTAGCCCGCCATATAGGGCCCGCCCGGCAGCAGGCCCGCCGAGGATGCCACGTTCAGGATGGTGCCATAGCCCTGTGCTTCCATCTTGCGCAGGGTGAACTTGAACAGCCGGTGCATGGCCAGCACGTTCACCCGCAGCATGGAAAGCTCCTTGCCCTCGTCTGTTTCGGAAAAGGCACCGCAGGCACCAAAGCCTGCGTTGTTGATGAACAGGTCGATGCGTTCGTCTGCCAGTGCTTCGCACAGGGCGGTGACCTGCGCATCCTGCTCAAGGTCGGCGGGTACGATGCGGCAGAGGGTGCCGTGTTTCGCCCGGAGCTCGGCGGCAAGGGTCTCCAGCCGGTCGCGGCGGCGGGCGGTCAGAATGAGCCGGAAGCCCAGCCGGGCATAGCGGCGGGCAAACTCCCGCCCGATGCCGGAAGAAGCGCCGGTGATCCAGACAGTTTTGGTTGACATAAGCATTCTCCTTTTCTGCGGAAACTCCATTGCCTCTATTCTATCACGGCAGTGGGTGAGAATCCATGCAAAAATTCAAGAAAAAGCTATCCCTTGTTGCCCGGGAAATTTTGGAGTATAATAGACTCAAAGAACAGCGCACTGACGCAGGAGGAAAGAAAAATGAACAAACCGGTATTGGTGGTCATGGCTGCCGGCATGGGCAGCCGTTACGGCGGCATGAAGCAGATCGACCCGGTGGGCCCCAAGGGTCAGCCCATTGTGGAGTACTCCCTGTACGATGCCCACCGCGCAGGCTTTGAGACTGTGATCTTTGTCATCAAGCACGAGATCGAGGATGCCTTCAAAGCCGCCATCGGTGACCGCGTCTCTCAGGGCATGAACGTGAAATACGCTTTCCAGCAGCTGGATGAGCTGCCCGCAGGCTTCACCATCCCCGAGGGCCGTGTCAAGCCCTGGGGCACCTGCCACGCCGTGCTGGCCGCAAAAGACCTCATTGATGGGCCCTTCGCTGTCATCAACGCGGACGACTACTACGGCCCCGAGGCCTTCAAGGTCATCTATGAGTATCTGTCCACCCATCAGGACGGCGCAGTTTACGATTACTGCATGGTGAGCTACCTGCTCAAAAATACTGTCTCCGAGAACGGCACCGTCTCCCGCGGTGTCTGCGTGGTGAACCCGGACGGCACCCTGCACAGCGTGACCGAGCGCACCGGCATCGAGACCTATGAGGGCGGCATCCGCTGCACCGCTCTTGTCGGTGAGGGCACGGATGACCTGCCGGTGGAAGCACCTGTCAGCATGAACCTGTGGGGCTTCGGCAAGAGCTTCCTGGACGAGGCCGACCGCCGCTTTGCAGGCTGGCTGCGTGAGAATCTGCCCAAGAACCCCCTCAAATGCGAGTATTTCCTGCCCACCGTGGCCAGCGAGCTCATCGATGAGGGCAAGGCGGCAGTCACCGTGCTCAAGAGCACCGATAAGTGGTACGGCGTGACCTACCGTGAGGATAAGCCCACCGTGGTGGCCGCCATCGCCCAGAAAACCCAGGAGGGCCTGTACCCCGAGGATCTGTGGGCGTGATAAGCTGAAACAGGCGCAGATGCGAAACAAAATCTGTGGCGGCCCTCTTGACTTTTTGCGCAGGAGTGCATATACTAAAGTTGTAGATGAGACTACGGAACCATTCCATGGTTCCACCAAAGCAACAAGAAGCCCCCTCGGTACTGCGAATACCAAGGGGGCTTCCTGCTTGCTAAGGGTTAGTGCTTACCGGCCTTGAACTGTTCCTCAAGCCACTTGCAGATGTAGTAGCTGACCACACCCGCTGCGACGGACAGTATAAATGAGACTACCATTTCCATGGTTACCACCTCCTTCCCACATCAAATGGGTCGGAAGGCCGACAGGTACAGTATAACAGAAAATTCGACACATTACAACGCAGAAGCGCCCCATCCGGTAAAGGATGAGGCGCTTCTACGTATATTTGGGAATATTCGGGGATGGCGTTAGTTGTTCTTGAGCTCCTGTGCCTTCTGCCATGCATTCAGCACATCGAGCTTGCTTACGGGATTGGCCGGGAAGAACTTCATCTCTTCCGGAGCCGTGCCCTCATCGTTCAGGTCAGGGATAAGCTCGTTTTCCATGGCCCAGCGGGCGGCATGCTGCAGGTCCATATCCTGCTCTTCCTGCCCTACATCGGGGTAGAGCAGTTCAGATTCGGGCATGGGCTTGCCTGCATCCTCCCACAGCATCATGGCAAGGGCGCTGCGGTTGCTGGGGAAGTAGGGCAGAGCCATCAGCTTGCCTGCAAATTCAGTGCCCAGAGAATAGGCCTGATAGCCCAGCACTGCACCGCCCACAGCGGCAGTACCAATGATCGCGGCAGTGCCCAGCACATTGGGCCCATCATCTTCAATGGTGGCATCACGGTACTGTGCGGCAATATCCGCATCACTGCTCATGGTGTTCATGGTAAAGGTGATGCTCTCAGCCTTGTAGTCCTGACCCAGCGGCAGGGAGAACTTGCCGGTAGACCAGATGTCAAACACCATGCCCTCAGGGATCAGGGTCTTGTCCAGCGTCACGGTCACTGTTGCGCCTTCCGGTACAGAGTAGGTCTTTTTGCCGGTGGTCTCGTCAGTAGTAACAGTCAGGGTATCGGTCACATCCTTGTCACCGTTTTTCACGGTAACAATG
Source organism: Faecalibacterium sp. IP-3-29 (assembly GCF_023347335.1). Lineage (NCBI taxonomy): Bacteria > Bacillati > Bacillota > Clostridia > Eubacteriales > Oscillospiraceae > Faecalibacterium > Faecalibacterium sp. IP-3-29. Next base: position 2,893,917 of record NZ_CP094471.1, on the reverse strand, counting down.
CCGCCGGTCACGGTCAGCGGGTGGCAGGCTGCGGTACCGGGGGTGTGGTCAGCGGCGGCATCACGGTACGTTGCAGACACATTCACACCACTGCGCATGGTAAAGGTGATGTTTTCTGCCTTGTAGTCCTGACCTGTGGGCAGGGAGGTAGACCAACCGTCAAACACCTTGCCCTCGGGCGCTGTGTTCTTGTCCAGCGTCACGGTCACTTCTGCGCCTTCCGGTACAGAGTAGGTCTTTTGGCCGGTGGTTGCGTCAGTGCTGCTGTTCAACTTGCTGGTCACATCGCTGCCGTCGTATTTCACAGTAACAGTGCCGCCGGTCACGGTCAGCGGGTGGCAGCTCGGAGCATCGGGGTCGAACTCCCAACCGGCATAGAGGGTGATGTCCTTTGTAATTGCGGTTTCGTCCACATCAAACTTGCCATCTTCGGGCTTGCCATCTGGGGTGGTGTACCAGCCGGTGAACTTGTAACCCGCACGGGTGGGATCATGGATGGCAGTCAGTTCGTTTGCCTTGGTATCAGTGATTTTTTCGGTCTTATAAACCGGCACCTCAGCGGAGTCGGTCAGGTTGCCGCCATTGGCATCAAAGGTCACATTGCAGAGGTAAAGAAAATTGCGGTTTTTCAGATCGGTGTTGGTAGAGTTTGCAAGCAGTTTATCTGCATCGGTTTTATTGCTGTTATAGTAGATGGCACCATTGGGAGTGTAAATATAGATAGGCTGTCCATCTTCGCCATAAATGGGGTCGCCATTTTCGTCCTTTTTGTAATCGGTAGCGTAGAAATACCCAGCCGTACAAGTGCTCAGATCATCCTGGAAGGAGGTCAATCCGGCAGGGAGCGTAATGGATTTCAGATTGAAGCAAAAGTCAAAGGTATCAGATTTAATGGTTGTTACATTTTTCGGGATGGTGATGGACTCGAGTTTTGAGCAATGCCCAAAAGCCTCCTTGCCAATGTCTGTCACACTGTCCGGCAGAGTGATCGAGGTGAGCTCTTGGCAGGATAAAAAAGCATCCGCACCGATGGTTTTCACTTCATCTTGCAGGGTGATCTCTGAAAGTGAGGTGCAATGGGAAAACGCACCATCCCCAATGCAAGTGACACGGGCGGGGATCTTAACATGATTCAAGTCGGAGCAAAACGCAAAGGAACCCTTGGCAATGGTTGTCAGGCTTTCAGGGAGGTTCACAGTGGCCAGGTTATCGCAATCATAAAACATATGAACTCCGGTTGACTGCACACCTTCGTCAATTTTGACGGAGGTAAGCCCACTGAGGTGGAATGCGAAATCACCGATCTCAGTGACCGTTCCGGGAATTTCAATCGAATCCAGGCTGGTGCAGGAATCAAAAGCATACGCTCCGATGGAAGTCAGACTTTTGGGAAGAGTGACGGTCTTCAGAGAAGAGCAAGAATAAAAGGCGTAATCGCCGATTTTCTGAACGTTGCCCGTTAATGAAAGCGATGTAAGAGATCTGCTTGAAAAGGCGTATTTTTCAATCGATGTGATAGTGGCATCAATGGTAAGAGATGTCATGCCACAGCTTACAAAGGCGTAATCGCCGATCGTTTGAAAGCTGCCAACTAACGAAAGTGATGTAAGAGAAGTACAGCTTCCAAAGGCATAGGCTCCTATCGAAGTGGCAACACCTTTGATGGTAAGAGAGTCCAAGTTGGAGCAATCTTCAAAGGCAGACTTACCGATGGAAGTGACGCTTTCTGGAATTGTGACGGATTGAATCTGGTTACAGAATGAGAGCAGAGTGTTATTTTTCGGATGATCAGGTGAATAGGTGCCAGAGAATGAAGATTCTCCCAAACCGGTTACAGGGTGGTCGTCCAACTTTTCGGGTATGGTGATGTCGTAGGAGCCAGTGCTTGTTGAAGCAACAGGGCCAAGAAAATCTGTGATGGTTGCATTACCGTCTGCATTTACCGTATAGGCATACTTGTAACCGTCAACGGTGGCTTCATATACAGTTGACGATGACGTGTCTGCCGCAAATGCCGTGACTGCCGACAGGGGCAGCATGGTGATCATCATGCAGACCGCAACCAATAAGCTGATCAAACGCTTAGGTCTCATAATTTTTTACTCCTTTTCCATGATATTCCCAAAAACTTTCTCTATTTCAACCAAAACAAAAGAGCGCCGCACCGGCCAAACGGCTGGTACGACACTCTGAACCCTTGCAGGCCCGCTGCGCGCTCGCTCTCCTGAAGGGAAGCCGACGCATCTTCACAAGGAGGTGCAAGGTTTCATGTTACCTTACCCGGATAGAATAACGTGCGGCTGGCTGCCATATTACAGGCCCTTGTAGCTTTGCGTCGCAGCCTTTCGACTGGCTTGCCGATTCTTCAGTTTTTAGCGGGAATAGCATATTGCACAGGATAAGATACTCTATTTTTTTTTTTGTCAATATGACGAAAATAGATTTGGAAGAGTATACAAAAAGGAGCGTACAATGTGGAAAACATAACGAAAACAAAATCCTGCGGCAGCACAAGATCTGCCTGACTTTATGGAGAATGCAGTGCAAGAAAAATGCCCCTGACCGAAAGAAGCCGGTCAGGGGCATTTGGGGTTGCTGCAGCGGTCAGGGTCAGTGCCTGCGCTCGTACTTCAGGCGCTCCCGCAGCTCGTCCAGAGAGCGGTGCTTTTCGCCGTGGCGCAGCTTGGGGTAAGCGCGGAGCATACGGCCCTTGCCAAAGTACTTGGAGCTCCGGGTGCGGGCGCGCATCTCCTCGCTGCGGGCCTGCAGCTCCTCGGCCAGCTGTTCCAGACGGAGCAGCTCTGCCGTGCGCTCTGCGGTGCCCTTGGCGGCCAGCTTGACGGCAGCGGCGGCCTCAGAGGCATTGAGCCGGGCCTCCTGCGAGGACTTGCGTGCGGCCTCCATGGCCTCGTCGGCCTTGGCGCGCAGGGCGGCAGCGGCATCCCGGGGGCTCAGCCTGGCGGCATTGTCCCGGGCCTCGGCAGCCGCCAGCTTGAGCTGCAGGCGGCTCTCGTCCATCTTCTGGTCCACATCCATGGCGGTGGTACCCAGCAGCTCGGTCATGGCATCGGACACGGCGTGCATACTGTCGGCCACCTTTTCCAGGGCATCCAGCTCACGGGCCAGGTCAGAGGCCGCAAAGGCGGTCACCACCACATCGGCGGCGTAGCAGGCGTACAGGATGCACATGAGAACAAAGCCCACCATCTGGGGGACCATCTCCACAAGGCCGGCGATCACGGGGTGAACGGCCTTCATCACCACAACGGTGCCCACGCCCCACAAAAGGGAGAACTCCAGGCAGATATATCCGCCGATGTTGAAGGGGAAGTCGCTGTAATCCCACCACCGGGTGTGGTAGAGCTTGTAGAGCGCCCAGCCGCCCGCCAGCTCCAGCACGCTGGGCAGGATCACGCCGCCGATATAGAGCAGCAACAGGTTGTCTACCAGCGGCGAAAGGGTGAACAGCACAATGATCATGCCAAAGCCGTAGATGGGGCAGACCGGGCCGTTCAGAAAGCCGCGGTTCACCAGCTGGCCGGTGGAAACGGCAGCATAGATGACCTCCAGACACCAGCCCAGGCAGGAGTAGATCAGGAAAAACGCCAGGATCTGATACAGCGAAAAGCCGCAGACCATGGTGTTGACAAAAAAGGACATCTTACGCCTCCTTTGCGGCGGCAGCAGCTTCCTCCGCAGCCTTCCTCTTTTTCAGGACCTTGGGCTCGATCCAGGTCACGGTCTCATCGCCGGGCAGCTTTTTGGCGATCAGGGCCTTGATCCTGATGCCCATTTCGGTGAACATCCCCTCGTGCTCGGTGCGGATGTTCCACTCCGGCTCGTTCTCGTGCAGGTCAAAGGTCTTCCAGGTGATCTCGTAGCCGGAAGCGGGGAAATACTCCAGGCTGTCGCGGAACAGGTCGTCGTCATCGGTCTTGAAGTAGATCTCGCCGCCGTCCTTCAGGAATTCGCGGTACTGGATGAGCTGGCGGGGATAGGTGAGCCGGTGCTTGTTGGAGGAAGCGTTCTTGCTCCACGGGTTACAGAAGTTGATGTAGATGCGGCTGACGGTATCCTCGGCGGTGAGCACGCCCTTGATGCGCTCGATGTCGGTGCTCATGATCTTCACGTTGTCGATGGGGCGGCCTGCCTCGGTGTAAGCGGCCTCGATCTTGCGCTTGGCAAGGATCAGCACCTTATCGGTGATGTCAATGCCCAGATAGTTGTTCTCCGGGTGGGCGCAGGCCAGCTGGGAGAGGAAGCCGCCCTTGCCGCAGCCCAGCTCCAGCACAAAGGGCTGCTCCGGGCGGGCATACTGTGCGTGCCACTTGCCGCCCCAGATCAGGGGCTCGTGGACGTGGAAATCGGCGGCCATCAGCTCATCGTGGGCGTAGGGTTTGAAACGCATTCTCATAGTTTGTTGTTCTCCTTAAAATTAACGTGGCTCGCCCTCTCAGGCGCTGACGCGCCAGCTCCCCCAAAGGGGGAGCCTTTGGCAGAAACGGATGGTTTTCCACACTGCCAAAGCCTCTCCCTTTGGGAGAGGTGGCTTTGCGAAGCAAAGACGGAGAGGGCGAGGATGCTTACCGGTCTTGCTTCTGCAAAAATTCTTTCACTTCCTCCGGCTCTGCGGCGCAGCTTCCCTGACAGATGCCGGGTTTGCCGCCGCCGCGGCCATTGAGGGCGGCGTTCAGGGCTTTGGTCAGGGCACGGACATCACCGCCCGCCTGGGCGATACAGTAGCCGGTGCCCTTTTCGTTGGGGGTCAGGGCCGCGCACAGGCCGGTGGTGGCTTCGCTCAGGCGGCTAGCCAGCCGGTGCAGGCCGTCCGGGTCCAGCCCCGGCACGATGCGGATGGCATCCGCACCGGGCGTTGCCTGCGCGGCCAGCGCGTCAAAGAGCTGGCTGCACAGTCCGAAGTGGGTGAATTTCAGGGCGGTGTACTCGTCATACACCCGGTGCACGGCGTTGGCCGTCTCGCTGGCCTTGGCGCTGAGCAGGGCACCGATCTCTGCCTGCCGCGCCCGCATGGCCTGCGCGGCTTCCAGCGCGCGCCCGCCGCAGACGATGCTCAGGCGCACACCGCCCTTATAGTTTTCAGCGGCCAGGATCTTGATCTGGCCCACCGCACCGGTAAAGGCGGTGTGGGTGCCGCAGCAGGCACAGACATCCGCCCCGGGGATGGTCACGATCCGCACCTGCCCCTCGATCTCCTTTTTGGAGCGGTAGGTCAGGGCGGCCAGCTCCTCCCGGGTGGGGTAGGTGATGTTCACCGGCACATTCTCCCAGATGATGCGGTTGGCGGCAGTCTCGGCCGCTTTCAGCCCCTCGGCGGAGATGGGGATGTTCGTGTCCATCCGCACGGCATCGGAGCCGATGTGGAAGCCCACATTCTCGGCCCCGAACATGCTGTGCAGGATGCCGGAGAGGATGTGCTCGCCGGTGTGCTGCTGCATCTTGTCAAAGCGCCATGCCCAGTCGATGGCCTGTGCCGCTTCGGCCCCGGGCACCGCCCCGGCGGGCAGGGAAGTGACCATGTGCCAGATGACACCCGCCTGCTCGTGGACATCGGTGACGGTCAGCACCGTGCCGTCGGCAAGGGTCAGGGTGCCCCGGTCGGCAGGCTGGCCGCCGCCCTCGGGGTAAAACACCGTGCCGTCCAGCGCGATGCGCCCGCCGCCGGTCCGGCTGTCCGGCTCTGCGGCTAAAATATGCCCCACCGCTTCCCGGCGGTAGGCATCGTGTTCATAGTATTTTTCGGTTGGCTGCATAAGCACCTCCTAATATAAAAACAAGTATACCACGTTTTTTGCCTGTGGAAAATAGTCTGCAGTTATGTTATGATAGAAAACAGACAAGCCCCAGCAAAAAGTTTGAGACGAGGAAGGATTTACAATGCGTGAAAGTGGTATTCTGATGCCGGTGTCCAGCCTGCCCGGCCCCTACGGGATCGGCTGCTTTGGCAAAAAGGCAGAAAAATTTGTGGATTTCCTTGCGGCGGCAGGCCAGAAGATCTGGCAGATCCTGCCCCTGAGCCCCACGGGCTATGGGGACAGCCCCTACCAGAGCTGCTCTGCCTTTGCGGGCAACCCTTATTTCATTGATCTGGATGCTCTGAAAGCCGAGGGGCTGCTGACAGCCGCCCAGCTCAAGGCCGAGCCCTGGGGCGATGACCCGCTGAACGTGGATTACGGCACCCTGTACACCAGCCGCTACAAGATCCTGCGTGCCGCCTATGCCGCCTGGCGCAGGCAGTGCGCGGGCCAGCACGGCTGTGTCCATTACTATCCGGATGCGTACTATGCCTTCACGCTGGAAAACGAGGGCTGGCTGGAGGATTATGCCCTCTACATGGCCCTCAAGACCGCCAACGGCATGAAGAGCTGGACCCAGTGGCCCCGGGAGTACCGCAAGCGGGAGCCGCAGGCGCTGGAAGCTTTTAAGGCAGAGAACGAGGAAGAGATCGGCTTCTGGAAGTTTCTGCAGTACGAGTTCAGCATCCAGTGGAAGAAGCTGAAAGCCTACGCCAACGCCAACAACGTGCAGATCCTGGGCGATATCCCCATCTATGTCTCGGCAGATTCCGTGGATGCCTGGGTGGGCGGCCCGCTGTTTGAGCTGGATGCAGACGGCGGCTTTGCCCGGGTGGCAGGCTGCCCGCCGGATTACTTCTCGGCAGACGGCCAGCTCTGGGGCAACCCGCTGTACAACTGGCCCTACCATAAGCAGACCGGCTATGCCTGGTGGATCCAGCGTGTCCGCCATGCCCTGGGCATCTATGACCTGCTCCGCATCGACCACTTCCGTGGTTTCGACACCTACTGGGCCATCCCGGCAGACAGCACTACCGCCAAGACCGGCAAGTGGGAGACCGGCCCCCGGATGGAGCTGTTCAACGCGCTGGAAGGTGCGCTGGGCAAGCTGCCCATCATCGCCGAGGATCTGGGTGAGCTGTTTCCCAGTGTGCGGGAGCTGCTGGCAGACAGCACCTTCCCGGGCATGAAGGTGCTGCAGTTCGCGTTCGGCGGCGGGGACAGCGAGTACCTGCCCCACAACCACGTCAAGAACAGCGTGGTCTACCCCGGCACCCACGACAACACGACGCTGACCGCCTGGTGGGACGAGAGCGCATCGGCCAAGGAAAAGGCTGTGGCCGCCGCCTACCTGCATCTGACCGGCTGTCAGCCCACCGCAAAGGAGGTGGCCGCTGTCAGAACAGAGGCGGCCCGCACCGCGCTGCTCCGGGCTGCGCTGGGCTCTGTGGCCGACCGTGCCATCATCCCCATGGCCGACTGGCTGGGCCTGGGCGAGGAAGCCCACCTGAACAGCCCCGGCAAGCTGGGCGGAAACTGGAGCTGGCGCGCCGCCGATGGGTTCGACACTGCCGCGCTGGCCAAGCGCATTCTGGCGGAGTGCGCCGTGTACTGCCGTACAGAACCGGGCCGGAAACCTGGAGCGTGTTTAGCAGTTTGACGAAAATGTAAAAAATTACGTTAAAGTTTGTGCGTTTTGCTGGAAACGCCCGGCACGAGATGGTATAATTCCGGTAATGAGGGCTGCGCTTTCAGCGGCCGTGTGGCAAAGCTGTGCCGGAAGGGAGAGAGTCCGGCACCGGATAGTGGGGAAAAACGCATGAAAAAAGAATGGACGGAACAGGATCTGCGCGCCTTTGCAGAAAACGCACAGACCGCCTTTGAAGACGTGACCCTGACGGAAGCCGATGAGGAGACCGCGGACACCTGGCAGGACGATGGCCTGCAGGTGGATTATGTCCTGCGCAATGGGCAGGTGGACTGCGTGCTGCGCCGCCTGATCGAGGCGGACGGCAAGCTCTGGCAGCTGCAGATGACGGCTCCGCTGGCGGGCAGCGACCTGCCGGAGGATCGGATGACCGCGCGGGAGCGGGAGCTCTGCCGGGACGATATGAATCACGATTTTCTGACCGGCGTGTTCAACCGCCGCTATTTTGAAACGGAGTTCTGCACCCGGCTGGATGAGTGGACGGATGCCCACCGCTGTGCTTCGCTGGCGCTGGTGGCGCTGGACGATGAGGACGGGATGCGCGCCCGGCAGGGCGATGCCGTGATGAACCAGCTGGTCTGCTTTGTGGCCAACCAGTGGAAAAAGCACTACGACCGCCCTGCAGAGCGGGTGGTCTGCCGCCTGACGGACACGCTGTTCGCCATCGGCTGCGCGGATAAGAACTGCGCAGAGCTGGCCGAGGAGCTGAACGGCATCTATGCCGAGATGCCCCGCGCGTGTGTGGCATCGGTGGGCCTGATGCGCCGGGTGCCCTTTACCCAGTCCATCGGCTGCGCCTGCACCGGCGAGGTGCGGGGCAAAAACTGGGACGCACTGTATCAGCTGTGTGAGCAGCGCCTGAAGGCGGCCCAGACCGCCGGCGGCGACCAGATCTGCAGCAAATAAACCGAATGCATAAAATCCCCCTTTGCGGTACAAGCTAGTGCCACAAAGGGGGATTTTTGTATGGAAAATCAGAAAAATGATAACCTGAATCTGCTGGAAGCGGTGGTGCAGAACACGGAGATGGGCAAGAACACGCTGGAACAGATCGTGCCCATGACCGAGGACCCTGCCTTCCGGGCCGAGCTTCTGCGGGAGCGGAATCTCTACCGGGAACTGAATCAGGAGGCCCACACTGCCATTGAGGCCTGCGGCGGCACGGCTCAGGGCCAGAGCATCATGGCAAAGCTCAACACCAAAATGGGCATCGGGATGAAAACGCTCACCGACAGATCCACCCGCAATCTGGCCGAAATGCTCAGCGAGGGAAGCAGCCAGGGCGTGATGGACTGTATCAAGAGCCAGAAAGACTATCCCGATGCGGCCCCCGGCTCCAAGCGCCTGATGCAGAAACTACAGGATCTGGAGGAAGAGAACCGGCTGAAACTGGAGCAGTTTCTGTAAAGGCCGCTCCGGCTGCTCAGAGTGCTTCTACCATGGCTGCCACGATCCGGGTGGCGGTAGCCACGTACTCGGCGATGCTGAACTTCTTCACCACCAGCACCTCGTGGCCGTCCTCGTCGGCGTTGTCGCTCATGGCGCGCAGGATGACACAGGGCACATCGTTCTTGGCGGCGATCTGGCTCACAGCGGCACCCTCCATCTCAACGCAGTCGGGGGCGCACTTGGCTTCGATGGCGGCCTTGGTCTCGCTGTCGCCCACGAACAGGTCGCCGGTGGCGATCTTGCCGGTCAGGGCCTTGACCCCTGCCTCGGCGCAGGCTTTTTCAGCGGCGGCGATGAGGGCCGGGTCACCGGCGTACTCCTTCAGGTAGGGCGGGTTCTGGCAGATCATGTCCAGCTGGGCATCGTGGTACAGCACCGTCTTGCCAATGACCACATCACCAATGCCGATCTTGCTGGTCATATTGCCTGCAATGCCGGAGAAGATGATCTTCTCGGCACCGTATCGGGTGATGAGCACCTGAGTGGTGGCGGCGGCATTGGCCTTGCCCATGCCTGCACAGCAGACCACGACCTGCTTGCCTGCCAGCGTGCCCCTGTGATACTCCACGCCGCCGTAGAGCTCCACGGTGACATTTTCCAGCTTTGCACACAGCTGATCGACTTCATCGGGCATTGCGCCCATAATTCCGATAATCATATAGATGTCCTTTCTCCCGGGCAAAAGTGTCTCCCGCGCGCCGCGCGGGAGACACTTTTATCATACATCAGACGTTGAACAGGAACTCGATCACGTCGCCGTCCTTCACGACGTACTCCTTGCCCTCGGTGCGCTGCAGGCCCTTGGCCTTGACAGCGGCATAATCGAAGTTGTTGGCTTCCAGGTCGCCATAGCCGATGACGCTGGCGCGGATGAAGCCGCGCTCGAAATCGCTGTGGATCTTACCGGCGGCCTGAGGTGCCTTGGTGCCCTTGCGGATGGTCCAGGCGCGGCACTCCTTCTTGCCGTCGGTCAGGAAGGAGATGAGGCCCAGCAGGTCGTAGCTGGTAGTGATCAGGTTGTCCAGGCCGCTGGCCTCGATGCCCATCTCGGCCAGGAAAGCCTTCTTCTCCTCGGGGGAGTAGTCGGCAATGTCTTCTTCGGTCTTGGCGCAGATGGGAATGTAGCGGGCCCCCTCCTCGGCGGCGCGGGCGGCCACCAGCGGGACATAGCGGTTGTTCTCAATGCCCTCCATCAGGTCATCCTCGCCCACGTTGCAGGCGTAGAGCACGGGCTTGGAGCTCAGCAGGCCCATCTCGTGCAGCACGGCCTGCTGCTCGGCATCCCCCTCGTCAAAGTCAAAGCTGCGGGCGGGCTTGCCTGCGCTCAGGTGATCAGCCAGCTTCTGCAGCCAGGCGGCTTCAGCGGCAGCACCCTTGTTGTTGCCGCTCTTGGCAGCCTTGGCCATCCGGCCCGCGCGGTTCTGAACGACCTCGAGGTCAGAGAGGATCAGCTCGTAGTCGATGGCATCGATGTCGGCGATGGGGTCCACGGCCTCGGCCTTGGTCACGTCCTCCACCACATGGATGATGTTGTCGTCATCAAAGCAGCGCACCACGTGCACGATGGCATCACACTCGCGGATGTGGCCCAGGAACTTGTTGCCCAGGCCGGCACCCTGGCTGGCACCCTTGACCAGACCGGCGATGTCTACAAACTCCACGATGGCAGGTGTCTTTTTGTTGGTCTGCCAGATCTCAGCCAGCTTGTCCAGCCGCTTGTCCGGCACGGCCACGATGCCGCTGTTGGGCTCAATGGTGCAGAAGGGGTAGTTGGCGGCTTCCGCGTTCTTGGTGGAGGTGATGGCGTTGAACAGAGTGGACTTGCCGACGTTCGGCAGACCGACGATACCTAACTTCATATAAAATACGCTCCTTACACGTTTTTTTGGCATAACGATACAACTATCATTATACGCGATGAAAACCCGGAGCGCAAGGGGATGGGCGCAAAACAACGGATTTACACGGCGGGAGTTCTATATTATACTGTTCTTAAAATACGAACCGATTTCCAGAAGGGAAGGCAGGAGGATGTTATGGAACGCAACGACCCGCGCTATCAGGCTTATGTGGAGATCCTGAAGGAGGAGCTGATTCCGGCGATGGGCTGCACCGAGCCCATCGCGCTGGCCTATGCGGCGGCAAAAGCCCGCGAGGTGCTGGGGGTGCTGCCGGACAGCGTGCAGCTGCAGGTGAGCGGCAGCATCATCAAGAACGTGAAAAGCGTCATCGTGCCCAACACCGGGCACCTGAAGGGCATGGAGGCGGCGGTGGCGGCAGGCATCATCGCCGGTTCCGCCGAGAAGGAGCTGGAGGTCATCTCGGAGGTCAGCGAGGAAAAGAAGTCTGCCATCCGGGACTATCTGCAGACGGTGCCCATCACCATCGAGCACACCGAGCAGGGGCATGTGTTTGACATCGTCGTCACCGAGCGCTGCGGGCAGGACTACGCCCGGGTGCGCATCGCGGACTACCACACCAACATCTGCCGCATCGAGAAGAACGGCACGGTGTTGTACGAGGTGCCCCTGCTGGACGAGACCGTGCAGGAGGATGCCCGCGCCGACCGCAGCCTGCTGAACATGCAGGACATCTGGGACTTTGCCGAGACCGCCGACCTGCGGGACGTGGCAGACCTGCTGGAACGGCAGATCCGCTACAACAACGCCATTGCAGAAGAGGGCCTGCTGGGCGACTACGGTGCCAACATCGGGCGGGTGCTGCTGACCACTTACGGCAACGATGTCTCAAACCGCGCAAAAGCCAAGGCCGCCGCCGGCTCCGATGCCCGCATGAACGGCTGCGAGCTGCCGGTCATCATCAACTCCGGCAGCGGCAATCAGGGCATCACCTGCTCGGTGCCCCTCATCGAGTACGCCAAGGAGCTGCACAGCGGCAAGGAAAAGCTCTACCGCGCCCTCATCATCTCCAATCTGGTGGCCATCCACGAAAAGACCGGCATCGGCACCCTGTCTGCCTACTGCGGCGCGGTCAGCGCGGGTGCGGGTGCGGGCGCAGGCATCGTGTACCTGTGCGGCGACGGCTATCAGGCTGCCATCCACACGGTGGTCAACGCCCTTGCCATCGTGTCCGGCATCGTGTGCGACGGAGCCAAGGCTTCCTGCGCCGCAAAGATCGCATCTTCGGTGGATGCGGCGCTGCTGGGCTACAACATGTACAAGTGCAATCAGGAGTTCAAGGGCGGCGATGGCATCGTGATGAAGGACATCGAGACCACCATCAAGGGCATCGGACGTCTGGGCAAGGACGGGATGCGGCAGACCAATGAGGAGATCATCCGGCTGATGATGAGCTGAGCGGCGGAGCCTGCGTCCCAAAAATCATACAAAACCTTCTTTATTTTGTCATAACTATTCCGTATAATAAAGGATAGGGGAACTTTACCCTGTTTGATTCGGAAATACTGCTCCGGCAGACAGCCGGAGAATTTGTTTTTTGGAGTATCAGGTACAGGAGGAACACTCATGGCAAACGAAAAGATCCTCGTCGTGGACGACGATACCAACATCTGCGAGCTGCTGCGGCTTTATCTGACCAAGGAGGGCTATCAGGTCACCACCGCGAACGACGGCGAAGAAGGTCTGGACAAGTTCAATCAGGTCAAACCGGATATGGTGCTGCTGGATGTGATGATGCCCAAGATGGATGGCCTGGAGGTCTGCCGCCGCATCCGCAAGCTGGGCAACACCCCCGTGATGATGCTGACCGCCAAGGGCGAGACCTTTGACAAGGTGCTGGGCCTGGAGCTGGGCGCAGACGATTACATGGTCAAGCCCTTTGACACCAAGGAAGTCGTGGCCCGCATCAAGGCGGTGCTGCGCCGCTGCACCACCACCACCGCCCAGACCGAGAGCACTGAGGGCGTGATCGAGTTCGACAACCTGCGGCTGGACATGAACAGCTACGAGCTGCGGGTCAAGGGCAAGGTGGTGGAGGCTCCCCCCAAGGAGCTGGAGCTGCTGAACTGCCTGGCCTCCCACCCCAACCGTGTTTACACCCGCGACCAGCTGCTGGACGAGGTGTGGGGCTTTGAGTACTACGGCGACAGCCGCACCATCGATGTCCATGTCAAGCGCCTGCGCGAAAAGCTGGCGGGCGCTTCCGACAAGTGGGAGCTCAAGACCGTCTGGGGCGTGGGCTATAAGTTCGAGGTGCGTCAGTAATGCGCAAAAGTATTTCGGTCACCTTCTTTTCGATGGTGGCCACCCTGCTGGTGCTGGGCACGGCGGTGCTGGGCTGCTCCGAGTGGCTGCTGTTCAGCCGCTATTTTGCCCAGGAGCGGTACGACACGCTGGACAGCGTGGCGGATGTGACCCAGCGCGCGGCGGATTATATCGTGCAGCAGGCGGCTCTGCCCAAGGGGGCCGAGCTGGATGCCCTGAACACCAAGCTGGAGATCATCGGCGAGAGCGCCGAGGCCTACCTGTTTTTTACCGATGAAGAGGGCAGGGTCCTCATTGCCTCCAACCCCGAGATGGTGGGAACAGATGTTGTGGGGCCGGAGCTTATGGAAAAAGTTGCCGGGGATCAGCCCTACCACACCCTGAGCACGCTGGACGGTGTGCTGACCGAGAAGAGCTATGTCTCGGTGCGGCACATGCAGGATGCCCAGGGCAACAACAGCGGCTATCTCTTCCTCTGCTCCTCCGGCGCGCGGCTGACCGACTTCAAGGAGGAGTTTTGGTCGAACTTCTTCTTCTCGGCCTGCATCATGCTGCTCTGCGCCAGTGTGCTGACCTCCTTTCTGATGCGGAAGCTGACCGACCCGCTCCAGAAGATCACCGATGCCGCCCAGCGGTTTGGCGGCGGGGACTTCTCTGTCCGTGTCGAGGGCGTGGAAGGTGAGGGCGAAGTGGTGGATCTGGCCCACACCTTCAACCAGATGGCGGAGAACATTCAGTCCAACGACAATTCCCGCGGCCAGTTCATGGGCAACATCGCCCACGAGCTGCGCACCCCCATGACCACCATCAAGGGCTTTGTGGACGGCATTCTGGACGGCACCATCCCGCCTGATATGCAGAACCACTACCTGCAGCTGGTCAGCGAGGAGACCGGCCGCCTGGCCCGGCTCATCCAGAACATGCTCGATCTCTCCAAGCTGGAAAGCGGCGAGTATCAGGTGAACGCCCGGATGTTCAACATCTGGGAGACGCTCACCGGTGTGGCCCTTTCGGCGGAGCAGCGCATCAATGACGGCATGATCGATCTGGAAGGCCTGACCATGGATGAAAAGGTGCTGGTCTACGCGGACCCCGACCTCATCCATCAGGTGGCTTATAACATTCTGGACAATGCCATCAAGTTTACCCCGGCGGGCGGCACCATCAAGTTCCATGTGGAGAAGCTGGGCCCCGAGGTGGAGATCTCGATCTGGAATTCCGGTCAGGGCATCAGCCCCGAGGCGCTGCCCTATGTGTTCCAGCGCTTCTACAAAGAGGACAGGTCCCGCGGACTGCACGCCCGGGGGGCCGGTCTTGGCCTGAATATCTGCAAGGTGCTGGTCAACCTTTCCGGAGGCCAGATCCGTGTGGAGAGCCAGCAGGGCGAGTGGTGTCAGTTCGTGTTCACCCTGCCCGCTACGCCCCCCAACCCCAGCGGCATGAAGCGACTGCCGGACGAATCCGGTCAGCCTGTGCCGGTGGAGGACCCTGCTAGCATGAAGCCTGTCAACTGAATCCGCGGCCAGACTGTCCCCCTGAAACGGGCGGGGCGGTCTGGTCGTTTTTGGTTTTGGAATGGATTTTGGATGGATACAGGGGCAGGTTTGAGACTTTTCCGTGAAAAACACGGCTCCGGGTTTGATTTTTTGCGTGTTTTCATGTAAACTAAGAGTAACCATGCCCGCCCTGCATTCCGGCCCCAAAACAGGTGCTCTGGCAGAACGGATGGTGTAATCTTTCTGAAAAATAACGGAGAGTACAAAACACAATGACGATCATTAGTCCTTCGATCCTTTCGGCTGATTTCAATCAGCTTGGCGCAGACTGCCGCATGGTGCTGGATGCCGGTGCGCAGATGCTGCATTATGACGTGATGGACGGCCACTTTGTGCCCAACATCAGCTTTGGCGTGCCGGTGCTGAAAAGCCTGCACAAGGGGATGCCCGCAGCATTCTACGATGTCCACCTGATGATCAGCCACCCGCTGCAGTACGCAGAGCCTTTCATCAAGGCGGGTGCCAGCCTGTACAACTTCCACCTCGAGTGCGAGGACGACATCCAGCAGACCATCGATGCGGTCAAGGCACTGGGCTGCAAGGTGGGCCTGACCATCAAACCCGGTACTGCGCCGGAGGCGCTGGCCCCGTATCTCGACCAGCTGGATCTGGTGCTGGTGATGAGCGTGGAGCCCGGCTTCGGCGGGCAGAAGTTCATGCCCTCGGCGCTGGAAAAGCTGCGCTGGCTCAAGGAAGAGCGGGCAAAGCGGAGCGCCCGCTACCTGCTGGAAGTGGATGGCGGCGTGGACGACACCACCGCCCCCCTGTGTGTGGAGGCGGGTGCCGATATTCTGGTGGCGGGCAGTGCCGTGTTCGGCGCAGCCGACCCGGCTGCGGCGGTGCGCCGTCTGGCCGCCCTGTGAGAGGTGCCTTACCATGGATGAACGTTTGATCCAGCAGCAGGAGCAGGAGCTTGCAAAGACGGGGCGGTACTATCTGCACGTCTGCTTTATGACCATCCCGCTGCTCTGCATGGCATGCTTCCTGTACGGTCTGCGGCCCCTGCTGCTCTGCGGCGCGGCGCTGCTCACCGGCAATCTGTGTGACCGCCTGGTCTCCCTGCTGCGCCGCCGCGTGTATCGGGCCGGGGATTTCTCCAACGAGAGCTTTGCCCTCATCATCGCCCTGCTCATGCCCGCCACGGTGGACTGGTATGTGGTCATTATGGCGGTGCTGGCCGGTGTCCTCATCGGCAAGGAGGTGTTTGGCGGCTACGGCAGCTATCCCTTCAACCCCGCTGCTGTGGGCTACGCTGTGGCGGCGGTGTCCTGGCCGGAGCAGGTGTTCCGCTACCCCCAGCCCTATATCAACATCCCCCTGTGGGATGCCACCGGCGTGCCGGTGTCCAGCACCATCTCGGATACCCTGCGCAGCGGCGGCAGCCTGAACATCGGCGCAATTTCGCTTGTGCTGGGCGAGTACGCCGCCCCCATGGGCACCGGTGCTGCCCTCATCCTTCTGGCCTGCGGGCTTTTCCTCTGGCTGCAGAAGGATGTCCGTCTGAGCGCTTCTGTCAGCTTTGTGGTCACCTGTGCCCTCATCGCCTTCCTCTTCCCCCGTCAGGTGGGAGTAAACGGCGTGGACATCGCCCTGCGCCTGCAGTGCGTGCGGGACGAGCTGCTGACCGGTGCCATGCTGTTCAGCGCGGTGTTCCTGCTCAACGAGCCCTACACCTGCGCCCACCACCATCTGGGCCGCATCCTGTACGGTGTGCTGGTGGGTGCGATCACCATGGGCTTCCGGTATTACGGCGTGTATGAGACGGGTGTCTGCTTTGCCCTGCTCACGGTCAACAGCATTTCCGGCTGGATGGACCGCACCGAGAGCCGCCTGTATCAGCTGATGCACCGCCCTGCGGCCGGAAAGGAGGGCGCTGAATGAAACGCTCCATTGCAGAACTGATCACCCGCGATCCTGAAAAGTTCGCCCACCATGACCGGGTGTTCAAAAACAACCCCGTTGTCATGCAGGGCATGGGTCTGGCTCCGCTGGTGGTGCTTGCCACCACGGGCAAAAATGCTTTGATGCTGGCCGTGGCTGTGGCCCTGCTGCTCACGCCTTCCCGAATGCTGGCCTGTCTGGTCAGCCGCCTGTTCCCCCTGCGGGACGAGCAGCCCGCCCCGGAAGAGCTGGAGAAAAAGCTGCTGCCCCGGGCGCTGGTGTACAGCGGCAGTGCGGCGGTGGTCTACCTCGCCGCTTATCCCATCCTGAACGCTGTGTTCGGCACCGACCTGCTGATGCTGGGCATCTACCTGCCCATGCTGGTGGTGGAGCCCTTGCTGACCTACCGCTTTGGCCGCGTGCAGGAATCTATGCACAAGGCTGTCTCCAAGGGTCTGCGCATCACGGTGGGCTACGCGCTCATCCTGTTCATCGTGGGCTGCCTGCGGGAGTGGCTGGCGCTGGGCAGTGTGTTTGGGATCCAGCTCAGCCGCTCTGTCCTGCCCATGGCATCCATGCCGGCAGGCGGTTTCATCGTGCTGGGCGTGGTGTGTGCCGTCTGGCGCGCGCTGGCCCGCAAACACAAGGAATACCTGAAAACTGAGGCGCGCGGCACTCTGGCTGCGCACCCCCGGAAGGAGGTGCAGGATCAGTGAGTGCTGTGATGAATACCATCGGTGTGGCCTTTGCCTACGCCGTGCTGGCCCTGTTTGCCCAGAACGCCATCTTTACCCGTGGTCTGGGCGTGTCGCGCCTGATCCAGCTGGTGGGTGACGAGCGCACCAGCAGCTGGTGGTTTGCCCTGCTGCTCTGTGTTACCCAGACGCTGGTGGCTCCGCTGGCGTATTTTGCGGGCAGCCAGATCGTGGATCTGCCCTACCGTGCCCAGCTTCGCCCGCTGCTCTACCTGGCCTGTGTGGCGGTGGTCTGCATCTTTGAGCACGCCATCCTGCGGGCGGTCAAGGGCCCCCGCAGCGGTCTGCTCCTCCGCATCCTGCCCATTGCCGCCGTGAACAGCGGCGTGCTGGGCACCGTGCTGGTGGAGCGCACCCAGAGCTTTACGCTGGCGCAGTCCATCGGCTTTGGCCTGGGCAGCGGCCTGGGCTACCTGCTGGCTGTGATGCTGGTGACCGAGGCGGGCAACCGCCTGCGCAGCAAGGCCATCCCTGAAGCATTCCGCGGCCTGCCCATCACCCTGATCTATATCGGTGTGCTGGCGCTGGCCATCTACGGCTTTACCGGCCATTCCGTGATCCTGTAAGTTGACCCCAAGGAGGGTGGTTGATTATGGCAAGATATCCCAAACGCCAGAAGGTCAAGCGCTACCGGCGCAGCTTTTACACCCGCGAGATGCGGCTGAAAAAGGGCATCGGCATTGCGGTGCTGGTGGTGGCCGTGCTGGCAGCGGCCTGGGTGGCCGCGCCCCATGTGCTGGACTGGGCCACCCACACCTGGTATACCGTGGTGCGGGATCGTGACCTTTCCGCATCCAGTGCTGTCAGCGAGAGTGCATCCTCCGGGACGCAGAGCACCGCTGCCAGCGAACCGGCAGCTTCCTCGGTGCCGGAAAAGGAGCCGGAGCCCGAGGCCAAGGGCACTGATATTGTGACGGGCCTGTGGGCAGAGGTGGATGTGACCACCCTGACCGACGAGGCCGCCATCCGCTCCGCCGCCCGGCAGCTCAAGGCACAGGGCATGACCTATGCCATCCTGACCCTGAAGGACACCGCCGGGCAGGTGTATTACGCCTCCCAGACGGCGGTGGGTGCCGCCAACGCGGCCCCCACGCAGGTCGAGCTGACGAGCGTGGCATCCATCTTCAAGGAGGAGGGGCTGGTGCCGGTGGTTGCGCTGACTGCCTTCCGTGACCCTGCCGGTGCCCGGGCCGACCACGCTCTGGCCATCCGGTATCAGGGGCAGGAGTACCTCTGGCTGGACAACAAGGCTTCCGCCGGAGGCAACCCCTGGCTGAACCCCTACGCCGCGGAGACCGTGCAGTATATCGGCGATCTGATCGCCGAGGTACACGCCGCCGGGTTTGATCAGGTGCTGCTGGAAAATGTCCAGTTCCCCTCGTCCACCAGCGCCAAGCAGGACTATGGCACCACCAACGGTGTGGATCGTGCCGGGCAGCTGACTGCGGATATCGCCGCCTGGCAGGCCCGCTTCGGAGATACGGTGACGCTCTGGTACGGTTATTCGCTGGCCGAGGTGACCGGCTCCTCCAGCCAGCTGGGAGCCCCTGCGGTCCAACTGGGCGTGAAGAACCTGCTGGTGAAGGTCCCGTCCTCCTCTACGCTGGATGCAGCGGCCCGGGAGGAGCTGACCCTCTCCCTGACCGAGGCAGGTGTGGAGCATGTGGTCATCCGGGACGATGCCGCCAGCTATTTTGAGTGATCCCTGCGTTTTTGTGAGAGGGAGGGAAGTATTATGAACAAAACACCCTGTTTTTCCCCGGCGCATATCCTGCTGCCGTCGGAACAGATCCCGGTGGGGCAGTGGGGCTGTGTGGCCTGCGATCAGTTCACCAGTGACCGTTCCTATTGGGAAAAGGCTGCGCAGGCCGCCGCAGGCGGCCCCAGCACACTGGACCTGATCCTGCCGGAGGTCTATCTGGAAGAGGATGACGTGGATGCAAGGATCAGCGCCATCCATGCGGCCATGGACGATTACACCCGGAACGTGCTGACCCGCGCGGTGGACGGCTTCATTTATGTGGAGCGCACCGAGCAGAGCGGCCGGGTGCGGCAGGGCCTTGTGGGCAGGATCGACCTGGAGGCATACAGCTATGCCGAGGGTGCGGTGCCTGCCATCCGCCCCAGTGAGCACACCGTGGAAAGCCGCATCCCGCCCCGCATGGCGGTGCGCCGGGGGGCAAGGCTGGAAACGCCCCATATTATGATGCTGGCCGATGACCCTGGCTGCACCCTCATCGAGCCCATCGGCGAGAAGAAGGAGCAGCTGCGCAAGGTCTACGAGGGCGACCTGATGCTGAACGGCGGCCACATTGCCGGCTGGGCAGTGGAAGATCCCGCCCTGCTGGCACAGATCGACAGCGCCCTGAACGCTCTGGGCAGCCAGGAGGCCTTTGATGCCCGGTATCCCCAGGCAAAGGGCGGCGCGCCCCTGACGCTGGCCGTGGGCGACGGCAACCATTCGCTGGCTTCCGCCAAGGCCTGCTGGGAGGAGCTGAAAAAGACCCTGACCCCGGAGCAGCAGCTGACCCACCCGGCCCGCTGGTGCCTGGCTGAGGTCTGCAATGTCCACTCTCCGGCCATTGAGATCGAGCCCATCCACCGTGTCCTTTTCAATGTGGACTGCGGTGCCGTGCTGCTGGCCCTCATCGCGTGGAGTGATTCCCACGCGGCAGGCATCTGCTTCGGCGATGCAAAACAGCAGTCCTTTACGCTGGCAGGCCCCCATGTGGCCAATGTGCTCAGCTTTGAACATCCCGTTGCCCCGCTGACCGTGGGCACCATTGACGCATTCATTGAGTATTTCATGGCCCGCCACATCGAGGCCCGGGTGGATTATGTCCACGATGAGCCCGCTGTCCGCGCCCTGTGCAGGCAGGGGGGTGTGGCTTTCCTGATGCCGCCCTTTGAGAAAAGCGATCTGTTCAAGGGCATCGTTATGGGCGGTGTGCTGCCCCGCAAGACCTTCAGCATGGGGCACGCAGAGGAAAAGCGCTATTATATGGAATGCAGAAACATTTTAGGTGAAGAATGACATTTAACGAACTGAATCTTTCCGCGCCTGTGCTGCGTGCTGTGGCACAGGCGGGCTATGAATCCCCCTCGCCCATTCAGGCGGCGGCCATTCCGCCGGTGCTGGCCGGGAGGGACTTGATGGGCTGCGCCCAGACGGGTACCGGCAAGACGGCTGCCTTTGCGCTGCCCATGCTCGACCGCCTGACTGCCAGCGCACCCCGCAAAAAGGGTGCCATCCGCGCCCTGATCCTGACTCCTACCCGGGAGCTGGCTTTGCAGATCGGCGAGAGCTTTGAGGCCTACGGCAAGTATCTGACCCTGCGCAGCACCGTCATCTTTGGCGGTGTGGGTCAGGCTCCGCAGGTCGCAGCCCTGAAAAAGGGCGTGGACATCCTCATTGCCTGCCCGGGCCGCCTGAACGACCTGGTGGGGCAGGGGCTGCTGGACCTTTCCAACATTGAGATCTTTGTTCTGGACGAAGCCGACCGGATGCTGGATATGGGCTTTGTCCACGACGTGAAAAAGGTGATCGCCAAGCTGCCCAGGCAGCGCCAGAACCTGATGTTCAGCGCCACCATGCCCAAGGAGATCGAGCAGCTGGCCGCAGGCATCCTGCGTGACCCGGCCTTTGTCAAGGTAGACCCGGTGTCCAGCACGGTGGACCGCATCCAGCAGAGCCTGTATTTTGTGGAGAAGGGCAACAAGAAGTTCCTGCTGCCCTGGCTCATCAAAAACCTGAAGCCTGAGGTGGTGAACGCGCTGGTGTTCAGCCGCACCAAGCACGGAGCCGATAAAATTGCAAAAGATCTGAACAAGCAGGGCATCCCCGCTGCCGCCATCCACGGCAACAAGAGCCAGACCGCCCGCGTGACGGCGCTGGAGGATTTCAAGGCGGGCAAGACCCGGGTGCTGGTGGCGACCGATATCGCCGCCCGCGGCATTGACATCAGCGAGCTGTCTCATGTGTTCAACTACGACCTGCCCGAGGTGCCCGAGACCTACGTCCACCGCATTGGCCGCACGGCCCGTGCCGGTGCCGACGGCACTGCCGTCAGCTTCTGCGCCCCGGAGGAAAAGGAATATCTGGCCGGGATCGAAAAGCTGAACCGCCGCCAGATCCCGGTGGTCTCCGGCCATCCCTGGGACGGCGTGCCTGCCCCTGTCAAGGCTGCGCCCCCGGTGCGGGGTAAAAAGCCCAAGGCGGAAGCAGAGCAGCCCGTGAAGGCAGAGCAGCCCGCCAAAGCAGAAAAGGCAGCCAAGGCCGAAAAGCCCGCTGCCCCCAAGAAGGAAAAAGCGGCTGCAAAACAGCCCAGTCCCAAGAATACCGAACCGAAAGAAGGAACATCCATGGAGGAAAACCAGAAGCGCACTTCCGGCGGCCGCAGTGAGAACCGCCGCTCCAATAACAGCCGCACCCGCCGCGAGGGCAATGCCCCGCAGCCGGCCAACCGCGGCAGCAACGCCCAGCCCAAATTCGACCCCCACTTTGTGAGCGCCCCGGAGGCTACCCCCCTGCGCCCGGTCAAAAAGGCTCCGGCTGCGCAGCCTGCCGCAAAGCAGACTGCTCCGGCCCAGAACGGCCAGCGTCAGCGCGGCGGTCAGCCTGCCCGTGCCGAGCAGCGCACCGACCGCAATGCCCGCCCGGCCCAGAACGGCCAGAGCCAGCAGGGCAGCCGCAATAATCGCAATGCAGTGCCGAGCAGCCGCCCGGACCGCCCCGCCAAGAGCGAGGCACCCCGCGGCCGCAGCCGGAACGCCGCCCCCGCACGGGACGAGGACCCGGGCCTGATGCTGATCAGCCGCCGCCCGCCCCAGCAGAAGTTCACCAACTTTGAAGAGTATATGACCGCCCACGGCGGTGCCACCGCACCCATTGAGGATCACACCGATGAAACCTGAGCCGTTTGCCCCCTGGCAGTGCCCGCTCTGCGGCGAACCCCTGACCGGGGACACTGCCCTGAAATGCGGCAGGAACCACAGCTTTGACCGGGCGAAAGAGGGGTACTGGCACCTGCTGCCGGTGCAGAGTATGCGTACCAAGGCCCCGGGCGACAGCAAAGAGATGGTCGCCGCCCGCCGTGCCTTCCTGAACGCCGGGTATTACGGCATCTTCGGCCGGGCGCTGGGGGAACTGTGCCTTGCGTACGGTGCTTCCGCCGGGGCAGATGCACCGCTCCACCTGCTGGATGCGGGCTGCGGCGAGGGCTGGTACGACCGCTGCATTGCACAGGCCTTTGCGCAGGCGGGCAGGCCTGTGCAGCTGGCGGGCTTTGATATCGCAAAGCCTGCGGTGCGTCTGGCCGCAAAGGCACTGCCTGCCGCAAAATACGCGGTGGCATCCAGCTTTGCCCAGCCTGTCCGCACCGGATGGGCCGACTTGCTGCTCAACTGCTTCTCGCCCTTTGCGCAGGAAGAGTTCCGGCGCGTGCTGCGCCCGGGCGGACGGATGATCTATGTCGTGCCCGGTGCGGAACACCTCTACCAGATGAAGGCTGTCCTCTACGACACGCCCTATAAAAATCCGGTGCAGGAGGTGGCCTATGAGGGCTTCCGTCCCATTGGGGAGCGGGAAGTCTCGGGCAGCATCACGGTGCCTGCCGGGCAGCTGGAGGCGCTGTTCGCCATGACCCCCTATTACTGGAAAACGCCACGGGATGGCGCGGCCCGCCTGGCCGCCCTGCCCGAGCTGACCACGGACATCGCGTTCCGCTTCCTTGTGTTTGAAAAAGAATGATCGAAAAGCCCCCGGCCTGTGAGGATACAGGCCGGGGGCTTTTTGCGTGCAGAAAACAGGGTCACATCGCGATCCAGCCCAGTGCGTTGGCGACCGAGCTGGCCAGGATGATGGCCGCGAAGATGGGGCAGAGATACCGGAGCATAAAGTTGAACACCGGTTTGCGGCGGAAGGGCTGACCTTCCCGTGTGACCTCTTCCTCGATCTTTTCCACGCCGACGATCCGGGAGACCAGCAGGCAGGTGGCAATGGCCGCAATGGGCATCATCACCGAGTTGGTCAGGAAGTCGAAGAAATCGAGAAACTGCATCCCGAACACGGTCACACTGGCAAGGGGGCCGTAGCCCAGCGCGGAAAGGCTGCCCAGTGTGATCATAATACAGCCGATGAGGATGGTGGAGCGGGTGCGGTCCCAGCCCAACTCGTCCTCAAAGGTAGAAACAGCACTCTCGGTCAGGGCAATGGAGCTGGTGAGGGCCGCGAACAGCACCAGCACAAAGAAGAGCACGCCTACGGCAGTGCCCATGCCCATGCTGGCAAAGACCTTGGGGATGGTAATGAACATCAGGGCCGGGCCCGCCTGCAGGGTGTCAGGGTCGCCGCCCGAAAAAGCGAACACGGCGGGAATGATCATCAGGCCCGCCATGATAGCAATGGCGGTGTCGAAGATCTCCACGTTTTCCGTGGACTGCTCAATGGACACGTTCTTTTTCATGTAGGAGCCAAAGGTCACCAGGATGCCCATGGCAATGGAGAGGGAGTAGAACATCTGCCCCATGGCGGAAACCACGGTCATCCACGAGAAGTTGGCCGGGTTGGGCACCAGAAAATACTTTACACCCGCCAGTGCGCCGGGTCGTGTGACCGAGTAGAGGGCAATGACCACCGAGAGCACCACCAGCACCGGCATCATCACCTTGGAAACGCGCTCCACGCCGTTGCGCACACCCGCAAAGATGATGCCCAGCGTGATAAAGGTGAACAGCAGGAACGCGATCTCGGCCAGCAGACCGTTGGAGATGAAGCCGGAGAAATACCCGTCCGATGCCAGCGCGCTGCCGTGGCCGGTGAGATACTGGGCCAGATAGTGGATGACCCATCCGCCGATGACCGAATAATAGGGAACGATCAGGATGGGGATGACGGCGTTGATCCAGCCGCCGAACGCCAGCCCTTTCCCCTTGCCAAAATGGCTGTAAGCGCCCACCGGGCTTTTGCGGGTCATCCGGCCCAGCGCCGTTTCGGCAATGATCATGGTGTAGCCAAAGGTGACAGCCAGCAGGATGTAGACGAGCAGAAAAATGCCGCCGCCGTATTTTGCGGCCAGATACGGGAAGCGCCAGATGTTTCCCAACCCGACCGACGCACCGGCGGCGGACAGCACGAATCCGAGTTTGCCGGAAAACGCACTGCGCTTGTGTTGAGTTTCCATGTTTTTTCCTCTTTTCCAGTTGATAAAATCAAGTGTAACATAGAGAAAACGGGATTTCAACGAATCGCAGGCGTTTCACCGGTGGAGAGATTTCAGGCGAAAGGTGAAGAAAAGTGAATCACTTTCGAGTAAAGGGCTCCATACCGTGCTCCTCGGGGGTGTAGTATTCCATCAGGGAAATGTAGTTTTCCGGGTGGTGGCAGAACGCCGCGCGCAGAACACTGTCCAGCTCGCCCCGGGCGGTGAGCAGGCGGATGATGTACTGGGCCACCATCTGCACCACATCGGTCTCGATGCCGTAGCACAGGCCGACCGCCAGCACCGGGATAAGGATCTGCCGGGCCAGCAGGGGCACGTTCTGGCCGTACCGCTCGAGGATGGGGCGGCTCATGGTGGAGGCGGCCCAGACGCTGCCCACGATCTGCCAGTAATCGATCTCTTTCATGTGGGAAAGGCTCTGCAGCCGCTCCACGATCTCACCGTCGCTGAGGATGTAGCCATCGACCACCTCTTTTTCGGAGCGGAGAAAGGCACACTGGATCATGTCCATGATGGCGGCCTCGTATTTCTGGTGGAAATTTTCCCGGGAAACGCAGAACTTGGCCACGATGTCGATGAGGGCACTGGTGTCCTCGGCGGTGGCAAGACTGCTGACCACCAGCGGCGTGGGGCCGAATTCCGCCCCCAGTGCGTCCAGGTCGGCCAGTTCTTCGGCATTCCGGGTGGCGGGCAGAAAGCGGTCACAGCCGTTGCGGTGGTAGCCCCAGGCAGCGGGCAGCACCCGGGCCACCGCGTCGCCGCTGGAAATGATGTTGAAGATGTTGCTCTCGGGCCAGTTTTCCAGCAGGGTGCCGTCCGGGGCGTGGTTGGCATCGAAATCCTGCTGCAGGTCAGGCCGGTCGGCGGCAGTCAGGGCCGCAGGCACCGCAAAGCCGTAGGCATAGATATTCTCACGCCCCAGCTGGGGCAGCTCCCGGGCGATCTTTGCCGCCAGCAGATTTGCAATGATGGAACCGCGGCTGTAGCCGCCCAGCCAGAGCTTGAAGGCACCGCCCTGCCCTGCCCGGGTCAGATAGGCCTTGAGGGACGCAAACACCGCCGCCACAGGCGTGACAAAGCCGGTGTGCGCGCTGGTATCGCCTGTGTGGAAGTTGCTGGCCCACTCGCCGCCGTAGCCGCCGCCCCGCAGGACAAGCGCCACAAGGGTGGTACGCTGGCCGTTCAGGGTCAGGGTCTTGCGGGCCAGCGAGTAGCCCACAAAGTCCCCGGCCCGGCCGGTGTCGAGGTCGTAATTGTAGAACAGCGCGTCCTCAAAGCCCAGGGTCTCGTAGGCGGCGGCAATGTGGGCTTCCCGCCCCACAGAACTGTTGACCCAGTATTCCGCATCGCTGGCCACGGTGTTGGCCGCAGCGCAGACCAGACCCAGCGTTGCCAGCGCCAGCTGGTGGTCATATTGGGTGGCCGGGTGGGTGAAAAAGCTGTCGGAGTAATAGAACGCGTGGGTCAGGTCGCAGCCGCTCAGGTCGCTGCGGATGCCGATGGTGTAGCGGCCATCCGGCACTGCATGGCCCACGGGGCTCTGCCCGGCGGCCTGGACCATCAGCCCGGGCAGCAGAGTGCTGCTGGCCGCAAACCCCAGCACCTTGCAAAAACTTCTTCGATCCATAATTTTTCCCCTCAAAAACCAGAATGGATTTTTTTCTTAGTATACCGTATCCCGGGCGGGGATACAATCCAAAGTTTTCCGGGCGGCAAAAAACGGGCCGGTGTTGCGCACACCGGCCCGTTATGTTACACTGTTGTTCAGTCCAGATCCTTGCAGCACTCCACGATGTGGTGGAACATCTGCTCCACGGCGGGAGCCATGGCGGTGGGGCGCTGGACGGCCAGACCCACCACGCGATCCTCTTCGGGCTCGATGGGGTAGATCTTGACTGCTGCCGTGCAGTTGCGCAGCAGCATCCGGGGCATGATGGAAATACCCAGGCCTGCCTCGACCATGGCAATGTTCGACTGGTCGTCGATGACATGGCAGCGGCGCTCCGTTGAGAGGGAATACTTCTTGAGGAACTGACGCATCTCCGCGTCGGTGGCATCCCACTGCACCACAAAGTTCTGCCCGTTCATCAGGGCGGGGGTCATCACGCCGTTGGGCGGCTCGGGCCAGTCCATGGGGGTGATGCAGAGCAGCGGCTCGTGGAACAGCTCGGTCAGAACAAACTCCTCCCGGCAGTTGTTGGAGAGGAAGGCAATGTCCACCTGACCGGTGCGCAGCCACTCCTTGACATCGTCGTAGGTGCCCTGATAGACCTCGACCTCGATCTGGGGGTAGTGGGCCATAAAGCCCTTGAGGATGCTGGGCAGCAGCCCGGAGCAGATCGAGTTGAAGGCGCCCAGCTTGACCTTGCCCTTTTCCAGGCCGTTCAGGCGGGCAATGCTCTGCTGTAGGGCCTCGTCGCTGTTCAGCACCGCACGGATGGAGGGGTACAGCGAAGCGCCGTAGCTGGTCATGGTAACGCCGTTTTTGCCGCGATTGAATAAGGTGAAGCCCAGCTCAGCCTCCATCACGGCGATGGCGTGGCTGATGGCCGAGGGAGTCAGATGCAGCTGCTGAGCCGCCTTGTTAAAGCTGCCCTGCCGTGCAACTGCGTCGAAAATCTCATAAGAAAACAGCGTCATTCCCAATGCCTCCTTCCGGTCTGATCTGGTTCGGAGACGCTCGATCCTCTGTGAATCTTTTTCATCTTTGGTTTGAGATAGTTCAATTATCTTCTTGATTTTACTATCCTGCGCCCGTCCTGTCAAGCATTTTGGGCTGATTTGTGCATGCTCTGTGCAGATTTTGCCGCAGCAGACGCAGGAAATGCCACCTTTCCTCCGTTATAGTTCTTATAACGATTTTTTACAAACTGACCGAGGTGTTTTTTTATGACCGCACTTTCCCCGCGCTGCAGCTTCAGCGGCACCGCCCTTAAAACCATTGCCTGCATCACCATGCTGGTGGACCACATCGGCGCGTCCTGCATCGAGGCAGGTATCCTTACGCCCGGGCTGGACAGCGGCACCCTCTCGCGGGACACCCTTTCCGCCTATCCGCTGTACCGGCTGGACATGGTGCTGCGCTTCACCGGACGGCTGGCCTTTCCTATCTTCTGCTTCCTGCTGGTGGAGGGCTTTGTACATACCCACGATGTGAAAAAATACGTCCGGAGGCTGTTCCTGTTTGCCCTCATCAGTGAGGTGCCCTTTGACCTTGCGTTCTTCCGCACCCCCTTTGACTTCAGTGCGCAGAACGTTTACTGGACGCTGGCGCTGGGCGTGCTGGCCATGGCAGGCCTGAAGCATTATGAAAAGCCGGACGGCTCTGCCAGCTGGAAAGGACTCTTGTGTGCGGCAGGCTGCACGCTTGCGGCGCTTCTGGCCTGTACGGACTACAACGGCATCGGCGTGCTCATCATCTGCGCGCTGTATCTGACCCGCACAAACCGCAAGCGGCAGTGCATCGTGGGAGCCGTGCTGTTTGCCTGGGAACTCACCGCCCCGCTGGCTTTTGTGCTGGTCTGGTTCTACAACGGGCAGCGGGGCGCGTGCAGTCCGCTGCAAAAGAAGGCCTTTTACTGGTTCTACCCGGTGCACCTGAGCGTGCTGGCTGCGGTGACGAATCTGATCTTGTAACAGAAAGGCCGCTTTCACGGAACAAATTCCGAGGAGGCGGCCTTTTGGTTTCTGAAAATGGAAAAAGCCCGGTGATTTCAAAGAATCATCGAGCTTTTTCTTGGCGGAGTAGGAGGGATTTGAACCCTCGCGCCGTTGTTTAGACGACCTACGCCCTTAGCAGGGGCGCCTCTTCGGCCTCTTGAGTACTACTCCAGAGCAAAGTGTGTTGCACTTATTCAATAAAAATGGCGGAGAGAGTGGGATTCGAACCCACGGTACGTTGCCGTACGGCAGTTTTCAAGACTGCTTCCTTAAACCACTCGGACATCTCTCCTCGTGGGCACCCGCACACGCCGTACCGAATGCCTATTTAATTTACCAGATTTCAGCGGCGCTGTCAAGCCCAAAATCAAAATTTCCGCTCGTTGTGCGCATTTTTGTGCGGAGCGACAACTTTTCTTCGAGAAAAAGCGGGATTTCCTCTTTACTGAAACATCTTTTTGTTGTATAATAAATACAGATAAAACCTTACCGGACCCGGTACAAGCAGAGGAGTGTTGAACAATGTCGTTTCCGGAGCTGTTACGGCAATGCCGAAAGCAAAAGCACATGAGCCAGGCGGAGCTTGCTTCCCTGTTGGGCGTGACTCAGCAGGCCGTGGGAAAATGGGAGAGCGGAAAGAGTTCCCCGGACCCCACCACCGTGGCAAAGCTGGCGGAGATCCTGGACACGACCGCGGACTATCTGTTGGGTCTGTTCGACCCCACCGCGGAGGGCCAGACCGAAGAGCGCTTCTTCGGCAGCTATGTGTACAGCCTGATCCCTGTCATCGGCACGGTCAAGGCGGGCTACGGCGCGCTGGCCTATGAGGAAGACTACGGCAAGGAGTATGCCCGGGTCAAGGACCCTTCCAGCTACTTCTATCTCGTTGTGCGCGGCGACAGCATGGAACCCCGCATCCACGATGGTGACCTTGCCCTGGTGCACCGTCAGGATACGCTGGAAAACGGCGACCTGGGCGTGCTGATCTACGGTGACGAGGGCGAGGGTACCCTCAAGCGCTACCTCCAGCGCGGCAACTGCGTGGTGCTGCAGCCCTTCAACCCGGCCTATAAGGAAATGGTCATCAAGGGCGAGGAGCTCAACCATCTGCACATTGCAGGCCGTGTGGTAGAAACCAAGGCGAAGTGGTAAAACGGCCCATTATCGCCTGAAAAAGAAAAGCCATCCTGTATGGCTTTCTTTTTTATACCCATTTTTCGGAGGTGTCCCATGGAACAGAGCCTGATGGATAAGCTGACGATCCTGGCGGACAGCGCAAAATATGATGTGGCCTGTACCTCCAGCGGTGCTTCCCGGGCAGCAGGAGCGGGCGGGGTCGGCAGCTGTTACGCCCCGGGCTGCTGCCACGCCTTTACTGCCGATGGCCGCTGTGTCAGCCTGCTGAAGGTGCTGATGACCAACTGCTGCTCCTTTGATTGCAGCTACTGCGTCAACCGCAAGTCCAACGATGTGCCCCGGGCCACCTTCACCCCCCGGGAGCTGGCCGAGCTGACCATTGAATTCTACCGCCGCAACTACATCGAGGGTCTGTTCCTTTCCAGTGCCGTGCTGGTGAGCCCGGACTATACCACCGAGCGGATGCTGGCGGTTCTGCGCCTGCTGCGGGGGGAGTATCATTTCGGCGGCTACATCCACGCCAAGGCCATTCCCGGCACCAGCCCGGAGCTGCTGGAACAGCTGGGCTTTCTGGCCGACCGCCTGAGTGTGAACATTGAGCTGCCCAGTGAGCGCAGCCTGAACCTGCTGGCTCCGGACAAAGGGCGGCACTCCATTTTCCGGCCCATGAAGCAGATCGCGGTGGAGGGGGCCGCCAACCGGGAAGAGGTGGCGCTCTACCGCAAGGCCCCCAGATTTGCCCCGGCGGGCCAGAGCACCCAGATGATCGTGGGTGCTTCCCCGGAAACGGATTATCACATCCTGCAATTAACGGAAGGATTATACAATAAGTATCACCTGAAACGGGTGTTTTACTCCGCCTACATCCCTGTGACCGAGGACACCCGCCTGCCCGCGCTGGACACCAAGCCGCCGCTGCTGCGGGAGCATCGGCTCTATCAGGCAGACTGGCTGCTCCGCTTTTACGAGTTCAAGGCAGAGGAACTTCTGGACAGGGACAACCCCAACTTCAACCCCTATCTGGACCCCAAGTGCAACTGGGCAGTGCAGCATTACGGGCTGTTCCCGGTGGACGTGAACCGCGCCCCCTTTGAGATGCTGCTGCGGGTGCCGGGTATCGGCCCCAAGAGCGCCCGGCGCATCTGGCACGCCCGCAAACAGGCCGCGTTGGGGCTGGACGAGCTCAAGCGGATGGGCGTGGTGCTCAAGCGGGCGCAGTATTTCATCACCTGCCGGGGCTTTGCGGGGGCGCACCCGGGCCGCGGCAGTGCCGGGCGGGAGCGCATCACCCGGGCGCTTATCGACCCCAACGTATTCAGCGGCGGGGTGGAGCAGCTGAGCATGTTCAGCCCGCCCGCCGTGGATCGGCTGGTGGAGCAGGGCGTGCCGCCCCGCACAGCCCAGAAAATGGTGCGGGAGGAGGCAGTGCAATGTCTGGCCAGAGCCCTGTAAGCCCTGCCCGGAAGCTCCACGATGCCGACGTGGTCTACCTCTATGATGGCAGCTTCGAGGGCTTTCTCTGCTGTGTGTTTGAGAGCTTTGCCCAGCATGAGCTGCCCTTCGCGATCTGGACCCCGGAGCGGGAGACGGCTACCCTCTACCCAGTGAAGGAGATCCCCACTGACCGCGCAACGGCCCGGCGGGTCTTTGCCAGCTTCCGCGCCAAGCTGGGCGAAGAGACGGAATCTCTCGTCACCCGGGATTTTCTCTCGGGCTGGGAGGATAAGGAGCTGCGGCTCATCCGATTTCTGCATCTGGCCTTTGCGCTGGGGCCAGGCACCGTCAAGCGGCGGGGCCACCCGGAGGTGGCTCCGCTCTACCAGATGAAGCAGAGCCTGGACTGGGAAGTGGACAAGTTTCAGGGCTTTGTCCGTTTTCAGGAGCACGATGGGATGCTGGGTGCAGTCATCCACCCCAAAAACTATATTCTGCCCCTCCTGCGCGGGCATTTCTGCGCTCGCTTCCCGGAGGAGAACTTCCTGATCTATGATGCTGTCCATCAGGCGGTGCTGCTGTACCAGAACCACAAGGCTCAGCTCATGGAGCTGGCCGAACCCCTCACCCTGCCCCTACCTGATGAAAAGGAGCAGCAGTTTCAGGAGCTCTGGCGGCAGTTCTACAAAACGCTGGAGATCAAGGCCCGCCACAACGAAAAGGGACGTATGACCCACTGCCCCAAACGCTTTTGGGCAGATATGACCGAAATGAAAGAGGAATTGAAATGAAAACGGAAACAAAGACCGGACGCTGGAAATATGCGGCCATCGTGCTAATTGTGACCCTGCTGGTGGGGCTGTTCTGGAGTTATGTAAAAAATGGGCCGAAGGGCGAAATCTATCTTTACGGAGAAGAACACAGCAAGCAGAGCATTCTCGACAAGGAACTTTCCATCTGGGGCGAGTATTACGAAAAAGGAATGCGGGATCTGTTTGTGGAATTCCCGTATACGGATGCACAATTTCTGAACCTGTGGATGCAGGCCGACGATGATGAATTGCTGGATCTGCAGTTCAAGGACTGGGGAGGCACAGAAGGCGGCACCGAGGTCATGAAAAATTTTCTGAAACAGATCAAGGAGCAGTACCCGGAAACCGTGTTCCACGGCACCGACGTGGGCCATACCTGGGAAAGCACCGGGCCGCGGTATCTGGCCTATCTGGAAGCCAATGGGCAGAAGGACAGCGAAGAGTACCGGCGTGCGCAGGAAAACATGGAACAGGGCAAACGGTACTATGAGATCAAGGCGACGGATGAAGCTTCTTCGGTCCGATACCGGGAGGATCGGATGGTGGAGAACTTCCGGCGCAGCTATCAGGAGCTGGAAGCGGTACGCCGCACCGATATCATGGGTATCTATGGAAGTACACATATTGTGGAGTCGGAGTATCGGAACTCGGACTTTCGCATGGCAAAACAGTTGAGCGAGAACTATGGGGAACATCTCCATATCAAAGATCTGACGCAGGAACCGGAACGGATCGACGCGCTGGAAGTCAACGGAAAGACCTACACAGCATCCTATTTCGGTGAGCAGGATATTTCGATGGTAAAGGGCTACAAGATCCGAAAGTTCTGGCGGTTGGAAGACGCATACGAGGACTTTAAGGAGCTGCCGACACCCCGTGAGATTCTGCCAGCCGACAACTACCCTGTAAAAATCCAGGCTGGGCAGGTGTTTGCTGTGGAGTACCTGATGTCCGACGGCTCGACCGAGTGGAAGTATTATATCTCGGACGGCACAGTACAGAACGGCCAACTCATCACAAAGCGGATGAAGATGGAATAAGCAGGCTCCCGGCCCCGGAACTTTGACGAATTTACAAAAAGGTTGCAACCATGCTGTTGCAACCTGTAAAACCTATGGTATACTATAAGGGATATCCGGGCAGGCATTTCTGCCCCACACACCCCCGCTGCGGGGTCAACACAAAAGGAGTATTGTAGCGTTATGGTTCGCATTACTATGGAAGACGGCGGCATCATCGACATTGAGCTGAATGAGGAAGTCGCCCCCATCACCTGTGAGAATTTCAAGAAGCTGGTCAGCGAGGGTTTCTATAACGGCCTGACCTTCCACCGTGTCATCCCCGGCTTTATGATCCAGGGCGGCTGCCCGCTGGGCAACGGCACCGGCGGCCCGGGCTGGAACATCAAGGGCGAGTTCGCTGCAAACGGTGTGAACAACCCCATCAAGCATACCCGCGGCGTGATCAGCATGGCCCGCAGCATGAACCCCAACAGCGCCGGCAGCCAGTTCTTCATCATGCACAAGGACGCTCCCCATCTGGACGGCCAGTATGCCGCTTTCGGCAAGGTCGTTGCCGGAATGGAGGTCGTGGATAAGATCGCTTCCGTCCGCACCGACTGGAACGATAAGCCCACCACCCCCGTCAAGATGAAGACCGTTGAGCTCATCGAGGGCTGATCTTCTGCACTTCTGTCCCACATCGCCTGCCCGTGAAGTGCCCCGTCAAGGAGACAGAAAAAATAATATAAGATTTTTGTTCGCCGTTTCCACAAGGGAACGGCGAATTTTTTGTGCAAATCGGCATTAGGACGCTCGATTCATGGCACGGACGTGAGCTTGCAGCGTCCAACACGGGATATTTTTTTGATATTTTACTTCCGCTGTATCGTGATTGTTCTTGCTTGACATGAAAATACCCCCAGAGTACGCAGAGTTTTCTTTTTACTCTGTCTACTCTAGGGGCAGCATATCATGTTGAGGATACAGGCCGGGGGCTTTCCATATATGCGTCAGAAAGAGATGAGAGGTTTACTTTTTTTCGCCCTTGGGCAGCAGACCGGCGCGCTCCAGAGCCGGGCGCAGGGCCAGATACAGGATGACCACGCAGATGGTGGAGGCTACGCTGTTGACAAAGGTGACACCACCGGCGATTTTGGACAGGGCCTGTGCCACGGTATACTCCTGGCCAAAGATGTAAATGTTGCGGAAATAGCCCAGGAACGGGTCGGTGATGACGTTCAGCAGCAGGCCGGAGCCGCCTGCCACGATGACCTTGAGCAGGTAGCCCTTGCTGTGGCGGTCGAGATCGCGCAGCTTGAACACCTTGTGGGCCACGGCACCGCAGGTGATGCCGATGATGAACTTCAGCACAAAGGTGGTCACGGCATAGCCCGGGTCACCGGCCAGGATATCGGCCAGAGCCAGACCGATCGCACCGGCCAGGCCGCCGGAAACGCCGTCCAGCAGCAGGGCGGTCAGGGCGGTGAAGGTGTTGCCCAGATGGAACGAGGAGCCGCCGTAGAACGGCACACGGAAGAACAGGTATGCCACCAGGCTCAACGCGGCCATAACGCCGGTCAGGGCCAGCTCCTTGGTGGTAAAGGTGCGCTTGTACAGCACACTGCCGAACAGGATGACAACGATCACCACGGCCAGCAGCAGCCACATTGCAGTTGTAGACATGATTTTTCCCCTCCGCTTTTTTTTTTTCGGGGCGAACCCCCTTCATCCTGCTCCGCAGGATCGTTCGCCCGTTTCAAAGTCACTTACCCATAAAACTACTTGACATTTGGGTGTGTGGTTGGTATGCTCCTATTATACGCAAAACTGGCACCATGAAAATACCCAGAATAAAGTTTTTTTATGGGGTCAGTTTGGCAAAGTACCCAAAAAGGGGAGAGGTCTTATGTTTCATCTGACAACTGCACTGGATGCCGCCAGCGGGGTGCCGCTGTACGAGCAGCTCTATGAGAGCCTTGCCGCCGAGATGCGCAACGGGGCCATTCCGGCGGGCACCCGGATGCCCGGCAAGCGGCGGCTGGCGGCAGAGCTGTCGGTTTCTGTCAACACGGTGGACGCGGCATATCAGATCCTGGCGACCGAGGGCTACATGGAGCCGCGGGAGCGCAGCGGCTTTTATGTACAGGAATATCTTGCCCTGCCCACCCGGCCCGAGGAAGTGCCGCCCCCGGTATCTGCCGCTCCGCAGCCGGAAGCGGCTGAGCCGCCCGTCCGGTTCGATCTGTCCACCCGGGGCGTGGACCCGGGGCTGTTCCCGTTCCGCACCTGGGCCCGGCTGCAGAAAGAGCTGCTCTATTCCTCGCCCCAGCTGCTGACCCATGGCGATGCACAGGGGGACGTGGAGCTGCGGCAGGCGCTGGCGGACTATCTGGAGGAATACCGGGGCGTGCGGTGCACCGCCGAGCAGGTGGTGGTGGGTGCCGGTATGGAGTACCTGCTGAGCCTGCTGGCTCCGCTCCTGCCCGGCAAAACGGCGGTGGAGAATCCCGGCTACCAGCGCGCGAAGCAGGTGCTGGAAAACAACGGCGTGGCGTGCTGCTGCCTGCCTGTGGATGCGGACGGCCTTTCTGTTGAGGCATTGTCCGGCTCGGGCGCGGCGGTGTGCTATGTCACGCCCAGCCACCAGTTCCCCACGGGCGTGACCATGCCGGCGGGCCGCCGCACGGAGCTGCTCCACTGGGCCTCCCGCTGCCCGGGCCAGCGGTATATCATAGAGGACGATTACGATTCGGAGTTCCGCTTTGATACCCGCCCCCTGCCCAGCCTGCAGGGCATGGCCGGGGCCGACGGCCCGGTGGTCTACCTCTCCACCTGCTCCCGCAGCCTGGCCCCCGGTATCCGCATCGCCTACATGGTGCTACCCCGGCAGCTGCTGCCCGCCTGGCGGGCAAAGTACCGGATCTATTCCGGCACCGTCAGCCGGTTTGAGCAGCAGACCCTGGCCCGCTTCATCCGCGAGGGCTACTTTACCCGGCATCTTGCCCGGGAGCGCGTGGCCTACAAGGCTCGGCGGGATGCTCTGGCTGCCTCTCTGCGCGCTGCTTTTGCATCGGACGAGCTGACCCTGACTGGCCTGCACACCGGCCTGCATCTGTTGGCAAGGCTGAAAAATGCCCCGCCGGATGCCGCCCTTCACGCCGCCGCAAAGGCGCAGGGTGTGGCCCTGAGTCTGCTGAGCGATTATGACCTGACCGGCGGGGAACAGGATTTTTCCGGAACGTTTGTGCTGGGCTATGGTTCCCTGAGCGAGGCATCATTCCCCGAGGCGGGCGAAACGCTGAGGAAGGTCTGCACTGCCGCCCGGGAAGCGTCTGTGACCGTGTAAGTGCCCGCCTTTGCATCCCACGCCCCGGGCAGGGCCTCGGCGTGGGGGAGGGCGCTGTTGTTGGCCAGAAACTCCAGAACCGTGCCCAATAGGGTATAATCCTGTGCTGCAAAGTCGGTGAGCAGGGCCGCGCTGCTGGCCCGCAGGGCATCCGGCAGGGTGGCGGGCAGCAGGGCGAGGTCCTGCCGGAAAAAGGCTTCCCACACTGCCGCCCGGGCAGCGGCCCGGCGGGCAGGCGGCAGGGTGCCGTCCGCATCCCAGCCGGAGAGCAGAGCGTGGGCCTCCTTGGCCGAAATGCTCTGCACGGCGGCGGAAAGCCCGGTTTCGGCCAGCTCATCGGCAGTCAGTGCCCCCGAAAACCCCACCCGCACCGGCCCGTAACGGGAAGCAGTCTTTTCCAGCACGGCGGGGGACAGCGCCAGATAAAGCATATCCTCCGGCAGGCCCAGCACCTCCAGAAGCGCCTGACGGCACCGGGCGGGCCCCGCCGCTCCGTAGCAGTGGGCAAGGCTGGCAGTCTCTCCGTTGAAGGGAACCGTCAGCTCCCCCGGCATGGCCAGCAGGTTCAGACTGTTCTGAGCGGCGTTCAGGTAGACCAGCAAAAAGCCCGGCTGCTCCCCGGCGGTGCAGAGAAGCAGGGTCATCCGGTGCTCGGCCCGGGGCAGCTGGATGGGCACCCCGCTCTGGGGCTGGGCGGTCTGGATGCGGGTGCGCACCATCTGCCGGGTGAGCAGGACTGTGCCGCCCACCAGCGGCAGCAGCACCAGAAGTGCCGCCCCCAAAGCCGCCCAGAAGGGCCTCCAACCGTTCTTGTGCATCCTGTGTTCCTCCGTTCCGTTTTGGAACAGGGTGGGCCGGGATGCGCTTTTTTATACAGAAACCGCTGCCCGGGCATGAAAACGCCCCCTGTGCCATACAGTAGAGCACAGGGGGCGTTTGTGTATGTGGGAGAGCTTGGCGCGGGTGAACGCGGTGGTCGGCGGTGTGGTATGGGGGCCGGTGGGGCTGGCACTGCTGTTTGGCACCGGCTGTCTGCTGACAGTGCGCACCGGTTTTTTCCAGCTGCGATATTTCGGGTACTGGATGCGGCACACCATCGGGGCCATCTTCCTGGACCGAAACGTGACCGCCCACACGGACGATGAAGCCATCAGCCAGTTCCAGAGCCTTTGCACGGCGCTGGCGGCGACCATCGGCACCGGCAACATCGTGGGCGTGGCGGCGGCCATTCTGGCAGGCGGGCCGGGGGCTGTGTTCTGGATGTGGGTCATGGCCCTGCTGGGGATGATGACCAGTTATGCCGAGAACGTGCTGGGCATCTGCTACCGCCGCCGGGATGCCGCCGGAAGATGGTGCGGCGGGCCCATGTACTATCTGGCCGAGGGGCTGGGCGGCGGCTTTGGCCGGGCACTGGCGGTGCTGTTTGCCTGCTTTTGCGTGCTGGCCAGCTTCGGCATGGGGAACATGAGCCAGATCAACTCCATTGCGGGCAATCTGCAGGCGGTGTTCCGGGTGCCGCCGGTGGCAACGGGCATCGTACTGGCCCTGCTCACCGGGCGGGTCATACTGGGCGGGCTGAAGCGGGTGGCCGCAGTTACGGAGGCCATCGTCCCGCTCATGGCCCTGTTCTACCTGTTCGGGGCGCTGACCGTGGTCTGTGTCCATTGGGCGGCTGTCCCGGCGGCATTCGCGGCCATCTTCCGTGGGGCGTTTGGCTTGCAGGCCGCCGGGGGCGGGGTGCTGGGTTACGGCATGGCCCGGGCCATCAGCTGGGGATTCAAGCGGGGAGCCTTTTCCAACGAAGCAGGACTGGGCGCGTCGGTGCTGGTGCACTGCGCGGCCAACGTGGAAGAGCCTGTCCAGCAGGGAATGTGGGGGATGTTCGAGGTGTTTGCAGATACCATGGTGGTCTGCACCCTCACGGCCCTTGTGGTACTCACCAGCGGCCTTGTGGATCTGGACACCGGTGCGGCGCTGACCGGTGTGGAGGGCACCGCACTGGTGGGGCAGGCCTTTTCTACGGTGTTCGGGGCGTTCGGGCCGCAGTTCATCGCGGTGTCGGTCCTGTTGTTTGCCTATTCCACTACGCTGGGGTGGAGCCATTACGGCACCCGGGCAGTGGTGTATCTGCTGGGGGAGCGTGCCGCCGCAGGATATAAACTGGTGTTTGCGGCCATGGTGCTGGTGGGTGCTGTGATGAAGCTGGATCTGGCCTGGGCGCTCTCCGATACCTTCAACGGCCTGATGATGCTGCCCAATCTTGTGGGCGTAGTGGGGCTTTCGGGGGTGGTGGTCCGGGAGACACAAGCGTATCTGAAACGAAAATGACCCTCTCCGTCCATGCAGTCTGTCTGTCAGATGCGGGATGGAGAGGGTCATTCTTTATCGCTTCTTTTGATTCGGCTTCGGGGCAGGCCGCTTCAGGCTCCGCACCGCGTCACGCCCGGCGGCGATGCCGCTGCCAAAGGCCCAGTGCAGGTTGAAGCCGCCGCAGCTGCCGGCGCAGTCCAGCGTTTCACCCACAAAGTAAAGGCCGGGGCAGCCCTTGAACTGGAAGCTGGGGGTCACTTCGGTCAGGCTCAGGCCACCGCCGGTGGTCTGGGCCTGCTTCCAGCCGCAGGGGGTCAGACCCTCGAACAGCCAGTGCTTGGCCGCGTTGGCCAGCACCTGCCAGGCGGCATCCGGCAGGGTGTCCACCGGTTTTTCAGGCAGCTTTGCCGCTGCCCACAGGGCGCGGCCCAGCTTGGGATTGAGCAGACCTGTCCAGAAATCCGCAGGTGCCTTGCCCGGCAGCAGGGGCACCCGGGTCGCAAACAGGGCGGTCAGGGCAGTCTCGTCCAGCATGGGGAAGAGGTCCAGCTCAACGGCCGGGCGCTTTGGCCCCCGCCCCGGGGCCAGATGGCCGGACAGCTGCATGATGCAGATGCCCGAAAGCCCATAGTCCGTGAACTGCACCTCGCCGTTTTCCACAGCCACGGTGCAGTGGCGGTCGAGGTCCAGCAGGGTGGCAGCGGCCTTGGCCCGGATGCCGGCCAGAGATCGGTTGGGCTTTGCTGTCTGCAGGGCGGTCAGGCAGGGGTACAGCGGCTCCAGCTTTCCGCCGCACTGGGCGGCGAATCGGGTGCCGAAGCCGTCGGTGCCGAACTGCGGCCCGGCATTGCCGCCCATGGCGCAGATGACGGCATCGGCCCGCAGGGTCTGGTCCTGACCCTCGGCATCCTCGCACAGGATGGTGTAGCCGCTGCGGTTCTGGCTCAGGGTCTGCACAGTGCAGCCGGTACGCACCTCCACGCCCAGCCGGGCAAGGTGGCCTTCCAGCAGGGCCAGCACGTCTGCGGCCTGGTTGGAGTAGGGGTATACCCGCCCGGCCTCATCGGTGCGGGTGTACAGGCCCAGCGCCGCGAACCATTCCAGCGGTGCGGCGGCATCCACCGCGGCCAGCAGGGGCCGCAGGGCGGCGGGGTCAGCGGTGAAATACTGCTCCGGTGCAATGCCGGTGTTGCCCAGATTGCAGCGGCCGTTGCCGGTGGCCAACAGCTTTTTGCCGCACCTGGGGTTGCGGTCCAGCACCGTCACCCGCACTGCCCCTGCCGGGGCAGACTGGGCGGCGGCCAATGCGGCGGCAAGGCCCGCTGCACCGCCGCCCAATATCACGATCTGCTGCATAAGAGCACCCCCTCAGAAATCCATACATTTTATTATAACATACACAGCAGCAAAAGGATAGAAGAATGCCCCAAATTTGCAGCGAATAATCTTTGACGAAAGCCTTGACAGAAAAAGCAGAATTTGGTAGTGTTGATTCGACGGAATTGCGTGGTTTCGCAGGCTGTGGAAATGCGGCCGGAAAAGGGCAGAGAGTTGGGACTCTGCTGAGGAGAAGCTGAATATGTGGAAGAAAAAAGAAAGATGGACGGCAGCTGCGCTGCTGCTGGCGATGGTCGTGGTGACAGGTCTGTGCTGGTACATCCTGTACATCCGGCAGCAGTTCTATGACGAAGGCACCCGCAACCTGCTGGAGACCTATGAGCAGGTGGATAAGTCGTTTACCATCTTCAGCCGGAGCAACTGGAACATGCTGAACGAGTGGGGCAAGAGCCTGCAGGCTGCCAATGAGGAGGGCCTGGCGGAGGAACGCCTGCGTAGCTATGAGGCCGAGCGGGAGATCTGGCGGTACAGCAGCGTGTATCTGTTCAATGAAAACTGCGAATATTGGAGCATCCGGGGCAAGCATGAAAAAGTGGATCACCTCTGGACGGCCTTTGAGGAGATGTACCGCACCGGCAAGCCTACGGTGTCCAGCTACATCATGCGGAGCGGGGAGCGCCGGGTGGTATACTCTGCGCCCATTGCGCCGGTGGAGATCGATGGTACCACCTACACCAGCCTTGCCGTGAGCTATCGGAATAAGACCATAGAGGAATTGATCGGCGGCAGTGCTTACGGCGGCCAGAGCGACTGCTACATCATCCATCCCGATGGCGATGTGATGCTCTCGGAGGAGCCCAAGAGCGAGATCGAGGACTGGATGGACAACCTGTTCGACTACCTGCAGAAGTATGCGCAGGTGGATGCGGGCACACTGACCCGGGCCCGGCAGGACGTGGCAGAGGGCCGCAGCGGCAGCCTTTCCTGCTGGCTTGAGGGCAAGAGCTATTATCTGGTCTACCAGCCTGTGGGCTTTCAGGATCTGTCCATTGTGGGCATCGTCGGCCGTGACGTGGTGGACAGTGGAATGCGGAAGATCCAGAACGCCACCATCCTGCTGCTGGCTGGGCTGTTCTTCTGCGCAGGCATCGTGCTGGTGCACGGTGTCCGCATCGATGCCCGCCTGCGCGTGGAGGAAAAGGAGCGCGCCCTCCGGCAGGAAGAGGAGGCCCGCCAGCAGATGGAGGACCTGGCCAACACCGACGGCCTGACCGGACTGTATAATGAACGCTATTTTGACGCATTGCTGAAAGAAAACGAGCTGAACAGGACACCGTTTGTCCTGTTCTACCTCGACCTTGACCGTTTCAAGCCTGTGAACGACCGTTACGGCCACGATGTGGGCGACCAGCTGCTCAAGGAGGTGGCCAGCCGCCTGCGGGGCTGCGTGCGGGAGAGCGATGCGGTGTTCCGCATCGGCGGGGATGAGTTCGCTCTCATCGTCAACGGAGCCGTAACGGAGGGGTTCTGCAAGAGCCGGGTGGAAAAGATCAAGGCAGCCATCCGGGAGCCTTACCGCCTGAAGGATGCAGAGGTGCAGGTTAGCACCAGCTGCGGCTGTGCGGTCTACCCCTGCGACAGCGACGATGTGCGTGCCATCCGCATCCTGGCCGACCACCGGATGTATGAGGATAAGCAGCGCTCCGGCAGGAGCTGCGAGTGACGAGAACGATAAAAGATTTCTCCCAGTTTCTTGTGCTTTCTCCCAAAATGAGCGTATAATTGGGAGAAGGAAGAACGGGCTGGGAGAAGGAATGGGTGAATCATGCGTACATTTGATTATAAAAAGATTGCAGAATACTCCTGGGATAATGAGGTCTTGTCTTATGTTGCGAAGATCCATGAATGCAAGGGGCGGCAGGAACTATATCTGAAACAAAGGCCCGCTGAATTGGAGCGGCTGGTGGAGATCGCAAAGATCCAAAGTACAGAGTCCTCCAATCGGATCGAAGGGATCATCACGACCAATGCGCGCCTGAAACAGCTGGTTGAAGATAAAACGACTCCACGTAACCGGGACGAAATGGAGATATTGGGATATCGGAATGTTTTAAATCTCATCCACGAGAACTATGCCTATATTCCGGTAGAGCCGGGGTACATCCTGCAACTGCACCGTGATCTGCTGAAATATACGAATTTGACCTATCGAGGACATTTTAAGACTACACCCAATGAGATCGATATGACCCTTCCCAGCGGGGAACGCCATGTGCTGTTCCGCCCGCTGGAACCATACGAGACACCGGGTGCTGTGGAGGCACTTTGCTGCACTTATCAGGATGTGCTG
The DNA here is from genome assembly GCF_023347335.1 of Faecalibacterium sp. IP-3-29. Classification (NCBI taxonomy): domain Bacteria; kingdom Bacillati; phylum Bacillota; class Clostridia; order Eubacteriales; family Oscillospiraceae; genus Faecalibacterium; species Faecalibacterium sp. IP-3-29. The sequence goes on along the minus strand of NZ_CP094471.1, from coordinate 2,851,963 downwards.
CATAGAGAACTCGTTGATCCCCTGCTTTTGATCCCCTGTTTTATCTTGGATTTTCTCTGTATCCATCCTTTCAATGATGGTAACGGCAGAATGAGCCGGCTGCTGACCCTTTTGATGCTGTATCAGAATGGATATGTTGTGGGGCAGTACATCAGCATTGAAAAAGCAATTGCAGAGACTAAGGATGAGTACTATGCAGCACTGGCGCAGGCTGATCAGCACTGGCATGAGGAGGAAAATGACCCGACACCGTTCATCAAATATATGCTGGCGGTGATCTGCTCCTGTTATCAGGATTTTGAGCAGCGGGTCGATCTGGTTGGCGGGGGACAGAAGCGCGTGACGGCGTACGAACGAGTGCGCAGTTATGCGATGGAAAGGCTGGGAGCCTTTACAAAACAGGAGGCCGCAGAGGCCTGCCCGGGCTTTGGTACAAGCTCGATTGAAAGCGCGCTGAAAAAACTGACAGAGGAGGGCGTTCTGGAGAGGATCGGCGCGGGTAGAAAGACGCAGTATGTGCGCAGGTAAGGCTCCGGCCGGAGCTGAATGAATAATTCCCTTCCTGTTTCCACAGAATAACCATACTTCACAGAAATCTGGAAGCAAAACCGGAACATGGAAAGGAAGGGAACCTTATGAAAGCAACCGGCATCGTGCGCCGCATCGATGAGCTGGGGCGGGTGGTCATCCCCAAGGAGATCCGCCGCACCCAGCGCATCCGCAGGGGAGACCCGCTGGAGATCTTCACAACAGGGGACGGCGAGGTCATCTTCAAAAAGTATTCGCCCATGGGGGAACTGAGCGGGGTAACGGCCCAGTATGTGGATGTGCTGAGCAAGTGCTTTGCCCTGACGGCCTTTGTCTCAGACCGGGACCGCATTCTGGCGGCATCCGGTGCGGGCAGGCGGGATCTGGCAGACCGCAGCGTGAGCCAGCCGCTGGAAAAGCTGATGGACAGCCGCAAGCCCTACCAGAGCGATGGCAGCCCCGAAAAGGCATTGCTGCCCTGTGAGGGCTCACCCCGGGCGCTGCTGTGCGCTGTGCCCATCATTGCGGCGGGGGATGTCACCGGCAGTGTGGGCCTGCTTACGGAGGACCGCACTGCCCAGCCCGATGCCGCCCAGCTCAAGGCGGTGAACGTGGCGGCGGCATTTCTGGCAAAGCAGATGGAGGAATGATCTATTATATAGGAGAGCCGCCGCAGGGCGGCTCTTTTTTTGTGCGGCCTTTATGACAGAATTATGAATCTTTCAAAACTTTTCTGAGAAGCTATTGACAGCGCCGCAAAATTGGATATAATGGTCTTAGCACTCAGGAAGAAGGAGTGCTAAAGAACAAAAAGCGAACGAAGGAGGCAGGCGCTATGACGATGGATGCACGCAAACAGCGTGTCTTGCAGGCGATCGTTGCGCTGTATGGCCTCGAGGGCGAGCCCGTGGGCAGCAGTGTGCTGGCAAACTACTTTGATATGGCAGTTTCCAGTGCCACGCTGCGCAACGAGATGGCCGCGCTGACCAAGCTGGGTCTGCTGGAGCAGCCCCACACCAGCGCAGGCCGTGTCCCCAGTGCCAAGGGCTACCGTTATTATCTGGATCATCTTCTCACCGATGACCAGCCGCTGGACCGTGTGACCCGCGCCCGTGTGGACGCGGTGTTCGCAAGCCTTGACCATGAGCCGGAAAAGCTGGCACAGGGTGCCGCCAAGGCGCTGGCCGCCATCAGCGGCTGCACAGCCGCCGTCAGCACCCCCTGTGCTGAGGATCTCTGCATCGCCCACTACGAGGTGGTGCAGGTGGGCCGCAGCGCCGCAGCGGTGCTGGCTGTGACCACTGCCGGTTATGTCCGCACCCGTGTGGCGCGGGTCCGCACCGGTCTTTCCCGGGAAAATGCAGCGGCGCTTGCCGCCCTGCTCAACCGGAACCTGACCTTTGTGGCTCCTGTTGATCTGTCGCCCCGGCTCCTTGCAGAGCTGTGCAGTCAGATCAGCCCGGAGCTGGTGCCGGTGATCAGCGCCGCCGCCGCCATCCTGCAGGATTCCACCCAGCCCCATGTGTATCTGGGTGGTGAGCAGTACCTGCTGGACTGGCCCCAGCTGGACGGCAAGGTGGGCAGCATCCTGAGCCTGCTGAACGACGAAGAGCAGGCCGCCGCCCTCATTGCACCCCCGGCAGAGCAGAGCGAAAGCATCCTGCTGGGCGAGGATCTGGAACCTCAGATTCCTGGCCTGTGCATCGTGAGTGACCGGTATCTGGTGGGCGGAGGCCTCTGGGGCTCCGTGGCCCTCATCGGCCCCACCCGGATGCCCTTCCAGAAGCTGATGCCGCTGCTCCACACCTTTGCCGACCAGCTTGGCGAAGGAATGAGCGGCAAACGAAAAGATACCCCGCAGGCAGCCGCACCCCGGCGGACTGTGATCTATAAGGAGGACCTGGAATGAGCGAAGAAACAAAAAAGACCCCGCAGGCAGAAGAACCTGCCGTGGAGCCCAACACCGCCGAGCAGGCCGCCCCGGAAACTGCACCTGAGCAGGCAGCGGCTCCCGAGACGAACGCTGAAGCGGCAGACCCCAAGAAAAAGGATGGCTTCTTCAACAAGAAGGCCCGGGAGCTGGAGGCCGTGAAGGCAAAGCTGGACGCGGCTGAGAAGAATGCCAATCAGGCCAAGGATCAGCTGCTGCGGATGGCCGCCGAGTATGAGAACTACCGCAAGCGCTCCACCCGTGAGGCTGACCAGAAGTTCAACGACGGCGTGTCCTTTGCCGTGAACCAGATCATCCCCATTCTGGATACGCTGGAGATGGCGGCCAACGCCCCCACCACCGACGAGAACTACAAGAAGGGCGTGACCATGACACTGGACAAAGCCGCCAAGGCGCTGAGTGTCCTCCATGTGGAGGAGATCGAGGCGCTGGGCAAGCCCTTTGACCCCAACTTTATGAATGCCGTGCAGCAGATCCCCGCCCCCGATGGGCAGGAGAGCGGCACCGTGATCACGGTCTACCAGAAGGGCTACAAGCTGGGCGATAAGATCGTCCGCCATGCCACCGTTGTTGTGGCAGAGTGATTTTGCAAGACCCCGCAAGGGTTTTCAAATATAACATCCGCTTGGTAACATTTGAGCATCATATAAACAAAAAACGTTCTGAATTTGAGAGGAGCTTTCATTATGAGTAAGATCATTGGTATCGACCTTGGTACTACCAACAGCTGCGTGGCTGTTATGGAGGGCGGCGAGCCCGTTGTTATCGCAAACTCTGAGGGTGCACGCACCACCCCGTCTGTTGTCGGCTTCACCAAGACCGGCGACCGTCTGGTGGGTCAGGTCGCAAAGCGCCAGGCCATCACCAACCCTGAGAACACGGTGGCTTCCATCAAGCGTTATATGGGCACCGACCACAAGGTGACCCTGAACGGCAAGGAGTACACTCCCCAGCAGGTCAGCGCTATGATCCTGCAGAAGCTGAAGGCAGATGCTGAGGCTTATCTGGGCGAGACTGTCACCGATGCAGTCATCACCGTTCCTGCATACTTCAACGACAGCCAGCGTCAGGCAACCAAGGACGCAGGCACCATTGCCGGCCTGAACGTCAAGCGTATCATCAACGAGCCCACTGCCGCATCTCTGGCATACGGCATCGATAAGGAAGAGGACCAGAAGATCATGGTCTACGACCTGGGCGGCGGCACCTTCGATGTCTCCATCATCGAGATGGGCGACGGCGTGACCGAGGTTCTGGCCACCAACGGTGATACCCACCTGGGCGGCGATGACTTCGACCAGCGCATCATCGACTGGATGGCAGATGCGTTCCAGAACGAGAACGGCATCGACCTGCGCAAGGATAAGATGGCCGCACAGCGCCTGAAGGAAGCTGCTGAGAAGGCAAAGATCGAGCTGTCCAGCGCAATGAGCAGCCAGATCAACCTGCCCTTCATCACTGCTGACGCTACCGGCCCCAAGCATCTGGATATGACCCTGACCCGCGCAAAGTTCAATGAGCTGACCGCTGATCTGGTCGACCGCACCATGACCCCTGTCCGCAAGGCTCTGCAGGATGCAGGCCTGCGTCCCTCTGACCTGAAGAAGGTCCTGATGGTCGGTGGTTCCACCCGTATCCCCGCTGTCTACGATGCAGTCAAGAAGGAACTGAACTGTGAGCCCTTCAAGGGCATCAACCCCGATGAGTGCGTGGCTGTGGGCGCTGCCATCCAGGGCGGCGTTCTGCAGGGCGATGTCAAGGGCCTGCTGCTGCTGGATGTCACCCCGCTGAGCCTGGGCATTGAGACCCTGGGCGGCGTGTGCACCAAGATCATCGACCGCAACACCACCATCCCCACCCACAAGAGCCAGGTGTTCTCCACTGCTGCTGATAACCAGCCCTCTGTTGAGATCAACGTTCTGCAGGGCGAGCGTGAGTTTGCCCGTGACAACAAGAGCCTGGGTGTGTTCCACCTGGATGGCATTGCTCCGGCTCCCCGTGGTGTGCCTCAGATCGAAGTCACCTTCGATATCGATGCAAACGGCATCGTGAAGGTCAGCGCGAAGGATCTGGGCACCGGCAAGGAGCAGAACATCACCATCACCGCTTCCACCAATATGTCCAAGGAAGATATCGACAAGGCTGTGAAGGAAGCTGAGCAGTTTGCTGCCGATGATAAGAAGAAGCGTGAAGAGGTCGATATCCGCAACGGCGCTGATCAGATGGTGTTCCAGACTGAGAAGATGCTGAAGGAGAACGGCGACAAGATGCCCGCTGACGTGAAGAGCGAAGCTGAGGCAAAGCTGGCCGACCTCAAGACCGCTGTTCAGTCCGGTTCCATCGATGAGATCAAGGCAAAGCAGGATGAGCTGAGCCATGTCTTTGAGAAGATGTATCAGGCTGCCGCTGCTGCCCAGCAGGCTGCAGGCGCACAGCCCGGCCCCGATGCTGGCGCAAACAACCAGCAGAAGCCCAACGATGACGGCGTTGTGGACGCTGACTTCAAGGAAGTCTAAGTTCTGACACAAACGGCAGATGCCCGGCCAAACCGGCGGGCAGGCGTGCCGGATAAAAGCAAAAGCCGCTCCGGTTTTGCCGGGGCGGCCTTTGCTGGTTTTATAGAGGTATGGTTATGGCACAGGAAAAGCGCGATTACTACGAAGTGCTGGGAGTACCCAAAACGGCCACCGATGCGGAGATCAAAAAGGCTTACCGCAAGCTGGCCATGAAGTACCACCCGGACTACAACCCCGGCGATAAGGATGCCGAGGAAAAGTTCAAGGAAGTCAATGAAGCCAACGAGGTGCTTTCGGACCCGAAGAAGCGCCAGCTGTACGATCAGTACGGCTTTGCCGGTGTGGACCCCAGCTATGCAGCCCAGAACGGCGGCGGCGCGGGCGGCTTCAGCGGCTTTGGCGGCGATGGAGTCGATCTGGGCGATATCTTCGGTGATATCTTTGGCGGCGGTTTCGGCGGCTTTGGCGGCTCTGCCCGTCAGGCAAACCCCAACGCCCCCCGCAAGGGTCAGGATATCCGTGTGCGGATCACCCTGAGCTTTGATGAGGCCGTGCATGGCTGCAAGAAGAACATCACCATCACCCGCCAGCAGGAGTGCACGGAGTGCCATGGCAGCGGCTGCGCCGCCGGCAGCAGCCCCGAGACCTGCCCGGACTGCGGCGGCCGCGGCTATGTCATCCGGCAGCAGCGCACTCCCTTTGGCGTGATGCAGACCCAGCAGCCCTGCTCCCGCTGCGGCGGCAAGGGCAAGCTGGTCAAGAACCCCTGCAAGGTCTGCCACGGCAGCGGAAAAACTGCAGCCAGGAAAACGCTGGAGGTGTCCATCCCCATGGGCATCGACGATGATCAGAGCTTTGCACTGCGCGGCATGGGCGATGCCGGTGCCAACGGCGGCCCTGCCGGTGATGTGATCGTGATGGTCACGGTCCGGCCCAGCGAGGTGTTCCAGCGCGACGGCTATGATGTCTGGGTCACGGTGCCCATTACCTACAGCCAGGCGGTTCTGGGCGACAGCATCACCGTGCCCTCCATTGACGGCAAGGTGGAGTACACCGTGCCCGAAGGCACCCAGAGCGGCACCACCTTCCGCCTGCGCGGCAAGGGCATCCAGTATCTGAACGGCCGCGGCCGGGGCGATATGTACGTCAAGTGCGAGGTAGAGATCCCCAAGAAGCTGAACAAGGCCCAGCGCGATGCCCTGAAGAAGTTTGAGGGCACCCTGAAAGAGGAGAACTACGAAAAGCGCAAGGGCTTCTTCAAGAAGCTGAAGGATATGTTTGCATAAGATTGGCGGCCTCGCCCTCTCAGTCTCGCTGACGCTCGCCAGCTCCCCCAAAGGGGGAGCCAAGAGCACTTGCCTCTCCCTTCGGGAGAGGTGGATTTGCGAAGCAAAGACGGAGAGGGTGAGCACGCTAAACAAAAATGGAGTTGTTACACGAGATGTGTAACAGCTCCATTTTTTATGCTTGGATTTAATGTGCCGGGACAAAATCCTCCGGACAGACACAACCGTTCTGTGCCAGAACACGGTGTAAGACCTGCATGACACCGGCTTCCCGGTGGGAAGGGGCCAGAAAAGGAACCTTCTGGCGCAGCGGTTCGCTGCCGTTTTCCATCAGAAAACCATAGCGGACGGTCTGCAGCATCTCGGCATCATTGTAGGTATCGCCAAAGGCCATTATGCTCTCAGACGGCAGGCCCCACAGCTGCCCCAGCGTTTGCAGGGCGGCACCTTTGTGGACACCGGGATTCATGATGTCCACCCAGCATTCACCGGCAACGGCTACGGAGTAGATGCTCCGCTGACTGGCATAGACCGTATCGTAGGCCTGCTGCGCATTGTGCTGTGGCAGGTAGATGGTGAATTTGTCGGCAGGGGCGGCGACATCTTCCAGCCGGTCCACATATTCGATCTTGGTGTAGAAATGCCGCAGCACGGCATCGTGGACGGCGAACGGCCGCTCCACATAGGCACTTTCCAGACCGCAGAGAACCGCAATATCGCCCTGCTCCCGGGTCAGGCGGTTCAGCGCCCGCCAGCCTTCCGGAGACATCTCCGAAGTGAAGAGGTTCTGCCCCTTCCAGCGGATGGCACCGCCGTTGTCGCCGATGAAAACAAGCTCATCCTGTAAGGTGGGGAACATGGCTTCCAGCGTATAGAGCGGTCTGCCGCTGGCAGGAGCAAACCGGATGCCCAGCTCTGCCAGTGCATGGATCGTCTCTTCAAAGTCTGCCGGGAGCTGACTTTGTTCGTCCAGAAGGGTGGCATCCATGTCGGATGCGATCAAGCGGATACGGTCCATAACTTAACCCATATAGCTGATGTTCACATCGATCTGGCCGCCGTAGCCGGGGATGCGGGCGGTGCAGGTGCCCTGCCACATGTTGCAGGCAATGGGGCTGGAGGCCACGTTGTAGTGGGCGTTCCAGATGTAGTAGTTGGACAGCTGGCTCATATCCAGCCGCTTGCGGAACCAGGTGGTGGAGGCGTACACGCCGGGCTTGTAGCCCAGTGCCTTGACCTCTTCACAGAAAGCCACGGCACACTTGGTGCGGTCTTCCACGCCCAGACCATCGGCACGGCCATTGCCCGCGCCGGAAGCCTCGGTATCAAAGTAGATGGGGTAATCGAGCTGACGGCCATTCAGCACATAGACGCAGGCCTGTGCTTCCTCGCGGGCCTCGTTTTCGTTGACAGCCTGGCTGAAGCAGTAGATGCCCACCCGCAGCCCGGCGTTGCGGGCGTTGGTGAAGTGCTCCTCAAACTTTGGGTCCTGCACCAGCGCGCCGGAGCCATAGCCGCGGTAGCCGATACGGATGATGGCAAACTCCACACCTGCCGTTTTCACCTTGTCCCAATCAATGCTGCTCTGATACTTGGAAACATCGATGCCGAAGGTGGCGGGCTGCTGCACGCCGGAGGCATCAAAATAATAGAGCTTGTTGTCGATGCTCTGGATGCCGGTGACAGGCTGGTGGGTGTTCTGGTCGTAGTAATAGGTCTTGCCGTTCTCGGTGCGCCAGCCGGAATACTGAGGCGTTTCTTCCTCATCCTTGCCGAAGAAGAACTCCCACAGCCACTGCAGCAGGCCGTTTTCACCGGTCAGGCAGGTGGGGTCTACGCTCTCTTCGTCCAGCGTGCCGCTGTCCAGTGCCTCCCGGATCTCTTCAGGGGTCAGCAGAACGGTGCCGTTGATATCCTTGATCTGGGCTTCGGCCAACATATTCTCGCCGTTCTCGGAAGCGGCAGGCGCTTCCTCGGCTACGGGGGCGGTCTCCTCCGTTTCGGGCAGGATGGCGGCCTCCTCAGGAGCGGCCATCGGGTCCTCAGCGGCCAGCGCCTCGGTCTCTGTCAGGAAGTGGGGGAAGGAGTTTTCGTTCTCGATCTCCGAAGCATCCCCGGCCATGGGGTCGGCGGGGATAGCCTCCGGCTGCACAGCGGGCTTTGCAGCGGGGGCGGTGCTCTCTGTCGGAGCGGCGGCGGTGTTCTCCGCCTTGGTCACGGGTGCGGCAGGGGTGCTGGCTGCGGCCTGCTCCTGAGAAGAAGCGCTCTCTTCCGGCTGGGTGCTCTCGGCCTCTGCCTCGCTCCTGTCACTCTTATGATCGAATTTGGGCAGGGTGACCCTGCCCTCAGTCTGCAGGGCGGCGGGCTCGACCGTCAGGCCCGCAGGCTGGGATGCCAGCAGGAAGGTGGTGCCCGCACCGCCAATGGTGATGGCTGCCGCCATCACAAGGCACGCAACAGCCTGGCCGATGCTGCGGCCGGTGCCGTTCTTGCTTGATTTTTTGAAAGATGTTGGTTTCATGCCGCTTGCTCTGCCTCCAAGCTGGACCGGGCAGGATACACGAACTGCACCGGCCCGCCAATATAGTCTCGCATCATTGCGGATAAAGCTATTTTTACTCTCCCAGTATACACCCAAACCCGGGTCGCCGTCAATCAGTTCGCTGTGCTCCGGCATCGCGTCAGGCAGAAAAAGCGGAAAGAAAAACACGCTCCACAGTAAAAACGAGCAGGAAAGCAGAATCATTGCATCCAAAGCTGTGAAATTTGTCGCTTTGGACGAAAAACGCGGCCTCCTCTTGCTGTCTTGACAGGTGTATGGTATGATACTTGACACGGAAAGCTCCCGCGCAATGGGCCGGGAGAGAAAGGTTAGGAAGAGTCTATGTCAAGTGTAAAGGACTTTTTGAAGCGGAAGGATATCGTTATCACGCCGCAGCGTTATCTCATCGAGGCTCTGGGTGCCATGGCACAGGGCCTGTTCGCCAGCCTGCTGATCGGCACCATCATCAAAACGCTGGGCCAGCAGACCGGGCTGGAGGTGCTGGTCGATCTGGGCGGCTATGCCTCGGCCATGAGCGGTCCGGCCATGGCCTGTGCCATCGGCTGGGCACTGCACTGCCCCCCGCTGGTGCTGTTCAGCCTGATCACCGTGGGCTACTCGGCCAATGCGCTGGGCGGCGCAGGCGGCCCGCTGGCTGTTCTGATCATTGCCATTGTGGCTGCTGAGATGGGCAAGGCCGTGAGCAAGGAGACCAAGGTCGATATCCTTGTCACCCCGCTGGTGACCATTTTTGTGGGCGTGGGCCTTTCCATGCTCATCGCGGCTCCCATCGGTGCCGCCGCCAGCCAGGTGGGCACCCTGATCATGTGGGCCACTGAGCAGGCCCCGCTGGTCATGGGCATTCTGGTGTCTGTCATCGTGGGTGTGGCGCTGACCCTGCCCATCTCCTCTGCCGCCATCTGCGCGGCCCTGGGCCTGACCGGTCTGGCGGGCGGCGCTGCTGTGGCAGGCTGCTGCGCCCAGATGGTCGGCTTTGCCGTGATGAGCTATAAGGAGAACGGTGTGGGCGGCCTGGTCAGCCAGGGCCTGGGCACCAGTATGCTCCAGATGGGCAATATCATCAAGAACCCCCGCATCTGGATCGCCCCCACGCTGGCCTCGGCCATCACCGGCCCGCTGGCGACCTGCCTGTTCCACTTTGAGATGAACGGCGCGGCGGTCTCCTCCGGCATGGGCACCTGCGGTCTGGTGGGCCAGATCGGCGTGTACACCGGCTGGGTGAACGATATCGCCGCCGGCACCAAGGCCGCCATTACCCCCATGGACTGGGCCGCCATGGCCCTGATCTGCTTTGTTCTGCCCGCTGTCCTGAGCGTTCTCTTCTGCGAGATCGAGCGCAGGCTGGGCTGGATCAAAGAGGGCGATCTGAAGCTGAACTAAACTCCCTCCGTCATCGCTTACGCGACGCCACCTCCCTCAATGAGGGAGGCTAAAAGGCTCCCTCTCCGAGGGAGCTGGCACGGCAAAGCCGTGACTGAGGGAGTTATAAAGGTTTCCCGTCCAACACGGCTTCAGCCAGCGTATCATTTTCATATCGGAGTTTGAGCGAGAAAAAGGGTCTGTCCTCCTTGAGCAGGCGGAAGAAGATTTTGTCGCCCTCCCAGATGGGAAGCCGCTCCACCTGCTCTTTGGGCACCCATTCCAGAATGCCCTCGTTCCGGGCGGCATCCTTTACCAGTGTGCCTGTCCAGGCATCGGCGGTGTAAAGGAACATGTATTCGGTCAGCTCGCCCAGAAGAAAGGTCACTACGCCCCGGCAGCGGTAGGAGGTCAGGGTGAGGCCGGTCTCCTCCTGCACTTCCCGCAGCAGGCAGTCCTCCGGGCTTTCAAACGGCTCAAACTTGCCGCCAACACCGATCCATTTGTCGTGGTTCAGGTCGTTCTTCTTGGTCACGCGGTGGAGCATCAGGTAGGCATTATCCTGTTCCAGATAGCACAGGGTGGTGTTGCGCATGGGAAATTTGGGATCCATCAGCAATTCTCCGTTTCTGTCAGCATTACAAAAAGCGTCCCACAGGGAGCCCCCTGTGGGACGCTTTTATCGTTTCTTATTTCCGTGCGGCCCGGCCTTTTCCGGCGTTGTTCAGCTTCCGCACCAGATCATTCTGGTGCTTGCGCTGGGAGGGCGTGGGCTCCGGGTCCCGCTTTTCCTCGGCACGGGCGTTGGTCTGCGCGGTGTCGGGGTCAACGCGCACCAGGTTCCATTCCTGATTGCCGCCCGAGACGTAATTCCAGATCTGGGCCTGTGCACCGTTGGAGGTGTTCATGCCCACAAGGTCGATGTATTTGTCGGCCAGCACGTTGCGGATGCGGGTGCGGCCGTTCCGGGTGGACTCCAGCTCCCAGCACTGGCTCAGCCCGCTGGTGCGGCCCCACTGGTGCAGCCAGGTGCCCTCGACCACGCCGCCCAGGGCCAGATCGATGAACTTGCCCGTAAAGCGGTTCCTGATCCGCCAGCGTCCCTCGCCGGCATCCACGAACTGCCACTGCTGCCACGGATGCCCGGCGTAGTCCCACAGACGGATGGCCGCGCCGTTCTCCGTGTTGAAGTTCTTGATCTCCAACACCTTCCCATTGGGTGCCTTGATGAGGTAAAACTCATTTTCCAGTAAAACGACCTGAGATGCTTTTGCCATACGTCCGTGTCTCCTTTCTGGTAAAATCTGGTTTGACGCTTCTATTATAGCGGATTTCCCGGTACGCAACAAGATTGATTCTTGACGAATTTTTTTCTTTTTATTGTGCATTTTGCACTTTCCGCAGCTTTCGACAGAGCCACGGCCCGGCATACCACAGCACCAGACAGATCAGCCCGATCAGCCGGATCTGCGTGTTGGTGCAGTGAGTGTTCAATTCCAGCCCGATGCCGAAGGAAAGGAGATTGGCGGTCAGCGCATAGAGGATGGGGTGAGGCTTTTTGCCCTCCGGCCAGGGCAGATACCGGTTGTAGACAAAGGCCTCCACGGAGAACACCAGTACCTCCAGTGCAAAATAAAGGAAATTGCCCAACATCGGCCCGAGATAGAGCGTGCCATAGCACAGCCCGAGGTTCAGGATGATCTGCGTGGCAAGGTTGACCTTGCCGATGAGATTGCGCTGGGCGGGGCCGCGCAGCCCGAAAAGCAGGATGCCCCACGTCAGCTCTAAAATCAGGGTAATGAGCACCCGGGCGGCAAAGGAGGAAAGGATGTCGGAATCGTTGCGGTTGTGGTAGACCCGCAGGCCGTCTTGGAAATCGAGAAGCACCTGCCACTCGCTGGAAAAGGCATAGCGCTCCACCGGCTCCTCGCTGCGGTAGAATGTACCAGTCTCTATATTATAGAGTAAAACATAGAACTTGTTGGGCGGGTAGTAGCCCCAGACGAACTCCTCGTCGGCCGTGCCGGGGTATTCCTGAAAATAGCCCAGAAAGTAGTAGCCCTCGGGGGCGGGGTAGTTCCGGAAGGCCTCCCAGGCCTCCCGGGAACCCATCCGCTCCCGGTAGTCTGCCGGGGCGGTCCAGGGGCCGTTGAGGGCCGTATTGCCCAGCAGGGTGACCGCATAGCGCTGGCCCGGCGTGTAATAGAGCTTGAGCGTGACCGAGGGCTTGGGGCCCATGTCCGCAAAAACGGGCAGGGAAAGGGCCAGCACCAGCAGGGCCGAGAGGAAAAAAGCAAAAATTTTTTTGCGAAAAATTTTCTTCATGGCGGTGTCCTCACTTCAAAAAACAAAAAATTCCGACACGTCTTTCCTTAACCTGTAAACGTATGAAAAACAGCTGTTATTGCAGGGCGCTCTGCACAAAATTGCAGATGGAGCTTTGTGCACCATTTCCTGTTTTTCTTACAAGTACAAAACGACCGTTTTCGGCCTCTTTCAGGGCAGAATATGAACAATTTGTTTCCGGCTCACGGCCAATTCAGGACACTGACTTCACATTTATAAAGCAAAGCGAACTTTACTGCTTTATTTACATGAACAAAACGGCTTTCAAAAGAAACTTTAATTTGTTTCACGTTTTTGGATATTGACTTTATATCAAAACTGCGGTATAGTAAGGATGCGGAGAGCGGAAAACGCCCCGCCGACACTTGAGCTTCAGGCGTAAGCCTGTGAGAAAAATATAGGAGGTTTGACTTATGTACTATTACATTCTGGGTTGCGGCATTGCTTGTCTGGTTCTGTTCGGCATCAACAGCATGGATACGGTGGATGTCAAGCCGGCCGAGATCTTGGGTAAGGTCATTCTGTGGCCCGTTGCCCTGATGGAAGCAGTTGTTCGTTACAGCTCCACGCATCACAACATCAAGACCGCGCTGTAAAACATCTCGTTCCAAACCAACGAAGAGCAATCAGGCGGCTGCGCTTTCAAAAAGGAAGGCGCAGCCGCCTTTTTGTTTTGCACTTTACGGCGTTGTATGGTACAATAACACCAGAACTTTTAGGGAGGGAAATTGCTATGACCAATGAGACCTTACATACCCTTGAGACCCGCCGCAGCTGCCGCGCCTACAAGCCGGAGCAGATCACGAAAGAAGAGCTGGAAGCCGTTCTGCGTGCAGGCACCTTTGCCCCCAGCGCCATGAACCGCCAGAGTGCAAAGATCGTGGTGGTGCAGGATGCCGAGACCCGCGCCCAGCTCACCCGGATGAATGCTGCCGTGATGGGCAACACGGGCGACCCCATGTACGGTGCCCCCACCATTCTGGTGGTGCTGGCGGATGCCAACGCCCGCTGTGGCGTGCAGGACGGCAGCCTTGTGATGGGCAACCTGATGAACGCTGCTGCCGCCATCGGGCTGGGCAGCTGCTGGATCAACCGCGCAAAGGAAGAGTTCGAGACCGAAGAGGGCAAGGCCCTGCTGAAAAAGTGGGGCATTGAGGGGGACTATATCGGTGTGGGCCACTGCATTCTGGGCTACCCGGCAGAGGAACCCCGGCCCGCCGCCCCCCGCAAGCCGGATTATATCGTATACGCATAAGGAGCACTATGAAACCCGATTACAAGCTGGTCGCAAAGGCCAAATACATTCACGCCAACGCTGACCTTGCCAGTGAGATCTGGCACGAGGTCTACAAGCGCTATTACCCTGCAAAGCAGCTGGACACGCTGGTGGAAACGCTGCAGAGCGCCGATGCCATTGAGGCAGACATCGACAACGATGTGAACTATTTCCTCGTGGTGCTGGGCGGCAAGACCATCGGCTACTTTGCCTGGAAGATGGAGAACACGGCCCTGCACCTGCTCCACCTCTACCTCAAGCCCGAGTACCGGGGCAAAGCACTGGGCCGGGATATCCTGGCCACCTGCGAGCGTCTGGCCCGGGGTGAGGGCCGGGGCCGCCTGTACTGCGAGGTGCACACCAAGTGCCTGCCGGTGCTGCAGTTCTTCAAGACCAAGGGCTACCGCGTGCTGGGCCCCGCCGAGGCAGAAGCTGCGGGCATTTCCATGCAGCTGACCACACTGGAAAAAATGCTGTAAATTTCCCGTTGATTTTTTGCCGCGTTTGCACTACAATAAAGTAGTGTATTGAAGTGCCCCGCGCGGGCCAGACCCAACCTGAACGATAGGGGAGGAACAAGCCATGGCAAAAGATCATCCCACCGGAGAGTCCGGCCTGTATTCTGCATTGCTGGAGCTGAAAACGCCTGAGGAGTGCTACCGCTTTTTGCAGGATGTGTGCAGCTACGCCGAGCTCAGTGCAATGGAGCAGCGGTATAACATCGCGGAAAAGCTGGTCAACAAGCAGAGCTATACCAGCATCATGGGCAACATTGGTGCGTCCAGCGCCATCATCAGCCGGGTGAGCCGGGTCATCAGCAAGGATGACAGCGTGCTGCGCCGCCTGCTGGAAGAAAAGGCGGAACAGCCCGCCGAAGAATAACACGGACCGCGCGCCGCGGGGCAGGGGAGCACCCGCCCTGCGGTGCGCTTTTTTAGAAGGGAGTCTGTAAAGATGAGTAAGGCAGTTGTATTTTTTGCCGATGGCACCGAGGAGTGCGAAGCTCTGCTGGTGGTAGACCTGCTGCGCCGCGCCAAGGTGGAGGTCATCGTGGCCTCTGCCATGGGCCGCAGGGAGCTGGTGAGCAGCCATAAGATCCACCTGACCGCCGATGCGCTGGCCGAGGAAGTGGATTATTCCGATGTGGACATGGTCGTTCTGCCCGGCGGGATCCCGGGCACACCCAACCTTGCCGCCAACAAGACGGTCACCGAGACCTGTGCCGCCTTTGCCAGGGCAGGCCGGAAGGTGGCCGCCATCTGTGCCGCCCCCAGCATCCTGGCCTCTCTTGGCCTGCTGGAGGGCAGGAACGCCACCGCCCACGCTGGCTTCCAGGATCAGCTGGCCGGTGCCATCGTCCACGATGAAGAGGTCGTGGTGGATGGCAACATCACCACCAGCTATGGGCTGGGCGGTGCCATCCCCTTTGCACTGGAACTGGTGCGCCAGCTGGCCGGTCAGGCAGAGGCGGAGCGTATCCGGAACGCCATTGCGTATCGGCACTGAGAAAGGGGATGCGGTATGCGCTTTATTACCTGCCGCTTGCCGGACGGCGTGGAAGACCCGGCGATTTTATCGGAGGATGGACGGCAGGTCTGGCCGCTGAGCTGGCTGGGCCTGAGCTATGAGACCCTGAGCGAGGCCATTCCGTTTCTGACCCCGCAGGTGCGGTATGGGCTGTCGCTGGCCATTGCGGGCATTCCCGCTCTGCCTGTGGAGGCCGTCACACTGGAAAGCCCCATCCCGGCCCCGGCGCAGGATGTCATCTGCCTGGGCATCAATTATATGGCCCACTCCGATGAGGCGGAGAAATATTCTGCCGCTGCCTTTGCCACCAAACACGAGGATGCCATCTACTTTTCCAAGCGCGTGACCCGCGCCGTGCCGGACGGCGGCCCCATCGAGGCCCACACCGATCTGGTGAAAAAGCTGGATTATGAGTGTGAGCTGGCTGTGGTGCTGGGCAGGGATGCCAGGGATGTGCCCGCCGGTCAGACCCGGGACTACATCTTCGGCTACACCATCCTGAACGATGTTTCAGCCCGGGATGTGCAGACGGCGCACAAACAGTGGTATTTCGGCAAGAGTCTGGACGGCTTTACCCCCATCGGGCCCTGCATCGTCACGGCAGATGCCTTTGCCGACTACCCGCCCAGGCTGGGCATCCGCAGCTTTGTCAACGGCGAGAAGCGGCAGGATTCCAATACCGCCCTGCAGATCTTTGACATCGACCATGTCATTGCCGAGCTTTCGCAGGGTATGACCCTGAAAGCGGGCACCATCATTGCCACCGGCACCCCGGCGGGTGTGGGCATGGGCATGGACCCGCCGCAGTTCCTCAAGCCCGGAGATGTGGTGCGGTGCGAGATCGAGGGCATTGGCACACTGACCAATCCGGTCGAGTGATTCCGAAATGCAATATCTGAGCGTGAATATCCGAGCTGTTATATAATTGATGACAAAATTGCTCTTGTTCATATACTATTCAAAATAAGTTCATTTGAAGTTCACACACTTCCGGTATACATAGGGCAACAAAGGCGCACATCGCGCCGCATCCCCTGTGCAGTAACAGCACGACAGGCCGCAAAGGATGCCTGTTGTGTGAGAGGAAAGGAATTGGAACGCTATGAAAATTGGTTTTACAGAGCTGCTCCTGGTGGCCTTCGTGGCCTTCGTGGTCATCGGCCCCGATAAGCTGCCCGAGTACGCCCGCAAGCTCGGCAAGATGCTGCGGGAGCTGAAGAAGTACACCGGTGCCGCTTCCGAGGAGATCCAGAAGAATGTGGTGGAGCCCCTGAACGAGATCCAGGCCCCCATCAAGGAAGCCGTTGCTCCCCTGACCGACATCAAGAAGGACATCGACGACAGCATGAAGGATGTCACCAAGAGCTTTACCAACATTGGTAAGACCAGCAAGGAAGAAGCCAAGAAGGCCGAAGAGGTCGAGGAAGTGGCCGAGCTGGAGGATACCGTGGAGGAGCTGCCCGAAGAGCCTGTCAAGGCGGAGGAGCCTGCCGCTGAGCCTGTGAAGGCAGAGGAAAAGGCAGAAGAGCCTGCTGCAGAGGAAAAGCCCGAGGAGGCCCCCGCTGCAAACGAAGCCCCTGCCGAGGCTGTTCCCGCTGAGGAAGCTGCCCCTGCCGAAGAGGCAAAGGTCTAAGTACATGGATACACCCGCGCCCGCGGTTGTAGGATAAAAACTGGAATCCAGCCCGCCAGAGCGGCGCGGCAAGAGTAAAAAGGAGATTATTATTATGAGAATCGGACCTCAGGAGCTTATCATTGTTCTGATCATCGTTCTGGTCATCTTTGGACCCAAGAACCTGCCGAAGCTGGGCAAGATGTTCGGCAAGACCATGAAGAACTTTAAGGAAGGTATGGAAGACGTGGATGAGAACGGCGACGCCAAGCCTGCCGAGACCAAGACCGAGGAAAAGGCTGAGAAGAAGGACGAGGAGTAATTTGTGGCTACCAACGTGAAGCGCAAAAAGAAAGCCGAAGTCATGTCGGACGACGGCAGCATGACGCTGACCGGACATCTGAAAGAGCTGCGGAACCGGCTGATCATCTGCGCGGCGGTGTTTGTAGTGGGCGTGATCGGCTTCCTGGCAATTTCGGATAAGCTGATCGACCTGCTGACGGCCATGGCAATGAATGCGAACTACACCTTCGTGTTCCTGGCCCCGCAGGAAAAGCTGATGCAGTATTTCCGGGTGTCCCTGATCGCTGCGGTGATCGTGACCATTCCGGTGGCGCTGTATCAGGTCTACGCCTTTGCAAAACCCGGCCTGAAACGGAGCGAGAGATTCTTCTTCCGGCTGGTGCTGCTGTTCGGTCTGGCTCTGTTCTGCGTAGGTGTGCTGTTCGCCTACAAGGTCACCCTGCCGTTCATGCTGAACTTCCTCGTCACGCTGGAGGGTACCGATTACATCACGGCATCCATCAGCATCGAGAGCTACATCAACCTCTGCCTGACCATGTTCATCATCTTCGGCTGTGTGTTTGAAATGCCTCTGGTCACCATCATTCTGGCCAAGATGGGCATTGCAAACCCCGAGATCATGAAGAAGGGCCGCGGCGTTGCCATTGTCCTGATCTTCCTGGTCGCAGCCATCATCACCCCGCCCGATATCGTGTCGCAGTGCTTCGTGGCTGTGCCCATGTGCCTGCTGTACTTTATCAGCATCTTCCTCAGCGGCATTTTCTATAAGCCCAAGACGGATGATGACGACGAGGATGAGGATGACGAAGAGGAATCCTCTGACGAAGAGTAAGTTCTCCCAAGGCTTTCCGGCCCTCCCACTGCGGGAGGGCCTTTTGCTTTGCCAAAAATCGAAACGGATTTTCGGCTTTTTGCATAAATCCTGTTTCAGCCGCTGTCTTTTGCAAATGGATATGCTATAATGATAACGATGAGAAAACCGGCGGCCTGACCGCCGCAAAGAAGGGGTAAATGAATATGAAAGAGTACGCATTCGGCATCGACCTGGGCGGCACCACGGCCAAGGTGGGCCTGTTTACCACGGCGGGCGCTCTGCTGGAAAAGTGGGAGGTGCCCACCGACACCTCCAATGCAGGTGAACACATCCTCGGGAACCTGGCCAAGGCCGTGAAGGACAAGATGCAGGAAAACGGCATCACTGCCGAGCAGGTGGAGGGCGTGGGTGTCGGTGTGCCCGGCCCTGTGCTGGACAGCCGCATCGTGCCCATTGTCTGCGCCAACCTCGGCGGCTGGGGTGAGCGGAACGTCTCCATCCAGCTGTCCGGCCTGCTGGACGGCATCAAGGTGCTGGTGGGCAACGATGCCGACGTGGCCGCGCTGGGCGAGATCTGGATGGGCTGTGCCAAGGGCTGCCGCAGCGCGGTGATGGTCACGCTGGGCACCGGTGTCGGCGGCGGTGTCATCGTCAACGGCAGGATCATCGAAGGTGCACACGGTGCAGGCGGCGAGATCGGCCACATCACCGTCAACCCCCACGAGACGGCGGTCTGCGGCTGCGGCAAGCACGGCTGTCTGGAGCAGTATTCCAGCGCCACCGGCGTGGTCCGCTGTATGAAGAAGCTGCTGGACGAGAACCCGGACACCCCCTGCACCCTGCGCGGCACCGACTTTGCCGCCAAGGATGTCTTTGATGCCGCCCGTGCAGGCGATGCACTGGCCGCCCGTGAGGTGGACGAGATGACCGACATCCTGGGCATGGCGCTGGCCTCTATTGCCTCCACCACCGACCCCGAGATGTTTATGGTGGGCGGCGGTGTCGCCCGTGCCGGAGATGTCCTCTTCAACCCCCTGCGGGAGCATTTCAAGACCTATGCCTTCAGCTCCTGCCGCGAGACCCCCATCGTTGCCGCTACCCTCGGCAATGATGCCGGCATCTATGGTGCTGTGCGGCTCATCGTGGGAGAATAAAACCTGATATTTCATGGTCCCATGCCCGCATCTCAATCGTGTGGGCATGGGGATTTTTATTTTATAAGAAGAAGGAGCTGAATCAATGAATTATACCCCTATTACAGAGGAAAATGTTGAAAAAGCAGCAACGCTTTATATGAACCACTACAACCAACATTCTGGCGGGTGCTGGACTTATGAAAAGGCATATAAGCGAATCCGTCAGATGGTAACGATGGAGGATTCCCTCTGTCTGATGCAAGAAGATGACAACGATATTCCAACAGGGCTTGTCATCGGTTTTTTGGAAAGCTACGATGAATTTACATTCTATTATCTCGACGAGATCCTGATTTTCGGGGAGTATCAGAACAAGGGGTATGGCAGATTACTTCTCCAAGAAGTGGAACAGCGTGTGCGGGAACGTGGTGCACAGGTGATTGAACTGGTCTGTCCGGATGATGCACACCACATGCACTTTTACGGCGGCTTCGGGATGGCGGAAGCAACGAACCTGAAGCTGATGAAAAAACGATTGTAAATCTGCCGTGGTTATTTTTGAGGCAAAAACGGACGAACTGGAACAGCACTATCTCCGGGATTTTGGAGCGCGTCCGGTTGCATCCTTACATCCCGGCGGGCCGGGAACGTTTTTCTGAAATCATTGCAAAGCCCCGTGCCGGTGCGATATGCCGGACACGGGGCTTTTTCTATTTTTGAAATATAAAATACAAGACAAAAAGTAAATTATACTTGACATAATGTCTGGTGAGTGCTATTCTGTATCCAGAGGGAATGAGCTTACCCTCACAGGAAATGGACGAGGTGACAGGATGCCGAAGAATCTGAAACTGAAAGCTGCCCGCGCGGAAAAAGATATGACGCAGGGGGCATTGGCAGAAGCGGCTGGGGTCTCGCGCCAGACCATCAACGCGATCGAAAAGGGCGAGTACAACCCCACCATCAATCTCTGCCGCAGCATCTGCAAAATTCTGGGAAAAACACTGGATGAACTGTTCTGGGAGGAATGAGAAATGAAATTTTCACTGTACAGCAAGAAAAATGTTCTGGATGAGATGCAGGAGCAGACCATGTCCAAAATTGAGAGGCGTGGCTTCTGGCTGATGTGGGGCGGTCTGCTGGCCGCAATGGTGATTCAGATGATGACGGGCAATGCAGATAAAGCGACCGGAGAATGGGTCGTTTTTATGGCCGGATGTGGTTACACCTGTATAGAGTGCGTCCGGAATGGCCTGTGGGACCGCCATCTTTCTTCCAGTATGGGAGCCAATGCGGTTTGTTCTCTGCTGGCGGCCGTGGCGGTTACGGTGCTGTGTGGCCTGACCTATGGCTATTGGATGGGCGCTGCGTTTACTGGTGTTTCGACAGGTCTGCTCTGCTTTGCACTGCTCCAATTCTGTGTACATCTGGTGCAGAAGAATCGGAAAAAGCTGGACGATGAACCGGAAGAAAAATAACACCTGATTTTCCACAACAAAAAGCGGAACCGTTGAAAACTCAGCGGTCCCGCTTTTTGTTGTTGCAATTATTTCTGATACCGGATGCTGTCTTTTTCGGTGATAGGCCGCAGCACCTTACAGGGGTTGCCCACGGCCACCACGCCGGAGGGAATATCCTTTGTGACCACGCTGCCTGCACCGATGACCGTGTTAGAGCCGATGGTGACCCCGGGCAGGATGGTGACATCACCGCCCAGCCAGACGTTGTCCCCCAGTGTGATGGGGGCTGTGGTCTCAAGGCCGCTGTTGCGCTCTTCCGGCAGCATGGGGTGGATGGCAGTGTACATGCCGCAGTTGGGGCCGATGAAGCAGTGCCTGCCCAGTGTGATTTTTGCGCAGTCCATCAGGTAAGCACCGTGGTTGATGTAGGTGCCCGCACCGATGAAGCAGTGATAGCCGTAATCCACATACAGGTGCGGCAGAATGACCACATGTTCTTCCATGTGGGGCAGCAGCTGACGCAGAAGCTCTGCCCGCTTTGCTTTTTCAGAGGGGCGGGTCTGGTTGAACTCGGTGTAGAGCTCCTCGGCTTTCTCTCGTTCGGCACAGAGCTCCGGGGTGTAGTTTGCGTCGTACCAGAGACCTGCTTCCCATTTTTCACGTTCTGTCATAAACGTTCTCCTGTTATAAGGTGTCCTCACCGGGCAGCTGGTTCCACAGGCGGTAGTACACGCCCTGCTTTGCCAGCAGCTCTTCGTGAGTGCCGGATTCCACAATGCCCTCGGAGCCAAGCACCAGAATACGGTCGTAGTTCTTGATGGTGGTCAGGCGGTGGGCGATGGTCAGGGTGGTGCGGCCATGGGCCAGCTTTTCCAGGCTCTGCCCCACAAGGATCTCGCTCTCGTTGTCCAGTGCGCTGGTGGCCTCGTCCAGGATCAGGATGGGCGGGTTCTTCAGGAACACCCGGGCAATGGCGATGCGCTGCTTCTGGCCGCCCGAGAGCTTGACACCGCGCTCGCCGACATAGGTGTCGAAGCCGTCCTTCAGGGCCATGATAAAGCGCTCTGCACCGGCCAGACGGGCAGCTTCGATGATCTCCTCCCGGGTGGCATCGGGCTTGCCGTAGGCGATGTTATCCGCCACAGAGCCGCTGAACAGGTACACGTCCTGCTGGACGATGCCGATGTCCTCGCGCAGGCTCTTGAGGGTGACCTGCTGGATGTCCTGCCCGTCGATGTAGATGTGGCCGCTGGTCACATCGTAGAAGCGGGGGATGAGGTTGCACAGAGTGGTCTTGCCGCCGCCGGAGGGGCCGACCAGAGCCAGCCGCTCGCCTGCCTTGATGTCCAGACTGACATGGTGGAGCACCTTGTTGTGGTCGTCCGGGTACTCAAAGCTGACATCGTCAAACCGGATGGCACCGGGGCCGGGCTGCAGGGGCCGGGCATCGGGGGCATCGTGGATGGGCACGGGGGTGTCCATGATCTCGGCAAAGCGCTCAATGCCGGTCATGCCGCGCTGGAACTGCTCGGCGAACTCGACGATGCGGCGGATGGTAGCGATCAGGGTGGTGACATAGAGCATGTAGGCCACCAGGTCACCGGCGGTGATCTTACCGTTGACCAGCGACAGGCCGCCCGCCAGAATGACCACCAGATACATCAGGCCGTCGAACAGGCGGGTGGAGGTGTTGAAGGCTGCCATGGCGTAGTAGCCCAGCGTTTTGATGTGCTCAAAGTCTTTGTTGCCCTGCTCGAACTTGGCGCGCTCCTGCTCCTCGGCGGCAAAGGCTTTTACCACGCCCTGCCCCAGCAGGCTGTCCTCGATGGTAGCGTTCAGCTCACCGATCTGGATGCGCTGTTGCCGGAACCGGGCACGCAGACGGCCGTTCAGATAAACGGACACCACGCCCATCAGGGGCACGCAGGCGAACACCGCCAGCGTCAGCGGGATGCTGGCCTGGCACAGGATGATGAAGGAGGCCAGGATCTTGATAAAGGCGATGAAAAATTCCTCGGGGCAGTGGTGGGCAAACTCGGTCACATCGAACAGATCGTTGGTGATGCGGCCCATGATGGTGCCGACCTTGGTATTATTGTAATAGGTGTGGTCGAGCAGCAGCAGGTGGTCAAAGGCATCCCGGCGCATGTCGGTTTCGATGTGCACGCCCATGATGTGGCCGATGCCGGACATGAAATACTGGGCCGCACCGTCGATGATGCGGAGCACAAAGTAGATGCCCGCCAGCTTGAGCACGATGCCGGTGGTCAGGGTGATGCCCACGCCCATGGCCGAGTTGGTGATGGTGCTCATGATCTTGGGCAGGAAGATGTCACACAGGGTGGTCAGCGCGGCACAGAACAGGTCGAGAAAGAGCACTGCCTTGTGCTTTGCCAGATAGGGTAAAAAGCGGCGGATGAGCGCGCCGCTGCTGTTGTGATGCGCACCGGGGTCTTTGATGTTTTGTTTTGCCATGGTTCCTCCTTGATTTCAACTTCTCAGCCTGCGCGTCAGCGATGACGGAGAGGCTTATTTTTTGCTGTAATCCCGTTCGCCGTAGATCGCGGTGCCAATGCGCACCAGCGTTGCGCCTTCGCGGATGGCGTTCTCGTAATCGCCGCTCATGCCCATGGAGAGGGTCTGCATCTCCACGTTGGAATAGCCGCGCTCCCCGGCCTTTACGAACAGGTCATGGACGGCGGCGAGGTACCGGCGATTCTGTGCATCGTCATCGTTGACCGGGGGAATGGCCATCAGGCCCTTGACCCGGATGTGCTCCTGTGCGGCAGCGGCATCCAGCAGGGGCCAGAGCGCCTCCGGCGAAACGCCGCTCTTGCTCTCCTCTCCGCCGATGTTCACCTCCAGCAGGACGTTCTGCACGATGCCTGCTTTGGCGGCTTCCTTCTCGATGGCGGTCAGCAGATGTTCACTGCCCACGCTCTGGATCAGGCTGGCCCGGCCCAGGACTTTTTTGATCTTGTTGGTCTGCAGGTGTCCGATGAAATGGCTGGGCTTGCCGCAGTAAGCGCCTGCGTCAAAGTTTGCGCAGAGCTCCTGCACATGGTTTTCGCCAAACACGTCAATGGGCAGGGCGGCACTTGCGGCCACGGTTTCAGCGGTGCGGGTCTTGCAGGCGGCGCACAGCTGGACCTCGGCAGGGTCACGGCCTGCCTCCCGGGCAGCGGCGGCCATCTTTTCACGGATGGCCAGCACGGCCTCCCGCATCTCTTCCGGTGTTTTTTCTGCCATAAGGCATCAGTCCTCCTCGGTATATTTTGCGCGCTCTCCGCCAATGAGCTTCGGACGGGTGCGGGCGCAGAGAATGTTTGCTTCCCCGATCCGGTTCAGGCTCAGCCGCACCGGCACGGCCACCCGGCGCAGGTGCATCCCGATCAGGGTGCCGCCGATGTCGATACCGGCGTGGGCGCGGATCTCCTCCACAGCAATGGGGTCTTTGCACTGCTTCCAGCAGGTGGTGGCCCAGCTGCCGCCCGCATGGGGCCGGGGCACAACACACACTTCCTCCCAGCCGTATTGTTCGGCGGCTTCCCGCTCCATGATAATGGCCCGGTTCAGGTGCTCGCAGCACTGTGCCGCCAGCCAGATGCCGCGCTGAGCCAGCACCGGTGCAATGCCTGCGTAGACGGCCTGCGCGGCCTCCAGACTGCTGTCCTTGCCGATGTGCCCGCCCACGATCTCGCTGGACGAGCAGCCCACCACGAACACGTCGCCTTTTTTCAGCTTTGCCTGTTCCAGCAGCTCTTCCACTGCCTGCCGGGCTTCCGCCTGGATCTGCTGTTTGAATGCGTCTGTCATATCAATTACCTCGTATCGATCGGTTGCCGCGATGACCCGATGTTTTGTATTCTGTTGGGCCCAAGCGTTTACAACAATTTTTCCGGGATGCCCAGAGCTCCCCTGGCAGGGGAGCTGGCACGCGAAGCGTGACGGAGCGGTTCAGACCCGTACAGAATAAAGCGCTTTTTCTCCCGCGATGCCAAAATACACCCGGTTCTCCACCGGGCAGAGGGCAGAGCTGCTGCCCTGAGGCTTGCCGGAAAAGCTCCACAGCCAGCTTCCGCTGGCGGTGGAAACGGCCTCGGCGCGGATGCCGTCGGCGGGCAGGGAGAACAGGTTCTCCTGCATCGATTCGCTCAGCCGCAGGGCCACACCGCGCAGGAAGGTGCTGCCTGCATGGCGTTCCAGCCAGCTGGAGCTGGCCCAGCGGTAGCTGATGTAGAGGGTGCTGTCCTCATCCAGCGCCAGCGTGCCGGGATAGCCCGGCAGCCCGCTGAAGCTGCTCTGACAGCCCTTGCCCCCTGCGGTCAGGCTGCGGGCAGAGGCCGCAGCGCTCCAGATGCAGCGGCTGCCGAGGTCGGAGATGTAGAGGGTCTGGGTGCGCTCGTCCAGCGCAAGGCCGGACGCTCCGGCAATGCCGCCCACCACCTGCTCCACGGTGCGGGCGGCGGGATCATAAACGTATACCGCACCTGTTCCGGTGTGGGCCAGCAGCTCGGTGCGCAGGGCGCTTTCCAGCCCATGTTCCGCGCTCTCCTGCCCGACCACGGCAAAGTAGACCTTGCCGTCCGCACCGACCTCCACGGCAGAAAGGGCCCCCAGCGGGGCTCCGTCGATCTGCGTGACCACCTGCTCCACCGAAGCGCCCCAGCTGTCGTGCCGGGCGCGGCAGAGGGTGCCCCCGGCAGGGGTGAGGACTGTGAGCCACAGGTCTCCCGCAGCATCGAACGCAAAGCCGGTCAGCTCGCCCTCTACGCTCAGGATGACCGCAGCGTTGCCGCCGTCGGTGCGCACCAGATCGCTGGTGCGTTTCTTCAGGGAGGAGCCGTTCCATGCCGCCGCATAGACAAGGCCATCCCGGGTGCGGATGCAGTCCACACCCTGATACCCGCCCAGATCCCAGATCTCCCTGCGGTCGGTGGAAAGCGCTGCCTGCGCCGCGCCGGAGGCCTGCCGGTGATCCGGGGCGGTGTAGGCTTTGGGCGGAGCCTCAATGGGCCGGAGCACCAGCGCCCAGATCAGCGCAGCAACCGCGGCCAGCGTAAACACGATGCTCAATTTCTGGAACCTCTGGAGCACTTCCTCCCGCTCGGCGGCACGCTGGGCCTCCTGCACGGCCCGGCGGCGTGCAGCGGCGGCGCTGGCCCGGTTGGCGCGGCGAAGCCAGCGGTCTACCCACAGGGCCGCACTGGGCCCGATGGTCAGTGACGCGATGAGCAGGATGAGAAGCAGTTCAACGAATCCGATGCGCATAGGCAGATTTCCTTTGTTCTGATGGTTGTTTTTATCAAATCAGTATAGCACACTTTATAGCAGAGAAGCAAGCGGGCGGCAGGCTCCTGCTGTTTCTTGCAGAGCTTTTGTGGTATACTAAGAAAAATGGGGCGGCGGTTTTCCAAACCATTCACTTAAACTTCACAAAATTTTCCAATAATTATATTATGATACCCCTAGAAACTGGAGCTATTTTGATAACGAGGAGGAAACCTCAGATGGCAAAGATACTGATCGTTGATGATGAACCCCGCATCCGGGAACTGATCCGGGAGCATTTACAATATGCAGGCTATGTCTGCGAGGAAGCGGGCGACGGCTCTGCCGCCCTTTCGCTGCTGAGCGGCGGCGGCTTTGATCTGGTGATCCTGGATGTGATGATGCCCTTTATGGACGGCATGACCTGCCTGCGCGAGATGCGCGCCCGCCACATCAACACGCCGGTGATCATCCTGACCGCGCGCGGCGAGGAATATGACAAGCTGGCCGGTCTGGAAGGCGGCGCGGATGACTATGTGGTCAAGCCCTTCTCCCCGCGGGAGCTGGTGGCCCGTGTCAAGGCGGTGCTCAACCGCACCATGCCCCGCTCCGAGGCATCGGATGGCACCATGACCTTTGGCGAACTGACCATCGACACGGCCAGCCACACCGTGCGGGTGGCGGGCGAGGATGTGAGCCTGACCCCCAAGGAGTTTGACCTGCTGGTGTTCCTGGCCTCCAACAAGGGCATTGCCCTGAGCCGGGAGAAGATCCTGCAGAAGGTGTGGAACTACGACTATTTTGGCGAGGACCGCACCGTGGATACCCATGTCAAGATGCTGCGCGGCCATCTGGGCAAATGCCGGGGCTATATTGCCACCGTATGGGGCATCGGCTATAAGTTCGACCCGGATGCAGCGCGTTAAACAGGAGGTTTGCGGTTGATGCGGCAACCCGAAAAAAAGCGGCGTACCGTGGGCATCCGCGGGCAGCTGATGTGGTTCCTCTGCTTCATCTGCCTGCTGCTGCTGGTGCTGTTCTGGTTTTTGTGCACCCAGCTGCTGGAGCCCCTGTACACCACCCATATCCAGAAGCAGCTGACCGAACAGGCGGATGCCATCGTGCAGAAGCTGGACGATGCCATTGCCGACGGCCAGACCCTCTCTTATTGGGGGTTCGGCAGTCAGCTCTATGTCAACAGCCAGTTTTTCAACCAGCTCAGCAGCGAGATCTACGAAAACGGCGGCATGAGCAGCTTCTGCGTGGATATCTCCGATGTTACGCTGCGGCAGATCTTCAAGGTGGAGAACCTCTCCTACTGCAACCTGCACCGCACCCGGCCCACCGATGAAAACAGCGAGCTGCCCTCTTACAGCACCGCCCGCGCCATGCGCCAGCTCTGCCGCGAGACCGGCAGCTGTGTGCGGAAGATCAATCCGCCCACGCCCTCGGGCACGGTGGAGCTGATGGTGGGCAGAACGACCTCCGACGGCAGCTATACCGTGCTGGTGACCACCAGCCTGATGCATGTCTCGGAGGCTGGCGAGGTGATGAGCACGGTGCTGCCGCTGGCGGCGGCGCTGATCTTTGCCTTTTCCATGAGCGCGGCGTGGCTGTTCAGCGAGTGGTTCACCAAGCCCCTGCGCCAGCTTTCGGGCGCGGCCCGGCAGGTGGCACAGGGCGACTACGCCGTTCAGGTGGAGACCAACCGCCGGGACGAACTGGGCGACCTGGCGCAGGAGTTCAACCACATGGCCAAGGAAGTCCAGCACGCGGCTCAGATGCAGCGCGACCTGCTGGCGAATGTCTCCCACGACCTGCGCACCCCGCTGACCCTCATCAAGGGCTATGCGGAGACGGTGCGGGACATCACCGGCGACGACAAGGCCCACCGGGACGAGCAGATGAACATCATCGTGGATGAGGCCGACCGGCTGACGGCGCTGGTCTCCAGTGTTATGGAGCTGAGCAAGGTGACCAGCGGCGCGGAAAAGTGCGAGAAGGTCCACTTTGATATGGGCCAGCTCTGCGATGAGGTCAGTGAGCGCTATGACGCGGTCTGTGCCCAAAATGGCTGGCAGCTCAAGCTGGAACTGCCGGAGGAAGAGCTGCCTGTCTATGCCGACCCCAACATGATGCAGCGCGCCCTCCACAACCTGCTGGGCAACGCCATGCACCACATCGGCGGGGACGGCATCTTCCTCCTGCGGGCCTCTAAGGTGCCCGAGGGAGTCCGGGTGGAGATCGAAGACCACGGCCCCGGCATCTGTGCCGAGGATCTGCCCTATATCTTTGACCGGTATTACCGCTCCCGCTCCGATGCGGGCAAGCAGGGCACCGGCCTGGGGCTTTCCATCACCAAGGCCATCTTCCAGCAGCACGGCTTCCGCTTCGGCGTGCAGAGTACGCTGGGCAAAGGCACGACCTTCTGGTTTATTGCAACAGATACCAAATAAAGCGGCCCTCCCCGTCATTCCGAAACAATGACGGAGAGGGTCGCTCTTTTTAAGCATCTGCTTTCCGGTAAATGCCCAGACTGTTGTCCGGTTCCGGCATCTTCACGCGGGAGGCGCGGTCGTTCACCTTGACCAGCATCCAGCCCATCAGGGCCAGCACCACCACGATAATGAGCCATTTTACGGCGTTGGGGAGTTTTTTCATATTCGTATTCCTTTGTTTTTGATCTCAGGGGCGGCAGAGCTTCCGCGCCCGGGTCAGCAGGGCAGCGGCATCGGCGGTAGAGGGCGCTGCGACCCAGTCCGGGCGCTGGCGTGCCCCCGGGCCGCTGCTTCCGGCCTCGGTAAAGCGGGCAAGGCAGGTGTCCGTACGGTCATTCCAGCCGGAAAAGCCCTCCGGCGCAATGTGGGCTCCAAGGCGGCAGTCCAGCACGGCAGTCTTGCCGGTGGGCCGCCAGGGCCTGCCCAGATAGACCGTTCCGGCGGGGCAGTCGGAGACGAAATCGCAGTCCCAGAACACGAAGCCCAGCCCGTTGGCACTGCCCGAAGGGGCGGTGATGTAGCTGTGGGGAAGGTGGTTGTCTACCGTGCGCAGGATGCACTGCTCAAACAGGGCATCGGCCCCGCCAAAGATGAAGTCGATGTCCCCCGCGATCTCGCAGCTCTGGTAATACTGCGCCGAGGGGCGGCGGGGCGCAAACTTGCGGGGGCCCAGAAAACCGTCCTTCTCCCGTTCAGCCTCGGGCAGGGGCGCGCAGAAGAGCGTGTCCTGGTTGCCCAGTAGCCTTACCCGGCGGAACACGGCCTTTTCCGCATCCACATAGGCGGCAATGGCCTGCCCCACGGCACTGCCCGGACCGGCATCGTTGGCAATGGTCAGATCCTCCACCGTTACGCTGCCGCCGCTGAAAAAAGCGGTGTAGCTGCGGAAGGTGTGGGTGGGCCGCCCATCCGGGTGGGGCAGCTTGCCGCCGTCCCCAAAGATCAGGGTGGTGGCATCGGCTCCCGCGCCCCGCAGGGTGAGCGCCCGTTTTTCACAGACCAGCTTTTCCCGGTAGATGCCGGGCCCGATGCAGATCTCTGCTTCCAGCTCGTAGGGCACCGCCAGCACGGCCTCCGAGATGCTGGCAAAATCGCCGCTGCCATCCTGGGAAACGGTGAGTTTTAACATGGGCAGTCCTCCCTTGGAAAAGATAAGGCTATTATATGCCCCTTTTGTGAAATTTTCAATGTCCGCAGGGCTCTAACCGGAGCACGGCGGCGGTGATATCATCGGGTCGGCCGGTCTGTTCGGCGCGGGCGCGGGCGGTCTCCACAAGGATCCGGGCCACCTTTTCGGGCGGGTCGCCTGCGGCGGCGGAGAGTTCCAGCTGCTTGGCCACCCAGCCGGGGCCGTCCACCAGCAGACCGTCCGAGACCAGTACGGCATAGTCCCCGGCGGCGAGATGCACCACCCGGCTCTGGCCGTTCACGCCGCCCAGAATGCCGATGGGCAGGCTGATATCGCCCACCGGACGGGCGCGGCCCCCGTGCACCAGAAAGCCCGGGGCGGCCCCGGCCTTGAAGATCCGTGCCGTGCCGGTGTAAAGATCTACGCTGATCAGGTCGAGGGTGGCCCCGCTCTCCTCATCGCTTTTCAGGGCCAGCGCCACATTGACCAGCCGCGCCGCCAGCTCAGCGGTGAAACCGGCTTTCAGCAGGCGGGCAGTGAGCTCGGCGGCAAGGCTGCCATCCACGGCGGCCGGGCGGCCTGTGCCCATGCCGTCACACAGGATCATCTGGGCAGCGGCCGGGCTGCAGAACTGCTGGACCGCATCCCCGGAGACAGTGCCCTTTGCCGCTGTGCCCGCAGTTCCGAACACGGCCCGGAGGGCGGGCTTTTCGCAGAAGAGCAGGGTGGTCATCCCTTTGCAGGAGAGCACCTGCGGCGGGTCGAAGTCCCGGCGGCAGATGCGCCCGGTCTCCTGCGCCAGCGCGGCCAGCTCGGGGGAAGAGAAGCGGGTGCGGGGCAGGGTGACCGCCGCCCGTGCCCGGCCCAGGTCGTCCAGCGTGACAGCGCATTCCAGCGGCGGCGTGCCCAGGCTGGCAAAAAACGCCGCCACCCGCCCGGATTTGTAAGGCTCCGGGTTCCCGGGGCGGCCCAGCTGCTCACTGAGCACGCTCAGGGCATCGGCCATGGCGCTGTATTGTTCGGTCAGGGCGGTGCGCATGGCCTCAGCGTGGACATGGGCCTCCTTCCGGCTCCGGTAGAGCGCAAAGGAGCGGTTTGCTGCCGCGCAGAGCGCCGCCGGATGGATGCATCTGGACAGCTGGCCGGGCAGGTCGCTGGCCTGCAGGTGTCCCTGCTGTTCCAGAATGGGGCGCAGGGCGTTCATTCCCTCCAGCGTGGCGGTGTATTCCTGCTTCCAGCAGGTCTCCCGCCGCCCGCAGTTGAAGCACAGGCTGTCGTGGGTGTTGTCGATGACCCAGCGGAAGGTGTCGCACCGGCGGGGAAACGCATCGTACACAGCGTTCACCGTCTCGGCCAGCGAGGAAAGGCTCTCGGCCACTGCTTCCAGCCGGGTGGCGGCGGCAGAAAGCCGGGGCGGCTCCTCGGGCGGCGCGGGGGCTTCCGGCACCGGTGTCAGCCAGTGTTTTGGGAAAAAGGCGGGGGCCGCAAAACCCAGCCCGGCGCTGAGGAGCAGGGGCAGGGCCGTGCCGGGGGCGGGAACACAGAGTACCCCCAGCACACACCCGCCCGCACAGGCGGCAAGGGTCTCAGCCCGCCGCCCGGGGACCAGCAGGACCGCTGCCGCCGTGCCGCAGCAGAGCCCCACCGCTGCCGGGGCAAGGGAAGGGTCTGCGGCGCAGAGCGCGGCCCCGGTGAAGGCAGCAAAGGCCAGCGCGGGCTTTTCCTGCCCGCGGCAGCAGAGGGCGGCATCCACCATGGCGCAGGCCGCTACCCCAAGGCAGAGGGGGCCGAAGCGCAGCCCGCCCAGCGCCGCCGCCACGGCAGAAGCGACCAGCAGGGTGCCAAAGCCGGGCTTTTCGGGTGGGAAGCGCTGCAGCGCATAGCCGAAGCCGCCCGCCAGCAGGGCATCTGCCCCGCAGAAGAACACCAGCGTGAAGCCTGCCCCGCCGGGCCCCAGCGCAAAGCAGACACCTCCCAGCACCAGCGCCCCGCACCCGGCCAGAAATGCCGGGCGGAGCCTGCCGGGCCAGAGCCATCGGGCGGCCACGGCCGCCCCCACAGCGCAGAGCAGGCAGAGGCTGTCCAGTGAAAACGCCCCGAACCCGTGGAACAGGATGCTCAGCGCAGCTCCGGCTGCGCAGGCGGCAAAGCAGTCCGCAGGCAGGCCCAATGTCAGCCCCAGCCCAAAGGGGAGCAGGGCCCCGTAGAGAACGGCCCAGCCCCCGGCAAGCCCCAGCGCAAAGGACCCGCCCTGCCGCAGGGCCGGGCGTACCGCCGCCCGGGAGGCCAACGCGGCGGCAACAGGCTGCTTCGGGTGGAGTTTTGTGGTTTCCGGCATGAAAAAATCCCCGCTTTCCGGCGGGGATCTTTTGCAATGTTCTGTTTCCCGCGCCCTTTGCATATACTGTAGCGCGGGCGCGCGGCGTTTTATGGGGTCATGCGGGGAAGCGGCTCAAATCAGCAGAAATAGCGCACTTCACCAAAGAAATTCATCCATTTGGCAATCACTTCATCGCTTCGAGCTTCGATGATGGCCATGATGTTTCGCAGAACACGGGGCGGAATGTTGGAATTGTTGTGGCACAGATAGCATTTCCCGGCCCGGGTGATCCAGATCTTGGTCGCGTTGCTGCTGGGAGCACCCTGTGAAACATGAACATGAATGGGTTCCAGCGGATCATTTTCGTTGGCCCAGAAGTAGACCCAGTAGGAGCCGATCTTAAAAACCTGCGGCATTTTCCACCCCTCCTTCCTGGGAAAACTGCAGGATCAGATGTGCAGTGGATTCCAGGAACTTCTGGTAGCGGTCGATCTCAGCAGGGGTGAAGCCGCTGACATCCTCCCAGGTATAATCCGGCAGATAGCAGACCGCAGAGTGGAAACAATCCTTCTCGTCGGGCTTTTCGATGTAGACCTTTACACGGTGGTCTGGCTGCATCTCGGAATGCACGATCTCGGTGTTGTCGTCCAGTGTCATAAATGGGTACATCATAAAAACACCTCCGTGGATATGATTGCGAAAAGGGGGAAGGAAGATCACCCGTTCAGCTTCTCAATGGCAGCCTTGACACGGGCAAGGGTCGTCTCGCGGCCCATCATGCAGGCAAGGTCGGTGCCGCCGCCGGGGGTGCGCTGCTTGCCGGAAAGGGCAATGCCCAGCGGGTAGAGCAGCCAGCCGTTCTTCTTGCCCAGCTCTTCGGCCTTGGCCTTGCAGGCGTTGAACACGGTGTCGCGGTCAGAGAAGTCCAGGCTCTCGTCGCTCAGCAGAGGCAGCAGGGCTTCCAGTGCCTCCCGGGCGGTCTCCGGGGTGGTCTTTTGCTTCTTGTTGGTGTACAGGCTCACATCGTAGTCGGGCATTGCGTCAAAGAAGTCCAGCTGCTCGGGGATCTCGCCCAGCACCTCACAGCGGGGCTGCAGGTTGGCACAGAGCAGCTTCTTGTCGATGGGGGTGTGCACGGCTTGATCGATCCAGGGTTCGGCCTTCTTCTGGAACTCCTCGGGGCTCAGGCGGCGGATATACTCCGCGTTGATGGCCCGCAGCTTGAGGGGGTCGAAGATGGCGGGGGACTTGGAGATGCCGTCCGGGCTCCAGATCTTGATGAGCTCTTCCAGGCTGAAGATCTCCTGCTCGGCGTACTCGCCCTTGGGGCTCCAGCCCAGCAGGCAGATGTAGTTCATCACGGCCTCGCTCAGGTAGCCCTTGGCCACCAGATCCTGATAGCTGGCATCACCGTTGCGCTTGGACAGCTTGTTCTGCGCGTCCTTCATCACGGGTGGGCAGTGGATATAGGTGGGGATCTCCCAGCCAAAGGCCTGATACAGCAGGTTGTACTTGGGGGTGGAGGACAGATACTCGCTGCCGCGGATGACATGGGTGATGCCCATCAGGTGGTCGTCCACAACATTTGCAAAGTTGTAGGTGGGCATTCCGTCGGTCTTGATGAGGATCTGGTCGTCCATCTCGCTGTTCTCGACCTCGATGTGGCCGTAGAC
This sequence comes from Faecalibacterium sp. IP-3-29, assembly GCF_023347335.1. Lineage (NCBI taxonomy): Bacteria > Bacillati > Bacillota > Clostridia > Eubacteriales > Oscillospiraceae > Faecalibacterium > Faecalibacterium sp. IP-3-29. Next base: position 2,818,395 of record NZ_CP094471.1, on the reverse strand, counting down.
CACATCGTCAAAGCCGGTCACGCCCTCCTTGGGGATCTTCTGGCGGATGACGTAGGGCTCACCTGCAGCCAGACGCTGCTTGACCTCCTCCTCGGGCAGGTCGCGGCAGCAGCCGTCGTAGTGGGTCATCTCACCGTTGGCGCGCTGCTCGGCGTGCAGTGCCTCCAGCCGCTCCTCGGTGCAGAAGCAGTAGTAGGCCTTGCCTTCTGCCACCAGCTGCTCGGCATACTGCTTGAACATGCCCATCCGCTCGCTCTGAACGTAGGGGCCCACAGGGCCGCCGATGTCCGGGCCCTCGTCCCACAGCAGGCCGGTCTCCCGCAGGGTGTTGTAGATGACATCCACAGCGCCCTCAACGTAACGGCCCTGGTCGGTGTCCTCAATGCGCAGGATGAAGGTGCCGTCCTCGTGCTTGGCCATCAGGTAGGTGTACAGCGCGGTGCGCAGGTTGCCAACGTGCATGTAGCCAGTGGGCGAGGGGGCAAAACGGGTGCGGACTTTATTGCTCGGCATAAAAAAACGCTCCTTTATATTTACAGGCAAAAAATTGCGGATAGCTACCTTTTAGTTTAATCGCTGTGCGCTGTTTTGTCAACGAATCGGCCGCAGATTTGGCAGAATGGGCGTTTGGAAGCAAAAGAAAAATCTTTTTGTCGAAACCGCGCGCAATCATTGACGAATGATTGGAAATTTTGTATACTGAGTGGGAGAGATGGCACAATTTTCCTTTGAAGGCTCTGAAGGAGAGATCAGGGCCGGGAGAAAATTGGAAAATGGCTGTCTGAGGTGTAAATGACAAAGGAGAAGAAAAAACTATGAAGAGTACCGGAATCGTCCGCGGCGTTGACGGCCTGGGCCGTATCGTCCTGCCCAAGGAGCTGCGCACCAGCATGAAGCTGGACAACGATGCCAAGCTGGAGATCTTTGTGGAGGGCGATGAGATCATCCTCAAAAAATACCGCCCCACCGGCAGCTGCGATTTCTGCGGCGAGGTGGACGATAATGCCATCCAGTATGCAGGCTACTGCATCTGCACCTCCTGCCGCAAGAAGATCGGCAGCATGAAAAAATAAAGCGGAGAAGGAGGGCAGCCCATGAGCCAGATGATCGACTTTACCCTGCCGTCCTGCCAGCCGGGGCGGACGCTCCACGCGTTCCGCTGTGTGCCGGAGGGAGAGGTGCGGGCGGTGCTGCAGCTCTCCCACGGGATGGTGGAGTTCATCGACCGCTATAAGCCGCTGGCCGAGAACCTGGCCGCCCGGGGCATCCTTGTCACCGGCAACGACCACCTGGGCCACGGCGGGTCCATCCGCACCAAAGAGGATTATGGCTACTTCGGCGAACCCGACGGCAACCGCGCCCTGCTGGAGGATCTGCACGCTGTGACGACCCTGACAAAGCAGCTGTATCCCGGCGTGCCCTATTTCCTGCTGGGCCACAGCATGGGCTCGTTCTACGCGCGGCAGTACCTCTGTGAGTGGGGCGATAAGCTGGACGGTGCCATCATCATGGGCACCGGCTACCAGCCCAAAGCGCTGGTGCAGCTGGCCAGGACCATCTGCCGGGTGCTGGCCGTGTTCCATGGCTGGCACTACCGCAGCAAACTGGTGGCCAGACTTTCGTTTTTGGGGTACAACAAGGGGTTGGAGGGCCGCACAGCCCACGACTGGCTCAACCGTGACCCGGTGGAGGTGGACCGCTACCGCGCCGACGAGCGCTGTACCTTTATCTTTACCCTGAACGCCTATTACAGCATGTTCAGCGGCATCCTGCGGCTGTACGACCCGGCTCTTCTGGCCCGGGTGCCCAAGGATCTGCCCCTGCTGTTCCTGGCAGGCGATGCCGACCCGGTGGGCGAACAGGGCGCAGGCGTGAAGCGGGCGGTCAAGAGCCTGCTGGATGCCGGTGTGAAGAACATCGAGGTCAAGCTGTACCCCAGCGCCCGGCATGAGCTGCTGGTGGAGCTGAACCGCGAAGAGGTCTTTGCTGACATTGGTGACTGGCTGGAACGCCGGCTGTAAAAACACGAACACACAAAAACAGAACCGCCGCCCGGAAATTTCGGGCGGCGGTTCTTTGCACACACGATCAAAAAGGAGAATGGAGGAGAGTTTTTGTCAGAGCATGGGGGGCAGGGGGATTATTCGCCGCGGACGGCTGCGAAGCCTGCCTCCAGATCGGCGATGATGTCATCAATGTGCTCGGTGCCGATGGACAGGCGGATGGTGTTCTGATAGATCTGCTGCTCGGCCAGCTCCTGATCGTTCAGCTGGCTGTGGGTGGTGGAGGCCGGGTGGATGACCAGGCTCTTCACGTCTGCAACGTTTGCCAGCAGGGAGAAGATCTTCAGGTTGTCAATGAACTTGAAGGCTTCTTCGCGGCCGCCCTTGATGTTGAAGGTGAAGATGGATGCGCCGCCGTTGGGGAAATACTTCTCGTACAGGGCGTGATCCGGGTGATCGGGCAGAGAGGGGTGGTTGACCTTCTCCACCTGAGGATGGTTTGCCAGGAATTCGACCACCTTCTTGGTGTTCTCCACATGGCGCTCGATGCGCAGGCTCAGGGTCTCGGTGCCCTGCAGCAGCAGGAATGCATTGAACGGGGAGATGGTGGCACCGGTATCGCGCAGCAGGATGGCGCGGATGTAGGTAACGAAGGCGGCAGGACCTGCGGCATCGGCGAAGGAAACACCGTGGTAGCTGGGGTTGGGAGCGGCGATATTGCCGAACTTGCCGCTGGCCTTCCAGTCAAATTTGCCGCTGTCCACGATGATGCCGCCCAGGGTGGTGCCGTGGCCGCCGATGAACTTGGTGGCAGAGTGGACCACGATGTCTGCGCCGTGCTCGATGGGGCGGATCAGGTACGGGGTGCCGAAGGTGTTGTCGATGACCAGCGGCAGGCCGTGCTTGTGGGCAATGGCGGCAATGGCATCAATGTCGGGGATATCGCTGTTGGGGTTGCCCAGCGTCTCCAGATAGACGGCCTTGGTGTTGGGCTGGATGGCGTTCTCCACTTCGGCCAGATCGTGAGCGTTGACAAAGGTGGTAGTCACGCCGAACTGGGTCAGGGTGCGCTCCAGCAGGTTGTAGCTGCCGCCGTAGATGGTCTTTTGTGCCACGATGTGGTCACCGGCCTGTGCCAGCGCCTCGATGGTGTAAGTGATGGCGGCAGCACCGGAAGCAGTGGCCAGAGCAGCCACGCCGCCCTCCAAAGCAGCGATGCGCTTCTCGAACACATCCTGCGTGGAGTTGGTCAGGCGGCCGTAGATGTTGCCAGCATCGGCCAGACCGAAACGGTCAGCGGCGTGCTGGCTGTTGCGGAACACATAGGAAGTGGTCTGGTAGATGGGCACGGCGCGGGAATCGGTTGCGGGATCGGCCTGCTCCTGGCCAACGTGAAGCTGCAGGGTCTCAAATTTATAGTTAGACATAGTAATTAACCTCTCTATCTGTACTTAAAGTATAATTCTGACGCATAAAAAATCCCGGTCACTGACACCATTTCAGTGCACCGGGCAAAATTCGGGTTTAGCGCTTTGGCAGCTTTTCCATCACATTCGCACACACATTCGGTCTGCAGAGGGCAATGCACAGCGCTCGGTCCCATATTCTACCCGGGTGGTGTACATTCGCCCACAACGGAAGTTCGCGTGGAGCAGGTTTTTCCAGATCAGCGTCATTTTTGTGCCCTCCTTTCAACGATTTTCCCAATCCTCTACGACCCTGGGGAACTTGACTTCAATTTCCCACTAGGTTGGTGGATTTATTGTCTGGATTATATCCCCATTTACCCAGATTGTCAATAGGTTTATTGCAAAAAAGTTGGAAATTTTCCGCAGGGGTCTATTTTGCGAGGTTTTGAAGATCCCGCCCACCATAAACAATACGAACGAGAGTTACGGTACGGGTGCTTTGATCGATCAGGTAGAACAGCAGAAAATTCTCCACGGTAAACCTGTGCATCCCCATGCTCTGCCACGGTTCCCAGTCCACAACAGGGTACCGCCCGGGCAGGGCATCCAGTGAGCGAGCAGCCTTGCGGATGCGGTTGACCAGTTTTTGGGCGGTAGCTGGCTCTTTGAGCGAAAATGCGACATAGGAGTAGAGATCCCGCAGGTCGTCCAACGCCTGCGGTGCGTAGCGGACCGTATAAGCGCTGCTCATATTCCAAACTCCTGATACAATGCGGCATCGACTTCATCGGCAGAAAAACTTTTGCTATTTTGCAGAGAGGCGACTCCCTTTTGCAGCTCGGTATCCAACTCGGTACGGCTCATGCCACCCACAGCAGTGGGGGTGGCAGGGGGAAGATGTAGATCGAGCGGGAGCCCCCGGGTCAGGACGATCTGGCGGTAAAGCATCTGGATGGCGCTGGATGGGGTAATGCCCAGTTGAGCAAGGATATCCTCGGCGCTTTCTTTCAGGTTGGTATCAATGCGGGCATAGACGGCGGCGGTGTTAGCCATAACGATCACACTCCTTTTTTACAGTATAACGCAGATTGCTTGCGAATGCAATCAGTTGCAAGCAAAAATAAATGCGGTGTTTTGCGTTGACGGGAAAACGGGGATGCTGTATACTAAGTCTATTCTTTATTCTTGTAAAGGAGGGCGGGCAGATGAGCATTGGGCCAAGTATGCCGCTGCGGCTGGAAAAGCCGGAGGGCATCGACCTTGCACAGGCGGCGCGGTATTTCGGGGCCCGGGGCGGCGCGGACGCGGCCACCCAGGCGCTGCTGGAAAAATGCGCCGTGCCGCTGCTGGCGGCAGCCACGCCCCGGGCAGTCTGGCTGGAGGCCGACCCCGACAGCCTGACAGCGGCGGGCATTCTGGCGGGGGAAGATGTGGCAAAGCATCTGGAAGGCTGCACCGCCGCCCTGCTGCTGGCCGTGACGCTTGGCCCCGGTGTGGATGCCCAGATCCGCCGTGCCGGTGTGGGCGATATCGCCGCCGGTGTGGCATCGGATGCGCTGGGCTCCGCGCTGGCCGAACAGACTGCGGAGGCCGCTGAGGCTGAGCTGCGCCAATGGGCTGCCCGGCAGGGCAAGTATCTGACGGGGCGCTATTCCCCGGGCTACGGGGACTGGCCCCTTGCCGTGCAGCCGCTGTTGGCGGCAGCGCTGGACACCGCCCGCCGCGCCGGACTCTGTGTCACGGAAAACAACCTGATGACCCCCCGCAAGAGCATCACGGCCATTCTGGGGGTCAGTGATCACCCGGTCCGGGGTCATCTGGCGGGGTGCGGGCACTGCGTGCTCCGCACCCGGTGCGAATATAGAAAGAGGGGGATCACCTGTGCAAGCGAATGAACTGTTTGACCGGCCCAATACCATCCTGCTGGATGGCGGCATGGGCACCATGCTGCAGGCTGCGGGCCTGAAACTGGGGGCCCGCCCCGAGGAGCTGAACATCACCGACCCGGCGCTCATCGAGAGCATCCATGCCCGGTACGCCGCCGCAGGCAGCCGCATCATCAATGCCAATACCTTTGGCGCTTCCGCCCACAAGCTGGCGGGCAGCGAGTACACGCTGGAGGAGATCATTGCGGCGGGTATTGCCAACTGCAAACGGGCCTGTGCCCCTTACGGTGCATTGGCTGCGCTGGATGTGGGCCCGCTGGGGGAGCTGCTGGAACCCAACGGCACCCTTGCGTTTGAGGATGCCGTGGCAGAGTATGGCCGCATCGTCCGGGCAGGCGTGGCCGCCGGGGCTGACCTCGTGTTCCTTGAGACCTTTACCGATCTGTATGAGCTGAAGGCCGCCCTGCTGGCCGTCAAGGAGAACAGCAGCCTGCCCGTGCTGGCCAGCATGAGCTTTGAAGCGGGCGGCCGCACCTTTACCGGCTGTACGGTCGAGAGCTTTGCCGCCACCGCCCGGGGTTTGGGGGCCGATGCCGTGGGCATCAACTGCTCTCTTGGCCCCAAGGAGATCTTCCCCATGGCAAAGCGGCTGACCGAGGCCCTGCCCGGCAGCTTCCCGGTGTTCGTCAAGCCCAACGCAGGCCTGCCCCGCGCCGATGGCTCGGGCTACGATATCACCCCGCAGCTCTACGCCATGCAGATGAAGCCCTACCGGGAGCTGGGCCTGTTTGCTGCAGGCGGATGCTGCGGCACCACCCCGGAGTTTATCCAGCTGCTGAACGGCGTGTTTGCCGATTGCAGGCCGGGCCGCCCTGATCACCCCATGAAGTCGGTGGTGTGCAGCCCCATGGACTGCGTGGATGTGGACGGCATCACGGTGGTGGGTGAGCGCATCAATCCCACCGGCAAAAAGCGGTTCCAGCAGGCCCTGCGGGAAGGGGATATGAACTATGTGCTGGAACAGGCCGTGAGCCAGACCGAGGCCGGGGCCCAGATCCTGGATGTGAACGTGGGTGCGCCCGGTGTGGATGAGCCTGCCCTGATGGAGCAGGTGGTCAAGGCGCTGCAGAGCGTGGTCAGCCTGCCGTTGCAGCTGGATTCCTCCCATGCCGAGGCGCTGGAACGTGGCCTGCGGGTCTACAACGGCAAGCCCATCGTCAACTCGGTGAACGGCGAGGCGGAAAAGCTGAACACCATTCTGCCCCTGTGCAAAAAGTACGGCGCGGCGGTGGTCGGCCTTGCCATTGACGAGCGGGGCATCCTGCCCAAAGCCGAGGACCGCGTGGCCATTGCCCGCCGCATCCGGGACGCGGCACTGGCGGCAGGTATCCCGCAGGAGGACATCTATATCGACTGCCTGACCCTGACGGCCAGCGCCCAGCAGGAGGATGTGCTTGCCACGGTGCAGGCCCTTCACGCCTGCAAGGAGGAGCTGGGGGTGCGCACCATTCTGGGCGTGTCCAACATCAGCTTTGGTCTGCCCTGTCGCTCCTACCTGAACACCACCTTCCTTACCATGGCCATGTATGCCGGGCTTGACCTTGCCATTATGAACCCCTCCAGCGAGGAGATGATGGCGGCGGTCTATGCTTACAACGTTCTGACCAACCGGGACAGGCAGAGCACGAAGTACATTGAGCGGTATGCCAACCGGGTGCCCGCCTCTGCCGCACTGGCGCAGGCCGTGCAGAATGCCCAGACCGCCCCGGCAGCAGGCGAAACACCGGAGGCCGCCGGCCCCTATGCCCCCTTGATGAAGGCGGTGGAAAAGGGTCTGAAGGGCGAGGCAGCTGCCCGCACCCGGGCGCTGCTGGAGGAAAAGGAGCCGCTGGAGCTGGTGGACGAAGCCCTCATTCCGGCGCTGGATATCGTGGGTGCAAAGTATGAAAAGGGAACCCTCTTCCTGCCGCAGCTGCTGCAGGCGGCCACCGCCGCGCAGGGGGCTTTTGAGGAGATCAAGACCGCCATTGCCAAAAAGGGCGAGGGCAGCGCCAGCAAGGGACGCATCGTCATTGCCACCGTCAAGGGCGATGTCCACGACATCGGCAAGAACATCGTCCGGGTCATCCTGGAGAATTATGGCTTTGAGGTCATTGACCTGGGCCGTGACGTGCCGGTGGAAACGGTCGTGAACACCGTCCGGGAGAAGGATGTGCATCTGGTGGGGCTTTCCGCCCTGATGACCACCACCCTCAAGAGCATGGAGGAGACCATCCGGGCCCTGCACGATGCCAAGCTGGACTGTAAGATCATGGTGGGCGGCGCTGTGCTGACCCCCGAATATGCAAAAAAGATCGGTGCCGACTGGTACGCCAAGGATGCCAAGCAGAGTGCCGATATTGCCAAGGAGTTCTTTGGCGTATAAGTTGGGATATTAAGAAAAAACGACCCTCTCCGCATTGCAATTCCCGGAGAGGGTCGTTTTTTGGTTTACTTTTTGATCCAGTTGTCTACTGTACTCACCAGAGTCCTGCCCCGGCGGCCCAGAAGCTTGGGCAGGAGCATCCGGGCCATGGCCCAGACACCTGCAAAGTTGAACAGGATGATGGCGGCGGTCAGGAGACCTGTCCACAGGCCGTAGAGCGGAGGCTCGGCCAGCAGGAGCAGGGCTTCGCCCGCCAGCACGCCGAAGTTCAGCGCCACCCGGCCCGGGTGGATGGACATACCGATCATGTTGTGGGCATCCAGCGCGCGCAGCACGAACACGATGCCCAGACCGAAGAAGGAAGCCACCGTTGCGCCGATGGGCCCCCACCACTTGATGAAGAAGTAGTTCATAATGCAGTTGCTCACAGCACCGGCCAGCATGGTCCACAGGCTGTGGGTGGACTTTTTGTTGACAACGTATGCGCTGTTGAGGAACTGGTTGAAGCAGCTGCAGGTGGAAGCCAGCGTAAGGAAGGGCACAAAGTGCCAGGCGTAGTAGTAGTTGGACTTCATCACATGCATGACCGGGCGGCAGAGCCAGATGATGCCTGCCGCACAGCAGAACAGCACCGAGGAATAGGTGCGGAAGATCTTGGTAAAGAACCGGGCACGGCCCTCCTCCTCGGTCACGGCGGAGAGCTGCCAGGCATCGTAGAAGATCAGGCCCAGCGTGGTCAGGATGGTGGGCAGGAAGTAGCCGGTGGAAAGCAGGCCGCTCCAAGCGTCGCCGCTGTGGCCGTCCAGCCCGCCGCACATCTCGCGCACGAAGAACAGGTCCGATGCGTTGATGACCCAGAAGCTGATCTGGGCCGGGATCATGGGCAGGGAAAAGCGGAGCATCTGCTGCCAGAGATCCCGGTTCAGACCCTTGAGCTCCACATAGTTCCACAGCCTGCCGGTGATGCAGAGGAAGAGCACGCTGACCAGGTCACCGCTGATGATGGCCAGCAGATAGCCGTTGGCACCCCAGTGGAAGCCTACAAGGTAGAGCACATAGAACATCAGGGTGGCAAAGGTGCACAGGATGCCGTCCACGGCCACCAGCTTGTTCCACTGGCGGCTGCGCACGAACTGGGTGCAGAGGGTGCGCAGGCAGCTCATCAGGACGTAGATGTAGATGAGGAAACCGTACTGTGCCATATCGGGCAGGAACTGCGCCACAGGCCAGCAGAGGATCAGGATGCCGAAGCCCCCCAGAATGGTCAGCAGGCCGTTGGTGAACACCTGCTTTTCGCTGTTGCCCTTGTCCAGGCCAAAGCGGATGATGGCGTTGGACATGCCCATCGAGACAAAGGGGATGAGCAGGTTTGCGTACTGGCTCAGGATCTTCGCCAGACCCAGATCGGCGATCTCGGCCATGGCGTAGGTCAGGAACGGCTGCACCAAAAGGGTCAGCAGCTTAGACGAAAAGCTCGAAATGGCAAAGATAATGGTGTTTCCGGCCAGCTTTGAATATTTGTCGCCGCCGGAGGTCTTTTTTTCACTTTCCAAGGGTCGAACCCCTCCTGTTGATTTTTATCACGAGGTTTATTTCAATAAAGCCCGCCGTTCTTTCCAGTCTGGCAGCAGCTTTTCCACCTCGGCCCAGAAGGCCGGGCTGTGGTTGGGCTGCAGGAAGTGGCAGTACTCGTGCACCACCACATAGATCTGCGCGGCGGGCGGCATATTGTAGAGCTGCAATGCAAAGGTGATCTGCCGCCGTTTCATGTAGCACACACCCCACCTGCTGGTCATGTCCCGCACCCTGATGGTGGGTTTCTGCCCGCCCAGCACCCCGGCAAAGGCCGGGTAGACCTTATCGCTCATGGCAGTAAAACAGGCCAGTGCCTCCGCCTGGGAGGGCAGGGGCTGGTCATTCCGGGCGTTCCGCCGCAGCTGGCGGGAGACCGCCTCCCGGATCCACTGGGCCTGCTCTGTCACAAAGGCATCGGCAAAGCCCACCGTGTAGGACCACGGGATGCTCACGGCCACGGTGCCGTCCCGCCGGATGTGCAGGTTGAGCCGCTTGACCTTTTTGCGGGTCAGCTCATAGGGAATGTCTGCGGCGGTGCGCCGGGTCACTTCCGGCTTGCGCTGCGGCATTTCAGCCAGTCCTCCACGGGCAGCTGGGCCAGGACCACCGCTGCAAAGATGAGGGTACAGCCAAAGATTTCCCGCATGGAAAGGCTCTGGTGGAGCAGCAGCCAGCCGCCCAGCGCGCTGAACACGCTTTCCAGACACATGATAAGGCTTGCAATGGCGGGGTTTACGTCCCGCTGGCCCAGGATCTGCAGGGTATAGGCCACGCCGCTGGACATCACGCCGCAGTAGGCCAGCGGGAGCCAGTTGGCCCCGAACTCGGCCAGGGTGGGGTTCTCGAACAGGAGGGCGGCAGCGGTGCTCTCCACAGCCACCACAAAGAACTGCAGCAGGCTCAGGCGGACACCGTCCACCTGCGGGGCAAAGTGGTCCACCGTCATGATCTGAAAGCTGAACAGCACGGCGCAGGAAAGCAGGATCCAATCGCTGGCCTCAATGCCGCCAAAGCCGTTTTTCATGCAGAGCAGGTAGAGCCCGCCCACGGCGATGACCATGCTCAGCCAGAGCCGGGCATTGCCCCGCCGCCCCAGAAACAGCCCGAACACCGGCACCAGCACCACATACATGGCGGTCAGGAAACCAGCCTTGGCCGTGGAAGGGTTGAGCGTGATGCCGATCTGCTGGGCAGCGGAGGCCGCAAACAGCAGGGTGCCGCAGCAAAGCCCCGCCGTCAGCAGAAGCCTGCGGTCGGCAGGGGCTTTGGGCCAGCCATAGGCTGCGCCGTGCCTGCGGTGGAGGGCATCAAAGGCGCGGACGGTGGGCAGCAGCACCAGCACCGCCAGCCAGCTGCGCCCGGCCAGAAAGGAATAAGCCCCCATGCCGGAGCCTGCGCTCTGGGCCACGAACGCCGTGCCCCAGATAAAGGCGCAGAGCATCAGCATGAGAGAGTGTTTTGTTTGTGTGTTCATCTTAGCCGATGCCCTCCACTTTCATCAGACCGTAGAGGTAGTAACGGCTGGAATCGTAGGAAATGGTAACGCGGTAGCTTGCGTTGGGGTCAAGGTTGTCGATGTCGCAGTGGTAGTTCTGGCCGTCGGCGGTGAAATAGAAGGTGGTGTTGTCCACATACTGCGCGCCGCCGTCCACCTTTTTCCAGAGAGAGACCTTGAACTTCTGGGCACCGCCGTCGGTGGTGCCGCAGCCGTAAATGCTCAGCAGGCCGCTGGGCACGGTGAAGTATTCAGTCTGGCGGCTCCAGATGCCGTTGAACACGATGTTCAGCGCCCCGTTGGCCCGGGCTGTGGCGTATTTGGCCGTGGTATCGGCAATGCCATCGATCATCAGCGGGTCAGAGTTGAGCACGGCCCACTGGGTGGTGTCATCCTCCTGCACCTCGTTGGAAGATCCGAACACCTTTTGGGCAATGCTCTTGCAGCCGCTCAGGACGACAACGGCCAGCACAGCTGCCAGCGCAAAGGCAAGGATTCGTTTTGTTTTACTCATGTTTTTCTATCCTCAAAAACAGCAGGTGAAAAAATGCGATATTTTTGCATGATACCATAGTATACCGCATTTTTTTCCTGCTTACAAGGGATTTTCTGTGTCTTAGCCGTCCAATGCCGTCAGAGCGGCACGTTCGGCGGCGGCAAGGCCGCTTTCGTCGGAGCGGAACAGGGAACCATAGCGGTAGAGCGCCCAGCCCCCGGCACCGGCGCTGCGCAGGTCGGTCACCTGCCGGGCCAGCGCGCTGCCGGTGCACCACTGACTGACGCTGTCGGCGTTGGCTCCGCCGTCTCCCACGCCGACCCGGTAGGCTCCCAGCCCGAAATAGAGGGCCGTGCTCTCTGCCCGGGGCAGGGCCAGCCACTCGGCGGTGATGTTCTCAAAGGCAAAGCGGGTGCTGCCGGAGGAGAGGGTATAGCCGTAGCCCCAGTAGATCTGGGGGCAGAGGTAATCCACAACGGCATCTGCACCGGAGGCCGTCAGCCAGACGGAGAGATCGGTGTACTGCTCGTTCCGGTCGTTGTCCGGGTTGCCCTGGGGACTGACCCCAAACCGCAGGGTCGGGTCGGCAGCCTTGACGGCATCGTGGGCGGCTTTGACCAGCCGGGTCACATTGGCACGCCGCCATGCGGTCAGGTCAGCTTCCCCACTGGCTGCAAACTGCGCCGCGTCAATGGAAGGATCGGTGGTGGGGTAGAAGTAGTCGTCAAAGTGGATGCCGTCCACGGCGTAATTCTGTACCAGCTCTGCCACGCCCTGCACCACATAGTCGGCAGCCTCCGGAATGGCGGGATTCAGGTAGGCCCCCTCGTTCACGGTGCAGACCCACTCCGGGTGGGCGTTCAGCAGGCTGTTCTCTGCAATAGCAGGGGGCATGGAAGCCGAGCTCCTGAGCCGGTAGGGATTGACCCAGGCCTCCAGCGATAGCCCCCGGGCGTGGGCCTCGGTCAGCAGCACGTCCAGCGGGTCAAAGCCCGGGTCCTGCCCCTGCACGCCGGTGCACAGGTGGCTCCACGGGAAGAGGCTGCTCCGGTAAAGCGCATCTCCGAAGGGCCGCACCTGCGCAATGACGGTGTTCAGCCCAAGGGACAGGCAGTTGTCCATCAGCGCGGCGGCATCGGCCCGGAACGCGCTTTCTGAGGAAAAGTCCATCTCTGCAAATTCGAGATAGCTCACCCACACCGCCCGCCACTCGCCGCTGGGCAGGGCGGGGTTGGGGGCAGTCTGTGGCGATGGCACAGGCTCCGCGTTGTTTCCTGCCGGGATAGAACGCAGCAGATAATACGTCAGGGCGGCAGATACAGACCCGCCCAGTCCGATCAGGAAGGCGCGGCGGCCAACCCGGCGCTTGCGGTGCCGGTTCCGCCGCCGCTGGGTCATGCGTCTTCCTCCTGCATCTTGTACAGGCTCAGTGCCGCCCAGCCCCGGGCGCAGGCCAGCAGCACCCAGAGCAGATTGGCCCAGAAGCTCAGGCCTGCCATGCCGCCGTAGACCGTGAGCAGGACAAAGAGCAGGTGGAACGCCTCAGCGGCACCCACCAGCTGCAGCTGGCGCTGGATGGGCCTGCCCTTCTGGTATTCCAGTGCCAGCAGGGCGGGCCAGACCAGTGCGGAGAATAAGTAGGCTGCCCAGCCGTTCAGCACATAGCTGAGCATGAGCAGGACAAAAATCAGGAAATAGCTGCGCTTGTCCTTGGGGTCAGAGCCCTTTTCAGCGGCCAGAAACAGGATGGTGATGCCGGTGATGCAGAACGCGACCATCTCCAGAAAAGAAAAATCCATGCCGCCCAGCACGGCAAAGCCGTTGAGCATGGATGCCGCTGCCGCGCACAGCAGGAAGAAATACCAGGTCTTATGGGTGAATTTGAGCTTCATAGGGGAAGTCCTCCAGCAAAAATTTGGATTGTTTCAAATATTATAACACAATTTTCCGCAGGTTGTGTTACAATAAGGAAAACATGATTCAAAATCTGCGGAGGGACCCATGAACGTTGTATTCTCACTCATCCTGCTGGCGGCCGCCCTGGGCTGCATCGTTTTTCTGCTCACCCGGCGGGAAAACGCCCGCCGCAGCCAGTATGGCCCCAGCGGCCTTTCCGAATTCCGCACCGACCTGCCGCTGGACGACTGCTTCGACCGGCTGGACCAGCACAGCCCGGACGACGAGTTCGCCTACGAGTGCCGCCGTGAGAACGATGGCGGTTTCCTGCTCCATCTGACCCTGCACCAGCCTACCCAGCAGCCGCTGGACACCCTGTATACCCTCCGGCTTGACCCCGGGCGGCAGACCATCGCTACCCTGATCTTCATCCGGGAGGCCTTTGGCTACAAGGAGCCGCTTTTTCCGCAGGAAATGCTGGACAAGTTCATGCAGCAGAAGCTGGAAGCCCACCGCACAAAATAATTTTGCCCGAAACGCTTTTCATTTCGCGCGTTTTTTGTTATACTTACTTGTGCGCCCGGCAAACCGGGCAATGGGGGCTAGTAGCTCAGTTGGTCAGAGCTGGCGGCTCATAACCGCTTGGTCCCGGGTTCAAGTCCTGGCTGGCCCATGCAAAAAAGCACGAAGGTTTCGGCCTTCGTGCTTCTTTTTTGCTCATTCGTACAGTTCTTTGCTCATCTGGCCGTTTTTGTTTGCCCCCATTGCGGCAGATCCTGCTTTCTGCCGCAAATTGCATCAGATCCCGCCGTTTGCTCAATGAGTATTTCCCGCCGTCCCGTTATACTGGGAGGGAAATGGAATGAAACGATGGAGGAACAGACCATGAAATACGGTGTCATCGATGTGGGTGGCGGCCTGCGGGGCATTTACGGCGCTGGCGTGCTGGACCGCTGCCTGGAGGAGGACCTCCGCTTCGATCTCTGCATCGGCGTTTCGGCGGGCAGCGCCAATATGGCGTCCTATCTGGCAGGCCAGCATGGGCGGAACAAGCCCTTTTACGATGAATACTCCTTCCGCAGGGAGTACATGAGCGTGCACAACCTCATCCACAAGCACTCCTATCTCGATCTGGGCTATGTCTACGGCACCCTCAGCAATGCAGGCGGCGAGAATCCGCTGGATTACGCGGCGCTTGCCCGCAGCCCGGCAGAGCTCTGCGTGGTGGCCGCCAATGCACAGAACGGCGAGGCGCAGTATTTCACCAAGGCAGACCTCCACCCGGACGACTACCGCATCCTCATGGCATCCTGCTGCATCCCGGTCATCGACCAGCCCTGCGTCGTCGATGGCGTGCCTTATTTTGATGGCGGCCTGGCCGACCCCGTCCCGCTGGAATGGGCCTTTGCCCACGGCTGCGACCGGGTGGCTCTCATCCTGACCAAGCCCGTGGGGCTGGTGAGGAGTGATGCCCTGGACGAGCATCTGGCACACCTGCTGCAGTCGCATTACCCCGCTGCAGCCGAGGGGCTGCGCCGCCGGGCATGGCGGTACAACACGGCTGTCCAGCGGGCGCGGGAGTTGGAGCGACAGGGCCTTGTCTGCATCATCGCCCCGGACAGCACCGAGGGAATGTCCACCCTGACCAAGAACCGCGCCGGCCTTGAAAAAATGTACGCCAAAGGCAAACAGGACGCCGAAGCGCTGGTGCGGTGGATGCAAAACACCAAACAAGATGAATCGGTGGGCACCTGGAGATGAAACCCGTTCACTTCCCTTGACAATATCCGCCCCGGACCGCCCCGGACATTATAATATGATATGTACATACAGACAAAGGAGCCTGGAGCGGTATCGCTCTGGGCTTTTTTGCTTTGGAACAGAAAAATCGGATTTTTTGCAAAAAACACTTGCAAAGAGAGAATTCTTGTGGTAAAATAATTGAGCTGTGATTGTGCTGCTATAGCTCAGTTGGTAGAGCGCATCCTTGGTAAGGATGAGGTCTCCAGTTCGAATCTGGATAGCAGCTCCAGCTCAAACCGCCTTGATGGGAAACCGTCAGGGCGGTTTTTTGCATCCATCGCTCTGCCGTCTGCAGCAGCGCAAGCCTGGCAGCCCCAGTCAGGGGAGCTGGCGCGGAGCGCCTGAGAGGTCCATCAAACAACAAAGCCGCAGGCCTGTTGAGGGCTTGCGGCTTTGCTGTTATGGGAAAGAGGTAAAAGTGTCTGTAAAATGTCGGTTTAAATCAGAAGTCGACCTCAGTGTCGTAGTAGCAGCACTTGAGCAGCTTCTCCATCTCCTCCTGGCTGGGCTGGCGGGGATTGGAGCCGGTGCAGGCATCGCCGATGGCGTTCTTTGCGATCTCGGGCAGACGCTCCAGGAACACTTCCTCGGGAACAAAGCCCTGCTCGGTGGGGTAGGAATCGGGGCCGTAGTTCTTGATGCAGTGGGGGATGTTCAGCGCATCGTTCATGCCGCGCAGGTACTCGATGAGCAGCTTGACCTTCTCGTCGTCGTTGGAACCGCCCAGCTTCATCTCGTCAGCGATGACACCATAGCGCTTCTTGGCCTCGGGGTCCTTGGCGTTGAAGGCGATGACCTTGGGCAGATACATGGCGTTGGCAGCACCGTGGATGATGTGTGCGCCGTAGTCGGCAAAGGCAGCACCGGTCTTGTGTGCCATGGAGTGGACGATGCCCAGCAGCGCATTGGAGAATGCCATACCGGCCAGGCACTGTGCGTTGTGCATGGAATCGCGCTTGGCCATATCGCCATTGTAGCTGTCCACCAGATCGCCCTGGATCATCCGGATGGCGAAGATGGCCAGCGGGTCGGTGTAGTCGCAGTGGGCGGTGGAAACATAAGCCTCGATGGCGTGGGTCATTGCATCCATACCGGTGTGGGCAACCAGCTTCTTGGGCATGGTCTCGGCCAGATCGGGATCGACGATGGCGACATCGGGGGTGATCTCAAAGTCAGCGATGGGGTACTTGATGCCCTTCTGATAATCGGTGATGATGGAGAAGGCGGTCACCTCAGTGGCGGTGCCGGAGGTGGAAGAGATGGCGCAGAAGTGGGCCTTGCGGCGGAGCGGCGGAATGCCGAACACCTTGCACATCTCCTCAAAGGTGATCTCAGGGTACTCGTACTTGATCCACATGGCCTTTGCGGCATCAATGGGGGAGCCGCCGCCCATGGCAATGATCCAGTCGGGCTCAAACTTCAGCATGGCCTCTGCGCCGCGCATGACGGTCTCAACAGAGGGATCGGGCTCGATGCCCTCAAACAGCTCCACTTCCATGCCGGCTTCCTTCAGGTAGCCAACAGCGCGGTCAAGGAAGCCGAACCGCTTCATGGAGCCGCCGCCGACACAGATCATGGCCTTTTTGCCGGTAAAGGACTTCAGGGCTTCCAGAGCACCCTTGCCGTGGTACAGATCGCGGGGAAGAGTAAAACGAGCCATAGGAAATACCTCCGATTCAATCAAAACTCTCTGGCCTGTGGATGTTTGACACAAAAATAACCAACTCTCTTACACAAAGTGTACTGCAAACCATCCAAAAGTTCAATTGCCGGAATGTGGAAAAATCAGACCCAATTTTGGGCATTTCGCTGGAAAGGGAGGGCTTCCCGGCCGGAGAAACCGGGAAAATGGTAAACAAAAAACCACCTGAAGCTCTAAGACTTCAAGTGGTTTTTCAATGGAGCTGCTATCCAGATTCGAACTGGAGACCTCATCCTTACCAAGGATGCGCTCTACCAACTGAGCTATAGCAGCAAATGGCGACCCGGATCGGGCTCGAACCGACGACCCCCAGCGTGACAGGCTGGTGCTCTAACCAACTGAGCTACCGGGCCATGATCGCTCAAGTTCGTGCGGCGTTTACCGCCGGAACGTGCCTTATTATACCGGAAGATGGGCGGCTTGTCAAGCGGAAAAAACAAAAAAGCCGCAAAAAAGATGAAAAAGGCGGACTTCCTCAGTCTGCTCACTGCATTCGCAGCCAGCTCCTTCCATGAGGGAGCCTCTTTGCAGGGGCACAAAGGCCCCATCCCAGAGGGGGCTGGCATCGCGCAGCGATGACTGAGGGAGTATGTCTGCGCAAAAACAAAACCTCCGGAACGGCTGCTCCGGAGGTTTGTGGCAGGGGTAGTAAGTCTCGAACTCACGGCACGCGGTTTTGGAGACCGCTGCTCTACCAACTGAGCTATACCCCTAAATCTATGCTGCATTCGCTGAATGCCTGCTTATTATATAAGATTCGGCGCAAAATGTCAAGCATAAATTTTCAGATCTTGGTGTTGCAGCCGCAGCAGCCGTCCTTGGCGGCGGGCAGGCTCTGGGCCAGCTGCTCCAGAGTGACGCTGTCGATGTACTGGTTGATGACCTCGTCCAGCCCGGCCCAGAACGGCAGGGTGAAGCACTGTTCGGACATGGGGCACTCGTTGGTCTCGCTGCCAAGGCAGGGGATGGGGGCCACGCTGCCCTCAATGGCGCGCAGGATCTCACCGGCGGTGTAGTCGGCGGGGGCCTTGGTCAGCCGGTAGCCGCCCTGGCTGCCGCGCTCGCTTTTCACAAGCCCCACCCGGGCCAGCGGGGTGACGATCTGTTCCAGATATTTCAGGCTCAGGTTCTGCCGTTCGCTGATCTCTTTCAGGGAGACGGTGGTGCCCGGTGCGTAGCGGGCCAGCTCGGCCATCAGCCGCAGGGCGTAGCGGCTCTTTGTGGAAAATTTCATGGTCTACTCTCCTTGTTTCTCCCCTTAGTATACCACGCGGTGCAGGTTTTGCAAAGCGAAAACGCCGGTTTCTCTTGCCGAAACAAAAAACGTCTGTTATCATATAATGGAGAAAATATCGGAACTTGGAGATGAGACAATGGTAGAGAAGATCACTCCGGCCGAAGCCATCCGCCTGCTGGATGCAGGCAAGGCGCAGGCCGTGGATGTCCGGGAGCCGGACGAATTTGCCGTGGGGCATATCCCCGGCGCGAAGCTGCTGCCTCTGGGTGACGTGCTGACCCGCGCGGAGGAGGTCATGCCGGACAAAAACGCCCAGTGGCTGATCTACTGCCGCACCGGCCGCCGCAGTGCCGATGCCGCACAGAAGCTGGAAGCGCAGGGCTACATCAACCTGCGTGATCTCGGCGGCATCCTGAGCTGGCCGTATGAGATCGAGGGCGATTTTGAGGGGCATTTTTAAAGGAAACTCCCCCAGTCTGCTTCGCAGACAGCCCCCTTTGAGATGGGGCCTGTCCGTGCGATGACGGAGGGAGTTTTGTGCAAAAGAAAGGATGTGCACTTATGGCGTTCGACCCGAAAAAGTTTGCCGGAGCCCATTGCGGCTGCCGGTATCAGCAGGACTACCGCCCCACGCTGGGCCGGGACGGCAAAAAGGAATCCGGTACGCTGGAGGTCATCAAATTCTATTATGATGGTGCCATCCGCTTTGAGCAGCACTGCTACGGCGAGGCGGCGACCTTTGTGTTCGGCGTGTGGGCTTCCGGCATGGATGCCGACGGCACCCTGCACTGGGCACTGCCGGATAAGCGCAAGAGCTATTATGATGAGGAATACCTGCCCAAAAAGCTGGACCGGGTGGACGAAGCGGGCAATCTGTACTTCGATGGCGGCACCTTCCCCTGGAAGCTGGCCGATGATTTTTCCGAGGATCGGCGCTGGGGCTACCCCAAATGGAAGGTGGTTCTGGGAAAGCTGGCCGGAAAAGGCCGCTGAATCTGCCCGGATTGTTACGGATTGATGAATTTCCAGTATTCCTATTGACATGCTAGGGAATGATATGGTATAACATTCCCGTTAAAAGGTATCATAGGCCCGGACGTTCGGTCCGGAAATGCAAAAACGATTTGTCGTTTGCCAGAAAGGATCAATCCCATGGAAACTATGGAGAAAGTGGTTTATCTCGACAATGCTGCCACGACTGCCTGTGCCCCGGAGGTGCTGGCAGTGATGACCCAGGCCCTGAGCGGTGCCTGCGGCAACCCCAGCAGCCATTACAGCGTTGGCTATGAGGCCAAAGAGTTTGTGGACACCGGCCGCGCCCAGGTGGCAAAGGCCATCAACGCGTCTCCGGCGGAGATCTTCTTCACCGGCTGCGGCTCCGAGGCCGACAACTGGGCCGTGAAGGGCACTGCCTTCACCAAGGCCCGCCAGAACAAGAAGCACCTGATCACCAGCGCCTTTGAGCACCACGCCATCATGCACAGCATGGCGGCTCTGGAGCGCATGGGCTTTGAGGTCACTTATATCAAGCCCACCCCGGAAGGTTATATCCGCCCGGAGGATGTGGAGGCGGCCATCCGTCCCGATACCGCGCTGGTCAGCATTATGATGGCCAACAACGAGATCGGCACCATCCAGCCCATCAAGGAGATCGCGGAGATCGCCCACAAGCACGGCGTGTGGATGCACACCGATGCGGTGCAGGCCGTTGGCACCATTCCCGTGGATGTCAAGGAGCTGGGCGTGGATATGCTGTCCATGAGCGCCCACAAGTTCAATGGCCCCAAGGGCATGGGCGCACTGTACTGCCGCAAGGGCATCTGGCCCCAGAACCTGATCGATGGCGGCAGCCAGGAGGCCCGCCACCGCGCCGGCACCGAGAACGTGGCCGGTATCGCCGGTATGGGCAAGGCACTGGAGATGGCCGTCGCCCATCTGGACGAGCGGATGGCCCACGAGAAAGAGCTGCGTGATTACGTCATTGACCGCGTGCTCAAGAACATCCCCGAGGCCCGCCTGAACGGCGGCCTGGAGCACCGCCTGCCCGGCAATGCGAACATCAGCTTCCCCGGCCTGGAGGGCGAGACCATTCTGCTGGACCTGGATATGCACCACATCTGCGCATCCACTGGTTCGGCCTGCAACTCTGACAGCCTGGACCCCAGCCATGTGTTGCTGAGCATCGGCGTGCCGGAGGAGATCGGTCATGGTTCCATGCGGTTCACCTTTGGTCCGCAGAATACCATGGAGGAAGCAAAATATCTGTGCGACGTGCTGGAGGAGGTCATTCCCCGCCGCCGCGCAATGAGCTGTATGTGGCTGCAGGGCCAGAACACCGCCCGTCATTTCAGCCTGAAGGGAGACAACTAAAATGGCAAGTATGTATAGCGCAAAGGTCATGGAGCATTTCGCAAACCCGCACAATGTCGGCGAGATTCCCGACGCAAACGGCGTGGGTGAGGTCGGCAACCCCAAGTGCGGCGATATCATGCGCATGTACCTGAAGATCGAGAACAACGTGATCGTTGATGTCAAGTTCCTGACCTTTGGCTGCGGTGCCGCCATTGCCACCAGCAGCATGGCCACCGACCTCATCAAGGGCAAGACCATTGACGAGGCCCTGAAGCTGACCAACAAGGCCGTTGTGGAAGCTCTGGAAGGTCTGCCCCCCATCAAGGTGCACTGCTCCGTTCTGGCAGAGCAGGCGGTCAAGGCCGCTCTGTCCGATTACTACCGCCGTCAGGGCATCGATCCGGAACCCATTGTGGGCAAGCTGGAAGAAGACTGTGACCATTGCAGCGGTGAGAGCTGCAAGGTCTGAGCAGGATCCGCAGAATCATAAAAAGGGGTGGTTCCCGGTCGGGAACCACCCCTTTTTTGGTATCATACGAAACTGCGGTGAAAGTTCAGCGCAGATTTGCCTTCTGGATCAGGCTGCGGATATGGTGGGCCAGCATCTCGATGGCGGGGCCGTTTTCACCGCCATTGGGGATGATGATATCGGCGTTGCGCTTGCTGGGCTCCACAAAAGCCTCGTGCATGGGCTTGACAGTGGCGCGGTACTGGGCGATGACGCTGTCCAGAGAGCGGCCCCGCTCCTTGACATCCCGCAGGATGCGGCGGAGGATCCGCTCGTCAGCGTCGGTGTCTACATAGATCTTGTAATCGAACAGGCTGCACAGCTCCGGCTCAGCCAGGGGCAGAATGCCCTCCACGATGAGGACGGGGGCGGGCTCGATATGCTGTACCTCGCTGCTGCGGTTGTGGTTGGCGTAATCGTACACGGGGCAGTCGATGGCGCGGCCCGCCTTCAGCTCCTTCAGGTGCTGGATGAGCAGGTCGTTGTCGAACGCGTCCGGGTGGTCATAGTTCAGCTTGCAGCGCTCTGCAAAAGGCAGTTCATCGTGGCGCTTGTAGTAGCTGTCGTGGGAGATCAGACGCACCTCGTCCTCCCCGAACCGCTCCTTGAGCCGGTAAGCCAGCGTGGTCTTGCCGCTGCCCGAGCCGCCTGCGATGCCGATGATCAGATTGTTCATGTCCCAAAATCCTCCTGCCTGCCGATTCCGGTAGAAAAACCGGTCAGAATAAGCTATAATAGGTATATTGTTGGGGAACACCCCTGTTTCTCACTGCTTATGATATCACAAAACCACTGTTTTTGACAGAGTAAGAGGAAAATTGATGAAAAAGATCATTCCGGCCCCGTATATCGACCAGACTGCCCGCTGGGTGAACGGCTGCGAGAGCATTAGCAGCGTGATGCTGCTGCAGGCTATGGGCATCCCCATTGACCCGGACGTGTTCATTGAGCGCGACCTGCCCCACGCCCCCTACTGGGAACAGGAGGGCAGGCTCTACGGGCCTGACCCGATGTTCGTCTACCCCGGCGACCCCCACGACCACACCGGGTACGGCTGCTATGCCCCCTGCATCGTGCAGGCTTTGCAGAGTGCGCTGGCGCACGAGGGCGCGGCGGACCGGTTCGAGGTGCTGGACGTGAGCGGCGAGACCGCGGCACAGCTGTGCCGGTTCATTGACGAGGGAATGCCGGTGGTGTTCTGGGCAACGCTGGATTTTACCCCGGTGCCCGAGGAGCGGGACCACTGGCTGCTGGCCGATGGCACCGACTTTGCCTGGAAGTGCCACGAGCACTGCCTGCTGCTGGTGGGCTACGATGAGGAAAACTACTGGTTCAATGACCCGTGGCATGACCATGGGGTCTGCGCCCAGCCCAAGGAGCTGGTGGAGCGCTGCCACGCGGCACAGGACTCCTATGCGGTGACCCTGCGGCGAAAATAAGAAAGGCGGAACATGAAAACAGAGAAACTGAAACAGAACGTCAAGGGCTATGTTCATCAGTTTGAGGACGGCGGCCTGCGGCTGCTGAGAAAGGGGCAGAAGGGTGTGATCCACGCCATCTTCAGCCGCTTTGGCCTGGTGCTGATCCTGCTGCTGCTGCAGGTGGGGCTGCTGTTCAGCATCTTCCGGTGGTTCGGCAACCTGTGGCCCCATTACTTTGGCGGCAGCGTGGTCGTTACATCGGCCATGGTCATCTACCTGCTCAACAGCAAGATGGACAACAGCGCCAAGATCACCTGGATGGTGGTGGTTGCCATTGCACCGGTGGTGGGCATTCCGATGTTCTTCTATGTCAAGAGCAATTTCGGGCACAACATCCTGCGCAAGCGGCTGCTGGAGCTGGAGGACCAGCTGCGCGGCTGGCTGCCGCAGAGCCAAAAGGCAGTGGAGCAGCTGAAAGCGCTTGAACCCGGCGCAGCCTCGCTGGCAAAGTACCTGTATGGGCGGGGCGGCGGCTTTCCGGTGTACCAGAACACTGCCATGACCTATTTTCCCGGCGGCGAGGCAAAGTTTGAGGAACTGCTGCGCCAGCTGGAAACGGCAGAAGAATATATCTTTGTGGAGTATTTCATTATCGACGAGGGCCTGATGTGGGGCAAGATCCTGGAAGTGCTGGCCCGCAAGGCGCTGCAGGGCGTGGATGTCCGGGTGATGTACGACGGTACCTGTGAGTTTTCCACCCTGCCCCGCAATTACCCCCGGCTGCTGGAGAAGCTGAACATCCAATGCAAGGTGTTCAGCCCGGTGCAGCCATTCGTCTCTACCCATTACAATTACCGCGACCACCGGAAAATTCTTGTCATTGACGGGCGGGTCGGTTTTACCGGCGGCGTGAATCTTGCCGATGAGTACATCAACCACATCCAGAAGCATGGCCGCTGGAAGGATGCCGCCGTGATGCTGGAGGGCGAGGCAGTCCGTTCGCTGACGGCTCAGTTTCTGCAGATGTGGGGCATCCTGAAGGAGCCGGAATATGAGCAGTTCCTGACCCGGCCCATTCCGGTGCCGGAAAATGCAAAGGGCGTGGCGGCTCCCTACGGGGACTGCCCGCTGGACGGCGAGCGGGTGGGCGAGATGGTCTATATCGACCTGCTCAACCGGGCCAGGGATTACATCCACATTATGACCCCCTACCTCATTCTGGACGGCGAACTGGAGACCGCTCTGAAATTTGCCGCCGAACGGGGCGTGGATGTCCACCTTATCCTGCCCGGAAAGCCGGACAAGCAGTTCCCCTACGCACTGGCAAAGAGCCACTATTCGGCCCTGCTGGATTCGGGTGTGAAGATCAGCGAGTGGAGCCCCGGTTTTGTCCATGCCAAGGTGTTCGTGGTGGATGGCAGGGAAGCGGTGGTGGGTACCATCAATCTGGACTACCGCAGCCTGTACCATCACTTTGAGGATGCCGTCTGGATGGTGGATGCTCCCTGCATCCGGGACATTGAGCAGGATTTCCAGCACACCTTGGAGCAGTGCCGCGCGGTGGAAAATACCTCGGCCAGCATCTGGCAGAAGCATTATCTGCTCCGTGCCACCGGAATGCTGCTCAAGGTCATTGCACCGCTGCTGTAACAGCTGAATTACAGAGCAACAGCCCCCTCAGGCTATTATGACCCGAGGGGGCTGTTGTTTTGTATGATCCTTATCTGGGGTAGCACAGCGCCAGCTTGGAATAAAAATCTTCCAGTGCAAAACGGACATCCAGATCGTGATAGACACGGATGGTTTTACGGTCGGAAGCTTCAGCATAGGTCAGGTTGGGCAGGAGCACAGGGGACGGGCGGAGTGTCCAGTGCCCCCGGAATCCATTCTCCAGCAGGACGGCGGCGGTAGTGTTGTCACCCAAAGTCCAATTGCCCCCGGTGCGCAGAGGAAAGCGGGGATCGTATTCGGAGGGGTACTCGTCCATCAGCTGCTGAAATAGATAGGCTCCCACTTCGCCGCAGGGCCGTACCCGAAGCGCCAATTCGGAAAGGGATACCTCGAATCTGGCGTAGACATCCTGTGGGATCTGCCAGACCGTGACAGCGCTGTCCAACAGGACACGGCAGGCGATGGGGTCTTGCTGAACATTGAATTCCGGTCGTCCGGCGGGATAGGGGCCGCCGCCGTTCCAGAGCACCGTCATGCGGGACGCGATCTCCGGGGCACGGTTCAGGGCGGCGGCAATGTTTGTCACAGCGCCCTGGGCCGCAATGTACAGGGGAGCCGGGTCATCCCGCAGAGCCTCCTGGATCAGAAACTCGACGGCTTCACAGTCGGGAGCATCCTCCGGGGAGGCGAGAGGGGCAGTACAACCATGAAGAACGGGAACATCGTCGATGTGTGCGGCGTTCAGCAGGCGGCATACCTCCTGGTAACTGCGTTCCATGCTGTGGGGCGGCAGACCCCTTTGGGTGGTTTTGACCTCGAAATGGGTGGCACAGATACCACGCACGTCAAATTGCGGAGTGAGCAGATGGTGCAGGATGGCAAAGTCATCATCGCCTTCGTTTTTTGCGTCGGTGTCAATGATGACCCGCATCCGGCAGGCCTCCGGTGGTGCAAATCCAAGCCGCGCAAGAAGTTCAAAGCGTTCCATGTGGTGTTCCCTCAATTCAGTTTTGCCAGCGCTTCGTTCAGTGCGGCCAGCTTATCTTCATCGAACATTTTGTTGCTGTAGAATTGCAGATTGTTCACCGAAATGCCCCGGGAGCCGGGCTCCTGCTGCACATATTGGGCCAGCTCCGGCAACAGCTGCTGGATCAGGGCAGCGGACTGAGGAGTGTCCAGCAGGGTGCCGATCTTCATATCAAGACAGAATTCCTTGACTTCCTCCGGGGCGGGCACCAGCACGTCGTGGTTGAAGATGTGGTTCAGGAAGCCGAGTGCCATGCCCTGCCACACTGCGGATTCCGGGTTTTCCGGGTTTTGGGGATTGGCAATGTGGCGGCTGCCGGTGGAGAAGCCGTGGTCGCCGTAAGCAAAGATATGCATCTCATAGGGGATCTTCCGCTCTGCCAACAGGGTGGCAAACTGCAGGGACTGCGTGGCGGGCACCAGATGGTCGCCCTGAGTGGCAAAAAGGAAGGCAGGGGGAGTCTGGTCATCCACCTGCTGCAGCAGGTCCGGAAGCTCCATGCCCAACGCCTTGCCCGGGACGCTGAACACAGCGTAGCCCAGCAGCATGGCCGCGGGACGGACCCGGCCCATGGTGCCCACCGAGGCGGCAAGATGCCCGCCGGCAGAGAAGCCTACTACGGCGATCTGCTCCGGGTCGATGTGCAGGTCGCCTGCGTTCTGGTGCAGGTAGTCCATGGCCTCCTGCGCTTCGGCAAAGGCATTGGTATAGACCTCCTCCACCGGACAGTTCTGGGAGACGCTGTACCGCAGCACAAAGGCATTGTAGCCTGCGTTCAGGAAGGCCAGCGCTACAGGATCGGCTTCCCGGTCTGAGCAGAAGGCATAGGCTCCACCCGGAAAGATCAGGATCGCAGGACAGCGGTCCAGAGCAGGCATTTCGGTGCAGGGATCCTGCAGGTAGCAGGTCAGCTGGGCATTGTGGGCCCCCATGGGGATCTGAGTGATTTTCATAGTTGGCTCCTTTTTCCTGTAATAAAACGGGCCTTCGTACAGATAACCCCAAAAGGCAGGGGGGTCCCTGTGCGAAAGCCCAAAATCGACTTTGTTATTCTGATATCAATATAGCAGATAGCAGAAACACTGTCAAGAAGATTTACTGGTATTCCTTTTCCATTGAGAAGCCCCGGCCGCTGACTTCGGTCACGCGGCTGACGATGAGGAAACAGGCGGGGTCGATGGAATGGACCAGCTTTTCCAGCCGGGGCAGCTCCCGGTTGGAGATGACGCTGAGCAGCACTTCGCTGGGCTCGCCGGTGTAGCCGCCTTCGCCGTGGAGCACGGTCACGCCACGGTCGATCTCAGCCAGAATGGCGGTGCGGATCTCATCCGACCGGGTGCTGATGATCTTGACCTCGGTGCGGCTGTCGCCCAGCATCAGCATCTTGTCCATGACGATGGTGTGGGTGATGACCAGCACGATGCCGTAGAGCACCTGTTCCGGCTGGCTGAACGCCGCCTGCACCAGCAGGATGGCGATATCAAAGAGCATCATGGTGATGGACACCGGCCAGCGGAACCATTTCTGCAGCACCAGCGGGGGGATATCCATGCCGCCGGTGGAAGCGCCCGCCCGGATGACCATGCCCAGCGCAACGCCGATGCCCAGACCCGAGAAGATGGTGCAGAGGAAGATGTCCTCAGTCAGCACCCGGCCGTCCAGCAGCCGCTCAAACAGCCCCAGAAAGGCGGGGCTCAGCACGCTGCTGGCAAGGGTGTTCAGTGCGAACTTCCTGCCCAGCACCGCCCAGCCCCACACCAGCATGGACATGTTGAAGAGGAAGAGGAAACCGGAGACGGAAAGCCCCGTCAGCCGCCCGAAGGCCAGCGCGATGCCGGTGGCACCGCCCGTGATGAGCCCGGCGGGCTCCAGAAACAGGGCCACCGCCAGCGAATACAGTGCGTTGCCCAGGATGATAGCCAGACTGTTCAGCAAAAGCTGCTGCCAGCGACGAGTAGATTTCATAGCAGTACCTCCCATACTATCCTTATAATACAGGAAAACTTCAAGAAAATCCACCCGATGCTGTTGCTTCCCATCAGAACAGCGGGATTGATGTGGCTGCCAAGGGCTCCCCCTTTGGGGGAGCTGGCGCGAAGCGCCTGAGAGGGTGAGGCCGTTACTCCTCGTCCAGCAGCCGCAGGCCCGCCGTATCGGTCACGGGCAGGGAGAACACGATGGCTCCCGCCTTGGGGCCTGCCCCCTGCATGATGGCCTGCATGATCTGGTTTTTCAGGGTGGTGCGGGACACGATGAGCACCAGCTCCTTCTCGTTGACCAGATCCACCCCCATAAAGTGAGCGGCACCCTCCATGCCGGTGCCCTTTGCGTGGATGACGGTGCCGCCGCCAGCTCCGGCGGCGCGGGCTGCGTCCATGATGGAGCCGGTGTGGCCCTGATTGGCAATGACGAGCAGCAGCTCATAGCGGGTATCCTTCAAGGTGCTTTCCTCCTTCAGTGCAAAGGTCTGGTGTTCGGTCAGGAATTGCAGCGCCCGCTTGCCGCCGATGCTGCTGACCGGGATGATGAACGCGATGCCGGTGCCCGGCACATCAATGCGCATTTTGCGGCGCAGGTCTTTTTGCAGGCCGGGCCAGGTCTCGGCGGTGATCATGGCAAAGAGCACGGCCTTTTCGGTCTGCTCCAGCCCCAGGGTGGAAAGGGTCTCCCGCACCGCCGTGCCTGCACCCACCGTGCGCAGGCTGACCGTGATGCCGTGCTCCTCGTAAAGGGCCAGAAAGGCATCGGTGGAGTGGCGGTCGGTGATGGTGACGAGCCAGTATAAAGTATTCACAGCAGGACCTCCTTACAGCTCGATGATGGCATCATCCGGCAGGTCGGCAAAGGCCGGCACGGCGGCGGGCACAGGCTGTGCCTGCCGGGCCCGGCGCTGCTTGAGCTGGGCCATCAGACCCATGAGCTGCACCGTGATGAGGGGGGTCATGGCGACCATGGCCACCACGCCGAAGGCATCGGTGACGATATTGCCGCCCACAGCCACACAGGCACCCTGCGCCAGCGGCAGCAGGAAGGTGGCCGTCATGGGGCCGGAAGCAACGCCGCCCGCGTCAAAGGCGATGGCGGTGTAGAGCTTGGGCACCACGAAGGAGATGCCGATGGCAAAGGCGTAGCCCGGGATGAGGAACCACAGGATGGAGATGCCGGTGAGCACCCGCACCATGGCAAGACCCACCGAGAGGGAAACGCCTGCCGAGAGGGCTGCGCCCATGGTACTGGCGGAGATGGCACCGTCGGTCACTTCCTCCACCTGCTTGTTCAGTACATAGACGGCGGGCTCGGCCTTGACGATGAAGTAGCCGATGAGCATCCCGATGGGCACCAGCAGCCAGCGGAAGCTCTGGCCTGCCAGCACCTGACCCAGATAATTACCGGCTGGCATAAAGCCGATGTTTGCGCCTGCGAGGAATAGCACAAGACCGATATAAGTATAGGCAAGGCCCACGCCGATGCGGCCCAGCGTCCGCCGGTCGAGCCTGAGGGCCGCCAGCTGGAACACGCCGAACATGGCGATGATGGGCAGCAGGGAGGTGGCGATCTCCTTGATGTAGGTGGGCAGGCCCTCGTGGAAGAGCTGCCACAGCTCCACGGAATCGCTGACGTTGGGCAGGATGGGTGGAACGTAGGTGCTGTCGCTGGCCTGGAACGCAATGCCCAGAATGAGCACCGCCAGAATGGGGCCGATGGAACAGAGCGCCACCAGACCAAAGCTGTCGTCCGCGGCATGGCGGTCGGAACGGATGGCGGCCACGCCGACACCCAGCGCCATGATGAAGGGAACGGTGATGGGGCCGGTGGTCACACCGCCGGAATCAAAGGCCACGGAAAGAAATTCCTTTGGCACAAAGGCGGCCAGCACAAAGATGAGCCCGTAGAACACCACCAGCAGCTTGGGCAGGGCAATGCTCAGCAGCATACGCAGGAAGGCGACCACGAGGAACAGCCCCACGCCTGCCGCCACCGAGAGGATGAGGGTCATGTTGGGGATGGAGGGCACCTGATTGGCCAATACCTGTAAGTCGGGCTCCGAGATGGTGATGAGGAAGCCCAGCAGAAAGCCGACACCGATGATGAGCGGCACGCTCCGGCTTTTGGTGAGCATTGCGCCCACTCGCTCGCCCATGGGGCTCATGCTCATCTCCGCGCCCAGCGTAAAGAACATGATGCCCACAATGATCATAGCCGCGCCCAGCAGGAAGCAGAGCAGGATGCTGGGGGAGACGGGAGCAATGGAGAAGCAGAGCACCAGCACAATGGCCACGATGGGCAGCACCGCCTGAAGCGCTTCCAATAATTTTTCCCGCAGTTTGGGGATGGATGCCTTGAGAATAATGTCCACCGACCTTTCGAGAAAATATTTCCGCAGTGTACAAAACACATGCAGATATATGAATAGTATACCGAAAAACGGAAAAAGGGGTCAACTAAGAAACGGTAAAGATGGATAAATGGGCGCAAAATTTACAAATTGGAAATCAAATGGAAAACGATGAGAAATAAAACGCCCGGCGGGACAGACCAGCCGGGCGGGAAAAGCATTATTTGACTTCCTGTTTGCCCAGAACGTCTGAGGTGGGGGTCTGGAAGGTGGGGATGTCGGCGTAGGGATCGGGGGTCGTATCTGCAGGCAGGCTCTTCATGTACTTGTCCATGGATTCGGCCACCTGCTTGGCAATGGCCACGGCCTCGACCACGGTACGGGCACCCATAACGGCATCGCCGCCGGCAAACACGCCCTCGCGGGTGGTGCTGCCGTCCTCGCTGACGGTCAGCAGGCCCTTCTGGTTGGTCTCGATGCCGGTGGTGGTCTTGACGAGGTTGCTCTCCGAGCCCTGGCTCACCGAGACGATGACACCGGTGTGGGGGTAGAAGGTCTCGCTGCCCTCTACCTGCACGAACTTACCCTCTTCGTTCTTGACCGTGTCGCGGCAGATCAGGCCGTTTTCCCGGATCTCCACCGGGGCCTTGCAGAAGCGGAAGCCCACGCCCTCGAGCTTGGCATAGCTGACCTCGTACGCAGAGGCGCTGATGCAGCTCTCGTCCCGGCGGGCATAGCAGGTGACATGGCGGGCACCGTTGCGGATGGCGGTGCGGGCGCAGTCCATGGCCGAGTTGCCCACGCCGATCACGGCGATGTCGTCCCCCAGCCGGAAGGCCTTGGAGTTGGCCAGATAGTCGATGCCGAAGGCCACGTTGCCCAGGGTCTCGCCCTTGATGTGCATGGCGTTGGCCTTCCACAGACCGGCACCGATGAACACGCTCTTGTAGCCGTCGCGGAACAGGTCGTCGATGGTGATGGTCTTGCCGATGGTGGTGTTGGGCCGGACACGGATGCCCTTGAGCTCAAGGTGGCGGTACTGGAAATCGTCCAGCACGCTGTCGGGCAGGCGGTAGTTGGGGATGCCGTACCGCATCACGCCGCCGATCTTATCCCGGGCATCAAAAATGGTGATATCGTAGCCCCAGCGCGCCAGCAGCACGGCAATGGTCAGGCCGGCAGGGCCTGCACCCACCACGGCGGCCTTCATGCCGTTCTTGGGGGCGGGGCCCTTGGTCATCTTGTTGGCATAGGTGGTGGAGATATAGTCCTCGATGATGGAAAAGTGGACAGGATCGTGGCTGGGCATCCGGTTGCGGATGCAGTGGCCCTCGCACTGGTTCTCGTGGTTGCAGACCAGAGAGCAGACCGTGGTCAGGGGGTTGTTCTCAAACAGCATCCGGCCTGCGGCATCCAGCTCGTTTGCCTTGAGCAGACGGATGACCTCGGGGATGTTGGTGTGGATGGGACAGCCCTGCTGGCACATCGGCTTTTTGCAGCCGAGGCAGCGGTTGGCTTCGTCCAGAACGTGTAATGCCATGGAGTTCCTCCTCTTGTCCCACAGGCTGGGGACGCTTCGTTGTATCCAATACTATCATTATGATACACCGAACCGTTGCCGGGATACAAGTGTGGAAATGTAAAAATTTCAGGAGAAAATTTTGCTATTTCGTCAAAAAGATAATTTTTTGACGAAGTACACCCCCCATCGGCTCCGGCTTTTTACGACACAGCGCGCCAAAATCACAGGCCCGCAGCTGAGCGTCCACCACCGCCCGGCAGGGGGCGTTCTGTTCGGCCAGCCGTGCAAGGGAGTGGGACACCGGCAGTGCGGCAGCCTTCAGGAGGGGAAGGGCATCCTTCTGCGCCCCCAGCAGGTGGAGATAGGGCGGCAGGGCGGGGAAGGCATCGGCAGGATAGTCCAGAGCGGCATCCATGGCCAGGCGGCGCATCCGTGCCCGTGGATAGCGCACGGTGGTCAGGCTGTCCAGCAGCTCCGCATGGGTGGTGCTGGAACGCACGGCGGCTTCCAGCCGGTGCTCCAGACCTTCCGAAATGCCCCGCACCTGGGCAAACGGCGCGGTTCCTGCGCACCGGCTGCGCAGAAGCGCCAGCTGACAGCGCTGGGCGGCCGCAAGATCGGTGTACTGCCCGGCGGCAAAGGCTTCCCGGTAGAGCGGCAGGACTTCCACCGGAACATAGGGAGCAGCGGCATCAGCTCCGCCGTTCTGCCAGAGCGTGCGCAGGGCGCTGGCACTGGCAAACTGCCCCCCTGTTTCGGTCAGGGCCTGCCCATGACCGGCACCCTGCCGGGGCAGGGGGATCGGCACCAGCGCAGCCCCCAGCTCCAGAATAGCCTTGCAGTATTCCACGGCCAGATTGTTGTTGGGCTTGTCCAGCAGGGCGGCAAGGCCGGTGCCCGGGCAGACTGCTTCCACCGCTGCCTGCCGGGCTGCCGCAAAGCTGCGGGCCCCGGCGGCAAGCCGGGCCTTGAGGGCGGTGCGGTATTCCGCGCCGGAGAGCACCCGGGCGGCTTCCATCAGAAGCGCCGCATCCGGGGTCTCGGCTCCGAACACCAGAGCGTCGCACCCGGCGGCGGCCAGCAGCTGCACCCCGGCCCGGGCAAAGCATTCCGCCCCGGAACAAGCATAAGGAGCGGGCAGGGCGAACACGAGGTCGGCCCCGCAGGTCAGCGCGGCCTGCACCCGCACGCTTTCGGGCAGCAGGGGCAGCGCGCCCCGCTGGGTCAGCCCGCAGCTCATGGCCACCGCCACCCGCTGAGCACCCAGTGCCTTTGCCTGCTGCAGCTGCCAGGCGTGGCCGTTGTGGAAGGGATCGTATTCGGCAATGATCCCGGCGAGCTTATACATTGTGAAATTTATATCGTTCATACAGAAATAACCTGTGTCTCTTTCCATTTGTGGGCAGGGTGTACAAAAAAGCATGGATACTTTGTGGAACCCTTTGCCCGGTTGCGGCTTGAAAACCCTTGGAACCTATTATATAATATTTCTAGGAATCTGTAAAATTCTGTCCGCATCTGCGAACCGAAAAGAATATGGAGGCACAAGAAGATGAAAGTTCTGGTTATTAACTGCGGCTCTTCCTCCCTGAAGTATCAGCTGATCGATATGGACGGCGAGAAGGTGCTGTGCAAGGGCCTGTGCGAGCGCATTGGCATGGAAAGCAGCATGATCACCCACGAGGCCAACGGCCACAAGGCCACCACCCCGGCGATCTTCCCCACCCACACCGAGGCTTTTGCTGAGGTCGTGAAGAAGATGACCACCGGCGAGGGCAAGTGCATCGACGATGTCAGCGAGATCAACGCCATCGGCCACCGCGTTGTCCACGGCGGCGAGAAGTTCAAGGCCAGCTGCCTGATCACCGATGAAGTCATCAATACCCTCCGGGAGCTGAGCCCCCTGGCCCCCCTGCACAACCCCGCAGGCATCCTGGGCATTGAGGCTGCACGCAAGGTGTTCGGCAACATCCCCATGGTCGCTGTGTTCGATACCGCTTTCCACAGCACCATGCCCCCGAAGGCTTATATGTACGCCATTCCCTACGAGTACTATGAGAAATACGGTGTCCGCCGTTACGGCTTCCACGGCACCAGCCACAAGTATGTTGCATACAAGGCTGCCGAGTACCTGGAGGAGCCCATTGAGCGCCTGAAGCTGATCACCTGCCACCTGGGCAACGGTTCTTCCATTGCCGCTGTGGACCAGGGCAAGGTCGTGGATACCTCCATGGGCATGACCCCGCTGGCCGGCCTGATGATGGGCACCCGCTGCGGCGACCTGGACCCCTCTGTGGTCAACTACCTGAAGTACACCCTGAACATCACCGGCCACGAGCTGGACGAGATCCTGAATAAGAAGTCCGGCCTGCTGGGCATCTCCGGTGTCTCCAGCGACAAGCGCGATGTGGAGGAGGCAGCTGCTGCAGGCAACAAGCGCGCACAGCTGGCTTCTGACATGCTGAACTACCAGATCAAGAAGACCATCGGCAGCTACATTGCCGCCATGGGCGGCGTGGATGCCATCGTCTTTACCGGCGGCATCGGCGAGCATGATGCTGCTGCCCGTGCAAAGATCTGCCACCACATGGATTGGCTGGGAATCCGCATCGATACCGACAAGAACAAGCACATCCAGGGCGATGTCTGTGAGATCACTGCCTGGGGCGCAAAGGTCCGCACGCTGGTCATTGCTACCGATGAGGAGCTGATGATCGCCCGCGACACCAAGGAAGTTGTCGAGAAGTAAGCCGTTTGTATTTTACGCGGTTTTTACAATGCAATAAAAAAGGGAACGCGCTTTTGAATGGGGGCGCGTTCCCTTTTGCTGTTTTCCGGGGCGCAAACCCTGTCTAATTGGGCCGAATGCACAAAAATGAAGCCGAAGG
Organism: Faecalibacterium sp. IP-3-29; assembly: GCF_023347335.1. NCBI lineage: Bacteria > Bacillati > Bacillota > Clostridia > Eubacteriales > Oscillospiraceae > Faecalibacterium > Faecalibacterium sp. IP-3-29. The sequence goes on along the minus strand of NZ_CP094471.1, from coordinate 2,784,743 downwards.
TTTGTTTTTTGGTTGACAAATCAAAAAAAGAACGGTACAATAGAGAAGTCCTCAACCAGAGGATGTTCTATCATTCAAGCCCCTGGTAGCTTACGATCAGCGCGATGGTCCCTAAAAACCAAAGGTATGGTTACAATCCTTCCGCGGGCAAGAACTAAACAAAGAGGAGATACTACTATGTTCGAAGACAAGACTTTAGTTTGCAAAGACTGCGGCAAGGAGTTTGTTTGGACTGCTGGTGAGCAGGAGTTCTACGCATCTCGCGGCTTTGAGAACCAGCCCCAGCGCTGCAAGCCCTGCCGTGACGCTCGCAAGAACGGCGGCGCACGCAGCAACAGCGGTGAGCGCCAGATGTTCGATGCTGTCTGCGCAGCTTGCGGCAAGGCTTGCAAGGTTCCCTTCCAGCCCCGTGAGGACCGTCCGGTCTACTGCTCCGACTGCTTCGCTCGTATGAAGCAGAACTAAGCGCTGATTTTTAAATCTGAAGCTTGGCCCCCGCTGTCGCAAGATGGCGGGGGCTTTTTGTGTGGAAAGAGGACGCAAAACCTCTCCGTCATTGCTTCGCAATGCCACCTCCCCTAACGAGGGGAGGCCTTGGCATTCCACGCAAAGTTTCCGGTTTCGCCAGAGGCTCCCCTACCAGGGGAGCTGGCGAGCGTAAGCTCGACTGAGAGGTTGTACAAAGATGAGGCTTAAAATTTGTAAGAAGTCTTGCAAAAATACCTAGTAATAGGGTATAGTATATACGAATGGTCTGTTTGACCACGAAAACACCCACAACAGAAAGGAAATCCCATCATGTTTGATATTTTTAATATGCTCAAGAAGAACGAGGAGAACAAGACGATGCAGGTGACCCGCGAGACCATCATTGGCGATATTCTGGATATGGATCAGACCACCGCTCCCTATTTTATGGAGATCGGTATGCACTGCCTGGGCTGCCCCGCTTCCCGCGGCGAGACCATTGCCGAGGCCTGCGAGGTCCACGGTGTGGACTGCGACGAGCTGCTGGAGAAGCTGAACGCCCATCTGGCTTCCAAGAAGGCCTGAGTGCTCCCCACACTGGATGCGCGTCTGACCGCCGCCGCCGAGCTGGTGCTGCCGGGCAAGCCGGTGGCCGACATCGGCTGTGACCACGGCAAGCTGACAGCGGTGCTGGCGGCCTCGGGAAAATACCCCCGGGTCATCGGGGCCGATCTGCGCCCCGGCCCGCTGGCAAAGGCAGAACAGACGCTGGAACATGCAGGATGCAGAGACCGCGTTGAGCTTCGGCTCGGCGACGGTCTTTCTGTGTTGTCTGCGGGCGAGGTGGGAACCATTGTGCTGGCGGGCGTTTCGGCACAGACCACCTGGGAGATCATCGAACAGGCCCCGTGGGTGTCGCAGGTCGGCGGGCCCCGGCTGGTGATGGTGCCGGCCACCCGCCACAGCGAGCTGCGCCGCTGGCTGTGGGAACACGGCTTTGCGCTGGCGGCAGACCGCCCCGTGCAGGCGGCGGGCCGCTGGTACGCCGTGATGGCTGCCGAGTACACCGGCGAGGTGCGCACTCCCACCTTTACCGAGTGCCTGTTCGGCAGAACAGCCGAATGGCCCGAGGGGGCAGGATATGCCGCCTGGCAGAAGGCCAAGCTCCCCCGTTTCCGGCTGGGCGTGCCGGATGGGACGGAGCTGGCAGAGGAGATCGATAAATTGTTAGATGGCTCGCCCTCTCAGACTCGCTGACGCTCGCCAGCTCCCCCAAAGGGGGAGCCCTTGGCAAAACCGGAAACTTTGTGGGGATTGTCAAAACCTCGCCCTTCGGGAGAGGTGGCATTGCGCAGCAATGACGGAGAGGGTGAGGCTGCTGAAATTGGAGGTACAGCTTTATGGCTACAACCAATGATATTTACGCTGAAATGCAGCGCTATGCGCCGCTGGAACTGGCAGAGAGCTGGGATAACCCCGGCCTGCTGGTGGGCTGCGGCCGTGAGGTGTCCCGGGTGCTGGTAACGCTGGACATCACCCCCGAGGTGGTGGAGGAAGCTGCGGCCGGGGGCTGCGAGCTCATCGTGTCCCACCACCCGGTCATCTTCAGCCCGCTGAAAAAGCTGACCCCCCGGGATGTATCCTTCCAGCTGGTGCAAAAGGGCATCTCTGCCATCTGTATGCACACCAATCTGGATGCCGCCGAGGGCGGCGTGAACGAGGTGCTGGCGGGCATCTTCGGGATGCGGGACTGGGAAGTGTTTGCCGATGGCTGCGGCCGGGTGGGCGAGGTTGAGCCCATCACGGTGCCGGAGCTGGCCCGCAAGGCGCAGGCTGTGCTGGGCGGGCGGTGCAACCGGCCCCGGAGCGGCCCTGCGGTGCAGGTCAAGTTTGCAGATACCGGCAGGACCGTAAAGCGGCTGGCGGTCATCAGCGGCGCGGGCGGAAGTATGTTCGAGGATGCCCTTGCCGTGGGGGCGGACTGTCTGCTGACCGGCGAGGCCAACCACCACGCGGCCATAGATGCCGTGCGTCTGGGGCTGTCGCTGGTGGCGGCGGGGCACTACGCCACCGAGTTCCCGGTGTGTGCAGCCATCGCTGACCGTCTGCACGCTGCGTTCCCGGAGCTGGAGGTGCGGGTGAGCGGAGAGAACAGAGATCCGTTTACTTATATATAAAGGAGACGGATTAAACCTCTCAGGCGCTTTGCGCCAGCATACGGGTTGCGGCTCCCAGCATCCACTTCGTGCAAAGGATTGCACTCGTGTCCTGCTGGCCGCGGCCCCAACAACTCCTCCCTTCATCCGCCACTGGCGGCGGTCGTCGTCGTTGCCTAGTAGGGGAGCCCTTGGCAAAACCGGAGCGTTTTGCGTAAACGAATAAGAGATTCTATCAGAGAAACAGGTGATTATAAGATGGCACTTGATGCCGCGACGCTGGCGCTGACGGCTGGGGAGCTGAAACAGACCCTGACCGATGCGAAGATCGCAAAAATATTTGAACCCACCCGCGATGAACTGGTGCTGACTCTGCGCACCCGCACCGAGACCTATGCGCTGCTGCTCTCGGCACGCAGCGGCTCGGCCCGGGTCTGCCTGACCGAGGAGAGCTTCGAGAACCCCGAGACACCGCCCTCCTTCTGCATGCTGATGCGCAAGCATCTGACCGGCGGCAAGCTGCTGGATGTGCGGATGGAGCCGGGTGACCGCATCGTGTACTTTACCTTCCAGTGTACCAACGAGATGGGTGACCTGGTGCAGAACATCCTCTGCGCCGAGCTGATGGGCCGCTACTCCAATCTGGTGCTGGTGCAGAACGGCAAGATCATCGATGCCCTCAAGCGAGTGGATTTTGAGGACAGCGATGTCCGGCAGCTGCTGCCGGGCCTGCCCTACACCATCCCGCCCAAACCGGCCCGCCCCGACTTTTTGCAGGTGAGCGCCGCATCTATCGTGGCGGCGGCCTGTGAGCGGGATCTGCCTGTGGCCGATGCCCTGAACAAGACCGTGGCCGGTGTCGGCCCGGTGGTCTGCCGGGAAGCCGCCTGGCGCGCCTTCGACGGGGAACACCTGCTGGCCAACGAGCTGGACGATGCGCAGAAGCGGAAGCTGATGGCCGCCATTGATGAGCTGAAGGAGCTCCACCACAACGGCGGCTGTCCCTGCAGCGTGACTGCCCCGGACGGCAAGCCGGTGGAGTTCACCTTCTTCCGGCCCCTGCAGTACGGCGATACCTATACTATAAAAGAGTGGCCGTCCTTCAACGCCCTGCTCGAGGGCTACTATGCCGAGAAGGACCGCGCCGAGCGCCTGCGCACCAAGAGCAAGGAGCTGCACAAGGCCGTGCACAACATGTACGAGCGTGCGGTCCGCAAGCAGGCCGCACGGCAGGAGGAGCTGGCCGCCAGCGGCAAGAGCGAGAAGCTGCGGCTCTACGGGGAGCTGCTCTCGGCTAACCTCTACATGGCCCAGAAGGGAATGAAGAGCATCACCGTGCCCAACTGGTACGACGAGGGCAGGGAAGTGACCATTCCGCTGGACCTGCGGTTTAGCCCCAGCCAGAACGCCCAGAACTTCTTCAAGAACTACAAGAAGAAACAGACCGCCGCCCGGATGCTGGTAGACCTGCTGGCAGAGGGGGAAAAGGAGATCGCCTATCTGGAAACCGTACTCTATGAGGTGGAGACCGCCGCCGGTGAGGCGGCACTGAACGAGATCCGGGCAGAGCTCAAGAGTCAGGGCTACCTGAAATACTACAAGCAGCGCGACAAGCGTCAGAAGCCTGCCGACTTCCTGCGCTTTACCTCCAGCGATGGCTTTGAAATTCTTGTGGGCCGCAACAACGCCCAGAACGACAAGCTGACCCTCCACACCGCCCGGGGCAAGGACCTCTGGTTCCACGTCCAGAAGGCTCCCGGCAGCCATGTGGTCGTGATGAGCCGGGGCGAGGATATCCCGGACACCACCCGGCAGGAGGCCGCCGAGCTGGCCGTGATCTATTCCAGCGCCTACAAGGCCGGGACCGGTGCCAAGGTGGCGGTAGACACCACCGAGGTGAAGAACATCTGGAAAGCCAACGGCGCAAAGCCCGGCATGGTTCTGTATGAGGTGTACACCACCGTCTACATCACGCCCCGGGATGGGCTGGAAGAACAGCTGAAACAGAAAAAGTAAAGAATGACCCTCTCCGTCAAAGCCTGCGGGCCCTGACGGAGAGGGTCTTTTTGTATAAAGCGCCCCATTCCGGTGCATCCTGAGAGGCGGGGGAGTTTTCCACGCGAAAACGTGGAACGCGGTATGCAAAATGCACAAAAAATGCGCCAAAAGACCGTGCGGAGAAAATAAAAAAGAAAAATACGATTTTTTTGAAAAAACACTTGCCAAATGCACGAAGATGTGATAAAATATCTCTCGGCTGCAAAGGGCTTGTGCGATACAAGTCGTGCAGGCCAGCGATATGCGTAGATGCGGGAGGTTGTCATCCGGCAATAGTCGTGATGGGTTATTTCCGCGGAGTATGTCCGATCTTAGAACCGGGCGAAAAAATTACTGACAGCGATGGAATACGTTCCCTCGGCGGGGTAACCTGCGAAACGGGTGGAACCAATGTTCGGATTTGATTTGCTAATATATCTCCGGGAGAACTGCCAGGCGGTTCACCGGTTTTTCTAGTGCCAAATCGAGGAACACCCGGAACTGTGTAGAGCAATTTATCGGCTCGCCTAGGGCAAAATCAATTTTTTCAGGAGGCGTAAGCAATGGCAGTCAAAGAGAAAATCAGAATCCGTCTGCAGAGCTATGATGCTCAGCTGATCGATGCCGCAGCAGAGAAGATCGTGGAGACCGCAAAGCACACTGGTGCCCGCGTGTCCGGCCCCATCCCCCTGCCCACCGATCGTGAGATCGTTACCGTTCTGCGCGCTACCCACAAGTACAAGGATAGCCGCGAGCAGTTCGAGAGCCGCACTCATAAGCGTCTGATCGACATTCTGAAGCCGTCCAACAAGACGGTCGAGGCTCTGATGAGCCTCCAGCTCCCCGCTGGCGTGGACATCGAGATCAAGCTGTAACAGCTGATCCAAGCGATGCTCCTCGTTTCCCGAGGGGTCATGTTGGCGGTGACGTGCGCCGCCAACCAATAACCTTTACAGGAGGAAAAGAAAATGGTTAAAGGCATTATCGGCAAGAAAGTCGGTATGACCCAGCTGTTCGATGAGAACGGCAAGGTTATTCCCGTAACTGTCATCGAGGCTGGTCCCTGCACCGTGGTGCAGAAGAAGACCGTCGAGAGCGATGGTTACCAGGCTGTCCAGCTGGGCTTCGGCGAGGTTTCCGCCAAGAAGGTCAACAAGGCAGCTGCAGGTCACTTCAAGAAGGCAAACGTTGCCCCCAAGAAGACCCTGCGCGAGTTCCGTCTGGAAGATGTTTCCGCAATGAACGTTGGCGACGTGCTGAAGGCTGATGTCTTCGCAGCAGGCGACAAGGTTGACGTTGCAGGCGTTTCCAAGGGCAAGGGCTACCAGGGCGTTATCAAGCGCTTTGGCCAGCACCGTCTGCGTGAGAGCCACGGCACCGGCCCTGTTGCTCGTCATGCAGGTTCTATGGGCGCTATTTCCAACCCCTCTCGTGTGTTCCCCGGCAAGCGCCTGCCCGGTCACATGGGCTTTGTGCGGGTCACCGTGCAGAACCTGACCGTTGTCAAGGTTGACACCGAGAACAATCTGATCGCTGTCAAGGGTGCGGTTCCCGGCTCCAAGGGCACCATCGTCACTCTGGCCAACAGCGTGAAGGCGTAAGGAGGAAAGCTACAATGGCAAAGTTTAATGTAGTCGATATGAACGGTCAGCACGTTAGCGAGATCGAGCTTTCCGACGCCGTGTTCGGTATCACCCCGAACGAGAAGGCTGTCCACATTGCTGTGGTGAACTTCCTGGCCAACCAGCGTCAGGGCACCCAGAACACCAAGATCCGCATGGAAGTTTCCGGCGGCGGCAAGAAGCCCTGGCGTCAGAAGGGCACCGGCCACGCTCGTCAGGGCTCCATCCGTGCTCCCCAGTGGACTCACGGCGGCGTTGCTCTGGGCCCCAAGCCCCGCAGCTACAACTACCACATCAACAACAAGGTCAAGCGCCTGGCTCTGCTGAGCGTTCTGTCTGACAAGGCTGCCAATGGCAACATGGTCGTTGTTGATAAGTTCACCTGCGACGAGTACAAGACCAAGGCTGTGGTTGCAATGCTGAACGCTGTTGGCGCTGGCAAGAAGAACCTGCTGGTCAACGAGACCGTCGATGCAAAGTTCGTCAAGAGCGCTGGCAACATTGCCGGTGTCAAGACCACCTTTGCAGGCAGCGTGAACACCTACGATGTGCTGAACGCCGACAAGCTGATCATCAGCGTCGACGCAGCGAAGAAGCTCGAGGAGGTGCTTGGCTAATGAAAACCGCACATGATATCATCCTGAAGCCGGTCATTACCGAGAACTCCATGGCTGGCATCGCTGATAAGAAGTACACCTTCAAGGTTGCTACTGATGCCACCAAGGTCGAGATCGCTCAGGCTGTCGAGACCCTGTTCCCCGGCGCTAAGGTCGCTAAGGTCAACACCATTTCCGTGCGTGGCCGCTTCCGCCGCCAGGGCATGCATGCTGGTTACACTGCCGCTTCCAAGAAGGCAATCGTGACCCTGACCAAGGACTCCAAGGAAATCGAGTTCTTCAACAGCATGGTCTAAACCGAACCCGCCGAGGGTTCCTCTATGGGGATATGACCCCGATAATAATTCATAAGATAAACAAAGGAGAATAGCACAATGGCTATCAAGAAGTATGGCCCCACTACTCCGGGCCGCCGCGGCATGACCGTCACGGATTACAGCGTCCTGAGCAAGGTCGCTCCCGAGCGCAGCCTGCTGGAGCCCATGAAGAAGCACAGCGGCCGCAACAACACCGGTCGTATCACCGTCCGCCACCAGGGCGGCGGCAACCGCACCAAGTATCGTGTCATCGACTTCAAGCGTCAGAAGACCGATATCCCCGCTACCGTCAAGACTCTCGAGTATGATCCGAACCGCAGCGCATTCATCGCTCTGGTCGAGTACACCGATGGCGTTAAGAGCTACATCATTGCTCCCGATGGCCTGAAGGTGGGCGATGTGGTCATCAGCAGCAAGTCTGCCGACATCAAGCCCGGCAACTGCCTGCCCTTCGAGAACATCCCCGTTGGTACCATCATCCACAACATCGAGCTGTATCCCGGCCGCGGCGCTCAGCTGGTTCGTTCCGCTGGCAACATGGCTCAGCTGATGGCTAAGGAGAATGGCTACGCTCTGGTTCGTCTGCCCTCCGGTGAGATGCGCAACGTGCCCGTGAACTGCACCGCAGTTGTGGGCCAGGTTTCCAACATCGACCACGAGAACGTCAACCTGGGCAAGGCCGGCCGTAAGCGCCACATGGGCGTTCGTCCCGGCAGCCGTGGTACCGTTATGAACCCCTGCGACCACCCCCACGGCGGTGGCGAGGGCCGCGCACCTGTTGGTCACTCCGGTCCTATGACTCCCTGGGGCAAGCCCGCTCTGGGTCTCAAGACTCGCAAGCATCATAAGCGCTCCGATAAGCTCATCGTGAAGCGTGCAGGTAAGTAAGAGAGGAGTTTAAGACAATGGGTAGAAGCATTAAAAAAGGACCTTTCGTCCAGGCTGCTCTTCTGAAGCACGTTGAAGCAATGAACGCTTCCGGCAAGAAGCAGGTCATCAAGACCTGGAGCCGCGCCTCCACGATCTTCCCCGAATTCGTTGGTCACACCTTTGCCGTTCACGACGGCCGCAAGCATGTGCCTGTGTATGTGACTGAGGACATGGTTGGCCACAAGCTGGGTGAGTTCGTTCCCACCCGTACCTTCAAGGGCCACACCGGTAATTCTAAATAATAGAGGGAGGAACACAACATGGAAGCTCGGGCAATTCTTCGTTATGCCCGCATTAGTCCCCGTAAGGTGTCTATCGTTATGGACCTGATCCGTAACAAGCCCCTGGACGAAGCGCTGGCAATCCTGCAGTACACCCCGAAGGCCGCTTGTGAGCCCCTTCTGAAGCTGGTGAAGTCTGCAGCCGCTAATGCGGAAAACAACTTCAATATGGACAAGAACAATCTGTACGTTGCTGAGTGCTACGTGTGCCCCGGCCCCACGCTGAAGCGCATGATGCCTCGTGCACAGGGCCGCGGCTACCGCATCCTGAAGCGCACCAGCCACATGACCGTTGTTCTGAAAGAGAAAGAGTAAGGAGGGAAAACAATGGGCCAGAAAGTAAATCCGCACGGCATTCGTGTCGGCGTTATTAAAGACTGGGACAGCCGCTGGTTTGCCTCCAAGAAGGATTTCAGCGATAACCTCGTCGAGGATCACAAGATCCGCACTGAGCTGAAGGCTCAGCTGAAGGACGCTGGTGTCCCCAAGATCGAGATCGAGCGTACTGTGGATCCTTCCACTTCCGCTCCTCGCGTGACTGTTAACATCTACTGCGCTAAGCCGGGCATGGTCATCGGCAAGGGCGGTGAGGAGCGCGTTGCTCTGCAGAACAAGCTGACCAAGGAGTATGGCAAGACTGTGATCGTCAATGTCATCGAGGTCAAGAGCGCTTCCACCAACGCACAGCTGGTTGCTGAGGACATCGCTCGTCAGCTGGAGAACCGTGTGACCTTCCGCCGTGCCATGAAGCAGTGCATGCGCAATGCTATGAGCCCCCGCGATCGTTCCACCGTTCCCGCTAAGGGCATCAAGGCTATGTGCTCCGGCCGTCTGGGCGGCGCTGATATCGCTCGTACTGAGAGCTATCACGAGGGCACCATCCCCCTGCAGACCCTGCGTGCCGACATCGACTACGGCTTTGCTGAGGCTGCTACCACCTACGGCCGCATCGGCGTTAAGGTGTGGGTCTACAAGGGCGAGGTCCTGAAGAGCGCTAAGACCGCTCAGAAGAAGGAAGGAGGCAACAAGTAATGTTACTGCCTAAGCGTGTTAAGTACCGCCGCGTTCAGCGCGGCCGCATGACCGGCAAGGCTACCCGCGGCAACGTGGTGTGCCAGGGCCAGTACGGCCTTGTTGCTCTGGAGCCGGCATGGATCTCTTCCACCCAGATCGAGGCTGCTCGTGTTGCCATGACTCGTTACATCAAGCGTGGCGGCAAGGTGTGGATCAAGATTTTCCCCGATAAGCCCGTTACCGAGAAGCCCGCTGAGACCCGCATGGGTTCCGGTAAAGGCTCTCCCGAGTACTGGGTTGCTGTCGTTAAGCCCGGCCGCGTTCTGTTCGAGCTGGCAGATGTCGATGAGGCAACTGCCCGCGAGGCTCTGCGCCTGGCTATGCACAAGCTGCCCATCAAGTGCAAATTTGCAGTCCGTGAGGACTCCGTGAAGGAGGATGGCACCAATGAAGGCTAATGAACTCCGCGAAATGCAGACCGCAGAGCTGACCAGCAAGCTGGTCGACCTGAAGGCTGAGCTGTTTAACCTGCGCTTCCAGCATGCCATCAACCAGCTGGAGAACCCCGGCCGCATCGACGCAGTCAAGAAGGACATCGCCCGCGTGATGACCGTTCTGGCTGAGAAGCAGTAAGGAGGTTAAACGATGGAAGAACGTAATCTGAGAAAGACCCGCGTCGGCGTTGTCGTGTCCGACAAGATGGATAAGACCATCGTGGTTGCCGTTAAGGATAGCGTGCAGCACCCCCTGTACAAGAAGATCCTGAAGCGTACCGTGAAGTTCAAGGCTCGTGACGAGCAGAACGAGTGCGGTATCGGTGACCGTGTTGAGATCATGGAGTGCCGCCCCCTGAGCAAGGATGTGCGCTGGCGCCTGGTCCGTATCGTTGAGAAGGCAAAGTAATCTTTGCCCGCTGCTTTGAACAGTTTGAAAGGAGATATCTGAAATGGTTCAGATGCAAACTTATCTCAAAGTTGCCGACAACACCGGTGCCAAGGAGCTGATGTGCTTCCGTGTGCTGGGCGGCACCCGCAAGAGATACGCAAACATTGGTGACGTCGTGGTCTGCTCTGTCAAGAAGGCAGCCCCCGGCGGCTCCGTTAAGAAGGGCGACGTCGTCAAGGCTGTCATCGTGCGCAGCAAGCATGGCGTGCGCCGCGACGACGGTTCCTACATCCGTTTTGATGAGAACGCCGCCGTTATCGTTATGGCCGACAAGAACCCCAAGGGTACCCGTATCTTTGGACCTGTTGCTCGCGAGCTGCGTGATGCCGGCTACACCAAGATCCTGAGCCTGGCTCCGGAATCGCTGTAAGGAGGTTTTAAAAATGAATAATCTTCATGTTAAAACCGGCGACAACGTTATGATCATCAGCGGCAAGGACAAGGGCCACACTGGTAAGGTCCTGCAGGTCAGCCCCTCTGAGAACAAGGTCATCGTTGAGGGCCAGAACATGGTTACCAAGCACGTCAAGCCTCGTCGTCAGGGCGAGCAGGGCGGCATCGTGAAGGCTGAGGGTGCTATGTACGCATCCAAGGTCATGCCCATCTGCCCCAAGTGCGGCAAGGCCGTGCGCGTGGGCCATGTCGAGAAGGACGGTAAGATGGTCCGCGTCTGCAAGAAGTGCGGCGCTGAGCTGTAAGGAAAGGAGTAAGGAACAATGGCTCGTTTGAAAGAACAGTATGTCAATGAAATTGCTCCTGCTCTGAACTCTAAGTTCGGTTACAAGAGCGTTATGCAGATCCCCAAGCTGGACAAGGTCGTCATCAACGTTGCCTGCGGCGAAGCCAAGGACAACGAGAAGATCCTGGAAGCTGTTATGAAGGATCTGGGCCAGATCACTGGCCAGAAGGCAGTCGTCTGCCGTGCCAAGAAGAGCGTTGCTAACTTCAAGCTGCGCCAGGGCACTCCCATCGGCTGCAAGGTCACCCTGCGTGGTGAGCGTATGTACGAGTTTGTCGATCGTTTCTTCAACGTCGCTCTGCCCCGTGTCCGCGACTTCCGCGGCATCAACGGCAACGGCTTTGACGGCCGCGGCAACTTTGCATGCGGCATCAAGGAGCAGATCATCTTCCCCGAGATCGACTTTGATAAGGTCGATGCAGTCCGCGGCATGGATGTCTGCTTTGTTACCACCGCTAAGACCGACGAAGAGGGCAAGGAGCTGCTGAAGGCTCTGGGCGCTCCGTTCGCTACCGAGAATAACTAAGGAGGAGATTGATACAATGGCTAAACTGTCTATGAAGCTGAAGCAGTCTCGTCCTGCTAAGTTCTCTACCCGTGCATACACCCGCTGCCGCATCTGCGGCCGCCCCCACTCCGTGCTGCGCAAGTACGGCGTGTGCCGTGTGTGCTTCCGTGAGCTGGCCTACAAGGGCGAGATCCCGGGCGTGAAGAAGGCTTCCTGGTAATTTGCCAGAGGGCTGGATAGAATGTCGGATATCCGCCCCGGGGCAAGCATGTTTCGGGGCGGTATCATTATAAAACAAATGAGAGCTAATCTAAGGAGGTTAGTGGCACATGCAGATTACTGATCCTATCGCGGACCTGCTGACTCGCATCCGCAACGCTAGCACTGCCAAACACCCTTCTGTGGAGATCCCCGCTTCCAACATGAAGAAGGCTATCTGCCAGATTCTGGTTGACGAGGGCTACATCAAGGGCATGCAGGTGAAGAACGACACCGTTCAGGGTACCATCGTTGTCACCCTGAAGTACCAGGCTAACGGCGAGCCCGTTATCGCTGGCCTGCGCCGCGTGTCCAAGCCCGGCCTGCGCATCTACACCAACTGCGAGGATATGCCGAAGGTCATGAAGGGCCTGGGCACCGCAATCATTTCCACCTCTAAGGGCATTATGACCGATAAGGCTGCTCGTGCTGCGCACGTTGGCGGCGAGGTCCTGGCCTTTGTGTGGTAAGAAAGGGGTAAAAGACAATGTCGAGAATTGGAAGAAAACCCATCGTCATTCCTGCCGGCGTCACTGTTACTGTTGATGAAGCAGCACACACCGTCGCTGTCAAGGGCCCCAAGGGCAGCCTGAATTCCAACTTCCACCCCCTGATGACCGTTAAGGTCGAGGGCAATGAAGTTCTGGTTACCCGCCCCAATGACGATCCCCAGGCCCGCAGCCTGCACGGCCTGACCCGTACCAACATCGCTAACATGGTCAACGGTGTTGTGAACGGCTACGAGAAGAAGCTGGAGATCGTGGGCGTTGGCCTGCGCTGCCAGAAGCAGGGCTCCAACCTGGTTATGAACCTGGGCTTCTCCCACCAGGTGAATGTCCCCGATACCGAGGACTGCACCATCGTGTGGCAGGACCCCAACCACTTCTCTGTTACCGGTATTGACAAGCAGAAGGTGGGCCAGTACGCCGCCGAGATCCGCGCCAAGAAGCCGCCTGAACCCTACAAGGGCAAGGGCATCCGCTATGTGGGCGAGGTTGTCAAGCACAAAGAAGGCAAGGCCGGCAAGGGCAAGAAATAAGGTAAGGAGTGAAAGACAATGGTTAAGCAGATCGACAAGAACGAAGCTCGTCTTCGTCGTCATCGCCGCGTTCGCAACAAGATCAGCGGCACCGCAGCACGTCCCCGTCTGGATGTTTTCCGCTCCGCCAAGCACATTTACGCTCAGATCATCGATGATGAGCAGGGCGTGACCCTGGTGTCTGCATCCACTATGGACAAGGACTTCAATGGTTTCGGCGGCAACGTCGAGGCCGCAGCTGAGATCGGCAAGAAGGTCGCAGCAAAGGCTCTGGAAAAGGGCATCACCGAGGTCGTGTTCGACCGTGGTGGCTACGTTTATCATGGCCGTGTTAAGGCCCTGGCTGATGGCGCCCGTGAGGGCGGCCTGAAGCTGTAATGAGAGGAGGAAACACATTATGGCTATGAGAAACCGTGAAGACGACGGCATGATCACCAAGGTTGTCTCCATCAACCGCGTTTCCAAGACTGTCAAGGGCGGCCGCATCATGAAGTTTGCCGCTCTGGTTGTCGTGGGCGACGGCAAGGGCACCATCGGTTATGGCATCGGCAAGTCTGGCGAAGTGCCTGAGGCAATCCGCAAGGGCGAGGCTGCTGCAAAGAAGAACATGCACAAGGTTGCCCTGAAGGGCACCACCATCCCCCACGAGATCGTCGGCAAGTACGGCGCAGGTGCCGTTCTGCTCAAGCCGGCTGCACCCGGTACCGGCATGATCGCCGGCGGCCCTGTGCGTGCCGTCATTGAGGCTGCTGGCATCAAGGACATCCGTGCGAAGTCTATGCGTTCCAACAACCCCATCAACGTTGTTTCTGCTACCTTCGCAGGTCTGTGCGGCCTGGTCAGCGCGGAGTCCGTCGCTGAGAAGCGCGGCAAGACCGTGAGTGAGATTCTGGGTTAAGGAGGTAACAAACCATGGCAGATAAGATGCTCAAGATCGAGCTGAAGAAGAGCCTGATCGGCCGCGGCGCTAAGCAGATCGCTACCGCTGAGGCCCTGGGCCTGAAGAAGCCGGGCGACGTTACCGTTCAGCCTGACAATGCCGCTACGCAGGGCAAGATCGCAAAGATCGGCTTTATGCTCAGCGTCACCGAAGCCTAATAGCAGGGGGTATACGCATAATGAAACTTCATGAACTGCACGCTATTCCCGGTGCAAACAAGGCTGTGACCCGCAAGGGCCGCGGCATTGGCTCCGGCAATGGCAAGACTGCCGGTTTCGGCAGCAAGGGCCAGAAGGCCCGTTCCGGCGTGAAGCACGCTGGTTTCGAGGGCGGCCAGATGCCTCTGGCACGCCGCCTGCCGAAGGTTGGCTTTAACAACATCTTTGCTACCCAGTACGCCATTGTTAACGTGGCTGACCTGGAAGCAGCTTTCAACGCTGGCGATGTCGTTGACACCGAGGCTCTGAAGGCAAAGGGTCTGGTCAAGAAGACTCTGGACGGTGTTAAGGTCCTGGGCAACGGCGAGCTGACCAAGGCTCTGACCGTCAAGGCCGCAGCCTATTCCGCTTCTGCCAAAGAGAAAATCGAGAAGGCAGGCGGAAAGGCTGAGGTGATGTAAGGTGTTCCAGACATTCCGTAACGCATGGAAGATTCCCGAGCTTAAAAATCGTCTCCTGTTCACGCTGGCGATCCTCGTGGTGTATCGTCTGGGCAGCGCCATCCCCGTTCCGTTCATCACCGGTTCTGCACTGAACCAGATGTTCTCCAACGGCAATATGCTCTCGTATCTCGATATGATGAGCGGTGGTGCCCTGTCTCGGTGCACACTCTTCGCGTTAGGTGTGACGCCTTATATCAACGCTTCCATCATTGTGCAGCTGCTCACCGTTGCGATCCCCGCCCTGGAAAACATGGCGAAGGAAGCCGACGGCCAGCAGAAGATGCAGCAGATCACCCGGTATGTCGGCGGTGTCATCGCTCTGGTGATGAGCCTCGGCTACTACTTCGTGATCCGCAATATGGGCGCACTGAAGTACACCAGCGGCGCGGCTGGTATCTTTACCGCTGTTGTCATCATTGCCACCTTTACCGCAGGTGCGCAGCTGATCACCTGGTGTGGTGAGCAGATCGACGACAAGGGTATCGGCAACGGTATCTCCCTGTTGATCTTCTCCTCGATCGTTTCCAACTGGTCCGGTGTCTACACCACCGTCACGGGTCTGCTGACCCGCGCCGCTGCAGGCGAGACCCGGTTCTATATCCTGCTGCCCCTGCTGCTGGTTCTGGCACTGGTGGTGATCGTGTTCATCGTTGTTATGACCAACGCTGAGCGCCGCATCACCATCCAGTATGCCAAGCGTGTGGTGGGCCGCAAGCAGATGGGCGGGCAGAACAGCTACCTGCCCCTGAAGCTGAACATGAGCGGCGTGATGCCCATCATCTTCGCTTCCGCGATGGTTTCGATCCCCGGCACCATCGGCAGCTTCCTGCAGATCGATCAGGCAGCACATCCGTTCTGGTATGCTTTCTTCCATACCTTCAACTACACGTCGCTGCTCTACATCGTGATCTACCTGCTGCTGATCCTGGCCTTCAACTACTTCTATGTGGCCATCCAGTACAACCCCGTTGAGATCGCCAACAATCTGCGCCGCAACAACGGCTCGATCCCCGGCTTCCGTCCCGGCAAGCCGACCAGCGATTTCCTGACCCGCACCCTGAATAAGATCACCCTCATGGGTGCCATCTTCCTGGCTGCGGTGGCTGTACTGCCGATCATTCTGGGCAACCTGACCGGTATGAGCATCCAGCTGGGCGGTACCAGCCTGCTGATCGTGGTTGGTGTGGCACTTGATACCACCCGCAGCCTCGACAGCTTTATGACGATGCGCAACCACAAGGGTTTCCTTGGTTGATCTAAAACAAAAGCACTGATGTGAGAAAGCACTGGAAAGGGGAGCATGCTCGTACTTTTCAGTGCTTTTTTGCTTTGAAGGGGCGTTAGTTCCTTCAAACATCAAAAAAGGCTCCTTTGATAGAAGAAAGGAAGAATACCTATGAATCTGATTCTGTTAGGCGCACCCGGCGCGGGCAAAGGCACCCAGGCCGAGATCATCTGCGCAAAGCTGAACATCCCCTCCATCAGCACCGGCAACATCCTGCGCGCTGCTGTCAAGGAAGGCACCGAGATGGGCCTGAAGGCAAAGAGCTTCATGGACGCTGGCGCTCTGGTGCCCGATGAGGTCATCATCGGCATCCTGAAGGAACGCCTGGCACAGGACGACTGCGCCAACGGTTTCATCCTGGACGGCGTGCCCCGCACCATCGCTCAGGCCGAGGCCATCGAGACCATGGGCATCCGCATCGACAAGGTGCTGGAGCTGTCTGTGGCGGACGATGTCATCGTGGAGCGGATGAGCGGCCGCCGCGTCTGCGAGAAGTGCGGCGCAAGCTACCACATCATCAACAAGAAGAGCAAGGTCGAGGGCGTGTGCGACCTGTGCGGCGGCAAGACCGTCATCCGCAAGGACGACCAGCTCGCTACCGTTCTGGATCGCCTGAAGGCTTACCACGAGCAGACCGAGCCGCTGGTGGCATTCTACCGTGAGCGCGGCAAGCTGGCCGTGATCCCCTTCTGCCCCTCCATCGAGGAGACGACCGCTGAAGTGATGAAAGCACTGGAGGCATAATCGTGATCCAAATCAAGAATGCGAAAGAACTGGACGGAATGCGCAGGGCCAATGCCCTGAGCGCAGCTGCCCTGAAGTACGGCGGCCAGCACATTGAGGCTGGCATGACCACCTGGGAACTGGATAAGCTGATCTACGATTTCATCGTAAAGCACGGCGGTACCCCCAACTTCAAGGGACTGTACGGTTTCCCGGGAACGGCCTGCATCAGCCTGAATGATACCATCATCCATGGCATCCCGTCGCATGATATCGTCATCCGCCCGGGCGACATCGTCAGCATCGACACCGGTGCAAAGGTCGATGGCTTCAACGGCGACAACGCCTGCACCTATGCGGTGGGCAAGATCGACCTGGAAGCACAGCGCCTGCTGGATGTGACCAAGGCAGCCCTGTACAAGGGCATCGAGCAGGCAAAGGCCGGCAACCGCATCGGTGATATCGGCTATGCGGTGCAGAGCTACTGTGAGGACGCAGGTTTCTCCGTGGTCCGGGAGTTCGTGGGCCACGGCACCGGCCGTGAACTGCACGAGGACCCCGAGGTGCCCAACTACGGCCATCAGGGCCGCGGCCCCCGCCTTGTGCCCGGCATGACCATTGCCATTGAGCCTATGATCTGCCAGTACGACTGCAAGATCACCCAGGCCAAAGACGGCTGGACGGTCAAGACCAAGGACGGCGGTCTGGCAGCGCACTTCGAGCACTCGAACGCGATCCTGAAGGACCGCACCGAGATCATGACCCGCTTCTGGGATGATCCCGATTTTGATCCCGAGACCTTTTGCCTGAAGTAAGCAAACCGGCACAGCATCCCCCAGGGCCTCCCGGAAACGGGAGGCCTTTTTGCGTCCGGAGCAGGTCCTTTGTGCAATTCTGACAAGTTTTGGTGAAAAATTTTCATCTTCCCGGTGGAGAAGCGCAAAACCGGGGCGGGGAAACGGCCGGTTTGAAAATGCGAGAATTTTTTATCGGAAATACGGAAAAAACACTTGCAAATCCATTACAAAAGGTGTATAATCTATAAATGGCCGTGACAGCCAGATACTTTCTCGGTGGACAGGGATTTTCTGCCCACTTTGCGGATTTTGTGCCGCAGGAGAAGAAGTATGTGGCGGTTATCGCCGCCTGTCCGTCAATTCATGGCAAACTGAGCAGATCCAATGAGGAGGCAAATAGCTTGTCTAAAGAAGACGTTATCGAGATCGAAGGCATCGTGCGTGAAGCCATGCCCAACGCCATCTTTAAGGTGGAAATGTTGAGCGAGGATAAGAACACCGGGAAGCTCACTCCCAGCGGGCACATCCTCTTAGCGCACATCTCCGGCAAGCTGCGGACCAATTTCATCCGTATCCTGCCCGGGGACAAGGTTACCGTAGAAATGTCGCCCTATGACTTGTCAAAGGGCCGCATCACCTGGCGCTCCAAATAAGTGCCAGGGCATCAACCAAAAGGAGGTTCAACATCATGAAGGTCAAGCCTTCCGTGAAACCCATCTGCGAAAAGTGCAAGGTCATCCGCCGCAAAGGCCGCGTGATGGTCATCTGCCAGAACCCCAAGCATAAGCAGCGCCAGGGCTAATTCGGGCGCCTGGGGGTCAAGTGCGTAGAGTCCCGGCGCAGACCCCGACACTGACATGGGATGATTTTGGAGGATACTACTATGGCACGTATTGCCGGCGTTGACCTGCCCCGCGAGAAGCGCGTTCAGGTGGGTCTCACCTACGTTTACGGTATCGGTCAGACCACTGCGAACAAGATCCTGGAAGCAACTGGCATCAACCCCGATACCCGCGTCAAGGACCTGACTCTGGAAGAAGAGGCTAAGATCCGTGACTACATCGATCAGGCTAACATCATCGTTGAGGGCGACCTGCGCCGCAACGTTGCTCTGGATATCAAGCGCCTGGTTGAGATCCAGTCCTTCCGTGGCACCCGCCATCGCAAGAATCTGCCCTGCCGCGGCCAGCGCACCAAGACCAATGCACGTACCTGCAAGGGTCCCAAGCGCACTGTCGCTAACAAGAAGAAGTAAGGAGGATTTGAGAAATGGCAAGTGCAAATAACGCCAAGAAGGGCGCAAATGTCCGCATGAAGCGGAAAGAGCGCAAGAACATTGCTGCTGGTCAGGCTCATATCCAGTCTACCTTCAACAATACTGTCGTTACCATCACCGACCTGCAGGGTAATGCAGTGTCCTGGTGCTCCTCTGGCTCCCTGAACTTCCGTGGCAGCCGTAAGAGCACCCCGTTCGCAGCCCAGTCTGCTGCCGAGACCGCAGCCAAGGTTGCAATCGAGCATGGCATGAAGACTGTTGAAGTCTACGTCAAGGGCCCCGGCGCTGGCCGTGAGTCCGCTATCCGTGCGCTGCAGGCTACCGGCCTGGAAGTCACCCTGATCAAGGACGTGACTCCCATCCCCCACAACGGCTGCCGTCCCCCGAAGCGCCGTCGTGTCTGATCGAAGGAGGAAATTGAATTATGGCAAAGAATACGCAGCCTATCGCAAAGCGTTGCAAGGCCCTGGGCATTTCTCCTGCGGTCATGGGCTATGCAAAGAAGAATACCACCCGCAACTCCAACGGCAATGTCCGCAAGAAGCAGTCTGAGTACGCATCTCAGCTGAAGGAGAAGCAGAAGGTCAAGTTTATCTACGGCGTTCTGGAGAAGCAGTTCCACAATGCTTACCTGCGTGCTGAGGCTCGCCCCGGCAAGACCGGTGAGAACCTGCTCCAGATCATGGAGTGCCGTCTGGACAACGTCGTGTTCCGCCTGGGCTTTGCTCAGACCCGCCGCGACGCTCGTCAGCTGGTGAGCCACGCTCACTTCACCGTCAATGGCAAGAAGGTCAACATTCCTTCCTACCAGGTCAAGGCCGGTGACGTGATCGAGGTCCGTGAGTCCAGCCGCTCTTCTGCTAAGTTCGCAAAGCTCGTTGGCCCCGAGGCTCCCGTTGTGGCTCTGCCTTCCTGGCTGAACCGTGAGGCCGGCACCCTGAAGGGTGTTGTGACCAAGCTCCCCGAGCGCAGCGACATCGACTACGAAGTTGCAGAGCACCTCATCGTCGAGCTGTACTCCAAGTAATCCATTAAGAAGGGGAGGCCTTCCTTCTGGATGGCGACCTTTCGCATTCTTTTTAAAAGAATTTAATAATGGGCCGATGGCAACATCGGTTTGACAAGGAGGGCATAGATATGATGGAGATTGAACGTCCCAAAATCGAAACGGCAAGCCTGTCCCCGGACGGCCGCTACGGCAGATTCGTGGCGGAGCCTCTGGAGCGTGGCTTTGGCATCACACTGGGCAACAGCCTGCGTCGTGTGCTTCTTTCCTCTCTGCCCGGTGTCGCCGTGACCAGCGTCAAGATCGACGGCGTGGTTCACGAGTTCTCCACCATTGAGGGCGTCAAGGAAGACGTTACCGAAATTGTCCTGAACCTGAAGGGTATTGCTGCAAAGCTGTACACCGACGGGCCGAAGACAGTGCGTGTTGAGGCAGTCGGCCCTTGTGAGGTTACTGCGGACAACATCAAGCAGGGCGATGATATTGAGATCCTGAACCCTGAATGGCACATTGCAACCCTGGGCGAGGGCGGCAAGCTCGTCATGGAGCTCACCTTCGATAAGGGCCGCGGTTATGTGCCTGCAGAGCGCAACAAGCAGGCCATCGTCGAGAAGAACGATATCAACACTCTTCCCGTCGATAGCATTTACACCCCCGTGCTCAAGGTGAATTATAACGTTGAGAGTACCCGCGTTGGACAGGCCATCGATTACGACAAGCTGACCATCGAGGTTTGGACGGATGGCACGATCAATGCACAGGAAGCCGTTTCTCTGGCTGCCCGTGTGCTGACCGAGCACCTGAACCTCTTCGTCAACCTGTCCGATGAGGCTGCCGGTACGGAGATCATGGTGGAGAAGACCAACGACGATAAGGAAAAGGCTCTGGAGATGACCATCGAAGAGCTGGATCTGAGCGTCCGTTCCTTCAACTGCCTGAAGCGCGCCGGTATCAACACGGTGGAGGATCTGGTCAGCAAGAGCGAGGACGAGATGATGAAAGTCCGTAACCTCGGCCGCAAGAGCCTGGAAGAAGTCATGGCAAAGCTGGACTCCCTGGGCTTTAAGCTGAACACAGACGATGAGTAACTAAAATAATAAGGAGTGAAACGGGATGCCCGGTACCAGAAAGCTCGGTAGAACCAGCGACAGCCGCAACGCTATGATGCGCGCTATGGTCACCTACCTGTTAGAGAATGGCAAGATTGAGACCACTGTCACTCGCGCTAAGGACGTTCGTTCCATGGCCGAGAAGATGATCACCCTGGGTAAGGCCAGCGACCTGCACACCAAGCGTCAGGTCTACGCCTACATCACCAAGGAAGATGTTGCAAAGAAGCTGTTTGATGAGATCAGCCCCAAGTACGCTGACCGCAACGGCGGCTACACCCGCATCATCAAGATCGGCGCTCGCCGCGGCGACGCTGCTGAGATGGCAGTTCTGGAGCTCGTCTGATCGACTCTGACTGTTCAAACAGTGTAACAAAGGCTCTTTCCCTTCGGGGAAAGGGCCTTTTTTGCATCGTGTGGGTCGGGCAGCGGGGTATTCCCAAAGCAAGTGTCCGCTGGGGTGGGACCCTGCTGCCGCAGGCAGTAGGGCGGGCGATGGAATGGCCCGTTTCACTTGCGTGGGAATGCCGCGCTGCCCGGTTGGGCGTTAGCAGCTGGGGCTTGTGATGGCGGGGCAAGAATGCTATAATTATACTGTATTTCTGCACGACTTTGCGAATTTTCCACAGAAGGGAGGGGCGGCGGTTGAAAAGACGACGGTTTCTGGTGCTGAGTGCAGGCTGCATGATGGGCCTGCTCTCGGCGTGCGGCCTTCCGATGTCGGAAAATGTGCAGGTGGAGGAGTTGCTGCGTGCCCCGCGCCTTCCGGGCGACTACGGTGCGCTGCAAAATGCCCTGAACGAGTGGCTGGGGGAGAGCGCCCAGCTGAAATACCCGATGCAGGGGGAGCTGCTCTCACCGTTCCTTTTGCAGGATCTGGATGGTGACGGCCAGCAGGATGCCGCTGTTCTTTACACCACGGCCCAGAGCTCCAACGTCTGCATTGCATTTTTGCAGAAGGATGCCGCAGGCGTGTGGCAGGTCCGCCAGAGCATCGAGGGTCTGGCGGACACAGTGGACAATGTCCGGCTGGCACAGCTGCAGGATGGTGCCGCCACCCAGCTGGTGGTGGGGTACCTCGCCGCGCAGGGCGACAGCTATCTGGCGGTGTACTCCTACGAGAACGGCACGGTCAATGCCATTCTGGAACAGTCCTATGAGCAGTATCTGGTGGAGGATATCACCGGCGGCGGCAACGAGGATCTGATCCTGATGTCCACGCTGGAGGACGGCGGGGTGCAGATCGAGCTGCTGACCGTTGACCGGGACGGGATGTTCCAGCAGGTGGCTGTTATGGGCCTTTCGGCAGATAAGTTCTCGGGCTGCGCCGCTGTGGCGGCGGGCCTGGGAGCGGACGGAAAGCGCTATCTGGTGCTGGACGGCTGGACCGGCCTCTCGGGCAACAATCTGGCCACGGTGCTGCTCTACTTCGATGAGGAAAGCCAGCAGATGCTGCCCGCCGAGCAGATCAGCACCAGTGAGCTGTACAATGCGTCCCTGCGCAATGTCTCCACGCTGGTCAGCCGGGATCTGGACGGCGACGGCATCGTGGAGATCCCCACCCAGCCTGACGAAGCGGGCCTGCTGAACCTGAGCCAGAGCCGACGAATGGATTTTATCGTCTGGATGGACTACACCAGCCCGGAGCCGGAAAAGAGCTTCGGCCTGTTGGACGAGGAGAGCAGCTGCTATATTGAGCTGCCTGCCGAGTGGGAGGGCAACCTGATGCTCACCGACAGCGCTGAGGGAGAGGAGGCCGTGGAGCTGCACACTGTGGACGAGGGCAAGCTGGTGCTGACCATGCGCCTGGTTCCTTCCAGCGAGAGCGCGGCGGGCTGGACCCGCCTGGGCGTGGTGGCATCCCGCCAGATGCAGGCCAAGTTCGGGCCGGACGTGGTGCTGAAGGATCAGAGCTATCGACTGTCCCGGTCGTTGTACCGGTTGAATTGATGATGCCGCTCAGTTTTGCAGAAGCTTACCGGATGCAGGCTGGGTGTTCTGAGGTGAAATGCTTCTCCGTGTGCTCTTGGGCAGAGGGAGAAGGCAGAAAAATATGGAGGTCTTAGATGGTCAAGGTACTTGTGGTAGAGGATGAAGCCAGCATCCGCGAGATGATCGCGCTGAACCTGCGGCTGGCGGGGATGGAGGCGGTGGAGGCCGACAGCGCCGAAGCCGCCCTGCCTCTGCTGGAGCAGAAGCCCGGCTGTGATGCTGCCATTCTGGATGTGATGCTGCCCGGCATGAATGGGTTCTCGCTCTGCGAGACCATCCGCCGCACCGACCAGAAGATCGGCATCATCATCCTGAGTGCCAAGGGGCAGGAGCAGGACAAGATCCGCGGCCTGTCCATCGGCGCGGATGACTATATGACCAAGCCCTTCAGCGTCAGTGAGCTGCTGGCCCGTGTGGAGGCCCTCTGCCGCCGGGTGGGCCGCTCGGGCGGCGGCTCCGCTGCCGACGAAAATGCCCCCACCACGCTGGTCAGCGGGGAATTTGTGCTGGATGAGAACCGCCGTGTTCTCCTCAAGGCCGGGCGGCAGATCGAGCTGACCCAGGTGGAGTTCCAGATCATGGAGCTGTTCTTCCACAACCCCGGCATCGCGCTGGTGCGGGAAAAGATCCTGAAAGGCGTGTGGGGCGAGAACTACTTCGGCGATGTGAAGATCGTGGATGTGAACATCCGCCGTCTGCGGATGAAGGTAGAGGATGAGCCCAGCCACCCCACCCACATTATGACAGTGTGGGGCTACGGCTACCGGTGGGAGGAGTAAAGAAAGACTGCGCAGTCTCGCTGTGCTCGACAGCTCTCCCAATGGGAGAGCCAGGATTACTGACAGAAAGGAGGAAAAGCAATGCGCAGTGGTATTACCCACCGCTGGCTGCGGGGAAGCCTGTTCCTGACGGTGCTGCTGGTGCTGCTGGTGGAAAGCATGTTTGTGTACAACTTCGGCCGCAGCTACTACAACAGCGTCCAGCAGACCATGATGCGGCGTTTTTCCTCCATCAACGGTCAGCTGAAAATGTACACCGGCGACACGGCCCAGAAGACCGCGGCCAACCGCAGTGTGGCCCTGCGCCGGATGGTGGAGCAGTTTGCGGATAAAGACAAATATGAGTTCATGCTGCTGGACGGTTACGGCGGCGTGATCGCCTCCTCCAGCGGCACAGGTGCGGACGGCATCGTGGTGCAGGACGATTTTAACAAGGCGCAGGATGCACCGGACGGCGTGGGTGTGGCCATCTACCGCACCGCCAGCGGGGAAACGGTCATGGCTGTGTGCAGTCTGGTGCCCTATGCGGCCGAGGACGTGGCTGCCATGCGCCTTGTCACCAGCCTGACGCTGGTGCAGGCGCAGCTGAAGAGCGTTTTCATCATCAGCCTGATCGTGGTGGCGGCCATTCTGGGCTTTACAGTGGCCTCCGGCCTGTACTTTGTGCGGGGCATCGTGGTGCCGCTGGGGCAGGTGGAGCGGATCGCCGCCAGCATCGCCCGGGGAGAACTGGATGTCCGCCTGCCTGTGACCGGTGACGAGCGGGACGAGGTGGACCGCCTGCGCGGCACCATCAATCAGATGGCCGAGGGACTGGAAGAGACGGAGAAGATGAAGAACGAATTCATCAGCTCGGTCTCCCATGAGCTGCGCACGCCGCTCACCTCCATCCGGGGCTGGGTGGAGACCCTGCGCACCCTGGATGATCCCACCGATGAGAACTACCGCAAGGGGCTGGAGATCATCAACAACGAGACCGCCCGCCTGTACAACATGGTGGAGGAGCTGCTGGATTTCAGCCGCCTGCAGAATGGCCGCCTGAAAATGGAGTGCCGCCCCCTGGACCTTGTGGCCGAGCTGACGGACGCTGTCCTTTTCTGTGAAGCGCGCATCCAGCGGGAGGGGCTTCTGCTGGCCTATGCGGAGCCGGAGGAGATGATCCCGGTCTACGCCGACCCCGACCGCCTGCGGCAGGTGTTCATCAACATTCTGGACAATGCCATCAAGTATTCGGCCCCCGGCGGACGCATCACGGTCAAGATCTGGCAGGGTGAGTACAAAGCCTTCATCGAGATCATCGATCAGGGCCGCGGCATCCCGCCGGAGGATCTGGAAAACGTCAAGACCAAGTTTTACAAGGGCAGCAACTCGGTGCGGGGCAGCGGCATCGGCCTTGCGCTGGTGGATTCCATTATGACCGCACTGGACGGCACCATGGACCTCAAGAGCACGCTGGGCCGGGGCACAGTGGTCACCCTGGGCCTGCCGATCTACAAACGATAAGAGATTGTCCATATTTATCTGGTAAGATAGAGGGGCAGTTTTTACGATAGAGAGGGGCCGCAGCGCCCCATAGGAGAGCCGATGAATCAACCGAACAAGGAACGCTTCAAGACGAGTGTGGGCGGGCAGGCCCTGATGGAGGGCATTATGATGCGGGGCCCGAAAAACATCTGCTGTGCTGTCCGCAAGCCCGATGGCACCATTGAGACCAAGGTCGAGCCTACCCCCACCCACGGCGTGTGGACGAAGATCCCGCTGGTGCGGGGAGCCATCTCGATGATCGAAAGCCTGATTATGGGGTACAAGTACATGATGTACTCGGCACAGGTGAGCATGGGGGACGACTACGACCCCGCCGAAGAGGAGACCGCCTTTGAAAAATGGGTGGGCGACCATCTGGGCAAAAAGGCCGAAGATATCATGCTGGCGGCAGCTGCCGTGATCGGCGGGCTGTTTGCCATCCTACTCTTCACCGTTCTGCCCACGGTGCTGGTGGGCGGCCTGAACCATCTGGTGCCGCTGGGCCGCTGGGTCAAGGTGGTGCTGGAAGCGGTGCTCAAGGTCGCCATCTTCCTGACCTACATGGCCGCCATCTCCCGGATGAAGGAGATCCACCGGGTGTTCGAGTACCACGGAGCCGAGCACAAGACCATTGCCTGCTACGAGGCCGGAGACCCCCTCACGGTGGAGAATGTCCGCAAATATACCCGCTTCCACCCCCGGTGCGGCACCAGCTTTTTGATCCTGGTGGTCATCGTCAGCGTGTTCCTGTACAGCGTGCTGCCCTGGTCCAGCACCAGCCTGCGGGTGGTGTTCAAGCTGCTGCTCCTGCCGCTGGTCATGGGCATCAGCTACGAGCTGCTCAAGTGGTGCGGCCGGTCGGACAACATTGCGACCCGCATCATCCGGCAGCCCGGTATCTGGGTGCAGCATCTGACCGTGTTTGAGCCGGACGACAGCATGATCGAGGTGGCCATTGCCGCCGTCACGCCGGTCCTGCCCGAGGACCCGGAGGACGGCAGATGGTAACCGCAGGGATGCTGCCCCGGGCAGCAGTCCGGGAGGTGGAGGCACGCCTGCGCGCCGCAGGCTGCCTCGACGCGGATTTTGACGCGGCCGAGCTCTTCCGGCTGGCAGCGGGCGGGGATGTCCGCCTTGCCGATGCTCCGCTGGGCGCAGAGCAGGCAGAGCGGCTGGAATCCCTGACGGCCCGCCGCGCGTCCCGGGAGCCTTTGCAGTACCTTTGCGGCAGCTGGCCCTTCCTTGACTTTGAGCTGGCTGTCGGCCCCGGCGTGCTCTGCCCCCGGGCCGATACTGAGGTGGTGGCCGAAGCCGCCGCCGGAATGCTGGCTGGGGTGGAGGCACCCCGGGTGCTCGACCTCTGTGCCGGCACGGGCTGTTTGGGGCTGGGTGTGAAGCGCTTCTGCCCGGCGGCACAGGTCACTAGTCTGGAGAAGAGCCCTGCGGCATACCGCTATCTGGAGCAGAACGCCCATCTCTCCCCGGCACTGACCATCACCCCGGTGCAGGGAGATCTGTTCACCTACTGGCAGACCCTGCCGGAGAGGCAGCTGGACCTTATTGTGTCGAACCCGCCCTACCTGACCGCCGCCGAGATGGGCGCGCTGCAGCCCGAGGTGGCGCAGGAGCCTGCCATGGCGCTGGAAGCAGGGGAGGATGGGCTGGTATTTTACCGCGCCATTGCGGAACACTACCTGCAAGCCCTGCGTCCCGGCGGTGCCCTTGCCCTGGAGATCGGCTGGCAGCAGCGGGAGGCCGTGACGGCCCTGCTTGCCGCCAACGGGTGGACGGATATCGTGTGCAGAAAAGACTTTGGCGGCAATGACCGCTGTGTGATGGCGAGAAAACAATAAAAATATCTACAACTTCCTGTTGTAATATCTGTAAAATGTGTTATACTAGTACCGAAAGAATTGGAATGCCCGCGCCTGCGTTTGGCCGCACCGCGCCGGGAACAGATGACAAAGGAGCATGACACTATGGCAAAAAATCAGAACAACAACGTTGCCCCGGCGACCCAGAAGACCGATCCCGGTGCCAAGAAGGATGCGCTGGCCACGGCACTGGCCCAGATCGAAAAGCAGTTTGGCAAGGGCGCTGTGATGAAGCTGGGCGATAACGCCGCCATGCAGGTGGATGCCATCTCGACCGGCAGCATCGGCCTGGATCTGGCACTGGGCGTGGGCGGCGTGCCCCGGGGCCGCATCATTGAGGTGTACGGCCCCGAATCCAGTGGTAAGACCACACTGGCCCTGCATGTTCTGGCCGAAGCCCAGAAGAAGGGCGGCGATGTTGCCTTCATCGACGTGGAGCACGCGCTGGACCCTGTGTATGCCGAGGCGCTGGGTGTGGACATCAACAACCTGCTGGTCAGCCAGCCCGATACCGGTGAGCAGGCCATGGAGATCTGCGAGGCGCTGGTGCGCTCCGGTGCCATTGATGCCATCGTTGTGGACTCTGTTGCCGCCATGGTGCCCCGCGCCGAGATCGAGGGCGAGATGGGCGACAGCCATGTGGGCCTGCAGGCCCGCCTGATGAGCCAGGCCATGCGCAAGCTGACCAGCGTCATCGGCAAGACCAACACCGTCTGCATCTTCATCAACCAGCTGCGTGAAAAGGTCGGCGTGGTCTACGGCAACCCCGAGGTCACCACCGGCGGCCGCGCCCTGAAGTATTATTCCTCTGTCCGCATCGATATCCGCCGCGTGGAGGGCCTGAAGGATTCTTCCGGCCAGTTCATCGGCAACCACACCCGCGCAAAAATCGTCAAGAACAAGGTGGCTCCTCCGTTCCGTGAGGCGGAGTTCGACATCATGTTCGGCGAGGGCATCTCCAAGATGAGTGAGCTCATCGATCTGGGTGTCAAGCTGGGCATCGTTCAGAAGAGCGGTGCATGGTTCAACTACGGCGATATCCGCCTGGGTCAGGGCCGCGACAATGCCAAGCAATTCCTGCGCGATAACCCCGAGATCGCCAACGATATCGAGGGTCAGGTGCGCGCCAATGCCGACAAGCTCTATGCCACCCGCCGCCCGGGGGGCAAGGCTGCTGCCGCCCCTGCAGAGGGGGAACCGGCGGCTCCTGCCACAGCAAAGGAGCCGGTGGTCAAGGCTCCCGCCCGCAGCAGCGAGAGTGAGCTGGATATCATGGTGGAAGAGTAAATGGCCTTTTACAGCCGTGGCCGCCGCCCGCTGGCCGAAGAGGAAAAATCTACCGATGCCGCCAAGGCCCGCACCCGGGCCATGGAGCTGCTGGCCGGGCAGGAGCTTTCCTCGGGCCAGCTGTATGAGCGGCTGAACCGCCGCTATACCCAGCAGACCAGTGCCGCCGTGGTGGCAGAGATGGTGCAGCGGGAGTATATCAACGATGCCCGCTATGCCGAGACCCGTGCCCACGCCCTGCTGGCGGCAAAAAAGAGCCGCCGCGCCGCTGCCCAGAATCTGCGGCAGAAGGGCCTGGCCGCAGGCGAGATCCAGCAGGCGCTGGATGCTGTTTACACCCCCGATGTTTCCGGCGAGGACCCGGAGCTGGAAGCCGCCGCCGCTCTGGTGGAAGGGCATTACCGCAAAAAGCTGGAAGCGGGCCGCAGGGATCTGGTCATTGCGGCCCTGCAGCGGCGGGGATTTTCGTATTCCGTCATTAAGGAAGCCATTCGGCGAATCGAAGAGGAATAAGTGATCCTTGGTACAACCTCTCCGTCATTGCTTCGCAATGCCACCTCTCCTAGTAGGAGAGGCCTTGGCAGTCAGGGAAAGTTTCCGATTTTGCCAAGGGCTCCCCTACTAGGGGAGCTGTCGAGCGAATGCGAGACTGAGAGGTTGTACAGAGGAGAAGTGAACCAAAGAAAGAGAGTATCCCTTTTTATGAAAATTGCATGTATTTCCCTTGGCTGCCCCAAGAACCAGGTTGATCTGGACGTGATGGTGCACATCCTGCTTTCGGCTGGTCACGAGACGGTGGCCGACCTGGGTGAAGCCGATGTTATTCTGGTCAACACCTGCGGCTTTATCGAGAGCGCCAAGACCGAGGCCATTGAGAACATTCTGGAGGCCTGCGCCTACAAGCAGCAGAACCCGGAGCTGAAGGTCATCGTCACCGGCTGCCTGGCCGAGCGTTACCGCAGCCAGATCGAGGAGGAGATCCCCGAGGTGGATGCTGTGGTGGGCTGTGCCTCCAACAAGGCCATTGACACCATCGTGGCCCGCCTGTTCCAGGGCGAGAACCATCTGGAAAGCTACGGTGCCAAAAAGGACTTCCCGCTGGGCGGCAAGCGCGTCATCGGCACGCCTGCCCACTATGCGTACTTAAAGATCGCAGAGGGCTGCAACAACCGCTGCCACTACTGCGCCATCCCGGGCATCCGCGGCCCGCTGCACAGCCGCGATTTGGCCGACTGCGTGGCCGAGGCCCGCTGGCTGGCCGGTGAGGGCGTGAAGGAGCTGATCGTGGTGGCCCAGGACCCCACCGCCTATGGCGAGGACTGGGGCAAGCCCGGCAGCATCTGTGAGCTGCTGGACAAGCTGAACAAGGTGCCGGGCCTTGAGTGGATCCGCATCATGTACGCCTACCCGGAGCGTATCACCGATGACTTTATTGCCGCCATGAAGCGGAACGAGAAGGTGGTGCCTTACCTCGACCTGCCCATCCAGCACTGCAACGATACCATCCTCAAAAACATGAACCGCCGCTCCAACCGCGCAGAGCTGCTGGAGGTCATCGGCAAGCTGCGCCGGGAGATCCCCGGCATCACCCTGCGCACCACCCTGATCGCAGGCTTCCCCGGCGAGACCGAGGAGCAGTTTGAAGACCTGTGCAACTTCGTCAAGGAGGTCAGGTTTGACCGTCTGGGCTGCTTTGCCTATTCTGCCGAGGAGAATACCGTGGCCGCAAAGATGGACGGCCAGATCGATCAGGAGACCAAGGACCGGCGCGCAGAGCTGGTGATGCAGATCCAGACCGGCATCATGGCCCAGAAACAGGCCGAAAAGGTGGGCCAGACCGTCCGTGTGCTCTGTGACGGCATCGACGAGGAGAGCGGCCTGTACCTCTGCCGCACCACCGGCGATGCCCCCGAGGTGGACGGCAATGTCTGCGTTTCCAGCGAGGAGCCGCTCTATCCCGGCCAGTTCTATGATGTGCTGGTGGAGGATAGCGACCTTTACGATCTGTACGGCACGGTTGCAAAATAACAAATTGGAGGAATCTATATGAATCTGCCCAATAAGCTCACCCTGACCCGCATCATTCTGGTGCCGGTGTTCATGGTCTTCGTTTCCCTGACCCAGATCGGAACGGAAGATTTCAATCCCACCTGGTATCTGGTGGCAGGCATCATCTTTGCCGCGGCCAGTTTTACCGATTTTCTGGACGGCCATCTGGCCCGCAAGTGGAACATGGTCACCGACTTTGGAAAGTTTGCCGACCCGCTGGCCGACAAACTGCTGACCACCGTGGCCTTCATTTACATGCTGCGGGACGGAGTTTGCAGCCCGGTGGTGCTCTGCATCATCCTGGCCCGTGAGTTTGCCGTGTCCGGTCTGCGGATGGTGGCCGCCGGTGCCAAGGACGGCAAGGTGATCGCCGCCAACATGTGGGGCAAGGTCAAGACTGTACTGCAGATGCTCACCATCATCTTCTACTACTTCGGCACCGCATTGACCTGGGGCAATTTCATTATGATAGGCGCTGACTGCGTGTTCCTCTCTTACTGGCTGTGCTGGCTGGTGGCCATTGCCACCGCCATCTCCGGCATCAAGTACCTGTGGGACAACCGCAGCTTCATCAATACCGCAAAATGATCAAGAAGATCGCCATTCTCTGTTCCATTTTCCTGAACCTCTGCATCGTGCGGTGGGAGCCGGTGGCCATCCGGATGACCTGGGAAGCGGTGGGCAGCCAGACCTTCACCTTTTACACCGAGAACTCCAATGTCTTTGCGTTCTTTGTCTGCCTGCTGGTGGCGGTGTGTCAGGTGATCTGCCTGTTCACGGGGCGGCAGCTGCCCCGCTGGGTCAAGACGCTCAAGTACATTGCCACCTGCTGCCTGACCATGACCTTCCTGACCGTGGTGTTCGTGCTGGGGCCCTACTGTGCCGACCAGGGCGGCGTGGTGTTCCTGCTGACCGAGAGCTCCATGCTCTACCACCACCTGCTCAACCCGCTGTGTGCCTTTGTCTCCTTTGTCCTGCTGGAACGGGAGCCAAAGCTGCCTGCGCGGTGCGTTCCGCTGGCGCTGGTTCCCACCATGCTCTATGGCTCTGTGGCCCTCTGGGCCAATTACCAGCGGCTCATCACCGGGCCTTACCCGTTCCTGCTGGTCTATCAGCAGACCACCCGGCAGACAGTGCTGTGGTGCGCGGCCATCCTGGCCATGAACCTGCTCTACGCCTGGCTTGTCTGGTGGCTGGGCGGGAATCGCCGCAAAAAGAGAAATGTGGGCTTGCTTTTCAGAAGCTGAGATGCAAAAAAGGCTCTCTGCCGGTTTTGGCAGAGAGCCTTTTCTCGTGTTTTGCTTACAGCAGGGGGATCCCAGCCTTTGCGCAGGCCGTGCGGGTGGCTTCGTCCCAGACGCTTGCCTGTACTTCGCCGATGTGGGCGCTGCCCAGCAGCAGCATGCACAGACGGCTCTGGCCGATGCCGCCGCCGATGGTGTAGGGCAGCTCGCCGCTCAGCACTGCCTTGTGGAAAGGCAGGGTGCGGCGGTCGTCACAGCCTGCCATGGTCAGCTGCCGGTCCATGCTCTCGGGGCTGACGCGGATACCCATGCTGCTCAACTCGTAGCTGCACTGCAGGGGCTCGTTCCAGAACAGCAGGTCACCGTTCAGGTCCCAGTCGTCGTAGTCGGGGGCGCGGCCGTCGTGGGGCTTGCCGCTCTTCAGGGGAGCACCGATCTTCATCAGGAAGGTGGTGCCGTTTTCCTTTACAAAGGCGTTCTCGCGCTCCTTCGGGGTCAGGTCAGGGTACTTGTCCTCCAGCTCCTGGGTGGTGATAAAGGTCACGTTGGGGGTGTGAAGGGGCAGATCCTGCAGCTGGGGGAACATGGCGTGCAGGTTCATCTCGGTGGCGCAGACGGCCGACACGATGGAGCGCACCACATTCTTCAGGTAGGTCTCGCTGCGGTCCTCCTCGCGGATGACCTTCTCCCAGTCCCACTGGTCCACATAGACGGAGTGGAGGTTGTCCAGCTCCTCGTCCCGGCGGATGGCGTTCATGTCGCAGTACAGGCCCTTGCCCACGCGGAAGCCGTAGTCCTTCA
Source organism: Faecalibacterium sp. IP-3-29 (assembly GCF_023347335.1). Taxonomy (NCBI): domain Bacteria; kingdom Bacillati; phylum Bacillota; class Clostridia; order Eubacteriales; family Oscillospiraceae; genus Faecalibacterium; species Faecalibacterium sp. IP-3-29. Next base: position 2,752,465 of record NZ_CP094471.1, on the reverse strand, counting down.
GGGCCTTGCGCTTCCACTTTGCCAGTGACTGCACCACCTGTGCCTCAATGCCGCTGTCCCGGATGTCAAAGGTGACCTTGCGTTCCACGCCGTTCAGGTCGTCGTTCAGGCCGGTGGAAGCCTCCAGAAACAGCGGAGCCGACACGCGGTAGAGGTTCAGCGTGGCACACAGGGTGTCAGCGAACAGCCGCTTCACGGTGCCGATGGCACGCTGGGTGTCGTACAGGTTCAGCGCGGGTGTGTAGTTCTGCGGGATCATCGTTTTGCTCATAACAGTTTACCCCTCTCTTTCCGTTCTCCGCCGCCGAATTGCGGCACCGGAACGGCTTTCCCTTTAATACAGTAAATTATGGCACAATTTCAGAGCGTTGTAAAGGGGAGAACGCAAAGCCGGTGCAATTCGGGAGCTTACGCCTCTGCCACGGCCTCAATCTCGCACAGGACACCCTTGGGCAGATCCTTGACAGCAACGCAGCTGCGGGCGGGCTTGGAGGTGAAGTACTTTGCGTAGACCTCGTTGAAGGCGGCAAAATCGGCAATATCGGCCAGGAAGCAGGTGGTCTTGATGACCTTGTCGTAGCCGGAACCGGCGGCTTCCAGGATCGCACCCACGTTCTTGCAGCTCTGCTCGGTCTGGGCGGCGATGCCCTCGGGCACAGTGCCGTCCGCAGGGTTCACAGGGATCTGGCCGGAGGTGTAGACGAAACCGCCTGCGATGAAGCCCTGGGAGTAGGGGCCGATCGCGCCGGGAGCCTTTTCAGTAGCGATGACTTTCATGGAAAATACCTTCCTTCTGTGTGTTTGATGGAGCTTTTCTCCTTAGGGAGAAAAATTCTGCTGCTTGAAGTCTACACCATGGGGCGGGATGTGTCAATCCGGGAGGGATTTTTTGCCCGCGCGGCCTTTACAAGCAGGCAAAAAGGCGGTATCCTTAATCTATTGATACACCACCCTTCAGGAGGAACCCATGGATATCCGCCAGCTGCACTATTTTCTGGTTTTGTGCGAAGAAATGAACTACACCCGCGCGTCACAGCGGCTGTTTCTGTCGCGGCAGGCCCTGCGGCAGAGCATCACGGCGCTGGAAGCCGAGCTCTGCGGCCCGCTGTTCGTCAGCGCCCACCACAAGCTTTCGCTCACCGAGCGGGGGCTGAGTCTGCAGCGCCATGCGGCCCCGGTGGTGGAGCAGTTCCAGCAGATGCAGGCGGCCCTCCATGCGGAGATCCAGTCGGCCCAGCCGGTGCGCATCGGCATCAGTGTCTCGCTGGTGCCGGACTACCTGCCCGGGCTGGAGACCCAGCTGGACAAGTTCCGCCAGCAGTACCCCCACATTGAGATGCGGTTCCGCCTGCTGGAAAACGATGCCGTGGCCGATGGTGTGGAGCAGGGCGAGCTGGACGCGGGCCTTGTGATGGATCTGGGCACGGCGGCTCCGGTGCTGGCCCGCACCACCCTGCGGGCCGACCCGGCCTGCCTGCTGGTGCCGCGCGGCCATCCCTTCTGGGAGAAAGAGCGGGTGCCGCTTTCGGCCCTGCGGGGCCAGCGGGTGCTGCTGCCCAGCCTGCGGCAGGATCTGTTCAGCCCCCTGTGGGATGCCTGCGCCCGGGAGGGCTTTGCGCCCAACGCGGAGATCGGCCCCAGCTTCTATCAGGCGTATTATCTGGTTCAGGAGCAGCTCTGCACCTGCCTGACCCGCTACGAGCCGGGGGCACGGCGGGAGCTGGACCGGGTGCGTGACGTGCTGCTGGAAGATCTGCCGCCCCTCTGTGTCTCGATGGTGCAGCGGCGAGACCACAACTCGGCCTATCTTGACCTGCTGCGGGGCTACCTGATGGAGGTCATCGGGGGAGCGGCATCCCTGCCGCCCCGGCGGGGCCGCCCGGCAAAGCCCTTCTACAACTTCCCGGTGCTGTCCAGCGCCGCCCCCAAGGCGGCACCGCAGCACCCGGCTCCGGGCACCCAGCTGCCCTTTGCGGGTGGGAACAACTTCCGGGAGCTGGGCGGCTACGAGGCCGACGAGGGTAAGCATGTCAAGTGGGGGCAGATCTACCGCGGCATTCCCACCGGACTGCTGACCGGGGCGGCTGACCGTAAGCTGCTGGACAGCCTGGGCCTGCGGCTCATCCTCGATCTGCGCAGCGAGTCCGAGGCAGCGGAGCAGCCTGACTATGTGCCCGATGGCGCGCGGCTGGTGCGCATCTGCGGGCTTTGCCACCCGGACGGAAGCGAGATCTCCTTTTCTCCCGGGGACATTGAAAAGCTGCTCAAAGGCAAGAAGGATGAGGAACATAACCTCGCCGATGCCATGTATGAGCAGATGCTCTTCCGCAATAAGGCCTACAAGGAGCTGTTCCGGGCGCTGGAGGCGGGCGAAACGCCGATCCTGTTCCACTGCTCCGGCGGGAAAGACCGCACCGGCGTGGCGGCCATCCTCATCCTGCTGGCGCTGGGGGCTTCCGATGAAACGATCTGTCAGGATTTTGTCCGCACCAATGTCTGCCGCCGCCCGGAGCTGGAAAAGATCTGGGCCGCCCATGCCGAAGAGATCGAGGCGCATCCCGAACAGAAGCAGTTCTATCAGGGCATTGCCGGTGTCCACCCGGAGTCTGCCCCCTTTGTGTTGGACACCATCCGCAAAGAGTATGGCACCACCGATGCCTATCTTGAAGCCGAATACGGCCTGACCCCCGCCCGTCTGATGCGGCTGCGGCGGATGTATCTGGAATAATGGCTGTTTTTTTAGAAAATTCCTTTCACTTTACTTGACATTGTACCAAATGTTTCGTAATATAAGAAGTAGTATGGAATCCATGACGCTGCGTGCAGGGATCTTCCACAACCAAAGTTCAATGGGGCTTCATCTGCCCGTTTTTATATGAAAACCTTGTAGATAAAAAAGCTGCATCAGGCCGCAGGGGCAAACATGCCCTTTTTGTGCGGTGCTGTTGTCTGTTTTGTTGTTGAGAGCTTGATTTTGTATTGTTGACCCACGCCTTGCGCGGCAGCGTCTCCAGATTTTAGTTAATTTTGAACTTTAATTGTAAGGAGAGTGAACACGATGTCCCCGATCATTCTGTTGATCGTGGTCGTGGTTGCTGCTGTTGCTGCCGGCGCGGGTTATTTTATTGGTTACAACAACCGTAAAAAGACCGCCGAGGCACAGATCGGCAGCGCAGAAGCCGAGGCTACCCGCCTGGTGAACGAAGCAATCAAGACCGCTGACCAAAAACGAAAAGAAGCTGTTCTGGAAGCCAAGGACGAGGCTTTCCGCCTGAAAGCCGAGGTCGATGCCCAGAAGGCTGAGGCCGACAAGGAGATCAAGCAGCGCCGTGCTGAGATCAGCCGCCAGGAGAACCGCATTGACCAGAAGGAAAATGCGCTGGACCGCAAGACCGAAGCCCTGGAAAAGAAGGAAGAAGAGCTCAAGAAAAAGCACGAGGAGGCCGACAGCCGCCTGGCTGAGGTGGATGCCATCCGTGCCAAAGAGATGGAGCGCCTGGAGACTCTGGCAGGCCTGAGCCAGGAAGATGCCCGCGAAGTGCTGCTGCACAAGGTGGACGAGGAGCTCACCCACGAGAAGGCTGTCCGTGTGGCTGCCTACGAGACCGACCTGAAGGAAAACTGCGATAACATCGCCCGCAACATGATCGGTCAGGCCATCAGCCGCTGCGCCGCTGACCACTGCAGCGAGACCACCGTCAGCGTGGTGCCCCTGCCCAGCGACGAGATGAAGGGCCGTATCATCGGCCGTGAGGGCCGCAACATCCGCGCGCTGGAAACTGCCACCGGCGTGGATCTTATCATCGACGATACCCCGGAGGCCATTACCCTGTCCTCCTTTGACCAGACCCGCCGCGAGGTTGCCCGCATGACGCTGGAGCGCCTGATCGGTGATGGCCGCATCCACCCCGCCCGCATTGAGGAGACGGTGGAGAAGTGCCGCCACGACCTTGAGCTGCAGATGAAGCGGGAGGGCGAGCGCGCCGTGATGGAGCTTGGCATCCACGGCCTGCACCCCGACCTCATCAAGCTCATCGGCCGCCTGAAGTACCGCACCAGCTTTGGCCAGAACGCTCTGACCCACAGCATGGAGGTGGCCTGGCTGGCCGGTCTGCTGGCAGGCGAGATGGGCGTGAACGTCACGCTGGCCCGCCGTGCCGGTCTGCTGCATGATATCGGCAAGGCCCTTGACCACGAGATCGAGGGCAGCCATGTCCAGATCGGTGTGGATATCTGCCGCAAGTACAAGGAAAACACCCAGGTCATCCATGCCATTGAGGCCCACCACGGCGATGTGGAGCCCAAGACCCCGCTGGCCTTTATCATTCAGGCCTGCGATGCCATCAGTGCCGCACGTCCCGGTGCCCGCCGCGAGAACGTGGAGAGCTATGTCAAGCGTCTGGAAAATCTGGAGGAGATCTCTTCCAGCTTTGAGGGCGTGGAGCAGGCCTTTGCCGTTCAGGCCGGCCGCGAAGTCCGCATCATGGTCAAGCCCGATGTCATCAGCGATGATCAGGTCATCCTGCTGGCCCGCCAGATCGCCAAGAAGATCGAGGATACCCTCGATTATCCCGGCCAGATCAAGGTCAACGTCATCCGCGAGAGCCGCGCCATCGAGTACGCGAAGTAAGATCAGAACCAAGAGGAGCCCGTTGTGTTCGCACAGCGGGCTCCTTTTTTGTCTGTGAACCTCTCGGGCGCGTCGTGTCAGATCTCCGGGCAGGGGTGCAGGTTTATGAGACCGCCTATCCTGCTTTTCCTGCTGGGAGAGGTGTCATTGCGAAGCAATGACAAAGAGGACTGCGATAGACTGAAGCAATTTCAACTCTTAATAAAATGAAGTGAACGAAGTTAAATGTACTCTGTGGGAATACAAGTTGTGACTTTAATGCAAGAACTGTCTTTGCACAAAATACAGCACAGGAGAAAAACTATACAAAAATTAGTTTCCATTTTCGGCGGGATGTTGGACAAAGGGGAGAAATGGGCCTTTTGGGAGAACAAATTCGGCAAAAAGTCTTTTCTTTGCCGACGGATGGATGTATAATGCGGCCATGGCACAAGGGTGTGCAGAAGCTCCAGAGGGGGAGCAGAGCCCCTTGTGCATTTTCAGAAATTGATGCTTTATCAGTGTAGAGCATTAAAGAGAGGGGAAAACATATATGAAATTCGATCGTCGTATTTCGCGCCGCAGCTTCCTGGCAGCTGCCGGTGTCACCTCTGCCGCGCTGGCTCTGACAGCCTGCGGCGGCTCTTCCAGCTCCACGGCTGCATCTTCTGCAGCCAGCGGCGCTTCCTCTGCTGCGGCTGGCACCGCACAGGGCGGCACCCTGAACATCATGCTGGAGACCGAGGTCCAGTCTCTGGACCCCCAGGTGGCCACCGACGGCACCTCCTTTGAGGTCATCGCGGATTACACCGATGGCCTGATGCAGATGGATGCTGACGGTGCAGCAGTTCCCGCCATGGCGGAGACTTATGACATCAGCGAGGACGGCAAGACCTACACCTTCCACCTGCGCGATGCAAAGTGGTCCAACGGTGAGGCCGTGACCGCCGCTGACTTTGTGTTCGGCTGGCAGCGCGCCGTAGACCCCGCCACCGCTTCCGAGTATTCCTACATGCTGTCCGACATTGGTCAGGTGGTCAACGCCGCTGAGATTATTGCCGGTGAAAAGCCCGTTACCGACCTGGGCGTGACCGCAGTGGATGACAAGACCCTGGAGGTGCAGCTGAACGTTCCTGTCAGCTACTTCCTGAGCCTGATGTACTTCCCCACCTTCTACCCGGTGAACGAGGCCTTCTACAACACCTGCGCTGACACCTTTGGCACCAGCCCCGAAACGGTGCTGTCCAACGGCGCGTTCGTGCTGACCGATTATCAGCCCGCCGCCACCGCCTTTGCGATGGAAAAGAACCCTGATTACTATGATGCGGATAAGATCGCTCTGGACGGTCTGGCCTATCAGGTCATCAAGGACAGCCAGCAGGCTCTGATGAGCTATCAGACCGGCACGCTGGATATCACCCTGCTGAACGGTGAGCAGGTCGATCAGGTCAAGGATGATCCCGAGTTTACCAGCGTGGGTGCCGGTTACCTGTGGTACATCAGCCCCAACATCGATGCTGTGCCCGATCTGGCAAACCTGAACCTGCGCAAGGCCATGACCTTTGCACTGGATCGTGATGCTATTACCGGCGATGTGCTGAAGGATGGCTCCACCCCCGCATACACCGCTGTTCCCGCACAGTTTGCAACCGGCCCCGATGGCAGCGATTTCAGCGCCGACCAGACCAAGTTTGCAGATGACTGCGCTTATGACCCCGAGAAGGCCAAGGAGTTCTTTGAGACCGCCAAGGCTGAGCTGGGCAAGGATACCTTCTCCTTTGATATGGTGGTGGATGCTGACGATGCACCCCAGAAGGTGGCTCAGGTCGTCAAGGAGCAGCTGGAGACCACGCTGGAGGGCCTGACCATCAACCTGACCGTGGAGCCCAAGAAGCAGCGCGTGCAGGATATGCAGGACGGCACCTTTGAGCTAGGCCTGACCCGCTGGGGCCCCGACTACGCCGACCCCATGACCTATCTGGGTATGTGGGTGACCGGCAACTCCAACAACTACGGTCTGTGGAGCGATGCTGACTACGATGCCGTCATTGACGAGTGCACCACCGGTGATCTGTGCACCGACCCCGAGGGCCGCTGGGCTGCCCTGTACGAGGCAGAGCAGATCGTTCTGGAGCAGGCGGTCATCTTCCCCCTGTACGGCCAGTGCAACGCTGAGATGATTTCCTCTGCCGTCAAGGGTGTCGAGCATCACCCATGCGCTCTGAATCGTGTGTACAAGAACACCACCAAGAGCGAGTAAACAACAGAATCGCTGAACAAGGCCGCACAGTGGCCCGCAAAGAGCCACTGTGCGCCTTTTTGGCATTGTGCCTGTCCGCGGCAGACGAACGACTGACCGCGAGATCCCGGAAGGAAAAGGGGGTCCACCCGACGTGAAAAAATATACGCTCAAGCGAATCCTGACCTCGCTGTTCACACTGCTGGCAATTTTGCTGGTGCTGTTTATCCTGATGCAGCTGATGCCCGGTTCGCCCTTCAATGATGAAAAGCTGACGCCCGATATGCGGGCTGCCCTGTACGCAAAGTACGGCCTGGATCAGCCCATCTACATCCAGTTCTTCCGCTATGTGGGCAATATGCTCCGCGGAGATCTTGGCGTGAGCTATAACATCTCCAAGAATACGCCCATCTCCCAGCTCATCCAGAGCCGCCTGCCCATCTCCATTCAGGTGGGCGGCATGGCCGTGACGCTGGGTGCCGCTGTGGGCCTGGTGCTGGGCATCATTGCCGCACTCAAGCGGGATACCATTTTTGATACCATCGCCACCATCATCTCGGTCATCGGCGTGTCGGTGCCTTCCTATGTGTTCGCACTGGCCCTGAGCTATGCCTTTGGCTTCAAGCTCCGCTGGTTCCCAATGCTGTTCTCCGCCAAGGATGTCTTTGGCTCCAGCGTCCTGCCCAGCATCTCGCTTTCCATGTTCACCATGGCCTCCATTGCCCGCTTTACCCGCAGTGAGATGATCGAAGTCCTTGATTCCGATTACATGCTGCTGGCCGAGAGCAAGGGCATCTCCGGCCCGGCGCTGATCTTCCGCCATGCCCTGCGCAATGCCCTCATCCCCATCATTACGGTGCTGGCACCCCTGATCGTGGATCTGATGACCGGCTCGCTGGTGGTGGAAAAGATCTTCGCCATTCCCGGCGTGGGCAGCCTGCTGGTCACGGCCATCCAGTCCAACGATTACAACGTGGTCATTGGCCTGAGCTTTATTTACAGCGCCATGTACATTGGCATCATGCTGGTCGTTGACCTGCTCTACGGCATCATCGATCCGCGCATTCGTCTGGCAAAGGGGGATGACTGATATGGCAGAAAAAGCGATCCGCCTGGGCGGCGAATCCACAGCGGATGCCATCGTCAGCGCGGTGGATTCCCTGTATCCCGAGCACACCTTTGAGGACAAGGAGTTTGCCCTCAAGCACAACGACGATGAGATCGCCGTGGATACCAACTTTGCGGCCCAGAGCTTCTGGAAGGATGCCATCCTCCGCTTCTTCGGCAAGAGGAGCGCCGTGCTGGGCCTGATCCTGATCGTCGTCATCGTGCTGCTGGCCGTTTTTGGCCCGGGCATGAACAGCTATACCTACTCCGGCCAGGATCTGAGCCAGAAGAACTTTGCTCCCCGTGTGCCGGGCATCGAGCGCCTCGGCATCCTGGACGGCAGCGAGAAGATGAGCACCACCACCGGCAGCAAGAGCGTCAACGCCTATGTGGAAAAGGGCAAGGACGATGTCTACTACTGGTTCGGCAGTGACCTGTACGGCCGCGATATCTGGACCCGCACCTGGGAGGGTGCCCGTGTCTCCCTGATCATCGCGGTGGCCGCTGCTGTCATCGATATGGTCATCGGCATGAGCTATGGCCTGATTTCCGGCTACTTTGGCGGCAGGGTGGATATGGTGATGCAGCGCTTCCTCGAGGTGGCCAACGGCATTCCCCGCCTGGTCATCGTTACGCTGCTGCTGCTGGTGCTGCAGCCCGGTATGGTCACCATCATCTTTGCCCTGATGCTGACCGAGTGGGTGGGCATGAGCCGCATTGCCCGCGCCGAGATGCTCAAGCTGAAGGACCAGGAATTCGTGCTGGCCTCCCGCACGCTGGGTGCAGGCAGCTTCTTCATCATCTTCAAGGAAGTGCTGCCCAACATCATCGGACCCATCATCACGCAGGTCATGTTCAGCATCCCCACCGCCATCTTTACCGAAGCATTCCTGTCCTTTGTGGGTCTGGGCATCCCGGTGCCCCAGTGCTCGCTGGGTTCTTTGATCAGTGAGCTGTACAACAGCTTCACCACCCACCCCTATCAGATCATTCCGCCCATTGTGGTGATGAGCCTGCTGATGCTCAGCTTCAATCTGGTGGCCGATGGTCTGCGCGAGGCCCTGGACCCCAAGATGAAGAGTATGTAAGGAGGAACACCCCATGCCTGAGAATAAAAAAGAACAGGTCTTGTCGGTGCGAGACCTTGATATCACTTTTAAGACCACCGCAGGCCCGGTGCACGCCATCCGGGGTGTGAACATCGACCTGTACAAGGGCGAGACCGTTGCGCTGGTGGGTGAATCCGGCTCCGGCAAGTCCGTGACCATGAAGGCCGCCATGGGCATTCTGGCCAAGAACGCCACCGTGAACAGCGGCTCCATCCAGTTCAGCTACCACCATGCAGACGGCTCTCCCGAGACGGTGGACCTGCTGCAGAAGGACAAAAAGTGGATCCGCCGCCACATCAATGGCAAGCGCATCGCCATGGTGTTCCAGGACCCCATGACCAGCCTTGACCCCACCATGACCATCGGCAAGCAGATCATGGAGGGAATGCTCTGGCACTTCAAGATGCCAAAGGCCGAGGCCTACAAAAAGGCACTGGAGCTGCTGGAGGAGGTGGGCATCACCGATGCGGAAAAGCGGATGAAGAATTACCCCCATCAGCTGTCCGGCGGTATGCGTCAGCGCGTGGTCATTGCCATTGCCCTGTCCTGCGACCCCGACCTGCTCATCTGCGATGAGCCCACCACGGCACTGGACGTGACGATCCAGGCCAAGATCCTGGAGCTGATCCGCAGCATCCAGAAGGAGCGCGGCATCTCGGTCATCTACATCACCCACGACCTGGGCGTTGTGGCAAAGGTGGCCGACTATGTGGATGTCATGTACGCGGGCAAGATCGTGGAGACCGGCACCATTGACGAGATCTTCTACGACCCCAAGCATCCCTACACCTGGGGTCTGCTGTCGGCCATGCCCGATCTGGACACCGCCGATGACCGTCTGTACACCATCCCGGGCTCTCCGCCGAACCTGCTGCATGAGAAGCCGGGCGATGCCTTTGCACCCCGCAACCGCTTTGCCCTGCACATCGATGATGAAGTCGATCCTCCCATGTTCAAGATCAGCGAGACCCACTATGCGGCCACCTGGCTGCTGGACCCCCGGGCCCCCAAGGTGGAAATGCCGCCGGAGCTGGCCCAGCGCATCAGCCGCATGAAAGCGGATGCAGAAAAGATCAAGGAGGCGGAATAAATGGCTGCACAGAGCGCGACCCCGCTTCTGAAAGTAGAGGGCCTGAAACAGTATTTCAAGGTGAACAAGAACTTCACCGTTAAGGCTGTGGACGACGTGAGCTTTGAGATCTACCCCGGCGAGACCTATGGTCTGGTGGGCGAATCCGGCTCCGGCAAGTCCACCATCGGCCGGAGCATCATCCGGCTGTACGACCCCACCGCAGGCAGGATCACCTTTGACGGGCAGGACATCAGCGGACACCTGAGCCACGCACAGAACAACACCCTGCGCACCCAGATGCAGATGATCTTCCAGGATCCCATGGCCAGCCTGAACCCCCGCAAAAAGGTGGAGGACATCATCGGCGAGGGATTGGACATCCACCACATGTACAAGACCCCGGCGGAGCGCCGGGAGAAGGTGGAAAAAATTCTGGCCAAGGTGGGCCTTGCCCCGGAGCACGCCGAGCGCTATCCCCATCAGTTCTCGGGCGGCCAGCGCCAGCGCGTGGGCATCGCCCGCGCCCTGATCATGAACCCCAAGCTCATCATCGCCGATGAGTGCATCTCGGCACTGGATGTGTCCATTCAGGCGCAGGTGGTCAACCTGATGAAGGATATCCAGCAGGAGACCGGCACGGCCTACCTCTTCATTGCCCATGACCTTTCCATGGTCAAGTATATCTCTGACCGCATCGGGGTGCTCCATCTGGGCCACCTGCTGGAGACCGGCACCACCGAGGAGATCTTTGAGCATCCCATCCACCCCTACACCCGGAGCCTGCTGTCAGCCATCCCGCTGCCCAACCCTGTTGTGGAAAAGCGCCGCGTGGCCGAGACCTACGATTACGCCGCCTCCGGCATCGATTACAGCCTGGGTACCAGCCACCATGTTGCGGGCAGCCACTACGTCAAGTGCACAGACGCAGAGTTTGCCCAGTGGTGCAGGTAGACCATATCCTCCCAGCAAATGCAAAGCGCCCCCGCTCACCGGTGTTTCCGGCAGGCGGGGGCGCTGCTTTTTGTAGGAAGTTCAGAAGGTCAGCCGCATCTGGTACCACACCACGCCGCCGTGGGTGGAGCCGGAAACGCCTTCGCTGACAAAGCCGAAGCCGGCGTAATAGTGCACGAGCCTGTCCTTGCAGGTGAGCACCAGCCCCCTGCGGCCCTGAGCCTTTGCATCGGCGATGGCCCGGCGGAGCAGCTGCCCGGCCAGGCCCTGCTTCCGGTATTCGGGCAGGGTGTTCACCCCAAAGATCATCTGCCACGCCCCATGCGCATCGTGCAGGGAAGCGTCGGCGTACATCTCGTCTGTCAGGTCGGGGGTATCGGTCACAAAGCCGTCCACAAAGGAGACGAGCTTTTCGTCCTCGAACAGCAGCCAGAAGTGGTCGGCATAATGGGTCAGCCGCCCGGCAAATTCTTCTTTTGTGGCCGCCTCCGCAGCCGGGAAGCAGGCCGCCTCCACAGCAGCAATGGCATCCAGATCTTCAAAGGTGGCAGTGCGAATCTTTTGCATAGTCATTCTCCAGAGTTTGATTTGTTGAGCTGAGTATACCACACCATCCCGCAAAGCGCCAGCAAAACAAAAAGAACCACCGACCGAAGTCGATGGTTCTTGTCCCCGGGTGGAACAGGGGCCATCCGGGACTTCGCTTCTCAAGCTCCTGCAAGTTTCCGAAGTGCTCCTGTTGGGGCGTGCTTGTCGGGGCAGCGCCCCTCCATCTGCTGTCGCAGACCGCGCTGCCGCTTAAAAGCCCCACTGGGGCTTTCATTGCTCCGCTGCGCTTCGCAAACGCGGTCCCACCCCAAACCCTGCCGGGAACGTGTATGGCAAACTGGAAGTTGTAAATACATGTTTTCCCAAGTTCTTTTGCCATATCATGTATTCTTGAATTTAACATCAAATCTACAATTCTATCAGGCTCTTACTTTTCCATTTTCCACTCTTCCATCTAAGCACCATTCCAATTGCTCTAGCGCACTCATCACCCGCCATGGCAATATATGCTCCTACCGCCAGAAGTCCCATGTGTATTCCAAGAAAATATGTTCCACCAACTGCAAACAGATACATAAATATTGCACCAATTATAACTGGAAAAATAGCATCTCCACTTGTTTTTAATGCCTGTCCATATACAAGATTTGTCACTCTTCCAAATTCAAGGAATATATCTACTATCAACAATTTTACTACAAGCTCAATCATCTGTGTATCATCCGTAAATATATGAACGATAAAACGTCCGGTCATTGCAAATGTCACAGAAAAGCACGTTGCTGTTACAAGACCATATATCACAGCTTTCCGTGTACCCCTGTCGCATTCCTCATACTTCTTTGCCCCGATTCTCCAGCCAGTCATAATAGCATTTGCCTGTGCAAGTGCTGCCCCCACACAATATGAGAAATTGGCTATCTGCATAGCATACGAACGAGCTGTAACATTCATTCCATCCGTATCCATCTGGTTCATAAAACGCACTATAAATGTCATTGCTACATTATAAAGTGCTGTCTCAAATGCAGAAGGAAACCCAATCTTAACAATCTGTGCAAGTATCCTTCGTGGTTGTTCACGTTCAGGACTCTGCTTTGCTTTTATAAGTACAGCCCCCATTGCCGCTACAATAATAAGATTCACAGCTTTTGAAATAACTGTTGCAGTAGCAACTCCCATGACTCCCCAGTGAAACACAAACAGGAATACTGAATTCAGTATAATATTAATTACATTACCGACAACTGTCCCTATCAAGGAATGTTTTGTATATCCAAATACTCTTAAATAGCTGGAAAAAATAGGAATAAGCGCATTTAAAAAGCTTGCGCCTCCAACAATTTTAAGATATGTTTCAGCTGATTCAAGCAAAGCAGGAGCAATACTCACTGCCCTCAGTATCCCTCCTGAAAAGACAGCAAGAACAACAGATATCAAGATACCTGTCAGTGCATTAAATACAAGTCCAAGCTGTCTCGCCTGATATGCAATTCCAGGTCTTCCAGCCCCGATATTCTGTGACATCACCGCTACCATACCAGATGATATTACCCCGAACATAATGATAAAAACACCTATATATGTATTTGCTGTTCCGACAGCCCCAACAGCCTGGTCGCTTACTGATGATAACATCAGTGTATCAACCATACCTGAAAGCATATAAAATAAAGTTTCCAGACATATTGGCACAGATAGTTGTGTCAACGTTTTTCTTTCACCTTGCATGTTTTCCTCCACAAATTCCGAGTTGTTGAACTGAGCCGAGTATACCACACCATCCCGCAAAGCGCCAGCAAAACAAAAAGAACCACCGACCGAAGTCGATGGTTCTTTTCTGCGGGTGGAGCAGGGGCCACAGCGGGCGAATTTTTAAGCCGGCATATCGTTGCTTCGGTCGGTGCGCTTCAAGCCGAGAAACGGCGGCACCTCGGAACGCTTCAGCCCTTGCTCGTGTGCTTTTTTCAGTTGGTATTCGTGCAAGGCAACGGCTTCCACAAAGAATCTGTCCTTTTCGGAAGCGGCAGAATAATCTACGTTGAAACGTTTGCAAACAACGCTGAGCTGGTCGAGCAGTTCCATAGTAGAAGGAGACATTCGGTTGACCTCGATATCCATAAAAACTCCTTTTCCCAAAGGCGTGAGAGCAAGAACCGTCCCGTGGCCACAAATCTTCAATTCTTGAAAATTTTCTGCCCATCCGGAACTTCGCTTCTCAAGCGCTTGTGAGTTTCCGAAGTGCTCTTGTTGGGGCGTGCTTGTCGGGGCAATGCCCCTCCATCTGCTGTCGCAGACCGCGCTGCCGCTTAAAAGCCCCACTGGGGCTTTCATTGCTTCGCTGCGCTTCGCAAACGCGGTCCCACCCCAAACCCTGCCAGGAACGTGTACGGTAAACGGGAAGTTATAAACATCTTTGCAAATATACCATATCTATTAGTTGTACACCGCCCTCATAAATTAGGTGGTCATAATTATCGGTAAAGAAATTAGGAATCTTGTGAGAACGAACAAATCCACATTTTTCATAAAATGGTATCGTCAATGGACTGTCACCTGTTCCAACTTGCAAAACAGAATATTCATCTGCATATTTACCGGCAAGAAAATCAATTAGTGCTTTGCCATAGCCCTTTCCCTGATTTTCCGGATCGACTGCGATATTCTTAATTTCAAGTATTTCGTTACCTTCATCGGTGACAACACATTCAGCTTTTACATCATTGTCTTCAAGCACATACATAGTACCTTTTTCAAGATACCGATCAACCATGCTCTCCTGTTCATCAGCTAATAACAATAATGATATAAACTGCTTTTTATTCTCATTCACTTCTCGGATTTTCATATCCATTACTCCGTCAAACTGGAATTTAGTAACGCAAAAGAAAATATATGACATACACCCAACTAAGTAATCCATGAAAAATCGCCCAACCGACAGACTTCCACGTTGTATAACTAATAACCATAGCTAATGCACTTCCAAAAGTTATTCCCGATTTTACCGTTTTCTTGACATTCGTTGATTTATTATCTTCCATGTTTGTTTCCTCCACAACTTCCGAGTTGTTGAACTAAGCCGAGTATACCACACCATCCCGCAGAGCGCCAGCAAAACAAAAAGAACCACCGATTGAAGTCGATGGTTCTTGTCCCCGGGTGGAGGATGGTCCATCCGGAACTTCACTTCTCAAGCTCCTGCGAGTTTCCGAAGTGCTCTTGTTGGGCGTGCTTGCCCTAAACCCCTGCCGGGAACGAGTACGATAAACTGGAACTTGTCGGGGCAAGGCCCCTCCATCTGCTCTCGCAGACCGTTCGGTCACTTAAAAGCCCCACTGGGGCTTTCATTGCTTCGCAAACGCGAATTTTCAAATTAGTCTTTGCAAATAACCTTTGAACCTTCACCATCAATTACAATTCCCTGACGGTTGTTAATTGGGCATAGATTCAAATCCGAAAACTCAGTCATTATTTTCTCGGTAACTTTCTTAAATGGTGCTGTAAGATAATGCGGAAGAACATAAAAATCAATCAAATCAAGCCCTGCATCATCTTCTTGTGAGTAGTCCTCTGGCTTTTCATCCATTTGCTCGATATATTGGATGCTTGGAGCGCATATAATTGCGCCTGCCGACTCGCCGATCATCAATTTTCCATTTGCCAATTCCTTTTTCAGCAGTCCATCAGTTCCCGTTTTACGGAGCTGGTCCATAAGAAAGAAAGAATTTCCGCCGGTAAAATATATCACATCTGCTTCTTCAAAAACAGACTGTATCGTTGAATAAGCCTCCGTTGAAATATCAATTTCAGTTACGATTGCTCCCAACTTTTTGAATAATTTTCGAGCCGAGCCGACATAACCGGTGTAGCCTTCACGCAGTGAAGCTGTTGGAATAAATGCGACTTTCTTATTTTCAATTTCTTCCTTTATCAGACTTCCTACACTTGAAAAGTGCGAACATAAAAATAGTTTCATCAATATTCTCCTTTATAAATTCCGATTTGTTGAACCAAGCTGAGTATACCACACCATCCCGCAAAGCGCCAGCAAAACAAAAAGAACCACCGACCGAAGTCGATGGTTCTTGTCCCCGGGTGGAACAGGGGCCTTCCGGGACTTCACTTCTCAAGCTCCTGCGAATTTCCGAAGTGCTCTTGTTGGGGCGTGCCTGAACCAAACCCTGCCAGGAACGAGTACGGAAAACTGGAAGTTGTTAATTACAGTCTCAGAACAGCAATCAGTTCTTCGCCGTCCATTTCACCGGTTTCTTCGAAACCGAAAGAGCGATACATCTGACGGGCAACTGCATTATCGGGTTCATATGATAGCCAACAGTATTCCGCTTCTCCACAAGGCATAGATTTTATGAACTCTAATGCAAGGCTGACCGCTTCTTTCCCGTACCCTCTGTTTTGATATGCCTTATCGATCATAAGACGCCACAGATTATAGTTTCCCTTTGCAATTTCAGGTGCATCCGTCCAATAATCATCAACATCAAAACCAATCATCAGGAAGCCTACAGGCTTATCCTCATCATATATACCAAACGGGAATGCATGACCGTTTCCCGTAATTGCAGTATACGCTTCAATGATGCTGATCTCATTGGTGGCAACGAAGTTCTTCTGCGATTCCGATACCGTCAGTTTCAGGATATCCCAGACATTATTACCATTTACTTTTTCTAAATGAAGCATATATCTTTACCTCGCTAAATCCCGAGTTGTTGAACCAAGCTGAGTATACCACGCCATCCCGCAAAGCGCCAGCAAAACAAAAAGAACCACCGACCGAAGTCGATGGTTCTTTTTCACGAGTGGAGCATTGTCAACGGCAGTCGAACCTTCAGGCGGGCATATCATTGCTGCGGTCAGAGCGCTTCAAACCAAGAAACGGCGGCACTTCGGAACGCTTCAGCCCTTGTTCGTGTGCTTTTTTCAGTTGGTATTCCTGCAGGGCAATGCTGTCCAGCAGATCACGCTGATTCTGGGAGGCTGCATAGTAATCGACGCCGAACCGTTTGCAGACTGCACTGAGTTGGTCAAGCATTTCAACAGCAGTAGGGGACATTCGTTTGACTTCGATATCCATAAAAACTCCTTTTCCCAAAAACGTGAGGGCAAGAATCGTCCCGTGGCCACAAATTCTCAATTCTTGAAAATGTTGTGCCCTTCCGGGACTGCACTTCTGCGACGCTCCCGCGTTTTTGAAGTGTTCTTGTTGGGGCGTACCTGCCCCAAACCCTGCTTCTGAGGTTACGACAAACGGGAATTTAGTTGGTTGATTATTCTTCGTTATCCTTTTGAGATTCATCACTTTCCCTATTTCGATTTTGACCATCGAGAGCAGACCCTATGCCTACACCAAGCGCTAAACCGACAAGCATATAGAGTGGAATATTGTTGGTTACTACACCAATAGCCGCACCGATAGAAATTCCTATGCTCATAAAAGTCGGTAAATAGTGAGGCTTATCATCTTTTTTATTTTTCATTATACATTCCTTTCCAAATTATAAGATTTATTGAGTGTCGTTATCAAAATGATTGCAGCAAAAGACTCAATACATAACTAACGATTGCTCCTACTGCAGCACTTCCGATAAACCATAAAACCTTTTGATAAGGACGTTTGCCGTATTCTCTGGCGCTCTGGATTTCATCCAGCCTTTTACCTTCACAAAATGCTACGATTTCTTTATATGTTTGAACATCATTGTCCTTTTTTATTCGTTCAACCTTTGCTGCAAAATACATGGCAGCTAAAGCAATGACACACCAAAGGATCAATGCCCATTTATTACCAATGTAAAATAACGGAGCTGCCGAAATAACAGCAATAACGAGAAAAACCGTATAGATTGCGCCATAGTGATTGAGTTTTTTGATTTCCTCTTGTTTGATTACTTCTTTCATAGTATCAATATCTCCTTTGATTAGTTTATCAAGTGAGATTTGAAAGATTTCACTCAGTAATACCAAGCTGGTTACATCTGGATAGCTTTTGTCATTTTCCCAATTTGAGATTGTTTGCCTTGAAACATAAACATGATCGGCTAACTCCTCTTGAGACAGTTGTAACTCTTGGCGATATTTTTTTATTTGCTTTCCGAGTTCCATCTCTTCACCTCCTTGCATACTCATACTAATCAAAAGATTGTATTTTCGCAATCAAAGGACATTGACATCTGTGTTTTCCGTGTGTCAAAGGTCTTTTACATACCGTTAACTTCCGATTTGTTGAGCCGAGTATACCATACTACCAGCTGAAAGAACACCCCTATATGTCAGAACTTTCCCTTTTTTCTGCGTACGTGCGTACCGGCCATGTACGGACGTACACAGCGATTACCCCCAAACGCGCCATATAGGGGGACGATCAAGTTCGCACAAAGCGACCTTGATCCCGCAAAACAAAAGGCAGGATACCATCACCACGATGATACCCTGCCTTTGCTCGTTTACCGTTCCGAGTAGTCCTTCCGCAGAACCTCCGATAAACAAAAAACGTACCCGAACCCTTTCTCATAAAGAATCGGGTTCGAGTACGAACTGTTTGGTGGAGCGAAGCAACCCAAATCCGAACCATTGCCCTCTGGGGCATCTTTGGCGGCGATTTCATCGAAAGTGATGGTTTTTGTGCCGTCTTTGTAGTTGAATGTAATCAAAACTTTTTCATCATAGAGATAAACAGCGTTCACGAACGTGTTGATAAGCGTTTCCCGGTGGCTTTTCACGTTCGGGTCGAGCTTGCGAAAGTTGGTGAGCCAAAATTTCACAAAATCTGCGCTGACTTTCGGTTTCGCCAGCTTTTCTTCCGCGATGCGAATTTCCAACTCTTTCTGCTGAGCCTCCAACTTTTCCAAGCGTCCTTTGGTCGAGCTGGTCAGTACACCTGCCTGAATCGCATTTAACAGATTCTCGATGCCGTTCTCTATATCCTTCATCTGCTTTTCCAGCAGGGGCAGCACCGTGTTCTCCTGTTCTTGAAGAATCATCACCGCATCCACGATAGACTGGATGCAGTCATCGTCATGAATCATCTTCATGGTTTCGCAGACTACCAGATCTTCCAGCCACTCTTTGCGGACGGTCTTTTTCTTGCAGGTCTTGGTGCGCTTGGCATTAGCACATTTATAATAATGGTGGACGTTCTTATTTCGACTCGTTCCGCACTCGCCGAACATCATCGCGCCACACATTCCACAGAACAGCTTGGTCGTCAGCAAATAATCGTCCTCCGCTTTGTGCCGAGCCGGAGCGCGGCGGTTTTTGGCGATTTTATCCTGCACACTATCGAACAGTTCTTTCTCAATGATAACCGGGATGCTGTCCGGCATCACAATGTCCTTAAAACGGTTCTCGCCGATATAACGGCGGTTTGTCAGCAAGGTCTGAATACTGTTATAGGTAAACTTCTGGTTGCGGTTGGTGGTCACGCCGCTGTCGTTCAGCCAGTTCATCAGTTCTTTCATGGTCGCGCCATCGTTGTACCGCTGAAAGGCTTCTACCACAAAGGGGGCTTTCAAAGGATCGATCTGGAAGAACTTTTCCTCGTCTACCGTATAGCCAATGGGAATCGTGCCGCCGTTGTACTTGCCCTTCAGAACATTCTCGGTCATGCCGCGCACGACTTTTTCAGAAAGCTCTGCGGAATAGTAT
Organism: Faecalibacterium sp. IP-3-29; assembly: GCF_023347335.1. Lineage (NCBI taxonomy): Bacteria > Bacillati > Bacillota > Clostridia > Eubacteriales > Oscillospiraceae > Faecalibacterium > Faecalibacterium sp. IP-3-29. Next base: position 2,733,161 of record NZ_CP094471.1, on the reverse strand, counting down.
TCAGCCATGCCGGTGAGCATACTCTTGACCATAATACCTGCTGGGCCTTCCGAAATTGGTTCAGTAGCCGACACCAGCTTGACATGGTTTCGCTCCAACTGGTACTCATAGTGTGCCGAATCATAACGGTTTCGGGCAAAGCGGTCAAGTTTCCAGACCAGCACAATGTCAAACAGCCGTTTCTCGCTGTCTTTAATCATCTGCTGGAACTCCGGACGATTGTCCGTTTTGGCAGAGAGTGCACGGTCAATATAGTGCTTGATGACTGTGATGCCGTTCTTCTCTGCATAGGCCGTGCACTCACGAATCTGGCCTTCGATGGATTCTTCACGCTGGTTGTCGCTGGAATAGCGGGCGTAAATTACGGCGGTCATGGCAGGCACCTCACTTTACACATCATAGAACGGCAGTGCGTTCATTCAAAACATTGTTTCGTATAATGTATATACCATATTCTATAAGAATTTGCAATACATTTTAGATGAAAAAGTGAGACACTATATCCAGAGAGGCTTTTAGGTCGATACATATGAATAGTGGTGGTTATCACGGTGATAACCACCACCATCACCCCGTAACGATCAGTGCCATCAGATAAAACTCAGTCGCATCGGGCGTGTCGGTCGGCAGAATCGTCAACTCCACGGTGTGTGTTCTATGTTCCCCGTGGTGCAGGATAGGCTGCAAATACAGGCAGTCGCCCCAGTCCTCGTCAAAGTTACCGTCCAGCAGAACAGGGTAGGCGGCGTCGCCGTCCAGAACCAGCTGCGCCCGCAGCGCCGGGCGGCGGATGGTCTTGCGGTACTGCACTGCAATGCAGGAGGCATCCACTTCAAAGGTGATTTTGTCGCCGGGCTTCTGGCCCACCCAGCCGTTTTTCCAGTGGTCCAGATGCCCCAGCTTTTCCTCCGGGTCTGCCCGGAAGCCCTCCAACTTGGGGGAGAGTTCCCGGATGGTCAGCCGCCGGGCGTTTTCGTAGGCGTTGGCGGTGAGCGGTGCCGGGAAGGCAGGCTCCTGCTCCGGTTCTTCCCGGTGGGCGTTGACCGCCTCCAGCAGCTTGATGATCTCCCCCGCCACCAGACCGTGACCGTAATCGTTTGGGTGCAGTCCATCAGGGCTGAGCAGGGTGCGGCTGGCATACTTACCGGCACGCAGATCATTGTAAATGCTGTCCCGGATGCTGACATGTGGCACGCCGTAGTGGTCGCCCACGGCGTTGTGCTCGTCCTGTGCGGTGGCTCCGGTATCGTAGTATACGTTATTCAACAGTACCACCGCCGGGTGGGAGGGCCATGCAAGCAACTTGCGGACAACACCCTCGTAAGTCTCCTGCCGGAAGGGAACTTCCAGATCGTTGACGCTGAAATCCACCACTACGAAATCCGGCTGGTACATCAGCACATCGGTCACGGCACGGGCAACGCCATAGTGGGAGCTGGTGCCGCCGATGCCGCCGTTGACGTAGTGGAACTTCGACTGCGGAAAGGTATCCACGAACCACTGATACACCCGGAAAGCGTAGGCATTGCCGGGCTGGGTGGAAAGGCTGCCCTGGGTGATGGAACCTCCCAGAAAGCCGATGGTCAGTTCCTGCCCTGCCGCGGCACGGCGGAACAGTTCTTTCAAGCGAGCAAAATTGGACGTATTCATTCTAAAACTCCTCCCTGATATGCGCTATGGATAATTTTTGCCGCCGGACGGCCGGACACGGCGTAGGCACTGACTGCTCTGGTGTCGGCAGGCCAGTCCCACACGCCAAAGCCCATGACCCACGGACGCTTGGCGCAGGCGGAAAACATTGCCTCATACCAATCTGCCTGCTCCAGATCATTCCGTGTTCCCTTCAGCTCCCAGTTGTTGGGCACGGCAGAAGAGCCGGTGATATTCATACAGCCTGCCTCGCTGAAGAGGACGGGCTTTTTGTATTTTTGGCTCACCGCCTCGATACGGTCCAGCTGGTTTTCCCAGTCCTTCAGGGGGTAGTAGCCGCTGGAGGCGATGCAATCCACGGCATCCCACCAATTTACATGGTCCTCGCCGTATTTATCGCAGTTATAGCTCACCGGGCCGTGGTACTGCTGGCGCACGGCGGCAATGAGGGCGCGCCACTCTGCTTCCCTGTGCTCGGTCATGGTCATTTCGCAGCCGGTCAGGAACAGCCCACAGCCTTCGGCTTCGGCAAGAGCAGCGTAGTGGGTCTGGAAGGCGGTGTAGCTGGCAAACCATCTGCCCCACTGGGTCTCGCAGGGCACATCGTGGTCAAAAAAGCTGATGCGCGCCCGCCACACGCCGTTGGCGCAGTTGACGGTAGGCTTCAACGCCACCTGCAAGCCCAACTGCTTGGCAAAGCGGATGGCACCGCATAGCTCCTCGTCTGTGGGGGTGGCATTAGTGTTCCAGTTGATTTCCTCACTATAAGGGTCAGATTGTATTCCAGAGGGCGACAGAATGACCCAGTTGGCGGCGGTAGCTTCCACCATAGTTGCCATACTGCGGTGGGCGTTCTCGCTGCTCAACACGCCTCTGTGGGGAAAGGGTGCAAAGTTCACCCCGTAAAAGTTGTGTTCGTGCTCCATGACATTTTCCTCGTCTTTTTTCAAAAATCAACGTCAGATTGCACAATAAGTATAGTGCAGTTTTGGCAATTCGGTCAATATGCTGCTTCATTTTCAGCGTATGGCACAAGGAGAGGGGCAAAGCACTGGTCAACCTGACCCGAAAAAAGCCCCTACACCGGGAGGTGCAAAGGCTAAACTAAATTTTAGGTTTTATTTAGCTTACAGATTTAGCTTGCGATTTTGGGTGGAATCTGCTATGCTTCGGGCAAAACCAACGGGAGGGAACGGAAAATGGAGCAACTTACAACCGCAGCGCTGACCCAACTGCCGCAGGTGCGGGCACTGGGGCGGCACACCGGGCGTGACCCGCTGACCCTGTTCTGGACAGCCAGCGGCATAGAACTGGAATTTACCGGCAGTGAGCTGTGGGTGGATCTTTTCGCCGATTATGAAGTGGTAGAGCCGTGGGTCAGCGTGGAACTGAATGGCGCATGGGTGGCACGGTTTGCCGTGAACCCCGGCAAAAGCCGGGTGTGCCTGTTCCGGGGCATGACGCCGGGCAAGGCGAAGCACGTCCGGCTGCTGAAGGATGTGCAGGCCATGCACGATGACCCGGCGCACCTGCTGCAGATCACCGGGCTGGAATATGCAGACGGCGAATTTCTGCCCCTGCCGGAGCCGGTTTATCGGCTGGAATTTGTGGGGGACAGCATCACCAGCGGAGAGGGTGCCATCGGAGCCAAACCGGAGGAGGACTGGGTGGGAGCCTTTTTCTCGGCAGAAAACCACTACGGTCGCCTGACTGCCGATGCGCTGGGTGCCGAATACCGCTGCATCTCGCAAAGCGGCTGGGGCATCGTGTCTGGATGGGACAACGACGTGCGCCACATCCTGCCGCCCTACTACACCCGGGTGTGCGGCGTAGCCATGGGACAGCGTAACGCCGCCCTTGGTGCACAGCAGGAAAACGATTTTGCCGCATGGCAGCCGGATGCCGTCATCGTCAATCTAGGCACCAACGACACCGGCGCATTCGATAACCCGCCATGGACAGACCCTGCCACCGGCAAGCCCCACCAGCTGCGGCGGCTCTCCAACGGAGACTTCCATCCTGCGGACGCCCAAAAGGTGGCAAACGGTGTGCAGCATTTTCTGACCCTGCTCCGGGCAAAGAACCCCGGGGCAAAGCTGGTGTGGTGCATCGGGATGCTGGGCAGTGAGCTGCTGCCGGTGCTGCGACAGGGCGCGGAGCAGTACAAAGCCATTACCGGAGACAACTCTGTTTATCTGCTGGAGCTGCCCAACACCACACCGGAAACGGTAGGTGCCCGGCAGCACCCCGGCGCAGAAAGCCACCGGCAGGCGGCAAAGGTTCTGACTGCCTTTTTGAAAACGATCCTCTAAAAGTGAAAACGGGATACCGGAGCGTCCGCAGACGCTCCGGTATCCCAAAATACAAACTATATTTTCCACTGAAGATGGCCAGAGCAAAGCGGCGGCCATTCAAAATAGTACCATAGTAAAAGGGTTGCTGCACGAAGGTTTGTGCAGCAACCCCTTTTTTATCAGGTAGATTCTCTTCTTACAAAGCCGCCGGGCACGATGACGGTGGGGGCAACGGCAGGCTTATGCGCCATTTTGCGGCGCAGCTGCGCCACCACCGTTTTTGCCATGCCGTCCAAGTCCACCCGGTAGCTGGTCAGCTGGGGGCTGCAGATGGTGGAATAGCGGTAGTCATCGTAGCCGGTCACTGCCACATCCTGCGGCACACGGTAGCCGTTGCGCTTGAGGGTCTCCACCAGATTGTAGGCCACCTCGTCGCAGTTGCAGACAAAGGCTTCCGGCATCTCGTGAGGCAGGGTGAACGGAATAAAGAGCCCTCGGTCGTCCCGATCCTCCAGCCGCCAGTCGTCCCGGATGGGCAGCCCGGCGCGGAGCAGGGCTTTGACATAACCCAGATAGCGGTCCATGATGGAGCTGGTGGACAGCACACTGCCCACAAAACCGATGTTCCGCCGCCCGGTGGAGATGAGATGCTCGGTCATCATATAGCTGCCGCTGGTGTTATCGCTGAGCACGCAGTCGGCGGCAATGGCATCATCGTAAAAATCCAGCAGCATAAAGGGCACGCCCGTCTGCACCGCTGTGGCAAGGTAGCGGCGGCTGATCTCGCCCATAAAGATGAGGCCGTCCACCTTGCGGTTTACAAGGAAGGAGGGCATATTGCAGCTTTTTTCTGCCTGCGGCAGAACGATCTCCATCAGCACCGAGATGTCCTGCTCGGCGGCGCATTTAAGCACCGCCCGGTACAGATTGGAATAAAAGGCGTTCTCGTTGAAAAAACGATCTGCCACCAGAATACCGATGCTCTCGCCGCCGGGCTGTGTATGCGCCCGGGCAGGGGGCTGATAGCCCATCTCCTCGGCAACGGCAAGGATCTTTGCCCGCATCTCGGCGCTGACGCCTTCTTTGCCTGCCAGACCCTTGGAGACGGACACGGTGCTGATGCCCAGCCGCTGCGCGATATCGGCCATGCGTACTGCTTTTGCCATGTTCCTGACCAGCTTTCTTCTTTCATTTTAGAATGAGGTAAATAACGTTCCGGTTAACTTTATGGTTAGCATAGCAGTTTTTAGTCGTTTCGTCAATGAAAAGCCAGTTAAAAAGTGCAAAATCAGCCTTAGGCTAAGCGATCTTTAAGTTAATTTTATTGTAAAAAGTTAATTAAATTATTATTTTAAGTTCAAAATCCGTGATGTATCCCGGATTTACAGGTCAGTTTTCACAAGAAAATTGCCGAATTGCCACCAAAACACCGAATCTTTTTGGTAATATTGACAGTGAATCTCAAAAGGAATATACTTAAACCACAGAAAGCGAAGGATAACAGTTAGCTAATCAAAGCTAAATTTAGCTTTCGCAAAACGGAAAAGGGTTCCACAAAAAGAAGGAGGACATCCCTATGCGTAAGATCAATCGCCGCAATTTCCTGAAGGTCACTGGTGTGTTGGCCGCAGCCTCCGCTCTTGCCGCCTGCGGCGGCAGCAGCACTTCTACCGCCGGCTCCACCGGCAGCACCGCCGGTTCCGCTGCCAGCGCAGACGGTGCAAAGGCTTACAATGAGCTGACCGTTGGCACCGACAACACCGACCTGAAGGCCGATCTGAAGTTCGTCAGCCACCGCACCGACCTCATCGAGGACGGCACCTTTGACGGCTACGTTGCCGCATTCCAGAAGCTGTATCCCAACATCACCATCAAGTACGAGGGCATCACCGACTATGCCAACGACATGACCACCCGTCTGACTTCCAACGACTGGGGTGATTTGTGCATGATCCCCACCAACATCCCCCTGACCGAGTTGGGCGACTACTTTGAGCCTCTGTGCGCACTGAGCGACATTGAGAACGAGTACAACTTCGCTTCCAACCGCGCTTATAACGGCAGCGTGTACGGCATCCCCTCCACCGGCAATGCACAGGGCATCATCTACAACAAGAAGGTTTTTGAGGCTGCCGGCATCACCACCCTGCCCAAGACCCCGGACGAGTTCCTGGATGACCTGCAGAAGATCAAGGACTACGATCCTTCCATTGATCCCCTGTACACCAACTACGCCGCCGGCTGGACCATGACCGCATGGGATGCTTACACCAGCGGCGGCGCAACCGGCGACCCGAACTGGATGAACATTACCATGCCCCAGACCAAAGATCCGTTCCAGAAGGGCATTCTGGGTGCGGACGATATGGGTCCCTACGCTGTGTACTACATCCTGTACGAAGCAGTGAAGCGCGGCTTGACCGAGGCCGACCCCACCACCACCGACTGGGAGGGCTCCAAGCCCCGCATCAATAACGGCCAGATCGGTGCCATGGTTCTGGGCAGCTGGGCCATCGTGCAGATGCAGGCCGCCGGTGACCACGCCGACGACATTGGCTATATGCCGTTCCCCATCACCGTCAAGGGTACCCAATACGCCAGCGCAGGTGCAGACTACTGCTACGGTGTGAACAAGAACACCACCGATGACAAAAAGCTGGCTGCCATGCTCTACATCAAGTGGCTGACCGAAAGCTCCAACTTTGCTTATGATCAGGGCGGTGTGCCGGTGCTGAAGAGCCAGGAATACCCCGATACCCTGAAGGTATTCGACGGCATCGACCTGGTCGAGGATGCTCCCGCTCCCGCAGAGCTGGCAGACCTTGCCACCGAGGTGCAGCAGGAGGCTGAGCTGATGCTGAATGCCGACCAGACCCACGTCATGCGTGTGGTGGAGGCTGGCATCAACGGCGACGAGACTCTGGACGACATCGTGGCCGACTGGAACGCTGCATGGGACGCGGCTGTGGATGCCTGCGCACCGCAGTAAGCGATCTATCGTTATAAATCAGCAGGGCGGGCCCGTGTCCGCCCTGCTTTTGGTGAAAGGAGGTCTTTTACATGGCATCTTCCGCAACCGTATCCGCGCCTAAAAAGCGCAAGAGCTTCAGCGAATACTTTCACAGTATGCGCGGGCAGCAGCTCATCGTCACGCTGGTGTTCCTGTTCGTTCCGCTGGTGCTGCTGTTCATGTTCACCTATCTGCCCTTCTTCAAAATGGTAGAGTTCAGCTTCTTCAAAATGAAGTACATCGGCAGACGTACCTTTGTGGGTCTGCAGAACTACATCTCGGTCTTTACCCGCAAAGACTGCTTCCATGCTTTGAGCCTGAGCCTTTACTACATGGTAGGTTCGGTGGTGCAGATGGCGCTGGCGCTGCTGTTTGCCACCATCCTGAGCTTCAAGTGCAAGGGCAGCAAGTTCTTCCGTGGTGCACTGTACTTTCCCTGCCTCATCTGCGGCATCTCGGTGGGCTTCATCTTCAAGTTCTTCTTCACCCACGGCTTTGTGCTGGATACCCTGCTGAGCTGGGTGGGCTTCAACGTGGATAAGCTGCCCTTCTGGCTCCGGGATGAGTCCATCAACAACGTCGTGCTGGTGGCCTGCTCTATCTGGAAATACATCGGCCAGAACATCGTCATGTTCATCGGTGCTATCGCTTCTGTGGACCCCGTGCTGTACGAGGCTGCTGAGATCGACGGTGCCAACGCATGGCACCGCTTCAAGGACATCATCCTGCCCTCCATCAGCACCATCGTGGTGCTGAACCTCATCATCTCAGTGTCCGGCGCACTGTCCGCCTTCGAGATGCCCTATGTTGTCACCGGCGGCGGCTTCAACACCTCCACCTACTTCGTGGTCATGGACAAGATCGCCCATACCGACCAGAAGGTGGGTCTTGCATCCGCCATGGCTGTGGTTCTGCTGCTGCTCATCGTGATCGTCACCTACGCCCAGAAGGCTGTGGAAAAATGGCTGGAAAACCGCAGCAGCGGCGTAACCAAGTGAAAGTGAGGCAGAACGTATGAACGCAATCAAAATGAAGCGCATCCTCATCAATATCTGCAAGTATGTGCTGCTGATCTTTGCCGCTTTCGTGGCACTGGTGCCCATCGTGTCCTGTATCTTCACCGCCTTTAAGACGGAGGAAGAGTATGCCAGCACCAACGTCATCACCCTGCCCAAGAACTTTTTGAACTTCGATAACTTCATCATCGCATGGAACAAGGCCAACATGGGTAAGGCGTTCCTCAACAGCTTTATTATCCTGATCTGCGTGCTGGTAGGCAGCATTATGATCAGCGCCATGCTGGCTTATGTGCTGAACCGGTTCAAGTTCCCCGGCAACAAGCTGATCCGCAACCTGTTCACCATTGCCACCCTGATCCCCGGCATCGCCTCCCAGGTCACGGTGTACCAGATCATGACCGCTCTGCATCTGGTAAACTCCATGCCCGGCTACATCATCCTGATGATGGGCACGGACGTTATCACCATCTATATCTTTTTGCAGTTCTTCGAGAACCTTTCCCCCACGCTGGACGAAAGCGCCATTCTGGATGGCTGCACCTACTTTGGTGTGTTCTTCAAGATCCTGCTGCCCCTGCTGAAGCCCGCCATCGTCACCAGCGCCATCCTGAAGGGTGTGTCCACCTACAACGAATACTACATGGCAAACCTGTATCTGCAGGATAAGACCAAGTATCAGGTGGTTGCTACCTCCCTGTATGTGTTCTCCGGCCCCATGGGCAACCAGTACAACTACATTTGCGCCGGTGTCATCATCACCATCATCCCCGCCCTTATCGTGTTCCTGCTGTGTCAGGATCAGATCTACAGCGGCATGGCTGCCGGTGCTGTGAAGGGCTAAAATTGCGACCGCCGCCTGCGGCGGAAACAGGGAGCAATTTTTGGCGCCGCGGTCAGCAGGACACGAGGCCCGCCCAAGGGCCGAAGTGGACGCTGGGCACCGCAAGAGGAAAGCCGTTTTCGGCCAGTACAGTCTTTTCAAGACATCCACATTTTTCCTTCATCATCTGCTGCTTCTCCCGGTTTCTGTGCAGGAGCCGGGAGAATACAGCAGAAGGAAAACAAACAATCTTCTATTACAGGAGTTTATCTTATGAGCAACGTAAAAATGTTCTGCGACGCACTGCCCAACATCCCTTGGCAGGAAAAGCCCGCTGACGTTACCGCCCCGGTGTGGCGGTACAGCGAGAACCCCATCATCGACCGCAACCCTGTGGAAGGGGTGGCACGCATCTTCAACAGTGCCGTGGTGCCCTACGAGGGCAAGTTCATCGGCGTGTTCCGTGGCGAGCAGGTCGATGGCATCCCCTACATCTATCTGGGACGCAGCGAGGACGGCATCCACTGGAACTTTGACAAGGACAAGATCCCCTTCGTCAACGAAAAGGGCGAGCCGTTTATGCCGGTGTACGCCTACGATCCCCGTCTTGTGAAGGTGGAGGACACCTACTACATCATCTGGTGTCAGGACTTCTACGGTGCGTCCATCGGCATCGCCAAGACCACCGACTTCAAGACCTTTGTCCGCATCGAGAACCCCTTTATCCCCTTCAACCGCAACGCCGTGCTGTTCCCCCGCAAGATCAACGGCATGTACACCCTGCTGAGCCGCCCGTCTGACAGCGGCCATACCCCCTTTGGTGACATCTTCCTGAGCCAGAGCCCGGATATGGAGTTCTGGGGCCGTCACCGCCATGTGATGAGCAAGGGCTCCAACTGGTGGGAGAGCGTGAAGATCGGCGGCGGTGCTGCCCCCATTGAGACCAGCGAGGGCTGGCTGCTGTTCTACCACGGCGTTACCGGCACCTGCAATGGCTTCGTCTACTCCATCGGCGGTGCCATTCTGGATAAGGACGAGCCCAGCAAGGTGCTGTACCGCTGCGGCAACTTCCTGCTGACCCCGGAAAAGTGGTATGAGGAGCGTGGCTTCGTGCCCAACGTCTGCTTCCCCTGCGCCACCTTGCAGGATGCCGACACCGGCCGCATCGCTCTGTACTATGGCTGCGCCGACAGCTATGTCGGTTTGGCCTTCACCACCGTAGACGAGGTGGTGGATTACATCAAGACCCACGATAACGCAGGCCCCACCGACCACGAGGTGGGCATCCGCTAAGCGTCAAGCGCAACCCTCTCTGTCAATGCTTCGCATCGCCATCTCTGCAAAAAGAGATTTTACGTCCCCTACCGGGCGCTGGCACGGCGCAAGCCGTGACCGAGAGGGTTTTACTTTGTACAGAAAGGAAGTTCTGTATTATGTCTTCCATCAAACAGGCAGCAGAAGAAATGCTGCTGCAAACCATCATTCCCTTCTGGAAAGGGCTGCGGGACGAGGAAAACGGCGGCTTTTACGGCTACATGGATTTTGACCTGAAGCTGGATAAAAAAGCCGAAAAGGGCTGCATCCTGAACAGCCGCATTCTGTGGTTCTTCTCCGAGGCTGCCATGCTGACCGGCCGGGCAGACCTTGCCGAGGATGCCCGCCACGCCTACCAGTTCTTCCTGAAAAACTGCTACGATGAGGCAAACGGCGGTGTGTACTGGAGCTGCGATTATACCGGCAAGCCGCAGGACACCACCAAGCACACCTACAATCAGGGCTTTGCCATCTATGCCCTTTCCGCTTACTACCGGCTGACCAAAGACCCCGTTGCGCTGGACTACGCAAAAAAGATCTTTCATCTCATCGAGCAGCACTGCACCGACAGCGAGGGCTATCTGGAGGCCTTTACCATCGACTGGAAGCCGGAGAGCAACGAAAAGCTCTCGGAAAACGGTGTCATGGCGGCAAAGACCATGAATACCCTGCTCCATGTGTTCGAGGGTTACGCCGGGCTTTATCAGGCCAGCCGTGACCCGGAGGTGGAAAAGGCTCTGCGCCGCATCCTTGATATCTACGAGCACAAGATTTACAGCCCGGAGCTGCACCGGCAGCTGGTGTTCTTTGACCAGCACTACAACTCTATCATCGATTTGTACAGCTATGGCCACGATATCGAGTCCAGCTGGCTCATCGACTGGGGCTGCGATTTACTGGGAGATGCAGCGCTTTCCAAGCGCATCCACGCCATCAACTCCGACCTTGCCGCCCACATCTACAAGGAAGCTTACATTGACCACTCGGTGGTCAACGAGTGCGACCGGGGCAAGGTGAACACCACCCGTGTGTGGTGGGTGCAGGCCGAAAGCGTACTGGGCTTCGTGAACGAATACAACAAGAGCGGCGATGCAAAATACCGCGATGCCGCCGCCGATATTTACCACTACATCTGCAACGTGATGGTGGACAAACGCCCCGGCAGTGAATGGTTCTGGGAGGTGGACGCAGACGGAAAACCGTCCAGCCGCAAGCCCATCCTTGAGCCGTGGAAGTGCCCCTACCACAACGGCAGAATGTGCATGGAACTGATAAGGAGGAACCCCGATGTCACAGTCTAAACTCCACCCCGAATACCTGCGCCAGAAGGCTTTGCAGGATGCCTACCTGGCCCGCAAAAACAAAAAGACCGATTTCTACAACGGCATCTACGACCGGTGGGAAAACCCGGTGCTGACCCGCGAATCCATCCCGCTGAGCTGGCGGTTCGACCTGAACCCGGAGACGAACCCCCACTTTATGGAGCGTCTGGGCGTGAACGCCGTGTTCAACTCCGGTGCCATCAAGCTGAACGGCAAGTATTACCTTGTGGCGCGCATCGAGGGCAACGACCGCAAGAGCTTCTTCGGCGTGGCAGAAAGTGACAGCCCGGTGGAGGGCTTCCACTTCTGGGAAAAGCCCATCCTGCTGCCGGACACCTGCCCGGAGGAGACCAACGTCTACGATATGCGCCTGACCCAGCACGAGGACGGCTGGATCTACGGCGTGTTCTGCTCCGAGAGCAAGGACAACAGCGTGAATGACCTGTCCGCTGCCGTGGCTGCTGCGGGCATCGTCCGCACCAAAGACCTCAAGACTTGGGAGCGTCTGCCGAACCTTGTCACCAAGCGCAGCCCCCAGCAGCGCAATGTGGATCTGCTGCCGGAGTTTGTCAACGGCAAGTACGCCTTCTACACCCGCCCCATGGATGACTTCATCGACACCGGTTCCGGCGGCGGCGTAGGCTTTGGTCTGTGCGAGGACATCACCCACGCCGTCATTGACGAGGAAATCATCACCAGCCCCCGCCGCTACCATACCATCACCGAGGCAAAGAACGGCGAGGGTGCCACCCCCATCAAGACCGAAAAGGGCTGGCTGCACATCGCCCACGGCGTGCGGAATACCGCCGCCGGGCTGCGGTACGTCATCTATGTGTTCGTTACCGCACTGGATGACCCCAGCAAGGTGATCGCAGAGCCGTCCGGCTTCCTCATCGCACCCCGTGACTGGGAGCGGGTGGGCGACGTTTCCAACGTCGTGTTCACCAACGGTGCTATTGCGGACGATGACGGTAGCGTATATATTTATTATGCAGCCAGTGACACCCGCCTGCATGTGGCTTCTACCACCATCGACAAGCTGCTGGACTTTGCGTTCAACACGCCTGCCGACCCCCTGCGCAGTGTGGATTGCGTGAAGCAGCGCTGCGACCTGATCGACAAAAATCTCGAATATCTCCGGAGCATCGGGGAGTAATTCCCGCCCCGCTCCCCCGAAAGGAAACGTTATGAAAAAGGCCAACATCGACAGTCCATTCTACCGCACCATGGGAAGGATCGGAGATCTCGTGCTTGCCAACGTCCTGTGGCTCGTGTGCTGTCTGCCCATCCTCACCGCCGGGGCCTCTACGCTGGGGCTGTTCACGGTGGTGAACAAGATGGCAGCCAAAGAGGACTATACCGTGCGGACGGACTTTTTCAAGGCGTTCAAGCGGGATTTTAAGCAATCCACCGCCCTGTGGCTGGTGCTTTTGCTGGCAGGCTTTGCCGCCCTCACCGGGCTGCGCACCGCCACCGCACAGGACACCGCCGGCAATGGCATTCTGGCGGCAGCGTCCTTTCTGCTGCTGGTGCTGGCAGGCTGCTGTGGCAGCTGGGGCTTTGCCCTGCTGGCACGGTTCACCTATCCCGGCGTTCTGCCGGTACTGGCAGACAGCGGCCGCATGACCCTTGCCAATCTGCTGCCCACCGTGGGAAATCTTGCCTTTCTGGCGTGGTTTCCCCTGCTGGCAAAGGCCGCCCCGGCGTGGTTCGTCTATCTGCTGCCCCTGTGGCTGCTCATCGGCGGCGCAGGTTCTGCCCTTGGCATGGCAAGCCTGATGCGCCCCGCCTTTGCCCAACTGGAAAAGGCCGGGCGCAAAGAAGAGGAACCGGAAGAAGAAACCGACACGGAGGACAGTACCCAATGATCGTCTGCACCGAAAACGTCTTTACCCTGCATACCACCCACACCAGCTACCAGCTGGCAGTTGCCCCTAATGGCATGGTGCTGCACACTTATTACGGCACCCGTCTGCCGGAGGATGTGCCCAGCCTTGCGGATGCCCGGATGCCCCACAGCGACCCCGGCTGCTGGCCGGATCTTTTGCCGCAGGAGCTTTCCGGCTGCGGCACCGCTGATAACCGCACTCCCGCCGTCATCCCGGAATACGCCGACGGCACGGAAGCGGCGGCGTTCGTGTTCGACCGTGCTGAAGTGCATATCGGCAAACCCCAATTGCCCGACCTGCCGATGTTCCGGGATGGAAAGGGTGTGGAGACGCTTTCCGTTTTCCTGAAAGATGCGTGCGGTCTGGCCGTGGAACTGCGGTACAGCGTCTACGAAGCCGAGGACTTCATCACCCGCACGGCAGTTTATACCAACACCTCGTCCGAGGAGCTGACCCTGAACAAGGCGGCTTCTCTGACTCTCGACTTTGCGCCGGATGCTCTCGAACTGATCACCTTGAACGGTACATGGGCAGCGGAGCGCACCCCGGAACGTGCGGCGCTGCGCTGCGGCATCCAGAGCGTTGGCAGTATGCGGGGCATCCCCGGCCACGCCCACAACCCGGCAGTCGCCCTCTGCCATGCCGATACCACCGAAACGACCGGCGACGCATGGGGATTTGCCTTTGTGTACAGCGGCAACTACCTCATCGAAGCCGAGCGTGCCGACGCAGGGGAACGGCTGGTGATGGGCATCCATCCCTACCACTTCCACTGGACGCTGGCTCCCGGCGAGAGCTTTACCGCACCGGAAGCCGCGATGGTCTATTCGGATAAGGGGCTAGGCGAGATGAGCCGCCGTTTCCATGGCGCCATCCGCACCCGGCTACTGCCGCCCCGCTGGCAGGATATGACCGCGCCCCGCCCGGTGCTCATCAATAGCTGGGAAGCCTGCTACTTTGACTTCGACGAGAAAAAGCTGCTGGAACTGGCTGCTGCCTCCAAAAAGGCGGACATCGACCTGTTCGTGCTGGACGATGGCTGGTTCAAAGGACGCAACGATACCTCGTCCAGCTTGGGCGACTGGGCAGCGGACAAAGCCAAGCTGCCGGACGATCTGCCCGGCCTGTGCAAGAAAATCAATCTACTGGGACTGGAGATGGGACTGTGGGTCGAGCCAGAAGCCATCAGTCCGGACTCAGACCTCTATCGCACACACCCCGACTGGGCATTTACCATCCCCGGGCGCGAGCCGCTGGAGATCCGCCAGCAGTATACGCTGGATTTCAGCCGCCCCGAAGTGGTGGACGGTATCTGGCAGCAACTGGATGAAATTTTAAGGAGCTGCCCGCTGAAATACCTCAAGTGGGATATGAACCGCTCGCTGGCACACGTCTACAACGCCAAACTGCCTGCAAAACAGCAGGGTGAAGTGTACCACCGCTATGTGATGGGTGTGTACGAATTGCAGCGCCGCCTGACCGAAAAGTACCCCGGCCTGCTGCTGGAAAACTGTGCAGGCGGCGGTGCCCGCTTCGACTGCGGAATGCTCTATTACAGCCCGCAGATCTGGTGCAGCGACAACACCGATGCCCGTTCCCGTCTGGTCGTCCAGTACGGCACCAGCCTGTTCTACCCCGGCTGCGTGATGGGGGCGCACTTTTCCACCGTGCCCAACCACTGCACCGGCCACATCTCCACGGTGGAAGCACGGATGGCGGCAGCACTTACTGGCACCTTCGGCTTTGAGCTGGATCTGACGAAATACAGCGAGGAAGAACTGGCCGAGCTCCGCCCCTATGTGGCGTGGTATCGCCAGCACGGTGCATTGCTGCGCGGCGGCGACCTGCACCGTCTGGTGGACCCGGAACCCAACGGCCTGGGTGCTGCGTGGATGATAACCGCAAAGGACGGCAGCGAAGCCGCCGTCTTCGCCGTGGGCGATGCCCTGACCGGCAGCCACGGCGTGGCAAGCGCCAACAGCCGCCCCCGCCTTATGCTGGAAGGGCTGGACCCGGCAGCACAGTACACCGACGAAGACGCAAACACCTACAGCGGCGTCCAGCTGCTGACCACCGGTCTGGAACTGCCCGGCGGCTGGGGCCAGACGCCCGCAAAAATCTGGTATCTGAAGAAAGTTTAACTGCTTCGCCCTCTCTGGCATAGCAGGGAGCAGGAGATGGGCGAGGATGCTGACGAGAGGAGAAAACCTTCATGACAGAAGAAATTAAATCGGCTTATGAAAAATGGCTGGCACAGCCGGAAATGCCCGCCGACCTTGCCGAAGAGCTGAAAGCAATCGCAGGCGACGAGGATGCCATCACCGACCGGTTCTACCGGGAGCTGGAATTCGGCACCGGCGGTCTGCGGGGCGTCATCGGTGCTGGCACCAACCGGATGAATGTCTACAACATCCGCAAAGCTACGCAAGGCCTTGCCAACTACCTGAATGCCTCCGACTTGCCGAAGAAAGTTGCCATCGGCTACGACAGCCGTATCAAGAGCGATGTGTTTGCCCGCGAAACCGCAGCTGTCCTTGCGGCAAACGGCATCAAGGCCTATATTTATCCCCGTCTGGAACCTACTCCGGCGCTGAGCTGGGCGGTGCGGTACTACGGCTGCGGCGCGGGCGTCTGCGTCACCGCCAGCCACAACCCTGCCAAGTACAACGGCTACAAGGTCTACGGTGCAGACGGCTGCCAGATCACCCTTGAGGTGGCAGCAAAAATTCTTGCCGCCATTGAAGCGGTGGACTGCTTTGCCGTACAGCCTGCGGACTTTGATGTCGCCCTTGCCGAGGGCAAGATCGAGTACAGCAGCGAGAAATGTCTGGACGACTTTGTGGATGCCGTCTATGCCCAGCGTGTGGGCGATGGGGCAGGCACCGCCGACCTGAAGCTGGTGTACACTCCGCTGAACGGCTCCGGTCTGGAATGCGTGAAAAAGCTGCTGGCAAAGCTGGGCGTCACCCATGTGACGGTGGTGCCGGAGCAGGAAAAGCCGGACGGCAACTTCCCCACCTGCCCCTACCCGAACCCGGAAATTCGGGAGGCCATGCAGAAGGGTCTGGAGCTGTGCGATCAAGTCCACCCGGACCTTTTGCTGGGCACCGACCCGGACTGCGACCGCTGCGGCACGGCAGTGCCGGACGGAAAGGGCGGCTACCGGCTCATTACCGGCAACGAGATGGGCATCATCCTGCTGGACTACATCTGCCGCACCCGCAAGGCGCTGGGCACCCTGCCGGAGCACCCCGTGGCTGTGACCACCATCGTGTCCACCGATATGGCAACTCCGGTGGCCGAGAAGTACGGCGTGGAGCTGCGCCGTACCCTGACCGGCTTCAAGTTCATCGGTGAGCAGATCGGCCTGCTGGAAGCCGCCGGAGAAGCCGACCGCTACATCTTCGGCTTTGAGGAGAGCTACGGCTACCTGTCCGGCGCACACGTCCGGGACAAAGATGCCGTCAACGCCACGCTGCTGGTGTGCGAAGCCGCCGCATGGTACGCAAAGCAGGGCATGACCCTGCTGGATGCCATCAACCAGCTGTACGCCGAGTTTGGCTGCTACCGCAATGCCCTGCACAGCTTCGCCTTTGAGGGCGAAAGCGGAATGCACACCATGGACGCCATCATGAAACAGCTGCGCGAGACCCCGCCGCAGAGCATTGCCGGAATCGCCGTGGAAAGCGTGCTGGACTACAACGCCGAGGGCACCGGCCTGCCGAAGGCAAATGTCTTGGAGTTCCGTCTGGGTGGAAAGGCAAAGCTGATGGTTCGTCCTTCCGGCACTGAGCCGAAGATCAAGGTGTATCTGTCCGCCGTTGCTCCTACGGAAGCCGAAGCAGATGCCATCAATGCGAAGCTGGGTGACGCCGCTGCCGAGCTGCTGAAGGCATAAATTCTCAAATATTTCTACAAACGGCTGCCTCGTTCCTGCCATAAAAATGGACGGGGCAGCTTTTTTGCACCCTTTTTTCGGAAAAGGTGTCATTTTATGTGCAATTTTAGGCATATTGGAGGTATGCAAGATGAAAACGATTCAACTGAAACCAAGCTGCAAGGACTACCTCTGGGGCGGCGAAAAACTGCGTACCGAGTACGGCATCCAGAGCGAGATGCACCCCTTGAGTGAGGCGTGGATGCTCTCCTGCCACCCGGACGGCCCCAGCTACCTGCCGGACGGCACGACTTTGCAGCAGTACATTGACGCGCACCCCGGCTGCCTTGGCACCGACTGCGTAAAGTTCGAGGAGTTCCCCATTCTGGCAAAGCTCATCGACGCCAAGAAGGACCTGTCCATTCAGGTGCACCCCTCTAACGCCTACGCCCTGGAGCACGAACACCAGTACGGCAAGACCGAAATGTGGTATGTGCTGGAGGCAGAACCGGGTGCGACCCTCTACTATGGCTTCACCCATGAGATCAGCAAAGAGGAGTTTGAGCACCGCATCAAGGACAACACCCTGACCGAGGTGCTGAACGCCGTCCCGGTGAAAAAAGGCGACTGCTTATTCATCCCCTCCGGCACGCTCCACGCCATCCGCAAGGGCATCGTGGTGGCTGAGATTCAGCAGAATTCCAACGTCACCTACCGCATTTACGATTATGGCCGCAAGGGTGCAGACGGCAAGCCCCGCCAGCTCCACATCCCGCAGGCTCTGGATGTGACCGAACGCAAGCCGCCTGTTGCTCACGACTTCCACGGCCATCTGGCACAGTGCGATTACTTTACGGTGGATGCCGTGGAGGGCAGCTTCAAGGATATCTGCGATGATGTTTCCTTTACTTCTCTGCTGATCCTGGAAGGAGAGGGGACCCTGACCGAGACCGCCACCGGCGAGAGCCTGCCCATCCAAAAGGGCGAGAGCTTCTTTATCCCGGCAGGCACCGGGGAATATACGGTGAGCGGCACGGATCTCAAGTGCCTGCGCACCCGCGTGTAAACAAAACTCCCGGATCGTATACACAGTCCGGGAGTTTATGCTATGATATAGCTATCAAGACTGAAACGAAAAGAGGACACTGCCATGGCATCCTACCGCTACGAACGCAACATTTCCCCCGAGGATCTTGTGCCGGAAAAAACCCGGGAGCTGACGCCTGCCGAAGCCCGCGCCAACTGGTGGCATTATCACTGGTATTATGTGGTGCTCATTGCCGCGGCGGTGCTGGCGGTCGGGTATTTTGTGTGGAGCCGTGTCACCGAGGTGAAGCCGGACTATACGGTAGCGGTCGTGGGGCGTATTGACCCGGACGCGGCGTTCCTGTCCGAGGTGGAAACCAAATTGGAAGCTGCGGCCGATGATGTGAACGGGGACGGGAAAGTAAAAGTCAACGTGAAGAGCATCTGGCTTGCGCTGGATTACGATGGACAGGATTCCTCCCTGCGCAAGCTGATGGAATCCAGTGAGGACAAGCTCAATTCTGATTTTTATCTCTGCGAGAGCATGATCTTCATCGTGGACGACCCGGCGGCAATGGAGCAGCGGTACGGCTGTTTCCGTCTGCTGGACGGTACTGACCCGCAGGAGGGCGACAGCCTGAGCGTTTCCGATTTTGCCGTGCTGCTGGACGACACCGCCCTTGCCGGAGTGCAAAGCAAAAGCGGCGCAGAATGGTATGTGGCAAGGCGTCTGAGTGAAGGCGTGGAGGAAGAATCCCTCACCACAGGAGATGCGCTGTGGGAGAAGCTCATTTGATTTTCTGAATTCGTAGAAAGTCTTACTTCTGCCACTTTACCACGATAAATTTTGCAAAACCATATTGACGCACCTGCACTTCCATGATACCCTTTATTCCAAATCCTGCTGACAAAAGTGGTGGTTCTCACCGTGATAACCACCACTTTCAGCGAGTGATTATCCAGAAAGAACATGCCGCCCCGCAACACACCCGATCATTTTGCCGTCTGTTTCACCCGACAAAATCCTTCGCCTGTACTGCGTGGGCGGTATTTTTCTTTTTCACAAATAAAATCTTATGTGGTTGTACAAATTTCCAAAATTCATTTTCGGTTGTTGACTACACAACCTCAAAGTGTTATTCTTGTGTTTGAAAGAAGCAGGTTGTAGTGTCCACACTGCGCCCGGCTTTCTTCATACCGAACCTTGAATCCTTCATAAGCCGTCTGAACGTGATATCGTGCCATGACCTCACACTTTCTGTGGGCGAGCCGGAAAACGCCGCTGCAAAACAGGGGCAGGAACTTCGTTCGGGTCAAACGGCGATCAACATACACGAGCAGTGGAAATCTCTACTTATTTTTGCGCCTTAACAATTCGGAAACATTTGTTGAAAATGCGTTTTGAGCGCAGCGGTAGAGGGCAAGAACCGTCCCGTGGCCACAAATTTTCAATTCTTGAAAATCTTGTGTTCCACCGGGACTTCACATCTGCAACTCTTGCGAGTTTTGATGTGATCTTGTTGGGGCGTGCCTGCCCCAAACCCTGCTCATATTTCGCACCGTTGGTGCGAAAGAACGGCGTGTCGTGCTTACATAGTTCCACCGAGGAGCTAGCGAAACGACAGGAGGTTCAATGAACAAAACGAATGTCAAAGCGAATCCCAGCACGACCCACCGCCACGACACGCCGAACAACAAAACGCACATCATCAAGTTCCGTGTGACGGAAACTGAAAAGATGGAACTCCAATGCACAGCAAAACTCCTTCATCTCTCCCTGTCCACCCTCATCCGCCGTGCGCTGCACAGTGCGAAGATCGAGCGCACGGTTGTCGTTGCCGGCGGCGGAGAAGAAACCCTGAACGCCGTTTCCACTCTGCTTGCCCAGTGCGGCAAGGTGGGCGGAAACCTGAATCAACTCGCACGACACTTCAACTCCGGTGGAGCAGATACCGAACAACTCCGGGCGAAACTTCTTGACGAACTTACAGACCTGACTGCCTTCCGGCTCAACGCCGAGAAAATTCTTGGTGAACTGTATGGCAACGCTCAAGCATATCGCCTCTAAGAATTCGGACTACTCCGCCATCGAAGCGTACCTGATTTACCAGCACGATGCGTTCACCGGGAAGCAGCTTCTTGATGAACAAGGCAGGCCCATGCTGCGGGATTCGTACATTCTGGATACGCTTGAATGCGGCGATTTCTCGTTTGCAACGGCCTGCCTGCTGGCAAACCGAAAGTACAACAAGAACAACCACCCCGATGATATTAAGAGCCACCAGTATATCATCAGCTTTGACCCCAGAGATGCAGCCGACAACGGCTTGACCATGGAAAAAGCACAGGCTCTCGGCCTGAACTTCTGTAAAGAAAACTTTCCCGGTCATCCTGCCATCGTCTGCACCCACCCGGATGGGCATAACCATTCGGGAAATATCCACGTCCACATCGTGATCGGCAGCATCCGCACACGAGAAGTGGAACGCAAGCCCTATATGCAGAAGCCTCGTGACTGGCGTGAGGGCATGAAGCACTCCAGCACAGCCCAGACCATGCGGCACCTGCGTGTCGCAGTCATGGAAATGTGCGAACACGCTGACCTGCATCAGATCAATCTACTGGAAGCACAAGGCGACCGTATTTCTGAACGGGAATACTGGGCACGGCGGCGCTGGCAGCAATGTCTCGACCATGCCAACGCCAGATTGCTTGCAGAAGGGAAGGCTCCCAAGCAGACTGTTTACCAGACGGAACTGGAAACTCTGCGCAGGCAAATCGACTCCGTGCTGAAGAAAGCCACCACCTTCGATGAATTTTCTGCATTGCTCTTGCAGGAACATGGCATTGCCGTGAAAGAGAGCCGAGGGCGATTGAGCTACTGCCCGTCCAATCGGGTAAAATTCATCACCGCCCGGAAGCTGAGCAAGAAGTTTGAGAAAGAGCAGGTGCTTGCCGCACTCGCTCAGAACATCCGGCTTGCTCCGACCGTCCAGCCCATCGCAGCAGACAAGCCCGATAAGATTCAGAAACTGGTGGACATTCAGGCAAAGCTGAAGCAGGGCAAGGGCATCGGCTACGAGCGTTGGGCGAAAAAGCACAACCTCAAAGCCATGGCACAGACCTTGATCCTCTTGCAGGAAAAAGGTCTGCTCAACGAGGATGCACTCGACCAGAGAATCGCAGAGCTTGACACCAAGTTCCATGAATCGCTGGCCGTAGTGAAAGACCTCGAAACCCGCATGGCAGAAAACAAGAAGCTGCGCAGCCACGCTGCTGCCTACAAGCAGTACCGACCGCTTGCGCAGAAACTGAAAACTGTCAAATCCCCCGCAGCCTTTGAAGAACAGCACCGTGCAGAACTGACAGCGTACCGGACGGCAGCAGCCTATCTCAAGGCAAACAACATCACCAAGCTGCCCAGCCCGAACAAGTTGGAAGCCGAGTATGCGCAGCTGGCATCCGAAAAGGCAAAGTTCTACGAGCAGTACAAGGAAACCAAGGAAGAACTGCTCAAACTGAAAACCGCAAAGCAGAATGTTGCGTCCTTTTTCCGGGAGGAAGAACCGGCGCAGCAGGAGAGATAAAGGAGTGTGCGTATGATCAACTTGAAAATCGACCCGGAGTTCCAGAATCAGATTCCGCCGCTGACGGACGATGAGTATAAGCAGCTTGAAGAAAACATCCTCAAAGAAGGCAAACTGCTTTCTCCTTTGATCGTTTGGAATAACATCCTTGTTGACGGCCACAATCGTTATGCCATTCTCCAGAAACACCCGGAGATTTATTTCTCCACCATGCCGCTCCGATTCGAGAATCGCGAAGAAGCCCTTGCGTGGATTTGCAGAAACCAGTTGGGGCGGCGCAACCTGAGCCCCGAACAGAAGCGTTATCTGATTGGCAAACAGTATGAAGCCGAGAAGAAAGCCGCAAAAATCTTTCGGGGCAACCAGTACACTTTAGCAAAGAAAAGTGGTGGTGCTCACGATGATAACCACCACTCCGGGAAGAAAACCTGCGACCGGATCGCAGAGGAAAACGGTGTCAGCCGTGCCTCTGTTCTCCGTGCCAGCCACTACACGCGAGGCATCGACATCGCAGATAATCTCTCTCCCGGCATCAAGCAGAAAGTCTTTTCCGGTGAAGTGAAGTTCACGAATGAAGAAATGTCCAAGCTCGTGCAGAGCAGTCCTGCCAAACGGCAAGACGTATTTGCCGAGATCATGCACCCGGAAATCACGAAAGGAATGGAGGCTGCAAATGCAGACCCCAAAGCAGACGTGCCGGTTCCGATGCCCACATCCGACCCCGAGCAGTTCAAGGGATACCAAGTCCCGGACGAGTGCATGAAGGTCTACAAGACGCTGAGCATGGCCACGGAAATGATGCGAAACACATGGAAGCGAGTGCTCAAAAATAATCAGAGTTATCTTTCTGACCCGGAAAAGCAGAAGGTTCTCCGCTACGCCATGCAGCGGCCAGCCCACTATCTGAACGAGCTAGAAGCCTGCATGGAGCAGATTCTTTCTGAAACCATCGAAGAAGCTGAAAAGACCGCATAACGACAGGCACTTGTAAGCCATCAACGAGCCACCAGCCGCAAGTGCAAGGCAGAAAACTTCCGCGCCCTTGCGCCTGATAAAAATGGAGCTTTGATTTTCTTGCCCGGCTTTGCCATGGTGGGACGATCAAAGGAGCGTGCGTTTGAACAAAAAGAAAAAGTCCACAAACACTTCCCCCTACCCCGATGAAGTCATTGACCGTCTGGCACGGGCATTCTACCCGGCCATCCTTGCCTGCTGGAACAGCGAGGAAGGTCAACGGGAGTTTGCTGCGTGGCAGGCGGAGCAGGCTCATCTCTCCGGCAAAGAGAAACAGGAAGTTCCCGTGGGGGAACTCCCTGCCTTACTTATCGTGTGTGGATTTTGGCAGGGTGCGTCCGGCAGGGCGCACCCTGTTTTTGTGTTCAGTCCTCTAATCCGTGACTTGCAGCCGCATTTCTCAGATACTCCTCCGGCTCACCGTTCAGGATCAGTTCGGCATACGCCAGCGGGTCGTTATAGATGAGGTAGTCCAGTTCAGACCTCTGCGCCATGGTAACATCCAGCGCATCCTCGACCCCAGTGCAGTCAATGGAAATTTTTCTCCCGTCCCGGAGCAGCAGTTCCACGCAGCCAGTGTCTATATTAAACTTGCAGGCTCTTTCATCGTACTTCATAATCATACCCTCCAAATCTTGTGATTGTCTTACGGTCTATGACAAGGTATCGGAGTTTTGCGCCGTCCACGGGAGCCTTCATTCTCAAACCCGAAGAAAACGAAAAATCCGAACCCTTCTCCAATCGGAAATAGGTTCGGATTTTTCTTGTTTGGTGGAGCATTGTCCACAGCACTCGAACCCAACACTTCCTCACGGGTGACCGTCTTGGCATCGTCCGTGAAGTTGAAGTTGAGTACGACCCGGTCATCAAAGACGTAGACCGAGTTGACAAAGGTATCAATGATCTGCCGCTGGTGTTCCGTGCTGCCCACGTCACCCTTGCGGAATTTCTCAAGCCAGAACCGAATCCATTCACGGGTCAGGACGGGCTTTTTCAGTTCTTCCTCCAGAATACTGGTGTTCAGAGCTTCTTTCCGGGCTTCCAGCTCGTCCAACCGCTGCTTGGTGGTCGGGGTCAGGATGCCCTGTTCAATAGCTTCCAGAAGGTTTGCCAGCCGCTTCTCCGTGTCCCGGAGCTGCTCTTTCAGGACAGGCAGCCGGGCGTTCTCCTGCTGCTGGGCTTCCATGACTAAATCTATCAGCCGTTCGATAATTTCATCGCTGAAAATCACCTTAATGGCAGTATCTACCACGAACCGTTCCAGCGGCTCTTTGCGGATGGCTTTCAGGTCACAGTGCGCCTTGCCGTGGCGTTTGGCATTGCCGCACTTGTAGTAATAGTAGGTGGTTCCCATGTGGCTTGTACCGCTTTCGCCGCCCATCAGGGTGCCGCACTTGCCGCAGAACAGCTTGGTAGTCAGAAGATAGCTCACATCCTCTTTTGCAGGCCGACCATGGGCAATCTTGTTTTGTTCGAAACGCTGCTGCACCCGGTCAAACAAGTCTTGGTCAATAATGGCCGGGATGCCGCCCGGTGTCACAATGTCCTTGTAACGGTATTCGCCGATGTAGCGGCGGTTCCGGAAAATCTGGAAGAAGCTGTTCTTCACAAACGGCTTTCCGGTTCGGGTGCGCAGGCCGCGCTCGTTCAGAGATGCCGCGATTTTCTCGGCTGGTTCTCCATCGGCGTACCGGGTGAATATCTCCTGTACAATGGGAGCCGTTTCCGGGTCGATATGGTACAGCCTGTCCTCCTTGCCAATGGTGAAACCCAGCGGCACTACACCGCCGTTGTATTTGCATTGGAGTGCATTTTCGCGCTCACCGCGCGCCACTTTCAGGGCGAGTTCGGCGGAATAGTATTCCGCCATGCCGATAAGCATACTCTCCACCATAATGCCTTCAGGCCCCTGCGAAATGGGTTCCATGGCAGACACCAGATGGACACCGTTCTTTTCCAACTGGTGCTTGTAGTTCACGGCATCGTAGCGATTTCGGGCAAAGCGGTCGAGCTTCCAGACCAGAACCACATCGAAGATTTTCTTCGCGCTGTCCTTTATCATGTGCTGGAACTCCGGGCGGTCATCCGTCTTGGCAGAATAGGCACGGTCAATGTAAGTGCCGACCACAGTGATGCCGTTCTTCTCGGCGTAGTCCTTGCAGTCGCGCAGTTGTCCCTCAATGGACGCTTCGCGCTGACTGTCGGATGAATAGCGGGCGTAGATTACGGCGGTCATGGTAGCACCTCTCTTTGCACATCATTGAATCAACGCAATGTTTCGTATAACCTATATACCATATTTCCCACCTGTTTGCAAGAAAAACAAAACGGAAAAGTGGTGGTGCTCATCGTGAACACCACCACTTCAGAAGAAAAAAGTTCTTTGCCCGCTTATGCGTTTTAACAATTTGGAAACAATTACGGAAAATCGAATTTGAGCTTATTAGCTGAGAGCAAGAATCGTCCCGTGGCCACAAATTTTCAATTCTTGAAAATTCTTGCCCCTTTGGGACAGCTTCTTGTTGGGGCGTGCCTGCCCCAAACCCTGCTGGAACGAGTACGGCAAACTGGAATTTGACTAATCCTACATGTGCATCATATTACACTCATGTAATTATCCTCTACATAAACAGCTTTTCCATCAGCAAGCTTAATCTCATCTTTGCCGTTCGGTAATACTGTTGTTTCAGAACCATTCCAATGGGGGATAATAGGATTGTCAATAATATGTAATCCATCTGTTAAATTTCCCGCCGCATACATACTTCCTGCACTGATTCCGACATATATAAGTCCGTTTTTAATTGCATTATTAAGTATTCTATCAAAACCAGTTCTAGACATTTCACGACAAAGCACAGATACATCACCACCACTGACAAAAACAGCATCAAATTGGTTTAATTCTTCAAAAGTTAATAGCCTTGTAAGCATAAACGGGGTTGTAACATACGAAGAATAGGTTCTTTGATAGTCTTTTGAAAGAATTAATTCCAGATTGTACACTAATATATTTTCGTACTGAATTCCCATTAGAAAGAGTTCATGAAAACATATTGCAAGCGACTCTCTTGCACCATCTGTTTCAATGCCAGCTGTTGGAATATAAAGCACTTTCACATCCTTCGGACACTTTCCAATAATATCAAAGAATTTCTCTTTCATCTTATCGGTCAACCCTGCAGATGTAAGAAATAGATGTTTTCCATTCATATTCTTTTACCTCGTCAAACTCCGATTTACTGGGCTAAGCCGAGTATACCACACTCCACCATGAAAGAACACCCCGATATAGTGAAATTTTGCCATTTTTCTGCGTACGTGCGTACACGCTCCGCAGGGATTCTAAGGGGCTTGACCCCTTGGCACACAGACTTTGGCACAAAGTCTAGTGTGTTACACCTTGTCAGAGGTGTACAGGCTCCCGGTACGCACGTACGCAGCGACTACTCCCAAACGCGCCATATAGGGGGACGACCAAGTTCGCACAAAGCGAACTTGATTCCGCAAAGCAAAAGGCAGGATACCACTATCATAGTGATACCCTGCCTTTGCTCGTTTACCGTTCCGAGTAGTCCTTCCGCAAAACCTCCGATAAACAAAAAACGTACCCGAACCCTTTTTCGTAAAGAATCGGGTTCGAGTACGAACTGTATGGTGGACGGTACAGGACTCGAACCTGTGACCTCCTGCACGTCAAGCAGATGCTCTACCAGCTGAGCTAACCGTCCATATTCTGTTTGTGCCGCAATCAGCTTGATTATGATATCATACCGCCGGGCAAAAAGCAAGCCCTTTTTTGAAAATTCTGCAAACTTTTTGATGTCCGGTTTACTGTGGATAGAAAATCAGCCGCCCAGCGCACATTTTGTAAACCGCCCCAAGGCGTTTCCGTTGCCCTGAACGCCGGTTTGTGGTATAATACATTGATTATAATAGGAAAGGTATCGCAGAATGAGAGTTTTGGGCATCGACCCGGGTTACGCCATTGTGGGCTGGGGCGTTTTGGACTATGCGGGCAACCGGTTTGCACCGGTGGATTTCGGGGCCGTGTGCACCGATGCCGGGGTGCCGTTTGAGCAGCGGCTGGACGAGGTCTACACCGGCATCCGGGAGGTCATCGAACGGACACAGCCTGAGGTGCTTGCCATCGAAAAGCTGTTCTACCAGCACAACCAGACCACTGTGATCGGCGTGGCCGAGGCCCGCGGGGTCATCCTGCTGGCGGCGGCGCAGGCGGGCATCCCTATCTACGAGTACACCCCCATGCAGGTGAAACAGGCCGTTACCGGCTACGGCAAGGCCGTGAAAAAGCAGGTGCAGGAGATGACCCGCATCCTGCTGCATCTGCCCGCTGTGCCAAAGCCTGATGATACCGCCGATGCACTGGCCATGGCTATCACCTTTTGCCATACCAACGGCAACCAGCTGAACCGCTTTGCAAGAAGGGGCGTTGGGCCGATTTGAGCCCTCTCCGTCAATGCTGCGCATTGCCACCTCTCCCGAAGGGAGAGGCAATCGCGGCTTTTGGTATCAGTGGATGAGTACAGTAGCAGCTGCCTGATTCGATGCTTTGGCTCCCCCTTTGGGGGAGCTGGCGAGCGAATGCGAGACTGAGAGGGGAAGGCTGCTGGAGGAAAACTATGATTTACAGTCTATCCGGAAAAATCATCAAAAAGACCCTGAACGCTGTTGTGGTGAGCTGCGGCGGGGTGGGCTACTATGTGCAGTGCCCGACCAGCGTTGCGGGCGCACTGCCCGGGGTGGGCAGGGAAGCCACCCTTTACACCGTGATGAGCGTGACCGAAAATGACATCAGCCTGTATGGCTTTGCCACTGAGGAGCAGCAGAGCTGCTTTGAGCTGCTGACCGCCGTTTCCGGTGTGGGCCCCAAGGTGGGCCTTGCCATTCTCAGTGTCATGGAGCCTGACCGGGTGGCGCTGGCGATCTCGGCAGGCGACCACAAGGCCTTCAAGGCGGCATCCGGCGTAGGCCCCAAGCTGGCCCAGCGCATCGTGCTGGAGCTGAAGGATAAGGTAGCAAAGGGCTTTGTAGATGGCATCAACCTTGAGGATGTGGGCGCGGCCACTGCCGCCCCCGCCGCACAGGGAGCCGGGCAGGCCATTGCGGCGCTGGTCTCGCTGGGGTACAGCCAGAGCGAAGCAGCCCTGGCCGTTTCCAAGATCGACGCAAGCCTTCCCGTGGAAGAGATCATCAAGCTGGCCCTGCGGGGCATGGCAGGCAGGAGGTAATCCATGCAGGACGAAACCGCGCTCTATGGCGCAAAAATGATGCAGCCCAGCTTAACGGCGGCGGACAACGAGGAAAACAGCCTTCGCCCGCAGCATCTGGAGGACTACATCGGACAGGACAAGGTCAAACAGAACCTGAAAATTTATCTGGAAGCCGCCAAGCGGCGCGGCGAGCCCATGGATCACATCCTGCTCTACGGCCCCCCGGGCCTGGGCAAGACTACGCTGGCGGGCATCATCGCCAACGAGATGGGGGTGCAGATCCGCATCACCAGCGGCCCTGCCATTGAGAAGCCCGGCGACCTTGCCGCCCTGCTGACCAATCTGCAGGAGGGCGATGTGCTCTTCATTGATGAGATCCACCGCCTGTCCCGGCAGGTGGAGGAGGTGCTCTACCCGGCGCTGGAGGATTACGCGCTGGATATTATGATCGGCAAGGGCCCCAGCGCCCAGAGCATCCGGATCAACCTGCCCCGCTTCACGCTGGTGGGCGCTACCACCCGTGCGGGCCAGATCACCGGCCCCCTGCGGGACCGCTTCGGTGTGCTGCTCAAGCTGGAGCTGTACAGCCCCGATGAGCTGAGCCGGATCATCCAGCGCTCGGCGGGCATCCTCGACCAGCCCATCACCCCGGAGGGCGCTTACGAGCTGGCCAAATGCAGCCGGGGCACCCCCCGCGTGGCAAACCGCTTCTTGAAGCGTGTCCGCGACTTTGCCACCGTGCTGGGGGATGGCATCATCGACCGGGACGTTTCCCTGATGAGCCTGAAGCGGATGGATGTGGACGCGCTGGGTCTGGACGAGCTGGACCGCAGCCTGCTCCGCGCCATCATTGAGATGTACAACGGCGGCCCTGTGGGCCTGGAAACGCTGGCGGCGGCGCTGGGCGAGGAGGCCGTGACGCTGGAGGACCTGTGTGAGCCCTACCTGATGCAGATGGGCTTTCTGACCCGCACTCCCCGGGGCCGCTGTGCCACCCGCCTTGCCTATGAGCACCTGGGCCTGAAAGCCCCCGAGAACGGAAGCCCGGAGGACAACGGCCAGCAGAGCCTGTTCTGAGCCGTTTGAAGAGAGAAAGGAGGACGCTTATGCGCCCTGCAGATAGTTGGAAAGATTACGAGCTGCTGGATGCCACCGGCGGCAACCGCCTGGAGCGCTGGGGAGAGACCATCCTCATCCGGCCCGACCCGCAGGTGGTGTGGAAAACCGAGAAGCAGAGCCCGCTCTGGGCCAAGGCCGATGCCATCTACCACCGCTCCAATCAGGGGGGCGGAGAGTGGGAGTACCGCCGCCGTCTGCCTGAGAAGTGGAAGATCTCCTGCGGTGAGGGCGAGGACAAGCTGACCCTTATCGTCAGCCCCACCGGCTTCAAGCACACCGGCGTGTTCCCGGAGCAGGCCGTTAACTGGGCCTGGTACGCCCAAAAGATCCGTGCGGCAGGCCGCCCTGTCAAGGTGCTGAACCTGTTTGGCTACACCGGCGGCGCAACGCTGGCCTGTGCCGCTGCGGGTGCTGCCGTCTGCCATGTGGATGCGTCCAAGGGCATCGTAGCGTGGGGCAAGGACAACGCCGTGGCCAGTGGTCTGGCGGACCGGCCCATCCGCTGGCTGGTGGACGACTGCGCCAAGTTCGTGGCCCGGGAAAAGCGCCGGGGCAACACCTACGATGGCATCATCATGGACCCGCCCAGCTACGGCCGCGGCCCCGGCGGCGAGATCTGGAAGCTGGAGGACTGCATCTACGAGCTCATCAGCCAGTGCGAGGAAGTGCTGAGCGATACGCCCCTCTTCTTTGCGGTCAACAGCTACACCACCGGCCTGTCCCCCGCGGTCATGGAGTATATGCTCAAGACCACGCTGGTGCCCCGCTTTGGCGGCAAGACCAGCTGTGATGAGATCGGCCTGCCCGTTTCCGCCACCGGCGGCGTTGTGCCCTGCGGCGCAACGGCCATTTGGGAAGAATGAAGCCCTCTCCGTCAATGCTGACGCATTGCCACCTCTCCCAGAGGGAGAGGCAATTGCGGCTTCAGGGAAGGGAAAATAGAATTCAGAAGATGCTGCCCTTTTAGATGCGATGGCTCCCCCCTTGGGGGAGCTGGCGAGCGAAGCGAGTCTGAGAGGGTTGGTCATTTAGAATGGGGTACAGCCCTTTTGAGAAGGGCGCACCACCGGAAAGAGAAAACCTATGGAAGAAACGATTTTAACTGCGAAAGATCTGAAGTTCCGCTATGACCCGGAACAGCCGGACTACGCCCTGAACGGCGTGTCGGCTGAGGTGAAGCGGGGCGAATTTGTGGCAGTGCTGGGGGCCAACGGCTGTGGAAAATCCACGCTGGCCAAGCACTTCAATGCCATCCTTCTGCCGGAGAGCGGCACTGTGCTGGTGGAAGGGATGGACACCAAAGACGAGGACAAGATCTACGATATCCGCCAGACCGTGGGCATGGTGTTCCAGAGCCCGGACAACCAGATCGTTGCCACCGTGGTGGAGGAAGATGTTGCCTTTGCGCTGGAAAATCTGGGCGTGCCGCCGGAGGAGATGCGCCGCCGTGTGGATGAAGCGATGAAGATGGCGGGCATCTACGAGTACCGGGAGCGTGCGCCCCACAACCTGTCCGGCGGCCAGAAGCAGCGCGTTGCCATTGCGGGCGTGGTCGCCATGCGGCCCGACTGCCTGATCCTGGACGAGGCCACCGCCATGCTTGATCCCCGGGGCCGGGAGCAGGTGATGCAGACCATCCACCATCTGAACAAGAACATGGGCATCACGGTGGTGTCCATCACCCACTATATGGAAGAAGCTGCTCAGGCCGACCGCGTGCTGGTGATGAGCAAGGGCAATGTGGTCATGGAGGGCACCCCGAAAGAGGTATTCAGCCAGACCGAAAAGGTGCGCGCCCTGCGGCTGGATGTGCCGCAGGCTGCCGAGCTGCGGGATGAGCTGGTCAAGGCCGGCATCCCCATGCCCGAGGGCATCATCGACACCGGCGCGTGCGCACAGGCTCTGTATGAGCTTTTGAAGTAAGGGAGGGGACGGAAGATGGGAAGCATTATCAAAGTAGATCACCTGAGTTATGTCTATAACCCGGGAATGCCCAATGCCGTCACCGCACTGGATGACGTGAGCTTTGAGGTGGAAGAGGGAGACTTTGTGGGCATCATCGGTGCCACCGGCTCCGGAAAGAGTACCCTGATCACCCACATGAACGGCCTGAACAAGCCCACCAGCGGCCACATCATCATCGATGGCCGCGACCTGTGGGCCGAGCCGGAAAAGATCCGGGAATTCCGTTTCCTCACCGGTCTGGTGTTCCAGTACCCGGAGTACCAGCTGTTTGAGGAAACATGCTATAAGGATATCGCCTTTGGCCCCAGAAACATGGGGCTGGACGAGGCCGAGATCGACAGACGGGTGCATGAAGCAGCGGATTTTGTCGGCCTGGATGAGGCGTTGCTGCAGCGCAGCCCCTTTGAGCTGTCCGGCGGCCAGAAGCGCCGGGTGGCCGTGGCGGGTGTGATGGCCATGAAGCCCCGCATTCTGGTGCTGGATGAGCCTGCCGCCGGTCTGGACCCCGAGGGCCGGGACGAGATCCTGTCTGAGGTCAAGGAATACCACAAAAAGACCGGCACCACCGTGCTGCTGGTCTCCCACAGCATGGAGGATATTGCCAAGTACGCGGACCGTGTGCTGGTGATGAGCAACAAGAAGATCGCCATGTATGACACCGTGGAGAACGTGTTTGCCCGTGCGCCCGAGCTGCTGGCGCTGGGCCTGAGCGTGCCGCAGGTCACAAAGATCTTCCTCAAGCTGCGGGAGATGGGGGTGGATGTCCCGGCGGATGTTTACACTGTGCCCTATGCCGTCAAGATGATTTTGGAAGCCAAGAAGCGCCGGGACGCAGGCGAAAGCCTTGTGC
This sequence comes from Faecalibacterium sp. IP-3-29, assembly GCF_023347335.1. Lineage (NCBI taxonomy): Bacteria > Bacillati > Bacillota > Clostridia > Eubacteriales > Oscillospiraceae > Faecalibacterium > Faecalibacterium sp. IP-3-29. The sequence goes on along the minus strand of NZ_CP094471.1, from coordinate 2,701,171 downwards.
TGCCCCGTGTGGATGCAAAGAAGGGGGGCGCTGCCACATGCTGAGAGATATCACCATCGGTCAGCACTTCCCGGGCGACAGCCTTGTGCATAAGTTCGACCCCCGCATGAAGCTGGTGCTGACCATCGTCTACATCATCCTGCTGTTTGCAGCGTCCAACCCGCTGGGCCTGACGCTGTCCCTTGTATTCCTTGTGGCCATGTACGGCGTGGCAAAGATCCCCTTCAAGCTGATCACCAAGAGCCTGAAGCCCATTTTGCCCATCATCCTCTTTACCGCGGTGCTCAACCTCTTCTTTGTTTCGGGCGAGGGCGAGCCGCTGGTGCACTTCTGGGTGCTGAACATCTACGCCGAGGGCCTGCGCTATGCCATCCTGATGGCGGTGCGCGTGATGGCACTGATTGCGGGCACCAGCCTGCTGACCTATACCACCAGCCCCATTGTGCTGACGGATGCCATCGAGCAGCTGCTCAAGCCTTTGGGCAGGCTGCACTTCCCGGTGCATGAGCTGGCTATGATGATGAGCATTGCCCTGCGCTTTATCCCGACCCTGATCGAAGAGACCGACAAGATCATGAACGCCCAGAAAGCCCGTGGTGCCATGCTGGACAACGGCTCCATGATGGAGCGCGTCAAGGCGCTGGTGCCGGTGCTCATCCCGCTGTTCATCTCGGCCTTCCGCCGCGCCGATGAGCTGGCCATGGCCATGGAGTGCCGCTGCTACCGCGGCGGTGATGGCCGCACCCGCCTGAAGGTGCTGCGCTGCACCCGGCAGGATTATATCGACCTGGCGGTGTGCATCGTCTGCTTTATGGTGATCCTGAGCTCGAGACTGGTGTTCCCGAATTTTTAAAAACTCCCCCAGTTGCCTGCGGCGACAGCCCCCTCGAGGAGGGGGCCTTATAGCCTCCCTCTTTGAGGGAGGTGGCACGGCAAAGCCGTGACGGAAGGAGTTCCATGCAGAACTATTTACTGACCCTTGCCTACGACGGCACCAATTACTGCGGCTTTCAGGTGCAGCCCAACGGGCGGAGCGTGGCCCAGACCTTTCAGGATGGGCTGGAAGCGGTGCTCCACAGCCGCCCCGATATCAAGGGGTGCAGCCGCACCGATGCCGGGGTCCACGCGCTGGGCTTTGCGCTGAACTTCCACGCGGAGACCCGCATCCCCCCCGAAAAGCTGCCGCTGGCCATCAACCAGCACCTGCCCCCGGATATCCGGGTGCTGTGCGCCCGGGTGGTGCCGGAGGAGTTCCACGCCCGCTATGCCGCCCATACCAAGACCTACCTGTACCGCATCCACAACCACCCCATCGATTCGCCTTTTGATGAAAAATATTACACCCGGGTGCCCCGGCGGCTGGATGTGGATGCCATGCAGAGGGCGGCGGAACAGTTTGTGGGAAAGCACGATTTTCTGGCCCTGTGCGCGGCGGGCTCCTCTGCTGCTGCCCACGGAGATACCGTGCGCACCATCACTGACTGCCATGTGACCCGGAAGGGCGACGAGGTGGACATTGAGGTGACAGCGGACGGCTACCTCTATAACATGGTGCGCATTCTGGCAGGCACCCTGTGTGAGGTGGGCGCGGGCCGGATGCAGCCCGATGCCATCCCCGGCATCCTTGCCAGCCGGGACCGCAGCCAGGCCGGGCCGACGCTGCCCGCGAAAGGGCTATTTTTGGAGAAGGTGGACTACGACCTATGAGAAAAAATCGCAACCGTCCGGAGAGTGACGAGCCGCTTTCGGAAGGGCGGGTCGAATATCTGGAAGCTGCCCGCCAGCGTGTGCGGAACCGGCGCATCCGCCGCACGGCGGTGCTGCTGGTGCTGCTGACGGCGGTGGTGCTGTTTGCCACCGGCATCGCGGGCAGCTCGGTGGCGGCCCTGAAGGACCTGACCGATACGGCCCGCATTGCCCTGCTGCCCGGCTCCGGCTGGCCCCAGCAGACCGGTGTGGCCGAGCTGGAACAGATGGCCCCCCTGACCGGCAGCTTTGTGGAGCTGGGGGACGAGGGCTGTGTGGTCTGGTCGCGCACCGGCAAAAAGCTGAACAGCATCCAGAGCGGCTATGCCCGCCCGGCGCTGGCCGCGGGCAAGACCCGCTTTGTCCTCTACAACCGCTCCGGAAACGAGCTGCGGGTGGAGAGCCGCACCCAGAACCTTTACACCAAGCAGCTGGAAAACAGCATTTTCCTCTGCGCCATGTCGGACAACGGCACGCTGGCCGTGGTCACGGAGGACCAGACCAGCATGGCAAAGCTGCTGGTATACAGCCCCTCCATGGAGCAGCAGCTCAGCTGGAGCATGACCTCCAACGACGGCACCCCCCTGCGGATGGCCTTTTCCCCCGACAGCCGGAAGCTGGCGGCGGCAGCCGTCACCGTCAGCGGGGGACAGGTGATGACCAACCTCTACCTCATCAATCTGGCATCGGGCGATCCCGTCAGTCTGGTGAATCAGGGCGGTGTGCCCCAGTGGCTGGGGTGGACCTCCGCTTCCACGATCCTGGCTGTCTACGATACCAGGGCTGTGCTCTACAATGCGGGCGGCGGCGAGCGTGCGGTCTATGATTTTGCGGGCACGGAGCTGAAAGATGTTTCGGTGGACGCGGCAGGCAATGTGGCCCTGCTGCTGGCATCGGGGCAGGTCTCTCAGGCTGTGACGCTGGACAAAAACCTGAACGTCCAGTTCAGCGCCGCTGTCTCGGCGGCAAATTCCATTGTCCGGGCGGGGAACCTGTTCTATCTGCTGGCCGATAACGCCGTGGAGTGCTTTGATGCATCTGGCACCCAGCAGTGGAGCCAGAACCTTGACACCAGCCCGCAGGCATTGCTGGCCAACAGCAAGGATCTGCTGCTGTTCAGCGGCAACACGGTGCAGAAGTTGGAAACACCCGCTGAATAGCCCTCTCCGTCAATGCTTGCGCATTGCCACCTCTCCCAAAGGGAGAGGCAATTGCGGCTTTGAGGAAAAAGAGTGCAATTTATTTTGTGGCTTCCCCTGTCAGAAGCGTTGGCTCCCCCTTTGGGGGAGCTGGCACGACAGCAGTCGTGACTGAGAGGGTAAGCCAGTTCGGAATAAGGTTAAACGTATGTTCAAGAATCCGTCATTTATTTTTGATATCCTATGTACGGTGGTCTGGCTGGTGCTGGCCGTCCGGTATGCCCGCAAAGGCTTTCTGGCCTCGGTGGTGCAGCTGATGGGCAGCCTCATCAGCCTGTTCGGTGCCAGAGCCTTTTCAGGCTGGGCAGCCGGGCAGGTGTTCGAGCGCTTCCTCGCCGGAAGCTTCCGGGACCAGATCGCTGCCAATATCGCCGCCGGGGGAGCCGTCAGTTTGGATGGCATTGCCCAGCGGTACGCGGGCTTTCTGCCCGAGGCGTTCCGGGCATCCATCGTGGATGCCTGCGAGCGCTCCATCTCTGCCGTCCTCAATGACAACGCCGTTGTGCTGGCGGATACCATCGTCCAGAAGGTGCTGGCTCCGCTGCTGACTCCGGTGATCTCGCTGGTGCTGTTCTTTGTGGCGTTCGCCCTGCTGCGGATGCTGGTCAGCCTGCTGGCCACAGTGCTGGGGCTGGTGAACAAGCTGCCCGTGATCGGTGCAGTGAACCACTGGCTGGGCTGGGGCGTGGGCGGCATTGCCAGCCTTGTGGACATCTATCTGGTGCTCTGCGTGGTCTGGGCGCTCATTGTGATCACCGGCGGCAACCTCACCATGCTCAACGACACGGTGATGAGCGGCAGCCTTTACTATAAAGTATTCAATGTGTTCAACCCGTTTGTCTGAGCGGGGAGGGAAAAGGAGGAACAATGGTCTGCATTCGATGCCAGAAGCGGCCTGCCATTATTTTTGTCCAGCGGATGGAAAATGGCCAGATGAAAAACGAGGGGTACTGCCTGCACTGTGCCCGGGAGATGCACATCAAACCGGTCGATGATCTGATGAAGCAGTTTGGCATGTCTGATGAGGACATGGATGCCATGGAAGACCGGATGGAAAACATGATGCAGGAGATGGGGGACATGAGCAACATGAATCCCTTCTCCATGATGATGGGCATGGGCCAGCCGGACCAGAGCGAAGAGGACGGCGACCTTGTGCCCGGCTCCAGCGCCACCTTCCCGCTGGGGGTGAACGGCGGTGCCCAGAACGGTAAAAACGAAAAGAAGGCGGGCAAAAACGACAAAAAGCCGCCCCGCCGCAAGTTTCTGGATACCTACTGCGAGAACCTGACCCGCAAAGCCCGGGAGGGGAAGCTGGATGATATCATCGGCCGCGATCGGGAGATCTACCGCACCATCCAGATCCTGAGCCGCCGCCAGAAGAACAACCCCTGCCTCATTGGTGAAGCGGGCGTTGGCAAGACCGCCATTGCCGAGGGCATTGCTGAGCGCATTGCCAAGGGGCAGGTGCCGGCAGGGCTGCAGGATAAGGAGATCTTCCTGCTCGACCTGACCAGCCTTGTGGCAGGCACCCAGTTCCGCGGCCAGTTCGAGCAGCGGGTCAAGGGCCTGCTGAGCGAGGTCAAGGCGGCGGGCAATGTCATCCTGTTCATTGACGAGATCCACACCATTACCTCTGCCGGTGAGAGCGAGGGTGCCATGAATGCGGGCAACATCCTGAAGCCCGCCCTCTCCCGCGGCGAGATCCAGGTCATCGGTGCCACCACCTTCAACGAGTACCGCAAGTATATCGAGAAGGACCAGGCGCTGGAGCGCCGGTTCCAGCCCGTGCGGGTGGAGGAGCCCAGCGTCGCTGATACGCTGGCCGTGATGGGCGGCATCAAGCACTACTACGAGGAGCACCACCATGTGCAGGTGCCCGCCGATGTGCTGAACGCCACCGTGACCCTGAGCGAGCGGTATATCACCGACCGCTACCTGCCCGATAAGGCCATCGACCTGCTGGACGAGGCATGTGCCTGCTGCAATCTGGCCCACCCGGTCATCTCCGAGTACCTGACCATGCAGAAGGAACTGGAGGCCCTCAAGCAGGAAGAGGCCGACATGGAAAACGCCGATGTGAACGAACCCATCGATTACGAGCGTGTGGCAGAGCGCAAGACCCGGATGGCACAGCTGGAGCGGGAATTGCCCGCCAAGCAGGCTGCAGCCGGGGAGATCCAGGTGACCATGGACGATGTGGCCAAGGTCATTGAGCTGTGGACGGGCATCCCGGCGGTGAAGATCCGGGAGACCGAGTATGCAAAGCTCGCCAGCCTTGAGACCGAGCTGAAAAAGAAAATCATCGGTCAGGACGATGCCGTGCATCTGGTGGCGCAGGCGGTCAAGCGCAGCCGCGCCGACCTGTCGGGCCGCCGCCGTCCGGCCAGCTTCATCTTTGTGGGCCCCACCGGCGTGGGCAAGACGGAGCTGGTGAAGCAGCTGGCAAACCAGCTCTTTGACGGCCCAGACCCCCTGATCCGGCTGGATATGAGCGAGTATATGGAGAAGTACGCGGTGTCCCGCATGATCGGTTCCCCTCCGGGCTATGTGGGCTACGAGGAGGCGGGTCAGCTGACTGAAAAGGTCCGCCGCCGCCCGTACAGCGTGGTGCTGTTCGATGAGATCGAAAAGGCCCACCCCGATGTGATGAATATCCTGTTGCAGATCCTGGACGAGGGCAAGATCAACGATGCCCAGGGCCGCACCGTGGATTTCTCCAACACCGTCATCTGCATGACCTCCAATGCGGGCAGCAGCGACCAGACCACCGCAAGTCTGGGCTTCAACCGTAGCGAGGAGGAACGGAACGAGGAGAAGAGCCGCAAGGCACTGAGCCAGTTCCTCCGCCCTGAGTTTTTGGGCCGCGTGGATGAGGTCATCACCTTCAAGCCGCTGAGCGAGGAGACCCTGCAGGGCATTGCCGCCCTGATGCTGGACGAGTACAAGCCCAGTATGGAGGCCAAGGGCATTGCCTACAGCTATACCCCGGCAGCACTGGCAGCGCTGGTGCACAAGAGCCAGGGCGGCAAGTTTGGTGCCCGCGACCTGCGCCGGACCATCCGCAAGGCTGTGGAGGACCCCGCCGCTGAAAAGATCATCGACGGCACCCTTGTTTCCGGCTCCACCCTGACCGTGGATGCTGAGAACGATGAGATCGTGCTGAAATAAAGAGCAAACAGAAAGCCGCTGCACAGCGTAACAACTGTGCAGCGGCTTTTGTAGTGTATAAAACCTCTCAGCCGTCTGCGGCGGCAGCTCCCCTGATAGGGGAGCCAAGCCCTGTGGGAGAGGTTACTCCACGCTGACCGGCACCTCCGGCTTGTTGGCGGTACGGGCGCTCGTGCGGCCCTCGGGAATGATCTCGCCTGCGGCGGTCAGGCTGAGCTTGGCCAGGGTCGGGCCCACCAGCTCGTACACCAGCACCGAGAAGAGCACCACGTTGCGCACCATGTGGCCGTCGGAAAGCTCGGCAGCCTCGGCGGCCATGCCCAGCGCCACACCGGCCTGCGGCAGCAGGGTGATGCCCAGATACTTCTGGATCTTCTCACTGCAGCAGGTGGCCTTGCAGCTGACATAGGAGCCGGAGATCTTGCCCAGAGAGCGGGAAGCAATATAGACGGCACCAATGAGCAGGACCATGGGGTTTGCAAGGATGTTCAGATCCAGCTCCGCGCCGGACAGCACGAAGAACAGGATGTTCACCGGGCTTACCCAGCGGTCCAGGCGGTCCATCAGCTCATCGGAAGTGGGGCAGATGTTGCAGAACACGGTGCCGGTCATCATGCAGACCAGCAGCAGCGAGAAGCTGCAGTGGATGGGGCCGACCTCAAAGCTGACCATGGAAAGGCCCACCGTCAGCAGCACAAAGGCCACCGAAAGGCTCATGCGCTTGGAGCGGGAGTGGAAGTAGATCTCCAGCTGGTTGAGCAGCAGACCGGCCAGCGCGCCCAGGCCCAGGCTGAGTACGATCTCCACCAGAGGCTCCAGAAGGATGCTGATGGGGTCGATGCGGCCCTGTTCCAGCGCGGTTGCGATGCCGAAAGAGGCTGAGAAGAGCACCAGACCCACGGCATCGTCAATGGCGACCACCATCAGCAGCAGGCGGGTCAGGGGACCGCTTGCCTTGTACTGCTTGACCACCATCAGGGTGGCGGCAGGGGCTGTGGCAGAGGCGATGGCACCCAGCGTGATGGCCGATGCCATTGAGATGACATCCGGCCGGGCAAAGTGCAGGGCCACCAGAGCGATATCCACCAGCACGGTGGTGATAACGGCCTGCAGGATGCCCACAGTAACCGCCTGCCTGCCCATGTTCTCCAACACGCTGAGCCGGAACTCGTTGCCGATGACAAAGGCGATGAAGCCCAGTGCCACCTGTGTGATGATGCCGTAGCTCTCGACCTGTGCAAGGCTCCCGAAGCCGAAGCCCCAGCCGCTCAGGCCCAGCCGACCCAGAAAGAAGGGGCCCAGCAGAAGCCCCGCCACCAGATAAGAGGTGACAGCCGGCAGACGGACCGCTTTCGCTGCACGGGATGCCAACAGGCCTGCAATGAGTGAAAGAGACATGCAGATGAGCAATTGCTCCATAAAATAAGATCCTCCTGAGAAATTAAGATACGTTAAAAAGTATATCTTATCTGAGGAGGAAAAGCAACATTTGTTAATTGAATTTAAAAATCTTCTGTGCAAGGCGGTAACCGCCCAGCACGAGCTTGTCGCCCTTGGGGATCTTCAGGTTGGTCACGCCGCCAAAGCCGTAGCGGATGGAGCGGTAGACTCCGGCACTGGTGTGTGCCTTGAGGTAGGCCCACAGTTCGTTCTCCTTCTGCTTTGCGGCGGCACTGCCGTCCAGCAACAGGAAGATGTCGCTGATGGCCATCATCATGGAGAGGTAGTGCAGCATATAGCTGCGCAGCTTCTTCTGGCCCTTGAGGGCATCCAGGTCCTGGCAGTCGATCATGTGGCGGGTCACCCGCAGCTGCTGGTCCACCCGCTTGACCATCACACTCTCGTTCACGCTCTGGTCGGCCCGGCCGATGAAGTAGCGGTACAGGTCCAGATCCATATAGTACATGCTCTTGACAAAGGGCAGGGGCTGGTAGACAAAGATGTTGTCCACATAGAAGGTGTGCTTGGGCAGCACCATGCCGCAGTCCCGCAGCACCTGTGTGCGGTACATCACCGAGTGCATCAGCAGGTTCTGGTCGGGCCGGAAGTGGCCGACATGCGTCCAGTTGAACAGTCGGTTCTGGGGGAACACGTTGGTGTAGCGCACGGTGTGGCTGGTGTTGTCCTCCACATGCTCGTAGACATAGTTGCAGATCATCAGGTCAGGCGCGGTGCCCCGGGCAGTCAGCGTGTTCAGCTTGGCCAGCACGGTCCTGAGGGCTGCTTCGTCCAGCCAGTCGTCGCTGTCCACTACCTTGTAATACAGGCCGGTGGCGTTGCGGATGCCCTGATTCACGCCCTCGCCGTGGCCGCCGTTCTCCTGATGGATGGCCTTGACGATGGTGGGACATTTGGCAGCGTACTCATCGCAGATGGCGGGGGTGTCATCCCTGGTGGAACCATCGTCCACCAGGATGATCTCGGCCTGCTCCCCGGCGGAGAGCAGGGTCTCGATGCAGTGGCGCATATATGCCGCCGAGTTGTAGCACGGGACGGCGAAAGTGATCAATTTCTGAGCCATACAAAATACTCCTTTGCTCTTTTCCGGCAGATGCGCAAGGCAGGGGCCGGGATGGAGATATGTACCCATATTATAGCATTTTTGTGCAGGAAATGCTATCGAACGTGGGAAATGTCAGAGATGTTTTACAATTATCCGGGAAGTTGTGGTATACTGATTGGGTTATAAACCTCTCAGGCCGCTTTGTGTCCAGCTCCCCTGGTAGGGGAGCCAAGACTTGCCTCTCCTACTAGGAGAGGTGGCATTGCGAAGCAATGACGGAGCGGTTTTGTATGGATAGGAGGAACCATGGAAAGTCCGCATAGTATTCTGAAAAAAGTCTTTGGCTACGACAGCTTCCGCCCGGGTCAGGAGGAGATCGTCTCCCGCCTGCTGGCCGGGCAGGATGTGCTGGCCGTGATGCCCACAGGTGCGGGCAAGTCCATCTGCTATCAGGTGCCGGCCCTGCTGCTGCCGGGCGTCACCATCGTGGTCTCGCCGCTGGTGAGCCTGATGAAGGATCAGGTGGGGGCGCTGGTACAGGCAGGTGTGGCGGCAGCTTTCCTGAACAACAGCCTGACGGACAACCAGAAGGCCCTGATGCTCCGCCGCGCCCGGGAGGGGTGGTATAAGATCATCTATGTGGCTCCGGAGCGGCTGGAGATGCCGGGTTTCCAGCGGTTTGCGCAGGAGCGGGAGATCAGCATGGTCACGGTGGACGAGGCCCACTGCATCAGTCAGTGGGGGCAGGACTTCCGCCCCAGCTACCTGCGCATCAAGGCGTTTGTGGACAGCCTGCCCAAGCGCCCGGTGGTGGGAGCCTTTACGGCCACCGCCACGGCCCATGTGCGGGAGGACATCCGCACCCATCTGGAACTCCACACCCCCTACGAGGTGACCACCAGCTTCGACCGGCCCAACCTCTATTTTGCCACCCGCAGGGCTCTGCCCAGCGAGAAGCCCAAAGTTCTGCTCGACCTTGTGCTCAGGGAGCGGGACAATGCGGGCATCATCTATTGCAGCACCACCCGGCAGGTGGACGAGACCACCCGCCTGCTGCAGAGCCGGGGAATCCGTGCGGCAGCCTACCACGCCAAACTGGATGCGGATACCCGGCGGCAGAATCAGGACGATTTCCTCTATGACCGGGTGCAGATCATGGTGGCGACCAATGCCTTCGGCATGGGCATCGATAAGCCAAACGTCCGGTTCGTCATCCATTATAATATGCCCAAGGATCTGGAGAGCTATTATCAGGAGGCGGGCCGCGCGGGCCGTGACGGGGAGCCAGCCCGCTGCACCCTGCTCTATTCCGGCACCGATGTGCGCACCATCCGGTTCTTCATCGACAAGGAGATGGAGGCTGACAACGGCCTGCCTGCGGATGTCAAGGCCGAAGCGGCACGCAAGGCAGAGGAACGGCTCAAGTACATGACCTTCTACTCCACCACACCGCGCTGCCTGCGGGGGTATCTGCTGAGCTACTTCGGCGAGGCCGCGCCCCAGAAGTGCGAGAACTGTTCCAACTGTCTGCTGGCAGCACAGGCTGCCGAACAGGTGGAGGAGCAGGCGGCACAAGCCCGCCAGCGCGCCGCGGCCAGTGCAAAGCGGTTGGCCTCGGCCTCCCGCCGCCGTGCCGACGAAGATGCCCTCAGCGAAGCAGACGAGAAGCTGCTGGCTGCCCTCTATGCCCTGCGTAAGCGGCTGGCCGCAAAGCAGAAGCTCCCTGCCTATATGGTGTTCAATGATTCCACCCTCCGCCAGATGGCGCTGAAAAAGCCCCTGAGCGTGGAGGAACTGCTCAATATCCCGGGTGTGGGCGAGAAAAAGGCCGCCCGCTATGGGCAGGAGTTCCTGAGTGTCATTGAGGATATGGTAAGTTCAAGGTAACATAAAACAGAAAGGAAAAACCGGAAATGCCGCTCTGGGCTGAAAAGCTCGGGCGGCATTTCTGGTTTCGTCACTCTTTGACGGCCTCACCCTCTCAGTCTCGCTATCGCTCGACAGCTCTCCCGAAGGGAGAGGTGGCATTGCGCAGCAATGACGGAGAGGGCCACCCCCCATCCCAGTCAAACTACACTAAAAAATAGACTATATTTGTAACATATTCCGAACATGACAAAAACACTTGATTTATATGTAGGGGGGGGGGGGTATAATAGGATGTGCAAGAGCACCCCCGCAAAACAGAAGAATTGGCAAACCAGCCGGAAGGCTGCGACGCAAAGCTAAAGGGCCCAGACCGGGCAACCAGCTGCACTTCCCAAGAAGTACATCCACAGCGCCACACCAGCCTTTCGGGGCAGGTGCGGCGCTTTTTTACGTTTGCGGTGGGTGCAATACACATTTGGGGTAGACTCTAAAGGAGGAATCACAATGAAACTCAAACGACTTGTCAGCGCCATTCTGGCCGTTGGCATGGCTTTGACAATGCTGCCCACGGCGGCGTTTGCGGCAGATAAACCTACGTATGTGAATCATCTTAGTTTTATTGGTGACCAGCCGGATACCAAAGGGAAAAATGCGGTTAATGGTATGATCATTGTTGATCATGCCTATAATTGGTCATGGTCAGGTAGTGATGCGTCATCATATAAATTAAATTTCACTGCTACTTTTGATCCTAATGAAGTCAATGCTGAAGTGCCAAATACTATCCCATGTGAGGTTCGCAACCAAGCTGGAATAATCAAAGATGGCATCTTTCAGAAATGTGTTTATAACTTTTCAACGATTGAGAATGGACAATTCGAATCGATCGATGCACGTTCATCTGGAATAGTGAAAGGTGGATATATCAAGAATTACACTTCTACTGTATCTGATAACACAGAGTTCGAGAATGGAATTGTCTACGGAAGCTTTGAAATGACAAAGGGAACGCTTACCGGTGGTCTGATTTGCCAGCTTCCGGATAATTTTACATCGACGACATATCAGTATCTGAAAGCACCCGGATGCTCGATTATTCCGGTGATTCCTAACCTTCCGGAGGATGTTGTCTTTAATGAAAGTGTTTATATGGTAGGTAAGAATCAGCCCCATACTTTCAAAGTTATCGCTACTTCCAAGACATTCCGTAATTGGAATTATGACGAAAGCCTTTCTCCTTATATTATTAAAATTGATGATAAGACGCTTCAGGTTACAGTGCCTGATACAGGAAATATCTATATTGAGGCCGCTGTTGATAAGGTTCCGCTTTCGGAGAATACGATTGGTCTTGTTGATGGCAAAATAGTTCCCGTGGATAAAGACGGCGAACTTTACTCTGGTAGCGAACATGATGGGTGGATTTATGATTCTAATACAAACACTTTAACCATTAAAGAGAAGTGTGATGATGGTACTGATAGTATCGTTGATTTAGGAAATACAGAGGTCGATTGGAATATCAAAAATTTCGGCATCATCAATGGGGGTATTTTTATCTCTGAAAATCCGTCTGAGGGCACTCTTAGAAACGAAGAAACCGGCAAGATTGAGGGTGGGAAATTTAATACTTCTGTAAGAAACTTCGGAACTATCGATGACGGTATATTTAATTTCAGCGTAAGCAATTATGGCACAGTAAATAATGGTACATTTACCGATCGCTATTCAAATGCCTCTGTATCCAAAACAAATCCAGATAATACTGTTACTAAAAATTACGGATTTACTAATGGCGGTATTTTTTCACGATATGCAAGCTTCGACAATCAGCCCGACATTAAACTCAGCTGGGTCACTCTGAACAACTGCACCGCCAACGGCATCTCCGGCTTGGTGGGCGTTGTGGGCAACCAGACCCTGAACGTGGAAGCAGATGCAACCTCCTGGACCGGCTGGGAAGTCACTGCCGACCCGAGCTATGAAGAAGCAATCACCAAGCAGGTGGGCAATACCACTGCATTTGACCTGACCTTGAACGGCGACGACGAGTGGAGCGTTACCCTGACCGCACAGGTCAAGGAAGGCTACTACCGGATGAGCCTGACCGATGGCACCGCCACCAATGCCGACGGCACAGAGATCACCTCTGCCAAGGCAGGCGATACCGTCAAGCTGACCGCTGCCGATGCCCCGGAGGGCATGGTGTTCGACCGCTGGGAGATTTCCCCTGCGGATGTGGCTCTGACGCTGGAAGAGGGCGGTTTTGATTCCCATGCCGCCACTGCAAGCTTCAAGATGCCTGCACAGACTTTGAGCATCCGTGCGATGTACCGGATGGCCGACCAGCCCGAGGAACCCAACGTTCTGGGCACCGTTGCCATGGTGGCAACCGCCGGTGTGGGCGCTGCTGTGGTTGGTTATACCGGCTACATGATCGGCACCGAGCTGTATCTGAACACTGTCCTGCCCGATGGTGTGGCCATCCCGCAGAACACCGCCGAACTGGCAAAGCTGGTCTGGACTGAAGCCGGAAAGCCTGCCCCTGCCGCTGTGATGGCTCCCGATGCCACCGATGAACAGAAGGCTCTGACTTGGGCCATCGAGAACCAGCTCATCTCCGCCGATAAGGCCGCAGACGCTTCTGTGAGCCGCTGGGAAGTTATCCAGACTTGGAATAAGGCGCAGGAGATGAAGGGGTAAGATATCCTTCGTACAACCTCTCAGTCGCCTGCGGCGACAGCGTACGGGTTGCGGCTCCCAGCGTCCGCATCGTGCAAGGTTTTGCACTTGCGTCCTGCTGGCCGCTGCCCCAACAACTCCTCCCTGCTTCCGCCACTGGCGGCGGTCGTCGTCGTTGCCTTACTAGGGGAGGTGGCATTGCGCAAGCAATGACGGAGAGGGTGAGGATGCTAACCAATCAAGCCATTCACTGATTATATTCCCAAAACCGGAAATGCCGCCCTGAGCCGTAAAAAGCTCAGGGCGGCATTTCTGGTTATTTGCGGTTTTCTTTACATGGTGTGTGTCGCAAAGACTTTTTCGTCCTCCCACCAGACGGGGGCCTTTGCGGCAAGGCTTTTGGGCACATCCAGAAGCCGCTGGTTGGAGCTGCCCCGGAAGCGCAGGGAGATATCGTGCAGGGCTTCCACAAAGCGGCCATCCACCAGAACATCCAGCAGACTCAGCAGCTCATCGGTGACCTCACAGCGGGCCGGGCAGGGAACACTGCCGGTCAGCTGCTCCCAGGTGTAACCGGAATAGCACCAGACGCTCTTATCCGGGTACAGCGCCCTGAAGCTGCGGACAAAGGGCAGCAGCTCCCGCTGATTCTCCGGCTCAAAAGGCTCACCACCCAGCAGGGAGATGCCTGCAATATAGTCGGGCTGGCAGGATGCAAAGATCTCGTTGCGCACAGCCTTGTCGAAAGGCTGACCGTACCCGAAATCCCATGCCACCTCGTTGAAGCAGCCCGGGCAGTGGTGCCTGCAGCCCGAAACAAAGATGCTGGTGCGCACCCCCGGCCCGTTGGCAATGTCGTAATACTTAATTGTTGCGTAATTCATAGATAAAACTCCATATAAAAAGCTCCCCCTCTCGGGGGAGCTGTCAATGCGAAGCGTTGACTGAGAGGGTTACAGATGCAGCACCCGATCCTTGATCTCCTGTGTCCGGCCCTGGTTCCAGAACTGGGTGCCGATATAACCGCAGGTGCGGCGGGCAACGTTCAGCTTGTTCTGGTCACGGTTGCCGCACTTGGGGCACTCCCACACCAACTTGCCGTCATCCTCAACGATCTTGATCTCTCCATCGTAGCCGCAGCACTGGCAGTAATCGGACTTGGTGTTCAACTCGGCATACATGATGTTGTCGTAGATGAACTGCAGCACGCTTATCACGGCCTCCAGATTGTCCTGCATGTTGGGCACTTCCACATAGCTGATGGCACCGCCCGGGGACAGCTTCTGGAACTCGCTCTCAAACTTGAGCTTGGTGAAGGCATCAATGGGCTCCGAAACATGGACGTGGTAGCTGTTGGTGATATAGTTCTTATCGGTGATGCCGGGCACGATGCCGAACCGCTTCTGCAGGCACTTGGCAAACTTGTAGGTGGTGGATTCCAGCGGGGTGCCGTAGAGAGAGTAATCCATATTCTCGGCCTTCTTCCACTCGGTGCACTTGTCGTTCATGTGCTGCATCACGCTCAGGGCAAAAGGCTTGGCACCGGCATCGGTGTGGCTCTTGCCGGTCATATACTTCACGCACTCATACAGACCAGCGTAGCCCAGGCTGATGGTGGAATAGCCGCCAAAGAGCAGCTTGTCGATCTTCTCGCCCTTCTTCAGGCGGGCCAGTGCGCCGTACTGCCACAGAATGGGGGCGGCATCGCTGGGGGTGCCCATCAGGCGCTGATGGCGGGCCTGCAGTGCCTTGTGGCAGAGAGCCAGACGTTCGTCAAAGATCTTCCAGAACTTCTCGAAGTTGCCGCCGGAAGAAAGGGCTACATCCACCAGATTGATGGTGACAACACCTTGATTGAAGCGGCCGTAGTATTTGGGCTTGCCGGTCTCGGGGTCCACATAGGGAGTCAGGAAGCTGCGGCAGCCCATGCAGGTGTAGCAGTGGCCTTCGCCATTTTTGTCCACCTTGAGCTCGAGCATCTTCTTCTCAGAGATGTAGTCGGGCACCATCCGCTTGGCAGTGCACTTGGCAGCCAATTCGGTCAGGTAATAATAAGGAGTGCCGGGGCGGATGTTGTCCTCTTCCAGCACATAGATCAGCTTGGGGAAGGCGGGGGTGATCCAGACACCGGCCTCGTTCTTCACGCCCTGATAGCGCTGACGGATGGTCTCCTCGATGATGATGGCAAGGTCGGCCTTTTCCTGTGCGTTGCGGGCTTCTCCCAGATACATGAACACGGTGATGAAGGGGGCCTGACCGTTGGTGGTCATCAGGGTCACGACCTGATACTGGATGGTCTGGACACCGCGGTTGATCTCGTTGCGCAGGCGGCGCTCCACGATCTCCTTCTTGCGCTCCGGGGTAACGTCCAGCCCTTCCATCTCCGCTTCGACTTCAGCGGCGATCTTCTTGCGGGAGACATCCACAAAGGGAGCCAGATGGGTCAGGCTGATGCTCTGGCCGCCGTACTGGTTGGATGCCACCTGCGCAATGATCTGGGTGGCAATGTTGCAGGCGGTGGAAAAGCTGTGGGGCTTTTCAATATAGGTGCCGGAGATCACGGTGCCGTTCTGCAGCATATCCTCCAGGTTGACCAGATCGCAGTTGTGCATGTGCTGCGCAAAGTAGTCGGAATCGTGGAAGTGGATCAGGCCCTCATTGTGTGCCTTGACGATCTCCGGGTCCAGCAGCAGGCGGGCGGTCAGGTCTTTGGAGATCTCACCAGCCATATAGTCACGCTGGACGCTGTTCACGGTGGGATTCTTGTTGGCGTTCTCCTGCTTGACTTCCTCGTTCTGGCACTCGATCAGGCTGAGGATGCGCTCGTCGGTGGTGTTGGTCTGGCGCTTCAGGCTCTGCACATAACGATAGGTGATATAATGGCGGGCTACATCGTGGGCCTGAATGTCCATCAACTTGTTTTCCACCATGTCCTGGATCTCTTCCACGCTCACGGCACGGTTCAGCGCCTGGCACTGCTCCGTGACATCGTTGGCGATGGACAGGATCTGCTCCTGGGTCAGGCTGCTCTTGCGGCTGACCGAATCGCTGGCCTTGGTGACCGCAGTGATGATCTTGGTGATATCAAATGGAACTTCCGAACCGTTGCGCTTGATGATCTTCATAGTGTTCCTCCGTCGTTCTATCTGTGTGCAGTTCAAACGGGTGCCTCTTTCGCAAGAGGCACCCGCAAAGCAGTCTTGGGATGCGTTCAATTGATGTGATTCTATGATATCACTATTTAGTGATATGTCAATGGAGAAACCACTACATTTTGTGTTTTGGCGGTTTCGCCAAAATTGAGCCGAGAATCTTGGAGCAAAATTTGGGGCCAAAGCTCTTGACAAACTGTGCAAGGAAAGTGTTTGCATTCCGGGGCGTAATATCCACGGCGGTGTATACTTCTCTGGAAGTTTGGATGGAACAATACCATATTATATAGAGAAAATGGTCTCTGAGGTCGCCGCAGCTTCCACGTCAAGGAACGTGTAAATTGCAGTTGAAAAACTAGTCAAAAAGTCAAAGACGCAAAAAGAAACGAAAAAAGTGAAAAAAGGGGTTGCCAAACGTGTCGGGATATGGTATTATACTTGAGCGCCAAGGGCCGCCGGAAAGAATGACTTCTGAAGACGGCAGAAGCAAAGCGAAAGAACCAATATGGATACGTTGAAAAACGAGCCACAAGTTCGAAAAGATCGAAAAGCTTCTGAAAAAAGTGCTTGACAAAAAATCACATCTGTGGTAAAATAATCAAGTCGTCAGCCGCTAAGGCTGAGGCGCACAGGACCTTGAAAATTGAACAATATCGAAAAACTTGTAACGGAACCTATTTTCGTGTTGGAAAAACACGTTAAACAATTCCAAACAAAGTAATTCACACAGGACGCAAGCGATTGCGTGCTGAGCGAAAAGAGATTTAACACTTTTTAAGTGATAAATATCATTTATAAAGAGTTTGATCCTGGCTCAGGACGAACGCTGGCGGCGCGCCTAACACATGCAAGTCGAACGAGCGAGAGAGAGCTTGCTTTCTCAAGCGAGTGGCGAACGGGTGAGTAACGCGTGAGGAACCTGCCTCAAAGAGGGGGACAACAGTTGGAAACGACTGCTAATACCGCATAAGCCCACAGGTCGGCATCGACCGGAGGGAAAAGGAGCAATCCGCTTTGAGATGGCCTCGCGTCCGATTAGCTAGTTGGTGAGGTAACGGCCCACCAAGGCAACGATCGGTAGCCGGACTGAGAGGTTGAACGGCCACATTGGGACTGAGACACGGCCCAGACTCCTACGGGAGGCAGCAGTGGGGAATATTGCACAATGGGGGAAACCCTGATGCAGCGACGCCGCGTGGAGGAAGAAGGTCTTCGGATTGTAAACTCCTGTTGTTGAGGAAGATAATGACGGTACTCAACAAGGAAGTGACGGCTAACTACGTGCCAGCAGCCGCGGTAAAACGTAGGTCACAAGCGTTGTCCGGAATTACTGGGTGTAAAGGGAGCGCAGGCGGGAAGACAAGTTGGAAGTGAAATCTATGGGCTCAACCCATAAACTGCTTTCAAAACTGTTTTTCTTGAGTAGTGCAGAGGTAGGCGGAATTCCCGGTGTAGCGGTGGAATGCGTAGATATCGGGAGGAACACCAGTGGCGAAGGCGGCCTACTGGGCACCAACTGACGCTGAGGCTCGAAAGTGTGGGTAGCAAACAGGATTAGATACCCTGGTAGTCCACACCGTAAACGATGATTACTAGGTGTTGGAGGATTGACCCCTTCAGTGCCGCAGTTAACACAATAAGTAATCCACCTGGGGAGTACGACCGCAAGGTTGAAACTCAAAGGAATTGACGGGGGCCCGCACAAGCAGTGGAGTATGTGGTTTAATTCGACGCAACGCGAAGAACCTTACCAAGTCTTGACATCCTGCGACGCACATAGAAATATGTGTTTCCTTCGGGACGCAGAGACAGGTGGTGCATGGTTGTCGTCAGCTCGTGTCGTGAGATGTTGGGTTAAGTCCCGCAACGAGCGCAACCCTTACTGTCAGTTACTACGCAAGAGGACTCTGGCAGGACTGCCGTTGACAAAACGGAGGAAGGTGGGGATGACGTCAAATCATCATGCCCTTTATGACTTGGGCTACACACGTACTACAATGGCGTTAAACAAAGAGAAGCAAGACCGCGAGGTGGAGCAAAACTCAGAAACAACGTCCCAGTTCGGACTGCAGGCTGCAACTCGCCTGCACGAAGTCGGAATTGCTAGTAATCGTGGATCAGCATGCCACGGTGAATACGTTCCCGGGCCTTGTACACACCGCCCGTCACACCATGAGAGCCGGGGGGACCCGAAGTCGGTAGTCTAACCGCAAGGAGGACGCCGCCGAAGGTAAAACTGGTGATTGGGGTGAAGTCGTAACAAGGTAGCCGTAGGAGAACCTGCGGCTGGATCACCTCCTTTCTAAGGAGTCAGGCAGATGGAAGAACATCGAAGATGGTCGGCCATCTGGAACAGGTGAAAGATACAAGCAGAGTAGATATTGTTCGATTTTGAGGGCCCTGAAAAGGGGTTACTCAAAACCTTATGTGGGGGTTTAGCTCAGCTGGGAGAGCACCTGCTTTGCAAGCAGGGGGTCAAGGGTTCGATTCCCTTAATCTCCACCACATGGGCCAATAGCTCAGCTGGCTAGAGCACACGACTGATAATCGTGAGGTCGATGGTTCGAGTCCATTTTGGCCCACCATGTGATGAAAATCAGAGTTTCGGGAGACCGGGCTTTGAAGAACATCACCAAGACGTACCTTGAAAACTGAATAATAACTGCGAAACAAAGATTATAGTAAGTTCTTTTAAGAAATATTGCAATTTCAAAAGGAAGGGTAACAATAATCTTCGTTGGCAAAAGAGAGAATCAAGAGGAAATACAAGCCATTCTCGAAAGAGAATAGTTTGAATGGTCAAGCGAACAAGGGCGCAGGGCGAATGCCTTGGCACTGGGAGCCGATGAAAGACGTGATAAGCTGCGATAAGCTTCGGGGAGCTGCAAATAAGCATTGATCCGGAGATCTCTGAATGAGGAAACTCACCTGGGTTCATACTCAGGTACAATACACTGAAATTCAAAATAGGTGCATTGAGGGAACCGCCTGAACTGAAACATCTAAGTAGGGCGAGGAAGAGACATCAAACGAGATTCCGTAAGTAGTGGCGAGCGAACGCGGAAGAGGGCAAACCGAGAGTAGAAATACTTTCGGGGTACGGACTGCTTTTAAGACTTAATCTGTTAACCGAACGGCATGGGAAGGCCGGTCAGAGAGTGTGAGAACCACGTAGGTGAAAACGGAGAGAGCTGCGCAGGATCCAGAGTACGGCCAGACACGTGAAACCTGGTCGGAATACGGGGGGACCACCCTCCAACCCTAAATACTACCCAGTGACCGATAGCGTATAGTACTGTGAAGGAAAGGTGAAAAGCACCCCGGGAGGGGAGTGAAAAAGAACCTGAAACCCTGTGCCTACAAGCACCTAGAGCGCGTCAAAGCGTGATAGGGTACTTTTTGTAGAACGGTCCGGCGAGCGATTGTATGCAGCAAGGTTAAGGACTTAAGGTCTGGAGCCGAAGCGAAAGCGAGTTTGAAAAGGGCGTTAAGTTGCATATAATGGGCCCGAAACCGGGTGACCTACCCATGGTCAGGTTGAAGTGGAAGTAAAATTCCATGGAGGACCGAACCGACCTCCGTTGAAAAGGCGGCGGATGAACTGTGGGTAGCGGAGAAATTCCAATCGAACCCGGAGATAGCTGGTTCTCCCCGAAATAGTTTTAGGACTAGCCTCAAGTTAGATACCTGGAGGTAAAGCACTGAATAGCCTAGCGGCCGAGAGGTTAGCGAAGCTTATCAAACTCAGAATGCCAGAGTATTGATGCTTGGGAGTCAGACAGTGTCAGATAAATGTCATTGTCAAAAGGGAAACAGCCCAGATCTACAGCTAAGGTCCCAAAGTCAGGTTAAGTGGAAAACGATGTGAAGATACGCAGACAACCAGGATGTTGGCTCAGAAGCAGCCACTCATTCAAAGAGTGCGTAATAGCTCACTGGTCGAGCGTCTTTGCGCGGAGAATTTAACGGGGCTAAACCTGACACCGAAGCTTAGGCAATACAGAAATGTATTGGGTAGGGGAGCGTTGTATACGCGGAGAAACAGTAGCGCAAGCGGCTGTGGAGTGTATAGAAGTGAGAATGCCGGAATGAGTAGCGCGAATGCAGTGAGAATCTGCATGGCCGAAAGCCTCAGGTTTCTGGAGGAAGGTTCGTCCGCTCCAGGTTAGTCGGGAGCTAAGGTGAGGCCGGAAGGCGTAGCCGATGCACAGACGGTAGAGATTCCGTCACCACCAAAAGAGTTAAGCACAGGGACACATATGAAGTCTCAGAGCCGGGTGTTGGTTCCGGTAGAGATCGAGGGAAATTAGTACCGAAGTCTGAGATGGAAGATGGCGAGAAAAGCTGTGTGTATTTCTGAGGTGCCCGTACCGCAAACCGACACAGGTAGGTAGGAAGAAGATTCTAAGGCCAACGGGAGAAGGGTTGTTAAGGAACTCGGCAAATTGACCCCGTAACTTCGGGAGAAGGGGTGCTCCAGAGATGGAGCCGCAGAGAATCGGCCCAAGCAACTGTTTACCAAAAACACAGGTTTGTGCTAAATCGAAAGATGACGTATACGAGCTGACGCCTGCCCGGTGCTGGAAGGTTAAGAGGAGATGTGCAAGCATTGAATCGAAGCCCCAGTGAACGGCGGCCGTAACTATAACGGTCCTAAGGTAGCGAAATTCCTTGTCAGGTAAGTTCTGACCCGCATGAAAGGCGTAATGATTTGGGCACTGTCTCAACAGCCCGCCCGGCGAAATTGTAGTACCGGTGAAGATGCCGGTTACCCGCGACAAGACGGAAAGACCCCATGGAGCTTTACTGTAGCCTAATATTGGGTTTCGATGTTGCATGCACAGGATAGATGGGACTCTTGGAAACCAAGGCTTTGGCTTTGGCGGAGAGGCCGTTGGGATACCATCCTTGCGATATTGGAATTCTAACCTGCGGCTCTGAATCGAGTCGGGGGACATTGTTAGGTGGGCAGTTTGACTGGGGCGGTCGCCTCCTAAAGAGTAACGGAGGCGTTCAAAGGTTCGCTCAGCTTGAACGGAAATCAAGCAAAAGAGTGCAAACGCAGAAGCGAGCCTAACTGCGAGACTGACGGGTCGAGCAGTAACGAAAGTTGGAGTTAGTGATCCGGTGGTATGTGAGTGGAAATGCCATCGCTCAACGGATAAAAGTTACCCTGGGGATAACAGGCTGATCTCCCCCAAGAGTCCACATCGACGGGGAGGTTTGGCACCTCGATGTCGGCTCATCGCATCCTGGGGCTGTATTCGGTCCCAAGGGTTTGGCTGTTCGCCAATTAAAGCGGTACGCGAGCTGGGTTCAGAACGTCGTGAGACAGTTCGGTCCCTATCTGTCGTGGGCGCAGGATATTTGATGGGAGCTGTCCCTAGTACGAGAGGACCGGGACGGACGTACCTCTGGCGCACCAGTTGTTCCGCCAGGAGCATAGCTGGGCAACTACGTACGGATCGGATAAACGCTGAAAGCATCTAAGCGTGAAGCCGACCCAAAGATAAGATATCCCACTGATTGAATCAGGTAAGATCCCTTGTAGACTACGAGGTTGATAGGCACGATGTGTAAGTGGAGCGATCCATTCAGCAAGTGTGTACTAATAGATCGAGGGCTTGACCACAATTCGCTTGAATTCTCAAGTCAATGACAAAATGTGAGCAGTGATTATTCAGTTTTGAAGGCACGTCCTTCTAAGAAACACTGGACAAAGTAGAACAGAAATGTTATACTGAACCAGTCATATTGGTCGGTGACGATGACGGTGAGGTTCCACCTGTTCCCATTCCGAACACAGAAGTTAAGCTCACTCGTGCCCAAGATAGTTCGCTGGAAACGGCGCGTGAAAATAGGTAGTCGCCGACTTAATGTAAAACCGCTCTGAGGGATTTCTCAGGGCGGTTTTTGTTGTTGTGTTTTGTACATCGGTTTATTATAATAAAGAAAAGGAGGCAGAAAAAATGGCAACGGAACTGTTTAAAAATATTCCAAGCAAAGTCGGCGATCTGGTACGAGATGTCCGAATCGGAAAAATCGGACTGCCTGATTTGCAAAGGCCGTTTGTCTGGAAAGATAATAAGATACGTGAGCTCTACGATTCGATGCTGAAAGGCTATCCAATCGGATACATTATGCTGTGGGAGTCACCAGCGGATTATGATGAGAAGAAAAGCGGCATAGGCATTAACGGTAAAATCTATACAGAGCCAAAAGAACTGGTTATTGATGGGCAGCAACGCCTGACGGCGCTTGTAGCGTCGATGTATGGCGTGAAAGTAAAAGATAAAAACTTTGTGGAGCGTGAAATTAAAATCTCTTTCAATCCGTTGACGCGAGAATTTGCGGTGTGGACGTCTGCGTTTGAGCGGACGCCGGAATGGATTCCCAAGGTGTCGGATGTCTTTTTGGCAAAAGAAAATAATACGATTAGTGCTTTTCGACGTAAGTATATCCGGGCAGTAAACGAAGCAAGGAACAAGCGTGAAGAGAAAGCGCTGACAGATGCGGAAGAAGATCTGATCGAAAATAATATAAATGATTTGCTTAACCTTTCAGAGTATTCACTTCCGACATTGGAAATCAGCTACAATGCCAGAGAGGAAGATGTAGCAGATATTTTTGTGCGGGTCAACTCTGGTGGACAAAGCCTGACAGAGAATAATTTTATCCAGACCCTGATCTCGGTTTATGAAAATGAGACCAGTGACCAGATGAACCTGTTCTGCGAGCAATCCCGCATCCCGGCAAGTGGAACGTCCTATAATAACATCATTGCAATCGAGCCATCCCATCTGATCCGAATGGCTGTCGGTGTTGGTTTCCGCAGGGCAAGACTGCGCTATGCATATATGCTGCTACGAGGGAAAAATCTGGAAACCGGAAAGTATTCTGCCGAGGAGCGACAGGAGAATCTTGCGAAGTTCAAAGAAGCCCTGCTCAAGGTGATGGATCTGAACAACTGGCATGCATTTTTGAACTGCATTGGAGAGGCAGGATACATCAGCAAAACACAGATTGCATCATCCAATGCGGTGGTTTTTAGCTATGTACTTTACCTGATTGCAAAATATGACTATAAACTGGATGCGGTCAGGCTCAAAAAGACGATTGCCAAATGGTTTTTTATGGGTGCTATTACCTACTTTTACACCGGATCGACCGAAAGCGAAGTAGAAAAGCAGTTTGCTGACCTGAGAAATGTTCATGATGCGGAGCAGTTTATCGCGTACATTGAGCGGACGATTACAACGCGGTTTACGGAAGATTACTTCCGACTGACGCTGCCGAACGAACTGAACAGCGCTGCGGCAATCTCTCCGGCCTGGAACGGCTATATTGCAGCGCAGGTCGTATTAAATACACCGATGCTGTTCAGTGCGACGCCGGTGTCAAAGTATTTCATTCTTGGAGCAAGCGGAACCAAGAATGCGGTCGACAAGCATCACATTTTCCCTAAAAATTACCTGACACAGATTGGCTATATGACCGACCGAGAACGCAATCAGATTGCAAATTTTACTTATTTGGATTATGTGACCAACATTGATATCTCTGATGACCCGCCGGTGGAGTATGTGGAACGTTATCGGAACCGGATGGGGGAAACAGAATACCACAAAACCTGCGAGGATCATGCCCTTCCACCGGATTTTGAAAAGATGGAATATATAGAGTTTTTGAAAGAGCGCAGACTGCGGATGGCACAAATCGTGCAGAAAGCGTACAAGAAACTCTGCGAATGACCAAAGAACAAAAAGCGACCCTGCTGCACGAGCATTTCACGTGGCGGGCTGTGTGATTTCGACGAACTAGAATCTGAGATAAGTCCTTCTGTTAGGAGAAAATCGAATTTTCTGTCGGGAGGGCGCCTTAAAACCCGTCCCTGAATCGTATATGGGATAAGTATGTATTCCGTCTGCGGTGAAATCGCAAAAGAGGAGGGGCAGGATGAAGCTTTTATTCAAACAACGGATGTTTTCGTGGTTCGACAGCTACGATATCTATGATGAAAACGAGAACACGGTCTATGTGGTAAAGGGGCAGCTCTCGTGGGGGCACTGCCTGAAAATCTTCGACACGGAAGAGAACGAGCTTGGTACTGTCAAGCAGGAGGTGCTGACTTGGCTGCCCAAGTTTGAACT
Organism: Faecalibacterium sp. IP-3-29; assembly: GCF_023347335.1. Taxonomy (NCBI): domain Bacteria; kingdom Bacillati; phylum Bacillota; class Clostridia; order Eubacteriales; family Oscillospiraceae; genus Faecalibacterium; species Faecalibacterium sp. IP-3-29. The sequence goes on along the minus strand of NZ_CP094471.1, from coordinate 2,676,699 downwards.
CTATGAGGGTGAAAATTATATCGGCTGCCTCGAAAAGGAACTGGGCTGGTTCAAGCCCAAGTATAACATCGATTTCAACGGCTGGCATGTGGAGGGAGATTTCCCTGGGTGGGATTACACCATTACAAAGCCGGTGGGAGAGACAGTCGCAACGGTTTCCAAAGAGCTGCTGCAATGGACAGACACCTATGTGCTGGATATCGTTGACCCGGCAGACGCGCTCCATGTGCTGATGTTCGTGCTGGCCATCGATGCTGAAAAGTGTTCTGCAAAATGAAATTGAATTGGCCCGGCTGTGTGGGAGTGCCCGCATGGCCGGGCTTTTTACATTGCGCAGGTCGGAAAACAGTGGTATCATTAAAAAGTACGATAGAACCTGAAAATAACGAGGTACAAATGGAAGTGTTTGAAATCGAGACAGAGCGTCTGCAGCTGCGGCAGTTCCGGGTGGAGGACGCGCAGGACGTATTTGCGATTTTCTCGGATGAGCAGACCACGCTGGATTGCGGCGGTTATCATGCCTTTGATGCAATGGATGAGGAATATGACCGTCTGATGCAGAAATTTGCGGGACAGACCCGTTACAGCGTTGTCCGCAAGGCAGATGGGCGTGTGATCGGCGTGATCTCGCTGATGGATGCCGAGCGTGCCGTGCCCGGCTGGGAGCTGGGCATTGAGATGGCCCCGGATGTCCGGCGGCAGGGCTATGCCCGGGAAGCGCTGGCGGCTGTGATTCAGGCGTTCTTCGAGAAAACGGATACGGTGCTTTTCACGGGTGGGCATTATGCCTATAACACCATCTCCGGGGAGCTGCTGAAAATGCTGGGCTTCACCTATGAGGGCATCGAACACAAGGCCATGCGCCATGCAGAGCGCGGCCCCACGGATCTGGTGTGCTATTATCTGGAAAAATAAGTTCTCCCTTAGAATTCCTACAGATTTCCCTGTTACAATGATAGCATCATCGAAAGGGGAATTTGTATGCTGACAAAATTGAAAAACGGGCTGGACGGTACCCAGCTCAAGACCATTGCACTGGCGCTGATGGTGCTGGATCACATTCATTATTTCTTCGAGTTCACCGGCTGCATCCCAACGGTGTTCAGTATGCTGGGGCGGCTCAGTGCGCCGCTGTTTTTGTTCTGCACGGTGGAGGGCTTTGCCCACACCCATGACCGCAGGCGGTATTTTATCCGCATCTGGGGTATCGGAACGGCCATGGCAGCGCTGGAATTTTTTATGATCTACGCCAAAGCCTTCCGGCGCGGGGATGGCTTCTACCCGCTGAACGCTATTTTTCAGGATCTGATGCTGCTGTGCATCGTCTGGCAGGGCATCGACTGGCTCCGGGAAAAGAAATGGGTCAGGGGCGTGGCGGCCATCGCGGCGGTGGCTGGCTGGCCGTTTGTGATGGTGGCGTTCCTGAGCGCTTTCCCCCAGATCCAGCAGATGCCGTGGGCTTCCACGGTGGTGGCGTTTGTCATCACCAGCCCGCTGCCCCTGTGGACCAGCATCACAGACGGCAGCTGGAGCTTTCTGCTGGGCGGTGCGCTGCTGTATGCATTGCGTGGACGGCGCAAAGTGCAGCTGACGGTATGGGCACTGGTGATCTTCCTGTGTGATTTTGTGCTGACCTTCGGGATGGCTTGCCGGCAGGAGGGCTTTGTCTGGACCCAGATGTTCACCAACAATTATGAGTGGTTCGGGGTGGCGGCGGTGCTGCTGATGCTGCTGTACAACGGGCAGCGTGGCAGCGGACACAAGCAGCTGTTCTACTGGTTCTACCCGGCCCATGTGTATTTGCTGTATGGGGCATCCTGCCTTGTTTATAACGCTTTGAGGTGATCTTGTGGCAAATATTCTGGCAGTGGATGACAATATAGAACTCTGCAAGCTGATCCGCACTGCCTTGGAGCGGGACGGCCACCGGGTGGAAACGCGGCTCTCCGGCGCGGAGCTTACCGAACAACTCTGTCATTGGGCGGACTGCATCCTGCTGGATGTGATGATGCCCGGGGAGGATGGCTTTGCCGTCTGCCGCCGCATCCGGGGCCTGACCGATGCCCCCATTCTGTTTCTGACGGCCCGGACAGACGAAGCGTCTGTTCTGGAGGGGCTGGGCATTGGGGCAGACGACTTTTTGTCCAAGCCCTTCCGGGTGGCAGAGCTGCGCGCCCGGGTGGCGGCGCATCTGCGGCGGCAGAACCGCACCCCGGTGCATCGGCTGGTGCGCGGCGGGGTCAGTTTTGACCTGTCCGCGCGGGAGGCGGCGGTGGGAGAAACTCCTCTGCCGCTGACCCGCTCGGAGTATGCCATCTGCGAGTATCTGGCGCTGCACGCCGGGCAGACCTTTACCAAGGAGCAAATTTACGAAGCGGTTTTTGGTATTGACGGCACTGCGGACGACACCGCCGTGACACAGCACATCAAAAATATCCGGGCAAAGCTCCGGGCGGCGGGGGTAGCAGAGCCGGAAACACTGCTGAAAACCATCTGGGGAGTGGGATATCAATGGAAAAACGAGGGCTGATTTCCCTGCGAGGCGTACTGCTGCGATATCTGGTGCAGACCGTCTTTTGCTGTGTGCTGGTGCTGCTGTTGTGGTTTGCGGCGCTGATGTGCGTCATCAACAGCGGGCTGGCGCTCCCGGCCAATCAGGCCGCGCAGGCCTGCCAGAAGGCTGCACAGGACGTTTTGCCGGGCATGACTGCCGCCACCTTTGATGAGACCCAGCTGGACTCCTTGTGCCGTTACGCCCTGTTTGCCGCGCCGGACAGCAGCGAGGTGCTGGCCACCAACATGGATGCCGGGCACTTGCAGCGGGCAATGGAGAACCGGCAGGGGAAAACCCGCTGGCATTTTGGATACACACAGTATTATATGACATCAAAATTGCAGGACGGAACGGTCTGTCTGCTGCAATTTGACTATGCCGTGCCCTACGCCGCCCCTGCGCTGCGGGGAAAGCTGCCAGATGTGCAGACGGTGCACTGCATTCTGGGCATTCTGCTGCTGGTGGGAGCGGTGGTATGGAGCACCCACCGCTCCAGAAGGTTTCTGGCCCGGGAGACGGCCCGCCTGACCGAGGTCTCCCGGCAGGTGGCTGAGAAAAAGGGCGTGGAAGAGATCGATTTTTCCGGGGCGCAGGTGCGGGAATACGCCGAGACACTGGCTGCCCTGCAGACCATGGGGCAGGAGCTGACGGCCAGCCTGCAGGCCCAATGGAAAATGGAGCAGCAGCAGCGGGAGCAGATCATCCAGCTTTCCCATGAGCTCAAAACGCCGCTGGCCGTCATTGAGGGCAACGCCGACCTGCTGGCCGAGGACGAGGCCCTGACCCCGGAGCAGCGGGAACAGGTGGAGGCCATCCTGCGGGGCACCGAGCAGACCCGGACCTATCTGCTCAAGATCCGCGCTCAGGTGCAGACACCGCTGAAGTATAAGCGGCCCTGAGCAGACCTGAATGATGAAAAAGGAAGCCGCCCGGCTGTGTGGGAACGCCCGCATGGCCGGGCATTTTGCATTGCATGAGCAGGGAAACCGTGGTATCATAAAAAACGATAGGGTCTGAAAATAGAGGGAAAAATGAACACTTACGGCCATTCGTTCGTCTATCCAAAAAAGAGAGGGGAAAAACAATGAATTTTGAAGAGACAGAAGTCCTTTACAATGTTTACCGTGGAATCCTGCGGAACAATCGGAGCTTTCAACCGGGAAAGAGCACGGCGGTGGAATATCGCATGGACTGCCCGGAGTATGCCGACCTCCTGAAAAAGTATCCCATTGAGAAAATTGCAGGAAAAGGCACGGACCTGCAGCGGGCAATTCGGGTGCTGAAATACCTCTCGCCTAAGCTGACGCACAGCCCGTGGTACGACGGCCATGTGGACTGCAACGCCCTGGCGCTTTTGGATTACAGTCTGGATAAACCGGAACAGGGCATCAACTGCCTGAATAAGGCTAAAATTCTGGAGGAGGTCTGTCTGGCACTGGGAATCTACGCACGGCGTGTGCGCTTCCTGCCCTATTCTCCCTTCGATTTTGATTGTCACGTTGTCACGGAGATCTACGACCGGTCGCAGGAAAAGTGGTATATGCTGGACCCAACGACCAACGGGTATCTGGTAGATGAGCAGGGCACGATCCTGAGCCTGCTGGAAGCCAGAGAGCGGATGGCAGACACCCGATTTGTGACGTATTGCAAGGCGACGAGCCGGGAAAAGGATCTGCAGAAGCTCTACCGGAAAAATATCGCAACGACCGCTTACTATGCGAAGAATCTGTTCCGCATTCAGGTGGACACGGTCTCGCAGTTTGGAGAGAGTGGAAACTGGCTGAATTTTCCGCCGGAGCACTTTTCTATCCGGGAATGGAGCGTTGCAAGTGCAGAATACCGGTTGGAGATGGTGCCTGCCTACGCAAAGGGATATGCGGATTTTGATGAAGCCGTCCAGCTGCCGCGGATGCGTGAGGCCGTGGAGCGGACGCGAAACATGGAGGAGCCGGAGGCAATTTCTGCCGCCGCTCTGACCGAAAAGCCGATATCATAAAAAAACAGATCGCCGCTGCTTTCCTGACGGAGAGCGGCGGCTTTTTCACACCCGGCGCTCCATGGGCATAGGATGACGCAGACCATGGGGAGGAGGGGCCGGGAATGGACGGACAAAGACGATTTGCGGTGATCGGAACGGACCCGCGGCTGGCGGCGGCAGGCCGGGCGCTAGCCCGTGCCGGGTTTGCAGTGGGCGGGCCGGAGCAGACGGCGCTGGCCGATTACATCTTACTGCCGCTGCCGCTGGACGAGAGCCGCACCCCGCTGGCGGAGCTGCTGCGGGCCGCAAAACCGGGGGCGCTGGCGCTGGGTGGAAAGCTCTCGGCGCAGGCAAGGCAGATCGCGGCGGAGGCGGGCGTGGAGCTGATGGACTACTTTGCCCGGGAGGAACTGATCCTCTGCAACGCCATCCCGACAGCAGAGGGCTGCATCGGCATCCTGATGGCGGAGCGGACGCGGACGCTCTGGAACAGCGCCATTCTGCTGGCCGGTTTTGGGCCGGTGGGGCAGGCGCTTGGGGTACGGCTGGCGGCACTGGGCGCACAGGTGACGGTGGCCGCGCGGCGGCCGGCCCAGCGGGCACTGGCGGAGAGTTTCAGCCTGCGGGCCGTAGATCTGGCCCGGCTGGAACAGGCCGCTCCGGCCTTTGACACGGTGGTGAATACCATCCCGGCCCCTGTTCTGACAGAAGCCGTGCTGGCAGCCCTGCGGCCCGGGAGCCTGATCGTGGATCTGGCATCCAAGCCGGGCGGCACTGACTTTGCCGCAGCCCGGCGGCTGGGGCACCGGGCCATCCATGCCCTGAGCCTGCCCACGGCCTGCGCCCCCGAAACGGCGGGCGAGGCTCTGGCCTGGACGGTCTGTGAGATCCTGGCGGAAAGGGAGGGAACACCATGAAAAGGCAATTGCGCGGGACAGTGGCGTTTGCGGTCTGCGGGAGCTTCTGCACGCTGGGCGCGGCGGTGGCTCAGGCTGAACAGCTGGTGCGGCAGGGCTGGGAGCTGTTGCCGGTGATGAGCTATGCGGCCTCCGGCCTGAACACCCGCTTTGGCCGGGCGGATGAGTGGAAGGCGCGGCTGGAGACCCTGACCGGCCACAGGGTGCTGGATACCCTGCAGGATGTGGAGCCGCTGGGGCCGCGGCAGCTGGCCCGGGCACTGGTGGTGGCCCCCTGCACCGGCACCACACTGGCCCGGCTGGCGGCGGGCCTTTCCGACACGCCGGTCACGCTGGCAGCAAAAAGCCTGCTGCGGGTCGGGTGCCCGGTGCTGCTGGCCGTCTCCACCAACGATGGGCTGGGGGCTTCCGGGGAGAACATCGCCCGGCTGATGCAGCGCAAGCACTATTACTTTGTGCCCTACGGACAGGACGATGCAGCGCAGAAACCCCAGAGCCTGAAGGCGGATCTCACCCTGCTGCCCGCTGCACTGGAGGCTGCCCTGCACGGTCAGCAGCTGCAGCCGGTGCTCCGGGAGTGGAACTGAGGGTTTCTCTTTTCAGAGGGATAAAAATGTGGTATACTATATTATAATATCTTGAGATAGAGGAACTGGAATGAAAAAACACATCGCCATGCTGTGTGCGGTGCTTTTGACCGCACTGGCGGCGTTTGCGCCGGGCGCGGCAGCTGCCGGGCCTGCACTGACGGCTACGGAAGCGTACTGCATCATCGATGCCGACACCGGTCTGGTGCTGGCCCAGCAGAACATGAACGAGGAACTGCACCCGGCATCCATCACCAAGGTGATGACGCTGGGCCTTGCCTGTGAAAAGGCCCAGGGCAAGTGGGACAATGTCAAGCTGACGGTCAGCCACGAGGATGTCTACTCGCTGGCGGGCACCGATTCCAGCCATATCGCCCTGCAGGAAGGGGAGGAAGTGCCCCTGACCGATGCCCTGTATGCCACCATGATGGCCAGTGCCAACGATGGGGCCAACCTGCTGGCCGAATACTTCGGCGGCGGCTCCATTGAGGGCGGTGTGGCCGCCATGAACGCGCAGGCAAAGGAGATGGGGCTGGAACACACCCACTTTGCCAACCCCCACGGCATCAGCGATGAGGACCACTACACCAGCTGCTATGACATGGCGCAGATCCTGCGCTGGGCGCTGACCCAGCCCGGGTTCGAGACCCTGTTTACCCGGAACGAGATGTACACCATGGGCCCGACCAATGTCCAGCCCGTGACCCGGTACTTCCACCAGCAGGATAAAATGCGGGTGGGCTCCAGCCGGTACTATATCCCGGCCATCCTGGGCTCCAAGATCGGCTACACCAACATTGCCCGGTACAGCTACGTCTGCCTGGCGGAGCAGAACGGCGTGCGGCTGATCTGCGTGACCATGCAGAGCCAGATCAAGACCGACAAATACAACGATGTCCGCACCCTGCTGGACGATGCCTTTGCCCGCTATACCGGCTACACCGAGATCCCTGCCCAGGGCGTGACCGGGGAGCTGGAAGTGGCGGGCGGCGGCAGCACGCTGGGCACGGTGACGGTTTCTGACCCGGGCGTGAAGCTGCTGCTGGCCGACGGCCTGACCGCTGCGGATGTGTCGGTCACGCTGGAACTGCCTGAACGATACCTCTTGGGGGTTGACCCGGCGGTGTATGCGGTGTATACCATTCATGGGCGGGACGTACAGGAAACGGCCAGCGTCCGGGTGCCTGCCGCTGTGACCGGGCTGGAGGAGCTGCTGGCCAAGAGCGCCAACGCCACCCTGCCCGCCTCCCGGGATGTGGGGCCGAAGAGGATCGCAGGCGGCCTGCTGGCCATCTCGGTCGGTGCCACCGTGCTGGCCGCCCTTGCGGCGTTCGGCGTGGTGCGGCTGAGGGCGAAGCTCCGCAGGAAACGGAAGGCGAGACATTGACGGCCTCGCCCTCTCAGGCGCTTTGCGCCAGCTCTCCCGAAGGGAGAGCCGATAGCAGCTCATGGTCAGCAGCAGCTGGATCCAGGAGATGCGTTGCCTCTCCCTTTGGGAGAGGTGGCAGCGCGCAGCGCTGACGGAGAGGGTGGGCTTGACAGGCAACGAGCCGTCTGAAAATCGCGCAAAAGCCCGCAAGGACTTTTCCATATACTACAAACAGACAAAATTTTCTGAAAGAAAACAGAGAGGAAAAAGAAATATGGGCAAGTTTACGTTTACTGAGACCGAGATCCCTGGTGTTGTGGTCATTGAGCCGCAGGTGTTCGGTGATGACCGCGGTTATTTTATGGAGACCTACCAGAAGGATCAGTTTGCTGCTGCCGGCATCGACAAGGAGTTCGTGCAGGACAACCAGAGCCGCTCCACCCGCGGCGTGCTGCGCGGCCTGCATTTCCAGAAGAACCACACCCAGGGCAAGCTGGTGCGTGTGACCAAGGGCGAGGTCTATGATGTTGCCGTGGACTGCCGCCCCCACAGCGCCACCTTTGGCAAGTGGGTGGGCGTGACCCTGAGCGAGGAGAACAAGAAGATGTTCTATATCCCCGAGGGCTTTGCCCACGGCTTCCTGGTGCTGAGCGATGTGGCCGAGTTCTGCTACAAGTGCACCGATGTCTATGACCCCACCAGCGAGGGCGGCATCCCCTACGATGACCCCACCGTGAACGTGCAGTGGCCCGACTGCGGCTGTGAGCACAAGACCAGCGCAAAGGACAAGCTGCATGAGCCCTTTGCAGCCCAGAAGTTTGAATTCTTTGAAAAGTGGTGATAGCCCGTGGCGAAACTGAAAGGAATGTTCAACGGCTTCTGGCGCTACCGCTATCTGCTGTGGAATCTGGTCAGCCGTGATTTCAAGCTGAAATACCGCCGCAGCGTGCTGGGTGTGCTGTGGAGCGTGCTGAACCCCCTGCTGATGTGCCTGGTCTACTGGGCTGTGTTCAGCAGCCTGATGGATATGCGGGGCAGCGGCATCGACAACTTCCCGGTGTTCCTGATGTGCGGTCAGCTGCTCTTCAACTTCTTCAACGAGGCCACCTCCTCCAGCATGAGCAGCGTGCTCAGCGCCGCCCCCCTGCTGAAAAAGGTGTATATCCCCAAGTATATCTTCCCGCTGGAAAAGTGCTGCTTTGCCATGGTGAACTGCGTGTTCAGCTTTGTGGCCCTGCTGCTGGTGATGATCTTTACCGGTGCGCCTTTCCACCTGACCCTTCTGGAAGCGCTCTACCCGCTCATCACCCTCTTCTTCTTCAGCCTGGGGGTGGGTCTGTTCCTGGCGGCGGCAACGGTGTTCTTCCGGGACATCATGCACATCTGGAGCGTGTTCATCACGGCGCTGCTCTACTTCTCCGCCATCTTCTATGACCCCACCCAGATGACCTTTTCCATCGGCGGGTTCAACATGCAGCAGATCATCAAGCTGAACCCCATGTACTGGTATATCACCGGCTTCCGCCGCACCCTGATGTGGGGCATCCCGCTGGATCTCAACATGTTTGCGGTCTGCGGCATCTGCGCAGTGGTCTCCATGTGGGTGGGCGTGCACATGTTCCGCAAAACGCAGGATCGTTTTGTGCTGCATATTTAAGGAGGGGAGAAGAATGGAACCGATCATCAAAGTGGACAACGTGTCCATGTGCTTCAACCTCTCCACCGAAAAGCACGAGAGCCTGAAGGAATATCTGCTGGCCATGGTGCAGGGCCGCCTGCAGTACGACGAGTTTTACGCCCTGAAGGACGTGAGCCTGGACATCATGCCCGGCGATTTTTACGGTCTGGTGGGCCTGAACGGCTCGGGCAAATCCACCCTGCTCAAGACCATTGCGGGCGTGTACAAGCCCACCAAGGGCAAGGTCACCGTCAACGGCACCATCGCCCCGCTCATCGAGCTGGGTGCGGGCTTTGATATGGACCTGACCGCCCGGGAGAACATCTACCTCAACGGCACGGTGCTGGGGTTCTCGCCCAAGTATCTGGACGAGAAGTTCGACGAGATCGTGGAGTTCAGCGAGCTGCAGAACTTTCTGGATGTGCCGCTGAAAAACTACTCCTCCGGCATGGTGGCCCGCATCGGCTTTGCCATTGCCACCATCACCAAGCCCGATATCCTGATCGCGGACGAGGTGCTCTCGGTGGGCGACTTCCTGTTCCAGCAGAAATGCGAAAAGCGGATGAAGGAGCTGATGGCAGGCGGCACCACCGTCATTCTGGTATCCCACTCCATCGAGCAGATCGAGCGGATGTGCAGCAAGGTGGCATGGCTGAGCCACGGCCACCTGAAAATGAACGGCGATACCGAGACAGTCTGCGCGGCCTACAAGGCCACCCAGCGCGGCGAGGCCTGAGCCATGAATGTGCGATTGAAACGTGCCAGAGAGCTGGCAGGCTATGCGGTGCAGCTGACAAAGGACGAGGGTCTGGGCACTATGCTGGCCCGGGGCGCGGGCTTTGTCAGGCGGCGGTGCTTTGGCAAAAAGGCCCGCTACCTGCCCGCCAAAAAGGTGCTGGAAGCCCAGAGAGCCGAAATGGCAGGAAAAAATTTTGAAAACTGCCAACTTTCGACGATTTCCGTGTTGACACCGTTGTATAATACTCCTGAGGTGTTTCTGCGGCAGTTTCTGGATTCCTTCGTGAACCAGACCGCCCCCAATGGTGAGCTCTGCCTGGCGGATGCCTCCGATGCCGCCCACAGCAGTGTGAAAGATATTGTAAGGGACTATCAGGCAAAATATCAACACATCGTATACAAAAAGATCGAAAACAAGGGCATTGCGGCCAACACCAACGCCGCCGCTGAACTGGCATCGGGGGAATATCTGGCGCTGGCCGACCACGATGACATCCTTGCGCCCCACGCCATGTATACCATGGGTCAGGCGATCCGGCAGCTGCGTGAGGCAGGGGAGCCGGACGGCTTCCTGTACAGCGACGAGGCCCTCTTCACCAAAAAGATCGAAAAGCCGCTGGTGGCCCACTTTAAGCCCGATTACGCCCCGGATTACCTGCTCTGCTGCAACTACATCTGCCATCTGGCCGTGTTCCGGCGGGAGCTGTTCGAGCAGGTAGGCGGGGAACGCCCCGAATGTGATGGCAGTCAGGACCACGACCTTTTCCTCCGGCTCATTGAGCAGGTGGGCGGCGCGGCCCATGTGCCGCAGGTGCTCTACTACTGGCGGGTGCACGAAGGCTCGACCTCCGGCGGCACCGATGCCAAGCCTTACGTTGCCAAAGCGGCAAAAAAGGCGCTGGCCGACCATCTGGAGCGCACCGGCCGCACCGGTACCATAGAGGATGGCCTGTACCCCAGTACCTATCGGGTCAGGTGGGACATTGTGGGGAAGCCGAAGGTGAGCATCCTCATCCCCAACAAGGATCACACCGAGGATCTGGAAAAGTGCCTGCAGAGCATCTGGAAAAAGACCACCTGGGACCGGTTCGAGGTCATCGTCATCGAGAACAACTCCACAGACACGGCCACCTTTGCCTATTACGAGAAGGCCCGGCAGCGGTACGATGGCCTGAAGGTGGTCACCTACCCGGACAAGGGCTTCAACTTCTCGGCCATCAACAACTTTGGCCGGAAAGCGGCAGAGGGCGACTACCTGCTGCTGCTCAACAACGATGTGGAAGTGGCAAACGGCGACTGGCTCACGGAGCTGCTCCGGCAGTGCGCCCACCCCGGCGGTGCGGCGATCTGCGGTGCCATGCTCTGGTACCCGGATGAGACCATCCAGCACGCAGGGATCGTGACGGGTCTGGGCGGCTACGCGGGCCACAGCCACAAGTATAAGAAGAAGGGCGGCAGCGGCTATCTGTTCCGCACCTCTACCGTGCAGGACTTCTCCGGTGTGACCGGTGCCTGCCTGCTGGTAAAGACCGCCGTCTATGACGAGATGCACGGGCTGGACGAGCAGTTCGCCGTGGCCTTCAACGATGTGGACTTCTGCCTGCGGGTGCGGGATGCGGGCTACCGCATTGCCTGGACCCCCTACGCTGAGCTCATCCACTATGAGAGCAAGAGCCGGGGCGGGGATGAAAAAGACCCCGTCAAGGCGGCCCGCTTTGCGGCGGAGCAGCAGCGGCTCTACACCATCCACGGCAAGGAAAACATTCTGGATGACCCCTACTACAACCCCAACCTGACCCGCGACCGGGAGGATTTTTCGGAGAGCGACGATCTGCGCAGGTTGAAAGAGGGCAGGGTAACGGTAAGATTCCGGGGAGGTACCCTCCAATGAACATCAAGGGACACTTTGAGACCATCACCCGGCATAAACTGCTGGTGATGAAGTATTGCTTTGAATGCGGCCTTTATCAGCAGGGCCTGACCCATGACCTGAGCAAGTACAGCCCCACCGAGTTCATCCCGGGCTGCATCTACTATCAGGGCGACCACAGCCCCAACGAGGCAGAGCGGGCCGCCCGGGGCTATTCCTCGGCATGGCTCCACCATAAGGGCCGCAACAAGCACCATCTGGAATACTGGATCGACTACACAACCAACAAATCCGGCCTGGGCGGCATGAAAATGCCCCTGCGCTATGTCTGCGAGATGGTCTGCGACCGCGTGGCGGCCAGCCAGATCTATCTGGGCGACAAGTACACCGACGCATCCCCGTGGCAGTATTATGAAAAGAGCAAGGATCACTATCTGCTCCATCCCGAAACAAGGGCGCTGCTGGAAAAGCTGCTGCTGATGGTCCGGGATCTGGGGCAGGAGCGCACCTTTGCCTACATAAGATTTCTGCTCGGGTGTGAAGATAACGATTAAATAACATCAAGGAGGCATTGCAATGAAACGTTTCAAAAAAGTTCTGGCACTTGTTCTGGCCGGTGTTCTGGCACTGGCAATGCTGACCGCCTGCGACGGCACCACCGACTCGGATAAGATCATGCCGGACGATGGCACGGTCGAAGTGGTTATGACGATCAATAATACCGCAGCTAATAAGGGCCTGGGTCAGGTCGAATACAGTGCAAAATACAGTGCTGTGACCAAGGCATTGCTGGAAAACTGGCTGGAATGGCGTAATGACGGCAGCAATACAAAGTATCGTGAGAATTATGATAAGATCACGGCAGAGCTGGGCAATGTCAAGATCGTGGTTGGTCTGACCAAGGATACAACTCCGCTTGCAGCGCAGGCCAACTATAATCCGGCTACCAGAACCAGCTTCAAATATGATTCTCTGTTCAAGGACGAGAGCGCATTCAATCTGGCTGAAAAGATCGGCGTTGCATACGTTCCCACTTCTAACGGCACTGTCTATCAGGCGGTCTGCCTGTTCGACGTGAACTGAGCATCACACAACGCCAAAACAGCATAACGCATAAAAAGCCCCCGGAAGCGGCGCGAACCGCTTTCCGGGGGCTTTTGTGTCAGAGAAACTGCTTACTGCTCGTTCTCGTAGATCTTAATATAGTGGGGGGCGTTTCTGTCCTGCACAAAGAGAAGCGTGCAGGTGAGTGCGGCGGCTAAGAACGTGAAGATGGCAAGCAGAGCTTTGAGAACTTTCATGGTATCCGATCCTCCTTGGCGGGCATGGCCCGGTCGTTCAAATGCGGAGCAGGGGACGTTCCGCAGGGTTATTAGCAACAGTATACCATAATCCCGGCAGAAAGGCAAACGGCAGTAAAGTTGCGTGAAGTTGGTGGTTGTTAATAAAAAAACAATTAGTTAGATGCGACTAATCGTTAAAAATGGCAAAGAAAAATGAGGAAATTGCATCATTTTGGTGCTGTTGTCGTTGAACTTCCGGCTGTAAAATGATACAATAACTGTGTTAAGCAGCTGCTGTCCCTGCCGTAGTGCGCCCGCATGAGGGCAGGGGTGGCAATTCAAGCAGAATGGGGGATTTATTCCATGTTGAACAAGCTGAAACGTGCGGCGCTTGGCGCGCATACGCCGCATGACAAGGCAACCGCTGCAAGCAAACCAGTTCCGATGCCTCTGCCCGCGCAGGTACGCATCCTGATGAGCCAGCACATCGGCGCTCCGGCGAAAGCCCTGGTCAAAAAGGGCGACGAAGTGTTTGTTGGCACTAAGATCGGTGAAGCAGGCGGTTTTGTCTCTGCAAATATCCACTCCAGTGTTTCTGGTACTGTGGCCGCTGTGGAACCCTTCCGTCTCTCCAATGGCCGGATGTGCGACTCTGTTGTCATCAAGACCGATGGCAAGCAGACCGTGGATCCTGCCGTGAAGGCACCTGAGGTCACCGACAAGGCCAGCTTCCTGGCAGCCGTGCGTGAGTGCGGCCTGGTGGGTCTGGGCGGCGCAGGCTTCCCGACCGATGTCAAGCTGCAGCCCAAGCAGACCGTGGACACCCTGCTCATCAACGCTTCCGAGTGTGAAGTCTGGCTGACCAGCGACACGCAGGAGATGCTGAACTGCAGCGATGATATCGTCCGCGGCATCGAGGCCGTGCTGAAGTACACCGGCATCCCGAAGTGCATCATTGGCATTGAGAACAACAAGCCCGAGTGCATCGAGCTGTTGAACCAGAAGACCAAAGACAAGCCCGCCATCGAGGTCAAGGCACTGCCCAGTGTTTACGGCACCGGCGCAGAGCTGATCCTGATCGAGAAGTGCCTGGGCCGCGAGGTGCCGCATGGCGGTCTGCCCGCAGATGCAGGTGCCATCGTGATGAACGTGACCTCTGTTTCTACCCTGGGCAAGTACCTGGCTACCGGTATGCCGGTGGTCGAGCGCACCATCACCGTGGACGGCGATGCCTGCGCAAAGCCCCAGAACCTGATCGTTCCCGTGGGCACTGCCTACGAGGATGTTCTGAACGCTGCCGGCCTCAAGGGCGGCGTGGAGCTGGGCAAGGTGGTTGCCGGCGGTGCCATGATGGGCCCCGCTGTGGAGAACCTGAGCTACCCCACCACCAAGACCACTTCCGGCCTGATCATGCTCAGCGCCGCTGCTGCAGAGCCCCCGCAGGTCAACCCCTGCATCCGCTGCGGCCGCTGCGTGGAGTACTGCCCCATGGGTCTGGAGCCCGTGGAGGTCAACCAGGCTTATGCAGCCCGCGACGTTCAGGAGCTGGGCAAGCTGCATGTTGATTACTGCTTCAACTGCGGCTCCTGCACCTTTGTCTGCCCGGCAAAGCGCCCCTGCACCCAGATGATGGGCCTGGCAAAGGCGTTCTACCTTGGTGAAATCAAAAAAGGAGGCAATAAGTAATGGATACGAAGCTTATTGTTTCGGCCTCCCCGCACCTGCGCAGTGAGGAAACGACCCAGAGCCTGATGGCCAACGTGATCGTTGCCCTGTGCCCCTGTGTGGTGGCCTCTGCAATCATCTTTGGTGCGCGTGCCCTGCTGGTCACTGCAGTGTCCGTTGTGGCATGCGTGGCCTTTGAGTGGCTGTACTGCAAGCTGCTGAAGAAGGCAAACCCCATCAGCGACCTGTCCGCTGTGGTCACCGGCATCATTCTGGCCATGAATGTGCCCGTGGGTATGCCCATCGGCCAGCTCATCATCGGCGACCTGGTTGCCATCATCGTGGTCAAGCAGCTGTTCGGCGGCATCGGCATGAACTTTGCAAACCCTGCACTGGTCGGCCGTATCGTGCTGTTCATCAGCTTTGCCGGTTCCATGAACAATTGGGTGTTCCCCGATGCAGCGGTTGACCAGCTGTCCAGCGCTACCCCGCTGGCTGTGGCTGACACCAGCAAGCTGAGCCTGCTGGATCTGTTCATGGGCGTGCACGGCGGTGTTCTGGGCGAGACCTGCGCTCTGGCCATCCTGCTGGGCCTGATTTATCTGGTGGCCACCAAGACCATCAGCATCGCCATCCCCGCTTCTTACATCGGCAGCATGTTTATCTTCTACCTGATCTCCACCGGCAGCCTGCACGGCGCACTGGTCGGCATCCTGTCCGGCGGCCTGATGTTCGGTGCTGTGTTCATGGCAACGGACTACGTTACCAGCCCCTTTACCCTGAAGGGCAAGCTGATCTACGGCCTGTGCCTGGGCATCGTCACCTTCGCCATCCGTCAGTGGGGCAGCTACGCCGAGGGCGTTTCCTTCGCGCTGCTGTTTATGAACCTGTGGGTCCCCTTTATCAACGATTGGACCCGTCAGACTCCTTACGGCTATGTTAAGCCTGCAAAGAAAGCAAAGGAGGGTGCTGGCAAATGAATAAGAATTCTTCCTGGGAGACCAGTGTAAAGCCTGTTGTTGTGCTGAGCGTGATCGCACTGATCGTCAGCCTGCTGCTGGCCATGGTCAACTCCTTTACGGCTCCCATTATTGAGGATAACCAGAAGGCCGCAACGCTGGCTGCCTATGTGGACGTGATGCCCACCGTTTCCAGCGCCTCCGATCTGGAGGAAGTGACCGACTACACCACCGAGAACATCACCGGTGCTGTAAAGGCCACCGACGGCTCCCTGGCCATCAAGGCTGAGGAAAAGGGCTTTGACGGCGGCATCCTGTCCGTCATCATCGGCTTCGACACCAACGGCACTGTCACCGGCATCTGGGTGGACGCTTCTACCCAGACCAAGGGCATCGGCAGCAACGTTGCCACCGACAGCTTCCTTGCTCAGTTCGATGGCATGGATGGCACCCAGAACATCACCCTGGGCCAGGGCTACGACGCATACAGCGGCGCAACCATTTCCTCTAAGGCTCTGTTTGCCGCCATCAACGATTGCATCAACTGCTACAACGAGTTGGCATAAAGGAGGTTGGTAAGAAATGGCAAGCGAAAACAAGTCCAAGGTAAGCATCCTTACCAACGGCATCATCAAAGAAAACCCCGTTCTGCGTCTGGTTCTGGGCACCTGCTCCTGCCTGGCTGTTACCACGGCAGTTTCCAGCGCGCTGGGCATGGGCGCAGCCTTCACCTTCGTGCTGGTGTGCTCCAACATCCTGATCTCGCTGCTGCGCAACGTGATCCCCGCTAAAGTCCATCTGCCCTGCTACATCGTCATCATTGCAGGCTTCGTGACCATCGTTCAGATGGTGATGCACGCCTACATGGACAGCCTGTACACTGCACTGGGCGTGTTCCTGCCCCTGATCGTTGTCAACTGCATCATTCTGGGCCGTGCCGAGATGTTTGCCTGCAAGAACAATGTGGTGGATTCCGCACTGGACGGCATCGGCATGGGCATCGGCTACACCCTCACCGTGGTGCTGATGGCCTCCATCCGTGAGATCCTGGGCAGCGGCACCTGGCTGGGCTTCCAGGTCCTGCCCGAGAGCATGGCCAAGATGAGCATTATGACCCAGGCTCCCGGCGCATTCTTCTGCTACGGCGTGCTGATGGCCGGCTGTGTCTGGCTGGAAGGCAAGCTGGATGCCCGCATCGAGCGCAAGAGCTGCTGCGACCTCGACAACCTGAAGAAGGAGGCAGAATAAGATGTTAGTCAAACTTGCTGCGATCTTCTTCAGCATGATCCTGGTGAACAACTACGTGCTGGTGAAGTTCTACGGTATCTGCCCGTTCCTGGGCGTTTCCAAGAAGCTGGATTCCTCCATTGGTATGTCCGGCGCTGTTATCTTTGTTATGCTGGTGGCAACGGCAGTCACCTTCCCCATCCAGATCTTCATTTTGAACCCCGCTGACCTGGGCTACCTGCAGACCATCGTGTTCATCCTGGTCATTGCAGTGCTGGTGCAGTTCATCGAGATCTTCCTGAAGAAGTATGTTGTTGCACTGTACAATTCTCTGGGCGTTTACCTGCCCCTGATCACCACCAACTGCTGCGTGCTGGCCGTGACCATTCTGGTCGTGGACGACTACGGCGCAGACGTTGCTACCCTTGGCTTTGCCGCTGCCTACATTGAGGCTCTGGTCTGTGCCGTGGGTGCAGGTGTCGGCTTTATGCTGGCCATGGTCATGTTCAGCGGCGTGCGCAAGCGTGTGGAAGCCTGCGATCCCCCGGCACCCTTCAAGGGCCTGCCCATCACCCTGATCGCAGCAGCCATCACCAGCCTGTCCTTTATGGGCTTCGGCGGTCTCGTCGAAAACCTGTTCAACGTGACGCTGTAAGGGAGGAACAGGATTATGAATATTGTATCTGCTGTGATCCTCTGTACCATCGTGGGCGCGATCGGTGCCGTTGTTCTGGTGCTGGCCGCAAAGTTCATGGCGGTTGAGGAAGATCCCCGTATTGAAGAAGTTTCTGCCTGCCTGGCCGGTGCAAACTGCGGCGGCTGCGGCTACGCCGGCTGTGCCGACTACGCAAAGGCCGTTGTTATGGACGGCGTTCCCTGCGACAAGTGCGCCCCCGGCGGCCCCAAGGCTGCTGCCGCCATTGCCAAGATCATGGGCGGCGAGGCAAGCGCTGTGGAGAAGAAGGCTGTGGTCCAGTGCCAGGGCAACTCTGAGCACTGCAAGCCCAGCTACGAGTACAAGGGCATCCAGACCTGTGCCGCTGCTGCCACCCTGTACGGCGGCCCCAAGACCTGTACCTTTGCCTGCATCGGCCTGGGCGACTGCACCAAGGTGTGTAAGTTCGATGCCATCCACATTGTGGACGGCGTGGCCAAGGTGGACAAGGACAAGTGCACCGGCTGTGGTGCCTGCGCCAACATCTGCCCCAAGCACGTCATTATGATCGACGCAGGCGGCCCCCGCAAGCCCGTGGTCATGTGTTCCAATCAGGATAAGGGTGCTGTGGCAAACAAGCTGTGCACCACCTCCTGCATTGCCTGCGGCATGTGCGAGCGCACCTGTAAGTTTGATGCCATCCACGTTGTGGACGGTGTGGCCCGTGTGGACTACGACAAGTGCAAGGGCTGCGGCATGTGCGCCCAGAAGTGCCCCAAGCACATCATCCTCTTCCCGCTGAAGGACGATCCGAATCCCCCCAAGCCCGTGGTGAAGCAGGCTCCGAAGCCCGCTGCCGCTCCTGCCGCTCCGGCAGAGCCCGCCGCAAAGGCTGAGGAGGCAAAGGCTCCCGAAGCCCCCAAGGCTGAATAAGCGGAACCCATTGTAATATGGTAAAGCGCCCCCATTGCTCCTTTGAGTGATGGGGGCGCTTTTTGGTGGCTCAACCCCCCAGTCGCCTGCGGCGACAGCCCCCGCTAGTAGGGGGGCCCTTGGCATTTCGTAAAGCCCGACCTCTTTGCCAAGGCCGCCCTTATTAGGGGCGGTGGCATTGCGAAGCAATGACGGTGGGGTTCTTCCTCTCCCCCGAAAACTTTTTTCAAAAAATCTTGAAAAAAAGTGAAAGGAATCTGCGTTTCATGTATTATAGAGAGTGAAACTGCGAATGTATAACACAAAACTGCGTGAGATATCAATGCGGCGGGCGGTGCGGATAAGTTAGACTGCGCTACTCCCCGCAATATATTACGGCGGTTCATAACGTGCTGTATATCGCAGAATATTTTGTCTGAAAAGGGGAAGGAAAAATAAAATTTCACTATTGAAAATACTGGATATACATGCTATAATTACGATAATGGGTTTGTCTGGTAAAAATAACCTGCCGAGAGAAAGAAAGCCGACAAAGGTTGGATATCTTTTTCCTCGGCTTTGCCAAAAATACTATGATGCAGGGAGGGCTCCACTGTGCGGAAAAATCATCACGGAAAAAAAGATAGGCTAACGTGAAAAGAATGCGTAAAGTATCCCCCGGGCTTGTCTGCATCGTGCTGGGTGTGGTGCTCCTGCTGGCGGCGGGCGGCCTGTACGCCTACAACCGCTACGAGGATGCCCACGCCGGTGCCGAGGCCCAGACCGTGGTGGCCGACCTTCAGCAGAAGGTGGAGACCCCGGAACCGGAGGCAGAGAGCGGCCCCCTGGACCCCGAGCTCCCGGTGGTGGAGGTCGATGGCAACGAATATGTGGGCGAGATCTCCATCCCCGCCATCGGCATTGACCTGCCGGTGATGAGCGAGTGGAGCTACCCCCGCCTGAAGATCGCCCCCTGCCGCCAGTTCGGCTCTTCCCGCACCGATGATCTGGTCATTGCGGCGCACAACTACGAGAGCCATTTCGGCAAGCTGACCTCCCTCACAGCGGGGGACAGCGTCACCTTCACCGATATGGACGGCATCGTGAATGAGTACGTCGTGAACAAGGTCGAAGTGCTTGACCCCCACAGTGTGGAGGAAGTGGAACACAGCGGCTACGCCCTGGTGCTGTACACCTGCACCTACGGCGGCAAGACCCGTGTCACCGTCTTCTGTGATCGTGCATCGTAAAAATCAAGGCTGAAAAACAAAAAGAAGCCCCGACATTCGTCGGGGCTTCTTTTTTACTATGTGGGAACTCCCTCCGTCATTGCTGACGCAATGCCACCTCCCTCTCAGAGAGAGGCTTTTCGCTGCCGTAAGGCTCCCTCCTAGAGGGAGCTGTCGCCGGAGGCGACTGAGGGAGTTACTGTTTTTTCCACCGCCGCATCACGCCCATACCCAGCGCATAGGGGCCGGTGTGCACGGCAATGGTGCAGCCGATCTGCAGCAGGACCACATTGCACTCGCAGGTGGGGTACTTGGCGCGCAGGGCGGCGCGGGTCTGCATCCAGAGCCGCTTGCCCTCGTCGGCATCGTAGCCGTAGCCCACCGTGATGCAGTAGTCATCGGGTGTGCCGTTGTGTTCGGCCAGATAGGTCATCAGCAGGTCGAGGGCCTTCTCAAAGCTCTTCTGGCGGCCGCGGGCCACGCCGGCGGAGAAAATCTCGCCCTCCTTGAACAGGATCATGGGCTTGATGCCCAGAATGTTGGCGGCACGGCCTGTGACTTTGCCGATGCGCCCGCCCTTGATGAGATAGTCCAGATTACCCACCGTGAAGAAGATCTGGTTGGTGATCTTTTCCGCTTCCAGCCAGGTCACGGCTTCGTCCAGCGTACAGCCTGCATCCCGCATGGCCACCGCGTTTTCCACCACGATGGATTCGGTCACGGTGGCGGCGGTGCTGTCAATGACCTCGATCTTTGCGTCGGGGAAATCCTCCAGCACCAGCTCCCGGGCGTTGCGGGCACTGCCTACGCAGCCGCTCATCTTGCTGGTGAAGCAGATACAGAGCACCGGGCGGCCCGCCTCGGCATGGGCCCGGAAGGCGGTCTCAAAATCCTCCAGCGAAGGCAGGCTGGTCTTGGGGTAGGCCGCGGGGTTATCTACCATGAACTGGTAGAAATCGCGCACGGCGATCTCCTTGCCTTCCTTGCGGTAGTGCTCACCGTCCAGCGAGACATAGAAGGGGATGATCTCAATATTCAGTGTTGCGGCCGTCTCAGGGGTCAGGTCACAGGCGCTGTCCGTGATGATATCAAACATAGTCACGCTTCCTTTTCAATGCGGCGGGTTCTGTGGCGCGGATCAGACGTTGTGATGGATGTAGGCCTCACGCTCGGCACCAACGGAGATGTAGGTGATCTTGCAGCCAATAGCCTTTTCCAGATACTCAACGTAATCGCGGGCTTCCTGGGGCAGATCCTCCCACTTGCGGGCAGCGGTGATATCGCAGTGCCAGCCGGGCAGATACTCCACCACGGGCTGTGCGGTGTCCAGAGCCATGCCCATGGGGAAGCGCTTGGTGATGGTGCCGTCGGTCAGCTTGTAGCCGGTGACCACGGGGATCTTCTCCATGTAGTCCAGCACGTCCAGCAGGGTCAGGGCAACCTCATCGCAGCCCTGGCAGAACACGCCGTAGTGGCTTGCCACCAGGTCGATGGGGCCAACGCGGCGGGGACGGCCGGTGGCTGCACCGTACTCGTGGCCAGCCTCACGCAGGGCGTGCTTCTCTTCCTCGGTCATGGCCAGCTCAGTGACAAAGGGGCCGTCGCCCACGCAGGAGGAGTAAGCCTTCATCACGCCGATGCTGTTGGTCAGCTTATGGCCCGGGATGCCTGCGCCGATGGGGGCGTAAGCGCCGATGACGTTGGAGGAGGTGGTGTAGGGGTAGATGCCGAAGTCGATGTCGCGCAGAGCGCCCAGCTGGGCCTCGAACAGCACCTTCTTGCCGGCGGCATCTGCGTCAGCCAGATACTGGCCCACGTCGCAGATGTAATCCTTGAAGATGGCGGCATACTTCTCCAGCCATGCCCACATCTCGTCCACGCTGATGGGGGCGGAGTGGTAGCTGCCCTCCATCACCAGGTTCTTGGAATCCACCATGGTCACCAGGCGCTTCTTCACGCTGTCGTCCAGGTGGAGCAGGTCGCCCATGCGCAGGGTCTTCTTCATGTACTTGTCACCGTAAGTGTAGGCGATGCCGCGCTTGGTGGAGCCGAACTGTGCGCCGGTCTTGGCCAGGCGGGCCTCTTCCAGGCCGTCCTGATCCACATGGTAGGGCATGGTGATGGTGGCCCGGTCGGAGATCTTCAGGTTATCGGGGGTGATGGTGATGCCCTGCTCCCGCAGCTTGTTGATCTCGCCGTCCAGATGGTGCGGGTCGATGACCATACCGTTGCCCATCACGCAGACAACGTTGGGGCGCAGGATGCCGGAGGGCAGCAGGTTCAGCACGAACTTGCCGCGCTCGTTCTTCACGGTGTGGCCTGCGTTGTTGCCGCCCTGATACCGTGCAACGATGTCATACTCCTGGCTGATCAGATCGACCATGCGGCCCTTGCCCTCATCGCCCCAGTTGATACCCGTAATTGCAGTAAGCATAATAAATGACCTCTTTATCATTTTTTCAAAAGACAGCCTTTTCCGTGCACCTTGCCCGGGATACGCCACCTTGGGAATCTGTACCGCCCGCGGAAATGTCCGCAACAATACAATTATAGTATAGCACGAAACGCAGAACAAAAAAAGAGGGAAGAAATACTTTTCTCTCAATTATCCACAGGGCGCTCCTCTTCGTGATGCTGCTTTAGTTCTTCTTCCCCAGCTTGTGCACAGTGCCATCCGGCTCTTTGATCGAGGTGTTGTTCAGCTGGGCGCGCAGGCTGGCCTTTACGTCCGCAACATACTCCTGCCGCAGGGCCTGCTGCTCTGCCTTTTCGGCATCGGTCAGGCCGGTGGTCTTGCTCTTTTTTGCCAGCTCGTTGATACGGGCAATCTTCTCGTTTGTCATCGCAGTTCTCCTATTAGATAAAATGTGATATAATATGACCGGGATGCCCCTTCCGGCAGCTGCGGCTCTTTTGGCGAGGCAGCAGGAGGGAGCTATTTGAATCAAAGCAAGTATAACAAAGGATGAAACCGATGTCAAAACAGTTGAATTTTGCACAGCAGATGGACGAAGTGTTGAAAACGCTGGGGCCGCAGCGGCCAAAGCTGCTGCTCCACGCCTGCTGCGGGCCCTGTTCCAGCGCCGTGCTGGAAAAGCTGTGCCGGTATTTTGAGATCACGGTGCTTTACTATAACCCCAACACCTGGCCTGCCGAAGAATACTACCGCCGGGGCGAGGAGCTGAAAAAGTTTGTGGCGCAGGCGCACCCGCTGGGGGTCACGGTCATCGAGGACCACTACGATCCGCAGGAGTTCTACACGGCTGTGCAGGGGCTGGAAAACGAGCCGGAGCGGGGCGGGCGGTGCACCGTCTGCTACCGTTTGCGGATGCGCCGGGCGGCACAGTACGCAAAGGAGCACGGCTTTGATTGGTTCACCACCACGCTCTCCATCAGCCCCCACAAAGATGCTGCCCGCATCAATCAAATCGGGCAGGAGCTTGAAGCCGAATTCGGCATCAGGCACCTGCCCTCGGATTTCAAAAAGCAGAACGGCTACCTGCGCTCTCTCCAGCTCTCGGAGGAGTACGGGCTTTACCGTCAGGATTACTGTGGGTGTGAGTTCAGCGCAAAGGCGAGGGGATGAACCGCTCAGTCGCCTGCTGCCTGCCTCTTCTGCCAGGAGCGGCGGCATTGCAAAGCAATGACGGTGAGATTTACTCCTCACGCATTCTGGACACCAGAATTGCAAAGACGATCAGCCCCACGCAGGGCACGATGTTGGTTGCCATACCAACAGCAAGACCGGCGCTTTCAGCTACCTTGCCGATGACCCAGGGCATCAGGATCGCGCCGCTGGATGCCACCGGCAGCATGATGCCCATGCTGGTCACGGTGGTCATTTTACCGGCGCTGGCCACGGCGGTGGGGTTCATACCGGCCATGGAAAAGGCAAAGGCGAACAGCAGCAGGATGGCAGGCAGCTGGCTGTGGGTCTGCATCATGGCAAAGTAGAAGGCAGTGCAGAAAACCGCCATAAACACCATGGCCTTGCGGGGCTGTTTGAGTGGGAACACAAAGGCGATGAGCAGGCGGCCGATCAGGGTGGCACCCCACATCACGGTGACGGTATAGGCCGCCAGCGTGCCTGCAATGATGCCGCTGTCCTTGAAGTAGGTGACCATCCAGCCCACAACGCTCTGCTCGGCGGCGTTCTGGCAGAACAGCAGGCCGGTGAGCAGCCAGAAGCGGGAGGAGCGCAAAAAGCTCCAATCGGTGACAGTTTCTTTGGCCTTGGCGCGGCCTGCCATGGGGGTGAACAGGTATACCAGCCAGAGCACCAGACCCAGCGCTGCCAGCGCCAGCACGGCCAGCGTGGTGCTGACCCTGGCAGCGGCAGAGATCAGAAAGGGGCAGAGCAGGGCACCGCAGGCGTAGCAGGCGTGCATGGTGTTCATGCCCCGGGTGCGGTCTGCAGAGTTGCCGCTGACAAGAATGGTGCAGGTGTTCAGGACACTGCCCTTGGCAATGCCCACAATGAAGAAGGCCAGCGCCAGCAGAATGGGCAGGCCGGTCAGGCTCATCAGGCCGTAGCCCACCGCATAGCCGATGGTCAGAAGCAGGACGCTGGGCTTCATGCCCATTTTTCCCACCAGCGCACCGGCCAGCAGGCCCGCCAGCAGGTTGCCGATGCTCAGCAGGCTGAGCAGGGTGCCGGTCATGCCGTAGGCAAAGCCGTATTCCTCCTGTAGCAGGCTGACCACCACACCGCTGGAAATGGTGCAGATGCCGCTGAAAAAGAAGGTAACGAAGCCCGCGTTCCGCAGGCGGGTGTTCCGTTGTTCCATAGGATTCTCCTTGCAGTATTCGGGGGCGCAGCGCCCATAGTTGCTTTTATTAAAGCATATTCTGGTCAGAAAGCAAGGGCTGTTGAGCCAGCAGAAGCAAAATCAGCGCCCAGTGGAAGCGCCCTGCCGTTCGGTGGGGCGCTTCTGGATTTTATTTTGCGTCTCCTATTGACAATGATCGAATCGTGCGTTATGATATTGTACGGCATCAAACAGTTCTAAAGAAAACAATCCTGCCACAAACAATTCAAAAGGGAAACCATTATGCACGATGAAAGCAACAAACAACCCTGCTGCAACCCCCCATGGGAGCCGCCGCAGGTCATCCCGGCACAGGTGCGCCGGGTGAACAACCTGATCTTCCGCAAGATCAACCAGTTCCACCGGGAGAACAACGTGGACAACGTGACCCCCATGCACGACTGGATCATGAGCTACCTCTACTGGCACAAGAACGAGCCCGTGTACCAGCGCGATATCGAACGGGAGTTCTCCATCACACGCTCGACCGTGACGAACATCCTGCAGCTGATGGAGCGCAAGGGCTACATCGAGCGCCAGAGCGTGCCGCAGGATGCCCGGCTCAAACGGCTGATCCTGACGGAAGAGGGGGGCCGCGTCCATGAAAAGACGATACTCTCCCTGCACCAGACCGATGAGTTTGTGGCCGGATTGCTGACGGAAGAGGAAAACGCAGAGCTTCTGCGGTTATTGAACAAGCTGCGCAAGGGGCTGGAATGACCCCTGCAAATAAACTTCAGGAGGATTACAACAGATGATCAAAAAACTTGTGTCACATCTGGGCGAGTACAAGCGCGCCGCGATCCTGACACCGATCCTATCTGCTCTGGAAGCCATCATGGATGTGCTGCTGCCCACCATCATGGCCTTTATCATTGACCAGGGCATTGAAAAGGGCGATATGAACGCCGTTGTCAAGTACGGCCTGCTCACCTTTCTGGTGGCGGCCATTGCCCTGCTGCTGGGCGTGCTGGCCGGCAGGTTTGCTGCCACGGCATCCACCGGCTTTGCAGGCAACCTGCGCGATGCGATGTATGAGAACATCCAGCATTTCTCGTTCTCCAACATCGACAAGTATTCCACGGCCGGTCTGGTCACCCGTATGACCACCGACGTGACCAACCTGCAGAACGCGTTCCAGATGATCGAGCGGATGTGCGTGCGTGCCCCCGTCCATCTGGTTTTCGCGCTGATCATGGCCTCCATGATCAGCCGCTCGCTGACCATGGTGTTTCTGGTGGCGATCGTGTTCCTGGTGGCAGTGCTGGCAGGCATTATGGTCCCCACCTTCGGCATCTTTGATAAGGTGTTCAAGAACTACGATAACCTGAACGCCTCCGTGCAGGAGAATGTCTCGGCCATCCGCGTGGTCAAGAGCTTTGTCCGGGAGCACTTTGAGAACGAGAAGTACACCAAGGCCTGCGAGAGCCTGTACAAGCAGTTCGTCCACGCCGAGAGCCGCCTGAGCTTCAACAATCCCGCCATGCTGGTCTCTGTGTACGGCTGCAACATCGCCCTGAGCTGGTTCGGCGCACATTACATCCTGAACGGTGCGATCACCACCGGCCAGCTGAACGCCCTGTTCGGTTACATTATGAACATCCTGATGGCCCTGATGATGCTGAGCATGGCCTTTGTGATGATCGCCATGTCCGCCGCTTCTGCCCGCCGTATCGTGGAAGTGCTGGACGAGACCACCGACCTGCCCGCCCCCAAGGCACCGGTGCAGCAGGTCAGGGATGGCGGCATCGAGTTCGAGCACGTTACCTTTAAGTATAAGCACGGCTCCGGCCAGCCTGTCCTGAACGATGTCACCTTCAGCATCCGGCCGGGCGAGACGCTGGGCATCATCGGCGGCACCGGCAGTGCAAAATCCAGCCTGGTGCAGCTGATCCCCCGCCTGTATGATGCCGAGACCGGCTCTGTCAAGGTGGGCGGCGTGGACGTTAAGGATTACAGCCTGGATGTCCTCCGCCGGGAGGTCTCCATGGTGCTGCAGAAGAACGTTCTGTTCAGCGGCACCATCCTCGACAACCTGCGCTGGGGCGATGAGAACGCCAGCGAGGAAGAGTGCATCCGGGTGGCCAAGCTGGCCTGCGCCGATGAGTTCATCGAGCGCTTCCCCGACAAGTACAATACCTGGATCGAGCAGGGCGGCTCCAACGTGTCCGGCGGCCAGAAGCAGCGCCTGACCATTGCCCGCGCGCTGCTGCGCAAGCCCAAGGTGCTGATCCTGGACGACAGCACCAGCGCCGTGGATACCGCCACCGATGCCAAGATCCGCAAGGCCTTCCGGGAGGAGATCCCCGGTACCACCAAGATCATCATTGCACAGCGCATCTCCTCCGTGCAGGATGCAGACCGCATCCTGGTGCTGGACAACGGCCAGATCAACGGCCTGGGCACCCACGAGGAGCTGCTCAAGACAAACAAGATCTATCAGGAAGTTTACAACAGCCAGACCCAGGGCGGCGGCGATTTTGACAAGCAGGGAGGTGAGCAGTAATGGCACAGGTGAAAGAAGTAAAGGGCCCCGGCCCCCGTAGGATGGGCGGCCCCAAGCCGAAGGTCGAGAACCCGGGCAAGCTGCTCAAGCGGATCATGGATGAGGTGTTCAAGCACTATCTGCCCCACTGCATCCTTGTGCTGGTCTGCATCATCGTCAGCGCGCTGGCAAACGTGCAGGCAAGCCTCTTCCTCAAGACCCTGATCGATGATTACATCGTCCCCATGACCAAGCAGGCCACGCCGGACTTCGGCCCGCTGGCAGGCGCACTGGTGCGCATCGGCTGCATCTACGCCATCGGCGTGCTGGCCGCATGGCTCAACGCCCGTATCATGGTCAACGTGACCCAGGGTACCCTGCGCAACCTGCGCGTCCAGCTTTTCACCCACATGGAAAGCCTGCCCATCCGGTATTTTGACTCCCACCCCCACGGCGACATCATGTCGGTGTACACCAACGATGTGGACACCCTGCGCCAGATGATCAGCCAGAGCATCCCCCAGCTGGTGTCCAGCGCCATCACCATCGTGTCCGTGTTCATCAGCATGTGCCTGATGAGCTGGCAGCTCACCGTTGTCACCATGCTGATGGTGGCCCTGATGCTGTTCTGCTCCAAGAAGATCACTTCCATGAGCGGCAAGTACTTTGTGGCCCAGCAGAAGGATCTGGGCAAGGTGAACGGCTACATCGAAGAGATGATGGAGGGCCAGAAGGTCGTCAAGGTGTTCACCCACGAGCAGAAGGCTCTGGATGGCTTCCGGCAGCTGAACGATAAGCTGAAGGAAAGCGCCAAGCAGGCCAACAACTACGCCAACATCATCATGCCCGTTACCGCACAGCTGGGCAATATCAGCTATGCAGTCTGTGCTCTGGCAGGCGCAGCCATGGCCGTTGGCAATGTCGGCGGCATGACCCTGGGTACCGTGATGGCCTTCCTGAGCCTGAACAAGGGCTTCAATATGCCCATCAGCCAGGTGTCCATGCAGGCCAACAGCGTGATCATGGCACTGGCCGGTGCGGAGCGTATCTTCAAGATGATGGACGAGACCAGCGAGACCGACGAGGGTTATGTCACCCTGGTCAACGTCAAGTATGGCAAGGATGACGAGCTGGTGGAGACCACCGAGCGCACCGGCATCTGGGCCTGGAAGCATCCCCACCACGACGGCACCACCACCTACCACAAGCTGGCGGGCGACATCACCTTTACCGATGTCGATTTTGGCTATGTGCCTGAAAAGACCGTTCTGCACGGGATCAACCTCTATGGCCGCCCGGGCCAGAAAATCGCCTTTGTCGGCTCCACCGGTGCCGGCAAAACGACCATCACCAACCTGATCAACCGCTTCTACGATATCGCAGACGGCAAGATCCGGTATGATGGCATCAATATCCGCAAGATCAAAAAGGACGATCTGCGCCGCTCTCTGGGCATCGTTCTGCAGGATACCCACCTGTTCACCGGCACGGTCATGGAGAACATTCGCTACGGCCGCCTGGATGCCACCGATGAGGAGTGCATTGCCGCCGCAAAGCTGGCCAATGCCGATGGCTTTGTCAAGCGTCTGCCCGATGGCTACAACACCATGCTGACCAACGACGGCGCAAACCTGTCGCAGGGGCAGCGCCAGCTGCTGGCCATTGCCCGCGCCGCGGTTGCCGATCCCCCGGTGCTGATCCTGGACGAGGCGACCTCCTCCATTGATACCCGCACCGAGGCGCTGGTCCAGCGGGGCATGGACGGCCTGATGTATGGCCGCACCAGCTTTGTCATTGCCCACCGTCTGTCTACCGTCCGCAATGCAGACTGCATCGTGGTTCTGGAGCAGGGCCGCATCATCGAGCGCGGCAGCCACGACGAGCTGATCGCCAAGAAGGGCAAGTATTACCAGCTCTACACCGGTAATCTGGCTGAAAATTAAAGAAAAATCGTAAAAAACGGAGCCGCTGTACAAAATGATGTGCAGCGGCTCCGTTTATTTTCAATTTGTTCAAATTCCTCACAAAGAAACTCCATTTTTATCCTGTACAATAAGGGTGCAGTCAGGGAGGAACAAAAAAACATCCTCCCAAGATGCCATGCAGGCAATGAAAACCGCGCATCTCCGGCAGAAGCCGGGCGGCGCGGCCCCTTTAAAAAACACTGTCCCCTGCTGATGCGAGGCAATAGCCAAGGCAGCGGACAGACTACCAACCATCTCCTGACAGCCGCAAATGTTTGGGAGTTCTCATACACAGCCAGCGCCGCTTTCTCCTCCTTTCTACGGCGCTGGCTGTTTTTGTTTGGTTCCCGCCGCCATCTCAGCGGCAGGGGGCTATCCGATCAGCACGTTCAGCTCAGATTCCTTTAATCTGGGCAGAGAGGAGACAGGGAGCATCATTTTCTCCATCCGATACAAGACCAGAGCGGGGCTCTGGTCTTTTTTTGCGGCAGAAGCCATAACACTGCGTGTAAAGGCGAGAATCCTGTCCTTTTTGTAGAAAAAGATCAGCTGCACATGGCCGGTGAACAGAGCAAACAGGGCTGTGCGCAGTTCCCGGGAGCCGAAGAGGAGGAGCAGGTCACTCTCCTCTAAAAAGAGAACGTCTGCCCGGTCAAGAAACTGCAGGGCGGTCTGGCACAGGGCCTCCCGCTGCGGCCAGTAGGGCGCGGCCTGCGCCAGCCGGGGAAGATAGCAGCAGAGCGCCCCGGCATCCCGGGCGGCGGCAAGGGCCTCGAGGTGAGCCAGCCGCAGGGGGCTGTCCACCAGCCCGGCGGAGGAAAAGCAGAAGGCAGAGGAGCCCCGGAACGGGGCGGCCTCCAGCTGTTCCGGCCCAAGGGCCAGCCCGGCGGTGTGGGCACGGTAGGGCAGAGCGGTGTCCTCTCCGGTGAACACCACCGGTGTGGGGAAGGCATCCGTGAAGCAGAGCAGGGAGCAATCCACACCATCCCCGGCAAGCCGGGCCGCCAGCTTACGGCCAAAGGGGTCGGCTCCCAGCTGGGCCAGCAGAGCCGCCTGCCCGCCCAATGCGGCGTACTGGCGGCAGAAGCCTGCGCCCCAGCCGCCGGTCTGCGCCCGGAATGTCTCCGTCAGCTCCGGAGCCGTGGCGGCGTTCAGCTCCAGCCAGACTTCGCCCAGACACAAAACGGACATGTGCACCCCTCCCTCCGCAAATAAAAATCGGGTTACAGTATACACGATTTGCCCACCGGATGCAACCGATCCGGGGCGAATCCAGACGGAATAAAAGTGCCCGCGGGCGGGAAAGGCTCGATTTTACAAAGACCACCTGTTTTTTACCAATGCCTGTTTTTCATTGCCCAAGGTTTACCTAAGATTTGCCTTACCATGGTTTCCCCTCTTTCTCTGAATGGGTACAATAGAACCGTTCCCAGGATACATTGCAACAGGGCCCGGGAGGGCTCAGGATAAGAGAGGAATTATCGTATGAAAGAACATAAAATGTCCCGCCGCAACTTCCTGAAAGTGGGTGCTGTGGCATCTGCCGCCGGTCTGATGACTGCTGCCCCTGTGGCTGCAAACGCTGCCGCTCCGGCTGCTTCCACCGCAGCTGACGAGGAGAATTGCTTTGGCCTGTTCCAGAAGAAGCCCAAGTACATCTTCCTGTTCATCGGCGATGGCATGGGCACCGCCCAGATCCAGTCTGCCCGGTTCTATCAGGGCACTGTCACCAACAACGGTGCCATCACCGAGGCAGAGCTGAGCTTTACCCAGTTCCCGGAGGTGGGCAGCGTGACCACCTACGACAGCACCTCCTTCTGCCCGGACTCCGCTTCCACCGCCACCTCCATCGCCTCCGGCAAAAAGACCGAGAGCGGTGTCATCAATATGTGCCCCTGGACCCGTGATGTGCCCTATGAGACCATTGCGGAGAAGCTCCATAAGCAGAAGGGCTACAAGGTTGGCATTGTTTCCACGGTGAATATTGACCACGCCACCCCTGCTGCCTTCTATGCACACCAGAAGACCCGCAAGAACTACTATCAGATCGGCGTGGAGCTGGCAAACTCCGGCTTTGAGTATTTCGCAGGCGGCGAGTTCCAGAAGGTGAACGGCGATGGCACCGGCCCCAACAACCACGAGGTGGCTGCACAGGCTGGTTACAATGTTGTCACCACCCAGGCCGGTGCTGCTGCCCTGAAGGCCGGGGCAGGCAAGACCCTGATCATTGCCGAGAACCTGGCCGACGGCAAGGCCATGAACTACGCCATGGATGCCGCTCCGGGAGAGTGGCAGCTGACCGACTATGTCCGCAAGGGCATTGAGCTGCTGGACAACAGCAACGGCTTCTTTATGATGGTGGAGTCCGGCAAGATCGACTGGGCCTGCCACGCCAACGATGCCGCTGCCTCCATCCATGATGTGATCGAGATGCACAACGCCGTGCAGGCCGCTGTGGAGTTCTACGCCCAGCATCCCGATGATACCCTGATCCTGGTGACCGCTGACCACGAGACCGGCGGCCTGGGCATTGGCTACAAGACCACTAACTACGACACCTTCCTGACCAACCTGGCCCACCAGAAGATGTCCTACGCAAAGTTCGATTCCACCTATGTGAACAACTACGTGAAGAATCAGACTCCTTTTGAGACTGCCATGCAGGATGTGAAGGCAAACTTCGGCCTGACCCTGCCCACCGACCCCGATGCCGCCAACGCAGGCAAGCTGCTGCTGACCGACTACGAGGTGGAGAACCTGCGCACCGCTTACGAGCGCACCCTCAAGGTCGGCTCTTCCAGCCAGAGCAAGATGAGCCAGCAGGATTACGAGCTGTATGGCACCTACATCCCCTTCAGCATGGCCATCTGCCACACCATCAACCACAAGTCCGGTGTGGATCACACCACCTACGCCCACACCGGTGCCATGGTGAACCTCTACGCCCGTGGTCAGGGTGCAGACAAGTTCCGCGGCGTGTATGACAACACCGAGATCTTCCACAAGCTGGCTGAGCTGACCGATGTGCAGTAAATAACCAGCCCATTTGTACCCCAAAGCCCTCCGGGACGAGACGCACCGGAGGGCTTTTTGTGTAGGCCGGAATTGTGCACCCCGCCAAAAATCTGCCCCGCGAATTGGGAAAGATGATGGGAGTTGTGGTTGCAATGGGCCGGAAAAAGGCATATAATAAGACCATCAACAGAGTAAGGTTATGCGCGTTAAGTGCCGCATCAACGGGGAGTTGTGCTGCGGACGAAGGTAAGACCCGCGGTGCATGGCCTGCATCCCGCTGCTGCATGGACTTGGGTGCAGATGGGGCCGTCTGCGGCCCCGTCTGGATGTGAACCGTTGAATCACGCCCTCCTTTGTGCGGTTTGTCACAGGGGAGGGCGTTTTGCATTGCCCGCCCCGCAGTTCCCGAAACAGGGGAGGACAATTGATATGAACCATTCCAGAAATTCCGTCCGCAAGCTCACCATGCTGGCCTTGCTCACTGCCATGAGCATCGTGTTTGCCCGGGTGCTGAGCATTTCCACCGGCTTTGTCCGGTTCAACCTGGGCAGTCTGCCCACCCTGCTGGCCGCTGTGCTGTTCGGGCCGGTGGAGGGCTTTGCCGTGGGTGCAGTGGCCGATATGATCGGCGGCACCCTTTCCGGCTACGCCATCAATCCGCTGATCACGCTGGGAGCAGGCTCCATCGGCCTGACGGCGGGCCTTCTCTGGCGCGCCCTGCCCAACCTGCGGCTGGGCCTACGCACCCAGATCAGCGTGTTTGCCGGCCATGCGGTGGGCTCCATTGTCATCAACTCGCTGGCACTCCATCTCTTCTATAACTATCCGTGGAGCGTGCTGGTGACCCGCATTCCCAACGCGCTGGTCCTGGCGGCGGTGAACACCGTGCTGGTGCGCCTGCTGCTGGAAAACAAAACGATCCGAGGCATTGCACAATGAACTATGAAGAAGCGCTGAACTATATCCACGCCGTCCAGTGGGCGGGGCACAAGCCGGGCCTGACCCGCACCCGGACCCTGCTGGCCGCACTGGAAGATCCGCACAAGCAGCTGAAATTCATCCATGTGGCGGGCACCAACGGCAAGGGCAGCACGGCGGCCATGCTGGCCTCCTGCCTGCAGGCGGCGGGTTACCGGGTGGGCCTGTATACCTCGCCCTTTATCAACCGGTTCAACGAGCGCATTCAGGTAAACGGCCAACAGATCCCGGACGAGGCGCTGGTGCGGCTGGTGGAGCGTGTGAAGCCCGCTGCCGATGCCATGACCGATATCCCCACCGAATTCGAGATCATCACGGCATTGGGGATGCTCTGGTTCGCTGAGACGAAATGCGACATCGTGGTGCTGGAGGTGGGCCTGGGCGGCACGCTGGATTCCACCAACGTCATCGACCCGCCGGAGTGCGCGGTCATCACGGCGCTGGGCATGGATCATGTAAAGGAGCTGGGCCCCACCCTGGCCGATATCGCATCGGCCAAGGCGGGCATCATCAAGCCGGGCAGTCCGGTGGTGAGCTATGGCGGTGTGCCCGAGGCCGATGCCGTCATCGCCCGTACGGCGGCAGAGCGGCACGCGCCGCTGACCGTGGTGGACCTCAGCAGGCTGACCATTGAGGACGGGGATCTGGATGCTGTCACCTTTGATTTTGACGGCCTGAATGGCATCCGCCTGCCCCTGATCGGCAGCTATCAGCCCCGGAACGCCGCCACGGCCATTACGGCCCTGCGGGTGCTGCGCAGCCGGGGCTGGAACATCCCGGACAGCGCCATCCGCGCCGGTCTGGAACAGGTGCGCTGGCCGGGTCGGTTCGAGCTGCTGCGGCATTCGCCCGCCTTTTTGCTGGATGGCAGCCACAACGCCCACGGAATGCGGGCCACTGTGCAGAGCCTGCGGGACCGCTTTCCGGGGCAGAAGTTCGTGTTCCTGCTCAGCATCATGGCGGACAAGGATGTGGACGAGATGCTGGCACTGCTCCTGCCGCTGGCCGGGCAGTTCGTCACCGTAGCGGCCCATACCCCCCGCGCCATGCCCGCTGAGACGCTGGCCGAACAGATCCGCGCCCGGGGCGGCAGGGCCGAGCCTGCTCCCACCATTGAAGCCGGTGTGGCCCGGGCGGTCGCCCTTGGGGGCACCGGCCCCGTGTGCGCACTGGGCACGCTCTACTTTTCCGGCGATGTGCGGGAAGCGTTTGCAAAATTGAACCAGTAAAGAAGAGGGGCTGCGGCACACGGGAAAAACCGGTGCAGCAGCCCCCTTTTTGCGGACTGGCTTACAAAAAAATGCCCCGCTGTTTTGTGATGCACAGAACAGCGGGGCAATATCATTTATGGGGCAGGAATGTGCTCAGGAGATGCGCTTCTGCTCAGGCCTTGCCTGCGCAGCCGAACAGCTCGATCTTTTCCTTGCACTTGTCAACGATGGCCTGAGCGCCGGGAGCCAGCAGCTTGCGGGGGTCGAAGCCCTTGCCCTGCTGATCCTTGCCAGCCTCGATGTACTTGCGGGTGGCCTCAGCAAAGACCAGCTGGCACTCGGTGTTGATGTTGATCTTGGAAACGCCCAGGCTGATGGCCTTCTGGATCATCTCGTCGGGGATGCCGGTGCCGCCGTGCAGGACCAGAGGAATGTTGTTGGTAGCCTTGTGGATGCGGTCCAGAGCCTCAAAGTCCAGGCCCTTCCAGTTGGCGGGGTAAACGCCGTGGATGTTGCCGATGCCGGCAGCCAGGAAGTCGATGCCCAGATCGGTGATCTTTGCGCACTCAGCGGGGTCTGCGATCTCGCCAGCGCCCACAACGCCGTCCTCAACGCCGCCGATGGAGCCGACCTCGGCCTCGATGCTCAGGCCCTTGGAGTGTGCCAGAGCGACCAGCTCCTTGGTCTTTTCCACGTTCTCCTCGATGGAGTAGTGGCTGCCGTCGAACATGATGGAGGAGAAGCCGGCCTCAACGCAGGCCTTGCAGCCCTCGTAGGTGCCGTGGTCCAGGTGCAGGGCAACGGGAACGGTGATGCCCATGGTCTCCACCATGGAGCTGACCATGGCGGCAACGGTCTTGAAACCGGTCATGTATTTGCCTGCGCCCTCAGAGACACCCAGGATAACGGGGCTCTTCATTTCCTCGCAGGCGGTCAGGACTGCCTTGGTCCACTCCAGATTGTTGATGTTGAACTGAGGCACACCGTAGTGGCCATCGCGTGCCTTGATCAGCATTTCGGTTGCATTTACCAACATTATTCATTACCTCCGCAAAATCATTTTGGGGTGAAAAAGCCGTTTTGGATACAAGATTGCGCATCCTTTAACGAACCTAAGGGTAGTATACCCCAATTACAGGATAAAATCAAGGCGGTTCCCGCGGCGTTTTCAACACAAATTCACATTGGGCATTTTGATGTTGGAGATTCTGGCAAAAACCACTGGATCTCCCTTCAAAAAATTGTCATAATTCCGACTTGAATTTTACAAAAAGTACGGCGAGAAGTTTGCGTGTCGAACCTGAGAGGTTGAAAACTCGGTGGAAACTGTGGAATTCCACCCGGAAAGTGGGCGTACAAACTTGATTTTTGAACATTTTCCACCGGGTTTTCAACATGTGGAAAAATTTGAGCCGAATTACCGATTGTATAGCCTGCTGAATGTGGAAAACTTTTGCCTTCGGCAAACATTGCGAAGAATGCCGGGGTATGCTATACTTTAGAATGTATCAGTGTCAAAATATAGTAAAACTGAAACAGAACGAAACCATGGCGCGGCTCAAACGGCCCGCCTTGCCATAGAATGGAAGGAGAACACATCAATGGACGAACAGAAAATGCCGCGCCGCCCCCGCCGCAGCAGCACGGAGGAGCAGCCCAAGAATGAGAGCCTGGTCTACGGCAAAAACCCCGTGACCGAGCTGCTCAAGAGCGGTTCCGGCGTGGATACCGTGCTGATCGCGGAGGGCATGGCCCCCGCCGTGGCAGCTTACTATACCGCCATGGCCAAGGAGGCCGGGGCCACGGTCAAGCGGGTGCATCCCAACAAGCTGCGCCTGATGACCGGCACCGAGAGCCACCAGGGCGTGGCCGCCTTTGCCAGCGAGATCGAATATGTGACCGTGGAGGACCTGCTGAACGTTGCCAGAGAGAAGGGAGAGCCCCCTTTCCTGGTGCTGAGTGACGGCATCGAGGACCCCCATAATCTGGGCGCGGTGATGCGCTCTGCTCTGCTGTGCGGAGCCCACGGCATCGTCATCCCCAAGCGGGGCGGCGCGTCCGTGACCCCCACCGTTATCAAGTCCAGCGCCGGTGCGGCCGAGCGCCTGCCTGTGGCCCGCGTGGCCAACATCGGCGAGACCATCCGCCGCCTGAAGGATCAGGGGGTGTTCGTCTACTGTGCCGATATGGACGGTGTGCCCCTGCGCAAGAACAACCTGACCGGCCCTATCGCACTGGTGCTGGGCAGCGAGGGCAGTGGTGTATCCCAGCTGGTGAAAAAGCTCTGCGATGGTGTGGTGCGGCTGGATATGGCCGCTCAGGGCACCGGTGTGGACAGCTTCAATGTTTCGGTGGCAGCTGGCATCATCCTGTACGAGATCCAGAGCCAGCGCGCCGCAGAGTAAGAAACAGCGGACAGACCGCCGTGACCAGAACAGGGAGGGACTAGGATGCCAAAGGATGATAAGCGCAAAGAGCTGACACAGGAAGAGATCGATGCGCAGAACGAGAAGTTCCGCACGTTTTTCAGCACCAGCGTGGCACAGGTGCCCGAAGAGATGAAGCGCCGCGATGAGGAAAAGGAGAATACCGGCAGCCTGCTGGGCAAACTCTTCCACCGCGAAAAGGACAAAGAGGAGCCAGCCGCCGCCCCGGCCGTGCAGAATGAGCTGCCGCCCACGGGTGAGATCGTGCTGGGCCATGAGGAAGAAGCCGAGGCCGACTTGGAGCTGGCATTGGAGCCCGGAGAGCTGGAGGAAGCAGAGCCTGTGGCTCTGCCCACCGCGCCGGAAGCCCCCGCAGCGCCGAAGCCGGAACCCCGGCCCGCACCCCAGCCCGAGAAAAAGCCGGAGCCGCCCCGCCGCCAGGAACCCCTGACCCCGCAGGAGCAGCAGGAGGATGCAGAGATGGCCGAACTCAAGGCCATGCTCTATGGCACCCCCAAGCCCGCCCCGGTGGAGGAAATGCAGGATGCCCCCGAAGAGGTGCTGGCCGTGGAGCCGGAAGCTCCCGCAGCGCCTGAGGGCCCGGCAATCCCCATGGTGTTTGCCGAGGATCAGTCGGTAAAGCAGGCAAAGTCTGCCCCGGAAGCCGCGCCAGAGGTTGAGCCGGAACCGGAAACGGCTTTCCAGTTCTTTGGCAAGGGCGCGGACGAGAACGAGCCGCAGGCCCCTACCCGCACCGAGGCCCCCAGCAAGGACGACAGCATGAGCCTGCCGCTGATGGGACTGGAAGAGGACGAAGCACCCGCCCGGCCTGCCGCCCCGGCAGAGGAGGCCCCGGCCCAGCCTGCTGAGAAAGCGGCCCCTGCCGCCCCGGAGGCTGAGGAGAAGCCTGAAGAAGAAGCCGAGCCGGAAACGCCCGAGCAGGTGGGGGAGAAGCTCCGCCGGATGGGCGCGGAGCTGACGCTGCGGTGTGTGCTGGAGGGCATCCTTGCCGTGGTACTGCTCCACTTTGGCCTTGTTGCCGAGGGGCTGCTGGCCCCCGTGGCCTCCCTTGACCCCGTGATCGCCCCGGCGGCGTTCTATGCCGCCAACCTGCTCTTTCTGGCCGGTGCGCTGGCTGTGGGCTGGCCTGTCCTGCGGGATGGCCTGCAGGGCCTCAAGGGCCGCCCCAGTGCAGACACCATGCCGGCGCTGGCCGCCTGCGGTGCGCTGGCGCAGGCTGCGGTCGCCCTGCTCAACGCCCAGAGCTATCAGAACTCCAGCTGGACGCTGCTTTCCGGCGTGGCCGCACTGGGCCTGTTCCTGGCCCTGCTGGGCAGCCGTGTCCTGCTGACTGCCGTCAGAAACGGCTATGACCTTGCCGCCCGATCCCCTGAGGGGCTGCAGGGCGCGTTCCGTGTCCGGGATAAGGACCTGATCCGGGTGCTGGCCCGGAGCCTGGATCAGAAAGACCCCTGGGTGCTGCTCAGCCGCCCTGTCCAGTGGGACGAGGCGCTGGTGGAGCAGAGCTTCGGGGAGCGCGCCAGTGAGCGCCGCGCCCGCAAGACAGCCCTGATCCTGCTGGGTGCTGCCGTGCTCAGCGGGCTGGTGTTCCTGCTGTTTGGCGGCGGGCCCAACGGCATGGCCGCAGCCCTGACCTCCATGCTCTGCATGGGTGCACCGCTGTCCTCCACCCTGGTTGCGGGCATCGCGTCTCTGCGCCTGCAAAAGACCGCTGCCGCCGCCGGTGCCGTGGTGCCCGGCTGGGCCGCCATTGAGGAGCTGGGCGGCGTGGACACCGTGCAGGTGGATGCCGACGAGCTCTTTACCGCCGACAGCGTGAATCTGGAGGACATCCGCATCTTCAAGGGCGGCCGCATCGACCGTGCCATCCTCTATGCGGCCAGCATCCTCAACCACAGCTGCGAGACCCTGCGGGGCCTGTTCCGCCAGATCATCGAGGACCGCACCGAGATCCTGTACCCTGTGAAGGATCTGGAGGTCCACCACGGCCTTGGCTTTGCCGCCTGGTGCGATAACAACCGGGTGCTCATCGGCAACCGGCTGTACATGGAGCGGGAGGGCGTGCCCCTG
Source organism: Faecalibacterium sp. IP-3-29 (assembly GCF_023347335.1). NCBI lineage: Bacteria > Bacillati > Bacillota > Clostridia > Eubacteriales > Oscillospiraceae > Faecalibacterium > Faecalibacterium sp. IP-3-29. Next base: position 2,638,100 of record NZ_CP094471.1, on the reverse strand, counting down.
CCTGAGCAGGAGTACGAGGATGAGCACTCCCAGAACGGCACGCTGCAGATCCTGTATCTGGCTGTTTCCGGCAGCCTGCACGCCATGTTCGTGCTCCACTATGTGGGCGGCCGCAACGCCGCCCGCGGTCTGGAGGTGCTGCAGCGGGAGAACATCCGCCTGCTGGTCACCTGTGAGGACCCCAGCCTGACGGCCCGCCACATCACCGAGGCTTATCATCTGCCCGAGGGGATGATCACCCTGCTGGATCAGGAGCAGTGCAGCGCGCTGACCCCTGCCCAGCCGGACGAGACCGCCCGCTGCTGTATGCTGCATGATAAGGGCTTTGCCAGCCTGATCGGCGGCCTGCGCGCGGCGGAAAAGGCCCAGAACGCCGAGACGAGCGCCACCACGGTGCAGATGGTCTCGGTCTGGTTCTCGGTGGTCATCGGTGTTCTGCTGACCTACGCGGGCAGCATCGGCACCCTGTCGGTGGCAGCTGTCCTGATGTATCAGGCGGCATGGAGTGCTTTGAGCATTGCGGTCTGCGCCCTGAAACAGCATAACTGAGAGATATTCTCAAAATAAATAGGAATTATTCTTGATTTCAATTCGGAACTCTGGTATAATCAGTGCAGAAGGAACGCCCCGGCGGTCACCGGCGGCGAAATGATACACCGCACAAACAAAAGGAGAGCACGAATATGGAACTCAAGGGTACCAAGACCGAGAAAAACCTGTGGGAAGCCTTTGCAGGCGAGAGCCAGGCCCGCAACAAGTATACCTTCTTCGCCAGCGTGGCCAAGAAGGAGGGCTATGAGCAGCTGGCAGCAATCTTTGAGGAGACGGCTGCCAACGAGAAGGAGCACGCCAAGATGTGGTTCAAGGCCCTGAACGGCGGCTCCATCCCCGATACCATGACCTGCCTGGAAATGGCAGCCGGCGGCGAGCACGACGAGTGGACCGAGATGTACCCCCGGATGGCCGCAGAGGCCAAGGAAGAGGGCTTTACCCAGCTGGCTGCCCTGTTCACCATGGTGGCGCAGATCGAGAAAGAGCACGAGGAGCGCTACCGTGAGCTGGCCGAGAACCTGAAGAACAACACGGTTTTTGCCCGGGAAGAGCAGCAGGTCTGGCAGTGCCGGAACTGCGGCTACACCTATATCGGCAAGTCGGCTCCCCTGAAGTGCCCGGTCTGCGCACATCCCCAGAGCTACTTTGAGCTGAAAAAGCACAATTATTGATCCTGTCCGGAACGCCGCAGCTCCCACGCCGGGACTGCGGCGTTCTTTTTGCACAAAATTTTCCGGAAAAACTGGCATTCCCGACGAAATCGGGTGCGAAAGCACAGCACTTTGGGCGAAGAACTTGACCCACATTGGCCGGACGTGTAAAATGAATCAGTAGTGAGAAAAATCATGGACGCGAAATTTTTCCATGTGTGCGGCATTCCTTTGATCCCATGGGATGAAACAAGGAGGGAAGTTCGACCCAATGAAATGGAAATTCCAAACCGCGGGGCGGCTTCTGGCCCTGCTGGCTCTGAGCGGGGCCCTGCTGGCTGCCCCTTTGCCCGCGCAGGCCGCGCCCGGTGTGCTGACAGGCCTGACCGGAACCGGCTCCAAGCTGGAACTGGAGCTGACCGAGATGGAGCTGGAGATCACCGATGATGACCCCCGCCCCAAGGGCTACCTGTACACCAGCGGCCAGAGCGATTATTACTTCATCGTCTGGATGAGCAGCAACTCCAATGTTGCCACGGTGGATGGCGACGGCAAGGTGACGGGCCGCAATGCAGGCACTGCCATCATCACCGCCATCTCCGACCACGGCGAACGTGCCGCCTGCAAGGTGACCGTGACCCGCAAAAATGAAGAATCAGCCAGAAAAAAGCCCACGCTGGATACCACCAGCCTGAGCCTTGTGCTGCAGTACAATGACCTGCACCCCACCCATCAGCTCCAGTTGACCAACAGCGACCACTCCTTTCTCTATGTCTACCAGTGGATGAGCAGCAACCCTGAGGTGGCTACGGTCAGCGACAAGGGCCTTGTCACGGCTCAGGCGGCGGGCACCACCACCATCACGGCAATGGTCTCCAACGGCCAGGCTTTGCGGTGCAGCGTCACGGTGACTTCGGATATCGGCAAGGTGACTTTGAACAAGAGTGACCTGCTGCTCCGCATCGTGGGCACCCAGGAGCGCCTGACGGCCACCGTTGCGGTGGAAGGCGGCGGCAGCGTGCCCATTACATGGGTCAGCAGCAACCCGGGTGTCGTTACCGTGGATGCGGATGGCGTGGTGACCGCCATTGCCGATGGAGAAGCCAAGGTCACGGCCCTTTCGCCCGCCGGACGCTTTGACGTGTGCAGCGTTGTGGTGGGCATGGCGGCGGAGAAGTACGAATCTGAAGCCGACCTTGCTGACGAGCTCAAGCTCCCTGACCCCTACGTTGCCGTAAGGCTGAATAAACTGGCATAAAGAAAAAGCACCCGCCCATGGCTGTTTTTGACAGCTATGGGCGGTTTTTGCGTGTATGGAAACGGATGCGCTGGGAAAAACTTGCCGAAGAGGAATTTTTTTCAAAAAATATTTTGCGTTGCATGGCGTGGTGTACCTGACACATCCGGCCGCCTCCGGCAGGTGAAAAAGGACAAAATGGCTCGAACGTTGTTTAAGACAGGGAGCGGCTGCCCCACAGAGCGGCGAAATCGCTGCAAAAAAGGCGGCTGTCCGGCATGTTTGACACATTTTACAAGAATTTGACGTAAATGGATTGAATTCACGACTCTTGACAGAAGGCGGGACAAACCAGTATCCTTTTATCCAGAGGAAAGTATTTTATGTCGCCAGACGTTGGAATGCCTGGTGGACAAGTGTGTGTCAGGAGGGAAAGAATATGACCAACTACCGGAACCGAATCGGGGAAGCCATTGCCTTTGCCCGGAACGTGGCGGGCAGATCCCAGCAGGAGCTTGCGGATATGCTGGGGCGGGACAAGCGCACCATTCAGAAATGGGAGCGGGGCGAGATCCGCATTGCGCTGGAGGATTATCTGGATGTATTCGATACTCTGCACCTGCCGGTGGGGCCCTATGAAATGTGGATCCGGCATCCGGAACTCTTTCCGCGCGGCATGGAGGATATCAAGGGCTTCAGCACCGAAAAGAAGCGGAGGACACTGGCGGATTATTATCTGCATCAGGCTGCACCGCTGGAGATCGAGCAGGAGTATTACATCCTGTTCGGTGACCACGGCAGCAACAGCTGCGGCATCCGGCAGGAGCAGCTGGCCAACCTGCAGACTCCGCTCCGTGACCGCAAACGGATCGTGAACCAGATCATCGACAACTACTATGAGGCCCGGGCCATCGGACATCTGACCGACCCGGAGGGCCAGCAGCCAGTGATGCCCATTCTGGAAGCCTGCTACGATGCCAGTGCACGGAGCGTGGAAGCCAACGAGAACCGGTACAGCATCGGCAGCATCGAGGACTATCTGGACGATGCGGCAAAACCGGCAGAAGAGTGAACCGAACAGCAGACGGCCATGTGCAGCCGCCTGCTGTTTTTGCGTTCGGCTGCCTGCGGGAAAATATTGTGAAATTTGCGGATTCCTGCTATACTTATCCTATTGATGAAAAAGAAGGGTGAGGCAAATGGCATACAACATGGGCGGTCGGCGCTTCCGGCCGGTGGGCAGCGGAAAAAAGCGGACTGCGCCGCAGTACGGGCCGGTGGGCACAGGCTGCCCGTTTGTGGAGGAGGCCGTGGCGCGGCTGTACCGGGAGCAGAACGAGGAACATTTCTGGAGCCTGATGAACGCCCTGAACTATGCGCTGGAATTGCAGACCAAGGTACTGGTGCCGCTGGATGCGGCGGTGGACCCCCAGAGCGGGGCCGCCCCCTGGGCGCATCTGCCCATCCCGGAGGAGCGGGCTGAGGGCCTGCCGCCCTGGCTGCTCCACGCCCGGAAAGAGCGGCACTATCTGCCGCTGTTCACCTCGGTAAAGAACGCCGAGGCGGAAAAGGCCAGCGCAACCCGCCCCATGGTGGAGCGCAGCCTGCGCAGCGCCATGGAGTATGCGCTGGAAACGGACGGCATCGATGGTGTAGTGCTGGACCCGTGGACAAGCTCTGCCACGCTGGATGTCTCCCTGCTCAGCGGGCTGCTGAGATCGGAGCGGGGAAGCGACAACCCCGGCGCTCAGGAGCTGGAAGCCGGGCACGCCGCCGCCCGGGCCGGAGATTGGCCGGAGGCAGCGGCCAGCTACACTGCCGCCGCCGAGGCGGGCAGCGCAGAGGCGCTTTCTGCCCTGGGGGACTGCCTGTATTATGGCCGGGGTGTCCGGAAGAATAAGACCCAGGCCCGGCGGATGTGGAAAAAGGCCGCGCAGGCCGGGGAGGTGCAGGCCATGATCGCCCTGGGGGATGACTGTGCCGCATCGGGCGGGGAGATGGCGGAGACCCTGCAATACTACCGCCGCGCCCAGAGCGCTGCCCGGGAGGTGCCGGACATCGCCTACACCCCGCAGGTCTGCCTGCGTCTTGCCCAGTACGAGACCCAGTACCTCTCCCGCAAAAAGGCGCTGCTGCAGGTGGCCGAAGCCGTGCAGGGCTTTCGGATCCTGCAGGCCGAGGGCGAAACGGATGCTGCCGACTGGCTGCGGGAGGCTGAACTGCTGACCGATCAGCTGCTGGCCGACGATAAAAACGCCTGAAACACAGTTTCTTTACATTTGTTCTAAGAAATCGTCATAGGAAACCGGTAAGATATTCAAGGAAATATTCTGCGCCGAAGAAAAGAGGACAAGCACTATGAGCAAAGTGATCGGAATCGACCTTGGCACCACCAACTCCTGCGTGGCGGTGGTGGAGGGCGGCAAGCCTGTGGTCATCACCAACGCCGAAGGCGAGCGCACCACCCCCAGCGTGGTGGCCTTTACCAAGGATGGCGAGCGTCTGGTGGGCGGCGCGGCAAAGCGCCAGATCGCCACAAACTCCGGTCGTACGGTGTCTAGCATCAAGCGGTACATGGGTTCTGATCATCGGGTGCATATCGATGGCAGAGACCTGACCCCACAGGAGATCAGCGCTATGATCCTGACCAAGATCCGCCGCGATGCCGAGAGCTATCTGGGCGAACCGGTGACCGAGGCCGTCATCACGGTGCCTGCCTATTTTGACGACAGCCAGCGCAAGGCCACTCAGGACGCGGGCCGCATTGCGGGCCTGAATGTTCTGCGCATCATCAACGAGCCCACCGCCGCCGCGGTGGCTTACGGCCTGGACAACGAAGCTCCCCAGAAGATCCTGGTCTATGATCTGGGCGGCGGCACCTTTGATGTTTCGATCATCGAGATCGAGGACGGCACCTTTACGGTGCTGGCCACCGGCGGCGATACCCATCTGGGCGGCGATGACTTTGACGAGCGCATCGTTGAGTGGGCTGTGGCGGAGTTCCGCAGGTCTGACCGCATCGATCTGACCAAGGACCCCGCCGCCATGGGCCGCCTGAAGGAGGAAGCGGAAAAGGCCAAGAAGGAGCTTTCCAGTGCGCTTTCCGCCCAGCTGAACCTGCCGTTTATCGCGGTGGGCAAGGATGGCCCCCACCATCTGGATCTGAACCTGGGCCGCCCCCAGTTTGAGATGATGACCGGTGACCTGCTGGCCCGCACCGTTCAGCCGGTGCAGAACGCCCTGCGGGATGCCGGGATTTCCGCCAGCCAGCTGGGCAAAGTCCTGCTGGTGGGCGGAAGCACCCGGATGCCAGCTGTGGAGCGGCAGGTCCGGGAGCTGCTGGGCTGTGAGCCCAGCCATACCCTGAACCCCGATGAATGCGTGGCCATGGGTGCCGCCGTGCAGGGCGGTCTGCTGCAGGGCGGCGGAAAGCTGGCCGGTGCCACCGGTGCGGCCGCGCAGGGCCTTGTGCTGATGGATGTCACCCCGCTGACGCTGTCCATTGAGACACTGGGCGGCGTGGCCACTCCTCTCATCACCCGCAACAGTATGATTCCCACCCGCAAGAGCCAGATCTTTACCACGGCCCGCCCCATGCAGACCAGCGTGGAGATCAACGTGCTGCAGGGCGAGCGCCACTTTGCCCGCGACAACAAGAGCCTGGGCAAATTCAAGCTCACCGGCATCCGCTCCGGCTTCTCCTCCAAGCCCCAGATCGAGGTCACCTTTGACATTGATGTGAACGGCGTGGTCAAGGTGTCTGCAAAGGATCTGGGCACCGGCCGGGAGCAGAACATCACCATCACCGGCAGCACCAATCTTTCTGAGAACGAGATCCAGCGCGCCATGGCCGATGCCGCCGCCTACGAGGAGGAGGATACCCGCCGCAGGGAGCGGCTGGAGCTCCACAATCAGGCCGAGATGCTGGCTTACAAGGTGGATGAGGCCCTCTCTAAGTGCAAAAAGGAGCTGGACAAGGACGAGAAGAACCGAGTCAAGAACGACCTTGCCAGCCTGCGCCGCTGCCTGCGCAAAGATAAGCCCGAAAAGATGAACGAGACCGAAGAAGCGAACCTCCGTCAGGCAAAATCCCAGCTGGAAGCCAGCGCCAACCACCTGATGGTGCTGTACAGCACGGAGCAGGATGCCGACCGGCAGTAAGCGGGCAATTCCCTACTGAAAAACTTCGTTGAAAGGGTTGACAAACCCGGAAGAGTGGGGTATTATGTATGCAATATCACAAAAATGGCTGTGAAGAGAAGAGTAGGTTTTCGCATTGATCCTTCCAGAGAGCCCGGGCGGTGGAAAAGGGCAGGAAACAGGGAACTGAAAATGGTCTCGGAGCCGCGGGGGCGAAGTGCAAGAGTGCTAAGCCTGCGACGGGAGCGCCCGTTACAGCGTCCGGTTGTCGCGTTGCAAAACGCCGCAGCAGTGAGGCTGTCTCTGTGAGGGGACAGTAAACCAAGGTGGTACCACGGAAGTTTTACGCTTTCGTCCTTGTGGGTGTATGCCCGCTGAGGACGGAAGCGTTTTTTATTTTGCTTCCGGTGCAAAGGGTGCGGATTGTGCCGCACCGCACAAAAACATTTTTGTAAAAGTAGAGAGGGAAAACAAAATGTCTAAGATCACTCGTCGTAATTTTCTGAAAGTTTCCGGCGTGGCCGCTGCTGCCGCTGCCCTGACCGCCTGCGGCGGCTCTTCCTCCACCGCAAGCTCCGCCGCTTCCGGCGCTGCATCCTCTGAGGCTGCCTCCACCGCTGCCAAGCTGGACAAGATCAAGGTCGCCGTTCCCAACGACACCACCAACGAGGCCCGCGCTCTGACCCTGCTGGAGAAGAACGGCTTCTTCAAGCTGAAGGCAGATGCAGGCCTGACCGCCACCAAGAATGATATCGAGGAGAACCCCCTGAATGTCAATGTGGACGAGGTCGAGGCTGCTCAGGTGCCCAACGTCCTGCAGGATGAGGACTACGCTGTCATCAACTCCAACTACGCCATCTCCGCCGGTCTGGACCCCATGACCGACGCTCTGGCCATGGAGGATGGCACCTCTGCCTACGTCAACGTTCTGGTCTGCAAGGAAGGCAATGAGGAGGAGCCCAAGATCAAGGCTCTGGTCGCTGCCCTGCAGAGCCAGCAGGTCAAGGACTTTATGACCGAGAGCTACGGCGGCGCTGTGGTCTCCGTTGTGGAGGACCCCACCGACGGCTATGATCCTTCCATTGATTATGACGCACTGAACGGCGAGACCGTCAGCTGTGCTGCCACCCCTGCTCCCCACTGCGAGATCCTGGAGGTCTGCAAGCAGATCCTGGCCGACAAGGGCATTACCCTGGACATCCAGGAGTACGATGACTATGTGATCCCCAACACCATCGTTGAGGATGGCCAGTGCGACACCAACTACTTCCAGCATCAGCCCTACCTGGACAACTTCAATGAGGAGAAGGGCACCCACCTGGTCTCCGTTGCCGGGATCCACGTTGAGCCCATGGGCATCTACGGCGGCAAGCAGAGCGACCTGAGCCCGATCGAGGGTTAAGCGAACTCCCCCAGTCACCTTGCGGTGACAGCCCCCTCGGGGATGGGGCCTTTGCCTGACCGTTCTGTTTCAGGCTCCCTCCATGAGGGAGCTGGCAAACCCGCAAGGGTTTGACTGAAGGAGTTTATTCAACAGCAAGGAGCAATTTCTGTGATCGAGATCAAACACCTTTCCAAGACCTTCCAGATGAAGGACAGCGCAGTGAATGCGCTGAAGGACATCAGCCTGACCATCCCGGATGGCTCGATTTACGGCATCATCGGCATGTCCGGCGCGGGCAAATCCACGCTGGTGCGCTGCATCAACCTACTGGAGCGCCCCACCGAGGGCAGCGTGGTCATTGACGGCGTGGAGATGGAAAAGCTCACGCCCGCCCAGCTGCGCCAGCGCCGCCGGGAGATCACGATGATCTTCCAGCAGTTCAACCTGCTGATGCAGCGCAGCTGCCTGAAGAACATCTGCTTCCCCATGGAGCTGGCAGGTGTGAAGAAAGAGGAAGCCGAAAAGCGCGCCAAGGAACTGCTGGAAATGGTGGGCCTGCCCGATAAGGCCAACGCCTACCCGGCCCAGCTCTCCGGCGGCCAGAAGCAGCGCATTGCCATTGCCCGCGCACTGGCAACTGACCCCAAGGTCCTGCTCTGCGATGAGGCCACCAGCGCGCTGGACCCCAACACCACCCACTCCATCCTGACCCTGATCAAGGACATCAACCGGAAGCTGGGCATCACGGTGGTGGTCATCACCCATCAGATGAGCGTTGTGGAGGAGATCTGCGATCACGTTGCCATTCTGGACGGCGGCGTTGTGGTGGAACAGGGCGAGGTGAAGGAGATCTTCGCCAACCCCAAGACCGCCGCGGCAAAGCGTCTGGTGGCTCCCAACGGCGGCAGCGCAGCCCGTGACCTATCCAGCTTTGCGCCGGACGATCATGTGGTGCGTGTGACCTTCAACGGTTCTTCCGCCGCAAAACCGCTGGTGGCAAGCCTTGCCGCCGAAAAGGGTATTCTGGTGTCGGTGCTCAGCGCCGATACCCGCGACCTGAGCGGCCAGTGCTACGGCTCCATGCTGCTCAAGCTGCCCGCTGACCTGGATGAAGCAAAACAGGCTGCTGCCTACATGCGGGCGCAGCCCGGCATTACGGTGGAGGAGGTGACCGGAGAATGACCATTGCAGATTATGGCTTTGCCATCTGGGAGACCTTCTATGTGACGTTGCTCTCCACCGCGTTCTCTCTGGTCATCGGCCTGCCGCTGGGTGTGCTGCTGGTGGCCGGTGATAAGGACGGCATTCTGCCCCTGCCCGGCTGGCTGATGCACCTGCTGAATATCATCATCAACATCCTGCGCAGTGTGCCTTTCCTGATCTTGATGATCTGCGTTTTTCCGCTGACCCGTATCATCGTGGGCACCACCGTAGGCACCAAGGCCACCATCGTCCCGCTGGTGGTGGCGGCCTTCCCGTTTGTGGCGCGTCTGGTGGAGACCAGCCTGCGCGAATTGGATGAGGGTGTGGTGGAAGCCGCCCAGAGCATGGGTGCGACCCCGTTCCAGATCATCACCAAGGTAATGATCCCCGAGTGCCTGCCCGGCCTGATCTCCAGCATGACCACAGCTTTGACCACCATTCTGGGCTACTCGGCCATGTCCGGTGTCATCGGCGGCGGCGGTCTGGGCAAGATCGCCCTTTCCTACGGCTACTACCGCTACCAGACCAACATTATGATCGTCTGCGTCATCCTGCTGGTGCTGCTGGTGCAGATCTTCCAGACCGTTGGCACCTTCTGGGCCACCAGAAGCGATAAGCGGCTGAGGAAGTAACTCCTTCAGTCGCACTTCGTGCGCCAGCTCCCTCGGAGAGGGAGCCTTAAAGCCTCCCTCTTTGAGGGAGGTGGCAAAGCCGAAAGGCTTTGACGGAAGGAGTTCTCTCCTCATTTCGCCCTCGGAGCAGGAGTTTAAATTCAACGTTTCAATTCCCCGCCGGAGGCATGTGCTCCTGCGGGGAATTGTACTATTCGGACAAACCCAGTAAAGGAGTATGTTGCAATGAACCGTGATACCATCTGTGTGCAGGGCGGTTATACGCCCGGCAATGGCGAGCCCCGCCAGATCCCCATCATCCAGTCCACCACCTTCAAATATGCCACCAGCGAGGATATGGGCAAGCTGTTCGACCTGGAAGCCGACGGCTACTTCTACTCCCGCCTGCAGAACCCCACCTGTGACCTTGTGGCCAAGAAGATCTGCGAGTTGGAGGGCGGCACCGCCGCCATGCTGACCTCCAGCGGTCAGGCAGCCAACTTCTTTGCCCTGTTCAACCTCTGCGAGGCTGGTGACCATATCGTGGCATCCAGCACCATCTACGGCGGCACCTTCAACCTCATTTCTGTCACCATGAAGAAGATGGGCATTGAGGCCACCTTTGTGGACCCGCTGTGCACCGAGGAGGAGTTGAACGCCGCTTTCCGGCCCAACACCAAGGTGGTGTTCGGCGAGACCATTGCCAACCCCGCCCTGACCGTGCTGGATATCGAGAAGTTTGCCAAGGCTGCTCACGCCCACGGCGTGCCCCTGATCGTGGATAACACCTTCCCCACGCCGGTCAACTGCCGCCCCTTTGAGTGGGGCGCGGATATCGTGACCCACTCCACCACCAAGTACATGGACGGCCACGGCGCAGTGCTGGGCGGTGCCATCGTGGACGGCGGCAAGTTCGATTGGATGGCCCACGCCGAGAAGTTCCCCGGCCTGTGCACCCCGGACGACAGCTACCACGGCATCACCTACGCCGAACGCTTTGGCAAAGAGGGTGCCTTTATCACCAAGGCAACGGCTCAGCTGATGCGGGACTTCGGCTCCATGCAGTCCCCGATGAATGCCTATATGCTGAACCTCGGCCTGGAAAGCCTGCATGTCCGGATGCAGCGCCACTGCGCCAACGGCATGGCTGTGGCAAAGTTCCTCGAAAGCCATCCCAAGGTGGCCTATGTGAATTACTGCGGCCTGGAGTCCAGCCCCTACCACGCACTGGCTGAAAAGTATCTGCCCAATGGCAGCTGCGGCGTGGTCAGCTTTGGTCTGGCCGGCGGCCGCGAAGCTGCCAGCACCTTTATGAAGGAGCTCAAGCTGGCTGCCATTGAGACCCATGTGGCCGATGCCCGCACCTGCTGCCTGAACCCGGCTTCCAGCACCCACCGCCAGATGAACGATGAGCAGCTGAAAGCCGCCGGTGTGCCCGCAGAGCTGGTGCGCATGAGCTGCGGTCTGGAAAGCGCCGAGGATCTGATCGCAGATATCGCACAGGCTTTGGATAAGATTTAAAAGGCAAACGGGCTCGCCCTCTCAGCTTCACTTCGTTCAGCAGCTCCCCCAAAGGGGGAGCCTCTGGCGAAAAATAAACTTTGTGGTTTTGCCAAGGCCTCCCACTTTGGGGGAGGTGGCACGGCGTAAGCCGTGACGGAGAGGGCGAGGCCGCTATCAATATCCGCACCAAAGGAGTAACCATCTATGCCCCTCATCATCCCGAAAACGCTCCCAGCCTACGATGCCCTGTACGAGGAAAACGTCTTTGTCATGCACCGGGAGCGGGCAGCGTCCCAGCATATCCGCCCGCTGGAGATCCTGATCCTGAACCTGATGCCCACCAAGATCGCCACCGAGACCCAGATTGCCCGGCTGCTGGCCAACACGCCGCTGCAGGTGCACATGACCCTGCTGCAGACGATGAGCCATGAGGCAACGCACGTTTCGGCGGCTCATCTGGAGGCCTTTTATAAGACCTTCGACGAGGTGAAGCATAACCGCTACGACGGCATGATCATCACCGGCGCTCCGGTGGAGACCATGGACTTTGAGCAGGTGGATTACTGGCCGGAGCTGTGCGAGATCATGGATTTCAGCGAGACGAACGTCTATTCCACCCTGCATGTCTGCTGGGGTGCTCAGGCGGGCCTGTACTACCACTACGGCATCCGCAAGGAGCTGCTGCCTGCCAAGATGTTCGGCGTGTTCGAGCACCGGGTCATCCGGCCCTCCAACCCGCTGGTGCGCGGCTTTGATGAGGTGTTCTATGCTCCCCACAGCCGCCACACCGCCATGAGCCGGGAGGATATCGACCACTGCGGTGCGCTGCGCATCCTTGCCGAGAGCGATGAGGCAGGGCCTTTCCTGATGAGCACCGAGAACGGCCGGCAGATCTTTGTCATCGGCCACCCGGAGTACGACAAATACACGCTGGATGCGGAGTATAAGCGGGATGTTGCCAAGGGCCTGCCCATTGCAGTGCCCAAAAACTACTACCCCAACGATGACCCCAGCCAGCCGCCGCTCTTCCGCTGGCGCGCGCACGCCCATCTGCTGTATGAAAACTGGCTGAACTACTACGTCTACCAGAACACCCCCTATGATCTGGGAGAGATGCAGCGCGTGAAGCACTCTGAGGAGTGACTTCCTTCAACCGCCTGCGGCGATAGCTCCCCCATGGGGAAGCCGGGTTTACGCACGACTGTTTTTCTGCCTTTCGGATCAGGAGGGGCGGTATTGAAAAGCAATAACGGAGAGGTATTTATGGGAATCGATAAGAATGAATGGGGCTTCCGGGTGGGACATCTGCCCCACGGGGAGCGCAATAAGATCAGCGATGTGCCGGGCGTGACGGTGGGCCATTGCACACTGGCGGATGGCGATATCCAGACCGGTGTGACCGCGCTGCTGCCCCACCCCGGGGATGTGTTCCATGATAAGGTGCTGGCGGCCTGCCATGTCATCAACGGCTTCGGCAAGACCACCGGCCTTGTCCAGATCGATGAGCTGGGTACACTGGAGACCCCCATCCTGTTTACCAACACCCTGAGTGTGGGCACTGTGGAAACGGCGCTGGTCAAATATATGCTGGAGCGCAACCCCGATATCTGCGAGACCACCGGCAGTGTGAACCCGGTCGTCTGCGAGTGCAACGACAGCGGCCTGAACGATATCCGGGGCCTGCATGTCACCGAGGCACATGTGGCTGCCGCTCTGGCAGACTGTAAAGCTGATTTCGCCGAGGGCGCAGTGGGTGCCGGACGCGGAATGCGTTGCCATGGGCTGAAGGGCGGCATCGGTTCTGCCTCCCGGCTGGTGGAGCTGGACGGTAAGTCCTACACCATCGGGGCACTGGTGCTTTCCAATCATGCCACCTTCGATGACCTCATCGTGGCGGGCACGCCCATCCACGAGCTGTTGGAAGCCCGCATCCCGCCCCATGAGGACAAGGGCTCCATCATCACGGTGCTGGCAACGGATATCCCCCTGAGCGAGCGCCAGCTGCGGCGGCTCTGCCACCGGGCGCTGGTGGGGCTTTCCCGCACCGGCAGTGCCTGCGGCAACGGTTCGGGTGAGATCGTTCTGGCCTTTACCACGGCCAACCGGATGCCGCATTACTCGGACAAAGCTCTCCTGCCCATGGAGATGCTCCACGATGATGCCATCAACCCGCTGTTCCGGGCAGTGGCCGAGTGTGTGGAGGAAAGCGTCCTGAGCAGCCTGCTCCACGCCGAGACTGTCACCGGCTACCATGGCCGGACGGTGCAGTGCCTTTCCGACCTGTTGAAAAAATAACGAAAAATAAGCCTTTCCGTGTGGTGCACCTCAGTGTGACACCAACGGAAAGGCTTGTTTTTTATCGCTGTCTTTATCTCTGCACCAGCGTGATGAATGCCTTCATCTGGGGGGTGAGCCATTTATCCCTGTGGTAGAACAGCTGCCGCCGCATCTCCACGCGGCAGGCGGGGACATTCAGGCGGGACAGCGTTCCGGCGGCGAGGGCATTCTGCACGATGTACTCGGGCAGGAAAGAGAGGCCCATGCCGTGCTCGACCATCTGGCAGAGCAGGGAAGCACTGCCCAGCTCGAGAAAGGGCTTGATGGCCAGCCCCTGCGCTGCCATGCACTGGTCGAGGGCATCGCGGTAGCTCATGCCCCGCTCAGTCAGCAGGAACTCCTGCCCGGCCAGTTCCTGAAGCGTGACTTCCGCCTGCCCGGCCAATGGGTGCCCGGCGGGGGCCACCACGCAGATGGGCTCCGGCTCATCCACAGCCAGCACAAAACTGGGCTGCAACAGCGGCTTGTCCAGCGTGTATGCCAGGTCAATCTGATTGGAGCCCAGCATCTGGAGCATCTCATCGTCGGTGGCGGTGCGGAGCACCAGCTCTACCTGCGGGCAGAGGGCGTGATACCGCTGCAGCAGGTCGGGCAGAAAGGTGCTGCAGACCGAATCTGCCAGTGCCACCCGCAGGGTGCCGCTGACCTGCCGGGCAGGCTGCAGGGCCGCCTTGGCCTGCTCGGCAGTGGCCAGCAGGGAGCGGGCATAGGTCAGAAAGGTCTGCCCGGCATCGGTCAGGCGGACCGTTTTGCCCACCCGGTCGAAGAGCGGCGTTTCCAATTCAGCTTCCAGCTGGGCCACCTGTGCGGAGACAGCCGATTGGGAATATCCCAGCTCCCGTGCCGCACGGGAAAAGCTGTGCAGCTCCGCAATATGCAAAAAGGTGTTGATGGTACGCAGTTCCACGGCGGCACCTCTCAGCGGCGGGTGATGCCGGTCACGGTCAGAACAGCACCATCTACGACAAAATGGACTTCCAATCCCGAAAATTCCATTCCGTATACCCGCTCCGGGTCGTGCTGGTAGGAGGGGCGGGGGTCGTTTTCCAGCACGCCCCGCAGGCCATCTCGCTCGGCGGCGGGTACGGTCTCCCACAGCTCCGGCGGGCATTCGACCCGCAGCCTGTGCGTCTGGGTCTGTGCCGTGAAGCCTGCCGCCGCGTCCGGGTGACAGTCGGCGTAGGGGATGTAGGGCTTGATGTCGTAGATGGGGGTGCCGTCCATCAGGTCTGCGCCCCGCACGATGAGCACCGGGCCCACCTCCGGGCGGTGCTCGATGGACTCCAGCCTGACGCTGGAAAGGCCCAGCGGGTTGGGCCGGAAGGGGGAGCGGGTGGAAAACACGCCCATCCGGGTGTTGCCGCCCAGGCGCGGGGGCCGGACGGTGGGAGACCAGCTCTCCCGCACCGCGCCGGAGAATTGCCACACCAGCCAGATGTGGCTGAAATCCTCCAGTCCGCGCAGGGCATCGGCGTTGCGGTATTCCGGGGTGAAGATGATCTCGCCCCGCAGGCCGTCCACCAGCCCGCTCTGCCGGGGGATGCCGAACTTGGTGGGGAAGGCGGTGTGGATGTGTGCGATGACCTTCAGGGTCATGGTTTCGTTGCTCATATTATAAACCTCTGCAGAAGCCCACGGCTCTGCCCTCGATCTGGATCTCGTTCAACTGTGGCCCGGCATAGATCATGGGCGGGCAGACGGCGGCGTTGTCGGCCAGAAGCATAACGGTGTCGCCCTGCCGGTGAAAATGCTTTAAGGTGGCCTCGCCGCCGATCCGCACGGCGGCGATCTCGCCCTGCTCCACCTCGGGCTGGCAGCGGATGCAGACGATGTCACCATCGCAGATGGTGGGGGCCATGCTGCTGCCGTGGCAGGTCAGGGCAAAGTCGGCGTGCCATGCGGCAGGAACACCGATGTAGCATTCGATGTTCTGTTCGGCGGTGATGGGGGAGCCGCAGGCAATGCTGCCCACCAGCGGCACCCGCACCATTTCGGGCAGGGGCTCAAACCCCGGCGGGACAAACGCAGTGTTTTCCAGCCCCATCAGCCATGCGGGTGTGGTCTCCAATGCAGCGGCAAACTCCTCCACCTTGGACTGCGGGATGTCGTTGACCCCTTTTTCCAGCTTGGTGATGGAGGATTTGGAGCGGTAGCCCATCCGCTGGGCAAGCTCTTCCTGAGAGAGCCCCAGCTCGAGCCGACGCTGTAAGATACGGCGGGAAAGTTCTGACATGGCAGAGACCTCGCTTTTCTTGAAAAAGAATGTTCTGCCGTGAGTATATCAGAAAAGTTCTTAAAAATCAACGATTTTCGCGCGATTTTGGTAAAATAGTTGACAAAAAATCAACGTCGAACTATAATACAACCAAAGATTGTGAAACGACACGCAGAGATCCAGATGAAAGGAGAACCTTTGATGACAAATACCACACAGATCCGCGCCTACATTGAAAGCCAGGGCCTCAAGCTGGGCCATGTGGCACGGGTGCTGGGCATCAGCAGCAGCGCCCTGCATCAGAAGCTGAACGACGAGAGCGATTTCAAAGTCAGCGAAGCCGACCGTCTTTCTGCCATGCTGGGGCTGACCATGGAACAGCGGGATGCCTGCTTCTTTGGCCCGGGCACCCGGATGTGCCAAAGAAAGGGGGCGGCGTGATGACCGCTGAACAGCGCAGAAAGACCCGGGAGGCCCTGCAGAACTACGGTACCCGCCAGTGGGCCCGCAGCCCGGCCAATTGGGGCTGGGCCCGGGCCATCCAGCAGACGCAGGAGTATTACCGCACCGCCGACCCCATCCGTGCAGGCCTGCTCCAGCTGCGCTACCTGGAGCGCCGCAAGGAGGAGGATGTGCTGGAGCGGCTCTGCATCGGACGCACCACCTACCAGAAAGCCCAGCTCGATCTGCTGAGCACTGTAGCTGTCTTTGCCGCCCGCTACGGTGCCCTGTGACGCAAAATGCCCCCGGACAGCCATCCGGGGGCATTGCAGTCAGTGCTTTTTCTTTTCCGGAGTATCGCAGTGCTGGTGGCAGGAGGCGCAGTTGCCGCCGCAGCCTTCGCCTTTCCAGCCGCCCTGCTTGGAAATCCAGACCACTGCCAGGGCAAACAGCCCTGCCAGCACCAGAATGGTAATGATCCCACGAAGTGTCAGCATTGAAAAAACCTCTCTTTTTGCGCTGGAATGCGCAATTTCAGTATACACTATTTTGCGCAAAAGAGCAACTGCCTCGCAGTGGGAAAAAATTGCGAAAAAATCAAAATTAGGGCTTGCCAATCCACTTCGGTTGTGGTATAATTCTCTTGTTCCGATTCGGAGGATTAGCTCAGCTGGTTAGAGCACCTGCATCACACGCAGGGGGTCTGGGGTTCGAGTCCCTAATTCTCCACCATACAGTTCGTACTCGAACCCGATTCTTTACGAGAAAGGGTTCGGGTACTTTTTTTGTTTGCAAGAGGTTCTGCGGAAGGACTACTCAGAACGGTAAACAGGAACGAACAAAGGCAGGATATCATCATGGCGATGGTATCCTGCCTTTTATATATGATATGGTATTGGGGCAATTGCTGCGCACAAAGCGCCTTAAGCCCCTGTGTTTGCTTCGGTCAGCACAAAGGTCAGCTCCGCTGTGGCGGCGCACTTGCCATCCACATAAGCGGATGCCTTCCCGATGCCCACCGGGCCGCGCTGTTCCACCAGCTCACAATGGAGCGTAAGGACATCCCCTGGGGTGACCTGTTTGCGGAAGCGGGCATTTTTGATGCCGCCGAAGAGGGCCAGTTTGCCTTTGTTTTCGGGAACGCTCAGCGCCGCCACGGCTCCGGTCTGGGCCAGTGCTTCCAGGATCAGCACCCCTGGCATGACCGGCTGGCCCGGGAAGTGACCGCAGAAGAATTCTTCATTGCGGGATACGCACTTGCGGCCAATGGCCCACTGACCCGGCTCGTAGTCCAGGATACGGTCCACGAGGGCAAAGGGGTAGCGGTGGGGCAGAAGGGCTGCGATCTGCTCACTGTTCAGAGCGTTTGCGTTCTCCCGCACGGTGCGCGGTTCTGCCATGGCTCAGCCCTCCCATCTGCGCAGGGCGATGCAGGCGTTGTGCCCGCCAAAGCCCAAGCTGTTGCTCAGTGCGTAGGTCATGGTCTGTGCACGGCCTGCATTGGGCACATAGTCCAGATCGCATTCCGGATCAGGCTGCTCGTAGTGGATGGTGGGCGGGGCAAACTGGTCTCGCAGGGCCAGTGCCGTGAACACGGCCTCGATGCCGCCCGCACCGCCCAGCAGGTGGCCGGTCATGCTCTTGGTGCTGACCACGGTCAGCTGCTTTGCGTGCTCACCGAACACGGCATGGATGGCAGCCGTCTCGCAGGCATCGTTCATGTGGGTGCCGGTGCCGTGGGCGTTGATGTGATCCACCTGCTCCGGAGCAATGCCGGCATCGGCCAGCGTCAGCTTCATGCAGTCGATGGCACCTGCGCCGCCGGGAGCCGGTGCAGTAAAGTGGTAGGCATCGCAGTTGGCACCATAACCCACCACCTCGGCGTAGATATGCGCACCGCGTGCCCGGGCGTGCTCCAGCTCTTCCAGAACCAGCACACCGCTGCCCTCGCCCATCACGAAACCGCCGCGGCGGGCATCAAAGGGCAGGCTGGCAGCATCCGGGTCGGTGGCGGTGGAAAGCGCCTTCATGCTGGTAAAACCGCCGATGCCCAGCGGGCTGATGCAGCTTTCGGCACCGCCGCAGACCATGGCGGTCTCGTAACCGTCCCGGATGCGGTGGAAGGCATCGCCCACAGCATTGGTGCCGCCGGCGCAGGCCGTGACCGGGCAGGTGCACATGCCCTTCAGGCCAAAGCGGATGGCCACCTGTGCCGCCGCCATGTTGGCAATGGACATAGGCACAAAGTAGGGGCTGACCTTCTCCATGCCTTTCTCTTCCCCGCGGGTGTGCTGCTCCTCGATGGTGGGCAGGCCGCCAATGCCGCTGGAAAGGACCACACCGATGTTTTTGGCCTCTGCTTCCGTGTTCAGGCCGCTGTCGGCAATGGCCTCGGCTGCAGCAGCCAGTGCCAGCAGGGTGAAGCGGGCCATCTTGCGGGCTTCCTTTTTGTCCACAACGGTCTCGGGGTCAAAGTTTTTCACTTCACCGGCCAGCTTGCACTTGAAATCGGTGGTGTCAAACTGGGTGATGGGGCCAATGCCGCACCGGCCTGCCTTTGCGGCAGCCCAGCTGTCGGCAGCAGTGTTGCCCAGCGGGTTCACGGTGCCCAGACCGGTGATCACGACTCTGCGTTTTTCCATAAAGAATTTCTCCTTTTACATTGCCATGCCGCCGTCCACACAGAGCACCTGCCCGGTGAGATAGCTGCTTTGTTCTGCGGCAAAAAACGCCACCGCGTTTGCCACGTCCTCCGGCTGGCCTGCGCGGCCTGCCGGGATGTCCTTTGCCATTTCGGTGCGGACAGCCTCCGGCAGGGCGGCGGTCATATCAGTTTCAATAAAGCCGGGCGCAACAGCGTTTACTGTCACATTGCGGCTGGCCAGCTCCCGGGCCAGGCTTTTGGTCAGGCCGATGAGCCCGGCCTTGCTGGCGGCGTAATTCGTCTGGCCCGCATTGCCCCGCAGGGCAACGACGCTGCTCAGATTGATGATCCGGCCCCAGCGCTGGCGCACCATCCGGCGGGCCGCTTCCTTGCAGCAGAGGAACGCACCCTTGAGGTTTGCGTCCAGCACAGCATCAAAGTCTGCTTCGGACATGCGCAGGATCAGGTTGTCCCGGGTGATGCCTGCATTGTTCACAAGGATATCCACCCGGCCAAAGGCGTTCACCGCCTCCTCAAAGAGCTTTTTGCAGCCCTCGGCGGTGGAAACATCGGCCTGCACGGCCACAGCCTGCGCGCCTTCGGCCCTGCACAGAGACACGGTCTCAGCGGCGGCCGCTTCGCCGTGGCAGTAGTTGACCACCACATGGCAGCCCTGCCGGGCAAGCTGTACGCACACGGCCCGACCAATTCCCCGGCTTCCGCCGGTCACAACGGCGGTACGGATGATGGTTTCTTCGTTCATTGTTCTTCCTTCCATGCGTTCAGAACGGTGTCCAGCTGCGCCGGGGTCTCCACCGACACACAAGTCACACCGGGCAGGGTCTTTTTCACAAAGCCGGAGAGCGCATTGCCGGGGCCGACCTCCAGAATGTGATCCACACCCAGCTCATCCAGACGGTGCAGGGTGTCCTCCATGTAGACACTGCTCTGTACCTGCCGGACCAGCAGGGCCGGGATGCTGTCGCTCTCGGCCTTTTCGCGGCCCAGGCAGTTAAACAGCACCGGAACGCTCATCTCGCCAAAGGGTTCGGCGGCAAAGCGCTTTGCCAGGGCATCCCCGGCGGGAGCCATCAGACGGGTGTGGAACGGTCCGCTCACCTTGAGCGGGATGCACCGGCGGGCACCGGCCTGCTTTGCAAGCTCTGCAGCCTTGTCCACTGCGGCCTTTTCGCCGCCAATGACCAGCTGGCCCGGGCAATTGTAGTTGCAGATCTGCACACAGCCCAGCGCGGATGCCTGCTCACAGCATTCTGCAAGGGGAACCCGGTCGAGGTTCAGCACTGCGGTCATGCCGCAGTCGATGCCGCTGGCCGCGTCGGCCATGGCTTTGCCGCGGTAGGCTGCCAGCTCAATGGCCTGCTTGGCGGTGAATACACCGGCGGCTTCCAGCGCGGAATATTCGCCCAGAGAGAGACCGGCCACATAAGCGGGCTTGACCCCCTGCTCGGCCAGAACGGCGGATACGCCGCAGGCAAAGGCCACCATGCAGGGTTGGGTGTATTCGGTCTGATTCAGAACGCCGTCCGGGTCGTCGAAGCAGACGCGGTGCAGATCAAACGGAAGGTCTGCAGCGTCGAACGCGGCACGGAAAGCGGAAGATGCTTCGTAAAATTCTTTGCCCATGCCGGGGTGCTGGGCACCCTGACCGGCATACAAAACGGCAAGCTTCATTGGTTTTGCCTCCATTCGGTCACAAGTTCATCCATCAGCTCACGGACAGTGTACATCCGGTCCAGCCTGCCCACATTGGCCCCGCAGAAGAAAAGTCCTTCCTCCAGGTTGCCCTTGACCGCTTCGATCAGTGCATGGGTGATGCAGTAGGGCACCTTGACAGGGTCGCAGGTCTTCAGGCAGCGGGCACAGTGCCGGGGCGGGAAGCGTCTGCCCTCCGCCATGGCCTGCACCAGCGGCGTGTTCAGCGCCCGGCCCGGCATTCCGACCGGGCTGTGGATGATGCGCACATCCTCAGAACCTGCATTCAGCAAAACGTCCTTGTACCCCTGGGATGCATCGCACTCGTAGGTGGTGATAAAGCGGGTGGCAAGCTGAACGCCTGCGGCACCCAGTCTGGTAAAGTGAGCCAGATCGGCCCCGGTGTACACGCCGCCCGCCACAAACACGGGGATGCTGTGGCCGAACTGCGCCTCATAGGGCTTTACCTCGGCCAGCACCTCCGGCAGGATCTCATCCAGCGTCTGGCAGCTTCCGGAGAACAGGTCCTGCTCCGCAAAGCCGAGATGACCGCCTGCCTTGCAGCCCTCAATGACCACAAAATCGGCGGTGCGGCCGAACTCCTTGGCCCAGCGGCGCAGGATGAGCTTTGCCGCCCGCCCGCTGGAAACGATGGGCGCGATGGCGACCTCCATCGTGTTCACAAGGCCGGGCAGTTCCAGCGGCAGACCCGCGCCGGACACCACAGCGTCCACGCCCGCTTCCACAGCGGTGCGGATGGCGGCGGCATAGTCCTGCGTGGCCACCATTGCATTGATGGCCACCATACCGGCACCGTTTGCGATCTGCTTTGCTTTCCGGATCTCAGCGGTCAGGGCGCGGTGGTTGGCGCTGGCCGGGTCACGGGCAAAGTCCGGCTCCCGGTAGCCTGCATCGGCGGTGGAGATGCACCCCATGCCGCCGCAGGCCGCCACGGCACCGGCCAGCCCGCCCAGAGAAACGCCCACGCCCATGCCGCCCTGCAGAATGGGCACAGACAGGACTTTCTTTCCGAGCGTCAGCATTCCTCGCTCAGCGCGTGGATACGCTGCCTCCCGCCGTTCCACAGGTCATCCAGAATGTCCGCCACGGGGCGCACCTCGTGGAGCATTCCGGCCACCTGACCGGCCATCAGACTGCCGGTGGAGGTGTCGCCTTCAAACACGGCCCGGCGCAGACTGCCCAGGGTGTACTTTTCCAGCTCCATCTTATCGGCACCGGCCTTTTCCTGCCGGACATATTCACGGCTCATCCGGTTTTTCAGCACCCGGACCGGGGAACCGCCGATGCGTCCGGTCACGATGGTGTCGCTGTCCTTGGCATTGAGCAGGGCAGCCTTGTAGTTTTCGTGGATGGGGCACTCCTCGCTCACCAGCAGGCAGGTGCCCACCTGCACGCCGCAGGCACCCAGCGCAAGGGCTGCTGCCAGCTGACGGCCATCGGCAATGCCGCCCGCCGCAATGACGGGCAGATCCACTGCGTCCACCACCTGCGGCACCAGCGCCATGGTGGCCATCTCGCCCACATGGCCGCCGCTCTCGGTCCCTTCGGCGATCACGGCATCGATGCCCAGCTTCTCCAGATGCTTTGCCAGCACGGCGGCAGCCACCACGGGGATCACCTTGATGCCCGCCGCTTTCCACATGGGAACATATTTGCCCGGGTTGCCTGCGCCGGTGGTAACCACCTGCACGCCTTCTTCCACAACGATCTGGGCAAACTCATCTGCCTGCGGGTGCATCAGCATGATATTCACGCCAAAGGGCTTGTCAGTGAGCTGTTTGCACCGGCGGATATTTTCGCGCAGGGTGTCGGCATTCATGCCGCCCGCACCGATGATGCCCAGTGCACCTGCATTGGAGCAGGCGGCGGCAAACTCACCGGTGGCAATGTTTGCCATGCCGCCCTGGATGATGGGGTATTTCGTTCCTAAGATCTCGTTTAAAAGTTTCATAGTTTTATCCTATCGGTAAGCGTCCTCGCCCTCTCAGTCTCGCTCTGCTCGACAGCTCTCCCAAGGGGAGAGCCCTTGGCAGTACGGTAAACTTTTCGGTTTTGCCAAAGGCTCCCACTTTGGGGGAGCTGTCACCGAAGGTGACTGAGAGGGTGAGCCCGTTTGCCGAACATGATTTTTACTCTTTGTATTGAAAAATCGCGCCGCCCCAGGTCAGGCCGCCGCCAAAGCCGATGCAGGCCAGCGGTCTGCCCGGGGTCAGCTGCCCGCTCTCGGCCAGCTCGTTGAGGGCGACCGGAATGCTGGCGGCGCTGGTGTTGCCGTGGCGATCCATGTTCTTATAAAATTTTGCCGGGTCGGCCTGCAGAGCCTTGATGCAGTGGTCAATGATGCGGCTGTTGGCCTGATGGCAGACCACCCACGACAGATCCTCGAGGGTCAGCCGGGTCTCGTCCAGCACCGTGTGCAGGCACTTGGGCAGGGCATCCACCGCAAAGCGGAACACCGCCTTGCCGTCCATGGTGATGGGGGCAGAGCCTTCCCGGCTCGGCCCGCCCGCATGAAGGACATCACTGCCGCGTGCCCCCAGCGTCAACGCAAAGGGGGTATCTGCCAGCCGGAAAATGGCGGCTCCGGCCCCGTCGCCGAACAGCACGCAGGTGGAACGGTCGGTGGGGTCCATCAGGCGGGAAAGCGCTTCGCACCCGATGACGAGGGCATACTGCCCGCCCAGAGTCGTCAGCATTCCCCGCGCCACGGCCATGCCATAGAGAAAACCGGAACAGGCCGCGTTGATGTCCAGTGCGGGCCGGTTTTCGGGCAGGCCCAGCGCCGCCTGTACCTGACAGGCCACGCTGGGGGTGGCATCCGGGGCAGAAAGGGTCGCGCAGACACAGCAGGCAATGTCCGCCGGGGCAAGGCCGCTGCGGTCAAGGGCCTGCCGCGCGGCCGCAATGGCCAGCGTGGCGGCAGATTCGTCCTCGGTGCACCAGTGCCGGGTGCGGATGCCGGTGCGGCTGGTGATCCATGCGTCACTGGTATCCACCATGCGGCTCAGCGCGTCATTGGTGATCGTCCGTCCGGGAAGTGCCCCGCCGGTGGCGATCAGCTGTAAACCATTCATGCGTTCCTCGTTTCTCCGATCTGGCGGTACTTTTTATAGCGCTGATCGGCCAGCTGCCGGTCGCTCATGCGGCACAATTCTTTCAGGTGGGCGCGCAGAGCGGCATCTATGCGCTCAAACAGGGCCGCGTGGCAGCGCTGGGCACCGCCCACCGGCTCCGGGATCACTTCTTCCACGATGCCGCCGCGGTACAGATCCTGCGCCGTCAGCTTCATCATCTCACAGGCCTCGCCGCTGCGGGAAGAGTCCTTCCACAGGATGCTGGCAAAGCCCTCGGGGCTCAGCACCGAGTAGACCGCGTTTTCCAGCATGAGGATGTGGTTGGCCACACCCAGTGCCAGCGCGCCGCCGGAGGAACCCTCGCCGGTGACCACGGCGATGACCGGTACCGTCAGGCCGCTCATCTCCATCAGATTCCGGGCAATGGCCTCGCCCTGCCCCCGCTCCTCGGCATCCTTGCCGGGGTAAGCGCCCGGCGTGTCGATAAAGGTGATGATGGGACGGCCGAATTTTTCAGCCTGCTTCATCAGGCGCAGAGCCTTGCGGTAACCCTCCGGCCCCGGCATTCCAAAGTTGCAGGCCAGATTTTCCTCCAGCGTGGAGCCCTTGCGGTGGCCGATGACCGTCACCGGCATCCCGTGGAAACGGGCCACGCCGCCCAGAATAGCCGCGTCCTCCTTGCACTGCCGGTCGCCGCGCTGCTCAAAGAAATCCGTGAACAGGGCAGAGATCGTCTCGTCGATGTGCGGACGCTCCGGGTGACGGGCCAGAAAGACCCGATCCTCGGCAGTCAGCGGGCCGCAGGAGCGCAGGATCTCGTCCTCTTCCACCGCCAGCTCTGCCAGTTCGGACGCATGGGCGGTGATGGCCTCCATGTCACTGCCGCTGCCCTTCAGCGCGGCGATCTGTGCGTCCAGCGGGGCCAGCTGCTCCAAAATATCTTTTATCATTCGTGTTTCCCTCCGGCATGAAGCTGCAGGACCTGGATCAGCGTATCCCGCAGCTGACTGCGGGGCACCACCTGATCCACAAAGCCGTGTTCCATCTGGAATTCGCTGCGCTGGAACCCGGCGGGCAGTTTTTCACCAATGGTCTGCTCAATGACACGGGGGCCGGCAAAGCCGATGAGTGCCCCCGGTTCGGCCAGCATGATATCGCCCAGGCTTGCAAAGCTGGCGGTCACGCCGCCGGTGGTGGGGTGGGTCAGCACGCTGACGTACAGCCCGCCCTTTGCCGAAAAGCGCTGGATAGCGGCGGTGGTCTTGGCCATCTGCATCAGGCTGAAAATGCCCTCCTGCATCCGCGCGCCGCCGCTGGCCGAAAAGATGACCAGAGGCAGGCGCTTGGCAGTGGCGTACTCCACGGCGCGGGTGATCTTCTCGCCCACAGCCGTGCTCATGCTGCCCATAAAGAACCGGCTGTCCAGCACGGCTGCCACGCAGGCCACGCCGCCAATGCGGCCGACGGCGGTGACAGCAGCCTCGTGCAGGCCGGTCTTGTTCTGGGCGGCGGCAAGTTTTTCCCCGTATCCGGGGAAGTTCAGCACATCCTGCGGATCAAGGTCAGCGTCCAGTTCCCGGAAACTGCCGTGATCCAGCACCAGACTGAGCCGGTAATACCCGCCAATGGGCATGTGATAGCCGCAGTTGGGGCAGACATACAGGCTTTTGCCCCACAGGGTGCGGGCAGCGCGGCGGCCGCACTGCTTGCACTCCACAAACTGCGGCTCGTGCCAGACAGCTCCGGCATCCCGCTTGGCCTTCAGCTGGAAAGTGCGCTCCCGCATCCGGTTGGGGAGCAGATCTCGGATATCATTCATCGCATGTTTCCTCAGATATGTGCGGTGATGTAGTTGTAGATGTCACCCACGGTCTTGAGCTTTGCCAGCTCCTCGTCCGGGATGGACACACCGCAGGCATCCTCCAGCGCCATGTTCAGCTCCACGGCATCCAGGCTGTCGGCCTCCAGATCCTCGGTCAGGCTGGCCTCCATGGTCACCTTGTCCTCCTCGCAGTTCAGGGTGTCAACAACGATCTTCTTCATTTCTTCAAACGTCATGGTAATATTCTCCTTTGATTGACTTGTATTTTTATTATCTAAAAAGTTTGAGGTTTCTTGCGAACACGACCATTATATCTGAATCGTCGGATAAGTCAAGAATAATAGCTAAAATATTTTATCTTTTACAATTCTGACACACTTTCCTCCACAGGGGCAGTTCCTCTTTTCCATTGCCCTTTTTCCCCAAACGTGCTAATATGGGTTCAGCACTCAGACAAGAAGGAACGAAAGGATGAATCCCATGAAATTCAGCGAAATGAGTTATACCCGCCCGGACATTGATGCCCTGCTGGGCCAGTGCAAGGCGCTGGCCGCCAAGGCCGCCGGAGCAGCCAGCGGCGAGGAGCTGGTGAATGTTTACTACGAGCAGAGCCGCGCCTTTGCCGATTACAGCACCGCCGCACAGCTGGCAAGCATCCACTACACCTGCGACACCCGTGACGCTTATTGGAAGGCCGAGCAGGATTTCTTTGATGCCAACGGTCCCGCCGTGGAGAACGCACGGGTGGAGATCAGCCGGGCATTTCTGGCCAACGCCCATGTGGACGCGCTGACCGAAGCCTTTGGCACCACCTGCGTGGCTGGCATGAAGAATGCCGTGCTGGGCATGGATGACCGCACCGTGGAGCTGCAGAAGGAGTACAACGCCCTTGTCAGCCAGTACCAGCAGGTGTACGGCGGCGCACTGGTCGAGTTTGACGGCAAGCAGCTGACCATTCCCCAGCTGGGCCCCTATAAGGAGAACCTGGACCCTGCCGTCCGCCGCGCCGCCTACGAGGCTGAGGCCGCGTATTTCGATGCCCACCGTGACGAGCTGGACGGCCTGTACACCAAGATCGTCAAGAACCTGAACGCACAGGCGCAGATCCTGGGCTACCACGATTACAGCGAGCTTTCCTATGTGCGGATGAACCGCATCGGCTACGGCCCTGCCGAGATCCGGAAGTTCCGCGACCAGGTGGCCAGCGATGTGGTGCCCGAGCTGAAAAAGGTGATCGAGCTGCGCTGCAAGCGCACCGGCATCTCCCACCTGACCTTCTCCGACCTGCCTGTGGCGTTTCAGGACGGCAACCCCTCTCCCATCCCCGGCTACGATGCCCGGATGGCCGCCGCCCGCACCATGTACCACGAGCTGAGCCCCGAGACCGCAGAATTCATTGACTTCATGCAGGACAATGAGCTGTTCGACGTGGAGAGCCGCCCCGGCAAGATGTCCGGCGGCTATATGACCAGCCTGCCCACCTACAAGGCCCCCTTTATCTTTGCCAACTGGAACAACACCTCTGCTGACGTGGACGTGCTGACCCACGAGTGCGGCCACGCCTTTGAGGGCTATGTGGCCGAGCGTGACCCCAAGGTCCCCGCAGACCTCGAGTGCCCCGGCATGGAGAGCGCCGAGATCCACTCTATGGCCATGGAGTTCCTGACGGCTCCCTGGCACCACCTGCTTTTTGGCAAGGACACTGAGAAATACGCCCTGCTCCACGCCGAGGACAGCTTCCTCTTCCTGGCCTATGGCTGCATCGTGGACGAGTTCCAGCACAGGATGTACCAGAACCCCGACCTCACCCCGGATGAGCGCAACGCCGTCTGGCTGGAACTGGAGCACAAGTACCGCCCCTGGATCGATTTCGACAACCTGCCCTTCTATGGCCGCGGTGCCGGCTGGCAGCGTCAGCTCCACATCTATGAGTGCCCCTTCTACTATATTGATTACTGCCTGTCCACCATGGCCGCGCTGCAGTTCTTCCTGCTGAGCCTCAAGGACCACAAGGATGCCTGGGAGCGCTACCTCAAGCTGGTGCGCCGTGCCGGTCTGGCCAGCTACACGGAGCTGATGCAGACCGCCGGGCTGAAGGTTCCCTTTGAGGATGGCTCGATCAAGGCCATCGCCCAGCAGATGGGTCAGTGGATCGCAGAGCATCAGGTGTAAGCCTCCCGGGCCTACGGAGATTTTTTCTTGCAAAATCCGCTCTTTTCTATGAAAAAGCACAGCGCCCCCGTTCACTGTAAGATCGCAGTGAGCGGGGGCGCTTTCTTGTGAATAGGAGGTGGATTTTATCGCAAATACAGACTATGGGGATATACGGAGCGGCACAAACTCTATGATTGAAAAGAAAAATTTCCATAAAACGCCAAAAAGCCTTCGGATAAGTCATACCCATACAAGAAAGTTTGAACTTTTCGTGAATTTTCTGTGTTTCGCCCATGGACAGGGGAAAATAGTTCTGCTACAATGGGGGCTGTTGTTTCCGCCGGTTCCCACGCGGCGGTTTTTGTTTTTACTATAACACAGGAGGAACTTTCATGTTAGAAAAGATCTTTCACCTGAAAGAAAACCACACCGATGTCAAGACCGAACTCATGGCGGGTGTCACCACCTTTATGACGATGGCCTACATCCTTGCGGTCAACCCCAGCATCCTGTCCGCTTCGGGCATGGATGCCAATGCGGTCCTGATCGCCACCTCGCTGGCATCGTTCGTTGGCACTGCCCTGATGGCTCTGCTGGCCAACTATCCGTTCG
The DNA here is from genome assembly GCF_023347335.1 of Faecalibacterium sp. IP-3-29. NCBI lineage: Bacteria > Bacillati > Bacillota > Clostridia > Eubacteriales > Oscillospiraceae > Faecalibacterium > Faecalibacterium sp. IP-3-29. Next base: position 2,609,787 of record NZ_CP094471.1, on the reverse strand, counting down.
CTCTGGCTCCCGGCATGGGCCTGAACGCCTACTTCTCCTACACTGTCGTCCTGACCATGGGCTACAGCTGGCAGCTGGCCCTGATGGCCGTTTTTGTGGAGGGCATCATCTTCATTGTGCTGAGCCTGACCAATGTGCGTGAGGCCATCTTCAATGCCATTCCCATGACCCTGAAGAGCGCTGTCAGCGTGGGCATCGGTCTGTTCGTTGCTTTCGTCGGCCTGCAGAACGCAAAGCTGATCGTGAACAGCGATTCCACCCTCGTCACCTATCAGCACTTCAAGGGTGAGACCTTCCACAGCATCGGCGTGGGTGCGATCCTCACGCTGGTGGGCGTGCTCATCACCGCCATCCTGCTGGTCAAAAAGGTCAAGGGCGGCATCCTGTACGGCATCCTCATCACCTGGGTGCTGGGCATCCTCTGCGAGCTGACCGGCATCTACATCCCCAACCCCGATGCCGGTATGTACAGTGTCATCCCTACCAGCTTCATCAGCTTCGATTTCTCTGCTCTGGGCAAGACCTTTGGTCAGGTGTTCAAGACCGATTTCTCCGGCGTGGGCATCCTGAACTTCTTCGCCGTGATGTTCTCCTTCCTCTTCGTTGACCTGTTTGATACCCTGGGCACCCTGATCGGTGTTGCTTCCAAGGCCGATATGCTGGATGAGGAGGGCAAACTGCCCAACATCAAGGGCGCGCTGATGGCCGACTCCATCGCCACCTGCGCCGGTGCCGTGCTGGGTACCTCCACCACCACCACCTTCGTCGAGAGCGCTTCCGGCGTGACCGAGGGCGGCCGCACCGGCCTGACCTCCATGACCACCGGTGTGCTGTTCCTGCTGGCCGTGGTGTTCAGCCCCCTGTTCCTGACCATCCCCAGCTTTGCGACCGCTCCGGCCCTGATCATCGTTGGCTTCTACATGATGGGTTCTGCCCTGAAGATCGAGTTCGACGATCCTGCTGAGGGCATCCCCGCATTCCTGACCATCCTGGCAATGCCCACAGCATACAGCATCTCTGAGGGCATCGCCATCGGTGTCATCTCCTGGACCCTGCTGAATGTCATCACCGGCAAGGCCAAGGAGAAGAAGATCAGCCCCCTGATGTATGTGCTGACCGTTCTGTTCATCCTGAAATACGTCCTGCTGTAACAGGCATTTGCAGCAAACAGAAAGCCCCGGCTCCGGCCGGGGCTTTCGTGCGTTTATTGGTTCCTGCGCGGGTGGGGCGGGCAGGGCTCAGCCGCCGAACAGCCCGAAAAAGCTGGTGTGCGTCATGCCCAGCACCAGAAACAGAAGAATGAGGGCAAACAGCACCCCAATGATGATGTCCATCTGGTGGACCGTGAGGGGGAATTTATCGTAGAGCTTTTCCTTGGGGTTGACGAAATTCGGGTCGTTGTTGTCCAGCAGGGTCTTTTTGCGCTCAGCGCTCTGGGCTTTGGCGGCGGCAAGTTCTGCCTGCTCCTTTTCCAGCTGGGCCTCCCGCTGGGCAAGCAGTGCCTCACGGCGGGCCAGCTCTTCTTCCCGCTGGGTCTGATTCGTTTCTGCCATGGTGGTATCCTCCGGCGTTTTTTCTACCAGTATACCATAGAATTGTGACAGAAAAAACTCCTCCCGCAAAAAGCGGCCTTATGCCGCCAGCAGATCCTCCACCACATCCATCAGCTGAGACGGATCGAGCTGGCACGCGGTACAGCGCGCGGCCAGGCGAAGGACCCGCACCGGGTCAACGGAGACATCTGAGATGAACCGCAGTTTTCGGTGTCGTCCGTGAGATGTAGAATACGCGGCGATGCCAAAGGATGTATACGCACCACACGCGGGATGATAAAGTCGTTCCATAACACAATGATACCAAAACACACCAATCACCTCTCTATCAAAATTGTCACGCCGCTTTGAAACGGCTGCATGAATGCAGGTTCGCTGCCCGCAAAATGTTCTGACAAATTTTATATACCATCTCTTGGCTTCAAAATAAACAGCCAAAATTTCGAAATTTGGCGGCGTGTTTTGCATGTCCGGTGAAACCGGTGGTGCAGTAAAAAGACGAACCGGAAAACGAGAACGAACAATTTTACGGAATATCGTGTAAAATTGAGAAAAATCAACTTCACGCAGCAACAGAGGAAAGAATGCTCCGCGGAAAACCGAAAGCACAAAAAGAAAAATCTTTGCCGCATCTTAACCACTTTTTGGCAGAAAAAGTTGAGAAATCGGTCGTAAGACCGAGCTTTCTGGTATATCACTTGTTCGCTGTGCGGACAAGGCGGCCTCTTCTGCTTTGCCTCCGGATCGCCTTTCACAGACACCGGCACTGCCCTTGTCTGAAATGCTTTCACTCCGGAGGAAAACCAGATGAAAAATCCGACGGGCCGCATCACTTGACTTTCCCCTTGCAGGGGAGTATACTCCGGGGCAGTGAAATATTCGGCTATGACGAGAAAGAGTACCCGGAAAGAATGCTGCAGAGAGCTGCCGGATGGTGCAAGGCAGTGCAGGGTGTCCGTGGGAAGATCCTCTCCGAGCTTTCCGGCTGAATGGGCGGCATCTGCGCCCCAGTAAGCGGGAACGGCAGGCCCCCGTTATCACGGGCCGCGCATTGTTGGATGCGCACTGAGGGGCCGGGCTTTGCACCGGCAATAAGAGTGGTACCGCAGAGGATCTACGCCTTTGTCTCTTACAAACCGTAAGGGATAAAGGCGTTTTTATTTGCGGGAAAGCCATTTTCCGGATGTTTCATTGCCTTTGCATCCGCAAAAATCAGGACCTGGAAAAGGAGAGTTTAACATGAAAACACTGGAAAAAGTAAGCGACTTTGTAGGCAAGTATATGGCTGGCATCGTCATTGTGGTGGCAGCGCTGGCCCTGTTCTTCCCCGGCACATTCAGCGTGGTAAAGACCGCATGGGTCAACACCCTGCTGGGCATCGTCATGTTCGGCATGGGGCTCACCCTGAAGCCGGAGGATTTCAAGGTGGTGTTCAGCCGCCCGAAGGACGTGATCATCGGCTGCATTGCACAGTTCACCCTGATGCCCTTTCTGGCATGGGCGCTGACCCAGGTGTTCCATCTGCCCACTGAGCTGGCCATCGGTGTCATCCTTGTGGGCACCTGCCCCGGCGGCACCTCCTCTAACGTGATGACCTATCTGTCCAAGGGCGATGTTGCACTGTCTGTTGGCATGACTGCTGTTTCCACCGTGCTGGCTCCGTTCCTCACCCCGCTGCTCACTCTGCTGTATGCCGGTCAGCGCGTGGAGGTGAACCCCGTGAACATGTTCCTGTCCATCGTCAAGGTGGTGCTGGTTCCCATCGCACTGGGCTTTGTGGTCAATCACTTCTTCCATACGTTCACCCAGAATGCCGTCCGTGTGCTGCCGCTGATCTCCACCACTGCCATCGTGCTCATCATCTGCGCCGTTGTGTCCGCAAACTCTGCCAAGATCATGACCAGCGGTCTGCTGATCCTGGCCGTGGTCATCCTGCACAACCTGCTGGGCTACCTCACCGGCTTTGGCGTGGGCAAACTGCTGAAGCTGGATTCCACTAAGTGCCGTGCAATTTCCATCGAGGTCGGTATGCAGAACTCCGGTCTGGCCACCTCGCTGGCTGCCGCCCACTTTGCACAGTATCCGCTGGCAACCATCCCCGGTGCTGTGTTCTCTGTGTGGCATAACATTTCCGGTGCCCTCCTTGCCAACTTCTTTGCCCGCACTGCAGAGAAGAAGGACTGATGGTTCATAAGAACCTCAACCGCCCGGAGACCTCTCTTACACCTTTCGATTTGCTGAACAAAAACGAGGATACTATAATATCAAAAGGCAGGGTATCATCACCGTGATGATACCCTGCCTTTGTTCGTTTACCGTTCCGAGTGGTGCCTCTGCAGGAACTTGTCGGGGCGGGGCCCCTCCGTCTTGCTGCGCAAATGCGGTCTTGTTGGGGCGTGCCTGCCCCAGACCCTGCTGGGAACGAGTACGGCAAACTGGAAGTTATATATGTCTTTGCAAATATACCATATCTATTAGTTGTACACCGCCCTCATAAATTAGGTGGTCATAATTATCGGTAAAGAAATTAGGAATCTTGTGAGAACGAACAAATCCACATTTTTCATAAAATGGTATCGTCAATGGACTGTCACCTGTTCCAACTTGCAAAACAGAATATTCATCTGCATATTTACCGGCAAGAAAATCAATTAGTGCTTTGCCATAGCCCTTTCCCTGATTTTCCGGATCGACTGCGATATTCTTAATTTCAAGTATTTCGTTACCTTCATCGGTGACAACACATTCAGCTTTTACATCATTGTCTTCAAGCACATACATAGTTCCTTTTTCAAGATACCGATCAACCATGCTCGCCTGTTCATCAGCTAATAACAATAATGATATAAACTGCTTTTTATTCTCATTCACTTCTCGGATTTTCATATCCATTACTCCGTCAAACTGGAATTGTTCTAAATCTTCTCGGTTGCACCTTCTTGCCCTTCGGACAAGGATTCTCCCTCGTTCAAAGTTCTTACAAAATTTCTGTTTAACGATTTCTTTTTCCGGTATTTTCTGTCCCACGGATTTCCTCATGATAGAAATAATCTACGATCACCGGATGTCCCTGCGGGACTCTGCCATAAGGCATTTCATTATCCACAAAGGGACAATCATACTTCTTAGCCATTTCCGCAGCTTTTACTTCAAGCGCTTCAAAGTAGCTGCGGTTATGCTTGTTATAGATCTCATCGTAAAGCGGTACAAGATCAGGATATTTTTCGGCGATATAATCCATAATTGTCTTTTTGAAGCCGCCCCGAAGATTAAGGTTTTCGAGCCAGAACAGATCGCACTGATCCTTTACCCGCTCAAAGATGACTTCAAAGTCCGTGATACCGGGAAATACCGGGGATACGAAACAGACTGTACGGATACCTGCTTCATATACCTGCTTCATAGCAGAGATACGGCGCTCAATGCTCGAAGCAGAGTCCATATCGTTCTTGAAATTTTCATCCAGTGTGTTGATCGACCATGAAACAGTTACACGTCCAAGCTTCTTCAGCAGATCAATATCCCGTACCACAAGATCCGACTTTGTGCAGATCAGAATATCTGCGTCACTGCCGATCAGCTGCTCCAGAAGTTTTCTGGTATTCCCGAATTGCTCCTCCTGTGGATTGTAGCCATCCGTCACAGAACCGATGACCACCCGCTGTCCGGCATATTTCTTCGGATTTTTAATTTTCGGCCAATGCTTCACATCAAGGAAAGTGCCCCATTCCTCCTTGTGCCCGGTAAAGCGTTTCATAAAAGAAGCATAGCAATACTTGCAGGCATGTGTACAGCCCACATAGGGATTGACCGAGTAACCGCCTACCGGCAGACTGGACTTAGTCATGATGTTCTTTGTTTCCACCTCACGAATGAGGATTCCATTTATTACTTCTTCCATGATTTCTGTACCTCTAACACTTTATTAAATTCTTCCGGCATTTCCTGAATCATATTTTCATCCCCCATGATAGGGACAAGGTCTTCCTTCATAAACACCGGAATGCCGAGCTTATGTGCCTGGTCCGCCAGAGACCATGCCCATTCCGGCTCCGTATGAATCTTCCTGCTCTGAGCTCCGGTCATGGTGCCCACAACGATCCAATTGATTCCGGAAAGGTCAACTGTGCCGGGATCGTCGAATAACGGCTCAAAGGTAACATGGTAATGTTTTGCTCTGACGTTTTTCCGAAGGGCGTCGATACGCCACAGTTCTGCTTTCCTCGTCACCGTAACGCCAAACCATGCGTTTTCCAGATTGGTATCAAAATCCAGCAGATCGGGGCGCTTTGTAAGGAACAGGAACTGATGCTGTGGATTTTCACGGATTTTTTCAAATACCTCGTCTCTCCATTCTGACTTCCAGCCGGAAAGATCGCTCATACCGGTAAGAAGAAAGTTCTGCGGACGTTTCTTTTCCATCATCTTGAGCTTACCCGGAAAGAATTCAGGGTCAGCGAAGTCATCAATCATATGCCAGCGTTTCACATTATTGCGGGCATAGCAATATACACACCCCACTGTACATCCGATGACGATATTCATGTTTTGAATCTGATCTTTGATGCAAACACTCATGATTTCTGCCACTCCTCAAGATTCTTTCTGATACGGTCGAGGCATTCCTCAAACCGGGTAATTTCTTCCTCCGAAAAACCTTTGTAGTAAATACTGCCCATTTCATCAGATACAGAATCGTATTCGTCCTTTAAGGCATATGCTTTTTCAGTCAGAAACAGGAGTGTTTTCCTTTTGTCCGTTTCAGACTGAACACGGCTTATCAGCCCTTGATTTTCCATTCTTTCCAGCATCGTAGTAAGAGAAGTTAACGCTAATCCACATTTGATTGAGAGTGACCTGATTGAGATTCCATTTTCCTGCCACAGCACATAAAGAATACGCCCTTGGGCTCCGTTAAACGCATCAATATTCTTTTCGCTGAGAATCTTCTCAAAGATTCGATCTCCAAGTTGTTTTATTTTGGTAACAAGAAATCCGCCATTCATTTTCACACAAAAAACTCCTATATAGTATTTTATCAAATAATACTATATAGGAGTTTTACTGTCAACAGTTTGTATGTCTAAGTAGAAGTAAATTCCGATTTGTTGAACTAAACCGAGTATACCATACCGACAGCCGAAAGAAAATCCCTATATGCAAGAACCTGCCCTTTTTCCTGCGTACGTGCGTACCGGCCATGTACGGACGTACGCAGCGATTGACCCGAAACGTGCAATATAAGGGATGCAAAGCAAAAGGCAGGGTACCACCGTAATGATGATACCCTGCCTTTGCTTGTTTATCGCTCTGAGTAGTCTTTTTTCAGAACTTGTTGTGGCGAAGCCCCTCCATCTGCTAACGCAGACCGTTCTGCCGCTTGAAATCCCCACTGGGGCGTTCATTGCTTCGCAAACGCGGTCTTGTTGGGGCGTGCCTGCCCTAAACCCTGCTTCATAATATCGATCATGACCGATCAACGACTGATTTATAGTAATTGCCAAAGTCTGCAAGTGCATTGACGATTGGTAACATTTCCGTTCCGAGATCGGTCAACCCATATTCTACTTTGGGAGGATTCTCGTGATAATCACGGCGGTAGGCAAGCCCATCATCAATCATCTGTCTTAAGCTCTCGGTCAAAACTTTCTGCGAGATCCCGTCGATGCTTCTTTGCAGCTCATTGAATCTCCATGGACGCTCTTTCAGATTGCGCAGAAGCAAGAGTTTCCATTTTCCGCCAATCAGGGATACTGCTGTTGCAACCGGACATTCCGGCAGTTCTTCTTTTGTACGCATATCAGTCACCTCTGTATATAGTAGTATAGCACATTCATTTTTGAGTGTACAGTTACAAAAAGGTGCGTACTTGTTTTTGAATGTGCGAGCTTCTATACTTAGCTCAGGCAATGAAAGATTGCGAATCAAAATGGAGGTGCTTACAATGGCAAGCTACACAAAAATGACAGTTGGAAAAGAAAATCGGACGGAGCTTCATGAAAAGCTCGCCCTGACTGGTGCGGAGATCAGCTTGAATACGCTTCCTGCGGGAGCAAATGTTCCGTTTGTCCACTCCCACAAGGCAAATGAGGAAATCTACGGTGTTCTTTCCGGCAAAGGCAAGGTCGTTATCGATGGCGAAGAAATCAGCCTTGCAGCAGGCGACTGGCTGAAGATTTCTCCCGTGGCAAAACGTCAGTTCTTTGCTGCAAGCAATTCTGAAATCACTTATATTTGTATTCAGGTCAAGGAGAATTCTCTCGAAGGCTATACTGCAACGGATGCTGTGATCTACTGATAAAACATATCAAAACAAAAGGCAGGATACCACCGTCATGGTGATACCCTGCCTTTGCTCATTTACCGTTCGGTTGCTGCGGTAAACTTCAATAAACAAAAACGTACCCGAACCTTTTTTCGTAAAGAATCGGGTTCGGGTACGAACTGTATGGTGGAGAATTAGGGACTCGAACCCCAGACCCCCTGCGTGTGATGCATGATGACTTTTTGATTTTTAGAGCGATGATTCGTTAAATCAAAGCAATTTGCTACAGATCTGCTACAAACGGCAGTTTTCATTCACCGCAATCTCGCACAAATTCAGAGGTCATTTCTTCCAATCTGCTGCTGAACATTTCGCCATATTGCTCATATCCAACAAATACAGAACTCTCTACATCGCAAATCTGGTTTAGGCCAATCGCTTGTACTGCCTCCATAGCCGCTTCTCTCTGGCTCAAATGCCGCTTTCCAACAGTCAGGCAGTTTGCACCTTCCAGCGTGTTATACTGCTGGAACGCTCGATTAAAGTCCATCAGGTCATGCAGACGGATAGGTTGATTCGTCTCATTGTCCACCAACAGGCCCCAGTTTTCCCAATGGCGGTCAGTGTTGCCCACCAGATAATCCAGAATGTTCATCATATAGTATCCGTGAGCATCCAGTTCCAGAATTTTATCCAGCGTATTCCAATCACGGTTTGTGCAGTAGACATCATAGGCTGCATACGTCACAAGGCTATACCGCTGTGAAGTCATAATTTTGCTGATGGAAACTGGCTCGTTCTCAAACATCCCCTGCTCATACAGAACCTGATGGCAGTCAAAGCATCGGCAAATTTTACTTGCCAGCACTTCGCGCTCAACAGCGTTTCTTCCACCGCCTTTATAAAGGTAAAAGCCATCCTCTTTGTGCACCCACGCCTTGGGGTAGCATCCACCCGTGGACAAATCATCAGCCAGAAAATGGGCATTTGTTACAGTCTTCTGATGTCCACACAGTGCAATATCCACAAAGTCATTGCTCAGAGAATGCGTGTAAAGGTTGATCTCCTCGAACCGAACTGTCTCATTTTCTGCTTTTACCCAGAACACATCCAACAAAGATAAGCAATGGTAAGAAAGCGTAATCCAGGCACGTTCCCTATCCGTATTGCTCTGGGACACACCAATGCTATTCAAGATTTCCTTTGCATAAGTACGGTCGTACGGTATCAGTCTGGATGCACGCCAAGAATAGAAGCTGATCACATTATTGATTCGAGCGTCAAAGTCATTCGATTCTTTCAGCACTAGACCGTAGGACATAAAATCTACAAAATAAATTTTGCACTCACCAGCCGTGCTCACCTGTGCCACACATCTTTCCGTGTGCATGATATGATAGACTATTACCTCATTCATTACTTTCTTCCAGTTTCACACATCTATTTTTCTTGTATCATACCATTCCTGCTGTAACTTCTATATAGCAATATATTAGAATATATTCTATCTTTATTAATCTAAACCGATAGTATTCTTTTGAAGTTTTCATAAATATTGCTGATCATATCAAAGTTCTTATAGAAGACTGATATTTCATCATAAGCATCCCGCAGAAGAGAAGGAACATACTTTTTCTTATTAACTCTCGTGTACGGGCCATCAGATTCTATTAAAAGCCGTTCTAAAGGCAACAAGTGATATTTTTCCGCATTACAACTATTTACCATGTTTGTGTTTATCGAAAAATAGCAACCTAAATCCACTAATTTCAACATATGGTCGCGATTTCCCGTATACCAATGCACAATTGCTTTTTGGGGATTGTATTTTGCCAAAATACGAATAGCATCTTCTTCTGCTCCCCTGATATGTATCGTCATCAACTTATTTTCCGAAGCGCAAAGCTCCACAATCTGTTCAAAAAATCTTAATTGAAGTTGTTTGTCCATATACGATTTCGCCGAATAATCTAATCCTACTTCGCCAATATAATTAGTCAACATTATAAGTCTCATAAAATCTTTTATATCATTTTCATCTAATGTCGACTCCTGCGGATGAAAGCCTATAGCAAACTTTAAATATTTTGTCTCTGTAATTTGATTTTTGCACGTCCAAAAAACACCAGGTGAATTTGTTACACAGATTGTATACTGTTTTAGTTCTGTAATATTTCTGGCCATCTCCAGATAGTTTTTATAATGATCCAAATGGAAATGTGTATCTATTAAGTTCATCATTACATATATGCTTCTATTTTCGAATCATCTGAAAAATATTCAATCAAATCATTCATACCTTGTTTATAGACTCGTTTAAATGCTTGAACTTCTTCAAAATCAAGTTTTCCCGTACAACGAATCAATCGTTCAATCTCTTTATCCGAAAAATTTTTGTATCTATGAATACTACTTAAAACCGCAAATAGATCTGCAGATTTGTTTTTATCCGCTTCTGCTTCAATGAATTCCGATGCCTTTCTGACCTCATTTTCTTTCGACTCAACATCTTGTAAAGAGCTCTTCCGAATAATACAAGGGTAACAAAATCCACAGTTTACAGGATATTCTCTAGAACCCACACGATTGTATCTAGCTACACATGGATGCGAGCATGAAATAGTATTTTTATAGCACCTTTTAAATGCATCTGTTTCGGAAACCATATTCACAATTTCTCGTTTGGTGTTAAAAGCAAAGAAATTAGAAATATGGTTTTGAATTCCAACACTTGCAATCAGCTCATTTAGTGAATTTAAAAAATAAGGGTGCGTTGTCCTAGTACTACAGGATCCTTTTCGGCCATTTGTAAGAGCCACATTTAAGCCAATGAATCCATTCTCAGGTATATACACCGGAACTTGTTTTCCCATGATGCCAGCAATAGAAACCGCCGCACATAAAAACAGTAAAGAACGTCCTCTAGAAGTATTTTCCACTCTGCACAACTGCTCATCCGTCTTAAATGGCGCTCTTGCTCCAGCGGTAAAGCCAAGAAAAACTGATTTTTGGGAAGGAAAGCATTCGTTGAAATTTTCACAGAATTGTTCTTGAATATAACGAAGCTTTGGATATTCATTATGCCCAACCAATACTGGAGAGTGTCCTTCTTGCAATAGTTTTATCGCACCGCAATATGAGTCCAGACCTCCAGAGAACAAGCTAACACAATCGCATCCAGATAAATCTATATATTTTCTATTTTTGTTCTTATGTGAACCGTATTCCGTAGTCGCCTGCCGAAAAGAAACCTTCCACTCATCTCCTGTCAAAAAAGAAAGAATCTTGCTCCATTGGATTTTACAATTATCCCATTTGTCCCGCTCTAAAACTGGAATAGAAACCTCTATTTTTCGTGTCCATGAATCCAAAAATAGACTTCTCGAAATCCTTTTATCTAAGGCAAACACACTAAGTCCTATTACAAATAAATCTTCGTAAATCGAATTCATTCTTTGCTGACCCAAATGATACCATATATTGGGCAATCCAGAATAGATAGTGCTTTTTGAGTCCCTGTTTAATGTAAGAATATAAGCGTCATTCCATTCAATGTCCGGGTCCGCATCGTTTTCTTTTTTTATCCAAAATTTCATTAGGCTGTCCCCCCATAAAAACGCGTGCATACATCATATGCTTCGTTCAATGCCTCTTTAACAACATTTGCTGCACCGATGTCCTTAAGATTAATTTGCTTTATTTCCTTATCAGACAATGAATCATGTAGTGCATCAGCTATGTATGAATGCATTTCATCTAATATCTCAAATTTTTCGTTACTTGTACGACCTTTTCCTATTTTCTCTTCAAAATTCACATCGAAACTGATCTGCACAAATGAGGTAACCATTTCTCTTAACAAACTGTCCAAATCCACATTTCCCAATTGATCTACGGAATCTATTTGCAAATTATCAAGAGCCTGAGATAGTGAATCTGCCGCCAATGAATCTTCTAGCGAAGAGGAATTATTTGTAAATTGATAAAGTAGTTCATGCAATATTTCATTCGAAGATTTTTCAATTAAATCTGATCGACCAAAATCGATCAAACCTTGTTCTAAGCCCTGCTGTCTAATATCATAGGCAAACCCCAAAATATTACCAACAGCGTTGGCAAATGATGTAGTGCCAACTGCAGCTCCAGAACTCATTGCCTCACCAAATTTCTGAATAGCGTTTACTCTTGAATCTGCATCCCGATTTCGTAAAAAAGATGATATAGCCCTTTTGGCATTACTCCATTCTGGTTTAGTCGGCGGAATATATCCTTTAGAAGTTCCCATTTTTTATTTTCCTTCTTTTTTTATTTCTTCCATAATCTTTTTTTCAAGTATCCCCGATTTTTCCCAAGTAGCAAGAAGATCATCTACTTTTTTTAAATCTGCTGCTCTCATTTCTCTAATCGCCGGTACACTTCTAAGCGTTATCTTTTTTGAATATCCTTCCAATGCATTACAGATTTTATCTCTATACGCCTCAAAATTCACAAACAAGCTTCTTATAATATAAAACTCAATTTCACCCTTCTTGATTTTAGGAGTGACGACCTCGAAAACCTTTGACTGATCAACCGCGTTCAAAGCCGCTATCTTCTCTACAATCTGAGGCATCAATCCGCGCGCTGCTCTTCCAATATGTTCCAGGACATCCTTTGCAGCTGCCGAAAGCGTTGAAATATCAACATCTGCCTTTTTTAGAGATTCCCTTGTCAAGTAGAAATACCGATCCAAACGTATTTTCTCCAAATGTTTTGGCTCAGATTCAACCCATTTAATTATCGAAGGAATATTCCATGCTTTAAATTTCTCATTTTCATTATCAGGCGATTCTATGCACTCAAGCATTGCTTTAAATTCTTCATTTTCCGTTGTAAATCTTTTATTCCACTCATTTAACTGTATAAACAAGTCATTATCCAGCTTTTGAAGAACAAGGAGTTTGGCCAATACTCGTGTGTCAAGAGCGCCTTCATCAGTTCCAAAATACAATTCTGCCAATTTCTTTTTTGTTATATAGGTATTTAAAAATCGTTTTGTTTGTCTAGGATTACCTTTTAAATTTCCTGCAACAATGGCTTTTATTCCGGCAATAACATCTACTGTTTCTTCAAATTTTCTTTTATTCTCATCTCCAATAAAATCCATCGCCTTTTCCTTTATTTTCTGCACATCGATAACATCATCCGATATGAGAAGCTTTTCTTTTTTTATCTTTTCTAAAAAAGCTTCAAACTGCTCCTTTGGGCAGTACTCTTGTACAACCAAGAACATCAAATAATTTTCTATATCTTTTGATGACAGTTCTGGTATATAAATTGGCAATTGAATAATTTTTTCGATATATTCTTTATCCAAATTCACTGTGTAATTTTCAATTGGTGGATACTTTTTTCTTATGGCATACTGAATAACATTTTCATCTGCTGCAATAATAAAAGTCATTTTTTCTACTGACAAGAAAAGTTTAATTGCCTCTAATGTCTCTATAATTCGATCTGGCTGGCACCTGTCCAAGTCATCGATTAAGACAATAATATTTTCAATTGCATCATCTTCAAGAGCCTTTTGGAATTCTTCTCTGAATTTTCTGACATTATTAACAACACTATTTTCATCATTTACTTCGTCAGTTTTAATATAATCATCCCGAATCGACTGAACAGCATTAGCTGTATTCTTAACACTCTCGCCAATTGCTTCAGCATTCGTAGAAATGCTGATCATAAAAGGCACTGGATTTCCCGTTGCAGCCGATGCAATCAGAGGTGCCCCTACCGATACGGCCTTCGTCGCAAGTTTAAATAAGTCAAGCTTTTTCAACAATTTTGATATGCCGTCTTTTACTTTAGAGGGAATGTCTTTGTGTTCTTTAATTTCACGCAAAAGTGCCTCCATCAAAGCCACTTTTGCATCTTCATATCCCTCAAACATCCAAGCATTAATATTAATACATAATGTTTTTTCCTTTTTCTGTGCTTTCTCATCAATTTTCTGTTTTATCAATTTAAGAAGGGTTGATTTTCCAGCACCCCAGACTCCAAATACTCCGATGGTTAATGGTTTGTAATTTGGATTCTGAGAAATGTCTGCAATGACGTTTGCATATGGTTCATAAAACAAGATATCTACTTCTGAAGCATTATCCAACCACATTTTCAAATTCCTCCAACATCTAATCACTCTTTGCACCGCTGCTGGCAATACTCTTGAATGCCCCTAGAATAGAAGCTGATCACACGAGCATCAAAGTCATTCGCTTCTTTCAGTACCAGACCGTAGGGCATGAAATCTTCAAAATAAATTTTACACTCACCAACTGTACTCACATGTGCTACACATCTTTCCGTGTGCATAATGTACGCCCATCGCCTCCACCACCTTATTTGACTGATGCACGTTCTCTTTTCTACCATTGTACCTTCTTTTATGTTCCAAGACAAGATGTAAAAAAGCTCTTGGCCCCTATATTAAAGGCCAAGAGCTTTTTTTGCTTGCCGCTGAACTTCGGCTTTAAAGATTGTTCTCAACTTAATTTTCAATCGTCTACACTTTGCGTTTCAGATAATTCTTCCCAGTCTTCCGTGTTTCCACTCCTACGGAGATACTCATTTCCCCCATCGACAGCACATGATCCACAAAAACAAAACTTGAAATCATGTACAGAACAGCTTTCAATACTGTCCCCGCACTTTTTACACCGAATCATATTTCTCACTATTTTCATCATGCACGTCACCCGCAGTCAATTATCGAAGTTCATATCATTTTTTGAGCCGCAAATAATATTTTTCAAGGCTCTTATCGCAGACATCCACAATATGCAGCCAATCTTCCCGTGTGAGCTTGCGGAAGATGATCGGGTTTACCTCGATAGTCTCCACGTCCTTGCAGCGCATCAGGAATCGCATATCCTCAAAGCGCTTGAAGGGGTTGGAGAGGATGTTCTTCTCCACATCCTTCCGGGTATAACCGCCCTTCTGATAAATGCTGGTGGATTTCTCTGCGATCATCCCGTGCGCCTTGCGGTCCTCGTAGAAGTCGATGAAGTAGTCCACCACGTCCGGCAGAGCGACTCTGCCGCTGGTGTCCATATACTCATAGATTGCTTTGAGCAGCACCGGCTTGTAGGAGTAGCTCATGTCCATCGTTTCGATGAACTTCATGAACTTGTCCGCCATATTCTGCGGCGTAATGAGATCCCAGCCATACTGTTTCGCAATGTTGCGGATGCTTTCCTCCCGGAGATAGTGGAACATCCGCTTATCACCAAAGGGAATCGAAAGGTCCGGTTTGACTTTTCCGTCCTTAATGTAGCGTTCCACCGTCTCGGACTGCACATCCACCATCCGGACGAACTCAATCTGCGAGATCATATCCTTGACGCTGTTCTGCCAGTTGAAAAGGTCAATGATCTCATAGTCGGACACGTCGATTGGCACATCCAGCCACGCTTCCGGCTTTTCTCCCTTGAACAGCATGTCCTGATCCAGCTTCCGCTTGTTCTCCGGGGCCAGTACATAGGCCATGGGCTGATATTTTGAAATATCCAGCACCCGATGCAGACTGTATGGCATATTGAACATATTGGCGTTGTCTACAAAATCAATCACCAGCAGGTCATCTTTTCCCGGACAGCGGCGGGTGCCTCGCCCAAGCTGCTGCATATAGATTGTTTTAGACATTGTGGGTCGTGCCATGAACAGCACTGTGGTATGAGGACTATCCCAGCCCTCATTCAGCAAGTCACAGGCACAAAGAACATTCGTCGAACCGGTTTCGTAATCTTTCAGGATCTTATCCCGGATTTCTACCCGGTCACGCCCGGAAACAGCCTCTGCTTTCACCCCATTGTCGCGCAGCAGCTTCGCAATCTCCGCCGCATGATCTACACTTGCGCAAAAAATCACAGTCTTCTTGCCATTCACGTACTTCAGATAGGTATCAACAATCAACTGATTGCGCTCCGGAATGAACAGCTTACTTTCCAGATCCTGCGAGTTGTATTTGATACCATTGATTCGCACATCGGTTAGATCAATGTTGGTTTTGACCCGGATGCAGCGAATCGGCACCAGTACACCGCGCTCCACTGCAGTCTTCAGGTCCATTTTGTGGGCAACATTCTGAAACAACTCCAGCATATCCTCGCCATCACTGCGCTCCGGTGTTGCAGTCAAGCCCAGAATAAACTTCGGATGGAAGTAGGTAAAGATTTTTTGATAAGTATTAGCCGCTGCATGGTGGCATTCATCCACGATCAAATAATCAAAATCTGTCGGGGAGAATTTTTCCAGATCCTTGGAGATACTCTGCACCGTTGCAAAAATGACCGTCTGGGTCATATCCTTCTGACTTCCGGTGTACTCTCCCAAAGTCGCTTCCGGCCAGACCTTAGCAAAGGTCTCTTTTGCCTGAGATGCCAGCTTCAGGGCGTTGACCAGAAACAGCGTGCGCCCACCCACTGCCTTGGCATCCGTTGCTGCTGTGATAGTTTTACCTACGCCGGTTGCATGGTACAGCAGCGCAATGGTTTTGCCGTCCTCACGCATCTTCTTGAGGTTGTCGATGGCTTCCTGCTGGTAATCCCGAAGTTCGATGGTCAGTCCCATCTGCACCGGCAGGTCTGCTTCAAATGCCTTGAACATGGGACTGCTGCCCAAAAAGGTAATCAGCTCATCCTTAATCTTTTCCGGTTGCTTTTCAAGCTGGCTATAAATCCATCGGTATACTTTCCAGTTGTCGTAAATCAAGCTATTCTGCTTCAGGAGGTCATCCGCATACTTGTTCTCAGACACCTTGCTTGGGTTATGGTAGGTTTCGCCGTCTATCTCAATCGCAATTTTGGATTCAGGAGATTCCAGCGCAAAGTCGATATAGCGATGCCGTCCATAGATGTCCACGCAGGGGTACTGGACCTGCAAATTTTCGGTTTTCTCAGGTCCAAAAGCCTCACAGAAAAGCTGTACAAACAGCTCCTCTGCACGGCTGTTGACACTGGTTGCTTTCATTGGCTCCATGGTGGCCTCCTAAAACGATATTCCCAATTAAGATTTATAATTTTATTATATCATACGCAAAAAGCTCTGTATAGTTTGTTTCTTTGGCAAGGTTTTCTGTCCTTGCTGCTTAATTCTATACCTTTATAAGAGAACTCATTGATTTTTTATTTGACTGACATTTCCAAAAAGATAACCATAAATTTTTTTCTCAAAAGACTTAACTCTATTGCATCCATGGGCTTCTACTAAGCGAAGACACTTACAGTTGGAAGTGAAAGCGGGGTTTTACCATGGAATATAATGCAGTTTTGAATCGTGTACGCCCGATGCTGACGAACGGCAATCACCTGTCTGCGCAAGGCTTTGAGGCGCTGTTTGGCTCCTGTTCTCAGCAGGAGCAAGAACATCTGCTGGCCGAGCTGGCGGGGATTGGCATCCTAGTGGATACCAGCGCCGCTATACCCAGCAGCAGAAAGGCCGCTTCTTTCTGCCGCAGCGACTTTACCTCCAAGCAGCTTTGGTCCATGACCAACGAGCAGCTCTGCGTATTGGCACAACAGGGTGATGAGAGCGCCAAGGAGATCCTCGTGCGCAAGACCGCCGGTTTTGTCCACCTGATGGCCCGCAGAGTTCCGCAGCTGCTCGCCCATAGCTGCCTGACCGAGGAGGATAACTTCCAGAACGGCATTCTGGGACTGTTTACTGCGATCCAGCGGTTCGATGCGCTGCAGGGCTACAGCTTCCTGACCTACGCCGCTTACTGGATCCGCCAGTCCATCCTGCGCGAAGCCATCAACACCGGCCTTACGGTACGCATCCCGGTACACTATTTTGACACGCTCTGCCGGGTGCGTGTCGTCTGCACTACCTGTATGCAGCTAGATGGTCCGGATCTCTGGCATGCCATTGCCGAAGCTGAAGCCAGCAGCGGTCACTCCTGCACAGTGGAGCAGGCGCGCCACTACCTGAGCGACATGCTCGTTTACCTCAACGTTACCAGCCTGAACCTTATGGTCGGCGAGAGCCACGACACCGAGCTTGCGGAGCTTCTGGCGGATGACGTCAGCCCCGATCCTGTGGACACTGTGAGCGAGAACGAGACCGTTCAGGAAGTCCGGTTGCTTCTTTCTCAGCTTCCCGAACGCGAGTCCACTGTTCTCCGGCTGCGCTACGGTATCCCGGATGACCGCTGCCGTACACTGGACGAGATCGGTGCGCAGCTGGGCGTCACGCGGGAACGTATCCGCCAGATTCAGGTGCGTGCCGAGCGCCACCTGCGGGAGATGCTGAAGCGCCGCTCCTCATTCACTCTTTTTGCTGCCTGATTTTTTGACCTGATGGAGGATTTTGCCATGAATACATTGCTTTGTTCTTATCTTTCCGCCCATGCTGCTGAGGATACTCTGTTTGTCTTGTGGGGTTTTTCTTCGGAGGACGCCGGTCTTCCGCGTCCTTCTCTGGATGCTTTGCTGCAGCAGCGCCTGTCCCGCTACCTGAGCAGTCTGCTGCAGCAGAACCCCTGTGTGATCACCGCAGAGGAGTTTGCCCTGCATGCCGATACCCTTGCGCAGGAGTTCCCGCACATCATTCTGGTGCAGAACACCTGCTACCGCACGCTGCTCCCTGTGTCTGTGACGCTTACGCCGGAGATGCAGTCCGGCCTTCTGAGCCACTTTGACCCGGAAACGCCGCAGGATACTCCGCTGCCCGGCATTGAACCCTGCCTGCGTGTCTACTCCAACCTGCTGCATACGGAGGAAGGCATTGCCTGCTGCATTCCTTTGGACGCTCTGCTGCGTCAGTACCCGCAGGTCGAGCGCGTATCGTTTGGTGCAGCACCACATACGGTTCCCGAAACCGCCGCCAGCAGTTCTACCTTTGCGCTTACCGGAGAAGCCAATTATTTCTGCCTTGTGCAGCAGCTGCGCCGTGGCAAAACGCTCTGCGTTTCAGCCGACAGCTTCATCGGCGATGAGGCTGGTCTTGCCGACAGCCTTGCGGCGCTGGCTGGCGCTTTTCCGGGTCAGCTTTCCAGAGCGCATGCGCAGACAATGCAGCCGGAGCGCCCCGTCTGCCCGGAGGCGCGCACCCTTCTGCAGCAGCACTGGGGTTACCCGGACTTTCTCCCGCTGGATGTCTACGACCTGGACGCTCTGCATCGCGGCGAGAAGAAGCTGCGCACCATCACCCAAGAGGACATCATCGATGACCTCATCCAGCAGGCAGAGCTTTGCCGCGCGGGGCAGACTTACCGCGACCTGTTCGTGACTGCCTCCACCGGTGCGGGCAAGAGCGTGATGTTCCAGATCCCGGCCATTGATCTGGCCGAGAAATACGGGATGGTCACGCTGGTGATCTCGCCGCTGATCGGCCTGATGAACGATCAGGTGCAGGGCATGGAGAAGCACCGCTACGCCAAGGCCCGCACCATCAACTCCGACATCCCGCCCATGGTCAAAAAGACCATTGCGCAGGAGGTGCAGGAGGGCCGCTGCGACATCCTGTATCTTTCGCCGGAGTCCTTGCTGAGCCGCAGCGATATCTCCGACCTGATCGGTGACCGTGCCATCGGCCTGCTGATCGTGGACGAGGCCCATATTGTGACCACTTGGGGCAAGCAGTTCCGCCCGGACTACTGGTTTCTGGGTGACTACGTGAACAAGCTGCGCAAACAGCAGCTGAACGGTCCGCGCCAGCATGCCTTTGTCACCGCCACCTTTACGGCCACGGCCACCTATGGCGGCGAGGAGGACATGTACCGCGAGACCCTGCGCAGCCTGCACATGTCGCCGGACCCCATCGTTTATCTGGGCTGCGTGCGCCGCCGCAACATCGAGCTGTGCATCCGGGAGGTGCCCCGCGTGACCGGCCGCCGGGAGTACGAGCTGGACAAGTTCCAGGCTCTGACCGGGCAGATCACCACCGCGCTGGAGCAGGGGCAGAAGACCCTGATCTACTTTCCCACCGTCAGTCTGCTGGAGCGCTTCTACACCCATTGCCTTGCACAGCGTCTGGGCAATGCTGTGACCCGCTACCACGCGCAGCTTTCCGGCGAAGCCAAAGCGGAGAATCTGGAGGATTTCCGCAGCGGCAAGCGCCGGATCATGCTGGCCACCAAGGCCTTTGGCATGGGCATCGACATCCCGGACATTGCCCTTGTGCTGCACTTTGCCCCCACCGGCAACCTGTGTGATTACACACAGGAGATCGGCCGCGCCGCCCGTGACCCGGAGATCCACGGTCGTGCCGTATACGAGCACATGGCCAACGACTTCAAGCACATCAACCGCCTGCACGGCCTTTCCAGCATTCAGCCCTGGCAGCTGGTGCAGGTGATGCGCAAGGTGCTGCAGCTGTACCGCCAGCACCGCGCCAGCCAGCCGGCCACTGCCACCAAGCACCGCAACGAGCTTCTGGTGGACGCCGAGAGCTTCGCCTACATCTTTGCCAGCCCTAACGGCGAACACCAGCAGGACCCGCTGGCCAAGGTCAAGACCGCCATGCTGCTGATCCAGAAGGACAGCGAAGCACGCGGCTATGCGCCCTTCATCATGCGGCCCTCTCCTCTGTTCACCCACGGGTATTTCCTGCTCGGCAGCGCCGATGCCGCTGCAGTCAACCGCATCTGTACCGGTGCTGCCACCCTGCAGGATGAGGCCGCCGGAGTCTACGACGTAGACCTTGCCCGCCTGTGGAGCAGCCGCTGGCAGAACGATTTTTCCTTCCCGCAGTTCAAGTATCTGCTGTACACCCACAGCGATAAGCTGCCGCTGAATGCCCAGCTGCACCTGACCCCCGCCATGCAGCTAACGCTGGAGTGGCACGCCAATGCGGATGCTCGGTTTTCCGTACTGCTGCGCGCCCTGAAGGAGATCTTCTTCGAGGCTGCCCGCAGCGGTCAGTATCTCTACGACCGGGATGCCGCCGCCCGGCTGGCGCAGGCCGCGGGTCTGAGCAGCACCCGTGCCACCAGTGCAGTGCGCGTGGTGCTGGCGGCTGTGCAGTCCTGGCAGCAGCATTCGCCCCGCCTGCAGCGCACCCGTGTGCTGCGCCGCGGCACCACGCAGGAAGGCGCAGAGTACAGCGTCGTGGACCCGTTCATCAGCGAGTTTTTCCACTGGCTGGAGCAGAGCTTTGCTGTTCTGCACAGCGGCGAGACCTGCCGCTATCTGCCGGTGAACGATTCCGTACAGAGCAGCGAGCGTCTGACCCCGGCTCTGGGCGTGCTGGAGGAGCTGGACCTGCTCCACTTTGCCCTGCTGGGCGGCTCCAACAGCCGCCTGTACCTCTATATCAACCAGACCCAGACCCTGGAGCTGGCTGACCGCGGCTTTTACCGCAACCACCTGCTGGAGCGCATTGCCCAGCGCCACACCGATGCTGTGCGGCTGATGAGCTGGCTGTTCACCAGCGGCTTTTCCAGCGAGCAGCTCTGGGACCGCATCGAGGAATACTTCCTCGGCTTGCCCATTCAGGGCTTTGACGCCCCTTCTGCCGAATCGAGGTGATCTTTATGGCTTATCTTTTCTACTCCATTCGCGCTTCTCCGGTGTATGGTTCTTTTCTTTTGACTCAATGTGTGATATAGTAAATTTATACTCCGTAAGGGGACGGAAACCATCGGTAGTCTGCCCATGCTTCTTGATATCCAATGAGTTCCCCGCAAGGGGACGGAAACAGCCGGTCAATCCGCCCAGAAGCCTGCTCCATGACATTACAATTTATCCCCGCAAGGGGACGGAAACTCGTGCGTATCCACTGCCACATCCAGCTTGTTCCCATTGTAACTTATCCCCGCAAGGGGACGGAAACAGCTTTCCACGAATATAAGCATTAGAAGCCGGATGTTGTAACTTATCCCCGCAAGGGGACAAAAAAGCACCTCTGCCACTGGCGTTTGCCAGCAGCGGAGGTGCTTTGCTTTTTCTTATATTCTATTTTACAAGTTGGGAACTGCGCCTGCCGGAATCGTCTTTGTGACAGGCAGCGCCTTGACGCCTTCCGGAACATCCGGCTTCATGGGGCGGATCTCCTGCAGATAATCGGCCACATCCTGCAGGGTCTGTTCGATGTGGGCTGTGTCCAACGGAAGAATACGGTCGCTTTGCAGACCAAAAGCCGTATCACTGGCATGGTTGATCTGGTTGCGGTACTGCATCACACGCTGGTAGAACAGTGCCGCGTCCTCGATCTGCCACCGGACCTCCGGGTCGATCACCAGCTGACCGGAAGCGAGGATCGTATCCATATAGGCATGCATTTCTTTGGAATTTGCCACACCAAACAACATATTGCCATCTGCATCGTCCTTGCTGTGGGTCAGGCGCAGATCCGTTGTATAGGGATACTCCTTTTGCATCAAAGTCAGGCGGCAGAAATGGAAGTGGAACAGCGGATATACCCACGCCTTGCCCTTATTCTGATTCTGTTCTGCCAGATATGCCCAGCCGGTTTCTGTAGGCTGCACAAAAAGATGACGGCAGACATAGGCCGGCATCTGCTCGCACAGCAATGTCAGCGCCTGCTGGTACATGCCGTGTTCTGCGCACCAGCTTACCAGCACAGGAAGATTGTTTTTGGGGGAAGCCAGCAGACCTTCAAATTCTGTGCGGAAGCGGTCATTCAGCAGGTGGAAGAACAAGCTGGTCAGATTTTTGCTCTCCTTGGGCGGCGCCTGCAGTGCCTGTGCGATCTGGCTCAGGTCTTCATTCAGCGCCTGCACCCGGCACAGCGCCAGATCATCCGAGAACTGGTTGATCCGGGCCAGCAGTGTGTGCAGAGCCGGGTCGCTTTCGCCCTCGCTCCACAGATAGCCTTTCAGCTTCTGTGCAGTGCCGGTGGAAAAGAACTCGTCCATGGCCGTGATGAGGTCGAACAGGCTGTACAGCTGACTGCTGTCATGGATGCGGGAAGTGCCATCCGGAAGCAGTTCGGAGTAGATCACCCTGCGGGTCTCCACACCGCGCAGGTCACGCATACAGCGAGCTGCTGTTACCAGAAGCATCGCCGTGTCCCGCATGCCGCCGGAAAGGTCGATGGAAAGGGTATTTTCCGCTTCAATTTTTCCCAGCAGCAGAGAGACAGCCCGGAACTGTGCCTTGTCGTCCATGCTGTCCGGTACCGGGATCACCACAAGCCGCTCTGCCGGAATGCCCGCCGAAGGCAGGAATACATCCCGGAAATATTCCACGGTGGTGCAGGTTTTCCCGTCCGGCAGATGCACGGTAGGGCTGGTGCGCACCAGCTCACTGCACAGTGCCAGAATACAATCCGGACCTTCCTTGTGCTTTTTCAGCTCCAAAACCGCCGCTTCGTTGGTCTGGGTATGAATGTTCGGATTTTTGCCGAAGGGGCTCATATATAAAAGCAATACACTGCGTTCCATCTTATACCTCCTCCTGTTCCGCTTTCATCTGCATCAGTTTTTGCTGCCATGTTTTGCGCCGCTGCGATACAGCCGCTTTGCTCACCCCGAGAAACTCTGCCACGGTCTTATCCTGCGCCGGGTTGCGCCCCGGCTCCAGCAGCGCATGGACGGCAGCGCATTCCCGTGCCTTGGGTGCATAGGGCGGCCGAACCGTAAATTCCACATACCGGTGCAGCAGCAGGATATCCCACAGGCAGTTGTCCTGTTCCAGCGGACGCAGATCATCGCAGTTTGCCAGCCGCGCGGGTGCATCCTCTGCCGGATCCAGTGCGTCATTGTTGCGCAGAAAGCCCATCAGCACGCTGCTCCACAACGGGCCAGCTGTCTTGCCGTATTTTTCCTTCTGCTGCAGGTTCATCAGCCCTATGCCGCGGTGCAGCCATGCCAGCATTTCACTGCTCTGCTCCACCTTTTCTTCCACGCTTTTTTCTTGGGAAACTACCCGGTCGCCCAGCGCCGAATCCTCTCCACCAGTGTCGTCCAGACTGAGTACCGACTGCTTATTGCGCAGTGCTTCCCGCAGGGTCTTTACGCCCACCCCGACAATATCGGCGATCACCTGTTCTTTTTCCGGGTCACGACAGAGCATACTCTCTATAATTCCGTTCTTTTCCATGTACTCCAGCGCTTTTTTGATTTTGCGGTTCGTCTCGCGTCCGAAACCCGTCACAGCCATTTCTTCCTGCTGCTGGTCGTGTGCCTGTGCATGACGGACAGCGGTGCGCAGATACATACTGAAGGTCTGCCCCGGCTTTGCTTCCCAAAAATCAAACGCATCCAGAAACGCCTTGCAGAAATCCACGCTGTTCCATGCATCTTCTCCCCTTCCGGGAGTCTGTGTGGTCAGAAAGCATTCCGCCCAGAACGTGCGGAACCGTTCATCATTGGCATCGTGCAGCTTTTTACGCTGTTCCGGCGGCAGCTGCAGCAGCGGCGAAGCATCAATGTCCGCCCATGTTTTCACATCATTCATCGCTGCTTAGTCCTCCCGGTGCTCGTTCATCCAAATCAGCTGATGGAACACTTGTTCGGCGGTCTTGCTGTCACGCATGGTACCTACCAGCCCGGCAAGCTGATATAGTGTTGCCATATCGTAAAGACGCGCGCTGAGCACCTGTCCGTTTTCTCGCTTGACCTCACCATAATACACACCGCCTACTTCCAGCTCCGTATGGGTAGCTTCGGCACAAGTCAATGCCGTCAGCGTGACCACCGGGATGCTCTTGGAGCCGTAAGTGATGCAGGCATACACCCGGGTGACCTGCGGCAGGGCATCCACCAGATCCCGGCACAGGCCGATCAGCGTTTCCGGGCGCTGATCCTCCGGCAGGTCGATCTGCCGCACCTGATCTTCTGCAATGCCCAGCTGCGGCAGCTCTTCCAACAGCTGCCGATAGTTGCGGGCGGTATCGGCATTTTCCTGCCGGATGGCCAGTAGCTGCACCGTGTCCCCGGGTTCAAGGGTATCCCGCATCACCTGCACGATGGGGAAACAGGTAGCCGTAGGCGCATCTGCCCGCTCCCGCTGGTACAGCATGGGGTCCAGCTTTCCCTGCAAAGGTACGGTGGTGATATAAGTCTTTAGCACAGGACAACACTCCTTTTTATAAGATCCATTATCAGCATCATACCATGAAACCGCCCCGCGCACAAGGCAGGCTGAATGAATTTATGGCCGTTCTTTTCAGCGCAAAAGCACATCATTGCAATAAAGTGAACATTTTCTAGCCTCTGGCTCTTCAGTTTTGCGATGTTTTGTGATATATTTAGTATACCATCCCCGTAAGGGGGCGAAAACGTGCCCTGAATTTCGTGCTCTGCCTGCTCGATCATACCATCCCCGTAAGGGGGCGATAATCCGACTTCCATGTTCTTGACGTTCATCATACTAGTACTATCCCCGTAAGGGGGCAAACAAAAACAAGACAGGGGAGATGATGTCATTCTATGTACACGCTATGTACACGCTTTTCATGTGTCTCGTTGCGTTGGGTGTAATGAGCATTATTTTTAAGAAAAAGTAATTTTAAGTTTCTTGCTTAACTATCCGCATTCCATGGGCTTTTTCTCTTTGCAATGTCAAGGAGGAATGCCCTATGCTCATCAACTTTACCAATCATCCTTCTGCCCTGTGGAGTGCCGAGCAAAAGGCTGCGGCACAGGTCTACGGCAAGGTGATAGACCTTGCCTTTCCTGCCATCGACCCCGCCACCAACGAGGCCGTGCTGGACTCCCTTGCCACGGTATATACTGACCTCATCCTGCACCTTAGCCCGGATGCCGTGCTCTGTCAGGGCGAGTGTACCTTTGTGTACCGGGTGGCCCAGCGTCTGGAAGCCGCGGGCATCCCCACGCTGGCCGCCTGCTCCCGCCGCAAGAGCCAGGAGACCACCTACCCGGACGGCAGCACCCTGAAGCGCAGCATCTTCGCCTTTGCAGGCTTCCGCCGCTATGGCTCGCCCTGAAAGAGGGTTTTCTTTCTATCCTCCACGGCACAGTTATGATTCAGAATTTATCGTTGTCCTTTTCGCGCGGATTTACTTCATTTCAATAAAGTGAATATTTTTCAGGCATTCAGCTCTTTCATTTTACGATATTCTGTGATATATTTAGTGTACCATCCCCGTAAGGGGGCGAAGACTAACAATGCGGTACATTCGGCTTGGCCTGAATGGTACCATCCCCGTAAGGGGGCGAAAATTGAGACCAGACCTTTCGAACCATCGGCTTCTTGGTACCATCCCCATAAGGGGGCGAAAACCATAATCTTGTACCTCCATGTTGTTGCGTGTTTGGTACCATCCCCGTAAGGGAGCGAAAACCCGAGAAGCAGGGCGGCATCTGCGTCGCCGTGGGTACCATCCCCGTAAGGGGGCGAGAACCCCGCTCAACATACGCCTTACGCTCATCCTTGAGTACCATCCCCGTAAGGGGGCGAAGACGGGCAAGCAAGGCCTCCCAAATCAACCGCTTGGGTACCATCCCCGTAGGGGGCGAAAACTGGACTATTGTTGCAGTCTGGATAGAGATTTTAGTACCATCCCCGTAAGGGGACGATAACGCGAATCTTGCGATTGCGCTTGCTAGCTTTGCGATTGATTGTAACTTATCCCCGTAAGGGGACAAAAAACTCCGCACCAAAAGATGCGGAGTTTTTCTTTTGCAAATCTTAACTCTTTGTCTTCCATGGGCTGTCCCTCTATGAACGGAACGATTGCAGCTGCTGTGATATTTTCTCTGCTGCGGCTTTTGCATAGCTACAAAATGTGTTATAATAAAGCCAATTCCAAGCATCTCTTACAAAATCAGCAAATACGTTTTCCGTTTATTGTGCAATTGTTCCACAATCCGTAAAGGAGATGGTATTTTGAACGTTCTCACCCTGCAGTCCACCTATGGCGGACTGCTGCACGACACCGGCAAAGCGGTGTACCGTGCCGGTGGGCAGCGCGGCAGCCACAGTGAACAGGGCTACCAGTTTTTGCACGGCGTTTTGTTCGGTGCAGGCTGGGCACCGGCGCTGGACTGTGTGCGCTACCACCACGCCGCCGCGCTGCGCGGTGCTGCAAAGGCTCTGCCAGCCGATTCCCCGGCCTATATCGTTTATCTGGCAGATGATCTTTCTGCCGCCGCAGACCGCCGGGAGGTCGAAGGCGAAAGCAGTTCCTTCCGGCGGGATCTTCCGCTGGACTCGGTGTTCACCCACCTGAACGGTTCTCACCCCGGCTGGATGATGCCTGCGCAGCCACAGGACGGCAGCCTGAAGCTGCCACGGCAGCAGCAGCCGCTTTCCGCTTCCGTCTATGCAGATGCCGTACGCAAGCTGAGCGAGTGTCTGCCGGATCTGCAGCCGCAGCCGGAGTGGATCAACTCGCTGCTGGGGCTGCTGGAAACGCAGTTCAGTTGTTTTCCGTCCAGCACCTTTACCGGCGAAAGCCCGGATGTTTCCCTGTTCGACCACGCCAAGACCACCGCAGCCATTGCGGCATGCATCAGCGAATATGTGCAGGCAACCAACATCACCGACCTGCGCAAGGCACTTTTTGAGCAGGAGAAGGATTTTTGCCAGAAGGGCGCGTTTCTGCTCTATACCGCCGATTTTTCCCGCATTCAGAAGTTCCTTTATACTGTCCATACCGAAAACGCCCTGCGCTCCCTGCGCAGCCGGTCGTTCTTTCTGGAGCTGCTCATGGAGCACTATCTGGACGAGCTTCTGGCCGGGTGCGGCGTGTCCCGCGCCAACTTGATTTACAGCGGCGGCGGGCACTGCTATGTGCTGCTGCCCAATACTGCCGCCGTGGCCGATACCCTGACCCGGTGGAACCGGCAGTTCAACCGCTGGCTGCAGCAGCAGTTCGGCACCCAGCTGTTTCTGGCCAACGCATGGACACCGTGCTCCGGCAACGACCTGACCAATACCCCGGCTGAAAAAAGCCCCTACAAAGAGCTGTTCCGCCGGGTGAACCGTCTGCTGGAGCAGCACAAGTTCCACCGCTATACCGCAGAGGATCTGCGGCAGCTGAACAGTACCGCCGCTTACCCGGATGGCCGGGAATGCAAGGTGTGCGGCACCAGTGCCAACCTGAAGGATGATCTCTGCCCTTGGTGCAAACTGTTCGTAGATCTTTCCATTAAGATCCAGAACAAGCGCGTTCTGGTAGTAAGCCGTCAGCCCTCGGCTGCCGATGACTGCACGCTGCCTGCACTGGATGGCGGCAGCGAATATCTGTCCCTGACGGATCAGCTCTCTGCCCGCAAACGGCTGGCTTCCGGCGAGCCGGTCGCGCGTGTATATACCAAAAATGTACCGTCCACCGGCCTTACTTACAGCACCAACCTGTATGTTGGCGATTACACCGCCAGCAATAGCATGGAAGAACTGGCAGAGCAGTCCGAGGGCGTGCGCCGCATTTCGGTCTGCCGTATGGATGTGGATAACCTCGGCCATGCCTTCATCTCCGGTTTTGAACAGGAGAACGAGAAAGACCCGGTCAAACGGATGCACTATGTTACCTTGTCCCGCACCTCGGCGTTCTCCCGGCAGATGTCGCTGTTTTTCAAGTGCTACATCAACGGCATTCTAGAGGGCTTGCATGTAAGCATCGTCTACGCCGGTGGCGATGATGTGTTCCTTGTGGGCGCATGGAACGATGTTCTGGAAGCAGCACAGCGCATCCAGAGTAATTTCACTGCATTTTCCTGCGGGGCACTGACACTCAGCGCAGGCATCGGCATCTTTGATGACCATTACCCCATCCGGCTTTCCGCCGAGGAAACCGCCGCGCTGGAAGAAGCCGCCAAGCATCTGCCCGGCAAAAATGCAGTGGCACTGTTCACGCCGGAGCGCAAAGCGGTCCGGGATGCAAAGGGCAATCTGCTGGTGCAGCCGGAGCAGGGACATATCTATGCGTGGGATACGTTCCGCACAAAGGTCCTGACCGAAAAGGTCGGCTGCCTGCAAAGCTTCTTCGGCAGGGATAACGCTGAGCACGGAAACGCCCTGCTCTACAACCTGCTGGCACTGCTGCGGGAAGCAGAAAACGACCGCATCAACCTTGCACGGTACGCTTACCTGCTGGCGCGGCTCTCCCCCAAAAAGAGCGCGCCGGACTATCCGCTCTACAAGCAATTTTCTCACAGCATGATGGACTGGGCTTTAGACGCCGTGCAGCGTCACCAGCTCATCACCGCAATTTATATTTATGTCTATCAGAACAGAAAGGGTGGCGACACAGATGGCAGGATGGAATGATAATGGCCGCAGCTATGGCGGCGGTAGCTATAACAACAGCCGAAGCGGATATAGCAACAGCTACAACGGAAACCGCAGCGGTTCCAGCAGCTATAACAGCCGTAGCAGCTATGGACCGCAGAAAGAGCTGCCGCCGGAGATCACGCCGAAAAAGGTGCCGGAAGATTATGTAGACGAAGCCGAGCGTATTATGCGCAGCCTGATGAGCCAGCCCAAAAAAGTGACCACTAGCAAGATCCGCAACCTGCTGAGCCTTGTGACAGATATCTATAACGAGGAAAACATCCGCACCGAGGAGAAACTGCGACCCGAAAGTGTGGTCAAGCTCAACCTGATGCGTGTGCGGGTGGCTTACGAGTGTGGACGTGACAATCGTGATGATACTGTAAAGACCTTTGTAAGGCAGACAAACCTGCTGGAATACCTCAAAGGCATTTCCGATGACCGTGCGGATCTGATCCGTTTTGCTCATTACATGGAAGCGCTGGTGGCTTTTCACTGCTACTTTAGCAGCAAGGAGGGGTAATTATATGTATGGAAAAATTCTGATCCGGTGCGATCTGGAAGTGCGCACTGGTATGCACATCGGCGGTTCCTCTGCCTTTTCTGCCATTGGTGCTGTGGACAGCCCGGTGGTGCGTGACCCCTATACCGGTTATCCCATCGTACCCGGCAGCAGTCTGAAAGGCAAGCTGCGTACCCTGCTGGCTCGCAGCACATATCAGGATATCGAAGCAATGGCAAAAGCCGGAAGTTGCGACAAAGACCCCGAGCAAATCCTCCGCCTGTTCGGTTCCTCGGAACCGGTGCGTCGTTCCCGCCTGCAGTTTGCGGATGCCTTTTTGTCCAATGCCAAAGAGCTTTCCAATGTGGGTGTGACCGAGGTCAAGACCGAGAACGCAATTTCCCGTGCAAACTCCGTGGCCAATCCCCGCCAGATTGAGCGTGTGATCGCCGGCGCAAAGTTCGGTGTCAGCATCGTTTACGATGTGACCGACCCGGCACAGGTCGAGGAGGATCTTTCTCTTCTGGCCAAAGGCATGAAGCTGCTGCAGATGGATTATCTGGGCGGCCATGGTTCCCGCGGCAGCGGCCGTGTCAGCCTGAAAAACTTTGCGCTGGAAGGCTATGGCGCGCAGGTGGATCTCAGCCGCCTGAAATCCCTCTTTGATGAGGTGGATAGTTATGAACTATTTTCTGCTTAAGCTGCAGTTTGACACAGCTGTTCATTTCGGAGGAGCCGACTCCGCATTGTCACTTTATACCTCCGAAGAAACCCTGCGGGCAGATACCCTGTTTTCTGCCTTCTGCCATGAGACCCTCGTCCAGCATGGAGAAGAAGCCCTAGAACAGCTTTGTGCGCAGGTCCGGCAGGGAAAATTCCTGCTCAGCGATACAATGCCCTGGTATGGCGAAACGTTTTACCTGCCAAAGCCCATTGCCGCATCGGAATCCACTGAGGAAGTGGAAACCACCCTGCGTAAAAAGGTAAAAAAGCTAGCATGGGTCCCTGTGTTGGAATTTGACCGCTACGCCAGAAGCCTGCATGAAGGTCATTTCACCCCTGACGAGCAACCGGAAAGCTTTGGCACCCACTATGAGCAGACCAAGGCAGCCGTTCCCATGCAGGGGGATACCACGCCGTATCAGGTTGGACTGTTCCGTTTTGCGCCGGACTGCGGACTGTATTTCATCTGCGGATTTACCGAAGATGGTCAGGATGAAGATCTGGAGTATTTGCTGGATTGGCTGGGCGCTACCGGCATCGGCGGCAAAGTCAGCTCTGGTTATGGAAAGTTCCATATTGTAGACAAGATTTATCTGAACGAACCTTTTGACGATCAGACGGAGTGGATGTATCACGCTCTTTCTGCCGAGCATGCTCCTTATCTGCTGCTGAGCACCAGCCTGCCGCAGACAGATGAACTGGATAATGCATTAGAGGGTGCCTCCTTCCAGCTGGTGCGCCGCAGCGGCTTTATGGCCTCCGATCGTGTGGAAACTCCACTGAAGAAAAAAACGCAGTATGCCCTTTCGGCAGGATCTGTCCTGCAAAATCGTTATCAGGGTGCTTTGTATGATGTTGGTTTGTCGGATGTGCATCCGGTATACCGCTATTCCAAACCGATCTTTATGGGGGTGACATTATGATTCAGCAGGATCATCTGCAGATCTTTGACCTTACTCTGAATGTATGGGCACCTCTGTTTGTTGGCAATGGCAGCAGTTATACCAAAAAAGAGTACATGTACAACACCCGCAATGGCAAAGTCTCCTTTCTGGACGAGCAAAAATTTTTCAGCTTTCTGGTCGAGCACGATCTGGTGGACAAGTACGGGCAGTTTATGCTTAGCGAGCAGTCCAATCTCTGGGCATTTCTGAGCAAAGACTGCGGCATTTCCGATGCAGAACTGAAAACACTGACGCGCTATCAGATCGAGGTGGGAGATGCTCTGGATGCTGAGCACTCGCTGAAAGAGATCCATGCCTTCCAGCGTGATGCACAGGGCCACGCCTACATTCCCGGCAGCAGCATCAAGGGTGCGCTGCGTACCGCATGGCTGCTGAGTGCGGTATTGGCTGACCGCAGTACCGGACACAGCCTTGCGCCAAACCGCCGGGCCACCTTTCCGGAAGAGAAATATGTCAACCAGCTGCATCTGCACACTCTGAAAGATGGAAACATCGCTTCGGACGCCGTTAACAGCATTTTCCGTGGCATTCAAGTTTCCGACAGCCTCCCCATCCCGGATACGCAGATGGTCCTTGTCGGAAAATTTGATGCACTTGTGAACGGTTCCTTTGCGAAGGGCAGTAATCGCGGCATCCCCATGTGTCGGGAATGCGCAGCGTCTGGTACTAAGGTACGCTTCAAGCTGACGCTGGATCAGTCGGTGCTGAAGGGGCGCATTACCAAGGAGTCCCTTCTGGAGGCCATTCAGCAGTTTGATACTTATTATGCGCAGACGTATAGCAGGCACTTCACTCCGCCAAGCGGTGCAGTCAACCTGCCGCGGCAGCCACACCTGATCCTTGGCGGCGGCTCCGGCTTTTTTGCCAAGTCGCTGGCGTACCCCTATCTGGGTGAAGAAGAGGGGCTGCGCTGGACGGCAGAACAAATGAAACAAATGTTCCGCAACCACAAGCATGAGCGTGATGCCGAAAATGGCATTTCCCCGCACACCATGAAATATGCTCGCTTTCGTGGCCGGCTTTATCCCTATGGATATTGCGGGGTGAGTATCTTATGATCCAGCAGATTCAACTGGTTTTATCTCCGCCCAATGATGTGCGGATTCCCCAGTCGTGGTCCTATCGTCTGTATGGCTGGCTGATGTCACAGATTTCTTCTGAATTTGGAGAGCAGATGCATCTGCAAGGGGAACATCCCATTGCGCATTTTCTATGTTTTTCACCGGAAAAGCAGTCTTTGATCTGGACGGTCAATCTGCTGAATGACGCTGCTCGACAGGTAGTTTTCCCCGTTTTGGAATCTGCAAAGGAAATCCCTCTGCATGAATTAACACTCCCCGTTTCAGAGGTTCGCATCTTTCCGGCAGTCTCCGCTGAAGAACTGATCCGTTCTGGACGTTCCCACAGCGAAACCCGTGCCAAAATTGCTTTTCTGTCGCCTTGCGCCTTCAAGCAGTCCGGCCGCTATACTATTTTCCCGCAGGAAACTCTGCTTTTGCAAAGTCTGATTGCGCATTGGAACACTGCCTTTCCAGAATATGCCCTTATCGATCCTGATGCACTGCAAGCTTTACAGCAGGGGCTTCATATTGTGGATTATAATCTCCATACCACACGTTATCTGTTGAAAGAAACGCGCATTCCAGCCTTTCAAGGCAATGTGACCATCGAGGCACGCCTTGCACCGCCGCTTCTGGAACTTTGGAACGCGTTGCTCTCTTTTGCATCCCATGGCGGAGTTGGCATCAAAACCACTCTTGGAATGGGAGGCACTGCTGTGGATTTTTATAAAAAAACACCCGTTATATAAGCCTCATTGCTATCGAGAGACTGTTGCACTGCATCAGTCTCTTTTTATTGTAGCATCATACAAATTATCACGAGCTCTATTATTTTTAATAAAAGCAATGCAGATACCGTATATTTTCTGAGATTAAGAACTTCTTTTTCAATCAGATGCGGTTTATCCTCGATCATTGAATATTCTTCTAACGGGCGCTATAATAAAAGAAAACGGTAAGGAAGTGCACCTATGCTCTACCCCGGTCTGTACGAACAGGTCATCAATAACGCACTGAACCGCGAGCTTGCAGAGATCCCGGAAGCCCGCAAGTCTACTGCGCCCATCGACACGGCGGAGGCTGCCAAGGTGCTGGCGCAGTATCTGACCGACGTGGTGCAGAAGGGTCTTGAGAACGTGCAGGACAACGGCGGCGGCATCGAGGCGCAGATCCAGCTGGCAAACCAGATCGTGACCACCATCCAGAACACCACACAGGAAGCTGACTTTGCCGCGCTCGGTGTTGACCAGCGGGCAGAGCAGCTTCTTGCGCTTTTGCAGCAGAATGACCCGCGCCTTGCTACAGGAAAAAGCGCAAAGGACCTTGACCGCCCGGAGACCTCCATTGCGCAAAGTTCCTTGTTTACCGGCGCTATCCATGAGCCGCAGATGTACACGGAGCTGAAAAAGGAGATCGTTTCCGCCGACCGCATTGATATGCTGGTCTCCTTTATCAAGTGGAGCGGCTTGCGCCTCATCATGGGCGAGCTACGGCAGTTTGTGCAAAGCGGCGGTGAGTTGCGCATCATCACCACCTCTTATATGGGCGCTACGGACGTAAAAGCCATCGAGGAGCTGCGCGCGCTGCCCAATACAAAGATCAAGGTCAGTTATGACACCAAGCGTACCCGCCTGCACGCAAAAACCTATGTGTTTTACCGGGACACCGGCTTTACCACAGCGTATGTTGGCTCCTCCAACCTGTCTAATGCGGCAATTTCCAGCGGTCTGGAATGGAACGTCAAGGTGACCCGAAAGGACCTGCCGGAGACCATCGAAAAGATCGCAGCCACCTTTGAAAGCTACTGGAACTCCAGCGAGTTTGAATATTACGATGAAGGGCAGCGGGAAAGGCTGACCCGCGCCCTGAAAGCCGAAAAATACAGCGAGGCCGACCACAGCGGGATCTATACCCTGGATATTTTGCCCTATTCCTACCAGCAGGAAATTCTGGACCGACTGGATGCCGAGCGCACCGTTCGGGGTTACAACCGCAACTTGGTAGTCGCCGCCACCGGCACCGGCAAAACTGTGATCTCCGCACTGGATTACAAGCGCTTCTGCAAACAGCATCCGGGGCAGCCCTGCCGTCTGCTGTTTGTGGCACACCGAGAGGAGATTCTGAAGCAGAGCCTGTACACCTTCCGGGCGGTGCTGAAGGATGCCAATTTCGGAGAACTGTATGTGGGCAGCCACAAAGCCGACAGCATTGATCATCTGTTTGTTTCCATCCAGACCTTCAATTCTCAGGAGCTTGCCGCTAAAACGGCAGCGGATTTCTACGATTACATCGTTGTAGACGAATTCCACCATGCAGCTGCGCCCACCTACCAGAAGCTGCTGGAGTATTACCAGCCGAAGATCCTGCTGGGGCTGACTGCTACCCCGGAACGTATGGACGGCAAAAGCGTTCTGGACTATTTCGGCGGGCGCATTGCCGCCGAGATCCGTCTGCCGGAGGCCATTGACCGGAAACTACTTTGTCCCTTCCAATATTTCGGCGTCACTGACACCGCAGATCTGAGCAGTCTGAAATGGCGTACCGGCGGCTACGACAAAAACGAGCTATCCAACCTGTACACCCTCAGCGGCATGGTGGCGGAGCGCCGCGCTGACCTTGTGGTGAACTCCATCCTGAAATATGTCACCGATATCGACGAGGTGAAGGGTCTGGGCTTCTGCGTTTCCATCGCTCATGCCCAATTCATGGCGCGCTACTTTAATACCCACGGCATCCCGTCTATGGCACTGACCGGCGACTCTCCTGACGAGGAGCGCAACGCCGCCAAGCAGCGGCTGGTTTCCGGGGAACTCCGTTTTCTCTTTGTGGTGGACATTTACAACGAGGGCGTGGATATCCCCGAGGTAAACACGGTGCTGTTCCTGCGTCCTACCGAGTCGCTGACCGTGTTTTTGCAGCAGCTGGGGCGAGGCTTACGTCTGGCAGAAAACAAGGATTGCCTGACTGTTTTGAATTTCATCGGGCAGGCCAACAAAAAGTATAATTTTGAGGAGAAATTCGCAGCACTGCTCTCCAACACCACCCGAAGCGTCAGTCGGGAGCTCAAGGAGGGCTTTGTCTCCGCGCCTAAGGGCTGCTACATTCAGCTGGAGAAAATTGCTGCAAAATATGTGCTGGATAATATCAGCGCCTCCTATGACCGCACCTCCGGGCTTGTGGCGCGGGCGGCTGCCTTCACCGAGGATACCGGCCTGCCCCTGACACTGGGGAACTTCCTCGACTACTATCATCTTGACCCCCGTGCAATTTACAGCAAAAAGGTCTGCTTCAGCAGGCTGTGCGTCCGCGCAGGGGCGGCATCCGATTTTACAGAACCTTTGGAAGAAACTATGACCAAAGCCTTTGCACGCTTTGCGGTCATCGATTCCCGCAGGTGGATTCGTTTTTTGCTGGGGCTTCTGCCAAAATTGGACAACACCGACTTTGCGGCTCTATCACCAGTAGAGAAGAGGATGATGCAAATGTTCTGTGTAACTCTCTGGGGTAAGGCTGCAGAAAGCTGGGAGGATGAAGAAGTTCTCGATAACCTGTATGCCCTCTCGGATAGTCCCGTTTTGCTGGGGGAACTGCAGGCACTTTTGCAGTATCAATATGACCGCATTGATTTTATCGACGAACCTGTGGATGTAGGCTTTGATTGTCCGCTGGACCTGCACTGCACCTATACCCGCGACCAGCTGCTGGTAGCACTGGACTTTTTGAAGCCCGCCACTGTCCGCGAGGGCGTGAAGTGGCTGCCGGAAAAGCAGCTGGACGTATTCTTTGTGACCCTGAACAAAGCGGACAAGGATTACTCTCCCACCACCATGTACAAGGATTATTCCATTAATGAAAGCCTGTTCCACTGGCAGAGCCAGAGCACCACCGCCGAAAACTCTGCCACCGGGCAGCGCTACATCCATCACCGGGAAAAAGGAAGCCGTGTGCTGTTGTTCGTGCGTGAGTTCAAGGCAGATGCCCGTTTTGGCGGTGCAGGAGCGTATACCTATCTGGGCACGGTGAACTATGTGAAGCATGAGGGCTCCCGTCCCATGAATATCACATGGAAGCTGGACCGCCCGATTCCTGCAAAGTTCCTCAAAAAGACCAACAAATTGATCGTGGGGTAACATACTATGGACGATATGCTGGCTCGCACCATAATTGAAACTCTTGCAAAAGGTATTAATCCTTTAACCGGTTGGATTCTGTCTGAAAATGATAGTTGTGCTCAGGAAGAAATTCAAGAAGCATTAAAAATCGTATTGGAACATTGCTCCATTGAATCTACCGCTGAATATCTGAAGTCTCTTCCTCGAAACAAAAAGGCAGAGCGTTATTCTCGCGCTGGAACAGCATGGTCGCAAAAAGAAGAACGTGAATTACTGCGGCTCCACCAGCAGGGGAACAGCATCAAACGAATTTCTTTGATTCTAAAACGTTCTACAGGAGCAATCGAATCCAAATTGAGAAAACTGGGTTATCCACTCTATTATGAAAAATAATTCAGGAGATTTTCATGAAAATGATTCGCGTTGTTGCAGCCGTGATCTGCGACGATATTCAGACGAAACATAGAATTTATGCCACCGCCCGCGGCTACGGTGAGTATAAGGGCGGATGGGAATTTCCGGGCAGCAAAATCGAGCCGGGTGAAACCCCGCAGCAGGCGCTGAAACGAGAAATCAGGGAAGAGCTGGATGCCGAGATCGCGGTAGGCGATTTGATTGGTACCATTGAATACGATTATCCGACCTTTCATCTTTCCATGGACTGTTTCTGGTGTGAGGTGGTCTCCGGCAAACTGGTGCTGAAAGAAGCCGAGGCTGCACGCTGGCTGACTAAAGAGGAGCTTGATTCTGTTCCGTGGCTTCCGGCGGACCAACTTCTTTTAGCGCAAATTCGTCCTGCATTATAATTTTTTATGATA
Source organism: Faecalibacterium sp. IP-3-29 (assembly GCF_023347335.1). Classification (NCBI taxonomy): domain Bacteria; kingdom Bacillati; phylum Bacillota; class Clostridia; order Eubacteriales; family Oscillospiraceae; genus Faecalibacterium; species Faecalibacterium sp. IP-3-29. The sequence continues at coordinate 2,572,606 of NZ_CP094471.1, read as the reverse complement.
AATTCCTCTCTTTAGCTTTCTCAAATTTCCATTTTTCACCCAGATATAATAATCATGATCCAAAGCCTCTGAGTCGAAAGACTCAGGGGCTTTTTATGTCTGGAGGTGAGCACTTTGTTATTCCGCACCATCACTATCATTATTACCATCGTATTTTAAAGCGCAGCTGCGCAGAAAGGAGAAAGCATTATGAACTTTTGGTCCGAAATCGTCAAAGAGGTTGGCACCGTCCTGGTGGAAGTCCTCGTCCGCATCGCTGAAGAAATGGAAAACAACAATTGATCACAGTACACTGAAAAGGAGATTTTACTATGCCCGCAAATGTTGAAACGATGTTCTCTGTCCGTGAGACCCCTTGGCACGGCCTTGGCCGTATCATCATGGATGCCCCTGCAAGCCGTGAAGCCTTGGAACTGGCCGGTCTGGATTGGCAGGTGGAAAGCCGTAATATCTATTCCGGCACGGGTGCTATGATCCCCGGCTATCGCGCAAATGTCCGCAGCACTGATGATGCTGTTCTGGGCGTGGTATCTGACCGCTACCGCATTGTGCAGAACGAAGAAGCATTTCAGTTCACCGATGACCTGCTGGGTGAAGGTGTTACTTACGAAACTGCCGGTTCTTTGCAGGGCGGCAAGAAGGTCTGGATGCTGGCAAGGCTTCCGAGGAAATATCTTATCGCTGGAGATCAGGTAGTACCATATCTTGTGATCTTCAACAGTCATGACGGCAGTTCTGGTGTGAAAGTGGCCACGACTCCAATCCGTGTGGTCTGCCAGAATACTCTGAACCTTGCGCTGAATACAGCAAAGCGCAGCTGGACTGCACGCCACACCGAAAATGTTCTGCTCCGCGTGCAGGATGCCCGTGAAACCCTGCAGCTGGCCAGCAACTATATGGTTGAACTCGGCAACCGTGGCGAAGAGCTGGCTCGCATCGATTTATCCGATCACAAGGTGCAGGAGTTCATCAATGAGTTTTTCCCGATTTCTGAGGACCTGTCCGATTGCCAGCGGAAGAATAACCTGCGCTTGCAGGAAGATCTGAAGGCTCGCTATTATAACGCACCGGATCTGGAATGGGTCGGCAAAAACGGTTGGCGCTTTATCAACGCAGTCTCTGATTTTGCTACCCACGCAGATCCTCTCCGCAAGACCAAAAACTACAACGAGAACCTGTTCCTGCGCACCGCAGAGGGCAACCCCATGATCGACAAGGCTTACAAGATGGTGCTGGCCGCAGCATAAAGGAGCAAGCCATGAATGATGTAAATAACCGCATTTTCAGGGAATTCACGGAATTTTTTGACAACGTTGAGAAGAGTGCTTCTGAAATCAGCGTTACCATGGCTTATGAGATCACGATGAAAAGTACCATCAGCACCGCCATTATTGTTTTGGAATCCGAGGGCAGACTGGAGGAGCGCTACTGGAACCATCTCAGGGTGCAAAATAATATTCTGGATTTTCTTTATGACCTGTGGGTTGGCTCTTGCCATTCATTGGCCAGCGACTTTTCCACCATCATGAAAGACTTGGTGGAATATGACTTCATTCTTGCGAATCTATTATGAAAGAAAGGATGCAAAGCGCATGAAAAGATTGATTTCAACTTTGAACCTGTCCAAAGAGGATTGGCTCCGCTACCGCAAATGCGGCATTACCGGCACGGATGCCGGGGCTATCCTTGGCCTGAATCCCTACCGCTCGGCATTTCAGGTGTACCACGATAAAATCAGCGATACCATTGAAAATATCGACAACGAAGCCATGCGGCAGGGCCGTGATTTGGAGGATTATGTAGTACAACGCTTCACCGAGGCCACCGGTCTGAAGGTACGCCGAGCAAATGCCATTTACCAGAGTGAGGAACATCCGCTGCTTCTGGCAGATTTTGACCGCCTGATCGTTGGGCAGAAAGCCGGGTTGGAGTGCAAAACGGTCTCGCCGTTTTCTGCGGACAAATGGGCTGATGGAAAAATCCCTGCACATTACATGGCTCAGGTCAATCACTATCTGGCTGTCAGCGGTTTTGACTGCTGGTACATTGCTGCTCTGATTTTCGGGAAGGAGCTGGTGATTCACAAGATCACAACCGACAAAGAAGTTCTGAACAACCTCATTGCCAGAGAAGAGCACTTCTGGAAATACAACGTGATGCCCGAAATTCCGCCTGTACCTACCGGAAGCGAAGGGGATACGCAGCAGATCAATCAGCTGTACTCTGCAGATGATCGAAACAAAACTGCCGATCTGAATCCCATCCGCAATCTATTGGACAAGCGGCAGGAGCTTTCTGATCAAATCGAGCAGATGGGACAGGAGAAAACAGCTATTGAGCAGCAGATCAAGCTGCAAATGCAGGATGCCGCCTATGGCACAGCACCGGGCTATAAGGTGTCGTGGATATCCTCCGAAAGTAAACGGGTAGACTCCCAGCGTTTGAAGAAAGAACAGCCCGATATTTTCAATCGGTACAGCAAGAATGTAAGCAGCCGCAGGTTTACCATTATCCATGCAGCATAATTTTTGTACGCCTATAGACACACAAAATTTGCGCTTCAGCTATTTTTGTTTAATAGAAAAGCACAATACTGTTTACACAACAATAATTGTATGCTAAGATAAGAATATGAGGTGATGCACGATGGTTCTGCGCAAAAGTTATTTGGATAAGATCATTCCTTTTATCGATCAGGATCTGATCAAAGTTCTGGTTGGAATCCGGCGCTGTGGAAAAACAGTCCTTCTCGGTCAGATCAAGGACGTGCTCCTTCAGCGCAACATTCCCGCACAGAACATTATTCAGGCCAATTTTGAGTCCATGCGCTTCCGCAGCACCCGTACTGCAGAAACGCTTTACGACTACATCGCAGAAAAAGCGGAAGGCTGCACCGGCAAAATTTATATTCTTCTGGATGAGATTCAGGAGGTGGAGCGCTGGCAGATTGCAATCAATTCTCTTCGTGTCGATTTCGATTGTGATATTTACCTGACCGGCTCCAATTCCAAGCTGCTTTCCGGCGAATTGGCAACCTATCTTTCCGGACGATACATCCAGATTCAGGTTTTCCCCTTTTCGCTGGCCGAAGCAAAACAGCAATGCATTGAAAACGGAACCTATACTTCGGACGAAAAGCTCTTCGCAGACTATTTGAAGTACGGCGGTTTTCCGCAGCGTTTCTTCCTCCCTGACGATCATTCAATCACCACCTATCTGGACGATCTTTACGAGGCTATCATTGTCCGTGACATCATGCTACGCCACAATATTCGCGAACAGACCGCATTACGTAATGTCCTTGCATTCCTGCTGGACAATATCGGCAATCCGTTTTCTGCCCGTAATATCAGTGGACGCATGGTTTCGGAAGGAATCAAGACAACCACTGCTACCGTACTGAACTACGTTGATTATTTCAAGGAAGCCTTTATCCTTCTGAATGCAAGCCGCTATGATATCAAAGGAAAAGCGCTCCTGTCCAGCACAGAAAAGTACTATGCAGTCGATCTTGGCCTGCGGAATGTTATCAAGAAAAGCGAAAAGCTTGACAGCAACAAGCTGTATGAGAACATCGTATATCTGGAAATGCGGAGCCGTGGCTATGAAGTTCATGTCGGCAAGATGGACGACACCGAAATTGATTTTATCTGCTACCGTGGAGATGAAAAGCTCTATATTCAGGTTGCTTACCTGATCACTCCCGCCGATGAAGAACGGGAGTTCGGTAATCTTGAGCGGCTGCACGACAACTATCCTAAGTATGTTATCAGTGGTGATTTGATGAATTTAAGCCGAAACGGAATCATTCATCGAAACATCATTGATTTTCTGCTCAATCCGTAATTTTCACATCATGGGGCACAACAGTTGACGCTGTTGTGCCCTTTTTTCTTTATCAGAATTGGAGGCATTCTTATGGAAAATCCATTCGTAAAATTATTTGCTATCGACTTCAAAGACCATGTGGAGGTCAAGAAGTCCGGCAATACCGAGCTGAAGTATGTGAGCTGGGCGTATGCCTGGGCAGAGGTGAAGAAGCTGTATCCCGCTGCCAGCTATGAGGTCAAGAAATTCAACGGTCTGCCCTATGTTTATGACCCCATAACCGGCTTCATGGTGTATACCTCGGTCACGATTGAGGGCATTTCGCACGAAATGTGGCTGCCTGTACTGGATGGCGCAAACAAAGCCATGAAAGCTGTGCCTTACACCTATACCACCCCGAAATGGGACTACAATCCGCAGACCCGCCGCCGTGAAAAGATCGGCATGGAAGAACGCACCGTAGAAGCAGCCTCCATGTTCGATGTGAATAAAGCTATCATGCGGTGCTTGGTGAAGAACCTTGCTATGTTTGGCCTTGGCCTGTACGTTTATGCCGGAGAGGATTTGCCGGAAGATGCTGCACCGCAGCCGGAGGCTGAACCTCAAAAGCAGCCGAAACCGAGATCCTCTACCCCGAAGCAGGAACAGCCGCCCATGCCCTGCATCTGTGTCCGCTGTAATCAACCCATCAAGAGAGTTAAGTTGAAAGATGGCTCCATCATGCAGGCGGCAGAACTTGCAGCTACCCATGATGGAATGTGCGCAGACTGCTATAAAGCCACCAGATTGAACGTAGCATAATAAAACTGCTCTATTTCGATGTCACTTGATTCTTGTATGATTCTATATTTCATGGTACACTTACAGTAGTAAGTTCTGAAAGCTCATCTCTATGAGCGGAAAGGAGCATTGCATGGCAGATTTGCAGTTTCCTGTTGGGATCTCAAATTTCTCAGAGATTCGTACCAAAGGATATTATTATATTGATAAGACCAATCTGATTGCAGAGATTCTGGATGGCGGCATTCCTAAAGTCAACTTGATTACTCGCCCTCGTCGTTTCGGAAAATCTCTCGGTATGAGCACTCTCGCAAATTTTCTGGACATCACCAAAGACAGCAAGCAGATGTTTGAGGGATTGGCGATCTCCAAAAATACGGAACTTTGCAAAAAGTGGATGAATCAGTGTCCTGTGGTCTTTTTCTCTTTCAAGGACACGGACGGTCTGACCTTTGAAAGTGCCTATGGAATGCTGTGCATGAAGCTGGCATTTGCATTTCAGGATTATCAGTTTCTTTTGGACGACGATGCTATTTCCGACGATGACAAAGGCATCTTTAAGCGGATTCTGGGACGCACTGCATCAATGGATGAAACCAAAAGCTGCTTTTTGCTATTGACCCGGATGCTGGAAATCCATTTCAAAAAGTCGGCGGTCGTCATTCTGGATGAGTATGATGTTCCCATTGCCAAAGCCAGCAGCAACGGATATTATTCGCAGATGCTGGACGTGATGCGGGCTATGATGAGCACCACGCTCAAAGACAACACCTCCCTCGACTTTGCTGTTGTTACTGGCTGCCTGAAAATTGCCAAAGAAAGCATTTTTACCGGGACGAACAATTTCGTTTCGGATACGATTCTTTCTCCCCGGCTGAGCGAATCCTTTGGTTTCACACAGGCAGATGTAGATCAAATGCTGAAAGATGCTGGTCTTGAATCACAGTCTGCTGAAATCAAGGCATGGTACGACGGTTATCATTTTGGCGATGCAGACATTTATTGTCCGTGGGACGTGATCAGTTATCTGCGAGATTTCCAGTATGGTGTAGCACAGAAGCCGAAAAGCTATTGGAAAAACACCAGCGATAATGCTATTATCCGTTCTTTTATCGACTATGCAGGTGACAATATCACCACGAAGCTCGAAACGCTGATGGCTGGCGGCTCCATTGTCCAGCATATTGAAGAAAACCTGACCTACGATTATCTGCACTCCTCTGAGGAAAATCTTTGGAGTGTGCTGTATCTGACAGGCTATCTGACCAAGGTGCGGGATAAGGATCTGACAGATTCGCTGCCGGATGGCTGCTCTGCGCTGATGATTCCAAATGCAGAGATTCGGGAAATTTTTGAAACCACTGTAAGCAAATGGTTTGATGACAGTGCAAAGGCATGGAACCGCAGCCCTTTGTTTGATGCAGTCTGGAGCGGAAACAGCGAAGCTCTGACAAAAGAAATGACCAAGCTGCTGCGCATGACCATCAGCTACCATGACTATCGGGAGGATTTTTACCACGCTTTCCTTGCAGGCATCTTTACTGGTGCTGGCTATGTGGTAGAATCCAACAAAGAGCATGGCGAGGGTCGTAGCGATGTTATCGTAAAGGATATCCGCAATGGCCGCGTGGCAATTTTTGAAGCCAAGTATGCCAAAACTCTGGATGCTCTGCCAGATGCCTGTGATACCGCCATTCAGCAAATCGACGACCGGATGTATGCGGCAGATTTCAGGGATGACTATGATGACATTCTCTGCTACGGCATCGCATTCTTCAAAAAGCGTTGCATGGTAAGGAAAAAATAATTATCTACTGGGGAGTATCTTTGGATGCTCCCCTTCACTTTTTACAGGACAGTCCAAATGGATTGTCCTGTTTTTATTTGGAGGTACACAATGGAAGAAGAAGTCAAAACCACCGGCTGAGCCGGTGGCTTGAGTAAGCCCTAGAAGGGCATAATACTAGCAAAGCCCCTTAAGGGGCCACGAATGGGTCTGTCAACTGCATTCCTTTCTCGTGGCAGGTCCCTCAAGGGGCCTTTTTATTTACGCCTTAGTTTCCTTGCTACCCGTAAACGGGTCTACGAACTCCTTAAAGCTCAACTGATCGGCAATCTGGTCCTGTTGCAGTTGATTTTTAATGTACTCTTGGATTTTCTTTTTGTTCTTTCCTACCGTATCCACGAAGTATCCCCTGGCCCAGAAATGCCGATTGCCATACTTATACTTCAGATTTGCATGTCTGTCGAAAATCATGAGACTGCTCTTTCCTTTGAGATATCCCATGACGTAGGAAATGCTGTACTTCGGCGGAAAACTTATCAGCATGTGGATATGGTCAGGGCAGGCCTCCGCTTCAATGATTTCAATACCTTTTTGTTCGCACAACTGGCGCAGTATCTGCCCTATATCCTTTTTGATCTGACCGTAAATTACCATTCCCCGATATTTCGGTGCAAACACTACATGGTATTGACATCTCCACGTGGTATGGCTTAAACTATCTACGTCTTTGTTATCTTTCATTTCAAAGATAAACCTCCCTGTTCCTAGAATGTGGTTGGCAAACCCACACTCTATTCTACGGGGAGGTTTCTCTTTGTCTAGGGCTAAAGCCGTTTTTATTCCACCAGCAGAGCTGGTGGTTGTCGCTCGCTTAAGCTACCCAAAAGAAAAGGCCGCTTACCTTTTCAGGTAAACGGCCTTACGTTTGGTGGAGCATTGTCCACAGCACTCGAACCCAACACCTCTTCACGGGAGATGGTTTTGGAATCGTCCGTGAAGTTGAAATTGAGCACGACCCGGTCATCAAAAACGTAGACCGAGTTGACAAAGGTATCAATGATCTGCCGCTGGTGTTCCGTGCTGCCCACGTCACCCTTGCGGAATTTTTCAAGCCAGAACCGAATCCACTCACGGGTCAGGACGGGCTTTTTCAGTTCTTCTTCCAGAATGCTGGTGTTCAGAGCTTCTTTCCGGGCTTCCAGCTCGTCCAAGCGCTGCTTGGTGGTCGGGGTCAGGATGCCCTGTTCAATGGCTTCCAGAAGGTTTGTCAGCCGCTTCTCCGTGTCCCGGAGCTGGTCTTTCAGGACAGGCAGCCGGGTGTTCTCCTTCTGCTGGGCTTCCATGACTAAATCTATCAGCCGTTCGATGATTTCGTCGTTAAAAATCACCTTAATGGCGGTGTCCACTACGAACCGCTCCAGCGGCTCCTTGCGGATGGCTTTCAGGTCGCAGTGCGCCTTGCCGTGGCGCTTGGCGTTGCCGCACTTGTAGTAGTAGTAGGTGTTTCCCATGTGGCTGGTGCCGCTTTCGCCACCCATCAGGGTGCCGCACTTGCCACAGAATAGCTTAGTGGTCAGCAGATAGCTCACATCCTCTTTTGCAGGCCGACCGTGGGCGATCTTGTTTTGCTCGAAACGCTGCTGCACCCGGTCGAACAAATCCTGGTCAACAATAGCCGGAATGCCGCCCGGCGTCACAATGTCCTTGTAGCGGTATTCGCCGATGTAGCGGCGGTTGCGGAAGATCTGGAAGAAGCTGTTCTTTACGAACGGCTTCCCGGTGCGGGTGCGCAGCCCTCGCTCATTCAGGGATGCTGCGATTTTCTCGGCAGGCTCGCCGTTGGCGTACCGGGTGAAGATCTCCTGCACAATGGGAGCTGTCTCCGGGTCGATATGGTACAGCCTGTCCTCCTTGCCAATGGTGAAGCCCAGCGGAACGATCCCGCCGTTATACTTGCACTGAAGGGCATTTTCGCGCTCACCGCGCGCCACTTTCAGGGCGAGCTCGGCGGAATAGTATTCCGCCATGCCGATCAGCATACTCTCCACCATAATGCCTTCAGGCCCCTGCGAGATGGGTTCCATAGCAGACACCAGATGGACACCGTTCTTTTCCAGCTGGTACTTGTAGTTCACGGCATCGAATCGGTTCCGGGCAAAGCGGTCGAGCTTCCAGACCAGAACTACATCGAAGATTTTCTTTGCGCTGTCCTTAATCATCCTCTGGAAGTCCGGGCGGTCATCCGTCTTGGCGGAGTAGGCACGGTCAATGTAGGTGCCGACCACGGTGATGCCGTTCTTCTCGGCGTAGTCCTTGCAGTCGCGCAGCTGTCCTTCAATGGACGCTTCGCGCTGGCTGTCAGATGAATAGCGGGCGTAGATCACGGCGGTCATGGTTGCACCTCCTTGGCGCGTATTCGACTTGCCTTTATAGTATCGGGTCAAGCGCAGCTTGTCAACAATCTGCGAGCAGATTGAAATGTGAAAATTGCGAAACGCAGCGAAAAAGGTGAGAGCAAGAATCGTCCCGTGGCCACAAATTTTCAATTCTTGAAAATTCTTGCCCCTTTGGGACAGCTTCTTGTTGGGGCGTGCCTGCCCCAAACCCTGCTAGGAACGAGTACAGCAAACTGGAAGTTATAGTGCCATCTTTTTCCATTTTCTGATCTTCGTTCTAAAGGTTCCAAACGGAGCCACTGTGTTAACATGTATGAATTTGTATACTTCCCAGACGGCTGTTTTAGTTGCCTCGTCGGCCCATTTTCTCATATGTGGTTTAAACAATTCTTCCTCACTTAGTGAATCGATCATTGCATAAATAGAATCAATGTTCTCATTCAACATGTCTTTCAGCTCTTGCAGTGACAGGTGTGCATATGTATCTGTGAACCATTGATATAATTCACCAAGCTGATTCCACTTAAAATTATCGGAGGGAGTTTTGACCTGAAGACCCTTTCTTTCGTCTGCTTCCCATTTAAGAATGAGCGTTGTCCATCCAACCTGATAAGCAAGATTTTCTGCTGGAGTTCGATCAACCTCATCAATCCTCTTATCTTTTAAAGGTTCCGGAATATCATTAAATTCTGATATATACTTTGCAAAGCTTTTATTTATCTCGTTTTTAAGTTCATCCTTATTCTCATATGTTCTCACGATTCTATCTCCTCAAATTCTTATTTGTTGAACTAAGCCGAGTATACCATACTCTCCAATGAAAGAACACCCCGATATAGTGAAATTTTGCCATTTTTCTGCGTACGTGCGTACACGCTCCGCAGGGATTCTAAGGGGCTTGGCCCCTTGGCACACAGACTTTGGCACAAAGTCTAGTGTGTTACACCTTGTCAGAGGTGTACAGGCTCCCGGTACGCACGTACGCAGCGACTACTCCCAAACGCGCCATATAGGGGGACGACCAAGTTCGCACAAAGCGAACTTGATTCCGCAAAGCAAAAGGCAGGATACCACTATCATAGTGATACCCTGCCTTTGCTCGTTTACCGTTCCGAGTAGTCCTTCCGCAGAACTTCCGATAAACAAAAAACGTACCCAAACCCTTTTTCATAAAGAATCGGGTTCGAGTACGAACTGTATGGTGGACGGTACAGGACTCGAACCTGTGACCTCCTGCACGTCAAGCAGATGCTCTACCAGCTGAGCTAACCGTCCAGATGTCGTATCGACTTGAATATAATACCACATTTTTCGCGCAATTGCAAGGGCTTTTTTGAAAAAAGTCTGCCTTTTCCGTTTTTTGCCCCGAGGGATTGGCGCAAAGGCCCCTTTGCGGGGGCTGGCAGGGGAGAGGTGCTCAGAGCGCCCGGCGGATGATGTCGTAGAGGATGGGCTTCATGTTGTCGATGTTGTCAGGCTTGCCCTCCAATACAGAGGTGTAGCACACCGATATGCACATACTGCCCAGGGCGGTGATGCGCTGGTAGATCTCCCGCTCAGTGCGGCCCGCCATCTCGGGGCTGCACATCACGGTCTGGAGGACCTTGCGCATCAGCGGCTCGGCCTCGCCGCTGGCTTCGATCTGATCCAGCCCGGGCCAGACAAAGCTGCGCTCCAGGAAGCGGAGCATCAGGGTGTCCGCGCGCAGGGCTTCGATGATATGGTCGATGACAAAGATCATCTGGTCGGGGAAGCTGGTAAGCTCGGCGGCGTGCTGCTCGGCGGCGGCACAGGCGTTGTCCAGCAGCTGGTAGCTCACCCGGGCCAGCAGGGCCTGCGTGACCGAACCCTTATCGGCAAAATAGAGGTAGAATGTGCCCTTGCCCACCTTGGCGCGGGAGGTGATATCCTCCACGCTGGTCTTGGAGGTGCCCCGCTCCAGAAACAGCTCGTAAGCTGCGTCCAGAAGCGCACGGCGCTTTTCCTGTTTCTTTCCTTCCACGGTGCTCATAGCTTGCTGCATCCTCTTTTCTGACGTTGTTTTGTCGTGTAAACAATATTTTAGCAGGGAGAAGGGAAGAGCGCAAGAGCAAAAGCCCCCGGACAAGCTATACAATTTTTGCTTTGTGATAAGAAAACTGACTTTTGGTCATTTTCTATCTTGACACCTTGCGTCGATTGGTTATAATAGTGCTTGCTCAGAAATGACCACGGGTCATTTTAGGGCAGATCCAATCAACTTTCGTATGGAGGGTTCCCATGAAAAAGATCGCACAGAGCATCGTGCGTCTGCGCAAGCTGATCTTAACAGTAGCGGTCCTGCTGTTGATCCCTTCCGCAATCGGCGCGGTTGCTACCCGCATCAACTATGATGTCCTGACCTATCTGCCGCAGGAGCTTGACTCCATGATCGGCGAGGTAGCGCTTGAGGACGACTTCCATCTGGCCTCCACCGGTATGATCACGGTGGAAGGCCTGCCTACCAATGAACTGATCGCCATGAAGAAGGACATTGATGCGGTGCCCGGTGTCACACAGACCTTCTGGCTCAGCGATGTCATCGACCCCAGCATCCCCACCGAGATGCTGCCCGCGGATGTCCAGCAGTTCATGTTCGGTAAAAATGATTCCACCATGCTCATCGTCCGGTTTGATGCGCCCAGCGCCAGCGACGAGACGATGAACGCCGTCAAGCAGATCAAACAGGTGCTGCGGCACGACTGCTACTTTGGCGGCATGAGCGTCATTCTGCAGGATACCAAGGCGCTGATCAATGAAGAGATGCCGCTGTACATCCTGTGCGCTGTGGGTGCCAGTATGCTGGTGCTGTTCCTCTCGCTGGAGAGCACCATCACGCCTGTGCTGTTCATGCTGGGCCTGCTGTTCCCCATTGCGTACAACTTTGGCACCAACATCTTCCTGGGTCAGATCAGCTACATCACCCAGGCGCTTTCCACGGTGCTGCAGTTGGGCGTGACGATGGACTTCTCCATCTTCCTGCTCCATCGTTATCAGGAGGAAAAGGAACTCCGCTCCTCCAACGAGGAAGCCATGGTGACCGCCATCTGCAAGACCATGACCTCCATCACCGCTTCCTCCCTGACCACCATTGCGGGCTTCCTGGCACTGTGCGCCATGCGGCTGACGCTGGGCCGCGATATCGGTGTTGTTATGGCAAAGGGTGTGGCGCTGGGTGTCATCTGCACCATCGTCATTCTGCCTGCTTTGATCCTGACCTTTGATCAGCAGGTCGAAAAGTACAAGCACCGCACCATCGTGCCCAAGCTGACCAAGCTCAGCTACTTTGTTTCCAAGCACGCAATGCCCATCGTGGTCGTCTTTCTTGTGCTGCTGGTGCCCTTTGTGGTGGCCCAGCAAAAGACTGAGGTCTACTACACCCTGTTCGACTCGCTGCCCCAGGATCTGACCGGTATCGTTGGCACCAACAAGCTGGGCGAGGACTTTGGCATGACCACCTCCCACTTTATTCTGGTGGATGAGGACCTGACCGCAACGCAGGTATCTGACCTCTGCGATGAGCTCAAGGACGTGGACGGCATCACCCAGGTGGTGAGCCTGGATTCCATCACCGGTCCGGGCTTTCAGACCGAACTGCTGCCCGACAGCGTGACCGAGATCCTGCAGTCCGGCGGCTACAAGCTCATTCTGGCCAACAGCTCCTATAAGACCGGCACCGATGCCATCAACAACCAGCTGACCGAGATGAACGACCTTATCAAGGCGGTTGACCCCAACGGTGTCATCACCGGCGAGGGTGCCATGACCAAGGATCTGATCGAGGTTGCGGACGTGGATTTCAAGAACGTCAACGTCTGGTCGATCATGGCGGTCGCTGCCATCATCCTGATCTCCTTCCGGAGCCTGTCCATCCCTGTGCTGCTGGTTGCCAGCATCGAGGCCGCCATCTCCATCAATATGGGCATCCCGTACTTCACCGGTACCCAGCTGCCCTTCATCGCCAGCATCGTCATCGGCACCATCCAGCTGGGCGCGACTGTGGACTACTCCATCCTGATGACCACCCGTTATCACGAGGAGCGCAGCTATGGCCGCACCCCGCAGGAAGCTGCCCAGCAGTCGCTGGAGCACTGCAGCCAGTCCATCCTGACCAGCGGCCTGACCTTCTTTGCCGCAACCGTCGGCGTGGCCGCCATTAGTAAGATGGAGCTGCTGCAGAGCATCTGCCGGCTCATCTCCCGCGGCGCACTGATCAGTATGGCTGTCATTCTGGTCGTTCTGCCCGCCGCCCTGATGCTGCTGGACTGGGTCATCCGCCACACCACCATGCACTGGCTGGTCCCTGAATCTTCCAACGCCAAGAAGTCTGATAAGGAGTAATTACCATGAAAAAATCGCTTCGTTTCGCCAGTGCGGCGCTGGCGCTGACTCTCGCCGCAGGCATGACCCTGCCCGCCTTTGCAGCCGCCAAGGCCGATTATTCCAAGGATGAGACGGTCTACGCCGTGATGAACGCCGACGGCTCCATCAAGTCCACCACCGTCAGCGAGCACCTGTACAGCGCTTCCGGCCTGTCCAATGTCACCGATGAGAGCACTCTGACCGATATCCAGAACACCGAGAGCGATGCCGCGTTCACCCAGGACGGCGAAAAGCTGGTCTGGAACACCGACGACACCGACGTGTACTATAAGGGCAATACCGACAAGGCCCTGCCCATCACCGCAAATGTCACCTATACGCTGGACGGCGTGACCGACAGCCTTGAGAACCTGATCGGCAAGAGCGGCCACCTGACCGTGACCGTCGACCTGACCAACAACGAGACCGGCACCGTGACCGTCAACGGCAAGGAACGCACCGTTGTCACCCCGCTCATCACTGCTGTGGGCGTGATCTTTGGTCAGGATGCCACCAACCTGAGCGCCGAGCACGGAATGCTGGAATCCGCCGCCAAGAGCAGCGTGGCCGCTTTTGTCTGCCTGCCCGGCGTGAAGGACTCTCTGGACGGCCTGCTGCCCGATGACCTGTCCACTGTGGAGGATTATCTGCAGGACAGCGTCACCGTGGAAGCCGATGTTGAGAACCTGACCGCGCCGCAGGTCATGCTGGCCTGTGCCACCAACGCCGATGCGCTGGGCACCAATGCCTTTGACCTGAGCAGCCTCAACGAGCTGACCGATGGCATCAGCCAGCTGAACGATGCCATGAACCAGCTGATGGATGGTGCCGCCCAACTGGTGGACGGTGCTTCCCAGCTGGCCAACGGTACCCTGGCCCTGCTGGACGGCGCTTCTCAGCTGAACAGCGGCGCTTCCACCCTGAACGATGGTCTGGGCCAGCTGACCAACGGTCTGGATACCCTGAGCTCCAATAACGCTGCCCTGCAGGCCGGTGCCCAGCAGGTGGCCGATGGTGTTCTGGCCTCTGCCAACAGCACCCTGATGGAGGGCGGCCTGATCGACACCCCCATGACCTGGCACAACTACGCTTCCGTCATTGACGAAGTGCTGACCATGAACGAAAAGACACTGGCCGCTGCCCGCAAGAAGATGGTGCGCACCGTCTGGGAGCAGGAGCCCAGCTTCAAGGACAGCCAGCTGGACATTGCCCTGTATCTCTCCGCAACCAAGACCAACCACGACCTGGAAGCTGCTCTGCGGCTGATGCAGAGCTACGACCCCTCCATGTTCAGCGCCATGCTTGATTTGAGCACTGCCAGCGCAAAACAGACCGTGCATGACGAGCTGAAGTATCAGGCTGAGAACAGCCAGGATATCGCAGATGTCCGTGCCCTGAAGAACAGCCTGGCGCAGATCCAGTATTTCGTGTCCAGTGTCAACCAGTACACCAATGGTGTTGCCACCGCTGCTGACGGTGCCCACTCCGCAAAGGACGGTGCCGCCCAGCTGGCCGATGGCACCAAGACCCTGTATGACGGCGTGACCACCTTGAATGATGGCGCAGGCCAGCTCAGCGATGGCACGGTCCGGCTGAACGATGGCCTGAACCAGTTCAATGAGGAGGGTATCTCCAAGCTGACCGGTGCTCTGGACGAGGAGCAGATCCACGGCCTGAAGACCGTGCTGGACGAGATGACCAGCCGTCTGGAGGACTACACCAGCTTTGCCGGTAAGTCCGAGGATGCTTCCGGCAGCGTGAAGTTCATCTATAAGACCGGTGAGACGGTCGCCGCTGCGGATGTTACCGCCCAGACCACCGCCGATGTGCAGGAAGGCAACTTCTTCACCCGCCTGTGGCAGCGGATCGTGAACCTGTTCAAGTTCTGAAAAAACGGCGTGCCTGCTTGACAAGCCGCCGGAGATTGACTATACTACAAATAGATTCGTCAAGAAAAATGACCGCTCAGGCACTGAAACGTTGAGGCGGTCATTTTTTATGCCAATTTTAAGGAGACCACAGCATGGCAGAGAGGGAATTGTATCCGGACGGGGAACAGCGCCGCCGCATCATGGATTTTATTATGGCGGCCGGTCAGACCCTTTTGGAGAACGGGGCAGAAGTGTTCCGGGTGGAGCAGACCATGGAGATCATGGCGGCCAGCTTCCACCTGCGGGAGTTCCATGTCTATGTGCTGACCAACGGCATTTTTGCCAGCGCAGGCACGGCGGAGATGAGCGAGGTGCGCAACGTGCCCACCCGTACCACCCACCTGGGGCGGGTGGCGGCGGTGAATCAGCTTTCCCGCCAGATCGCGTCCGGGGAAGTGGACACCATCGATGAGGCCGAGACCCGGCTGGCTCAGGCCAGGTGCATCCCTTTTCCGAAGGACTGGGTGCAGCTTGCGGCGGGCATGGGCGGCGCGTTCTGCTTTGCGCTGATTTTTGGAGGCGACCTGAAAGCCGGGCTTGCCGCCGCTGCGGCCGGTGTTGCGGCCAACGCCTACCTGCTGTTCTGCGGGCGGCACGGCGTGGGGGGCGGGTTCCGAACCATCTCCACCGCCGCCCTCATCACCCTGTGCTGTATTCTGGGCTGCAGCCTGCTGGGCACTGAAGCCAGTCACGCCATCATCGGTACTCTGATGATCCTGACCCCCGGCATCGCCTTTACCATGGGCATCCGGGACTTTGTGCAGGGCGATTACCTGTCCGGCACCATCCGGATGATCGACGCATTGCTCATTGCGGCCAGCATCGCCATCGGTACCGGCCTTGTGCTGAGTCTCTATGCCTTTTTGAAGGGGGTGGCCGTGGTATGACAGAACTTCTTTTCACCGGGGAGCAGCTGGGCCGTCTGGCCCTGCAGTTCCTGCTGGCCGGGGCGGGCACCCTGAGCTTTGCCATCCTCTTTGCCTGCCCCAGGCGCACCCTGCCCTACTGCGGGCTGGTGGGCGCAGTGGGGTGGCTGGTATACGAGATCGCGGAGCTGTTCGGGATGGAAGCCTTTGCGGCCTCGCTGCTGGCGGTCATTCCGCTGACGCTGCTGGCCCGCATCCTTGCGATGACCCTCAGAGCACCGGTGACGGTGTTCCTGCTCACCGGCATCTTTCCGCTGGTGCCCGGTGCGGGCATCTATTACAGCGCCTACTACTTCATTCAGGGCGACAACGCTCTGGCGCTGGCAAACGGCATCTCCACCTTCAAGATCGCCGTGGCGCTGGCCGTGGGCATTGCCCTGGTGCTGGGCATCCCCCTGCCACAGAAACGCCGATAAAACAAAAACGAGACCGCCCACCGGGCGGTCTCGTTGGTTATGCGGGAGCATTCAACGGCAGAACGCAATGGAAAGGCAAAAATACCGAGCCAAAAATGTATATATGCATTAAGAATGGGCCGCTGTATGTATAAATGTTTTCAAAAGGGTTTCATTTGTTCCGATTTTTTGCACAACACTTGACTTTTTTATTTGTACAACATATACTAATCCTGTTCCTTGATGACACGATGAAGCGCATCGTGCCGGGAAAGTGAAAAATTATACAATCAACAGAGGAGTGTTTGAATATGAAAAAGATCAATCGCCGCAGCTTTCTGGCTGCCGCTGGTCTGACCGCTGCCGCTCTGGCTCTGACTGCCTGCGGCGGTTCCGCCTCCAGCACCGCTTCTTCCACTGCAAGCAGTGCAGCTTCTTCCGAGGCTGCTTCCACCAGCGCTGCCGCTGAGCTGACCACCGTTGAGGCTGGCAAGCTGACCATGGCCACCAACGCTGCCTTCCCTCCGTACGAGATGACCACCGATGCCGGTGAGTTTGAGGGCATCGACATCGACACCGCCAAGGCCATTGCTGAGAAGCTGGGCCTGGAGCTGCAGATCGATGATATGGACTTCGACGCAGCACTGCTGAGCGTGCAGCAGGGCAAGGCCGATATTGTCATGGCTGGCGTTACCGTGACCGACGAGCGCAAGGCTGTGATGGACTTCTCCGACAGCTACGCTACCGGCATCCAGTCCATCATCGTTCCCGAGGGCTCTGATATCACCTCTCCCGATGATCTGGCAGGCAAGAAGATCGGCACCCAGCGTGGCACCACCGGCTACATCTACTGCTCTGATGACTTTGGCGATGACGCTGTGGTCGCATACGACGACGGCCTGACCGCTGTGCAGGCTCTGAACAATGGCCAGGTTGATGCAGTTGTCATCGACAATGCCCCTGCAAAGGAGTTCGTTGCCGCCAACCCCGGTCTGGTCATTCTGGACACCAGCTACGCCGAGGAGGATTACGCCATCGGTCTGGCAAAGGGTTCCGCTCTGGAGGATGCTGTCAATGCCGCTCTGGAAGAGCTGAAGGCTGACGGCACCCTGCAGTCCATCGTGGACAAGTACATCACCGCTGAATAATTCAGCTGTACCTTGTATCACGGGGAGGCGGCCCCATCTGGGGCACCTCCCCTTTTTTGGAAAGAACAGGTTACAAAATTCTAACAATTTTAGAAAGCGAGGATGCGAATGGCCGCACAATACGAACTGCTGAAAGAGCTGCTCAACAGCGGCACGAAGCTGGACTTCGGGCAGGAAATGTTCTTCAAATTCTATCAGGCGTTCATCCTGAACGACCGCTGGGTGCAGTACATCCAGGGCGTGGGCACTACGCTGCTGGTCACCGCCATTGCGCTGGCACTGGGCGTGGTGCTGGGCAGTGTGGTGGCACTGGTGCGTGTTGCGCACGACCAGCAGCGTCCCGGCCGCAGGAACCCGGTGCTGGGCTTCTTCAATGCCGTCTGTCAGGTGTACACCACCATCATCCGCGGCACCCCCATGATGGTCCAGCTGCTCATTATGAGCATGGTCATCTTTTCCAACAGCCGCAACTTTACCATGGTCGGTGCGCTGGCACTGGGCATCAACTCGGGCGCTTACGTCTCGGAGATCATCCGCGGCGGCCTGATGGCGGTGGACCCCGGCCAGATGGAAGCCGGCCGCAGCCTGGGCCTGAACTACATGACCACCATGGTGGTCATTGTCATTCCGCAGGCCATCCGCGCGGTGCTGCCTGCACTGGGCAACGAGTTCATCGTCCTGCTCAAGGATACCTCGCTCATCACCGTTATCGGCGGCAAGGAGCTGCTGTATGCGGCGCAGGGCATTATGAACCGTACCTACGAGGCCATGTTCCCCCTGTTGGGCGTTGCAGTGGTCTATCTGGTCTTAGTCATGCTCTTTACATGGCTGCTGTCGAAGTTTGAGAGGAGGATGGCGCAAGGTGACCGCTAATCATGCTGAAAAGATCCTGGAAGTCCGTGGTCTGACCAAGACCTACGGCGGTGAGGCCAAAAAGGGCGCAAAGCAGCCCACCCCCACCCTGGATGTCCTGAAGGGCATCGACATCGACATCTACCGCGGCGATGTGGTCTGCCTGATCGGCCCTTCCGGCTGCGGCAAGTCTACCTTCCTGCGCTGCCTGAACCGGCTGGAGATCCCCACCGGCGGCTCCATCAAGTTTGAGGGCATCGAGGTGGATGATGCCCACATCGATGCCGTGCGCCAGAAGATGGGCATGGTGTTCCAGCACTTCAACCTCTTCCCCCACCTGACCGTCAAGCAGAACCTCTGCCTGGCCCCGGAGCTGCTCAAGCTCAAGAGCAAGGAGGAGGCTTCCAAGCGCGCCGAGGAGCTGCTGGCCCGTGTCGGCCTGTCCGATAAAGCCAATGTGTTCCCCAAGAGCCTTTCCGGCGGCCAGCAGCAGCGCATTGCCATTGCCCGTGCTCTGGCCATGGACCCGGATGTCATCCTGTTCGACGAACCCACCTCCGCCCTTGACCCTGAGATGGTCGGCGAGGTGCTGGAGCTGATGAAGGAGCTGGCCCACACCGGCATCACCATGCTGGTGGTCACCCACGAGATGGGCTTTGCCCGCGAGGTATCCAACCGCGTCATCTTCATCGATGAGGGCAGGATCCAGGAAGATGAGCCCCCGCAGGAGCTCTTCTCGAACCCCAAGCATCCTCGTCTGAAGGCTTTCCTTTCCAGGATGCTGTAATTGAAGCTGAAAATGCCGTCGCACAAATTCGTGCGGCGGCATTTTTTGAATGGTTTAAAGTTTCCAGAGACTTTGTGCCTGTTTGTAAAGCCAGAGGGCACGGGCCTGAATCTCAATCTCGTTCCAGTCCGTTTTTGTCAGGGCATCCTGAAGCGTGGAAAGGCCCGATGCGCAGAGCGTAAGACCGGGCTTTTCCTGGCCCTTTCCGGCTTTCTTTGTGCTCCAGTCACTGTCCCGGATGGAGGCGTTCAAAGACTGTGGGATGATTGCGAGATTTCCCAGAGTCAGAAGGATAGAATCTCTTTTTTCTGCGTCCAGCGGGGTAGGGCAGGCGGGCCAGTTGTTGCGCCATTTTTTGGGCATCAGATGCTCAAGACTGTAATTGTTGAAACCATGCAGCACGACAGCACTCTGAGCGGGGTGGATGTGGCTTTCAATCAGATAATGAACACCTTTAGAATAAAGGTTCATCAGTTTAGAATGTTCAAAACCATCCCGAAGTTCAGTATCTGTCGGAATATAAGAATTCGTTCCACTAGCGGCCTGTAATCGAGTGCGCAGATCGTCAGCATCCAGAATCTCATTAGCAATCAAAGAAAGGAAAAGGTTGTTATAGTTTTTAGATGTTGCATGGGTCACGATACGACGCATAACGTAGCTTTCAAGAATACCATACATCTGGTTCAGAGCATTCGTATCAGAAATATTCTTGGCAAGATAGAGAACGTACGGAATCAGCGTTGTTGTTTTTAGACCGAAGATAACCACATTCAGCCGCTCGATACCAAATGTGGATGGAATTGTAGTATCGCAGATATCCGGCTGAAATGTCTTACGGAACAACTCGGCATACTCCCTCAGAGAGGAAAGGATGATCTGTTTGCTTCCGCCGCAGTAGTTGTCCACAAAGCTCTGATAGGAATTTGACAGTCGATCTGTGCGGGCATAAATCAACTTGTCCTCTGTGCTGATACTGTATTTTTTATTTTGGATGAACAATTGAAAATAAGCATCAAAAAAGATGTCGATCAGAGGACGGCGAATGCGGCCGGTCTCTATAATGGTATCCCAGTATTCTTTTGTTGCGGCGCTATTATCAAAGACAGGCTCCCAGATCGTCTGATAATCTGTCAGGTTATTACGACTGAAAAAATAATTCTTGAGCAGTTCAGAGGTGGTCAGGCTGACTCCAAGAGAGTTCAGAGAATCGAATATTTGCTGTTCATCATCATTCGCATCCAGGTCGATCCGAACAAAGTGAGTTTTTCCAACGATCGTGGTGTAATTTAATTTGGATGTATCCAATGATTCTACAAAAAAATTGTAAGCCTGAACGACACGGGATTTTGAAAAGTCATCTGTAATAGAAACTGGTGCGGTCATACCCATTACCTTTTCAAAGGCGGGACGATCGTTTTTTCCATGCTGAAGGCTCAAATCATTCGTGTCTGGAAATCGATAATGAGAATCAAATGTAAGAGACTGCCCTAACTTTAGACAGAGAACTTTCAAGAAGATGAGATATGTTGTCAATCGCTGCTGACCATCGATCAGAAGCAACTGCGTGGAATAAGGCTCGGACGATTTTGGCGTTCCGTTGTCTTTGAAAATCAGGGTACCAAGAAAATGTGGGGACTTTGTTTTGACCGTGAATTCCATATCATTTAGGAAGCGCTCCCAAAGATATTTGTCCCAGACGTAGGAACGTTGAAAAAATGGAATCTCAATCAATGTGGTTCCATCAAAAATGCTGGTGATTGTCGCTTTATGCGCATTCATAGAAAATCCTCCCGCTGCTTTTCAGATTTATTAGTAGAATAGCACGAATCCACTGTGAATTCAATGAATCACAAACAAAAGCTCCCGCTTCTCAGAAAAAGCTGAAAAACGGGAGCTTTACAATTCTACAAAACAGAAGCTATGCGCCTAGCCCATGGTCACGACAACTTCCACACCTTCACCGGCCTTTGCCAGCGGCAGGAGGGTGCCTGCAATAGGAGCACCGTTCACGGTGACGCTCTGCACGCCCTTCTGCACGGCGTGGGGGTTCTCCACCCGGATGTGGTACACGGCACCCCGGTAACGGCGGGTGACGGTGTAGCCTGCCAGCGTGTGGGGGATGCAGGGGTCAACGCGCAGGCCATCCAGAGTGGGCTGGATGCCCAGAATGTACTGGCTCACGTTCACGAAGGTCCATGCCGCCGTGCCGGTCAGCCAGCTGTTCTTGGCCTCGCCGAAGGTGGGGGCATCGCGGCCTGCCACCATCTGGCTGTAAACGTAGGGTTCGGTGCGGTGGATCTCGCTGATGTCCTCGATATAGGCCGGGCAGGTCTTTTTGTAGACAGCAAAGGCCCGGTCACCGTGGCCCAGCACGGTCTCAGCACAGCTGATCCAGGGGTTGTTGTGGCAGAAGATACCGGCGTTCTCCTTGTAGCCCGGGGGATAGCTGGAGATCTCGCCCAGATTGAGCCGGTAGGTGGTGTAGGCGGGCTGGAGCAGTACCACGCCGTACGGGGTGTCCAGCCGCTCCTCCACGCTCTTCAGTGCGGCTTCGGCCTGACCGGTCTCCCGGCCGATCCCGGCCATCACGCACATGCCCTGGGGTTCGATGAAGATCTGCCCCTCGTCGCATTCCCTGCTGCCTACGGGGGCACCAAAGGCATCGTAGGCACGGCGGAACCATGCGCCGTCCCAGCCGGCGGTCAGGGTGGCCTGTTCTACTGCGTCAATGGCGGTGCGGGCACTGGCGGCCTCCTCGGTGAGGTGCAGGTGGTCACAGAGTTCGGTGTACTCGCGGCCGTATTTCACGAACATGCCCGCAATGAACACGCTCTCAGCCACAGGGCCCTCGCTGGGGCCAGTGATCTGGAAGCTCTCGCCCGGGTGCTCCGAAAAGCAGTTCAGGTTCAGGCAGTCGTTCCAGTCGGCCCGGCCGATCAGCGGCAGGCCGTGGGGGCCCAGATGGGTATGGGTGTAGCGGAAGCTCCGGCGCAGATGCTCCATCAGGGGCTGTGCTCTGGTCACGTCGTTGTCAAAGGCAACCGGCTCGTCCAGGATCGACCAGTCACCGGTCTCCCGCAGATAGGCGGCGGTGCACGCAATGAGCCAGAGCGGGTCATCGTTGAAGCCGCTGCCCACGTCGCGGTTGCCCTTTTTGGTCAGGGGCTGGTACTGGTGGTAGGCACTGCCGTCCTCAAACTGGGTGGCAGCAATATCCAGAATGCGCTCCCGTGCGCGGGAAGGGATCATGTGGACGAAGCCCAGCAGATCCTGACAGGAATCCCGGAACCCCATGCCGCGGCCGATGCCGCTCTCGTAATAGCTGGCACTGCGGCTCATGTTGAAGGTGACCATGCACTGATACTGGTTCCACAGGCTCACCATCCGGTCCAGCTTTTCCTCGCCGGAGGTCAGCTGCCAGCCCGAGAGCAGTTCCTGCCAGTAGTCGGCCAGTGCCCTGCGGGCGGCATCCACCTGTGCGTCGGTGGCATAGCGGGCCATCATGGCCTCGGCCCGGGCTTTGTTGATGATGCCGGGAGCGCTGAATTTTTCCCCGACCGGGTTTTCAATGTAGCCCAGCCCGAAGATGATGCTCTTTTTCTCGCCCGGTGCCAGCGTGAGATGGAAATGGTGGGCACCCACCGGAGCCCAGCCGTGGGCAATGCTGTTCGAGCAGTGACCGGCTTTGACCGCTTCCGGTGCGGCGGGGCCGCCGTACACGCCGCAGAAGGCATCCCGGCTGGTGTCGAAGCTGGTAACAGGGGCGTTGGCCCAGAACACGGCGTAGTGATCCCGGCGCTCCCGGTACTCTGTCTTATGATAGATGGCACTTTCCACCACTTCCACCTCGCCGGTGGAAAAGTTGCGCTGGAAATTGGAACTGTCGTCCATGGCATCCCACAGGCAGAACTCCACATAGCTGAACACGTCCAGCGTGCGGGGGGCAGCGGTCTTGTTTTCCAGCGTCAGCCGGTCGATCTCACAGGCATCGCCCCGGGGCACAAAAAGTTCCTGAGCGGCCGCAATGCCGTTTTTCTCGCCCTGCAGGATCGTGTAGCCCAGACCGTGGCGGCAGGTGTAACGGTCCAGTTCCGTCTTGGCGGGCTGCCAGCCCGGGTTCCAGATGGTGCCGCCATCGTTGATGTAGATGCGGTGGCCGTCCATGTCCAGCGGGGAATTGTTGTAGCGGTAGCGGGTCAGCCGCCGCAGCCGGGCATCCCGGTAAAAGCTGTAACCGCCGCCGGTGTTGGACACCAGACTGAAAAAGTCCTCGCTGCCCAGATAGTTGATCCAGGGCAGGGGAGTGCGGGGCGTGTCGATCACATATTCCCGGCGCGCATCATCAAAATGTCCGAATCTCATAGCCTTGTTCCTCCTTATAGGGTAAACCGGAAATGCTGAAATCATTTGATGGCGAAAACGATTTAGAACTTGCGGCCCAAGGGTGGGAAAGGCACTTGTCACCCTAAGAATAGTCTATCCTGCGGGAAAAATCAAGAGCGGACCTGAAATATACAACAAGGGTGCAGCGGGCTGGTTCAGGGGTAAAAACCGGTATGGGAACGAAAAAATTATCGAACGGTAACGAAATGTAACGAAAACGATGCAGACTGCATAATTCTGAGGAAATGAAATCTCGCAACCTGCTGAAATGTAGCCTTTTGAGATAAAACTTTTCTTCTTCTGCTTGATTTTTAGTGCAAAATGCGCTATATTGAAATTGCGAAAACGATTTAGGATTCGCTCGGGAGCCCTGAGCGGGTCCCTGTGAGGGAGGGCGGCGAAATGTCATCCTTAAAAGATCTGGCGCGTGAATGCGGTGTCTCGGTGGCAACGGTGAGCAAAGCGCTCAATGGCCAGTCGGACATCTCTGCTGCGACCCGCGACCGTGTCCGCGAGGCGGCCCGCCGGATGGGCTATGTGCCCAATATGGCGGCCCGCGCGATGAAAACCAACCGTACCTACAACCTTGGCGTTCTGTTTGTGGACGAGCGGCAGAGCGGCCTGGCCCACGAGTACTTCTCGGCGGTGCTGGACAGCTTCAAGGTGCAGGTGGAAAAGCTGGGCTACGATATCACCTTTGTCAACCGGAACCTCGGCGGCAGAACAATGACCTATCTGGAGCACTGCCACTACCGGGGCGTGGACGGAGCGGTGATCGCCTGCGTGGATTTCAACGATCCGCAGGTGGTGGAGCTGGTCAACAGTGATGTGCCGGTGGTGACCATCGACCATGTGTTCAACAACCGGATGGCGGTCCTTTCCGATAATGTCAACGGGCTTTCGGCGCTGGTGCGGTACGCCTACGCCAACGGCCACCGCCGCATCGCCTTTATCCATGGCGAGCGCACGGCGGTGACGGAGAACCGTCTGGCGGGCTTCTACAAGAGCTGCGCGGAGCTGGGGCTGCAGGTCCCCGAAGAATATGTGCGCAGCGGTGTGTATCACGATCCCGACCGCTGTGCCGAGGAGACCCGGGCCCTGCTGGCACTGCTCCAGCGGCCCACCTGCATCCTCTTCCCCGATGATTTCTCGGCCATGGGCGGCTGCATCGCTCTGCAGGAAGCGGGCCTGAGCATCCCGGAGGATATTTCCGTGATGGGATATGACGGCATTTACCTCTCCCGCGTGATGAAACCCCAGCTGGTGACCTGGCAGCAGAACACCAAAATGCTGGGCCGGATGGCAGCAGATAAGCTGGTGCAGATGATCGAGCACCCCCGTGTGACGCTGGCCGAGCAGATCCCGGTGACAGGAAAACTGCTGGAGGGCGGCTCGGTGCGCAGCATCGAATGAATGGGTTGGATTTGGTTCCGGGCGAACCGGAGCCTTGAATTTGAAACGCTTTTTCACGAAAACCATTGAAGGAGGTTTTTCATTATGAGAAAGATTTCGCGTCGTAATTTCCTGCTGGCTTCCGGTGCAGTTACCATCAGTGCAGCGCTGAGCGCATGCGGCGGCTCCTCTTCTTCTACCGGCGCGGCATCCTCTGCCGCAGCTTCTTCCGCCGCTTCCGCTGCTCCGGCAGCTCAGGGCAAGGTGCTGAATATCTGGTGCTGGAACGACGAGTTCCAGGGCCGCTTCAATAACTATTACCCCGAGGTCGCCTCCATTGCTGAGGATAAATCCACCACCACCCTGAAAGATGGCACCGTTGTCAAGTGGACCATCAACGCCAACGAGAACAACAACTACCAGAATAAGCTGGATGAGGCCCTGCTGAATCAGGACTCCGCCGCCGATGATGACAAGGTAGATATCTTCCTGATCGAGGCTGACTACGCACTGAAGTATGTGGATTCCGATTACGCACTGGATGTCAAGGCAGACATCGGCCTGACCGATGCCGATCTGGCTGGTCAGTACCAGTACACCAAGGATATTGTCAGCGTGGACGGCAGCCAGCGCGGCACCACCTGGCAGGCGACCCCCGGTCTGTTCGCATACCGCCGCAGCATCGCCAAGGAAGTGCTGGGCACCGATGATCCCACCGAGGTGCAGAGCCATCTGTCCGATTGGGATAAGTTCAACGAGGTGGCTACACAGGCCTATGCCAAGGGCTACAAGATGCTGTCCGGCTTCGATGATGCTTACCGCACCTTCTCCAACAACGTGGACGCTCCCTGGGTGGACGGCACGACCGTCAAGGTAGACCCCAACATTATGAAGTGGGTCGATCAAACCAAGGAGTACACCGATAAGGGCTACAACAATAAGTCCAGCCTGTGGGACAGCCAGTGGGCAGCCGATCAGGGCCCGAGCGGCAAGGTGTTTGGCTTCTTCTATTCCACCTGGGGCATCAATTTCACCCTGCTGGGCAACTCTCTGGAGACCCCTGTGGCCGAGGGCGGCAAGGAAGAAGTGGGCAACGGCATCTACGGCGATTACGCAGTCTGCGAAGGCCCTCAGCCCTATTACTGGGGCGGCACCTGGATCTGCGCGGCAGCCGGTACCGATAATACCGATATCATCCGCGACGTGATGCAGAAGCTGACCTGCGACGAAGCCATTATGAAGCAGATCACCCTGGATACGCAGGATTACACCAACAACGAGAAGGCCATGGAAGAGATCGCAAACAGCGATTATGCCTCCGACTTCCTGGGCGGCCAGAACCATATTGCCCTGTTTGCAGAAGCTGCAAAGAAGATCGATATGTCCAACGCAGGCCCGTACGATCAGGGCCTGAACGAGAGCTTCCAGAATGCCTTCAAGGATTACTTTACCGGCACGGTGGACGAGGATACCGCAAAGGCAAACTTCGAGACCGCCATCAAGGAAAAGTACCCCGAGCTGACCGATGTGGTCTGGCCCGCATAAGCGCAGCCGGAACCTGAAAACCTTTTGAACCGAATCTGAATGGGGCGGGCCGGACGCTGATCCCGCCCGCCCCGTTTTGCTTTGGGCAGTGTACGTCAGGAGGGCAGTTACTATGGGAGCAAAACCAAAGAAGAACGGCTCGATCAGCTATGCAAAGTGGGGCTATATCTTCATTGCACCGTTCTTCCTCATCTTTGCGCTGTTCCAGCTCATTCCACTGGGGTCTACGATCTATTACAGCTTTTTTGAATATTACCGCAGCGGCCTGAAGATCATCGGCCCCACCTTTGTGGGCCTGAAGAACTACATCACCCTGTTTGCAACTGACCTGCCCAAATACTTTGGCAACACGCTGCTGCTCTGGATCATCGGCTTCATCCCGCAGATCGCCATCTCGCTGCTGCTGGCGGCCTGGTTCACCGACCTGCGCCTGAAGCTGAAGGGCCAGACCTTCTTCAAGACAGTCATCTACATGCCCAACCTCATCATGGCTTCGGCATTTGCCATGTTGTTCTTTGCCCTGTTCTCGGATAACGGCCCCGTGAACGCTGCACTGGTGGGCATGGGCATCCTCAAGGAGCCCTTCAGCTTCCTGAACAGTGTCTGGGGCAACCGCGGCCTCATCGGCCTGATGAACTTCCTGATGTGGTTCGGCAATACGACCATCATGCTGATGGCGGCCATCATGGGCGTGGACCCCACCCTGTATGAGGCAGCGGAGCTGGACGGCTGCACCCCGAACCAGATGTTCTGGAAGATCACCATCCCGCTCATTCGGCCGATCCTGGTCTATGTGATGATTACTTCGATGATCGGCGGCCTGCAGATGTTCGATGTGCCGCAGATCCTGACCAACGGCAAGGGCGGCCCCGACCGCACCTCCACCACCATGATCATGTACCTGAACAACCACCTGTTCAGCAAGAACTACGGCATGGCCGGCGCGGTCTCGGTGGTGCTGTTCCTGGTGTGCGCAGTGCTCTGCGTGATCGTTTACATGGCCCTGACCAAGGAGGACGACGGCCTGAGCAGGGCCGAGCGCAAGGCCCGCAGGCAGGCGGCCAAACAGGTGAAGGGAGGAAAAGCATAATGTCACACGCAGTCAAGACAAAATCCGAAAAAGCGACCCTTGCGGCCCGCCGCACGGTGTGCTATGCGGCGCTGGTGCTGCTGAGCTTTTTATGCCTGTTCTTCTTCTATGTGCTGGTCATCAATTCCACCCGTACCCATTTTGAGATCCAGAAGGGCTTTTCCTTTCTGCCGGGCAGATCCTTGATGACCAACCTGAAAAATGTGCTGTCAGATGCCAACATCCCGGTGCTGACTGGTGTGCGGAACAGCCTGATCGTGTCCGGCTGCTCGGCTGCCCTCAGCGTCTATTTTTCGGCCCTGACAGCCTACGGCATCTACGCCTATAACTTCCGGTTCAAAAAGGCGGCGTTTGCCATCATCCTGCTCATTATGACCATGCCGACCCAGGTCTCGGCGCTGGGCTTCCTGCAGCTCATCACAAAGATGGGCCTGAAGAACAGCTTCATTCCCCTCATCATCCCCAGCATTGCGGCCCCGGCGGTGTTCTTCTTTATGAAGCAGTATCTGGATGCCAGCCTGCCCATGGAGATCGTGGAAGCCGCCCGCATCGATGGCGCAGGGGAGTTCTACACCTTCAACCATATCGTGCTTCCCATTATGAAGCCCGCTCTGGCGGTGCAGGCCATCTTCTCCTTTGTGTCCAGCTGGAACAACTACTTCATCCCCGCACTGGTGCTGGATACGGCAGACAAAAAGACCCTGCCCATCCTCATTGCACAGCTCCGCAGTGCCGACTTCCTCAAGTTCGATATGGGCAAGGTCTATATGCTGGTGGCCATTGCCATCCTGCCTGTGATCATTGTTTATCTGCTGCTGTCCAAGTTCATCGTCCGTGGTGTTGCACTGGGCGGCGTCAAGGGCTGAGCATTCCGTTCTCTCCTTCGGAAAAAGCACCCGCAGCCAGCAGGCCGCGGGTGCTTTTCTATCCTCTCGTGCTCAGTCGGCTTTGGCAATGCGCTGCATCGCGGTGGAAGCGACATGCTTCTCCTTGATGGCGCGGAGCTGGGCCATGTGGTCGGTGTTTACGTGGGCCTGCTGCTGGGCTTCGGAGTCCCACTCCTCAACGATGAGCAGCTCGTCCGGGTCGGCGGCGCTCAGGTAGTAATCGTAGCGCTCAAAACCGTCCTCCTGCTGGACCTTTGCCAGGATTCCGGCAGCGGCGACCTCCTGCAGAAAAGCGTCCCGCTGGCCGGGGAGCATACGGTAGGTGACCAGAAGCATCATGTGTTCCATGGTGAAATCTCCCTTATAATGTTCCAATGTGTGTTCTCTTAGACAAAAGCCGCCGGAAATCGCTTCCCGGCGGCTTTTGCTTATTAGGAGGATCAAAAGATGATCCCTGGAGAACTTAGTTCAGGATGGTCTGCTCGGTCTCGACATCAAAGACGTGGACCTTGTGCGGATCAAATGCAACGCGGACGGTGTCTCCGTTGCGTGCCTTGGAGGTGGGAGCGACACGGGCGGTCATCTTGTTGCCCTTGTACTCCAGGTACAGGTAGATCTCAGCGCCCATCATTTCGGACACATCGACCTGAGCCTCCAGGTGGCAGTCGGGGTGCTTTGCCATAAACTCGGGCTCGTCGTCGATATCCTCAGGACGGATGCCCATCTTGACCTTCTTGCCAACGTAGGAATCCAGCTTGCCGTCAGCGGTCTTTTCCTTGGGCAGGGGGATGGTGTCGCCGCCCAGGTCAATGGCGTACTGATCGCCGTTCTTGGTCACGGTGCCGTCCAGGAAGTTCATCTGGGGGCTGCCGATGAAGCCGGCAACGAACATGTTGCAGGGCATGTCGTACAGGTTCTGCGGGGTATCGACCTGCTGGATGATGCCGTCCTTCATAACAACGATGCGGTCGCCCATGGTCATAGCCTCGGTCTGGTCATGGGTAACGTAGATGAAGGTGGTAGCCAGCTTCTTGTGCAGCTTGATGATCTCGGTGCGCATGCTGGTACGCAGCTTAGCATCCAGGTTGGACAGGGGCTCGTCCAGCAGGAAGACTGCCGGGTTACGAACCATTGCACGGCCCAGAGCAACACGCTGACGCTGGCCGCCGGACAGAGCCTTGGGCTTGCGGTCCAGCAGGTGCTCGATCTCCAGGATCTTGGCAGCCTCGTGAACGCGGCGGTCGATCTCGTCCTTCGGGGTCTTGCGCAGCTCCAGACCGAAAGCGATGTTCTTGTAAACGGTCATGTGGGGGTACAGAGCGTAGCTCTGGAACACCATGGCGATATCACGATCCTTGGGGGGAACGTCGTTGATCAGGCGGCCGCCGATGTACATTTCGCCCTTGGAGATCTCCTCCAGACCGGCGATCATGCGCAGGGTGGTGGACTTGCCGCAGCCAGAGGGGCCGACGAAGATGATGAACTCCTTATCCTGGATCTCCAGGTTGAAGTCGGTAACAGAAGGAGCGGTAGCGCCCGGATAGATCTTGTAGATGTGCTGGCAGCTAATCGAAGCCATAGGTCATTGCCTCCATTAAAATTTTTCTATGTTACGGCACCTTGACGGTGCACGCTCTCGTTGATATTATAATAACAGATAACTTTGTGATATAAAATAGCATTTTATTGATTTGAGGTGTCAGATATTGCTTTATGATTGGACAAGCACCGCAGCCCTTGGCGTGGTGCGGGATATCCAGCCCAAAGACCCCCTGACCCTGACCGGCGAGGGGCTGTGGGTCTGCCTGATCTCCAGCGGCAGATGCACTGCCAGCCTGACCGATGCCTCGCCCTCCCCGGCGGGCAGCGCACTGATCCTGCCGCCCCAGAGCGCGGCGGCGGGCCATCTGGTGCTGAGCCGCGCCCCGTTGACCCTGACCCCGGAAGGGGAGAGCCACCTGCTCTGCATCCAGCTGACCGGGCAGGCGGCGGTGCAGTTCCTTGCCGGGCTGACGGAGCTGCCGTTCCTGGCCCGGGGCGAGACCTGCCCCGCCGCCGCAGAGCTGCTGGGCCGCCTTGCCGCCGAGGCCGATACACCCCGCAGCCGGGTTGCCAGCCAGCTGGCCTTTGCCCTGCTCTGTGAGCTTGCGGGGGCCGACAGCGCCGCCCCGCCCCTGCCGCCGCTGGTGGAGGCCGCCATTGAGGATATCCGCCAGAACTACGCTGGCCTGTACGGCGTGGAAGAGCTCAGTGAGCGGCTGGGAGTCTCCAAGAGCCACCTTGTCCGCACCTTTACCGCCGCCGTGGGGGTGCCCCCGGGGCGATACCTGACCACCGTGCGGGTGGAAGCTGCCATGCGGCTGCTCCTGCACCGGGAATACACGCTGGATGTCATTGCCAGCCTGTGCGGCTTCTCAGGGGCCAACTACCTGTGCCGGGTGTTCAAAAAAGAGACCGGCCAATCCCCCGCACAGTGGCGGGCCTTGGCCGGTCAGACAGCACGGCCCCTCAGCCCGGCGGAAAGCCAGCGGGAGCAGGCACTGTATATTTAAAATGTTCAGGAGCCGGGGCAGCACCCGGCTCTTTTCCGTGGAGGCGTTCAGCCGCACACAGACTGCGGGCGCTTGAGCAGGAACACCGTCAGGGCCAGCGTGATGGCCTCGGCGGCGGGGAAGGCCGACCACACGCCGTTCATGCCGAACAGGGCGCTCAGAATCAGCGAGCAGGTGACGATGGCGGCCACGCCCCGGCTGACCGAGGTGATGGTGGCCTCGGTGGGGCGGTTGACCGCACCCAGATAGCCCGCCGCAACAATATTACAGCCTGCAAAGAAGTAGCCCAGGAAGTAGATGCGCATACCGCTGTGGGCATATTCGGCCATCAGTGCAGAGCTCTCGCTGTTGAAGAGGGCAACAAAGGTATCGGTAAAGCCAAACACGGCACTGTACAACACCGCCGCCAGCGCCAGCGCAGTGCCGCAGCCCAGCAGAAGCAGCTTTTTTGCTCCGGTCATCTCGTTTTTGCCGTAGCACTGGCTGATCAGCGGCTGGGCACCCTGGGCCACGCCGTTGAAGATGGCTGTTGCCACCAGCGCAAAGTTTGCCACTACGCCGTAAGCGGCCACGCCCACGTTGCCCGCCAGCCGGAGCAGCAGGAAGTTGAACACGGTGGTGGTCACGGCAGAGGAAAGCTCCCCGACAAAACCGGAGATACCAAGCTGGCAGCTCTGCACCAGCAGCCGGGCCGAGGGGTCCTGCCGGACAAAGGTGAGCGTGTTGCTCTTTTGAAAAAAGTGGCGGCTGCAGATGGCGATGCTGAGCACCGGCGAGATGGCCGTTGCCAGCGCCGCGCCGGGCAGGCCCAGCCCCATGGGGAAGATGAAGATGTAATCGAACACCACATTGAACAGGCTGCCGCTCAGGGTGGCCACCATGGCAAGGGACGGGTCGCCGTCGTTGCGGACGAAGGCCGAGAAGATGTAGTTGCACATGAAGAAGGGCGTGAACAGCAGGAAGATGCGGGTGTAGTTCAGGCCCAGCGCCACAATGTCCCCATCGCCGCCCATGAGCTGCAGAAGCGTGCCCGGGCAGAACGCGCCTGCCAGCATGAACGGGATGGCGATCAGGCAGGCGCAGAGGATGGCGTTGGAAAAAAACCGCTGCGCCCGCGCCTCGCCCTGCGCCTGCAGAATGGCGTACCGGGTGGCCGCACCCAGGCCGATCATCGAGCCGAAGGCAAAGATCAGGTTGTACATGGGCAGGCAGAGGTTCAGCAGGGTCACGCCGTCGGTGCCCGCCGCCTGGGCGATGAAATAGGTGTCGGCCAGAATATAGCACGATGTGCCGATCAGACCGAAAATATTCTGCGACACATACTTGAAGAACTGCTTTGTCAGGTTCATGGATGCTTCCTTTCCGCAGGGAGAATAGGGGAGTGAAACGTAAAAACGACTACTACTATATCATAAAACCTGGCATATTTCAACGAAAAAGCGAGAAAACACGCCGCCTTTTCCCAAACGGAACACTTCTCCCCGGGGAGATGCTGCTATCCGAAAATGCCATACAGATACTTCCCTTTTTGTGCAACTTGCCAAAGATGGTTTTGGGTTATTGACAAAAAAAAAAAAAAGTCTTATGATTTTTGTGTAAAATGCCACATTGAAACAGAAGAATCGGCAAACCAGTCGAAAGGCTGCGACGCAAAGCTAAAGGGCCTGTAATATGGCAGCCAGCCGCACTTTCTCAACCATACCGCACATGGGCATCACCTCAAGGGGCGGTAGATTCCCAAAGTACAAAACGCAGAGCGTTGTACCAGCCATTTGGCCGGTGCGGCGCTCTTTTTGCTTTGTGCGGGCATGGTTATATTTTGGGAGTAATTCATAAAAGGAGGAAAACGATATGAAGTTGAAACGACTTGTCAGCGCTGTCTTAGCGATTGGTATGGCTCTGACCATTCTGCCCACTGCGGCGTTTGCAGCTGGAAATGATATCGTGCCATCTGAAGTCGGAGGTCTTGAAATTACCGAGGAAGGGTATCCAAAAGTACCAGACGAGACACCTGGCTCAATTGTAGTTAATGGTGTAACTGTCACTAGAACAAATATTACAACAAACGCTACTGGTCCACTTGATAAATGCACTGGTGAAGGTTGGTGGTGGACACCATATAGAAACAAGCCTGGTTCTGGTACAATGACTATCGCTTCTGGTTATTCATATAAGGGGTCAAAAATCCGGAATGAAATTGTTTTATATAATCAGGGAACTATCAATGGCGGAAAGTATAGATATGTTAATAACTCCGGTACGATAAACGATTGCTATGTACATCAAATCATTAATAGTGCCGGTGGCGTTATCAATGGCGGAACTTACTATGAAATGATAAAAACCAATTCGGGTACAATTAATCGTGCAGTATTCAAATTAAAGTCAAATTTGACAGACGCACACGAATTGACTGCTCAAGGTTGCATAATTAATGAAGACTTACAGGATCATGTATATACCGTTGGTGATCCAAAAGTAACAATCGCTTTCAAAGATACTCGAAAGAAAGTTAGTGGTTGGTTCATCAATGGTGAGAAAGTAGATGAAACCACTTTGCCCGGTGCTGTTGCTGGTCGTGATGGAGACTATGCTACCCTGACTTTTACCATGCCGACCGACAGAGATGTCGAAATTACCGTCAGCAAAATCGCAACTCCCTTAAAAATCGAAAACGGTCTACCGGTTGATAGCCTCGGTTCGTATTTCGGCAGCCCGTATGATGGCTGGACTTATAACAGCGGTGTGGAGACCAAAGAACTGAACAAAGCCATGACAATTGAAGATTGGTACACTGCTGATCTTGAAAACAATGCAGTAAAATGGCGTATCACAAATAACGGCATACTCCAGAACGGCATCATCAGAAATAGTGTAACCAACAATGGCACTGTTAAGGATGTCACTGCCACAAGTTACTTTACCAACAATGGTACAATTGAAAGCGGTGTATTCAGCCGTTACACAAACTTTGGTGAGCAGAACCCTGCTGTCCGTTGGGTAACTGTGAATGGCGGCACCGTGAACGGTATGACCACCGCCGGTGTTGTCGGCGAGCAGGAAGTCACCATTACCGCCCCAGATGGCTTCAAGTGCTGGTCTGTTGCCGGTGATACCGATTTCACCCTGACCGAAGAGCAGAAGCATACCAACCCGCTGACTTTGAAGCTGAACGGTGAGGACAAAGGCACTATCATCTTGACCGCACAGAGCGAGGAAGGCTATTACCCTCTGAACCTGACCGACGGTAAGGCTTACAGCGTAACTGCCGACGGCGCAAAGGATAAGGAGATCACTGCCGCCCGTGCTGGTGATACTGTGATTCTGGAAGCAGATGCCACTCTGATTCCTGACGGTATGGTCTTTGACCGCTGGGAAATCACCGGTAATACTGAGCTGACCGGTGGTTTTGATGCCAGTGCTGAAAAGACACAGTTCATCATGCCCAATACGGGTGTGACCATCCGTGCAATGTACCGCATGGCCGATGTGGAAGAACCCGACGTGCTGGGAACTGTGGCTGTCGTGGCCACCGCCGGTGTAGGTGCAGCTGTTCTTGGCTGGACGGGCTACCAGCTGGGTACGGAGCTGTACCTGAAAACCGCTCTGCCCGCCGGTACTGCCATCCCCACAAACCGTGCCGAGCTGGCCCTGCTGGTGTGGAACCATGCCGGTAAGCCCGCACCCGCCGCAGTTCTGCCCGCTGATGCCACCGATACCCAGAAGGCCATTGCCTGGGCTGTGGAAAACGATCTGCTCAAGGCCGCAAAGGACAACGGCGAGACCTATGTGGATACCGATTCCGTGAGCCGTGTTGAAGTGATCCGCGTGTGGAATAAGGCACAGGAAAAGTAAACCCCACCGTCATCCCTTCGGGATGCCACCGCCCCTAATAGGGGCGGCCTTGGCAAAAAGGTGAAACTATCCGCCATGCCAAGGGCCCCCCTATTAGCGGGGGCTGTCGCTGAAAGCGACTGGGGGGTTGCCCCCACAACCGAACCATTCTCTATTCCCAAATAACCTGTGGAAGCGCCCTGCCGGGGAACCGGTGGGGCGCTTCTGCATAGGGGCGGGAGCCGAAACCGCCGCTTTTTCCGCTCTAGCGCCGTGGTTTTTATTGACAAGCTCCCGGCTTGCTATTATAATAGAACAGTCATAATAGCATTCGTGCGCGGCTTTGCGGCTGCGTCAATCCAATAGACAAGGAGAAGATCCAAAATGGCACAAGAAATCAAGATGTCCGCTTCCGGCCTGAAGGCGATGCAGGACGAACTGGAATACCTCAAGACGGTCCGCCGCAAGGAGCTGGCCGAGGAGATCAAGGAAGCCCGCAGCCACGGCGACCTTTCTGAGAACAGCGAGTACGATGAAGCCAAGAACACCCAGGGTCTGGTGGAAAACCGCATCACCGAGCTGGAGCAGATGGTCAAGAACGCTGTGATCATCGACGAGAGCGAGTTGAGCGTGGACAGCGTTTCTGTTGGCACCCACGTTTCCATCAAGATGATCGGCGATGATGAGGCCGAGGAGTACGATATCGTTGGCCGCACCGAGGCTGACCCCATCAACGGCAAGATCAGCGACGAGAGCCCTGTGGGCCACGCTCTGCTGGGCAAGGCCGTGGGCGAGAAGGCTGAGGTCCTGCTGCCCTCCGGCCAGACCGTCGAGTACGAAGTGCTGGCCATCACCCACGCCGCAAACTGAGCCTGAATGGGAGGAAACCATGGAAGAGCAAAAGAGAAACCCCGCTCAGGGCCTGTCTGAGAGCGAGCAGGTGCAGGTGCGCCGCCAGAAGCTGGCCGACCTGCAGGCTGCCGGAAACGACCCCTTCACCCTGACCAAGTTCCCCCAGGACGCATACTCTGCCGACCTGAAGGAAGAGTTCAAGGATCTGCCCAACGAGACCGACAGTGGCAAGCAGGTCGCGCTGGCTGGCCGTATGATGTCCAAGCGCGTGATGGGCAAGGCAAGCTTTGCCCACCTGCGCGATGACAAGGGCGATATCCAGCTGTATGTCCGCCGCGACGAGCTGGGCGAGGAGGCCTATGCCGCCTTCAAGAAGCTGGACGTGGGTGATATCATCGGTGTCAAGGGCGAGGTGTTCCGCACCAAGACCGGCGAGCTGAGCGTTCGTGCCACCGAGCTGACCCTGCTGGCCAAGAGCCTGCGCCCCCTGCCCGAGAAGTTCCACGGCCTGACCGATACCGAGATGCGTTACCGTCAGCGCTATGTGGACCTGATCGCCAACCCCGAGGTGAAGGATACCTTCGTCAAGCGCAGCCAGATCCTGAAGGAGATCCGCGCCTATCTGGACGAGAAGGGCTTCCTGGAGGTGGATACCCCCATCCTGACCCCCTTTGAGATCGGTGCCTCCGCCCGCCCCTTCTACACCCACCACAACAGCCTGAACATGGACATGGTGCTGCGCATTGAGACTGAGCTGTACCTTAAGCGCCTGATCGTGGGCGGCATGGACCGCGTGTATGAGGTTGGCCGCATCTTCCGCAACGAGGGCATGGACCCCAAGCACAACCCCGAATTTACCAGCATCGAGCTGTATCAGGCCTTTACCGATTTCCACGGCATGATGGATCTGGTGGAAGAGCTGTACAAGCGCCTGGCCCTCAAGATCTGCGGCAGCATGGTCATTCCCTATCAGGGCAAGCAGATCGATATGAGCCACTGGGAGCGCCTGACCATGGTGGAGGCTGTCAAGAAGTATTCCGGCGTGGACTTCAACGATTGGAAGTCCGACGAGGATGCCATTGCCTCTGCCAAGGAGCATCATGTGGAGCTGCCCGAGGTTCCCACCAAGGGTGCCATTCTGGCCGAGTTCTTCGATGCCTTTGTTGAGGACAAGCTGATCCAGCCCACCTTCATTTATGATTACCCTGTCGAGATCAGCCCGCTGGCCAAGCGCAAACCGGATGATCCCGCCTTTACCGAGCGCTTTGAGTACTTCATCGACTGCACCGAGTACGGCAACGCCTTCAGCGAGCTGAACGACCCCATCGACCAGAAGGGCCGCTTTGAGCGTCAGGTCGCCGAGCGCAAGGCCATTGAGCCCGATTGCAAGGCTCAGGTGGATTACGACTACGTCAACGCTTTGGAGTACGGTCTGCCCCCCACGGGCGGCCTGGGCTTCGGTGTGGACCGCCTGGTCATGCTGCTCACCGACAGCGCCTCCATCCGCGATGTTCTGCTGTTCCCCACGATGAAGCCGATTGAGCAGTAAATTCCCAATTTAAGCAAAACAAAGCCTGAAACTTCTTGATGTACTGAGAAGTTTCGGGCTTTTTCTTTTGACGGATTTCCAGCGAAAACTACGCCATACGCCAATTTTACGCCAAACGATGTAGGATTTTGTGCAGAGCAAAAAGAGCGTTGTTCGCATTTAGCGTAAAATTGGAGCGTGTGGTGGATGGGTGCAGACCTGCAAAGGGCTGCATCACAAAGCGGATTCATGAATCTGCAAACGGACAAGCCGGAACTTTCCACCGCAGAAGAAGTAAATGTGAAAAACATGGAGGCTTTCTTATGAACAAACTGCTTTCCTGCCTCTACAACATGGACACCAACCGGGTGGAAGCCCGGTTCGAGGGTGGCACTACCCTTGCCATCGACTGCATCGCCGTGGAGGACGAATACGGCAACACCCCGGCACAGCGGGCAGAGCTGGACTGACTGCTATACAATAAGCCTTTGGAGTATGCTCAGCTTGTGCTGAGAGGGGAGATTGAGCACTACCTGTCACTTGGCTGTGACCACGGCAGGCTGGAAAATCCATGACATAACAAACACAGCCCCGCTTTGGCGAAGGAGAAGCCAAAGCGGGGCTGTATTGATGAAGGAGAAATGAAGGGAATATCAGGTTACAGATTCAGCTCAAACTGTTCCACTGTAACAGTTGCTTCGCCATCGGCAGCAAAGGCAATGCCGTCGGCAGACTGGGGGGTGTAGATCCATGCGGTCATGGTCTGCTCGCCATCGTTGGCGAAAACTTCGATGCTGTTCTTATCCAGCAGGATGCGGAGCTTGAGCGCACCGTTCTGGCTGCGCACCTTGCAGCTGCGGGTATGCACGATGTCGGCACGGGAACCGGCATAGCTGCGATCCAGCGTCAGCTGCGAGGTGTAGGGGTCGTAGGTCAGGCTGGTGTGATGGTCTGCATCGGCGGCCAGCTTCAGGGTAAAGGAGCGGTATTCGCCGGGCTGCACCGTGACGGTCAGGTCGGCCACACGGCCCTTGATGCCTTCCAGAGAAGTTTCGCCTTGCACCGTCACATTTTCGTGGAAAGTGCGCTTACCGTGGACGGCATCCAGCTCCCGCACCGGGGCCTGAACAATGCGGCCGTCCTTGATGTGCAGCTCGCGCGGGCAGATGGTCTGCCCGAACCACTTGCAGCCCTTGGGCTTATCCTCGGTGTCCGACCATGTCTGCAGCCATGCGGTCATGATCCGGCGGCCATCCGGGGCAAGGGTGGTCTGGGTGGCGTAGAAGTCGATGCCGCCGTCCATCAGCTGCACGTTTTCCTTGGTGAAAGTGTGGGTGGCTTCGTCGTAGTTGCCGATGAAGGCAATCACGTTGTGACCGTTGTGGAACTCGCCCTTGGGCAGCATCTCCATGGGGCCAAGCATCAAGACCTGCTTGCCATCCAGCGGAAAGAAGTCCGGGCACTCCCACATTTTGCCGTACTGATTGTTGCAGCGTTCCAGCACCGTGACAAAGTGCCAGTCGAAGCCGTCCTTGCTCTGGAACAGTGCCGCTGCGCCGCTGCCGTCCTCGGCCAGGCAGACGGTGACGACAGAGTAGGTGCCATCGGCCTCACGCCAGATCTTGGGGTCCCGGAAATCAAACTTACTGAAGCCTTCCGGCAGATCCTTCTGGGTCAGCACCGGGTTGCAGGCAGGCTTTTCGTAGTCGAGACCGTCACCGATGGCAATACTCTGGGTCTGGATATCCCGCATCTCCCCATTGGGCTGCTTTTCTGCCACCACGCTGGTGTACATCAGCAGCTGCTTGCCGTCATCCATCTGGGTGGCCGAGCCGGAGAAGCAGCCGGGGCCATTGTCTGCCGGAGAATCCGGTGCAAGCGCACAGGGCAGATACTCCCAGTGCAGCAGGTCGGTGCTGACGGCGTGACCCCAGTGCATGGGCGCCCAACGCACATCGTAGGGGTTATACTGATAGAACTGGTGATACTTCCCTTTATAATAAGAGAAGCCGTTGGGGTCGTTCAGCCAGCCCACATAAGGGGTCATGTGGTAAGCAGGGCGTTCCGCCGGGGAAATGGCAGCGCCGTGCTTGGCCTCGTAGGCACGGGCTTTGTTCAAAATTTCACTTGGCATCGCGGATGCCTCCTTGTCGCTCAAAATCAGACGTTGGCCTTGTAGCGGTCATAAGCGTTCTGGTAGACTTCCAGCAGCTTGTCCATGCCGCAGCTGTTGGTCAGGGTGTCGAGGTATGCGCTCCACTCGTCATCAGAGGGGCCGCCATCCTTCAGCCACAGGCCTTCCTGCTCAGAGACTGCATTCTCAAAATCTGCACGGTAGCGGTCAATGGTGTCCAGTTCCTCGCTGGTGAACACGCAGTCGATGGGGTAAGTGGTGGTGTCGTCCACAAAGGGCATCCAGAAGTCCTTCAGGTCGGTCAGACGCTCGATGGCGCGGTCCTCCATGTAGAAGTACTTGTCGTAGTACTCGCTGAGGATCAGCTTGGGACCCCAGACCTCGTAGGTGGATTTCAGCTCACCGGCACCCTTGTTGTACTTTGCCTTGGCCTCTTCCTCGGTGATAGATTTCCACTTGCCGTTGGCGTCCTGCTCGGTGAAGAACACGCCGATGGGGCCGTACTGCAGCTGCATCACGGTCTCGCCGTCATACCACTGGTCAAAGAACTTCAGCAGGTTGGCGGGGCTCTGGCACTTGTTGGTCACGTTCAGGTTGCCGCTGTTAGTGCCGCCGCCGGTACGCACGGTGACGTTGTGAGTGCCGTCCGGGCCGTCCAGTACGGGCAGGAACACATAGTCCTTGGAGTAATCGCCCATCAGCTCCTCGATGTACCACCAGGTGGAAACGCCCAGATAGCCCTGTGCGCCCTTAGCCAGCAGCTGGTTGGTATCCTGACTGAACATCTCCACGTCCATCAGACCCTCGGCGTACCAGTCGTGGAAGTAGGTGATCGCCTTGCGGTAGTTGTCCTCGGCGCAGACAAAGCGGCACTTGCCGTCCTTCTGCAGCACCAGATCGTTGCACACATCGTTGGGCCAGTTGGTGAATCCGAAGCCTGCGTAGAAGATGTTCTGACCCCAGCACCACTCGTCAAAGCCGGTGGACATGGGGATGGTGCTGCCGGGAGCGTTGCCGTAGACCTTGGCGGACATATCGTTGTCTTTGAAGGCCTTCAGGGCGGTGTGCAGCTCGTCCAGCGTGGTGGGCACTTCCAGCCCCAGCTCGTCCAGCCAGCGCTTGTTGATCATGGAGAACTGCGGAATGGTGAAGATGCTGTAATCCTCGTCGTCACCGATACCGGCAGTGCCCATCTGCTCGGCAGCGGGCAGACCGTAGATGCAGCCGTCGCTCATGGTGATAGCGGCGCGGATGTTGGGATGCTCGTCCAGGATCTTGGTCAGGTTGGGCATGATCTCGGCGTTGATATAGGGGGTCAGGTCCAGGAAGGTGCCGTCTGCACCGTAGTTGGCGATATCGTAGTTGGAGAAGCCTACACCCATAAAGGCGTCCGGCAGCTGGTCGCCTGCAATGCGGATGTTCACCTGCTCGCTGAGGGAGTCGCTCATGGTCTCGTAATTGAGTTTAACGCCCACGTTATCTGCCAGCTTCTTCAGCACCTCGTTGTCGTTGTAGCCGGGGCTCAGAGCAGACTGACCGCCCACGATGTCAAAGCTGGTCTGGTCGGTGTTGGAGGGATCGGGTGCAGCGGCCTTTTTGCTGCCGCCGCAGGCAGACAGTGCCACGGCAGAACCGGCAACGGCGCAAACCTTCAGGAAATTGCGGCGAGAGATCATCTTTTTCATGGTTGTTCTCCTTTTCTGTAATGTTATATCAGGTTCTTTTCGTTTTCTGGAATAGGCTGCGGTCGTTTAAAACCTCTTGCGGTGCCCTGCATCCGCTTCGTGCCTTGGGCGGCACTCGCGTCTTGCAGACCGCTGCGCCAAAAATTGCTCCCTGTTTCGGCCGCAGGCCGCGGTCGCAATTTTAGCCCTTGACTGCACCTGCCATGAAGCCTTTTTCAAAATACTTCTGTACAAAGGGGTAAACGATCAGCATGGGGGCAGCTGCCACGATGATGGAAGCAAACTTGATCATTTCGGTCAGCTTATTCAGTTCTGCAAAGCCGCCCGCTACCATAGAGGACTGGCTGGCGCTGGTGGAGCTCTTGATCAGGATATTGCGCAACACCAGCGGCAGCGGAGCCTGATCGGCTCTCAGGTAGATCAGAGCGGTGAACCAGTCGTTCCAGTAGGCCACCATGCTGTACACCACCATAACGGCCATAATGGAACGGCTCAGAGGGATGACCATCTTTACAAAGACGGTCCACTTGGAGGCACCGTCGATCTCGGCGGCTTCCAGCAGTTCCCGGGGGATGTTGTTCTCGAAGAAGTTGCGGACGATGATCACGTTGCCCACAGCCACCACACCGGGCAGGAACAGTGCCCACATACTGCCCAGCAGACCCGTTTCCTTAACGATCAGGTAAGTAGGTACCAGACCGCCGCCGAAATACATGGTGATGACGAAGAACAGACTGATGTATTTGCGTCCGGGCAGGTCTTTGACGCTCAGCGGATATGCCACCAGATAGATCATGACCACCGAGTAGATGGTGCCGATGACGGTGTACTTGATGCTGTTCATAAAACCGGAGAACAGCGCACTGTCTGCAAACACAGCCTGATAGCCCTTCAGGGTGAACTGGCTGGGCAGCAGGAAGGTCTTGCCGGCGTACACGTCGTAGGGGTCTGAGAAGGACGCCACCAGAACGTAGTACAGCGGATAGGCCACGATGAGCATGACGGCGGCGCAGATGACCACCAGAACGATGTCGCTGACCTTATCGGACAGACCGCCGGGCTTCTTTTGACGAGATGCTGCAATGTTTTTTGCCATAACGGTTCGCCCCCTTTACACAAAGCTGACGTCTGCCGCCTTTTTGGCGATGCGGTTGACGATGATGAGCAGGATGATGTTGACCACCGTGTTGAACAGACCCACAGCGGTGGAATAGCTGTACTTGGCGTTGATGATGCCCTGTTCATAGACGTACACGGCAATGATGTCGCTGGTGGCCTTGTTCAGTTCGGTCTGCAGCAGCAGCACCTTTTCAAAGCCCACGTTCATCAGGTTGCCTACACTCATAATGAGCTGCAGCACGATCATGGGTACCAGTTCCGGGATATCAATGTTCAGGATACGCTGGAACATGGACGCGCCATCGATCTTAGCGGCTTCGTACAGGCTGGTATCCACAGCAGCCAGACAAGCCATATAAATGATGGTACCCCATCCGGCTTCCTGCCAGATGCCGGATGCCACATAGATGGTGCGGAAGGCGGCGCTCTCCGAGAGGAAGTCCACGCTGGTGCCCAGGATCAGGTTCAGCAGACCACCCGAGGGGCTGAGGAAAATCTTGATCATACCACAGATGACCATGGTGGAGATGAAGTGGGGTGCATACAGCACCGTCTGCACCACCCGCTTGAACTTTGCAAAGCGCAGCTGGTTGATGCACAGGGACAGGATGATGGGGATGGGGAAACTCCACAGCAGGCTG
The DNA here is from genome assembly GCF_023347335.1 of Faecalibacterium sp. IP-3-29. Classification (NCBI taxonomy): domain Bacteria; kingdom Bacillati; phylum Bacillota; class Clostridia; order Eubacteriales; family Oscillospiraceae; genus Faecalibacterium; species Faecalibacterium sp. IP-3-29. Next base: position 2,529,755 of record NZ_CP094471.1, on the reverse strand, counting down.
TACAGGCTCAGCAGCACGGTATTCTTGATCATGCGCACACAGTTGGGTGCGGTGAAGAACCGTTCAAACCAGTACAGGCCGACCCACTCGCTGCCGGTGATGCCCCGGCTTGCCTTGAAGTCCCGGAAGGCGATCTGGATGCCGTACATGGGCCAGTACTTATAAACGATGGTCAGCACCACCGGGATCAGCAGCATCACATAGAGCTGCCAGTTTTCCCGCAGCCGTTGGCTGAGGCTTTTGCGGTGGACCGGGATAGCGTCCAGCTGACGTGCAGCAGCTGGCGAGGTCTGCGTCATAAAAACTCCTCCTTCTTGTTTTTACGCTGCCCACAGGCCCGTGGGCGGGGTTCCCTGCCGTTCGGGGAGCGTTTTTTGTCGTTTCCCGTGAAACGTTACACGGCTTGCAACACAAAGATAACACGCCAGCGTTTTTGTGTCAACAGGATTTTACGCAAAAAATGCCTTGTATCCATGTTTTCAACGTTTTGCACACTTGCGGTAGGATGTTTTTGTGCAAAATGCATCATCGTGCGTTCGTGAAACGGTTCATGAAATTTCACGAAAAAAGTCTTTACATTCTGGAAAAACCATGCTATACTGAAGTTGCAAGAACCTCAGAGTTAGCAGGAATACAGCAAGATTTCCTTTGATATATATCCACTTGAAATAGAAACGTTTCACGAACAAAGGAGTGGCCCGCATGGCAAAACAGAACACCGCCCCTACTATGAAGGATGTGGCCAAGGAGGCAGGGGTCTCTCTGGGCACTGTATCCAAGGTCATCAACGGCATCCCAGTGGGTGACGAGTACCGTAAAAAGGTAGAACAGGCCATCAAGACGCTGGACTACCACATCAACGCCTACGCCAAGGGGCTGAAGAACAACCGCACCTACACCGTGGCGGTCATCCTGCCCAATCTGCTCAACCCTTTCTTTAGTATGGTGGCACACTACATCAACCGGGCGCTGGTGAACCGCGGCTATCGGATGCTGCTGTGCGATACGGAATACGACTACACCAAGGAGCAGGAAATGGTGCAGATGGTGGCGCAGAACAAGGTGGATGGCATCATTGCCCTGACCTACAACCCCGACCTGAAGATTCCCCCGGATGTGCGGTCGGTGTCCATCGACCGCTATCTCAGTGGCAGCACCACCTGCGTGGCCTCTGATAACTACAACGGCGGGCGCTTGGCGGCCCAGAAGCTGGTGGAAAACGGCTGCAAAAATCTGGCATTCCTGCGCATCGGCTCCCCGCTGACCAGCGAGACCAACAAACGCCGGGACGGTTTTGTGGCAGAGTGTGAAGCCATGCAGCTGCCCTGCACCCAAAAGATCCTGATGGATGACGCGCCGCTCAGTGAGTTCGAGCACTTTCTAGAAGAGAACTTGAAGGACGGACGGCTGGCCTTTGACGGCATCTTTTGCGTCACCGACAAGCTGGCGGTCGCCGTCATCAAGATGCTGCGCCGGATGGGGCAGCGCGTACCGGAGGATGTGCAGGTCATCGGCTACGACGGTCTGCGCGCCTTTGGAGATCAGGACTACTACTGCTCCACCATCATCCAGCCGGTAGAAGCCATGGCAGAGACCTGCGTGGATCTGGTGCTGCAGGACTCCCACGCTAACACTCCCTCCCTGTTGTGTCTGCCGGTGCGCTACGCCTACGGCGGCACCACCAAGGCATGACCGCCCCGGAAAAAGGCCGGTGGTACTGGTTCAAAAATTGGCTGCATTACCACTGGCTCTACCTTATTATTGCGGCTGTGGCGCTTTGGGTCGGCATCAGCTGGCTGGGCAACGCCCTGCACTGGGGCGAAACCCTGCCGGACTATCAGATCGCCTATGTGGGCAAAAGTGCTCTGCCGGAGGATACAGCCCACGCCATCGAAGCCGCTTTTGCGCAGTATGGCGAAGATCTGAACGGCGACGGAATCGTTTCGGTCAAGCTCAACCAGTATGTCAGCGACACTGAGGACGTGGAAAACGCTTCTACTTACGCGCTTGCCGCACAGATGCAGTTTTTGGCGGATATGAACGCCGAGGAAAGCTATTTTCTGCTGCTGGATGACCCGGCGCATTTTCAGCTGGACTATCAGGCACTTGCCAACTGGGACGGCACTCCGCCGGGCGACAACGACTATACCGCCGCCGGAAAGACCGTGCCTTGGGCAGACTGCCCGGTGCTGGCCGGATACGACCTTGGAACGTATCAGACCACCGTGTTGGGAACCACCGTTACTGGCAGCAGCGCAGAACTGGTAAACGGATTATTTTTAGGCCGCAGGGCCTTTTATGAAGAGCCCAAGAACGAAAAAGCCGCCCTTGCCCGGGAAGGAGCACAGCGGCTGTGGGAGATTCTGACGGAAGGAGCAACTCCATGAAACGGAACTGGTTGTGTGTTGTAGCACTTGCGCTGGCGGCAGTTCTCTGTACTGGCTGCGGTGTGAAGGATGAAAATTTGAAAAGTGATCCGCTGGTAAATGCGGATGGGACGGCTCCGGTAGGCAAAACGCTGGTTGCCCCTGCCCCGCCGGAGGACTTCACCTTGCTGGACAACAAGGATATCCTTGCCGCCAACGGCCTGTACTATGCTTCTTGGGTCAACGGAGAACCCCAGCCCTATGAAAACAGCGAGGGTAAGACAGTCGATCTCTATGATGCCCAGCTGACGCTGGTGGTACAGGAAAACAAGACCGAAGAAAAGGCAGCTTCCGCTGTTTCCGGCTGGCAGGAGCTGGCACAGCAGAACTACGATATTTCTGACACACAGACCCTGACTGCCGCCGGGCAGGAGTACACTGTCATTCAGTTTGCCTATCAGGACAAGAGCAACCCCTATGCCTTTGGCGTTGCCGCCTTTGGACAGAAGGGCACCAGTGCCATAGAGTGGGAGCTTTCCTGTCAGGAGAGCTACACCGGCGATGCACTGGCTGTACTGACCGAATTTCTGAACGGCTGCACCTATTAAGGAGGCGTAGAAATGGGCTTATTCTTTCCGAGTGACCCGGTCATCCATGGTCAACGCGCCACTGGTCTGCCCCGGTATCAGGAGCTGCTGGAACGAGACTGGAAAAGCTTTCTCTTTGCGGATTTTGTCACCTTGGGTCTGTGCATCCCCTATGGGCTGGGGGTGGGGTACGCCCTGCTTTCTTCCAGTCTGCTGGTGCTGATCCCGGTCTGCGTGGTGGGCGGACTGCTGGTGGGGCCGGCCATTTCCTGCATGATGGACGCGCTGTTCCGCAGCTACCGGGATGCGCCCCGGGGCTGGTGGGAAAACTACTGCAAGGGCATGAAACAAAACTGGAAAGCATCCCTTCTGCCCGGTGTGGTGTTCAGCCTGGCACTTGGCATCGAGCTGTTTTTCGGCATGGTGCTGTTCTCCGGGGAGCGTCTGCCCGGTATCGGAACCATGGCTGTTTTTCTGGCCGGGCTGCTGATTCTGTTCATGCTGTTTACTGCGTTCTGGCCGCAGGTGGTATTGTTTGAAGAAAGCAACCTTCACCGCCTGCAAAATGCCGTGCTATTCTGCCTGAAATACGGCAAGCACGTTCTGGGTGCAGCCGTACTTCAGCTGGTATGGTGGCTGCTGTTTGTGTTGTTTTTGCCGTGGACGGGCTTTCTTGTGCCTTTCCTCGGTGTGTGGTTTATCTGGTTCGTCTGCTTCTTTTTGCTGTACAACGATTTCAATGCCGCCTATGGCATTGAAGAAAAGATCAGCCAGCAGTTCCCGGAGCAGACACCCCACTATGATGAATGATAAGGAGAGCAACCATGGACATTTTAACGATTGGCGAAGTTTTGATCGACCTGACCCAGACCGGCAAGGATGAAAAGGGCATTCCTCAGTTTGCCGCAAACCCCGGCGGTGCCCCGGCAAATCTGGCTGTGGCTGCCGCCCGGCTGGGCGCACAGACCGCCTTTATCGGCAAGGTGGGTGCGGATGCCTTTGGCCGCTACCTGAAAGAGGTTCTGGAAGAGAACAAGGTGGACGTTTCCGGCATGGCTGTGGATGCAGACCACCCCACCACCATGGCTGTTGTTTCGGTGGATGCCACCGGTGAGCGGGATTTCAGCTTCTACCGCAGTGCCAACGCTGACGTGATGCTGTGCAAAGAGGATATTTCGGACGAGGCTCTGAAAGCTGCCAAAATCGTCCACTTCGGTTCTGTCAGCCTGACCGCTGACCCCTCCCGTACCGCTACGCTGGACGCTGCCGCCCGTGCCAAAAAACTGGGGGCTACCATCACCTATGACCCCAATTACCGTGCCAACCTCTGGAAGAACAAAGAGGATGCCATTGCCCAGATGAAGGCTCCCCTGCCGCTGGTGGATATTCTGAAAGTGTCTGATGAAGAGCTGCCCCTGCTCACCGGCACCACCGACTGCGAAAGCGGCACGGCACAACTGGCACAGAACGGCATCCGGCTGATTTTTGTCACCTTGGGTGCAAACGGCGTATTCTACCGCTTTGGGGACAAGACCGGCCATGTGGCTGGCGTCCCCTGCAAGGTGGGCGACACCAACGGCGCAGGCGATACCTTCTTTGGGGCTGCTCTGTCCAAGCTCTGCAAGGAGGATTTGAACACCCTGACCGTGGACAAGCTGGAAGGCATTCTGGCCTTTGCCAACAAGGCTGCCAGCATCACCACCAGCCGTCACGGTGCCATCCCCGCCATGCCCACCCTTGCAGAAGTGGAGGGCTGAACCATGGCAACAAAACAGGAATTTGAGTCCCGGTTTGCCAAGCACAAGGACGAACTGGAATGGCTGTTCATGGAACTGTACCACAACCGGGAAGGGCTGGAAGTTCTGGAGCGGGAGATGGCAGAAGCCTACAACGCCCGCAGTGCCGAGCTGAAAGCACTGGACAAGGCGCGCTCTGCCGACCCGGAGTGGTACAAGCGGGGCAATATGTTCGGCATGACCATGTACACCGACCTCTTTGCCGGAAATTTGAAAGAACTGGCAAAGAAACTGCCCTACCTCAAGGAGCAGAAGCTGACCTATCTGCACCTGATGCCCCTGCTGCAGATGCCCCATCCCCACAACGATGGCGGCTATGCAGTGGAGGATTTCGATTCCGTAGACCCTGCCCTTGGCACCAACAAGGATCTGGAAAACCTGACCCGTGAACTGCGGAAAGCCGGCATCAGCCTGTGTCTGGATTTTGTCATGAACCACACCGCCAGCACCCACCGCTGGGCCATGGCGGCAAAGGCGGGCGACCCGTGGTTTCAGGCCTATTACCATCTCTATGACGACCGCACCATCCCCGACCAGTACGAGCAGACCGTGCCGCAGGTGTTCCCCAACACCGCACCCGGCAACTTTACATGGTGCGAAGAAATGCACAAGTGGGTGCTGACCACCTTCCACGACTACCAGTGGGACCTGAACTACGCCAACCCGGCGGTGTTCGTGGACATGACCAAGAGCATTCTGCACCTTGCAAACCTTGGCGTAGAGGTGTTCCGCATTGACGCCGTGCCCTACATCTGGAAGCAGCTGGGCACCACCTGCCGCAATCTGCCGCAGGTGCACACCATCGTGCGGATGCTCCGCATGGTGCTGGAATGCGTCTGCCCGGCGGTCATCCTCAAGGGCGAGGTAGTCATGGCTCCCAAGGAGCTTGCCGCCTATTTCGGCACCCCGGAAAAGCCGGAATGCCACATGCTCTACAACGTGTCCACCATGGTCAACCTGTGGGGTGCCCTTGCCAGCCGGGATACCCGGCTGCTGAAGGCGCAGCTGGATGCCCTGCACGCCCTGCCGGACAACTGCTGGTTCGTGAACTATCTGCGCTGCCACGATGACATCGGCTGGGGTCTGGACGAGGCGGTGGAAAAACGGCTGAGCATCGACCCGCAGAAGCATAAAGAATATCTCTACCACTTCTACGAGGGCAATTTCCCCGGTAGCTGGGCAAAGGGCGAGCTGTACAACTACGACCCCGCCACCGGCGATGCCCGGAGCTGCGGCACCACCGCCAGCCTGTGCGGTATCGAACAGGCACTGGAAAAGGACGATAAGACCGCACTGGACTACGCCGTGAAGCGTGATCTTCTGCTGCACACTGCCATGGCGTTTTTGCAGGGTTTCCCCATGCTGAACTGCGGGGATGAAATTGCACAGCTCAATGGCTGGGACTACAAAAACGACCCTGACCGTGTGGAGGACAGCCGCAACCTGCACCGCAGCAAATTCAACTGGGAAGATGCCAAGCAGCGCACCCGAAAGGGCACACTGCAAAACCAGCTGTGGCAGGGCATGGAGCAGCTGCGCCAAATGCGGGCAGACCCCTGCTTTGCCCCGGATGCGTGGGTGACCACATGGGACAGCCACAACCCCGGTGTGCTGGCGCTGGTGCGCAAGCGCGGCGAGGAAACGCTGGTGGGACTGTTCAACTTTACCGAGTACCCGGCGGGGGCAAGTCTGGACGCTCTGGGTGGCGAGTACCACACCCCGGAAGGCACTTCCGTCTGGCTGGCGGATGTGGAGCTGGAACCGTATCAGTCACTGCTGGTAAAAAACAAATAAGTAAAACGAGCCATCCGGCTCTCTCTTTTCGCCAAAGTTTTCAGAGCATTTTCTCGCAATCTGCCGAAAATGGCGTGTTCTCAAAAGTTCGCGTTTGCGAAGCGTAGCGCAGCAATGAAAGCCCCAGTGGGGCTTTTAAGCGACAGAACGGTCTTGCGTAGCAAGATGGAGGGGCCTTGCCCCGACAAGTTCACGTTGACACACTGCGATTTTTGTGGTAGTCTATCCCAACAATTTAATATAACATATTTACTTAGAGTTCCAGCTCGGCTCCCGAAGGAGTCGGAGCAAATTTTTGACTTTCTTATCGCTACATAGCAAACCCGAACCAAGGCCATCCCAGAAGGGATGGTCAGGTTCAGGTTGTTGTGTGGCGATTTTTTATTGCCAAATCCAGCACCGCACCTTGAAAACCGCATGACCGTCTGCATGGGATACCCGGCGATGACCCTGAGAAGGAGAGCCGGAAAACGCCGCCGGAAGGGGGCAGGAAAGCCATGCAGGGAGAACGGCTAAACGTTGATTCCTCAGTTACCAGAAAACAATGTGGTCAAATTGACCACATTGTTTTTCTGTAACGCCAGTGAAAGGAGGGTCATCTCCATGTATATGACAAACGAAGAATGGAAGCAGAACAATCAGGATTATTTGAAAGAATCGTATGAGGAAACGGGCTTTACCGCCGGAGGATACGCCGTCCACAAACTTATCTGCGGCGGCTGCGGTCGGGTGTTCTACACCACCATCTACACCAAGAAATACTGTCACAGCTACTGGTGCGGCAATCAGGCCAACAATCTGCGGCAGCGGGAATACCGCCAAATGCGCCGTCAGGATTTGGTCTGCCAGTGCTGCGGTGAAAAATTCACGCCCAAACGTGCAGATGCCCGATATTGCAGCAACTCCTGCCGACAAAAAGTCTATCGAAAACGTGTTACAGATGCTGCAAGTACTCAAAATGAGCACATCGTTTTTCGTACCGTCTCAAGGTCTGTTGAAAATCAGGTGCCGCCACCCGGCACTTGATTTTACCCGTAACAGAATCAGTTGGTCATTTTGGCCAACTGAAAAAGCCGGACGAGCTGTCCGTTCAGGACAGTTTGCCCGGAGCAAGAGTGCAGAGGTGCGGGTCGCCAGTGGCGACCTCAAAAGGCCGCAGGTATTTTGAAGCACCGACCGAGCCGACAGGCGAGACCGCAGCTCTTTGAAGGGAGTCAAGGGGGAACGCCTTGCCCAGTGATATGATGCTGTGCGTCATATCCTACTGGGTATTATCTGGCGCAAAATGGCGGCAGATCCAGCAGCTCCGCTGCTGCGCACTCTCCCGGCAAGCTGTTGAAATGAAAGAAGCCTCCACTAAACCTTATACCAAAATCAGGAAAAAGTAATCAAAACGGGTTCACTTAGGGGGGACAATAATAGGCCTACGAAGCCCACGACTTTTGCAATTTCAGGTGCTATGATAATTACAGAGATGCAGCATCTTAATGATTCCCCGCAAAGAAAGAATAGGGATGCAACAAGAAATGGGAACGATGCTTCCTACTTTCACCGAAAATTAGGAACTCTCAGTTCCTGTTCGATTCCAAGTTTCTCTGTTATACTTTTCTTGCAGAGCAGAAGCAAACTCTTCTAAGCGGAAAGCGACAAACGCCATGATCTCCCACTGAGGGAAGGAGCGGTAGGCCACTTTCTTTGCAGTATAACAAACACATAAATCCTTTTCCGAAAGGATTACCTCTCGATTCCGAGAGAAGATTTCAAGACACGGTCTTGAAATGCGAGACCCGTTGCTTAGAAGAATTGTATCACTCCTGTGATTTGATCGCACGAGTGGCCGTACACAAAAAATACAGGAAAAGAGGGATGTCTATCTGAAATTAACACGACACAACGGACGAGCCGGAACCCACGGCACTTACAACCCCAAACACAATGACCGCAGTTTCAACCTTGCCAACAGTGAGCACATCGACCCGGAACGAGCCAAAGGCAACATCTACTGGGACTGCTTTCACGGCTTCCGTTCGGCTCTCGACCCACAAGACCCGAATGATCTGGCTGCGACCTTCTCGGATGTGGAACGGCAGTTCTACGAGACCCACTACACGGCCTTTGTTGAAGGCCAAAACGAGCGTAACGCCAGAATCCGGCACACGGAGCGCAACCGCTCCATTCCCGACCTGCTGTCCAGCCGCAAGACCTGCCCGGAAGAGACCATCTATCAACTTGGAACGCTGGATGAACACGCTTCGGCAGAGGACTTGCTGAGCGTCGTCACAGAGTTCATCGAGAAGTTCGAAGCCAAGTATGGCGACCATGTTCATGTGCTGGACTGGGCACTGCATCTGGACGAAAGCACACCCCACATCCACGAGCGTCATGTGTTCGACTGCGAGAACAAGTACGGCGAGGTGGCACCCCAGCAGGAAAAGGCATTGGAAGCACTGGGCTTCGAGCTGCCCGCCCCGGACAAGCCCCTCAGCCGCTGCAACAACCGCAAGATCACCTTTGATGCCGCCTGCCGAAAGATGCTGTTTGAGATCGCCGAGCGGCATGGTCTGGAACTGGAGGAAGAAGCGGAATACGGCAACCGCAAATATCTGGAAAAGCAGGACTTCATCCTTGCCAAGCAGAAGGAGCAGCTTGCCGCCCATCAGAGCAAGCTGGACGAATTGACCCTCAAGGTCAACGACATGGAAACGCTGATCGATGAAGTTTCGGCAGCAGCCTACGACAAGGCGGTGGAGGTCGTGACCGACGTGGTACGCACCGAGACCCGCAAGGAAGATATGCGGATGATCGAGGACACGAAGAGGTGGGTGTTATCGCCAGAGAGAAAAGCTCCCAAAGCTACTAGGGAATATGCCTCCCATCGTTTGGACGATGCGCTGAACAAGTTCCTCAAGACCATGCAGACCACCGCCGCACGTCTGCAGGAGAAGCTGCTGAAGCCGGAAGTCCGACAGAAGGGCAAGGAGCAGGTCAAGGAGAAAGCACGGGATTCCGTTCTGCACCTGTTGAGCCGCTTGCAGACGGAACAGGCGCAGCGGAAGCCATCTGCGCCGCCTACCGCCGAAAAGTCAGAAAAATGTTTTCAATAATAGTACGAGGTGATGTTTATTGAGCAAAGAAGTCAACGAAGAACGCGCTCCCCGAACCATTACCGATGTGAAGGAAATGCTGTCCAAGCACTCCAACGGCGAAATCCAGCGGACGATCCAGAACTGCATCACGATTTTGCAGAACGACCATGTGCTGGCCGATGCCATTCGACTGAACCTGTTGAGCGAGCGCATCGACATCGTAAAGCCTGTGGGCTGGCCCCGCTCCGGCAAGACGCTGAACGACACCGATATGAAGTATATCCTGCGGCGAATGGAGAAGTACGGCATTTTCAGCGAAAAGAAGATTGAATCCGCCATCCGCATCATTGCCAACGAGAATCGCTACCACCCCATCCGGGATTACCTGAACGGCCTGCAATGGGACGGCACGGCACGGATAGCCCACGTCCTGCACCATTTTCTCGGTGCTGCGGAGGACGAGTACACTTGCGAAGCTATGAAAATCTTTCTGCTGGGAGCCATCAAGCGGGTATTTCAGCCGGGATGCAAATTTGAGACCATGCTCTGTCTGGTGGGCGGTCAGGGTGCGGGGAAGTCCAGCTTTTTCCGGCTGCTGGCGGTCAAGGACGAGTGGTTCTCAGATGACCTGCGTCGGCTGGACGACGACAACGTGTACCGCAAGCTGCAAGGTCACTGGATCATTGAAATGTCGGAGATGATTGCCACCGCCAATGCCAAAAGCATCGAGGAAATCAAGAGCTTTCTCAGCAAGCAGAAGGAGACCTATAAAGTCCCCTACGAAACACATCCTGCCGACCGTCTGCGCCAGTGTGTTTTTGCTGGCACGACCAACCGGCAGGATTTTTTGCCCCGTGACCGCACGGGCAACCGCCGCTTCATCCCCATCCCGGTGGATGCGGAACTGGCCGAAGTTCACATTCTGGACAATGAGGAGGAATCTCGCACCTATATCGACCAGCTCTGGGCAGAAGCCATGACGATTTACAACAGCGGTAATTACAAGCTGGCGTTCAGCCCCGCCATGCAGGAAACCCTGCAAGTCCATCAGCAGGACTTCATGCAGGAGGATGCGCAGGCTGGCATGATCTACGCCTTTCTGGAGGACTACACGGGTGACCGGGTGTGTTCCAAGCAGCTTTACGCAGAAGCACTGGGCAACACCAATATCCCGGCAGAGTGGGAGACCCGCGCCATCTGCGAGATCATGAACACGGGAATTTCGCGCGGCGATATCCAAGGCTGGCAGGCTCACAAAACCGCCAAGCGTTACCCGAAGTACGGCGTTCAGAAAGGCTGGGAGCGCGTAACCAGCCCCGAAACCGGGGCTGAAGATTTCTCCGAAATAACGGATGCAGAAGCTAAGCAGCTGGGCTTTCCCTTCTGATGGACAGCGGTTACACGGTCGGTTACAGGTTTGGTTACGCTGCAGTTACATCGCAAAAACCGCATGATTGCTGCGTTTTCCTCTTTCTGTAACCATGTAACCTTAAAAAGATAAGAAAAAGTATAAAGCCCACCGGATGCCCTGTGTGCAGAAAAAGAGAGCTTTCCTGCCCGGTTACAGGCGTTCGGTTACAAGGAATTGGAGGTCTGCCTATGAAGGAAGTTCGCGTTTGCGAAGCAATGAAGTCCCCGGTGGGGACTTTAAGCGATGGAACGGTCTTGCATCAGCAAGATGGAGGGACCAAGTCCCGACAAGTTCCGATTTGGGAAAAGAGCAATTTAACGCTGGAGGAAGCTGCGGCTTATTCCGGCATTGGCATCAACAAGCTGCGTTCATTATCGGATAAGGAGCATTGTCAGTTCGTGCTGTGGGTGGGTTCCAAGCGGCTCATCAAGCGGCGCAAGCTGGATGAATACACGGAGCGAATGTACTCGCTTTGAAAATGTCCCGGATATTTTTCAAAACGTCTTGCAGAGAATGGCGTATCTGTGGTACTATGAACACAGAACAACGCTCTTTTCTGTACCGCAATGTAGAAAGGAGCAACGCTCATGGCAACAAATCGGAATACGAAACGCAAGGACAAGGCGCGTGTGGTTCTCCGCAAGGGCGAATCCCAGCGCAAAGATGGCAAGTACGATTTCCGTTGGACTTCCCCGGATGGCAAGCGACATTCTATTTATGCCGCGACCTTGGAGGAACTTCGGGAAAAGGAAAACGACATTCAGCGAGATTCGCTGGAAGGCATCAAGGCAGAAGCACGGTACGTCACCCTGAATGATGTGTTCACCCTGTGGGCAAAGGTGAAGCGTGGTCTGAAGGACAACACCTTTCAGAATTATCTGTACCTTTATCGGCAGTTCGTGGAGCCGGATTTCGGCAAATCGAAGGTGTCTGCGCTCAAGAAGTCGGACGTTAAGCAGTTCTACAACACGCTGGCAGACGAGCGGGGCTTGCAGATCTCTACGATTGACAGTGTACACACGGTTCTGCATCAGGTGCTGGACATGGCGGTGGATGACTGCTATCTGCGGAGCAATCCCTCAGACAACGTTCTGCGGGAGCTGAAAAAGGCACACCAGTTTGAAACCAACCGCCGTAAGGCATTGACCGTAGCAGAGCAGAATCTGCTGCTGTCCTACCTCTCCAAAACGCCGAAGTATCAGCACTGGTATCCAATTTTCGCGGTCATGCTGGGAACTGGTTTGCGCGTAGGAGAAGCCACTGGTCTGCGCTGGTGTGATGTGGATTTTGAGGAAGGCACGATCTCCGTCAATCACACGCTGGTCAACTACGACCACCGTGAGAACAACGGCGGCAAGAAGGGCTGCTACTTCAACTGCCACTCGCCCAAAACAAAGGCTGGTGTCCGCACTGTTCCGATGATGGACTTCGTGAAAGAAGCCTTTGAAAAGGAACGTGCCTATCAGGAAGAAGCAGAGATCCATTGCACGGTAACGGTGGACGGTTACACGGACTTTATCTTTGTCAACCGCTTTGGTGAGTGCCAGCATCAGGGAACGCTGAACAAGGCCATCCGGCGCATCATCCGGGACTGCAACGATGAAGTGCTTGCGAAGAATCCGAACAGCACCGTACTCCTGCCGCGTTTCAGCTGCCATACCCTGCGGCATACCTTCACGACCCGGATGTGCGAAGCGGGCGTGAACATCAAGGTGATTCAGGATGCGCTGGGACATTCTGATATTTCCACAACCTTGAACATCTATGCAGATGTGACCAAGGAATTGCGTAAGTCTGAATTTGAAAATCTTGACCGTCAGTTCGCACAGTGGAAAGACCCTGAAGAATAAAATAAAGCATACGCCAAATACGCCATACGCCATTTACGCCAATTCATACGCCAAACGATACAGTTCGGATAAAGGCTTGTGTAGAGATGTAAATGGAATGGCAAAATTCAACCCTTGTGGTGTAGAGTAGTATCAAGAAATAAAGGCTTATAACCGTTCGTCGATGACATCCCCACGATGAAGCCGATTGAGCAGTAAAATGCAAAATTAAAACGCAGATACGATGAAATTTCGGACAAAATTCAAGCGGCATCTGCGGTACTACACCACAACTACACCAATTTTGGGACGTTTTCCCGAAAAGGAGCCTTACAAAGCGGTGTGGTGTAACAAGTGAATAGGCGGATTGGTGTAGTAGACAAACTACCCACAATATGATGAAAAGCAGGTACACTGTAGAAATGCGGTGTACCTGCTTTTATTTGCACAAATGTATTGACAATCATCTATGTATATGCTACACTATACGCATAGACGATTATCAATGTGAGGTGTTTCTATGAATGCTATGGATGTGGCTTTGATCTGCAAGGCGCTGGGCGATGCGAACCGGCTGGAAATCGTAAAGATGCTGTCGGACGGTGAGAAGTGCGGCTGTAAGCTGCTGGAACGGTTTGAAATTACCCAGCCGACCCTCTCTCACCACATGAAGATTCTGATGGAGTGCGGACTAGTGAATGCCCGCAAGGATGGCAAGTGGCAGCACTACTCCCTGAACTGCGAAACCCTGACCCAGTTCAAAGAATTTATAGAGGGACTGACCTGCTGCGGCTGCGGCTCTAATAGCGAAGGGGGGTGCTGCTCCTGATGGGCAAGTTTATCACCGATCAAATCCTCGGCATGAAGTGGCTGAATACGCTGATTGGAAATCTACTCGGCACATTGGGATTGGACGCAACAAGCCGAATCGGTGGGAGCATTCAGTTCTTCCTCTATGATGTGATTAAGATCACCGTGCTGCTCTGTGTGCTGATTTATCTGATCTCCTACATTCAGAGTTATTTTCCGCCGGAACGCAGTAAGAAAATTATGGGGCGGTTTCACGGTATCTGGGCAAACTGCATCGCAGCCCTGCTCGGCACGGTAACACCGTTCTGCTCCTGCTCGTCCATTCCACTGTTTATCGGATTTACCAGTGCCGGACTGCCGCTGGGTGTGGCCTTCTCATTCCTGATTTCATCGCCTATGGTGGACTTGGGAAGTCTTGTTCTTCTGATGAGTATTTTCGGGGCAAAGGTTGCGATTCTCTATGTGGTGCTGGGGCTTGTGATTGCTGTGGCTGGCGGTACGCTGATTGAAAAGCTGCACATGGAAAATCAGGTGGAGGAATTTATCCGCAGGGCATCTGCCGTGGACATTGCCTCCCCAACACTGACGCAGAAGGAACGGCTGGTTTATGCCAAGGATCAGGTAGCGGAAACCTTCAAGAAGGTCTTTCCGTACATTCTCATCGGCGTAGGCATCGGGGCTGTCATTCACAACTGGATTCCCGAAAGCTGGGTTGTGGCGGTTCTTGGCAGCCATAACCCCTTCGGCGTAATATTAGCAACCATCATCGGCATTCCTATGTATGCCGATATTTTCGGAACGATTCCCATTGCTGAGGCTTTGCTTGGAAAAGGCGCACAGCTTGGTACGGTGCTTGCCTTTATGATGGGCGTCACTACGCTGTCCCTGCCGTCAATGATCATGCTGCGCAAGGCAGTTAAGCCGAAGCTGCTGGGTGTTTTTATCGCTATCTGCGCTTTGGGCATTATCGTTGTAGGCTACTTATTCAACCTGTTTCAGGGGTTCATTTTATAATTGGAGGGTATCAAAATGTCAATTTTCGGATTTGGTAAGAAAAAAGAAGAACAAAAGCAGCCTTGCGGCTGCGGCGGGAGCTGTACGCCGGAAGCAATGCAGGCGGCAGAAGCTGAAAAGAAGGAGTCCGGGATCAAAATTCTTGGGGGCGGCTGTGCCAAGTGTAATGCGCTGGAAGCGGCAACTGTAGACGCACTGCGGGAGCTTGGGATGGATACGACCATTGACCATGTGCGGGACTTTGAAAAGATCGCCGCCTATGGTGTGATGACCACCCCCGCTTTGGTGGTGGACGGTCAGGTGGTGTCCTATGGCAAGGTGCTGAAAAAGGATGAAGTCATCGTTATTTTGAAGAAGGTAAGAGCATGAACGAACGTAACACATCCAACTTCTTTGAATTGGCGGTTGCGGTAGCTGTCGCTCTATTCGGAACGACTTCTCCTGCCGCACTTGCCACAACGGTTGGTGTATTGACCGAAGTGCCTGTGATGCTTTTCCTCGTAAAAATCGCAAACAAAACGAAAGGCAGGTTTCCCGCATGACCAAACCAAAAGTTGCATTTATCTGTGTCCATAACTCCTGCCGCAGCCAGATTGCGGAGGCATTGGGCAAAGCACTGGCGTCCGACGTGTTTGAAAGCTATTCTGCCGGAACGGAAACCAAGCCGCAAATCAATCAGGATGCCGTGCGGTTGATGAAGAAGCTTTATGGCATCGACATGGAGCAGACGCAGTATTCTAAGCTGATTTCGGATATTCCAGAACCGGATATCGCCATCTCCATGGGCTGCAATGTGGGATGTCCTTTTATTGGTAGACCATTTGATGATAACTGGGGATTGGAAGACCCGACTGGAAAAGATGATGCTGCGTTTAAGGATGTGATCATGCAGATCCATCAAAATATCATAGCATTGAAAAATCGCCTTCAAACTATATAAATCTGCTTGTCAAGAGGGCTGGCACCGCCCAGCCCTCTCTCTTTTTGCCAAAGTTTTCCTCGCCTTTTCTTGCAAGCTGCCGAAAGTGACGCGTTCTCAAAAGTTTTTGTTGACACGGCTCGATTTTTGTGGTAATCTGTCCCAACAATTGAATATAACATATTTTTACATATTCGTTCAGGCCCTGCGGGGCTGAACATCTTGGCTTTCAGCCGTTACATAACCGACTAGCATGACCTTCCAGAAAAAGCGAAGGCGGGGCTGGTCTGTTCTGTGACGGCTTTTTTGTTGCCGTTTTGCCCGTTGGACCTTGAAAACAGCATGACCGTCTGCATGGGATACCCGGCGATGACCCCCAAGTGGGAGAGCCGGAAAACGCCGCCGGAAGGGGGCAGGAAATCCATGCAGGGAGAACGGCTAAACGTTGATTCCTCAGTTACCAGAAAACAATGTGGTCAAATTGACCACATTGTTTTTCCGTAACGCCAACGAAAGGATGGAATGCCTATGAGTAATTTTACCCCTGCATGGTTCAAGAAGGGCTTTTTCAACGAATCCCTGTTCTGTGACGATTTTCTGAGCATCCACCAACTGCTTTACTCGAATGGCGCATTTTTCACCCCGGACGGCAGAATGGTGGACCCCATGCCCCTGCGGTGTGAGATCTTCGAGATGATGCGTGAATACGTCGGGGCGAACCTTGCCAAGAAGGTCACCAATGTGGTGGATGTGCTGAAGCTGGCGGCACAGGTGGAGGACTTCCCGCCTGTCACTGACCGCATCGCACTGGCAAACGGCACCCTGTATCTGGACGGCACCTTTCAGGAGGGCAAGCCGGAGATCGTCCGCAACCGGCTCCCGGTCAAATATGACCCGAAAGCTGCACAGCCCACCCATTGGCTGCGGTTCCTGTCCGACCTGCTCTACCCGGAGGACGTTCCCACGGTGCAGGAGTTCATCGGCTACTGCCTGATCCCCAGCAACAAGGGTCAGCGCATGATGGTCATCAAGGGCAGCGGCGGTGAGGGCAAGTCGCAGATCGGCGTGGTGCTGTCCCGGCTGTTCGGCTGCAACATGAAGGATGGCAGCATCGGCAAGATCTCGGAGAACCGCTTTGCCCGTGCCGACCTCGAACACACCCTGCTCTGCGTGGACGATGATATGCGGATGGAAGCCCTGCGCCAGACCAACTATGTCAAGTCCATCGTGACCGCACAGGGGCAGATGGACTTGGAGCGCAAGGGCAAGCAGAGTTATCAGGGTTGGATGTACGCCCGCCTGCTGGCGTTTAGCAATGGCGATTTGCAGGCATTGTATGACCGCTCGGACGGTTTCTATCGCCGTCAGCTCATCCTGACCACCAAGGACAAGCCCCTGTCTCGTGTGGACGACCCGGACATTGCCGAGAAGATGGCGGCAGAGGTCGAGGGCATCCTGCTGTGGGCATTTGAGGGCTTGCAGCGGCTGGTGAAGAATGGCTTCCAGTTCACCGAGAGTGACCGTGCCAAGCGCAACCGGGAACTGGTGAAGCGGGACAACAACAATGTGTTCGATTTCCTCGAATCCGAGGGCTACATCCGCCTGAAGGCGGATGCCTGCACCAGCTCGAAAGAGCTGTATGAGGTCTACAAGATGTGGTGCGAGGAGAACAGCCTGAATGCGATCAAGGCACGAGGGTTCAGCGATGCGCTGATCGCCAACCAGCGCAGGTATAATCTGGAATCCACCAACAACATCGTCAACTCGTCCGGGCGGCGTGTCCGGGGCTTTGTGGGCATCGAAGCCCTTGTGCAGCCCGACCTCACCCCCAATAGCTGGCGGGCATGACCCGCTTTTGATCCCCCTATATGGTGCGTTTTCGGTCTTTCGCTGCGTACGTGCGTACAAAGAAAGCCGCCTGTTGCGTACGCACGTACGCAGCAAAACGCCAAAGTTCTCCTTTATAGGGGGGTGGCAAAGTGTCAGGTTGACAGTTTGCCAAGAGTGGTAAGTGACGGGAAACGGTACTTACCAGCTCCTACCCAATTCCCCAAAATGGGAATCAGGGTGGGATGGCCGTTATCAGACCGTCTATCTGCCTGTTACCATTTTGGGAACAGGCAAAATCAGTTGGTCAATTTGGCCAACTGAAAAAGCCGGACGAGCTGCGGGCAGGGATTCGCAAATCTTTGCCTGTCAGCTTGCCCGGAGCAAGAGTGCAGAGAGCGCAGCTCTTTGCCCCAGTGATATGATGCTGTGCGTCATATCCTACTGGGTATTATCTGGCGCAAAACGGCGGCAGATCCAGCAGCTCCGCTGCTGCGTTCTCCCCGCCAAGCTGTTGAAACGGAGGGATGTCTATCTGAAACTGACACGACACAACGGACGAGCCGGAGCACACGGCACTTACAACCCCAAGCACAATGACCGCAGTTTCAACCTTGCTAACAGTGAGCACATCGACCCGGAACGAGCCAAGGGCAACATCTACTGGGACTGCTTCCACGGCTTCCATTCGGCTCTCGCTCCACCCGACCCGGATGATCTGGCGGCGACCTTTTCAGATGTGGAACGGCAATTCTATGAGACCCACTACACTGCCTTTGTCGAAAGCCAGAATGAGCGTAACGCCAAGATCCGGCACACAGAGCGCAACCGCTCCATTCCCGACCTGTTGTCCAGCCGCAAGACCTGCCCGGAAGAAACTATCTATCAGCTGGGAACAATGGACGACCATGCCTCCGCAGAGGATTTGCTGAACATCGTCACCGAGTTCATCGAGGCGTTCAAAGCCAAGTATGGCGACCATGTTCATGTGCTGGACTGGGCACTGCATCTGGACGAAAGCACACCCCACATCCATGAGCGCCATGTGTTCGACTGTGAGAATAAGTACGGCGAGGTGGCACCCCAGCAGGAAAAGGCGCTGGAAGCGTTGGGCTTCGACCTGCCCGACCCGGCCAAACCCCTCAGCCGCCGCAACAACCGCAAAATCACCTTCGATGCCGCCTGTCGAAAAATGCTGTTTGAGATTGCAAAACGTCATGGGTTAGATTTGGAGGAAGAAGCGGAGTACGGCAGCCGCAAATATCTGGAAAAGCAGGATTTCATCCTTGCCAAGCAGAAGGAGCAACTTGCCGCCCAGCAGAATAAGCTGGATGAATTGACCCTGAAAGTATCGGACATGGAGACCCTGCTGGAAGATGTTTCGGTAGCAGCCTACGACAAGGCGGTGGAGGTCGTGACGGATGTAGTACGCACCGAGACCCGCAAGGAAGATATGCGGATGATCGAGGAAACGAAGAAGTGGGTGCTGTCCCCGGAACGCAAGGCTCCGCAGTCCACGAGAGAGTATGCCGCCCATCGATTGGACACCGTGCTGGACAAGTTCCTCAAGACTATGCAGACCACTGCTACACGTCTGCAAGAGAAGCTCCTGAAACCGGAGGCCCGGCAGAAAGGCAAGGAGCAGGTCAAGGAGAAAGCACGGGATTCCGTTCTGCAACTGCTGAACCGCTTGCAGGCAGAACAGGCACAAAATAAACCAGCGGCACAACCCCGCACACAGGAGGGGCACTCGGAAATCTGAACCTCATCGGGAGCGTTTGGGGCAGAAAGCTGGCACCTTCTGCCCCGGCACCCGGTTACAAGGATATGGAGGTGCAAGTGAAAGAAGTTCCGATTTGGCAAAAGAGTAATCTGACCTTGGAGGAAGCGGCGGCTTACTCTGGGATCGGTATCAATAAACTGCGGTCAATGACCGATAGCGATGAATGCAAGTTCGTCCTTTGGAACGGAACCAAACGGCTGATCAAACGCCGTAAGCTGGACGAATATCTGGACAAGGCATTCTCGATCTGATGCGGTGTAGAAAATTGACCGTTTGATGTTGCAGGGAGTCTTGCGTCATGGTATACTCATGGCGTAAGGCTCCTTTTCAACATTCTGTGAATGAAAAGGAGAGTTTATATGCAAAGACGTAAAGATAATAAAGGCCGTGTTTTGAAAGATGGCGAGGTCTACCGCAAGAGCGACGGGCTGTATATGTACCGTTGGACTGCAAAAAACGGAAAACGTCATACCATCTATGATGCAACCTTGGAGGGGCTGCGCGAAAAGGAAGAGAAGATCCAGCACGACTTGGCAGATGGCATCCGCATTCCGGAGTGCAGCTTGACCCTGAATGACCTGTTTGAACTGTGGCGTAAGAACAAGGTGGGCTTGAAAGAGCATACCTTCGCCAATTACGTCTATATGTACAATCGGTTCGTCCGGGATGAGATCGGCATGATGAAGCTCAAGGACATTCGCAAGTCGGATATCCGCAGCTACTACAATGGCATCGTCCGCAATGGCAAGATGGCGTTGAACACGCTGGAAACCATCCAGAATGTTCTCCATCAGGTCTTTGCGGTGGCGGTGGACGATGAGTACATCCGTGTGAATCCCACGGATGGTGTCCTGACGGCCATTAAAGCCGCCCACCAGTACGAAACGCCCAAACGACACGCTCTGACCCTGCCCCAGCAGCAGGCGTTTCTGAATTTCATCAAGAAAACGCCGAAGTTCCAGCACTGGCTCCCGATGTTCACCTTCATGCTGGGTACCGGATGCCGTATCTCGGAAACGGTTGGCCTGTGCTGGAGCGACATCGACTTCGAGAGTGGGTTTATCACCATCCAGCACAATCTGGTGTACCATGACCACGAGGTGGGCGGCTGCTATTTCACCATGTCCACCCCCAAGACTGCTGCAGGCAAGCGGGCAATTCCAATCTTGCCCGAAGTGCGGAAGGCACTGGAGCAGGAACGCACCAACCAGCAGGAGCTGGAACTGGTATGCGAATACGAAATCGACGGAATCTCGGACTTCGTATTCCTGAACCGCTTTGGCCAGCCGCAGAACCCGCAGACGGTCAACCGCGCCATCAAGCGCATCAGCGTGGCACACAACGAAGCCGAGCTGGAAAAGGCCGAAAAGGAAAAACGGGAGCCGCAGCTGCTGCCGCCCTTCTCCTGCCATAATCTCCGGCACACGTTCTGCACCCGGCTGTGCGAAAATGAAACCAACCTGAAGATTATTCAGGACATCATGGGACACCGGGACATCAGCACTACGATGGAGATTTACGCAGAAGCCACCAAGGAAGCCAAAGCCCATTCCTTTGCAAATCTGAACGGTAAACTGGGCATTTCGGTCTAAAATCCACTACACCAACTACTACACCACTTTTACACCAAATTGCCGGTAAGTTGTGGAGAGTTGCGTAGGGTGACGTACGGGAGAGGGAAAAAGGAAGCCGCATGGATAGGCTTATAAAGGGAAATAAAGCCATTTGTGAGCCTTCCTTGACCTGTCCCCACGATGAAGCCCATCGACCAGTGAACTACAAGGAAATTGACATAGAAACGAAAGATTTGACTTCTGATTTTCTTGCAAAAACTGTGTCATCCCCGTTTTGACATCAATTTGACAGCAAAATCCTGAAGAATTACGTCCCGTTATGAAGCGTGACGGATTTCAGATAAAAACGCACAAGGCTTGAACAAAGCTATAAGAGCACTTCTTGGAACCATCCGAGAGGTGCTCTTTTCGTTTGCTCCTGCGGCCAACTTCTGTCAGACAGTCACAAAAAACGGAGGATAAAATTATGAAAACCGACTACAAGCCCATCAAACCCATGAAAGAAATTCCCGACCAGCTTCGCAAACTGCGCCGCCAATTCCTGCGCTACCAGCAAGCAGAAATCGTGTACAGCCTGTCCCATAAGAAGTTGCTGGAGCTCGCTAGCGATGCCGGGGCCATTTACCGCTTCGACAGCACGGTGCTTATCAACCGGGAGATTTTTGATGCCTATTTGGAACGCTTCCATGAACCTGCAAGAAAAATTGCCGTGGAGGAGGTCGAGGACAAGTGAGCGGCAGGGTGTGGATGTTCTCCGACCAGATCGACGATGAAGATATGGATTTTATGCGGCATGAGTTCGTGACTTATAGCATGGCAAGCGATTATTATGGGCTTGGACTGAAACCTGTCACCCGGATGGCACATGAATGTGGGGCTATCTATAAGATTGGCCGGAAGATTCTAATTCGGAGAAGCATTTTTGAAGAGTACCTGCGCCAGCAGAGAAAGATTTGAGGTGTGCAATGGAAAAGTCGAACACTAGATTGCATGATGAAAATAATGGGCTGGACTATGTGCTGGTCGGAGATTACTACTTTCCTGCCTTGATTTTGGCAGAGGATTCTCGCCCTGTTGGCCGCTGGGGTAGAATGCACAAACGGTATCTCAAAGAACATCATCCAGTACGGTATCAGGTTCTTCTGCTGTCCGGCAGGCTGAACACCTATCTGGCGGACACTGATACACAAGCAGAGGAACAGCTGGAGTTGCTTACCCAGCAGATGGCAGAACGTGAGGGCATGAACGAAGAATTGAAAGCCGCAAATCAAATGGAATGGGTGCGTAGGATGAACAGTATCCAGAACCGAGCGGAGGAAGTTATTAAGGCCGAATTGATCTTTGCATAATGTCCGGAGGGGCAGATGCCGTATAACTTGGTATCTGCCCCTCTTATGTTTACAAGCTGTCGTTATAAATTGATGTAAAGGCATAAATTTCAAAATATTTTGAATGCAAAATGGAATATATTTGCATTCTCATTGACGCTCTATTGTAAAAGCATTATAATTGTTACATAAAATTCACACAAACCACACCTGTACAATTGAGCAATAGGGAAAAGTTATGACGAATGGCATAGAAGCAACAGTTGCTCTTTGCAAATGCGGAAAAGTCCACAAAGCCTACGGTGTCCGCTTTGAAAAGGCTGGCAAAAAGCACTGGAAGTACACATGGGCGTTTCCTATCAAAGAATCAGCCGCAAAACATGAAGGCTACGATGAAACCACAATTATTGGTAAGATTGAGCCAACAGAAGATTATCCCGGATGTCCTTACTGTAAAGCAACTACCTTCGTAATATGCGGCACCTGTGGAAAATTGAATTGCTATAATGGTTCTAGGTTGTTCTCCTGTGGATGGTGCGGAGTACATGGTGTTGTCAGTTTGGGTTATGACGGCTCTGGCATCCGAAGCAGTGGAGATCGGTAAAAGATTATGAGTATCTTCAACAAGCAACAACAGAAACCCATGCCGACTTTCTCTGCCAGTCAGACGGTTCTTCCTTCTGCTGCAATCTCCCGGATTGAGAGTGGCAGTCTGGCAGAACTGAATGTGCCTAACTTGATGCTCAAAAAGGGTGAAAAATGCTGCTTTGTAGACAAGAGCTACGAAATGGTCGAGACAAGCACCACTCGAAATGTCCGAAAATCCGGCGGTACCAGTGTGCCAAGTGTCTTTTTCAAGGGCGTTCGATACCACATGGGCAGCAGTGAATCTATCCCGGTAACGGAAACCAAGGTCGACTACATACCGGGATACCTTTATATTACCAACAAGCGCATCATTTTCACCTCGCAGAAAGGCGGCCTAGAAAAAACCATTGGTTCACTTTCTGCATTTCATCCCTATTCCAATGCGATTGGGCTTCAATTTGGGCAAAAGGTCATAAACTTTATTCTGCCTCGTGCGGATTTGGCAGTACAAACGCTTCAAATTATGACGTAAATCATCGAAAGGGTATTGCAATATGGGAAATCTAAAAGTACATGATAAGCTGGATATTCAAGCTGGGGGACAGGCTGAGGTTCTGGATGAATTTGGTTCTGGTGGTCAGGGCACGGTCTACAAGGTATCGTACAACGGCAAAACCTATGCTCTGAAATGGTATCATCTGGGAGTTTTCAAGGGAAAGGAAAATGACTTCTATAAAAACCTCGAAAACAATATTAGCAATGGTGCGCCAACGGATGCTTTTCTCTGGCCAAAAGCCATTACCAAAGTTTATAACGACCAGTTTGGCTATCTGATGGATGTGCGCCCGTCTGGTTACGAAGAACTGACCAACTTTTTTGTGGGTGGCCGAAAGCAGAAACAGGCGCGTTTCAAAAGTTTCTACGCCCTCTGTACGGCAGCAATCAATATTATCGAAGCCTTCCGTGCTCTGCACAATAATGGCTACAGTTATCAGGATATCAACAACGGCAACTTCTTCATCAACCCGGAAAATGGCGATGTGCTGATTTGCGATAATGATAACGTCAGTCCGTTCGGAACCAATCTTGGCATTATGGGCAAGCAGCGCTGGATGGCTCCGGAAATTGTTATGGGAAAGAATGACCCCGACAAGAACAGCGACCGTTTTAGTCTGGCCGTAGTGCTGTTCCGGTTATTGTTCATCAACCACCCGTTGGAAGGCCGTTACAGCACCCCTCCCTGCATGACCAAAGAAGCCGAGCAAAAATATTATGGTAGTGCTCCAATTTTTGTCTATGACCCATCTACAACGGAAAACCGTCCGATTCCGGGAACTGACCATAATCTGAAACTGTTCTGGAATGTTTATCCGGACTATGTAAAAGAAGCGTTCATCCGTGCATTCAGTCATGATGTAATGATGAAGCAGAAGCCACGCATTCTGGAAAAAGAGTGGCTGGATATTTTTATCCGCCTGCGCACGGAAATTGGCCGCTGCCCACACTGTGATATGAACCCCAAAAGTTAGACAAAAATCAAATTAAGCGACCCCAACGGTCTGAATCATGTACTGTACAGGGCTCAGACCGTTTAGTTTTAATTTGATTCGGCGATTGTTGTAATAGTCGATGTAATCGACAATAGCCTTTTCGAGCTGGTCAATGGAATCAAATTTTTCCAGATAGAACAGTTCTGTCTTGAGCAGTCCAAAGAAGTTCTCGGCAACAGCATTGTCCAGACAAGTGGCTTTCCGAGACATACTTTGCGTAATTCCTTTTGCTTTCAGTAGATTCTGGTAGGACTTCATCTGGTATTGCCAGCCCTGATCCGAATGCAGAATCAGATTGTCAACCTTGTCCGGCAGCTTTTGAAAAGCACCTTCCAGCATATCCGTGATCTGTTTGAAATTTGGATGGCGGCTCAGATTGTAGCTGACAACTTCGCCATTGAACAAATCAAGAATTGGAGACAGGTAGAGTTTCTGGTCGTTCACTTTGAACTCGGTAACATCTGTGACCCATTTCCGATTTGGCTGGTTTGTCTTGAAATGCCGTTCCAGCAAGTTTGGCGCAACTTCTCCGACTTCACCCTTGTAGGAGTTGTACTTTCTTTTTGCGCGAACCTGACAGACTAAGCCCAGCTGCTTCATGAGTTTCTGAACCGTCTTGTGATTCACACAAATATCGTTGTTGTGTAGTTCTTGTGTAATTCTGCGATATCCGTATCGCTTCTTGTTCTCATTGAAGATTGTAATGATCTGTTTTTTTACCATCTGGTACTTCGCAGGATTTTGAGACCGATGCAGGTAGTAGTAGAATGTGCTGCGAGGAAGTCCGGCAAGTTGCAGCAATGCTTTCAATGGATATTTCTGCCTTAGCTCCTGAACTACTTGTGCTTTCTGTTTTGGCGTTCCTCTTCCAGTACCAAGGCGTTCAATTTTTTTAAGTAATCGATCTCCATCCGAAGCCGTTGATTTTCTGCAATCAGATCTTCTTCTACTTGCTTATCCAGCTTTGGCTTCCGGCCTTTCTGTGTCCCACTGGCGGCACAGGCTCGACCTCGACGTTCTACCAGAAGTGCCTCTTCGCCTTCTTCCAGATAGATGCGCTCCCAATCTTGAAGCGTACGTCTTGGAATTCCATACTTGCTGGACGCTTCATAAAAGCTTAATTTTTCATTGTGAAGCTGTTTGATGATTTCTACCTTTTGAGCTCCGTTGTACTTTCGTTGTCCCTTTGGCATACAAAAACACCCCATTTCCTAAACAGTATACCATACTGTCTAACAAATGGGGTGCAGTTCAAACGGGTCCGTGAATTCCTTAAGGCTTAACTGGTCTGCAATCTGGTCTTGTTCCAGCTGTCTCTTGATATACTCCTGGATTCTCTGCTTGTTTTTTCCAACAGTATCCACAAAATATCCTCTGGCCCAGAAATGCCGATTTCCATACTTGTACTTTAAATTCGCGTGTCTGTCGAAAATCATGAGGCTGCTCTTTCCCTTGAGATATCCCATAACGTAAGAAATGCTGTACTTCGGCGAAAAACTTATCAGCATATGGATATGATCCGGGCAGGCTTCTGCTTCAATTATTTCAATATCCTTTTGCTCGCATAGTTTGCGAAGTATCTGACCAATATCTTTTTTGATTTGGCCATAAATCACCATTCTCCGATATTTCGGTGCAAACACTACATGGTATTGATATCTCCACGTGGTATGGCTTAAACTATCTACGTCTTTGTTATCTTTCATTTCAAAGATAAACCTCCCTGTTCCTAGAATGTGGTTGGCAAACCCACACTCTATTCTACGGGGAGGTTTCTCTTTGTCTAGGGCTAAAGCCGTTTTTATTCCACCAGCGGAGCTGGTGGTTTTTCTTCACTAAAGTTCTTAGCAACAAGAAAAATCTCCGCTCCGGCAGCAGGCCGAAAACGGAGATTTTACGGGAGTGTGGCCACACTCCCTATGCTTGCTCTCTTTTAGTTCACCCGGAATGGAAAGAAAGGGGATGTGGGATTTTGTAACGGAATTTGAAGGAGTATGGTAGAAGGCGCAAAGCCTCCGACGGATTGACAGCAGCAATGTGACCAGTAACTTGAAGCTGACAGACCGGACGGAGGGATTCTTTGAGCCGAAGGAAAAAACTGATCAATAACACAACCATTCCACAACATCAGATCGAGGCCATTGCCTGTTGCATCCTGCCAGACATTCTGGCCTTCTATGAGAGTGAGGAAGGGCAGAGAGAATTCAAATTGTGGACAACCAAAGGCAAAGAAATAGCTGAACAAGAAAAGGTAGAGTGAACCGGTAAAAAGGCGGTGTGCTAATAATAAATATCACACCGCCTTTTTACCTAATTTGTAATATGCGCTATACGTTTGATTGTATCCACATAGTAAGTTTATTGTATAATTGAGTTTCAAGAAATTCGTTATTAGAATAGCCCATTAACAAATATCCAAATATAGTATCTGGATTATATTGATTGGCCGGCAATGATGCAAAGCATTTTGTCATAGCAAATCCGAGGATGTCGAATACATCATGTCCGTTGCATAAATCATGAGGACAATATGCTCTCACGAACTCATTTGCTTGACCTTCTAGAATTTCTTCTGCCACAGAAACACTGGTTCCGTTTGATGTTGTCCTTTGAGTAATTTTCCTTATGAGTTTCTTGGCATCAGGAACAAGTGTATTTCTATCAATAAAGTCTTTGCATTCAAACCCATCGAAACGCAAATTATAGCGATTAGATAATGAGACCATCCGTAGTGCGCCTATATAAGAGCCTGCATTTAATATGCGATCTCGAGGACTTTCTCCTACTTTCAGTTTATTCTCATCACCATGGATGTTCAAAAATTTTTCTAACGACACAGAATTGAATAACATCATTTCGATATCGTTACTGTCAGTAAAGAATAGTTGATCATTTTCTGTAATGCCATCCTGTAAAAGGACATGAAAATCTTTGTCTATAATTCCTAAAATATTTTTAAATCCCTCCTTTTGGGCCAATAGAATAGTCTTATGTACTCGTTCCCAGCCGCTAACTGGGCGGAAACGAATGTTAGATTGGCTACCCATTAGTACAGTGAAAAAAATTTTATCTGTTTTCCCTTCAACCAAGATATAGCTTTCGTGACAATCCTGATACATCATTTTTGCTTCCGCAAGTAATGTATATTCATCTATATATTTCTGCATAACATTCACTTTATTCAGACAAGGATACCGTTAAATCCCATTTATCATGAATAATTTGTGGTGAATGAGTTGCCAGAACTGCGGAAAACTTCGTTGCACTGATAATTTGCAATAATTCATCAACATAATCAAGCTGCCATTTTATATGCAAGGATAGTTCAGGTTCGTCAATTAAAATCAAAGTGTTTTCTGATGCATTAAAAATCAGATCATAAAACATAACCAATTCATGCTGTTCACCCGAAGACAAGCTTTGCGGTAAGATGGTAGAATCAGAGTAGGTTGCTACGAACCGAAAGCCATAATCTTTATTAAATACAATCCTTTTATTGTTGAAATTCTTATCAATTAGATTGCGGAAAAGATTGATTGAAGAAGACAAACTGGACAACGCATTTAATTTTTCTTCAGTGTCGATCGCATATAACGAAAGGTTTTGGCGATTGCTTTCGGTAATTGCATCTAGTAAATCATGAATTCCAATATCATCTTGTTCCTCTTCCAAGATTCCAGTATCAACAAATTCCTTACGTTTCGATTCAAGCTCTATCATTTTGCTTTTAATTTCATCAACAGTCAGGGGAGAGCTTTGCTTTATAGCCCGAAGCGGAAAAGTTCTATCCTTAGCCTGTGAAAGTTGAGCATATTGCTGAATCGTGTCCCGGATTTTTTGTGAAAGATCTTTTGCAATAAGATTTACACGGCGTTCTATCTTTATGTTATCTTCCCCATATTGACGCTCAACACGCTTTGCTACCGTTAATCTGTCAGCCGCAATCAACCTAACATCCATAGAAGCAAGAATATCTTGAACGGGTTGTGGAATATCATCTTCAAGATATTCTCTACTATATCGTCTAAATATGATAGTTCCATATTCAGCAATAACTTCCTCCAAATTAAGCTTTGTTTCACGCTTTCTATCATACCATGTAGATTCGTTTATGCGTTCTAGAAATGGGAATGGACGGTATCCTTTCAAAAATCTTTTAACGATATCTTGGTATTCATCAGTGTTTTCAAAAGAATCGAAAACAGTTTCTTTTCCATTCTCAATAATCGAGTATGCAAGATATATTATTCCTGTTGCTTTCTCTTTTTCAGGATCTAAATAGATTTTCTTGCGATCGATTTTAAGAATAGCTCCAGTCGAAAAGAAAAAGCTTACAGATTGAAGGTCAGTGGACTTAATAGTATCCATTTCCTTATTAAATACAGCATTTATGGTTTGCAACATTGTAGTCTTCCCACAGCCATTTAAGCCATGAAGAATTGTAACTGTATCATGGAAATCAATGGAATAGTCAAAATATCCAAACAACTTTGTAAATTCTACTCTTACTAATTTCATCGCAATACTCCTTTCCTTTACTCCCCTTTAAATTATTGTACCCTTTTGGAGAAATAACAGCAATATTTTTTTGTGAATCAGATGTGCTTAGTTATCAAAATAAAATAAACAATCCGAACCCTTCTCCTATCGAGAAAAGGTTCGGATTTTCATGGTTTGGTGCGGATAAGAGGACTTGAACCTCCACCGAGTTGCCCCGATTAGAACCTGAATCTAACGCGTCTGCCAATTCCGCCATATCCGCATATTCTGTTTTGTTCGTGGGCCGTTCGGCTCGGAACGTTAGTTATTATACCATGGAATCCGGAATTGTCAAGCGCAATTTCAAAAAAAGTTGTACTTTTCAGCAGAAAACGGAAAAGCAACGAAAATACGTGTTAAAATGGGCCGGAAAAGCAAAAAATCAGACCGGAAACCTTTCGGCTTCCGGTCTAATTCCTAGCAGGGTGCCTTGTGGGACTCGAACCCACGGTCTCCAGATCCACAATCTGGCGCGTTAACCGACTACGCTAAAGGCACCACATAATATGCGCCCGAAGGGACTCGAACCCCCGGCCCACTGCTTAGAAGGCAGTTGCTCTATCCACCTGAGCTACGGGCGCACGTTGTTATCCCATGGGGTACTTATCTGGCGGCAGTGTGCGTTCGGCACACGCTGCGAGAAGTATAATACCATACGCATAGGCTTCTGTCAAGCGGAATTTCAAATTTTTTTGGATTTTACGGCGCAGGGGGCATTCTGGGGTCACAGCAGCCACATTCCGGCGGCCCCAAGGGCAAAGCCGAGCAGAGCACCGGCGGCCACATCCCGGACATAGTGCGCCCCGGCAAGCACCCGCAGGGCGCAGATGAGCAGGGCCACCACCACCATGCAGGCCCCGGCGGCGGGGTAGAAGTAGCACCACACAGCGGCCAGCACGGCGGCGCTCAAGGCGTGGCGGGAGGGGAAGGACTTGCCGTGGGTCTCCTTGGGCACCAGCGGCGTGAAGCCGGGCTGCTCATACGGGCGGGGAAAATTCAGCCTGGCCCGCAGGAGCGTGCCGCCCAGAAAGACGAAGGCCGGCACAAAGACTGCCCGGGCGATGAGCTGCATAAAATCCAGAGCGGCGGCGCGGTTTGCGGAGAGCAGCCGGAACCACCGCACATTCAGCAGCACCAGCAGCAAAGGATAGCAGGCAAAGGGCACGGCAGGCAGCCAGCGGTTCAGGGCGATCACCAGCTTTTTCAGAGCGGGGCGGGCCTCCAGCCAGCGCAGCAGGGCCTGGTAGCGTTCCGGGGTCATGGTATCCCTCCCTCAAAAACAGGTGTCCAGATAGTTTTCAACGTCAAACGGCTCAGGTGTGGAATCTTTGCGCAGGTAGAGCGGGTGATGGGGATGGCCTTTTTTGCTCCGCTTGCCAAAGGTGACCCACGGGATGTCCCGCTCCCTTGTCAGGGCCACCATCTCCCGCATCAGGCCGGGCAGGTAGTCCCGCTTTTCGATCAGGGTGCCCCATGCGGCCCACATGGTGGGCTCGGTCTCGGCCAGAACGGCCCGCAGCCAGCGCAGGTTTTCGTCGCAGAGGGCGCGGTCCGGCACCCGGTCCATGTCGTTGGGGTCGGTGGCGCGCTGGGGATATACGTTGAACATGATCCAGCTGTCAAAGCCGTTGGCGTTGGCCAGCCGCTCCACACTCTTTAAGGTGGGGTCCAGCGCACCGGGCTGGGCGGTGCTGGGGTTGATGCCGATGCACACCAGCGGGTGCCTGCCCACCCGGCCCAGCACATAGCGGTAGGGCAGGTAGGTGTGGGGCTCGTAGTACCAGATGCCGCCGGGGTATTCCCCCGCTTCCAGGCGGGGCAGCTGTTCAGTCTGCATGAAAATGTACCTCACAAATATGGTTTCCTATTTATCGTACCTGAAAAAATTCTGTAAATCAACACCTTTGCCGGAGAAAGTCTCCCATAAATCCGAATTTCATGTTATACTGTCCTTAGACCTGTGCCGCATACACGGCGGCACGGGCCGGGAAAGGAAAACAGGAGCCATTGAAGAAGGGAGTTCTGCTATGGCCATGATAGAAGATTATAGAAGCGCCCTGCGCGCGGGCCAGCGTGCCTACCGTGCCTGTGTGGCGCGCGGCCAGTCGCCGTACCTTGCGGTGCTGGATGATATCCTGAACGGGGTGAACATCGTTGCCCAGGAACCGCTGGGGCTGGTGGATATCCCCGCCGAGAGCATTGTGGGCACCAAGACCAGCGGGCGGCACACGGCCTTTGCGGCCAACTTTATGCCCCTGCTGGAAGAGGACACCGAGTTTGCCATCAAGTGGTCGAATCTCTGCGAGGCCCATCTGGAGGAGGGCATCCACACCCCCATCATTGCCTACGAATACCTGAACAAGTTCTATGTGCAGGAGGGCAACAAGCGGGTGTCTGTCCTCAAATACTACGAGGCGGTCACCATTCCGGGCACGGTCACCCGGCTTGTTCCGGCCCGGAACGACACGCTGGAAAACAAGATCTACTACGAGTTTCTCGATTTTTATAAGCTGAGCAAGATCAACAATGTCCGGTTCTCCCGGCTGGGCGGCTATGCAAAGCTGCAGACACTGGTCTGCAAGGCCGCCAGCGAGGTATGGTCGGATGACGACCGGCTGAACTTCTCGGCCCTGTATACCATGTTCAGCCAGCAGTTCTATGCGCTGGGCGGCTCCGCCCTGGAGCTGACCCCGGGCGACGCGCTGCTGGTGTACCTCTCGGTCTACCGGTATTCGGATGCCTGCCAGTCCACCCCCAGCCAGGTGCGGGAAAACCTGGCCAAGCTGTGGGATGAGATCAAGATCCTGACGGAGCCCCATGCCGTGGAGCTTTCGCTGGAGCCAAAGCCCGGCAGTGAGCCGCTGCTGAACAAGCTGAACATCTTCAGCAAGCCCAGCCAGCTCAAGGTGGTGTTCCTGCACGAGTACAATGCCAAGAACAGCGCCTGGGTGCGGGGCCACGAAAAGGGGATCGAGGCCCTGAAAAAGGAATTCCCGGACCGGCTCATCATCACCAACCGGGAAAATGTCTCCCCCGAGGTGGACGCGGAGCAGATCATGGAAGAGGTGGCCCACGACAACGCGGATGTGGTGTTCACCACCAGTATCCGGATGCGGCCCGCCTGCCTCAAGGTGGCGGCCCAGCACCCCAAGACCCGGTTCCTGAACTGCTGCCTGAACGCGCCCCATCCGCTGGTGCGCACCTATTACCCCCGCACCTATGAGGCCAACTACCTGCTGGGAATGCTGGCGGGTATCCTGAATCTGACCGACCGGGTGGGCTATGTGGCGGCCAACCCCGTTTACGGTGTGCCTGCGGCCATCAACGCCTTTGCCCGGGGCCTGCGCACCGTGCGGCCCAACAGCCATATCCTGCTGCGCTGGGCCTGCCTGCAGGAGCCGGGAAAGCCGCTGGATTTCTCCGACTGCCCGGATATCGAGCTGTTCTACGCCTGCAGCCCCTTTGAGCCCACCGGCAGCGCCAGGGAATACGGCCTGTGCCGCCGGATGCCGGATGGCAGCATCCAGCCGGTGGCGCTGCCGGTCTGGAAGTGGGAAGTGTTCTATATCGGCATCATCCGCTCCATCTTCGAGGGCACCTGGGACAGCGGTTCCAGCGGCAAGGCCATCAACTACTGGTGGGGCTTCCGCAGTGACGCGGAGCGGCTGGATTACTACGAGACCCTGCCCAAGGGCACGCAGCAGCTGCTCGATCTGCTGGAAAAGAACCTTGCGGCCAACGAGTTCCCCATCTTCCCTGCGGGCATCTTTGCGCAGGGGCATATCCCCAAGGCACCCACCGCAGACACCTACACCCCCAAGGAACTGATGGAGATGGACTGGCTGGGCGAGTGCGTGGAGGGCAGCCTGCCCCGGTACGATCAGCTGGATGTCAGAACGCTGGGCCTGCTGGAGATCAACGGCCTGAGCAGCCTGAAAGAGACAACGCTGTAAAAAGCTCAACAGAACGGAGTGTTGCGGACGTGAAGATACTTGCAATTTCCGATACCCCCTCCAAGGCGCTGTGGGACTATTGCTCCCGGGAACGCCTGGCCGGGGTCGATCTGATCCTCTCCTGCGGGGATCTGCCCAAAAAATACCTCGAATATATAACAAATTTTACAGCAGCCCCCATTTTGTATGTCCACGGCAACCACGATGGCTCCTACCGCACGGAGGGCGAGCCGGGCGGCTGCATCTGCGTGGACGATCAGGTGTATGTCTGGAAAGGGCTGCGCATCATGGGGCTGGGCGGCAGCATCCGCTACAACCGCGAGGAGACCTTCCAGTACACGGAGCAGGAAATGCGCCGCCGGATGCGGCGGCTCTGGTTCAAGGCCCACCGGGCGGGCGGCATCGACCTGCTGCTGACCCATTCCCCGGCGGCCGGCCTGAACGATGGCAATGACCGGGCCCATAAGGGCTTTGCCTGCTTCAACGACCTGCTGGAGGAGTACCAGCCCAAGTGGTTCGTGCACGGGCATGTCCACCTGAGCTATAATGCCAACCTGCCCCGGGTGTGCACCCACGGCCAGACCACGGTCATCAATGCAACGGAGCGCTATACGTTTGAGATCCCGGACCCGGACCCGGTGGCCCGGAAGCGCTTTTTCTGGAATGACCCGGCATTTCCCACCAAAAACTGAAAAAGGAGAAACACCCAATGGAACAAAATGAGAAGCTGCGGGCGCTGGAGACCCTGCAGAAGAAGCTGTACGCCTACAACTGCGCCTCCAACAGCCTGTATCTGGACGCTGTGACCGTGGCCCCCAAGAACACGGCC
Organism: Faecalibacterium sp. IP-3-29; assembly: GCF_023347335.1. Classification (NCBI taxonomy): domain Bacteria; kingdom Bacillati; phylum Bacillota; class Clostridia; order Eubacteriales; family Oscillospiraceae; genus Faecalibacterium; species Faecalibacterium sp. IP-3-29. The sequence continues at coordinate 2,496,172 of NZ_CP094471.1, read as the reverse complement.
GAGGGCCGGGGTGTGGCTCTGAGCATTCTGGCCGGTGAGCTGCAGAAGCTGATGACCGCCCCCGAGACCCTTGCACTGGTGGAGGAGCTCTATGCCCGGCGGGAGACGCTGGACACCCTCCACCGCCGCGAGGTGGAGGAGCTGCGCCGCAGCTGCCGACAGCTCACCCGAATCCCCGCCGAGGAGTATATGGCATACAGCGAGCTGACCAACCGCGCCAGTGATGTCTGGCACAAGGCCAAGGAAGAAAACGACTTTGCCTCCTTCTGCCCCATCCTGCAGGAGCTGGTGGAGTATAACCGGAAGTTCGCGGGCTATTACGATGCGGAAAAAGCGCCCTATGATGCCCTGCTGAACGAGTATGAGCGGGGCGTGGACACCCAACAGCTGGACGTGTTCTTTGACACCCTGCGCAAGGGCCTGGTGCCCCTCATCCGGGCCATCGGCGAGAAGCCTCAGATCGATGACAGCTTCCTGCATCTGGAATATCCGGTCGAGCAGCAGAAGGCGTTTGCGGACTATCTCATGGAGGTCATGGGCCTGGACCGGGGCCACTGCGGCCTGGGCGAGACCGAACACCCCTTTACGCTGGAGTTCAACAACAAGGATGTCCGCATCACCACCAACTACGACCTGCACAATGTGGCCTCCTCGATGTACTCCGTTCTCCACGAGGGCGGCCATGCCCTGTACGAGCTGGGCATCCGGGATGACCTGCAGTACACCTGCCTGACTGGCGGTGTGTCCATGGGCGTGCACGAGAGCCAGTCCCGCTTCTACGAGAACCTCATCGGCCGTTCCCGCGCCTTTATCGGGGCCATCTATCCCAAGGTGCAGGAATTCTTCCCCGCACAGCTGGGAAATGTGACTGCGGAGCAGTTCTACCGCGCCGTGAACAAGGTGGAGCCCAGCCTCATCCGCACCGAGTCCGATGAGCTGACCTACTGCTTGCACGTTATGGTGCGGTACGAGATCGAGAAGCAGCTCATTGCGGGCACCCTGACGGCAAAGGAGGTCCCTGCCGCGTGGGCAGAGCTGTACAAGGAGTATCTGGGCGTGGAGGTTCCCAATGACCGCGAGGGCTGCCTGCAGGACAGCCACTGGTCGGGCGGCTCCTTCGGCTACTTCCCGTCTTACGCTCTGGGAAACGCCTACGGTGCCCAGATGCTCCACAATATGGAGCAGGAATTCGATGTGTACGGCGGCGTGGCCCACGGGGATCTCTCCGCCGTCACCGGCTGGCTGCGGGAAAAGGTGCACCAGTACGGCCACCTGCTGGAGCCTGCTGAAGTCGTCAGAAACGCCTGCGGCACCTTTGATGCGCACTACTATCTGGATTATTTGACCAAAAAGTATACGGAACTGTACAACCTGTAATTGACCCGCACAAAACAAAGCCCTCCCGGCCAATCGACCGAGAGGGCTTTGTTGTATATGCTGTTGCAAAGGGCGGCGGGAAGCTTTCCCGCGCAAGTGAAACGGGCCATTCCATCGCCCGCCCTATTGCCTGCGGCAACAGGGTCCCACCCCAGCGGACACTTGCTTTGGGAAACTTCCCGCCGCCCGCCCATTACTGCTGTGCGAAGATCTTTACTTCATCCTTGTCCATAAAGGCGGCACCGGCGAAACCAGAAGCCTCCAGCTGGCCCAGCTGCTTGCCCAGCTTCTTGGCCTGAGGCAGAACGGTGACATTGTAGGTGTCGCGCAGCTGTGCGGCCTTGGCCAGCACGGCGGGGAAGTCCACATCGCTGTTGTAGAGCAGGGCAATCTTCTGCTTGGCACCGGGGATCTGGTAACCCTGCTCCAGCAGGATGCCGCAGACGCGCTCGAAGCCGATGGAGAAGCCCACGGCGGGCACCTTGGTGCCCAGGAACTTGCCGATCATGTTGTCGTAGCGGCCGCCGCCAGCCACTGCACCGCTGAACTGCGGGCAGGTGATCTCAAACACCATGCCAGTATAGTAGCCCTGGCCGCGCACCAGGCTGGGGCAGTAGGCCACATCGAAGCGGCCGTTGGCCATGGCCTTTGCGGTGGCCAGCACATACTTCAGGTCATCGGCAATGGCGGGGTCGGCACAGCGGGAGGCCACAGAATCCAGTGTCACATCACCGGCGGCAATGAAATCGGCCAGCGCGTTGATGGCAGCTTCGGGCAGCTGCTTCTCGGTCAGCTCGGCCTTCACGCCCTCGGCACCGATCTTATCCATCTTGTCAAAGGTGATGCAGACAGAGTCTAACGTGTCGGCGGCAAAGCCCATGCTCTCCAGCATTCCGCGCAGGATGCGGCGGTCATTGATGTTCACGGTGAAGCCGGTAAAGCCGATACCCAGCAGGGCACGGGCGGTCACGTCGATCAGCTCCACCTCTGCGTTGGGGCTCTCGTCGCCCAGAATGTCGATGTCGCACTGGACGAATTCGCGCAGGCGGCCCTTCTGGGGGCGCTCGGCGCGGAACACGCGGTCGGTCTGGATGACCTTGAAGGGGTGGGGGAGCTTGTCCTTGTTGGCAGCGTAGAAACGGCTCAGGGGCAGGGTCAGATCATAGCGCAGGCCCATGTCGGAGAGCTGCTTTGGGTCGCCGGATCCCAGCGCGCTGGTCAGCTTGTCTCCGCGCTTCATCACCTTGAAGATGAGGTTCAGGTTGTCGCCGCCATCGGATTTGTCCAGGTTCTCCATATCCTCCAGCATGGGGGTGGAGATGCGCTCAAAGCCGGAAGCACGGTAGGTCTCCAGGATCTTGCCCTGGATGTAGTCGCGCAGAGTCTGTTCGGCGGGCAGCAGGTCCCGCATACCCTTCAATGCCTGTGATTTCATAGTTGGTTCCTCTTTCTCAGCATCCTCACCCTCTCAGTCTCGCATTCGCTCGACAGCTCTCCCAAAGGGAGAGCCAAGGGCAATCCCAGATGAGGCCTTTCAAAGAACCGCCAGAGCCTCCCCCTTTGGGGGAGGTGGCAGTGCGTCAGCACTGACGGAGAGGGTGAAGTTATTTTAATTTGAACATCTTTAATTATAAAGAAACATGCCGTTTTGTCAATGAAAAAGGGCACACTGACAGAACGAGGTGATAAAACAGATGAAGCAGTTTACAGCGCGCCACCCCTGGGCGATCCTGGCGGCGGGGGCGGCCATTCAGATCCTGACGGGCCTGCCTGCGGCGTGGGGCGTGTTCCAGCAGCCGGTGATGGACGAGTTCAGCCTGACCGAGGACGGCGCTGGCTATGCGTTCGGCATCCTGATCGCAGCGTTCGGGGTGGGATGCGTCATCGGTGGTTTTTTGCAGGATAAAAAAGGCCCGCGCTGCGCGGCGCTGTGGGGCACCGGCCTGCTCTGCGGCGGGTTCTTTGCGGCGGCCCTCCTGCCCGGGGAGAAGGGGGTATGGTTCTGGGCAGTGTTCAGCATTCCGGCGGGGCTGGGCACGGCGTTTCTCTACCCGTCCATCCAGTCCTGCGCCCAGAAATGGTACGCCGGGCGCAAGGGCCTTGCCACGGGGGTCATTGGCGGCGCGGTGGGCCTGAGCGGTGCGTTCCTGACCGGATTCGTCCGCACGGCGCTGAAGGGCTTTGGCCCGGTGCAGGGGATCCGGGGGGCGTTCTGGGCGCTGGGGGTACTCACGCTGCCGGTCTGCCTTGTGGGCAGCGCCCTGCTCACCGACCCGCCTCCGGCAAAGCAGAAGCCCGAGGAGCAGGGCAGGGGAAAAGGCACCCCGTCCCTCGACCTTGCCCCGCTGCAGATGCTCAGAACAAAGCAATACTGGCTCTGTGCCGGAGCGGTCTGCTGTTCCACCCCGGCGGTGCTGCTGTTCAGCCCCATCATCTTAAAGCTGGGCATGGAGCGGGGCCTGGACGAGGGCGCTGCCCTGTGGAGTGTGGTGCTGGGCAGCGTGGGCAGCGCGGCGGGCCGCTTGCTGATGCCCCTGCTCAGCGACCGGATCGGCCGCCGTCCCACTGACCTGATCCTGTTCGGCGTGTCGCTGGGGCTTTCAGCGGCCTTCCTGTTCGCACAGGGGTGGCTCGTTGTGGCCGTGTACGCAGGGCTTACCTTCTGTTATTCGGCGCTGGCGGCGGTGCTGCCTTCCCTCTCCACCGACCTGTTCGGCCTGCCCCATGCCGGGGTGAACTACGGCTTTCTGGCGCTGGGACAGAGCGTGGGCAGCCTTGCCTTCCCCTTTGCAGCGAACCTCTGGGGTCTTGCCACCGGGCGGCACTGGCTGGCCATGGCGGGCGCGGCGGCGGGCTTTGTGTGCATCTGGGCGCTCCGGCCTGTCAGGGCCCAACAGCCGCCCAGAAAAAACTGAACCGGACAGCGCAAGATATTCCTTTTGACAAATATGATAGAAATGTGACGGACTGGGCAGTGAAAGCGGTGAAAGTGCTAGTTAGTGGCATGTAACCGTTAAAAATGCTTGTGAAAAAATCCGCAAAACGTCTTGCAAATTCCGCCAAGGTTCTCTATAATAAAACTATGCGTGGTAGTACCGGCGTGGCGCGGAAAAGAGCGGCGCAGCCGGTCAATGCAAACGGCAGGACACCCCCTGCCAATGGCATCAATTTGTCAAAAGGAGAGTATGATTATGACCTATTCGCAGCAAGTACAGAATATGTGCCCGATCACCAAAGGTCCTAAGCATGGTCCGGCTCCCATCCCCGAAGAGGGCGCATGGGTCAAGGCCTATGAGATCAAGGACATCAGCGGCTACACCCATGGTGTGGGCTGGTGTGCACCCCAGCAGGGCACCTGCAAGCTGTCTCTGAACATCAAGAACGGTGTCATCGAGGAGGCTCTGGTGGAGACCATCGGCTGCTCCGGCATGACCCATTCCGCTGCTATGGCTGGCGAGATCCTGCCCGGCAAGACCATTCTGGAAGCTCTGAACACCGACCTGGTGTGCGATGCCATCAACGTGGCAATGCGCGAGCTGTTCCTGCAGATCGTCTACGGCCGCAGCCAGACCGCTTTCTCTGAGGACGGTCTGCCCATCGGCGCAGGTCTGGATGACCTGGGCAAGGGCCTGCGCTCCATGACCGGCACCATCTTCTCCACCAAGGCCAAGGGTGTCCGTTACCTGGAGCTGACCGAGGGCTACATCAACAAGCTGGCTCTGGATGCCAACGATGAGGTCATCGGCTATCAGTTCGTCAAGCTGGGCAAGATGATGGAGGATATCCGTCACGGCAAGACCCCCAACGAGGCTTACGAGAAGAACGTGGGTACTTACGGCCGCTTCAGCAAGGAGCAGGGCGCTGTCAAGTACATTGACCCGCGTGAGGAATAAGAGAGGAGGAACAACTCATGGCAACTTTTGAATCTATGGATCGCCGTATGCCGAAAATTGAGGCATGCCTGAAGGCCAACGGCCTGGAGTCTCTGGACGCTTGCAACGAGATGCTCCTCGCTAAGGGCATCGACTGCGACAAGATCGTCCGCGGCGTGCAGCCCATCTGCTTTGATAACGCTGTCTGGGCATACACCCTGGGCACCGCCATCGCCGTCAAGCGCGGCCTGACCGACGCTGCCGAGTGTGCTGCTGCCATCGGCGAAGGTCTGGAAGCATTCACCATCCCCGGCTCTGTTGCTGAGCAGCGTCAGGTCGGTCTGGGCCACGGCAACCTGGGCGCTCGTCTGCTGAGCGAGGACACCACCTGCTTCGCTTTCCTGGCAGGCCACGAGTCCTTTGCTGCTGCTGAGGGTGCCATTGGCATTGCCCGCACTGCAAACAAGGTCCGCAAGACCCCCCTGCGTGTTATCCTGAACGGCCTGGGCAAGGATGCAGCTTACATCATTTCCCGTATCAACGGCTTCACCTATGTGCAGACCGAGTACGATATCCCCACCCAGACCCTGACCGTCGTCAAGGAGATCCCCTTCTCCGAGGGTGAGCGCGCTGCTGTTAAGTGCTACGGCGCTAACGACGTTATGGAAGGCGTTGCCATTATGAAGAAGGAGGACGTTCAGTGCTCTATCACCGGCAACTCCACCAACCCCGTCCGCTTCCAGCACCTGGTTGCAGGTACCTATAAGAAGTGGGCCATCGAGAACGGCAAGAAGTACTTCTCCGTTGCTTCCGGCGGCGGCACGGGCCGTACCCTGCACCCCGATAACGTGGCTGCAGGCCCCGCAAGCTATGGCCTGACCGACTCTCTGGGCCGCGTCCATGGTGATGCTCAGTTCGCAGGTTCCTCCTCCGTGCCCGCACACGTTGAGATGATGGGCCTGATCGGCATGGGCAACAACCCCATGGTCGGCGCTACCGTTGCCTGCGCTGTTGCTGCTGCACAGGCCAACGCCTGATCTTTTCCTAGTTCGGCAAAGGGGGCTGCCTTCCGAATGGGCAGCCCCCTTTTTATGCTGAGATATGTTCGCGCAGGCTAACTGCCTGCAACGTTGCTTCAACTAAGAAGGAAAAAGAAGAAACCATGAAAAACACGAAGATGAAACAGAGCATTGCAGCGCTGGCCATGGCCGCTGTCGTTGCAGTGAGCCTGCTGGGCTACGGCTGCGGCAGCAAGCCCGCCTCCACCACCGGCGCGGGTGCTACCGGCGATTTTACCGGCACTGCCAAGGGCTTTGGCGGCGATGTTACCGTTACCCTGACCCTGACCGACGGCAAGATCACCGGCTGCACCGCTGAGGGTGCCGATGAGACCAAGGGCGTGGGCTCCAAGGCAATCGAGCAGCTGCCCGCTGCCATTGCCGAGAGCGGCAGCATTGCCGTGGACGGCGTGTCTACCGCAACCATCACCTCCAATGCCATCAAGGAGGCAGCCGCTGCTGCCATCACCGCTGCTGGTCTGAAGCCTGAGGATTTCCAGACCGCTGTGGAGAACAACGCTGAGCCTGCTGAGGACTCTACCGTTGATACCGACATCGTCATCGTGGGCGCAGGCGGCGCAGGCATGACCGCTGCCCTGACTGCTACCAGCGAGGGCAAGAGCGTTGTCATCGTGGAGAGCCAGCCCGTGGTGGGCGGCAACTCCGTGCGCGCTACCGGCGGCATGAACGCCGGTAAGACCGTGTATCAGGATGAGAACGAGTTCGCCGAGGGCGCAGGTGTCGAAAAGACCCTGAAGACCGCTGCTGAAAAGTATGCTGACAACGAGACCATCACCGCTCTGGCCAAGACTGTGTCTGAGCAGTGGGCTGCTTATCAGGCTGACCCCAAGGGCTACTTCGACTCTGTGGAGCTGATGGAGCTGGATACCATGATCGGCGGCAAGGGTGTCAATGACCCTGCTCTGGTGGAGACCCTGTGCTCCAACAGCGCTGATGCCATCGACTGGCTGGGTGAGCAGGGCATTACCCTGAACAGCGTCTCCTCTGCAGGCGGCGCATCTGTCAAGCGAATCCACCGCCCTGTGAATGAGGAGGGCAAGGTCGTCTCCGTGGGTGCTTATATGGTGCCCCTGCTGGAGGAGGACTGCCAGAAGGCTGGTGTCCAGATCATGGTGAACACCACCGCCACCGAGATCCTGACCGATGACAACGGCGCTGCTGTTGGCATCAAGGCCACCGGCGCTTCCGGTGAGACCATTACCATCAACGCCAAGGCCGTGATCCTGACCTCCGGCGGTTTCGGCGCAAACATGGATATGGTCGTTGAGTATAAGCCCGAGCTGAAGGGCTTTATGACCACCAACGCCCCTGGCATCCTGGGCCAGGGCATCAAGATGGCACAGGCCATCGGTGCTGACACCGTGGATATGGACCAGATCCAGATCCACCCCACTGTCCAGTACGACAGCGCTTCTCTGATCACCGAGGGTCTGCGCGGCGACGGCGCTGTTCTGATCAATTCCGAGGGCAAGCGCTTCATTGATGAAGTCGGCACCCGTGACGTGGTCTCTGCCGCTGAGATCGCACAGCCCGGCAGCTACAGCTGGCTGATCATTGACCAGAAGATGGTCGATGATTCCAGTGTCATTCAGGGCTACATCAAGAAGGGCTACACCTTCGAGGGCAAGACCTATGAGGAACTGGCTGAGCAGATCGGCGTGGACGGCGCTGCTCTGGCCGAGACCATGAACACCTGGAACGGCTACGTTGAGGCCAAGAATGACCCCGACTTTGGCCGCACCAGCTTTGCAAACAAGCTGGATACCGCTCCCTACTATGCCATCAAGGTCACCGCAGGCGTTCATCACACCATGGGCGGCCTGAAGATCAACACCAACACCGAAGTCCTGAACGAGAACGGCGAGATCATCCCCGGCCTGTTCGCAGCAGGTGAGGTGACCGGTGGTGTCCACGGTGCAAACCGTCTGGGCGGCACTGCTGTCTCTGACTTCGTTGTCTTTGGCCGCATTGCAGGTGCAGCTGCAAGCAAGTACGCTGCATGAAACGCCTGAAAAGCTGGCAGAAAAACCTGATCTTTGCGGCCGTGGTGCTGGCCGCGGCAGCACTCCTGTTCGTGCTGTACCGTGCCAACGCCCCCAAAGCGGAGCCGCTGGTGGCCGTGGTCGATTTCGGCGACGGCATCACCGAAACGATCCCGCTGGACGAGGACCACGATTATCTGTATGATGTGGGCGATTATATCGTGCATCTGCAGGTAAAGGATGGGGCTATCGCCTTTCTCGACAGTCAGTGCCCGGACCATGTGTGCGAGCAATTCGACTGGCTGAGCGAGCAGGATGCCTGGGCCGCCTGTGTCCCCGCCGGGGTCTATGTAACGGTGCAGGCCGCAGAAACAGAATAAAACAAAGAGGCCGCCGTGCAGGAGATGATCCTGCACGGCGGCCTGTTGTATAGGGGGAAATGTTATTTCACGTATTTGCCTTCGCAGATATTCTTGCAGCAGGCGCTGATGGGGAACCAGCAGCAGTCCCGGCAGATATCGGCCAGCATCTCGGGGGTGGCTTTGGCATCGATCTCCCGGATGAGGGCCTGGTAGTCGTATTCCTTTTCCTCCAGCCCGAAATACTCCACAGTCTTGCGGTCGTACCGCTTGACCTTTTCCTGTGTGTCGCACAGGTCGGTGTCCAGCTTGTTGGGGCAGCAGGAACAGAGGGTGTCGGTGGAGAAGGTGAGCTGGATCTTCGTCCCGGGCACATCCCGCAGCTGATGGACGATATCGTTCATGTGCTCCACAAAGGCTTCGCTGTAGCCATGGCCGGAGTAGCCCTGGGTGCAGAGCAGGTGATGCGGGCGCAGTACGATGCTCATGCCTTTTTTACCCCCGGGATCCGCTTCCGGATGTTCAGGCCCAGCACGCAGGCCAGCACAGCCTTGATGATGGCGGTGGGGATGAAGGGAAGAACGCAGGCAGAAACAGCCACGGACACGGTGCTGTGGGCGACGATCACGAACAGGATAACACCCACGATATAGTTGACCACGGTGCCCACGACAACCGCCACGGGGAAAGCACCCTTGAAAGCATCCCTGTGCTCCACGCCAAGGCCGATGATGTAGGCCATGATGGGGAAGGAGATCAGAAAGCCGCCGGTGGGGCCGACAAACTTATCGATGCCGCCGGAGAAGTTGGCCAGCACGGGCACGCCCACAGCGCCCAGCAGCAGATAAACGAGCGTGGCAATGGCGGACAGCTTGGAGCCCAGCACCACAGCCGCCAGCGTGATGGCGAAGGTCTGCATGGTCATGGGCACACCCAGCGGCATGGGGATGGAGATCTGTGCCATCACGGCGATGACGGCGGCAAACAGGCCCGCGTAGCAGATATCGCGCACCGAGAACTTACTGGTCTGATTCATAGAAAAAATCCTCCTCTGGTTTGGTTCAAACAACGTCCCGATTAAACCAGAAAGCGGCAGACAGGTCAACTTGCGATTTGCACAAAGGTTTACAATCTGTGAAAATTTGCTGAAAAGCGATCAAACGAAATTTGGACGCTTGTGTATCCGGGCAAAATGCGATACACTACACCTATACATAGGAAAGGAACCTGACAGGCCGCCCCCGGCGGGCCTGAATCTGATAGGAGGAACATGATGATCTGGAATAAGAAGAAGGACGGCGCGGAGAACCCGGGTGCGGAAACGCCTGCGGCACAGACAACCAAGGCCCCGGTGCTGTTTTTGCAGAAGAACTGGAAATGGCTCGTGCCGGTGGTCTGTGTGGTGATCGCGGGCGGTGTGTTTTTGCTCAAGCCCAAGAGCGCCAGCACCACAGCCGTGGACCCCAGCTATCTGGAGACCAGCCCTGAAGTGCGGGATGTCTCCAACACCCTGAGCGGTACCGGCACCCTGAACCCTGCCAACACCTACACCGTGAAATCTCTGGTGGAGGGCAAGGTGCTCACCGGCGAGTTCGAGGAGGGCGACGTGCTGGATGAGGGGAGCATCCTCTACACGCTGGACAGCTCGGACGCTTCCACCAATTTTGAAAAGGCTGAGATCGCCATGCAGCAGGCACAGCGCAGCTATGACAAGGTGGTGGACCGCCAGTATGTGCGTGCCGAGGTGGATGGCACCGTGAGCACCCTGAAGGTCGCCAAGGGCGACGAGGTGACCAGCGGGCAGGAGGTCGCCATCATCCGCGACAGCTCCAAAATGCTGCTGACGCTGGAATTCCCCGCCGCTGATGCCGCCAATTTCAGCGTGGGCCAGACCGCCCAGGTGACGCTGGACGGCACCTTTGAGCAGCTGGACGGCACCGTGACCAGCGTGACCGGAACGGATGCCCTGAGCACCGGCAACCTGCTCACCCGCACCGTGACCATTGCCGTGCGGAACGCGGGTGGCCTGACCACCGCGCAGGCGGCCACCGCCTCCATCAACGGGGTCAGCTCCATCGGCTCTGCCACCTTTGGCTATCAGGCAGAGCGTACCCTGACCGCACAGGCCGCAGGCACCGTGACCTCCATCCATGTGCAGGAGGGCCAGACTGTTGCCAAGGACGATATCCTGATCGAGCTGAGCGGCGATGACCTGACCGAGAGCATCCAGTCGGCCTCTGAGACCCTGCGCAGCGCTGAGATCTCCCTGCAGAACCTGCAGGATACCATGGCCAACTATACCGTCACCTCTCCCATCAGCGGCACCATCATTGAAAAGGATGCCAAGGTGGGCGATGCGGTCAAATCCGGCGATACCCTCTGCGTCATCTACGACCTGAGCTATCTGGAAATGGTCATCAATGTGGACGAGCTGCAGATCAGCTCCCTGACTGTGGGCCAGAAGGTGCAGATCACGGCCGATGCCGTGCAGGATAAGAACTATGTGGGCACTGTGACCCGCGTCTCCATGAAGGGCGCTTCCAACGGCGGCACCACCACCTACCCGGTGACCATCCGCATTGACGAGACCGACGGCCTGCGGCCCGGCATGAACGCCAATGCCGAGATCGTGGTGGCCGAGGCTGCCAATGCCCTGACCGTGCCCAATGCGGCCATCGTCCGGGGCGGCTATGTGCTGGTGACCCAGGATTCCCCCAGCGCTTCCAAGGCGGATGCCACCATGGAGGCACCCGAGGGCTTTGTCTATGTGGCCGTCAAGACCGGTGTCAGCGATGATGATTACACCCAGATCGTCAGCGGCATCCAGGAGGGGGACACCATTGGTTACGACCCCAACTCGGTCAGCAGCGACAGCTACTATGACGATGGCAGCGGCATGATGATCTTCTGATGGGAGGATGGAATGAGTGCTCTGATCGAATTTGATGCGGTCTGCAAGTATTACCAGATGGGCGACACCACGGTAAAAGCCGCCGACCACATCACCATGAAAATAGAAAAAGGCGAGTTTGTTGCCATTGTGGGCCAGTCCGGCTCCGGCAAGTCCACCTGCATGAACATCATCGGCTGTCTGGATGTGCCCACGGCGGGCACCTACCGGCTGAACGGCCGGGATGTGGGCAAGATGAGCCGGAACGAGCTGGCCTCCATCCGCAACGAGATGCTGGGGTTCATCTTCCAGCAGTATAATCTTCTGCCCAAATTAAACTTACTGGAAAACGTGGAGGTGCCGCTGGTCTATGCGGGCATCCCACGCGCCGAGCGCCACCGCCGGGCCCGCGAGGTGCTGGAGCAGGTGGGGCTGGGCGATAAGCTGAAAAACAAGCCCAACCAGCTTTCGGGCGGCCAGCAGCAGCGCGTATCCATCGCGCGGGCGCTGGTGCGCAACCCGGCGATCATTCTGGCGGATGAGCCCACCGGCGCGCTGGACAGCCACACCGGCCGCGAGGTGCTGGGAATGCTGCAGGACCTGCATGGGCAGGGCCATACGGTGGTGCTTATCACCCATGACAACTCCATTGCCGTGCAGGCCGACCGCATCATCCGGCTGGAGGATGGTCAGGTGGTCTACGATGGCGACTCCCGCGCGCCGGAAGCCATCGTCCAGCCGACGCTGAACTTTGAATCGGCAGAACAGGAGGGGAACAAATGATCATTGAGACCTTCCGTCAGGCCCTCCAGAATGTGTGGAGCAACAAACTCCGCACCTTCCTGACCATGCTGGGCATCATCATCGGTGTCATGGCGGTCATCGTTATCGTGGGCCTGGGCAACGGCATGACCCAGAGCATGCGGGACAGCTTTTCGGCGCTGGGCACGAATGCCCTGTCCATTCAGGTCTGGGGCTACGGCTCCCGCACCGCCTCGGTGGAGGATGTGTATAAGATCGCGGATAAGAACAAGGAGCTCATCTCCGCAGTCTCGCCCCAGATCGATTTCAGCAACAACACCCCCAAGGTGGGCACCACGACCTACCGCTACGGCACCAGCGTTTACGGTGTGGACGAGCACTACACTGAGATGAAAAACTATACCCTCGCCCAGGGGCGCGGCCTGCAGTACATGGACATCAAGGACAACAAGCAGGTCTGCATCATCGGCGATTACCTCAACCGGGCGGCCTACGGCGGCAACGCGGTGGGCCAGACCATCAAGCTGGGGGCCTACAAGTTCCGGATCGTGGGCGTGCTGAACGCCAAGGTGACGGACAAGAACATGCAGCAGGGCTCCGACGATGACTGCATCTATCTGCCCTACACCACGGCCATGCGGCTCTCCAACCAGTCCAGCGCCAAGAACTTTGTTGCAATTATGAAGGACGAGAGCCGGGCCAACGAGGCCAAGGCGGTGGTGGAAAGCGGTCTGCACGACCTGCTCAAGAGCGACAACGCTTACTACATCTACAGCGCCAGCGAGTGGCTGGAGGAGATGAACGAGATGATCAACATGGTCATCATCATCCTTACCGGCATTGCCAGCATCTCACTGCTGGTGGGCGGCATCGGCATTATGAACATCATGCTGGTGTCGGTGACCGAGCGCACCCGGGAGATCGGCATCCGCAAGGCACTGGGTGCCAAGGAGCGGGTGATCCTGTCGCAGTTCGTGGTGGAAGCTGCCACCACCTCCGCACTGGGCGGCGTGCTGGGCATCGTCCTTGGCTATATCGTGTCCATGGCGGCAAACCGCATCCTGCCCATGATCTCCAGCGACATTGATGTGACCGTCAGTCCCTCGTTCAACTCCATCGTGGTGGCCTTTGGCATCTCGGTGGGCATCGGCGTGCTGTTCGGCTACCTGCCCGCCAAGCGCGCCGCAAGGCTGAACCCCATTGAAGCGCTGAGATATGATTAAACCTTTCACCGCTTCGGTCTGGCTTTGCCAGCGCCTTGCGGAGCTCCCCTAATAGGGGCAACAACGACGACCGCCGCCAGTGGCGGATGAAGGGAGGAGTTGTTGGGGCCGCGGCCAGCAGGATGCAAGTGCAAGGCTTTGCACGAAGCAGACGCTGGGAGCCGCAACCCGGAATACATTAGAAACTATTTTAAGGAGGATTTTCCATGAAAAAGCGAATCCTTGCATTTCTGCTGGCGGTAAGCATTGCCGTGTCGATGCTGGTGCTGCCGGCATCGGCAGCGGGCAACGCCAACACGGCGGTCCAGTTGTCCATCACGCTGAACGCGATGGACAGCAGCCAGCAGGCTGCTCTGAACGCTGTGGTCACCCGCAGTGCGCTGGCCCGGATGCTGGTGTCCTACTCCACCTACCGCGAGAGCGTGGGCTCTCAGGGCACGGTGGGCACCCTGTTCACCGACCTGCCCGGCACTTCGCCCTATGCCCCCTATGTCCGCATTGCGGTGCAGAACGGCTGGATGAACGGCTACACCGACGGCTCTTTCCGGCCCGACAACGCCGTGACGCTGGAGGAGGCGGTCACGGCCATCCTCAAGCTGATGGGCTATAAGATGACCGACCTGAGCGGCTCCTTCCCCAACGCACAGCTGAACAAGGCCAGTGAGCTGGGCCTGCGCAATCAGGTGGACCGCAGCCAGGGCGAGGCGCTCAACTACGAGGAGTGCGCCCTGCTGTTCTACAACACCCTGACAGCCAACGCTGCCAGCGGCAGTGCCTACGGCAGCAGCCTGGGCTTCACGGTCTCCAACGGTCAGGTGGATACCTCCAGCGTCATGCTCAAGAGCCTGAAGGGCCCCTTTGTGGCGGGCGATACGGTCCAGCTGCCCTTTGTTCCCAAGATGGTCTACCGCAACGATAAAGCGTCGGAATCTGCGGAACTGAACAAATACGACGTGTATTATTACAGCGAAAGTTTACAGACGCTGTGGGTCTACACCCGCCGCGCCGCTGGCCGCATCACGGCAGTTTCGCCCAGTGCCAGCGCCCCCACCAGTGTAACGGTGGCAGGCACCAGCTATACGCTGGGTTCCTCTGCGGTGGCCTCCCAGGTGTCCTCCCTCAACGGCGGCGGCGTGGGCGAGGTCGTCACCCTGCTGCTGGGCATGAACAATGAGGCTGCCGGGATCGTGACCGGCGAGGAAGCCGACAACGTGTTCTACGGTGTCGTGCAGACCGCCACCCGCAGTCTGGTGGAAGAGAACGGCGCGGATGTTTTGCAGAAAGTCTCCGTCATGTGCACCGATGGCATTGCCCGCACTGTGAATGTGGACAAGAGCCTGAACTTTCCGCAGGGGTGGCTGGTAGAGATCAAGGTCACCCCGGAGGGCGAGAGCGTGGAGCACATCGAGGACCGCCGCGTCAACGGCACCATCAATGCCAATGCCACTGCTCTGGGCGCAGCCGCCCTGGCCGACGATGTAGAGATTCTGGATACAACTTCGGAGGGTGTGGCTGGGACGGTTCGTCCCAGCCGCCTATCGGGGGTAACACTGAGTGACCTCGATGTCCGCTACTATACCGTCAACGATGCCGGACAGATCGACCGGCTCATCCTGAACGATGTGACCGGCGACCTGTGGAGCTACGGCGTGCTGGACGATGTGAAAAATCTGGCCATGAATTATTCTGACCTGAAGAGCCTCGTCACCAGCATTACGGCGGGAGATTCCGCTTCCGGCACCACGACCACGACAGGCACCACCACCGGAGCGGCCACGGGCGGCACCGACGGCTCCGGCTCTACCTCGGATACCACCACCACTGTGACCGGTGCCACGGCGGTAGACCGCCTGTCCAATCTGCTGGTGCCCACCACCAGCGAGATCCTGTGGGGCATCGTCTCGGGCGATATCCTGAGCACGGCCTGGCAGAAGCTGACCAGCAACACCGGCTCCCTGATGAGCATTGGCTTCCAGCAGATCGCGGAGATCACGGGCACCCCCTTCAAGCAGATCTTTAACTACATCGGCGGCGGGGCGACCTATATCTGCTACGTCAACGGCGCGGTGGCCAGCTACACCACGGCCATCAAGTATCCGGTGCTGGCGGGCGGCATTGCCGTGCGGCAGGAGACCACCGGCTCTGTCAAGGCCATGATGCAGCTGATGCCCCTGAAGATCGACAAGGTCGGCGCGGCCTCGGTGCTCTCGGGCAATGAACGCTACGAGATGGCAGACAATGTGCAGGTCTACCTGTGGTACAAGGGCCAGTATTACCCCACCAAGCTGGCTCAGGTGGATGCGGACGGCTACCAGCTGACCGGCTGGTACGATAATTTCGGCTGCGCTGCCGGAAAAAAGGTCCGCGTCATCATTGCGGTCAAGAACGACTGATGCTTTATTACAGCGGCCTGAGCCGCACACTGCGGCAGCTGCGCTGGGTGCTTTACCCGCGCCGCTGCCCTTTTTGTGACCGGGTGCTGGGGAACCAGCCTGCCTGCCCGGACTGCGCCGATGGGCTGGCAGAGCTGCGCCGTGCACCTTCCATGCGGCTGCGCGGCTCCGAGCACTACCTGGGGCGGCTGGATGGGGCAGCCGCGCCCTACCGATACACCGGCCTTGTCCGCCGCGCGGTGCTGCGGGCGAAATATCAGGGCGCGCCCTGGGCAGCTGTAGAGCTGGGCGTGGAGATGGCCCGCCTGCTCTTTGGCAGCGAGATCAGAATGCGCGGCTCTGAGCCCCTGCCCGAACCGGTGCCGGGCCTTGACAGGGGTTACGACTGCATCCTTCCGGTACCGGCCTCCAGCAAAAAGCGCGGCTACAATGTGCCGGAGCGGATGGCACAGCCCCTTGCCCGGGCGGTGGGCGTGCCGGTGGTCACGGACGCGCTGACTCGTGCCCGCTCCACCCGGCGGCAGGAGGGACTTTCCCTTGACGAGCGGCTGGCCAATGTGGCGGGTGCCTTCCGGGTGGCCCGGCCGGAGGCTGTGGAGGGAAAGCGCATCCTTCTGGTGGACGATGTTCTGACCACCGGAGCCACGGCCTCGGCCTGCGCGCAGGCTCTGCTGGATGCCGGTGCGCAGAGCGTGTTCGCTGTGGCGCTGGCTACGGTGGAGTTTCCGCAGCCGGTGGGCAGCACAACGGCCATTGCCGAAAATGAAAAAGAAATTTGAAAATAGTGCTTGACAAAACACCATTCTTCGGGTATACTGATTGAGCTGTGAGCGACAAGCTCGATCAGATGTCCGGGTGTAGCGCAGTTTTGGTAGCGCGCTTGAATGGGGTTCAAGAGGCCGTGAGTTCGATTCTCGCCACTCGGATTGAAACAAGACCGACGATTTCAAAAGAGATCGTCGGTCTTGATTTTTTATTCGGCTGTTTCTGGTGCGCTGTCCCGGAGGGGCGGGCACCGCTGCAAGGAGGGCGAGTCTATGAATGCTGCACTGCGCCGGGATGCGGATGTGATCCTTCGTTCCAGCCTGAACGCTGTTCTGCCGGATGAGGCGGTGCGCCGTGCGCTGCGGGATCTCCGGCCCGGGAAGGGCCGGGTGCTTCTGGTGGCGGCGGGCAAGGCGGCCTGGCAGATGGCACACGCGGCGGTTGAAACGCTGGGCCGGGTGGATGGCGGTGTGGTCGTGACCAAGTACGGCCATGTGAAAGGTGAGATCCCAGGTGTGGCCTGCTATGAGGCGGGCCACCCGGTGCCGGATGCAAACGGTTTTGCGGCCACTCAAAAGGCGCTGGAGCTGGTGCAGGGGCTGACTGCCGGGGATACGGTGCTGTTCCTGCTTTCCGGCGGCGGCAGTGCGCTGTTCGAGCAGCCGCTCGTTCCCGGGGCAGAGCTGCAGGACATCACGAGCCAGCTGCTGGCCAGCGGGGCCGACATTGTGGAGATGAATACCATCCGCAAGCGGCTTTCCGGTGTGAAGGGCGGGCGGTTCGCGCAGCGCTGTGCCCCTGCGCAGGTGTTCAGCATCGTGCTGAGCGACATTCTGGGGGATCCGCTGGATATGATCGCCAGCGGCCCGGCGGTGCCGGATACCTCCACCTGCGCCCAGGCGCTTGCCGTTGCCAAAAAGTATCATCTGGCACTCTCAGCACAGGCCCGGGCCCTGCTGGCGCAGGAAACGCCCAAAACGCTGGACAATGTGACCACCCGGATCACCGGCAGCGTG
This sequence comes from Faecalibacterium sp. IP-3-29, assembly GCF_023347335.1. Classification (NCBI taxonomy): domain Bacteria; kingdom Bacillati; phylum Bacillota; class Clostridia; order Eubacteriales; family Oscillospiraceae; genus Faecalibacterium; species Faecalibacterium sp. IP-3-29. The sequence continues at coordinate 2,478,454 of NZ_CP094471.1, read as the reverse complement.
CGGGAGCTTTGCCGTGCCGCGGCCAGCGCCTGCCGGAATCTGGGATATGAACCGGTTCTCCTGACCGACCAACTCTGCTGCGAAGCACGGGAAGCAGGCAGCTTCCTTGGCTCCATTGTCCGCACCCAGGCAGGGCAGGGGAAAAAGCTGGCCTACATCGCGGGCGGCGAGACCATCGTTCACCTGACCGGAAAAGGGCTTGGCGGAAGAAATCAGGAGCTGGCCCTTGCGGTTGCGCCTGCCATTGCCGGGCTGAACGCGGCGGTATTCTCTGTGGGCAGCGATGGCACAGACGGCCCCACCGATGCCGCCGGCGGCTATGTGGATGGGGATACCCTTGCCGCGCTGGAGGCCGGGGGCTGGAGCGGATACGCTGCTTTGCAGAACAACGATTCCTACCACGCCCTGAAAGCAGTGGATGGCCTGATCATCACCGGGGCAACGGGCACCAATGTCAACGATGTGGCGGTGGCCCTGATCGGGGAAAAAACACCGCCTGTGAGCCCGGAAGTTTCCCCGGAGTGGTGATTGCATTCCTCCGTTGAGTATGTTATACTGAACAGCGAACTGAATAGAAAACAGCAGGTGCGTACCGCCCGCGGCTCTGGCCGGGGGCAGGCACGTTAAAAGGGAAGCGGGTGCAAATCCCGCACGATCTCGTCACTGTGATAAGGGAGTTTACCGCCAGGGTGCAGCTGCACCGGTCACTGGAACGTATGTTCCGGGAAGGCGGCGGTGGATGTTGAGCTTTCAGCCAGGAAACCTGCCCGCTGTTGGTACGGGGGCGCAAGCCCCAGATCACGAGGAATTGGTTGTACCCAAAAAGCCTGAAAAAACTGAAAAGGGCCTTTTTGCTTTGCCATCCCGCAAGCAGAAAGGCCCCTTTTGTTTTGCCGGGCACTCTTTCCTGTACCTTCTGTTCAGCAAAAATCATGTTCAAAAACAGGAAAGGAACGAACAAAAATGAGAAAACGCACCATCCACAAAGCAGCGGCCGCTCTGACCGCTCTGGCCCTCTGCGCCGGTGTACTGACCGGCTGCGGCGGTGCCGCAAGCAGCACCACTGCTTCCAGCACGGCAGGATCTGCTGCCAGCAGCGAGGTTTCCGGCGAGGAGGCTGACGAATTGGCCGCAAAGAATGTTGCAGACCTGATCGATGCCATCTATGTGCAGGAGCGCACCGATGACACCGATGCCCAGTGTGAGGCCGCCAAGGCCGCATGGGATGCCCTGACCGATGCCCAGAAGGAGCTGGTCGAGGGCGAAGAGGCTGACCCTGACTACTTTGGCCGCGACACCGGCGATGCTTCCAAGGACGACAGCCGCAATCAGGACGACATCGGCGAGAATGAGCTGCTGGTGGTTTCCTTCGGCACCTCCTTCAACGACAGCCGAGTGAAGGATATCAAGGGCATCGAGGATGCGCTGCAGGCCGCTTATCCCGATTGGTCTGTCCGCCGCGCCTTCACCGCACAGATCATCATCAACCATGTTCAGGCCCGCGACGGCGAGAAGATCGACAACATGCAGCAGGCTCTGGATCGCGCTGTGGCCAACGGCGTGAAGAACCTGGTCGTCCAGCCCACCCACCTGATGCACGGTGCAGAGTACGACGAGATGATGGAGATGATCGACGAGTACAAGGACAAGTTCGAGAGCGTCGCCGTTGCTGAGCCCCTGCTGGGCGAGGTTGGTGCCGATGCTGCCGTCATCAACGCCGACAAGGAAGCTGTTGCCAAGGCCGTTACCGCTGCTGCTGTGAAGGATGCCGGTTTCGACAGCCTGGAGGCCGCCGCTGAGGAGAAGGTCGCCTTCGTCTTTATGGGCCACGGCACCTCCCACACCGCAAAGGTGAGCTACAGCCAGATGCAGACCGCCATGCAGACCCTGGGCTACAGCAACGTGTTCATCGGCACGGTGGAGGGTGAGCCCGAGGAGACCGCCTGCGAGAACGTCATCGAGGCTGTCAAGGCCGCCGGTTACACCAAGGTCATCCTGCGTCCCCTGATGGTCGTTGCCGGTGACCACGCCAATAACGATATGGCCGGTGCGGATGACGATTCCTGGCTGAGCCAGTTCCAGGCCTCCGGTGACTTCGCGTCCGTGGAGTGCCAGATCGCCGGTCTGGGTGAGATCGAGGACATCCAGCAGCGCTACATTGAGCACACCAAAGCCGCCATTGATTCCCTGAACGGCTAATATTCCGCATTTCCAATGCCCGAAGGGAGAGATCTTTTCGGGCATTTTTTATGGAGAGCTTCCCCGCATGAGGAGAAACACTCCCATTTCAAATTCTGAATTTTTGAGGTATTTTGTTTATGCACTGCAAACAGCTTGTTTCCCTGTCCGTTGCTTCTCTGATGCTGGCCGCCGTCCTCACCGGCTGCGGCGGGGCTTCTTCCACTGCTTCCTCTGCTGCCAGCTCGGAAGCCGCTTCTGCCGTGAGCGCTGCCGCATCCGAACCTGCCGAAGCCGCCCTGCCGGACGGCGTGTACACGGCTGAGTTCGACACCGACAGCGGCATGTTCCACGCCAACGAAGCCTGCAATGGCATGGGCACCCTGACCGTGGAGAACGGGCAGATGACCTTCCATGTCAGTCTGGCCTCCAAGAAGATCGTCAACCTGTACGTTGGCATGGCCGCCGATGCCGAGGCCAACAAGGCAGACTGGCTGCTGCCTACCACCGACACCGTCACCTACTCTGATGGCACCTCGGAGGAGGTCTACGGCTATGATATCCCCGTGGCCGCTGTGGACCAGGACTTCCAGCTGGCACTCCTCGGGACCAAGGGCAAGTGGTATGACCACACCGTGAGCATCCGCAATGCACAGCCCAAGACGGAAGAAGCTGCCGAGACCCCTGCGGACGGTGAATACAGCGTGAATGTGACCCTGGAGGGCGGCTCTGGCCGTGCCACCGTGGAAAGCCCTGCCGCCCTGACCGTGGCAGACGGCAAAATGACCGCTGTCATCCTGTGGAGCAGCCCCAATTATGATTACATGATCGTGGACGGCGAGAAGTATCTGCCCACCAACACCGAGGGCAACTCCACCTTTGAGATCCCTGTTTCTGCACTGGGCACCCCGCTGACTGTCACTGCCGATACCGTAGCCATGAGCACCCCCCATGAGATCGAGTATACGCTGACCTTTGCGCTGAACTGATGAAACTGACGAGACAACAATTCCTGCGCGTTCTGCCTGCTACAGTACTGGCCCTGTCGGGTTGCGCCGCCTCCGAAACGGCTCCCGCCAGCACAGAGGAACTGGTCTTTGACCATGCCTGCCCGCTGGATTACGCCACACAGTTTACTGCCGACTGCTATGAGGGCGGCTATACCATGCTGACCCTGACCGAATCGGGGGAGCAGTTCCTTGTGACCCCGGAGGATGCCGCTGCGGTGGAAGGCCTGCCCGAGAGCGTGACGGTGCTGCGTCAGCCCGTCCGGAACATCTACCTTGTCTCCACCTCGGTGATGGACCTGTTCCTCGCGCTGGATGGGCTGGACAGCGTGACCCTTTCCGGCACCCGGGCGGAGGGCTGGTATCTGGATGAGGCCAGAGCCGCCATGGAGGCCGGGCGCATTGCCTATGCGGGCAAGTACAGCGCCCCGGACTACGAAAAGATCCTTGCGGCCAACTGCGGCCTTGCCATCGAGAACACCATGATCTACCACACCCCGGAGGTCAAGGAGCAGCTGGAACGGTTCGGCATCCCGGTGCTGGTGGAGCGCTCCAGCTATGAGAGCGGCCCGCTGGCCCGGCTGGAATGGCTCAAGTTCTGGGGCATCCTGCTGGGGAAAGAGGAGCTGGCGGAACAGGAGTTTGCCCGGCAGGTGGAGCGCCTTGCACCGCTGACCGGGCAGGCTCCCACCGGCAAGCGCTGTGCCTTTTTCTCCATCACAGCCAACAACCTTGCCAATGTGCGCAAGGGCGGCGACTATGTGGCCCAGATGATCGAGATGGCGGGCGGTGATTATGTGTTTGCGGACCTGACCGACAACGGCAACAACCTTTCCACCATGAACCTGCCGCTGGAGGATTTTTACGCCGGTGCAAAGGATGCGGATGTGCTCCTTTACAACAGCACCATTGAGGGCGTGGTGCATACCACGGAGGAACTGGTGGCAAAATGCCCCCTGCTGGCCGAGTTCAAGGCCGTGCAGAGCGGCAGTGTCTGGTGCACCACCCAGAGCTTTTTCCAGCAGAGTACGGCGCTGGTCGATTTTGTGCTCGATCTGCACCGTGTCTTTACGGAGAACGACCCCGCCGACCTGCAATTTCTGAGGAAAGTAGAGTAACCTATGACCAGCAAAAAGCGCCTGATCCTTTCTTACGGCATCCTTGCCCTGCTGCTGGCGGTGCTGTTTGCCGCCAACCTGTTCTGGGGCAGTGTGTCCCTGACACCGGGGGCAGTGCTGGCGGCCCTGACCGGCCGCGGGCAGGACGCTCTGAGCGTGGGCATCATCACCCAGCTGCGCCTGCCCCGGGCCGTGATGGTGGTGCTGCTGGGGGCGGCGCTCTCGGCGGCGGGCTACCTGCTGCAGACCTTTTTTGCCAACCCCATTGCAGGGCCCTTTGTCATGGGCATTTCCAGCGGGGCCAAGCTGGCCGTGGCACTGGTTATGGTGGCTTTTCTGAACCATGGCCTGCTTACCAGCTCCCTTACCCTGATCACAGCCGCCTTTGCGGGGGCCATGGCCTCCATGGCCTTTGTGCTGGCGGTCTCCCGGCGGGTGCAGCGGATGAGCATCCTTGTTATCTGCGGCGTAATGATCGGCTACATCTGCTCGGCCGTCACGGAGTTTGTGGTGGCCTTTGCCCAGGACAGCAACATCGTCAACCTCCACAACTGGTCTCAGGGCAGCTTTTCCGGCATGACCTGGGGCAATGTGCGGGCGGCGGCGCTGGTGGTGCTGCCCGCTCTGGCGGCAGCGTTCTGCCTCTCCAAGCCCATGGCCGCCTACCAGATGGGGGAGGCCTACGCCCGGAGCGTGGGCATCAATGTCAAAGCCTTTTCCCGGCTGCTGGTGCTGCTTTCCAGCCTGCTGGCCGCCTGTGTCACGGCCTTTGCGGGGCCCATCTCCTTTGTGGGCATCGCGGTGCCCCATCTGGTCAAGCAGCTGTTCGGCAGCGCAAGGCCGCTGGTGGTGCTGCCCGGGTGCTGCCTGGGCGGGGCCGCCTTCTGCCTGCTGTGCGACCTCATCGCCCGCAGTATGTTTGCCCCCACCGAGCTTTCGATCAGCGCCGTAACGGCAGTGTTTGGTGCACCGGTGGTCATCTGGCTGCTGGTGTGCCGGGGTCAGGAGGGTGTGCGATGAAATACCGCTGTGAAACGAAAGAACTGGCCATCGGCTATGGCAGCGCGCCCCTTGCTTCCGGCATCACGCTGGGGGCGGTGCCGGGACAGATCCTGGCCCTCATCGGGCCAAACGGCGCGGGCAAATCCACCCTGCTCAAAACGCTGGCGGGCCAGCTGGCCCCCCTGGGCGGGGCTGTCCTGCTGGATGGCCGCAGCCTGACCGATTACACCGGCCCGGCCCGGGCCCGGAAGCTGGCCCTGATGCTGCCCCATACCCGCCGCACCGAGCTGACTTCCTGCTTTGAGTTTGCCGCCGCCGGGCGCATCCCCTATACCGGGCGGCTGGGCATCCTGTCCGATACCGACCGGCAGGCCGTGCGGGACGCGCTGGAACTGGTGGGAGCTTCCCCTCTGGCGGGCCGGGATTTCAACTGCATCAGCGACGGCCAGCGCCAGCGCGTTCTGCTGGCCCGCGCCATCTGCCAGCAGCCCGGAGTTCTGCTGCTGGACGAACCGACCTCTTTTCTGGATGTCAAGGGAAAGATCGAGCTGCTGACCATCCTGCAGAAACTGGCCCATGAGCAGGGGCTGGCCGTGATCGTCAGCCTGCACGAGCTGGACATGGCGCAGAAGATCGCGGATGCGGTGGTCTGCGTGTTCCCGCACAGCGTTTCGGGGGTGCTGACCCCAAAGGAGGCCTTTGCCCCGGAGAATATCCGGGCGCTGTACAGCCTGACCAAGGAGCAGTACGAGGCCGTGTTCGGTCCGGAAAAGCCTGCCGGGCCAAAGTTTGAACATTACGTCCGCAGTGGGCAGAAGCTGCTCCGCTGCGGGTACACCACCGGCACCTGCGCGGCGCTGGGTGCGGCGGGGGCCGCGCGGCTCCTGCTCACCGGCCATGCCCCGGAGAGCGTTGCCCTGCGCACGCCGAAGGGCATCGTGGTGGAGGTGGCACCGCTGTACTGCCGCCCCGCCGGAGCCGGTGCCGAATGCGCCATTGAGAAGGACGGCGGGGATGATGTGGATGTGACCACCGGCCTGCCCGTGATCGCCGCCGTAGAATTGCTGCCCGATACCACCGAGATCCGCATCTCCGGCGGCAAGGGCGTGGGCCGGGTGACCAAGGCCGGGCTGGACCAGCCGGTGGGGGAAGCTGCCATCAACCATGTGCCCCGGCAGATGATCGCCGAGGCCTTGCAAAGGGAAGCCGAGAGCGCCTGCTACACCGGCGGCTTTGCCGTGACCATCTCCATCGAGGGCGGGGAAGAGGTGGCAAAGCGCACCTTCAACCCCCACATCGGGGTCGAGGGCGGGCTTTCGGTGCTGGGAACCAGCGGCATTGTGGAGCCTATGAGCCAGCAGGCGATCCTGGATACCATCCAGCTGGAAATGAATCAGGCCGCTCTCCGGGCGGGTAGCCCCAGGCGGCTCATCCTGGCCCCCGGCAATTACGGGCTGGACTATCTGCACGAAAGATACCCGGAGTTTCATGCTGTTCCGGTGGTGAAAACCTCGAACTTTATCGGTGATACGCTGGATATGGCTGCAGCGGCCCGCTTTGAAGAGGTGCTTCTGGTGGGCCATGTGGGCAAGCTGGTCAAGGTGGCGGGCGGTATTATGAACACCCATTCCCACACTGCTGACTGCCGCACCGAGCTGTTCTGCACCCATGCGGCGCTCTGCGGCGCTTCCCGGGAAGTCTGCGCCGCCCTGATGAACGCTGCCACCACCGATGCCTGTCTGGAACTCCTGGACAGCGCCGGCCTGCGGGCTCCGGTGCTGGAAAGCCTGCTGCGGGCGGTTCAGCTCCACCTTGACCGGCGGACCTGCGGGGCGTTCCGGGTGGGGGCGGTGCTGTTTTCCAACCAGCACGGCCCGCTGGGAGCCACCGACACTGCCGCACAACTGCTGAACGAATGGAAGGAGCATTGAGATGGTACATTTTGTAGGCGCAGGCCCTGGCGCACCTGACCTCATCACCCGGCGGGGCGCGGCCCTGCTGCAGGAAGCCGACTGCATCATTTATGCGGGTAGTCTGGTCAACCCGGCCTTGCTGGGGCTGGCAAAGCCGGAGTGCGCCGTTTACAACAGCGCCGAGATGACGTTGGAACAGGTGCTGGACGTGATGCGCCGGGTGGAAGCCGCAGGCGGGACCACCGTGCGGCTCCACACCGGCGACCCTTGCCTGTATGGGGCCATCCGGGAGCAGATGGACGCACTGGATGCGGATGGCATCTCCTACGATGATACCCCCGGGGTGTCCAGCTTTTGCGGGGCGGCGGCGGCGCTGAACGCCGAGTACACCCTGCCCACCATCAGCCAGACCGTGATCATCACCCGGATGGAGGGGCGCACCCCGGTGCCGGAAAAGGAGAAGCTGGCCAGCCTTGCCGCCCATGGGGCAACCATGGTGATCTTCCTTTCCATCGGCCTCATCGACAAGGTGCAGCAGGCCCTGCTGGCAGGCGGAGCCTACACGCCGGAGACTCCTGCCGCCGTGGTCTACAAGGCCAGCTGGCCGGAGCAGAAGGTGGTGCGCTGCACCGTGGGCACGCTGGCCGGGAGCACCCGCGCCAACGGCATCACCAAGACGGCGCTCATCGTGGTGGGGGATTTTCTGGGCACCCGGTATGAGCGGAGCAAGCTCTACGACCCAGCCTTTACGACGGAGTTCCGCAAGGGGGCAGACCAGTGACCCGCGCCTATCTCGCCTTTACGGAAAAAGGGCTGGCGCTGGCCCAAAAGCTGGCCAGTGCCCTGCCCGGCACCGTAGACCGCTGCGGCCATGGCGGGCCCGGCCTTGCCGATTGGGCTGCGGAGCAGTTCGCCCATGCGGATGCCCTGATCTTTGTGGGGGCTGTGGGCATTGCGGTGCGGGCCATTGCGCCCCACTGCCGGAACAAGGCGGTGGACCCTGCCGTGGTGGTGCTGGACGAGTGTGGTCATTTTGCGGTGCCGATCCTTTCGGGCCATCTGGGCGGGGCCAACGATCTGGCCCGGGCGCTGGCGGCGGTCTGCGGCGCGGTGCCGGTCATTACCACGGCCACCGATGCCAACGGTGTGTTTGCCGTGGATGCGTGGGCTAGGCATCAGAACTGCGCCGTGCTGGAGCCAGAGCGCATCAAGCGCGTCAGCAGCAGACTGCTGGCGGGCGGGCCGGTGCGGTATCGGTCGGAATTCCCCATTGCCGGGCAGGCCCCTGCCGGGGTGGTCCCGGCGGGGGAGGCAGAGCGCGCCGACTTTGCCCTGACCCTTTTCCCGGCGGGCGATGCGCTGCACCTGATCCCGAAGATCGGTGTGCTGGGCATCGGGTGCAGGCGGGGGACCAGCGCTGCACAGCTGGAAGCGGCCTTTGCACAGTTCTGTGCGGCCCACGGCCTTGCGGCAGCGTGCATCACGGCAGCGGCCAGCATCGACCTGAAAGCCCATGAGCCGGGCCTGCTGGAATTTTGCAGAATCCACGGCTGGCCGGTGCAGTTCTATTCTGCCGCACAGCTGCAGAACGCCCCCGGGCAGTTCACACCTTCGGCCTTTGTCCGGAGCGTGACCGGTGTGGACAATGTCTGCGAGCGGGCGGCAGTGCTGGCGGCAGGCGGCACGATCATTCTTCCCAAACAGGCGGGCGGCGGCGTGACCTTTGCGCTGGCGCTTCGTCCCTTTGCCCCGGATTGGAGGTGGCAGGATGCCTAAGGTTGTTTTTGTTGTCGGGCTTGGGCCCGGGGATCCCCGGTTTCTGACCGCACAGGCGCAGAGCGCCTTAACGCAAGCCGAGGTGCTGTGCGGCTATACGGTCTATCTGGATCTGGTGCGCCCTTACTTCCCGGACAAGCTCTATTATTCCACCGGCATGACCAAGGAGATCGACCGCTGTCGCTGGGCGCTGGAAACGGCCCGGAGCGGCAGGGCGGTGGCGCTGGTCTGCTCGGGAGATGCCGGGGTCTACGGCATGGCAAGCCCTCTGCTGGAGCTGGCCGAGCACTTCCCGGACGTGACGGTGGAGGTGGTGCCCGGCCTGACCGCCGCCCTGAGCGGCGGTGCGGTGCTGGGTGCCCCGCTGGCCCACGATTTCTGTGTGCTCTCCCTCTCTGACCGGCTCACGCCGTGGGAGGTCATTGAGCGGCGGCTGGCGGCAGCAGCCATGGGGGATTTCTGCATCGCGCTGTACAACCCCTCCTCCAAGGGGCGGCCGGACTATCTGGCGCGGGCGGTGCGCATCCTGCTGGCAAACGGCAAAGCACCCGGAACGGTCTGCGGCATTGTGCGGAACATTGGCCGGGAGGGGCAGGAAAGCCGCATTCTGACGCTGGCTGCGCTGGAAACCACCCCGGTGGATATGTTCACCACCGTGTTTGTCGGCAACGCCCAGACCCGCCAGCTGAGCGGGCGGATGGTCACGCCGCGGGGGTACCGCGCATGAGGGCCGTGGTATTCAGCGGCACCACCGAGGGCCGCATGTTTTCAAAGCAGCTGGCCGCACTGGGGGCCGAGGTACTGGTCAGCGTGGCCACCCCGCTGGGGGCCGAGGAACAGGGCGAAAGGTCCGGCATCACCGTCCACTGCGGGCGGCTGACCCCGGAGGAGATGACCGCCCTGCTGCAGGGGGCTGACCTCTGCGTGGACGCGACCCATCCGTATGCGGTGGAGGCCACCCGGAACATCCGGGCAGCCTGCAAAACAGCGGGCACGGAGTACCGCCGCCTGCTCCGGCCCGAAAGCCCGCTGCCCGCCGGGAGCATGGTGTTTGCCTCTGCGGCCCATGCGGCGGGATTTCTGGCCCGGACGCAGGGAAATGTCCTGCTTGCCACCGGGGCCAAGGAGCTTTCTGCCTTTGCTGTGCTGGAACCGGCACGGCTTTTTCCCCGTGTCCTGCCCACCCGGGAGGGCATTGCCGCCTGCGAGGGGGCAGATATCCCCCATAAGAACATCATTGCCATGCAGGGGCCGTTCTCCTATGCGCTGAACCGGGCACTGATGGAGCAGTTTGCCATCCGCTTCCTCGTTACCAAAGATGGCGGCGCGGCGGGCGGCTTTGAAGAAAAAGCCCGGGCAGCGCAGGACACCGGGGCACAGCTCATCGTCATCCGCCGCCCGGCCGAGCAGGGCGAAACGGCGGAACAGATCCTGACACATTGTAAGGAGATGCTGCAATGATCACACTCATCGGGATGGGGTCGGGCACGCCGGAAAGCCTGACCGCGCAGGGCCTTGCCGCCCTGCAGAACGCCGGACTGATCCTGGGGGCAAAGCGCCTGCTGGAACAGCTGCCGCAGGGCTGCACGGAACACCGGAAGGCCCTGTATCAGCCTGAGGATGTCCTTGCCGCGCTGGCGGCTGACCCGGAGGTGGATGCTGCCCTTGTGTACAGCGGCGACACCGGGTTTTACTCCGGTGCGGCCCAGCTGCTGCCGATGCTGCGGGCCTTTGGCATCTCCTGCCGGGTGCTGCCGGGGCTTTCCAGCGTTCAGCTGCTGGCCGCTGCGGTGGGCCGCTCCTGGCAGGAGTGGAAGCTGGTCTCGGCCCACGGCTGTGCCTGCGACCCGGTGGCCGAGTGCCTGACAGCCGGGGGAAAGCCTGTGTTTTTCCTGACCGGCGGGGCCGAAACGCCTGCCTCCCTCTGCGGCCGGCTGGCTGCCGCCGGGCTGGGCGATGCCCATGTGCTGGTGGGCGAAGAGCTGGGCCGGGCAGAGGAAAAGATCCTGTTCGGCACGGCGCAGGAGTTTGCGCAAAAGCAGTTTGCAAGCCTGAGCGTTCTGCTTGTGGAGCATCTTCCTCAGCCGCCCCGGCGGGTGCCCGGCTTCCCGGATGAAGCCTTCCACAGGGGAGAGGTGCCCATGACCAAGCAGGAGGTGCGGGCGGCGGCGCTGGCCAAGCTGGCCGTGCAGCCTGCCGATACCCTGTGGGATGTGGGGGCGGGCACCGGCAGCGTGAGCGTGGAGCTGGCGCTGGCTGCACCCCAGGGGCATGTGTATGCCGTGGAGTGCGACCCGGAGGCCTGCGGGCTCATCCGGCAGAACCGGGAAACGTTCCACGCCTGCAACCTGACACTGGTGGAGGGCTGCGCCCCCGCTGCGCTGGCTGACCTGCCCGCTCCGGATGCCGTGTTCATCGGCGGGACCAAGGGGGGCATGGAGGCTGTAGTGGACACGGTGCTTGCCCGGAATCCGAACGCCCGCATCTGCATCTCCGCCATTGCGCTGGAAACGCTGAGCGCCGCCGTGGCCGCACTGACTGCCCACGGCCTTGCTGCGGAGGTGACGCAGATCGCGGTCAGCCGCACCCGGCCTGCGGGCAGGCTCCACCTGCTGATGGCCAATAACCCCATCTTCCTTATCACAGGAGAACGCAAATGATCCAATTTCTTGTGGCCGCGCCCTGTTCCGGCAGCGGCAAAACCACACTGACCTGCGCTCTGCTGGCGGCGCTCAAGCGGCGGGGGCAGGACCCCTGCTCCTTCAAGAGCGGGCCGGACTATATCGACCCCATGTTTCACCGGGCCGTGCTGGGGGTGGAGAGCCACAACCTCGACCTGTTTTTCTCCACGCCGGAGACCGTGCGCGCGCTCTATGCGCAGGCCGCCGCCGGGCACGGGGCAGCCGTGTGCGAGGGTGCCATGGGCTTTTACGATGGACTGGGCGGCGTGAGTGATACCGTCAGTGCCTGGCATCTGGCCGATACGCTGGGCCTGCCGGTGCTGCTGGTGGTCCAGCCCAGAGGGGCCAGCCTGACGCTGGCGGCCCAGATCAACGGGCTGAAACAGTTCCGCACCCCCAGCCATCTGGCGGGCATCCTGCTCAATGACTGCGCCCCCCATTTGTATGCTCTGCTGGCTCCCATGCTGGAACGGGAGACCGGCCTGCCGGTGCTGGGCTATCTGCCCCACCTGCCGGATGCCGCCCTTGAGAGCCGCCACTTAGGCCTGAAAACTGCCGGGGAGATCGCGGACCTGCAGCAGAAGATCAGCCGGATGGCCGATGCGCTGGTGGTGGATTGGGAAAAGCTTTTTGCCCTGACCGAAGGCGCAGCGCCTTTGGTGCACACAGATCGGCTCCCCCCTGCGGGAGAGCTGCCGCCCCAGGGAGCAGAGGAACAGCGCCCCCGTGTTCCCATTGCCGTTGCAAGGGATGCGGCGTTTTGCTTTACCTACGCCGAAACGCTGGAAGCACTGGAGCGGGCGGGGGCGGAGCTCTGCTGGTTCAGCCCCCTGCAGGACTCCGTCCTGCCGGAGCGGATCGGCGGGCTCTACCTGCCCGGCGGCTACCCGGAGCTGTATGCCGGGCAGTTGAGCGCGAACCGCTCCATGCTGGCCTCTGTGCGCCGGGCTGTGGAGCGCGGTCTGCCCACGGTGGCCGAGTGCGGGGGCTTTCTCTATCTGGGCCAGAGCCTGGAGGATGCCAACGGGGAACGCTGGCCCATGGCAGGCGTTCTGCCGGGGCTGGGCTTCCGAGTGGGGAGGTTGGTGCGGTTTGGATACGCGGCATTGACTGCCCACGCCGACAGTATGCTGTTCCGCGCTGGGGAGCGTCTGCCCGTGCACGAGTTCCACCACTGGGATTCCACAGACAACGGCACCGGCTTTACCGCCGCAAAGCCCAACGGGAAGCAATGGGACTGCGGCTTTGCAAATGAGCATTTCTATGCGGGCTTCCCGCATTTGTATTGGGCGGGCACGGCCCTGCCCCGGCGGTTCGTGGATGCCGCCGCACACTATCATCAAGAGGAACAGGACCAATGACAGAGCTTGAACTGAAACAGCTTCTTTCCAAGATCACCCGGGCGGACGAGACCGCACGCACCGCCGCCCATGCTCACTGGGCCAGCCTGGCCAAGCCGCTGGGCGGGCTGGGCAGGCTGGAGACTATGCTGGAGGATGCCGCCGCTCTGACCGGTACGGCAGAGCTGGCGTTTTCCCGCCGGGCCGTGCTGGTGCTCTGCGCCGACAACGGCGTGGTGGCGCAGGGCGTGAGCCAGACGGACCAGAGCGTGACCCGGGCCGTGGCCGAGAACCTTGCCGCCCGGCGCACCAGTGTCTGCCAGATGGCAAAAACGGCCCGCTGTGAAGTGGTGCCTGTGGACCTTGGCATAGCCGGGGAGCCGGTGCCCGGGGTGCAGAACTGCCGCATTGCCGCCGGGACGGCGGATTTCACCACCGGCCCTGCCATGACCCGCCAGCAGGCGGTGGATGCCATTGCGGCGGGCATGGGGCTTGTCCGGGCGCAGAAGGCGGCAGGGGTGCAGCTGCTGGCCACGGGGGAGATGGGCATTGGCAACACCACCACCTCCAGCGCCGTGGCCGCGGTTCTGCTGGGTCAGTCCGTGGAGCGGATGACAGGCCGGGGCGCGGGCCTTTCGGATGCAGGGCTTGCCCGCAAGCTGGATGCCATCCGGCGGGGCATTGCGCGGAATCGGCCCGATGCCGCTGACCCTCTGGACGTGCTTTCCAAGCTGGGCGGGTTCGATATCGCCGGGCTGTGCGGTGTTTTTCTGGGCGGTGCGCTGGAAGGACTGCCCGTGCTGATGGATGGCTTCATCAGCGGGGTGGCGGCTCTGTGCGCGGTGCGGCTCTGCCCCGCCGCGGAAAAGGCCGTGTTTGCCAGCCACTGCTCCACCGAACCGGCAGCAAGGCTGGTGCTGGAAGCGCTGGGCAAAGCGCCCCTGCTCACCGCCGGGCTCCATCTTGGCGAGGGCACCGGAGCGGTGGCAAGCATCCCGCTGTGGGATATGGCACTGGCCGTTTACCGCGATTGCTATTCCTTCACGGAGGGCGGCATCACGCCGTACACCCCCCAATGCTGACGCTGGTATTGGGCGGTGCCGCCAGCGGCAAGAGCGGGTATGCCGAGAGCCTGGTGATGAAAACCGCGCTCCCACGCTATTACATCGCCACCATGCAGGTGTGGGATGCCGAGTGTGCCGCCCGGGTGGAAAAGCACCGGAAGATGCGGGCGGCAAAGCAGTTTGAGACCATGGAGTGTCCCCTGCATCTGGAGAACATCCGTCTGCCTGCCCGGGGAACTGCGCTGTTGGAGGATCTGGGCAACCTGACCGCCAACGAGCTCTACGACCCCGCCGGGGCGGGAGAAAATGCGGCTTCGGCCATTTTGGAAGGATTGGACCAATTGGCCGGACAATGCGCGCACCTTATCGTGGTCTCCAACGAGGTGTTCAGCGGCGGTGCCGACTACGCAGGCGACACCGGGCGCTACCTGAAAGCGCTGGCGCAGGTGAACAATGCCCTTGCCGCCCGGGCTGACCATGTGGTGCGGGTGGTGTGCGGCATCCCGGTCTATTATAAAGGAGTGGAAAAATGATTGGATTGCAGACCATTGCAGTGGCCTTTGCCATGTTTTCGGCCCTGCCGGTGCCGCAGTTCGCGTGGAACCAGAAAAATATGCGGTATGCCATGTGCGCCTTCCCGCTCATCGGGGTGGTCATTGGCGGGCTGTGGTGCCTGTGCGGCGCTCTGCCCCTGCCGATACCCGCAAAAGCGGCGGGGTTCTGCCTGATCCCGGTCTGGGTCACGGGCGGCATCCACCTGGATGGCTATGCCGACACCTGCGATGCCCTTTCCAGCTATGGCGACCGGGAAAAGAAGCTGGAGATCCTCAAAGACCCCCACTGCGGTGCCTTTGCGGTGATCCGGCTGTGCAGTTATTTTGCGGCCTACCTTGCCCTTTGCGCCTGCGTGGACTTCACGCCCCGGGTGGGCCTGTGCTGGACACTGGCCCTTGTGCTGGAACGGGCCCTCTCGGGCCTGGCCGTGGCATCGTTCCCGATGGCAAAGAACACCGGCCTTGCCCACACCTTTGCCACGGCGGCGGATCAGACCACCGTCCGCCGGGTGCTGATGGTGCTGGCCGCTCTGCTCAGCGCCGCCCTGCTGGCACTGGGCGGCTGGGCGCTGGTGCTGGCGGCGTTGCTGGTGTTTGCACGCTATCATGTTGTTTCAAACAAGCAGTTTGGCGGCATCACCGGCGATCTGGCCGGGTGGTTTTTGCAGAAAGCCGAGCTGTGGATGCTGGCGGCGCTGTGTGCCTGCCAGTGGGGAGGACTGTTATGATCTTTATCACCGGGCCGCTGTACAGCGGCAAGCGCACTTTTGCGCAGCGCCTGCCCGGCATCCGCATTGCGGAGGTGCAGGCCCTGGCCGCAGAGGCCGAGGATCTGGAAAAGCTTGCGGAGGAGCTCTCCGCTTATGATATCGTGATGGCCACCGAGGTGGGCGGCGGCGTGGTGCCCATGGACGCAGGGGAGCGGGTCGCACGGGAAGCCGCCGGACGGCTGGCCTGCCTGCTGGCGGCCCGGGCCGGGTGCGTGGTGCAGATGTTCTGCGGCATCCCCACAGTATTGAAAGGAGAACTGCCCCCATGCTGATCTATCTTCTGCGCCATGGCCTGACGGCCTACAACGCCGAAAAGCGCTATCAGGGCCAGCGGGATATCCCCCTGAGCCCCGCGGGCCGCGCCCAGCTGCGGCAGGCTGACCTCCGGCCGGAAACGGTCTATATCACCCCGCTCTGCCGCACCCGGCAGACCGCGGAGGTGCTCTTCCCGGGTGCAAGGCTCGTGGAGGTGAAAGACCTGCAGGAGATGTGCTTCGGCAGCTTTGAGGGCCGCAATTTCATTGAGATGGAGCACGACCCGGATTATCTGGCCTGGGTGAACGCCAACTGCGAAAGCCCCTGCCCGGACGGCGAGACCAAGGCTGTCTTTTCGGAGCGGGTGTGCAGGGCCTTTGCCGCACTGGTGGACAGGGCCCTTGCCGATGGGGAAGAGACACTGGTCATTCTGGCCCACGGAGGCACCCAGATGGCTGCCATGGAGCGCTACGCCCTGCCCCATGCGGATTATTACCACTGGTGCGCCCCAAACGCGGGCGGCTACGTTCTGGATGCAGGAGATTGGGCGGAGCAGCGGGTGCTGCACCTGCTGAAAACTGTGCAGTACACTAAGGAGGATGCCCGATGATCGAATACGCAGTACTCGGCGGTTTTGTGCTGGACTGCCTCTTTGGCGACCCGGCCTGGCTGCCCCACCCGGTGGTGTACATGGGCAAGGCCATCTCGGCGCTGGAAAAGCGCCTGCGGGCCCGCCTGCCCAAAACGCCTCAGGGGGAACTGCTGGGCGGGGCCATTGTGGCCTTCTGCCTGCCGGTGGGTACCTTTCTGCTGACGAGCCTTGTCTGCCTGGGGGCTGCCCGCATCAGCCCGTGGCTGGGGCTGGCCGTCCAGATGTTCTGGTGCGGGCAGGCACTGGCCGCAAAGGGGCTGGCGCAGGAGAGTACCAATGTTTACCGGGAGCTGGTCAAGCCCGACCTGCCTGCCGCCCGCAGGGCGGTCAGCCGCATCGTGGGGCGGGACACCCAGGACCTGACGCTGGAGGGTGTGACCAGGGCCGCTGTGGAGACGGTGGCCGAAAACGCCAGCGACGGCGTGATTGCGCCCCTGCTCTATATGCTCATCGGCGGGGCACCGCTGGCCCTGACCTACAAGGCCGTCAACACGATGGACAGTATGCTGGGCTACAAAAACGAAAAATACCTCTACTTTGGCCGCATCCCGGCCAAGCTGGACGATGCGGCAAATTACCTTCCCAGCCGCCTTGCCGCCCTGCTGTGGGTGGCTGCCGCGGCCTTTACCCACAATGACGCAAAAGGGGCGTGGAAGATCTGGCGGCGGGACCGCCGCAACCACGCCAGCCCCAACAGCGCCCAGACCGAGAGCGCCTGCGCCGGTGCGCTGGGGGTGCAGCTGGCCGGGCCCGCCTATTACTTTGGCGAATACTACGCCAAGCCCACCATCGGCGATCCGCTGCGCCCCATTGAACCGGAGGATATCCTGCGTGCCAACCGGATGATGTACGTGGCAAGCGCCTTTGCACTGGCGTGGGGCGTGGCAATACGGGCTATTTTGTAACGACCTCGCCCTCTCAGTCATGCCTTGCATGACAGCTCCCCCAAAGGGGGAGCCAAGAGCTGGGATGAACCATCCAGGAAAAGGAGAACGAAGATGCAACTAGTACATGGCGGCGATTGGGCCGGTTACCGGGCCGAGTTCGGGCGGGATGCGCTGGATTTTTCGGCCAACGTCAGCCCGCTGGGCCTGCCGGAAGGGGTGGCCCGGGCCATCACGGCGGCATTGCCCACGGCCGACCGCTACCCCGACCCCCTGTGCCGGGAACTGCGGGCAAAGCTGGCGCTCCATGAGGGTGTGCCGGCGGAGCAGATCCTCTGCGGCAATGGGGCGGCAGACCTTATCTTCCGGCTGGTCTGGGCCAAAAAGCCCCGCCGGGCGCTGGTCACCGCCCCCACCTTTGCGGAGTATGCCACTGCTTTGGAAAGCATCCGCTGCACGGTGGAACGCTTCTTTTTGCGGGAGCAGGAAGACTTTGCGGTCACGGATGCGTTCTGTGCGGCCATCCGCCCGGGGGTGGACATGGTATTCCTCTGCCAGCCCAACAACCCCACCGGCCAGCTGACGGCCCTGCCGCTGGTGGAGCAGGTCCTCCGCCGCTGCGCGGCGTGCGGCACCCTGCTGGTGGTGGACGAATGCTTCCTTGATTTCCTGCCCGACCATGCCCTGCACACGGCAAAAGGCCTGCTGGGGGAGGGAGATCTGGTCATCCTGAAAGCCTTCACTAAGCTCTACGGCATGGCGGGCGTGCGGCTGGGCTATGCCCTGAGTGCCGACACAGCACTGCTGGAACAGATGCAGGCCTGCGGCCAGCCCTGGGGCGTGTCCAGTCTGGCGCAGGCGGCGGGGCTTGCCGCGTTGGAGGAGACAGCGTATGTGGAAAAGGTCCGGGCCCTCATTGCCGAACAGCGGCCCCG
Source organism: Faecalibacterium sp. IP-3-29 (assembly GCF_023347335.1). Lineage (NCBI taxonomy): Bacteria > Bacillati > Bacillota > Clostridia > Eubacteriales > Oscillospiraceae > Faecalibacterium > Faecalibacterium sp. IP-3-29. Next base: position 2,460,325 of record NZ_CP094471.1, on the reverse strand, counting down.
CCTGACGGCCGGGCTGCGGGCGCTGGGCCTGCGGGTGCTGGACGGCAGGGCAAATTACCTGCTGTTTCAGGCCCCGGAGACACTGGGAGAAGCCCTGCGGCAAAGGGGCGCTGTGCTGCGCAGCTGTGCGAACTACCCCGGACTGGGCCCCGGCTGGTACCGCACCGCCGTGCGCACCGGACCTGAAAACGAACAGCTTTTGAAGCTTCTTGCGGAGGTGCTGGAATGAGCAAGGCAAAGTGCATCATGGTGCAGGGAACCATGAGCGGTGCAGGCAAAAGCCTGCTGTGCGCCGCCCTCTGCCGCATTTTTGCGCAGGACGGTTACCGCGTGGCTCCCTTCAAGAGCCAGAACATGGCGCTGAACAGCTTTGTCACCCGGGATGGGCTGGAAATGGGCCGGGCACAGGTGGTGCAGGCGCAGGCCGCAGGCATCGAGCCGGATGTGCGGATGAACCCCATCCTGCTCAAGCCCAGCAGTGACGTGGGCAGTCAGGTCATCGTGAACGGCGAGGTGCGGGGCCAGATGTCCGCCGCCGCCTATTTCAAGATGAAAAAAGCGCTCATCCCGGAGATCCTCTCGGCCTATAACAGTCTGGCCGAAACCGTGGACATCATCGTCATCGAGGGGGCCGGAAGCCCGGCAGAGATCAACCTGAAGGCAGACGATATCGTCAACATGGGCCTTGCCCGGCTGGTGGATGCCCCCGTTCTGCTGGCGGGCGATATCGACCGGGGCGGTGTGTTCGCCCAGCTGTACGGCACGGTGGCGCTGCTGGAGCCAGAGGAGCGGGCCCGCATCAAGGGGCTGCTCATCAATAAATTCCGCGGCGATGTGGAGATCCTGCGCCCCGGCCTTGCTATGCTGGAAGAAAAAACGCAACTGCCGGTGTTGGGGGTCGTGCCCTACCTGAAGGTGGACATTGAGGACGAGGATTCTCTTTCCACCCGGCTGGATGCGGGCAGAACGGTCCACCCGCTGGATGCAGCCATCCTCCGCCTGCCGCACATCTCCAACTTTACCGATTTCATGCCGCTGGAGCAGCACCCGCTGCTGGGCGTGCGGTATGTGCAGAATACCCGCCAGCTGGGCACACCGGATCTCATCATCCTGCCCGGCACCAAGAACACGGTGGATGACCTGCTCTGGCTGCGGCAGTCCGGGCTGGAAGCAGCCCTGTTGAAGCTGGCGGCCAACGGCACGCCGGTGCTGGGGGTCTGCGGCGGGTATCAGATGCTGGGTGAGACGCTGGCCGACCCCGAAGGCACGGAGAGCGGTACGGTGCAGACTGTGCGGGGGCTGGGGCTGCTGCCCACCCACACGGTCTTTACCGGCCAGAAGCACCGCACCCAGGACACTGCCGCCGTGACCGCCGCCCCCTTTGCGGGTGCGGCCCTGACCGGATATCAGATCCACACCGGCCGCACCGAGGTGCAGGGTATGCCCTTCTGCACACTGGCAGACGGCACACCCGAGGGCTGCGTGCAGGACAATGTGTTTGGCACCTACCTGCACGGCCTGTTTGATACCGGGGAGCTCACCGAGAAGCTGGTGGCCCTGCTCTGCCGGCGCAAGGGCATTGCGCCGGACAGTGCCGCCCTCATCCCGATGGAGCAGTACCGCCAGCAGCAGTTTGACCTGCTGGCCGATGGCGTGCGCGGCGCGCTGGATCTGGATGCCGTTTACGCGGCCATGGGGTTGGAGAACCCGCGGAGGAATGCACAATGATCCCACAACATCATCTGCCCGCCGACATTGAGCGGACAAGCCTTTCCATCATTACGGCAGAGCTGGAAGCGTTGGGCCTGACCCCGCCGCCCGAGACTGCCGCTGTGGTCAAGCGGGTCATCCACACCACCGCCGACTTTGACTATGCGAAAAATCTGCGCTTCACGCCGGGGGCTGTGGCGGCAGGTGTGGCCGCTCTGCGGGCCGGGACCCCTATCATCACCGACACCAACATGGCGCTTTCGGGCATTTCCAAGCCTGCCCTTGCCCGGCTGGGCGGCAGTGCCCTCTGCTACATGGCGGACCCCGAGGTGGCGCGGATCGCAGCTGAGACCGGCACCACCCGGGCAGTGGCCTCCATGCACCGCGCGGCGCAGGAGCACCCCGGGGCCATCCTTGCGGTGGGCAATGCCCCCACCGCTCTGCTGGCCATTGTGGAGGAGATCGAGGCCGGGCTGCGGCCTGCCCTGGTCATCGCCGTGCCGGTGGGCTTTGTGAATGTGGTGGAAAGCAAGGAAGCGCTGTTTGCCGCCTGTGCAGCCCACGGCGTGCCTGCCATCGCGGCCATGGGCCGCAAGGGCGGCAGCACTGTGGCCGCCGCAGTCTGCAACGCCCTGGTCTACTCCGCTGCCGAGATGCTGGACCCAGCGGCGAGAGGGTGGAAATAGGGTGGAACCGGTAAAAACGCCCCTTTTTACGCTTTTGCTTGACTTTTTGGCAGAAACAAGGTATCGTTTATCTGTATGACGATTGATCTATGAGTTGAAGCTTTGCGTGAAAAAGGAAACATTATGGCACAGACGATTTTAGAAGAAAAGAAAAAATCACGGCTGATGACAGAGGGCAGCATCTGGAAGAGCATCCTGCTCTTCTCGGTGCCGCTGATCCTGGGCAACATGCTGCAGCAGCTGTACAACACCGCCGATTCCATCATCGTGGGCAACTTTGTGGGCAGCAACGCGCTGGCAGCCGTCGGCTCCAGCGGCTCGCCCATCTTCCTGCTCATCGGGTTCAGCCAGGGCATTGCCGTGGGTGCCGGTGTCGTGGTGTCCCAGTTTCTGGGAGCCAAGGACAGGGAGGGTGCGCACACTGCGGTTCACACCTCGCTGGCCCTTTCGGCCATTCTGGGTGCGATCCTGACCGTGTGCGGCATTGCCGTCAGCCGTGCCCTGCTCACCGCCATGAACACCCCCGCAGAGGTGCTGGAGGATGCGGTGCTCTATATGCGGCTCTATTTTGGCGGTGTGCTGTTCAGCGTGGTGTATAACATGGCGGCCGGTATCCTGAACGCCGCCGGCAACTCCAAGCGGAGCCTGCTTTACCTGGGCGTTGCCTCCATCACCAACATCGTCCTCGACCTTGTCCTGATCGCCGGATGCAAGATGGGCGTGGCCGGTGCGGCCATTGCCACCGATATCAGCCAGCTGGTGTCCTGTGTACTCTCCCTGCGCTTTCTGATGCGGGTGGAGGACGATTACCGCGTGACGGCAAAGGAAGTGCGCGTGCACAAAAAGATGGCGGTCCGCATCATCAAGGTGGGCCTGCCCACCGGTATCCAGAACATGGTCATCTCCCTTTCCAATGTGCTGGTGCAGGTCAGCGTCAACGGCTATGGTGCCGCTGCCATGGCAGGCTTTGCCGCCTATATGAAGGTGGATGGCTTCAACATTCTGCCTGTGCTGAGCTTCAGCATGGCGGCCACCACCTTTGTGGGCCAGAACTTTGGTGCGGGCAAGATCGACCGTGTCAAAAAGGGCACCTTTGTCACCCTGGGCATGTGCATCGTTTACACCATCCTGACCGGCATCCTGCTGCTCGTCTTCCAGGATTCCATCATGCACCTGTTCACCGGCGATGAAACAGTCATTGCCTACGGCAAGATCTGTATGCTCTATTTCTGCCCCTTCTACTGGATGCTGGGCATCCTGCAGGGCCTTGCCGGTACGGTGCGCGGCACCGGGAAGAGCGTGCCGCCCATGGTGGTGCTGCTGATCTCCCTGTGCCTGTTCCGCATCGTCTGGATCCAGTTTGCCCTGCCCCTGTTTGCAGGCATTGAGGGCGTGCTGCTGGTCTACCCGGTGTCCTGGGCTGTGGGTGCAGTGTTGATGGTGCTCTACGCCTGGAAGGGCAAATGGATGCAGCTGCCGGAAGCAATTTCGTAAATCGGGCACTCCTTTCCCCCGGTAAAAGTGTATTTTATACAAAAAATAACGCATGAATGCGTAAAAATATCCGGGGGGGGGGGTAAAAAATCTGCGAAAATCAGTTGATTTCTGCCGAAAAATACCGTATACTGAATTATAGTTTCAAATCGAACGACGGACTTCGACAAAAGGGGCTGATAAGATGGAGCGCACACAGGCAGAGGCCTTTGAACAGTATATTCGGGATCTGCGCGTTGTGCGCTCGATCTCCCGGCCCAGCTTTCCGGAGGGCAAAGCTCCCGCTGCTGTGCTGGAAGAGATCCAGAGCAACGCGCTGAGATGCAACACCCTGATGCGGCAGAATGAGGCACTGCTGGCGCAGTTTGTCTACGACCGCGACCCTGCCTCCCTGACCGAAGAGGATATCCAGGGACTGAGTGCCTTTGCAGGCAGGCTGTTCAACTACGCGAACAGCGAGGATATGGGCGTGGCGTTCAAGGTGCATCAGCTGCTGCTGGCAGCGGCCCGCAGCCGGGAAGACGTGCCCATGATCGTCAGGGAGCTGTACTACACAGGCATCACCCTGCATTATATGAACGTCCGGGATGAGGGAACTGGCATCAACCTGTTGGGAGATGCGATCCAGGTCTATTTTACGGAAGCTGCTGAATCCATGTCACGGTATGAACAGCTGGACAGGAATACCCGGCAGTATCTCATCCGCTGTGTGGGCAACACCCGGCTGGGGATGTCCCGCGGCACCCATGCGGAAAGCTGCCGGTATCTGGAGCGGTTCCGCCGCGCAATGGACATCATCCAGTCTGCGCATTACCATGCGCTGGACCCGGAGTTCCCCTGGGAAAGCTACATCTATTCCATGCACATGGACCGCATGACCCTGCTGACCCATCTGCGGCAGGAGGAGGATCCCGAGGTGGCGCGGCAAGTGCTGGAATCGGCGGAATACATCTGGGGGCACAAGAAGAAGTACAAGGGTCAGGATGCGCGCCTGCAGAACTGGCGGGTGCCCTATTTTTACGCCGCTGCCCGCTACCATGCCGGGGTGGGCAGCCTGGAAGATGTGGTCAAGATCCTTCTGGAATCGGCGGGAAGCGTGGCGCAGGATGATTATTCTGCCGAGGCCATCAGCCGGAAGCTGGTTCTGGCGGCCTATCTCTCGGTCTATGCAGAACGTCTGGACGAGGCGGGAGCACAGAGGTATCGTGCAACCGTGGAGCAGGTACGCCGTTCTGCGTATCAGTATCTGGAACAGATGCCGGCCAGCCAGTATCCCCGTGTGGTAAACTCTGCCGCCTGGGAGTTGAGCAAGATCAACACCAGCTCAGATGAAACGGCGAACCGCCGGATGCTGGGCAGTATCCTGGCCGGGCACAAGCCGACCTATGTCCACTCGCTGATGGTGGCAGAGCTGACCCGTGCCCTGCTGCATCGGCAGATCGAGACAAGGCCCGAAACACTGGTGGGCCTGCTGGGCTGCAGGAGCGCGGCCGAGGTGCAGACCCGGCGGGAAGAGCTCTGCCAGACAGCCTATGAGTGCGGCCTGTACCACGACCTTGGCAAGTGCGCCGTTCTGATGTACATCGACAACAACGCCCGCCGCCTGCTGGATGAGGAGTTTTTCTGCATCCAGAGCCACCCAAGGACCGGCGCTGCCATTCTGAATAGAATGGGCTGCGGAAGAACGCTGGCCCCGGCGGCACTCTATCACCACTGCTATTACAACGGCAAGGGCGGATATCCCAATGATGTACCCTCCTGCCCGGAGGAGATCAAGGGGATCGTGGATGCGCTGAGCGTGGCAGACTCGCTGGATGCCGCCACCGATAATATCGGTCGGTGCTACAACCTTGCCAAGCCCTTCCGCACGCTGCTGGAAGAGCTGCGGGCCCAGAGCGGCACCCGCTATGCGCCCAATGTGGTCGCCCTGTTCGAGGATGAGCGTTTCTGCCAGCAGCTGGCAGAGAACACGGATGCCGAGCGCAAAAGGGTGTATCTGCAGGTGTATCACGCCGGAAGTGAAGAAAAATAAACGACCCTCTCTATCATTGCTTCGCAGTGCCACCTCCCCAAAAAGGGAGCGGGCATACGTCAGCGTGATAGAGAGGGCCGTTTTTTTGTTTAAGTCAGGATGAAGCTTTCCCAGTCCACCCTGCCGGTGCAGTTCAGCCGGGGTACTTAGCCACTTCCAACAGTTCCTCCGCCCGGCGGACCTGTTCCGCCGTGGGGGGAACGGCATCGGGCAGGGGATAGGAGATGCCCAGCTTCTGCCACTTGAACAGCCCCAGCGTGTGGTAGGGGAGCACCTCCACCCGCTGCACCGTTTTCAGGCTGCGGATGAAGTCTGCGGTCCTGCGCAGGCCCTCCTCGTCATCGGTGAGGCCGGGCACCAGCACATGCCGGATCCAGAGCGGAACGCCCAGATCAGAGATGTGCCGTGCCATGGCTAAGATGTTGGCATTGTCCCTGCCGGTAAGCTGACGGTGCTTCTCCGGGTCGATCTCCTTGAGATCCAGGATGACCAGGCTGGTGGAAGCCATCAGGGTATCGAAGGCGGCCAGGTAGGCGGGGTCATCGGGCTGGAACGGCTGACCGGCCGTGTCCAGCGCGGTGTGTACCCCCTTGGCGCGCGCCAGCTGGAAGAATTTTATCAAGAAGTCCATCTGCCGCAGCGGCTCGCCGCCGCTGACGGTGATGCCGCCCTTCTTGCCCCAGTAATTGCGGTAGCGCCAGACGTGCTGGAACAGCTTCTCCGGAGACCATTCCGTGCCGCCCTCAGCGCTCCACGTTTCGGGGTTGTGGCAGTATTTGCAGCGCAGGGCACAGCCCTGCAGAAAGACAACGAACCGGACACCCGGCCCGTCCACCGAGCCGAAGCTTTCCAGCGAGTGGACGAGACCGACAGGGTCACAGTGCGGCATGGCAGGTACGGGAGATCACGTCCATCTGCTGCTCGCGGGTCAGGTCGATGAACTTGACCGCATAGCCGGAGACGCGGATGGTGAAGTTGGCGTATTCTTCCTTTTCGGGGTGCTCCATGGCATCCAGCAGCTTCTCCTTGCCGAACACGTTCACGTTCAGGTGGTGTGCACCCTGATCGAAGTAGCCGTCCATCACCTGCACCAGGTTCTCCTTGCGCTCCTCCTCGCTGTGGCCCAGAGCCTCGGGGTTGATGGTCTGGGTGTTGGAGATGCCGTCCAGAGCCCAGTGGTAGGGCAGCTTGGCAACAGAGTTCAGGGAAGCCAGCAGGCCGTTCTGCTCCGCACCGTAGCTGGGGTTTGCACCGGGTGCAAAGGGGGTAAAGGCGGCACGACCATCGGGCAGAGCACCGGTGTACTTGCCGTACACCACGTTGGAGGTGATGGTCAGGATGGAGGTGGTAGCCTCGGAGTTGCGGTAGGTGTGGCGCTTCTTGATCATCTCCAGGAAGGTGCGCAGCAGCCAAACGCCGATCTCATCGGCACGGTCGTCATCGTTGCCGTACTTGGGGAAGTCGCCCTCCACCTCATAGCCGGTGGCCAGGCCGGTCTCATCGCGCACGACCTTGACCTTGGCGTACTTGATGGCGCTCAGGGAGTCGATGACGTGGGAGAAGCCTGCAATGCCGGTGGCAAAGGTGCGGCGCACATCGGTGTCGATCAGGGCCATCTCGGCTTCCTCGTAGTAGTACTTGTCGTGCATATACTGGATGAGGTTCAGCACGTTGACGTACAGGCCGGCCAGCCAGTCCAGCATCTGCACATACTTGGGCAGGACCTCGTCATAGTTCAGGTACTCGCTGGTGATGGGGGCATAGTTGGGGCCGCACTGTTCGTGGCTCTTCTCGTCCACGCCGCCGTTGATGGCGTACAGCAGGCACTTTGCCAGGTTGGCGCGGGCACCAAAGAACTGCATCTCCTTGCCGGTCTGGGTGGCAGACACGCAGCAGCAGATGGAGTAATCGTCGCCCCAAACGGGCTTCATCACATCATCGTTCTCGTACTGAACAGAGCTGGTGTTGATGGATACCTTGGCGGCGTACTTCTTGAAGCTCTCGGGCAGGGCGGAGGAGTACAGAACGGTCAGGTTCGGCTCCGGTGCGGGGCCCATGTTCTCCAGAGTGTGCAGGAAGCGGTAGCAGTTCTTGGTGACCATGCTGCGGCCGTCCATGCCGATGCCGCCCACTTCCAGGGTGGCCCACACGGGGTCGCCGGAGAACAGCTGGTTGTAGCTGGGGATGCGGGCAAACTTGACCATGCGGAACTTCATCACCATGTGGTCGATCAGCTCCTGAGCCTGGCTCTCGGTCAGGGTGCCGTTCTCCAGATCGCGCTGGATGTAGATATCCAGGAAGGTGGAGATGCGGCCCACGCTCATGGCAGCGCCGTTCTGGGTCTTGATGGCGGCCAGGTAGCCGAAGTACAGCCACTGGCAGGCTTCCTTGGCGTTCTTGGCGGGCTGGGAAATGTCGCAGCCGTAGGCCTCGGCCATCTTCTTCATGCCCTTCAGGGCGTTGATCTGGCGTGCGATCTCCTCGCGCAGGCGGATCACGTCATCGGTCATGGTGCCGTCGCCGCAGTTGGCAAAATCCTCCTGCTTGAACTTGATCAGGGCATCGATGCCGTACAGGGCCACGCGGCGGTAGTCGCCCACGATGCGGCCGCGGCCGTAGGTGTCGGGCAGGCCGGTGATGATGTGGGTGTGGCGGGCAGCCTTCATCTCAGGGGTGTAGGCATCGAACACAGCCTGGTTGTGGGTGCGGGTATAGTCGGTAAAGATCTTGTGCAGCTCCTCGCTGGGCTGATAGCCGTAGGTGGTGCAGGCCTGCTCTGCCATCTTGATGCCACCGTAGGGCATGAATGCACGCTTCAGGGGCTTGTCGGTCTGCAGGCCGACGATCTGCTCCAGATCCTTCAGGGTCTCGTCGATATAGCCGGGGCCGTAAGCGGTCAGGCTGCTGACGACCTCGGTCTCCATGTCCAGCACGCCGCCCTTGGCGCGCTCTTCCTTCTGCAGCTTCTGCAGGGCACCCCACAGCTTATCGGTCGCCTCGGTGGGACCAGCCAGAAAGCTTTCGTCGCCGTCGTACGGGGTGTAGTTCTTCTGGATGAAGTCGCGGACATTGACTTCCTCTTTCCAGATGCGGCCCTCAAAGCCTTCCCACTGTTCAAAATTGATCATTGGAACCTCCTTGCTCCATTTCATGCGCAAGTTAGCGCATTCTAACTACTGAGCCTTTGAAAAACCGCACTGCATAGGCGGCTTTCTGGGGGCGAAACAGTCTTAAACTGCCGTCTGCGGCAGCTCTAACTACAAGGTGTAGACAAAAATGAAAACCTGCCCACAAAATCTTGCGTTACTATAATAACAAGAACCACTTTAAAAAGCAATAGAAAACAAGTGGGTTTTCTTCCAAAGCAAGGGGGATTCTTTGGGCAGAATGTAGAAAAAACGCTGAACCCCTGGCGGTGCACACTTTTTTCGGGGAAAATTGCAAATTGAGGGTTGACAAGACTAACCACTTATGGTATCCTGTTCTCACGGCGCTGGTTAGCTACTTCTAACCACGCTGCACCAAAAAACGGAACGTCTGCAAGCGCTCCGTTCCATTCCTCCATTCCATACTCTCTTTTTCTTGGCAGGATGCAGCATTCTGGTTTGCTCTGCATCCGCTGCGCGGCACACAGGGCTCTGGTACGGCACTGTGCGCAGATGAAAACAAAAACGGGACACTCAGCTTGACCACCTGAGTGCCCCGATTTTTGTTTTGTCCCGGTCGTTGATCAGCCGCATCCCGGGGAGCGGACAACATCTTTACACCACCGCATCCCGCAGCAGCTGGTAGATGGCCTCCGCGTTTCCATCGGGGGAGCGGAGGGAGACGAATTTTCCATTTACCTGGCAGACCCCGTCTGAATAGACGGTGAAAAGCAGGTTCTGGCTGGAACCGTCTGCAAAGCGCAGGGTGATGGAATGCGCTTCGTAGTCGTGGGAGTAGGAGCGAGCGTTCTGGTTGAACTTCTGGTAGCAGCTCGCGTTTTGCAGGATCTTGAAAAATGCCTGATAGGTGTCATCGCCCGCAGAATAGGCGTGGGTGGTAACCACCGATGGGCTCAGGCTGACGGTATCCTCCACATTGACAGAGACGGAAGTGCTTTTATTGATATCGGTTTTCAGGTCAACGCGGCGGTTGGAAACAAACAACAGTACGAACAACAGGACCCAGAGGGCCATGATGGCATAAAAACGGAGACTTTTGTTTTCCATAAGGCGTTCTCCTTTGGCGGGCCGCACAGCAGGGCGGCCAGAGATCTTCAAAGAATACGCTCTCATTATAGTGCCGGAATGCGCAGGATGTCAACTGTTCTCCAGATGCTTCTGCGCCGCAAAGGTACCTGCGGCGCTGGCGGCAAACACAAAATAGTAGCTTGCGATGCGGAAGAGCATCAGGGTGCTCATGGCTTCGCCGCTGGTCATAAAGCTGCTGAACACCAGCAGAAAGGCTGTTTCAATGGAGCCCATGCCTGCTACATTGGGCAGTGCGTTGGAAAGGAAGAGCATCAGGCTGGTGAGCAGTTGTACCTGCCAGAAGCTCAGCCCGCAGGAAAGCCCCATGAACCGGATGCAGAACCACGGCAAGGTGAACATCAGAAACAGCTTGAGGGTCTGCACGGCAAGGATGCGGGCACAGCGGCCCTTGTCGGCCAGCAGGAGGCGGCTCTCGGTGGCCAGGGTGTCCAGCTGCTCCAGCCACTTTTCCCGGCGGGTCTGCCATGGTTCCGTTTTGGGCAGAAAGCCCATGGCCCAGCGGGCCAGCCGCTGCACCAGCGGCGAGACACAGAGCAGCACCAGCGTCACGATGACCAGCGCCACCACGCAGTAGGCGGCGGGCAGATAGTGCATCACGCCGGAGGTGTTGGCGGCGAGCCAACGGTGCTGCAGCAGGAGCATCACAGTGGCATAGAGCAGAACGGTGGTCTTGTGGAATACATATTGCAGGGTCATCAGGCCCACACCGGGGCCCAGCGGCAGGCCGCAGTGGTAGAGATAGTAGGACTCCATGGGCACAGCCCCGGCACCCAGGCCGACCACGTTGCCAAAGATGCCCACAAAGGCGGCATCCAAGCCGCGCCGCAGGGTAAAGCCCGGCAGGCGGCAGCGGATGATGAGCCAGCAGACGATTCCCTCAAGCAGGGGGTATGTCAGGCCGATGGCCAGCACCAGCAGCACCTGCCGGAAGGAGAGCTGGGCCAGCGCGGTCGAGATCTCGGCCCAGTGGCTGCTGAAGATGAAAACCACTACACAGGTCAGCGCCAGCAGCACCAGCAGAGAAAGGATCGCCTTTTTGCGGGAGGGCTGCTGGGGGGTGTTGGTCTGTTCCATGGGACAAGGCTCCTTTCACGATACTGCTTGCAGTATAACACAGCGGAACCTTGTTTTTGTGAACTGAAACAAAATTTTTCTCGTCACTTTGTGTGATATGATAAAAAAGAACCTCTCCGGCTTACTTCGTTCGCCAAGCCCGGGTTGCGGCACCCAGCATCCACTTCGTGTTGGAAACAACACTTGTGTCTTGCTGGCCGCGGCCCCAACAGCAACGCCCTTTATCCGCCACTGGCGGCGGTTGTTGCTGTTGCCCCTATGAGGAGAGGTGGCATTGCGAAGCAATGACGGAGAGGTTTTGTGTTACTTTTTCGCTGTCAGATCTTCCACAGCAGCCCGGAGCGTCTGCTCAAAAGCCTCCTTGGAATAATACTGCTCGTACATTTTACGGCATTCTGTCCGCATGGAGGCCAGCTCTTCCGGGTGTTCAATGGCGTGCTCCAGCAGGACAGCCAGCTGTTGCGGGTCGTCGTTGTGGTAAACGAAGCCGTTCCGCCCCTCGGAGATGAGCCCGGCGGTGCCGGTGTGCTCCGATACGATGGACGGCTTGCCGAAGATCAGACCCTCGGTGACAAAGGTGGGCATGGGATCATCGCGGGAAGCACAGACCAAACCGGTGCACTGCTCCATCAGGCTCTTGATCTCGTCACGGGTGAGCCGCTTGCAGTAGTACACGTTTTCCGGGTAGTCTGCGGTCAGGGCGCGGACGGAGTCCATCATCTCCTTGTCAGCGGCCTGGCCCACAAAGAGGAAGGAGGCCTTCTCCCGTACCTCGGGCGGCAGCAGGCGGATGGCCTTGCAGAAGATATCGTGGCCCTTGCGGCGCTCAAAGGAGCCCACCGTGGCAAACAGCGGGCGGCCGTGGTTGTAGCCCAGATCGGTGCGGACAAAGTTCTCTGCCGCGTAATCAGGTAGGCCGTAGATGAGCGGCCGGATCTCGAACTCGGGCCGCACGGCGCGCATGGCGTTGGCGGCGTGGCTGCCCACCGAGTAGACCCGGACATTCTCTCCCAGCTGGGTGGGGATCTGGTGGGCAATGTGGGGATAGCCTGCAAAGGCATCGTGGAGCCACCACAGCACCGGCACGGCGGTGCCGCTCAGGGCACGGACAGCCCGGGCCATGACCACCGTGTTGGCGATGACGAAGTCGGCACAGAGGGCCATGCCCCAGGCATCGGAGACATTGCGGCAGGACGACCGGGTGATGACCGAGGCCCCGGCATCCAGGAAGAGATGCAGGGAGCCGCCGTCACTGGGGCCCAGCACAAGTACCTCATACCCCATGCTGCGCAGCACCGGCACGGCGCTCACCAGCACGATGGGTGCGCCGGTCATATCCAGCACATGGCTCATAATAAAGGCACGTTTGCCGTGGGCCGAAAACGCATCCTCGGCGCAGATGCCGCGCTCGTAGTGGAGCAGGGCCTGCGGGATGAGAGCGGGCTTAGTGCAGAGCTGCGCGGCCAGCGCCAGCAGCTCGGGCACATTTTCAGGGTCATGGGCGGCGGCGCGGCAGCGCTCCAGCAGGGTGCGGCTGACCACGGCGCAGCGGTTCTGCGCCTGCAGCGGCTGGCTCTGATAGAGGGCAGTCGCCCCGCCAAAGCCGAACACAGCGTTGCAGACGGCGTAATCCGCACCATCCTGCAGGGCTTTGGCAAAGTACATCAGGGCGGTGGACATCAGCTCCACGTCCTCGGCGGCCAGAAGCACGCCGTCCACGCTTGCGGTCAGCTCCCCGCCCAGCCGGTCCACCAGCCGGAACTTGCGATGGAGCTGGTCGGTCAGGGTGGCTTTCAGGGCCGTGCTGCGGGCCGATGCGCGGACCAGCAGATAGGTGCTCTGGGTGTTGCTGTACTCCTGCAGGGCCAGCTGACGCTGCTGCAGGGGGGTGTAATTGTTATACATGGCTGTTCCTCCGTTCCGCTTCTCAGTTTCCACGGTGGAACAGGCGCATCAGGCTGCGGATGGGAGCAGTGAGCTTCCAGCTTTTACTGGAAAACACGCTTTCCAGCGAGGTCTCGTAGGCAGTGCTCCGGGCCTGCAAATCGGCGTTTTTCTGGTGCAGCTGTGCGATCTCCTGCTGCAGGGCGGCCACCATCTGCTGTTGGGCCGCGGCATTCTGCTCCAGCTGCTGGATATGCTGCTTTTCGCTGTCCTTGCGCAGCTGGAGCTGCTGCACGCCCTGCAGCACGGCGCAGAACAAAGGCTCGTCCGTCAGGGTCTCCAGCGGGAAGTAGCCATAGCTCACCACCAGCTTCATCCCGGCGGGGTAGTGGGTGGTGCCCTCCAGCCGGTAATTGGGGTCATCGCCCAGGAACAGGGTGCTTCCACCGGAAAGGTTCAGGCCGTTGGTGGGCACGCAGATGATGCGGTCGTCTGAAAAGATCAGGTTGGTGATGCAGCAGGGCAGCTCACCCGGGTCGAACCGCAGGGCCTGCACGGCCACCGGCAGCTCAAAGGTCGCGGTCACGGCACCGGTCAGCTCATCGGTGGTGCAGTCGGGCGCGGTCAGGGTGTCCTTTTCCGAAAAGCCGAAGCCTGCATCATAATAGAGCAGCGGCTGCAGCAGAGTGGGCGAGTCAGTATGCATCTCGCGCTGGGGGTGTGCCGCAAGGTAGGACTGCACCTTCTGTTCCAGGGCAAGGCAGCGTTCTGCCAGATGGGAAGCACCTTCGTCCGAAAGCTTGAGCTGCTGTTCCAGCTCGGCGATCTTTTCCTGCAGAGCCGCAGTGTTCTCAGGAGCTGCGTTGTTCATAACCGGATTCTCCTCATAATATTATTTCACTTCAGCAGAGGGTGCACCCTCTGCAAAAAATCAGTGTTTTGCCGCAAAATGACGCTCAGGCACCTCGGTGCGGGCGCTGCGCCGGCGGGGCGCTTCCGCCGCCTTTTGCTCCCGGCGGGAGGTGAGCCAGAACTTCAGGTCCCGGCGGCGCACCAGCAGCTCGCAGATGAGCAGGGTGGAGCCCAGCGAAAGGGTGAACTGCAGCACCATGCCCAGCACCGGGTGAGCCGCAAACTTCTGGGGCATCAGATACCAGGGAATGGCCGTGAGCTCCACGGTGTGGACGCAGAAGATGAACAGCGAACGACGGCCAATGGCCTGAATGGCGTGGGTGACAACGTTCTCCACCCTGCGCTGGAACCAGATGACGATGGAAAGGATGCCCAGGCCCGTCACGGCATCCAGCAGGATGCTCACGGGGCCGAGGGTCCACTCGGCCATCGAGACGCAGTCGGTGCTCTTGGTAAGAAGCACCAGTGCGGCCACAGCCAGCGCCGCCGCGATCATCCCGCCGCGCAGACGGGGCGGGAGAGGCTGTTCAAAGATCTTATGCTTCTTGGCAAGGTAACCCACATACAGAGCCGGAACGGTGACCATGCCCTGGCCGATGCAAAAAGGGGCCTCCCAGGTGATGCAGATGCCCCAGCCTAACAGCATGGTACCCAGCACCGCCCAGTTTATGTACTGCTCCGGGAAGATATTCAGGATGAGATCCAGCAGGATCCATGCGATCATCAGCGAGAGCAGATACCACATGGGGCCGCAGGAGAAGAACAGCTGGCCGAAATAGGTGGCCGTGTGGGGCAGGCCCAGTGCAAAGCCGCCCAGCACCTTGTAGGTCTCGTAGGTGGCGTTGTGCAGGCTGCCGAACAGGCTGTAATGGATGATAAAATGGAACACGGTGGTGGCAATGCCTGTATAGATGTAAGGCTTGAGCAGCGTTTTGAACTGCTGGTCGATGCACTTGCCGATGGAGCGCTTGCGGAAGCCGTAGCCGCTGGCAATGTAAAAGGCCGCCATCAGGGATTCGCGGTAGGCGAACATGCAAAAGGTCAGCGGGTTGATGTGGCTGGCATCGCCCATGGGGTAAAGCTCACCGGTGTGGGCAAAGACGATGGTCAGCATGCCGACACCCTTGAGCAGATCGAACATGCCCAGCGAATTTGCGGCACGGCGTTTGGTTCCCTCCATAAAAAGGTCCTCCTCTGCGCCGCACCCCGCCCCGGGATGGCAGAATTGCCGGATTTTTGGCGCATCATGTTAAAAATTAGAGATATTTATAATAAGTATAATGCTTTTTGCCCTTGCTGTCAATCAAACGCAGGGAGAAAGCATGATGGGCGGATACCGGGAAAAGTGTACCACACTCACGGCCTGCCCGCAACAAAAGGCAGGATTTACATCCGGGTGCACAGATTGACTGCAAGTTTAAATTGCATATTTGTGCAATTAAATCTTGCATTTGAGCCCTCTATGCGGTATACTCTAGGCTAGAGTGCCCAGAAGATTCCATTTGGCGGAAACAAGAGGAAATAATTTAACAAAAATAAACAGGGAGTGTAAAATAATGGCAAACAAGGCTTGTAACGAAGTTGTGACCGTGGCAAATATGCCGATGACCGTTTTTGATATGATCTCTGCGATGCAGAATAAGTATGCTGACCGTGTGGCGTTCCGCTATGTGGAAGGCAAGGACACAGTGGTGGAAAAGACCTACGCTCAGTATGTGCAGGATATCCGCAAAGCGACCGGCTACCTGCAGCAGGAGCTGGGCGAGCCCAAGGGTAAGAAGATCGTCATCCTGAGCCGCACCAATTATGAGTACGGCGCGGTCGTTTTCGGCACCATGATGGCAGGCGCTGTCATCGTGACCCTGAACCAGGGCAAGACCTGGGCCGAGCTGGAGTATGAGCTGGGCATGGTGGAGCCGGACCTCATCTTTAATGACGGCATCGATTACGGCTACCGCGCCCAGCTGGAAGCACTTTACGGCGCTCGGCTCCGCCCCATGGATGCCTGGACCACTGCCCCTGAGGCTGAGATGGTCAATCGCATCGACCACGAGGGTCTGCTGATGCTGATGTTCACTTCCGGCACCACCGGCCGCAGCAAGGGTGTGATGCTGAGCGAGAAGAACTACTTCACCGCCTGCCAGATGTACATCGATGGCCTGAAGTCCGTCCTTGACTATGAGGAGCGGCTGGTACCCCAGTACCTCGACCAGACCTTCAGCCACTTTACGCTGGTGCCCATGTTCCATCTGGCCGGTTTCATCTGCTACTTTGTCTATGGCATACAGGGCTGGACCCTGAATCTCTGCTGTGATGCCCGCGACCTGCGTCGGGATATGAGCCTGATGCACAGCGATGCCATGTCTACCCCTCCGGTGCTGGTGGAGATGATCTGCAACGAGGTCAAGCGCGGCCATGCCGACCGCCTGAACGGGCTGTGGAACCTGAGCTGCAGCTCTGCCATCCTTGACCCCGCCATTCTGAGCGATCTGGTGAAGAATGGCTTCTACATCAATCAGTGCTACTCCATGACCGAGCTGGCCGGCTATGGCCTGCTGAACGTGACCCAGGAGGGCGACCACCTGCGTGCCCTGGGCAAGCCGGACGGCTTCTGTGAGGTCAAGGTGGACGAGACCGGCGAGATCTGCGTCCGCGGCGGCTGCGTGATGCTGGGCTACTATGAGGACCCCGAGGCCACTGCCGAGACCATCGACAAGGACGGCTGGCTCCACACCGGCGACCTGGCCCGCGTGGACGAGGAAGGCTACTACTATATGACCGGCCGCAAGAAGAACCTCATTATTCTGGACAGCGGCGAGAACGTCAGCCCCGAGGAGCTGGAAAAGCTGCTGGGTAAGTGCGATGCCATCAAGGAGTGCATCGTCAAGGAGATGGGCAAGAAGATCGGCACCGTGGTCTGCTGTGAGGATGACAAGCAGCAGCAGGTGAAGGCTTTTGTCACCGAGCTGAACCGCACCCTGCCCATGTACAAGCGCATCTCCGTGGTGGAGTGCAGCGCCGAGCCCCTGCCCCGCAACGCGCTGGGCAAGCTGCTGCGCAAGTAAAATCAAACGGGAGAAAAAGGAGCAGACCATGGTAAACAATGTCTATGATCTTGTCACCTGGACAATGGAGCAGGAATTCCCCGGGCGGGTGGCATTCCGCTGGGTAGAGGATGCCACCGGCACCGTGAAGGAAAAGACCTATGCCGAGTATGCACAGGATATCCGCCGCGCTGCTGCCTGGTTTGCCCAGAACATCCCGGAGGTGGAGGGTAAGCGGGTGGTCCTGCTGAGCCGGAACTGCTATGAGTACGGCGTGAATACCTTTGGCGCTGTGCTGGCCGGGGCTGTTCTGGTAACGGTGAACCAGAAAAAGACCTGGGATGAGCTGAGCTGGGAGCTGGAGCTGGCAGAACCTGCCCTCATCCTGAACGATGGGGTGGACTACGGCTGCCGTGACCAGCTGGAGGCTGCGTATGGGGAGCGCCTGCGGCCGATGGATGTCTGGAAGGACACCGCGCCCGGCGGGCTGGAAAAGAAGATCGACCCCAATGCCCTGATGGTCATGCTGTTCACCTCCGGCACCACCGGCCGCAGCAAGGCCGTGATGCTGGCAGAGCGGAACTTCTTTACCGTGATGCAGATGCACGTTGCCATGGGCGACCACATGCTGGACTTCAAGCACCGGCAGCTGCCCGAGGACAAAAACGATGTCCTGAGCAACTTTGCCATCCTGCCCCTGTTCCATCTGGGCACCTTTATCTGCCTGTTCTCCTGGCCCTTCAAGGGCTGGGCTCTGAACCTTTGCAGTGACCTGCGGAATTTCTACCGGGATCTTGGCCTGATGCACAGCGATTCCATTGCTGTGGCCCCGGTGCTGATGGAGAGCATCTACAAGGATGTCAAGCGCGGCCGCGCCGATAAGCTGAACGGCCTGTGGAACCCCTGCGGCAGCTCTGCCATGTTCGACAGCGAGCTGCTGCTGGGTCTGGTGGAAAACGGCATGTACATCACCCAGTGCTACGGCATGACCGAGACCTGCGGCGATGGTCTGGTGAACTACGCCCAGGCAGAGCCCCATATCCGGGCGCTGGGCAAGCCGGACGGCCACTGCGAGTACAAGCTGGATGAGACCGGCGAGATCTGCATCCGGGGCGGCTGTGTGATGCTGGGCTACTATAAAGACCCCGAAGCCACCGCCGAGATCATCGACAAAGACGGCTGGCTCCACACCGGAGACCTGGCCCGTGAGGACGAGGACGGCTATTACTACATGGTGGGCCGGAAGAAGAACCTGATCATTCTGGGCACCGGCGAGAATGTCAGTCCCGAGGAGCTGGAAAGAAGGCTCAACGCCTGCCCTGAGGTGCAGGAGTGCGTGGTCAAGGAGATGGGCAAAAAGATCGGCGTGCTGATCTGCTGTGCCGAGGAAAAGCAGGCGGAGGTCCGGGCCTTTATCACCGGGTTGAACCGTATCCTGCCGCTGTACCAGCGGATCACGGCGGTGGAGTTCAGCACCGAGCCCCTGCCCCGCAACGCCATGGGCAAGCTGCTGCGCAGGTAAGCGCGGAAATTGTAAAAAAAGCGCAAAACCGGGCGGTCGGTGTGTTGCATTTCCTCCATAAAACAGGTATTATAAAACACAGGAATGCCCCGCCGGCTGGCTAAACGGGCCCGGCGCGTGGCATACTGAAACTGCGCCCTTGCAGGCGATAAAAAATCCCTCACGGAAAGGAAGATTTTTTGATGGAAAGAGCAGAAATCATGTCTCAGATCCTGGCAATTCTGGAGGATGTGGCAGAGATCTCGCCCGAGGATGTCAACGAAAACAGCGTGATGATGGATGATCTGGATCTGTCCTCTATGGAGATCCTGACCGTCGTGGCCGATCTGGAAGAGACCTTTGGTCTGCGCATCCCCGAAAAGGAGCTGCGCAACTTTGTGACCATCGGCGATCTGGCCGATTATCTGGCCGAGAACGCGGGGTAAATTCCGGATGAATGCAGAGCAGCGTGCGGTGTTTCAGGGCATCGTCTACTACTACCGCGAAAATCAGGTCCTCTGCCGCTATCAGGCCACGCTGAAGGAGGCCGTTGCCCCGGCCCTTCTGCAGCAGGCACTGGATGCGGCCCGCCCGCTGGCAGAATATTATTTCTGCCATGTGGTGTGGGAAAAGCAGGAGGCCCGTCTGGAGCCCAACACTGCCCCCTGCCGTGTGCGGCAGGGCAGCGCCCAGCCAAAGATCCCCGAGGAGACGAACGAGTATCTCTTCTCGCTGGGCTATGAGGGGAACACGGTCTATCTGGACTGGTTCCACTTCCTGGCCGATGGCCGGGGCAGCGCGCCCTTTTTCACCCTGCTGCTCAAGCTCTACTGCAACCTGCGCTCCAACGCTGGTTTTGTGTGCGAGGCCCTTGCCTCTGACCCGCCCTACGATGTGGAACAGCTGCTGGCCCGCTACCCGGAGAGCCAGGTGACCAACAACATGCAGAAGGACGTGCTGCAGATCCACGAAGGCACGCCCCATTTTCAGCGGCTGCGGCTGGACAGACAGAGCCTTGTGGATCTGGCGCAGAAGGAGGGCATGAAGCCCTTCAGCGCCCTCATGGGGCTGACCTGCCAGGCAGCGCAGCGGTATCTGGAAAAGAATGACCTTGTGTACAGCTATGCCGCCGACACCCGCGCGGCGCTGGGGGTGCCGCATGCCCTGTACAACTGCATTGCGTCCTTTCAGCTGCCCCTGCGGCTGGAACCGCAGGCCAGGCTCCACAGCTTTGCAAAGCGGCTCGACCATGAGATCCGGGAAAGCCTGACCCCGGAGCGCCGCCTGTTCCGCATGGCCGAACAGATGGGCTGGGTGTATCAGGTGTTCCGGCAGAAGGCCGCGCTCAAGATCAAGAAGCGTGTGTTCCAGATGGGCGAGTACATCAGCGGCTTCCCGGCAGATTTCTGGGTCAGCTACATCGGCAGCCCGCTGCTGCCGCACAGCCCGGAGCTGGAAGCGTACCTGACCGATTTCCAGACCTGGGTGCTGCCGGACGGTGCGTCCCTTGCAATGGAGGTCACCAGCCTGCACGGCGTGCTGACCTGCTGCATTGAGAACAAGGTGGACAAGCCCGGCTACCTCGAGGCCCTGCGCGACGTGATGGAGCAGGAGGGCATCAGGGTGCTGGAAGCGGTACATATCTCTTAAAAGAAAATGACCCTTTCCGTCATGCGTCGGCGTGGCGGAAAGGGTCATTTTTCATGTTGTGGAGGTGGGCCGGATGCTGACCTCGCCGTGCTGCAGGGAAACCTGCCTGCCGCCCTCGCGCTCCACCACCAGACGGCCCGCATCGTCGATGGAAAGGGCCTTTGCGGCATAGGTCTCGGCCCCGGTGCAGACGGTGACCCAGTGGCCCGGCACAAAACAGCGGGCCCGGTACTCGTCCAGACAGTCGAAGGCCGGGCAGAGGGAGAGCAGCTCCCGGGCAATGGCCCCGGCCAGCACTGCCCGGCTCACGGGTGCGGGGCCGCCGGGGTAAAGGCTGCCCGCCGTGCGGGCCAGCTCCTCGGGCCAGTCGGCAGGGGAGGTGGTCAGGTTGAGGCCGATGCCCACCACCAGCCATTCCAGCTGGCCGCTCTCCATGTCGGTCCCGGCTTCGGTCAGGATGCCGCAGACCTTGCGGCCCTGATAGTAAAGGTCGTTCACCCATTTGATGCCCAGTTCCAGTCCGCACAGGGCCTTGACAGCCCGGGCCACGGCCACCGCCGCACTGATGGTCGCGCTCTGGGCATCGGCAGCAGAGAGGGCGGGCCGCAGGATGAGGGAGAGGTAGACCCCCTTCCCGGCAGGGCTTTCGAACCGCCGCCCCAGCCGCCCGCGCCCCGCCTGCTGATGGGCCGTGAGCACCAGCGTGCCGTGGGGCGCGCCGCCCAGTGCCAGCTGCTTGGCCGTCAGGTTGGAGCTTTGCAGCGTGTCGTAGATGTGGATGGGGGCGGGATAGGGGCCCACTGCCTCGGCGCAGAAGGGGTCACCGCCTGCCAGCCGGTAGCCCCGGCGCGGGGCGGAATCCAGCGCGTATCCCTGGGCCGAAAGCGCCTGTGCCGCCTTGTGGACAGCCGCGCGGCTCACGCCCAGCGCTTCGGCCAGCTGCTGGCCTGAGATATAGGCTCCCTTTGCCGCTGAAAGCGCCTGCAACAGGGCCTGTTTGGTGCTTCCCCCCATGGAAAACGCCTCCTTCTTGTGCTATAGTAGTAATAGTATAGCATAACTTGAGGCATTGCAAAAGAAGAACCTCTCAGGCGCTTTGCGCCAATGACGGGTTGCGGCTCCCAGCATCCACTTCGTGCAATGCACTTGTGGATTGCTGGCCGCGGCCCCAACAACTCCTCCCTGTTTCCGCCACTGGCGGCGGTCGTTGTTGTTGCCCCTGATAGGGGAGCCAAGCAGCGCTTCCTGCCTCTTCTACCAGGAGAGGTGGCATTGCGCAGCAATGACGGAGAGATTTATCTGTTTTTTTCAAAATTTTTTGCAGGAAAACCGCGCTCTGCTTCGTATTCAATTACAGAGCGGCAGGAAAGGAGGGATGCGGACCGTTGACAACACTGGAATTCAATGCGCTGGTGCGGCAGTATCAGGGGCTGGTCTACACGGTCTGCCACCAGCTGGTGCCGGACGAGGGCGATGCCCAGGATCTGGCACAGGAGACCTTTCTGGCCGCATGGCGGGCCATTGACCGCTGCCCGCCCGGGTACGAAAAGCAGTGGCTGGCGCGTATCGCTTCCAACAAAGCCAAGGACTACCTGCGCAGTGCGTGGGTGCGCCGGGTGAACACCCCGGGAGATGATATCCTTGCACTGGAAGGCGCGCCGCCCGGCTCCGACCCGGAGCAGCAGGTGCTGGATGCCATGAGCGAGGAGACCCTGACCGGGAAGATCCTGGGGATGCGGGAGCCGTACCGCACCCCCTGCCGCCTGATGCTGCTGGAGGGCCGCACCGCCGCCGAGGCGGCAGCCCTCTGCGGCAGGCCCCAAAAGACGGTGGAGGCGCAGATCTACCGGGCAAAGAAAATGCTGGCGGAGCAGATCCGTCAGGAAAGGAGGAGCGAAGATGGAATTGTTTCGTGAAGATGGCTGCATGACCGACGCGGGCTTCCGGGCCATGATGGACGGCCAGCTGGATGAGCTGGGCAGGCTGGAAGCCGCCGAACACCTCTCTTATTGTGACCAGTGCATGGACCGCTACACGGCCCTTTTGACCGCCGACGCACTGGAAACACCGCCAAGGAGTGTGCAGGGCGCGGTGATGGGCACGATCTGGGCCCGCCTGATGCAGAATACCTATGGCAGGGCTGCCGTGGCCGGTGTGGCCGCTGTGCTGGCCCTGACCCTGTGGCGGAGCGGGGCGCTGCAGCAGATCATCCAGTATGGTGCCGGGCGGGAGACCGTGCTGGAGACCGACCAGAGCCAGCTCTGGGAACCCGGCCAGAATGACCCGGCCCCGGAGAACACCCCGCAATACCGCCCCATTGAGGACGACCGACCGCAGGCCGCGCCGGAACAGCTGGGGAGACCCATGGAGACAAAACAGGACCGCCGCTATGCCGGCGAAAGCTCCTCTTTGCTCCACAAGCTGCTCACGGATGTGACCGATAAGATCGCGGGCAACACCCCGAATACAGAGAAATGAGGGAACGATTATGAAGAAAAATGGCATCCTGACCCTGCTGTTCGCCTTTATCCCGGGCGCGGGCCAGATGTATCAGGGATATATGAAGCGCGGCCTTTCGCTGGTGCTGATGGCGGCTGCCATCAGCATGGCAGCCATGCTGATCCCGCCCATCGCGTTTGCGCTGCTGGTGGTGTTCATGTACAGCTTTTTCGACACCTTCAACCTGCGTGCCCAGATCAGCATGGGCACCGCCCCGGAGGACGATTATCTGGTCCACTTCGATCCGCAGGACAAGCGCCTTGCACGGATGATGATGGACAGCCACAAGCTGGTGGGCTGGTGCCTGATCGCCACCGGTGCGCTGATCGCCTACGAGCAGATCATTATGAACACGCTGGGCGATATCCTGTGGCGCTGGGGCCAGAAGGCTCCGGTGTGGCGGGCCATCTATCTGGTGATGGATCAATTGCCCGAGGTGGTGCTCTGCGTGGCACTGATCCTGTGCGGCATCTGGCTGGTGCGTGGGCCCAGGGCAAAGAAAGCTGCCCCGGAAGCCGCCGCCCCGGAGGAAACCGATTTTCAGGAGTATCAGCCCGAAAAGAAGATGCCCAGCCTGCTGGATCGCTTTGCCCGCAAGGCAGAGCCGGATACGACCGGTGAGGTGACCCTTGACCCGGAGGATGAAGACGATGGACGAGAAGAAGAATAACACAGCAGAGACCCCGGCCTTCAAGGCCCCGGAAAACGCCCCGGTGCGCCGGGTGGGCACCCTGACGCTGGGAGTCTGCCTGATCGCCTGCGGCGTGCTGTTCCTCTGCTATTTCTTTGTGCCGCATTTCAACTGGGACCTTGCGCTGAAGATCGCTCCGGCGGCAGGGCTGATCCTGCTGGGGTGCGAGGTGCTGTATTTTGCCGCAAGGCCCCAGCGCTGGAAGTACGATTTTCTCTCGGTGCTCCTCTGCATCGTGCTGATGGTCAGCGCCTTTGGCGGGGCCTGCCTGATGGCAGCCTTTGATTTTGCCCTGCACCGGGAGGAGTTCTGGATCGAATACGATGCCCGGCAGGAACAGGACTTGGATGATGCGGAAAGCGACCGCCTGCGTCTTGATCTGGACGAGGGCACCGGCCCGGACCTCGATGAGGAAAATGAGGACAGCAGTGCGGCCTCCCACACGGAAGTGTGAGCCATACAAAAAACATATCACAGCAATATAAAAGATACCTTTTACAGGGGGCACCTGTCCGGGTATACTGAATGTGTACCCGGACGATGGGTGCTCGAAGAAAAAAGTGTAAAAGCGAACCGCCATGGCATCTGTCACCATGGCGGTTCGCTTTTTGCTGTGTCGTGTATTACTTGCGGGCGATCATCTCGGTGTAGGCCAGCACCAGGGGGCCTACGCCCTTGGCATCGTTGCAGACCACAGGCTCACTGAAGTAGTAGGCCAGGGAGCCGTCGCGGTGGTCCTTGCCGCCCAGACCTGCCACCAGGCAGATGCCATCCAGCTGCAGGCTGCCGTCCGGGTTCT
Organism: Faecalibacterium sp. IP-3-29; assembly: GCF_023347335.1. NCBI lineage: Bacteria > Bacillati > Bacillota > Clostridia > Eubacteriales > Oscillospiraceae > Faecalibacterium > Faecalibacterium sp. IP-3-29. The sequence continues at coordinate 2,436,093 of NZ_CP094471.1, read as the reverse complement.
TGGAGAGGTACCTGTCACAGGTGCCGTAGAAGGCTTTCTCAGCCCAGGCAGCCATCCGCTTGGGCAGGTAGCCCAGGCGCACGCCCTTGAGCACCGCATAGGCGAACAGGGCGGTGCCGCTGGTCTCAAGGTAGTTGCCCTCCACGCCGGGGTGATCCATCACCTGCCAGAACATGCCGGTCTCCTCGTCCTGGAACTTGTGCACATCCTCAATGGTCTGGCGGAGCATGGCCATGATGCCGCGGTACTCGTTGTACAGCTGCTCGTCCATCCGCTCCAGCACATCCACCATGGCCACCATGAACCAGCCCATGGCCCGCAGCCAGAAGTTGGGGCTGCAGCCGGTCACGGGGTCAGCCCAGTACATCTGGCGGCTCTCGTCGTAGCCGTGGTAGTACAGGCCGGTCTTTTCGTCCCGCATGTGCTTTTTGATGTTCATAAACTGCTTGTAGCTGTCAATGCAGCCCTGCATCTTGTTGTAGCGGGTCTCGTACTCCATGTAGAAGGGCTGGGCCATGTAGGTGCCGTCCAGCCAGACCTGCCAGGGGTAGATATCCTTGTGCCAGAAGTTGCCCTCCTTGGTGCGGGGCTGGGTGAGCAGCTGGCTGCGGATGGTGTCGATGGCCCGGCGGTACTTCTCATCCCCGAGGATGTCGTACAGGGTGAACAGGTTCTTGCCCTGATTCACATTGTCCAGATTGTACTCCTTAGGGTCATAGGTCTTGATGGAGCCATCCTCCTGCACAAAGAAGTCGATGAAGTCCTTGGAGAAGCTCAGGTACTTCTCGTCGCCGGTGGTCTTGTACAGGCTCAGGCAGGCCGTGATCATGCAGCCGTCGATGTAGTTCCACTTGTTGGGCTTGCCGCTGCGCACCTTTTCAATGTTCCACATGGGGGCCTCGGCGCTGGAATTGGCGATCAGGTAGTCCACATAGTCGCCCAGCAGGGTGAGAATTTCTTCATGGGTCATGGGTCAGTCCTCCTCGAAATGGCCGACATTGGCAAAGCGCAGGCGCTCGCCCTCGTAGCCGGTGATCTTGACGTTGTGCAGGTCGATCTCCTTGACGTTCTCCGCGTAGATGGCCAGCTTTTTCACGTTGGGGCGGTTGTCCGCCATGGCGGCCTGACCGGCTTCGGCGTTGGGGTCAAAGGTGATGGTGACATTCTTCATGGAGATGCGCTCGATGGGCTGCTCAGGCAGGCCGTCGAAGTAGCAGCCCGCGAACTGTGCGTCGGTGGCCACGATATCCTCCATGGTCAGGCTGCCCAGCTTGGGGGTGTACTCATCCACCGGCATAGCATCGCGGCACTGGACATAGGGGCTGTGGCCGTCCGGGTCACAGAAATAGAACATGTTGATGACAAAGGGAGCCTTGACACCGCGCATTTCCACATTGCGGAACACCAGCCCGTCGATGACGGCGGTGTTGCCGCGGCCGCGCCGGGTCTTGACCCGCAGGCCGCGGTCGGTGTGATCCATCAGGCACTGGGTCACCACCATATCCTTCACGCCGCCGCTCATCTCGCTGCCGATGACGATGCCGCCATGGCCTTTGTCCAGCAGGCAGTTCCGGATCACAGTGTGCGCACAGCTCTTTTTCAGCTTCATGCCCAGGAACACCTTGCTGGCTTTCATGGCAATGCAGTCGTCACCCACGTGGATGTTCGCACCGATGATGCGGATGTACTCGCAGCTCTCGGGGTCAATGCCGTCGGTGTTGGGAGCGTTGTAGGGGTTGTTGATGTTGAAGTTCAGTAGATCCAGATGCTTGACGAAGATGGGGTGGATGGTCCAGGAGTAGCTGTTCTGCACCGTGATGCCGTGCAGGCAGATGTTCTCACTGTCCACCGCGGCCACCGCGCGGGGCCGCCATGCGATCCGCTTGACCTTCTGGTTGATCCACCAGTCGCCGTTCTGGGCATCGCAGTCCAGTGTGCCCTCGCCGGTCACCACCACGTCGTGCACCTGCGTGATGTTCAAAAGACCTGCAAAGCTGTCCAGCGGGTTGCCCTCCCAGCCGGTCAGGTAGTATTCATCCACCTCGTTCTCACTGGGGATGACACCGGGCAGGATGGGGTAGTGGGTGCGGTCGTTGTCGCCCAGCAGCACAGCGCCCTTTTCCAGGTAGAGGGTGGTGCAGCTCTTCATAAACAGGCTGGAGGTGCGGTAGCGCCCGGCGGGCACATACACCGTGCCGCCTTTGGGGCAGGTGGAAAGGGCAGCCTGCAGCTTGCCGGTGTTGTCGGTGGTGCCATCGGCCACCAGGCCGTAGCGGGATGCGTCCACAAAGAAGGTCTCAGCCTCAGTGGTGAAATCGAGGGTCAGGGTCTCGCCCTCAGCCTGCACGGCAACCGTGTAGGGGGTGCCGGGCAGCAGGCTGAACAGGGAGAACACATTGGTCTCGCAGGCAGTGTAAACGGTCTCGCCGTTCAGCTGAACGGTGAAGGGATGCGCCGGACGATAGCACAGGCCGTTTTCCAGCTCGAACACGGCGCTGCGGGTCATGGAACGGATCAGGGAAAGCTTCATAAACAGGATGCCTCCTTGGATGTTGAAAGATTTATGGGTTGCCCACAGGTGGCGGGCATGGTACACTGAGAAAAAGAAACTGTTGAATGGGGTGTGCGGATGAAAGCGGAACGGGAAAAATGGAGCGGCCGGGTAACGGCAAAGGCGCTGCGGTTCCAGACCGGCCAGTATGAGTTGGCTGAGGAGGAGGAGATCTGCCGGATCATTCTGGTGTCCGGCGGCAGCTTTACGCTGGTGCGGGGCGGCGAGAGCCTGCTGGTAAACCCGGGCTGTGTGCTGCTGCTGGGCCCCGGCGGGGGCCTGCTGCAGCAGGCGGGCCACATTGCCCCTGAGCTCCTCGGCTGCCGGTTTCCGGCGGGCGTTCTCCCGGTGCTCAAGAACCTGATGCAGCGGGATTTCATGCCGCTGTTCGAGCCGGGAGCACAAACGGCCCTGTACGGTCCGGTGCAGTGGTCAGGCCGCCTGCGCACCCTGTTGGGCATGATGCAGAGCGCCGAGAGCGAGCCGGAAAGCCCCGGCATGATCTATCTTACCCTCATCCTGCACTATGTGGAGCAGGAGTGCCGCAGTGAAAAGCAGGACATCCGCCCCCGCAACGAGACGGTGGAACAGATCTGCGCTTACCTTGCAGCCAACTACCAGCAGAAATTTTCCCTGACAGATGTGGCTGCGCGGTTCTACCTGTCGCCCTATTATCTGAGCCGGCTGTTCCGGCGGGTTACGGGCCAGTCCATTGTGGATTACATCAATGGCCGCCGCATCGAGGCTGCCCAGCGTCTGCTGGAGAGCACCGACCTGAACATCAGCGCGGTGGCCGAGCAGACCGGCTTTGCCTCCGCCGCCCATTTCCGCCGCGTGTTCCGCGAGACGATGGGAACGGGGCCGCTGCAATACCGCAAGAGCCACCGCGGATAAGAACAACGCCCCCTGTGCTGCGCACAGGGGGCGTTGCTTATTCATCGAAAGTCAATGGTTCTGTCCGCAGAGGGGGTGCTTAGCCCTTGACAGCACCGGCGGAGATACCTTCGACGAACTGATCCTGTGCACAGAAGAAAACGATCAGCTGCGGCAGGATGGAGATCAGGGACAGGGCCAGGATACGGTTCCAGGCAAAGCCGGTATCACCGTCCATGGACAGCTTGACGAACAGGGACATGGGGTACTTTGCAGGGGTCTGCACGTAAAGCAGGGGGCCCATGAAGTCGTTGCAGCTCCACATGAACTGGAACAGTGCGCAGGACACCAGAGCAGGCATCAGCATGGGGACAATGACCTTGTACAGGGTCTGGAAGGAGTTGCAGCCATCAATGGCGGCAGCCTCGTCCAGATCGCGCGGGACATTGCGCATGAACTGCACCAGCTGGTAAACAAAGTAGGTCTCAGTTGCAAATGCAGTGTGGACCCAGATGGCCAGATAGAACGGGCTGTTGACCCAGCCGAACTTGGTGTACAGCAGGAACTGAGGAACGTTCAGAACGACCTGAGGCAGGAACAGGGTGGCCAGCATGATGCTGAACAGGATCTTCCGGCCCGGGAAGTCGAAACGGCCAAAGCCGTAAGCTGCAATGCAGGAGGAGACCACCGTGCAGATGACCTTGGGCAGAACATAAGAATAAGTGTTCAGCATGGCCTGCAGGATGTTGATGGAACCGCCGAAGTTGTTCAGCGCGTTCTTGTAGCCCTCCAGGGTGGGGTTCTTGATCCACAGGCCGATGCCTGCAAAGATCTCGCTGTTGTCCTTAAAGGTAGCGCTGACCATCCACAGCAGGGGATAGATCATGATCAGGCCCACCAGGATCAGGACAAGATACTTAAAAAACGTCGCAATGGCGTTGGATGCTTTCATTCCCATACTGTCACACCTTACCTTTCATCCGAGTAGTAGACCCACTTCTTCTGGCTGGTGAAGGCGATGATCGTGAGGATGCAGACGATCACGAACATGATCCAGGCCAGAGCGGAAGCCATGCCCATCTGGTTGGACTTGAAGGCGTAGTTGTAAACCAGAATGGAGATCAGGGTGGTGGAGTTGCGCGGGCCGCCGTTGGTGATGATGAAGGGGCCGTTGAACTCCTGGAAAGCCTGGCAGATCTGAGTGACCAGGTTGTAGAAGATGATGGGGGTGATCATGGGAACAGTGATGGAGAAGAACTGCTTCCACTTACCGGCACCATCGATGGTGGCAGCCTCGTACAGGTCTGCAGGCACGCCCTTCAGGGCGGCCAGGAACAGCACCATGGCGGAGCCGAACTGCCAGATGCGCAGGAAGCAGATGATCCACAGCGCATAGTTGGGGTCGCTCAGCCAGGAGGGGCCCTGTGCGTGGCCGAAGGTGATGGCGCGGATGATGGTGTTGACCAGACCATCATCACGGAAAACGGCCTTCCACAGCACGGCGATGGCAACGGAGCCGCCCAGAATGGACGGGATGTAGTAAACGGTACGGAACAGGTTCACGCAGGCAATCTTGAAGTTCAGGATGTATGCGATGAACAGAGCAAAGATCAGCTTCAGGGGCACGGTGATGAAGGCGTATTTGAAGGTGGTGACCAGAGCCTTGGTGACCTTGGCATCAGAGAAGGCGGTGACGTAGTTCATCACGCCGTACTGGTGGATGCCGTTGAAGAAGTTCATGTCGGTGAAGCTGTAATACAGCGACTGACCGAAGGGGATGGCCTTGAACACGACAAAGCCGATGATCCAGGGGATCAGGTAGATCAGACCCTGCCACTTATCCAGGAACTTCTGTGCGGGGGTACGCCCGAGAGAGGGCGCTTTGCTTTCTTTCATCCGGGGATCCTCCTTTGGTGAAAATCAGTGCAACAAACCTTATGTCACACTTTGGCAACAGATTTGTCAGAAAATTGTAACCTGTGCCTGAGAAAAAAGGGGCATCGGGCCTACGGGTGGACGATGCCCCTGATATGTAATTTGACTCAGGTCAGCAAAGAAGATCAGACAGTGTAGCCAACAGCAGACATGCCGTCCAGCAGAACGTCAACGACATCTGCGCCGCTCTTATTGTCGTAGTCGACGGTATCGAACACTTCCTGATAGGTGCCGGTGCCGGTAGCCTTCAGATCGGAAGACTCGAACAGGGGATCCAGCTGGCAGGAAACGAAGCTCATGACCTTGCTGTTTGCCTCAGCGACCAGTTCGTTGATCTTACCGGCAGCCTGAGCGGTAGCCAGACCAGCCTTGGAAGCGGGGATGCCGCACTCGGAGCCCATGATGGCAGCGCCGTCGCCGTTCCACAGGTACTCGATCAGGGTAGCAGCCTCAGCGGGGTTCTTGCAGGTCTTGGTGATGGCCATGCCCATGGAGACCTTGGAGAAGCCGCCGTTGTAATCGCCGAACTTGATCTCCTCACCAACGGTGAAGCCGGGCTTGTTCTCCTCGTCCAGAGCGTCCTGGTACTTGGAAGCAGCGGAATCCCACTCGAAGATGCCGGCGATCTTGCCGGTGATCCACTCGTTGGACTGGTGGGTAGCACCGTCGCCGTTTGCACCGTAGTAGGTGGGCAGCGGCATGATGACGTGGCCGTCGACCAGGCTCTTGATGAAGTCGATGCCCTCGGCGATCTCATCAGCGGTGTAGTTCAGGGTAGAGGTGGTGGGATCTGCCCAGTCCTTGCCGTACTTGGACTCGAGGTAGAACACCATCAGGATCATACGGTCGTATGCGCCCAGGTGCAGGGGATAGTAATCATCGCCCAGCTTCTCCTGGAAAGCCTTGCCGGCTGCAAACAGATCGTCCTCGGTGGAGGGAACTTCGGTGATGCCGGCCTTGTTAAAGGTGGTCATGTTCCAGTAGAAGATACGGCCGGTCATGGAGATGGGCACGCACTGCTGTGCATTTGCAACGTTGCAGGCACCCAGCTTTGCGTCGTCCCACTGGGACATATCCAGGTAATCGGTGACGCTGTTCAGATCCAGGAAGGTCTGGCCGTTGCCGGAGTAGTTGTACAGCCAGTTCCAGTTGATCTGGCAGACATCCTCAGCCACGCCGCCTGCAAACTTGGTGGACATGGTGTCCTCCCAGCCGGACCATGCAGCGAAGGTGGGGTTGACGGTGATGGTGGTGTGCTCAGCAGAGAAAGCCTTCAGGGCCTCCTGGTAAGCGTTGTGGCGGGACTCGCCGCCCCACCAGCTCATGGTCAGGGTAACGGGATCGCTGCTCAGGCCAGCCACGGAAGCAGCCTCGGCTGCAGAAGAAGCGGTGCTGGAAGCAGCGCCGCCATTGCCGCCGCAGGCAGCCAGCAGACCAGCTGCACCGACAGCACCGGTGACCTTCAGGAAATCACGACGGGAAATTGCCTTGCTCATTGTTGTTCTCCTCCTAATAAATCAAAAAACATCGAGCGGGCCTTACTGCACAAGGCTCGTTGTATACAAATATGATAACAAAAGGAATGGGAAAAAGAAAGATGTAAATTGAAGTGATACGGACAAAAAACGAACAAATATTGCTCTTGTGATTTGCGACGATTTGACGGCATTGCCGAAATGAATAAACTTGGGGCGAAAAACTATGCAATCTGCATAGTTGGATAGATTGCATAGAAACGGGCCGAGAAAGTGTGGCGGAACCTCTAAAATTGCAATGTTTTTGTAACTTATTGCGAAATTGACGGTATATTGTTGTATACAACATGTGAAAAAAGTGACGATATCGCTGTTTTGTGAACTGATATATCAATTGCGCAAAAAACGTTCGCCGTTGGATACAACTGATATATCACTTTGGAAGGCGGCAGGCAAAAAAGAGCGCCGCCCGGCTGGGCAGCGCTCTGAAAATTGTAAAAAACTCCTGGGAGCTCCGGGCTCTCATGCAGGAAGGGTGGCTCCTGTGACTGCCGGAGATCGACACTTACTGTGCGTTCCGTTTGGCGTAAAACGCCCGCCGTGCCTTGAAATAGCACTGGGGGCACATGCTGACGTACTGCACATCGTTTTCCAGATCGATGGCGACCTGCTCGCCCTCAAAGACGAACTCCCCATTGACCCTGCGGCAGTTGCAGGTGGCCTTGCGCCCGCAGGTACAGATGGTCTTCATCTCCTCAATGGTGTGGGCCAGCTCCAGCAGACGGGTGGAGCCTGGGAAGCCCTTGAGGGAGAAGTCTGACCGCAGACCGTAGCAGATGACCGGGATGTTCAGGTCTACCGTGACCATGAACAGCTGCTCGGCCTGTGCCGGGGTAAAGAACTGGCTCTCGTCGCAGAGGACGCAGGCCAGCGGCTGCTCCCCGGCTGAGGCGGCGCGTACGGCTTCGAACACATCCACCTCGGGCGGGATGAGCAGGTCAGCCCTGCGGCGCACGCCCAGGCGGCTGACCAGCTCGCCGCCGCCCTTGGTGTCCACCTGGGGCTTCAGGATCAGCACCCGCATTCCCTGCTCTTCGTAGTTGTGGGCCACCTGCATCAGCGCGGTGCTTTTGCCGCTGTTCATGGCACCGTATCGGAAGTATAGCTTCGCCATAGTTGCTCTCCTCATAAAAAGGCAACCCTCTCTGCTCGTTCGGGGGGAGAGGGCTGCCTGTTTTCTGTGATATGCTATAAGAATAGATCAGTCCTGATTGCGCAGGCGGTAACCCAAGCTCATCAGGCTGTCGCCCAGGTGGACGTTCTCCACCACCACTTCGGGGTAGGGCACCGACAGGTCGTAGTGGGAGAAGTTCCAGAAGCCTTTGATGCCCAGTTCGACCAGCCGGCCGCTGAGCTCCTCCGCACCGCTGCGGGGCACACAGAACACAGCCACCTCAGGCTTATGCTCTGCGCAGAAGGCCTCCAGCTCGTCAACGTGTAAGATCTGGATGCCGTTGATCTCTTTGCCCACCTCGCTGGGGGAATTGTCAAAGGCTGCGATCAGCTTGTAGCCGTTGGTGTCGGTGGTGATGAAGCGGCTGACTGCCTTGCCCAACCGGCCGCAGCCGATGAGGATGGTGGGCAGCAGGTCACCGTTGCCGAACAGCAGATGCTCCAGGATGGAAAGCAGGTTCTCCACCGAGTAGCCGATGCCCTGGCGGCCGTTCACGTCGCCGATGCAGTTGAAATCCTGCCGCACCTGAGAGGCTGTGGTGCCCATCTGGGCGGCCAGCTCGCGGGAGGAGATGCTGGTGATGCCGTCGTTCTTCAGCGTCCGCAGGTAGCGGTAGTACTTGGGCAGGCGCTTGATCACCGGAAGGGAAGCTTTGCCGGGATTGTTCATGGAAATGGTTCTCCTTTCATCCAAAGGGAATGCCGGTCTCTTTGCGCCTTGCAAGGTGCACCGGCGATTAAGACAGTTTCTGAACAATAATGATATATACTTGTCAATCTTATTCTTAGTATAAAGTATACTGCAATGAGACAGAATGTCAAATCCTCTGGGCCAATTTTTTTCAAAGTAAAGAAATCTTAACCGCCGCATATTGCTTCGATCCCCGGGAACACTGAAAAAAACACCCTGAGGAGGAGCCAACATGCCGGAAGATGAAAAGGAAACCACCGAACAGCAGCGGCTGGAAAAGGAACAGCTGGAGGATCTGGGCACGGTGTGGCGCACCCGCGGCCCCCATGCCATCCACTGCCTGACCGTGATCGGCCAGATCGAGGGCCATGTGGAGGCCCCGCAGGGTCAGAAGACCACCAAGTATGAGCATGTGATCCCGCAGCTGGTGGCAGTGCAGGAGGACCCTGCTGTGGAGGGCCTGCTGGTGCTCATCAATACCGTGGGCGGGGACGTGGAGGCCGGGCTGGCGCTGGCAGAACTCATTGCCAGCATCTCAAAGCCCAGTGCCACGGTCGTGCTGGGCGGGGGCCACTCCATCGGCATCCCGCTGGCAGTCAGCGCCCGGCGCAGCTTTATCGTGCCCACGGCGACCATGACGGTGCACCCGGTCCGCCACTCCGGCATGATTTTGGGCGTGCCCCAGACCATGCGGTGGTTCGAGCAGATGCAGGAGCGCATCACCGGCTTTGTGGCAGGCCACAGCGGCATTACGGCAGCGCGCTACTCGGAGCTGATGCTCCGCACCGGTGAGCTGGTAATGGACGTGGGCACCATGCTGGACGGCAAAAAGGCCGTGAAGGAGAAGCTCATCGACCAGCTGGGCGGAATCTCTGATGCACTGGAATGGCTGTACCGGGAGATCGAGCGGACTGAGTGAGAGAAAAGACCTGCCCGGGGCGGTGTCGGGCTTACAGTTCGCCCTTCCGCAGATACTTCACCATCATGGGGACTTCATAGACCAGCATGAGGATCCAGCCCACAACATAGCTGTACGGCAGGGCCTCGATATCCATTTTCATCAGCAGCACAAAGACGGCAGCGGCCGCCACACGGCCTGCCATGTTGAGCGTGCTGCTGTTCAGGGTGATCTTAAGGTCGCCCAGGCCGCGGAAGCCGCCCTGGATGCCGTTGGTCAGCGAGGGCATCAGATAGAACAGGGAGACCAGCTTCAAAAAGCGCACTCCCAGATGCACCACGGCGGCATCGGTGACGAAGAGCCGGATGATGGGCTCGGCAAAGAAGAAGCAGACAGCGGTGATAAAAATGGCGTAGAGGAACTCCAACTTCAGGCCGCAGAAGAAGCTGGCGCGGACACGCTCTTTTTTACTTGCACCGCGGTTCTGGGCCATCAGGGTGGTGGTGGCATGGCCGATGTTCTGCTGGGGCACATAGGCAAAGTCATCGATGCGGCCTGCGGCGGCAAAGGCTGCCATGGCGCTGACACCCATGGTGTTCACGATGGCCTGAATGGCGATCTTGCCCAGCTGAACGGTGGCCTGCTGCATGGCGCTGGTCCAGCCGTAGCTGATGGTCTTTTTCAGCAGCGAGGAGTCAAAAATGAACCAGCGCCTGCCCAGCTGCAACACAGGGACCTTCCAGCGGATATAGATCAGGCAGAACACGCAGCAGAGCGCTTCGCTCAGCACGGTGGAAAGGGCACAGCCCTCGGAGCCCCAGTCCAGCACCTCAACAAAGAACAGGTCACCGCCGATGTTCAGCACCGAACTGATCATCAGAAAGTACAGCGCGCTTTTGCTGTCGCCCAGCGCGCGCATGGTGGCGGCGAGGAAATTATAGAAGAAGGTGAACAGCAGCCCGCCGAACACGATGCGCAGGTAGTTCACAGCGATGGGAAGGATCTCTTCCGGCACCTGCAGCAGACGGAGCAGCGGATTTGCCAAAATCACACAGGTCAGCGAGAACACCAGGGAAAAGACGGAGCCTGCAATGGCGGTGGTGGAGACCTGACGCTCCACCAGCTCGGTGTCGCCTGCGCCGAACGCCAGGCTGACAAGGATGCCTGCACCCAGGCAGACACCGTTGATGAACAGGATCGCCAGCGTCATCAGCGGGTTGGAGGTGCCCACGGCGGCAAGGGCATCCTCGCCCACGAATTTGCCGACAATGATGCTGTCCACGGCGTTATAGGTCAGCTGGAACAGGTTGCCCAGCACAAGGGGAATGGTGAAATTGACCAGCAGCGGTGTGATCGGGCCGGTCGTCATATCCTTGGTCATTTGGAACTCTCTTTTCTTTATAGATTAAATGCCTGCCGTCCGCTGAAGATGGCCAGCGCCGAGCGGCTGGTGCCGGTGGCAATCAGCTGTGCAGCGGCGTGGAGGGCTGCACCGGCGGCAGGGGAGGCGGGAATGGCATCGGTGGCAAGGACCCGCTGTGCAGCGCGGTTGGCATCGGTGCTGGTAACGGCGGCTACATTATCCACAACATAGGCGTTGTAATTGCCCGGCACGATGCCGTAGCCGATATCCGGGATGCCGTGCCCGCCGGTGAAGCCGCCGCCCAGAGCCTGATTCTCAAAGGGTTCCACGGCTACGATGCGGACATCGTTGGTCCAGGCCTTGATGGTCTCGCCTACGCCGGTGATGGTGCCCGCACTGCCCACGCCGACGGTGATGGTGTCCACGAGACTGCGGCCCTCCCGGGAGATGGCCTGCACGATGGCGGGGCCGGTCACCCGGCGATGGTATTCGGGGTTATCGTCGTTGGCAAGCCAGTTCATATAGTACCAGCCCTTTTCGGCGGCGGTGGTCTCTGCCAGCGCCCGGGCCCCCGCAAGGCCCCGCTGGGCGGGGGAATGCAGGATCTGTGCCCCCAGCCGGAGCAGGTATTCCTGCCGCAGGGCCGGGGCATCCTCCGGCATGGTCAGCACCACGGGGTGGCCCGCCGTCCGCCCGGCAAGGGCCAGCGCCATGGCAAAGGAGCCGGAGGCCGCTTCAATGATGGGCTGGCCAGGGAGCAGCTTGTGCTTTTCCGCCGCAAGGGCCAGCATCCCCTCGGCCACCGAATCGCGGGACGTGCCGGTGGGCCCATTATAATCAAGGTAAGCATACAGCCGCCCTTTGAGCCCGCAGGCGGCAAGATAGCCCCGCAGCTCCACGATCGGACAGGGGACCAGGGTCTGGTAGATGTTTGGATAGATTGCCACGAAATTCCTCCCTTACGCAAACCTGAGCAGTCAGCACAGAACTGTCTGCCATGCCAAGGGCTCCCCTGTTAGGGGAGCTGGCAAAGCCATCAGGCCTAGACTGAGAGGTTTCATACCTATAAGGTAGCGCATCCTGTGCCCAGCGTCAAGCCGCAATTGGACAAAATGGAGAAAAATCTGCCGAAAAATCAGCAGAGTGATGGAAAAAAGCCTTGACAAGGAAAAGAATGTCTGCTATACTCCGTATGTAAAGCAAATAAACTTTACAACAAATGGAGGTCAGGGCAGAACGCATCATGGCAAAAGACTTTGAAATGGGCTATCTGCTCGATTTTTATGGCGAGGTGCTCACGCCCAAGCAGCGCGAGATGCTGAACCAGTATTACAACGACGACCTCTCCCTCAGTGAGATCGGGGAAAACTTCGGGATCACCCGTCAGGGCGCACGGGATGCCATCAAGCATGGCGAGACCACCCTGAAAGAGCTGGAAGCCAAGGTTGGCTTTGCAGGCCGCTACCGCCGGGTGCAGGAAAAGCTGGAGGAGCTGGAACAGCTGGTCATTGACGCGCGGTTCGAGTGCACCGGCCCCTATGCCAGGCTCACCACCACTGAGTATGCAGCAACGCTGAACAAGATGCTGGGGCTGATCCGCTCCATCGACGAAGTCAACGAGAGCTGACACCATTACTATTTTGAGAGGAGCACCGAACATGGCATTTGAATCTTTGACCGACCGCCTTGCCGGTGTGTTCAAAAAGCTGCGCGGCCACGGCAAGCTGACCGAGGCCGACATCAAAGCCGCCATGCGCGAGGTGCGGATGGCCCTGCTGGAAGCCGATGTCAACTACAAGGTTGCCAAGGATTTCTGTGCCAAGGTCTCCGAGCGTGCCATGGGTCAGGAGGTCATGGAGAGCCTGACCCCCGCCCAGCAGGTGGTCAAGATCGTCAACGAGGAGCTCGTTGCCCTGATGGGCGGCGAGGAAGCCCCCCGCCTGATCGTCAAGAACAAGGGTCAGACCATCATCATGCTCTGCGGCCTGCAGGGCAACGGTAAAACGACCCACGCAGCCAAGCTTGCCAAATACTTCATCAAGCAGGGCCGCCGCCCCATGCTGGTGGCCTGCGATATCTACCGCCCCGCCGCCATTGACCAGCTGCAGGTGGTGGGCAAGCAGGCAGGTGCGCCGGTGTTCACGTTGCCGGGTGCCAAGCCCCCGGAGATCGCCCGCAAGGCATTGGCCCACGCCAGGGATTACGGCAACGACATCGTGATCCTGGATACCGCCGGCCGTCTGCAGATCGACGAGGTCCTGATGCAGGAGCTCGTGCAGATCAAGGAAGCTGTCCCCGTGGACGAGACGCTGCTGGTGGTGGATGCCATGGCAGGCCAGGACGCTGTGAATGTTGCCAAGACCTTCAACGAGACGGTGGGCATCGACGGCATCATCCTGACCAAGACCGATGGCGATACCCGCGGCGGCGCGGCACTTTCGGTGCTGAGCGTTACCGGCAAGCCCATCAAGTTCCAGGGCACTGGCGAAAAGCTGGACGATCTGGAAGTGTTCCATCCCTCCCGCATGGCCAGCCGCATCCTGGGCATGGGCGATGTGCTGAGCCTCATTGAGAAGGCGCAGGATGCCGCCGATGAAAAGGCCGCAGAAGAGACCGCCCGGCGGATGATGGAAAACAAGTTCGATATGAACGACATGCTGGCCCAGTTTGCGCAGATCCGCAAGATGGGCGGTGCAGGTGCCATGCTGAGCATGATGCCCGGCATGTCCGGCATTGATGCCAGCCAGATCGACGAGAAAGCCTTTGACCGCATCGAGGCCATGATCTATTCCATGACCAAGGAAGAGCGTGAAAAGCCCTCCATCATCAACCCCAAGCGCAAGCGCCGCATTGCAGCGGGCAGCGGCACCCGGGTGGAGGATGTCAACAAGCTGCTCAAGCAGTTTGAGATGATGCAGAAGATGATGAAGCAGTTCAAGAAGAGCCCCAAGGGCTTTGCCCGCCGCCTGGGCGGCATGATGGGCAACCCCAATGCCTTCCGCGGCTTCAAATAACAATGGTATACACCCCGCAGGGGTTGTACAGATAGATTTAATCAAACCCCGAAACGGGGCACAAACATTTTTGGAGGATATTTACCATGGCAGTTAAGATTCGTCTGCGCCGCGTTGGCGCTAAGAAGGCTCCCTTCTATCGTGTTGTTGTTGCTGACAGCCGCTTCCCCCGCGACGGCCGTTTCATCGAGGAGATCGGCACCTACGATCCCAACCAGGAGCCCTCTGAGGTGAAGATCGACGCTGAGAAGGCCAAGGCTTGGATCGCCAACGGCGCACAGCCCACCGATACCGTCCGCGTTCTGCTGAAGAAGTCCAACATTCTGTAAGTAGGAGGGCTGACTCATGCAGGAGCTGTTGCTGGCAGTTGCCCGCGGTCTCGTGGAGGACAAGGAAGCCGTCAAGGTCACGGTGGACGAGCCCCGCGAGGACGGCACCATCGTCTACCACCTGAGCGTGGCAGAGGGAGATATGGGCCGTGTCATCGGCAAGCAGGGCCGGATCGCAAAAGCCATTCGTGTGGTGATGCGCGCGGCTGCTGTGCGGGTCGATGAAAAGGTCCTTGTTGAGATCGACTGAGCACCCTACGGGCCCTTTGCCGCAAGGCAAGGGGCCTTTTTGTATTATTAGGCAGCTCACCCTCTCAGGCCGCTTCGCGTCCAGCTCCCCCAAAGGGGGAGCCCTTGGCAAAACCAGAAACTTTGTGGTGACTGCCAAGGCCTCTCCCCTCGGGAGAGGTGGCATTGCGTAGCAATGACGGAGAGGGTGAGGATGCTAAAGGAGTAAAAGCAATGCAGAAATACTTGGAAGCCGGCAAGGTGGTGACCACCCACGGTGTGCGCGGCGAGATGAAGCTGGAGCTGTGGTGTGACGGCGTGGCCTTTCTGAAAAAGGTGGGCCGCCTGTACACCACCCCCCAGGGCGGCAGGTGCTACAAGATCACCTCCATCCGCCCCCAGGGGCAGATGGCCCTGCTCCAGCTGGAAGGGGTCAGCGATATGGATGCCGCCCGTGCCCTGCGGGGGCAGGTGTTCTACTTTGACCGTGATGATGCCACCCTGCCTGCGGGCAAGTGGTATGTGGCCGACCTCATCGGGTGCGAAGTGCGGGATGCCGATACCGGCAAGGTGTACGGCGTGGTGACCAGCGTGGATCACCCCGGCGCACAGGATATCTACACCGTCAAGGCCCCCAGCGGCAAGGAATATATGTTCCCCGGGGTGGATGCCTTTTTGAAAGAGCGCAACCCGCCGGAGGGCTATCTCCTTGTCACCCCCATCCCGGGCCTGCTGGATGACGATTTTGACAGTGAGCGGGAGGAGGAGTGAGCCATGGGGATGCGTGTGGACATCGTGACCCTTTTCCCGGAGATGTGCCAGCAGGTGCTGGATTCCAGCATCATCGGCCGCGCTGCCAAAAAGGGATATATTGAGACCCACTGCCACCAGATCCGGGACTACACCCTGAATAAACAGAAGCAGACCGACGACTATCCCTATGGCGGCGGCTGCGGCATGGTGCTCTATGCCCAGCCCATTGCCGACTGCCTGCGGGCAGTCCAGAAGGAAGTGCAGGAACAGGGACGGCCTGCGCCGCATATAGTATTCCTGACGGCAGGTGGGCAGCGCTATACCGAGGAGCACGCCCGGCGGCTGGCCCAGTACGACAACCTGACCCTGGTCTGCGGCCACTATGAGGGCATTGATGAGCGCGTGATCGATGCCTTTGCGGACGAGGAGATCTCCATCGGCGATTATATCCTCACCGGCGGCGAGCTGGCCAGCCTGGTGGTGGCAGACAGCGTCCTCCGCCTGAAGCCCAGCGTTCTGGCCGAGCAGAAGGGCTACGAGGAGGAGAGCTACTGGGACGGCCTGCTGGAGTACCCCCAGTACACCCGGCCCGAGGTCTGGGAGGGCCGTGCTGTGCCGCCCGTTCTGCTGGAGGGCAACCACCAGAAGATCGATGCCTGGCGGGGGCAGCAGAGCCGGGAGCGCACCCGTCTGCGCCGCCCGGAGCTCTACGAGCAGTGGTGTGAGACCCATCCTCTGACCGAGATCCCCAAGTGGAAGCGGGGCGAGAATGCCCGGCTGGTCAAGACCGCCGAGCAGATGGAGGCTGCCGCAAAGCTGTTTGCGGAGGGCCGCCGGAGCATTTGTGCCGGGGGCTGGGTGCAGGAAGCGCTGGATGCCCTGACCCCGGAGATGTTCCTGCCGCAGCTGCAGCAGGAAAAGCAGGAAGGCTGGGTCTGCTACCTCCACTATACCAAGGATGTGCCGGATGCCACGGTCAGCGTACACCATAAGACCGGGCAGGTGGAGCACCTTTTTGTGACGGAGAGCGCCCGGGGCAGGGGCATCGGCCAGAAGATGTTGGATTTCGCCCGGAAGAAGCTGCCGGAGCATGAGCACCCGGTGCTTACGGTGCTGAACACCAACACCCGGGCACTGGCTCTTTACCGCCGCATGGGCTGGCAGGTAGTGGGCGCAAAGGAGAAATTCGACCCGGCCAAAGACCCGCTGGTGGTGCGCCCCAGTCAGGTGCTGGAAATGCGCTATCAGGGCTGAAAACAGGGTCGAACGGGCCGGGAAACTGTCGAAGGTCGAAAAAAAGTTGAAAACTTTTGTATTACCCGGCCAACACTGGGGGAATAATTTTGTTATCTTTGTATAAAAGGTGAAAAAGACCCCCCTCATCATTGGGAAAACCGCCAAAAATGCGTTCTGGGGCTGTACATTGGTTTCGGCTTGCGCTAAAATAGGTACAACGCAACAGGCAAGAAACAAATCGAATTCCCGAGAACGATAATAGATAGGAGCGTTTTACTATGTACGTCAAAGAAGTTACCGTTGAAAATCAGGTTGGTCTGCACGCTCGTCCGGCTACCTTCTTTATCCAGAAGGCTAACGAGTTCAAGTCTTCCATCTGGGTCGAGAAGGAAGAGCGCCGCGTGAACGCTAAGAGCCTGCTGGGCGTTCTGTCTCTGGGCATCGTGGGCGGCACCACCATCCGCATCATCGCTGACGGCGCAGACGAGCAGGCTGCTGTTGATGGCCTGATCAAGCTGGTCGAGTCTGGCTTTGCAGAGTAATTCGAGCCTTTGATTTTTGAGGCGGCGGGATGTTTCCTGCCGCTTTTTGTTTTACCAAGGAGCTGCCATGACCAAAGCAGAACTGTATCAGAAAGCCTGTATGCTGCCGCTTTTGCCCGGTGTGTATATCATCCGTGACAAAAGCGATACCATCATCTATATCGGAAAAGCCAAGCGTTTGCGCATCCGGGTGAGCCAGTATTTCCGCGAGGGGGTGCCCCACGACAACAAGGTCAGCCAGATGATCGCCCACGCCTATGCGTTTGATGTCATCGTCTGCCAGAGCGAGTTCGAGGCGCTGGTGCTGGAAGCCAGCCAGATCAAGGCGCACACCCCCAAATACAATATCCTGCTGAAGGATGACAAAGGCTACAGCTATATCAAGGTGACCCGGGAAGCCTGGCCCCGCCTTTCCTTCGTGCTGCAAAAGGAGGATGATGATGCGGAATACATCGGCCCCTATACCTCGTCCTTTGCGGCCCGGCAGATGGCCGAGACCGCGCTGGATGCCTTTTTGCTGCCCCGGTGCAGCAAGCGGTTCCCCCAGGATATCGGCAAGGGACGGCCCTGCCTGAATGCCCATATCGGCAAGTGCATGGCCGTATGCAGCGGCAAGATCAGCTGCGAGAACTACAATCAGGCCGTGAAAAACGCGGTGCATCTGATCCGGTACGGCAAAAAGGAAATTCTCAAGACCCTGAACGAGCGGATGCTGGAAGCCTCTGACCGGCTGGAATTTGAGACAGCGGCCCTCCTCCGCGACCAGATCAACGCCATCACCAAGGTGACAGCGGGCCAGAAGGTCGTGGTGGACCCGGAGGTGGAGATGGATGTGGTGGCGTTGGCCGGTACCCCCAGCAGTGTCTGCGCGGCGGTCCTGCGCTTCCGGGAGGGGCGGCTGACCGATAAGCGGGAGTTCCTTTTCCACGATACGGCGGATATTGCCGCCGTGCGGGAGGAGTTTCTGCCCCGGTATTATTTGGACGATGAGCAGATCCCAAAGATCATTGCCGTGGACGAGCTGCCGCCGGACAGCGAAGCGCTGCAGCAGGCCCTGAACGAAAAGCGGGGCAGTGAGGTACAGCTCTATGTGCCCCAGCGGGGCGATAAGGCCCATCTGGTGGAGATGGCCCACACCAACGCGGTGGAACGGCTGGCCCGGGAGAGCGGCCGCTACGCCCGTGAGGAAAAGCTGCTGGATGAGATGGCGCAGGTGCTGGGGCTTTCCAAGCCGCCGCGCACCATTGAGAGCTACGATATCTCCAACTGGGGTGATGGCACCAGCGTATGCGGCATGGTTACCTTCCGGGATGGCAAGCCCTACAAAGCCGGGTATCGGAAGTTCCGGATGAAGACCGTGCTGGGGACGGACGACTACGCTTCGCTGGCCGAGACGGTGTCCCGGCGGGCGGCAGAGTATGAGAAATACGCCGCGCTGGCCGCACAGGGTCAGGGCAGCGATAATTATTTCGGGCAGAAGCCGGACCTGCTGCTGATGGATGGCGGCCGGGGGCAGGTCAGCGCGGCCAAGGCGGCACTGGCAGGCACTTCGCTGGCCGATGTGCCTCTTTACGGCATGGTCAAGGATGACCATCACCGCACCCGCGCCATCGTGGACAGTGAGGGCCGGGAAATCGCCATCAATATGAACCGGGGGACATTCACCTTTATCACGGCCATCCAGGACGAGACCCACCGCTTTGCCAATGCCTACCGCAAGCAGCAGATGCGGAAGAAGAGCTATTCCTCCACCCTGACCGAGGTGCCCGGCGTGGGCCCCAAAACGGCCAAGGCCCTGATGACACAGTTCAAGAGCGTGGGTGCTGTGCGGGAGGCCACCCCCGACCAGCTGGAAAATACCCCCGGCGTTGGCCCCCAGCTGGCACAGACCATCTATGATTATTTTCACGCATAACAAAAGGAGGGCGGCTGCATCGGCAGCCGCCCTCCTGGCGTATTCAGGGAAAGCTCAGTTCTCAGAGGAGATATCCTGACCGAAGTACTTCTCGCCTAGCTCCTTCAGGGTGCCGTCGGCGCGCAGCTCATCGATGGCGTTGTTGACGGCTTCCAGCAGGGTGGCGCTGTTGTCGCCCTTGCGCAGGGGGATGGCAACGTGGGAGGCATCCTCAGTCTGGGCCACGATCTTGAAGTCGGCATCCGGATGGACGTTCAGGTAATCGTAGAAGGAGACATCCGCATTCAGGGTGGCATCAATGCGTCCGGCAGCCAGCAGCTGGATGGTTTCCTCCAGGGTGTCGATGCCCTGCACGGTGGCACCGTAGCTCTCAGCCAGCTCCATGTAGGTGGAAGCCAGGCTGTTGGCAGTGGTCTTGCCCTTCAGGTCCTCAAAGGTCTTGATCTCGTCGTTGTCCTTGCGGACGGCCAGAGCGGTGTGGATGTAACCGTAGGGAGTGGTGAAATCATAAGTCAGGGCGCGCTCGTCGGTGACCTCCACGCCGTTGCAGACCATGTCAAAGCGTCCAGCGTCCAGACCGGCGAACAGGCTGTCCCAATCGCTCTCCACATACTCCGGCTCCACGCCCAGCTTTTCGGCGATGGCGCGGGAAACCTCCACATCATAGCCCACCAGAGTGTCGCTCTCGTCATGGTAGCTCCAGGGCTGCCATGCGCCCTCCAGTGCCACGATCAGCTTGCCACTGGCCTGAATGGCAGCCAGCTGGTCAGCAGCGGAACCGGCAGCAGAGGATGCACCGGAGCTTGCGGCGGTGGAGGTGCTGCTGTTGGAGCAGCCGGACAGGGTCAGAACGCCGGCGGCGGCCATGACACTCATCATCGAAATAAAAGTTCTGCGCTTCATAGTTAAGATCCTTTCATAGAAAAAGCTGTATCAGGAGGACGGCGGGGAGTTTCCTAAGCAAATGTTCCGCTGGGGTGGGACCCTGTTGCCGAAGGCAATAGGGCGGGCGATGGAATGGCCCGAAGCATTTGCGTGGAAAGCTCCCCGTCGTCCGTTCCTTATGCTGTGTGCTCGATCTTCCGCAGGAACTCCCGGGTCCGCTCCTCGCGGGGGTGGGCAAAGAATTCGTGGGAAGGGGCCTGCTCCACCACCACGCCGTTCTCCATGAATACCGTCTTGGAGGAGACGTTGCGGGCAAAGCCCATCTCGTGGGTGACCACCAGCATGGTCATGCCCTCCTCGGCCAGCTTCCGCATGACCGAGAGCACCTCGCCGGTCAGCTCCGGGTCAAGGGCACTGGTGGGTTCGTCAAAGTAAATGATCTCCGGGTCGGTGGCGAGGGCGCGGGCAATGGCAACGCGCTGCTGCTGTCCGCCGGAGAGCTGGCGGGGATAGTAGTCAGCCCGGTCGGCCAGACCGACCTTTTCCAGCATCCGTCTGCCGATCTCATCCGCCTGCTCTTTGGGCATCCTGCGGGCAACGATCAGGCCCTCGGTCACATTCTGCAGGGCGGTCTTGTTCCGGAACAGGTTGTAGTTCTGGAACACAAAGGCCGTTTTTTTGCGCAGGCGGGCAATGTCGGCCCGGGAGATCCTGCCAAGATCGAAGGATTCGCCGTCGAACACCAGAGTGCCGCTGTCAGCGGTCTCCAGAAAGTTCAGGCAGCGCAGCAGGGTGGTCTTGCCGGAGCCGGAAGGGCCCAGAATGGCAACAACATCTCCTTTTTCCACACTCAGGTCCACGCCGTTCAGGACGTGCAGCGCGCTGCGCACCCGGCGGGCATTGCCGCGCGGGAAAGGCCCGATGTGGAAACGGGGCTTGTCATCGTAGGTGTAAAATGTTTTGTGGATGTCTTTGATCTCTAACATGGCCATACCGTCCACCCCTTTCTCACTGGAAACCGTGCGCGTTCAGCTGCCGCTCCACCAGCGCCTGCAGCTTGGTGATGATGGTGCAGAACAGCAGGTAGACCACAGCCACCTCGCAGTAGATGGGCAGGAAAATGTAGGTGCGGGCTGCCACACGCTGGCCTGCCATGAACAACTCTGCCACCGTGATGTTGGAGGCCAGAGAGGTGTCCTTGATCATGCTGATGAGGGAGTTGGACAGGGAGGGCACAGCGGTGCGCAGGGCCTGCGGCAGAACGATGCGGCGCATGATCTGCCACCAGGTCATGCCCACGCAGGAACCGGCCTCCAGCTGGCCCTGGGGCACGCTTTCCAGCGCGCCGCGCATGGTCTCGGCGCAGTAGGCACCCTCGTTGAAAGCAAAGGCGATGACGGCTGCCGGAAAAGCATCCAGCATGATGCCCAGGCTGGGCAGGCCGTAGAAGATGATGAACAGCTGCACCAGCAGCGGTGTGCCCCGGATGACCCAGATGTAGAACCGGGCAATCTGGCGCAGCACCGGAACATTGGCGTACTGCACCAGCGCAACAGCCACTGCAATGACCATGGCAAGGCTGAAGGAGATCAGGGTCAGGGGAATGGTCATGGTCAGGCCTGCCGTCAGGATGCGGGGCAGGGCCTCCCACAGCACGCTGACCGTGCGGTTGGTAAGAAGTGCTTCAAACATGTTTTTCTTCCTTATTGACAAAAAAACGGTGGAATATCTTTGGGATACACCTTAAACTATGGCTCAGGTCAAGAGCATATCCTACAATTCCTACCAAAATACTATAGCATGAAATGGAGACAAGTGCAATCCATTGGCGAAAATCCTTCACTCTGGCCAAAAACAAAAGAAAACACGGATTAACTTTGTGCAGACTGGCAAGGAGTTGACGCGGTACGATGTTTCGTGTAAAATGGAATCAGACAGGCCCCGTGCAGGAAGCGCGGGGAACAGGCCGGGCACACAAGCAGCCCGGCGCATACGGAGGACAAAACACAATGAAGCATAAAATTGGTATTCTGGGTGCAGGCACCTGGGGCATGGCTCTGGCACGGATGCTGACGGTGAGCGGCAATGATGTGACCGTGTGGTCGGCGCTGGAACAGGAGATCGACAACCTTTCCACCACCCGGGTCCACCCCAATCTGCCCGGCATGACCATTCCGGCAGAGATGAAGTTCACCAAGAGCGTGGAAGAGGTGTGCACGGACAAGGAGATCCTGCTGTTCGCGGTGCCGTCGGTGTTCGTGCGCTCCACCGCAGCCAAGGCCCGGCCCTTTGTGCCGGACGGTCAGATCATTGTGGACGTTGCCAAGGGCATTGAAAAGGATACCCTGTTCACCATGACGGAGATCCTGGCCGATGAGCTGGGCAAAGAGGGCGGCCCCAAGGGGGTGCGTCTGGTGGCCCTGAGCGGCCCCACCCACGCCGAGGAGGTGGCGATCGACCTGCCCACCACTATCGTTTCGGCCAGCAAGGATATGGAAGCGGCCAGATTCGTGCAGACGGTGTTCACCAACAACGTCATGCGTGTGTACACCAATGAGGACATCAAGGGTGTGGAGCTCAGCGGTGCCATGAAGAATGTCATTGCGTTGGGCGTGGGCATCTCCACCGGCCTGGGCTATGGCGACAACGCCCGCGCCGCCCTCATCACCCGCGGCATTGCCGAGCTTGCCCGGCTGGGTGTGGCCATGGGCTGCAATGTCCACACCTTTGCCGGTCTGGCCGGCATCGGTGACCTGATCGTGACCGCCACCAGTATGCACAGCCGCAACAACCGGGCCGGCATCCTCATCGGCAAGGGTGAGACCCCGGAGCAGGCCGTGAAGGAGGTGGGCATGGTGGTTGAGGGCATGAACGCCCTGCCTGCCGCGCTGGAACTTGCCGCCAAGTATCAGGTGGAAATGCCTATCGTTCAGACCGTGAACGCTGTTGTGAACAAGGGCATGAGCGCAGCCGAGGCGGTACGCTCCCTGATGGACCGTGACCCCAAGAACGAACTGCCCCAGGACTACGAAAAGTAATATGGGATAAGAAAAATCCCCGCTGTCTTGCGACGGCGGGGATTTTTCTTATCCGGGGGTTACTGCTGGGCCTCAATGGCCTTGACGATCTTGTCGGCGATGTACTTGTGGCCGGAGACGGTGGGGTGGCCATCCAGCTCAGTCTGAGCAAAGGGGATGGAAACGTAGGTGGCACCGTAAACATCGGCCAGCTGCTTTTCGTAGTTGTTCAGCTTGCTGAAGTAGTTGCTCCAGCTGGGCAGCAGGGGCACGGGGTTGGTGGCACCGATGATCAGGATCTGGGCATCAGGGTTCAGTTCCTTGACGGTCGCCACGATCTGGCGCAGGTTGCTGCTGCTCTCGGGATAAGCGTTCTCGCAGATCTTGTTCATGCCGGAGAAGAACAGGTTCCAGACGGCATCTTTCTCGCTGCGGGTCAGGCTGAGCTTTTTCAGGCTCTCGTTCAGTGCGTCCTCGGTTTCCTTGCTGCTGCTGCGCAGGTTGCCGCTGAGCACGATGGAAGCCAGGTCCTCACTTTTCCAGTTAGTGGCCTCGCCAAAGGAGACCACGGTGGGCACAAAAGCATCATTGGAGCCCAGCTGGATGGAGATAACATCGGCACTTTTGATGTAATCTACAAACTCAGGGTAATTGTACTGGCAGCCGGAGAGGGTGTTCATCTCGGCCATGGTGCCGGTCTTGACCAGCTCCAGCATATCCTTGCTCATCACGCCGGGCAGGCCCAGATTGATGGCATGATCCCGGTCGAGGTTCAGGCTTTTGCCCACCTGACCCACATAGCAGGTCTCGGGGTAGCCCTTGAAGTTGAAGGAAACATCCACACCGGTGAGGTTGGTGGAATACTGCACCTTCGTCAGGCCGATGCCGGCACAGATGCTGTCGCCCAGGGCAACATAGGTGATGGAGTTGGGCTCCTTCTCTTCTTCGGTGCTGCTGGAGGTGAAGAAACAGTTCTCATCCTCTGCGGCGGTCTGTTCAGTGGTCAGAGCGGGGTCAGCGCTCTCTTCCGGGACGGCTGCAAAGGCCGGAACGCTCAGGACAGAGAACAGCATGGCGGCCGAGAGGGCCAGGCCAATCAGTTTCTTTTTCATGGTGTCGTCACGAATCCTTTCCAATGTGTATTATTCTGCTTAATAATCGCGGGGAGTGATCTCTTCTTCCAGTTTGCGATAATCAAATTTAGCGGCCAGTGTCAGGGGCATTTCGGGGATGATCTTGTACCCCACGGGCTGGACATATTCGGGCAGCTCCTCAATGCAGAGCTGGCGCAGCTCCTTGATGATCTGCTTGCGCTTGGCGGCGGGAACCGCAGGGTCAAGCACCAGATAGACAAAAGGCAGGCGGCCCTGCACATGATCCTTGTCAACGCAGCCCACCACAGAGCACTGATGCACGGCGGGATGCTGGCTGACCACATTTTCGATCATGGAGGGGAACACCTTGAAGCCATCGTGACGGATGATGAGCCGCTTGATCCGGCTGTCCAGATAGACAAAGCCGTCCTCGTCCAGATAGCCGATGTCACCGGTATGCACCCAGACCCGGCCATCTGCATGGGTGCGCAGGATGGCGGCGGTCTCGGCAGGCTTGTTGTAGTAGCCCTTCATAACGCCGGGGCCGGAGATGCACAGCTCGCCCCGCTGGCCGATGGGCAGCTCCGTGTCGGTGCCCGGCTCAAAGGCGGACACCAGCGTGTTGACCAGCGGCAGGCCCACGCTGCCGGGTTTGTTGTTCTGTCCGGCAGCAGCGGTGGCAGCAGAGGATGCCTCGGTCATGCCGTAGCCCTTGGCAATGGGGAATTCCACGTTGTGAGCGGCCAGAAAGTCGTTGACCGTCTGTTCGGCACCCCGGGCGATGGCATCGCCGCCCGCGGCATAGTTGCGGATGAAGGAGAGATCCTTGTTCTGCAGCTTGGGGTCAACAGCCAGCTGCTGGTAGTGGGAGGGCACGCCGAACATGTGTTCGGGCTTGTACTTCCAGATCAGGCTGCCCAGCTTATTGGGGTCGAGGTTGGGGACGATGACCACCTTGATGCCCAGCGTCAGCGGCAGATGTACGCCGCAGGCAAAGCCGTAGGCAATGAAGGGGGGCATGATGTTCAGCAGGGACTGGCCCTTGGAGAACAGCGTGTCGCAGGCAGAGAACTGCATGGCGATGCCGTTGAAGTTATTATCGGTCAGCATCACGCCCTTGGGGGAACCGGTGGTGCCGCCGGTGTGCACCACCACGCAGGCGTGCTCCGGGTCATAGGGCTCCGCGGCAATGCTCTCGTCCTTCCCGGCAGCAAGGAACTGCTTCCAGTGGATGACATTGGAGTGATACTTGTTCTTGTCGAGATTCTGGATCTTGTAACCCAGCGCCAGAGGCAGCGGCAGGGAATCGGCCGGGGAGAGCACCACCACATGTTCCACATGGGTGCGCTTGGCAGCCTGATGGCAGCGCTCATACACCACATTCAGGCAGATCAGCAGGTGGGAATCCACCTCTTCAATGTACTCACGGATGCCCTCCACACTGTAACGGGGATCCACCAGGTTCAGAGTCGCGCCGATCATGTCGGCGGCATAGAACGCAAAGATGATCTCCGGGGTCATCACGCTGACCACCGTGGCGATATCGCCCTTTTTCAGGCCCGCGGCCCGCAGGGCGGCAGCTGTCTTTTTGACGTTGACGATAAAATCAGCGTAGGTGAACTTGCGGCCATAGTATTCCAGTGCGGTCTCGCCCAGCCGGTTCTTGTTCTGCCGGCAGACGAGCTCAAACGCCGTGCAGGCGGGCATGGTCTGGTCAATGTACTTCTGATCGTAGAATTTCAGCCAGGGACGTGCCTGGGAAGCGTAAATCGGGGTGTTGGATGTTGTCATAAATTGTCCTTTGTCCTTTGAGCAGTCACTGCACCCGCAGCCGGGGCAGCCAGATTCAATGGGGTCTTAAATTTCGTCCGTTTGTTAAAAACAACACAATACGTACAAGAGCTATTGTAGTAGAGCAGGGTGGAAATGTCAAGAAACAAAGGGCGAACTTTGCCAAAAAACGCAAGAGAAAGTTTACATTTCAGCCAGCCAGTCTTTGGCCTCCTGCTCGCTGCAGAGCACCCAGTGGCTGGGGCGCAGCTCCCGCCACTGGGGAGCCTCCTGCGTGTAATCGTGCATGGCAGGGTCGTAGACCAGCAGCTTTTTCTTCCGCTCCAGCCTGGGGTTGGGCATGGGGATGGCGGAGAGCAGGCTGCGGGTGTAGGGGTGGATGGCATGGGTCACCAGCTCCTCCGCATCGGCCAGCTCCACGATATCGCCCTTGTGGATGACGGCGATGCGGTCCGAAATGTAC
The DNA here is from genome assembly GCF_023347335.1 of Faecalibacterium sp. IP-3-29. Taxonomy (NCBI): domain Bacteria; kingdom Bacillati; phylum Bacillota; class Clostridia; order Eubacteriales; family Oscillospiraceae; genus Faecalibacterium; species Faecalibacterium sp. IP-3-29. Next base: position 2,409,807 of record NZ_CP094471.1, on the reverse strand, counting down.
CGCATGACCGAGAGGTCGTGGGCGATGAACAGGTAGGTGATGCCGCGCTCCTTCTGCAGATGGCGCAGCAGGTTGAGCACCTGGGCGCGGATGGACATATCCAGAGCGGAGATGGGCTCGTCGGCAATGATGAACTCAGGCTCCACGATCAGGGCGCGGGCAATGCCGATGCGCTGGCGCTGGCCGCCGGAGAACTCATGCGGGAAACGGGAGGCGAATTCAGGCAGCAGGCCCACATCCAGCAGTGCCTGCCGGACCTTCTCCTCCCGCTGGGCGGCGGTCAGGTCGGGCCGGACATTCTGCAGGCCCTCGCCCACGATGTAGCTGACCTTGGCACGCTCGTTCAAGGAGGACTGCGGGTCCTGGAAGATCATCTGGATCTCCTTGATGACCTGCTGGTCCAGCTGGCGGGAGATCTTGCCGTTGATCTTCTGACCCTTGTACAGGATCTCGCCGCCCGAGGTGGGCAGGATGCGCATGATGGCGCGGCCGATGGTGGTCTTGCCGGAGCCGGATTCGCCCACTAGACCAAAGGTCTCACCCTTGTAAATTTCAAAGTTGGCACGGTTCACGGCCTTGAAGGCCTTGCGGCCGGAGCCGTAGGTCACCTCCAGATCCTTGACCTCAAGCAGGACCTGCCGGGGCGAAGCCTCTCCATCTTGCTGGCGCAAGACCGTTTTTTCGCTCGAACGCTCCACTGGGGTATTCGCTGCCTCGCAAACGCGAATGTCACGATTTTCAGGCATCCTGCATCCCCTCCTCTTTCAACAGTTTGACGGCGGCAGGCGGTTCCACCTTGGGGGCCCGGGGGTCCAGCAGCCAGGTCTTGGCCTTGTGGGTGGGGCTGACCGTAAAGTAGGGCGGGCGCTTGACAAAGTCGATCTTCAGCGCCTGGGGGTTGCGGGGGGCAAAGGCATCGCCGTGGATCTCGGTGAACAGATTCGGGGGTGTACCCTGAATGTTGAACAGATCCTCGCCTTTGATGCCCATCTGGGGCATACTGGACAGCAGCGCCCAGGTGTAGGGGTGGCGGGGGTCGTAGTAGATCTCATCGGAGGTGCCGATCTCCACGATGTCACCTGCGTACATGACGGCCACCCGGTCGGCGATGTTGGCCACCACGCCCAGATCGTGGGTGATGAGGACGATGGTCAGGTTGTACTTGACCTGCATCTCCTTGAGCAGCTGCAGGATCTGGGCCTGAATGGTCACATCCAGTGCGGTGGTGGGCTCGTCGCAGATCAGGATCTGCGGGTTGCAGGCCACCGCAATGGCAATGACGACGCGCTGGCGCATACCGCCCGAAAACTCGTGGGGATACTGCGCAAAGCGCACCTCGGGGTCAGCAATGCCCACGTCCCGCAGGTACTCCAGGGTCTTTTCCCGGGCGGCCTTGCCCTTGAGATGCTGGTGCAGCTCCACGGCTTCCATGATCTGGTCGCCGATGGTCTTCAGGGGGTTCAGGCTGGTCATGGGGTCCTGCATGATCATGGCGATCTCATGGCCCCGGACCTTCAGCCAGTCCTTCTCCTTTTTCAGGTCGGAAAGGCGGATGGGCTTGCCGTCATCGGCACCGTAATAATCAATGGTGCCCGAGGTGATGGAGCCGTTGGCATCCAGCAGGCCCATGAAGCTCTTGGTGAACACGCTCTTGCCGGAGCCGGATTCGCCCACGATGGCAAGGACTTCGCCGTGGTAGATATCCAGGTCGATGCCGCGGATGGCATGCAGCACCTTGCCGCGCAGGTTGAATTTGATGTTGAGGTCCTTTACAGAAAGGATGAGCTGATTTTTTTCCATCTTCTGTCCCTCCTTACTGCAGGTGGTTCTTCGGGTCAGCAGCGTCCGAGAAGGCGTTGCCGATGAGGTAGAACGCAATGGTGACAAAGCTCAGGATGATGGTGGGGTAGAGCAGCTGGTACCGCAGGCCCGCCTGCATCATCACCTTGCGGCCGTCGTTGATCAGGTTGCCCAGAGAGGGCGTTTCCACAGAAAGGCCCAGGCCGATATAGGTGATGAACACCTCGCTGCCGATGGCGGCGGGGATGGTCAGGGCCATGCGCAGCATGATGACCGATACCAGATAGGGCAGCAGGTTGCGCAGCACGATGCGGCGGATGGGGGTGCCGATGCAGCGGGAAGCCACGTTGTAATCACGGTCGCGGATGATCAGGATCTGGTTGCGGATAAAGCGCGCCATGGCGATCCAGCCCGTGATGGACATGCCCAGGATCAGGGTCTGGATGCTGGGGGACGCAACATAGGAGATCAGGATCAGGATGATGGTGGAGGGGATGTTATCACAGATGTTGTACAGCTCGGTGAAGAAGAAATCGAGCTGGCGGACATAGCCCCAGAGCACGCCCACCGTGATGCCCACCACGGCCTCGATGAGGGCCACAAAGAAGGCGATGGTCAGACTGGTGCGTGCACCGGCCCAGATGCGGGCCCACAGGTCCTGGCCGATGGCGTTGGAACCCCAGATAAAGCCCTCTTCCCCGGGGGCGATATTGCGGAACTGGATACCGGTGGTAGAGTCTACCTGGCAGAGATTGGGATCTGCCTGACCGGGCAGATAAGGCTGCAAAAAGGCAAAGCCCACCACGAACACCAGTGCAATGAGCAGGGCCACGGCGATCTTATTCTTGAAGAAAGCACGGAAGGTGCTGCCCCAATAGCTGTAATTGGAGTAGGAGGTGGCCTCGGCACGCTCCTCGCTGAACCCGGCGGGGGTGAACAGCTCGTCCTCGGGCAGGTCGGCCCAAGCGGCGGGGCCGTCCTTCTGCAGCTTGTTCAGGTCGTTTTCCAGAACAGCTGCCTTGTGATCTTTCATGTGGAACAGCATTATCGGCCACCTTCTTTCTTGCCAAAGCTGATGCGGGGATCGATGAGCACCATGAGCAGATCGCCCAGGATCAGGCCGATGATGCCCACGCAGGCGTACAGCAGCACGATGCCCTGCACCATGGTGTTGTCGTGGCGCTGGACGCAGGTGACCAGCAGGCCGCCCATGCCGGGGATGGAATACAGGCTCTCGATGTAGATGGAGCCGACCACAGTGTTCAGGAAGGCAGAGGGAATATACTGCACCAGCGGCACCATGGCGTTGCGGAAGATGTGGCGCAGGGCGATGTTGCTCTCGCTCACGCCCTTGGCCAGCGCCAGCCGGACGTAATCCTTGTTGCTCTCGTCCACCATGTAGCGGCGCAGCCACATGGCATAGAATGCCACGTTGCCCAGGCTCATGGAGCAGACCGGCAGCACCCAGTACCGCCAGTCGGAGGCATCAAACAGCAGGCCCACGCCCAGGGCGGTGGTGCCGTACATCTGAATATAAAGGTAATACACGGCGGCAGGCACAGCCTGAATGAGCACGATGATGGCGGTGCCGATCTTATCCGGCCAGCGGTTCTTGAACCGGCCCATCAGCAGGCCCATGGGAATGCCAATGACCAGGCTCAGCAGCATGGCAAACACGCCCATCTGGATGGAGATGGGCAGCTTTTTGGCCAGGATGCCGGTGACCGAGGCATTTACCTTATAAATATGGCTCACGCCCAGGTCGCCGTGGAGGGCATTCCACCAGAAGCGGCCAATCTGCACCGGCAGCGGATCCAGCAGGCCCATGGACTGCAGGCCCGCCTGGATCTGGGCCTCGGTCATTTTTTCGTAGTTTGCAAAGTAGCCTTCCACCGGCATCAGCCGCAGCAGGCAGAACACGAGCGTTACAATGACGAACAGCGTCAGGATGGAACGCCCGATGCGTTTTGCCAGATATTTCAGCATATCTGTGCGCACCCCTCTTTCGTTTGTGGTTCCTCCGCGGACAGTGGTCCTGAACAGCGGATAGGAATAGAATACATCAAAATTGCACTTTTGGAAAGTGATTTGCCCGGATTTTGAAAAATGTTTTTGTAAAAGCAGGGTAAAGTGAACGTTTTTCTTACAAAAACAACCCTCTCCGCCGGGTTGACGGAGAGGGATAAAAGTTTTTATAAACCTCTGCGCTTCAAAATCTCATCCAGAATGGCATCGGCCACATCGGCCTTGCTCATCAGGGGCAGCTCCCGGGTGCCGTCGGGGGTGATGAAGGTGACCACGTTGGTGTCCACCCCAAAACCGGCCCCGGCGACCTTCAGGTTGTTGGCCACCACCATGTCCAGATTCTTCCGGGTCAGCTTGGCCGTGGAGTTTTCCACCATATCCCGGGTCTCCATGGAAAAACCGCAGAGGAACTGGTGGGTCTTTTTCGGGCCGATGGTACCCAGAATGTCGGCGGTGCGCTCCACAGGGATGGAGAGGTCGCCGTCCTTTTTCTTGATCTTGTCACTTGCCACCGTCACGGGGCGGTAGTCTGCCACGGCGGCAGCCATCACCAGCACGTCCATCTCCTCAAAGCGGCTGGTCACGGCATCGTACATATCCTGCGCCGTGGTAATGGGAACATCGGTGGTGAAGCGGACCGGCGGCAGGTCGGTGTGGCCGTGGATGAGGGTGACCTCTGCTCCCCGCATGGCGGCGGCCCGGGCGATGGCATAGCCCATCTTGCCGGTGGAGTGGTTGGTCAGGTAGCGCACGGGGTCCAGCGGCTCCTGCGTGGGCCCGGCGGTCACAGCGATGCGGACACCGGCCAGATCCTTGGGCCGGGCGATGGTGTGCAGGATGTACTCGATGAGCACATCCTCCTTGGGCAGGCGGCCGCTGCCCACATCCTTGCAGGCCAGCACCCCGCTCTCAGAGGGGATGACCGTGAAGCCGTAGTGCTCCAGCGTTCTGAGGTTGTCCTGCGTGATGGGGTTTTCCAGCATCCCGGTGTTCATGGCTGGGCTGACCAACTTGGGGCACTTGGCCGCAAGCACCACGGTGGTGAGCATATCATCGGCAATGCCGTGGGCCATTTTGGCAATGACGTTGGCCGTGGCCGGTGCCACCAGAACGACATCTGCCTTTTTGGCCAGCGAGATGTGGGTGACCTCGAACTTGAAATCGCGGTCGAAGGTGTCCACCATGCACTTGTGGCCGGTCAGCGTTTCAAAGACGAGAGGGGTGATGAAATGGGTGGCGTTCTCAGTCATAATGACCTCCACGTCCGCCCCCAGCTTTTTGAGTGCGCTGGCCACATTTGCCATTTTATAGGCGGCAATACCGCCGGTAACGCCCAAAAGGACGCATTTGCCCTGCAGATCCATCCAAAAAACCTCCTGTTTTGCGGGTTTGCCTCTTTAGTATAATCCAAAATCACCGCCAGCACAACAAAATCTTTCGGTTGGGTCTTGTATCCAGCGCAAAAATGCGGTAAAATAGCTTGACTTAGAATAAAACCTCTCCGTCAAGGTCTGCGTCTTTGCCGCCTCTCCTGCCGGGAGAGGCAGGCCAACCGGCTCCTCTGGCAGGGGAGCCGGAGCAAAGCGCCTGAGAGGTTTTGCAGGAAAGGTAAAATATGATCTTAGCCATTGATATAGGCAACACCACCGTCGCCCTGGGCGGCATCAAGGACGGACGTGTATGCTTTGTGGCCCACATGGATACGGTGCGCACCCGTACCGCCGCGGAATACCGCATTGAAATGGAAAAGGTGTTTGCTCACCGCCGCCACCCGGAAAAGCCCATCCGGTTCGAGGGCGCGGTGCTGACCAGCGTAGTGCCCCAGATCACCGGGGCACTGGCTGAGTGCGCCCGCTATTACACCGGCAAAAAGCCGGTCATCGTTTCGCCGGAGATCCGCACAGGCCTGACCATGGGGGTGCCTGACCCCCATGCCGTGGGCAAGGACCGGCTGGTGGATGCCGCTTACGCCGCGGCGAACTTCCCGCTGCCGGTCATCACTGTGGATCTGGGCACTGCCACTACATTTAATGTTGTGGATGAGAACCGGGTATTCCGGGGTGGTGTGATCTGCCCGGGGCTTTCCACCGGCCTGCGGGCTCTGGGGGAGCGCTGTGCCCAGCTGCCGCAGGTGCGGCTGAGCTCCCCCAAAGCAGCCATTGGTGTGAACACTGAGAGCTGTATGCTTTCGGGCTCTGTGCTGGGCACGGCAGTCTTGCTGGACGGCATCACCCAGCGCATTGAGGAAGAGCTGGGCCGCCCGGCCACCCTGGTGGTCACGGGCGGGCTGGCAAAGTATGTCACGCCGCTCTGCCGCCATCCGCTGACCTACGACCCGGAGCTGCTGCTGAAGGGGCTGGCACTGCTGTACCAGATGAACGCCCCTCAGCCGCACTATGCCGCCGGGGGCAGGCGGCGGAACCAGAACAACAATTTCCGCCGGGGCCGCCGTCCCCGCTCCCAGCGCCGGGAACGCCGCGAGGAGAAGAACAAAAACGGCTGACGACGAAACAGGATGGAGAGAACAATGAAACTAGGGATCCTGGGCACGGGGATGATCGTGCGGGAGTTTCTGCCCTGGCTGGCAGGGCCGGACTGCCCCTTTACGGTGCAGGCACTCTGCAGCACCCAGCGCAGTGCGCCGGTGGCCGACGAGATGTGCGAACAGTACGGCATTCCCCAGCGCACCACGAACTATTTTGAATTATTGCAGTGGGTGGATGTGATCTATCTGGCCGTGCCCAACCTGCAGCATTACCGCTATGCCAAGGTGGCGCTGGAAGCGGGCAAGCATGTCATAGTGGAAAAGCCCATGGCCTGCACCGCTGCCCAGACTGAGGAGCTGGCGGCGCTGGCCCGCCGCAAAAAGGTGTTCCTGTTTGAGGCCATGACCACCCAGTACCTCGAAAACTACAACAAGATCCGGGAGCTGCTGCCCCGCATCGGCAGGGTGAAGCTGGTGCAGTGCAATTTCAGCCAGTATTCCAGCCGCTACGATGCCTTCTGTGCCGGGGAAACGCCGGTCTCCTTTGACCCGGAGTGTGCGGGCGGTGCCCTGATGGATCTGAATGTCTACAACATCAGCTATATCGTGGGCCTGTTCGGTGAGCCGAATCAGGTGCACTACCTGCCCAACATGGAGCGCGGCATCGACACCAGCGGTATCCTGACCATGGAGTACAACAGCTTCAAGGCAGTCAGCATGGCCGCCAAGGACTGCGGTGCGCCTGCCCGGTATGTCATCCAGGGCACAAAGGGCTATATCCTGCAGAAATCCACGGCCAACTGGTGCGGCGGTGTGACCTTCCACCCCAATCAGGGCAAGGAAGAGCACTTCAACCTGAACGGCGGCAGACCCCGGCAGGCGGCGGAGTTCCACGCCTTTGCCAGGGCCATCGAGGGAGGTGACCAGGAGCTGTGCAGCCGGATGCTGGATACCTCCGTGGCCGTCAGCCGTGTACTGACCGTGGCCCGGCGGAGCGCCGGCATCAAATTTCCCTGTGATAAATAAGGTGGGCTTGCCCGCTTATTTATAGATTCCCTGACAGAAAAAACCAGATTTGCGCCGTATCCGACGTATAGGGCGGAACGGCAGCAGGAGGAAAACTGAATTATGAAAAACAACGATCTTCGCACTCTCACCCGACTGGCACTGCTGGTCGCCATCGAGCTTGTAATGAAGGCCATCGGCCTGGGCAGTGTGCCCATGGGCCCGCTTTACATGAGCTTCCTGACCCTGCCCATTGCGGTGGGTGCCATCACCATGGGTCCTGTGGCCGGTGCTGTGCTGGGCGGCGTGTTCGGCGCGGTGAGCTTCTATGATGCCGTTACCGGCGCTTCCGCCATGACCGGCGCTCTGTTCCAGGTCAGCCCTGTCAACACCTTTATCCTCTGCGTGGGAATGCGTGTGCTGATGGGCGTGTGTGTGGGCCTGATCTTCAACGGCCTGAGCAAGCTGGACAAGAGCCGCACCTGGAGCTATATCGTCAGCGCCATGTGCGCTCCGGCCCTGAACACCCTGTTCTTCATGGGGTATATCGTACTGGCGTTCTATAACTGCGACTATGTCCAGAACCTGGTGTCCGTTAAAGGCGCTGCCAACCCCCTGATGTTCGTTGTGCTGCTGGTTGGTGTCCAGGGCGTGGCTGAGTTCCTCGTCTCCGGCATCCTGGGCGGCATCGTGGCCCGCGCCGTGCACAAGTTCCTGAAGTAAGACCCCGCGTTCCGCGTCAGGGAAGAGCGTATGGGTTTGTAACATTGTAAAACAAAAGACCAGAACTGAACTGCCACTTGGCAGAACAGCTCTGGTCTTTTTCTGTGCGGTGAAAAACAGAAACGCAGCCTTTACAGAGGCAGCTTGCCGCCGACCTTGTTGACGACATAGTAGGCGGCCTCTTCCTCAGGCTTGACGTAGATCTTGCAGGACTGCACGCCCACTTTGTGGGTCAGGCGGTAATCGGCCTTGGCGCGGTCCACAAGATCGGTGATGTTATACTGCTTGCCGGCAAATTCAACGTAGATCTCAGGGGAAAGCGGGGGACGGCCCTTGTGGGCGGTCTTTTCCGTTTTGGGGGCTTTCTCCGTTTTGACAGCGGACTTTGCGGTCTTGCGTGCGGGCTTTGCCTCGGCTGCGGGAGCTTCTGCAGCGGCAGGAACGACAGGCTTTTTCACTGACATGGATTCTACCTTCTTTCTCATATCGTTTTGCGTGTGGGAATAATACCGGAATGCACCGGTAGAAAAACCTTGCATCAAACAGCAGCATATAACTATATAATAGTTTTTTGCGGCGCATTTGTAAAGAGGTTTTGTGAAAAAAGGTTCGTTTTCAGGCAGGAAATACTTTTTTGTTTCTGGAAAAGTTACTGGACGCACAGTCCCTCGGCCCGTGTGACGATGGACAGCAGCAGTTCGGTGTCCCAGTCCTCTGCCAGCACAAATAGATCATCGCAGATCTCCTTCTGGATTTGTGCCGTCGTTTTTTGTCCGGCAAGGACGCAGACCGCAGAAAGCAGTCGAACTTTCAGGGCACAAATTTCTGCGGGTGCGCCCCACAAACGGGCAAGGTCATAATTGCTGGTGTTTCCGCAGGGCATGGCACAGGCAGCGCAGTTGGGAGCCACCCGGTGCTTCTCGGCTTCAACGATGTCAGTCATCCGGAGCAGCGCGCTCTCGGCGGCCTCGGGGTCAGCCGCCAGCCGCAGACCGGCAGCCAGTATGCGGTCAGTATCCTCCGTTTTGGGTTCATTGACTGTGGAGCGCGCCAGCCCCACCAGCGCGCCCAGCAGAGTGTCCCGCTGACGCTGTGCAGCGGTAACGGGAGCAGAAAACGTGTGATTCATAGGAACCTCCAGGCTCTTTTTTGCTGTAAGGATACCACGGAATCTCCGGAAAGGGAAGGCGAAAAATTCTTTTTTCTGCAAAAGGGAATAGCGTCTTGATTTTGGACGGAAAATCCGCTATAATAGTACTGTTCTACATACGCCGGTGTGTCGGAATGGCAGACGAGGGGGACTCAAAATCCGCTTCGTGATTTTTCTTGTCTGTACGAGAAATTCACGATTGTGCGTTGAATTTTGAAGGTTTGTCGAAGCAGGATTTCTTACATCCCTCCTGAACATCCCTCCAATCTTCAGAAACCGGTACGAATGTCTCAAAATTGAATATCAGCCGATGTGGCGGAATGGCAGACGCAAACGACTCAAAATCGTTCGGGAAACCATGTGGGTTCGAGTCCCACCATCGGCACTTCATCATAAAACAGCTTAGGATCGAAAGATTTTAGGCTGTTTTTTCTTTTTTGCCCATTTTTTATACTTTGGCGTTTTCTGGGAAGATATTGACGATTGCATTCGCCGAAGATACCTTACTGGAGAAATCCAGATGTGTATAAATGTTGCTTGTCGTGCTGATGTCGCTGTGCCCCAGCCACTCCTGAATCTCCTTCAGGCTCACGCCATTGGCATAGAGCAGACTGGCGCAGCTATGGCGCAGATCGTGAAAGCGGATACGCTTCATCTGGTGTGCGACCAGAAAATCCGGGAAATGTTGGCTCAGGAAATCGGGCCGAATCCGTTTTCCCATCGGGTCTACATAGATATAGTCAAGATAATCGGTGCAATAGCTTTTGCCGCAGACCTTCCGATTCTGCTCCTGCTCCTTTTTCATTTTATTGAGCATCTGCTCACAGGCAGGGATTAGGGGAAGTGTCCGGCAGCTCGACTTTGTTTTTGTCTTATCTCGTGCGATTTCTGTTAGCGTTCCGTTGACCTTTGCGGTCACAACCGTATGCTGAATGCTGATTTTCTTGTTTTCAAAGTCAACGGCATCCCATTTCAAACCAACGATTTCACTGCGCCGCAGGCCGTAGAATGCAGCCATGATAACGCCAAACTCCGAAGGATCACCTTGAATCACTTTGAATAGCTGCTCCAGTTCTTCACCGCTGTAAATCTCCGACTTGAACTTTTCCTTACGAGGACGTTCAACGCGATCTGCCGGGTTGGAACGGATCATGCCGATTTGAAAAGCGTACTGCAAGCATTTGCGGATGTTGGCGTGATAGTGAATGACGGTGTTTGCCGTAAGGCCACGATCCAACTCATGCTGGTAGAAGTCTTGGATGTATTTGGGATGCTGTTCCATATCCTGCAATGTATAGTGGAGCGGTTCAAAATATGGGACGATCTTGTGAACGATTGCTCTTTCATAGCTGGTATAGGTTGTGATTTCCACTCGTGACTTCATCATTTTCAACCAGTCCGTGATGAAGTCGGTGAAAAGTACCGGGGAGTTATCAAGGCAGGGGTCAACTTCTTTGATGGGGCTGACCTTCAGCCAATTATTGTCAACGGCATATTGTAGGGCATCGGTCAACTCCTTGTGCCAATCCAGAAGCTGCTGTACACTGGCCTCCTCCTGCTGACGCTCATAGCGGAAGAACGTTTCCAAATCGCGCGGAGAGAGTGCTTTCAAAGACAGCCGCTTCTTTTCAAAGTATGGGACAACTACTCTTCCCAGATCATAAGCATATCTGCCATAGGTTTCGGGCGGAAGGTTCATCACGCTTTCCCGAAGCCAGCGGTTCAGATATTCCGATACCGGCAGGTCGGAAACCTGCTGCATCGTTTCAGGGTTAAACTCTTTTTGTGTTTTACGCAACAGAGATTCAGCTCTTTTTTTGTTTCCTTTAACAGGAAGTCCTGTGCTGATGGATTTGGTTCTGCGCTTTCCATCTGTGTCTTTCCAGCTCAGAATCATCTGATACATACCGTTTTGTTCTCTTAAATGTCCGGCCACATTTGTCATAGTTATGCTCCTTTCTGTTCGCAGCCAAACGTCCTTTGCTTAGGCATCATAAGTTTAGAAGATTCTGGAGTGTTTTGCAAGGATGGCACAAGGGAGTTTGAAAGGTGCATCCCTCCAAGTTGCCGATCCTGATCGAGCAGGTACTCTACCACGCAGAGTTTTTGTATCTTATAGCTGCGTCCTACACGCGCCGAGTGGATCTTATTCTGCTTGACCAACAGATACGCATTCTTCCGGCAGATGCCAAGCATTTCCTGAAGATGCTCCACCGTCACCACATCCGGGTAGTCCTTGAACATCGTCAGATACCTCTCCGTCTTTCGGTCAGGCTCTTCCTGAATCAAAGTGCAGGCTGCGATCTCGCTCATTCCTGTCCTCTCTTTCTAGTTCAATATGTCGATTATTCAGCAGAAAATACTATATGTAAAGTGTGATGGTCTTTTTCGGGGACCATCTCACTTGCCAAAGGAGATATTTGAGCTTAGAACTTCATCGGCAGTGCGTCTTTCCTGCACTTGCCGTTGTAAGTGGTGTAGATGGGGTAAACGTACCGCCGCCAGCCCGGAAGCTTGGCGGGGTTATCCCGGCTGACACGGTAGAGCTCCATGGGATGGACGCCGCTCAGCGCACGGACAAGCCGCTCCTCGCTGTACTGCCCATGATACAGCTGCACAAAGTACATCACGCCCCGCAGGACAGCCGCCCGGAAGGAATCCGGTTTGCCCTCCCACGCTTCCACGATGTGCCGCAGAGCTTCGCAGTAGATCTCTTCGCCCAGCTGGTCGTACAGCTTCAGCGCCGTGCCCACGCAGCCGATGCGGTAGTCGCTCAGCTGCATACTGTCGTAGTTGAGGGAAAGCCCCGCCCGGTTAGTGGCTGCGACAAACGCCTTGGAAGGCGCATCGCCGCCCACCACCTTGGCGCGCAGCTTGATGCCCGCCGACAGGGGTGCGGCGTGACCGTTCTGCTCGGCAAAGAGCAGGGCTTCCTGCTCCATCGTCAGACCGGTGTAGACCTTGCAGAGGATCGGGCGGTCCTCGCCGCCGTTGAGGAGGATGCAGCCCTCGATGGTGTGCTGCCCATCCATTACATAGTACCTGCCGTTGCGGAAGCTGACCTTCGGCTCGTTAACGATGTACTCGTTGAAGTCCCTTGCAATCAGCTCCACCCTCTTGCGCTCTACGCCCCGCTGGTAGATCTCGCGGGGATAGATCAGCTTGCTGCTGTGGATGACCGAAAGCTGGTACGGCGGGTTGATACCAATGAAAGTATTGTTGTCGTTCAGGCGCATCGCATTTCCTCCTTGATTCTCCAAATGTACTTCTCGGCTTCCTCTAAGATCTCAGTCACCTGCTGCTTCCGCTTCGGGCTGGTGAGCAGGCTGGGATTGAAGGTGAAGCTATATTCGAGCCGCTGGATCATGGCATGAACCGCGGATTGCAGTTCGGTGTACAGCATCATTTCCTCGATGCTTCCGGCGTTCTCAAAGGACGACCGGATGGGCGTATAGGGGTAGACAGGCGGTTTGCCATCCACCACCTCAGGCGGCGCATAAACCGCCGTAGAGCGCCGGATAGGCTCTATCTGCTGGATGCTGCCCATAGGGTTCAGCGCAAGGCTGATGCGAACCGCATCATCCACCCGGCGCATCTCCTCTGGGGTCAGATGCCCCAGATACTTCAGTGCCCGGCTTTTGTCGATGGTGAAGATCTGCTCTGCCTGCACAACGGACGGCATATTCAACCCTGCGTTTTCCAACAGGCAGTGGGTCGGCTGGTTTACTTTCTTTTCCGCCTTGCTTGTCATGGTCGCAACGATCAGGGTCGGAGAGTGATAATTGCCCACGTCATTCTGAAGAATGACCGCCGGGCGGTCACCGTGCTGTTCCGAGCCGGTGCTCGCCCCGAAATGGGTGAAGAAGATGTCTCCGCGTTGGAATTTCCAGTTTTGCTGCAAAATTGTACCTCCATGTTGTTATGTGCAAAGCCCGCTGCCGGATGTTCCGCAACGAGCTTCGTTCAAGGTATGGTGGTATGGTTGGGTCAGCGGTGCATGACCACATAATCATAGCCGCGCCGCATCTGGCAGACGGTGCATGTGTCCATGCTCCGGTCTGGGCTGGGTACAAGCGCGATTTTGAAAGCCTTTGCATCCACAAAGTGCCGCAGACAGGTACCGCAGAGAGTTCGGATGGACTTGACCATCTCAGGGGTCAGCTCCATCTCCTCGTAGATCTCCTGCTCGCGCACCGTGGGGTTCAACTCGTCCATAAAAGTGTCCTCCTATGTATCAAAAGTGAATATTCGGATAAAGAATAAATAAGAGTACGTAAAAAAACGGGAACTGCCGGATGCGTGGAACGTACCCGACAGTTCCCGGATCAATATGATTAAAGGTCTCGCATATTCGCCCTCGGCTCCCTGCGAGTGGGGCATGAACATCTGGCAGCGGACTTGTACCGCTTCATTGGCATTTCAGCCACCCCGTCTGCTTTGTGACCGGGCCGCGAATTACGGAAGTATCATTATCGGAGTACCAGATGACGGAACTATTCAGTTTTCAAGGTCCCTGAGGTCGGACGTTTCGCCCTGCGGCAGGTGCCGCTTGGGAAATTGTCCTCTCACTTGGTAGCCGACGAGAAAGGTCAATTCGTAGCATTGAAATTGAAGTTTTTCAAAAATTTAGTAATTCTCTTGATTTTGATACTAATAGTGGGCCGAGATACGCCGTAGACTTTAGAAATTTCAGTGATGTCGTATCCCTCGTAAGCGTACATGGTGATGATTTCCAAATCTTCGGTTTTCAAAGTTTCGAGTGCAGTAAGCAACTGCTCATTCTCAATCTCACCAATCCATGCAAAACGGCTTTTAGTTTCGTGGTAAGTATCTGTCACGGTAATCGCATCCTGATAGCGTAGCATCAAGGGCGACGCTTCTTCCTCAGAGCTTTCATACGCAGGAGCGGTGAATTCCTGCGTCCGCTCGATAAAGGTACGCTCCGAATTGAATTGCTGACGGTCATAATCGTACATCTTCTGGATGGCCTCTTTCGTCATTCCCGCAGCTGCGTACTCGATGCGCAACTTTTCCCAGTGTGCTTCAAACTTCTTCAACTCATAGCCTTTATTAAAAGACATCGTAAACCTCCAAATTTTCGATAAGTCGTAAAAAGTCGAAAATTTGGAAGGCTACGGATATTTTGCCGCTTGGGGCATCCATGAAAAACGGACAAACATAAAGCCTGCTCCTTTTTACGGGAGCAGGCTACCTGAAGGCTAAAAAAATAGCCGGACAACCAACTAACAGAGCGGTTCTAAAGCAGAATCACTCTATCAGCTGTTGCCCGGCTATTTGGTGCGCGTTTCATACATTGCCTTGCGGCAATGGCCCGTTGCTCGGTGACGAACAGTCCATATTCAGGGTGCAATGCACCCGATTTTTGAAATTGTGGTTTGTCTAAAAAAGTCAGCGTCTGCGGTAGGCTAAGTCAACTGTTGCTATGTTACCGCACTTGAGGCACTTTATGCTGATAGAGCCTGAACAGCTCTCGTTTTTTTGGTAGAGCTTGTGTCCGCAAACCGGACAAAACCTCCAGCCAATGCTGAATTGTGCCTGCTGTATATTGTTCAGCGGTTTACTCTTAAAAGAGCGATTATTTGACCAAGTCATATTATTCTCCAAATCGAATGACGTCCAATGGATGGCAGTGGATGGGTTTTCCGTTGATGACCTGCATCTGCTGTAATCTGATCCTGATCGCAGACCACGATACCCCGATCCGTGCAGCCATCTCCAGAATTCTTTCATAGTTCGGGTCCGATGCGGATTTGTACAGGATTCCATTTGGCAGGCACAGCGCTGCACGTTCTATTTCGGCGTTGACCAGAAATGTTGGCATCAGCAGCTCCGCTGCAAGGGTGTTCGCCTGCCATTCTTCCCATGAGGGCTGTCCGTTTCGTTCCCGATAGGCAATGTGCCCACGGCACTTGACTGCTTTTCCGTAGTCGTTCGGAAACTGGTCAGCCAGAATATGGTGTGCCGCTTCATGCGCTATCGTGAAATTCCGGCATCCGGTGCAGCTGTCTGACGCAAGGGCGGAATCGATTACAACGTCCTTCGGCATGAACACCTCCACAAGCTTTGTCCCGTCCCCCAAGGTTACGGTAAAACCGCATTTCTGGAAAACAGTCAGTCCTAGAATACTTCCATCGCTGCATAGCGGCAGCATTTTCACATTCAGCCCAAGAACAGAACTTGCGAGCCGTTCAGGGTCAATGGGTTCTGGGTCATCTTTACTGATCCCGAAACGGGTATAGTACTGGTCGATATACTTACCCGCTATGTGCGAAAGATCTGCGCGGGATAAGTATCTTGCCATTACGAAGCACAGCTTTCCGGCACGGAGCAGTAGGCTTCCACGAACCACTTGCCCCGTTCAAGCCAAAGATTCCGCTTCTGACCGCAGATCAGGCAGGTGAAGCAGTGACCTTTTCCGCCTAGGCGTGATGTCCCATGTTTGACTGCCAAGACACGATCAATTCCATAAGTGTGAGCCTTGTCATAGTTTATGGCAAGAGGGCGGATCTTACCGTCAGGAGTAAAACGAACGTCCACTTCGACGTATCTTTTCTCACGGCGAAGGTTGTAATCACCACACATCAGAATTCCTCCTTTTTGCGGATTTATCAAAACACGGCGTGCATTACTTGCGAATCATACTGCGTGCCACGAGCTGTTTTTCGTTCAACAGCGGAACGGACACTGTATGTTTTTTCCACTCATCCATAGAGCAGGTCACTGCTTTGCACAGACGGCATTTTGTCCAGCCACCGGTTTCATCAAGATCCACATCATAATTCATGGTTCCGCACATTGGACATCTTACATTTTCTTTTCTCATAGTATCACCTCGCAAAAAAACGCCAAACAAACATAATCCCATACGAAAATAACACCAAAAGGCTGTTATTTGTGGATTTGGTTTGATTATACACCCACTTTATGGAGATGTCAATTACGCATTTGTCTCCATTTTAGAGATTTCCTGTTGATTTCTTATATTTTCTATACTATAATAGAGCTACCGGATCACAAAGGAGTGTTCTTGTTATGAAAAAGAAAACCACGCTCACCAAAATGCACATAGCCCCATCCACAGTGCGCTATGATGCAGTCGCTGCGAGGGATAGCAATGAGGTTGGTCAGATTCTCGCAGGCACACGAAAAAGGAATGGCTATTCACTTGTAACTTTCTCTGAACTTCTCCGTCACTATGGCGTCGATGTCAGTGATAAAGGAATCAGCAAATGGGAAAAAGGCTATACCACTCCTAGCATCTACCAACTAGTTGCAATCTGCTACGCATTGAACATCAAGGAGGGTCCTTCCTACTTTACAAAGAACTTCCAGAAACCCGCCCTTCTAAATGACATCGGGCAAAAAAAAGTCGCTGAGTACGAAATGGACTTGATTGCATCCCGGCGCTACCAGCCAGACGCAGAAGAGCCCGCGGAAATCGACTACATAATGATGCCTGTATCAGAGTTGCCAGTATCGGCAGGTCTAGGAGCTTTTCTTGAGGGTGAAATGTTCCAGCAGATACAAGTGCCTGCCAGTAGCGTTCCGGCTGGTGCCGAGTTCGGGATATATGTTAGCGGTGATAGTATGGAGCCACGCTATCATAACGGACAGATTGTATGGGTGAAGCGCTGCGAAGAACTTGAGTGCGGGGATATCGGGATATTCGTATATGATGACTGTGGATATCTGAAAAAATACGATGAACATACCCCAGACAAATCCCAAGCAGAGTTCCTTACCGACAGCTATGGCGTGGTGCATAACCAACCGGTTTTGGTTTCTCTTAACACCAAATATTCGCCGATCCTTATATCTCCAGAGCAAAGATTCGAGGTTGTTGGAAAAGTTTTGAACTAAAAAGATGGGAGGAGTTTTTGTGGATACGATCAAGCGTGTTCAGGATTTGATGCAAGTGCGTGATATGAATCTATGTGTATTGGCAAAGAAATGCGGAATATCGTACTCCACGATTCAAACCACCGCCCGTCGGGGAGGGCAGTTAAGCGTAGAGACGATTGAAAGAATTTGTCAGGGTTTAGGAATTACATTAAAAGACTTCTTCGATTCCTCCTACCTGTAAATATAGGGGCAGCAAAAAAGCCGTTCGCCACGCTGGAAAATCTGCGTGGTGAACGGCTTTAATACTGCTTCTATTTATCCTTTGGTAATCTCCAGATAAACACTAATCTCCATGATTGTTACCATTGAAGGAATACATTTGCGACGATCTTCGGGCATACCGAATAAGATTTGCATTGGCAGTTGAAGACGGCTCATGTTACCTATTGCAATTCTGACTATTTGGAAATATACTTGTAAGTATCAAATTATTTCACTTTATGGGAGGAAATTATTATGGCAAGACCCAAGGGAAGCAAGAATAAGGCTCGTACTGTAAAGGCCAGCGTTGATTATGTAGCAGTCATTGCAGAAAAGGCCGCAAAAAAAGAGAAAATCGAATCTGAGGTTGCTACGTTGACTGCAAATCTCGATGATCTGAAGACGCAGCTGAAAGCCAAGAAAGCAGAATTGAAAGCCGCCACCAAGGAACTTGCCAAAGCCGAAAACAAAAAAGCTGCCGCCGAAGCAAAAGCAGCAGAAGAAGCAAAGAAGGGCGAAGCAGAAGATGTGCTGAAGAAGCTGCTTGCCAGCGGTATGACGGCTGAAGAAATCCTTGCAAAGCTCCAGTAATGCAATATGATGAACTGGACAAGCTGCTGAAGTAAAGGAAGGGGCTGTTGCACAAGGATAAAACCGGTGTAACAGCCTCTTTTTCATTCATGCTGCAATTTTTTCAGCTTTTCAAACGTATCTAAATTAAAGTGGCATATCATCTTCCTATTTCACAAATCCTTGCCGTTTTCAGACAGGAGGTTGCTTTTATGAAAGTATCTGCCGACTATCGTATGCTCGCTCTCGATGCCCTGCGCGGAAAATGGAAAACTGCTGTTTTGACAGGTATTGCCGCCAGTGCGCTCGGTGCTACCATTGTGAGCAGTTCCAACAGTGCCGTATCCAATTCCAATCAGGCAAAGGACATCCATTTTGAACTGTTCTCCCAGCCCAACGGCGGTCGGCTGCTTGCTGTTCTGCTTGCCGGCATTGTTCTGTGGGCAGTCCTCCAACTGATCGTGGGCGGTGCAGTTCAACTGGGATATGCTCATTTTAATCTGAACCTTGTAGATGGAAATGATGCTGCCATCTCGGACTTGTTCTCTCAGAAAGACCGTCTGTGGGATGGCTTCTGCATGAAATTCCTGCAGGGTCTGTACATCGCCCTCTGGTCGCTGCTGTTGGTGATTCCGGGAATCGTGAAAACATACAGCTATGCGATGACACCTTACATCATGTCCGAGCATCCTTCGCTGACCGCAAATGAAGCGATCACAGAATCCCGGCGGATCATGAATGGCAACAAATGGCGGCTGTTCTGTCTGGATTTCAGCTTCATTGGCTGGGAGCTGCTCTGTTCGGTGCCACTGTATGCCGAGGGTTTTCTGGTTCTCAAATATTTCACCGGTTCAGAGGCTCTGGCGATTTCTCTTGTTCTTCTGCTGACAATTCCATTGAGCATTGGCTTCTTTTTTGTACACCCCTATGAGGAAGCTGCATGGGCTACTTTCTACCGCGATATTACCGCAGCACCTACCGAACCGGATGAAGCATATTGACTTTTATATTAAAATTATCGTTGTAGTTCCCTTCATCGGCTATGACTCTAAATGGCCGGATCAGAGTAAACATAGATTGAAAAAGCTGATCCAAAACGCAAACGATTCTATTGTTATTTCACACTCTGCGGATGTTTCCAGTTATAAAAAAAGAAATTATTATATGGTCGATCATGCAGAGTACCTTATCGGTGTGTTTGATAATCAGAAAAAGCTGCGCTCAGGTACAGCACAGACAGTCAACTATGCCTTGCATCAGGGAAAAGTAATCACTCTGATCCATCCAGACACTATGGAGATAACAGCCCCTGCGCCTTAACAAATTCACAAAAATTTTTCATTAGCATTTCCAACAAAATATTTTCATTGAAGGGGTGCTGTGATATAATAAGATATAAAACTACGCTCAGAACAAATGGTGCCGCTATGAACAAATATATTGGACAGCAATTTGCTGCTTTAAGATACGAAAAAAATATTTTGGTTGTTGAAGAAACTACATCTGCTGGTGGATGCGGCTCCTTCAACGCGGCTTCTTCATGTCCTGCGTCAGCCTGTCTTTATGACAGTGCGGCGTGGGGCTTTTTTATTGCCTGAAAGGAGTATGAGAACATGAGTCTGAAATATACCTGCCCCAGCTGTGGAACCCCATTGGGTTATGAGGGATTGTGTTGGAAATGTAAGTGCGAGCAAGAACGGCAAGCTGCTCTGGCCTGGATGCCGGAACAAATTGTCGAAAAACAAAGAAACTTGATACAGAACATCCAGAGGCTGGCTGATATGGAGGACCCAGAGTTCTCCGACTTTTGGCAGCTGCTTGGCTACCATGATGCCATCACCCCGGAGATTCAGCGAGTGGCACTGGCCGCAGAGGTGTTCTGGCCCTGTGAGATCTATTATCATGCTCCCGCCGATGTGCGGGATGGTCTGATCCATGCGCTGTTGTCCGCAGAATATTCCAGCGCGGCCTCCAACCTGATGAGTTGCCTTGCTATGCAAGGAGATGACAAGGCAATGGAGACTCTGCTGGAGCTGGAGCGAAATCCCCGGCCCTGGCGCAAGGGCCTCTATGTAGACCCATCCAGCTATGCGCAGATCGGAGGCTGGACCTTCGACAAGGAGGGCCAGAAAATCCAGCTCAACTTCGATACCTGCTATCCTATGGTCAAAGGAACCACCAGCGAGAAATCTCCCGTCCGCATTGGCCGGGCACGGGAGGACACATGCCCCCACTGTGGCGGACGCATGGTGGACATGCTGGTGCTGGATGGCCGGGATGAGCGGCTGAAATTTCTGGGGTTGGATGGTATTCTGACTGCCACCTGCTGCCCCAACTGTGTGGGATTCTTGAAAGGTCCAGCCTTTAACAGTTTTACCCTGGATGGCGGCGTGGAAGTCTTTCCCTCCGAGTTCTTTGAAGGGGCGGAGAAAACGGATTGCTATGTCAGTCCCGAGGACTACAAGGCCCTCACGGAAAATCCCTTTGTGCTGGGCGAAGCGCCCGTGCCCCTGTTTTACGGTGCGGCCTGCCAGGATGTGAACACGGTGGGTGGCTTTGCCAACTGGGTACAGGACGCGGAATATACGACCTGCCCCCACTGCGGGAAACCTATGAAATATCTGGCCCAGATTCAGTGGGATACGGTGTTTGACTGTGCGGAGGGCACGCTCTATGTGGAATTCTGCCCGGACTGCCATATCGTGTCCATGCAGCACCAGCAGACCTGAAAAAGTCGCACAGTATGAAAAGAGAAATACCAGCAGGTATTTGCGTAAGGAGGCGTCCACTATGTGCGAGCACTGCCGAAACATTCAA
Organism: Faecalibacterium sp. IP-3-29; assembly: GCF_023347335.1. Classification (NCBI taxonomy): domain Bacteria; kingdom Bacillati; phylum Bacillota; class Clostridia; order Eubacteriales; family Oscillospiraceae; genus Faecalibacterium; species Faecalibacterium sp. IP-3-29. The sequence continues at coordinate 2,389,108 of NZ_CP094471.1, read as the reverse complement.
ACATGGAGAAAATTTGACGCCCCAAAGGACTATCTGGCCTGTATTGCTTACATTCAGCAGTTGGTGTCGGAGGGGGAATTTGAACTGATGCAAGAGGAATCCACCTGCCCACTGGAGAAGGTAAAGACAGAGGATGGCTGGGCGGATGAAATCATGGCCCACATGATCCGGTGCAAGCACTGCGGCCAGATCTTCACCTGTGTGGTCAACACCTGGCGAGGCAGCGAACACTTCAGAAAAGGCAAGGGATAACACAGAAAAGGCGGTGAAATGATGAATCAGACAGAAGAAACAAAACTGCTGGAGCAGACTGAGGAGTGGAATGATGCGGACGAGTTCTCACGATGTATTGAGGCCATCGAGGCTATCCCGGAGCAGGAGCGAGATTATTTGCTAACCGTCAAGTTGAGTCGGGCTTACAGCAATCTGGCGGTCCTGGGAGATCATGGAGAGCACGGAACCGACAGTGAAGTGGACGGAAATCTCATCCAGCACGCCATCCGACTGCTGGAGTCCGTTCGCACCCAGGGAGAAAACGACCCTTACTGGAACTCCCGGATGGGCTATTCCTGCCTGATGGCATACAGCTCCGCAGCCATCGCCTATGAATACGCAAAACGCTGGCTGGCCCTGGCCCCGGATGACCCAGCCGCCCAAAAGCTGGTTCGGGACTGCGAGGAATATCTTGAGGAGGAAAAAGCCTTGGAAATAGATTTGAAAGAACGGGAGGAATTTATTCGGCGGGAAACTCCCGATGATGAAAAGGGGGTTATATGTAAATGAACAGCGAACAGATCACAGTATTTTTGCAAGAGCATTGGTATATTGCCTCGGTGCTCATCGGGGCCGTGATTTTAATTGGAGCGACCCGCAACTGGAACTGGCTCTGCGACCCCACTGGTACGCGGGATGCCCACCGCCACAGCAGAGGATACCGGCGGGTGGTGTTCTTTCTGTTGGGTGTTCTCCTGATTGTGGTGAGTATCTGGGGATTTGTGCTGAAATTGAAATAGGAGGAGAAAGACTATGATGACTGAGAAATATCCCACCTGGCTCATCGGCCATGTGAAAGAATGGGCGGAGAAGCGTTTGCCCAGCGTGATACTTTGTTCCACCACCGGCAATGAACTGCTGGAGGTTTGGTATTACGGAGATCTGCTCACGGTGAAAGGAGAACCCCAATCCTATATCATAGATAGCGACGAGGCCCCCGGACTGGTGACAGCCCGTGACCCGGAGAGCGGCGAGGAGTTCGTCATCTTTGACGGTGGACGGCATGGCTACGACAATATGTTCTGCGATGAACATGATCCATCCGAGCTGGAGCACCGCCCCCTCAAGCGGTATGAGATCCCCGCCTCCAAGTTGGTGCTGGAGCTGGGGTACAGCATTGACTATGAGGACGAAAAAGAGAACTTTGAACCGGATGAGGCGGATACCGTGGAACTGATCAACGGTGAACGGATGCCGTGGGAGCAGGCCAAGCGGGACGGCATCGACTATATCGCCCTTTACTATGTGAACGAGAAAGGAAAACCAGTCCAGATCCTGGACGCAGAGCTGGCCTGAGTATACCGCAGCCAGATGACGGGATAAAGGAGGGCGACAGCGTGATCGGGACAGATGAAAACCGGGCGGTGCTCCATGTGGAGGTCATCTTCTGGAGCGGCAAACGAAAAATACCACCCAGCCTGGTCAGCGGAAAGTATTGTCCCCATTTTGTGGTCACAGGAACTACAGAATATTTGGGTGTATGCTTTCTGGACGGAACCGAGTGTACATTTGATACACCAGCTTTGGGAAATGCCCAACCCCTATATCCAGATACCATTGACTATGCCCCGCTGGAAAACAATGCGGAATTTTTGATCTATGAGGGAGCCAATGCCGTTGGCAAGGGCCGGGTGCTGGGCCGAACCGTTCCCTATAAAGTGAAACAACAACGAAAGCAGGTGCCTTATGTACCAAATTGCATATATTGGCCGCTGGGAGACCCTTCCGGAAACGGCTGCTGCCATCTGTGACCATGACACTCCCAAGTTGGAGGCGTTGCTACAAGGCGGTCTGGATTTAGATGTTCCCATCCAGCTCAGCGAATACATCAAGCTGATGCCATTGGAGATCGCGGTTTTTCGGAATGATGTGCCCATGATCCACTTCCTGCTGGAGCATGGAGCTGATCCCGGTCTGGCAGAGGAACAGCCCCTGCTGCTCACCGCCGCCCGCTGTTGTGGGCCGGAGGTGGTGGCGCTCTTTGCTGGACAGGCCGCAAAACTCAGCTCGAAGCAGAAAGAGCGGGCCTTCCAGGAAGTACGCTGGGGACAGCGAGCGGAGAATATCCAGGTGCTGGAGCAAGCTGGGATCACAGTGGACAAGTTTGGCGGCGAGGCATTCCGGGCCGCTGTGTCCGAGGGCAACACCAAACTTGCCCGGCTGCTTCTGGAAAAAGGGGCAGACATCAATTACCACAAGCCGGACATGGTGTTTCCGAACGCCCCCACCGCTGTCACCGAAGCGGCTCGGCATAAGAATCTCCCCATGGTGCGCTGGCTCATTGAGCAAGGAGCCGACATCACCATTGCTGACAAATACGGCGACCGGCCTTACACCGTGGCGGTGCAGAACAAGAATCAGGAGATGGCCGACTACCTGAAAGCCCTGGAGCCGGAGGAATGGCACAACAAGCAGGAAAAGATCCGGCAGCTTATGCCCTACAAGCTGCCTGCCAAGCTGGTGGAATACTTGAAGACCGGCCCCCTGCGGCTGGAGTTCCCGGATCAGGAATGGGTGAAGTGGGCGGAGCTATACTCCTTCATGGATGTGCAGGAGATGACCTGGAAACGGAAGAAGCTGCTCTCCCTGATGGTGCAGATGGACAACTACAGCGACTATCTGCTGCTGTGGAGCCCCAGGGACAAAAAACTGTGGTATCTGGACATCGAGCATGAGGAATTCCACCCTCTGGCCAAATGGGATGACTTCATCGCAGATCCCGGCCGGTATCTGAACGGGATGATCGAGGGCGAGTTTGAGAAATGAGGAGAATGATCTATGTTCGAAGAATTCTATGAGATGTATGAGACCGAGGAGCAGGAAGTGGTCGCTCTGATCAATCGCTGCATCGGGGGCGGATATAACAACAGGGGCAACTTTTGGCAAATGACTGTTGTGACGCTGGGCATGGTGTTCTGTGACACCGGCAAGGTCACCACCAAAGAGGAGCGGCTGGAGTGGCCAGTCACCGACGAGGAGCGCAACAGTGAAAAGGGCTGGGGACGCTTTCAAAACGAGCAGATCTGCCGCCTGAAGATCCGCCGGATGAAAGAAGAATGGGCAAAGGATCTGGTGGCGTGGCCCTGGTGTATCTCCGAGGTGGTCAAGACCCATGAGGACTGCCCGGAACTTCAGGCCGTTCTGGACGAGTACCACAAGCCGGTGGTGATCCAGGACCAGGTGCTGGGAGAACTGACACTGGACAAGGACTATGCTACCTTTGAGGGCGAGATCCAGTGGTGCGGAACGGATGTGAGCCTTTCTCTGGAGGTCAATGCCGAGAGCAAGCCCTCCTGGACCTGTGCCCGCAGTGCCGCCAAGAAGCTGCTGGCCGACTGTGAAACCTGGGACAAGGCCATGCGGGAGCTTGTAGCCAAGAACCTGACCGGGCTGTCCAACAACTGGCTCTCCCAAGATGAGGAAAACCCCCGCGATCCGAAAACAGATCCCATCACTGAGGAAGAACTTGCCCGGCGGATCGGCATGACGAGCCTATCCGTCACCTCCGGCGGCAGCTTCACCGCCTGGTTTGACTGCGACGAGATGTTCACCGACCATGCGGTGACGGTCTACGGCTCCTTGAAAAAGGGTCTCAAAGCTGCCAACATTGAGGGGTAAGGAGGATAACATTATGAAACTGAACTGTAAACGCATTGATTTTACATATATACCCGGCGAGGAAATCTTCAACTTTCCCGAGGAATCGGGACTACCCTTTCTCTTCGATGTAGAGGAAGAACTGACCGGCGATCCTGCTGCCATGGATGCGGTGGGAGAAATGCTGGATGAGGCGGAAAAACTGGCAGAAAAGGCCAAAGCCGCCATCAAAGCGGCGCTGGCGGACGAGGACAGCCGCTACCATAGCGTTGTGACCTTTTTCATGGAGTTCCACCGAGACGAGGTAGGCCCGGATATTGCGGCGGAACTCTTTCCGGGAACCGACCCGGCCAAACTGTCCTTTGCTGAGATGGTTGACTTTTTGAAGCTCAAGCGGTTCGGCAGTCTGGTGGATAGCGAGATGAACCAGCAAGTTTTCATTCTGGATCTGTCCTTTAACCCGGAGATTACCGACGAACTGATGGTAATCTACTTTGATTTGAACAAGGAGATTTTCTGTATCACACATGAGAGCTGAGCGTGACTGACATACACGAGGAAAGGAGCAATCCCTATGAAAGCATTTGACCCCAATTACAAGCTGCTGGACGAGATGTATCAGGACAATTACTATCCCACTTTTCTGGTGGACAAGGTAAAAGACGAGCTTCAGAAGGTCATCGCCCTGCTGGAGAGTGGCGAAACCGACACCGAAGTGGTGCAGGAAACGCTGGACGAGGCGGTCTGCGGCATCAATGATCTCCAGGAGGAGTTTGACGAGCACGACAGCGAGATCGAAACGGTGGCACGGGAATGTATCGCGGCAACCGTGGCCTACATTCTGGAGTGGTTTGGCATTCCTATTGACACCGAGGAGGCCATCCGGGAACGGGACTGGTGAACCCTATGGCAGAAAAAGAACTGGCCCTTTGTGATGAGTGCGGAAGCCTGTTTTTCAAAGGCTCCTCACAGATGATGGGGCTGTGCCCGGAATGTGCCCATGTTCTCTATGGCTACCCGAATTGTGACCATCATTTCCAGAATGGCCGATGTGTGAACTGCTACTGGGACGGCTCTAAGAGCGCGTATATCAAAAAACAGAACCAACAGGAGGAAACTGATATGCCTACAACTGAATGGTTGAACAAATACGAAGCAATCAAGGATAAATTGACCTGTAAAGATGACTTGGAGGCCCATTTCACAGAGAAAGTGATTGGGAACATGGCGGTGGATGTACTGGACATCGGTGTCGTCCATTTCCCCACCGGGCAGATCTTCGCCTGTGATCCGCTGGTGGAGCTGGAGGACACTCTGCCGTTCCTTCAAACGATCCCCGCCGGAACTTATCCCGTGAAAATCTGCGTGGTACCCAGCGAACAATACGGCGACCGCTACGCCTGCGTCAAGGTGGAGGTCAGCCGGGAAAAGCCTGTCCGCCATGAGCTGGGCATGGTGGGCAACGAGAATCTGGACGCGGCACTGGGAGATGATGACTACTTCGGTTTCGGCGTAGATGCCGGAATGGGGTGTATTGCAGACATCCAGACCCAGGCGGCTTTCAAAACATACTGGGCCAAGCGGCTGGAGGAGGACCCGGACATCGACCCCTACAACGACCTGTTCTGCGACTTACTGGAGGAAAACGCCCAAGCCCACCCCAAATATCAGGGGGACTGCGGCGACTGGCTCAACTGGACCGTGCCGGACACGGACTGCAACCTGCCCATCTTCTCCTCTGGCTGGGGTGACGGTTACTATCCCGTCTACTTCGGCTATGACGCAAAGGGCAAAGTCTGCGCCGTGTATGTGCGCTTCATCGACATTGAAGCCAGTTATCGAAAGCAGGATTAAAAATGTGACAGAACAAAGGAGAACACTATGAAAGACCTTTGCCAATACGGAAACCGGCCGGAGGACGAATGGGAAATCTTGCCCTGGATACCTGATCCGCGTCCGCCTTTCAAAATCTGGGTGAAGCCGGAGCAGATCGCGCCATTCTTTCTCATTCCCCACCACCCCTATGCCATCTCCCTTCTGCTGAAAATCAGCGATGGGTTCCGGGCAGAAGAATTCTACCGGCTGGGACTGACTGGAAGCAGCGGAGACTGGGAGCGGCTGGTCCGGGGCGTGATCCAGGAGTTCGAGGAAAATAACAGCGGCGTGGATCTGTTTCACTTCGACTCTGACGAGGATGTGTTCTGCGTGTACTCCCAATACATCGACGATTTGATGCTGCTGTCCAAAATGATCCGGGCGGCCTGTGACAATGAAAAAACGATGGGGATGTATCTGAACATGAGCGAGGTTGCGAAAGCATGAAAGATTTGACCACTCAAACAGGGATTATAGTAAAATGCAGTAAAACGGCCATTGAATTTTTCCAAAATGCTCAATCAGTGGATTTCTTCTCTGCACTGGAAATTCCGAAGGAATTCCAAGACATAGCGGTTGAGTTTTATGATTTGATTATGGAAAACGATCATCTCGCGGCCTTGCTGGGCTGTCGCGGCAATTATGATATTGCAATACAGATAGATGAGGTAACCGGCACCATGACAGGGTGGCATTGGTTCAAATGAGGGAAATGGAATGATGGAGTACATCAAGCTTTTTTGGGAGGACGCACCGGAGGGAGAACCGTCGGTGATCCTCTATGAAGTGGATACAGAAAATGAGCGGCTGGCCCTCCACTCCATTGACATCTTTGCAGATGGCCGCACCCGCAATATCCCTGACCTTTACGACGGCGCCATCGAGATCACGCCGATCCCCACCGTGGAGGAATTGAACGCCCATGTCTGGGGTGAGGAGTTCCACGCCTGCGTCATAGAGCAGGCGGAATTTGAGGCCGCCTGGGAAAGCCACACCTATGATGGAGCGTTAAAGTAGCCAGGAGGAGACACTATGAACAAACCTATAAAAGCCAAAAATCTGCCGTTGTTCTCCATCATTGACCTGGACCAGCTGCGCCGGGAAAAACATCTGGAGGGCACAGAAGTGACAGACTTTTTCACGGCAAGGGATGGAAAAGTCTATCTTCTCATGGAACAGCCGTCCGAAACACAGGGTAAGGACTGGCTCAGCACTCCTTCCACCTATACCGCAGTGGAAATCCAGCTGGATTGGGCGGAACAGCGGGTGCTGGAAACGACGCTGTTTCCTCTTGGCCTCTTGAAGTTCCAGTTTCATTATTTGCGGCCCGCAGGTGATCACTTCCTCCTGCTGGGGGCAAGATGCGCCTATCGGGAAAACGGCCCCGACCAGAACGCCTGGATCGTCAGCCGGGACGGAGCTGTGCTGTCCCGTTTCTGCCTGGGGGATGGCATTCAAGACTGTGTGGTAAAAAAAGATGGCACCATCATTACCAGCTACTTTGACGAAGGTGTATTTGGTAATTACGGTTGGGATGAACCTCTGGGTGCTTGCGGCCTGATTGCATGGACATCGGAGGGAACTCCTCTCTGGAAGAATGAGAACTATTCCATCTATGACTGCTACGCCATCAGCCTGGACGAAGAAGAAAACCTGTGGTTTTATTATTACGATGAATTCCGGCTGGTGCGGACGAACTTCAAAGAGGACTTTGTATTTGAACTGCCAATCGAAGGAAGCGGAGTTTTTTCTGTTGCCCCGTCCGGCAATACCTTCCTGTTTCAAGGCGGATACCAGCAACGGGATAAATTCTACTTCCTTACCGCTCATGGTGATCACCTTGGGAAAAAACAGGAGGCTATTCCCACCTGTGACGGAAACAAGGTCGCTGTGGAGCAGTGCAGCCTGCTTCGCAGCCGGATGTTGTTCCTTGGAAAAGATGGTGTGCTCTATGGAGGTATTTGGGGGAGCGATGGCCAATGAAACAGTCTGATATTTATACCGAGGCTCTGACCTGTCTGCGCTCCATCCTTCTGGCAGACCATCCAGAGTTCCAAAACTGGATCGACTGGTTGGAGCGGGACATTCAGGACTGGAACCAGCGGCGGGAGGTTGCCCACCATCTTCGGGCATACGGAGGTATGGGCTCGTTCAACGACCTGCCCAGTATGCGTGGAAATCACGACTATATTTTCGACTTTCTCAAGTCCGTGTGCTATGCCTTCGGCCATCTTTATGGCAAACGGGAAGGCATTTCTCCGGAGGCATTGATGGAGGAGTGCCTGCACGATGTAGAGCAGGCAGCCTATCACCCCCATAAGCCACTGAACCAAGCCATTGCCCAGCACTTGATGCAGGGCGATTTACAGGAAAACCTGGATAGGCTGTAGGAGAACTTACTATGAACGAAAAACTGTCCCGTCCCCAATTCAATCAAATGGACACCACCGAGAAGCAGACACTGATGGAAAGCCTGGCTGCTCGTTATAATATGACCTTTCTTGATCTACATACTTTTGACCGCTGGGGCCAGAGCTGCACCACCGGCATCTTCAAGAAAGATGGTCGGGAGTTCGTCTTTGTCCCCGGCGATACCGTCACCCTGGGCTGGGAGCAGTTTGCCGTGGGATTGAATCAGGAGAGCCGGGAGGAATTGGAGTATCTGTTCCGGGAATGGGAAATGGAACCGCAGAACCCGGAGGAGATGATCCGGGAAAGCATGGCTCCCGTTCGGCAGGCGGTCATTGGCCCCATGCTGGTGGGCCGGGAGCTGGAGGAACTGTGCTGGGAGCCGGTCAAGATGGACGATCCCAGGCTGACTGCCCACCCTGACTGGCTGAAGGAATTCCGTGATTTTGCTTGGAGTGACAGCAGCAGTCTTACCTTGCATCAGTCGGCCCGCATAGAACGGACAGAAGATGGATTTCAGACCTGGATTTATCACTGCACAGACTACGATGCGCTTCTTGCCGGGCTGGAAAAGCAGGGACTTTCGCTGCCCACAGCGGACGAGTGGGCCTACCTGTGCGGCGGCGGATGTCGGACCCTGTTCCCATGGGGAGATGGGTTAGACTACTCCATGCGTCTGCGCTGGTTTGAGGACATGGATGAGGATGAGAACCGACCCTATGATATGGAGGAACCCAACTTCTTCGGCCTGTCCATCGCCTACGATCCCTATATGCGGGAAGTGGTGCAGGCTGATAGACTTACCACCTGCGGCGGTGACGGCGGGTGCAATATCTGCGGCGGGCTGGGCCCATTTCTCGGTTTCCTACCCTGTTCGCCCCACTGTAAGCCGGAAGTGCAGGAGGACAAGGAACTAAACGGAGATTATGACTTCTACCGGCCCATTATCCGGGTGGAGAACCATGATTGACAATAGAAGCTTGATACGAAATAAAGAAAGAGAGGTGCCGACATGGGAGCATGGGGCATAAAAGCATTAGAGCGTGACGAAGGGCTGGATGTACTGGACATCCTCAAAAATGAATATGTACCGGAGCATCCGGTAATGGATCTGGGCGAGATGATCGAACTGATGAAAGAGGAAGTCATGCTGGGATCTGACTTCTCACAAATCGACTTCCTCTTTGACAATACTGCGATGGCTCTGGCGGAGCTGTATTTCCAATGGAAGGATAACAGCAAACTGGACTACGATCATGAAGAAGCTATATGGGATAAAGTCACCGGTTTCACAGCATCCAAAGAAGCCCTTGCTTTCCTGCTGCGGCAGCTCACCGACATCAAAAACGAGGTGCCGGACGAGGACGGCATCCGTGAGATTGTGGATCTTTGGAAGAACGAGGACAGCGGTGAGATCGCTCCTGCGTGGTTGGAACACTTGAATCAGCTCATTGATCGACTGGATTCAGAACAGGAGGCACGACAAATGTATATCAAAAAATACTGGGGCAACTTTATTGGCGGTTCCGATGACAGTCTGAACCTTGTGGCATTTTTGGAAGACCAGAAGAAAGAGGAGATCCCCCTCAGCGAGATATTTGCCAAGATTGGGCTGGACAAACAAAACTGGGACTTCCGCCAGACCGTGGAGTATCTGGAGTTTACACACTCCGATGGCGTGGAGATGGACTTCCACTTCGCCATTGATGTGGTCACTGATCTGGCCGCCATCCTGCTGGAGTGCAGCGTCAGCGGCAGTGTAAACCTTCAGGATCTGGACGAGTACAACACCCCTGCCCGCCGCATTCGCATCACCGCCACGCCAGAGGAACACGACGCCATGAACAAGTCCCTGGCGGATTTTGCCCAGAATCCGCTGGAATATGACCTCAGTGAGATGATGGACAACGAGGAGATCCAGGAGATGGCTCGGGATGTGGAGGCGCTGCGGAAGGAACTGTACGAGGCCGCTGGCCGCAACCGGGACTACCATGTGAAAGCGGAGGATGTGAAATCTCTGCTCCCTGACTGGAAGGGTGCCGATGGCTGCATCGCCACCAACCGCATCACAGTAGAGGGCCGCAAGGTGGGCTACTGCTACAGGGAGGAGCCGGACGGCGGCTGGGACAGCGGCTGGCGCTTTACCGCCGGTGATGAGAGCGACGAGTACATGGACGACCCTAACAACGCCGGGATCTACAAGCTGAACACGATCTGCAATGACGATCCCGACATCATCCCTTTGCTGAACACCCCCGCTCCCTGCGCCTTTGAGCGGGATGAAAATGGCGTGTTCCAGCAGATCAAAGACTGGAAACCAGATGAGGACGAGGAGGACCCGGATATGGATATTTTGAAGCAGTGCCAGAAGTGGCATGAGGAGGACAAACACCAGAAAATCGTTGACGCACTGGAGGCAATCTCTGCCGAGGAGCGTACCCCGGAAATGGATATGGAGCTGGCGCGAGCCTACAACAATCTGGCGGACCCCAGCGAGCCGGAGGGAAAGAAGCTGCTTCACCGGGCGCTGGAACTGATGCAGTCCCACGAGGAGGAACTGGGAGATACTTATTCCTGGAATTTCCGCATGGGGTATGCCTATTATTATCTGGATCAGGAGGGCCGCGCCCTGCGATATTTTGAAAAAGCCCTGGAACTGCATCCCGGTGATGATCCAAAACTCAACACCCAACAAGACATTGAGGATTTGATCGACTGGTGCAAGAAAGGCATTTCTCTGCCGCAGTTCTCGGAGTGCTTCCGGGAAAGGACAGAGGACTGGTGGGAAACCTTTGCCGAGATGGAATCAGAATTGCGCCAGATGATGGATGAGGACAAAGATCACACCCGCGGCGCAGAACTCGTGTCCCAAATGCAGGAAACCCTGAATCTGGTTTTTGATGAAATCTCCTTCGAGATGGGTTTCAACGGCGAGAAGTACGAGCTGATCCTCACCCCGGAGGGCGACAAGGTCAAGCTGTTTGAGCTGGTCTACTTCCAGAAGCACGCCCCCAAGGAGGTGCTGGAGCAGTGGAACATCCTTGTGGGCCGTCAGCCCCTCCAAAACATCGGACTGCGCACCGACGATGGCTGGGACATCTCTGGGGAGGATGTGCAGATCTGGCTGGAGGAGCAGGGTGAAAACAGCTTCGCCATCTCCGCCTACTGCGAAAAGCTGCTGCCTATGCTCCGTGAGGAGGAAGGCCGGGCCTGGTGGATGCTCACTACCCTTACCGACCAAGTGCTGGGCGAGATCCCCCACATGAGATACATAGACAGCTTTGATGTGCTGGAGGAACCCAAGGCAGAGCCGTCCTTCCTCCTGTCCCAGCTGCCCGACAAACTGCGGGAGCAGGGCCTGGAACTCTCCACTGATCCAAATGCCTATCTGGAGAGCTATCTTGGCTACAAAATGGAACCCAATGAAGATCCCGACGCCGATTGGCGGCTGGATGTAATGGCCGGTTCCACCTGCTGTGTGCCGCTCATCAACGGCTATCTGAATGCCGACAACGACTTTATGGACGATCTCCATGCCGACGGAGCGGTAGCGGGCTTTTTCTGCTATCCCCTGGATACCTTGCGGGAGGAGGAAGGATCGGAAAAGATTTTCGACTTCCGGGACAAGCTGGAGGAATTGTTCACCACCGTGGACGGATCGGAGATGCTCGCCCTCATCGGCGGGGCCACCGGCCTCTACTGTGGCTATGTGGACTTCATCGCCTGGGACATCCGAGAGGCGCTGAACATGGCGAAAGAGTTCTTTGAAGGCACGGATATCCCATGGGCCATCTTCCACACCTTCCGCCGTGAAGCCGGTTCTGTACCCCTAAAGCAACAAGATGATGGGACAGAAACTGAGAATCAGGATGACGAGTTGGACGAAACGCTGACGGGCATGGACTATATTCCTTACACCCAACAGAACGCCGAATCCTTCTTCCAGCAGCTGGAGCAGTGGAACGACGAGGATGAGTACACCCGCTGTATCCAGGCACTGAATGCCATCCCGGAGAACTGGAGGAACTACCGCACCGCCTACGCCCTGGCCCGTGCACTGGAGAACTACGCCATCATCGGGGACCATGACGAAGGTACTTTGAAATCCAAGGGAGACAAAGCCCTTCTGAGGGCCATTGAGGTGCTGGAGTCCGTCCGGGAGGAAGGCCAGGACAAGGCGGAGTGGAATATGCGGATGGCCTACGGCTATCAGTATCTCTATGGTCAGGAGGAAAAGGCCATTCCCTACGCCCAGCGGTGGGCAGAACTGGACCCAGAGGACGAAAATGCCTCGGCGGTGATTCAGGAGTGTAAGGCGGAGATCCGGAAACGCCAGCGCAGCCGGAAGAAGGCCAAATTCGTGCCCGGTGATACCCCCTTCGAGGGCTTCGACCTCACCAACTTCTGGGACGACAGTATGTATGCGCTGAAAGAGTATGTCAGCGATCCGCCTTCCGATGAGCTGATCGCCAGCGTGGAGGAGGAACTGGGCTATAAGCTGCCCGCTGCCTACATCTGGCTGATGAAGCAGCACAACGGCGGCATTCCGGTGAACACCTGCTATCCCTGCGATGAGCCTACCTGTTGGTCAGATGATCATGTGGCCATCACCGGCATTTTCGGCATCGGACGAGAAAAGAGCTGCTCCCTCTGTGGAGAGCTGGGCAGCCAGTTTATGATCGATGAGTGGGAGTATCCTGCCATCGGAGTGGCCATCTGCGACTGTCCCAGCGCCGGACACGATATGATCTTCCTGGACTACCGTGCTTGCGGTCCCCAGGGAGAGCCTGCGGTAGTCCATGTGGATCAGGAAAACGACTACAAGATTACCCATCTGGCAGACAGCTTTGAGGAATTTGTCCGCGGACTGGAGCATGAATCCCTCTATGATCCGGATGAAGATGTAGAGGATCTTGAGGATGACGCCGACGAGGAGAAAACTGACCGTAAGGGCTCCTTTGCCGGGTCTGTGCTCCTCTCCAAAGCGGAATGGGACAAGGAGCAGTTGATCCGGAATCTACGGGAAGAATGGGGCATCGTAGATGAGGAGCCGGATGAGGGCGACGAAGATGATGAGAACAGCGATGACGCTGTGGTAATGCGGGTCGGCGGCATGATGCTGATCGTGACACTCTTCCACGGTCACATCCCGGACAATGAAGCGGAGATCAACGCCGAAAACAACTATATGTGGCCAGAGGCCGTAGAGGTGGCCAAAGCGCACAAGGCCCATATCATGGTGGCTGTGTTGGGCGAGGAGGAAAAACTGCTGGAACGAGGTAAGCTGTTCACCAAGGCGATGGCAGTGTGCTGCAAGCAGAAATACGCCACCGGTGTCTACACCAGCGGCGTGGTATTTGAGCCTCGTTTCTATGAGGGCCTTACCGATATGCTCAAAAAGGACGAACTGCCCATCTTCAACTGGGTTTGGTTCGGCCTGTACCGGAGCGAGGGGGGCCTAAACGGCTACACCTACGGCATGGATGTGTTTGGCAAGGAGGAAATGGAGGTGTTGAACACCGACGCTGAGCCGGAGGAACTACGGGACTTTTTGGCAAGCCTTGCCTCCTATGTGCTGGCGTGTGATGTGACGCTGCAAGACGGCGAGACCATCGGTTTTTCTGCGGACGATAAGCACACCATCACCCGCAGCCCCGGCGTCTCCCTGCCGGAGGAACAGATGACCCTGAAGATCGGTTACGAGCCTATAAAGGGAGATCCGGAGGATGACAGCTGCGACCACTCAGACAATGATGACACGCAGGATGAGGAAGAATTCAGTAATCCCGAAGTCTACACCGAGGAGGAGATGGAAGCCGTCGAGGGGCACATTGAGCAGTATTTCGGCAAGTTCGAGAATGTGTTCCATGAGCTGGTTTCTCCCGACATCCATGTGGACATCTGCGTGGTGCCGCCCTCTGAGGAGCGGGACTACTGCACCCTGGTCACCATGGGCATGGGCGCTCACCGGATGAATGTGCCGGAGGAACTGGCGGAATATAAGCTGGAGCGGGCGGAGCTGGCCATTGCCCTGCCTGCGGACTGGAAGCTGGATCAGGAGTCCATGAAAGACGAAAAGTGGTACTGGCCCATCCGCCTGCTGAAATCCTTGGCCCGCCTTCCCATTGCCAGCGATACATGGCTGGGCTTTGGACATACCATGGATAACAAGGAGAACTTTGCGGAAAATACGAAGCTGTGTGCCGCCATTCTCACCGGCCCCCAAAGTACAGAGGAGGGCGGCGAGGTCTGCACCCTGCCGGGCGGCGAGGAGGTCAACTTCTATCAGGTCATTCCGCTTTATGAGGACGAGTTGGACTATAAACTGGAACATGATGTAGACGCTCTGCTGAACAAGATGAGGGGGATCAGTTTTGTTGTAAACCCCACTCGCCAGAATGCGATCACCCGTGGCACCCTTTCCAATGATAATTTTGACGGTGAGATGGACGACGCTTCCTATCACCTTGAGAGCATTGAGGAGAAGGAACTGCCTATTGACCCCATCAATGCTTATAACCACATGGCCATCTACCTGCGCTGGTGTATGGAGCACGACCTGATGGGCGAGGACTTCTTGAAAGAATACAGCGAAGTGACCAAACAGGTCAAAGCTGATCCTGCCAATGTGGATCTGAGGGAGTTTATCCGGGATGAGCTGGACGGCTGTCTGTTCTCTGTGCTGTTCAATCAGCAAGGCCGTGCCTTTGCAGGCTATTACTACGGAGAGGGCGACAGCCCCTACTATCCTGCCGACATTGATGACTATGCCCTGAAATATTTTGGTCCGTCCCGATACCACTCCAATGAATTTCAACAGGAGGCATACTTATTCATCCCATTTGATGAGAAATACTATCAGACCATGGCTCAAGTGATTGAGGAACGCTTTGAAAACTGGCAGGGACAGGACTTCGACGAGGACACGCTGGAGCCTTCCGAAGTGGCTCATGCCATCATGGAGTATCTGGACTGCGAGTGTACCTATTTCCCATCCATGGCAGATGATGACCCCATCATGTCGGCATACAGCTACGCCCAGCGGCTGGGGGTACGGGAGGGCTTTGTTCCCGTACTTATCCAGGCGGATGATGAAACGCTGTTGGAATGTCTGGTAATGAACGCCGACCCGGAGCATGATGCGGACTGCTATAAATTTGACCTCAAAACGGTAGAGGAGTACCGGAAGAAGATGCTCTCCGCTCCTGTTAAGGACGGAAAGGCGATTTTGGAGGAATTGACCGGCCAGCGCAAGGAAGAAGCCGAGGACGATGATCTGGACTGGGAGGAGGAAGTCCTGGGCGAGATGGAGGGCGGAGAACCCAACGACCGCTTCGCAAACTATTGGAACGATGATACCGGAATGACATATCCGCTCATTCTGGCTAAAATTCCGGTAAAGAACCCCTGGGAGATCTTCGCCTACCTGCCCTTTGGAAATTGGAATGAGTGTCCCGACACACCGGACCTGATGGCAGTGGCGAAATACTGGTTCGAGCAACATGGTGCCATCCCTGCCGCCATGAGCCACGATGAATTGGAGTTTGAACTTCCAACTCCGATCTCCAAGGAAAGAGCTATGGAGGTGGCTGTGGAGCAATATGGTTTCTGCCCAGATCTGGATCAGAATGAGGATGGAAGCATTGGCTCCTTGGCAGATGTCCTGTGGCAGTCCACCGTCTGGTATTTCTGGTGGGATTGATGGGAGATTGTGACCATGAACGAATACCTGAAGCAATATATTGAACTCCAAAAGCAGTTTCGGGAGACAGAAGGAGATCCGGACAGTGTCCGTGCTCTCTATACCTTCAAGGAGAAACTGGAGCTGTCGGAAGACAAGCAGGCCAAGGAAGTGCTGGTGGATGTGTATGATCTGCTGGACTTCAAGAAGGATGCCTACGAACTGCTCTGCCAAATCGGAAATCGTTCCGACAAGAAGACCCTCAAGCGGCTGGGCATCTTGAAGGACTATGCGGAAAACTGGGGCAATCATTATGCCCTCCCCAGGCCCAAAACGCCGGAGGAGAAGCAGAAAGAGAAGGAGCGGCAGGCCCAGCTGGGCCTGCCCGCCTTCCGGTATCACCCCAATCCTCTGGAAACTGGGGCTTTTGAGGAATCCGCAGACGGCGTTGTCTGCGACTGCTGTGGCAAGACGACCCATATTTTCTATACCAATCCGTTCTTTTCCGTGGAGGATATTGCATATCTGTGCCCGGCGTGTATCGCCAGCGGCGAGGCGGCCCGGAAATATGACGGCAGCTTTCAAGATGATTTCTCTGTGGACGATGGCGTAGACGATCCGGAGAAGCTGGACGAGCTGATCCACCGTACTCCCGGCTACTCCGGCTGGCAGCAGGAATACTGGCGGGCCCACTGTGGCGATTACTGCGCCTTTTGGGGCTATGTGGGCGCCAGAGAACTGCGGGCACTGGGTGTGCTGGAGGAGGTGCTGGACGACCCCATGTGGGACGAGGAGCAGAAGGGAATGATCCGGGAATCCGTCAATGGCGGGCATCTGCAATGCTATCTGTTCCAGTGCCTCCACTGCGGAAAACACCTGGTCTGGATGGATTTTGATTGAGGTGGCAACATGGAGAAGAAGGATTTTCCCAAGGGAACCAAGCCCCGTGAGATCTTCGTCTATACCTGTGAGCGGATCGCGGAGCCTTTGAACCCGCTGGGCTACAAATACCGCAAGAGCAAAAATGACATCTACAAAAAAGACGGCATCTTTGTGTTCTCCTTTTACTTTTCCCCCTCCATCCGCTTTGGCTCCACCACTTTTACTGCCTTCTTCGATGTGAGTTCCCCGGTGATTGCCCAGTGGCGCAGTGAGCAGGAAGGGACGGAGGAAACCTATGATGGTATCGTGGGTACCTCCATCGCCCGGCTGACCCACCGGTATGATGACTTCCCCCGCTATGAGGTATCTACTCTGCTGGAGCGGGAACGCTCTATCCAGGAAATTTCCGGGCAGATCCAGGACTATGCACTACCATTCTTTGCCCGGTTTTCCAATCTGCCCAAGCTGCTGGACGATGTGGAACAGGAGGGGTTCTTCCCCCATCGGAAGGGGTTCGATGTCCCTAAGCGGAATCGGGAGTTCATCGAATGCTTCCGGGAGTATCTCCAAAAGCAGTAGGAATCAGCAGAAAGGAAACAACACCTATGTCAAACAGTAGAGTATCCACTTGGAGTGGAATCCGGAACAAATTGGAGAATGACTACCTGTGCCCGGCACTCCGGGGCCACATCCAGTATTTTGCCACCAGTTACAGCAAAAGCGCCGACCATGAGGGCCGGGCCGCCATTCGTGTGGACGGCGTGGAAGTGCTGCGGAGCAACTACTACACCTATTTTGAAAATGTGTGGACGAAATTTCATCACTTGCGCTCCACCACGCTGAAAGATCACGACTCCGCAAAAGAGGCCATCAATCAGGCTCATGCCTATGCGCTGGAGCAGGGCACCTTTGACCAAAAGGTGTTCTATGAGGCGTTTGGGATCTTTGACAACCAGAGCATCGAGAAAAGCCTTGTCAGCGAGAATCCCCTTGTCCGTATCTTTGCCCTTCTGGATCGCAGGCTTGGCAAGCGCCGCCTGCTGGCTTTGGAGGACTCCATGGAGCAGGAACTGGACTGGGTGCGGGCTTTCTATGTGATCCGGTTGCAGGCCGAAGGGCTGATGGAAGCGAATAACATTTAGGAGGAACCACCATGTCACAGATCGCGTCCTTTTATCTGATAAAAAATAACCAGCGGCAGGAGTTGTCCGACGGTGACTGCTCCGGCGCGGTCTATATGGCCATCTGGGACTGGTGTGAGAGCGAACTGGATCTGGATGTCCGTTTTCCTGCTCCCCAGACGGAAGACACCCTGGACTGCGCTCTGCTGGAGGGAGAGCTGGCGTCTCAACTGCTGGCAGCTCTGCGGGAGCAGGATCTCCCGGAGCTGGCCGCTGAAATTGCCCCGGACTGGGATCTGCCCACCGAGGCGGTGCAAAGCGGGCTTAATACGCTGCGCTCCCATCTGGAACTGGTGCAGGGCGATGCTGCTCTGCTGTATGAAATGACATGAGAACGGAGGGATACCATGCTGGCAAAGCGGTTTGAACACATTTTACATGATCTGGGCATGGCTGGGCTGGAACACCCTCTGTTCTACCATGCACCGGTGGGCATTCGTTTTAAGATCGGCGGGGAGGAACCAATCTATCTGGATAGGCGTGCGGCGAAGCTGAAAACCAACCCCGCTTATGTTCAGGGGGCGCTGGACCGAGCCGCCGCGATCTATCGGGCACTTCCGGCGGTGCCGGACCTTCTGCGGATCGACGGGTATCCCGATGAAGAACCCGCCGAGTCCCTGCTGACCGTTATCCGGCAGCGAGTGGGCCTCCCAGTTCCCGATGAACAACTTTCGGCCACAGAGCAGGATGAAGATGGGGATACCCATGCACAAGTGCAGTTTTACTGGGATCTCAGCAAGATCAGCTTTCAACCAGAGCTGCTTCTTCGGGAAATCATTCTGGGGGACATCGGCGGCTGGAACGGCTTTGTGTCCAGCGTCTATCTGGCTGGGCCGGGGCCGTTCCTCTACCATTTGTACGATGACCGTGGGCTGGATGTGCTGGGCGGCTCACAGAAGCTGCTATCACGCTTTTCAAAGAACGAGCCGGAGTTGCGCGCAGCGCGCAGATAATCCCGGCAGTTAAACAAAATCTAATCAAGGTTGAGAGCTTTTTCTTCAGCCTTCGTCTTTGCCATGGCGTTTTTCTCCAATCTGAAAATTACAAATTGCGGACAAAAAGGACGCATTGTTGTGGCAAGCAGTGCAGACGTATATACATCTGCTTATTTTGCGTTGCAAAACGCTTGTTGGGGAATGCCCCAAGCCCTTTTGATCTGCATTTCCCAATGCAGGCTGCGCATCCCTTCGGGACGCTTTTTACCCGGTGATGTGCTCTGGGTCGTTCAAAACTTGCATGAGGTAAGAAGCGGCTTCTGCAAGAGAATCGTACTTCATCTGTTCAGGAACAGGCGCATTCAGAAGCGAAACGCCCCACACCTGCATACAGTCCGCAAGTTCTTTCTGTGCCTGTAATGCCGCCACCTTACGCACATCCGGGGTGGTTTCTGCATCCAGAACGTAGGCTGTGGAGTATTTTCCGTTGCGGTCTTCCGTCAACTGCACCATGGAGTAGTGCTCATCCCAAAAGTGACAGAAGCAAACCCGGCCACCGATGTTCTCCATTTCGATACACAGTTCTTCTTCGCCGCTCCATTGCGGAGTCTCGGACAAAATGCGATTCAGTTCCGAAAGCGCCTGCTGTTCTTCAGCCGATAACTTCCTATGCAGGCATTCACGTTTGAGATTGTTCTGCCAATACGGACTCAGCTTTCCATTCCGGGTATCTTCCATTGCTTCTTCGATATTGGGTAGGATTGTCATGTCGTTCACCTCAAATACTCGCTATTAGCGTTATGTGCACGCTTATAGTGTTGATTATAGACTATTTGAGGGCAAAAAGAAAGAGCGTCAGCACGGTTGCTGGCGTTCTTTGACATAGGTGTTATTTTGTAATATAGGGAATGTTGTCGGTGTATGCATTCAGAATGTCAATGGCAGCTTTCTTCTGCCCCGGTGTGAGCTGGCTCAGCTTTCTGCTCAGTTCGTCATCTGCCACATGGGATGCGGATGGAACGGAATCCCGGATCAGCACATCAGCAGATACGTCCAACACCTCTACGATTCGGATAAAGGTTTCCAGTTTGGGGATTTTTACTCCGCGCTCTAAATCTCCAACATAATTTGCTGACAAATCGACCCGTTCTGCAAACTGTTCAATCGTCCAGCCTTTTTCCTTGCGCTGCTCTCGTATTCGTTGACCCAAAAGCGTATTCATAGCGACCTCACATTCTAATTGTGTTTGTTGCACACCAATAGCATACCTGTCGCAATTTTTGTTATACACAATCCAATAGTGTTTACTCAACGCCAGTTGGACACTTTTGGAACGAAAAATTTTTGTGCGTATCTTTGGTCAAAAAAGCAATGGTCTTTTGGGACGGTACATGGTGCAATAGCAAACGTTGTGCCTCTTGGCACATGAACGAAGGCAAAAGGAGCTGCTGAACGTGGATACGATCTATCTGCTGCCCGGTGAGGAACGCTGCGTTAATTTTCGAGATGTCAATGGAGTCTCGAGAGTACACTACACTTACTGCTCTTTCCGTGGCAGACTTTTCAACTGCACCTGCTGCACAAAGGAAGAAGCCCAGCGGTTGTGTGAAGATTGGCTTGTAAAGCAGGATCGCTGCTACATAAACTAAAAAAGCCGTCGAGGATACCTTCCCAAACGAGAGATTTCCTCGGTGGTTCGCTACAACAAAGGAGCCAGCGTAGATCACACTACGCCAGCTGGTTCCTGTTTTCATTTTTCTGCCTTCTCTTCTTCCATAACGACCTGTTCCGTCTATACCGACAAAAGACTTTCCCAGCGAGAATCAATATAGACAGTCGTCTTGCGATGCGGTATACTCGAATCAGCTCAACATTTTCAGGAGGAAAGTCATGGCAGGAGAAAACAACAAGGTCGTCATTGTTACCGGAGGAAGCTCCGGCATCGGACGGTGCACGGCATCCGCTCTGAAAGAGAATGGCTGCATCGTCTATGAGTTCAGCCGCAGGAATATCCCTATGGAGGGTGTCACCCATCTGTCTGTCGATGTGACCGATGAAGATGCGGTCAACGCCGCTGTGCAGCAGGTCATCCAAAAAGAGACCAAAATTGATGCAGTGATCAACTGTGCAGGCTTTGGCATTTCCGGTGCGGTGGAGTTTACGTCCATGGAACAAGCCAAAGCGCAGTTTGATGTAAACTTTTTCGGGACAGTCACTGTAAATAAAGCAGTTCTCCCCTTCCTGCGCCATCAGGGGAAGGGGCATATTGTGAACATCAGCTCTGTTGCTGCCGTAGCACACATTCCGTTTCAGACCTTCTACTCTGCAAGCAAAGCCGCCGTTTCTTCTTACTCTTATGCACTGGCAAATGAAGTCAAACCCTACGGCATCCACGTTACCGTCGTAGAACTGGGCGATATCTGCACCGGATTCACAAAGGCACGCCAGAAAAGCATTCTCGGCGATGATGAATACGGCGGGCGTATCTCCCGGAGTGTCAGTCAGATGGAGCATGACGAGCAAAACGGCATGGACCCAGCACGCATTGGGCGGTACATCGCCGGTATTGTGGAGAAAAAGAACCCGGCAGTCGTTTATGTTGCTGGTGCACAGTATAAATTCCTGAGCCTTTTGTGTAAGCTCCTGCCTGCTGCAGCACGAGGAAGGATCGTAGGGAAAATATACGGGTAACAGGCGCATTGCTCCACAAAACTGCTACATAAACTAAAAAATCCGCCGAGGATGCCTCCCAAAACGGGAAGAATCCTCGGCGTCATTTGTTTAACGGATCTGTTTTTTCTCGGTGGTGTCCTTTTCCTCTGCAAAAAAACGTTCTATATTTTTCTGTGCCCGAACCAGTTCCTGCATCTCGTTCAGTGTCATAAAGTGCATCTTCTAAGACGATGATTTTCTTGTCATCTCGCTTTGCTCGAATCTTGTAGCTAAAGCATTTTTGCTCCACCAGCGGAGCTGGTGGTTGTCGCTCGCTCAAGCTACCCAAAGCAAAAGACCAGAGTTGTAAAGCCTTTCGGCTAAATAACTCTGGTCTTTTTGTTGGAGCTTGTGCAACAGCCCCCTCCGGTCATATCCTTCTTCAGCAGTTGTCGTACTGTTTCTGCAGGAACTCACGGCACGCCACGGCATTTTCCGGGGTGGTATTTTCCAGCGTAGCAAAGACGAAGGGCTTTTCCTGCTTTGCGAAACGCAGGATGGTGGAGTAATCCTCCATCTCGCCCTGCCCTGCGCCGCACGCCTTCAGCTGACCGTCGGCGTCATGACGGAGAAAATCCTTAAAGTGGATCATTGCCACGTCCTTGCCCAGCAGCTCAATCGCCTCGGCAAAGACCTCTTCCCGGCGGTCCACGTTGTCCATGCTCAGCATGTTGACGGGGTCCAGAAGGATCTGCAGGTTGTGGCTGCCGATCTCATCCAGCACCAGCCGGGCACGCTTTGCATCGTAAACGATGTGCCGTGCCACCGGCTCGATCGCTACTGTCACTCCGTATTGCTCGGCGCAGCGTACCACCGGCTTCAGATTTTTGATAAAAGTGATCAGAGCCTTGTCACTGCGGCACTCGGGGCAGAACTTGTACTCCGGATTAGGCGCACCGGTCTCGGTGCCCACCATACCGCAACCCAGCAGGCTAGCAAACCGGATATGGGCGTAGTACTTTTCCTGCATATCCTTTACCGCATCAGGGTTCGGATGTGCAAGGTTCAGATAGTTGCCCAGCACCGCCACGTCAATGCCGTTTTTCTCAAACAGATGGCGCAGATACAGTGCGTAGCCCGGGGTCAGGGCGCTGGGACCGCAGGGATACTCCTTCATTGCCTTGCTGAGGGCAAGGTGTGCGCAGGTAAACCCCTTTTCCTTTACCAGCGGAAGCAGCTGCTCCATGGGCAGCTTCTCCGCATCGTGAAGACGCAGACCAAATTGGATCATGGGATGTTCCTCCTTTTTCCTGTCAGCCGTGCAGCAGTGCCACTGCCACATCGTTCACGTTGGTTCCGGTAGGTCCGGTCACCAGCAGACCATCCACTGCTTTCAGTGCATGGTAGGCATCGTTGCTCTGCAGCACCTCGAACACATCCAGCCCCTTTGCAGCAAGAGCGGCGGCGGACTCTCCGTCCACATAGCCGCCGGCTGCATCGGTGGGACCATCGGTGCCATCGCTGCCTACGGAGAACACCGCTGCATCCAGCCCGGCAATGCCGGGGGCAGCGGCAAGAGCCAGCTCCTGATTCCGTCCGCCCAGACCCTTACCGGTCAGGTGGACCACCGTTTCACCGCCTGCAAGAAAGGCAAGTTTCCTGCCCTGCCCTGCATGGCTTTTCAGGATGCTTGCCAGAAAGCTGCCTGCCTCCCGTGCCTCGCAGCAGAGCTGGTCCGTGAGCATGACCGGCTCATAGCCCAGAGCGCTGCACTCCTTTGCAGCGGCAGCGCACAGCTCCCGGACGCTGCCGGTGATGCGGGTGGTGACGTTGTCCAGCGTCTTGGGGGTCTCCTGCTCCAGCAGTGCCCGTGCCTCCGGGGAAAGCTTCAGCTGATATTTTTCTGCGATCGCCAGGGCATCGGCACAGGTGCTGCTGTCCGGGCAGGCGGGACCGCTGGCGATCATATCCAGCGGGTCTCCCAGAATATCGCTGAGCACGATGCTGTAGACCTGTGCCGGAGCGCACAGCCGGGCAAACCGCCCGCCCTTGACGGCAGACAGACGCTTGCGGATGGTGTTCATCTCCACGATGTCCGCCCCGCACCCCAACAGCTGCCCGGTGATGTCCTGCAGCTCTGCCCCGGGGACCAGAGGCTTTTCAAACAGGGCGCTGCCGCCGCCGGACAGCAGGAACAGCACATCGTCTGCAGCGGTCAGGTCCTGCACCAGCTCCAGTGCTTTCTGGGTGGCGGCAAAGCTGCCTTCGTCCGGCACCGGGTGTCCGCCTTCGCAGCAGACCACCCCGGGGATGTCCCCCTTCACGTGGTGGTATTTGGTCACCACCACGCCGCCGTCCACCCTGCCCAGCGTCCGCACCGCAGCCGCCGCCATCTGCCACGCTGCCTTACCGGCAGCCACCAGCAGAACACGACCTCCGTGGGGTTCAAAGTCCCGCAGGGCACGCTGGACCGCTTCGTCCGGCAGCACCGCCTGCAGGCTGGATGCAAGGATCTGTTGGGCGTCCTTACGCAGTGCCTGATTCATGGGGCAGCCTCCTTTTACACAGGTTTACAGCAGACCGGCTTCGGTCATAGTCTTTACAAAGCCCTGCTTTGCCGCCCCTTCCGGGGTGGGCAGGGTGGGCAGGTAGGGCACGCCTACCTTGCGTCCCCGGAGATTTGCCATATCCTTGGCGGCAACGGGGAAGCTGGCAGCGTCCATGGACAGGCGCACCGGGTTCAGCTTGAACTGTGCCTCCAGACTGCCTGCCAGATCACCGGCGGCGTACTTATTGTACACATCGGTGATGAGCTCCGGCATAAAGTTTGCTGCGGTGCACACGCCGCCCACAGCACCGTGGCACAGGCTGGCGTACAGCAGGGTATCCTTGCCGCCAAAGACCTTGAACTCCACGTCCCGGGTGCGGCGGATGAACTCGGAAGTCTGGGTGATGTCGCCGCTGGTATCCTTCATGCCCACGATGTTGGGCACGGTGTGTGCCAGCTCTTCCACCAGCTGTGCGCTGAGGGTGTAGCCCACCCGCCCGGGATTATTATACAACAAAACCGGCGTTTCGGGAACACTTTCTGCAATGGTCTTAAAGTGATTATACAGCTCGGCGTAGGTGGGCTTCAGGAACATGGGCTGCAACACGCTGACGGCAGCTGCGCCGTTCTTGACCGCCATCTGTGCCAGACGGCAGCACTTTTTGGTGCTGATGGCACCGATGCCAAAGTACACCGGCACACGACCTGCGGACTGATCGACCATGATCTTCAGACCACGCTCCATCTCGTCCTCTTCCACCATGTAGAATTCGCCGTTGGAGCCAAAGGCAAGGATGCCGGAGACGCCGCCCTGGATGACGTACTCCACCTGATCCCGCATTCCCGCTTCGTCGATCTTCTCCTCACCGTCAATGACCGTGAGGATGGGCACCACAACGCCCTTCATAAATTCCGTGTTCATCATCTGTGCTCCTTTATCCTCAGCGACCGATCTGGATGCCGGTCAGGTACTCGTAGTACTGGGCAATGGCGCTGTGGTCCTTCTGACCGCCCTCGTGGTTGTGGAGCCACTGCATGATCTCCTGCACCTCGGCAGTCATGGGCACGGGAGCGCCCACAGCGTGTGCGCAGTCCAGAACGTTGTTCAGGTCCTTGATGTGCAGGTCGATCTTGAAGCCGGGCTTGTCGTTGCCTGCGATCATCATGGGAGCCTTTGCGTTCATGACGGTAGAGCCGGCAAGACCGCCCTTGATTGCCTGGAACACCAGCTCGGGATCCACGCCTGCCTTCTGTGCCAGAGTCAGAGCCTCGGCAAGAGCCTGAATGTTGCATGCCACGATGATCTGGTTTGCCAGCTTGGTGGTGTTGCCTGCGCCTACCTCGCCGCAGCGGACGGTGGAAGCGCCCATGGCGTCCAGCACCGGCTTGTAGGTGTCAAAGATCTCCTGCTTGCCGCCTACCATAAAGCTCAGGGTTCCGTCGATCGCCTTGGGCTCGCCGCCAGAGACGGGAGCATCCAGCATCTCCACGCCCTTCTTCTGCAGCTCGGCATAGATTTCTTTGGAAGCAACCGGGTTGATGGAAGAGCAGTCGATAAAGACTGCACCGGGCTTCATGTGGGAAGCCACGCCGTTTGCGCCCAGCATCACTTCCTTGACCTGCGGAGAGTTAGGCAGCATGGTGATGACCACATCACACTGCTCTCCGATCTCCTGCTGGGTGGCGCCCTTTGCACCGGCGGCCTCCAGCTCCTGCACCGGAGCCTGACTGCGGTTGTTCACCAGCAGGTCGGTGTAGCCTGCCTTCAGCAGATTCTTTGCCATGGGCTTGCCCATGATGCCCAGACCAATAAAACCGATTTTCATAATCGTTCCCTCCATAAGGTTGTTTGAATGATTTCCGTATTCGTACTCTATCTTGCGCTGCACCTCAGGTAATGGGGGCAGGGTTGAAGATGCACATATCGTTGTGGAAGCCGTACTGATCGCTGTAAGGCTCCTTGGTGCCGCTTGCCACGTCCAGGATCAGGTTAAAGATCTCGGTACCCACATCGGCAATGGTCGCTTCGCCGGTGGCAACGTGACCGGCAGAGATGTCGATGAGGTCGAACCACTGCTCCTTCATCTCGTTGCGGCTGCACACCTTGATGACCGGTGCCACATCCAGACCGTAGGGGGTGCCACGACCGGTCATGAACACCTGTAGACCGATGCCGGAAGCCACCTGAGAAGGTCCGCACACGATGTCGGAGGCAGGGGTGGCGGCAAAGATCAGACCGTGCTTGGAGGGCTTCTCCGCCGGGCTCAGCACCTCCACGATGGGGCTGGTGCCGCTTTTGGCAATGGAGCCCATTGCCTTTTCCACGATGTTTGCCAGACCGCCCTTCTTGTTGCCCGGAGTGGGGTTGGCATCCCGGTCCACACCGCCCTCGGCAAGGTAATCATCGTACCACTTCATCTCGGCGGCAAGCTTGTCCCGGACCTCGGCGCTGACGCAGCGGGCGGCAAGCATGGGCACCCCGTCCCGGACTTCGGTGACCTCGCTGAACATTACGGTGGCACCGCCCTTTACCAGCATATCCGCTGCATAGCCTGCGCTGGGGTTGGCGGTGATGCCGGAAAATGCATCGCTGCCGCCGCACTGCATACCGATGAGCAGCTCACTGAGGGGCAGCTCCTCCCGGTGGCGCAGGTTCAGCTTCTGGAGCTTCTTCTCCGCCATGTCCAGGATCGCCTGCATCATGGCATCGTGACCCTTCCAGTCCTGCAGAGTCAGGCAGTTCTCCGGGTTGATGTCCTCCGGAGGCAGCACCCGGTCGTAGGTGAGCTTCTCGCAGCCCAGACCCACCACCATGACCTCACCGCCAAAGTTAGGATGACGGATCACATTGGTGATGGCACGGATGGGGATGTATGCCAGCGGAGCGTTGATGGCAACGCCGCAGCCATAGGGATGAGTGATGGCAACCACGCCGTCCACATTGGGGTACTTGGGCAGTAGCTCCTTTTTGATGCGCTCCACTGCCACCTTCACCACGCCTGCAGCGCACTGCACAGTGGTGACGATACCCAGCAGATTGCGGGTGCCGGCAGGACCCACCTTGTTGCGGTAGCCCATCCAGGTAGTCCGGGGCGGGGTGGGCAGTTGGTCCGGGGTCTTGATGTCGGTGCCCCAGGGCATATCGGTCAGTGCCGGGCTTTCCGGCAGGTCCAACATGTGCTCGTTGATCCAGCTGCCGGCGGGGATGTCGTTCTTTGCATAGCCCAGCACCACGCCGTAGCGGATGACCTCGCCGCCGGCGGGGATATCCACCAGTGCGATCTTGTGTGCCTGGGGGATGGGATCCCGGGTGACCACGCCGCTCTCGGTCTTTGTGCCTGCGGGCAGGTCGTGGACGGCAACCACCACGTTGTCGTTGTCTTTGATCTGGATGGTCAAACGTTCTGCCATAATAATCACCTCATACTCTTATGCACGGCGCAGCTGCTCGCTGACCGCCATCATGCAGGCGGCGGCACCGTGCTGGTTGTCCACCATCTGCTTTTCACTCAGATAATACTCCGGGGTGCCGGTGCGGTCGGTGCGGTTGTCCGGTCCCGGTCCCAGACCTGCGCTGGCGCAGATGCCGTGAAGCTCCCAGCCCTGCTCGCCCTTTTTCAGGTAGGTGTCCCGGATGCCGTCCAGCACCCGGCTACCCTTTTCCCCGTATTCCGGCGGCAGCATTCCCAGCCGTGCACCCTTCATCAGGGCGTAGGCGACCATAGCGCTGCCGGAGGTCTCGGAGTAGTTGCCGGTCAGGTCTGCCCGATCCACCACCTGCAGGAACATGCCGGTGTCTGCCACCTGATAGGGCAGCAGACGGTCCAGCGCGTTTTTCAGCAGAGGGCACAGCTCCCCGGCACGGGGGGTGCGGTCCTTTGCGATCTCGTAGGTGTCCGCCAGTGCCATGAGGAACCAGCCCTCGGCACGGAGCCACACCACCGGGCTCTGCCCGGTGACCGGGTCCGCCCACTCCATCTTCCGGGAGCAGTCGTTGGCGTGACGGTACAGACCCAGCTGCTCATCCCACAGCAGTTTGTGGGCAGAGGTAAACTGGTCCAGAATGTCGTCCCAGTTGTCCTCGCCGTTTTCTGTCAGGCAGGCGGCGTAGAAGGGCATCCCCATGTACAAGCCGTCCAGCCAGACCTGATCCGGATAGATGTCCTTGTGCCAGAAGTTCCCGGTGACGGTGCGGGGGTAGTCCGCCAGAATGCGGTAGGCGCGCTCCACGCCCTCTGCCCACCGTGCCTCCCCGGTAACATCCCGCAGGATCCTCATGGACTTGCCAAAGCTCACCTTGTCGATGTTGTGTTCTCCGGGCACCCAGTTTGCCACCCTGCCGGCGTCGTCCATCAGGAAGGAAGCGTTCCGGCGCACCGGCTCCCGCCAACTTTCGCTGCCGGTAGCGCAGTACAGGTCCTCCGCCCCCACCATGCAAAGGTCGTCTTTATAATTCCAGGGCTTTTCACTGAGGAACCGGGGAAAGACCCGGTCCAGATACTGTTCAAAATACTCCAGCCACATGCGTTTTGTCTCCTTTTACAGTCCGGCAAAATCTGCCACCCGGTCCAGGATCTCCACAGCCTCTTTCCGGCTCACCGGACGCTCCGGGTCAAAGCGTCCGTCCGCCTCCAGCTGCATGAATCCAAAATACAGCGCCCGCGCCGCATTGGTCCCGTAGTTGTTTGCCACCCGGTCCACGTCGGTGCACACCGGCATGGTACTGGATGCGTTGCGGTAGTTCACCCCGCACGCCTGCATTGCCACCGTTGCCATCTCCTGTCGGGAGATGGTGCGCCGGGGGGCAAAGCAGCCCTTTTCCAGCGGGAAGAACCGGTTTGCCGCTGCCCGGCGTGCCGCTTCTTCGGCGGTATCCGTCAGCTCCGGGGCAGGCAGCTGATCATCGGCGAGGGGCAGCAGCATCTGCGCTGCTTCCAGCCGGGTCACCGGCTCGCTGCCCCGCTCCAGCTCCGGGGCGTTCAGCATCCCACGGCAGTACAGCCGGGGAGCGGCTCCCTGCGCCGGTGCCGGCAGCACCCGGTAGCTGCGGCTGCTCTCCCGGTCTCCGGCAGGGTTTGCGGCGCTGGCCCGGAGGTATGCCGCCCCGTCAGGCACTGCGATGGTCTCTCCCCCGCCGCACCGGGTCCAGTTTTTGTTATCCTCAGACGCCTCCCAGCAGAAGGTCAGCGGCTCCTGTGCACCGCAGCTCTCGGCGCTGGCAGTGACCGTGCCTCCGATGCAGGGCACCCCCAGGATCCGGACATAGCCGGGACGGGGGAACCGTTTACCGTTGATGGTAACGTTTTCCACCACCGCATCCTTCCAGTTCATGCTGCGCAGGCACTGGCGCACCCCGTCAATGGTGATGTTCCGCATCACCAGCCCGGTAATAGGCACCTCCGGGAATGCTTCCAGAAAGACGCCGTAATCTCCGCCGTGGGCGGTGATATTCTCCATGGTGATGTCCCGGAACACCGGCAGGCTGTCGCCGTTGCGCCCATCCTCGTAGAGCATGGTACCGTGAACCGCCGCCCCGTGGACGTGGTCCATCACACTGTCGCATAGCATGACCCGCTCCACAGCGCCGCCCCGCCGGGCGTTGGTCTTGAGCCGCAGTGCATAGGTCAGGTTGGGGCTGGAGAATCGGTTGCCGCTGGCAAGCACATTGTAGATGCCGCCGCTCATCTCGCTGCCCAGTGCCACGCCGCCGTGACCGTCTGCAAAGTCGTTGTTTTCGATCAGGATGTTCCGGCAGGGCACATTTGCCTCTCTGCCGTCCCGGTCCCGCCCGGACTTCAGGCTGATACAGTCATCGCCGGTGTCAAAGCGGCAGTTTTTGATCCACACGCCGTTGCAGCTCTCCGGGTCGCAGCCGTCGTTGTTGGCACCGTGACTGGAAAGGGTCACCCCGTCCACCACCACGCTGCTGCATAGCACCGGGTTCAGCTGCCACATGGGGCTGTTGCGGAGGGTGACCCCCTGCAGCAGCACCCGCTGGCAGCGGATGGACTGGAAGAAGTTGGGGCGCAGGTAGTGTCCTTCGCCAAAGATGCGCCGATCCACCGGCACCCCGCCCAGATTCATGCTGCGCAGGGCACTGCGGTCGGCAAGCTGCAGGTCCGGCTTGTTTTCAGACCAGGAGGTCTCCACCTGATGATGCCAGTTCCACCAGTGGTCTGCATCGGCGCCGCCGTCCAGCACCCCCTTGCCGGTAACGGCAATGTCCTGTGCATCACAGGCATACAGCAGGGCGCTGAAATTGTAGCAGGGACTTGCCTCCCAGTGGGAGAACACCAGCGGGTAGTTTTCTGCCGGGTCATCGGGCACAAACTGCACCAGAGTATCCTCCGATGCAAGGTGCAGCTCCACGCCGTTTTTCAGGTGCAGCGCACCGGTGCGGTAGACGCCCGGCTGCAGGACCAGCGTTCCGCCTCCCTGCCGGCTGAGGTCGTCGATCGCCTGCTGCAGCTGTCGGGTCTGCATCTGTCCCGGCACCGGCTCCACCTGCATCCGGTTTTTGCCGATGCAGGGCAGCTGGATCTGGGACAGGATGGTATTGCGCAGCTCGTTTTTGTTCATGGGGAAAACTCCCTTACTCTTTGCTATTGATGGAATGCTCCAAAAGAAATGTCAGATATTCTGCAAGGTCTTCTTCGTGCCACTGGTGAGTGCCGGGGCAGATCTGGTGCCGGAGGTTTTCCGGTGCACCCAGCAGCCGGTACGCCTCGGCGGCGATCGCCACCTGCTCCTGAGCGTTTACCACGCCCCGGGGACCGTTGAGCCGGTCCTCCCGGCAGGACTGCACCCACAACGGGCGGGGTGCAATGAGGCTGGCGATATCGCCCATGTCCAGATGCTCCCACAGGTGGGGCACATAGTTGCAGGAACAGTTGTTGTTCAGGGTCAGCAGGGCGTCCCGGTAGCCGTACATATAGCCGCTGATGGCGGCAAACTTTACCCGGTCGTCCAGCGCCGCCAGCCACAGCGTCTGCATCCCGCCGCCGGAAAACCCCACGGCCCCCAGACGGTCTGTGTTGAAGCGCCGGTCCTCTTCCAGCCAGTCGATGAGTCTTGCCAGGTCCCAGGTCAGCATCCCCAGTACCGGGATGCCCAGAGGCTCTCCCATGTGTGCCAGCCGGTAGCAGTCGCCCTTCAGTCCTTCCGGCAGCCGCCGGGCGTCCTCCGGGTCTTCCCGCCGCTCTCCAAAGCCCCGGCAGTCCGGGCATACCGTCACGCAGCCCTGTTTTGCCAGCTGCAGACCGTAATCGTAATGGTAATGATCGATCTTTTCGGTAATGGGCGGGTAGTCCCGCACACCGGCGACCGAGTACTTTCCGGCACCGTTGTGCCCCGGAGGGCAGAGGATCACCGGGGTGTCCTTTCCAGCGCCGGCAGGCGCCAGAAGGAACAGGGTCATCCAGACCTCCGGTTCCACCTGGATCCTCCAGTGCTCCCGGCGGATACCCTCCTCTGTGAAGACGGTCTCCATTCGGCGAGCATCTTGTATACCACGTTCCATTTTACATGTTCCCAACAGGGAATGCAAAAGGCTTCGGGTATCTTCCCGCCATTGCCGGAATTCCTCCGGGGTTCTGCCCCGGAAAGCGTCCTGCCGGGCGTAGCGGTCGTACTTGCGCAGCATGGAGGCAAGGGAACCGTAGAACCTCTCCTGGGCAGGCAGCTGCTCCGGCTCAGTCATCGTTGATGTCCTCGCCGATGTTCTGGGCAGCAGCAGGAGCCTTTGCAGACTTCTTTGCCTTCAGGTGGTCAGAGACATAGGGCCACACCACGCACAGCACGGCGATGATGAGCAGGATGAAGGAGACCGGGCGGGTAAAGAAGGGTGCGTAGCTGCCGTGGGCGTAGCTGATGCCCTGACGGAAGTAGCGCTCAAGCTTGCTGGACAGGATGAAGGCCAGAACTAGCGGGCTGGTAGGCAGACCGGCCACACTCATGAACAGAGCCAGCAGGCAGAGAGCCAGCATGACGTAGATGTTGAACATGGTGTTGGAGATGCCGTAGCCGCCGATGAAGCTGATGACCAAAATAACAGTATACAGATAATGATAGGGGATCTTCAAGATATACGGAAACCAGCGCTTGGTGATGATCTGGATGAGGTAGGTGACGATGGCGGAGACCATGACGCAGGCGAAGATGAGCATGGCCAGATCGGGCTGCTCAGTCATAAACAGAGGGCCAGCCTGCAGGCCGTGGATGGTCAGGCCTGCGATGAGCATTGCGGTGATGCCGTCACCGGGGATGCCCAGAGCCATCATGGGGATGAGGGCACCGCCCAGAGAAGCGTTGTTTGCGGTTTCAGAAGCCCACACACCGGCGGGGTTGCCCTTACCGAAGGTCTCAGGCTCCTTGCTGATGCCCTTGGCATAGCCATAGGCGACCATGTTGGAGATGCCGGAGCCCATGCCGGGCAAGAAGCCGATCCACAGACCGGAAGCGAATGCAAAGATAATGGTCTTGATGTTTTCGATGATGTCCTTGAAGCCGATGCCAAGCCCCTTCATGTTCTTGACGTCCACATCGGGCATCTTTGCCTCGCCCTTGGCGTTGTCACGGATGATCTGGCACATGGCGAACATACCCAGCATCTGTGCAACGGTGCTGATGCCGGAGGTGAGGTACACATTGCCAAAGGTGAAGCGGGTAGCGCCGTTGATGGGGTCCATGCCGATGCAGCCCATGAGCAGACCGATGCCGGCGGACATGATGCCCTTGAAGATGTTGCCCTTGGACAGGGAGGCAATAAGGGTAATGGCGCAGAAGCACAGGGAGAAGTATTCCCAGGGTCCCAGATGCAGAGCCGCCTCTGCGATCACCGGGGACAGCACGGTGGCGATCGCCACAGAGCACACGGTGCCGATGAAGGAAGCGGTCATGCCGATGCCCAGCGCCTTGCTTGCCTGTCCCTTTTGGGTCATGGGATAGCCGTCAAAGCAGGTGGCAATGGCAGAGGAAGAACCGGGGATGCCGATGAGCACCGCCGAGATAAAGGTACCGGACACGCCGCCGATCCAGATGGCAAGCAGCATGACAAAGGAAGTCTCGGTGGAAAGACCAAAGGTGATGGGTAGCAGCAGAGCGATGCCCAGAGTAGCGGACAAACCGGGGATTGCACCAAAGACGATGCCCAGCGCGACCATGGCAAAGATCAGCAGCAGGTTCAGCGGCTTCATGCAGACCAGTAAAGCAGAAAGATATGCAGCCATTTATTTTCCCTCCTTAGCCGCCGAACAGAACGCCGGCGGGCAGTTTGATCTGGAACGCAAAGACGAACATTGCGTAGAGCACAGCCGTGACGACCACCGAGATGATGACGGTGGACACGGGCTTAACTTCGCTGTTGCCCTTCAAATCATAGATAAAGGCGGCGGTTGCAAACGGGGTGGTGATCACAAATCCCAGATAGGTCATAGCCACGGCGTAGATCACCAGCATCAAAAAGCTCTTGGTGACCTTGATCACGCCGCCCTTGGGGAAATAGGGCTTTTCGGCAATCTCGCGCTCCTTGTAGCCCTTGACGATGAGGGCAATGGAGCTGATGCCGATCAGGAAGATAGCCACATACGGCAGCAGCCGGGGACCCGGCTCCAGCAGATTGGCCGGCTGGCGGACCTGCTGGGTCATGATGAAGAAGAAAATACAGGTAAGCAAGCCAACGATGCCTGTTACCATATCGTGTCTCATTTTCATGGAAGTACCTCTCGCTTTTCTCAAAAACAGCCCGGAGAGGAGAAGCTCCGGGCTGTCTATTTAGGAGGATCTACACTTTTCAGAGAAAGACTTCTGTGCAGATAAAAAGTGCAGTCGATGGCAGAATTTTGGGTTAGCCCTGAACGTACATACCGAGGTTCTTTGCGATGTTGACGAGTTCATCGTACTCTTTCTGATGCAGCTCCTCGGACTCCTCAAGGTCGTGCCAGCCGGGGATGTGGCCGATGCCTGCGATGCCATCATGGACAGTGGGGTCGTTGACAACCTCTTCCATGGCTGCGTTCATCTGCTTGACCATGGTCTCGTCCATGCCGGCAGGTCCCATCAGGTAGTGGTAGACCAGCATGTAGCAGTCCTTGAAACCCTGCTCCTGCAGAGTCTTGTAGTTTTCAGGCAGCTCAGCGGGGTACTGGTCGATGGTGATGCCGTCGCCCGCCACGGTGCCGATGACCTTCAGCTTGCCGGCCTTGGAATACTCCTGAGCGTTGCCCAGACCCACGACACCGATGTCGATGAATCCACCGGCCAGATTGGTCAGACGGTCAGACTCGGAAGCACATTCAACCTTGTTCAGCTCGATGCCCAGAACACTGCACAGCTTGCCGAACAGGAAGGTGTTTGCACCTGCAGCCGGCATACCGGCGTTCAGCTCATTGGGATGAGACTTTGCGTAATCGACGAAGCCCTGAAAGTCATCGTAAGGTGCGTTTGCAGGAACAGCCAGTGTAGAGAAGCCGTTGTCCTGCAGGCAGGCGATCAAGGTGAAGTCGGTCATGGGGTTTACGGTAGCGTTGCCGGTGATGTACTGGATGTTCAGTGAAGAGGTAGCCAGCGTCAGGGTGGTGCCGTCCGGCTTTGCGTTGGCGACGGTCTGGTGGCCGACGGTGTTTGAGTCGTAGTTGGTGACGGTGGTCTTCAGGCCGTAGATACGGTTCAGACCCTCGCTGTAGTAACGGATGGCCAAGTCAGAGCCGCCGCCTGCCTTGCCGGGAACCGCCAGCGTGATGGTCTCATTCTTTGGGAAGCCGATGCCGTCAGCGGCTGCGGATGCAGCAGCGCTGGCGGAGGAAGCGGAGCTGGAGCTGGAGCTGGAGCCGCCGCAGGCGGACAGGGCAAGGGCTGCAGCAGCAACGGCGCTGCCCTTGAGCATGGATCTTCTGGTGATCTTCTTCATTGTTAGTCTCCTTCTTTTCCGGTGATCATTCTGCGTTGGTTGAGGTGTTACCCTCTCTGTGCTTTTATTGTACAACCTGCCGCTTCACTTTACGATACACAAGAATTCCGCTTTTTCATAACGATTTGTTCACAGCAGCTTGCAATTCCTTTTGTGGTCCTTTATACTTATTATGGAAAAACTTTTCCATATTCCCCAGCACTTTGCAGATTTCTGGCTAAAATCCGACTTTTTACCATTTTGTAACAAAAGGGAACTGCTATGAACACCCGTCAGTATTATTACCTTTCCACCATTGCAAATTATGGCAATCTGAGCCATGCGGCGCAGGCGCTCCACGTCTCCCCCTCGGCGCTGAGCAAGTTTCTGGCAGAGTGCGAGCGCACCTTTGGCTTTGCTTTGTTCCTGCGGTACAACCGCCGCCTGTACCCAACCGCCGTGGGACGGTATGTGGTAGAATGCGCCCAGAAGATCCTTGACGAGCAGAACCGTATGCTGCTGACCATGAAAGAGGTCACCGGCGGCAACCGCAAGGCGATCCGTCTTGCCACCGCCCCCAACCGGGGTGCCATCATCTTCAGCAGGATCTACAACCAGTTCTCCCGCCGGTACCCGGACATCTCCCTGAGCCTCACCGAGCTGTATGCCGCCGAGCAGCCGGGAGCCATCGCCCGGGGACTGGTGGACCTGGCACTGGGCGCCGGTGCCACCAGCAGCGAGATCACCGACATCCCCATTGCCCACGAAGAACTGCTGGTGTCCCTGCCTGCCTCCCACCCACTGGCAAAGCAGGAGACCATCCATCTGGCAGACCTGCGGGACACTCCCTTTGTATTGCAGGGTCCCCGCCACAGCATCCGGCTCATTGCAGAGCAGCTTTTCCAGCAGGCGGGGTTCCAGCCCGTAGTCGCCTTTGAGTCCAACGACGTTATCCTGCTGGACTCCATGATGCATCAGGCAGTGGGAGTGGGGCTGGTAAGCAACGCTCACGTATTTCCCTGCAGCGAACTTGCCTACCGTCCGCTGAATCCTCCTGTGCACCAGACCCTGCACCTGCGTTTCCCGCTGGGGCACACCCTTACGGAGCCGGAGCGGTATCTGGCAGGTCTGCTGATCACCGAACGCCTCCGCGATCCCCGGTACAAGCCCACCGACGACCCGCTGGTGGACCAGCTGCTGCAAGAAGTGCTCTCACCCTCTCAGCTGGCAGACACCGGCAGCCTGCCCCGGGAGGCAGTGGGCACCGCCCTGCAGACCATGCAGGAGGTGAACCTTGACAGCCGGGTGATGGAGTATTTGATTTCTATCGTGGAGGAGCAGAGTCTTTCCCGGGCGGCAGAGCGGCATTTTTTGGCGCAGTCCGCCCTTTCCCGCCACCTGCGTGCCGTGGAGGAGATGGTGCGCACTCCCCTGTTCACCCGGGAGCACAACCGGCTGCGTCCCACCAGTGCCGGAACCATCTTTGTAAACAACGCCCGGAACATCCTCCACATCGAAAACGAGATGTTTGCCCACACCAAGTCCTACCGGCAGGGACGCGGCGGTAAACTGTATATCAGCTGTGACCCCCTGTTTGCCAAGGCGCTGCGGGACCACGCCCTGCCTGCATTCTGCGCCCGGCACCCGGATATCCAGCTGACCATCCGTGAGGAGAACCGGGAGCAGACCCTGGAATCCCTGATGAACTCCTCCACAGATCTGGGCATCTTTCTTTCCTCCCAGCCCCGGCAGGACCTGCTGCACTGTCAGGTACTGACCCTTACGGAGATGGTCTACTGCTTTGCCCCCTGCCGCTGCCCGGAGGGATGGCAGCCCGGGGATCTGTTCCCCGGGGGGCTGGACCCCCGCCCCCAGCTAATGGCATCGGCAGGCTCAACCCTCCGGACCCTGCAAGACGCCCTGCTGCCCCAGATGTTCGGGCAGCTGCCCCCCGCTGCTTGTGAGGCGGATACCTCCATCCTGCGGCAGCTAGCAAATATTGGCGTTGCCGATTCCCTGCTGCCTCTGAACCTTATGGAGCGCCGCCACCATTCCCGGTGCGCTGCGTTGGACCCGCCCCAGCCTTTGTATCTGCTGCTGGCACACCATGTAGGACGCACCCTGCCCCCGGTGACCGACGAGCTGATAGAACTGATCCGCACCTCCCTTACCGATGTGCTGGCGCTTCCATAAATCAGTCGGTGCACCGTCTTTTGCAAAACGAAACATCCGCAGCAATGGTCTTCCCGGTCTGAATGTCGGCAAGCCTGCTGAGGAAGTCCAAAAACCGGGAGAATTCGCCCCCGGCACCGTCCTGTGATATGCTACCCCCAGAGTAGACAGAGTAAAAAACAAAACTCTAAATACTCTGGGGGTAGCATGTCAATCTGTGTGGGGGTGCTGTTGCTATTGAAGGTCTGAAAGCAAATTCGACCGTTCAAAGTCGCTGTTTTTTTATTTTCCCGATCAATTTATCTTATCTATCCGGACATAGCAGTTACACGCCCGGTTCAGAAATTCATAATCGTGCGTGACGACAAACAGAATATTCATATCGGGTCTGAGTTTTCTCGGTGGTGCCCTTTTCCTCCGCAAAAAATCGTTCTGCATTTTTCTGTGCCCGAACCAGTTCCTGCATCTCGTTCCGTGCCTTGCGGTAGTCCGGGTAGGCTGCTTTCTTTTTGGTCAGCAGCTCTGCAAACTCCGCATCCAACTCCTTGACCTTAGGCAATTTTTGCAGTCCGGCCTCGTCAAAGGCAGTTTTCGCCGCCTTGTGCAGAGTGATCTCCTCTCGGTGGGCTTCCAAAAAGGCTTTGCTGTACCCGGCTTTCCGATAGGCGGCGTACACTTCACGGGTCTTGGCATAGTTGATAATGTGGGTTTTCAGGATAGCAATTTCTGTCAGCCTTGCTTCCGCTGCCTTGATGGAATCCCCCATAGCATGATAGCGTTCTGTTGCTGCCGTTGCACGTTCCCGCAGCTCCTCGGCACTGCTGATTTTCTGCTCTTGCAAGAACAGCAGAGTTTTGGACATCTCCTTCAGGTTGAACTTGGTTGCCCACTTTTTATAGCCGACACTTTTGCCCTCTGCCATTCTTCCCTGAATGTCCACCAGCAACTGGAAGGGCTGTTCTTTGGGCGGCTGCTTCTGGTACGGTTGGTGTTTCGCCTTGCCCTCCAGCACCGCCTTGATCTCGTCCTCACCATAGCCGGTGCCCAGAGTGCGGAACCGGATAAAGCGCTTCTGCCCTTTTCCCTTCACCGACGTGTACTTGCCACGCTTCGCCTCATAGCCCTGCTGCTCCAGTTTTTGCAGAAAGACTTCAAAATCCTTCGGCTGTTCTGCAAGGATGGTGTCGATGATTCCGCACAAGCGGTCACGATTACTCTCCTTGGGAGGATAGAGAACACGCTTCTGCCGTTCCCGGTAGGGTTTCTTCTCAATGATGGACAACTGGTGCTCTAAACAAATCAGGTCACTCAACCGCTGCACTGCCAACGCCGAAAAGAAAAAATCCCGAAACTTTCTGGTGCCATCCAACACTGTTGAGTTGAAGATCACATGGTTGTGGATGTGCTGCCGGTCTGTGTGCGTTGCCACCACAAAGGCGTGCTTGCCCTTGGTAAAGCGCATGGCGAGTTCGTAGCCTACTTTGTTAGCCTCCTCTGCGGTGATTTCCCCCGGACGGAAGGACTGCCGTATCTGATAAGCGATTACATCACTCTTCTGCCTGCGTCCGTTTACGAGATCGTACTGCCGCTTGGTAAGCATAAATTCTTCATCTGCTGTCAGGGCGCTGCAAGCATAGCTGCTGACAAACTGCCCCTGCTCGGTCTTGTCCGGGTTTTCAATATAGTCCGTGCGATTTTTCAGGCAGGCCGCAACGGTCATGCCCTTGTTTTTGTGCAGCGCAATCAGCCGTGTTGCTGCCAGCGTCATCACCCCCCCTATTGCAAAGAAAAATGCCGCCCGGAGGCGGCATCTGAATCATTCTTCTAGTTTTTTGCAGTTTGCTGCCCCTGCAAGATACATTGCTTTGTATCGGGCGCATTCCAGCTCGTTGCCGATCTCATCTAAGGCAAGATATTGCTTCCATGCTTCTTTGCTGATGACGTTCTGCAATGCTTTCTCGGCTGCTAGTTTGGCTTTTTTCAGCCGCTGATAGTTTTCGTCCTCACCCAGCATTTCAGAAAAGATCGTGCTGCTGTGCTCAGAATAATAATCCTCTATCTTCTGGTTTTCCATAGCATCCCTCACAATCCGGCAACCCAGCCACTAAAACGCTCTGCTGCATCTGCGATCAAAGCGCCCATAAAAATCAACACAAAACAAGCAAACTCTGCCACCAGTAAGATCAAAAACTGCAGCCACTCCCGGCAGTACAGCGTATAAAGACCGCAGCCGAAAATATACAGCATGGGCAGCGCCAGTACGAACGCCGACAGGTTCAGCGTCCATTTCAGCATCAGCGCAAGGAAAGCCGTAAGCAGCCAAAACGGGAAAACGATCATCTTAAAAACGAACCTCATATCTAGCACCTACCTTTCTTTCACCCCGATTATAAAGGTATCAACGATTGCGTTGCAAGGATGTCAACTGTTATGTAGCCCCCGCAGTCCTCCAACTGCGGGGAAAATTTTAGAGTTCTGCCAGCCGGGAGAGAATCTGCCGACCAATCTCAATTAACTCATCCAGCCGTTGCCGCAGGTCCTCCATGTCGGCGGCGTAGACCCGACCATTTTCATTGGCGGCTTTGGCGTACTGGTTCAGGTTGTTGCTGCACATCTGCAAAAGATACGCCATGCGCCGCAGTTGCGGCAGATCAAGGTTCAGGCAGTAGCCGTCCAGTGCCATCTTTCGGATATAGGCACTCAGGCTGCGGATGCCCATGCCCAGCATTTTTTCATAAATGCGGTTCTTCTCCGCTTTTGTGGTTCTTAAGATGATGATCTCGTCCCGCTTTTCCCTCACCGGGCATCACCGTCCTTGTCGTAATAACTGCGGAAGGGCTTCACCGGCTCCGGCTTGTCCGACTTTTCCTCCAGCGCTGCCAGCACCGAGGGGCGGCGAGAGACATTCTCCTGTTCTTCCTCGTCCTGTTCCGGCTCATGGCTCTTTTCGTCCACATCTAACTGAGCGTTCAGTTCCGCAAGCCGTGCGGACTTCTCTGTCAGTTCTTCCTCCTGTGGGAAGGGCTTTTCCACCTCAATCTGCGCCGCCGCCTGCTGCTGATGCAGAGTGGCTAGCTCATTCTCAGCAGAGTTAATGCGCTCCGGGAAGTTGTTCAGGGAGTTATCCAGACGGATAATGTTGCCCAGAGGGTCGGTGCCCAAGGGCACCGTGTACTTCCGCTGCCCTTTCAAAAGTGCCTGATACTCTGTTCGGAAAGCATCGAACCGCAGGGACAGTTCAAAGCCCCGGTAACTGCCGATGACTTTTTCCTCGGCGTTGGGCAACTCCGAACAGGCGAGCACCAGACGCTCACCGGCGGTCTTTTTCTCATCGTAGGTCACGCCCCTGATGGTCATGCCACAGAACTCCTCCTTGCCCTGCGGGTGGGCAGCGGCAAGCTGTGCATCGGCTTTCAGCCCGGCAATGTGGGCATTCGTTTCCTGAATGTCTGCCGGGAACTTGGTCAGCAGCTTGTCTTGTAGACGAAATTTCTGGCTCTGGTGGTCGGCTTTCAGCACCTTCAGCTTTGCGACCTGCACGTCCAAGTCCATCTTCTCCTTGATGAGCGGATTTCCAGCGCACAGTGCCTTGATTTCCGCATAGGAAAGTGCCTGTTCGTCTACATCTTCGCAGGAGCGCACCGGGGATTTACTGGTCATAATCTGTGAGATAAATCGCTGTTTATTCTCAAGGGTCTGATAGAGGTAGCTGTCAAATGTCCCTTCCGTGACGTAATTGAACACCTTGACTTCCTTATTCATATTGCCCTGACGGATGATGCGACCATTGCGCTGGGTCATGTCGCTGGGCTTCCAGCCAACATCCAGATGATGCACCGCCACAAGTCGGGACTGGACGTTGGTGCCCGCTCCCATTTTTGCCGTACTTCCGAGCAAAACTCGCACATCGCCAGAGCGCACTTTGGAGAACAATGCCGCTTTTTTCGCCTCGGTGTCGGCGTTGTGGATAAACTCGATCTCGTTTTCCGGCACACCGGCGGCAACCAGCTTCTTGCGAATGTCATCGTACACGTTAAAGTTGCCGTCGTTTTTCGGCGTCGAGAGGTCGCAGAACAAAAGCTGGGTCAACTTCTGGTCTTTGCCTTCCTCCCAGATCTTCAGCACGTTCTGCACACAGACGTTCAGCTTGCTGTTGGGGTCATCGGGCAGCATGGGGTTCATCAGGCGAACGTCCAAGCCGATCTTTCTGCCGTCATTGGTGACGCAGAGCATATTGTCCACGGAGGCATCTACTGCACCGGAGTGGATTTCTGCAGCACGTTTGCTCAGTTCCTGCACCATTTCCTTTTGAATCTCCGAGGGTTTTGCCACCACGGTTTCAAACTTTGCTTCGGGCACAGGCAGATGAAGCTGGTCGGATGTTTTAATGTCCGCAACCTCCTTGAACATGGACATCAGTTCCGGGAGGTTGAAGAACTTGGCGAACCGGGTACGAGCACGGTAGCCCGTACCTTCGGGGGCTAATTCGATGGCGGTGGTGGTCTCGCCAAAGGTGGATGCCCAGCAGTCGAAGTGGGTCAGCTTTTTCTGCTGGAGGGTGCTGTACTGCAGGTAGCGCATGACCGTGTACAGCTCGGTCATGGAGTTGCTCACGGGCGTTCCCGTGGCAAATACCACGCCACGCCCGCCGGTGATCTCGTCCAGATAGCGGCACTTGCCAAACATATCGCTGGATTTTTGCGCTTCGCTGGTGGATAATCCCGCGACATTTCGCATTTTTGTCGTGAGGAACAAATTTTTGAACGCGTGTGACTCGTCCACAAACAGGCGGTCAACACCCAACTGCTCGAAGGTAACTACATCGTCCTTACGCTCATCGGAACGCAGTTTTTCCAGCTTGGCTTCCAGCGTTTTCCGGGTCTTTTCCATCTGCTTGATGGAGAAATTCTCGCCTGCGTGGACTTTCAGCTCATTGATGGCGGCAAGCGTTTCATAAATTTGCTCCTGAATGATACGCTCCTGCCGCTCAAAGGACAGCGGAATGCGCTCAAACTGCGAATGGCCGATGATGACCGCATCGTAGTCGCCGGTGGCGATGCGGGCGCAGAATTTTTTGCGGTTGGCGGCCTCAAAGTCCTTGCGCCGTGCCACCAGCAATTTGGCGTTGGGGTAGAGGTTCAGAAACTCGCTTGCCCACTGTTCCGTCAAATGGTTGGGCACCACAAAAAGACTTTTCTGGCACAGTCCCAGCCGTTTGGCTTCCATAGCAGACGCAGCCATTTCATAGGTCTTGCCCGCACCAACTTCGTGTGCAAGCAACGTATTACCGCCATAAAGCACATGGGCAATGGCGTTGCGCTGGTGTTCCCGGAGGGTGATTTCCGGGTTCATGCC
Source organism: Faecalibacterium sp. IP-3-29 (assembly GCF_023347335.1). Taxonomy (NCBI): domain Bacteria; kingdom Bacillati; phylum Bacillota; class Clostridia; order Eubacteriales; family Oscillospiraceae; genus Faecalibacterium; species Faecalibacterium sp. IP-3-29. The sequence continues at coordinate 2,346,663 of NZ_CP094471.1, read as the reverse complement.
CACGAATTTGATGTGGGAGCCATCGTATTCACGGGGTCTGGTGCTGTTGAACAACTCATTGTACTGTTTTACCAGCGCAATGCGCCGCTGAGGGTCCTGCCAGACCCAGTTGGCGAAAGCATCCTTGATGACCTGCTGTTTCTGCTGTGCCAGCATAGTCTCCCGCTTGTTCAGCACACGTTTGGGTTTGCCCTCGGCATCCTCGATGGTGTCGTAGATGCGGACGTCTTTCAGGTTCAGGGTCTCCTCCAGAATCTTGTAGGCGTTGGCACGGGATGTGCCGTAGGTCTCGGAGGAGATAATGTCGCCCCGCCCCGTAGCCGTTTTGCCCTCCACACGCCATTCTGCGGTATAAGGAGAATAACGCACTTTGACCGCGTGGCGCAGATAGTAGGGGATCTGGAAAGTCTCGGTCATAAACTTCTGGATAACGTCCGGGTCCAGCCATGTTGCACCCAGCCGCACATCAATTTCGGAGGCTTCCAACTCTCTGGGCTGCGCCTTGGTCAGCGCATCCACGTTGACAGCAAACTCCGGGTTCGTTTCGGCGGCAAACTGCGCCATCCGCAGCTTTGCCCGGACATCGCCGGACAGGTACTCGTCTGCCATCTGCCAGCCTGCTTCCGGGTCGGTGGGGTCGGCGGCAGGGTCTTTGAAGATCACGCCGGACAATTCGGTGGTAATGCGCCCGTACTCGCCGGGTGTGCCTAGCAGTTCTGCCATATAAGGCAAATCGACCTTACCATGCTCACCAATAGATACTGCCAGTGCTTCGCTGGGGGTATCCACACTGGTGACGGTGCGCTCCGGGCGGATGGTGCGTTTCGTAAACATCGCCGCCTTGGATTTAAGCTGTCCCTGCTCGTCCAGATTTTCCAGCGAACACAGCAGATAGTAGGAGGAATCCTGCTCAAACAGCCGCCCGTTTTTGCGGTCGTTCAGCAAGCCGTATTTGGCGGTAAAGGCATCGTAGGCGGCGTTCAAACGCTCCTGTGTTGCCTTGATGTCCTCGTCCGGGTAATCGTTCAACTGCTGTTCAATCAGCTCGTTGACGATCTGCCGCAGTTCCACCATGCCGGTGACACGCCCCTTGGCGGTGTCGGACAGCTCCACCTGCGTCATCACGGAATTTTCCCGGTAGAAAACCTCGCCGTTCACCACGGTGTAGGAGAAATTCTTCACTTCCGGGTCGGCAGGCAGGGTGCGCCGGGTGGTTTCTTCCTCAGCAATGTCGGGAGCGTCTATCTCGGCGGCGGTATACTGCCCCTCGATGTGCTGCACCGCTTCGGCAAGTTGATCGGCAAGGTTTGCGCCCTCAAGGGGCGCAACCGTCAGTTTCTCTCGTCCGTATTGGGTGCTTTCGGTGGTCAGTTCGCCCAGCACCATCTCCGGGTGGTCTACGAAATACTGGTTGATGGCAAAGCCATCCTCGGTCTTGCCCAACTGCACCCATGCAGGTTCGATGTCCGCAGGGCGGTCACGCTTCTGCAAAAAGATAATATCGCTGACAACATCCGTGCCTGCATTTGCCTTAAACGCATTGTTGGGCAGACGGATAGCCCCCAACAGGTCAGCACGCTCTGCCATGTGTTTGCGGGCGGTGCTATCCTTGCTGTCCATGGTATAACGAGAAGTCACAAACGCCACAATGCCGCCCGGACGCACTTGGTCGATGGCTTTCGCAAAGAAATAATTGTGGATGCTAAATCCCAGCTTGTTGTACGCTTTATCGTTGACCTTGTACTGACCGAAAGGCACGTTGCCCACCGCCAAATCGTAGAAATCACGGCGGTCAGTGGTCTCAAAGCCAGCCACGGTAATGTCAGCCTGCGGATACAGTTTTTTCGCAATACGCCCGGTGATGCTGTCCAGTTCCACGCCGTACAAGCGGCTGTCCTGCATGGTGTCCGGCAGCATTCCAACGAAGTTGCCCACGCCCATAGACGGCTCCAAGATGTTGCCAGACCGGAAGCCAATCTTTTCGACTGCATCATAAATAGAGCGAATCACCACCGGAGAGGTGTAGTGAGCATTCAGAGTGCTGGAACGGGCGGCGGCATACTCGTCCTCGGAGAGCAGCCCTTTCAGTTCGGCGTACTCTTTTGCCCAACTATCTTTGCCGGGGTCAAAGGCATCTGCCAAACCGCCCCAGCCTACATACTGGGAAAGCACCTGCTGTTCCTCGGCGGTGGCACCCCGATGCTCCTGTTCCAACTGAAACAGAGTGCGGATGGCTTCAATGTTCCGCGCGTACTTCTGCTTAGGACCTCCGATACCCAAATCATCATCCGTGATGTGGAAGTTCCCGGCAGGCTCCGGCGCAGGTTCAGCATTCAGGGCTTCATCCAAGGCAGCGGCATCTGGGAAGGTCTGCACCTTTCCGTCCATCACGGCAGAAATGGGCAGCGCATCCAGTTCTTCGTCCGTCAGCTCCGGCATGACCTGCCGCAGACCGTCCTCGAATTGTTGCTTATTGATTACTTCGTTATCCCACGACTGTCCCTGTGCGCTGGTGTCAATGCGAACATCCGTTTCGCCTACATAGCCGATTTTGCCTTCGATGGTTCGGGTAGGAAGGTCAACGATAACATCGTCCCCGACCTTATAATCAACGACCTTTTCGGGAGCAGCGTCAAGGGCCTCGTCCTGCTGTTCGTACAATTCCCGGACAACAGATAGCGGTTCTTCCCGAAAAATTGGCATCCGCAGGTCGGCCAGTGCCATATCCTGCAAGGAAACCTTGCCCTTATCAAAATCCACTCCGTCAATCCGAAATTTCCGGCCATCCATATTGATGATGGAGCCGATGGGCAGATAGTCCTCTTTGTGCAGATGTTTAGTCTGGTGATGAGTCCCATCTTCGTTCAATCCGGCAAGGTAAACATTATTGCCCGCAGACCACAATTCTTTTGACTTTCTTGCCCATAAGCTAGGTGGAAAGCCTGTGACCTGAACTTCGCCCAGTGCTGTTTCTCTCGTAAACAAAGCACTGTTGAGAACTTTTGCGACCTTGGCAGCATCTTCTCCATAGAACATAAAATTGCCGCCAGCTTCAAATCCAACCAGAGTATCCGGGTGCTGCGCCTTTAATGCAGTGTATTCGGCTGCACTGGCGGCGTTCAGTTCAAGGGGAAAGTCGATGGCTCTTCTTTCTTTGTCCGACAGGTAGCGGTCAGACTGAATCATCAGGTCAATATATTTTTCGACCCGATCCCAGCGGAGAAGCACTTTCTGATGGTCGGGATAATGCTCAAACGTTAGACCCTTGCTGTCATGGTCAAGCCAACCACTGCTTCCGTCCAGATAAGTGTGTGAAGAACCGCCGGGGCCATACGGTGCATATTCTTTGGCAAGAGCTTTTGCCCGGAGTTTTCGGTCAGGCTGCAACTGATAAATTTTCCATATCCGAAGTTTGCTGCCTTCAACATTGGAACCTCTCCGCAGCGCGTTTTCAATCTCCGCCTGCGACAAAACAAAAGCGGAGGGCGATTTTTCGCTCTCCGCTTGGTCGATGGATTCAATTTGTTTGGCTTCGGTGGGAATGTGGGCATCGAAGAAACTTAACTGTAAATCAGTTCGTTCAGCACCAGTTCCTCGGCCTGTGCTTTCAGACTGTTCATGTGCTGCACCCACCCCATCTGATGCTGCTCCTTGTTCGGAGCCGGGTTCTGCTTCAGCAGTCCCTGCATGGTCTGCTGCATCTGGCTCTCTGCCGTCTGCTCCACCTCCATCAGGTGCGGGTACAGGCTCCCCGACAGGAGCATCGTGTTGTACAGTACCGGATGCTGCTGCTTCAGAAAGTTCAGGCGCATCCTGCCGTACTTGCCCAGCGGTTTCCGGGGCTGGTTCAGGGTCAGGTTCGGGAGCTGGTAGTCCCCGACGGTCGAGTAGGTCACGTTCCTGCTGTTCATATTCATACTGGCTCCTTTCTACATTGCGGCGGCGGATTGTTGTTTTTACGGTGCGCTCGATATTCCGCAGCACCTCCCGGCTCATGTCGCTGACCGCTGCGCCGAGGGCAAAGACGGCATCCGGGGTTGAAAAATTGTAGATTGCCTGAAAATCGTCCTTGTCGAACCACCCTGTCGGCTCAAAGCCGCAGCGTTCCAGCAGCGTGTAGGTGACGCTGATGGCGGCGGCGGACTTGAACTGCATCTCCACCCCGGCATCATCATAATCCATCAGCAGCGAGCCGTCAACGATGGCGCGGACGTCCCCGCCGTTGTTGTCCCAGTAATCTGCCACCAGTTTCCCTGCAACGTCCGCAAGCTGCTGGCTGATACGCTCTCCGCTGATGCCATAGGTGGCGGCGAGCATTTCCGAAACCGGCTGTTTCAGGTCATCGTTGTACTGCCACACCTCCGGATCACGGGAATTGCGGCGCACCCCGGTGTCCGACACATCGAAAACGTAGTGCAGTCGGGGAAATCCGCTGGATTCGTCCAGCAGAGCGATGCCCTTGGCACCCCGGCGCACATAACGGTTCATCCTGTTGTTCCAGATGTCAAAGTCGGCGCAGGCAGTGGCATCCGGGCGCTGAGCATAGATCATCAACTGGTCCGCAAAAGGGTACTTGTACAGCCGGGATGCGGTTGTCAGGTAGTCCGTCCAGCTTTCCCAATACCGGGTCAAGCCGTTCGCCGTGCGCTGGGCAAGGGCGAGATATTCTTCGGTTTTGCTTGGCATAGCGTTCCTCCCTTCAATCTCGTTGTAAACAAAAAAGCGAGCGGCCTTTTCAGGTCACTCGCTTATGGAATTAAAACTGGTTTTAGTATAGCATGAATCGAAGCGTTCTATCAAGACCTCACTTTTGAGGGTTTCAAAAACTGGAACCGCAAAGTTTCGATTTCAAAGCAAGAACGTTCTGACGAATCTGCTCTATGACTGCTTTGAATTCATCATCGCTTTTTCCGGTAGGGTCATCCAGACCCCAATTCTCATCAAAAGGTCTGCCAATAAACGGGCAGCTGACATTGCAGCCCATGGAAATAGCGATATCCGGCTTTGGAATTGCAGAAATCAGCTTGGAATACTGTGTCTTTTCCATGTCGATGCCATATAGTTCTTTCATCAGGCGCACAGCATCCTGATTGATCTGCGGTTTGGTTTCGGTTCCAGCCGAGTAGCTTTCAAACACATCTGCGGCCAGTACCTTGCCAAAGGCTTCGGCAATCTGACTGCGGCAGGAATTATGGACACAGATAAAGGCGATTTTGGGTTTTGACATATAGGTGTTCCTTCCCCACAAACTGGAAGTTATCGCTTTGTTTCCAGCTCTACATTTTTATAACTAATTGCGATATGGCACGGAGCAAAGATAACAGCAGCCACTATTAGAGGGATATAACGACTCAATATTCCGCTCGCCAAAAAAATCACTGACGGAATAATTGATAATGCCAGTGCTCTGAAAATGCTGTTCCTCTTAAAGCAAATAATCCAGATTAAACAGTATGCTGCTAATAACACAACATTAACTATTAAATATAAGGAAAAACTCTCATCTGGCGAAAAGCCAAATCCACATCTCGGGATTATAAATACCATAAAGCCAAAACAACCCATTCTACCTATCTGCTCCAAGACTTCCACGAACTTATTTTTCCAAAGATTCTGAAATCCGTCCTTATTTATGGATGCAAAAATTATATTTGGAATCATTATAACAAGCATAAATGCAAGTCCATAAAAATTTATCCAGTTCATATATTCCCTCCTCCATAAATCCCGATTTGTCAATCAAAAACAGAAAGAAAAATATTTTTATTTCTTTCGGGTATCCTTCTGCTGAACTGCCAGCATAAGCAATGATCTTAACTAGAGGATATAAAATCCGCTTTACTCTTCGAATCTTCCCTTCATGCGCAGTTCCTTCTGCCACAGCGCGAGCTGTCCTCGCGCGAAGAGGCTGTCGATCTCGAGCTCTTCATCCAGTACGAGGAGATCTGCGTCGGCGCCTGCGGCGATGCATCCCTTTCGGCCATCCTGCGCGAGCAGAGTCGCCGGTGTGGTCGTCAGAAGCTTCAGTGCCTGCTCGAGCGGCATGCCCATGCGCACCAGCGCCCGGATGGTTTTATGCAGGTACTTCGGCGACGCATAGGTCAGTCCCACGCACTCGCCTGCGTCGTTAAAACGCGGCTGGCTTCCGTAGGCGTCACTTGACAGGCTCACATGATCCGGATTTACGCCCTCGCGGTGCAGTAAATCAAAGAGCTTTCGGGCATCCTCTTTCACCGCCACCTCATCCGAGCCGGCGGTACAGTCGATGTAGCCGCCTCGCTTCACGAGCTCTACGCCAGCGTCGATGAGCTCTGGTGAGCGCAGCATATGCGTCGGGAGCAGGTTCTTCGCCGGTACATCCGAGTGATCCAGTACGTAGAAAATCGGATCCAGCTTCGCCTTCCCGCTGCCCATGTGCATCGTCACGAGCCCCGGTGTGCCGCTTAGCAGACCGGCGCGGCGTGCAGCTGTTGCCAGTGCGATCAGCTCCGCTCCACCCGGATTCGAGCTTCGATGATCAGATACCGCGACCTTCACACCGATCATCGGTGGGATCAGAACGATGTCCCGCTCGACGCTGCCGGTGAGTGTCGTCGGCGGGTAGCCATAGGACGAGGTCAATGTATACACCGTCATGCCTTCTTCTGTCAGTGCACGGGCCTTCGCCACCAGGTTCTCGAGGCTTCTCGTGATGCCGTCCGTGCCCAGAAGCCCGACGACGGTCGTGATACCATTCTTAAAAAAGGTGCTGAGTGAAGACTCCGGCACACGGGAAGCCGGACCCTGCTCTCCGCCGCCACCGGTGATATGCACATGCAGATCGATGTAGGCCGGCACGAGGGTCTTTCCCGAGAGATCATAGACATCGACATCCGGAAGTTCATCATAACCTGTGATTTCTTCCGCGATTCGGAGGATCCTCTCCCCCTCGATCAGCACATCCCTTTTACCGAGAGGAGCTGGTGTGTAAACATTGGCATGCTTTAATAATTTCATAGAATCATCCTTTCTATGGCTTCGTGTTCTGGCCTTGATTGAGGCGATGTTTTATATGGACATGAGCTTACATCTATCTAGTATAAATTTTGACACGGCTTATGTCTGTACGTAAAATATGATTTTCGTGATTTTACGGAACCATTATAGACATTCTTTACTCAGATTTTACCTATTCTATGTGTTTTTTTATTTTGCAGAATTATCATACAGATAAATCCCGATTTGTCGAGTTCAGTATACCACACCGAATCCCATTGTAAAAGAGCCTATGTATGCCGCCCGCAGGCGGCGAAAGTCAGTCCGGGGGAAATTCCAACTCGCCAAACTCCGCATCGGTCAACAGTTTCAGCTTTTCGATAACACCTTCCGACAACTCCCGCAGGGCGGTTTCATCGGGCATCAGGTAGCACTGCATAAGCCGCAACTCGTGAATAAGCCCCAGCCGGGTGCCGGTGTTGTAAAGCATCATCAGCATGAGTTCTTCATGGTTAAAGTTCATGTTCAGCCCTCACTTTCCGGCATACCGTGGGATTGCACTCCGGGGCATCGCACTTTTCCTTGAGATTCATCAGCACCGAAGGGCGTTCCGGCTGCTTGTCCAGAAACCCCTGTAAATCTTTGAAGCCGATGCTGTCCACATAATGCACAGACACCTCGCCATTGCGTTTGAGTGCGATCACATCGCTGACCGACAGGCTGTGCCCCTCAAAATCCTGCGGACGGGAGAGGTTGAACATCTGAAATAGTTCTTCCAAAATCTCGTTGTTCGGCACATCCTGCCACATGGCGGGCAGATCAGCATAGTAGGTGATCTCGTAATGCTCCGGGTCGGGCGTTTTGCCTCGACGATTCAACTCCCGCATAGAAGCAAATCTTTCATCGAAGATTTTCTCGTCATGCCGCAGCTGCATCACCATATAAACATCGCATCCTGCGTTCAGAAACTTCTGCGGGATGTCCGTCATGGGTTCACCGTCAAAATTCTGGTTCCATTTTTGCTGCATCGTCCACCTCACAGTTCTGGCGCAGAACGTGCAGAGGATTTTGGCGCAGACGTATCGCTTGCCAGTTCTGCCAGCTTTTCCAATGTGGAAGGGCGGTGGTCTGCACTCAGTTCCTCGGTTTCCGCAACTTTGTCCATGACGGCATCGTAGTCCTGCAACAGCCGTCGCCCCTTTTCCATGTGGTGAGTTTCCAGAATCTGCTCACGGGCTTCCTGAATAGTCAGCTCCGGGGCATCCAGCTGCCCACCGTCCATCACAGAATAATCGCTGTGGTAGAGGGTGTAGTCCCATCCATCCTCACAGGACTGGATGGCAAGGTAGCCTTTGCCGCCCAGTTCCCACGCCGCCTGCTCGTCCTGTGTCTGAATCTCCGGGTAGAAGTCTGCATGGTTTCGTTCCATGACTTCGGCAAACTGGCAGATGTGGAACACATTGCCCAGACCGCCCATGTCAAAGTGATAATCATCCAGATGTTCCACCCGTGCCGTAAAACTGCGCCCATCCGGGTAATCCACCTGAATCACGCCGCCATCTGGAATGCGATAGAGGTCATCATAGTGGCTATTGATGAGCCGAATGTCTTTCGGCAGCGTTTCCGGCTCCCAGATGCGCCGTCTGCCGATGCCTGCCTGCGGAATGTTTTCGAGGATCTTTACGCTTTCCTGTTGGATGACCTTGCGGTCATAGTCCGAAAGTTCAAACAGATACCAGTTCCGGGCGGCAGAAATGGCGTTCCTGCCATCGGGTGGCAGGTTCTTTTCCGAGATCTGCCCGCTTTCCAGCGGCTCACCAGTTACCTTGTTATAAGTGGCAAAGCCGACCCCTGCACCGTTTTCCCGGAGATGCAGATAGCGTTCATCGTTGATAAGGTAGACCGCTTCTTTTATCTGCTCCATCAGCACCCACCTTCAAATTCCAGCGAAAACTTGCTGCGGCCATCAGCTTCACAGGACAGCAGCACGGTGGCATTGTAGGTCTTGCCCTTGGCACTCTTGCAGTCCTTCAGCCGGACCCGACCATCCCGCAGCAGCTTGTCTGCCACATGGGCGTCCAGACGCTTGCCCAAACGCTTAAAGAACGCATTGTCCTTCCACAGCACGAAACAGCACTCTCGGTTCTCGCAGAACCAGCCCTTTTCACGCTCCACAACATTTGCACCGCAGTTCGGGCAGATACCAATAATCTTGTTTTTCATAAGCGCATTCGCTCCTTTTTTCATTTCCGTGTTCTTTACCAGTTCGGTAATCATCGTATTGATCTCGGTCATAAATTCGCTCGGCTCCATTTCGCCACGTTCGATTTGCAGCAGCTTTGTTTCCCAATCGGCGGTCATTTCCGGGGATTGGATTTCTTCGGGCATCACAGTGATGAGGGCTTTTCCCTTATCCGTGGGCAGCAGAACCTTGGTTTTCTTTGTGCCTTTGCGTTCCAGAAAGCCCTTCTGTACCAGTTTTTCGATGGTGGCGGCTCTGGTAGCCGGGGTGCCGATGCCCTGACGTTCCACGCCCTCCGGCATACTGTCTGCACTGGCGGTTTCCATCGCATGAAGTAGAAGGTCCTCGGTAAAATGCTTTGGCGGGGTCGTTTGACCTTCTTTCAGTTCAGCATTGAGGATGCCGCACTCGTTTTCCGCTGCGTTGGGCAGGGCGGTGAGTTCCTGTTTCCGGTTCAGGATATCTGCCAGCACCTTGCGTTCCACCGCTTTCCAGCCTTCCTCCAGAATCTCCTTACCTTTGGCAGTAAACTTCTCTCCAGCACATTCGGTGGTCAGCAGGGTTTCCAGATACCGGAAGGGCTTGCTCACCGCCATCAGCGTCCGGGCGATGATGAGTTTCAGAACGTTCTGCTCGCCCTTGGGCAGTGCGTCCAGATCGGCTTGCAGCATACTGCGGGTGGGCAGAATGGCGTGGTGGTCGGTGACTTTTTCCCTGTTGACGGTGCGCCGTGTCCGGGTCACAGCCTCGTCCACATCTTCCGGGGCAATGTCGAGAAAACCTTCCAACTCCTCGGTCAGTTCCTCCAGCATTTCCTCGTCATCGTCGGTGATATAGCAGCTATCAGTTCTGGGATAAGTGGTAAGTTTCTTCTCATACAGGCTCTGCACATAGTCCAGCGTCTGCTGTGCGCTGTATCCCAACAGGCGGTTGGCATCTCGCTGAAGGGTGGTCAGATCGTACAGCGGCGGCGGATTTTCAGATTTTTCCTTGCGGGTGATGCGCTGGATCGTTGCTACCATCTCCTTTCGGCAGGCTTCCAGCAGGTTTTCGGCAACGGATTTTTCGGGAATGCGGCGGCTGGATGCTGTGCAGCCACTGGTCAGTTCCAGATCCACCGCGTAGAACTTCTCCGGCACAAAGGCGGCAATGGCAGCTTCCCGAACCACCGTCATGGCAAGCACCGGGGTCATAACACGACCTACCGCCAGCGGTTGACCGTACAGGCACGAAAAAAGCCGGGAAGCGTTAATGCCGACCATCCAGTCGGCGCGTTCCCGGCATAAAGCCGCCTCATACAAGGCATCGTATTCAGTTGACGGTTTGAGATGGGCGAAACCTTCCCGGATGGCGTTTTCCTCCATGCTGGACAGCCACAGGCGAGAAAAGGGCTTTTTGCAGCCTGCTTGCTGGTACACCAAACGGAAGATCAGTTCTCCCTCGCGTCCTGCATCCGTAGCACAGATCACGCTGTCAACATCCGGGCGGTGCATGAGCTTTTGCAGGATGCCAAACTGCTTTTTGGTGCTGGCAGACACCAGATACTGCCACTTCTGCGGTAGGATGGGCAAGTCTGCAATGCTCCACTTGACGTATTTGGCATCATAAACATTGGGCGGTGCCAGTTCCACCAGATGACCAACGCACCAGCTGACGAGATAGCCGTTGCCCTCAAGGTAGCCGTCCTGCCGGTTGGTTGCACCGAGGACTTTGGCGTAGGACATGGCAACCGACGGTTTTTCTGCCACGATCAATTTTGCGATAAGAATCCCTCCAATCTGTTTCGGATTGCAATATGTACGGCGGCAAAACGCCGCCTTAAAATCAGATAGGTTCGGTGTCCTGCTCGTCCGGGGCTTCGCCCTCATCCGGCATATCGGTCGGAATCTCAAAGTCGCCCTTGTCCTCAGTGTAGTTTGCATCGGGGTCAAGGGCTTCTTTTTCGGCCTGCTTTTTCTGCTTCTGCTTTGCGAAAGCGTAGAAAATGCCGCCTGCCGCCAGCGCAATCAGCACCACCACACCCAGAAAGCCGGATGCGATCTTTGTGACCTTGTTTTCCTTGGGCTGTTCTTCGCCGGATGCCGCCGCTTCTTCTGCGGCTTTCTTGGCTTCTTCCTCGGCTTTCAGCTTATCCTGTTCTGCCTGCGCCGTTGCTTCCTTTTCAGCGGTATAGGCATCCGCATCTTCTTCCTCCATCAAAGCCAGAAGATCAGCTTCGTCCACAAGGTTCATAAAGTGGACGGTCTGCTGTCCTTTGGCGTTGCGGTCGATGACCAAGTAGAACGTATTGCCCGACTTGCTGACCAGCGTAATAAACTGCTGACCGCTGCCGTCGGAATAGTCGGTGTGGTAGTCGTCTACCAGCGTCAGATTGCCCTCCGGGGTCAGGGCACCAGAGGTTTCGTCCGTGACGGTGACAACATCTTCCTCCACCACTTCCGGCAGAGCAGGCTGCTCCACCGGGGCGGCTTCGCCCTCAAAGGCAAAGGCGGGAGCCGCCATGCCAGCGCACAGTGCCGCCGATACCAGCAACGCGCCCAGTTTCTTAATCTTCATCTGCACCGACCTCCTTCCCAAAAGTTGCACCCACAGCGGACAGCGCAGCCGGGTTCGGGGTAGTGGCGGCCGACTGCCGCAGCAGGGCGGCGAGCTGTTCCGGCGTGACCTTTGCAGTCCGCACCATCTCGTTGACCTCGGCGGAATCCTCCTCCTGAATGCGCCGTTCCAGAATCTCGATGCGGTTGTTCAGCTTGATGCGGCGTTCCTTCTCTTTTTCCAGCATCGCCCGCAGCTTATCCGATTTTTCGCTCATAGTAATTCCTCCAATCATTTTGAAAGCCGTCCGAACCCGGCGAGATGCTTCTCCCAGTAGGACGAGTGAATGTTTGCGTACTTGATAGGGTCTCCGGCACTAACCATCATGCCGTTGCCCAGATAGATTCCGGTATGGCTCATGCCGGGGGTGTCGTAGGTTCCTTTGAAAAAGACCAGATCACCGGGCTTTGCTTCGGCCTCGCTGATGTGCTGACTCTTGTTCCACAAACCGTTGGCGGTCGTTCTGCCCACATCGTAGCCGTTCTGGTTGTACACCCAGCAGACGTAGCCGCTGCAATCGAACCCGGTTTCCGGGGTAGAGCCGCCCCACACATAGGGCGTACCCACATACTTTTGGGCTTCCTTGTAGATGGCGGCGAACTCCTCATCCGTCAGGGCTTCTGCCGGAATCTGATAGTCGATGCCCGGTGTGCCGGAGCCATCCGAGCCACCGGGCGGCAAGCCTCCATTAAAAAGATAAGGTCTACCGCCCAAGGTATCTTGGAAAATCTCGTAACGTTTCCATTGGTCGTTATTCAGTTCTTCCCGAATAACCACTTCCAAGCCACGGTTCACCAGCTTGGTGTGGAAGATGCGGTACTCGTAGGGCACCTGCGTGGGGACTGGGATTCCTGCGGGAGTCATGACCCACACAGTCATATACCGGGTCTGCACCTCTACCCATGTGGTCAGCTTATACTGCTTTTTGAAGGTCTCCTTCAACTTGCCCTGCACCTCCGACCGGGTGTAATCGTCATACAAGGTGGTCAGGAACGAAGTCAGCTGCCATGGGTCATGCTCGATGGGGTCGAGATGGTACTGGTACTCGTTGTAGCCGGGGTGGTCGGTAGGAGTGCGCTTGATCTTTTTGTCCAGTTCCTTTTCCAGCTTCTTGTAGTCCTGTTCTGCGCCCCGGATGTCCCTGTCCTCGGCAGAGTACATGGTCTGCCCGGATACCTGTGTACCGCCGGAAAAGAGGATGCCGCAGGAGGAAAAGCCGGACATCACCATGAGGATGAGCAAAAGAAAAACGCCCACGATCACCAGAACGTGTGCGTTGCCCTTGGCGGCATTCATCAGCCCCTTTACGGCAGTGCTGACGGCGGTTTTACCTTTTTCTACGGCTTGTTCCACGCCGGACCGGGCAGCAGATGCACCGTTGGATGCCGCCTTGCCGCCTGCGGTCTGCGCCGCCGTGCCCGACCGGGCGGCGGTATAATAGCTTTTGTGAATTTCTTGCCGCTGTTTCCAGCGTGAAAGCCAGTTGGAGCCTCCCTCGCCGGTGCCGGATGCGCCTGCATCTTGTGCCGCAGTCGGCTCCGATGCGGAAAATTTAGCGGTTTTGGAGCCTTTCTTGCCCTGCATCTTGGCTTTCTTCTTGAGTTTCCGGGCATAGCGGCTTTTGGAAATATCACGGACATTTCCTGCCGCTTTTTCGCCCTCGCTCAACGCCTGCACACCGACGTTTTCATCCTCGTACTGGTCAACTTCGTGATGCACCGCAGACCGGGCGGCATGGGCAGCGTACATCTCCCGCTTCTGCGCCTTGCTCAACCGGCTCAACTCGTCCGGGGTCAGTTCGGCCTTGCCAAATCGCAGATGCTGGGCTTTCTCTGCCGCCTTGTCTACATCCGTTTTCAGCTTTTTCTTTTTGGGCACCGTCTGCTCTACCTTGGCTTTTTTCGGGGGAGAACGGGTCTTTTTTGCGGACGATTCCTCTTTGATGTTCAGCTTCGGATTACTCATTTCTGTGTGCCCTCCGAGATCTCGTTGAGTTTAGTCGTGAGGATACGGTAGAGTTCAAGGTCTTTCGGGAAATGATCGACAAAGGGCAGGATCACGTTACCGAAAAACAGCAGTCCTTCGCCCTCGCCGGAATGGGTCACATAGGAAAGCTGATGGGGCGAAATGTTCAGCTGCTTCGCCAAAATCTGCCGGTCTCCGTTGGCCTGATTGAGCATATACACAAAGTCCGAGTTCTCGAAAATGTTCGATACTTCGGGACTTGCCAGCAGATCTTTGACGTTCTGCGTTAGGGCTGTCGGGATGCCGCCCCACTTACGAAAACGCTTCCAAATTTCAACGCTGTATGCCGCAGTCTGTTCCTCTTTCAGCAAAAGGTGGAACTCGTCTGCATAGTACCGGGTGGATTTTCCGGCACTGCGGTTGGCGGTAACGCGCCCCCACACGGCATCCTGCACGATGAGCATTCCCAGCTTTTTCAGCTGCTTGCCCAGCTGCTTGATGTCGAAGCAGACGATGCGGTTGTGGATGTCCACGTTGGTGTGGTGGTTGAAGATGTTCAAAGAACCCTTGACGTAAATCTCCAATGCCGCCGCCACATGGCGGGCTTCCGGTTCGTCCTGCGTCAGCAGAGCGTTGTACAGATCTTCCAGCAGGGGCATGTTTTCCGGGGTGGGATTCTCGAAATACTTGCGGTAGACCACATGAACACAGCGGTCAATGACCGTCTTTTCCACAGGTTGCAAACCCTCTTTTCCGCCTACCACCAGTTCACACAGCGAAAGAATAAAGTCCGCTTTCAGAGCCAGCGGATTGTCCTCCTCGCTGTAATTGCTGTTGATGTCCATGGGGTTGATATACTGAGTGCTGGCGGGGCCGATGTGGATAACCTGTCCATGCAGACGCTCCACCAGCGGAGCGTATTCTGCTTCCGGGTCGCAGATGATAATATCATCATCCGTCACCAGAAAAGCGTTGGTGATCTCACGTTTTGCCGAGAAACTTTTGCCGGAGCCGGGAGTACCCAAAATCAGGCCATTGGGGTTCTTCAGCTTCTTCCGGTCCACCATGATAAGGTTGTTGGACAGGGCGTTCAGGCCGTAATACAGGCTTTCTTTGCCAGACTGGTAAAGTTCCTGAGTGGTAAACGGAATAAAAATTGCCGTGCTGCTGGTGGTCAGACCGCGCTGAATCTCGATCTGGCAGTCTGCCAGCGGAAGCGAGGACATCAGCCCCTGTTCCTGCTGGAAGTCAAGGCGACACAGGTTGCAGTTGTGCTTCTGTGCAATGCTGGATGCCTGAAAAACGTTGTTTTCCAGTTCCTGTTCCGTGCGCCCGGTGTTCAGCACCAGAAATGTGACAAGGAACATCCGCTCGTTCTGGCTCTGCAATTCCTTCAGCAGGGCTTTGGCATCTCTGCCATAGGTTGCCAAATCCGACGGAATGATGTCAATATCATACCCGGCGCGGATTGCCTTTTTCTGCTCCTCGATCTTCGATCTATCGAGTTCGGTGATGGTGCGCTTGACGGTCTTAATGGCACGATTCTGATCGACACTCTGGATGTGCATGGTAACGATCTGCGAGGAATCCATGTCCAGAAAATCCTTCAAAAGCTGGTCGCTGATGTCGGATGCCGTGATGCTCAGAAAGCTGGCAGCGCAAAAGATGCCGCCCATCTGGAAGGTGCGGCTGTTCTTGAAGGCAAAGGCGGTAGGCGCAATGGCATCCTTTACCGAAAGGCCGCTTTTCACAAGGTCTTTCCAGTCAAAGTGAAATTTGGATGCGCCGTCCATGTTGAACATATCGTGCATGAGCTTCAGCCGCTGGGCACCGTTCAAGGGCTTTGCCTGCACCCCCAGCCGGTGGAAGTTGTTCAGCAGGTCATTCTGGATGTGGTCAAGCCGGGGCTTGACCTGTGCCATGCTTTCGCCCTCCACACCAAAGGTGATGAATTTGGTCTTGGTCAGACCATTATTGCCCTTGGCAAGCTGCTGGCGCAGCATCTGGGAATACTCCGCACGAACATCATCGAAACCATCTCGCTGGTACGGGATGCGGATGCTTTTCTCAAACTCAGTGCTGTCGGTTGCCATGTTCACGAAGGACAGCTCAAATTTGATGGAGCTGTCGAAGAAGTTCAGAAAACTGCACCATTCCTCAAAAATCGCCGTCTTATCCTCCTGCTGAGCGAGCTGGTAATTGATGTCCTGATACTGGATGGTGCGGGTGTAATAGTTGGGCTTCACCCGGCAAGTGCCATCCTCAAACATCCGTTGCATGGGAATGGACTGCTGGGCGGTCCGGGGCACGGCGGGTTTCTGCGGCTTTTTCTTGCCGCCCTTATCGGTCTTTTTCCAAAACGGGATCATGGGTCACGCCTCCCTTCATAAGCAGTGCATAGTAGTTGTTGGTCTTGTAGGGGCGAATCTTCGGGCGGAGAAACCGGGACTGCACATAGTACGACAGCAGCTTTTCCATGGGCTGACCGTTTTTCTCGTACATTCCAAGGAAGAACGCCGGCAGCATCACCGCCATCATGCCGAGGGTGGCGGCAGTGTTTCCGCCGGAATCCCGGAGAACAAAAAACAGCGGCACTCCAATGAGAGCCGCTGTGCCAAAACAAAGCAGTTGCCGTTTGGTCAGGTTGAACGCCACTTTGGATTTGACCTTGGTCAAATCACGGGGCACAGAGATATACGCAGCCAAAATTCACACCTCCTTTTTAATGTGCGCCCAGTACACTTTTCGTGACTGAGCTAGTCTTGAACAGGCTGAAACAGAGCAGAACGGTGTAGCCGACAATGCTCCAGATGGAATTGATTGCATCCCCGGAAATCGCTACCGACTGGATCAGCACTGCGTAAATGGCAACACAAATCAAAATCAAGAAGCCCTGAAAACCCAGCGCAAACAGGCATTTCAGATAGTTCTGCCCCATGTGGCTCTGCTCGTGGTTGCCGAAAGTCGCCATGGGGATGGGTGCAAGGCTCACCATGCAGTAGATCTCAATCATGCGCCCGTACACGATCACAAAAATGATGATGCTCAAGATCCGCATGGTGATGCCGATGAAGAAACTTTGCAGGAAAAGCCCGAACAGGGGTCCTACATCCATCTGCATCAGGCTGGCTTCCAACATCGACAAGCCAATGTCGTTGACACGGGTATTTCCGGCAATGATGCCGCTGGAATCGGACACCACCTTCTGGGTGATGTCGAACACTGCCATCACAATATCGAAGGTATTGGAGATGAACCAGACGGACACCGCTGTTTTGAAGATCCAGCGCATGATGAGTGCAGGCTCAAACTGCGCCATGTTGTTGTGCTGGGTGATCATTTCGATCAACTCATAACAGGCGATGAAGGTCAGAATGATGCCTGCGATGGGTAACACTACGTTCCGGGACAACGCCTCAATCATTGCGAAAACGCGCGGCTCAAAACTGGAGGGCTTGGTGCCCACCTGCTGGGCGATATTGCCCACCTGCGTGTTCACATCGTCGAACAGACCAGAAAGGTTTGACATAATGCCTGCCGTCAGGATGCCTTTGATCCAGTCGGCAATGGCTTTGAGAACGGTTTCCATTCAGTCACCGTCCTTAGCTGAAGTGGTTGATAAGAGTCTTGAGAAGATTCAGGAGAAAAATAATGTGGGTCAAAAACTGCATAAAGCACCGCCTTTCATTGATGGGTGGATAAAAACACGGCTTGGGGCACGGACATTCAATAAAACTGCAAACCGCAGAGGGCTTTCCGCTGCTGCTCAAGCCGCCGTATGGAACAATGGTCTCATTTCATCTATCATTTTTTCAAAATTTTGATTGATGAATGATAGATGAAATGATATGATAAAAGAAATGATATGGGAGGTATACACCGTGCGAAACAAGAAACCGCCATTTGAAATCACAGAAGCAGCTCTTTCAGAGGTTATGGAAATCAGCGAACTGGTAGGCAAAATCAGTTCCACCCAGAATCTTTCCACAAGTCCGATTCTGCGCCGCCAGAATCGCATCCGAACGATTTATTCTTCTCTGGCTATCGAGCAGAACACACTCTCTTTGGAGCAGGTGACGGCTGTTCTGTCTGGAAAACGTGTGCTTGCCCCTCCAAAAGACATTGCAGAAGTAAAAAATGCCTACGAAATCTACGACCATCTCGCAGAATTGAATCCATATTCGATGGATGACCTCCTGCTTGCACACCGGACGATGATGCAGGGACTTGTGCGTGAAGCGGGAGAGTTTCGCTCCGGACCGGTTGGCGTTGTGGACAACAAGGGCAATGTCCTGCATTTTGGAACATTGCCGCAGTACGTTCCCTCTTTGATGGAGGAACTGATTCAGTGGACAGAAAACAGTCCATTTCCTCTTCTAATCAAGAGCTGCGTTTTCCATTATGAATTTGAGGTGATCCATCCATTTGCGGATGGCAACGGTCGTATTGGGCGGCTCTGGCACACACTTCTGCTGTCAAAGTGGAACCCCTTGTTTGCATGGCTTCCAATCGAATCCATCATTCACGACCATCAGGCCGAGTATTACGCAGCAATCAATCAGTCTAATACACAAGGTGAAGGAACTGTTTTTATCGAGTTCATGCTGGGAATCATCAAAGAGGCTTTGACCGAAGCAATCAACGAACAGCCTGTAGCACAGAGTAAGGAAGAAGTGCGTTGGGCGAAAATTGCAGCTTTTCTCCGCATGAATCATATTATCCAGAACGTCGATGTACAGAATCTTCTCGATGTTTCTCCTGCCACTGCAAGTCGAGTTCTGAACACCTTGACAAAAGAAGGAAAGCTCGTCAAAGTACGAAATGGTCGCTACTGGGCATATAAATTGGCAGATTGATTATGTACAGGCGGGAAAACCCGCCTGCGGCTCTTAGCCGAACAGACCAGACAGCAGAGGAATGAGGGTAATGCCCACCAGAGCGACACCGCCACCAGCCATGAGCTGCTTCATGCCCTGAGACTTGGAGCCGGGGTTGTCGTTACCGTAACCTTCCAGCAGGTTGATGGCACCCCAAACGCCGAGACCGGCACCCAGAGCGACAACCAGAGTCTGGAGGACTTCGATAGCAGAGTTAAAGAATTCCATAGTCGTTTCTCCTTTATTTTGAAAAAATTGTAGACCGTCCGTACACACCTGAAATCGTACATTTTTGAGCCACGAACTGCGGCAGAAGTGGATTTGCTGGTGTACCTCTCTGGTCCGAGTAAAATAAAACCGCCTACCGGGTCAGGCAGACGGGAGCGAATCAGCGTCAATCACAACAAATTCATCATTGGGATTGATTTTTTCTTTTCGGTTCAGATATTTTTCAATATCAAAGGTGTTTTTGGGGTCGTAGTCCGAGGTCAGCTTGTAGTTGGGGTGCTGGGTCAGGTCGTATTTGTCCGAGAGAAAAGGGCGCACACCACGCAACTGCAAAATGCACTTGCCGCCGTCCAGCACCGCCAGCTCGTCCCGGCTCAATAATTCATGCCCCATCTTCTGGAACGTAGTGCCGTAACTGGGGCTGTTGCCACGGGTGTCCGAGGTGTTGAAGGCATCAATCGTTTCTTTGCCCAGCATTTCGGACAGGTCTTTCAGGGTGGTAGGTTCGGAGCCGCCCAGAAAAATTTGAGAATCCATGTTGCCCACGATGGTGTCCGCATTGTCCTTGTAGATGGCTTTCAACTGGCTTCTTGCCTGTAAAACAAGGCAGGCAGAGATTTCACGGCTGCGAATGGTCGCCACCAGCTTTTCCAGATTGGGAATCTGCCCGATGTTGGCGCACTCGTCGATAAGGCACCGCACATGGATGGGCAGCTTGCCGCCGTACACATCATCTGCTTTATCGCACAGTAAATTGAAAAGCTGGGTGTAAACCATGCTGATGAGGAAGTTAAAGGTTGAATCCGTGTCCGACATGATGAGGAACAACGCCGTCTTCTTATCGCCCAGCGTGTCCAGTTGCAGCTCATCGTACATGGTGAGATCACGCAGTTCTTGGATGTCGAAGGGGGCTAATCTGGCACCGCAGGAAATGAGGATGGATTTTGCGGTCTTTCCGGCAGCCAGTTTGTAAAGTTTGTACTGCCGCCCGGCAAAGCTGTTGGGCTTCTTTTTTGCCAGTTCCTCAAACAGCAGATCCACCGGATTTTGGTATTCCTCATCGTCCTCCAGCACCTGCATGGTGTTCAGCATTTCCAGCAAGGTTGCGAAGTTTTGCTCCTCCACCGGGGCTTCATAATGCAGATAGGCGATAAGCGCAGTCAGCAAAAGACGTTCACTTTTTTCCCAGAAAGGGTCCCCGCCGCTACCTTCTCCCTTGGTGTTGGTCATCAGGGTCGTGACCAGTTTCAGAATGTCCTTCTCGCTGTGGACATAGGCAAAGGGGTTGTAGTGCATCGACTTTTTGAAGTTTATGGTGTTCAGGATCTTGACCTTGTAGCCGTTCTTCAACATTACGTTTCCACATTCTAGCAAGATCGTACTTTTGGGATCGGTGACTACATAGGAACTGTGGCATTGAAGCAGGTTCGGTTTCAGCCAAAACCGGGTCTTGCCGCTGCCGGAGCCGCCCACCACCAGCACATTTTTGTTCCGGGCATTCTTGGGGTCAGGCGGACGGTTGGACATCATCAGGCGCTCTGTTTTGGTCAGAATGATATTGTCCTCAAACTTCGGAGCCATGAACGGCTCAATGTCCTTGGGGGTGCCCCACCGGGCAGAGCCATACTCCATGCCGTGGCGGTACTTCTTGGCGTTTTTACCACGCAGATAGACCGCCAGCCGCAGCCCTGCGCCGCAGCACAAGCCCACCAGCAGATCCAGCGGATGCAAGCTGGGCAGCGGGTTCGCAAATGCCAGCGGGATAGTGCCCATCATGGACATGATCTTATCGCCCAGTTCTTTGCCCTCCGCAAGCCGCCACGCTTCGCCGAAGTTCGTTGTCGCCAGTCCCAGCAAAATATAGGGCAGATACAGCGCCAGCAGCTTTGTCAGCTTTTTCGTGGTCACAGTCCACGCTCCTGTTCCTTGTGCCGGACTTTGCCGGGGAGTTCTGCCACTGCCTGCACCAGCTCATGCAGTTTTGCCAGCACAGAGGGGCGTTTGTCCTTGTTGAGCAGGGATGCCGAATATTCCTTGAAAGCCGAATGGAAGGCTTCTGCGTCCGGGGCTTTGAAAAAGACCAGATACCGGGGCGGCACCTCGGAGGTGTCCTTGCGGATGGCGTAGTCGATGCCGTACTTTTTAGCATAACGTTCCAGCCCGCGGATGCCGGTCTTGCTAATCTCCACGCTGGACACACCATGGTTTTGCCGCAACAGGGTGCGGACACTTTGTTTGCCTTGAGATGCCTTGGACTGGTACAGCCGAAACGCCGCCTTTACTGCCCGCAGGACGGTCCGGGCAGACAGCTTTGTGGTGGAGATCATAATGTTGAATGACTTCTGTTCGATTTCTTCCTGCACTGCCATCACCTCCCGTGCAGTAGGATGCTTTTAGCGGTCATGCTCTGCCGGAGGCTTGGTGCGGGGCTTTTCTGCCGGAGGTTCATCAGGCACCGGCAGCACCAGCAGACGGTTGCCCAGTTTCAGAAAGGCTTCCGGCTGATGGAAAAGCTGCTCGTACTTCCGCGCCATCTCCGGGGTCAGGGAAGCAAAATCCTCCTCACCCAGCCCCACCACGAGAAAAGTCCCGGCAACGGCATCATACATTTCTCCGTTTTCATCCCGAAGGGCACGGTTCAAGGGCAGTCCCATGAGCTTGCCGTCATCGTTGTAAACGATGGCAACTGGATCTTCAAAAGGGTAGCTTGCGCCGATGGAACCGCCCACCGCCTGCTGCAAGGCTTTCAGGTTGTTGTCAATCTCGACCTGCTGCGGATACTGTCCCGGTGCAATTTTCAGCACCGACAGGGTGTTTTCAGCCATGCGAATCCTCCTTTCCGTTCAGTCCGATCTCACCGCTCCGTGCCGCCTGCATCAGAGCCGCCACGAAGAATCCGAAAATAGCACCCGCTTCGAAAAATGCGAATCCGATAAAAAAGTTCAGCATGACACACCTCAGTCGATGCAGATGCAGGGCAGCTTCTGGTCATCTGCCATCAGGGTGATGCTGTGGCTTGCCAGATACTTCTGGAACAGGTAGACCTCATCAATGGTCAGCGAGATGACCTCGCCGTCCATGTTGGTGCGGACCAGAATCACCGGGCCGGTCAGGTAGTGCTTGCCGCCCATCTTCAGCACCTGCGCCGGGTTGTAGCAGAGCAGCAGCGAAGTGTTGGGAAGGTTCAGGCAGGCATCGTCCTCCTCAAAGCAGGGCAGGATGTCGGGAGCCTCGTCCAGCGTGATGACGGTCAGCTCCATATCCGGGGCAATGGCTGCGAGGTAGACCTCACCGCCCCGATTTGTCGCCAGCGCAGCGCAGATACGCACATCAATGGTGATCTCTTCGGAGCGGATGGTACGGGTAGCGTTGTTTTTCATAGGCTTTTCTCCTTTTGATTGCAAAAGAAAAAGACCTCATCGGGTCTTTCGTTACGGTATAAGTCAGCGTTCGTTCTGCCGCTGCTGTTTGCGTTGCCACTGATCCAGCAGCTTGATGATGGTGTCCTCCATCTGTTTGGGTGTATAGCTGCGAGGAAAATATTTCCGCAGGGTGTCGTTTTTGATGACCACTTTGTCCAGCTCGTCCTTTTTCTCTTCTCCCATGACCGCAAAGGCAACGTCATACGAGAAGTGACCTTCCTGCGCCAGCTTTTTGAGCCGCTGTGCTTGGGAAAGGGATGGAGCATTCTGGGTGTCGTTCATGGCTTCTAAAAAATCCCGCTGTTGGGCTTCGTCCAAATAGGACAACTCCACAGCGGGATTGAAGGCAATTTTCTTTTCATCCACCATGTCCAGCAGTTCGGGGACGAGGTTGGTCAGGCGGATAAACCGTTGGACGGTTTTATATCCCTCGCCAGCATCTTCCGCAACTCGTTCAATGGACAGCTTCGACTTCTGGACAATTTGTCCAGAAGATAAATCCGACCTAGCACCTTGATTTTTTATCGCTTCCAGCTTCATTTTGTAGGCGAAAGCTCTTTCACTGGGCAAGATGTTTTCACGTTGGAGATTGCTGTCCACCATGAGCAAAACGGCGGCATCATCATCCATGTTGCGGACAATGACCGGCAGCGCATCCAGTCCGGCAAGCTGTGCAGCGTGCTGACGGCGGTGCCCAGAGATGATCTCATAGCCACCTTCCGGGCGTGGGCGGGCGATCAGAGGAGATAGTACACCGTACTGTTCTACACTTTCCACTGTGCGCTGCATGGACTCATCATCCAAAACCTTAAAGGGATGATTCTTGAAAGGGAACAGCTCTCCGATGGGAATCTGCTGAACCTGTTCCCGTTGTTGCTCCTGTCGGGATTCTTCCGTGGAGAAAATGTCATCTGCCCCTTTCAGCGACACGTTTAAGCTGTTTTTCGGCATTCGCCATCACCTCCCTTGTCAGAGATTTATAGGCTTCTGCCACCTTGCCTCTGGGATCGTGCTGGAAAATGCTCTTACCCACGGCACTGATCTCCGCAGCGCGGACAGACCGGGGAATGGTCTGGTCGAACACTTTGATCTTGCTGCCGTAAGCACCCCGGATCAGATTGTCGATCTGCTGTCCATAGTTGGTGCGGCTGTCGGTCATGGTCAGCAGGATGCCCTCGATTTTCAGCTTGGGGTTGATCTGCCGCCGGACTTTCTGCACAGTCTGCAAAAGCTGTTCCAGACCCTTTGCAGACAGATACTGCGCCTGCACGGGAATCAAGGTGGTGTCTGCTGCTGCCAGTGCATTGACGGTCAGCATCCCAAGGGAAGGGGTGCAATCCAGCAGAATGAAATCGTAGTCGTGCTTTGCACCCTCCAACACCTGTTTGAGCATCTTTTCCCGGTTCATGCAGTTGACAAGGGAAACTTCCAGCCCTGCAAGTTCGATGTTTGCTGGAATCAGGTCAACGCCCTCTGCATGGTGCAGGATGCCTTCACCGGGCGGAATGCTCTGGTCATTCATGGCTTTTGCCATCAGGGTGGAAAGGGTAGTGGGCAGTTCATCGGGCTGCTGCCAGCCCATGCTGATGGTCAAGCTGCCCTGTGGGTCAGCATCTACCAGCAGAACTTTTTTGCCTTCGGCTGCAAGTCCAACGCCCAAATTTTCACAGGTGGTGGTCTTGCCGGTGCCGCCTTTCTGGTTGACGATGGCAATCGTGGCTGCTTTCTTTGAAATTCTCATCACCTCCGCATCGCTAAGTCGTGGTTGGTTTGGTTCTGGTAGGAAAGCTGCATCGTGGTGGGTGCGTTATACAGAGAAGCGAGCAGGTATTGTTTCATGTTTCGGATCGGGCTGCTGTTTTCTGCAAGGCACTTCAGCACAAAGCGGATATGGTCAGCGTTCAGCTTCATAAAGCGACTGCGTACCACCTCGGCGGGCTTATCGTCCCCGGCAATGCGCAGCAGCTTGCGGTTGGTGGCGCAGGTGTCCACCAGCAAATCTACGATTTGGTAGATGGTGTCCTCATCGTCCGGGCAGAGCCGGAGCAGAAGGTCTATCTCCAAAGACTGAGAAAAATATTCTTCCAGTTGGGTGCGTTTGCTCATCCCATCCGCTTCTTCAGAATAGAATGAATCAGTCTCACTCATTTCAGTATCATTCTCTTTAGTCTTATTACATCGTGATTTTGAAGGGTCTTGACTTGCGTTTTTGAAGCCTCCAGAATCGTGAAAATCACGATTCTGGAATATTGATTTTGACGATTCTGCTGAAAAGTTCTTCACATACACCAAACTTGGCTTTCCCAGACCTCTGCGTTTTCGTTCAATCAGACCAAACTTTTCGAGTTCCCGGAGCAGCTTGGTCGCTTTGTTGTCTGCGCAACACAACGCCCTCTTGACATCCTCTATCGTGAAGATAATGAACACCCGGTTCTGCTCGTCCAGCCAGCCGTTTTTCACGGACAGGCTCATGCGGTCCAGCAGGATACCGTACAGGGTCTTGGCATCGGTTGACAGGCTCTGGAACCGTGGCTCCTGAAAAAGAGCCTTTGGAATGCGGTAGAAGGAGAACGGCTCTCCGGCTTGTCCGTAAAAGTAGTCAAGGGTCATGTGGCTTTTTCAACGTTTTGCTCCAGCTTGTGTTCAAAAAATCGACCGCCTTTCGTTTGAAAATAAAAAGCGCACTCTTTTCTTATTGAAAAGTGGTGCGCTATGTAATATAATGGCTGTATAATTTAGCTATCCAAAAGATAGTCGATGAGATATTCTTTCGGAATCATGAAAGATCGTCCGACTTTCAGGCAGCGAATTCTATGTTGATGGATTCTTCTGATGATGGCAGTCTGGCTTTTGAAACCGAGTAAAGTTGTTGCTTCTTCGACAGACAGCACATCAGGATAGTTCACAAATAATTTTTCATAATACTCTTTTGCTTGATTTTGATTCATTATCCTTGACTTTCCTTTCGTTTTGTGCCTAAGCAGAGGAGCGTTTTGCCCTGCATCCCTCCTGAACATCCCTCCAATTTCCATTTGGGCGGTCCAAACCGAAAAAACAGAGTAGAGGAAAAACGCATCGAAAAATCGTGGATATTTCAAATTATTATTCGTTGAGGCGTGAATTTTGCCTTTGCACAGTGGGAACCAGATATCACTAGATATCACTGGATGACACCAGATGGAAGATGCGGATAAAAACTCAAAATCCCTTGTGCTAATAACACGTGTGGGTTCGACCCCCACCACCGGCATTGAAAAGTAGCTTAGAATCGTAAGATTTTAGGCTGTTTTCTTCATATAGAAAACCACAAGCTATGCTTGTGGAAGAATAGAGCCGTAGCGTTGAAACGGTAGAAAAAGAACCTCCTTTTGCTATAATTAGAAGCGGGTAACGCCAACCGCATACTAAAGCAAAAGGAGGTTCATCCATATGGACGAGAAAAGTTTATCACATACGAGCTGGAATTGCAAACCTAAAATACAAATACGGAAGGAGAGTGTTCTGGGCGAAAGGATATTACGTAAATACAGTAGGTGGAAATGAAACCAAGATCCGCAAATACATTCAGGAACAAGAGTTCAACGATCAGATGTGCGACCAGTTGAGCTTCAAGGAATACGAAGATCCATTCAAGAATGTAGCTGACTTCGATGACGACGATTCGCCAGAAGTGCCTACAGATAGTATGAGAAAGTAAAAGCGACGTCAGTGTGCGGTTGACGTCGCTCATTGTGCGCCTTTAGGCGCGGCTGGTATTATGGCCCCTATGGGGCCGTTCTGCAAACCCCGCGTTTTCACGCGGGATTATGATATCCTGTGCTATAATGAGAGCAGAAAATGCTGCGAGGTGACATTTATGCCTTTGAACGATCCCATTACCCCGGCCCTTCTGGCCGACCCAGAAATTTTTCAGCAGAACCGCCTGCCTTTCCATGCCCATTTTGCGGACCAGACAAGCCCGGAAATGCCCTTGACTGTCAGCTTGGACGGCAAATGGGCTTTCCGCTATGCGGAGAACCTGACTGCACCCTTTACGGATTGGGATACCCTGACTGTGCCCGGCTTCATCCAGATGCAGAGCCTGCAAAAGCCCGGCCATCCCTATGGCACGCCCCATTATGTCAACACCCAGTACCCGTGGGACGGCCACGAAAAGCTGCACCCCGGCGAGATTCCGCAGGACTATAACCCCATCGGGGAGTATCAGCGCAATTTTACCCTGCCGGAAAACTGGGCAAGCTGCTACCTGCGCCTGAACGGTGCCGACAGTGCCGCCGCCGTCTGGTGCAACGGCGTTTACATCGGCTACACCGAGGATACCTTTACCCCGGCGGAATTTGATATGACCGCCGCTGTCCATCCCGGCGAAAATACCCTGACCGTGCAGGTGTACCGCTTTTCCTCCGGCAGCTGGCTGGAAGATCAGGATTTCTGGCGCATGAGCGGCTTATTCCGCTCGGTGGAGCTGTTTACGAAGCCTGAACTGCATCTGGAAGATGCCTTTGTGAAGCAGGAGTTTGCCCCGGACTTTTCCAGCGCTACTGTCACCTTTGATTGCAGGGTCAGCGGCGCGGGCACCATCTCGGTGGTGTTTGACGGGCAGCAGCAGTCTGCTGAGGTGGGCGAGCCTGCCGAGTACGACAGCGGCGTGGTGTTCGGCAAGGGCGAGGCTGACCCGGACGTGGAAGAGGACGTGCAGGATGTCTCCTTCACCTTTACGGTGGAGCATCCCGCTCTGTGGAGCGCCGAGCAGCCGAACCTGTACGAGGCGGAAATTGCCCTGCTGGATGAGGGTACTCTCGTGGAGCGTACCGGCCTGAAAGTCGGTCTGCGTAAGTTTGAACTGAAAGACCGCCAGATGCTTTTGAACGGTCAGCGTATCGTGTTCAAGGGCGTCAACCGCCACGAATGGAGTTGCCGCACCGGCCGCACCGTTAGCCGGGAAGAGATGCTGTGGGACGTAAAGAACCTGAAAGCCCACAACGTGAACGCCGTGCGCACCAGCCACTACCCGGACGACCCGTATTTTCTGCAGCTCTGCGATGAATACGGCCTGTATGTCATCGGGGAAACGAACCTTGAAACGCATGGTACATGGCAGAAACTGGGGGCAGACGGCTCGGACGAGTGGACCCTGCCCGGTGCCCGCCCGGAGTGGCGGGAGAATGTGCTTGCCCGCGCCGAAGCCATGCTGGAGCGGGACAAAAATCACCCTGCTATCCTGATCTGGTCTTGCGGCAACGAAAGCTACGGCGGCAAGACCCTGTGGGAGATGAGCGAATACTTCCGCCACACCGACCCCAGCCGCCTTGTGCACTACGAGGGCATTTTCTGGAACCGGGAATACCCCGCCACCTCTGATATGGAAAGCCAGATGTATACCCCGGTGGCAGACATCAAAAAGTTTCTGGCAGAGCACCCGGAAAAGCCCTTTATCATGTGTGAGTACAGCCACGCCATGGGCAACAGCTGCGGCGGCATCACCGATTATACCGAGTATGCCTACGAAGAGCCGCTGTATCAGGGCGGGTTTATCTGGGAGTACATGGACCACGGCATCGCGGTGACTGACCCGGATGGCAAGCCCGGCTTTGCCTACGGCGGCGACTTTGGCGACCGTCCCACCGACCGGGAATTCTGCGTGGACGGTCTGGTACTGCCCGACCGCCGCAACACCCCCAAAATGGACGCAGTCAAGGCGGCCTACGCGCCCCTGAAAATTACCCTCACCGATACCGAAGCCGTGGTGGAAAACCGGAACCTCTTTACCGACCTGAACGCCTACGATCTTGTGTTTGCGTCCTCGGTCAACGGCAAACCGGAACGCCGTGCGGTGCTGCGGGCAGACTGCAAGCCGGGTGAGACGGTGCACATCGCGTTCCCGTTCGCTCTGCCGGAAGCAGGGCTTTCCTGCATGACTGTTGCCGCTGTGCAGCGGGCTGCGCTGCCCGGCATCCCGGCGGGCTATGAAGCTGCTTTTGGGCAGATATGGTACAAATACGCCGAAGCACGGCTCACCGCTGCCGCGCCGGAATTGGTGGAAATGGACTGCAACATCGGCGTAAAGGGCAAAGGCTTCGAGTATATTTTCGGCCGCGGCAAGGGGCTTGTGTCCATCCGCTATAACGGCGTGCAGCTGCTGGACGATACCGTGCGCCCCAACTTCTGGCGGGCCCCCACCAACAACGACGAGGGCTGCGCAGAACCTTTTGCATTTGCTTTCTGGAAAACCGCCGGACTGTATGCCCGCTGCGATAATCTGACTGCTGAAACAAAGGGTGGCTTCGTCACCGTCCGCGCAAACTACACCCTGCCGGATGGGCAGACGCTGCCCATTGATTTTGCCATCGACGGCGCAGGCCGCTGCGACATTACGATGACATGGCAGGGCGAAAGGGCAGAAGTACCGGAGTTCGGGTTGCTCTTCCCGCTGCGCCGGGAGCTGACCGAGGTCTCCTATCAGGGTCTTGGCCCCCGGGAGACCACCGCCGACCGCACTGCAGGCGGCAAAATGGGCGCTTGGAACTACAACGTCCGGCAGGACTTTGCCCAGAACAGCCCAGTCTACCCGCAGGATTGCGGCAGCCGCACCGGCGTGTACAGTGCAACTGTCACCGGCAGCATCCCGGGCATCTGCTTTGCAGGGAACGGAATGACCTTCTCGGCCCTGCCCTACACGCCCCATGAGCTGGAAAATGCCCGCCATCTCTACGAACTGCCCCGCGATGACAATAAGACCATCGTGCGCTGCGCTGCCTTCCAGCGCGGCGTGGGCGGCGACAACAGCTGGGGCGCAAAGCCCCATGCGGATGCCTGCTTTGCGGTGGAGAAGGGCATGACGTTCTCGTTCTCCATCCAAAAGCAGAATGGATAATTTATAAAGACCAAAGAGGATGCTGCACTGGTTTCTACCCTTGTGCAACAGCCCCTTTTGACTTCAACTGTATGATGAGCCTGTTCTGCCGACGATAGGTAAATTTGCGTTTGCGCAGCGGCGTTGACGGAAAGTCGGTATCACGTTTGGGCGGCTCATGGGAATTTCAAGATGAATACGCAATCACCGCTCTGCTGATACACCTCTTTCAGATGGGCGGAAAGCTTCATGTTTTCGCTGTAATCCACCGGCACCACAATGACGCTGGGTACCGTCTGCCGGAAGGCTTCCTCGAGGGTGGGGATGAGATCGGCTGCCTTTTCCACCCGGTAGCCCTTGCAGTGCATGGCCTCGGCCAACAGCTTGAAGTCGGGGTTCGTGAAGTCTACGTAGCAGTGCTCGCCGCCGAACTGCTCCTGCTCCTTCCATTTGATGAGGCCGTAGCTGGAGTCCTCCCAGATCAGGGTGACGAAGGGCACCTTCTCGCGCACGGCGGTCTCCAGCTCCTGACTGTTCATCATAAAACCGCCGTCACCGCAGACGGCCAGCACTTTTTTGTCCGGGTTCAGCAGCTTGGCCGCAAAGGCACCCGGAATGGAAAAGCCCATGCTGGCAAAGCCGTTGGAGATCAGACAGGTGTTGGGGGTGTAGCAGTCGTAGTGGCGTGCAATCCACATTTTGTGGGCACCCACATCGCTCACAAGGATATCTTCCCGGCCCATGACCTTGCGCACATCGGCAAGGATGCGGGCAGGCTTCATGGGGCAGCTGTCATCGTCTGCCATGGCGGCGTGCTCGGCCACCATGGTCTCGCGCAGCCGGAGTGCGAATTCCGGTTCGCTGTCCCGGTGGGCGCAGCGCAGGATCTCGTAGATGCTCTCTGAGATATCGCCCACCACTTCCACAGCGGGCTGATACCGCTTGTTGACATCTGCCGGGGCATTGTCGATGTGCAGGATGGTCATATCCGGCCGTGCGCCCCACTTGGCGGGGGCACATTCCACGATGTCGTAGCCGATGGCAATGACCAGGTCGGCCCGGTCGAACAGCTGGTTCACATAGTCTTTCTGGGGGATGCCGATGGTCCACAGGCTGTATTTGTCGTCCATGGGGATGATGCCCTTGGCCATCATGGTGTTCACAACCGGAATGTGCAGCCGGTCTGCCAGCTCGGTGACATCGGCGGCGGTATCAGCGCAGCGGAGGCTCTGCTGCCTGCGATTCAGGCCGAGTTGGATTGGCTGTTTGAGCGCTGCACAGTCATGCCGGCGGTCAAGCCGGAGCTGGTGCGCTGCCGCTATGGCAACGATGCCAACATGATCGGTGCCCTGAAGCTGTTCTTTGAACAGAACCCCGCCTGAAATAAACCAGTAAGAAACAGAGAGGAGAAAGACCATGAGCGTTTTCCGTGATGATTTCCTGTGGGGCGGTGCCTGTGCAGCCAACCAGTTCGAGGGCGCATGGGACGTGGATGGCAAAGGCCCCAGTGTCCCTGACCTGTGCACCAATGGCTCTCACACCAGTCCGAAATGGGTGACAACTGCTGTCCGCTCCGACCGGCTGTATCCCAGCCATGAGGCCATCGACTTCTACCACCACTACGAGGAGGACATTGCTCTCTTCGCCGAGATGGGCTTCAAGACCTTCCGCACCTCCATCAACTGGACCCGCATTTTCCCCACCGGCATGGAGACCGAGCCAAACGAGAAGGGCCTTGAATTCTATGACAAGGTCTTTGACTGCTGCAAGAAGCACGGCATCGAGCCGTTGGTCACCATCAGCCACTACGAGCTGCCCTATGCGCTGGTGGAAAAGTACAACGGCTGGGTCAGCCGGGAACTCATCGAGTTCTATATGAACTACTGCAAGGCCATTTTTGAGCGGTACAAGGATAAGGTCAAGTACTGGCTGACCTTCAATGAGATCAACTGCGGCACCATGCCCATGGGCGCGATCCTGGAAACAGGCACCATCCGGGGATTTGAAGGCCCTACCGACAAGGTGCCGGACAACAAGCAGGAGCGCTTTCAGGCGCTGCATCACCAGTTTGTGGCCAGTGCAGAGGCTGTCCGGTATGCCCACGACCACTACCCTCAGTTCAAGATGGGCTGCATGATTTGCTTTATCACCAGCTACGCACTGACCTGCGACCCGGCCGACGAGATCGCCAACCAGAAGGCCATGCAGATCAGCAACTGGTTCTGCTCTGATATGCATGTCCGCGGCGAGTATCCTTCCTACATGAAACGTTATTTTGCCGAGAATAACATCACCATCCGGCAGGAGCCGGAGGATGCTGCCATCCTGAAGGCCGGTACTGTCGATTTCTACACCTTCAGCTACTATATGTCCAACTGCATCACCACCCACAAGGATGCCGATGATGTGGGCGGCAACATCATTGCTGGTAAGAAAAATCCTTACCTGAAAGCCTCCGACTGGGGCTGGCAGATCGATCCCGTTGGTCTGCGCTACACCCTCAACGAGATCTACGACCGCTACCGCATTCCCCTGATGGTGGTGGAAAATGGCCTGGGCGCTTACGACAAGAAGGATGCCGACGGAAAGATCCACGACAGCTACCGTATCGACTACCTGCGTGCACACATCGAGCAGATGGCTGAGGCTGTAAAGGACGGCGTAGACCTGATGGGTTACACCCCCTGGGGCTGCATCGATCTGGTGAGTGCCTCCACCGGTGAGATGGCAAAGCGCTACGGCTTCATCTACGTCAACAAGTTTGACGACGGCACGGGTGATCTGAGCCGCGAAAAGAAGGACAGCTTCTACTGGTATCAGAAGGTCATTGCCACCAACGGCGAAGATTTAGGATAACAAAAACAGACCTCCGGGTGCCATGTTTGCAGTACCGGGGGTCTGTCTTTTTGAAAGAAGGAGGTCATTTATGGAAAAGGCATTTTGCTGTGCGCCGGATTTTCCGGTGGTTCAGACAAATTACGGTCCGGTGCGGGGATATCGCTTCCGGGAGATCAGCAGCTTCAAAGGCATCCCGTATGGGCGGGCGGTGCGCTTCCATGCACCCCAGCCGCCCCAGCCTTGGGCAGAGCCGCTGGACGCTTCCAGTTACGGCTGCGTCTGCCCGCTGCTGAGCATCGACAAGCCCAGCGGCGAACTGCGTGTGCCCCACCGCTACTGGGTGCAGGATGAGGACTGCCTGAACCTGAACATCTGGACCCCGGCCTGCGATGCCCAAAAGCGGCCGGTGATGGTCTGGCTCCATGGCGGCGGATTTTTTGCCGGCTCGTCCATTGAGCAGGTGGCCTACGAGGGCGGAAACATGGCGCGGGAAGGGGACTGCGTGGTGGTGTCACTGAACCACCGGCTGAACATCCTGGGCTACTTGGATCTCTCCGATTTTGGGGAGGAGTACGCAAACTCCGGCAATGCGGGTGGGGATGATATCATCCTGGCACTGCAGTGGGTGCGGGACAATATTGCAGCGTTTGGCGGCGATCCCGGCTGCGTAACGGTATTCGGCCAGTCCGGCGGCGGTGCCAAAGTGACAACGCTGCTGCAGACCCCGGCAGCAGATGGCCTGTACCACAGGGCGATGATAATGAGTGGTGTGCTGGAAGGCTTGCTGAACGACAGTGTCGGCAGCGGCAGGGACTGTGTGCAGGCGCTGATGCAGGAGCTTGGCGTGCAGACAGCACAGCAGCTGGAAACTGTGCCCTACCACCAGCTGGCGCAGGCTTACCGGAACGTCAGCCCGGCTCTGAAAGCAAAAGGCGCGAACGTGGGCCAAAGTCCCCACCCGAACCGCTTCTATCTTGGAGATCCGCTCCAAAACGGCAGTGGGTTTCGGCCCGAGACTGCAGACGTTCCGGTGCTGATTGGTACGGTTTATTCGGAGTTCTACGGTTTCTTTGATGGACTGAAAGGAGTCGGCCCGGAGGAAGCAGTGGGCCTGTCTGCCGCAGAGACCCTGCGGGAGCAGTTCCGCACTGCCTACCCGCACCGCCCGGAGGAAGACCTGCTGCTGGCAGATACCAGCTTCCGCGCCCCCACGATCAAATATGTCCGGGAGCGTGCCAAGGCGGGCGGAAAGGTGTATAGTTATCTGTTTGATCAGGACTTCCCTCTGATGGGGAAAAGTACCCCGTGGCACTGTGCGGATATCCCATTTGTGTTCCACAACACAGAGCTTGTGCCAGTGTGTGCCTTTGAGGGAGCAAAGCAGCTGGAAGCGGAAATTTTTGGCGCTGTGATGCAGTTTGCCCGTACCGGTGCGCCGGGCTGGGCTGCCAGTACGGAGGATGTGGAACAGACCATGCTTTTCGGCCCCCAAAGCCGTCTGGTGCAGAATCACGATCACGCACTGATCGAAGCATTGGCACCCTTCACAGATTTACGGATGAAAAAAGCGACCCGGGCAGGCGGACAGATCCAGCATTAAAAAGCGCTGTTCAATACGCGGGAATTCCGGGAAACAGAAAGCAGAACAGGCATCCTGCGATACCGCTTGGCGGTATCGGGCAGGATGCCTGTTCTGCTATGATGATCTTCATTGCATTTTCTATATCCGCAACAGCCTGACGAGATTTCTGGCAGAGTTCATAGCAGATAAAAACAGCGTGCAGCTTTTTCGCATGGAAGGTACTGCATTTTTGTTTGCTGCCTTATCTGTGCGGAATGGATGCCGCACGCGGCATTCAAGGTTCAAACCGGTCTGCATTCTGTAATTGCCACTTGACCCAACCCGTGGTATAATGAAAGAATCGAATACTATGGGAACAAAGGACAGGGGTCAGAACAGAAAATGGCAAAACGAAAGCGAAAAACAACTGCAAAGCGCGCGTCTGCACGCAGAAAAAGCCGGGCCGAGGAGCGGATGCCGGCGGGGCTGGGCACCCTGTTTGTGGGGCTGCTGCTCATCGTGCTGGCGTTCGTGGAGGGGGACTCCGTCTGGAAGAGCGCCCACCAG
Source organism: Faecalibacterium sp. IP-3-29 (assembly GCF_023347335.1). Taxonomy (NCBI): domain Bacteria; kingdom Bacillati; phylum Bacillota; class Clostridia; order Eubacteriales; family Oscillospiraceae; genus Faecalibacterium; species Faecalibacterium sp. IP-3-29. The sequence continues at coordinate 2,312,540 of NZ_CP094471.1, read as the reverse complement.
ATCCTATTCGGGCTGTTCGGCTGCGGCAGCTTTGTGCTGGGCGCGGCGGTGTGCTATCTGGCCATCCTCTACACCCGGGGGCAGGACCTGCTGATGCAGGTGTTCAAGCTGCTGCTGGGGCTGATCTTTGCCAGCGGCACGGTCATCGTGTTTTCGGATATCCCCGCCGATCTGACCGCTGCCCAGATGATCGCTGCCTGCTACCAGAACGGCGCGAACGCCTGGCTGGGCGGCGGCGTGCTGGGTACCCTGCTGGGCGGCAACCTGCTCCTGCTCTGCGGGCGGCCTGCGGCCAATCTGGTCATGGCGGTGCTGGCCCTGTGCGCCAGCCTGTATATTTTTGATATCACCCCTGCCGAGTGCTGGCAGTGGCTCTGCAATGTGGGCGGCGGTGTGCATGAAAAAGGCGTGGCGGTCTATGAACAGAACGCCGCCCGCCGTGCTGAGCGCCTTGCAGCCCGGCAGGCGGAAGAGGATGACCGCGCCGAGGAGCCTGCGGACGATTACGATGATAATTTTGATGAGGAAGACGTGCCCGGCGGCATTCCGGTGCCCGGGTGGCTGTCCGGCGTGTTCAGCTGGGGCCACAAGGTGACCAAGGAGATGGAAGGCGAAGCGGAACCCGACCCCGTGGATGATTCTCTGGGCTACGAGCCGCCTGCGCCGGTGGAGCCGGAACCGGCTCCCGCCCGGCCTGCCCCAGCCTTTGAGCCGGTCAAGGTGACCTCCAACCATCCTCGTGCGGCGTTTGATATCGACCTTGGGCCGGATACCTCTGTTTCCGAGGGCGGAAGTGAGCCCATTGAGCCCATCATCATCGGGCCGGGCGGCACCTTTGGGCAGGACCCGCTCCAAAAGGCCCCGCCCCGGGCCATCGTCAAACCGGTGGTGCCGGATGCCGTGGAGACTGCCGCCGAGGATTTCTTCGTGCCCGCCGGATCGCCTGCTCCGGCCCCGGTGGTGAACCCCACCGTGCCGCCTGCGGCCCCGGAAGCCCCTGCGGCTGCACCGGCAGAGCCCGTGCAGCCTGAGATGCCGGTGTTCCAGACCCCCACCCTGCCCACCACGGATGAACCGGTGGTGCCGGTGCGGGTCAGCGCGGAAAACGCGGTGGCCATGCGCAGTGAGCCGGACGAGGACGGCTGGATCAGCATTACCAGCGAACCGGTAGAGGAAAAGGACCTGAACACGCTGGTGGCGGCCGCCATGGAAAAACCCGCCGCAGGCGAGCAGGCTGCCGCCACCGCCCCGGCCGAGGAGCCGGAGGTGGTGGAGACCTTCCAGTATCAGTACCCCAGCATCGAGCTGTTTGAAAAGTCTGCCGAGGAGGGTGACCCCGGTGCCCAGGACGAGCTGAAGGCCAACGCTCAGAAGCTGGTGGACACGCTGGAAAGCTTCGGCGTGCGCACCCGGGTGCTGGATATCTCGCGGGGACCCTCCGTTACCCGGTACGAGGTCCAGCCCATGGCGGGCGTGAAGATCAGCCGCATCACCTCGCTGGCCGATGATATTGCCCTGAACCTTGCTGTGGCCGATGTCCGCATGGAAGCACCCATCCCCGGCAAGCCTGCCGTGGGCATCGAGGTGCCCAACCACAAAAAGACCCCCGTTTTTATCCGCAGTGTCTTTGAAAGCCAGGCCTTCCTGCGGATGACTTCGCCCTTGGGTGTGGCGCTGGGCAAGGATATCGCCGGTGTGGCCCAGGTGGCCGACCTGTGCAAGATGCCCCATCTGCTCATCGCGGGCAGCACCGGCAGCGGTAAATCTGTCTGTGTGAACAGCATCATCATCAGCATCCTGTTCCGCTCCAGCCCTGAGGACGTGAAGCTCATGCTCATCGACCCCAAGGTGGTGGAGCTGGCTGAATACAATGGCATCCCCCACCTGCTGATGCCTGTCATCACCGAGCCGAAAAAGGCAGCGGGTGCTCTGAGCAGCGCGGTGCAGGAGATGGAGCGCCGCTACCACCTGTTTGCGGAAAACAATGTCCGTGACATCAAATCCTTCAACAAGCTGGCGGCCACCGACCCCATGCTGGAAAAGATGCCCTATATCGCCATCATCATCGACGAGCTGGCCGATCTGATGATGGTCGTGGGCAAGGACGTGGAGGATTCCATCTGCCGCATTGCCCAGAAGGCCCGCGCCGCCGGAATGCACCTCATCGTTGCCACCCAGCGCCCCAGCGTGGATGTCATCACTGGCCTGATCAAGGCCAACATCCCCAGCCGCATTGCCTTTGCCGTGTCCAGCCAGGTGGACAGCCGCACCATTCTGGATGGTGCCGGTGCCGAGAAGCTGCTGGGCCAGGGCGATATGCTCTTTATGCCTGTGGGCGCGCCTAAGCCGGTGCGTATCCAGGGCACCTTTGTGCGGGATGAAGAGATCAGCCGCGTGCTGGACTTCATCAAGCAGAGCGCCACCGTCCAGTACGACGAGGCCATGATCGAAGCCATGGAAAAGCACGCCATTCAGGATGGCAAGAAGGGCGCATCCTCTGCAGATGCGGATGAGGAGACCGGCAGCGACCCGATGCTCAAGCAGGCCGTTGAGGTGGTCATCGATGCCGGGCAGGCATCCACCAGCCTGCTGCAGCGCCGCTGTAAGCTGGGTTATGCCCGCGCCGCCCGCATCATGGATGAGATGGAGCAGAAGGGCATCATCGGCCCCTATGAGGGTGCCAAGCCCCGCGCTGTTCTCATCAGCCGCCAGCAGTGGCTGGAAATGCAGATGAATCAGCCGGAGGAATAAGAACACAAGCAACACTTCTCTTGGCTCCCTGTCAGGGGAGCAGGCAGAGAGGTTTAACCAGTGAGGAACACTATGGACAACTCTTCCCCAATCTACACCGAATTTCTTCCTATCAGCCGGGCGGACATGGAAGCCCGGGGCTGGGATCAGCTGGACTTTGTGGTGGTGGGCGGCGATGCCTACGTTGACCACCCCAGCTTTGGCACCGCCATCATCAGCCGCCTGCTGGAGGCCGAGGGCTATAAGGTCGGCGTGCTGGCCCAGCCCCGTTATTCCGACTGCGAGGACTTCAAGCGGTTCGGCAGGCCGAAGTACGGCTTTTTCATCGGCGGCGGCAACGTGGACAGCATGGTGAGCCACTACTCCGTGGCAAAAATTCCGCGTGCCGAGGACGAATACTCTCCCGGCGGCATCGGCGGCGCGCGGCCTGACCGCAGCGCCACCGTTTACACCAGGCTGGCCAAGGAGGCCTACCCCGACCTGCCTGTGATCCTGGGCGGTCTGGAGGCTTCTCTGCGCCGGTTTGCCCACTACGATTACTGGCTGGACACCGTTCTGCCCAGCATTGCGGAGGACTCCGGAGCCGATCTCATCAGCTTTGGCATGGGCGAGCACCAGACCGTGGAGATCGCCCGGCGGCTGGCGGCAGGGGAGCCGGTGGAGTCCATCACCGATGTGGACGGCACCTGCTACCTGACCGACTTCGACCACCTGCCTGAAAAGTATGTGGAGTGCGCCGGTTTCCGGAAAGTGGCCTCCGATAAGGTGGCCTACGCCAAAGCCTGCCGCATCCAGATGGACAATCAGGATGTGGTCAGCGGCCAGATCATTGTCCAGAAGCAGAGTGAAAAGTATCTTGTGCAGAACATCCCGGCAAAGCCGCTGGTGCGCTGGGAGCTGGACAAGGTGTATGCGCTGCCCTACACCCGCCGCTACCACCCCATCTATGAGAGCATGGGCGGCGTGCCTGCCATCCGGGAGGTGCAGTTCTCCATCATCCAGAACCGCGGCTGCTTCGGCGGCTGCAACTTCTGCGCCATCCAGCTGCATCAGGGCCGCCGGGTTACCAGCCGCAGTGCCGACAGCATTGTGGCCGAGGCCGAGCGGATGACCCACGAGCCTGATTTCAAGGGCTACATCCACGATATCGGCGGCCCCACCGCCAACTTCCGGTTCCCGTCCTGCCGGGAACAGATGCTGCGGGGCATGTGCAATGGCGGCAAGCACTGCCTGGCCCCCACCACCTGCTCCCACATGATCGTGGACCACAGCGATTACCTCAAGATCCTGCGCCGTGTCCGGGAACTGCCCGGCGTGAAAAAGGTGTTCATCCGCAGCGGCATCCGGTTCGATTACCTGATGGCTGACCCGGACGACACCTTCTTCAAGGAGCTGGTGGAATACCACGTTTCCGGCCAGCTGAAGGTGGCCCCGGAGCACTGCGCCCCCAATACACTGGCCTACATGGGCAAGCCGCCCATCCAGACCTTCAACAAGTTCAAGGATAAGTTCTATGAGCTGAGCAGGAAGGCGGGCAAAAAGCAGTACCTCGTGCCCTACCTGATGTCCAGCCATCCGGGCAGCACCCTGAGCGATGCCGTCTATCTGGCCGAGTATCTCTACAAAAACCACATGCGCCCCGAGCAGGTGCAGGATTTCTATCCCACCCCCGGCACGGTGAGCACCTGTATGTTCTACACCGGCCTTGACCCCTACACCCTCAAGCCTGTGTTCGTGGAAAAGACTGCGGAGGGAAAAGCGCTCCAGCGCGCCCTGCTCCAGTATTACGAGCCCCGCAATGCCGAAAAGGTCATCAAGGCGCTGAAAATGACCCACAGGGAGGACCTGATCCCGCTGCTGGTGCCCGCCGAGGGCCGCCGCGCGGTCCAGCGCTCTGCCCGCCGGGCCGAGCCTGCCGAGGTGACCATCCACAACGACGGCACCTATACTGTCCGCCCCAACAAGGGCAGGGGAGGCAGGAATCAGAGCCGCGGAACCGCCCCGGCCCGCACCGCAGGCGGCCGCCAGCCCAGCCCCGGCGCACGCTTTGCGCCCAACGGTACGGCACCCCGTAAGCCGAAGAACGATCAACAGAAAGAGAATACAGTGTGGAAAACTTCAAAAAAGAAAAAGTAAGCCTCTGGCGGCGCATTGCCGCTCTGGCTCTTGCGGCGGCGCTGGCCCTTGGCCTTGCCGCCTGTGATGCCTCGGCGGTGGTGCCGGGCAGCAGCACCCCTGCGGTCAGCACTGCCCAGCCTGCCGGAGACGGCCAGACCGCCAATTTTGAGATGCACTTCCTGGATGTGGGGCAGGCCCTGAGCGTGCTGGTGGAATGTGACGGCCAGTATATGCTCTACGACGGCGGCAACGTGGACGATGGCAGCTATGTCGTCTCCTACCTGCAGAATCTCGGTGTGGAGGAGCTGCAGTATGTGTTCTGCTCCCACGCCCACGAGGATCATGTGGGCGGCCTGTCCGCTGCGCTGGCCTATTTCCCGGCAGACCATGTGTACAGCCCCGTGACGGAAGCCTCCACCAAGTGCTTTCAGGACTTCGTCAAGTACACCCAGCAGCAGGGCCTGCAGGTGGAAGTGCCCGCTGCGGGCACAGTCTGGCCGCTGGGCAGTGCCACTGTGACCATGCTGGGCCCTGTGGCGCAGTATGATAATACCAACGATACCTCCATCGTTCTGCGGGTGGATTACGGCTCCACCAGCTTTCTGCTCACCGGCGATATGGAATCGGATGCGGAGCGCGACCTTGTGAACAGCGGTGCCAACCTGAAGGCAGATGTTCTGCAGGTGGGCCACCACGGTTCCGGCACCAGTACGAGCTACATCTTCCTGAACGCCGTCCTGCCCGAGATGGGCATCATCTCCTGTGGTGTGAACAACAAGTACGGCCACCCCCACGAGGAGACCCTGAGCATCCTGCGGGATGCGGGCGTGGATGTTTACCGCACCGACCTGCTGGGGGCCATCGTGATCGGTTCCGATGGACAGAACTATACCATCCGCACCGAGAAAACGGCCACCGATGCCGAGCTTAACCCCACCGACCCGGCGGCAGCGTCCACCGCGCAGCAGGGGTATATCGGCAACGTGAACAGCAAAAAGTTCCACCTGCCCAGCTGTGCCAACCTCCCTGCGGAGAAGAACCAGATCCTCTTCTCCAGCTACGAGGAGGCCATTGCGGCAGGGTACAGCCCGTGCTCGAGCTGCATCAAGTAAAAGCATATCAAACAAGCAGCGCCCTGCCGGGGTAAACCGGCAGGGCGCTGCTGTTTTCTGGGATCATTTTTTTCGCTTCTTGAAATCGACCGGCAGAGTTGTCCACCGCTCCCGGAAGAGGTACGCCGCATCCTTGGGCTGACGCTGGCGGGTGAAGATGCCTTTTTTGTTGCCGTCCACCCGCAGGATGCCCTCGGTGGTCTGGAAATCGGCAAAATTCCACACCAGCTCACCCTGCACGAAATCGTAGTGGTCGAACACGGCGTGGGTCATCTCCAGATATTCATTCTGGTACTCGGCGCTCCACATCACACTGGGGAGCTTGTGTGCACCGCTCAGGTTGTCGGTGCCGTACTCAGTGAAGATGAGCGGGCGGCCATGCAGGACTTTTGCCCAGCCGTCCATTTCATGGCGGAAGGCGGCTTCGGCATCTGCCAGCCCGGCCCCGCCCAGTACATACCAGCCGTAGTAGCGGTTCAGGCTGACGAAATCGGCAAAGCGCTGGCCCTTGCTGGTGTCGGGCAGGCTGGTCATCAGGACCGTATAAGTACGGGGGCGCTTCTGGGGGTCGAGGCGGCGGGCCAGCTCGAACAGGGGCTTGAAGTATTCCTCGGTGCCCGCGCTGGTGCACTGAGGCTCGTTGAGCAGGCTCCATGCGATGACCGAGGGGTGGTTTTTGTCCCGGTCGATCATATCGGTCAGGGCTGCCTTGTGGTTCTTGAGCAGCGCAGGCGTGGTCTCCTTCTCAAAAAAGCCCTGCTGCCTGCCGTTGCCCTGATTGGCGGCCAGGAAGTTGGCCGTGCTCTGCATAAAGCCCACGGCGGGGACTTCGTCAATGATGAGGAAGCCCTCCTCATCGGCCATCTGGTAGACCTCCTCAGCGTAGGGGTAGTGGCTGGTGCGGAAGCAGTTTGCGCCGATCCACTTCATCAGCTCGAAATCCCGCTTGACGGTGGGCAGGTCGAGCCCACGGCCCCGGATGTCGGCATCCTCGTGCCGGCCGAAGCCCCGCAGATAGACCGGGCTGCCGTTGAGCAGGAAACGCCCGTGCCGGATCTCAAAGGTGCGGATGCCGATCCGGTCCAGATACTCGTCCACCACCGCGCTGCCCTCGTGGATGCGGATGACCAGATCGTAGAGATAGGCGGCGTGGACGTTCCACAGCTTGGCGTTTTTGACCACCAGCGTGCCGGTGGTGCCGGAGCTTTCGGCCACCCGGGTGGTGCCGTCGTAAAGCTCCACAGTCACGGGGTGGGGGCCGTTGGTGGACACGGTATAGTCGATCTCGGCCCCGGTCTCGGTCAGGCGGTATCGTGTGGAATAGTCCAGCACCCGCTCCTTGGGCAGGGCCATCAGCCAGACGGGCCGGTGGATGCCGGCGTAGTTGTAAAAATCAAAGTAGGGGGCGGCGATCTTTCTGCCATCCGCAAGGGTGCGTGTGGTGCCTGCGGGCAGCATCGTCTCGCTGAGCTCGTTGTTCGCCAGAACACTGAGCTTGTTGAACTGATTGTACCGCACGATGTTGGTCACGGTGGCATCAAAGGGCAGGAAGCCGCCCTCGTGCTGGGCCACCTCCACGCCATTGACGAAGACCCGGGCCCGGTGGGTGACCGAGCCAAACCGGAGAACGATGTCCCAGCCGCTCCATTCCGCAGGGACAAAAAAGCTGGTCTCGTACCAGAAATCACCGCAGTATTCGCGGGAGGCCTTGTCGGTGAACAGGTCGCAGAAGGAGGCGGGCACCGGCATGGAAAGAGAGGAGGGCAGGTCCAGCGCCCATCCGGCCTCCACACCCTTGCTCTCGGGGTCGAAGCTGAAACGCCACATCCCGTCCAGGCCGATGAGACGGCGGGTGGTGGTAGCGCGGGGATACAGCAGGGAGCGGTTCATCAGGATGACCTCACATTCATCAGCCCGGCGGCATTTTGCGTGCCACAGGGGCGTTTATTGTCTTTGTACCCAGTATGACAGAAATTTTATAAAAGGGATAGAAAGATTTTTGAATAAATCCAGACTTTTTTCAGGAAAACAGGCGCTGCTCTGGGCAGAATACCTATTATCTCCGGCTTGGTTTAAAAACTTCCGTAAAGAGTGCCACAAAAAGTGAATGCTGGGAAAAAGCGGAAAAAACAGAATGTGAACGAACTGTGAAAATGTACAAAAACAATACCTTAAAATTGTACGAATTCACCTAAAAAATATTCTAACATTTTTTGATAAAAGTTTGTCATAATATTGGAGTACAAACTTGGATACAGCAGAAGAAACGCTGTACCGTTTGAATTGACCACCGAAGGAGAATACAATGGCAAATGAAATGCAAAAGACCACCCCGTTTGGGATGCGGGACAAGGTCGGCTATATGTTCGGCGATTTCGCCAACGATTTTACTTTTATCCTGTCGTCCAGCTTCCTGATGAAGTTCTATACCGACGTGATGGGCGTGAGCGCCGGTGTTGTGGGCATGATCATGATGATCGCCCGCTTTGTGGATGCCTTTACCGATGTGACCATGGGCCAGATCGTGGACCGCTCCAATCCCACCAGGGACGGCAAGTTCCGCCCCTGGCTCAAGCGGATGTGCGGCCCTGTGGCCATCGCATCCTTCCTCATCTTCCAGTCCGGTCTGGCCGGGATGTCCTACGGCTTCAAGGTGGCATGGCTCTTTGTGACCTATATCCTGTGGGGCTCCATCTTCTACACCTCCGTCAACATCCCTTACGGCTCCATGGCCTCCGCCATCTCTGCTGACCCCAAGGATCGCGCAGAGCTGTCCACCTGGCGTACCATCGGCAGCACCCTGGCCAGCCTTGTGATCGGCGTTGGCACCCCCATGGTGGCTTACGTCACCGTCAATGGCCAGACGGTCCTCTCCGGCAGCCGCATGACCATCATTGCAGGCGTTTTCTCTGTCTGCGCCATCCTCTGCTACCTGCTCTGCTTCAACCTGGTGCGTGAGCGTGTGGATGTGCCCGCCAACAACAGCAAGATGGACATTGGCAAGATGCTCAAGAGCGTGTTCACCAATCGTGCCCTGCTGGGCATCATTGCTGCCGCCCTCTTCCTGCTGCTGGCCATGCTGACCATGCAGGGCATGGCAGGCTATGTGTTCCCCAACTTCTACGGCAGCGCCGCCGCTCAGTCTACCGCTTCTCTGCTGAGCAGCGTGCTGATCCTGCTCGTCTGCGCACCCTTTGCCTCCAAGCTGGCCAACCGGTTCGGTAAAAAAGAGCTGGCCACTGTATCCTGCATCGTGGCCACGGTGCTGGAGGTCATCTGCTTTGTTCTCAAGCCCGCCAATGTCTGGGTCTATGTCGGCTTCTACTGTGCCGCCTTCATCTGCCTGGGCTTCTTCAACACCATCATCTGGGCAATGATCACCGATGTCATCGATGATTCCGAGGTCCGCAACGGCATCCGTGAGGACGGCACCATCTATGCGGTCTACTCCTTTGCCCGCAAGCTGGGTCAGGCGTTCTCTTCCGGCCTGACCGGCGGCCTGCTGACCATGATCGGTTACAGCGCTGCCACTGCCTTTGACCCGGAGGTCACCATGGGCATCTTCAACATCTCCTGTATTGCCCCCGCCATCGGCTTTGTGGCCGTGGCCCTGAGCCTGTTCTTCATCTACCCCCTGACCAAACAGAAGGTGGAAGAGAACGTGGCCGCACTGGCACAGCGTCATAATAAGTAAGGAAACGGATCAAGCCGCCCACGGGAAATTCCTGTGGGCGGCTTGTTTCTGCTTCAAAATTGATGTATACTAATATATCAGGAATGATACAACGGCACGAGCGGAACAACAGGAAAAAGGAGCGGTGTACGATGCGGGTGGATCCTTTGCAGATCCTTACAAAGCTGGCAGCGGTGCAGAATATCCCGACCCGGCGGGTCACCCCGCCCTTTGAGGGGTTGGAAGAGTTTGACTACGGCCTGCGGCGATCGCTGGACCCCCAGTTCGACTGGCAGGAGTTCGGCCAGCTGCTGCTGGACAGCACCCCTGAGAATACCCTGCTGCTGGTGGAGGGCACCTTTGAGCTGCACTTTGCCCTGTTCCGCATCCCCGATGAAAAAAACACGGTCTTTCTCATTGGACCCTGGACGGTGGGCCCCCGCACCCCGAGCGCCCGCAAATGGGTCAGGCGCTATCTGGGGGAAGCCGGAGAGGCCGCTGTGCAGGAGTACTACAACGGCGTGAAGATCCTGGAGGCCAGTGATTTCTATGGAGCTTTGCGGGTTGTGGTGGATACGATGTTCGGGTGCACTGTCCCGGTGCAGGAGCTGAAGGAATTCCTGCCATTCCAGTTCCACCCGGATACCCGCTATTTCCACGAGCCGGAGTTCCAGAAGGAGATCCCGGTCACCATGCTGGAGCAGCGGTATGAATCGGAGAACCGCATTCTGGACGCGGTGGCCCGGGGCGATGAGGAAGCCGCCATCGAGGCCATGCACCAGCACTCCCGCTTTACCTATGGCGGCCGGTTCGAGGGGACACTCTACCAGCAGAAGAACAAGATGATCGTGCTGAACACCCTGCTGCGCAAGGCCATTGAGCCCAGCAAGGTGCATCCCTATTATATCGATGCCATTTCCAGCAAGTACAGCCGCATCATTGAGGAAGCCAACGAGGTGCCCAACGAGATGATGTGGCAGATGACGCGGGATTACTGTGCCTATGTCCGCCGCTACTCGCTGAAGGAGTATTCGCCCGCGGTGCAGAAGGTGATGAACTACGTCAACCTGAACGTGGCTGAGCCGCTGACGCTGAAAAGTCTGGCCGCCATGTGCTTCATCAGCCCATCGTACCTGTCGGCATTGTTCAAGCAGGAGACCGGCAGCACCTTGATCGATTATATCAACACCCAGCGCGTCAACCGCGCGGCCCAGCTGCTGGTGCAGAACAACCACACCATTGCCGCCGTGGCCGAGGAAGTGGGCATTCTGGATGTGAATTATTTTACAAAGATCTTCAAAAAGACGCTGGGAGTCACCCCCACCCGCTACCGCCGCGAACACAAAGAAAAGTGAAAAATGAAAAAAATGCCCGGTTTTTCCCGGAAATGTACGTTTTGTGCAAAACTCCCGGGAAAAAACGGGCATTTTCTGTACAGAGAAATTTGTTGCATGAACAGAACGATGTTGTAACCGTTTTGAAAGGATTTATGGATTTTTGGCATGGAATTTGGATGTATGTTGCATTTTTGACTGATTTTGTGCTTGATAGCAAAAAGAATGTTGTACACAACAATATCAACTGTGAAGAGTGCACAAAGAAATGACCGGAATCTTGTGAACTTGTCCCATTGCGAATGATTTTCCAGACGGTTATAATACAAACAGAAACCATGGAACATACATGTAAGTATATTCCATGAGATGCTGTGATATGCGAATGAAGGAGAACAAGATTATGAAAATGATTTCCCGTCGTGACTTTATGAAGGCTTCTGCTGTTGTGGGTGCTGCCGGCGTTCTGACCGCCTGCGGCGGCTCCTCCAGCTCCACTGCTGCTTCCTCTACCGCCGCTTCCTCTGCAGCTGCTTCTGCAGCTGCTTCTGAGGCTGCAACCGGCAGCGCAAACGTCGGTGTCTGCATCTATCAGTTTGCTGATAACTTTATGACCCTGTACCGCACCGACCTGGAAGAGTACCTGAAGGATAAGGGCTACGCCGTGACCATCGTTGACGGCAAGAACGACCAGAACACCCAGACCGAGCAGATCAACACCTTCCTGCAGCAGGGCGTTGACGTTCTGATCATCAACCCTGTTCAGACCACCTCTGCACAGACCATCGTGGATACCATTTCTCCCTCCGGCACTCCCATCGTCTTCATCAACCGTGAGCCCGAGAAGGCTGTTCTGGACTCCTACGCAGGCAAGTGCTGCTACGTTGGCGCTGACGCACGTCAGTCCGGTACTTACCAGGGCGAGCTGATCCTGGAGACCGAGACCCAGGGCGATATCAACGGCGACGGCAAGATCACTTACATCATGTGCAAGGGCGACCCCGAGAACATCGATGCTCAGTACCGCACCGAGTACTCCATCAAGGCTCTGACCGATGCCGACAAGGAAGTGGAGTGCCTGTACGAGTACCTGGACAACTGGGATCAGACCACCGCACAGCAGGACGTTGCAAACGCTCTGGCACAGTACGGCGAGAAGATCGAAGTTGTGTTCTGCAACAACGACGCAATGGCTCTGGGCGCTCTGCAGTCCATCGAGCAGGCTGGCCGTACCGTTGGCAAGGACATCTACCTGGTCGGTGTTGACGCACTGAAAGAGGCTGTCCAGAACGTTGTTGACGGCAAGATGACCGGTACCGTTCTGAACGACGACGTGGGCCAGGCTACCAAGGCTGCCGAGGCTACTCAGCTGTTTGTTGAGGGCAAGGACGTTGAGGAGTACTACTGGGTCGACTACGTCAAGGTCACTACCGAGAACGCAGCACAGTACCTCTAATTCCTGTAGCACAAAACTCACGTTTGCAAGGTACGCAGTGAGTCCTATGGCTTGGTAAAAGCTTAAAAGCGCGTGCGTGCGAGATTTCTCTCGGGCGCACGCGCCTTCTTTTGGAAAGAAAGGACGCACCGCGCGGCCTGCAAATTGCAAGATAAGGAGGCTCTGCGGAATGTCAGAATACCGTCTGGTAATGAAAGGCGTGGTCAAGACCTTCCCCGGCGTAAAAGCGCTGGACCACGCGCAGTTGGAGCTCCGCCCCGGTAAAGTTATGGCCCTGATGGGCGAAAACGGTGCCGGTAAGTCCACCCTGATGAAGTGCATGTTCGGCATTTACAAGATGGACGAGGGCGAGATCGAATACGAGGGAGAAAAGGTCGTTATTGCGAACCCGTTGGAAGCACTGGGCCGCGGCATTGCCATGGTGCATCAGGAGCTGCAGCCCATCCCGGCCCGTACCGTGGCTGAGAATATCTGGCTGGGCCGCTACCCCACCAAAAAGATTGGCCCCATCACCATTGTGGACCACAGCAAAATGTATGCCGATACCGATGCACTGCTGAAGAAGCTGAAGCTGCAGATCAATTCCCACGCAAAGCTGGGCAGCCTGAGCATTGCCCAGATGCAGATGGTGGAAATTGCAAAGGCTGTTTCCGCAAACTGCAAGGTGCTGATCCTGGACGAGCCCACCTCCTCCCTGACCGCCAACGAAGTGGAATCGCTGTTCCGCATCATGCGCGAGCTGAAGGAGCAGGGCGTTGCATTGGTTTACATCAGCCACAAGATGGATGAGATCAAGGTCATTGCTGACGAAGTGACCATCATGCGTGACGGCCATTACATCGGCAAGTGGGACGTTGCCAACATGACCAAGGAACAGATCATCGCCAAGATGGTCGGCCGTGAGCTGTCCAATCTGTTCCCGCCGCTGGAGAACCACCCCTCCGAGGAAGTGATGATGAAGGTGGAGGACTTCACCTCCATCCATCCGCGCTCCTTCCGCCATTGCAGCTTTGAGCTGAAAAAGGGCGAGATCCTGGGCGTGGCTGGTCTGGTGGGCGCACAGCGCACCGAACTGATGGAAGGCATCTTTGGTCTGCGTGCACACACCTCCGGCAGGGTGTGGATCAAGGGCGAAGAGGTCAACATCAAGCAGCCCCGCGATGCCATCCGGAAGAGCGTGGCTCTGCTGACCGAGGATCGCCGCGCAACCGGCATTATGGGTGTGCTGAGCGTGGCCGACAACATCTCCATTGCATCGCTGGACGCTCTGCGCAAGGGCCCCATCATGCTGGATGACAAGAAGATTTTGGATCTGGTGGCGACCAATAAGGAAAAGATGGCCATCAAGGTGCCCAGCCCCAAGACCCAGATCAAGAGCCTGTCCGGCGGCAACCAGCAGAAGGTGCTGATCGCCCGCTGGCTGGCAAATAACCCCGATGTCCTGATCCTGGACGAGCCCACCCGCGGCATCGACGTTGGTGCAAAGTACGAGATCTACTGCATCATTGCCGATCTGGCCAAGCAGGGCAAGAGCATCATTATGATCTCCTCTGAAATGAGCGAGATCATTGGCATGTCCAACCGCGTCATGGTCATGTGCGATGGCCGCGTCACCGGCTTCATCGACGGCAAGGACGCGACCCAGGAGAACATCATGGAGCTGGCTACCCAGTTTGAGACCGCGCCCGAAACGGCAGCGGCCAATCAGTAAACAAGGAGGCTGTCTATTGTGGAAGCTACCAAGAAATTAACGGGTAAATCCGTAAAGAAATGGCTGGGCAACAACGCCATTATCGTTCTGATGCTGCTCGTCTCTCTGTTCGTCGGCATCATCCATCCGAACTTTTTTGCACCTGCAAACCTGATCAACCTGTTCAAGAATGTGTCCATCCGCTACATCATCGCGCTGGGCATCTCCGGCTGTCTGATCACCACCGGCAACGACCTGTCCGCAGGTCGTCTGGCTGGTTTTGCTGCCTGCCTGGCCTGCATCTTTGCGCAGACCGAGGGCGCTGCCGGTAAGTTCTACCCCAACATGCCCACTCTGCCCACCCCTGTGGTGTTCATTCTGGTCATTGCCATCTGCGCCATCGTGGGTCTGTGCAACGGTCTGGTCGTTTCTTACCTGAAGGTCCAGCCCTTTATCGCTACCCTGGGTATGCAGCAGGTCGTCTACGGTATCTGCCTGGTCTACACCGGCGGTACCCCCATCGGCTCCCTGAACAAGAACTTTACCTCTCTGGCCTCCAACACCATCCTGAAGGTCCCCGTGCTGATCTGGATCGCCCTGGTCGTGGCTGTGTGCTTCTGGTTCCTGTACAACAAGACCCGTCACGGCAAGTACATGTACGCCATCGGCGGCAACGAAGCTGCTGCTGAGGTGGCCGGTGTCAACGTTTACGCCACCAAGATCCGCATTTACATCCTGGCCTCCTGCATGTTCGGTCTGGCAGGCTGCCTGCTGGCTGCAAAGTCCGGCGGCGCATCCGTCAACACTGCAATGGGCTATGAGCTGGACGCTATCGCAGCTTCCACCATCGGCGGCGTTTCCACCACCGGCGGTGTCGGCACCGTGCCCGGCATTCTGGTCGGCGTTCTGGTCTTTGAGCTGATGAAGGTCGCTCTGCAGTTTATGAACGTCAACTCCTCTTACACCTATATCGTCCAGGGCCTTGTCATCATCGTGGCTGTGGCCATCGATATCCGTAAGTACCTGGCAAAGAAGTAACTCCTCATTCGCATACAGAGAAGCCCCCCGCCGGTTCTCCCGGCGGGGGGCTTCTGCTGTTATTTTCCCAGCTGCCGCTGCTGCAGGCGGTATTGGCGGGGTGTCAGCCCCTCCTGCCCTCCGCGTTTTCTCGCCCACTCTCCGAAAAAAGTTGGAGAACTTTTTCTTTTTCGTTGAATTGCACAAGAACGTGCCTCCTTGTTTGGCGGTTGTGTTGAATTTATGAACGTTCTTTGAATTTTGATATTTTCCTTCGATTTATTATAACACAGCTCCCGGAAGAGTGGTATACTACAAGCCAGGAACAGTGCTGTTAAGTTTGGAAAACAAAGATCGGTGAATGAGGTGTGTCTTATGAGTGTTTACGAAAAAATTTCCGGTTTTGCGGATGAGATCAGCCAGGACTTTGACCAGCAGCTCAAAACTGTGACGGATCTGGGGATGAAGTATATCTGCATCCGCAGCGCCGAGCACAAGGGCATTGCCGATTACACCCCCGAGGAAGTACGCACCGTTCTTCTGCCAAAACTGCGGGCCGCAGGCGTGGGCGTTTCCAGCCTTGGTACGGCCATCGGCAAGGTGGAGGTAGACGATGAAGAGGGCTTTGCCAAGCAGCTGGAGCAGCTGGAAACACTCTGCGAAACGGCCAGGCTGCTGGACTGCTCCTTCATCCGGATGTTCAGTTTCCTCATCCCCAAGGATGCCGATGCAGACAGCTATACCGATGTGGTGCTGGATAAGCTGCGTCAGTTTATCCGGATCGCGGAAAAGCATGACATTGTCCTGCTCCATGAAAATGAGAAGGGCATCTACGGAGACACCGGTGCCCGCTGCAAATTGCTGTTCGACCGGCTGGCCTGCCCCCACTTCAAGGCGGCGTTTGATTTTGCCAACTTTGTCCAGTGTGAGCAGGACACCGCGGAGTGCTGGGAACTGCTCCATGACCAGATCGCTTATATCCACATCAAGGATGCTCTGCCCGGCTACCTGCTGAATGTGCCCGCAGGCACCGGCCTTGGCAAGATCCCTGAGCTGCTTCGCCGTGCTTTCTGCGAGGAGGGCTACCACGGCTTCCTGACGCTGGAGCCCCATCTGGCGATGTTTGATTTCTTTGCACCAGGAGCCAAAGGCGGAAAGAGCCAGAAGCTCCAATTTGAGAATAACCCGATCGTCGAGAAGATGAAGTCCGAGATGGCCGAGCCGGGCCGCCCCAAGGACGGCGCAGAAGCTTACGCCACCCAGTATCATGCACTGGTCGAGATCCTGAATCCCATTCTCAATTGATATCCACTCTCCGTTTACCATAAGCTGCCACAACAGAAGCCCCCCGCCGGGAGAACCGGCGGGGGGCTTCTGCTGTTTGCGGCAAAAAAGCTGGGCCCTATGCTGTCAGCAGCTTTTCATTTGGAATATGGCAATATTTTGGCGGCTTGTCAGTCACTGGCAGGCCGCTTTTTTCTTTGTCAAAGGCAGTTTCGTGAAAATGACTGAAAAAGGATACCTGATTTGTGAATATCAACAAAAGTTTTCAAAATACTTGATTTTAATTTAGGGGGGGTATAATGAAATGACAGAAAATTCCTTTGAGAACAAAGCACTCAGCAACCTGGCTGAGACCTGCAATGCGGAGAATGGAACCTACAGGGGAGGTGACAGTGCGGTAGGAATCTGGAGGGTTCCTTGCGGGGAATCCGTTGCAAAAATGCAAATAGCGATGAAAGGAATGAAGAAAGTTGAAACAGAAAAGTCAAAACCGGTTTTTTGCGGCCCTGCTGGCAGTGGCAATGATGCTTCAGATGCTTCCCATGCTGGCTTTTGCGGAGGACGCACTCGGCACCGGAGAAGTACGGAACAAAAGAACGGGTACGACATATACGTCTTTGGCAACTGCTGTGGCAGAGGCACAGAGCGGTGATACCATCGAGCTTGGCGAGGGCAATTATACACTGTACGGTGTCCCCAGCGTTGGTAGCACCCAGGGAAAAGACCTGACCTTTGTGGGGCAGGGAACTGACAAAACGGCTTGGAATATCGGTGATGAGGTGCCGGACCCGAACAAGTTCGGCACAGAATATAACGGCGATTACAGCTTTGATGGTGCCAAAACAGTTACCTTCAAAAATATGACGCTTCGCTCTGGCGTGGTGGATTATCTGGGCTTCATCCGTATTGACAATACAGTGGTGGAAAACTGCGTCATCAACGGCAAGACAGACTATTGGGGCTATACCAGTGCAGTGTTCAAGGATACGACCTTCAATGCACCAAGCTCTAATTATGCACTCTGGACGTATAGCTCCCCGACCATGACATTTGATACCTGCACCTTTAATGCGAACGGAAAAGTAATCAATGTTTACACGGATTACAGTGCAGGAAGTCATAACATTACGGTTAACTTTAACAACTGCACCGTGAATTCCAACTTCCAGTCCTATGTATCAATGTTCAGTAACAATAAAACTGCGCTGAACATCAACGACAGCAACATGGGCAGCCATAAGTACATCATCAATATCAATGATCCCAAGACCATTACTGCTGCCCGGGATAAAACGACGACCTGCTCGCAGATGTTTGGCTTTGGCGGTAAAGCAGCTACTAACAACAAGGGTAAAACAGATGTATATCTGAACGGTGAGCTGGTCTGGACAAACGGCAAGATGCAGACACACTCCTATACCGATGGTGAGCAGGACAAAGCCTTTACCACCACCTATTCGGAGTGGACAAGGATCGACGCACGAAATGAGATGCGTGATGTGACGAAGACCTGCAACTACTGCGGCTGGTTTGAAACACATAAGGAAATTGCCAGTGTGTACCGTCTCCAGTACAACCTGAATGAAGGCATTGGCGACGCAACTGCCAATTACAACGATGCTTTCTACCATGAAAATGAGAGCGTGAAGCTTGCAGCGGCTCCCACACGAGAAGGCTACCAGTTTGCTGGATGGCTGAGCCTTAGCGGTAAGCTCTATAAAGCTGAGAGTGAGCTTGTCCTGACGGGTGATGAAGTGTTTACGGCACAGTGGAAGAAGGATGAGCCTGTCGTCAATCATACCCTGACCGTGACCGGCGGCACCTTTGCTGTGAAAGACGGCGACATTGATGTGACCGATACACTGGAAACCAGCACCGATGAGGCCAGCGGCAAGCAGACCTGCCTTGTGCCGGATGGTGCAGAAGTCACCGTGACGCTGGACCAGACGAAGGTTCCCGAGGGTATGGTGTTTGATCTCTGGTCTACCGGCGAACTGCCGCTGGATCAGGATTACAAGGCAGAGTCCATTACCTTTACCATGAATGATGATGTGGATGTGGCCGCACAGTACCGCAGCGCTGACATTGAGGATGGTTCTGATGTTGTTGGCCCCATCATTGTCGGTACGGCTGTTGTGGCTGGCGGCGCACTGGTCGGCTACACGCTGGGCACCGATCTTGTGGGCCAGATGTGGGGTCTGCCTTACTTCCCCAGCAACCGCAGTGCTCTTGCAATGATGCTGTGGGAGGATGCAGGCAAGCCTATGCCGGAATCTGAGATCCTCTACCCCGATGTTGGCCAGGAAGAACAGGATATGGATCTGCAGCATGCTGCCCGCTGGGCCATGGAGCACGACCTCATGCCTGACCTGAACGATCAGGATACAGAGCTGCCCCCTGAACAGGTGAAGTTCTATCCGGACAACATGGTTACCAAGATCAGCGTGTTGCGTGCTTGGAAGAAGGCACAGGACCTCAAGCAGAATGCGCAGTAAAATTTGACATCCTCTGATATTTCCCAAACACAGCAGGAGCGCCCCACCGGGTCATACCGGCAGAGCGCTCCTGTTGTGTTTCTGTTAAGCTTCAGGAAAGGGGAACACACCCCACTCAGCGGCCCACGATGAGGTCGCGGCGGCAGCGCAGGCCGACCGTCAGGAAAGCGCTGTCGCCCAGCTGCCGCAGCACCACCCGCTGGGTGTCGGTCTGGCCCTCACACAGCAGGGAAAGGTTCAGGGTGGTGGAACCCTTCTCCGTGGTGAGCACCAGCGTGGACACGCCCTGATCCATCAGGGTCTTCATATCCTGAATGGTGGTGCGGAAGGTGGCGGCACAGTCCGGCACGTCCAGCGTCAGGACACGGCCCTCCTGCCGGGCGGTGTAAAGGACCTGACGGCCCAGCAGGCCCTTGACGGTGTAACGGGCTTCGGTGGTCTTTGCCTCGTCAGCGGAGATCAGCATGATGTCGCCCTGAATGGGGTCACCCTCCGGTGCGCCGTAGCCGCCGTAGGCGGGGTCAGTCTCGCCCACGGCAATGTCGCCGCTGTGCAGCGCGATCTCGCCCTGAAGCATCACGCTTTCGTCCTGCGGGGGCAGGTAGCCTGCGACAACGGTGTCATCGGCGGCAGCCGCAGCGGCAGGCTCCTCGGCAAATGCGCCGACGCTCATGGGGATGGCAAGGGACAGCACCAGGGCTGCGGCAATGGCCTGACGGCCCAGCATTGTATTCAGAATCTTCATAAGAAATATACCTCCTGTACTATGGACGAAAAACCGCCCGTTCTGTAATGAATACGGAACGGGCGGCTTGTTTATTGCAGGGGGTGTAAAAATTATTCCTCCCGGTTCAGAATCTCCATGAACTCATCGCCGGTGATGGTCTCTTTCTGGTACAGATACTGGGCCAGCTCATCCAGCTTTGCGCGGTTGTCGGTCAGGATCTGCACAGCCTTGGCGTGCTGGGCCTTGACCAGCTCCACCACCTTCTGGTCGATCTCGCACTGGGTCTGGGCAGAGCAGGCAAGGGAAGTGTCGCCGCCCAGATACTGGTTGTTGACGGTCTCCAGTGCCACCATGTCAAACTCATCGCTCATGCCGTAGCGGGTCAGCATGGCGCGGGCCAGCTTGGTGGCCTGCTCGATATCATTGGAAGCGCCGGTGGTGATGGAGTGGAACACCACTTCCTCGGCGGCACGTCCGCCGGTGAGGGTGGCAATCTTGTTTTCCAGCTCCTCCTTGTTCATCAGGTAGTGGTTGCCCTCGTCCACCTGCATGGTGTAACCCAGAGCACCCGAGGTGCGGGGGATGATGGTGATCTTCTGCACGGGGGCGGAGTGGGTCTGCTTGGCGGCGACCAGAGCGTGACCGATCTCATGGTAGGCTACGATGCACTTTTCGTGGTCGGTCAGGATGGAGTTCTTTTTCTGGTAGCCTGCAATGACCACCTCGATGCTCTCCTCCAGGTCGGATTGGGTCACGCTCTTGCGGCCCGCGCGGACGGCCCGCAGCGCGGCCTCGTTGACGATGTTGGCCAGCTCGGCACCGGACGCGCCGGAGGCCATCCGGGCCACGGTGGTAAAGTCGATGCCCGGGGCCAGCGCGACCTTCTTAGCGTGGACCTTCAGAATCTCCTCGCGGCCCTTGAGGTCGGGCAGCTCCACGGGCACCCGGCGGTCAAAGCGGCCGGGGCGGGTCAGGGCAGGGTCAAGGGATTCGGGACGGTTGGTGGCGGCCAGAATGATGACACCGGTGTTGCCCTCAAAGCCGTCCATTTCGGTCAGTAGCTGGTTCAGGGTCTGCTCGCGCTCATCGTTGCCGCCGTACTGGCCGCCGCTGCGCTTTTGGCCAATGGCATCAATCTCATCAATAAACACGATGCAGGGCGCTTTCTCCTTGGCCTGCTTGAACAGGTCGCGCACCTTGGAGGCACCCATGCCCACGAACATCTCCACGAACTCGGAGCCGGAGATGGAGAAGAAGGGCACGTTGGACTCACCGGCCACAGCCTTGGCCAGCATGGTCTTGCCGGTGCCCGGAGGGCCCACCAGCAGGATGCCCTTGGGCATCTTGGCACCAATGCTCTCATACTTGCTGGGGTCGTGCAGATAGTTGACGACTTCCTGTAAGTTTTCCTTGGCCTCGTCCTCGCCGGCCACATCCGCAAAGCGGATGCCTGCCGTGGACTGCACATAGACCTTGGCGTTGGATTTGCCCATGCCGCCAAACATCATGGAGCCCGGGCCGCCGCCGGCCTTTTCCATCAGCTTTTTGTTCATCTGGTTGCCGATGGCCGAGAACAGGATGATGGGCAGGACGAACCAGATCAAAAAGCTCAGTACCGGCGAGGACTGTTCCACGATCTCGCTGGAGAAGGTGGCTCCGGCATCGTACAGCCGCTCGGTCAGGCCGGTGTCGTTCATCAGGCCGGTCCTGTAGACCTGCGTCTCGTCCTTATCGGTAAAGATGATCTGGTTGGATTCAATGTCCACACGGCCGATGTTCTTCTCCTCAGTCATGGTCATAAAGGTGCCGTAGTCCACCTCTTTGATCTGGCGCTCCTCCATCCACGGCAGCAGCACAAGGTTGAGGAGCAGCAGCATCAGCAGCACGAGGGCGTAGTAGATCGCCAACGGCTTGCGCGGTGTCTTGACTTCTTTCATAGGATTTCCTCCTCGGTAAACGGCCTCGCCCTCTCAGTCTGCTTCGCAGCCAGCTCTCCCAAAGGGAGAGCCTTTGACAAATCGGTCAGGGGCCTTATTCTTTCGGTAAGCTTATCTTAACACAACGAAAATTAACAAAAAAGCTTTTCGAGGGCTTGTTTCCAAAAACTTCCCAGATTCTTAACAAACCCCGAAGCCTGGCGGGAGGGAAGCGTGGGCATCCCCCGCTTTCCCAGCGCTCTGCGATTCGATGCAGAAAGCGCAAAATTTGGAAAATTGTGCCGCCCATGATGTGAATTTGTTTCATTCTTGATGTGAACCAAACTTCTTGACAGCAAATCCGGCGTTTGGTACAATAAGCTCACTTTGAAACACAAAGACCAAATGCGTTGACGGGGAAAAAACGATCTTCTTCTGCTTCAGAGAGCTGCCGGGCGGTGCAAGGCAGTGCGGAGGGTTTCGGTTACTGGCCCCTGAGCGGCAGAGCTGAACGGAGAGTAGGCTCTGACGGATGCCCACCGTTACCGGGGCAGCGATTCGCCGCCAAAAGCTGATCGTGTGAGTGGCTGGTTTTCCAGCAAAGAGAGTGGTACCACGGGTGCTCTGTCAGAAAAAATGACAGGCCCTCGTCTCTCAAGGCTTATCGCCTTGGAGACGAGGGCCTTTTACTTTAATTGTAGGATCTGGAGGAAACGAGAATGATGGACGCAACCAAGTACGCACCGGGATATTACCCTGTCCCCGCCGGTTATGACAGCTGGGTGAAGAAGGATCACATTGAAAAGGCCCCGGCCTGGTGCAGTGTGGATCTGCGCGACGGCAATCAGGCCCTGATCGTGCCCATGAGCCTGGAGGAAAAACTGGAGTTCTTCCAGATGCTGGTAAAGATCGGCTTCAAGGAGATCGAGGTGGGTTTCCCCGCCGCCAGCGATACCGAGTACGAGTTCCTGCGCACCCTGATTGAGAAAAACATGATCCCGGAGGACGTGACCGTGCAGGTGCTGACCCAGTGCCGCGACCACATCATCCGCAAGACCTTCGAGGCCGTCAAGGGTGCTCCCCGCGCAGTCATCCACTTCTATAATTCCACCTCCGTGGCCCAGCGCGAGCAGGTGTTCCACAAGAGCAGGGAAGAGATCAAGAAGATCGCCACCGACGGCGCAAAGCTGGTCAAACAGCTGAGCCAGGAGTACGAGGGCAACTTCCTGTTTGAGTACAGCCCCGAGAGCTTTACCGGCACCGAGGTGGACTATGCTGTGGAGGTCTGCAACGCAGTGCTGGACATCATGCAGCCCACCCCTGACCGCCCCATGATCATCAACCTGCCCGTCACGGTGGAAATGAGTATGCCCCATGTCTACGCCAACCAGATCGAGTATTGCGACAAGCACCTCAAGTACCGCGACAGTGTGATCATCTCTACCCATCCCCACAACGACCGCGGCACCGGTGTTGCCTGCGCCGAAATGGCCGTTCTGGCCGGTGCCCAGCGCGTGGAGTGCTGCCTGTTCGGCAACGGTGAGCGCACCGGCAACGTGGATGCCGTGACTCTGGCTATGAATCTGTACAGCCACGGCGTAGACCCCAGGCTGGACTTTTCCGATATGCCCGCCATCTGCGCTGCCTACGAGCGCGTGACCCGGATGCACATCTACGAGCGCACCCCCTACGCCGGTCAGCTGGTGTTTGCAGCCTTCTCGGGCAGCCATCAGGATGCCATTGCAAAGGGCATGGCCTACCGCAAGGAGCGGGGCGAGCACCGCTGGACCTGCCCCTACATCCCCATCGACCCCCACGATATCGGCCGCACCTATGATGCCGATGTCATCCGCATCAACAGCCAGAGCGGCAAGGGCGGCATCGGCTTTGTGCTGGAGCAGAACTACGGTTATAATCTGCCCCCCAAGATGCGCGAGGTGCTGGGCTACAAGGTCAAGAGCGTGTCCGACCACAGCCACAAGGAGCTGAGTGCAGGCGAGGTGCTCCGCATCTTCGAGGAGAGTTTCCTCAACCGTGAAAAGCCCCTTCGTGTGGTGGAGGCCCACTTTGCACAGGTCAACGGCATTACCGCCACGGTCACCCTGGATCTGAACGGTCAGCGCAAGGTGGTCACTTCGGTGGGCAATGGTCGTCTGGATGCTGTGGCCAACGCCATCCAGAGCGCCACCGGGATGGACTTCCATCTGGAAAGCTACTCGGAGCACAGCCTGGACGAGGGCAGCACCTCCCGCGCGGCTTCTTATGTGGGCCTTGCCTGGGGCGATGGCAGCGTGACCTGGGGTGCCGGCACCGACACGGACATCATCGTCGCCGGCATCAGGGCGCTGGTTTCGGCAATTAACAGTAAATGATGAACGGATACTCTGTTCAACCTCTCCGTCAATGCTAACGCATTGCCACCTCTCCTAGTAGGAGAGGCCTTGGCAAAGAGGCAAGGCTTTACGCAATGCCAAGGGCTCCCCTACTAGGGGAGCTGTCGAGCGAATGCGAGACTGAGAGGTTGTACGAAGGACAGCGTGACCATGGAAAATAAAAGGAGAGAGTATTATGGGAATGACTCTGACGCAAAAAATTCTGGCCGCACATGCGGGTTTGCCGGAGGTCAAGGCAGGCCAGCTCATCAATGCCAAGCTCGATATCGTGCTGGGCAACGATATCACCACCCCGGTCGCCATCAACGAGTTTGAGAAGGCAGGCTTTGACGGCGTGTTCGACAAGGAGCACATTGCCATCGTGCTGGATCACTTCGTCCCCAATAAGGACATCAAGAGCGCAACCCAGTCCAAGCAGTGCCGCGAGTTTGCCAACAAGTATGATATCCTCAACTTCTACGATGTGGGTCAGATGGGTGTTGAGCACGCCCTCCTGCCCGAAAAAGGCATCGTGACCGCCGGTGACTGCATCATCGGTGCCGACAGCCACACCTGCACCTACGGTGCACTGGGCGCATTCTCCACCGGTGTGGGCTCCACCGATATGGCCGCCGGTATGGCCACCGGCATGGCATGGTTCAAGGTACCCTCTGCCATCAAGTTTGTACTCAAGGGAAAGTTCAGCCCCTGCGTATCCGGCAAGGACCTGATCCTGCACATCATCGGCATGATCGGTGTGGACGGCGCACTGTACAAGTCCATGGAATTCACCGGCCCGGGCGTGGCTTCCCTGACCATGGAGGATCGCCTCTGCGTCTGCAACATGGCCATTGAGGCCGGTGCCAAGAACGGCATCTTCCCTGTGGACGAGGTCACCAGAGCGTATCTGAACGGCCGCAGCCAGCGCACCCCGGTCTACTACGAGGCTGACCCGGATGCCGAATACGAAAAGACCATCGAGATCGACCTGGACAAGCTGGAGCCCACGGTCAGCTACCCCCATCTGCCGGAGAACACCCACCCCGCCAGCGAGGGAAAGGACATCCGGATCGATCAGGTGGTCATCGGCAGCTGCACCAATGGCCGTCTGGAGGATATGGAGGCCGCTTACAACATCCTCAAGGGCAAGCACATCGCCAAGGGCGTGCGGGGCATCATCATTCCGGCCACCATGGCGGTTTATAAGGAATGCATCCTGCGCGGCTGGACTGAAGCCTTTATTGATGCGGGCTGCATCGTGTCCACCCCCACCTGCGGCCCCTGCCTGGGCGGCTACATGGGCATCCTGGCCGAGGGGGAGCGCTGTGTCTCCACCACCAACCGCAACTTTGTGGGCCGCATGGGCCATGTCAAGAGTGAAGTCTATCTGGCAAGCCCGGCCACTGCCGCTGCCAGCGCCCTGACTGGCTATATCACCGACCCCCGCACGGTCTGATCGAAAAGGAGAAACAACGATGAACGCAAAAGGTTCTGTTTTCAAATACCCGGATAACGTGGATACCGATGTCATCATTCCGGCCCGCCACCTGAACACCCAGGACCCCAAGGAGCTGGCCAGCCACTGCATGGAGGACATCGACAAGGACTTTGTCCGGAACGTCAGGGACGGCGATGTTATGGTGGGCGGCTGGAACTTCGGCTGCGGCTCCTCCCGTGAGCACGCCCCTGTGGCCATCAAGGCCGCAGGCATCTCGGTGGTCATTGCCAAGAGCTTTGCCCGTATCTTCTACCGCAACAGCATCAACATCGGCCTGCCCATCATGGAGTGCCCCGAGGCTGTGGATGCCATCAGCGCAGGGGATACCGTCAGCGTGGATTTTACTACCGGCCTCATCACCGATGAGACCACCGGCAAGACCTTCCAGGCGGAACCCTTCCCGCCGTTTATCCAGAAGATCATTGCCGACGGTGGCCTGATGAAGTCCATCAAAAATAAGAAGTAAGGAGCTTTCCCATGGAAAAAAACATTGCTGTCATCTGGGGCGACTGCTCCAGCCCCGAGATCGTGAAACAGACCATCCGGGTGCTTGATAAGGTGGCTGAAAAGTACGGCCACACCTTCCACTATACCGATGCCGCCATGGGTGGCGAAGCCATTGACAAGTACGGCGACCCGCTGCCCCAGCACGAGCTGGACAAGTGCCTTGCGGCCGACAGTGTCCTGCTGGGTGCCGTGGGCGGCCCCAAGTGGGAGGGCCTGCCCGGTGAGCAGCGCCCGGAAAAGGGTCTGCTGCGCCTGCGCGCGGGCATGGGCCTGTACTCCAACAACCGCCCCGCCAAGATCTGGCCCCAGCTGGCCCCGGCCAGCCCTCTGAAGCCTGAGATCGTGGCACAGGGCATTGACTTCATCATCGTGCGGGAGCTGATCGGCGGCGTGTATTTCGGCAAGCACGAGACCCACACCCTCGAGAACGGCGAAAAGCAGGCCATCGACTCCATGCCCTACTCCGAGCACGAGATCGAGCGCATTGGCCGCATCGGCTTCGAGACCGCCCAGAAGCGCCGCAAGAAGCTCTGCTGTGTGGATAAGGCCAACGTGCTGGATACCAGCCGCCTGTGGCGCAGTGTGATGCACCGCCTGCAGGCCGAGTACCCGGACGTGGAGTACAGCGAGATGTTCGTGGACAACTGCGCCATGCAGATCGTAAAGAACCCCGCGCAGTTCGATGTCATCGTCACCGAGAATATGTTCGGCGATATCCTCTCCGATGAGGCCTCCATGATCACCGGCTCCATCGGCATGATCCCGTCCTCCTCTCTGGGCGATGGCACCCGGGGCCTGTACGAGCCTATCCACGGCTCGGCCCCCGACATTGCGGGCAGGGATATCGTCAACCCCACCGCCTGCATCCTCTCTGCTGCCATGATGCTGCGCTACTCCTTTGGCATGGCTGAGGAGGCCGATGCCATTGAGAATGCTGTGAACAAGGTGCTGGACAAGGGCATGCGCACGGCCGACAACATGAGCGAAGGCTGCACCTGCCTGGGCTGCACCGCTATGGGTGATGCGATCCTGGCCGAGATCTGATCTGAAATGAATCGCCCTCTCTGTCAGCGTGAACGCGCTGCCACCTCTCCCGAAGGGGGAGCTGGCAAGGCCTGCGGCCTTGACTGAGAGGGCATTTTCGTTCTCTCAAAAACAAAAATGCAATCTTTTTGCAAATTCCTCTTGCAATTTGCATCCGAAGCGTGTATAATCTCCCTTGCACGAAAATGCAAATTGATTGCAATTTACTGCAATAAAGCACATTACAGTTGTTTTGGAGTATCAAATGGAATTGTTTCTGGATGTTCTGGGCGAATCTCTGGTGGACACCGCCAAGATGCTGCCCTTCCTGTTTTTGGCCTATCTGTTCATTGAATATGTGGAGAACCGCCACGGCGAGCGCATCGAAGCCATTCTGGCGGGGGGCGGGCGCTGGGGCTCTGTTCCGGCGGCACTGCTGGGCTGTGTGCCCCAGTGCGGTTTCTCTGCCATTGCGTCCAATTTCTATGCGTCCCGGGTCATCAGCCTGGGCACACTGATGGCCGTGTTCCTCGCCACCAGTGATGAAGCGGTTCCGCTGCTGGTCTCCATGCCTGCCTACTGGGATAAGCTGGTGCTGCTCATGGTCATCAAGGTGCTCTACGCCATTGCGGTGGGCCTGGTGCTGGATTTTGTCCTGCGGGGCGTTCTGCCCAGGAGCCTGCGGGGCGGCTATACCGGCAGCGCCGATGAGATCGACTGCCACGAGGAGCACAGCGATGAGGAGGGGAAGCCCGCCCCCATCTGGAAAGCCGCCCTTCGCCACACGCTGGAGATCTTCGTGTTCATCTTTGTGTTCAGTCTGGTGTTCGGCCTCATTGTGGAGGGCGTGGGTGAGGATGTCTTTGCCGACGCTCTGGGCCGGATGGGTTTCTTCCAGCCGGTGGTGGCCGCACTGGTGGGGCTGATCCCCAACTGTGCCGCCAGCGTCCTGCTGACCCAGCTCTATGTGGAGGGAGCCCTCCGCTTTTCCAGTCTGGTGGCGGGGCTGTGCACCGGCGCGGGCGTGGGCCTGGCCGTTCTCTGGCGGGCAAACCCCTCCTGGAAGCAGAACCTCTTTATCACCGGCCTGACCTGGGCCGCCGGTGCGGCTGTGGGTGTTGGGATCCAGATCGTGGTAGCCATTTTCGGTTAAAGTAAAATATTCAGTCAAAACGCCGTTTCGGGATATCCCGGAGCGGCGTTTTGTGTTATACTAGACAGTATCAAAACGATAAAATGGCTCACCCTCTCCGTCATCGCTTGCGCGATGCCACCTCCCCCAAAGTGGGAGGTCTTGACAGTCTTTGGGAAGTTTCCGATTATGTCAAAAGCTCTCCCTTTGGGAGAGCTGGACGCGAAGCGGCCTGAGAGGGTGAGGATGCTGAAATAGGAGCAACTATGCAATATAAACTTCTGGCAAGCGATTTCGACAATACCCTTGTTCCCTTTGGTGAGCCCTGCCCCCGCCCGGCGGTGGTCAAGGCCGTGAAAAAGATGCAGGCCGCAGGCGGCAAATTTGTGCTGAGCACCGGCCGCGGCTACTGCGTGATCAACAAGCAGCAGCTGGGCGGCATCCGGTTCGACTACGCCATCACCAACAACGGAGCCTGCGTGGTGGACAGGGACGGCGCGATCATCGCCGAGCACCCGATGACCAATGAGGAAATGTACGCACTGGTGGATTTCTGCGAGGATTACAACTACCCCCTGCAGTTCAATTTCCGGGATGGCTACTATGCCTACTGCGAATACGAGAGCCTCCGGGATTTCTACGCCCAGCTGAGCGGCAGCGGCCTGACCTGCAAGGATGGCGAGGATCAGGACCGCCATCTCATCGATATGCCCCATGCCGCCTTTGCCTGCCTGCCCGATGAGGCGCTGGAGGCGTTCAACCGGAAGTACGGCCACCTGAACCTCCGCTTTATGATGGTGGGTGCTGTGCGTGAGGGCAGCTGGCACTGCTATGATATCGTCCGGGAGGGCATTGATAAGGGGGTGGGTCTGGCTGACCTGTGTGAAACCGTGGGCCTGACGCTGGCCGATGCTGTTTCGGTGGGCGATTCCGCCAATGATGTGGGGATGCTGAAGGCGGCGGGACTGGGCTGCTGCATGGCCAACGGCTCGGACGATGCCAAGGAAGCCGCAGACCGCATCATCGGGGATGTGCGGGAGGACGGCCTTGCTGCCCTCATTGAGGAGCTGTGGTTCAACGGCCCCCGCGCGGAGCCCTCGGGCCATGAACTTGGCTCTCCCTGGGGCCAGATGGAAGCCGCGGAGGAAAAGCAGTGAGCTTTGCACCGGTCTACAATGAACACAGTCGGGCGCTGATCCTGGGCACATGGCCCAGCCCCAAAAGCCGGGAGGTGGCCTTTTACTACGGCCACCCGCAAAACCGCTTCTGGCCCATGCTGGCGGCCCTGACCGGGGAGCCTGTGCCCGCCCGGGAGGACATCGAAGCGAAAAAGCAGATCATCCTGCGCCACGGGCTGGCCCTGTGGGATACGCTGGAAAGTTGCACCATCACCGGCGCGTCGGATGCGTCCATCCGGGACGTGGTGCCCAATGATATTGCCGGTCTGCTGGCAAAAGCACCCATTGAGGCTGTTTTTTGCAACGGGGCTACGGCATATAAGATCTATACAAAGTATCTCGAGCCGGTCAGCGGCATCCCGGCGGTCAGGCTGCCCAGCACCAGCCCCGCCAATGCCGCCTGCAGGCCGGAAAAATTACGGGAGATCTGGCAGAAAGAATTGTCGAACTGGATCCTGCCTTGAATGCCGCGCGGACTTACCCGATCTGCCAGGGGCTCCCCTATGAGGGGAGCTGGCGCGCAAGCGCCTGAGAGGTTTGACATTTCGATTTCAAACCTGTAAATAATTCGTGAAACGCTTGCGCCCCGCTGGAAAAGGATTTATTATGAAAGATACAGGGGGCGCAGCTCCCGGAAAAGGAGGAACCCATGAGCAAGATCATTCGCACCCGGAAGCCCAGTGTCCTGCCGTACTACGCGGCGGCGCTGGCATTTGTGGTGCTGTGCGCTGTGCTTCCGGTCTATCGGCTGTGGGCACTGCTGGCGGCGCTGGGCGCGGCTGTGCTGGCCTTTGCCGGGGCCAAAAAGATCTGCCCGCCCCGGGTGGTGGAGACGGAAGTGCCCTTCCATACCGGTGTGGACGATGTGGATGCCATGCTGACCGAGATGCAGCAGCAGCTGGACACCCTCCATGCCCTGAACGAAGCCCTGCCGGACCCGCAGCTCTCCGCCGCCATGGCCCGGATGGAAAAGGCAGGCCGCTCCATTGTGGAAACGGTGGAAGCCACCCCCGCCAAGGCAAAGCAGGTGCGGCGGTTTGCCAATTACTATCTGCCCGATGCCGTGAACGTGCTGCAGCAGTATGCCAAGCTGGCAAAGCAGGGGGTGCGGGGCGAGAATGCCGCCTCCATCCGCGCGGAGGTGGAGCGCAACGCAGCCTCCATTGCCACGGCATTTGAAAATCAGCTGGATGCCCTGTATGCTGCCGAGAGCATGGACCTTTCGGCAGACCTGACCGTTTTGCAGAATATGCTGAAAGGGCAGGGATTGTAACAACCCTCTCAGTCAAAGCCTGACGGCTTTGCCAGCTCCCCCGAAGGGGGAGCCCTTGGCAAACCGGTTAGAAAATAGCGCACGCCGATAGGCGGCAGGCGCTGTCTTAATTGGAAAGGATGGAATCAACAATGGCTGACAACAACACTCTGAACTTCGACCTCGATGCTCCTGCAGTGCCCACCCTGACGCTGGACCCCACCCCGGAGGCTGCGGAGGAGAAAAAGCCCGAGCCCGCCCCTGCGGCCCAGCAGCCGGAGGTGCAGCTGACCCCTGAGGAGCAGGCAATGGTGGATTCCTTTGCGGAAAAGATCGATATCACCAACAGCCAGCAGGTGCTGCAGTATGGCTCCGCCTGCCAGAAGAAGATCGGCGATTTCTCCGAGGCTGCTCTGGCCAAGGTGTCCACCAAGGATCTGGGCGAGGTGGGCGATATGATCACCAACCTCATCGGGGAGCTGAAGAGCTTTGATGCCAATGAGGAGCAGCAGAAGGGCATTCTGGGCTTCTTCAAAAAGAAGGGCAATGAGCTGGACAACCTGAAGACCAAGTACAACAAGGCCGAGACCAACGTGGAGAACATCCAGTCCATGCTGGAGGGCCATCAGGTCCAGCTGCTGAAAGACATCGCCATGCTGGATAAGATGTACGAGCTGAACATGGCCTACTTCAAGGAGCTGAGCATGTATATCCTGGCCGGCAAGAAAAAGCTGGCCGAGGTCCGTGCAAACGAGCTGCAGCAGGCCATGGACAAGGCCAAGCAGTCCGGCCTGCCCGAGGATGCTCAGGCCGCCCGCGACCTGGCAGACCAGTGCGAGCGCTTTGAGAAAAAGTTGTACGATCTGGAGCTGACCCGGAACATCAGCCTGCAGATGGGCCCCCAGATCCGCCTGCTGCAGAACAACAACACCATGATGGCTGAGAAGATCCAGTCCACCATCGTCAACACCATCCCGCTGTGGAAGAACCAGATGGTGCTGGCGCTGGGTCTGGCCCACACCCAGAAGGCCATGCAGGCCGAGCGCGCCGTGACCGACATGACCAACGACCTGCTCAAGAAGAATGCCGATGCCCTCAAGATGGGCACCATCGAGACCGCCAAGGAGAGCCAGCGCGGCGTGGTGGATATCGAGACCCTGCAGCAGACCAACAAGAGCCTGATCGAGACCCTGGACGAGCTGAACAAGATCCAGACCGAGGGCCGCGCAAAGCGTGTGGCTGCCGAGCAGGAGCTGACCCGCATCGAGGACGAGCTGAAACAGAAAATGATGGAGATCCGGAGCTGAAATGGCAAACGCTGATTTTTCCAGAGAACAGAATCAAACGCCCGGCGGCTTTGACAGCGGCAGCTACCGCGAGGCAAAGCGCCCGGACAACGAGACAGTACGCCTGACCCCCTTGCAGCAGAAGCTGGCCGGGCTGGAAAAGGCGCTGCCCGCCGCACTGGCAAAGCAGGGCACAGCCCTTGTGCTGAGCGTGGTGGTGATGCTGGCGGCGTTCGTGGGCTTTGGCGGTGCCAAGGTCAGGGGAAAGTACAACGAGGCCCGCCAGTGGTTCACCACCGGCGTTTCGGCCGACAACGGCTATGCCCTGAGCGAGGAGCTGACCACCCGTGCCAACACGGCGGCAAATATCATCACCACCGGCGCAAACACGCTGGGGGTTGACAGCGCCGAGGTGCAGGCCGCACAGGCAGCGCTGGATGATTTCTCTGCCTGCCTGGAAGCAGTGCAGAACGGCAGCAAAAAGCAGTCCCTGACCTCGCTGCCCTATTATCAGGGCAGTGCCATGCACGCCCTTTGTCAGGCCAATGAGGCCTTGGGCACTGTGATCGACCAGCTCTACGCAAAAATGCAGGAGCAGGCTGCTGACCCCATGAAGATGGGGGCAGTGCAGGGCCAGTACGGCCAGTTCAACAGCGCCGGCACCATCATCGGTAATCTGCAGTACAATGATGCAGTGTATGAGTATCAGAACGATGTCGGCGGCTTCCCGGCCAGTATGCTGGGCAGGCTGTTCGGCGTACAGGAGGTGGAACCCTTCGCATGAAAACGATGAAACGATTTGCCGCCCGCATCTGCGCCCTGTTCGTGGTGCTGACCGTCAGCCTGACGGCTTTGGTGCCCGCCGCCTTTGCGGCCACCAAGGCCCAGCTGCCCGATCTGCCCAGCAGTCAGTGCGTGGTGGATGATGCCAACATCCTGAGCAGCAGCACCAAAACGGCCATTGAGAACCTGAATGCACAGCTCACCCAGCAGTGCGAGGGTGCACAGATCGGCGTATTGACTGTGGATTATACGGGAAGTTTATCCACGGAGGATTACGCCGTGCAGGCCGCCAACACCTGGGGGCTGGGCAGCTCCAGCAAAAACAACGGTGTGCTGATCCTGCTGGTCATGCAGTCCCAGCAGTACGCCGATGGCGACTATTACCTTGCCACCGGTGACGGCTTCCGCAATACCACGCTGGAAAAGCAGGCCAGCGCCATTGCCCAGACCATGGAGGATTCCTTCGCGGCGGGCGATTATGACGCGGCTGTGACCACCTGTGCCAACAATGTGGCCAGCACCATTGCCGATCTCTACGGTGTGACCCTGAGCGGGACCACCGGCACGGTCAGCAATGGCAATACGGATGGTTATAACAACGGAAATGATTACTATGAGGCCCCGGCAGCATCCTATCAGTCGCCCTTCCTCACCCTTCTGGCAGTGGTGATCGTGGTGTTTGCCCTGACCTCCATCTTCGGCGGCATCCGGCGCGGCTTTGGCGGCGGCGGGTTTGGCCCCTTCTTCGGTTTCGGGCTGGGCTACGGCTTGGGCAGCAGACGGCGGCGCAGACCTCCGTATGATGATTGGGGCCCCGGCGGCCCCCGTGGCCCGCGCGGGCCCAGACCGCCCCGCGGCGGCGGGCCGCGTCCTCCCCGTGGGGGCGGCGGCTTCGGCGGTGGTTCCTTTGGCGGCGGCATGGGCGGCGGACGCTCCGGCGGCAGCTTTGGCGGGGGCGGCAGCTTCCACGCAGGCGGCGGCTCCTTCCATGGCGGCGGCGGTGGCCGCGGGCGGTAATATCTGAGTAAACAAAAAGTGGGCGGTTCGTGTGAACCGTCCACTTTTTGTTGATTCAGATTTACTTCGTGCCGTAGATGCGGTCGCCGGCATCGCCCAGGCCGGGAACGATGTAGCCGTTCTCGTTCAGGTGGTCGTCCTTAGCGCCCAGGTAGATGTCAACATCGGGGTGAGCCTTGTGCAGGGCCTCAATGCCTTCCGGAGCAGCGATCAGACCGATGAACTTGATGCGCTTTGCGCCGTGCTTCTTGATCTGGGTAATGGCATCAATGGCGCTGCCGCCGGTTGCCAGCATGGGGTCCAGAACCAGAACGTCACGCTCGGCGATATCCTGGGGCAGCTTGCAGAAGTATTCCACGGGCTGCAGGGTCTCCTCGTTGCGGTACAGGCCGATGAAGCCGACCTTTGCAGCGGGCAGCAGGGTCAGCATACCGTCCAGCATACCCATGCCTGCACGCAGGATGGGCACCAGAGCCAGCTTGCGGCCTGCCAGCACCTTGGTCTTTGCCATGGTGATGGGGGTCTCGATCTCGACCTCCTCCATGGGCAGGTCACGGGTGGCCTCGTAGCACAGCAGGGTTGCGATCTCGCCGACCAGATCACGGAACTCCTTGGTACCGGTCTGCTTGTTGCGCAGGATGCTCAGCTTGTGCTGCAGCAGGGGATGCTCAACGATCATAGGGGTCATAAATACACGCTCCTTTTTATGTTTATCGGGTTTCGATTGCCATCAGTTTTGCAATGCGCTTTTCGTGGCGGCCGCCCTCAAACGGGGTGTTCAGGAACAGATCCACCAGCTGGCAGGCAAGGCCGGGGCCGACAACGCGGCCGCCCATGCACAGGGCGTTGGCATCGTTGTGGCGGCGGGTGTACTCGCAGCTGAAGCTGTCGGAGCAGCAGCAGGCGCGGATGCCCTTGACCTTGTTGGCGGCCATGCTGATGCCGACACCGGTGCCGCAGAACAGCAGGGCTTTGTCGCACTGGCCGCTGACCACAGCGTCACAGGCAGGCAGTGCCATATCGGGGTAATCCACGCTGGCAGTGCTGTGGGTGCCAAAGTCGATATACTCCAGCCCCAGCTCGTCCAGATGAGCCTTGACGGCTTCCTTCAGTTCAAAACCGCCATGGTCGGCGGCAAGCGCAATGGGTTTTGCCATGAGAAATTTCAATCCTTTCCGTTTTCCGTATCGTTGTTCCGGGCAGCGGCCTCGGCAGCAAGGCGTTCGGCGCGTTCCCGCTCGGCCTGGCTCAGACGGTGATAGTCCGGCAGCAGGGCCTCGGGCAGAACGGCTTCGCCCCGCTGGGCCATCTGCTTGGCCACCAGGGCCACGGCAGCGGCCCTGCCGCCCCGCAGCTCCGGCGGAACAGTGAGCACGCCCGGAACATTGCTGTATTTATTATAGCACAGAGATGCGCCATCACCAACAAAAAACAGGGGCTTTTTGCAATTTTCTACAAATTGGGCAAGATCGGCCACAGCCCGGGCATCATCATCCAGCAGGCGGGTGTGGGTGGCCAGGTCAAACGCAGCGCTGTACACCTGGGCACGGCGGGCATCCAGTGCGCAGAGCACGGTGCCCTCGCCGGTGTGGGCAGCGGCCAGCGCTTCCAGTGTGGAGACCGGAGCGCAGAGGGTCTCGCGGGGGAAGGCCAGCCCCTTGACGGCGGCCAGCCCGATGCGCAGGCCGGTAAAGCTGCCGGGGCCTGCGTTCACACCGAACAGGTCGATGTCTGCACAGGTCAGGCCGCACAGCTTCAGGCAGTGATCCACCAGCGGCATCAGGGTCTCGCTGTGGGTCATGCCGCCGTCCAGATAGCACTCGTACTTCAGGCGGTCGTCCTGCAGCAGGGCCACGCCCAGTGTTTTACCGGCGGTGTCTACGGCTAAGATATTCATACGCTGACCCCCTCGATGGTGATGCGGCGGGTGGTGTCATCCACCCGGTCGATGTTGATGTAGATCGGGTCTTCCGGGGCCAGCAGGTCGGCGAAGTTTTCGCTCCACTCAGCGGCCACAATGGCACCCTGATCCAGATAATCGTAGAAACCGGCGGCGCACAGGTCGTTCTCGGTAGAAATGCGGTAGAGGTCGAAGTGGGCCAGCGGACGGGGGCCGCGGTAATAGTTGACGATGGCAAAGGTGGGGCTGCTGACCGGGTCGGTGCAGCCCAGCCCCTCGGCCAGGCCCTCACAAAAGGCGGTCTTGCCCGCGCCCAGACCGCCGGTGAAGGCGATCAAGGCCCCGTCCGGCAGCACTGCCGCCAGCTTCCGGCCCAGCGCAACGGTCTCTTCTCTGGAATGTGTAATATATTCAGACATACAATGCTCCTTTATCTTGAAGCTTGAACTTTCCCGTTTTGCCAGCTGTCTGCGAAGCAGACTGAGAGGTAAATCAAAAGGGATGACAGAAGCTTCTGCCATCCCCCAGTATAATATAAATCGAGCAAAAGTGCAACGCTCAAGCGGCCTGCTGTACTTCCTGCGGGGCAGATGCCGCGTTCGGTTCGATCAGCCGGACCCCAACATCACCGAACAGCAGCGGGTAAGCTGCCGCCGCATGGGGGCGCTTGCCGCCCTGTGCATTGTACCAGACCAGATCATCCGCGCCATAGGTATCCATGGAATGCTGAACGGATTCCTGCAGGGTCTGGCCCAGGATCAGGTGGTTGACGGTATCCCACAGCATACTGCGGGAATACACGGTGTAGACGTTGTTCACATAGCCTGCCACTGCTTTGGCACCACCGGCCAGCAGGGCATCGGCCATGGAGGTATCCAGACTGCCGCTCACGCCAAGGAACTCACAGGTCTCGGAGAGCACTACGGTATCCTTGAGCTGGCCGCCCCGGTATGCCGCCCGGAAAAAGCTGGGCGTGATGCAGTACAGGCCGTTGATCTTGATGACCCGGTGGGTCAGCAGATCGATGCCGTAGTAGAGGTCCTTATAGAAATCCGATTCCTCCGTCAGCAGGATGACCGGCTCGGTACGGGTCTGCTTGAACAGAAAACCGGAGGTGTAGGTGTAGTAGGAGCCGTGGGCGCTGAGGATGCACAGCCCGTAATCGTTCATCCGTTTCAGGTCAGAGACGGTGACTGTGCTATCGATTCGGGTGTGCAGGCCCATCGCGGTCCAGAAGCCCTTCATATAGGAGTAGTACGGGTAGCGGGAGCTGTTCACGGTGTTGTCAAAGGCGTAGTAGATCATGGCGCTGCCCAGATCACCCTGCGGGGCGTTGGACATTTCGTGCAGGTCCACAGCGGGCAGTTCGGAGAGGGCGAAGGGAGTATTTTCCTCGTCCGGGTCCTCCACCAGAACGCCGCCCAGCGCGCCGCAGCTGTAGGCAAAGCTGACCATGCCGTTTTCTTCGTCCACATGGAGAGAGCGCGCCAAAACAAGCCCTTCCTCGGCCAGCTGCTGCAGCTGTGCCACGGCGGCATCCAGCCGCTGGGCACGGGTCATCTCAGCGTAAGCGTCGCTGCCGGTCAGGGCGGTCACGGCGCTGTCGGCCTGCTGCATCTCCTGAGCATCGGCAGTGGTCAGCGTGGTCTGGGCCACGCTGTCGGCTGCCTGTGCGGCAAAGGCAGAAGCAGGGAAGAGTGCGGAAATAAAAACAGCCAGTGCGCAGAGCGCGCACAGAAAGCGATGAGAGTTTGTTTTCATCTTGGAAGTTCCTCCGGAAAAATCCTGCCGAAAAGCAGGTCTCCAGCTTCCATTTTAGAAGGTGGAGGGGGCTTTGTCAAGGCTGCGGCCAATATTTTGCAGAGTTGTCACAGGATGAAAAGATCTGTGGAAAAAACTCCCGCAATCTTGCGCAAAAAAGGGCGGTGCGGTATACTGATATTACATAATGGAGCAGTTTACGCCCTCTCCGGCATTGCGGACGAGCGAAGCAGACCTGAGCGGGCGATCCAATGAAAGAAAGAGGTGTTTTCGGTTGGAAAACATTCGGCGTTACTTCAGGCGCACTGATAAAACTTACCTGCTGCTGTGCATCTTCAGCAGCGTGATGGCAGTGACAGCGCTTTCGAGCTGGGCAGCCAAGCAGGGCAATGGCTTTGCCGTGGATGAGATCACAGGCCAGATCACCGGGCTGGGCGATTACCGCCGGGCGGCGGTGCAGGCGGGTGCAGCCCTCATCGGGCTGGTCATTGCGGTGCTGCTGTCCAATATCGATTACCGCAGCCTGGTGAAGGTGTGGCCGGTGCACGTGGCCCTGACCTGGGGCATGGTGCTGCCCACGCTGGTGCTGCGCAATGTGAGCATCGGCCCGCTGACCATCGGCTATAACGCGGGTGATACCGACAACTATTCCTGGTACAAGCTGGGGGGCTTTACCCTGCAGCCCACAGAGCTGGCCAAGATCAGCTTTATCCTGACCTTTGCCATGCACCTGAACAATGTGCGGACCCGGCTCAACGAGCCGAAGGAGTTGGGCAAGCTGCTGCTGCATCTGGCAGTGCCCATCCTCATCATCCATGTTCAGGGCGATGACGGCACCGCCATCATCTATGCCATCATCGGCTGCTGCATGATGTTTGCGGCGGGCCTGAGCTGGAAGTATATCCTGGGGGCGGTCTCGGCGGCGGCAGTGGCTATGGCGACGGCGTTCGCCTTTTTCAGCGATAAGATCGGCAAGGGATACCAGTGGTACCGTATCCTTGCTGTCATCGATCCTGATAACAAGACCGGCTGGGCCCCCAGCGAGACCATCTGGAAGAACATCATCTACCAGCAGCAGCGCGGCGAGATCGCGCTGGGCTCGGGCGGCATCTTTGGCAATGGGCTGTTTGGCGGCAGTTATTACAGCGTGCCCAACGCCCACAACGATTTCATCCTGAGCTGGATCGGCAACGCGGCGGGCTTTGTGGGCTGCTGTGTGGTGCTGGGCGTGCTCTTCGCACTGGTCATCAAGACTTTCCTCACCGGTGCCCGCAGCGAGGATCTGCTGGGCACCTTCATCTGCGCCGGCATCGGCGGCGCTCTGATGGCCCAGATCGCCGTGAACGTGGGCATGAACCTGCGCGTCCTGCCCGTGATCGGTGTCACCCTGCCGTTCTATTCGGCGGGCGGCAGCTCGGTGCTGATGCTGTACATCTGTGTGGGCCTGGTGCTCTCGGTCTACACCCACAACACAAAAAAGCTGTTCGGCTGAGCCGGAACAGAACGCGGCCCCGGAGAGAAGGAAAACTCTCCGGGGCCGCTTTTGCGTGTCAGCCAAGGGTGTTGCGCAGCTTGTTGGCAAGCCGTTTCAGCAGATCTGCTTCCGTGTAAGCCCGCAGGTATTCCACATCCAGCGCACTGCCCTCCGAAGCAGGGGTGTTCTGAATGTTCAGAAAACGCAGGTCAGGAGAATGGGCAAGGATCTGTTTGCAGAACTTTGTGGTGACCCTGGTGTGATTTGTCAGGTTCAGACAGACCAGATCGGGCAGCTGGGACAGGGGCGAATAATCAATTTCTTTGTAAAGCCCGCTTTGCCCGACCCCGAGGCCGAGATCAAGAACGGCAAGATTGGTCTGAGCCAGCGGCTCCAGACTGGGA
The DNA here is from genome assembly GCF_023347335.1 of Faecalibacterium sp. IP-3-29. NCBI lineage: Bacteria > Bacillati > Bacillota > Clostridia > Eubacteriales > Oscillospiraceae > Faecalibacterium > Faecalibacterium sp. IP-3-29. Next base: position 2,273,380 of record NZ_CP094471.1, on the reverse strand, counting down.
ACTGCTGTGCCGGAGCTGAGGGAAAGCGACCGCAGTGCAGGGAGTTTGGTGACCGGTTCCAGCGAAACGATCCTGTCGTTTGAAGAGAGGATCAGCGATTCCAACTGGTCCAGACCTTCCAGAGGTGTCAGGTCGAGGGTGCCGCATTCGGTCAGGGAGAGTTGTTTCAGCTGGGACAGGTGAGAAAGCGGTTCCAACGTTTCGGGCCGTGCCCCGTTCACGCTGAAGCGTTCGAGATGGGACATGGTTTCAATCCCAGAAAAATCAGTGAATGCCTGATTGGCCGTCGGCGAGGTAGAATAGGAAAAGGCTTGCAGGCCGTCGAAATATTGCAGATCGTGCAGAGAGGCCAGCGCAGGAAGCGGACTTTCTTTTCCGACTGCCGATATTTCCTGTTCCAGTGTGGCATCTCCCTGCTGGGCGGTCACGGTCACGATGGTGGTCGTGCCCGAATCGCCCTCAAACATGGTGCGTTCGGTGATGGTCAGTGTGCTGAGATCCCAGACATCGCTGCGGTTGATGGTGCCCTCCGGGCGGTTCAACAGGAGCCGGACAGCGGCCTCCATTCCGGTATCTTCCCAGACAATGGGAGCGTCCTCACCGTGCTCGGCATCTACCGGAGAGAGGGGCATTTCCAGAGAATCACGGTATGCCTTCAAGGCAGTATCGTATTCTGTCTGCGGGTAGGGAACAGAGGACGCTTTGGAAAGCGAAAGGTAGTTGGAACAGCCACAAAACAGGAACACACAGGCAGTGATGAGAGCAAAGATGTGAGAGCAGCTTTTCATACCGTTCCCTCCTTTCATGGAAACGAACAATGCGGAATGAGAGCCATGGCGCGCTCTTTCGGTTTTGGAGAAAAATACCATACCATTCTGATTTTATTGTAATGGACGGTGGGAGGTGCGTCAAGAAAAGAAGGAACAGTTCCCGATGGGAGAACCGCTGAAATTTGAGGAAGAATTTTGGTGGAGTTGACAGTTTTCACCCGTAAAAGACGGCGTGTGTGGAATTGGCCCTTGACCCCGGGGCGTTCCGTGTTACAATATTTCCGGTGCAGCCTGTCTGTTTGGGCTGCGGAACACAAAAAAGGAGTATTGAACGGTAAATTTTATGGATACGAACGCGGAATCTTCCATGCAGAACGAGGTCATTGAATATGTCAAGCAGTATGCAATGATCACGCTGAGCATTTCCATCATGTCGGTGGGTGTGTACTTTTTCAAATTCCCCAACAACTTTGTCTTTGGCGGCGTGACCGGTATGGCGGCGCTGGCGGCCAAGCTCACCCCGCTGTCGGCTTCGGCCTTTTCCTCGGCGGCCAACATGATCCTGCTGGGTGTGGGCCTGATCTTCCTGGGCAAAAAGTTTGCCATGACCACCGGCTATGCCACTGTGGTCATGTCGCTGGAGCTGATGGCGCTGGAAAAGATCTGCCCCCTGCGCGGCCCCTTGAGCAACCAGCCCATGCTCGACCTGCTGTTTGCCATTGCCCTGCCGGCCATTGCGTCGGCTCTGCTGTTCAATGTGGGCGCTTCCTCCGGCGGCACGGATGTCATTGCCCTCATCGTGGAAAAGTATACCCACATCCACAACGTGGCAGTGGCGCTGTTCCTGACCGACCTGTTCATGGTCATTGCGGCCTGCTTCGTGTTCGACCTGTACACCGCCCTCTATTCCTTCGTGGGTCTGACCGTGAAATCACTGGTCATTGATGCCGTGCTGGAAAAGATCAAGATGTGCAAGGCCATCCTCATCGTCTGCGACGATAGGAAACCCATCTGTGATTTTGTCATGCGCAAGCTGATGCGCGGCGCAACCTATACGCCCTGCTTCGGCGCATACACCGACAAGCCCCACTACATCATCTACACCACCCTGACCCGCCGCGAGGCCGACCAGCTGCAGGATTTTATCCACAAGCAGCATCTGAACGCCTTCATGTCCATGCTGAGCACCACTGAGGTGTTCGGCAAGGGCTTCAACCACGCATAAGGAGGAACGTATGGTACAGGTCGATCTCATCACCGGTTTTCTGGGTGCGGGCAAGACAACGTTCCTGCGCAGATATGCTGCGTATCTGACCGCACAGGGGCATCATGTCTGCATTCTGGAAAACGACTTTGGCGCTGTGAACGTGGATGCCATGCTGGTGCAGGATCTGCTGGGGGAACGCTGCGAGATCGAGACCATCAGCGGCGGGTGTGATTGTGATACCCACCAGCGCCGGATGCGCACCAAGCTCATCTCAATGGCTATGCGCGGGTTCGACCGGGTGGTGGTGGAGCCCAGCGGCATTTTTGATGTGGACGAGTTTTTTGATGTCCTGCGGGATGAGCCGCTGGATCGGTGGTATACACTGGGCAATGTGTTTGCCGTTGTGGATGCCCTGCTGCCCGAGACGCTTTCCCCGCAGGCAGAGTACATTCTGGCATCGGAAGCTGCCAGCGCCGGACGCATCCTGCTCTCCCGCAGTCAGCTGGCCACCCAGGCCCAGCGGGAAGGCGCCATCGACCACCTGAAGCGTGCCCTTGCGGCCTGCAAGTGCAGCCGCACCCTGACGGAAGAGGATTTTCTGATCAAGGACTGGGCCGACCTGGAGGATGGAGATCTTGCGGCGCTGGATGCCTGCGGCTATCAGCATACCGACTGCGAAAAGCTCTGCTTTGATGCGCACGATGCATTCAGTTCGGCGTATTTCCTTGAGCTGGGCCTGCCCCGGCAGCAGCTGGAAGCACGCATTCCCAGCCTGTTCACGGATGCCGCCTGCGGCCGGGTGCTGCGGGTCAAGGGCTTTGTGCAGGATGCCGCCGGCTGGGTGGAGCTGAATGCCACCGCCGACGGCCTGACTGCGGCCCCCATTCCGGCAGGGCAGGAGGTGCTCATCGTCATCGGCGAAGGGCTGGACAAGGAACGGATCGAAGCTGTTTTGCGGAACTGAGGGAGCGTGCGGGAAACACAGAAAAACACCGCTTTGCGGTGCATCGGCCCGGCAGATCGCGGCACGTGGGCGTGCGCTTTCTGCCGGGCCCTTTTCTTTTCCACAGTTTTTCCGGCAAAATATAACAATCCTTGTCAGATATTGCTGTTGCGCCCCCGGAGGTTTTGGACTATAATTTTGACTTAGCTGTTAGACAAGGGGGATTTTTTACGAATTATCTGTTTCAATTTGCGCGTATCCTCGCGTTTTGCTTTCTGGGGGAAGTATGTCATGCCGTACTGCCGCTGCCGGTTCCGGCCAGTGTGTACGGGCTTGTGCTGCTGCTGCTGGCCCTGAACTTCCGGCTGATCCAGCTGGAGGACGTAAAAGAGGTGGGCGTGTTCCTCACCGGTATCTTCCCGCTGCTCTTTGTGCCCGCCGCCGCAGGCGTGATGGAGCTTTGGGCGGAGATGGGGGAGATGTTGCTGCCCATCCTCATCGCCATCATCCCGGTCACGGTTCTGGTCATGGTGACCGCCGGAAAGACCACCCAGGCTCTGACCAGCCGCAAAAAGAACAAGGAGACTGCTGCCAATGATGGAATTGCTGAATGAGTTCCTTTCGGGCTCTGTTGCCTGGGGTGTGCTGCTGACACTGGCCGCCTTTGCACTGGGAGCCCTTGTGAACAGAGTGACCGGAAAGGCATTTTTTAACCCGCTGCTGCTGGGTGCGATCTTTGTGATCGTTTTCCTGTCGGTATGCGGCATCCCCTATGCCGACTACAAGGTCAGCGCCGCCCCGGTGAACTACCTGCTGCTGCCCGCCACCGTGGCGCTGGCCATCCCGCTGTATGAAAAGCTCGACCTGCTCAAGGCAAACGCCGCGGCCATCATTGCGGGCATCTCGGTGGGCACGCTGGTCAGCCTGGGCAGCGCGCTGGCACTGGCGCTGGCGCTGCACCTGACCCAGGAGCAGTACGCCACCCTGCTGCCCAAATCCGTGACCACTGCCATCAGCATGGATGTAGCTGCAGAGCTGGGCGGCATTGCGGCCCTGACCGGTGCCATCGTCATCCTGACGGGCATCGTGGGCAACCTGCTGGCCGAGACGGTCTGCAAGGCGTTTCACATCACCGACCCCATTGCCAAAGGTGTGGGCATTGGCACCTCAGCCCATGCCGTGGGCACCAGCAAGGCCCTGCAGATGGGTGAGGTGGAAGGTGCCATGAGCGGCCTGTCCATCGCTGTGGCCGGTGTGCTGACCGCAGTGCTCTGCCCGGTGTTCGTAAGCCTTATTGATTGATCGCATAAAAACACCCCTCTCCGCTGTGCGGCCGCACGGACGGAGAGGGGTATTTTTATGCGTTCTCTTTTTTCAGAACTCTGGTCACCATGAACACACAGTAGAGCAGTGCCAGACCCCAGGCAATGGGGTTGGCAATGCAGATGCCGAAGTAGCCCAGACTATGAACGGCCAGCCAGCCGCAGAGCGCGCGGCCGATGAGCTCGCCCACACCGGAGATAACGGCCTGCACACTGTATCCCAGACCCTGCAGGGTGTTGCGGAAGACCATCAGCAGGCCGTTGATGCAGAACAGCACGCTGATCACGGTCAGGTATTCCACAGCACCGGAAGTCACGGCAGGGTCGGCATCGCCCAGAACAAGGCCCACGGCCCAGCCCTTGACGAAGAAGAGCACCACCCAGGCAGCCGCGCAGTAGCACAGCTGGAGGATGCAGCCATCCCGGATGCCCTGCCTGACGCGGTCAGTGCGGTGGGCACCGTGGTTCTGGCCGACATAAGTTGCCATAGCCGTGCCCACGCTTGCCATGGGCACGGTGAACATCTGGCGAATCTTCTCACCGGCGGTCTGGGCGGCCACGGCGGTGCTGCCCAGCAGGTTGATGGCATCCTGCATGATGAAGGCACCGATGGCAGAAACGGAATACTCAAAGCCCATCGGAAGGCCGATATAGGCCAGCCGCCCGCAGTGCCCCGCCGAGAGGACACAGTTTTCCCGGGTGAAATGGATGCCCTCCACCCGGGTGAAGAACCACCAGGTGCAAAGCAGGCCGCTGAACAGCTGGCTGACAACGGTGGCGATGGCTGCGCCCTCCACGCCCATACCCAGCGGTACGATGAACAGCCAGTCCAGCCCGATGTTCAGGAAACTGGAGATTAGCAGGAAATAGAATGGGTGCTGGGAATCGCCCAGACTGTGCAGGACGGTGGAGGTGTAGTTGAACAGCACCGTGGCCGGAATGCCGAGGAAGATGATGCGGATGTAGGCCACCGCGTCCGGGAACAGCTCGGCCGGGGTGTGGATGAGCTGCAGCAGCGGGGCAGCAGTGAGGGTGGTGACGATGGTGAACACCACGCTCAGGACCACGCAGAGAACCGCGCCGTTGAACAGATACTTGTGCATATCCTCGCTGTCCCTTGCACCAAAGCTCTGGGCCACCGGGATGCCAAAACCCGTGCAGGAACCCAGCACAAAGCCTAAAATGAGAAAATTCAGCGAGTAGGTGGTACCCACCGCACCCAGTGCATCGGTGCCCAGGCACCGCCCCACAATGACAGTGTCCGCAAAGCTGTACAGCTGCTGGAACAGGGTGCCCAGCACCAGTGGCAGGGCGAATTTCAAAATCTGGGTCAGCGGCCTGCCCACCGTGAGGTCGGTGGTGCCGGAACCCTTTTTGGTTTCTTCCATAGGTTTTACATGCTCCCTCCGGGTTTGATCTGCTATTAAGATACCACGGCAGCCGCCTCCGGTGTTAGCATTATTTTATGGAAAACCCGGATAAATTCTGTTTTTTCTCACCAAAGGGGCAGGGCACTGACTTCATCCCGGAGCTCCAGTGCCTGGGTGTGGGTCAGCTTTTTGGCGCGCTCCATCCGTTCCACCACCACAAGAGCGCGCCTGCGGGCCAGCTCCCCGTTGGCGGCGTAGACCGAGGGCGCGTTGGGCAGGCCGGCCAGTACCACACACTCGGCGCGGGTCAGCTCCCGGGTGGGCTTGCCAAAGTAGCCCTGCGCAGCCTGCGCCACGCCGGACCACTGGTTGCCGAAGTAGCAGCTGCCTGCGTACATCTCAAAGATCTGCTGCTTGGAGTAGTAATCCTCGATGTCCCTGGCGGCAAACATCTCCGCTGCCTTGCGGGCCATCTGCTTTTCCTGGGTGAACAGCTCGTTCTTGGCCAGCTGCTGGGTCAGGGTGCTGCCGCCCTCGGCCAGAGAGCGGGTGCGCAGGTCGGCCCAGAGCGCCCGGACAATGGCCGCCGGGTCGATGCCGTGGTGCCTTTCAAACCGGCTGTCCTCCACGGAAATGACCGCATCGATATAGGTCTGGGGCAGCTGGTCACAGCTGGCAAAGCCGGGCCGGGAGCTGATCTCATCATAGAGGCCGGCAATGGGCTTTTGCGCCGCTGTGGCGCGGTAGAGCCGCCAGCCCTGTACGCCCAGTGTTCCGCCAATGACCACCAATACAAACAGCGCCGCCAGCAGCAGGCAGCTGAGCAGCCGCTTTACAAAACGTTTCAGCATCTTCACGTTCCCCTTCGGTTTTGATTCAACGTTATCCTACCCGATTTGACGACAGAATGCAAGTTACATTTTTGTGAATACGGCCGCACAAGAAAAAAGCGCCCTGCCGGGGCAAACCGGCAGAGCGCTTTTACAAGTTATGGAAAGGGGATGCAGAGGCGCTGCTTACAGAGCGAAGTAACGCTTTGCGTTGTCGAAGCAGATGCCCTTGACGATCTTCTCCAGAGCCTTCTCATCGTTGGGATACTCGCCATCCTCGACCCACTGGCCGATCAGATTGCACAGGATGCGGCGGAAGTAGTCGTGGCGGGTGTAGCTCAGGAAGCTGCGGCTGTCGGTCAGCATACCAACAAAGTTGCCCAGCAGGCCCAGGTTTGCCAGGCTCTTCATCTGGTTCTCCATGCCGATCTTCTGGTCGTTGAACCACCAGCCGGAGCCGTGCTGGATCTTGCCGGGAATCTCATCATTCTGGAAGCAGCCCAGAATGGTGCCGATCTGCTCGTTGTCAGCGGGGTTCAGGCTGTAGATGATGACCTTGGGGCACTCATCGGTGTCGTTCAGGGCGCTCAGCAGAGCAGCGATCTCGCCGCCGCACTTGGCAGTGTTGATCATGTCGAAACCGGTATCGGGTCCCAGCAGGGCGTTCATCTTACGGTTGACACCGCGCAGGCAGTTGTAGTGCAGCTGCATGGCGATGTTCAGGCGGTGGTACTGCTTGCCCAGGTGGATCAGGATGTAGGTCTGGTACTTCTCAGCCTCTTCAGCGGTCACAGCCTCACCGGCCATAGCCTTCTGGTAGATGGCGTTGACCTCTTCCTTGGTGGCCTCACGGTAGGGCACATAGTCCAGGCCGTGGTCAGATGCGCGGCAGCCCATCTCGGCAAAGAACTCGATGCGCTGGGTCAGAGCGTCGGTGACGCAGTTGATGCACTCCAGCTTTTCCTTGCCAACGGCCTGAGCCAGTTTGCCCATGTACTCCGCGAAGCCGGGCTTCTGGATGTTGATGGCCTTGTCGGGGCGGAAGGAGGGAGCAACGGTGAACTTGATGGAAGGATCTTCCTTGATCTTCTTGTGCCATGCCAGATCATCGATGGGGTCGTCGGTGGTGCCGATGAAAGCAACATTGGACTGCTCGATCAGGCCGCGGACAGTCATGCTGTCGTCGTGCTGCAGCTTGTCGTTGCACAGGTTCCAGACTTCCTCAGCGGTGTCGCCGTTCAGCACACCCTGATAGCCGAAGAACTTGCGCAGCTCCAGGTGGCACCAGTGGTACATGGGGTTGCCAACGCACATGGGCAGAGCCTCAGCAAACTTCTGGAAACGCTCGCGGTCGGGCTTGGTGCCGGTGATGTACTCCTCGGGCACGCCGTTGGAACGCATCACGCGCCACTTGTAGTGGTCGCCTGCCAGAGAGCCGTCGGGCTGGCGGCCGCCCAGCCACACCTGAGCGATGTTCTCAAAGCGGCGGTTCTCGTAGATCTCCTTCGGGGAGATATGGCAGTGATAGTCGCAGATGGGCATATCAGCAGCGTAGGTGTGATACAGATGCTGAGCCACAGGAGACTGGAGCATGAATTCCTTGTCCATAAATGCTTTCATGGGTCGAAAACTCCTTTTCATTCTAATGTACTAATATATCACTATGGGGTACCTTTAACAGCGCCCGCGCAGGGCGTGTTAAGCCTATCTTTAGTATAGCGGAAAACGATAATGTATACAACTGAAAAACTGACAAATTTTCAGACTTTTCCTTGTAAAAAACGCTGGAATTTATAAAAATGGCCTGTTTTGGGCCAAAAATCTGGCAAAAAACACTTGACTTCTTTGTATACAACAGCATACAATAGAGACAGAGTGCGGGGCACAAAAGGGTGCCCCGGAGAGAAGCAAAGCAAGCTAAAAGGAGAACACGTGATATGGAAACTCTGAATTACAAGGTTCTGTCTGAGACCGGCTACAACGGCTACATCCTCAAGGATGCCCCTGTCAAGGTCATGCAGTTTGGCGAGGGTAACTTCCTGCGCGCATTCGTGGACTATTTCTATGATATCGCCAACGAGAAGGCTGGCTACAACGGCAAGGTCAAGCTGGTGCAGCCCATCGGCAACTTCCCCCAGATGGCTGACTGGATCAACGAGCAGGAGGGCCTGTACACCCTGTATCTGCGCGGCAGCGAGAAGGGCCAGAAGGTGGATGCAAAGCGCGTGATCTCCTGCGTGTCTGACTGTGTCTGCCCCTACATCGATGGCAAGTGGGATGAAGTGCTGGCTCTGGCCCGCTCTGAGGATCTGGAAACGGTTGTATCCAACACCACCGAGGCCGGCATCGCTTACACCCAGGGCGACAGCGCGTTCGATCAGGTTCCTCCCAACAGCTTCCCCGCAAAGCTGACCCGCGTGCTGTACGAGCGCTACAAGGCATTCAACGGTGCTGCGGATAAGGGTCTGGTCATCCTGAGCTGCGAGCTGATCGACAACAACGGCAAAGAGCTGAAGAAGTGCTGCAACAACTACGCCAAGGACTGGAATCTGGAAGCTGAGTTCATCGACTGGATGAACAACGCCAACACCTTCTGCTCCACTCTGGTGGACCGCATCGTTCCGGGCCGCATCCGCGACCCCAAGGAGCTGGCTGCCATGGAAGAGGCCAACGGCTACCATGATCAGGTGCTGGATGTCGGCGAAGTCTTCGGCGTGTGGGTCATCGAGGGCCCTGCAGGTCTGGAGGACAAGCTGCCGTTCAAGAAGGCCGGTGTCAACGTCATGGTCGTGCCTGATGTTACCCCCTACAAGAAGCGCAAGGTCCGCATCCTGAACGGTGCACACACCGGTTTCGTTCTGGGCGCATATCTGGCTGGCTTCGACATCGTCCGTGACTGCATGCACAACGATACCGTCCGCGGCTTTATGAACAAGATGCTGCATGAGGAGATCATCCCTACCCTGCCTCTGGACAAGAAGGATCTGGAAGAGTTCGCTTCCGCCGTCGAGGACCGCTTCAACAACCCCTTCGTCAACCACGAGCTGATGAGCATCTCCCTGAACTCCACCTCCAAGTGGAAGGCCCGCAACATGCCTTCCTTCCTGGCTTACATCGAGGAGCAGAAGCAGCTGCCCAAGTGCCTGACCATGTCTCTGGCCGCTTACATTGCCTTCTACTCCAATGATATCCAGGAGCGCACTGCCGACGGCCTGATCTGCAAGCGCCCCGCAGGCAACACCTACAAGATCCAGGATGACGCATGGGCACTGGACTTCTACTATGCACACAAGGACGACACCGACGCTCAGCTGGTGCATGCCGTTCTGACCAACACCCAGATGTGGGATCAGGATCTGACCAAGATCGAGGGCCTGGAGGCCGCTGTTCTGGCTGATCTGGAGTTGATCCGCACCCAGGGTGCCGAGGCTGCCTACAAGAGCTGCCTGTAAGCTGGAATATCACCTGCACAACAAGGGGCTGCTGCTTTGGGCAGCGGCCTCCTTGTGCTTTGTAAATGTCATTAAGGAGAATAACTATGCCGCAGGCGATTCATATCAGTCCCCTTGACAACGTGGTGGTTGCACTGCACCCCATTGCCAAGGGCACTCTGGTGGAGGTGGACGGCCTTGCCGTGACCGCGCTGGAGGATATCCCTCAGGGCCACAAGATGGCAGTAAAGCCCATCAAGAACGGTGAAAATGTCATCAAGTACGGTTTCCCCATCGGCCACGCGACCGCCGATGCCGAGCCGGGCACCTGGATGCACACCCATAATGTCCACACCAATCTGTCCGGTGAGGTGGAGTACAGCTATCACCCCGCCCCCGACCTGGCCCCCCTGCCCAAGGTGGAGCCTGAGACCTTTATGGGCTTCCGCCGCAAGGATGGCCGTGCTGCCATCCGCAACGAGATCTGGATCATTCCCACGGTCGGCTGTGTCAACGATATCGCCAAGAAGATGGTGAACGACAACCAGGATCTGGTCACCGGCTCCATTGAGGGTCTGTACACCTTTACCCATCCGTTTGGCTGCAGCCAGACCGGCCACGACCATGCCCAGACCCGCAAGCTGCTGGCCGCGCTGGTCCGCCACCCCAATGCCGCCGCTGTTCTGGTGCTGCATCTGGGCTGTGAAAACCTGCAGCACGACCAGTTCGTGGAAGAGCTGGGCGAGTATGACCACGACCGGGTCAAGTTCCTGACCTGCCAGGATGTGGACGACGAGTTCACCGCCGCCCGTGAGATCCTGAAGGAGCTGGCTGCTTACGCCGGTCAGTTCAAGCGTGAGCCTATCCCTGTGAGCGAGCTGGTGGTCGGCATGAAGTGCGGTGGTTCGGACGGCCTGTCCGGCATCACCGCCAACCCCACCATCGGCCGCTTCTCCGACATGATGGGCCAGCGCGGCGGCTCCACTGTCCTGACCGAGGTGCCCGAGATGTTCGGTGCCGAGGGCTTCCTGATGGATCGCTGCATCAACAAGGAGGTATTCGTCAAGGCCGAGCACATGATCAACGGCTTCAAGGAATACTTCATCAGCCACAACGAGGTGGTTTACGACAACCCCTCTCCGGGCAACAAGCAGGGCGGCATCACCACCCTGGAGGACAAGAGCTGCGGCTGTGTCCAGAAGGGCGGCACCGCACCCATCATGGATGTCATCGGCTACGGTGACCCCGTGGTGACCAAGGGCCTGAACATGCTCTACGGCCCCGGCAACGATCTGGTGTCCGCAACGGCCATGACCGCCGCAGGCGCTCACCTGATCCTCTTCTCCACCGGCCGCGGCACCCCGTTCTCTGCCCCGGCCCCCACCCTGAAGATCTCTACCAACACCCCGCTGGCCGAGAAGAAGTCCGGCTGGATCGACTTCAACACCGGTGTCATTGCGGACGGTGAAAAGACCATCGACGAGGCCGCCCGCGACCTGCTGGATCTGGTCATCCGCGTTGCAGGCGGTGAGCAGACCAAGGCCGAGAAGCACGGCTTCCGCGAGATCTCCATCTTCAAGGATGGCGTTGTTCTTTAATTGAAAAATGGCTGCTGTGCGTGCTTTTTGCGCGTACGGCGGCCTTTTTGTATCAAATGATATGGAGGTACAACTTATGAACCAGATCACTACCCAGTACGTCACCGAGGGCGGCGCATGCTTTGAGCAGTATGTCATCACCGACCCCGTGGCAAAAACTGCCCTGACCATCACCCCCGAGCGCGGCGGCATGGTCACCGGCTTTACCCTGGACGGCGACGAGTACATCTGGACCCGCCGCCCCAATTTCAGCGAGTGCAACCGCCCCCGCTTCGGCATCCCTGTGCTGTTCCCCAACTGCGGCAAGCCCGACAACGGCGTGCACATCTTCAACGGCCAGGCCTATCCCATGGAGATCCACGGCATGGCTGACCTGTGCCCCTGGGAAGTGGAGAGCGTCGGCCCCGACGGCGTGACCCTGATCCTGGAGTCCAGCCCCCTGACCAAGTTCCTCTACCCCTTTGATTTCACTGTCCTGATGAACTACAACCTGCAGGGCAACACCGCTTCCCTGAGCATGACCGTGATCAATGAGGGCGATGTTCCGATGCCCTTCAGCTTTGGCTATCATCCCTATTTTGTGGCCTCTGCTCTGGAGAATGTGGACTTTGACATCAAGTGCGCCACCTGCTCTGAGGATGCCAAGGGCGAGCAGCCTGCCGCACCCGAGAAGATCACCCTGACCCGCAAGGAAGGTTCTGACAACTCCATCCGCCTGATGACTGGCGTGGAGTTCCCCATGACCTTTACGGATAAGGGCAACGGCCACAAGGTCACCGTGGATGCTGACGAGAGCTTTACCAACGGTGTGCTGTGGCAGCAGGATGCCGAAAACTTCGTCTGCATGGAGCCCTGGAACGGCTGGGCCAACAGCGTGAACGAAGAGGGCAAGCACGAGGTGCTGGAGCCCGATGAGGCTATGACCAGCGAGTGGACCATCACCATTGAGAAGGTCTAAGACCCCGCTGCGAAACCTTTGATACGCAAAAAACTCCCCTGCATTCCGGTAAAATGTGAACTGCACCCCATTTGTTAGACAGTATGGTATACTGTTTAGGAAATGGGGTGTTTTTGTATGCCAAAGGGACAACGAAAGTACAACGGAGCTCAAAAGGTAGAAATCATCAAACAGCTTCACAATGAAAAATTAAGCTTTTATGAAGCATCCAGCAAGTATGGAATTCCAAGACGTACGCTTCAAGATTGGGAGCGCATCTATCTGGAAGAAGGCGAAGAGGCACTTCTGGTAGAACGTCGAGGTCGAGCCTGTGCCGCCGGTGGGACACAGAAAGGTCGGAAGCCAAAGCTGGATAAGCAAGTAGAAGAAGATCTGATTGCAGAAAATCAACGGCTTCGGATGGAGATCGATTACTTAAAAAAATTGAACGCCTTGGTACTGGAAGAGGAACGCCAAAACAGAAAGCACAAGTAGTTCAGGAGCTAAGGCAGAAATATCCATTGAAAGCATTGCTGCAACTTGCCGGACTTCCTCGCAGCACATTTTACTACTACCTGCATCGGTCTCAAAATCCTGCGAAGTACCAGATGGTAAAAAAACAGATCATTACAATCTTCAATGAGAACAAGAAGCGATACGGATATCGCAGAATTACACAAGAACTACACAACAACGATATTTGTGTGAATCACAAGACGGTTCGGAAACTCATGAAGCAGCTGGGCTTAGTCTGTCAGGTTCGCGCAAAAAGAAAGTACAACTCCTACAAGGGTGAAGTCGGAGAAGTTGCGCCAAACTTGCTGGAACGGCACTTCAAGACAAACCAGCCAAATCGAAAATGGGTCACAGATGTTACTGAATTCAAAGTGAACGACCAAAAACTCTATCTGTCTCCAATTCTCGATCTGTTCAATGGCGAAGTTGTCAGCTATAACCTGAGCCGCCATCCAAATTTCAAACAGATCACGGATATGCTGGAAGGTGCTTTTCAAAAGCTGCCGGACAAGGTTGACAATCTGATTCTGCATTCGGATCAGGGCTGGCAATACCAGATGAAGTCCTACCAGAATCTACTGAAAGCAAAAGGAATTACGCAAAGTATGTCTCGGAAAGCCACTTGTCTGGACAATGCGGTTGCCGAGAACTTCTTTGGACTGCTCAAGACAGAACTGTTCTATTTGGAAAAATTTGATTCCATTGACCAGCTTGAAAAGGCCATTATCGATTACATCGACTATTACAACAATCGCCGAATCAAATTAAAACTAAACGGCCTGAGCCCTGTGCAATACAGGATTCAGACCGTTGGGGTCGCTTAATTTGATTTTTGTCTAACTTTTGGGGTTCATATCAATGGAGTGCAGGGGAGTTTTTATGTTACAGGCTCAGGCCTGCGTTTTTTTACTGCTCCGGAGCGGTGAAGCTGATGGGGGTAGCACCTGCAGCAGCATCAACGCTCAGCAGGGAGATGGGAGCAACCTCGTAGCTCAGGGTGTCGAAGCTCTGGGTGTCGCCGCCCTCGGTGGTGAACTCCAGGACATACTCAGCGCTCTTGTCAGCGTCCTCGGGCAGAGTCAGCACAACGCTGTCGCCGTCAGCCAGGCCGTCAGCAGCCAGGTTCTCGCCCTTGTCCTCAGAGCCGGCAACGTACAGGTACAGCTCGGTGACGTTCTCGCCGGTGGTGTTGTAGACAGTGTACTCGGCGGGCTCGACCTCGGCCTCGCTGGAAGCTGCCTCAGAGCTTGCTGCCTCAGAGCTTGCAGCCTCAGAGGAAGCGGCAGCGGAAGAAGCAACGGAAGAAGCGGTGGTGGAAGAAGCAGAACCGCCGCAAGCGGTCATACCAACAGCCAGTGCCAGAGCAGCGGCAACAACAGCAACATTCTTGAGTTTCATTGTGTAATCTCTCCTTGTTCGTGACGAAAATCTTTTCTCGTGGGCAGCTCTCGTGAAAGGCTACCCACAAGCAACTATTATACAAGGATGTGTCGAAGAATACAATAACAAATCCTTTACAAAAGTGTGAAAAGTATGACAAAGACCCTCTCCGTCCTGCTGATGCCCGCCAGCACCTCCAAAAGGGAGGGGCGGCATTGCGCAGCAATGACGAAGAGGGTCTTTTCTATTTCGAGGTGCTTTACTTACTTGGGCTGCTTGCCGATGTAAGCCAGGATGCCGCCATCAGCGTACAGGATCTGGCCATTGACAAAGTCGGAAGCATGGGAGGCCAGGAACACGCAGGGGCCGACCATGTCCTCGGGGGTGCCCCAGCGGCCTGCGGGGGTCTTGGCGCAGATGAAGGTATCGAAGGGATGGCGGCTGCCATCGGGCTGGATCTCGCGCAGGGGAGCGGTCTGAGCGGTGGCAATGTAGCCGGGGCCCATGCCGTTGCACTGGATGTTGTACTCGCCGTACTCGGAGGCAATGTTGCGGGTCAGCATCTTCAGTGCGCCCTTGGCGGCAGCGTAGGCGGAGACAGTCTCGCGGCCCAGCTCACTCATCATGGAGCAGATATTGATGATCTTGCCCTCGCGCTTGGCGATCATATCAGGCAGAACCGCCTTGGAGCAGTTGAAAGCACCGCCAACGTGCACGTCGATGACGCGCAGGAAATCGGTGTGGCTCATCTCGATCATGGGCACACGCTTCATCAGACCGGCGTTGTTCACCAGAATGTCCACGGGGCCCACCTCAGCCTTGATCTGGGCGATCATGGCGTTCACGGCAGCCTCATCGGTAACATCGGCCACATAGCCGTGTGCGTCGATGCCGACAGCCTTGTAGGCGGCCAGGCCCTTTTCCAGGCTACCCTCGTTGGAGCAGTTGAAGCAGACGGTAGCGCCGCACTTTGCCATGCCCTCGGCAATGGAGAAGCCGATGCCGTGTGCGCCGCCGGTGACCAGGGCAACCTTGCCCTTCAGGTCAAATGCAGTAAGATCCATAAGTAGAACTCCTTTACTGAAAAACCCCGCGCCGGATCGCCGGTGCGGGGTCTTATTTGTGTTTAGCGCAGGTCGGTGGTAGCGATGTTATCCATGTCGTCAAACTCCATGTTTTCGCCGCCCATAGCCCAGATGAACGTATAGTTCGAGGTGCCGACACCGCTGTGGATGCTCCAGGAAGGGCTGATGACAGCATCCTCGTTGTGCATCACGATATGGCGGGTCTGGGTAGGCTCACCGCACATGTGGAACACCACCTGCCCCTCGGGCAATTCAAAGTAGGTGTAGATCTCCATCCGCCGCTCATGGGTGTGGCTGGGCATCGTGTTCCAGTTGGAACCGGGGTCCAGCTCGGTCATGCCCATGCTCAGCTGGCAGGTCTTCAGCACGTCCGGGTGGATGAACTGATTGATGGTGCGTTTGTTGCAGGTTTCCACGCTGCCCAGAGGACGATGGTTTGCATCGGCCATCTTGATCAGGCGGGTCTCGTAAGCGCAGTGTGCCGGAGCAGACACCATATAGAACTTGGCAGGATGCTCGGGATCAGCGGAAGCAAAGGTCACTTCCTTGGTGCCCTGGGTGATGTACAGGCAGTCCTTGTAGCCCAGCTCATACTTCACGCCGTCAGCCACCACGATACCGGTGGAATCCTTGCCGATGTTGAACATACCAATCTCGCGGCGCTCCAGGAAATAGTGGGTGCCGAAGTTTGCCCAGATATCGATGCCCTTGTCGATGGACACGGTCTCGTGCACCGGCATACAGCCCAGCGTGACCATGCGGTCCACATGGCTGTAAACGGCAACAACTTCATCCGCCTTGTACAGGCCGGTGATGAGCATCTCGTCCCGCATTTCCTCGGTGGTGTAGCGCTTGAAATCTTTCTGGTTGCAGGAATAACGGATATCCATTGCGGACGACCTCCTGTAACGCTTGTTTAGCGCTGGATGCGGCCGGAACCGTCGCCGCCAGCCAGCTTCTCGACCTCGGACACGGTCATCATGTTGTAGTCGCCCTCGATGGAGTGCTTCAGAGCAGAAGCAGCAACAGCGAACTCAACAGCTTCCTGAGTGCTCTTGCCGGTCAGCAGGCTGTAGATCAGGCCGCCGCCGAAGGAGTCACCGCCGCCAACGCGGTCGATGATGTGCAGGTCGTACTTCTTGGAGAAGCAGTACTCGTTGGAAGCAACGTCGTACAGCATAGCGCTCCAGCCGTTGTCGAATGCGCTGTGGCTCTCACGCAGGGTGATAGCGACCTTCTCAAAGTGGAACTTGTCAGCCAGCTGCTTGGCAACGCTCTTGTAGCCCTCAGCATTCAGCTTGCCGCCGTAGATATCGGTAGCCTCGGCCTCGATGCCGAACACGTCCTTTGCGTCCTCCTCGTTGGAGATGCAGACATCAACGTACTGGCACAGATCGGTCATGGCAGCACGAGCCTGCTCACGGGTCCACAGCTTGCCGCGGTAGTTCAGGTCGCAGCTGATCTTCACGCCGTGAGCCTTAGCAGCCTTGCAGGCCTCGCGGCAGATCTCGACAACGTTCTCGCCCAGAGCCGGGGTGATGCCGGTGAAGTGGAACCAATCCACGCCCTCGAAGATCTTCTCCCAATCGAAATCGGAAGGCTGTGCCAGCTGGATTGCGCTGTTGGCACGGTCGTAGATGCAGACAGAACCACGCTGAGAAGCGCCCTTCTCATTGTAGTAGATACCAACGCGGTCACCGCCACGGGTGATCATGCTGGTGTCAACGCCGTAGCGGCGCAGGCTGTTGACAGCGGCCTGACCGATGGCGTGTGCGGGCAGCTTAGTGACGAAAGCTGCGTCCAGGCCGTAGTTGGCCAGAGAAACAGCAACGTTGGCCTCGCCGCCGCCGAAGGTGAACTCCAGGCTGTTAGCCTGGACAAAGCGCTCATAGTTGAACGGCTGCAGACGGACCATCAGTTCGCCAAAAGTAACGACTTTCATTGTGGTGTACTCCTTTATAATCAGATGTGTTTTATATCACCCGCCGCAGGGTGGACCGGTGCGGCGGGAAACGCCGTGGAAATGCTCAGGAACTCAGGCCTGGACCAGGTGCATTGCAAAGCCGGCGATCTCGTCAGCAAAGTAGCAGGCAATGGTCTTGCCGTTCTTGACATTCTTGCTGTCCAGATCGAACTTCACGCCGCGCTGAGACAGGTGATAGATGGCACGGTCAACGTTGTTGCAGGCGATGGCAATGTGGCCATTGGTGCCGCGGCCGGGCTTCTTCATGATCTCGAATTCCTTGTTGCCCACAAAGATGCTGGAGTTGCCGGGAGCGACCTTCATGTTCAGCAGACCGCCCAGCAGGGTGGCGACCTTCATGGCCTCTTCCTCGTTGCCGGTGTTGATGCCGACATGATGCAGGCGCAAGCCCAGCATGGTGTCAACAGCTTCCTTGCTCTGAGCAGTGATCTTTGCCCAGTCGCCAGCCTTGATGACATCGCTCTTGCACATCCAGGTGCCGCCGACAGCGAAGATCTGGTCGTAGCCCAGGTAATCGTTGACGTTCTTTGCGTTGACACCGCCGGTGCACATCCAGCGTGCGCCCTTCAGGGCAGCGCCGATGTTCTTCAGCATGCCGACACCGCCGTTTGCCTCAGCGGGGAAGAACTTCAGGGCCTCGCAGCCCATGTTCATAGCCTGCTGCATCTCGCCGGCAGAAGCGGTACCAGGCATCATAATGCCGCCCTTGTCGATCACGTGCTTGCAGACCTCGGGGTCAAAGCCGGGAGCAACGATGAAGGAAGCACCAGCTGCCATTGCACGGTCAGCCTGCTCGCAGGTCAGGACAGTGCCTGCACCCAGCAGCATCTCGGGCATCTCTTCGTGGATCTTGCGGATGCACTCCTCAGCACATGCGGTGCGGAAGGTGACCTCGGCTGCGGGCAGACCGCCCTCGGCCAGAGCCTTGCACAGGGGCAGGGCCTCGTCCACGCTGTTGAAGGCGATAACAGGGATAATGCCGATCTGATAGACCTTTTCAACGATGGGATTCATAACGCATTTCTCCTTTTTATTTGACACTCAGGGCGGGGCAGGGCCGGATGGGCACACTCTCCCCACCATACGTTCACAGTATTAGTATAAACGACCCGGCCGCTTTTGGTAATGCTCAACAAGCACAATGTTTTGCATAAGAGCTTGTATACATTGCACAAAAATGCCCAACGGTCACAGCCCGAGCCGCTCAAACAGCTCTGCAACGCCGTCATGGTCGTTGTCGCGGGTGCTGACGATATCCCCCAGTGCCCGGATCTCGGGCAGGGCGTTGGCCATTACAGCGGCCACACCGGCCCGGGCCAGCATGGCGCGGTCGTTGTCGCTGTCGCCGATGGCAAGGGTGGCCTCCCGGGGGATGCCGAGCCGGTCGGCCAGAGCCAGCAGGGCGGTACCCTTGTCCACCCCTGCGGCGGTGACCTCTACATTGTCCGGGGCACCCTGTACGGCCTCGATGCCGGGAAACGCCCGGAAACGGACGAGAGCGGCCTGTGCAATTTCGATGCTGTCGAAGAACATACAGAATTTTTCCACTTCGTGGGCGTGGCGGCTCATCCATTCGTCCAGATCCCGCACAACATGGGTACGGCCATCGTCCGGCTGTCTGGCCTCGGTGGAATGGCGCTGGATATGACGGTTCTGAAACAGGGCCATACCGGTACCGTCCAAATAAGAGCGCCCGTCCGAAAAAATGCTCAGTGGGCCATGATATTCCCGGTAGAGGGCAAACACTTCCCGGGCGGTTTCCGGGGGCAAACAATGACGCTCCAGCAGAACCGGTTCATGGGTCGGACGCCGGGCCGCATCGGAGTAACGGCTGTATACGGCACCCAGCGGGTCTGTGCCCATATCCCAGACAGCGGCACCGTTGGCGGTGATGGCGTACCGGATGCCGGGCAGCTGCGCCACCAACGGCGGCAGGCTGGCAAGGGGCCGCCCGGTGCAGGGCAGCACGATGACCCTGCGCCCGACGGCATCGGCAATGGCCTGCCGGGTGCGGGGGGAGATCTGGCTCTGGGAATTGAGCAGGGTGCCGTCCAGATCAAGGGCGACAAGACGGATCGGGGTAGAAGGTGACATAGTTTCTCCTTTGATTTAAGAACCTCTCCGGCAGCAGCGTAAACATGGCTTCTCTGGCAGGGGAGCTGCCGCAACAGGTGACAGGGGAGAGGCTGATACCCTTATTTTATCCCATAAATAATATTTGCGCAAGCGCTGGTTCTGTGTTAAAATAATCGCTATGCGGCGAGTGATTTTATAGGAGAAAAGAATATGAAGGCAAAGACTCTGCGCACGCGGCTCAAGCCCCACCTGTGGTATCAGGCTTACTGGGTGGTCTACCTCATCTGGTTCTTTTGGCTGGATCTGACCGTCACCGACCCCAAATACATCATCCACTCCCCGGTGGATGACCTCATCCCCTTCAACGAGTGGTTCATTTTTCCGTATTGCAGTTGGTTCGTGCTGCTGGCGGCGGTCACGGCCCTGCTGTGGTGGTTCGATACCGCCAGCTATGACAAGCTCTGCCTGATGATGTTCTCGGGCATGACGCTCTGCCTCATTATTTATATGGTACTGCCCAACGGCCTTGACATCCGCCCCACGGCGGAAGCCATCGGCCGGGAGAATTTTGCCATGACCCTGATGCAGCTCATTTGGAAAGCAGATGCCTCGGTCAATGTCTGCCCCTCTATCCACTGCCAGAGCACGGCCTGCATGGCCATTGCCTTTTCGGGCAGCACGCTGACAAAGCAGCGCCCCTGGCTCAAAGCAGCGGCCTGGGTGTGGGCAGCGCTCATCTGCGCCTCCACCGTGTTCACCAAGCAGCATTCCATCATTGATGTGGTCTGCGGCCTGGCGCTGGCGGCTGTGTGGGGCGTGATCCTTTATGGCCCGTGGAAAAAGCGGCAGGATTGACAAGAAAAAGTTTCTAATTTTGGCAGTTTCCCAATTGACGCGGACAAAGTGTGTGGAGTACAATAAAATCAAGACTGATATATTAGTAAAACACAAGGATAAGGCGTGCAGAAGCACAAAAGGAGCGAAGACAGTATGGCAGTTCGGAGCGCCCGCGAGGCAGCCTACGAAACCATCCGCAGCAGGATCATCACCATGGAGCTCAAGCCCGGGGATGAACTGAACGACCACGAGCTGGCCCAGGAACTGGGCATCAGCCGCACCCCCATGCGGGAAGCGTTGATCATGCTCAACATTGCCCACATGGTGACCATCAAGCCCCAGAGCGGCACCTATGTGGCTCCCATTGATCTGGAGCTGATGGAGATGGAGCAGTTTGCGCGCTTCACGCTGGAAAAAGAGCTTCTGAACCGGATCCGGGGCCGCCTGACCGGCGAGCAGGAGAGAGCCTACCGGCTGCTGATCGAGCAGTACCGTGTGCTGGAAAGCCACCCGGAGGCCGAGAACCGCGAGACCCGGATGCTGGATCTGGACAACGCCTTCCACCGCCGCGCCTTTGAGCTCTGCGGCATGGAGGGACACTTTGACCACATGCTTTCCACCTTTCAGCACATCGAGCGGCTGCGCAAGTTCAGCCTGCAGACGGATGAGAACAAATCGGTCTGTGGGGCCCACACCCGCATCCTGGAGGCTGTGCTCCACGGCACGGAGGAGGATGTGAGCCGGGCGCTGAGCGAGCATCTGCACCGGTATAAGCTCAGTGTGGATCAGGCCCGTGCCGCCCACCCGGATTATTTTATCGGCAACGGCGACACCTGGTAAAAATTCCTTTCGTCAAACTGCCAAAGGCGTGTATTTTGCGGCCGGATGGGGGCAAAATCCCATGTGTGGCCGTTTCTTTGTGTAAAGTATACAAGAAAAAACATCAAAACTTGTCAAAACGTCAATTGCCAATTTGAAACTGATATATTAGAATATAAGCAAGAATGTGCCACGGCACCCGCCGCGGCATTTAAGAAGCAAAGCAACAAACAAGGAGGAACCCACTATGCCTATGAAAATGGGTTGGCGTTGGTACGGTGAGGGCAACGATCCCATCACCCTCAACGACATCAAGCAGATTCCCGGCGTGACCAGCATCGTCTGGGCACTGCACAACAAGATGCCTGGTGAGATCTGGGAGATCGACGAGATCCAGAAGGTCGCCGATCAGATCCACGCCTACGGCTTCGACATGGACGTGGTCGAGTCTGTCAATGTCCACGATGACATCAAGATCGGCCTGCCCACCCGCGACAAGTACATCGAGAACTACAAGCAGTGCATCCGCAACCTGTCCAAGTTCGGTGTCAAGGTCATCTGCTACAACTTCATGCCCATCTTTGACTGGACCCGTACCGACCTGTTCCACCCCGTCGGCGACGGCTCCACTGCTCTGTTCTACCAGAAGGACATGATCCAGGACGATTACAAGGCCATGGCCGACTACATCCTGGGCTTCACCGAGAAGTACAACATGACCTTCCCCGGCTGGGAGCCCGAGCGTATGGCAAAGCTGGACGAGCTGTTCAAGGCCTATGCCCCTGTTACCAAGGAAAAGCTGTGGGAGAACCTGAAGTACTTCCTGGAAGCTCTGATGCCCACCTGCCGCGAGTGCGACATCAAGATGGCCATCCACATGGACGATCCCCCTTGGGATATCTTCGGCCTGCCCCGCCTGCTGGTGGATGCTGAGAGCATCGACCGCTTCCTGAGCATGGTGGACGACGAGTACAACTGCCTGACCCTGTGCTCCGGCAGCCTGAACGCAAACCCCAACAACAATGTTGCCGAGATCGTCCGCAAGCACTGCGACCGCATTGCGTTTGCTCACATCCGCAACATCCACCACTTCCCCAACGGCGACTTCTCCGAGGCTGCTCACCGCGACTGCTGCGGCGAGACCGGCATCATCGAGATCCTGCGCGCCTACCATGACGGCGGCTACGAGGGCTATATCCGCCCCGACCACGGCCGTCAGCTGTGGGAGGAAGGCCCCGGCAACTGCCGCCCCGGTTACGGCAAGTATGACCGTGCTCTGGGTATCCAGTACATGCTGGGTGTCTGGGACCTGCTGGACCGTCTGGACGAAGAGAAAAAGAAAGGCTGAGTACTATTATGAAGCTGTCTGATATCAAGAACGGCAATCTGTCCGCCGAGTGGGCAGAAAAGGGCTACGAGCTGCCCAAGTTTGACGTGGAGGCTGTCAAGGCCAAGACCCACGCAGAGCCCACCTGGGTGCACTTCGGCGCAGGCAATATCTTCCGTGCCTTCCCCGCTGCCATCCTGAACGAGGCCCTGAACAGCGGCAAGTATGACCGCGGTGTCATCGTTGCTGAGAGCTTTGACTACGAGATCATCGACAAGGCTTACCAGCCCTACGATAACCTGAGCCTGCTGGTCTGCCTGAAGTCCACCGGCGACATCGAGAAGAAGGTCATTGCTTCCGTGACTGAGAGCCTGAAGGCTGATTACTCCTTTGGCGAGGATTGGGCTCGTCTGGTCGAGATCTTCCAGAACCCCAGCCTGCAGATGATCTCCTTCACCATCACCGAGAAGGGCTACGGCGTTGCTCCTGCTGACCTGGAGCGCGGCCTGACCCCCGTTCTGGCCATGGGCAAGGTCACCGCTCTGCTGTACGAGCGCTTCAAGGCCGGCAAGCTGCCCCTGACCGTTCAGAGCATGGATAACTGCTCTCACAACGGCGACAAGGTCAAGAGCGCTGTCCACGCCTACGCTTCCAAGTGGGTCGAGCAGGGTCTGGTTCCCGCTGAGTTCCTGGCATACGTTCAGGACGAGACCAAGATCACCTTCCCCTGGAGCATGATCGACAAGATCACTCCCCGTCCCGACGCAAAGGTCCAGGATATGCTGGCCAAGGACGGCTTTGAGGACAACTACACCATCGTGACCGAGAAGCACACCTTTACTGCTCCCTTTGTCAACGCAGAGGAGACCCAGTACCTGTGCATCGAGGATCACTACACCAACGGCCGTCCTCCGCTGGAGCTGGGCGGTGTGCTGTACTGCGACCGCGAGACCGTTGACAAGATCGAGAAGATGAAGGTGTGCACCTGCCTGAACCCCCTGCACACCGCAATGTCCATCTACGGCTGCATGCTGGGTTACACCCTCATCAGCGCCGAGATGGCCGACGAGGATCTGCGTTCCTTCATCCAGAAGATCGGTTATATCGAGGCAATGCCCGTGGTCGTTGATCCCGGTGTCCTGAACCCCTATGAGTTCATCGGTGCTGTCATCAACCGCCGTCTGCCCAACCCCTTCATGCCCGATGCTCCCCAGCGTATCGCTACCGATACCTCTCAGAAGCTGGCCATCCGCTTCGGCGAGACCATCAAGGCATATCAGGCACGCGGTCTGGACAAGTCCAATCTGGTGCTGATCCCCCTGGTGCTGGCAGGTTATGCCCGCTACCTGAAGGGCATTGATGACAACGGCAAGGCCTTTGAGATCTCTCCCGATCCGATGCTGGCTGAGCTGCAGGCCATCGTGGCTCCTCTGGAAGTCAAGGAAGGCGAGCAGGACTTCAGCTGCCTGAAGAACCTGTACAGCCGTGCCGATGTGTTCGGTGTTGACCTGTACGAGGTCGGCCTGGGTGAGCAGATCGAGGGCATGGTCAAGGAGCTGTACGCTGGCAACGGCGCAGTCCGCAAGACCCTGCACAAGTATGTTGTCGCCCGCTGAGCGCTGACACGATCCTGAATTAAGCTATCTTCGTTCCCGCGCTGCGTTTTGCTTTGCCGCAGTGCGGGATTTTTTTGTTTTCCGGCATGGCGGAGCGCATGGCTCTTTACATTTGGAGAGCGATTTGCAATAATAGAAAAAAAGCGCAGGAGGGTCTGTACATGAAAGTAATGGTTTTTGATGTGGGCGGCACCGAGATCAAGTATTCCGTGATGGATGAGCAGCTGAACCGGACCGATACGGGCAGCACGCCTACCCCGGCGGATTCGCAGGAACACTTCCTGAACACCCTGCGGGAGATCTACCTGCCCCACAAGGACGAGGTGGACGGCATTGCCCTGAGCCTGCCCGGCTTCATTGATGCCGAACAGGGCGTGGTCAAGGGCGGCGGGGCACTCTCGCTGGCCTACAATGTGGGTACGCCTGTCGGTCCCCGGCTGGCCGAGGCCTGCGGCTGCCGGGTCTGGATCGAGAATGACGGTAAAGCGGCTGCCATTGCGGAGCTGGAGCGGGGCGCGCTGAAGGGCTGCAGGAACGCAGCAGTGTTCATCATCGGTACCGGTGTGGGCGGCGGCCTGATCATTGATGGGAAACTGGTGCGCGGCCGGGACTGCACGGCAGGCGAATACAGCTTTATGAATACGAACGCCGATGCCTGGAGCGACCCTTCCAAGACCATGGCCGGCCAGTGCAGTACCAGCGGCCTGTTGAGCGGCTACCGCGCCCGCAAGGGTCTGCCTGCCGATGCGCCCATGGATGGACGCATCTTCTTTGAGGCGGTCCACGCCGGGGAGACCGAGGCCAACGAGGCCCTGCACAGCTTCTGCCGGGCCGTTGCCGTGCAGATCTACAACCTGAACGTTCTGCTGGATCTGGAGAAAGTGGCCATCGGCGGCGGCATCAGCAAGCAGCCCATCCTTGTGGAGACCCTGAACGAGGTATATGAAGAGTACATCCTGCGGGGCCATCCCTTCAGTGAAGCGCAGGCCCGCTGCCTGCCCCGCCCGGAGATCGTGCTCTGCCGATTCCTGAGCGAGGCCAACCAGATCGGTGCTTTTGCAAGCTACCAGAAGGCGTTTTTGGAAAATTGATGGACAAAACGCACGAAGCTGTGTTATACTGGGCGTGACAGGAGGGCGGAATAATGCCGGAAATCAGTTTGTTTTGCGGGATTCGGATCACAATGTTTTACAGTGACCATAACCCACCGCATTTCCATGCGGAATATGGTGGATGTAAAGCACTGGTGGATATTCAGCACTCCTGTGTTATCCGTGGTGCATTGCCCAGCCGCCAGTTGAAATTGATTCTGGCATGGTGTGAGCTGCATAAAGATGAGCTGATGCAGAACTGGGAACTTGCCAGGGATGCAAAGCCCTTGAATCATGTGGCACCATTGATTTGAAAGGGGAGTACAGTATGGAATATATTCCAAAAGTATTGCAGGTTGTTGCAGGGGAAAATTTTACCATCTACCTGTATTTCAGTGATGGCTCTGTCCGCCTGTATGATGCAAAGCCCCTGTTGCAACAGGGGGGAGTGTTCGAGCCTATGCGCGACCCGGATTATTTCCGTGACCGGCTGACGGTGCTGAATGACACGGCGGCATGGGATGTGAGCGGTGACATGGACCCTTGCAATTGCATCGACCTTGACCCGATAGAGCTGTATGAGACCTGTCCGGTGGTCGTTGACCCGTTGGAAAAGGCATCCTGAAACAAAACACAAAGGCACAGCGCTGGTGCATCATCGTAACTGCGCTGTGCCTTGATTTTTGGGCGCGCCCATGATATGATAGACCCTGCGCGCAGGGCGCGCGGAAAACAAACAAAGGAGTTCTTTTTCTATGAAAACCATGCATAAATTTCTGGCCGTTGTGATCAGTGCCGCTCTGGCTGCCGGACTGCTGGCAGGCTGCGGTGCAGCTTCCGGCACGGCATCCAGTGCCGCCTCTTCTGAGGCCGTGTCCTCTGTGGCAGCTTCCAGTGAAGCCGCTTCCTCTGAGGCTGCTTCCGGGCAGGCTGAGGATGCCAAGGTCAAGGCAGAATTTACCGTGACCAGTGCGGATGGCGAGAGCCAAACCTTTACGCTGGAAGTGACCGATGGCGAGAAGCTGAGCGATGCTCTGGTGGAAGCCGGTCTTATCAGCGAAGAGGAGGCTGCGGCAGGCTTTGTGACCACCGTCAACGGCGAGACCGCCGACTGGGATAAGGATCAGGCATGGTGGTGCCTGACCGATGCCACCGGCGAGATGACCACCGTGGGCGTGGCAGACATTGCGCTGCACGATGGCGACAGCTATGCCTTTGTCTACACGAAGTAAGGAGCCTGTGCACATCCGGGTGCTGCGGCTGGTGCTCAGCGGCCTGATGGGTGCGCTGCTGGTGGTGAGCAAGCAGGCCATGAGCGGCCTGCCCAACATTGAACCGGTGACGCTGCTTGTCATCCTGTTTGCACTGGAGCTGCCCCGGGAAACGCCGGGGGCCGTTACGGTGTTCATCCTGCTGCAGGGCGTGCTGTACGGCTTTGGGCTGTGGTGGGTCATGTACCTGTATGTCTGGTATCTGCTGGCCCTGTTGGCATGGCTGCTGCGCCGGATGGACAATGCACTTGGCTGGGCGGTGTTCAGCGGCATCTACGGCCTGTGCTTCGGCGGCCTGTGTGCGGCGGTGTATCTGGTGGCAAAAACTCCGGCCTTTGCCCTGAGCTGGTGGCTCAGCGGCCTTTCCTACGATGCCATGCACGGCGTGGGAAATTTTGTCATCATGTTGCTGCTCTACCGCCCCCTGCGCAGGGCGCTGCAGACAGCCAAACGGCAGCTGAGAGTGAATTGAAAAGGAAGGCATCCTCACCCTCTCCGTCATTGCTTGCGCAATGCCACCTCTCCCGAAGGGAGAGGCAAGACATCACAGAGGACAGATGCTGCAATATCTGGGATTGCCCTTGGCTCCCCCTTTGGGGGAGCTGGCGAGCGTCAGCGAGACTGAGAGGGTGAGCCATCAAAACAGAAAGAGGGCCGCTGCACGGAGCAATGTGCAGCGACCCTCTTTTGCGGAAACAGGAAAGAAAGCAGGTTGCAGCTGCGGAGATCAGCGCTTAACGTTGAAGGCGGCCATGCCGGGGTAAACGGCACTTGCACCCAGATCCTCCTCAATGCGGAGCAGCTGGTTGTACTTGGCAACGCGCTCGGTGCGACTGGGGGCACCGGTCTTGATCTGGCAGGTGTTCAGGGCAACGGCCAGATCAGCAATGGTGGTGTCCTCGGTCTCGCCGGAGCGGTGAGAGCTGATGGCGGTGTAGCCGGCCTTGTGGGCCATCTTGATGGCCTCCAGCGTCTCGGAAACAGAACCGATCTGGTTCAGCTTGATCAGGATGGCGTTGCCTGCACCCAGCTGGATGCCCTTGGCCAGACGCTCGGTGTTGGTAACGAACAGGTCATCGCCCACCAGCTGGACCTTGCCGCCCAGTTCCCGGGTCATCTCCTGCCAGCCTTCCCAGTCCTCTTCATCCAAGCCATCTTCAATGGAGATGATGGGATACTTTTCCACCAGGCTCTTCCAGTGTGCGATCAGCTCGCTGGAAGTGTACTCGGTGCCGGCCTTGGGCAGCTTGTAGAAGCCCTTGCCCTTGGGGCTCTTCCACTCGGAGGAAGCGGCATCCATGGCCAGCATGAAGTCCTTGCCGGGCTGATAACCGGCCTTTTCGATGGCGGCCAGAATGGTCTCGATGGTCTCCTCGTCGCTGGACAGGTTGGGGGCAAAGCCGCCCTCGTCGCCCACGGAGGTGGCCAGGCCTCTGGACTTCAGGATGGAAGCCAGAGCGTGGAACACCTCGGCGCACCAGCGCAGGGCCTCCTTGAAGCTGGGCGCACCCACGGGCATGATCATAAACTCCTGCGTGTCCACGGTGTTGGTGGCGTGTGCGCCGCCGTTCAGGATGTTCATCATGGGCACGGGCAGACGGTTGCCATTCACGCCGCCCAGAAAACGGTACAGGGGCATCTCCAGAGAAGCGGCGGCAGCGCGGCAGGCGGCAATGGAGACCGCCAGAATGGCGTTTGCGCCCAGATTGGATTTGTCCTTGGTGCCGTCGGCCCGGAGCATGGCGGCATCAATGGCATAGATGTCGGAGGCATCCATGCCCACCACCGCGTCAGCGATGACGGTGTTGATGTTCTCCACAGCCTTGGTCACGCCTTTGCCCAGATAGCGGCCCTTGTCGCCGTCGCGCAGCTCCAGAGCCTCGAACTCGCCGGTGGAAGCACCGGAGGGGGCACAGCCGCGGGCAACCGTGCCGTCGGCCAGAGTGATCTCGGCCTCAACGGTGGGATTTCCGCGGGAGTCCAGGATCTCGCGGCCGATCACAGATTCAATTTCCAGATAGTTCATCACAGTAACCTCCCGATTTTCGATGAGATATTATATAGATAGTCGAAACTAACTAACTGCCTTTATCCTACCACGTCCTGCACCCTTGCGCAAGAGGGTCTGCGGATGTTTGCCGCTGTAAACATTGATAGGATGCCCGCCGGGGCGGGTGCGTATCCGGCAGAACGCGGGAAAAGGATGGGGGAGTGTGTGGATTTGTGGGTTTACATTCCAAAGAGGGGACGGTAAAATGATAGATGGACAAGAGAGAACCGAAGATTGAGGAGGATTTTTTTACATGAACAAAGACCTGACCGTTGGCTCCCCGTCCAAGGTGCTGTGGCAGTTCTGCCTGCCCATGTTCGGCAGCATCCTGTTCCAGCAGCTCTACAACATTGCCGACAGCCTTGTGGCGGGCAAGCTGATCGGTGAAAACGCCCTGGCCGCTGTGGGCAATAGCTACGAGATCACTCTGATCTTTCTGGCGTTCTCATTCGGCTGCAACATCGGCGGCTCTGTCATCGTTTCCCGGTACTTTGGCGCAAAGGACTACAACACCATGAAAACCGCTGTCACCACGGCGCTCATTGGTACGGTGGTGCTCTGCGGTGCCCTGATGGCGGTGGGCCTGCTGGGCTGCCGGAGCCTGCTGGTACTCATCCGCACCCCGGCGGAGCTGATGGCCGACTCGGCAGAGTATCTGGACATCTACACCCTGGGCCTGCCCTTCCTGTTCCTTTACAATGTGGCAACGGGCATTTTTACGGCGCTGGGCGACAGCCGCACCCCGTTCCTGTTTCTGGCGGTTTCCTCCACGGCAAACATCGCGGTGGACGTGTTGTTTGTGGCTGCCTTTGATATGGGGGTTGCCGGTGTGGCCTGGGCGACCTTTCTGTGCCAGGGGGTGAGCTGCGTGCTCTCCCTGTGGGTGGTGGCCCGGCGGGTGCGTGCTGTCCCGAGTGAGGGGGAGCGGGTCTGGTTCTCCTGGAAGATGCTGGGCCAGATCGCAGTGGTGGCCATCCCCAGCATTTTGCAGCAGAGCTTTGTCTCAGTGGGCAATATCATCATCCAGAGCGTTGTCAACTCCTTCGGTGCCAGCGTGATCGCGGGCTTTGCCGCGGCCACCAAGCTGAACAATGTGCTCATTTCCTCCCTGACCACGCTGGGCAGCGGCATTTCCAACTACGCCTCCCAGAATCTGGGTGCCGGTAAGAACGAGCGTGTCAAGGCGGGCTTCGGGGCCGGTGTCAGACTGCTGGGCAGCATCTGCCTCTGCTTCACGGCCCTGTACCTGCTGGCAGGCCGCCAGCTGCTCATGCTCTTTATGAACAGCCCCACGGGCGAGGCCATCAACACCGGCCTGACCTTCCTGCAGACGATCGCTCCCTTCTACCTGCTGCTGGCCTTCAAGCTGACCTCAGATGGTCTGATGCGCGGCTGCGGCATGATGGGCCGCTTTATGGCAACCACCCTTTCCGACCTGTTCCTGCGCGTGGTGCTGGCCATCCTGTTTTCCCGCTGGCTGGGCGTGAACGGCATCTGGCTGTCCTGGCCTGTGGGCTGGTTTGTGGGCACCGTGCTCTCCATGGTGTTTTATCGTACCTCTATTTACCGGCAGGCAGAAGAAAAAACGACGCTGTAACTTTTTTGACATGGGTGAAAGCTCTTCATGTCACGATGAAACAAAGTGAACAAAATGAAAAAATAACCAAAAATGACACGGTTTTTTTGGCGGCTTTCACATAAAATGCCGGAAAATGCCCGGAAAAGTATGGACGGTTTGTGAATTGCACAACCCGCCCGGCGAGACTATAATGAATACACGCACAAAGCAGGGCCGCTTTGAAGGAAGCGCCCTGCTTTGTGCATCTATCACACGAAAAACTTCCAACAGGAGGATATTGTATTATGAAAAAGATGATCTCTCGCCGCAACTTTCTGACCGCTGCCGGTGTCGTGGCTGCTGCCGGTGTCCTGACCGCCTGCGGCGGCTCCTCCTCCAGCACTGCCGCTTCTTCCACTGCCGCTGCTTCCGGTGACACCATTAAGATCGGTGTGATGGGCCCCCTGACCGGCAACGTTTCCGTTTACGGCCAGGCCGTTGTCAACGGCGCTGCCCTGTACCTGAAGCAGGTCAACGCCGACGGCGGCATCAATGGCAAGCAGATCGAGATCCTGACCGAGGATGAGCAGGGCGATGCTACGCAGGCTGTCAACTGCTTCACCAAGATGGTGGACGAGGGCATCACCGCTCTGGTGGGCGATGTCACCACCACCCCCACTCTGGCAGTTGCTGCCGAGAGCGCAGATTACAACATGCCCATGGTCACTGCTTCCGCTACCGCTGAGGCCGTTACCTACGATGCCGAGACCGACACCGTGAACGAGAATGTCTTCCGTGCCACCTTCACCGACCCGTTCCAGGGCATCAAGATGGCCGATTATGCTTACCAGAAGCTGGGCTACACCAAGGCAGCCGTCATCTTCAAAAAGGGCGCTGACTACAACGAGGGTCTGGCTGAGAACTTCGTCAACGAGTTTGAGAGCCTGGGCGGCACCATCGTCGATCAGGAGAGCTACTCCGATGGCGACGTGGACTTCAAGACCCAGCTGACCAGCATCATGGGCAAGGGCCCCGAGACCGTGTTCTGCCCCAACTACTACGAGGAGGTGGGCCAGATCCTGTCTCAGGCTGAGAGCGTCGGCCTGAATGTTCCCTTCCTGGGCGGCGACGGCTGGGATGGCCTGGAGGGCTATGCCACTGCCGATCAGCTGAAGGACAGCTACTTCTGCGCAAACTACGCAAAGGGCTCCAGCCCCGAGTTTGAGGATGCCTACAAGGCAGAGTACGGCGAGGATTACCCCAACGGCTTTGCTCCTCTGGGCTACGATGCCGCCAAGACCGTGGTTTACGGTGTGCAGGCTGCTGAGGATGCCGGCCTGGAGGCCGGTACCGATGAGTACAAGCAGGCTGTCAACGATGCCATTGCCTCCGGCACCATCGAGGGCATCACCGGCACCTTTACCTTTGATGAGCACCACGATCCCGTCAAAAAGACTGCGATCCTGACCTATGTGGACGGCAAACCCGAACTGAAGGAAATGTTCTGATCCCGCTTCTGCGCCGCGCACCGGTGTGCGGCCTGAATGCCGGAACCAGAGAATGATGTACCCTTGCGGAGGCCGCCGGAACAGGTTGTCTCCGCTTTTTTGGTAGAAAGAAAGGAAGTGTCCATCCAATGACAGTGTTCTTTAGTCAGCTGATCAACGGCTTGTCCCTTGGCAGCATCTATGCACTGATCGCACTGGGTTACAGCATGGTGTACGGCATCATCCTGCTGCTGAACTTTGCCCACGGCGATGTCATCATGGTGGGTGCATACATGTCCTGGTTCGTTATGAACCAGCTGGGCCTTGGCCCGGTGACGGCCGTGTGCGCCACCATTATTACCTGCACCCTGCTGGGTGTGGTGATCGAAAAGGTCGCCTACACCCCGCTGCGCAACGCGCCCCGCATCTCCCTGCTGATCACAGCCATTGGTGTCTCCTTCTTCCTGGAGTACACCGCTGAGCTGGTGATGGGTTCCGGCGCAAAGGTCATCCCTTCCTACTACGGCAACAAGACCTTTATGATCGGCAGTGTGCCCCTGGGCCTGACCTCCGTGATCACACTGGTGGTCACTGTGCTGTCCATGCTGGTGCTGACCTTTCTGGTGCAGAAGACCAAGCTGGGCAAGGCCATGCGCGCTGTCTCTGAGGATATGGACGCTGCCCGCCTGATGGGCATCAATGTCAACAGTACCATCTCCTTTACCTTTGCGGTGGGCTCCGCGCTGGCCGGTATCGGCTCGGTGCTGTACTGCTGCTCCTACCCGCAGGCTACCCCCACCATGGGCTCCATGCTGGGCCTGAAAGCCTTTGTTGCCGCCGTTCTGGGCGGCATCGGCTCCATCCCGGGCGCAATGATCGGCGGCATTGCCATCGGCCTGTGCGAATGCTTCGTCTCCGCCATCGGCCTTTCCGCCTGGAAGGATGCCGTCACGTTTGCCATCCTGATCATCGTGCTGCTGTTCAAGCCCACCGGCTTCCTCGGCCGCAAGGTGCAGGAAAAGGTGTAAGGAGGGCAGGAAGATGAATAAGAACCGTAAAACGATCAAAATGCCCGTGCGCTACCTGATGAACGCGGTGCTGGTGGCTCTGCTGTTCGTGGCGCTTTCCTACCTGACCCGGAATATCCTGTCCACCTACCAGAACAAGGTGCTGATGACGGTGGGCATCAATATCATCCTGGCGGTCTCCCTGAACGTTGCCACCGGCTATCTGGGGCAGCTGCCGCTGGGCCATGCTGGTTTCATGGCTGTGGGTGCCTACACCTGCGCCCTGTTCACCAAGTTCTGCCCGCTGCCGGACGGTGTCTCCTTTGCCATCGGTCTGGTGCTGGCCTGCATCGTGGCTGGTCTGTTCGGTGTGCTCATCGGCATCCCGGCCCTGCGCCTGACCGGCGACTATCTGGCCATCCTGACGCTGGGCTTTGGCGAGATCATCCGCATCACCCTGAACAATATCGACGATGTGCTGGGCTTCAAGCTGTTCTATGGCTCCAAGGGCCTGAAGAACATCCCCAAGTACTCCAACTTCACCAACGTGTTCCTTTGCGTGGTCATCACCTGCTTCCTGATCCACGCTATGATGAAGAGCCGCCACGGTCGTGCCGTATTGGCCATCCGCGACAATGAGATCGCCGCCGAGAGCTGTGGCATCCAGACCACCTACTACAAGGTCATGGCCTTTGCCTTCTCCGCTGCCTTTGCGGGTCTGGCAGGCGGCCTGTATGCCTGCTACATCGGCGTGCTGAACCCCTCCACCTTCGGCTTTATGAAGTCCATCGAGATCCTGGTCATGGTGGTTCTGGGCGGCATGGGCTCCATGCTGGGCTCCATCCTCTCTGCAACGGTCCTGACCATCCTGCCTGAGGCGACCCGCAGCTTCGACAGCTACCGCATGGTCATCTACTCGCTGGTGCTGATCCTGATGATGATCTTCCGCCCGGGCGGACTGCTGGGCAGCTACGATTTCTCCATGAGCCGCCTTGTGGAGCGTGTCCTGTTTGGCAAGAAAAAGAAGGAGGGTGCAGACCATGAGTGAGTTCCAGACCAGACTGAACAGCGTCCCCTCCGGCGGCTTCCTGACGGACCGCGATAAGGACAAAAAGCCCATTCTGGATGTCCGTGAGCTGGGCATCGATTTCGGCGGTCTGACCGCCGTGGATGGCTTCAACCTGATGATCGGCCGCAACGAGATCACCGGCCTGATCGGCCCCAACGGTGCCGGTAAGACCACGGTGTTCAACCTGCTGACCAATGTTTACCAGCCCACCCGCGGCTCCATCCTGATCGATGGAATGCCCACGGCGGGCAAAAAGACCTATCAGGTCAACCGGATGGGCGTGGCCCGCACCTTCCAGAACATCCGTCTGTTCAAGGAAATGAGCGTCATCGACAACATCAAGGTCGGCCTGCATGAGTCCAT
This sequence comes from Faecalibacterium sp. IP-3-29, assembly GCF_023347335.1. Taxonomy (NCBI): domain Bacteria; kingdom Bacillati; phylum Bacillota; class Clostridia; order Eubacteriales; family Oscillospiraceae; genus Faecalibacterium; species Faecalibacterium sp. IP-3-29. The sequence continues at coordinate 2,239,436 of NZ_CP094471.1, read as the reverse complement.
GAAGTACGATCTTGCTTCTTCGCTGATCCGCCTGCCCAACTACTGGAAAGAGGAAAAGCACTGCACCGAGCGTGCTTTTGAGCTGCTGGACATCTTCCACATGGCAGATATGGCCTATACGCAGGCCGGCAGCCTGCCCTATGGTGCACAGCGCCGTTTGGAGATCATGCGTGCGCTGGCCACAAGCCCCAAGCTGCTGCTGCTGGATGAGCCTGCCGCGGGTATGAACCCCTCGGAGACCGCTGAGCTGACCGAGACCATCCGCCGCATCCGCGATGAGTTCAACATCGCCGTGCTGCTGATCGAGCATGACATGAGCCTGGTCATGGGCATCTGCGAGGGCATCGCGGTGCTGAACTTCGGCCGCATCATCGCCAAGGGCACCCCGGATGAGATCCGCAACAATCCCCAGGTCATCGAGGCCTACCTGGGCAAGAAGGAGGGCTGAACCGATGGCAGAAACGATGCTGAAAGTTGATAACATCAACGTCTATTACGGCAACATCCACGCAGTCAAGGATGTTTCGTTTGAGGTGCACGAGGGCGAGATCGTGACCCTGATCGGTGCCAACGGTGCCGGTAAGTCCACCACCCTGAAAACCATCTCCGGCCTGCTCCACCCCAAAACGGGCGACATCCTGTACAAGGGCAAGAGCATCAAGGGCGTGCGCGCCCATAAGATCGTGGAGGCCGGTCTGGCACAGGTGCCGGAGGGCCGCCATGTGTTCCTGCACATGACCGTGGAGGAAAACCTGGATATGGGTGCCTACACCCAGCCCGCTTCCACCATTGCAGCCAACAAGGAAAAGGTGTTCACCCTCTTCCCACGCCTGAAGGAGCGCCGCAGGCAGCTGGCGGGCACCATGTCCGGCGGCGAGCAGCAGATGCTGGCCATGGGCCGTGCCCTGATGAGCAACGCCTCTATGCTGATGCTGGACGAGCCTTCCATGGGCCTTTCCCCGCTGCTGGTGCAGGAGATCTTTGATATCATCCGCGATATCCACAAGGCAGGCATGACCATCCTGCTGGTGGAGCAGAACGCACAGATGGCCCTTTCCGTGGCCGACCGCGCCTATGTTCTTGAGACAGGCCACGTGGTCATGGATGGCACCGGTGCAGAGCTGCTGACCAATGAGCGCGTCCGCAACGCTTATCTGGGCGGCTGAGACTGCAGCTGGATAGAATGCAAAACAATACGCCCGCCGGGCGGTACGAGAAGTACCACACCCGGCGGGCGTTGTTCTGTCTGTAAGGGAATTATTCCGGCGCTTTCATGCTTTCCACCATGCTGATCTGGCGGACATGGCGGCGCATGAGCAGGCAGACGGCAAAGTTGAAGAGCATGGTGAGCGCCACGCTGAACACAAAGCTGCGGGGGGCAATGGAGCGGATGAACATCATCTGGTCCATTTCCACAGTGCGGATGATGAACTGGTGCAGGGGAATGCCCACCACCAGACCCACCAGGGAGCCGATGAGAGAGAGCAGGTCGATCTCCCGGAAGATGTAGCGGTAGACCTCCTTGTCATAGAAGCCCAGCACCTTGATGGTGGCAAGCTCCTTTTTGCGCTCGCCCAGGTTGACGCTGATGAGGTTGTAGAGCACCACGGCGGCCAATGCGGCAGCGCAGACGATGACCAGCATGACCACATAGTTCAGGCAGCCGATCAGGCCATCGAACATCTGAGTGGTGTCCTCGATGAAGGAGACGGAGCTGACATAGTTGCAGGCCAGAATGGCGGAGGAGAGGGAGGCGCGGGCTGTATCGGTGGGGCAGTCGGTCTGACCGTAAACGGCGTTCCAGGCGGGCAGAGCACCGCCGTTCAGCGTTTTGAGCTGCGCCTGCGAGAGGTACAGCCGGGTAAAGACATAGTTTTCGGTGATGCCGGTCAGGGTCAGGGACCTGCGCCCGCCGTCAGCGGTCTCCACCTCAAAGCTGTCGCCCACGGAAAGCCCCAGCTTTTCAGCGGTCTTTTCGGTCAGGATGACGCTGGAATCGTCAAAGGCAATGGCCTTGTGGCCCTGCCGGGTGCGGAAGGTGAAGTATTCAGTCATCTGGCTTTCGTCATTGGCGGCAACCAGGCTGACGGTCTCCTTTTCCCCCGCATCATTGTAGAGGGTGACGCTCTTGGTGTAATAGCGGCCCCAGCTGGTGATCCCGCTGCTGGAATCCAGCAGATCGGCCAGACCGTTCTCCATGGTCAGCGCCTTTTCGTCGCTCAGGGAGATGGTCAGGTCGGCGTGGGTCAGCTCGGTGGTCTGCTTGGTCAGCATGGGCAGCAGGGAATCCTGGATGCCGAAGCCGATGAGGAGCAGGGCCGTGCAGCCCGCCACACCCAGAACGGTCATAAAGAAGCGCTTTTTATAGCGGAACAGGTTGCGGGCGGTGGTTTTCTGGGAGAAGCTCATCCGCTTCCACAGCGGGGTGAGATATTCAAGGAGGATGCGCTTGCCCGCTACAGGCGCACGGGGCAGCAGCAGGGCGGCGGATTTTTCCTTGAGGCTGGCGCGGCAGGCCTGCAGGGTGGCAAGGCCGATGACCGCCGCGCTGAGGGCCATGCTGCCCAATGCCAGGCCCGGGTAGAAGTGCAGCGTAAAGGTGGGGATGGAGAACATCATGGTGCGGTAGGCGTACCAGAAGATGGTAGGGAACACCACAAAGCCTACGGCAATGCCCACGATGCTGCCCAGAACGCTGGCGGCAATGCCGTACAGTAAGTACTTGCCTGCGATACTGACGTTGGAGTATCCCAGCGCCTTGAGGGTGCCCATCTGCAGGCGGTTCTCGTCCACCATGCGGGTCATGGTGGTGGAAGCCACCAGCGCCGCCACCAGGAAGAAGAACACCGGGAACACCCGGGCAATGGCAGCCATCCGGTCGGCGTACTGTTCCAGCGTGACAATGCTCAGGGTGCTGCCACGGTCCAGCACATACCACTCGCCGTTCTGGATGTCCGCAATCTTCTCTTCCGCATCGTTGATCTGCTGCTGGCCTTCGGCGAGTTTCTGCTCCGCATCGGCCTTCTGGGTCTCATATTCGGTGCGGGAAGCGTCCAGCTGCTCCTGCCCGGACCGGTACTGTGCCCAGCCCTCGTCCAGCTGGGCGCGGGCGGCCTCAAACTGGGTGTAGGCTGTGGCAGTACCGGTGCTCAGCTGGAGCTGGCCCTGCAGCAGCTGTACCTTCATTTTGCGCAGGGCGGCTTTGGCCTCGGTGACAAGGTCTGTGTTGGAGAGGTTGGGCGAGGAGATGAGCCCTTTGGCGTACATCTGCTGCTTGCCGGCATCCAGCTGGGCCTGATAACCGTCCAGCTGGCCCTTGATGTTATCGTAGGCTGCCTGTGCCTTGGCAAGCGCGTCCCGCAGCTCGGTGTATTCCTCGTCCTCGGGCTCGGCCTCATCCAGCGCCTTTTGGGCATTGTTCAGGGCAGTCTCGGCATAGCCCAGCAGGGGGTCAGCCACCTGTTTCAGGTTGACCAGCAGCTGGATCTGCTGAAGCTGATCCTCAAATTCCAATACCTGCTCTTCGCTGCTCACCAGCGTGGCGGCACCGCTCTGCATGGTATCGGGCAGGGCGGCCTTCTGGGCGGCAAGCTCGGCTTCGCCCGCGTCCAGCTGGGCCTTGGCGGCATCCAGCTCCCGCTGCGCGTCGGTCAGCTTCTGCTCGGCTTGTGCAAACTGGCGCTCGGCTTCGGCCTTCTGCTCGCTGTAGGTCTGTTTGGCATCGTCCAGCTGGGTGGTGGCATCCTCAATAAGCTGGGCCCGGCGGGCCACACAGTGCTCCTTGCTGATGGCATCCAGCCGGTCAGCCACAGTATCCACAGCGGTCTGGTATTCATCGCTGTAATTGTCATACTGTGCGGCATCTGCTACCTTGAGATAACAGACGGTATAATAATCTGCGGTCAATTCACCGTCCTGCACGAACACAAGAGCATCCAGAATGCCGTCACCGACGGTGCTGGTCTCCTGGGTGGCAGAAAAATATTGGGGGTCCTGCACCTGGCCCACCACGGTATATTCGGTGCGGCGGATGTCCTCGGTATCCTCGGGCAGGGTGACCACGGTGCCCAGCGGGACAGGGTCAGCGTGGCCCAGCACCTGCACCACACACTCGTTGGCGGTTTCGGGCATCCGGCCCTCCAGCAGGGTCAGGCGGTTCATATTGGCCTCGGTATCCGCAGCCGGGTCAGCGGGAAGCTGCTGCACCCGCAGCACGGCTCCGTCAGTAGAGCTTGACCAGCGGCCCTCGGTGTCCAGATACTTCACGGGCATCACGGCGCTCACGCCCTCCGTGGCGGCAATGGCGGAGAGATCCGATTCCGAAAGGCCCAGCGTGGAGAGCACCCGCAGGTCGAACACATTTTGCTGGACATAGTACTTCTGCCCGGCGGTGCGCATACTGGGGGCAAAGCTGACCAGACCTGTCAGCATCATCACGCCCAGCGCCACGATGCCGAACAGGGAAAGGAACCGGTTCAGATTGCTCCGGAAGTCACGCTGGATATTTTTACGATAGCTTTTCTGCATAGCGGTCACCACTCGATCTGTTCCACCGGCACCGGGTGTTCGTTGACCTTGTTGGACAGGATCTGTCCGCTCTTGACCTGGATGATCCGGTCCGCCATGGCCGTCAGGGCCGTGTTGTGGGTAATGACGATGACGGTGCGCCCTGTTTCGCGGCAGGTGCGCTGGAGCAGGGCCAGCACCTGCTTGCCGGTCTTGTAGTCCAGTGCACCGGTGGGCTCATCGCAGAGCAGGAGCTTGGGGTTCTTGGCCAGCGCCCGGGCAATGGAAACGCGCTGCTGCTCGCCGCCCGAAAGCTGGGCAGGGAAGTTGTTGAGCCGCTCGCCCAGACCCACACTTTCCAGCGTGGCGGCGGGGTCCAGCGGATCACGGCAGATCTCGCTGGCCAGCTCCACATTTTCCAGTGCAGTCAGATTCTGCACCAGATTGTAGAACTGGAACACGAAGCCAACATCATACCGGCGGTAGGTGGTGAGCTCTTTTTCGGAAAAATGGCTCACATCCTGCCCGTCCAGCCAGACATGGCCCTCATCGCAGGTGTCCATGCCGCCCAGAATGTTCAGCAGGGTGGTCTTGCCTGCACCAGAGGGACCCACAATGATGCAAAACTCGCCCTTGTCTACATAAAAATTCAGGTGATCGGCCGCCGCAATGCGGACACTGCCGGTCTGATAATATTTGGAAACATCCTCAAACTGCACAAAATGTTCCATATACTGCTCCTTGCCTTGAAAAATTATTGTTCCATCCTAACTATAACATATTTTGCAGCAGGTTTGCAGGGGCAGAGCGCTGGAATTTGCAAAAAGTTAACAGGTCGTATCAAGGATAAAGTCAACGGTCTGCTCGATCTGGAATTTTGCGAAATACCCCTCTTCCAGCGGGATCCACCGGGCGGTGAAGCCGGAATAGCGTTCTCCCTCCCGCGCCAGCAGACGGCGGGCCTGCTCTTCCTTGGAGCAGGTGACGAAAACCTTCAGATCATAACAGTCCGCAAGGGTGGGGTGGCAGCTGTAACTGCCCTCCACGATGACCAGCGGCTGGGGCGCAAAGCATTGTTCCGGCAGGTAGGCACCCGCCCGGCAGGAGTAGGCACGGTAGGGAATCGCCTGCCCGGCCCGGGCGGGGGTGAGCACCTGGGCACGCAGACGCTCCAAGTCCATGTTGGCGCAAGGGATCTGCTCCCAGTTTGCCACACGGCTGGCTGGGGGAAGATAGAAGTCATCGGTATGCACCGTGATGCTCTGGGGAAACTGCCGGGCCAGCTGTGCCGCCAGCGTGGTTTTGCCGCTGCCGCACCGGCCGTCCAGCGCCACCAGCACCGGGTGATCGGGATGGGCAGAGAGAAAATTGGAGAGTTTTTCCACGAGAGGGGAAAGGGTGGTTGAAATCATAATTCCTTCTTAAACGTCAGATTTTTGTATTCGGTCTGAGAGCCGCTTCGGCGGAAGATTCCATTTTCAGTGGGCGTGAAACCTAGTGCACGCATCACACCGCAGGAACCGGCATTTTCAGCGGCAACATCGGCCAGAACGGTTTTTATACCGTTCTGTGCACCGAACTGCACCAGAGCGTTTACCATTTCTTTGGCATAACCCTTGCGCCAGCAGGTAGGGTGGATGCAGTAACCGATATCCCAGCAGCTGCCGCCATCCTTGACCACAGCACAGCAAGTACCAATTGGCTGGTGGGTGACTTTGTCCTCTGCAATGACATAATAGCAGTCGGTGCTGTCGCTCAGGCTGCGGAGCAATTCCATATATTCGTTCAGGTCATCGATATCGTCCAGCACTGGGTCGGACAAATATTTTCCGGTGATGGGGTCACCCCAGATGCAGAGTGCAAACCCGGCATCCCGAGTTTCCTGCGGGCGCAGGCGAAGCCGGGCGGTTTCAAAAGGTGTGAAAGTCATAGCGTTTTCTCCAAAGGTGATATACAAGAAATACTTTTGTCGATTTGCGAAAATATGAGATCGTATGCGTGGGCAGGGAGAGGATGGCGAGGCATCCAAAAATCAAACAGTGCTTTTAACTCTTTAGAATCTCCATAGAGCTGTTTGACTTGTTCGTAAGCAAATGTATTGGCATCGACTTCGTGCGGCTGACCAAGATATAGGTTGGTAAAATGATCTTCATTGCCATCCAATTTGCAGGAGATGTAATGGCCATTTACCAGCTTATAGCATGTACCATCATAGCCAATGACATATTGAAGGCTTCGGTGTATTTCGGAACCGAAGTGTTCCGGACAGAGATACTGCGATGCGTGACGCAGTTCGTGAAACAGAAAAAATGCTTTCTCATAGTCAGGTTTGGCGTTCAGATGCTCTGCATTGATGAACACAGTTTTGTTTGCAGGGTCAAATGTTCCGCAAGCGGTCTCATAATCAGAGGGCATATCAAAGGATAAGTGCAAATCAAGGGAGCATTCTTTACAATAATCATCAAAGAAGTGCTTGTAATCAAAGATTGATGGCATAGGTTTATATCCAGCCTTTCCTTGACAAAATAAAGGAAATTGACTATACTACAAATAGAAAAGGCGCTGGCCGCAAACGACTAGCCCCTTGCCATATTAGTCAAGAAAAATGACCGCTCTGGGTTGGGGAACTTCGAGGCGGTCATTTTTTCTTGCGTTTTTTATCGCTTGTGGCGATTGTCCATGTAATCTGAAACGTTACAAAAATCGTTCCACCGATCAATGTCAGCAAAACTGCAACATCCGAAAAACTCATGGTCCTCACCCCCTTTCCGCCCTTAGGCATCCGGGGAGCGGGCAACTCTTCAAGAAACCAGCCATTCCCGGCACCTAGGTACCGGCAAGTGGGCTGCCGCCTGCGTTTTGGACACAGCGCCTTCGCCGCCTTTGCGGGCGGCTGACTATACTATACCATGAATTTCGACACGCCGCAACACGCGCAAAAAGTTTGATGCAGAAAACTTGTCAAAACCCCTTGACACCACCCCAGAGCTGTGGTAAGATAATGCCACGTTAGAAATAACTAACCACAAAGCGGTCAGCGGACAAATGGTCTGTGCCGCATTCTTTTAGAGTTTGAGGTTAGAAATATCTAACTGCTGCACCTGCATAGAATGCGGCGCGGCGGGGAACGCTGTTCCTGAAGAAAACGAGAGCGGAGGAAAGCAGCCATGGAGCGTAATTTTGAGACCGTGATGATCGAACAGTGCGCGCCGGTGCTGGCAGGACTGAAACCTGCCGGGCTGTTCCGCTATGAGACCCGGGACTGTGCCGACCTGGCTGCCCGGGTGCACCGCTGGAATGACCAGCTGGGGGAGAAGGGGCTGAAGGTCCGGGTCCTCAAGGGCTGTGCTCAAACCCACCGGTATCTCATTTATGTTTACCGCGAGAGCCGCCTGCGTCAGGTGTTGGCCGATGAGGCGGTGCGGGAGTTCCTGCAACGCGAGGGCTATGCCCTGCCGGAAGATGCTTCCGATTGTGACAGTATGCTGCGGCAGCTGTCCCGGCGGCTGTGCTGCGAGGCCGATTTTCCCCATGAGATCGGCGTGTTTCTTGGTTATCCGCTCACCGATGTGGTGGGCTTTATCGAAAATCAGGGCCGCAACTTCACCTGCTGCGGCTGCTGGAAGGCTTACGGCGACCCTAATGCCGCCGCACGTCATTTTGCCCAGTTGAACAAGTGCACCAGAGTATATCTGCGCCTGTTCCACAAGGGTACCCCCATTTTCCGCCTTGCTGTGGCGGCTTGACAAGTCATTCTCTACCAATACTCTCTTTTTATCCTGGCACCCACCGGAACAAACCACGCTCCGGCGGGAAGAAATCCTCCTTTTGACACGCGGCCGTCCGTTGCATGACTACTGCATCGGGCGGCTGTGTCATTTTATGAATAGAAAAAATGACGGTAAAATGTAAACAATGGCTAACTTTTACTCAGAAATTTGAGTTAGTTGTTGTTGATTGTGATGAAAAAACTGGGATATTTGGGCAGAAAAACTGTTTGTTCATATAAACTAACTTTTAATAATGAAAAAACTGTTGACAACAAAGGTTAGTAAGCGTAAACTATCTATGCTGATAGTTCCGACTGACTAACCCCTCCGGTGCATCAGCAGCCCACAAACAGTATGAAAAAGGGAGTGGAATGTTATGATGCCACTGACAATGGCGAAGGCGGGCGAGACCGTCACCATCAAGAAGATTACCGGCAAAGATGAAGTCCGCCTGCATCTGGCAGAGCTTGGTTTTGTGGTGGACAGCGAAGTGACCGTGGTCAACGAGATCGCAGGTAACCTGATCGTACAGGTCAAGGAAAGCCGCCTGGCACTCGACAGGACGATGGCAAATCGCATTATGATCGGCTGAACAGCGCAGCACGCTGTTTGGGACCTGCTCCGACACTGGAATGGTCTCTGAATAAAGACAAGTAGAGGAGGAAATTTGCATGAAAACTCTGAAGGACGTGAAGGTCGGCGAGACCTGCACCGTGGCACGCCTGCATGGCGAAGGCCCGGTCAAGCGCCGCATCATGGACATGGGCATCACCAAGGGTGTTGAGATCTATGTCCGTAAGGTGGCACCTCTGGGCGACCCCATGGAGCTGACCGTGCGCAACTACGAACTGAGTGTGCGCAAGGCCGACGCTGAAATGATCGAAGTGGTTTGATTCCAAAGAGAGGAAAGGACACGCAATGAGTATTAAAATTGCACTGGCCGGTAACCCGAACTGCGGCAAGACTACCCTGTTCAATAACCTGACCGGCTCCAACCAGTACGTTGGCAACTGGCCCGGCGTTACCGTGGAAAAGAAGGAAGGCAAGCTGAAGGGCGATAAGGATGTCATCATCCAGGACCTGCCCGGTATCTACTCCCTGTCTCCCTACACGCTGGAGGAGGTCGTCTCCCGTACTTACCTGGTCAAGGAGAAGCCCGATGCCATCCTGAACATCATCGATGGCACCAACATTGAGCGCAACCTCTACCTGACCACTCAGCTGATCGAGCTGGGCATCCCCGTTGTTATGGCGGTCAACATGATCGATCTGGTCCGCAAGAACGGCGATAAGATTGACCTGAAGAAGTTGAGCAGCGAGCTGGGCTGCCAGGCAGTTGAGATCAGCGCACTGAAGGGCGAGGGCACCGAGGCTGCTGCCAAGGCTGCGGTTGCCGCTGCCCAGAAGCAGAAGGCCGGTGAGCTGCCCCACGTCTTTACCGGCAGTGTGGAGCATGCCATTGCACACATCGAGGAGTCCATCCAGGGCAAGGTCGATGACCGCTTCCTGCGCTGGTACGCGGTCAAGCTGTTCGAGCGGGATGAGAAGGTCGTGGAAGAGCTGAAGCTCGACAAGGCTCTGGCTGACCACATTGATGAGCACATCAAAGACTGCGAGAAGGAGATGGACGATGATGCGGAGAGCATCATCACCAACCAGCGCTACTCCTACATCAACGGTGTCGTTGACAAGGCCGTCAAGAAAAAGGCCCGTGTGGAGCACCTGACTGCTTCTGACAAGATCGACCAGATCGTGACCAACCGTGTGCTGGCTCTGCCCATCTTTGCGCTGGTCATGTTCCTGATGTACTCCCTGTCCATGGGCACCTCCATTGCAGATGGCGGCTGGGCTATCGGCACCTTTGCGACCGACTGGACCAACGATGTCCTGTTTGGTGAGATCGTGCCGGGCGCGCTGGGCGGTTTCCTGGAGAGCATCGGTGTGGCAGGCTGGCTGTACGGTCTGATCATGGACGGTATCGTTGCCGGTGTCGGCGCGGTGCTGGGCTTCGTTCCCCAGATGCTGGTTCTGTTCTTCCTGCTGTCCATCCTGGAGGATGTGGGCTATATGTCCCGTGTCGCCTTCATCATGGACCGTATCTTCCGCCGTTTCGGCCTGTCTGGCAAGAGTTTCATCCCCGTGCTGGTCGGTACCGGCTGCGGCGTGCCCGGTGTCATGGCTTCCCGTACCATCGAGAACGAGCGTGACCGCCGCATGACCATTATGACCACCTGCTTCATCCCCTGCGGCGCTAAGATGCCCATCATCGGCCTGATCGCAGGTGCAATGTTCGGTGGTTCCTCTGTGGTGGCTGTTTCCGCTTACTTCATCGGCATGGCTGCCATCATTTGCTCCGGTGTTATTCTGAAGAAGACCAAGCTCTTCGCTGGCGACCCCGCACCCTTCGTTATGGAGCTGCCCGCTTACCATGTGCCTGCATGGGGCAACGTTTTCCGTGCCACCTGGGAGCGAGGCTGGTCCTTCATCAAGCGCGCCGGTTCCGTCATTCTGGCAGCTACCGTTGTGCTGTGGTTCCTGCAGGGCTTCGGTTTCGAGAATGGTGCCTTCGGCATGGTCGAGGATCAGGACAACTCCGTCCTGGCCGCTATCGCTACCAAGATCGCCTGGATCTTTGCTCCTCTGGGCTTTGGCAACTGGCGTGCAACCGTTGCTTCCGTCTCTGGTCTGATCGCAAAGGAGAACGTGGTTGGCACCTTCGGTGTTCTGTATCACTTCGGCGGCGAGCTGTCTGAGAACGGTGATGAGATCTGGGCAGCCGTTGCGCAGGATTACACCGCTCTGTCCGCTTACGCCTTTATGATCTTCAACCTGCTGTGCGCTCCCTGCTTCGCTGCTATGGGCGCGATCAAGCGTGAGATGAACAACGGCAAGTGGACTGCCATCGCCATCGGTTATATGTGCGCTCTGGCTTACTGCGCGGCTCTGGTCGTGTACCAGATCGGTGGTCTGATCACCGGTGAGGTTGGCTTCAACTTCTTCACCATCGTGGCAATCGTGATTTTTGCCGCATTCCTGTACCTGATGTTCCGCCCCAACAAGTACGTTGGCGACAACGAGGTCAAGATCGACGTTTCCAAGATCAAGTAAGATCATCTGTCCGGTTTGAAAGGGTGTGTTCTGTATGATGGAATTCCTGGCCACGAACTTTAATCTGCCTACCATCATTGTAGGTGCTATCGTGTTTGGCGGTGTGGGCTGGGCCACATGGCACTCCCACAAGCATGGCGGCTGTGGGGGCTGCGGCGAAGGCGGCTGCAATGGCAATTGCGGCGGCTGCAGCGGCTGTCACTGATCGGTAAAAACCGCTGGGCGCGGGTCGAACATCCAATCGGCCCGCGCCCTTTTTTAGAATGAAAAAAGTTAGCTTTGGATAACACTGGAAGCAGCTTACATTATTATAGAAGAGAGTGATACTATGGAACTGACAGCAGCCCATCTGCGGTATCTTCTGGCCATCTATGAGGTCTCCCAGACGCATCTGGATATCTGCTCCCGCAGCATTGCCGAAAAGCTGAACGTGACCAAGCCCAGCGTGGTGCGCATTATGAACCTGCTGATGGATCGGGGAATGATCGTGAAGGAACACTACGGCAAGATCTATCTGACCGATCGGGGCATCTTTGTGGCAAAGGCGGTCAGGGCTCAACTGGAAACGGTGCTGACGCATTTTCCGCCTGTGCGCATCGACATGACCGAGGAGGAACGCTATAATGCCGCTTTGGCCCTGACTTCGGCCCTGCCCGAACGGGCTTTTACCGGCGAATATGACCGCCTGTTCGGCCCGGATGAATCTGAAAAGGAGAATGCTTCGTGATCAACAAAAAACTGCTTTCCTTCGATCGGAAGGCCCTGCGCTATGTGGGGCTGAACGTGCTGTTCCAGTGGCTGGGGATGCTGTGCAATGTGGTGCTGGTGATGACGGTATCCCGCCTCATCGGCGGCGTGTTTGCGGGCAGCCTGACCGGCAATGCCCTCTGGCAGGGGATGCTGCTCTGCCTGCTGACTGTGCCGGTGCGCTATGGCCTGACCCTTTGCGCCTCCGATATGAGCGACCGGGCTTCCAAGGATGTCAAGCGCACCCTGCGCAGCAGCATCTATGCAAAGCTCACCCGGCTGGGGGCCGGTTACAGCGAGACGGTGGCCACCAGTGAAGCCGTGATGCTGGCCAGCGAGGGTGTGGAACAGATCGACACCTACTTTGCAAAGTATCTGCCCCAGCTGTTTTACAGCCTGCTGGCCCCGGTGACCCTGTTTGTGCTGCTGGTGGGCGTGCACGCGCGCTCGGCCATTCTTCTGCTGTGCTGTGTGCCGCTCATCCCCCTGTCCATTGTGGCGGTGCAGAAGTTCGCCAAGAAGCTGCTGGCGAACTACTGGGGCGAGTACACCACCCTGGGTGACAGCTTTCTGGAGAATATCCAGGGCCTGACCACCCTGAAGATCTATCAGGCAGACGGCTGGAAGCACGAGGAGATGAATGCCCAGGCCGAGCGGTTCCGCAAGATCACGATGAAGGTGCTGACCATGCAGCTGAACAGCGTGACCCTGATGGACCTGATGGCCTACGGCGGTGCCGGTCTGGGCATCATCAGCGCGGCATCGGCCTTTGCCAAGGGCCAGCTCAGCCTGACCAGCGCCCTGACCATCCTCCTGCTGGCGGCGGATTTCTTCCTGCCCCTGCGCCTGCTGGGCAGCTACTTCCACATTGCCATGAATGGTGCGGCTTCGGCTGAGAAGATCTTCAGGCTGCTCTCTGCCCAGGAGCCTGAAGATGGCGAAAAGACCGCCGACCCGGCCGACAGCACCCTTGCGCTGGAGCATGTCACTTTTGGTTACGAGAAGGAGCGCACCATCCTGCACGATGTGTCCCTGACCATCCCGCAGGGCAGCTTTGTCTCGCTGGTGGGAGAATCCGGCTGCGGCAAGAGCACCATAGCGGCCATCCTGTCCGGTGCCCGCACCGCGACGGAGGGAGAGGTCACGCTGGGCGGTATCCCGGTCAGCGAATGGAAGCAGGCCGACCGCCTGCGCCTGCTGACACTGGTGCCCCACAATGCGGCCATCTTCAAGGGCACGGTGGAAGCCAACCTCCGGATGGCCCGGCCCGATGCAGCCGAAGCCGAGCTCTGGGCGGCCCTGGAGCAGGTGAACCTTGCAGACTTCTGCCGCAGCCAGAGCGGCCTTGCAACGGCGCTTCACGAGGGCGGTTCCAACCTGTCCGGCGGGCAGCGCCAGCGCCTTGCCATGGCCCGTGCCCTGCTGCATGATTCACCCATCTATGTGTTCGACGAGGCGACCTCCAATGTGGATGCCGAGAGCGAAAACGATATCATGAAAGCCATCCACAGCCTGGCGGGAAAGAAAACAGTGATCCTGATCTCCCACCGTCTGGCCAATGTGGTGGACAGCGACTGCATCTATGTGCTGGAGGCAGGCCGAATCGCCGAGCAGGGAACGCACAACGACCTGCTGGCAGCACATGGGGTGTACAGCCGCCTGTACAACACCCAGAAACAGCTGGAAGACCTTGGGGAGGTGAGCGCATGAACAACACAAAACACCGCAGTCCGTTTGCCATTGCCGCACGGCTGATCGTGCTGGTCCGGCCCATGCTGCCCATCATGCTGGCAGCCATTGTCATGGGGGTCATCGGCCACTTCTGCGCCACCTTTATCACGGTCTTCGGCGGCTTTGCCCTGCTCACGGCGGCAGGCCTGCCCAGCCCGCTGGCAGGCGTGGGCACGGCCTTTGTCTGTATCCTTGTCTTTGCCCTGCTGCGCGGCGTGCTGCGCTACGCAGAGCAGGCCTCCAACCACTATATCGCCTTCAAGCTGCTGGCCCTCATCCGGGATAAGGTGTTCGGCGCGCTCCGCCGCCTGACCCCCGCCAAGCTGGAGGGCCGTGACCGGGGCGACCTGATCTCCCTGATCACCGCCGACATCGAGCAGCTGGAGGTGTTCTATGCCCACACCATTTCGCCGGTCTGCATCGCGATCCTCTGTGTGACCGGCATGACCTGCTTTACGGCCAGTTATCATATTCTGCCCGCACTGGTGCTGCTGGCAGGCTATCTGCTGGTGGGCATTGCTCTGCCGGTGTGGTCTGCCAGACGGGGCGACAAAGCCGCCCGCGAGTACCGGCAGGCTCTGGCCGACACCAACAGCTATCTGCTGGAAAGCCTGCGCGGCCTGCGGGATATCCTGCAGTACCAGAACACCGCCGCGCGTGCCGAGGGCATCACGGCCCACAGCGAGACGCTGGGGGAGAAGCAGAAGGCCATGAAGTACCGCGAGGGCGTGACTGTGGGTGCCGCCAACACCCTCATCGTGCTGACGGCGCTGGCTGTGCTGGGGGTGAGCATCCGGCTGTATCAGAACGGCCAGCTGGGTGCGGAGGGAGTGCTGGTCTGCACCCTGTCGGCCCTGAGCTCCTTTGGCCCGGTGGTGGCGCTGGCCAACCTCGGTGCCAGCCTGACCCAGGTGTTCGCCAGTGCCGACCGTGTCCTTGACCTGCTGGACGAGGACCCCGTGACTGCCGATGTGACCGATGGCGTGGATACCGTCTTTACCGGTGCACAGGCTGAGCATGTCAGCTTTGCCTACGCCAAGGAAGAGGTGCTCCACGACCTGAGCCTGACCATTCCGGAAAAGAAGATCGTGGGCATCACGGGCCGTTCCGGCAGCGGCAAATCCACCTTCCTGCGGCTGCTCATGCGCTTCTGGGATGTGAGCAGCGGCACCATCCGGTTTGGTGAACGTGACATCCGCGCCGTGAACACTGCCGCCCTGCGCGCCCAGGAAAGTCTTGTGACCCAGGAAACGGAGCTGTTTGACGATACCATAGAAAACAACATCCGGATCGCCCGGCGCGATGCCACCCGTGCCGAGGTGGAGGCTGCCTGCAGAAAGGCCGCGCTGGATGGCTTTATCAACAGCCTGCCCAAGGGATATGATACCCCTGTGGGCGAGCTGGGCGGTGCACTCTCCGGCGGTGAGCGCCAGCGCATCGGTGTGGCCCGTGCCTTCCTGCACGATGCACCCTTTCTCCTGCTGGACGAGCCTACCTCCAATCTGGACAGCCTGAACGAAGGGATCATCCTCAAGGCCGTGCGGGATGAGTGCAGGGAAAAGACTGTCCTGCTGGTCTCCCATCGCAGATCCACCATGGCCGTGGCCGACCTGAGCTTCTCGGTAGAGAGCGGACGGCTGAGCTGAGAAAACCGGATATCAAGCAAAAAAGACGCGCTCTGTGATGAGCGCGTCTTTTTTGTGTGCAGGGAGAAATTTACTGCTTGCGTGCAAACACGATGCCGATGGTACCGGGGCCGGAATAGCCGCCGATAGTGGTGCCGATGTCGGTCTCGTAGACATTCTCAAAATTGCCGTACTGCCGCAGTCCGGCCTTGATGGCCTCCATGCAGCCGGGCTTCGCCTGGGTGGAAGAGATGAACACCATGCTGCGGTCGATGTCCTCCCGGTTCGCCAGCTGATCGGTGATATACTTGCCCACGCAGATGGGTAGGCTGCCCCGGTATTTCCGCACGACTTTCAGTTCACCATCGATGACGGCCAGGCTGGGCTTGATGCCCAGAATGTTGGCCCCGAAGGCCAGCACGCCGGAGCAGCGGCCGCTTTTGGCCATGTAGTCCAGCTGGTTGAGCACAAAGCTTAACTCGACCCGCTTGGCAAGGCCCTGTAAGCGCATGGAAATGTTCTTGGGCGGCAGGCCGTCAGCGGCCCATTTGGCTGCCTGCAGGACGAGATAGCCCTGCCCGGTGCAGATATTCTCGCTGTCCACAACATAGACGTTGCCGAACTCCTGCGCCGCCAGCCGGGCATTCTGGAAGCAGGAGGAGAATTTGGAGCCGACATTGATGTGGATGACGGCATCGTAGTCTTTGGCAAAGGGGGCGAGGAAGTCGGTGTACTCCACCAGATTGGGGGCGGCGGATTTGGGCATCTTGCCGCCGTTCTGGGCATGGGCGAATACATCGGCGGGGTGGATGGTAACGCCGTCCAGATAGCTTTCCTCCCCCATGAGGATGTGCATGGGGATCAGGCTGATGTTCCACTGCCGGAGCAGCGCTTCGGACAGATCGCAGGTGCTGTCCGCAGTGATCTTGATGTTCAAAATGAGATTCCTCTTTTCCAGCCGCGCGTCCGGCGGCAGCGTGATAGTTCAAAATTTGCATCTATCATACCACAAATACTTCAAAATTGTTAGCTATCAAGCCAATAAAAAATGTAAATCTTTTATGAAGTGTGCAAAAGGGGCGAAAATCCATGGGCTATCTGTACAGTTGTCACAAAAATGTGCCGGAGTTTCTGGTTCTTTCCGAAAATTCGCTCGGAACTGTTTATTTTGTCGGCCAAAAATTATATAATAAGTAGTACCCAAGAATTAAGATGGATTCGGTCTGCCTTGCGGCCGTTTGTTTATTGGAGGTTTGCCTGCTTATGTTCGTTACTGATTATACCATGCATCTGCTGGATCATGTAAAAAAGATCCACTTCATCGGCTGCGGCGGCAGCGGCATGTATCCGCTGATCCAGATCCTCACTGCCAAGGGATATGATATCTCCGGCAGCGATGTGCTGGACGGCAGCATCATCCGCTCGGAGCGGGAGATGGGCGTGAAGGTCAGCCTGGGTCATGCTGCGGACAACGTGATCGGCTCTGACCTGGTGGTCTACTCTGCCGCCATTGCCAAGGACAACGTGGAGCTGAACGCTGCCGCTTCCTATGGCATCCCCACTGTGGAGCGCAGTGTTCTGCTGGGCTATGTGAGCCGCCTGTACAAGGACAGCATCTGCGTTTCCGGCACCCACGGCAAGACCACCACGACTTCCATGATCACCACCGCACTGGAGCTGGCAGGCCGTGATCCCTCTGCAGTCATCGGCGGCAAGCTGCCCCTCATCGGCGGCTACGGCAAGGCCGGCAAGGGCGATGATATCGTCATCGAGGCCTGCGAGTTCTCCGAGACCTTCCTCAAGCTGACCCCTTATATGTCCGTGGTGCTGAACATCGATAACGACCATCTGGACTATTACGGCAGCATGGGCGAGCTGAAGTTTGCCTTCAAGCGCTTTGCCCTGATGACCCATTTTATGATCTTTGCCAATGCGGATGATAAGAACACCATGGATGTCATGTACACCCTGGACCGCCGCGTGCGCACCTTTGCCATTGACAATGCGGCCGACTACCGTGCTGTCAACGTGCAGGAGTACAAGCCCGGCTTCTTTGAATTTGATCTGAAGGAGTGGGATACCAATGAGCTGGGCCACATCCGTCTGGCAGTGCCGGGCCGCCACAACATTTACAATGCACTGGCCATGTGTGCTGTCTGCCGCTCTGTGGGCCTGACCGTGGAGGAGTGCGCCAACGCTGCCCTGAACTTCAAGGGGGCAGGCCGCCGTTTTGAGGTCTACGGCGAGTGCAACGGCGCGGTGGTCGTGGACGACTACGCCCACCATCCCACCGAGATTCGCGCGACCCTGAACACCGCCAAGGAGCTGGGCTACAATCGTGTCATCGCAGTCCATCAGCCGTTTACATACAGCCGGACCAAGATGCTGTTCAACGACTTTGTGGATGTGTTCAAGATCCCTGATATCACGGTGATCACCCCCATCATGGGCAGCCGCGAGCCCAACGACCCCACCATTACCAGCGCAAAGCTGGCGGCGCAGATTCCCAACTCTGTGCTGGTGGACAGCCTGGAGGCTGCCGCTGACTGGGTCAAGCAGAACGCCCGGGAGGGAGATCTGGTCATCACTCTGGGCTGCGGCGATATCTATAAGGCCAGCAAGATGATGGTGAAAAAAGACTGATCGTTTGGAATAGCTGAAAGCCGCCGGGTCAAAAACGCCCGGCGGCTTTTGGCTGCCGGACGTTTCACAGACCGAACTGGTCTGCAATACCACCCTGCGAAAGCGCCCTGCCGGGAGACCGGCGGGGCGTTTTTGCGCTATGGGATGGGCGTGATGAAAAATATCTCAAAAATTTTACACAAATCAGACCCGGAAGGGTGGCGGCGGGGGTGGGATTCTGCTATACTGATTCTGGTACGAAAAGGAGGAGAGAGGATATGCCATCTACATATGCACACCGCCGCTTTGGCGCGGATGTTCTGGTGCAGCTGCCCAGGGAGTTGCGGGAAAAGGTCACCCCGTACCGGCCGCTGTATGATATGGGCCTGCACGGGCCTGACCTGATGTTCTACTACCGGGCATTGCAGTCCAACCCTGTGAACCGGCTGGGCAACGCCATGCACGAGCAGCCGGGCCGGGTGTTCTTTACCCGGGCCCGGGACGTGGTGAACACGGCCCGCAACAAGAATGCTGCGTTGGCCTATGCGCTGGGGTTCGTCTGCCACTTTGCACTGGACAGCACCTGCCACCCCTATGTGGAGCGCTACACCCGGGAAAGCGGTGTGAGCCACTGCGAGATCGAGACGGAGTTTGACAACCAGCTGATGCGGGAGGACGGGCTTGACCCGATGCACTTTTTCACGGCGGGGCATATCCGCCCCAACCGGGAGTTTGCAAAGATCATTGCGCCGTTCTACGAAAATGTCACGGCAGACGAGACCTACGGAGCCATGCGGGGCATGGTGCGGGTGCACCATCTGCTGCAGGCTACCAGCCCGGTCAAGCGCTGGGTGGTGTTGACGGCCCTGAAAGCGGCAGGTACCTATGATGTCATGCACGGGCTGGTGGCGAACCTCCAGCCCAATCCCCGGTGCGAGGCCAGCGACAAAGAGCTGGAAGCGCTGTATCAGCAGGCCCTCCCGCTGGCAGTGCGGCTCATCACGGAATATGTGGAAGGGCTCTCCAACGGCGCACCGCTGGACAAGGCCTATGACCACACCTTCGGAGAATTTTGAGAGGAATGAAAATGGACGAAGCAAAGCAAAAATTTCGCCTGACCAGCCTGGAACGGGCGTGGATCTTATACGATGTGGGCAACTCGGCGTTTGTGCTGCTGGTGGCAACGCTGATCCCCATCTTCTTCAACGCACTGGCTGAGGGGGGCGGCCTGAGCTCGGTGGAGTATCTGGCCTACTGGGGCTATGCAGCCTCGGCGGTCACAGTCATCACGGCGGTGCTCAGCCCGATCCTTGGCACACTGGCCGATACCCGCAACTTCAAAAAGCCCATCTTCACCTTCTGCGTGGCAGTGGGCGTGATCGGCTGCTGCGCCATGGGGATGGCAAGTACCTGGCTGCCGTTCCTGCTCATCTTCATCTTTGCCAAGGTGGGTTTTTCGGGCAGTCTGGTGTTCTATGACTCCATGCTCAGCGATGTGACTGTGCCGGACCGGATGGATGAGGTCTCCTCCAAAGGCTATGCCTGGGGTTACATTGGCAGCTGTGTGCCCTTTGTGGTCTGTCTGGCGCTGGTGCTGGGGGCCGGGAGCATCGGCATCTCCCAGATGACAGCGCTGAACCTTGCTCTCTTTATCACCGCCGTCTGGTGGCTGGTGACCACCCTGCCCCTGCTGCGCCAGTATAAGCAGGTGCACTTTGTGGAGGTGCAGGAACATGCCATCCGGCAGAGCTTTGCCCGCATCGGCCACACCCTCCGCCACCTGAAAGAGGACAGGCAGGTGTTCTGGTTCCTGCTGGCCTTTTTCTGCTACATCGATGGTGTGTACACCATCATCGATATGGCCACGGCCTACGGCACGGCCCTGGGGCTGGACACCACCGGCCTGCTGCTGGCGCTGCTGGTTACCCAAATCGTGGCCTTCCCCTCGGCACTGGTGTTCGGGCGGCTGAGCGGGCAATACCCCTCGGGCACCCTCATCCCGGTCTGCATCGCAGCCTACGCGGGCATTGCGCTGTTTGCCTTTTTCCTGAAGCACCAGTGGCAGTTCTGGGTGCTGGCCGTTGTGGTGGGCATGTTCCAGGGCGGCATCCAGGCGCTGAGCCGGAGCCATTTTGCCAAGATCATCCCGCCGGAAAAATCGGGCGAGTACTTCGGCCTGTTCGATATCTGCGGCAAGGGCGCATCCTTTCTGGGCACCATGATCGTCAGTGTGGGCAGCCAGCTGACCGGCAGCGCCAATGTGGGCGTGGGCAGCCTGATCGTGCTGTTCGTTGTGGGATTCGTGCTGTTCCGGGTGTCGGATCAAAAGTGAATTTAACCCCCCAGTCACCTGCGGTGACAGCCCCCCTAGTAGTGGGGCCCTTGGCATAACGTAAAGCATCATCTCTTTGCCAAGGCCGCCCCTACCAGGGGCGGTGGCATCCCGCAGGGATGACGGTGGGGTTTAACCGCAAGAGCCTTCCCTTTGGGAGGGCTTTTTTGTTCGTTGCGTCTTACCGGAAGGCGTGGTACAATAGGGCCAAACACTTTGAAAAAATATGACCCAAAGGAGAAACAACATGAACTATCCCGGTTATACGCTGGTGCGCCGCGAGGACTGCCCGGAGCAGCACGGTGTGCTGACGGTTCTGAACCACGATGTGAGCGGGGCCACTGTCCTGCTGGTGGAGAACGAGGACACCAACAAGGCGTTCGGCATCGGTTTCGGCACCTTCCCCTCCGACGACACCGGTGTGTTCCACATTCTGGAGCACTCGGTGCTGGCGGGCAGCGAGAAGTACCCCGTGACCTCGCCTTTTTTGCAGCTGCTCAAGAGCAGTATGGCCTCCTTCCTGAACGCCATGACCTTCCCGGACAAGACCGTGTATCCCTTTGCCACCCCCAACGAGACCGACTTCAGGAACCTGATGGACGTGTACCTGAACGCCGTGTTCTGCCCGCTGGCCATGGTGGACAAGGCCGTGTTCGAGCAGGAGGGCTGGCACCGGGACGCGGACGGCACGGTGAGCGGTGTGGTCTACAATGAGATGCAGGGTGCGCTGGCCTCCCCGGACGCGCAGCTGCAGAACGCGCTGGAGCGGGCCATGTTCCCGGATACGGCCTACGGCTTTGTGTCCGGCGGCGACCCGGCCTCCATCCCGGCCCTGACCTATGAAAAATACCAGCGGGTGTACCGCCGCCATTACAGCGCCGACAACTGCTGCATCACCCTGTACGGCAAGATGGATATGGCCGAGAAGCTGGCGTTTCTGGATGAGCACTATCTGAGCAGGATGCCCAAGGGAACCAGCCGCCCCCGGCTGACGGTGCAGGATCAGCAGAACGGTGTGCGTGTGCACATCCCGTACTACACCGAAAACCCCGAGCCGGATCAGGTGCAGTGTGCGCTGGCCTGGTACACCGGCGCGTTTGCTGACCGGGAGCGCCAGCTGGGCGTGGAGATCCTGCTGGATGCCCTGCTGGGTACCAACCAGTCCCCGCTGAAGGCAGCTCTGCTGGAGCAGAAGCTGGGGGCGGATATTGACATTGGCTTTGACGACAGCACCCTGCAGCCCACGCTGGAGCTGGTGCTGCGGGGGGCCACCGCAGAGACTGCCCCCAAATTTGCAGCTGGCGTGAAACAGGCTGTGACCGATCTGCTGGCAGGGGGCATCCCCGAGGAGCTGCTGCTGGCCAGCCTGAACGCCATGGAGTTTGCCTCCCTGGAGCGCCCGGGCAGCCTGCCCGACGGTGTGCTGGATGCCATCTATGCCGCCACCGGCTGGCTCCACACCGGCGACCCGGCCCTGCTGCTCCACACCGACAAGCTGTTTGCTTCCCTGCGGGAGAAGCTCTCCACCGGCTGGTTCAACGACCTGCTGAAGGATCTGCTGCTGGCCGAGCCGGTGCAGGTGATCCAGACCCCGGCCCTGCCCAAGAAGGACGAAGAGGATGCTGCCCCTGCCCGCAACGACGGCAAGCTGGTGCTGGACCATCCGCTGACCGTGGCCGACCTGGGCGACGGTGACAGGAGCGCTGCCGGTACGGTGGAACCGCTGGCCGGTGCGGAGCTGCTGCACCACCCCTCCAAAGGCAGCCTGTATCTGAATTTCTACTACGACCTGGGCGAGTGCACCCCGGAAGAGGTGCAGTATCTTGACCTGCTGACCGATATTCTGGACGAGCTGGATACCCCCGAGCACACTGCCCGGGAGCTGCAGACCCAGCGCGCCACCTGGCTGGGCAACAGCATGGCCTGCATCAGCTTCTGGACCGGGCGGCAGGAGGGCAACCCCTGCCACGCAAAGCTTACCTGGAACATGAGCCTGCTGGAGCGGAATCTGGACAAGGCCATTGCGCTGGGCAGTGAGTACCTCTATAAGACCTGCCTGACCGGCCCCAAGGCCGAGGAAGCCTTTGCCCGGGTGCTGAGCCAGCAGAAGCTGAACATGGAGCAGCAGTTCATCCGGCAGGGCAACCAGTACGCTGCCGTGCGTGCCGCCGCCCACTACTCAGTGGAGTATGCCCTGAGTGAGCGGTGCAGCGGCGTGACCGGATACCACTTCCTGTGTAACCTGCTGGAACGGGCCGACTGGGCCGCCATGGGCAAAAAGCTGGAGGCGGTGCGGGAAAAGGTGCTGAACCATGCAGCCCTGACCGTCAGCCTGCATGGCAGCGAGGAAGCGCTGGAAAAGCTGCGTGCCCTGCTGCCCGGCAGTGCCTTTGCTGCCCAGGGCCGCACCGCTGCCAAGCCCTACACAGAGGTGCTGACGGCCCCCGTGAACGAGGCATTTATCATTGACGGCGGAGTGAACTATGATATCCTGACCTGGCCCATGGAGCGGCAGGCCGACCGCCGGGTGCTGGCCCGCATTATGAGCTACGAATACCTGTGGCACAACATCCGTGAGGTGGGCGGCGCTTACGGCACCGGAATGCTGACCCGTGCCCAGACCGAGGGACTGTACACCTACCGTGACCCCCACCTGACCGAGAGCTACGAGACCTTTGCCAAGGCCCCCGAGGTGCTGGCAGGCCGGGAGTACACCGAAAAAGACCTGACCGAGTTCATCGTGGGTGCGGTGTCCGAGATGGATTCGCCCAAAAAGCCCAACGCTGAGGCCAAGGAGCTGGACCGCCGGTACTTCTGCGGCATCACCGATGTCATGCTGGCCGCGGACCGCAAGGCCATGTGCAGCGTGACAGCTGAAACGATCCGGGCAGAGGCCGCAGACCTTGCAGACCGGATGGCAAACGCCACCCGTGTAGCCTTTGGCAGCAAGGACGCTGTGGAAGCAGGCAAGCAGCTGTTTGACCGCATCGAGACCCTGTAAGCAGAACCGAAACTGAATCTGTAACGAAAGCAGGCACTCTGCCTTTGCCCCGGACGGGGCGGGCGGAGTGCCTGCTTTTTTGCGCAAAAGGCGCTTCACGCACCTGATGTGTCTGCGCGTGAAAAATCCGGAAGAAAAACGGAGATTTCTGCACGGCGCGATACAGCGATGAAAAATGAGAAGTTATTTTATACGGATTGGATTCTATGACGCTAAAAGTACAAAACGGCCCTGAGAAAGTGCGCGCTGTTGCAGGGGACGAAAAGCTGGTATCCTTGTGCCAAGCCAAACAGAAAGGATGTGAGAACACAGGATGGCGCAAGCAAAACAGCCGGGCAGGGACAAGAGCCTTGCCAGCCTGCACAAGGCCACCGACACCCTGAGCACCATGCTGGCGCAGGAGGTCAAGGAACTGAACGCCCGGCAGAAGGTCCAGCGTGCCGATGGCTCCGACCCCGCCCTGATGAAGGGACTCAAGGAGGCCACGGCGGTGCTGAAGGATCTGGCCGCGGTGGCCAAGACCCTGAACGATCAGGGTGCGGATGCCGAGGCCCGGGCGTGCGGTGTGGTGCTTCTGCCAGCCGTGGAGGACGTATGAATGCAGAGATCGTATGGCGGCCCCAGCCCCGGCAGGCGGAGTTCATGCGCCGCCCGGAACCAGAAGCCCTGTACGGGGGCGCGGCAGGCGGCGGCAAGAGTGACGCGCTGGTGATCGAGGCCCTGCGGCAGGTGCACATCCCCCACTATCGGGGGCTCATCCTGCGCAAGACCTACCCCCAGCTCAGTGATCTGGTGGACAAGAGCATGGCTTACTACAAGCGGGCTTTTCCTACGGCGCAGTACAACGCCACCAGCCATGTGTGGGTGTTCCCCAGCGGGGCAAAGATCTACTTTGGTTCCATGCAGTACACCAAGGACCGCACAAATTATCAGGGCAAGGCCTTCGACTTCATCGGGTTCGATGAGCTGACCCATTTCGAGTGGGAAGAGTACAGCTATATGATGAGCCGCAACCGCCCTACCGGCCCGGGCACCCGGGTCTACCTGCGGGCCACCACCAATCCCGGCGGTGTGGGGCACGGCTGGGTGAAAGCCCGGTTCATCACGCCTGCCCCGCCCGGCACCCCCATTGTGGAACAGTTCCCGGTGCGGATGCCGGACGGAACCGAGAAGGTGCTGGAGCGGGCAAGGGTGTTTATCCCGTCCAGCGTGTTCGACAACCCCGCCCTGCTGGAAAATGACCCGGACTACCTTGCCAGTCTGGCAAGCCTGCCCGAAGCGGAAAAGCAGGCCCTGCTCTATGGCAGCTGGGACAGCTTTTCGGGGCAGGTGTTCACCGAGTGGCGGAACGACCCGGGGCATTATCAGGACCAGCGCTGGACCCATGTCATTGCGCCCTTTGCCATCCCCAGACACTGGAAGATCTACCGGGGGTACGATTTCGGTTTCTCGAAGCCGTTCTCAGTGGGGTGGTACGCGGCGGATGAGGAGGGCAGGCTTTACCGCATCAAGGAGCTGTACGGCTGTACGGGCCGCCCCAACGAGGGCCTGCGCATTGATCCGGTGGAACAGGCAAGGCGGATCCGGGAGGCAGAGCAGAACGACCCGATGCTCAAGGGCCGCACCATTCTGGGGGTGGCTGACCCCGCTATCTTTGATGAGAGCCGGGGCGAGAGCATTGCCGCCATGATGGAGCGGGGCCCCCATTTTCTCCACTGGGTCCCCGGTGACCACACCCGCCTGGCGGGGAAGATGCAGTTCCACTACCGGCTGGCGTTCGATGGGGAGGGGCGGCCCATGTTTCAGGTGTTCAGCACCTGCAGGCACTTCATCCGCACCCTCCCGAACCTGGTCTATGACGAGAGCAATGTGGAGGACATCGACACCCGGCAGGAGGATCACATTTACGACGAGTGCCGGTATGTGCTGATGGAAAATCCCATCTCCCCGCCCCGGCAGACCGTGCAGCCTCCGGTGGGGGATGACCCGCTGGAGCTGCACCGGAGGGCGAGATTTTACAGGGTATAGGCGGCTCACCCTCTCCGTCAGCGCTGGCGCGCTGCCACCTCTCCCGAAGGGCGAGGCCTTGGCAGTTATTGTAAAGTTTGCAGTTTCGTCAGAAGCTCCCACTTTGGGAGCAACGACGACGACCGCCGCCAGCGGCGGATTGAGGGAGGAGTTGTTGGGGCAGCGGCCAGCAAGGATGCGAACAGAGTGAAGCAGACGCTGGGAGCCGCAACCCGGCTGTGGGCGAGCGGAGCGAGACTGAGAGGGTGAGGAAGCTAACAAGAAAGGAGTAAGCAATGATCGATGAAAAGCCCCCCATCGGGGCAGAAGAGGTGGCCGAAGCCACTGCCATTTTACAGAAATACAAGGCTGGAAAAGCCGCGCTGGACAAACGCATTGTGGACAACGAGCTGTGGTTCCGGATGGGACACTGGAAGAACTACCAGAACCCCATGATGGAGGGCAAGCCCCAGCCTGCCAGTGGGTGGCTGTTCAACAGCATTGCCAACAAGCACGCCGATGCCATGGACAATTACCCGGCCCCCAACGTTCTGCCCCGGGCGGCAGACGATGCGCAGACCGCACAGGTGCTTTCCAGCATCCTGCCGGTGGTGCTGGAGCAGGCAGACTATGAGCAGGTGTACAGCGACACCTGGTGGCGCAAGCTCAAGCAGGGCACCGGGGTCAAGGGCGTGTTCTGGGACCCGGAGGCCCGGGGCGGCGTGGGAGAAATCGCCATCCGGCCCATGAACCTGCTCATGCTCTACTGGGAGCCGGGCGTGGCGGATATCCAGGCCTCGCCCCACTTTTTCTCCCTGAGCATGGAGAACAGCAAACAGCTGGAAAGCCGCTGGCCCCAGCTGAAGGGCCACAGCGCCAGTGTGCTGGATGTACCCCGTTTTCTCCACGACGGCGGGCTGGATACCACCGAAAAAAGCGTGGTGGTGGACTGGTACTACAAAAAGCCGGACGAGGCCGGACGCACCCTGCTCCACTACTGCAAGTTCTGCAACGGCGTGGTGCTCTACGCCAGCGAGAACGACCCGGCCCTTGCCGGGCGGGGCTTCTACGACCACGGAAAATATCCCTTCGTGTTCGACCCGCTGTTTATGGAAGAGGACAGCCCGGCGGGCTTTGGCTATATCGATGTGATGAAGGAATGCCAGACCGCCATCGACAGGATGAACCATGCCATGGATGAAAATGTCCTGCTGGCATCCAAGCAGCGGTATGTGCTCAGCGACACGGCGGGCGTGAACGAGGAGGAACTGGCAGATCTCAGCCGGGACATCGTCCATGTGGCCGGGCGGCTGGGAGACGAGAGTTTCCGCCCATTGCAGACCGCCGGTTTGCAGGGGAACAGCCTGAGCTACCGCAACAGCCGCATTGAGGAGCTGAAGGAGATCAGCGGAAACCGGGATATGACCCAGGGCGGCACCGCAGGCGGCGTGACGGCGGCAAGTGCCATTGCGGCCTTGCAGGAGGCGGGCAGCAAGCTCTCCCGCGATATGCTCAAGAGTGCCTACCGGGCCTTTGCAAGGGAGTGCTACCTCATCATTGACCTGATGCGGCAGTTTTACGATGAGGAGCGGGTGTTCCGCGTCATCGGGCCTGCCGGAGGCAGGGAGTTCGTGCCCTTTTCCGGGGCAGCGCTGCGTGCCCGCCCCATGGGGCTGATGGGCGGCGTGGAGCTGGGAAGCCGGGAACCGGTGTTTGATATCGTGGTGAGCGCTGAGAAGAAATCCACCTTCAGCCGCCTTTCCCAGAATGAGACGGCGAAGGAGTGCTACCAGCTGGGTTTCTTTGCACCCCAGAATGCCGACGCGGCCCTGGCGGCACTGGAGATGATGGACTTTGAGGGCATCGAAAAAGTGCGCCAGAGGGTGCGGCAGAACGGCACGCTGGCACAGAAGCTGACGGCGGCCCAGATGCAGATCGCGCGGTTCCACGAGAAATTGAGCGGCGCGGAGGAAAATCTGAGCACACGAGCATTGGCGAAAAACCTCTCCGGCGCTTTGCGCCAGCTCTCCTGACAGGAGAGCCAGGTTCACGCTGCTGCTGGCTTGTCTCCCCTATGAGGGGAGGTGTCACCGCAGGTGACGGAGAGGTTTTACATGAGAAGGAGGCAGAAATGATCAAGGTGAATTATACGGAATTGGACGGCCCTTACGGCCCGGCCATGCGTCTGGAGGCGGCGGGCCATGCAGGCTATGCCCCGGCAGGGCAGGATATCGTGTGTGCCGGTGTCAGCACCCTGATGCAGGCACTGGTCAGCCTGCTGGCGGGCGAGGAAAACGCCCACAGCGATGCTTTTGACGAGCCCGATGGCCCCCGCCTGACGGTGACTGCCGCCCGGCCCTGTACCGCATGGGTCGAGGGGGCCTTTGAGCTGGCCAAGGCGGGCTTTGCCCTGCTGGCCGAGCGCTACCCGGACAATGTACGCTTTGCCGACCGGAGTGCCCGGGGCAAGCAGGAGATGATGGACCTGCAGCTGTTTGCTGACGGCGGCGAAGCGGCTGCCCCTGCCCTGAGCGCGGCCCAGGAACAGCAGGCTGTGGCATCGGGTACCATGAAGCCCGGTGAGAAAGCGGACGCAAGGCAGGAGACGACCGCCCCGGAGGGGGAGAAGGAGGTGAAAGAGACCGAACCGGTCAAGGCAGAAGAAGGGCAGGAACAGGAACCGCCCCGCCCTGCGCTGCCAAAACGTTTCCCGGGAAGCCAGGCTGTGGATGCCCTGCACCGGCGCTGGGCTGCGGAGGAGGCCATGATGCGCCGGGCAGTGCCGGAGTTTTCCCTGCAAAAGGAGCTGGCAGACCCCGAGATGCGCCGCCTGATGCAGCTGCCCGGGATGCGGATGCTGGATGCCTACCGGCTGGCCCACTACGGGGATGCCATGCGCCAGACTGCCCGCACCGTGGAGCAGGGCGTGGTGGAGCGTATCCGCCAGCGCGGGGCGCGCCCTGCTGAAAACGGCACCCACCCCGGCAGCGCCGCCGTGACCGGTGCGGATGTGAACCGGATGACCCGCAGCCAGCGGGAAGCGCTGGAACGTCAGGCACTCCATGGTGCAAAGATCAGTTTTTGAGGAAAAACCCTCTCACCGCTTCGGTCTGGCTTTGCCAGCGCCTTGCGGAGCTCCCCCGAAGGGGGAGCTTGAAATCAATGAAAGAAAGGATAATGACTATGAACAACTTCAACATTCAGCTGTTTGCCGAAACTCCCCTGAACTCCACCACCACCATGACCCCGGAGATGAAGACCTTCTACGAGAAGCGCCTCATCGACCAGGCAGAGCCCCGGCTGGTGCATGACCAGTTTGCGGATTACTATCCTGTGCCCCAGAACGGCGGCAAGACCATCGAGTTCCGCAAGTACGACAGCCTGCCCAAGGCTTCCACTCCGCTGACCGAGGGCGTGACCCCGGACGGTCAGGCCCTGAACGTGACCACCATCACCAGCGACCTGCACCAGTATGGCGGCTGGACCCCGCTGACTGACGTGCTGCAGATGACCGCCATCGACAACAACGTGGTGCAGGCCACCCGTGTGCTGGCAAGCCAGGCGGGCCGCACCATGGACAGCATCACCCGTGATGTGCTGGCGGGCGGCACCAATGTGCTGTATGCCCCCAAGCAGAATGCAGACGGCACCGAAACGGAGGTGAAGAGCCGCAAGGAGCTGGACAAGACCTGCACCCTGACCCCGAAGCTGTTCTTCCGGGCGGCGGCGCAGCTGGGTGCCATGAATGCGGACCCCATCGGCGACAGCTACATTGCCATCATCCACCCCTATGCCGCCTATGACCTGAAGACCTGCAAGGAGTTCGTTGAGGCGCACAAGTATGCCGACCCTGAGACCATGTACCGCGGCGAGATCGGCAAGCTGGGCAATATCCGCTTTGTGGAGACCAGTGAGGCCAAGATCTGGAAGGACACCACCTGCCCCAGTGGTCTGGCAGTGTTCGGTACGCTGGTGCTGGGTGCTCATGCCTACGGTGTGACCGAGCTGGAGGGCGGCGGCCTGGAACACATCGTCAAGCAGCTGGGCTATGGCGACGACCCGCTGAACCAGCGCGCTTCCGTGGGCTGGAAGGGGATGCGCGCCGCCGAGCGTCTGGTGGAGCAGTACATGGTGCGCATTGAGAGCGTATCCAGCTATTCGGAGAATGCGAGTGCCAACTGAACCTCTCAGGCGCTTCGCGCCAGCTTCCCTAGTAGGGGAGCCCTTGGCAAACCGGGCAAGCCCTGCTGGATGAACGAAACCAGGCGAGGCGTAAAAGGCAGTGCCCCTGCGACAGAGGGCAGAAAGGATGAAAAATGGACAAGAAAAACGTAAGAATCCGGCTGTTCAAGGACAACAGCCGGTACAAAGGCGACCTGTTTGTGAGTGTGAACGGCGTGAGCTATAAGATCCGCCGGGGCGTGGAGGTGGAAGTGCCGCCCGAGGTGGCAGAGGTGCTGGAACACAGCCAGGTGCAGGATGAGCGCACCGCCGCCCGCATTGCCGCCGCCGAGAGGATCGAGGGGTGAGCGCATGACAGTGGGACAGGCTCTGGAACGGGCCGAGGAACTGCGGCCGGGCTGCAAGGTGGACAGCCGCACCCGGCAGCGCTGGCTCTGTGAGGAGGACGGGATGCTGCGGGCCCTGCTGTTCTCCGGCTGCGGGCTGCGGGCCGGAGTGGGGGCAGACCTTGCCTGGCCTGCGGAGGGCGGTCTGGACGATGCCGTAGAGCTGCTGGTGCCCGTGCCCTTTGATGCGCTCTACCCGCATTACCTCTGCGCAAAGCTGGATGCTGCCCTGGGCGAGACGGAACGTTACGCCGGGGAGCAGGCCCGGTATAACAGCATTCTGGCCGAGCTGAGCGCCTGGCTGCGGCGGCGGGCAAAGCCGAAGCGCGGTGCACAGTGGTGGTGGTGAAAGGGAGGAAAGTGGATGCTTCTGACAAATCGGACCGGTGTGAAGAACACCCGGGATCTGCTGCGGGCCTTTGGCGGCCTGAACGAGACCTACGGCTGCACCGAGGCTGAGTACAGCGGGAGAATGAATTTTTCGGCCCGGGATTTCCCGGCCCTGAGCACCCGGCTGCCCCGCCGCAGGCTGCAGGAGCTGGCCGGGCTGAACGGGATGTATCACCTGAACGGTCTGCTGACCGTCTGCGGGCAGGACCTGGTTTATACCCCGGACGAGGCCCCGGCCCAGCCGGTCACCGTGAAAAATGCCGTGGCAGACAGCCGCAAGACGATGGTGGGCATCGGAACAAAGATCCTGATCTTCCCGGACAAGGTGGCGTTCGATACGGCCGACGGCAGTGCGGCCCCGCTGGGTGCTGCCTGGGAAGCGGGAAGCCTGAGCGTGAGCTTTGCGCCCTGTGATGCTTCGGGGAATACCTACGAGGTGAAGGACAAGGGCACGAAGGAGCCGGAACACCCGCAGGACGGCCAGCTGTTTCTGAAGCTGAACGAGCCGGACAAGCCCTATTCCGCAGAGAACACGCTGGAGGTGTACAGCGAGGCTTCGGGCAACTGGACGGTGATCCCGCTGGACTACTGCCTTGTGACCGCTGAGGGCATCGGGGCGGAGTTCCGGGTGTGGGACACCGTGACCCTGACCGGTACGGGGGCTGAACAGGCAGGCCAGTGGGCCGGGCTGGACGGCGACCGCATCGTGTACGGTGTGACCGAAACCACCCTGCGCCTGCGGGCTCACCCGGGCGGCGAACACTTTTACGGCAGGCTTGTCCACAATGGCAGCAGTGCTGTCTGGGTGAGCATGGACGGCACACAGCGGGAAGAGTATTTCCCGGCGGAGGGTGTGAAGGCAGAGCGCCGGGTGCCCGACCTTGAGTACCTGACCGAGTGCGACAACCGGGTGTGGGGTTGTTCCAGCAGCGAGAATGTCATCTACGCCTGCAAGCTGGGCGACCCCACCAACTGGTTCTCCTACCGGGGCATCGCGGCAGACAGCTATGCCGTGACCGTGGGCAGCGACGGTCCCTTTACCGGCGCGGCCACCTGCATGGGCTATGCGCTGTTCTTCAAGGAAAACACCCTGCACAAGCTCTACGGCTCCAAGCCCTCGGATTTCCAGCTCAGCTCCCTGCGCTGCCGGGGCGTGGCCAGAAACGCGGCCCGCAGTCTCTGCGTGCTGAACGAGACGCTGTACTATCTCTCGCCCGACGGCGTGATGGCGTGGGACGGCAGCATCCCGGCCAAGGTGTCGGCGGCGCTGGATGCCGGGCGGATTGCCAATGTGAAGCAGGCCGTGGGCGGCGCGCTGGATGGCCGGTATTATCTGCATGTCAGCCGGGAAAACGAGGTGCGTCTGCTGGTCTATGATACCGAGCGGGGCCTCTGGCACGAGGAGGATGTCTGCTCCTTTGAGATGGCCAGCACCGGCGGGCAGCTCTATCTCTGGGATGGCCGGGCGCTCTGGGCCGCTGATCCCAGCCGGGAAGCGGCAGGGCAGAGAAGCGAAGGGACGGAACAGGGCGTGGAGTTTGCCCTGACCACCGGAGATCTGGGGCTGGACAGCCCCGAGGAGCGTTACCTCTCCCGGCTGACACTGCGGCTGGATGCCGCCTGCAGGAGCCGGGTGACTGTGGAAGTGAGCTATGACGGCGGCCCCTGGGAGAACGCCGCTGCCCTGACAGTGGAGGGCCCGCGCCGCAATTGTGATCTGCACCTTGTGCCCCGGCGGTGCGCCTCGCTCCGGCTGCGGCTGTGGGGCTATGGGCAGATCACCCTGCGGAGTCTGGCCAAGACCTTCAGCGGGGCAAAGGGAAACTGGATGGAACTGGAGGGATGAATCATGGCAAGCATTGCGGGTCTGGGCAAGATCGGCCTGCCCAGGCTGAGTGAGAATATGGATCCGGAGGATGCCCGGGCCCTGCGGAATTATCTGTACCAGATGCAGGAGCAATTGCAGTATGTGCTCTGCAATCTGGACACCGAGAATTTCTCGGAGGAGCTGCGGGGCAGGCTTTCCGGCAGTTTGGGAAAGGAGGAGACATGAGCGAGAAAAAGAAGCAGGAGTACACCACAGGCGGGCTGAAAAACCGGCAGGATGTGGAAAACGCGCTGGCTTCGGCAGAGTACCGGCCCTCGCAGGAGGTGACGGACGCGGCCAGCGACCTGAAGCAGTGGCAGGCCAACCGCCCCGGCGATTACGAGAGCGCCTATCAGGGCCGCATTGACGGCCTGATGGAGGATCTGATGGACCGGAAGGAATTCAGTTACAGCTATGGTGCCGACCCACTGTACCGCCAGTACGCCCAGCTGTACACCCAGAATGCCCAGAACGCCAGTGCCGACGCGGCGGCGCAGGCCGCTGCCCTGACCGGCGGATATGGTTCCAGCTACGCGGCCAGTGCGGCCCGGCAGGCATACCAGCAGCAGATCGGTGCACTGAGCGAGGCCATCCCCACGCTGTACCGGCTGGCGCTGGATACCTACCAGAGCGGCGGCGATGCCTTGGTGGAGCAGATCGACCAGCTGAACGGGCAGGAGCAGAATGCCCAGCAGAAGTATGAGCGGGAGCTGGCGGATTACTACACCCAGCTGGAACAAAAGGGCAATGCCTACAACACGGCTTACACCCAGGATTACGGGCGCTATCAGGATTATCTGGGCCAGCTGGACAGCCTGTATGGTTACTACGCAGCACAGGAACAGCAGGAGGCGGCCCGCCGCCAGCAGGGATTCAACAATGTGATGACCGTGCTGGGCCTTCTGGGTGACGCGGCCCAGCTGGCCATCACCGGCACCACGGGTCTGGGCAGCATGGCAGGCAGCCTGCTGAACACCGGGTACAACATCTATGCGGGCAACCGCGCCTATGAAGCCGAACGGGCTGACACGGCGTGGAAGCAGAAAATGCAGGAGCAGCTGCGGCAGGATGAGCTGGCACAGCAGCAGTACAAAAACGAGCAGGCGCAGCAGGAATATCAGGATAAACTCCGCCAGCAGCAGGTCAGCAATGCCCTTGCGGCAGAGCGGCTGGACCTGAGCAAGAGCCAGTGGGCAGCCAAGCAGGAAAAGGCCAGCCGGACTGCCGAAAAAGCCAGCGCCGATGCAGCGGCGAAGCGCGGCAGCCTGACGGGTGACACCGGCCTGAAGGTGGGCAAAAGCGGCGTTTCCAGCGGCGGCACCGTGCCGTACAGCGCGGCGAGAATGCGCAGTCAGGGCCGCAGTGATACGGCCATCCGCACCCAGCTGCTCAAGGAGGGATACTCCAGCAGCGAGGTCAGGAAGATCATGCAGCAGCTGAACAGCTGAAAAAAGGGGAGGGCAACCGTGAAGGTGCTCTCCCCTTTGTGCTATGCCTGGACATCCCGTTTTTTCAGCAGGAGCCATGCCAGAAGGAACATTGTCCCCAGCCAGAAGATGCAGCTGAAGGCAAACAGCCTGTAGCTGCCCGTCAGAACATCCGCGCTTTTGTTGGAGTTCATACCGAGCTGCATCAGGGAATAGGGCCACAGGAGCCCAAAGCCCTTGGAGCTGATAAAGATGCCGGTAATGCCGCCCAGCAGCCCCAGAAAAATGGGCACGGCAAAGCTGCGGATGACCATGGCCAGCACCAGCTGTGCGGCAATGACAGCCAACGCACCCAGCAGTCCCCGCAGTAAAAACAGAGGTAAGGTGACCGGCGGCAGCCCGGGCAGATGGGCAAATACCTTGCCGCAGAACACGAACAGTGCAAACACAAAACCGTGGGTCAGCAGCGCCAGCTTTATCACCACCGCAAACTTTGCGGCAAACAGGTCCAGCGGCGGCACGGGGCTTGCCATGATGAGGTTCCAGTTGTGCCCCAGATGTTCCAACCGCCACAGGTAGGCGGCATAGGTGGCGACCATGGCAGGGAAGAAGAACATGGAATAAAACAGGGTGTGCTGGGTCCACAGGCTATACCAGCCGTCGGTGAGGATCTCAAGATTTTGCAGATAATTGAAGGTGCCGTAGGTGGCGGAAAGAATGGGCAGCACAAAGAACATTGCCCAGATGGGGGATGCGTGGAGTTTGCGGTTCTCCGCAAGAATACAGCGTTTCAGCATGGTTTTATACCTCCTCGTCCTGTACCTTGCGCCACGCAAGGGCAAACAGCACAGCGCCCAGCGCAAGGGTAAAGGCCAGCAGCCCCCAGTTGAAGGGGCGGGTGCCGTAGGTGACGGTGTGGGTGGCCTTGTCCCAGTTCGCCACTTCGTAGGCGCTCAGCGGGATGTAGTACCCAAAGGGCACAAAATAACTGACAAGCGGCGGCATAAAAGCAGAGAACAGCCCCACCAGCGCCCCGACAATGCCCACGCAGAGCGCCGGCAGGGGATTGCCTACCCACAGCATCAGCAGAAATTCGCCAAAGAAGAGCATTGTGTCCACAGTCAGCGTGCAGACGAACAGATAGACCAGCTGCCCAGTGGGAAAGGCTTCGGTATAACCATGGACACGCCCCAGAACCGGAACACAGGCCAGCTCCAGCACCGTGACCAACAGCACTTCCAGCACCCCAAAGACCGCCTTGCCTGCAAACAGGCTGCGGCGGCTCTGCAGGGTGTAGAGCAGCTTTGTGGTGTTGCCTTTGATCTCCATATCCCACAGCCGGGAGGCCAGCACTGCCATCATCACCGGCATCAGAATGGCCTCAATAACGGGCAGGCTGTAAAGCAGGGCGCTGTAACCGTTGGCAAGCTCCTCCGGGTCTGCCGGGGCAAGGCCGCCCACCCACAGCACGACAATGCCGGGGAGGAGCAAGCAGAGAGCAAGGTCGTGCCGACGGTGGGCTTTTTGCAGTTCTGCACGGAAAGCTGCCATCTTACGCCACCTCCCCGCTGGTCTGGGTCAGGCTGAGGAAGATGTCCTCAAGGCTCTTTGTCTGGGCCGTCAGGCCAACCACACCCACGCCGCTTTCGGCAAGGGTACAGACCAGCGCCGCCAGCGCTTCGTCCGGCAGCGGGGGCAGCTGCAGGGTATCCGGCTGGTCTGCCGGTGCAGTGGCTTTTACCCCCTGCCGCTGCAGGACGGCTGCGGCGTTGGAAACGTCCAGCACCCGCAGCAGAATGCCGCCCCGGCTGTGTTTTTGCAGCTGCTGCAAAGAACCCTCAAACAACAGCCTGCCGTGGTTCAGGATGCCCACCTGATCCACCATCTGCTCGATCTCGCCCAGCAGGTGGCTGGAGATCAGCACGGTGGCTCCGGTGGTCTGGGGCATGGAAGCAATCAGGCTGCGCATTTCCTGAATGCCCGCCGGGTCCAGACCGTTGGTGGGTTCATCTAAAATCAACAGTTTGGGGCTGCCCAGCAGCGCCATGGCAATGCCCAGCCGCTGTTTCATGCCAAGGGAGTACTGCCCCACCTTCCGGTCAGCGTCCTTGGTCAGGTGCACGATCTCCAGCACCCGGGGGATGTCCTTCCGGTCCACGTCTTTCAAGTCAGCCACGATGGAAAGGTTTTCCCGGGCGGTCAGGTGCAGGTAACCGGAGGGGGATTCGATCAAACTGCCGGTCTGCCGCAGCAGGGCAATGCGGTTTGCTTCGTTCAGGGTGTGCCCCAGCAGTTCCACACTGCCGCCGGTGGGGTGTACAAGCCCCAGCAGCATCTTCATGGTGGTGGATTTGCCCGCACCGTTGGGGCCTAAAAATCCGTAGACACAGCCCTCCGGGACAGTCAGGTTCAAATGATCCACCACCGGACGGCCATGGTAGCTTTTGCAAAGGGCATGGGTCTCAATCACAGGTTTCATAAATGGTCTCCTTTCGCATTCATGGATTTCGGAACGATGCCAGAATACACCCGCTGCCTTAAACTGACCGGAAGCGCAGCTTAAATTCCCCTTAAATTTGCAGGCGTTTTCCGCTGCGGCGCAAAAAGTGTGGTATAGTAAAGGCGGGAAAGGAGAACTGCCCTTATGGATACCATTTATGATGCAAAGCTCCTGCTTGTGGACGACAACGCCGAGCTGCTGGCACTGCTGTGTGAGCAGCTGCGGGGCGCAGGATATGGCCATATCAGAACCGCCCAAAGCTGCGCCGCTGCCCGCATCTGCTTTGGGGCAGAACAGCCGGAGCTGATGATTTTGGATATCAACCTGCCGGATGGGGATGGATTTTCGCTGTTCCGGGCGCTGCGGGCAAAAGCGGACGTTCCGGCGCTGTTTCTCTCTGCACGGGATGCGGATGCCGACCGTCTGTTCGGGCTGGGTCTTGGCGCAGACGACTACCTGACCAAGCCTTTTCTGATGCAGGAACTGCTGCTGCGGGTGCAGCATATTTTGCAGCGGGCGTACCGGGCAGAGCTGTCCCGTACAAAACCGGCACCTTTGCAGCTGGGGGAGCGGTGCGTAGACCTGAATGATGCCATTGTTACCCTGCCAGAGGGCAAAACACTGACGCTGACCGCTACCGAGCTGGCGCTGCTGCGGAAATTGGCAGAGAACCGGGGACACATCGTTACCTACGATGCCCTTTGTGCGGCGGTCTGGGGCGCAGATTATTATGGCTGCGAGAACAGTCTGGGGGTACATATCCGGCATCTGCGGGAGAAGCTGGAAGCCGAACCCGGTGCGCCGCAGTTTCTGCGGACGGTGCGGGGCATCGGCTATAAGCTGACAAAGGGGGAAGAAGCATGAAAACCTTTGTGCGCCTGATCCGGCGGTATGTGCTGGCGGCGGTGGGCATTGTTCTGCTGCTGCTGTTTTCCGGTGTTGCGGTGCTGGGCTGGCTGGGCTGGCAGGAGGGATGCCGCCTGCCGCAGCGGGAGTATTCCTCCAGCGAGATCGCGGATTCTATGGTGGAGACCGCTGAAGGGCTTGCCTTTGGGGCAGAACGCACCCCGCAGGAGTGGATGAACGGCTACGAGTGGGCGATGGTGCTGGACGATGTGGGAAACATCCGCTGGAGCTACGGCCTGCCGCAGGAACTGAACCATGCCTACACTCCCGGCGATATCGCCAAATTTGCCCGCTGGTATCTGGCGGATTACCCGGTGTTCTGCTGGACAGAACCCTACGGACTGTTCGTCATCGGGCTGCCAAAGGGGAGCCTGTGGAAGTACAGCATTTACAGCTCACCGGACTTTGCCCTGAGCATGGTGCGGGTGCTCCCGGCGGCAGCACTGGGAATGCTGCTGCTGGGGCTGGTGCTCTGCTTCTGGCTGAGCTGGCGGGGGGCAAAGCGGCTGGAGACCGTGGCAAACGGTCTGGATGCTCTGGCGCAGGGGCAGACCGTCCGGCTGCCTACCGACGGTTTTGCCGGGGAATTGGCAGAAAAGCTGAACCGGACCGGGGCGCAGCTGCAAGCCAAAAACGAGATGCTTTCCCGGCGGGACAACGCCCGCACCCAGTGGATCGCAGGGGTCAGCCATGACGTGCGCACCCCGCTGGCGCTGATCCTGGGCTGGGCGGAGCAGCTGGAACAGGATGCACTTTTGCCGGACAGCTCCCGGCAGAAAGCGGCCGGCATCCGCACCCAGTGCGAAAAGCTGCGCACCCTCATTGATGACCTGAACCTGACCAGTAAGCTGGAATACGGTGCCCAGCCCCTGCGCCGGAAAGACCTCCGGGCAGGGCCGCTGTTCCGGCAGCTGGTGGCGCAGTTCTGCGAAAGCCCGCTGGCAGAGCGCTGCGGGATCACGCTGGAACAGGAAGACCCGGCAGAGCAGGCGGTGCTTTCGGTGGATGAGGCGCTGCTGGCACGGCTGCTGGATAACCTGCTGAACAACAGCGTCCGGCATAACCCAAAGCCGGTGAACATTACCGTGCACACCCGGCGGGCAGGGAAGCGCTTCTGCTTGACCGTGGCAGATGACGGCATCGGCTATCCCTCTGCCGTTCTGGCGGCACTGAACGCTGCGGAGCCTGCCGAAAATGCGCCCCATATCCTTGGCCTGTATGTAGTGCAGCAGATCGCCGCCGCTCATGGCGGCAGGGCAGTGTTCGGGCAGAACACCCCCCACGGTGCCAAAGCGGTGGTGTACCTGCCGCTGGGCTGAAAATTGATCGGAATCCTTGCTTTTCCCGGCCGGATTTCTTATACTTTGAACAAAGAAGTCTTTTTTGGTGCAAAACACAGGAGGAATCATGGCTGAAATTTCAAGTCTGCTGACATTGCAGGGCCAGCTTGCGCTGCTGACCCTCATTGGCTTTTTTCTGGCCCGCAAGGGCATCATCAACGCACAGGGACGAAAGTGCCTGACCGACCTGCTCATCAATGTCATCCTGCCCGCGAACATCATCCAGTCGTTTCTGGTGGAGTTCAGCTGGGATGTGCTGAAGAGCAGCGCATCGATCCTTGTGATCTCGCTGGCGCTGCAGATCGGCTGTGTGGTGCTGTGTGCCCTGGGCTACAACTGGCTGCCCTTTGCAAGGCGGAGCGTTTACCAGTATGGCACGGTCTGCTCCAACGGTGCGTTTCTGGGCAGCGCACTGGTGGACGGCATCTGGGGCAGCAGCGGCCTGCTGCTCAGCTCCATCTACCTCATCCCCCAGCGTGTGGCAATGTGGTCGGTGGGCGTGAGCTACTTTCTGCAGGACGAAAAGCCCGCTTCCAAAGAGGAGATGCGGGCAGACCGCAGGGCTGTGCTGCGGAAAACATTCACCCACCCCTGCATCCTGGCGGTCGTGGTGGGCATGGTGCTGATGGCCTCTCAGCTGCCGCTGCCCGGCTTTTTGGGCCGCACCGTCAAGAGCCTGAGCAATTGCAACATGGGTGTTTCCATGATCCTGATCGGTGCCATCATCGGCAGCAGCCGGATGGGCAGACTCTGGGATAAGGACTGCTTCCTCTACTGCCTCATCCGGCTGGGGCTTATCCCGGCAGCGGTGCTGCTGGGCTGCAGGCTCTGCGGCGCGGACAGCCTTGTGACCGGTGTTTCCGTGGTATTGGCCGCCATGCCCATGGGCGGTGTGACCGCCGTTCTGGCGGAAAAGTACGGCGGGGATTCCGCCTTTGCCAGCAAGTGCGTTGCGGTCTCTACGGTGCTCTCCCTCATCACAACCCCGCTGTGGTGCATGGTCGTGTAAGGGTGGGACCGACCGCTGCGCCCGCGGCAAAATGTGAAAAACACCTTGTCAATGGCAATCATGGCCGAAGAATCACGGTACTTTTTGTCCAATCGGCGAATAGCCTTTGCCGCCGGATGGTGATACAATAGGCAAGGTGTTGCGCGGCGGTGCCGTGAAATGCCATAACATGACAAAAATAAGGGGAGCGCGTGGAAAATGGAACCATTTTATCTGATGCCCGGGCAGGAACGCTGTGAACAGTTTAAGGATGCGAACGGTGTGCCCAAAGTCCGCTACTCCTATTGTTCGCTGAACGGGGCGCTGTTCCGCTGTGTGAGCCGCAGCGTGGAAGAAGCCGAGCGCCTGTGCGAGGACTGGCTGGTGGGTCAGGACCGCTGCTACATCAACTGAAAAATGCACCCTCTGCTCCTTTGCGGAATAAGCTGTAAGAGAATCAGCTTATCGGCAAAGGAGTTTTTTTATATGATGAATGGCATCCTGCGTATCCAGACCTATCGGCCCCGGCAGTCGGCTCCGGTGGAGGGAGTGACTGTTGTGATCACCGGCAGCGGCTTCACGGCTCACCGCATCACCGATGCCGAGGGCAATGCCGAGGATGTGGCCATCTGTGCCCCGGCCTGCGCCCTCTCGCTGGACGAGAACAACACCACGACCCTGCCCTATGCCGTGTGCAGCCTGACGGCCAGAAAGCCGGGCTACCGCACCGTCCGCATCCAGGGTATCCAGATCTTTGCCGGGCAGGTCACGCTGGCCCGGCCTGAGATGATCCCGGACACCGAGGAGGGAAAAGACATCGCCAACCCGCCCGTGATCATCCCCACCCACGCTTTGTTTGCGGGGAACGGCGGCAGCGGCCCGGCCCCCACCGAGCACTGCACCGGCAGCCGGGTGCTGGACCGGGTCATCGTGCCAAAAAATATCACGGTCCATCTGGGCAGGCCCGCCGCCTCGGCCCGGAACGTGACGGTGTCCTTCCGGGATTATATCGCCAATGTGGCTTCCAGCGAGGTCTACCCCACTTGGCCCATTGAAGCGTTGAAAGCGAACATCCACTGCCAGATCTCGCTGGCGCTCAACCGTATTTACACCGAGTGGTATCCCAGCAAGGGCTACACCTTCAATATCACCAACTCCACCAGCTACGACCAGTATTATGTCCATGGCCGCACTGTGTTCGATGTGATGGTAAAGCTGACGGATGACATCTTCAACACCTACATCCGCAAGACCGGCACCGTGAATCCCTACTACTCCGAATACTGTGACGGAAAGTCCGTCACCTGCCCGGGGCTCAAGCAGTGGGGCACGGTCACGCTGGCAAATCAGGGCCGCAATGCCCTGAGCATCCTCAAATACTATTACGGCAGCGATATCGAGATCGTCCGCACCAGCAACATCCAGTCCATCCCCAGAAGCTATCCGGGTTCCCCCCTCCGGCGGGGAGACCGGGGCACGGCGGTGTTCACCCTGCAGCGGCAGCTGAACCGCATCACCAAGGATTACCCCTTCCTTGGCCTGCTGACCGTGGACGGGGTCTTTGGCAGCAGGATGACCGAGACCGTGAAGAGATTCCAGAAGCAGTTCAACCTGACCGCTGACGGCGTGGTGGGGCGGCAGACCTGGTATAAGATCAGCTATATCTATGTTTCGGTGAAAGACCTTGCAGAGCTGACCAGCGAGGGCGAAACGGCCGCCGGAACCCTCTCGGACGGCACCTGGGGCGGCACCATCCTGCGCGTCGGCTCTTCCGGCAGCGCTGTGGAGCAGCTGCAGTTCTGGTTGAACACTCTGGCTCAGTACGAGAGCAGCATCCCCTCCGTGGCAGTGGATGGCGTGTATGGCAGCGGCACCGCCGGTGCGGTCCGGGCCTTCCAGCGAAGATACGGCCTGTCTGTGGACGGCGTAGTGGGCCGCGCCACCTGGACAGAACTCTACGATCAGTTCCGCAGCATCCAGTCCGACAATGGCAGGCCCAACGCTTACCCGGGCACGGCCCTGCGGCAGGGCAGCAGCGGGCAGAATGTCCGGCTGGTGCAGTTCTGGCTCAAGATCGCCCGCACGGTGTATCCCAACCTGAACACCCTGACTGTAGATGGAAAATTCGGCGCAGGCACGGCGGCGGCAGTGCGGAGATTCCAGAGCTACTTCGGCCTGACCAGCGACGGCGTGGTGGGCCGCACGACCTGGAACAAGCTGTATGAGGTCTACAACGATATTGCCAACCGGCTGCTCACAGCCAGCCTGCGCCCCGGCGAGTATCCGGGCGTTCTGCGCCGGGGCAGCACCGGAACGGCAGTGCGGGAGCTGCAGTTCTACCTCTACCTGATGAGCGCCTACGAGAGCAGTATCCCCGCTGTTTCCATCGACGGAAGCTTTGGTGCGGCAACCGAGAACGCCGTGCGGGCCTACCAGCGCTTTGCGAAGCTGACAGTGGACGGCGTAGTAGGGCGCACGACCTGGAATTCGCTCTACGGCAAGGCAAGCATCCTGCGGGTGTCCGGCCCGGTGGTCACGCTGAAGCGCCTGCCTTACCCGGGCACACCGCTGGCAGTGGGGGCCACAGGGGACGCGGTGCTCTACTACAACCTCCTTTTGCAGCGCATTGCCTACTATTTCGACAGCGTGGAAAGCCCGCCCCTGTCTGACCGGTATACCGACGAGACGGCGGCCTCTACCCGCAGTGCGCAGGCCCTGCTGGATCTGCCTGAGACCGGAGTCGCGGATGCAGAGACCTGGACGGCCGTGGAGGCCCTGAGCCTGCAGCTGGCCGCCGTTTCCCCCAACCCTGACCGGGATGCAGGGCAGGCCGATGTTTACCCGGGCCGTGCCATGAAAGAGGGGAGCGTTGGCCCGGATGTGGGGCAGATCGAACAGTGGCTCAATGGACGCTATATGCGGATCTGCGGCGAGGACTATGTGACCGAGAACTTCCGCTTCGGCCCGAAGGAAACAGAAGGTGTCCGGGCAGCACAGGAGCGGGCGGACCTGCTGGTAACAGGTACGGTGAACGAGGAGACCTGGGCTGCGCTCCGTGCCCAGAGCTGCGAATGCGAGGAGGGATGACGGATGGCACGGCTGCTGATCTACGATGCCTATGAGAACAAGGTGTACACCTACAACAGCCTGAACGAAAACGACCCGATGCCTTACAGCACCGAGCGCACCCTGACATTGCGGGAGTTCCGGGGAAAATCGGGGAGCCCGGTGCTCTGGACGACTATCGCCGCCATGGAGGCATGGAACCTGACCCGCCGCAAGTACGGCAAGGGCATCCCGGTGGGGTATGCCTTCCGGCGCATCTGGGAAGGCGGCCACGGCACCCGCAGCCAGCATTACGCCGGCGTGGCCTTTGATGTGGGCCAGAGCCTGACCCAGAGCCGGCGCACGGCCATCTATAGGGCCGCCCGGTCTACCGGAGCATGGGGCTATGTGGAGCCCCTGAGCCAGACTCCCACCTGGGTGCACTTTGACCGCCGCTACGGTACCCCGGCCTGCAGCGGCACCACAGCGGGCTACCCCACCCTGCGGCGTGGGAGCCGGGGCTGCTATGTGATGATCCTGCAGGACGCGCTTTCCACACTGGGGTACCAGACCGGCAGCCGCATCGACGGCCTGTTCGGCACCCGCACCGAGGAAG
This sequence comes from Faecalibacterium sp. IP-3-29, assembly GCF_023347335.1. Taxonomy (NCBI): domain Bacteria; kingdom Bacillati; phylum Bacillota; class Clostridia; order Eubacteriales; family Oscillospiraceae; genus Faecalibacterium; species Faecalibacterium sp. IP-3-29. Next base: position 2,196,340 of record NZ_CP094471.1, on the reverse strand, counting down.
CCCTGAGAGGCTACCAGCGCCGCACCAGCCTGACGGTGGACGGCGTGTGTGGCTGCAACAGCTGGAAAAAGATCACGACAGCAGTGCTCGGCATCGGCAGAACAAAAACGACGATTGACTAAAAACAACCCTCTCCGTCATTGCGAAGTAATGACGGAGAGGGTTGTTTCTGTTATCTTCTATGGATCTTTCGGTTCGGTCTGCGCCCGTTCCACAGGTTGATGAACACCCACAGGCCGTAGACAGCCAGAGTGAGCAAGGAGAGGACGATGACCACCTTGAGATACAGGCTGTGGAAGAAGGCCTGTACCTTGGAGACCGTGAAAAGCAATGGGTTCTGGTGGACATCCTGCCCGGCAATGAGGTTCACCACGCCGATGGTCTCGCCTGCCAGCTTGAGCTCCACAGTGCCCACCACGTCGCCCTGCTGGATGGGGGCCGTGGCGTAATCGGGCAGGTGGAAATATTTCTGCGTCACCGAGCCATCCCCCGTGGAGGGCAGCAGGGTCATCATGCTGTCGGCGGGGTAGAGCTGCAGGGTGTCGGTATCGGAGGAGTATTTGACCGGGATCTCCGCCAGCGCCTGGTCGGTGTCCAGCGCGGCCTGGATGGAAAAGCTCTCGAACACCCAGTCGATGAGCTTGGTGGTCTCGCACAGCGCCGGGCGGCGGTTGGAATAGCCGTAATCATCGCAGGTGTCGGGGCTTTGCATGATGCAGAAGATGTAGGTGGCCCCGTCCTTGTTGGCCCACGAGACATAGCTCTGATCGCCGCTGTCGTTCTTGTAGGCCATCACGTCGCACATGCCGCCCTGCATGGCGCTGCGGTAGAACCTGCCGCCGCTGGTCTTGTTCAGGGCCACGTTCTGGCTCAGCAGCACAAAGCTCTTGGCATGCTTTTCCTTGGCCGGCATCGTGAAGGTGGGGGCGGCGGAGATCTCCTTGAAGGCATCAAAGCTCATCAGGTAGCGCAGGATCAGGTACATGTCCACGGCGGTGGTGGTGTTGCCGCTGTCCAGCCCGCAGGCATCTGTCCAGGTGCTGTTGGTGGTGCCGATGCGCTGGGAGAGGGTGTTCATCTGGCTCACCCAGCCCGCCAGATCGCCGCCCGAGAGCTCGTAGGCCAGACCCATGGCGGCCTCATTGGCGTTGCGCATCACCATGGCGTAAAGGGCTTCCCGGTAGGTAAAGGTCTCGCCCGAGCGCATATCGGCGTTGTCGGTGTTGTGGACATAGTCCGAGATGGCAAAGGGCATCGTGAATGTGTTGTCCAGCCTGTCGGCATAGTTGGTCAGCACCAGCGCAATGGTCATATATTTCGTCAGGCCCCCGGCGGACACCTGCTTCTCGCTGTCTTTTTCATAGACGATGATGTTGGTGTCGGTGTTCACGATATAGGCGCTCTGGGCCTTGACATCGTAGACCGTGCTGGGGTCAAACATGGCTCCGGCCGTCACGGCAAGGCAGCTGAACAGGACGGCAAGGGATAAAAGCAGTGCAAAAATACGTTTCATGTGGACAATTCCTTCAAAAAGCGATAATATATAAAATACGGGCGCTGCGCCCGGAAATGACAAAGAATGGCGAACAAAGATTCGCTCCTTTAATAATAACAGGTTTGCCGCGCAGAGACAAGGGTTTTGCCACGGTTTCACAAAGCGGCAGGAGGGGACTATGGTATATCTGACAGGCGACACCCACGGCGAGCTTGACCGCTTCAAGCACGGCAGGCTCCGCTGGCTGGGTAAACGGGACATTGTGGTGGTGCTGGGCGATTTCGGCTTTGTGTGGGATGGCAGCAAGGAGGAACAGAAAAAGCTCGACTGGCTGCGCAAGCGCCCCTATACCCTGCTTTTCCTTGATGGTGCCCACGAGAATTACGACCTGCTGGCCCAGTACCCCGTCGAGGAGCGGTTTGGCGGCAGGGTCCAGGCTTTGGGCGGCAATGTGTACCATGTCTGCCGTGGCAGCGTGCTGGAGCTGGAGGGAAAGAAATACCTCTGCTTCGGCGGCACCGAGAGCCCCGACAAGGAAGAGCGGGAGGCCGGATACAACTGGTGGCCGCAGGAGATGCCCAGCGATGAGGAATACGCCGCCTGTGAGGCCAATCTCGAAGCAAACGGCTGGCAGGTAGATTATGTGCTGACCCACGATGCCCCAAGCAGATTCCTTGATTTTACTTCCCTCGCGGTGGGCGAATCCAACCGCCTGCACCTGTTTCTTGATAAGGTCCTGCTGAAGCTGACCTACGAAAAGTGGTTCTTTGGCTGCTACCACAAGGATGTGGCCCTTTCCACCAAGAGCCGTTGCGTCTTTTGTGATGTCATCCCCATGGGCGAGCGCCACGCGAAGCGGTAAAAAGAGAAGGTGCCCATGACTTTCAGGCCGGTGGTGTACATCATAAAAAGACGAAGAAGATCGTGAACACTCTATTGGTTCACCAATAAACAGCAGGAAGCCCCCTTGACAGTGTAATCGTCAGGGGGCTTTCTGCCTGCCAGGGGTTAGTTCTTGAGTGTCTGCGCCTTGCGCCAGATCTGGATCACTTCCCAGCAACTTACAGAAGCATCTGCAGTTTTATTGGAAGGAAGCAGCTGGTTCTCAGAGGCCCAGGTGAGAGCTTTCTGTGCATTGGTGGCATCGTTGTCCAACGCAGCAGCGGGAGCAGGCTTGCCGGCATCAACCCACACCAGTTCGGCAAGCTCGGTGGCATTGGCGGGGATCACTGCGCCATCGGGGAGAATACGCTTCAGATAAAGCTCCGTGCCGATTCGGCAGCCCTGCCATGTCAATACGGCGGCAGCACCAATGACCATAACGGTGCCCAGAATGCCAGAACCACCATCTTCGATGGAAGCATCTTTTGTCATGGCTTCCATCGTTACACCCTTTTCACCTGCGGGCATTTGAAAGCGCAATGGATTTTGTTTGACATCGGTCGAATCGTCCAAACCGCTGACCAACCACTGATCGAACGCAATGGCATCGCTCTGGCTGATGTAGGTGACAGTTACACTGGCGTTTTCAGGCACCTTTGCAACCAGATCACCAATCTCGTTTCTCTCAGCATGAATCTCTTCGCCATCATGCTCAATAAAAACGTCAGCATTCTTAATGGTCAGGGGATAAAGATCTGCAGTGGGAACAATGGGAGCAGCTTTTTGGCGAATTTCAAACGTGCCTCCGTCCACGATGGCAGAAATCAGATTGGGACTATTGGAATGGATCTTTACCTTTACGGTATACCTGCCTGCTTTTGTGGGGGCAACGACTTCTTCTCCCATATCGTTGAGATAGACAAGCTCAAGTTTGATCTCGTCAGATTGTAAAAGAGCATTCAGCCTGCTGTCCGCCCGGACAGTCACTGTGGCCGTATGATCATTGCCTTCCTCTTCCACAGCGTCCGCTGGCAGGGTGACAGCGAGTTCGTTCTGGAAAGTATCATTGGTGATGGTGACGGGGTGGATTGTGATCTTTTCCGGAATGTCGATTCGGACGGTATCACCCTGAATGATTCGCAGGGTGTATGTTCCGGCATCTTTTGGAAGCTCATTGAATTCTTCTTCGTTTGAGGTGCCTGCGTTCCTGACATATCTTACAATGTAATCTGTGATGCGTGTATCCTTGGGCTCGATCCTGATATCGATATTGTCCCCATAGGAATAGTCCGATAGACCGCTGATGGTGAAATCACCGGTGTCATAATTTGTGTGTTCGACAGTGGTCAGAGTTACGGCTGTATCATCCTGACCTGCAACAAAAGTATAGGTGGTATTGTCTGCACTCACAGTGCCGCTGCCCCCTGCCCAGGTATAACGATCTCTGTAGTGGGGATCGCTGACGGTCAATTCCACTATTTTACCAATCGTGACAATGAATTTGCCATCGTTGATGGGAACGCTGCTGCCATCAACTTTGGCGGTAACGGTACGGATGTCGCTGGTTACCGTAACATCAATAGAACCAGGTGCTACAGGGAGATCTTGTAGGCTGGAATCCGTGGAAATAGCGTTCCATTGAGAACGAGAACCTGAATACTCTATGTTATTCAATGCTGTGCAATTGGAAAATGCTGACTCGGAAATTTTTGTTACACTGCTGGGAATCGCGATCCGTTCGAGCTGCTCGCAGCCAGCAAAAGCATCATCAAGGACCTGTGTGATACCCTCCGGGATATCGATGCTCTTTAAACTGATACAACCTGCAAAAACTGATTCCGGAAGTTCCGTTATCCTGCATGAAAATTCAATGTCGTGTAGCTTTTGACAATTCATAAAGGCACCGGTTCCAATAGAGACCACGGAGTCTGGCATTTTAACAGAGGCCAGATACGAACAACAGTCAAAAGCATGAGTATCAATTCTTGCCACACCATTGGGTATTTTGAAAGCAGGATCCGCCCTTCGAGAAGGATAACGGATTAAGGCGTAATCGCCATTTGCTGATTTTTCGTACAACACATTGTCTATTGCCGGATAGCTTTCGCTGTCTGATGTGATCGTTGAGAGAGCGAAACATTCGGAAAATGCATCGGTTCCGATCCGTGTCACTTTGGCAGGAATATGAATTTGAGTCAATGCAGTTCCGGTAAAAGCCCGCGCTTCAATGGCAGTTACGCTGTCTGGAAGAGTAACGGTGTGCAAGCTGTAACAATAACTGAACATGCCGTCTGCAACGGATGTTACACCCTCTGGAATGGTGACAGTATCTAATTTTTCGCATTGATGAAAAGATTCTGAACCGATCTCTGTTACAGAATCAAAAATGGAAATATCTGTCAATTCTCTGCAAAACATAAAGGCCTGGCGGCCAATCTTTTTCACGCAGGATGGTTTATTGTCCTGAATGGTAACGCTTTTCAGTGAGGTGCAATTATAAAAAGCATTGCTGCCAATTTCTGTTACAGTGTCGGGGATCTGGACACTTGTCAGGACGTACTTGTAATTGTAGAATACCCGGTCTCCGATTTTTGATACAGGATATGTTTGAGCATCTTGTGTTACGCAAGCAGGGATCGTGATCCTATGTTCATTGCCCGTATATTTGGTTATTGTTGCAGTATTGTCAGCATTGAGGATAAACTGATAAGAACCATCTGTATATGCCATAGGGGAATCGCTTGCAAAAACAGTGACAGTGCCCACAGGGAAAAAGGTCAGCAGCATACTGAATGTCAGAAATAAGCTGAGTAGACGCTTTTTCATAAGAAAATCCTCCTTTGCATTTCGTAAAAGACTTGTCCGATGTGCGTCATAATGCGAATGAATATGACGCTTTACACAAAATATTTTACAGTAGATGAAAATATAAAGTCAATATAATGGGACATGCTTTGTGAGAGAACACAAAAACTGAGAATTTTTTTATACGGAAGATACAAAAAGAACCGAGTCCTGTGATATATATGGGCGGAAGGCTCAGCATACAATAAAAAAATGAGATAGGCACCCCCTTTCGGGGAAGTCTATCTCATCTTTTCGTTGGCACTGTTTTGCAACAGCCCCTTCTCATTCTCTTTTACATTTTTTCGGGGACGTTGATCTTGAACATGGTCAGCACATTGAAGATAACGTTCTTCACACCGATGCACAGGGCCAAACGGGCCTGCTGCACGGCGGGGTCTGCACCCTGGATGCGGCAGTTGCCGTAGAAGCGGTGGAAGGCGCTTGCCAGATCAATGACAAAGCGGTTGATGCGGCTGGGGTCGTACTTCTCGGCAGCCATAACGATCTCCTGCGGGAAGGCGGCCAGCATCCGGATCAGGTCCATCTCGCTGGGGTCGGTCAGCAGGGTGGCATCCACCTGCCCGGCACCGGCAAAGGCCACGCCCTCGCTCTCCATCTTCTTGAGGATGGAGCAGATGCGGGCGTGTGCGTACTGGACATAGTACACGGGGTTGTCGTTGTCGGTCTTGACGGCCTGATCCAGGTCAAAATCGATGCCGCTGCCTGCGTCGTGCATGTTGAACAGGAAGCGTGCGCTGTCGATGGGCACTTCCTCCAGCAGGTCGGTCAGGGTGATGGCGTTGCCGGTGCGCTTGGACATCCGGACAGGCTGACCGTCACGCATCAGGTTGACCATCTGCATCAGCACAACATCCAGATCGTTGCCGTTCAGGCCGATGGCATCCATGGCACCCTTCATGCGGGCAACGTGGCCGTGGTGGTCGGCACCCCAGACATCAATGGCCTTGGCAAAGCCGCGGGTGGCCAGCTTGTTGTAGTGGTAGGCAATGTCGGCGGCGAAGTAGGTGGGGATGCCGTTTGCGCGGACGAGGACTTCGTCCTTGGCTTCCTCCTCGGTGCCGTCCTCGGTCTTTTTCTTGTTGACGGTGCCGTACTTGGCGGCGTACTGGGCGCTGCGGTACATGATGGCACCATCCTCGGCCTTGTAGCAGGCACCCAGCTCCAGCAGCTTGTTCACAACATCCAGGACAGCGCCGGATTCGTGCAGAGTGCTCTCGTGGAACCAGACATCGTAATCGATGCGGTACTTGCCCAGGTCGCGCTTGAGGGCGGCAATGTTCTTGGGCAGGGCGTAATCCACCAGAGCGTTCTTCAGGGTCTCAAAGGCTTCGCTGGCAAAAAGGGCCTCTTCGTCCAGCCCAGAGCAGGCTGCAACGTACTTGTCGCCGTTGATCTCGGCAAACTCACCGGCCAGCACCTTGATGTCGCCGCCCTGATAGCACTCAGCGGGCAGGGGATAGGCTTCCTCGCCGCAGAACTGCTGCAGATAGCGGACGGCCAGGCTCTTGCCGAACTTCTGGATCTGGTTGCCTGCATCGTTGATGTAGAACTCGCGGGTCACATCATAGCCGGACCAGTCCAGCACAGCGGCCAGGCAGTCGCCCAGAGCGCCGCCGCGGGCGTTGCCCATGTGCATGGGGCCGGTGGGGTTGGCAGAAACGAACTCCACATTGTACTTGGCACCCTTGCCGTGATCGGTGCGGCCGTACTCCTTGTTGGAGCAGGCACCCAGCACCACGCTGGCCCAGAAGGAGGGGGCGAGGAACAGGTTGATGAAGCCGGGGCCGGCCACTTCCACCTTGGCAAACACGCTGTGCTCGATGGAAGGCAGATGGGCCAGAAGGGCATCGGCGATCATCTTGGGGGCCTTGCGCCAGGTGCGGGCACCGGCCATGGCCAGATTGGAAGCGATGTCACCGTTCTTGGTGTCGGCAGGGATCTCCACGATAAAAGCGGGCAGCTCGGCCTCGGGCAGAGTGCCGTCGGCCATGGCGGCCTTGGCAGCCTCAGTCAGCAGAGCGCGGGCCTCAGCCAGTGCCGCTGCCCGGGGGTTGTAGTTCTGATAGGTCTTTTCAAAGTCTGTCATAATTTTTATCCTTTCACGGGCTCACCCTCTCAGGCCGCTTCGCGTCCAGCTCTCCCAAAGGGCGAGCTTTTGACAAAACCACAAACTCTATAATTTCTGTCAAGACCTCCCACTTTGGGGGAGGTGGCATCGCGCAAGCGATGACGGAGAGGGTGAGGATGTTCAGTTGATGTGCTCGACCTGGATCTCAAGCGTTGTCCGATTGATGAGCGCCGTGGGGTCATCAGCATCCAGCAGATAGCTGAACTTTGCCGTGCCGCCCGCAGGCTCCGAGAGGTCGCACGCGATGCCGTCGCCGGTCACGCCCAACGTAATGGGGCCGACCTCGGTCTCGTAGTAGCAGATGTTCCGGTAATCCCGCTGGATGACCAGCTGGGTGTTGACCTTGCCAAAGCGGAGCAGGGCCACCCGGCTGCCGTCCTCGGCGATCTTGATGGTGGTGGTGCAGCCTGCAAAGCCGATGGTCTCCGTCTCCTTATAGCTAATATAATAGGAACCGGCTTTTTTCAGGAAACTGCCGTAGGTCATCAGTTCGATCTTGTCTGTCTCCTCGGCGGGAAGGGGCTCCGTGTGCTCGAACTGCTCCGAGACGCTCCGGATCAGGATGCGATAATCTTCGTTGTGTGCAGTGCTCACAGTTTTGTGTTCCTTCACTTTAATATTTGTCAATGGCGATCTGCTCCACCTCTCCGCCTTTGTACTCGCCCAGGAACAGGTCGGCTGTCTGCACGAACCCGTCCGGCGCGTCACTGACATAGAAATGGGCCTGCCCGGCGGGGTGGTCGGCCTTGAGCCCCCGCTCGCTCAGGATGCGCTCCAGATGGTGGGCGGCAGTCTTGGCCGGGTCCACCAGCACCACGTTCCGTCCCATGAACTCACCGATCATGGTCTTGATCAGGGGATAGTGGGTGCAGCCCAGGATCAGGGTGTCCACCCCTGCATCCCGGATCTCCGTCAGGTACTGGGCAATGACCAGCTTGGTGATCTCCTGCTTGTCCGGGGCGCTGTGATCCACATAGCCCGCTTCCACCAGCGGCACAAAGAGCGGGCAGGGACGGGCGGTGATCTCCACACCGGGTACCAGCCTGCGCAGGAGCGCCTCATAGCTGCGGGAGCGGATGGTGGCTGCAGTGCCGATGACACCGATGCGCCGGTTCCGGGTGGAAAAGGCGGCCTCCCGGGCGGCGGCATCCACCACGCCCAGATAGGGCACCGGGAGCTTTTCGGCCTCAGCGGCGGGGTAGGTGCTGGACACCGTGCCGCAGGCCGCCATGATGCACTTGACATCCTTGGAGAGCAGGAACGCGATGTCCTGCCGGGCATATTGCAGGATGGTCTCCGGGCTGCGGCTGCCGTAGGGCACCCGGCCGGTGTCGCCAAAGTAGACGATGTTTTCGTGGGGCAGCCGCCTGCGCAGCTCCCGCACACCGGTCAGGCCACCCAGGCCGCTGTCAAATACGCCGATGGGGCGGTTATCCATGCTGCTTTTCCGTCCTTTCCAGCGCAAGTTCGATCAGGTGATCGATCAGGGCGGGCACGGGAGTGCCCTCGTGCTCCATGAGCTTGGGGTACATGCTGATGGGGGTGAAGCCGGGGAAGGTATTGATCTCGTTGATCATCACCCGGTTGGTACCGTGCTCCACAAAGAAATCGCAGCGGGCCAGGCCCTCGCAGTTCAGGGCGGTGTAGGCCATGGCGGCGTAGGTCTTGACCTCGTCCAGCTTTTCCTCGCTGAGTCTGGCCGGGATGACCACCTGGCTGACCCCGTTCTTGTACTTGTCGTCATAGGTATAGAACTCGGCACCGGCCAGGATCTCACCCGGGCGGGTGGCCACGGCAGGGTCAGAGCCGATGACGGCGCACTCGACCTCGTGGCCGTCCACAAAGGCCTCGAACACCACCTTGTGGTCGTTTTCGAGGGCCAGTGCAATGGCCTGCTTGAGCTCATCCCGGTCGTGGGCCTTGGTGATGCCCACGCTGGAACCTGCGTTGGCAGGCTTGACGAAGATGGGCCAGCCCAGCTTGGCAATGGCTCCGTCACACACGCCGTCCAGGTCGCTCTCGATCTCCCAGCGGCAGGCGCTCAGCCACTTGGTGTGGGGGATACCGGCTGCATCGAACAGAGCGTTGGCCACGGCCTTGTCCATGCAGACAGCGCTTGCCAGCACGCCGCAGCCCACGTAGGGGATGCCGGCCAGCTCCAGCAGGCCCTGCACGGTGCCGTCCTCGCCCCACAGGCCGTGGAGCGCGGGGATGACCACATCCACGTGCAGCTTTTCTACCTGACCGGACGGGGTGAACAGGATCATGCCGTGGTCGGCGCGGTCGGGGCTGATGACGCAGGGCATGTTGCCGGGCAGCTCTTCCCAGCTGCCGTCGGCCATCTGGGCGCTGGTGGCCTCGGTGCACAGCCAGCGGCCCTCCCGGGTGATGCCCACGGTCAGCACCTCGTAGCGGGCGCGGTCCAGGTTATCCACAAAGGTACCGGCGGACACGCGGCTGACCTCGTGCTCACTGGACATGCCGCCAAACAGCACGACGACACAGAGTTTATCTTCAGATTGCATCATGATCTCTCCTGATCTTATGGCCGGAAGGGGCGCTTTGCCCGGGGCCGGATTTTCTATAAGCAGTTATAGACACTTTATTATACTATATCTATGCGGCGGATTCAAGGCGTAGGCCAAAACAGGCAGGAGAGAAAAAATTCAAAAAAGTCTCAAAAACGCAAAAAATCCGCTTGACGAATGGCAAAACGCGTGATACAATGATATCACCTCTTTTGCGGGGTTATTAAGTGCGCCCTGTTTTTAGGGCGTGCACCGCAAGCCGAGGGAGGTTCAAAACAACCGTTATAATGGAGGTGTCAACAAATGACCGTTAAAATCACTCTGGCCTGCACCGAGTGCAAGCAGCGCAACTACAACACCACGAAGAACAAGAAGAACAACCCCGATCGTCTTGAGATGAAGAAGTACTGCCGTTTCTGCAAGAAGCACACGGTTCACCGCGAGACGAAGTAAGAAAGGCGGACGCATCATGGCAGACAAAACCGAGAAAAAGCCGGGCTTTGTAGCCAGAATGAAGGGCTTTGGCGCAAACATCGCCAAGTTCTTCCGCGACACGAAGAGCGAACTGAAGAAGGTCGTGTGGCCGTCTAAGGCGGACGTTAAGACCAACACCATCGTCGTGCTCGTGACCGTGGCGATCGCAGCTGTTGTGATGATCGCGCTGGATGCCATTTTCGGCGGCATCCTGGGCCTGATCATCGGCGCATGATTCATCTTGAAACGGAGGCTTAACCAAAATGGAAGAACAGACCAATGAGGCCCTTTGGTATGTAGTCCACACCTATTCCGGTTACGAGAATAAGGTTGCGAACGACCTACAGACCATGGTGGAAAACCGCCATCTGCAGGACCTGATCTGTGACATCAAGGTTCCTACCGAGATGGTGCCTGAGATCAAGGACGGCAAGGAGCGTATGGTGGAGCATAAGCTGTTCCCCGGCTACGTTCTGGTCAAGATGGTCATGAACGACGATACCTGGTATGTGGTGCGCAACACGCGCGGCTGCACCGGTTTCGTCGGTCCCGCATCCAAGCCCGTTCCCCTCTCTGCTGAGGAAGTGGAGAAGATGGGCGTTGAAAAGGCGGCTCCGCTGACCGTCGATTTCAATGTCGGCGATACCGTGCAGATCACCGCCGGCCCGCTGGAAGGCTTTATGGGCCTTGTGGAGGGCATCGATACCGAGAGCTTCAAAGTCAAGCTCAAGGTCAACATGTTTGGCCGCGAGACACCCGCAGAAGTGGATATCGCGCAGGTCGAGCTGCCGTAACCAACCGGCATCCGTTTACCAAGGTAAGACCGCAGTGCGGTTCTTATAGAGCGTGTGCATCGTGTACGCGCTCGTGGGAGGCGTGGGGAGACCACGCCGCAACTCACCACAGATTTTTGGAGGTGCATTTACTATGGCACAGAAAGTTACTGGCTACATTAAGCTGCAGATCGAGGCCGGCAAGGCGACTCCGGCTCCCCCTGTTGGCCCTGCTCTGGGTCAGAAGGGCGTTAACATCATGGCCTTCACCAAGGAGTTCAACGAGCGTACCAAGAACCAGATGGGTTATGTTATCCCCGTCGTCATCACCGTTTACGCTGACCGCTCCTTCAGCTTCATTACCAAGACTCCTCCGGCTGCCGTTCTGATCAAGAAGGCTGCTGGCATCAACACCGCTTCCGGCAAGCCCAACAAGGAAAAGGTTGCTACTCTGACCGCCGCTCAGGTGGAAGAGATCGCCAAGACCAAGATGCCCGACCTGAACGCTGCTTCTCTGGAAGCTGCATGCAGCATGGTCCGTGGCACCTGCCGCTCCATGGGCGTTACCGTCGAGGGCTGAGACACAAACAGTGGGAGGGCATAACACTGCCCGCATGACCACATAGGAGGATATACAATGAAACATGGCAAGCACTATGTCGATGCTGCTAAGCAGGTCGATTTTTCTAAGCTGTATGATATGAACGAGGCTCTGGAGCTGGCTTGCAAGACCGCTTCCGCCAAGTTCGACGAGACCGTTGAGCTGCACGTCCGCCTGGGCGTTGACGGCCGCCACGCTGACCAGCAGGTCCGCGGCGCTGTTGTTCTGCCCAACGGCACCGGCAAGACTGTCCGCGTCTGCGCCATTGCTAAGGGCGCTGCTGCCGCTGCTGCTGAGGCAGCCGGCGCTGACATCGTTGGTGATGACGAGCTGATCGCACGCATCGCCGGCGGTTTCATGGACTTCGACGTTGTTGTCACCACCCCCGACATGATGGGCCGCGTTGGCCGTCTTGGTAAGGTTCTGGGCCCCCGCGGCCTGATGCCCAACCCCAAGGCCGGTACCGTTGCTCCCGACCTGGGCAAGGCTGTTACCGAGGCTAAGGCTGGTAAGATCGAGTACCGTCTGGACAAGCAGAACATCATCCACGTTCCCGTGGGCAAGGCATCCTTTGGCGCTGAGAAGCTGTACACCAACCTGGATACCGTGATGAGCGCTATTGCAAAGGCAAAGCCCGCTGCTGCAAAGGGTACCTACTTCAAGAGCGCTACCATCGCCACCACCATGGGCCCTGGCATCCGTCTGAACACCCTGAAGTACGGTGTCTAATTTGAAGCTTTGAAGTTTTTTCTGTCATCCTGACGGATGACAGAAAAAATCTTTAAAAATTCAAAAAAGCGCTTGACAACACCGCGCGTTTGCGGTAAAATAATGATGCTGTTTTTGAGACAGCAGGTGCTGGAGTCCAGCGTAAGGTGTAAACCGCCTGCCGAGAAACGCGCGTAAAGTTGTTTTATGCCTCTTTCTCGACACAGTGCGGGAAAGAGGCTTTTTCGTTACTCCGGCTTTCGATACAAGTTTTTGAAATGAGGTGAAACCGAATGCCCAGTGCAAAGATTCTTTCTGAAAAGCAGGCTTATGTCGCTGATCTGAAGGCAAAGTTTGAGAGTGCGGTTTCCGGCTGCGTCGTCGCTTACGGCGGTATCAACGTCGAGAACGACACCAAGCTCCGCAAGGAGCTGCGTGAGGCAGGCGTTGATTACATGGTCGTGAAGAACACCATGCTGCGTCTGGCTGTCAAGGGTACCTCCCTGGAGGGCCTGGCTGAGAACTTCAAGGGTGACACTGCTGTTGCCTTTGCTCACGAAGAGGACCCCATGTCCGCTGCCCGCATCCTGTGCAAGTACCAGGATGGCGATAAGTCCAAGAAGTTCGTCGTGAAGGCTGGCTTCATGGAAGGCAAGGTCATGGACGCTGCCGAGACCAACGCCATCGCAAAGCTGCCCAACCGCGAGGGTATGCTGTCCATGTTCGCAGGTGCTCTTACCAGCACTCTGTCCGGTCTGGCTGTTGCTATGCAGGCCTACGCCGACAAGCAGGAGGAGCCCGCTGCCTAATGGCTGCGTGACCGCTGCTTAACACAAAACTGAAACAAACAAAAACCATTGATATTGGAGGGTTATTACCATGGCTTCTGAGAAGATTACTGCCATCATCGAGTCCGTCAAGGGCCTGACCGTTCTGGAGCTGAAAGAGCTGATCGACGCTTACTGCGAGGAGTTCGGCGTTTCTGCTGTTGCTGCTGCTGCTCCCGCTGCTGCTGGTGCTGCTGCTGCCGCTGAGGAAGAGAAGACCGAGTTCGACGTTATCCTGGCTGAGGCTGGCGCTACCAAGATGCAGGTCATCAAGCTGGTCAAGGAGATCACCGGTCTGGGCCTGAAGGAAGCAAAGGCTATCGTTGACGGCGCTCCCAAGGCTGTCAAGGAGAAGGCTTCCAAGGCTGAGGCTGAGGACATCAAGAAGAAGCTGGAAGAGGCTGGCGCTAAGGTCGAGATCAAGTAATTTGATCCCTTCTGAACGTTCTTTCTTGAATTCTTATTCTTGAAACAAAAGGCACTCTCGCTGAAAGGCGAGGGTGCCTTTTTGGTTGTGCGCCCGCAGCAGGGCAAAAAGCTCCCGGAGCGATGGCACTGAATGCCGCACCGCTCCGGGAGCTTTGGTTTTGCTTCGTTTATTCGTAGTCGATGGGCAGGGTGGGCAGACCGTTCAGATCAAGGCCTGCCGTGTGGCCCGCCATGTACTGGTAGTAGCCCTGCGCCGCGATCATTGCGCCGTTGTCGCCGCAGAATTTCAGCTCAGGCAGATAGACCTTGGCCCCCAGCTTCTGGGCACCATCGTTCACCAGCTGACGCAGGCGGCCATTGGCGGCCACACCGCCCGCCAGGCAGACCTGCTTTGCCCCGGTGTCGGCAGCAGCCAGCAGCAGCTTTTCGGCCAGAATGCCCGCAATGCGCTCCTGAAAGCTTGCCGCCAGATCAGGCACGTTGATCTCCTCGTTCTTCATCTGGGCCTTGTTTACCTCGTTCAGCACAGCGGTTTTCAGGCCGGAGAAGCTGACGTTGTACTTGCCGTCCACATGGGGCACCGGCAGGCGATAGGCCTTGGGGTCGCCTGTTTTGGCGGCGTTTGCCACGCTGGGGCCGCCGGGATAGGGCAGACCCAGGGTGCGGGCAACCTTGTCAAAGGCTTCGCCGGCGGCATCGTCCACGGTGTGGCCCAGAATGTGGTAGTGGGTGTAGTCCTGCACCTCCACGATATGGCTGTGGCCGCCGGATGCCACCAGACAGAGGAAGGGCGGCTTGAGCTCTGGATGGGTCAGGTAGAGGGCCGCAATGTGGCCCCGCAGATGATGCACCGGAACCAGCGGCTTGTTGGCAGAATAGGCCAGCCCCTTGGCAAAGTTCACACCCACCAGCACCGCGCCGATCAGGCCCGGGGCAAAGGTGACAGCCACCGCGTCCACATCGTCCATGGTCTTGCCTGCGTCCAGCAGAGCCTTTTTGACCGTGGCGCTGATGAACTCGCAGTGGCGGCGGCTGGCGATCTCAGGGACCACGCCGCCATAAAGAGCCTGCTCCTTGACGCTGGTGGAGATGATGTTGCTCAGCAGGCGGCGGCCATCCTCCACAAGGGATGCGGCGGTCTCGTCGCAGGTGGATTCGATTCCTAAAACGATCATAGTTCAGTGGGCCTCCAGCCAGTTTTTGCCAGTATGCACATCGGTGCTCAGGGGCACCGCGTAGTGCACGCAGCCTTCCATTTCCTCCCGCAGGATCTGCGCGGCCTTTTCGGCCTCCGCCTCCGGGGCTTCCACGATCAGTTCATCGTGGACCGTCAGGATCAGGCGGCTTTCCATCTTTTCGTCCCGCAGCCGCCGCCAGACACGCACCATGGCCAGCTTGATAACATCAGCGGCCGTGCCCTGAATGGGGGTGTTGCGGGCCATCCGCTCGCCGCTGGCCCGGATGTTGTGGTTGTTGCTGTTCAGCTCCGGCAGGGCGCGGCGGCGGCCGAACAGGGTGGAAACGTAGCCGCACTGGCGGGCATCCGCAATGGTCTTTTCCATATAACCGTCGATATTGGGGAAGGTGGCCAGATAGGTCTGAAGGAAGGCCTCTGCCTCCTTGACGCTCACGCCGATGTCCTTGGAAAGGCTGTAAGCGCCCTTGCCGTACATGATGCCAAAGTTGATTGCTTTGGCACTGGAGCGCAGGCGGGGCGTGACATCCTCAGGCCGGATGTTGTAGATCTTGGCTGCGGTGCTGCGGTGGATGTCGGCACCGGAGAGGAACGCCTCCTGCATGTGCGCATCGCCGGTGACATGGGCCAGGATGCGCAGTTCGATCTGGCTGTAATCGGCATCCACCAGCACGCAGCCGGGCTTTGCCACAAAGTAGGCGCGGAGCTTGCTGCCCATCTCGGTGCGGATGGGGATGTTCTGCAGGTTGGGATTGTCAGAGGAGAGCCGCCCGGTGCGGGCCTCGGTCTGATTGAAACGGGTGTGGATGCGGCCGTCCTCGCCAATGACCTTGAGCAGACCCTCCACATAGGTGGAGTTCAGCTTCTGGCAGGCACGGTACTGGAGAATGTCCTCCACCAGCGGGATGTCCCGCAGCTTTTCCAGTGTCTCGGCATCGGTGGACCAGCCGTTCTTTGTCTTTTTGCCGTGGCGCAGGCCCATGGTGTCAAAGAGCAGGGTGCCCAGCTGTTTGGGGCTGTTGGGGTTGAAATCGGAGGTGCCTGCCTCCATCTCGATGCGGGTCAGCACCTGGTCCAGCTCCTGCCGCAGCTGCACGCCGAAGGCTTCGATGCCCTCACGGTCTACAAGGATGCCGGTGCGGGTCATATCGGCCAGCACCTGTGCCAGCGGAAACTCGATGTTGTTGTAGAGGTCGTCCTCGCCGTTTTCGGTGATCTCCGCCTTCATTCTGGCGAACAGGTCTGCCAGGAAACCGGCATCGGGGTACTCCTCACAGGAGAACGCCGACCTTGCATGGTAGCTGGTGGCAAGGGTGGTGAGCAGATAGTGGGAAGCGGAAGCGTCCAGCAGGTAGGCGGCCAGCTTGCCGTCCCAGACGATGCTGCTGCCCCAGCTGCCTGCGGCCATGGCTCTGGCGTAGAGGGGGGCAGAATCGAACACATCCAGCGTCACCCTGGGATCGTCCAGCAGGGAGACCAGTTCCTCCTCGGAGAGGGGATACACGGTGGTGTCCTGCACGGCGTACCAGGCCTCCGGCTGCACGACCGCGCTCTTTTTGCCCAGAACGGCGGGGCGTGCGGCCACCAGATAGTGGCCGGAGGGTTCTGCGGGCAGGGACGCAATGGCTGCGTCCACCTTCGGCAGGGTATCGGGGTCCTGTTCCGGAACGATGCCGTCCAGCCCGAACCGGGTGATGAGGGTCTGGATCTCCAGCTCCTGCATCAGACGGACAGCGGCGGGCTTGTTGCCCTCGGTCACCTTGTAGGCCCCTTCCGCTGTGTCGATGGGAGCATCGGTGCGGATGGTGCCCAGCGTGTGGCTGAGGTAGGCATCCTCCCGGCAGGCCAGCAGATTTTCCCGCTGCCGGGGCTTGATGATCGGGCTGTCCAGATGGTCGTACACGCTGTCCAGGGTGCCGAAGTTCTTGACCAGGGTCATGGCGGTCTTTTCGCCGATGCCCTTCACGCCCGGAATGTTGTCGGAGGTGTCGCCCATCAGGCTCTTCACCTCGATGAGCTGCTTGGGCTCAATGCCGTACTTTTCGTGGATGGCATCCAGATCCATGGTCTCCGTTTTGCTGCGGCCCATGGCGCTGGTGGCCAGCAGCACGGTGGTGGTCTCGCTCACCAGCTGCAGGCTGTCGCGGTCTCCCGTGGCCAGAAAGCAGTCGTCCCTGCGGGCCTCGCAGGCAGCGGCCAGCGTGCCCAGAATGTCGTCCGCCTCCCAGCCTTTTGCCGATACCTGGCGGTAGCCCAGGTCGGTGAGCAGTTCTTTCAGGATGGGCATCTGCTGGGCCAGCTCGTCCGGCATGGCGTGGCGGGTGCCCTTGTAGCCGTCGTACATTTCGTGGCGGAAGGTGGGGTGCTTCAGATCGAAAGCAACGGCCACCTCGTCGGGCTCACACTCCCGGAGCAGGGAATTCATAATATTCAAAAAGCCGAAGATGGCATTGGTATAGCGGCCGTCCTTGGTGGTCAGCAGCTTGATGCCGTAAAAGGCACGGTTGGCAATGCTGTTGCCGTCAATGACTAGTAAACGCATAGTCAGTCTCCTCCATTGCATTATAACTCAATTTATAGTATAACACAAAATGGGGGCCAGCGGGGGATTTTTGCAGAAAAAACAAAAATGCCCTCCCATGTTGGGAAGGCAGGTGAAGGCGTTACTCCGAGATGGTGATGGCGCTCACCGGGCAGGCCTGTGCGGCTTCCACGGCGGTGGGTACGGTGTCGGGCGGCAGCTCGCCTGGCACGGCAACGGCCAGGATGCCTGTCATCTGGAACACCTCGGGGCAGATCCCGGTGCACTGGGTGCAGCCGATGCAGAGATCGGGGTCAACGAATGCTTTCATGGGAAGTTCCTCTCTTTCTGAAATGGCCCGCCCTTCGTTCAATCTCAGGGTCGGCTTGTGATAAAGCAAGTATGGACGGAAAGAAGATGAATTATCCCTAGGTTTTTTCCGGCAGATATGATACAATAGAGCACACAGGATCCAGGAGGAAAAACGATGAACATTCAGATCTTTGGCACCAGCAAGTGCTTTGATACCAAAAAGGCCCAGCGCTATTTCAAGGAGCGGGGCATCAAGTTCCAGATGATCGACCTGAAGGAAAAAGAGATGAGCCGGGGCGAGTTTGAGAACGTGGCCCGCGCGCTGGGCGGCTGGGAGCAGCTGGTAAACCCGGCGGCAAAGGATAAGCAGACGCTGGCCCTGCTGGATGCACTGGTGGATTGGCAGAAGGAGGACAAGCTGTTCGAGAATCAGCAGCTCTTCAAAACGCCCATCGTGCGCAACGGCAAAAAGGCCACCGTGGGCTACCAGCCCGAGATCTGGAAAACGTGGGAATAAATCGCGCTTTCACAAAAAATCCACGCCCCGGGTTTTGCACCGGCGGGCAGTTTGTGGTATACTGAAAGCTGGTATTTCCCCAAAAGATGACCTGATTTAGGAGACGATAACGATATGAAGACCTATATGACCCCGGAAGAACACGCCCGGCTCCACCGCCGCCGCGCCCGGCAGACCCTTGGCCTGCTGATCGCCGTGCTGGCACTGGTGGGCGTTGTAACAGTCGTGCGGGCCGGTGTGAAGGGTGTGGCCACCCTGTTTGACGACACCCAGCAGAAAGCGGAATATGAGGACCGGCTGGAAGGTCTGGTCCTGTTCGACCCGCTGCCCTTTGACGGCATTGAGAACATCGATGACCTGACCCTGCGCGAAGCCGCCGTCTGGGGCTGCGTGTACAGCATCCAGGAGACCCAGGGAAGCTTTGATAACTACAACACGGACCCCGACACCGAACAGCTGCTGCTGCCCTCGGTGGATGTGGATGCCTATCTGGCAAAGCTGGTGGGCCCCAGCTTCAAGCTGACCCACAGGAGCTTTGAGATGGACGACATGACTGTCGAGTTCGATGAGACGACCCAGTGCTATAAGATCCCCGTCACCGGCAGCGTGGGCACTTTCCGCGCTACCGTCACCAGACTGTTCAAGAAGGACGGCCTGCTCCACGTTACCGTGGGCTATATCCCCACCCAGAGCAGTGATGACAGCATCCTGAACACCTCGTCCGACACGCCCACCAAGTATATGGATTACCTGTTCAGCCGCCAGAGCGGCAGCTGGTACCTGACCGGCCTGACCGACAGCGAGACCAAGCCCGAATCTGCCGACAGTGCAGCCTCTGCCGCGGAGCCTGCCCCGCTGGCTGAGAGCGAGGTCAACGATGCCATCCTTGCCACCGCAGGCGATTCTGCCGCCGCCAGCGCCGTTGCTGACGAGGCTGCCCCGGTGGAAGAGGCGGCGGAGAGTACCCCGGCTGAGAGCACCCCGGCTGAGAGCACCGAGGCTTCCTCTGAGAGCCCGGCGGCATAAAGCGAAAAAACTATCAAAACGGACTCCCCACTGTGAGTGAATCTCACGGCGGGGAGTTTTTTTCATCTGTTACAGCTTCGAGAGATCTTCCAGCAGGGCCAGAGCGATGGGCTTGACACGCAGAGAACAGGCGTTGAATAATTCCACTACTCGATCGTTCGCATAGTCCTTGCGGGCCACTTCCGTGTTGGTCAGAATCGCTGCAAGCTCAGTATCCAGCTCGGTGCAGATGTTAGAGAGGGTTTCCAGGGTTGGATAGACCCGCCCATTCTCGATTTTGGAGAGATATACCACCGAGATGCCAACCTGCTCCGCCAGCTTTTCCTGTGTGATGCCTTTTTCCAACCGCTGTGTTTGGATGCGTTTTCCGATGAGAGTATAGTCGATCATGTCATGGGCCTCCTGTAGATGTCTTATACTGACAATACAGGATTAAACTGAAAGAATAATAATCTAATAGATTAACTTGACTTATTAAGACAATAATACTATAATGAAATCAGAATCCTCAGGATATTTTGTGGATTTTTAGGCACTGAATGAATTGGGGACGTAAAAAGGAGGAGAAAACCATGAGACAAAAAGTTACACGCCGGGATTTTATGAAAGGAGCGGCGATCGTTGCGGCATCTGGCTTGTTGGCAGGCTGCAGCGGTGGAGAGGGGCCGGCAGCTCCCGACAATTCGGAGCAGCCCGGCACCTCGGAAAAGCCAGCGGAATCGAACAGCAACTCTTCCAGCTCTTCTGAATCGGAGAGTACTTCTTCCAGTAAGCCGGAGGAAACGAATGGAATCAAATGGACATACAGCAAAAACTCTGATGGTACGATTACACTGAAGGGCTATGATAAGAATGCCGAAAAGGTGCCCAGCGGAGAGCTGACCATCCCAGAAACGTATGAGGGATATACCGTCAGCAAAATCGGCTATATGTGCCTGTCCCAGAACAATGATATTGAGAGTCTTGTGATTCCGTCTGTGGTGAAAACGATAGACCAGCAGGCTTTCTATCAGTGCAAGAATCTGACGAGCGTAGTTTTCCCGGAAGGCTTAAAGGAGCTGGGACAAAGTGCATTCAATGGCTGTAACATTGAGAATCTGGTACTGCCGGAGAGCCTGACCAAAGCCGGAAAGCAGGCGTTTGCCAACAACACTGCAATGGAAACTGCATTCATCAAGGGCAAAACGGAGTTTGTGCAGAATACGTTTGAGGGCTGTACAAACCTGATCTCGGTAAAATTCACAAACACCATCCGTGAACTGCCCAGCTATATGTTCCAGAATTGTGAAAAGCTTCAGACTGTGCAATTCCCCAACAACATCAAAACACTTGGAAGCTATATTTTCCGGGGATGCAAGCTGCTGTGTGATGTTACCATTCCGGACACAGTAACGACAATTGGTGGAAACGCTTTCGCAAACTGTACATCTCTGCACGCTATCGAGATTCCGAAAGGTGTGACGGAAATTGCAAGCGGAACGTTCTATGGCTGCGAAACGCTTTCGGATGTGTCAATACCGGAAAGCGTAAAGACGATTGGTTCCAGTGCCTTTACGAGTTGCACTTCGATCACAAGGATAAAGCTTCCGATGCAAATGAGCAAAATTGACAGCGGTACTTTCAGCCAGTGTAGTTCTTTGCGGAAAATTGCTCTACCAGAAGGACTTGCTTCTATTGAAGGCAGTACCTTCTGGAAATGTGTTTCTCTTCAGGAAATCTATATCCCGGCGACGGTAAAGACGGTTGGTGGAAGTGCATTCTATGCCTGCAAGAGTCTGAATAAAGTCTATTTCGGTGGAAGCGAAGATCTGTGGAACCAGGTCGTGATCGTAGATGATTATGACCATGGCAACAAATATCTGACTACTGACATTATGAACCGCTACTGGAACCAGACTGCGGCATCAATAGGCTACTGAATCGAATTACAAAAATCCCACCCTCTGTTCCGGGCATTTATGTGCCCGATGAACAGAGGGTGGGATTTTTACGTTACTTCAGATCAAACCTGACCACGACCAGACGATACCACAGGTAGGGCACCATGTTCCAGATCATCCACAGCTCCATGAGGATATAGTTGGGCAGATCCTTCAGGTGGAAGGGGCGCTTGCCGAGCCGCCCCTCTTTGAGCAGGGCAAAGGCTTCGTGCATTCCCTTGTCCCAGGCTTCGCCAAAGCCCTGCTTGTGGAACTTGTAGCACTTGAGCAGATAGCCCAGCGCCAGCGGGAGAAAGTTCAGGATGAGCATGAGCAGCGGCTCGTTCTTGAGGGGGAGCAGGATGCTGTTCCGGCCGCTCTGCTGGCTCTTGAAGGCGTTGTACTTCACCGCGCCGGTGCTGGCACCGCAGATGTGGTAGCATTTGGCGGTGGGGCAGAGGACACACTTGTAGCCTGCGTTGTTGGCACGCCAGCTCAGGTCCACATCCTCAAAGTAGGCGAAGAAGTTCTCGTCAAAGGTGCCGATCTCCTCCAGAATGCTCTTGCGGTAGAGCGCCGCGCCGCCGCAGGCCGAAAAGATGCGCTTCTGTTTGGTGTAGCGGCTGGCCCGGCGGCCGTCGCCGGTCTTGCAGGCAAAGCCCATCCAGGTGACGTAATCACCGGCATCGTCGGCCAGCTCCCGTTCAAAGTGGCGGAGCATCAGGCTCTGCACGGCAAAGATTTTGGGATCGGTCTCGGCGGTGCGGATGAGCTCGGCCAGCCAGTCGGGCTCGGCAAAGGCATCGTTGTTGAACATGACCACATACTCGCCCTTGGCCCGGGCAATGCCCTGATTCACGGCGTGGGAGAAGCCGGTGTTGGTGCCGTTTTCGATCAGGGTGAAGTTGGGGCGGCCGCAGTAGCTGCGGGCCTGCTCCAGACTTTCATCGGTGGAACCGTTGTCCACGATGATGAGCTCAAAATCCTGCTCTGTCTGGGCATAGACCGACTCGATGGAGTCCTTGAGCCAGCCTTTGCCGTTGATGTTGGGGATGACGATGGTTGCTTTCATATATAGATGCTCCTGAAAATTCAACTTCAGGGCAGATTATACCATAATTGCGTTGAAAAAGAAACCGGCAGTTGGGAAGAAAAGCGGAAAGCACAATGAAAAACTTTTCCGGACTTTTGTAGCAAATATCCAACCACTTCACTGCACGATTGTGCAATCTGCCCTTGAATTGTGACCAAAGCGTGTAAATATTGAGAAAATGGCTGCAAAACTGTTTACAAAAGAGTAACAGGATGATATACTTTACACCAGTGAATGAAACGCTCTTTTGTGAAGAAAGGATACTGACGTGGAAACAGCCAAGCACTTTGGAAGCAAACTTCGGAAAACTCTCGCTGCCCTGCTTGCAACGATGGCCCTGATGGCCGTGCTGCTCCCCGGGGCACTGGCCGTGGACCTGAACGTTGATGTTGGGTTCTACTTCAAACAGAGCCGGGGCGGCACCTGCACCCTGGCCTCTGCCGCAATGATGCTTCGCCGCCGGGCTTATCTGGATGGGATGGACAGCTGGGTGGATGTGACCGAAAACGGCATCAAGAGCACGGCCTGGTCGGGCGGGCTCTCCCACAGCTTTACATACAACGATATGCATGTGGGTTATGCGACCCTGCCATCGGGCAAGGCGGCCAAGACGGAAGCGCTGGTCTCCATTCTGGCAGAGCATCCGGAGGGCATCGTGCTGTACGACCGCACCAGACCCCATGCCGTGCTCCTGACGGACTACACCGACGGCGTGTTCTACTGTTCCGATCCTTCCAACGGGGTTGCCTCCGGCCGTGTGCCGCTGTCTGCCGCCAGCATCTCCATTGGCGGTGCGTCCTGCTACTGGTACATCACCGAGGATGGCAATGACGATGGTCTGGAGCTTCTGGAAGAGGCTGTGCAGGCGGAGGAAGCCGCCGCGGAAACTGAGACTGCGGCAGAGACTGAAGCCGCTGCTGGCGAGGAAAGCAGCAGTCAGGATTGGTGGACGAGCCTGTTTGGCTGAATATTGATCTTCTGGGCGGCTGGCCGTTGAGTCAGCTGCCTTTTTTGTTAGCATCCTCACCCTCTCAGGCCGCTTCGCGTCCAGCTCTCCCAAAGGGAGGGCTCTTGACAAAACCGCAAACCTTGCATTTACTGCCAAGGCCTCCCACTTTGGGGGAGGTGGCATCGCGTAAGCGATGACGGAGAGGGTGAGCCCGTTCACCTCCGCAGCTCTGTCCCCGGGAAATAGTGCGCCAGAATTTCCTCCGCGCTCTGTCCCTGTTCGGCCAGCGCCTTGGCACCCCACTGGCTCAGCCCCACACCGTGGCCATAGCCCTTGGTGGTGAGGAGAAAGCTGCCCTCCTGATACTGCACCGTGAAGCAGGCACTCCGCAGGCCCAGCGCCTTGCGCAGGGCCGGACCGGTGACGCTTTGCCCACAGACGGGCAGGGAGGCTACATAGCCCGAAGGGGTGAGCGCGGCCTCTCCAAACCAGCTGGCAGGTGCGGCAGGGTTAGGGAGAAGCCCCAGCCCGGTGAGAGCCTGCTGCATCTGCTCGGCGGTGAATTGGACGGTATAAAGGTAGTTGTCCGCATTGAGGTCGGTGGAGCTGTCCACGGCCACAAGATAGGGAAGGGCGGTGCCCCAGACGTTTTCGCTGGCCTCGGTCATGCCGTTGGAAATGGCAAAGTAGCTTGTCCCGGCGGGGGCGCTGCCATAGTAGAGCACATCGGTCAGCACACTGTCCACCAGCGCCGAGAGGCGGGCATAGTTCTCCTCATAGGCGGTGCCCCAGTAGCTGCGGAGGACTGCATCTGTTAAGTATCCCTGCCGCCGGACGGGATCCACGCTCAGCCAGCCGGAAGCTGGTTCGGCGGCATGGTCGCGGCAGTAGAGAGCATAGCTGTGGGCCGCGATGGCCTGCGCCTTGAGCGCCTCGTCCGGCCAGCTGATGGGCATTTCCGCCGCCACGGCACCGATCAGATAGTCCCGCCGGGGAACCGAGACCACGGCCCCAGCGCTCTGGTCGGCCAGCAAAAAGCTCTCGCTGTCCTGATCGGAGGGCGGCACGGCGGCGCTGTCCGGGGCGGCTTCCGAAGTTGCAGCGTCCGGCAGGGGAGCGGAAGAAGCCCCCTGTGCCGGGCCGAACACCGCCAGTGTCAGCCGGTAACCGGCGATCGGCAGGAGTGCGCCCAGCACCAGCAGCAGGGCGCAGAGGAGAAAGAATGTCTTTTTCATCGTAGTTTTCCCTCCCGGACAGGCATTTTTCTGGGCCCAGTGTACCAGTACGGCGGGGTGAAAAAGCGCACATTTCATCCAAGACTTGAATTTACTTCACAAAAGCGCTATCATAAGGGTGTGCCATCATGGTGGATGGCCGGAAAGTATATAAGAGAGAAATAAGAGAAAGGGGAATTCGCGCATGAACTATACCCATGCAGAAGTAGCGTCGCTGGACCCGCAGACCATGCGGACGCTGTGTGAAGAGTATCTGGCAAACAACTACATCGACCCGGAGACGAGTGAGCGTCTCGGTGTCAAGCGCGGCCTGCGCAACCCGGATGGTACCGGTGTGCTGGCAGGCCTGACCAATGTCTG
This sequence comes from Faecalibacterium sp. IP-3-29, assembly GCF_023347335.1. Taxonomy (NCBI): domain Bacteria; kingdom Bacillati; phylum Bacillota; class Clostridia; order Eubacteriales; family Oscillospiraceae; genus Faecalibacterium; species Faecalibacterium sp. IP-3-29. Next base: position 2,171,500 of record NZ_CP094471.1, on the reverse strand, counting down.
TGACGTTGTGGGCTACAAAAAGGATCAGGAAGGGCATGTCATTCCCATTCCGGGCCGTCTGATCTACCGCGGCGTGGACATCAACGAGATCGTGAATGAGGCCTACCGCAACGACCGCTTTGTGTTTGAAGAGGTCATCTGGCTGCTGCTGTTCGGCAGCCTGCCCACCCAGGAGCAGCTGGACGATTTCTGCGAGCTGCTGGCAGAGCACCGTGCCCTGCCCGATGGCTTTATGGATACCATGAATGCTCCTTCGCCCAATATTATGAACAAGATGCAGCGGTGCGTGCTGGGCCTGTATTCCTACGACGAGCATGCCGAGGATCTGACGCTGGAGAATATCCTGAACCAGAGCATCAACCTGATCGCCAGTATGCCCACCATGATGGTGAACGCTTACCAGATGAAGCGCCGCTATTATGACAAGCAGAGCATGTTCTTCCACATGCCCAAGCCCGGCCAGAGCACCGCGGAGCACATCCTGAGCACCTACCGCCCGGACCAGAAGTTCACCCACGAGGAAGCCAAGCTGCTGGATATGTGCCTGCTGGTCCACGCCGACCACGGCGGCGGCAACTGCTCCACCTTTACCGCCCGTGTGCTGTCCTCCTCGGGCACCGATACCTACTCGGCCATTGCAGCCGCCATTGGCGCGCTGAAGGGCCCCAAGCACGGCGGTGCCAACCTGATGGTCAACCGTCAGCTGCAGGATATCCTCAAGCATGTGGAGCACCCGGAGGATGACGACGAGGTGCGCGAGTATCTGCGCCGCATCCTGCGCAAGCAGGCGGGCGACGGCTCCGGCCTGATCTACGGTATGGGCCATGCGGTCTACACCATGAGCGATCCCCGTGAGGTCATCCTGAAGGAGCGCGCCAAGCACCTGGCCTACGAGAAGGGCTTTGAGGAAGAGTACAACATGCTGTGCAGCATCGAGCGGCTGGCTCCCGATATTTTTGCCGAGGAGAAGGGCAGCAGCAAGCCGGTGTGCGCCAATGTGGACCTGTTCAGCGGCCTGATCTACAACATGCTGGGCATCTCTGAGGATATCTACACCCCGCTGTTCGCCATTGCCCGTGTGCCGGGTTGGTGCGCACACCGGGTAGAGGAAGTCATTTTTGCCAACCGGATCATCCGGCCCGCTTATAAGTATCTGGGCGTGCGCCAGAAATATAAACCGATCGAGGAACGCTGATGAACGCTTTATTTGTGCTGATTTTCACCTGTGGTGGTGCCCTTGCCATTGGGCGCGGGCTTGACTTGGCCCTGTGGACGGACTGGAATACCGGCCTGTGCACGGCGGGCTCTGTCTGGCTGCGGTACGGCAGCCTGTGGGCGGCGCTTGTCGTTGGCATCATTGCTGCCAGGAAGCTGGCCCGCCAGCCCCTTGTTCTGCGCAGTGCGTGCAGGCCGGTGGGGATCACATCGGTGCTGGGCGGCGTATGTGTCGGCCTGGCCGGTGCGGTGCGTCTGACAGTGGGCATGACCGGCGTTGGTGCGCTGGTGCGTGCTGTGCTGGAGCTGGTGTGCGCTGTCTGGCTGATCCGACTGGGCCGCAGCTGGACGCATAAGGGAGAATACTGTCTGCCCGGCCGGAGCATGACCCCGGCGGTGCTTGGCACGGCGGTGTTCTATTGGGGGGTGCTGAGCCGCTTTATGGAGAACAGCTCCAGCTGGCACCGGGTGGAGCCGACTGCTATGGTCTGGCAGATGCTGGCCGCGCTGGTGTTTCTTTCGGCGATGGTCCGCGCCCTTTGGCTGCCGGAAACGTCCAACGGCTGCCAGCTGTGCGAGGCCGGGATCTGTACGTTCCTGCTCTGCTTCTGCTGGGAACTGCCCCGGGTGCTGGTGCTGCTGTTCCACGGCATCACGGCAGCCGACCTGCCCGAGGTGCTGTTTGGCTTTGGTATGTGCTGCATCGGCGCGCTGGGGCTTTTCACTGTGGCGCGGGTGGCAGGAAGTGACGGAAGGCCTGCAATACCCCGACACGCCGTTGGTTGAATTGCTGAAAAGATTCCCATAAAAGCTGTGAAAATCGTTCAAAAACAAAAAAGTGTGAAATTACCTTGTTAATTTTTTGGCGGGCACTTGAAGGTTTCCGCAATTTGGTCTATAATAAAGATACCGTGATTATTATCCGATAAAAGGGTAAGAACATTTAGGAGGTACTATTAACATGGCTGTTAGAGTTGCTATCAATGGTTTTGGTCGTATTGGCCGTCTGGCTTTCCGTCAGATGTTTGATGCTGAGGGTTACGAGGTCGTTGCAATCAACGATCTGACCAGCCCCAAGATGCTGGCTCACCTGCTGAAGTACGATACCGCTCAGGGTTCCTTCTGCGGCAAGATCGGCGAAGGCAAGCACACTGTCGAGGCTACCGAGGATTCCATCATCGTCGACGGCAAGGAGATCAAGATCTACGCTGTTAAGGACGCAAAGGATGCTCCCTGGGGCGAACTGAACGTTGATGTCGTTCTGGAGTGCACCGGCTTCTACACCAGCAAGGAGAAGAGCATGGCTCACATCCAGGCTGGCGCAAAGAAGGTCGTTATCTCTGCTCCCGCAGGCAACGACCTGAAGACCATCGTCTTCTCCGTCAACGAGAAGACCCTGACCACTGAGGATCAGGTCATCTCTGCTGCTTCCTGCACCACCAACTGCCTGGCTCCCATGGCTGACACCCTGAACAAGACCTACCCCATCGTTTCCGGCATCATGACCACTGTTCATGCTTACACCGGCGACCAGATGATCCTGGATGGCCCTCAGCGCAAGGGCGACCTGCGCCGTGCTCGTGCTGGCGCACAGAACATCGTTCCCAACAGCACCGGCGCTGCTAAGGCTATCGGCCTGGTTATCCCCGAGCTGAACGGCAAGCTGATCGGCTCTGCTCAGCGTGTGCCCGTTCCCACCGGTTCTACCACCATCCTGGTTGCCGTTGTCAAGGGCAAGGATATCACCAAGGAGTCCATCAATGCTGCTATGAAGGCTGCTACCTCTGAGTCCTTCGGCTACAACGAGGATCCGATCGTTTCTTCTGATGTCATCGGCATGCGTTACGGCTCTCTGTTCGACGCTACCCAGACCATGGTCGCTAAGATCGACGACGACACCTATCAGGTTCAGGTCGTGTCCTGGTACGACAACGAGAACTCCTACACCTCTCAGATGGTCCGTACCATTAAGTACTTCGCTGAGAACTGCTGATCTCGTAGCTGCGATAAAAATTAAATGATTTGTCGACTGGAGTTTGTCTTGCTCAACTACGAACAAGCCTGATCTGGTACGACAACCATTTTAGAGATTTTTGCACCCTTTCTTTTGTGGTTCTTCCATGAGAGAAAGGGTGTTTTTTTTATGTGTTTGAAGGATCTCCGCGATGAATTTCTGTATTATGTTACTGTTCGACACCGGGATGCGCTGCAATGAGATGATCCTGATGGAGCCGGAAGATATCAGACCGGACTATATTCTGGTCAAGCAATGATGCAAGAAATTATTTTGTTTGTCTTATATATAGAACATAGAATAGGCTATAATGTCTTATATGATAGACAAAATGAGCAGTGGGAGAAACTACTACAAACAACGATCTGCTGAAGAAAATTGCTGCAACCGTGACCGAACCGCACCACCATATCATCGTGACCTACGAGGAAGATTCTGACATTGAGGTAGACGGTGTTGCAATTTCGGTCGTTCCTCTGGTTGATTTTTTACTGACAACGTGAGATTCCTGCGACCACAACCGTATGAACCACATGATTCATGAAGCAAAAACCCGGTGGTGCGGATCACCAGCATCCGGGGGGTAGTTAAAAATCTGGTAAGGGACACTGACCCGGTAGAATGAGATAGTTGTTCCATCTCCCCAGACCGAATTAGAATCTAGCAGCAAAAGGCCTCTGCCTTTCACAGAAATGTGATGGACAGGGGCCTTTTAGCGTAAAAAAAAAAAGCCTGACCCATACAAAAGAGCACAAATCAGGCTGACAATGGATATGAAATTCTAAAATTCACTTAGAAAAGAGAGTACGCGTTGCAGGGAAAGTCGAGCAGATCGTTCGGTGAGCTATTGGTTCTCTTGCTCCAGTTCATCGAACAGCGCACAGGAAAAGAACTGACCAAGCGTGATATCAAGACCATCACAGAGCTTTTTAATGGTGGCGATGGACACACGCTGACGGGATGGGTCAAGCATACTATATACCGTAGATGGTGTTACACCGGCACGGGTCGCTAACTCGTTGGGGCGTATCCTACGCTGGTCGCAGAGTTGTTCAAAGCGCTTGGCAACGGCATCTTTTACAGTCATGATGAAGTTCACCTCAACATGATAGTACAGAAGTTCGTGCGGTTTTACGTACGCAGTTGCGTATATCGTGAAAGTATTTTATGCTGTAGAGAATATGTGGCTGCGTAACGACAAAGAATATATTTAACAAAAATGTATCCTCCACATGGAAAATGGAGGATACCGTTCCTTTGACATCGTTGTCTATAATCTCATCTTATTTTATCATGGTTATATCTGGGATTCAATAGAAATCATCATAAATGTATCACATTTGACCCTGAAAAAACATCGCGAAGGCCGGATTGTTTTTGTATCATGCCTAGTTCTGTATAATAATTCCAGCTGTAAACGAAGATTGAGAAAATAAGGGGTCAGATGAGGGTCTAAACAGCAGGAGGAAACAGCGATGGCGCGACGGGGAGAAAACATTCGCAAGCGTAAGGACGGTCGGTGGGAAGGCAGGTACATCAAGGCGCGCACACCGGAGGGGAAGATCCAGTGGGGTTACGTTTACGGAACGGCCTATGCGGAGGTCAAACGGGTACTAATCCAGAGAAAAGCGGAGGCGGGGTTCTATAACCTGAATCAAACCGACCTGACCTTTGAAGTACTGTCCGAGGTATGGCTGTGCTCTCTGAAAAACGCTATAAAAGAATCCACCTATGCGCATTATTCGTACACGCTGCACAAATATCTTCTTCCGGTTTTGAGCAAGGTGCCCGTTGCATCCCTTGAGGAAAGCTTTCTGGAACAGGCCATGCAGCAAATCATCACGCCCACAGATGCGGCACACAAGCCACTGGGAAACTCCTCTGCTCGGGAATGCCTCTCGATGCTGCGACGTATCTGCAAATATGCCGCTCATTTACGTTTGATTCGTCCAATGGAGCTGGAAGTTGCGCTGCCAAAAGCCATCGACAAAATTTCTGCGCCTCTCTCCCCGGCGGAACAGCAGCGACTTCATCAATATGTACAGGCGAACCCCACGCCTCGCAAAATCGGCTTACTACTGGGGCTGGAATTGGGGCTTCGAATTGGTGAGATCTGCGGCCTGCAATGGGGCGATTTTGACCTGAAACTCGGCACGCTGAACATCAATCGGACGGTCTGCAGAATTTCCTGTGGAAACGGTCATACAAAGGTGGTCATCCAGATGCCCAAAACCCGCACTTCTCGCCGGGAAATTCCCATCCCAAAGCAGCTATCGCTGATGCTGAAAAAGCTGCGCGGAAGCGCCAGCAATGCTGCATGGTTCCTGTCCGGCAGCGAGTCCAAGCCCACCGAACCCCGCTGCTATCGGAAAAGCATCAAAGCGTATTTGAAGCAGGCGACTGTCCGTCAAGTGCGCCCGCACGCACTGCGCCACACCTTTGCAACGACCTGCCTGCAGGCGGGGTGCGATGTAAAGACCCTCAGCGAATTGTTGGGACACGCCAACGCCAACATCACCTTGCAGCGCTATGTGCATTCTGACCTGATCCGAAAGCGCCGGGAGATGAATCGGATATTTTCACATCAGGTGTCAACGAGGGGCGGAAAAGCGTTAAATCTAATTGAATAACGCCAGATTTTACTCACAGTCCTCCATTTTCCATGTGAAGGATACTCCTTTATTGCGGAAAGGGGTGAACTAGGTGGCACTGCGTCTGTTCGAGCACAACGAGAAAGCATATCATGCGGCAGTCCGGATGATGGAGCAGTATGGCAAGGCCGCCATTGTTCATCCGACAGGCACCGGAAAGAGCTATATTGCGTTCAAGCTGATCGAGGACAACCCGGAGAAGGTCGTGATCTGGCTTTCTCCCAGTGAATATATCTTCAAGACACAGCTGGAGAGCCTGAAAAGGAACGACCCGGACTTTCCGCTGGCGAACGTCCATTTTTATACCTATGCGAAGCTGATGTGCTGTACCCAGGCGCAACTGGATGATATCGCAGCGCAGGAGCCCGCCTATATTATACTCGATGAATTCCACCGTGCCGGTGCGGAATGCTGGGGCGAAAGCACGGTGGCTTTGTTAAAGTTATGCCCGGAGGCAAAACTGCTGGGGCTGACGGCGACAAACATCCGCTATCTGGATAATAACCGCGATATGGCCGAAGAGCTTTTTGACAGCCGTGTTGCGAGCGACATGACCCTTGGCGAAGCAGTCGTCAGGGGGATTTTGCCTGCTCCGAACTATGTGACCACCGTCTATCAGTACCAGAAAGACTTGGCACGTTATCAGACAAGAGTGGATAATCTGCGTTCTGCTGGGATTCAGGACGTAAATCAAAAATATCTGGATGCCCTGCGCCGCGCCTTGGAACAAGCAGATGGATTAGACAAGGTTTTTGAACATCATATCACGAACAAGTCCGGAAAGTACATCGTGTTCTGCGCCAACAAGGAGCACATGGACGAAATGATCTCTCATGTGCCGGAATGGTTTGCAAAGGTGAATGCGGAAGTGGCGGTGTACGAAGCTTATTCCGATGACCCTGGTACAGACAAGGCTTTTGCAGACTTCAAGACGGATGAGAGCGACAAGCTGAAGTTGCTGTTCTGCATAGACATGCTCAACGAGGGCGTTCATGTAGAAGGCATTTCAGGTGTCATCCTGTTCCGGCCCACCATTTCACCCACCATCTACAAGCAGCAGATTGGCCGCGCTTTGACCGCTGGGGAAAATTCTACGCCGCTTATCCTCGATGTAGTCAACAACTTCGAGGGCCTATGCAGCATTGCGGGGTTACAGGGCGAGATTCAGGAGGCGGTCTACCGCCTGAATGCCAACGGTGAGGGCGACAAGATCATCACCGAACGGTTTAAGGTGGTTGAGCAGGTGCATGACTGCCGGGTGCTGTTTGAGCGGCTGCAAGCAAGCTTGTCCTCTGGTTGGGACCATTATTTTTCGGAAGCAAGCATTTACTATGCGGAGCATGGCGACCTGAATATTCCAAAGCGTTATACCACACCGGCGGGATTGAGCCTTGGCGAATGGCTGACGACCCAGCGCCGTGTTCGTGCGGGACAGATTCCGGGGAACCTGACCGAGCAACAGGTTGCACGGCTGGACAGTATCGGGATGGAGTGGGGCAACCGCAACGATGCCGCATGGGAGCACGGCCTGGAAGAAGCGCGAAAATTTCGGGAACAGTTTGGGAATTTGCAGGTCCCGGCGAAATACAAAACGAAAAATGACTATCCTCTGGGAAAGTGGATCAACAATGCGCGGAAACGCCGAAGCGATGGAAAGCTGACGGAAGAGCGCATCCGACAGTTGGATCAGATGGGAATGATATGGAGCGTATTTGATGCCAAATGGGAACAGGGATATGCACTTGCGGCAATCTATGCGCAGGAGTATGGAAATCTGGATGTTCCACGAGATTATAAAACAGCAGATGGAAAAACACTTGGTCGCTGGATTCAAAATCAAGAACTAGCCTATGAGCAGAAAAAGTTGTCTGCGGATCAGATCAAACGACTGGAAACCATAGGAATGCAGTGGGGCAGTCGCTATGACCGACAGTGGAATGAGGTTTATCAGGCAGCGAAACGGTACTTTGAGGCAAATGGAGACCTTGATGTCCCGGTGGCCTATGTTTCGCCGGAGGGCTATGCCCTTGGAAAATGGGTGCGGCGGCAGCAGTATGCATATCGGAATCCGGAGAAGAGCAATGCGATTTTATCACAAGAGCGCATTGAGTTGCTGGATGCCATCGGAATGCAGTGGGAGAAACCGGACCCGTGGCAGCACCGGTACGAGCTGGCGCAGGAGTATAAAAGATGCCATGGAAATCTGGAGATTCCAGCAAAATACAAGACTGCGGATGGCATTTGGCTGAGCCGATGGGTGTACAACCAGAAACGGCTGCTGCAAAGCGGGTCGAAAAAGTTGAGCGAAGAGCAAAAGAAAAAGCTAAAGGAGCTATTGGGGTATTATGTCAAAATTTCAGCATGATGTGATGTTGAAAATCGTAAAAATCATCGATTTGGTAATGATCACAATTCCGTTTGCACTTTGTTGGGAGCTGTATTATTCGTATCAGATCTATGCAAAGTTTGGTTGGAAGGGCAACTGGGCCATGATCGGTCTGTTTGCGGTGTTGTTCTTTCTGTTAGGTAAAGTCTACGATGCGTTCTGGATGTCTTTGCAACGCATTTCGGAGTTGATTTATGGGCAAGTGCTGGCGGCAATGGCGACAGACGGCATTCTGTATATCGTGATCTGCCTGATGTCCCGGCGGCTCTGCAATATTCTGCCGGGTATTGCGGCGATTGTCGGACAGGTCGTGATGGCTTCAATCTGGGCAAAATGCGCCCATCGCTGGTATTTCCGGACCTTCCCTCCTCAGCCCACCGCAGTGGTCTATGATGTCCGGCATGGTCTGGAAAAGCTCATCAATGAATATGGCCTCTCGAAAAAATACGATGTCAAGATGACATTGAACGTTGAGGAATGCCTGAACGACCTGAGTCTGCTGGATGGAATGCAGAGCGTGTTCATCAGCGGTGTCCACAGCCATGAGCGCAATATCATCCTAAAATACTGTGTGGGACAGGGCATCAATGTGTTTGTGATCCCTCGTGTGGGAGATGTGATTATGAGCGGTGCCCAGCCGATGCATATGTTCCATCTGCCCATGCTGCGTGTGGGTCGCTATATGGCAAGCCCGGAATTTCTGTTTGTGAAACGGGTAATGGACATTGTGATCTCACTGGCAGCATTGGTTATCCTGAGTCCGTTGTTTCTGATTACGGCTATTGCCGTCAAGTCCGATGGTGGCCCGGCTTTTTACAAGCAGGTTCGCCTTACCAAAGACGGCAAACCGTTCGAGATCCTGAAGTTCCGTTCTATGCGAGTGGATGCTGAAAAGGATGGTGTAGCACGCCTTTCCACCGGTGATAAAGATGACCGCATCACGAAGGTGGGCCACGTCATTCGTGCCTGCCGTCTGGACGAGCTGCCCCAGCTTCTCAATATCTTGAAGGGTGATTTGTCTATTGTAGGCCCTCGTCCGGAGCGCCCGGAGATCGCCGCCCAGTATTGTGAGGAGATGCCGGAGTTTGCGCTGCGCTTGCAGGCTAAGGCTGGTCTGACCGGTTATGCACAGGTGTACGGTAAGTACAACACCACCCCCTACGATAAGCTGCAGATGGATCTGATGTACATTGCGCATCCCAGCCTGATCGAGGATTTGAAAATCATGCTGGCGACCGTGAAGATCCTGTTTATGCCGGAAAGCACGGAAGGTGTAGCAGAAGGTGCGACCACGGCGATGGGGCAGGAAGAGTGTGAGGAGACTGGAGAATGAAAGTTGCGGTAGTATCGATTGGTAGTTTTGATACACAATACTCGGACTATCATATCATGCGTGATATTGTCCTCGGCCTTCTGGAGCGAGGACATGAGGTGAATTTAATTCAGAAGCAGTATTTGGATACGCCACAGTATCCGCAGCAATTTGAGAAGTACTTAAAAGGTCAGCTTCAAGTACAAAATATTCGTTTTGAAAAGAAGGCAAAGGCTGATTTAAAGGCTCGTTATTTGGCAGATCTATCCTATTATAAACAAGCTTGTACACTAATGAAAAAAGACAAGCCGAATAAGATCTTTCTTCAGTCCAATAATACTGCATTTTTTACAGTGTTCTACGTAAAGCACATTTTAAGATGCCCGATTCTCTATAACGAACAGGATATCTTCCCGGAGAATGCTTTTTTTGCGGGCATTCTTTCTGAGAGCAGTCCGGTCTACAAAGTGGCTCATGCGCTGCAAAAATACGCCTACAAAAATGCAACGGCACTTAGTACGATTTCCGATGATATGAAATATACTATCGTTACTCGGTACGGCATCCCGGAGGATAAGGTGCAGGTGATTTACAACTGGGGGCATGAGGAATTGAAAGCCCACAGTGATGAGGAAAATGTTTTCCTGAAAAGGTATCCGAAGAAGCCGGGTGAGTTCCGTGTGGTGTATGCTGGCAATCTAGGCAAGATGCAAAATGTGGAACTTATATTGGAGACCGCTGCTTTGATGAAAGATGATAGGGATGTCAGCTTTTATATTGTCGGTGGCGGTGTGAACGAGGAACGACTTAAGACGTTTGCCAAAGAAAAAGAATTGAGCAATGTGACGTTCGTTGAAATGCAGCCACCTGAAGAAGTAGCAGATCTGTACGCTGCTGCAGATGTTAATGTGATCCCTCTTCAAAAAGGTCTTATCTATGCGGCACTTCCAAGTAAAACAGCTGATTGTTTGATTGCTGGAAAGCCAATTGTAACTTGTGTTGATGATGCGTCGGAGTTTGCTAAGCTGGTTGGAAGGTACGGAATAGAGAACGCAGGAACAAACCAGCCAGAAAATGTAAAACATGTTATTCTGCAACTAAGGAATGACAGCCAAACGTGCGAGGATGCGAAACTGTGGAGTGACTATTTTACAAGAAATAAGAGCATTGCGGCACACTGTGATGCGGTAGAACAAATGGTGTAATGTATGAAAGTCCTTTTTATTAATTCTGTTTGCGGCATCGGCAGCACTGGCCGCATTTGCACAGATCTTGCACAACAGCTGGAAGCTGAAGGCAACGAGGTCAAAATCGCCTATGGCCGCAAGGGTACTGTACCGCAGCAGTTTCAAAAATATGCAGTGCGTATTGGCACAGATTTTGACTGCAAGATGCACGCGATCCAGACACGGCTGTTCGATACACATGGCTTTGGCTCCAAGCGTGCAACTAAAGAGTTCTTGAAGTGGGCTGAGGAATACAAACCAGACCTGTTGTGGCTCCACAATCTCCATGGCTACTATATCAATGTGGAGATGCTGTTTGATTGGATCAAAAAGCATCCTGAAATGCAGGTGAAATGGACGCTGCATGACTGCTGGGCCTTCACTGGCCATTGCTCGCACTTTACCATGGTAAAGTGCGAGCAATGGAAGAGCCATTGTTCGTACTGCTCTCAGCTTCGCCGCTATCCGGCTTGCTTCGCAATGAGTTCTGTCAGTAAAAATTTCGAACGCAAGCGCAAGGCTTTTACCGGGGTGAAAAACATGACCCTTATCACCCCCAGCAAGTGGCTTGCCGATTTGACCCGTCAGAGTTTTCTGAAAGAGTATCCGGTCGAGGTGCATTACAACACCATCGATACCAGCATTTTCAAGCCGACCCCTAGTGACTTCCGGGAACGCTATGGGCTACAGGATAAGATCATTGTGTTAGGCGTTGCTAATGTCTGGGAGGATCGCAAGGGTTTGTTTGACTTCTATAAGTTGGCGCAGATGTTGGACGACCGGTACGCTATTGTTCTGGTAGGATTGAGCGAAAAACAGATTAAAGATCTCCCGAAAAATATCAAGGGTATCCAGCGCACCAATAGCCCGCAGGAATTGGCTGCGATTTATACAGCGGCGGATGTTCTGGTGAACCCTAGTGTAGAGGAAACCTTTGGAATGACCCCGGTGGAAGCACAGGCGTGCGGAACACCCTCTATTGTGTACAAAGATACAGCGTGTGAAGAAGTTGCGCTACAGAATGGGAACACCGTTGTGCCGCAGGATGTGAACGCACTGTATGAAGCAATAACAGGTTATAAATTTAATGGGGGGGGGGGGTAACAAATAATACGTGTCGATGCACGATTATTTGCATTCCTCGCACGAATAGTCCGCAGGAACTGGCTGCGATTTATACGGCGGCAGATGTATTTGCAAATCCAACGTATGAAGATAATTACCCGACTGTCAACTTGGAAGCACAGGCATGTGGGACAAGGGTGGTTACTTATGACACAGGTGGAAGCAGAGAAACTATAAAGGTAGGAATAAAGTAACACGCTAGGTTCATAAGGCCTAAGTTGTAATTTGTTTGCAAAAGGGAACTAAAATGAGCTTATATCTCGTCATATGGATAGTGATTTGTTTTTTTGGAATAAAAGATTTTTTATTCCGAGCAACTTATAAAGTAAAGAATCGAGAATTTAAATTATTACTAATAATCCTCTTAGTAATGTTAACTTTGCGCTTTGGCCAAGGAACAGATTATTTTGCATATCGCTATATTTACAATCGTTTGTCACCAGATGGATTTGACTTTTCAATATATTCAACAGTTCATGGAGAAATTGGATATTTAATTTTATGTAATCTCTTTCGATACGCTAAATTGCCATACGAATTTTTTATTGCATGCACAGCAGTATTCCAGATGCTCTGTTTTGCTCGATTTTGTAAATATTTCAAGATTGATACTCCATTTGTTTTAGTCCTTGCGTATCCGACACTCTACATGACCTATTTCACATCCGCCATACGACAGGGGATAGTTGCTGCAGTTTACTTGGGGATTTTGATACCGATGCTTCTTGAGAAAAAATACAAGAGCTATGTTTTCGTAACTGTATTGTGCTCCTTAATTCATAGTGCATCCATTGTTTTTATATTTCCTATGGTTTTAAAAAAAATCGGAAAAATAAAAGTTGCCCAATATGGATGCGTTGTATCATGGATTATAGGATTTGCAATGACACTGCCAGCAGTTAGAGAGCTTGTTATGTCTGTTGGAATAAGCGGAATCAATTATTATATGAAGACAGGACTCAGTATCTCCATTGTGTCGGTTTTTGAACGTCTATTCTTTTTGTGGGTAGTGTCATATTTGTACTTTTTCATAAATAAAGCGAAGAAAATTACAGAAAAATATCAAACCTTATATCTGATTTATCTTACTTCAATGTCAATATACGGTGTGTTTCTTGGATATAGTAATATCGCATCACGCATGAGTGGTGTGATGCGTTTTGTTGAGCTGTTTCTTCTAATCTATGCGATTCGTACAATGAAATTCAGGAATAGATTGATCATAGCTGGTTTCTTTGTGTTATTAGAATCATTGATGCTTGTAAAAAACATTAATTCCTATATTGTACAGGGCGATTATGATGATGCAGTGACGATAGCTACATATAGTTATGTGTCTATTTTTAATGAAAATAGAATATATAAAATTAGGCATATTGAAAGTAAATATCTTGCCGAGTAAAAAGGGGTAACCGCTTAAAAATAAGATGTCGCGAGATAATAATAGAGTGCATTTTCTATTCCTGTATTTCTTCAGATTTCGATGATTTAGTGGTCTGTTATATTATGAGTTATGTGTACCGGGTGGATAAATAAGGAGAAAAATATGAAATCTAAAAAAGTATTCCTAGTTCTGGAACGAAAAGCTTTAAAGATGCTGTCGTATGTAAACGATGAATTATATAAGGAGCTATATCCAAGATATTTGAGAAAAATTGGAATAAACATTCCGGAGGATTATCGAGAAGGAAAAAGCGGTTATATTGATCCAAGTGCATATTTTGACGGAAGCGATTACCGCTTGATTTCAATCGGAAAAAATACCACAATTTCTCGCGACGTGGTTGTTCTTACGCACGATTTCTCGATTGTGAAAGGCTTGCAAGCAATTGGACAAGAAGCAACCGATCATTTTCTGAAACCTGTGAAAATTGCTTTATAGGTGCAAGATTTTTGATTTTACCCGGAACAGAAATAGGAGACAATACTATTTGCGGGGGTGGGGCAGTGTTGCACGGTAAAATACCATCAAACAGTATTGTAGCCGGAAATCCAGCAAAAAGCATTTGTTCCATTGAAGAATGGACAAGAAAATACATAGAAAAACAGGATTACATCTTATAATGAAACAAAAAAACGTACTTAAAAATATTATTATGCTCTACGGTATGTCAATTGCCAAAATCGTATTTCCACTTTTGACATTGCCGTATCTGACCCGTGTACTTTCCGTAGAAAGCTACGGCGTGGTTTCGTATGTAAAAGCCGTAATGCAGTATATGCAGTTGGGTGTAGACTTTGGTTTTATGCTGTCTGGAACGCGCGACATTGTAAAAGCAAAAAACGACCACGAAAAATTGGAAAAAGAAGTGGGCGACGTTCTCCTTGCCCGTATCTTATTGGCTGCGGCAGCGTTTGTTGTCCTGCTGGGAATGATTGCGGTAATTCCACTACTTCGCGCCAACATTGGGTATACGCTACTGGCATTTGTGACTGTATTTTTATCGGTATTCCTGTTCGATTATTTCTTTAGAGGCATCGAAAAAATGCAGGTCATCACACTGCGCTTTGTCGCTATGCGCGGCATCGCAACTGCATTGACTTTTGTTTTTGTCCACTCGGATAAGGATATTTTGTTTGTTCCTCTGTTGGATACAATCGGCTCTCTGGTAGCAGTTATCCTTGTATTGATCGAGCTGAAAAAAGAAAAGATTTCCATCCGTTTTTCTGGCATAAAAGCTGCTTGGAAAAAGCTGAAAGATTCGTTTGTTTATTTTGCATCGAATATGGCAACGACCGCATTTGGCGCATTGAATACGCTGCTGATTGGCGCATTTCTTCCGGCAACGGAAGTCGCGTATTGGAGTGTCTGCATGCAGCTAATTGGTGCAGTGCAGACGATGTACACTCCTATCACAGAGGGTGTGTATCCAGAGATGATCAAAACAAAAAGCTGGAAGTTCATCAAGCGGCTTCTGATGATTTTTATGCCTATTGTTTTGGCTGGTAGTGTGTTCTCGGTTGCAGTCGCACCGTATGTATTGCTGATTGTTGGTGGTGAACAATATGTTGCAGCGACGTCCCTGTTCCGTGCGTTGGTTCCAGTGCTGATTTTCAGTTTTCCGGGAATCGTGCTGGGCTGGCCGACATTGGGCGCGCTGGACAAGGCCGCGCAGGTAACAAAAACAACAATTCTGGCCGCCGTTGTTCAGGTAGTAAGCCTGCTTTTATTGATTGCGACTGGGCATTTTACTGTAATGTGGATCGCGATATTCCGCTGTGTAACGGAGTTTGTGCTTATGACATGCCGCGGATGGTATTGTTGGAAATATCGAAAAGAGTTTTGCTGAATATGTATCTGAAAAAGACGGCTTATGAAAGACGTATGGCAGTCAATAGGAACTACAATTGCAGCTGTTAGTTATAAGAGTACTTATCCCCAATATAAAAGAATCTCTGTCAAAAATGTTAAAGAGGAAACGAGAAAAATGAAAAGGCTTAATAAAGAAGAAGTAAAAAACTACCAACTTGGCATTTTAGATACCGTCACAGAATTTTGCGAGAAAAACCAAATCCAATACTGGCTGGATTGTGGGACATTGCTTGGTTCAATTCGTCATAAAGGCTATATTCCATGGGATGATGATATTGACGTCGGGATGTTACGCCCGGATTTTGATAGATTTATGCACAAATTTAATCAAGAAAACAATCGCTACAAATTTACTTGTAATGAACTAGATAAAGCATGTGTTTATCCTTATGGAAAGGTGATGGACACTGAAACAATTTTGTATGAGCCGGATGAAGACGGCATTGTAAGTTGCATCAATATTGATATTTTTGTTTATGATAACGCTCCTGATAGCATATCAGAATGTAAAAAAATGTATGACCGTAGCGATTGGTATTCCATGCTGAATGCTCTTCAAAATAGGATGATTGGAACGCATGGTGTGATGAAGGATATTGTGAAAGCTGTTGGATTTGTGGCGTTGCATCTTTATCCAAAGGGATATTTTGCACAAAAAATAGTTTCCAATTCAAAGAAATATGCGGATATGCCTACTAAGTCAGTCGGAAATTTCACTTCTGTTCCCAGAATTGTTTGTGAAAAGGATGTTTTTTCTTCATTCATAAAGGTTCCTTTTGAGGGAAGAGAGTACAATGCACCTGTTGGATATGATAAATGGCTAAACGCATTTTACGGCGATTATATGCAACTTCCTCCCGAAGAGAAAAGAGTATCCCATCATATGTATAAAGCATACCAGAAGTAAAGGGGTAGTGAGCGTGAGGAAATGTCGAGTTCCATAATTACGCGTAAAGAGGTTTTACTGGAATCTTCAAAACGAATCGGAAAATTTGATGAAATGTGGCAGTTAACAGAAGCAACTATGCGAGGTGAAATTCCATTTCGGACGAGCTTTTTATGCACTTTTGAGAGAGTGTATTGAGGTGGTGAAACAGGACGAGCATTCGTCCGAAATCGAGAGGTCGTTCCAACAACTTGCGCGCGCAAATAAGTGCCCGGTGATTTGGGAATGTACAGAATACCTGTTTATATGAAAGGTATAAGAATGATATTGATGCAACGGTATACGATCCGTTATTGTTTATATTGTAAAATGAAAGAAGAAAATGATGATGAGTAAAATTCTTACATTTGGAGTATATGACTACTTCCATTTGGGACATCTGCGACTGTTCAAACAGTGCAAAAATTATGGAGATTATTTAATTGTGGCCGTTCAAGACGGAGATTATATTAAGAAGTATAAACCGGATGCTAAGGTCTTATATACGACCGCAGAACGGGTGGAAATGCTTGAATCATTGCGGATCGTTGACAAAGTGGTGGTGTATGAATCTGTTGATCCTGAATTTTTAGGGACAATTGATTTTGATATTCTTGCGCTTGGTGAAGATCACCGTGGTGGACGTTTTGACGCGGTAGAGCAGTGGTGTGAAGAGCACAACAAAAGAGTTGTTCGTTTAAAGAGAACAGAGGGAATTTGTTCTTCTGATATAAAGAAATCGCTTGAAGCAAAGTAAGAGAGGAAAATTAAAATGTCTGCATTTGATAACGCAACCCTTATGATTACTGGTGGTACTGGTTCTTTTGGTTCTACCGTTCTGAAGCACTTCCTGGATTCTGACCTGAAAGAGATTCGTATCTTCTCCCGTGACGAAAAAAAGCAGGATGATATGCGCCACGAGCTTCAAGCCAAGCACCCGGAGACTGCTGGCAAGGTCAAGTTCTACATCGGCGATGTCCGCAACCCCCAGTCCATCCGTGATGCCATGCCCGGTGTTGACTACATCTTCCACGCTGCTGCTCTGAAGCAGGTTCCTTCCTGCGAGTTCTTCCCCATGCAGGCCGTTCAGACCAACATCATCGGTACCGACAATGTTTTGCACGCCGCTATTGATGCCGGTGTCAAGCGTGTTGTCTGCCTGTCCACCGACAAGGCAGCTTACCCCATCAATGCCATGGGTATCTCCAAAGCCATGATGGAGCACGTCATCTACGCAAACGCCCGTGTGGCTGCCGAGCGGGGCGGCACGACCATCTGCTGCACCCGTTACGGCAACGTGATGTGCAGCCGTGGCTCTGTCATTCCGTTGTTCATTGACCAGATCAAGGCTGGCAACCCCATCACCATCACGGACCCCAACATGACCCGCTTCCTAATGAACCTGGACGAGGCCGTGGATCTGGTCATGTTCGCCTTCCAGCATGCTAACCCCGGCGACCTCTTCATTCAGAAGTCGGATGCCTCTACCATCGGCGATCTGGCCAAAGCTGTCCAGCAGCTGTTCGGTGACACTGGCACGAACATCATCGGAACCCGTCACGGTGAGAAACTGTTCGAGACCCTGATGACCCGTGAGGAACGTCTGCGTAGCGAGGATATGGGCCATTACTTCCGTGTTGCTGCGGATAACCGTGACCTGAACTACGACAAGTTCGTGGTCAAGGGCGAGGTACATACCATGGCAGACGAGTCCTACACCAGCCACAACACCGAGCGTCTGGACGTGGAAGGCACCGTCAAGAAGATTCTGACCACCGAGTATGTCCAGAACGCACTGAAGGGCATCCCGAATGTCTAAGGAAAAACTGCTGCTGGTTGGTGCCGGTGGCTTCGGGCGCATTGTAGCAGAGCAGGCGATGCTCCAGTACAACTGTGCCTTTGTGGATGATGGACAAGCCGTGGGTACTGACGTCTGTGATATTCCGGTGGCTGGCGGCCTTGCTGATTTGCCGGAGTTGCGGAAAGAATACGGCTTGCTGGTGGTTGGCATCGGCAACAACCGGTTCCGAGCACAGGTTTATGAAAAGGCAAAAGCCCTTGGCTATGCGTTCCCAAACATCATTGCTCCCAGTGCCTATGTCAGTCCGTTTGCTGAAGTCGGCTGTGGCTGTGTGGTTTTGCAAAACGCTTGTATCCAGAACGGTGCGTCTGTCGGAAACGGTGTTCTGCTGAATGCCGGAACAGAAGTCCACTGTGATGCAACGGTAGGGGATTACGCCTTGATCTATACCAACAGCGTGATTCGCACAGGTACCACGGTGGGGAATTTTGCCCGTATCGGCAGCAACTGCACCATCTGCAATAAAGCAACCGTGCCGGATGGCGCAGACATTCCGGACTGTACCGCAGTACATTAAAGAGGCGATAGGATGAACATTCTAGTCACAGGTGCTAAGGGCATGGTGGGAACCGCCCTGTGCAACAACCTGAAAAACATCCGGGATGGGAAGAATAAAACTCGCCCGGCATTGAATATTGAAGAAATCTATGAGTACGATCTGGATTCTACCCCGGCGGAGCTAGATGAGTACTGCCAGAAGGCGGACTTTGTGTTCAATCTAGCAGGTGTAAATCGTCCGGAAAACCCCGAGGATTTCATGAAGGGTAATTTCGGCTTTGCATCCGACTTGCTGAACTGCCTAAAAAAGCACAATAACAAGGCGACCATCATGCTGTCCTCCTCCATTCAAGCTACGCTGGCTGGTCGTTTTGGCAACAGCGAGTATGGTCGCAGCAAGAAGGCTGGCGAGAAACTGTTCTTCCAGTATGCTCAGGAGATTGGGGCAAAGGTGGCGGTCTACCGCTTTGTGAACCTGATGGGCCACAGCCGCCCCAAGTACAACAGTGCAGTCAGTACCTTCTGCTGGGCAGTGGCCAACGATGAATCTTTTACGGTCAATGATCGGAGTACAGAACTGGAGCTGCTGTACATCGATGACTTGGTAGAAGGTATGTTTGACCTGCTGGAAGGTAAGGAGCAGCACTGTGAGTTCGATGGCGTGGAAACGGTTCTCAAAGCGGATGGCCGCTACTGCTGCGTTCCCGTGACCCACAAGGTTACGCTGGGCGAGATCGTGGACTTGCTGCAAGAGTTCAAGGCACAGCCCACCACCCTCATGATGCCGAAAATGCCAGACGGCTCCTTTGCCAAGAAGCTTTACTCCCTGTACCTGACCTATCTGCCTACGGACAAGTTTAAGTATGCCCTGAAGATGAACATGGACAACCGCGGCTCTTTCACCGAGCTAGTGCACACCGCTGACTGCGGACAGGTGTCTATCAACATTAGCCGCCCGGGTATCACGAAAGGGCAGCACTGGCACAACTCCAAGTGGGAGCTGTTCATTGTGGTTGCTGGTTACGGTCTGATTCAGGAGAGGAACATCAACACCGGAGAAACGGTGGAGTTTGAAGTTTCCGGGGATAAGATCGAGGCTGTCCACATGATTCCCGGCTGGACTCACAATATCATCAACTTGTCAGAGACGGAAAATCTGGTGACGGTGATGACCTGCAACGAGATTTTTGACCCGAACCACCCGGACACCTTCTTCGAGCCGGTGTAAAAGAAGATACTGGTTGTCAATAGGAGAATGATATGGAACACAATTTCAAATGGAAAAACGACGGTCGCACCAAGGTCATGATTGGTTGCGGTACCCGTCCGGAGATTATCCGACTGGCTGCGGTTATCAAGCGTTGCCGGGAATACTTTGACTGCTGCGTGGTCTACTACAATCAGAACTGGGACAGAAACCTCTCCACCGTTTTCTGGGAAGACTTTGAACTGAAAAACACCTTTGGGGAATACGGACCCGACATTCTGGTGCCCGTGGTGGGCGAAAATCTCGGCGTGACCTGTGGAAACATCATGGGACGCAGCTATGAACTCCTCTCTGAATTGCAGCCGGAGGGCTATCTGGTGCTGGGCGATACCAACTCCTGCCTTTCTGCCATCAGTGCAAAACGTCTGCACATCCCGCTGTTTCACATGGAGGCAGGAAACCGCTGCAAGGATGAGTGCCTGCCCGAGGAGACCAATCGCCGCATCGTGGATGTAATTTCTGACGTGAATATGTGCTATTCTGAGTTTGCCCGGAAGTATTTGGCAGATACCGGTCTGCCCAAGGAGCGCACCTACCAGACCGGCTCTCCCATGGCGGAAGTGCTGCACATGAATCTGGAAAAGATTCAGAAAAGCGACGTGCTGGAGCGTCTTGGGCTGGAAAAGGACAAGTACATTCTGCTGTCTGCCCACCGTGAGGAGAACATCGACTCTGAAAAGAACTTCCTGAGTCTGTTCACTGCCATCAATGCGCTGGCAGAGAAGTATGATATGCCCATTCTCTACTCCTGCCATCCCCGCAGCAAGCATCGTCTGGAACAGAGCGGCTTCCAGCTTGACCCTCGTGTCCGGGTCAATGAGCCGCTGGGCTTCAACGACTACAACAAGCTGCAAATGAACGCTTTGGCAATCGTCTCCGACTCCGGCACTCTGCCTGAGGAGAGCAGCTTCTACCTCTCCATCGGTCATCCCATCGCCGCTGTGTGTATCCGCACCTCCACCGAGCGCCCCGAGGCACTGGAAGCCGGTGACTTCATCCTGGCGGGCATTACCACCCGGGAGCTGCTCAACGCCACCGATATGGCAATTGAAATGAAGCAGAAGGGTGTTCTGGGCAAACCCTGCCCCGACTATGTGGACGAGACCGTGTCCATGAAGGTGGTTCGCATCATTCAGGGTTATGTGAATGTAGTTAATAAGATGGTGTGGAGGAAGTACTGATTACTAGGTTTCACGGAGAAGAAATTTGCGCTTCTGATAGTCGTCTGTTTTAGATTGAAATTAAAAGGGAGAGAAGGAAATCATAATGCAGGCACTCATTTTAGCGGATCGAGAGATAATAGGACTGACTGGATTGGGAAATAGCAATGAACCATGGATGGTTGAAATCGATGGAGTTCCAATAATAGAAAGAATGTTGACTCAGCTAGATAATAGTATTGTTTCAAGAATAATTCTCATTACTAGGGATAATAAAGAAAGTCTAATTGAATTCACCGAGAGATTAAACTTAAAGACTGAACTTGTGTTTTTAGAAAATAAGTTTTACAAAGAGTCAAAGAGTATTTACTCGATATTCTTGGGAAGAGAATATTTGTCAATGGACGATACGGTTATTCTAAATTCTCAGCTTGTGCTGGAAGATAATCTTCTCGAATCTATACTTGAAACGGATGGTGAATGTGTTGTATCAGTAGATATTTATAAAAATTGGATGACAGGAAAACCAGTATTTGTTGACGGAAATGCTCGTGTTTTGTCAGTTGGACAAGAACCTCAAATGGCTTCGACTCTTCAGTTAAATTCGTATCGGATGGTTGGGATTTGCAAATTTGATATGAATTTTACAAAAAAATATTTTGTTCCGGTATTGGAAACCATAATTGATGTGCAAGGAGATAGTCTAGAATATTCTGAACCGTTGAATGTAATTGCAATGTCAAATGACACGAGGATTAAGGCCTTGCGTGTGAGCAATGCTGTATGGCGTGAAATCAATAATACGGAGGACATAAATCAGGCTACAATTCTTTTTTCAAAAGATAAAAAAAGTGTTGCTGATAAAATGCTGGGAAGTTGGGGCGGATATTGGAGATATCCTGATTATCTGGATTATTTTTATCTTGTGACACCATATTATCCGCCACGTGAACTAGTTGAGGAGCTGCAGAATAATTTTAAAGTTTTGCTTGAACAATATCCGTCAGGAATGAGAGTGAATGCGGAACTGGCGGCGAGCGCATTTGGGGTTTCTCCAGAAAGTATTATTGTGGGAAACGGTGCGGCAGAGTTAATTAAGTCAATGATGGGATTTATAAAAGGGAAAACTGGATTCGTTCGACCTACATTTGATGAATATCCCAACAGATATACTGAGATTGAAACGGTTAATTATCTGGTAGAATCAGAAGATTTTTCCTATAGTGCGAGTGATCTTATAGAATACTTTGATAAAACTACTATTTCTAATCTTGTATTGGTTAATCCGGATAATCCATCAGGTAACTATATTCCTAAGAACGATATGCTGAGGATGATATCGTGGGCAAGAGATAAGGGTATTAAGATAATTATTGATGAATCATTTGTTGATTTTTCTGATGAGATAAACTCATCTTTGATTGATCAAGAAATTTTAAATCAATATCCAAATCTATACGTGATTAAGAGTATTTCTAAATCGTATGGTGTGCCGGGACTGAGACTTGGTGTCTTGGCAAGCGGAGATAAAAGATTGATTTCAAGAATGAAAGTGGATGTATCAATCTGGAATATAAATTCGTTTGCTGAATTCTATATGCAGATTTGCGGTAAGTATCGTGATTCATATATAAAGTCGCTAGATAAATTCAGAAAAGAAAGGACTAGATTTATATCAAAACTTCAAAACCTAAGATATATACGTGTGATACCATCTCAAGCAAACTATCTTATGGTAGAATTGCTTGACGGTTTGGATGCAGAAGAATTAAAACAGAGAATGCTACTTGAAAAGAAAGTCTTTATTAAGACTCTAAGTAAGAAAATCAAAGGGAAAAAACAATATTTAAGAATTGCCATCAGAAATGAAGCGGATAATGATATGTTTATCCAAAAATTGGCAGAGACATTGAATGCAATGCTGAGTTCTGAGAATAGGATTGAAAAAGATGTCTGAGTATATATTTTTATTTGATTTGGATTCGACAATTACATGCAAAGAAATTTTACCTACTATTGCAGAAAAGGTGAATAGACAAAAAGAAATGCGAGAACTTACGGAAGCGACCATGAATGGAGAGATTCCATTTAAGAGTAGTTTCCTAAAAAGGGTGGAAATATTAAGCGTTATGAATGTATCAGAAACGCGAGCGATGGTAGCTGAGATACCCTTAAATGAGAATATCGCACAGTTTATAAGGGAAAATCGTGATAGGTGCTACGTTGTAACTGGAAATCTAGATATTTGGATCAATGATTTGATGCGCAAACTCGGCCTCAATGATCATGTGTATTGCTCTAGAGCAAACTATAAAAACGATAAAATCACGCAAATAGTCAGTGTTATTGATAAGGAATTGACCGCAAAACAGTTTGTTCAGCCGCTTGTTGTTATTGGTGATGGAGATAATGATTCTGGTATGGCACAAGTTGCTAATATTTCAGTTGGTTTTGGTGGTATTAGGGATATTGCGCCATCGCTGATTCAAAATATTGATTATGCATTTTACGATGATAATAGATGCGCGGATTTTCTCAGGACGCTTCTATAAAAAGATTAGAAGGAAACATGATTATGGGACACGATGATATTAGCGTTGTAATCTGTTGTGCAGGAATGGGCACTAGACTTGGTATTGGGACAACAAAGGCACTGGTGAAAATAGCTGGTAAGTCTATTATACAGCGTCAGCTGGAAATGCTCGATGAGTATGATGATATTCGCGTTGCCGTTGGTTATCAAGCAGAAAAGGTTATCAAGGAGGTAAAGCATATCCGTAAGGATGTAATGTTTGCTTTTAATAATGATTATCGTAAGACAGGCTCAGGGGTGAGCTTATCTAAGACATTGATTGGAGCGCGAAAATACGTCGTAATTATGGATGGCGATTTACTTATTAATAGGGACGATTTCAATCGATTTATGAGTGAGCCACAGGAATGTATAAGTGTATGTGAATCACACTCAAGTGAACCAATTTACTTGGCTGTTTCAAATAATGAAGTAAACGAATTCTTACGTAGCCCAAGTAAGTATGAATGGGGGTGCCTTTCCAAAGTTTTATCGAGCCGGTTGATTGCAGGGGCACAAGGAATTGATGAGATGCTGCAACCACTTCTTCCTCTAAAGGCAGTTCCGATGCGCATAAGAGATCTGGATACGCAGGACGATTATGAGCGTATGATTCAGTGGTATAATACGGGCATGATGGACTGATTGAGGAAAAGAATATGACTGAAATATTGACGGTTAGCGTTTTTGACTATCTCATGTATGGTATTTAACTGACGAATGAGTGGAGATGCTTCTGCATTGCGGATTCTTGACGCAGTAAAGACATATGATGTTTCAAATGTTGGATATGCTAAGGTGTGCAACGCTGACCTGCTGCTGGCGACTGACCCTGACTGTGACCGTGTGGGCATCGCCGTCAAGAATAAGGCAGGGGAGTACGAACTGCTGACCGGCAACCAGACCGGTATGCTGCTGTTGGATTATATTTGCAGCCAGCGCGTCAAATATGGTAAGATGCCCGCTGACCCGGTCATGGTCAAGACAATCGTCACCATGGATATGGGCGAGCAGATTGCAAGTCATTATGGACTGCGTACCATTAATGTGCTGACCGGCTTCAAGTTCATCGGTGAGCAGATCGGCAAGCTGGAAAAGCAGGGCAAGGCAGATAGCTATGTGTTCGGTTTTGAGGAAAGCTACGGCTATCTGACCGGTTCCTACGTCCGCGATAAGGATGGTGTGGACGGCGCGTACATGATTTGCGAGATGTTCAGCTACTATGCAACCAAGGGCATCAGCCTGTTAGACAAGCTGGACGAGTTGTACAAGACCTACGGCTACTGCCTGAACACGCTGCACAGCTATGAGTTCGATGGCAGCGCCGGTTTTGCCAAGATGCAGAGCATTATACAGGCATTCCGGGGTGATATTAAGGAGTTCGGCGGCAAGAAAGTCATCAAGCTGCTGGACTACGCGCCGGGTCTGGACGGTCTGCCCAAGTCCGACGTGCTGAAGTTCTTGTTGGAAGATAACTGCTCCATAGTGGTGCGCCCCTCCGGTACCGAACCGAAGCTGAAGACCTATATCTCTGTCAGCGCAGAGAATAAGGAAATTGCTGAAAAGGTCGAATGTGAGATTGTGAAAGACGCTGAGAAGCGGTTTGATTGAGTCGGAAAAGGAAAAATATCCCGATGACATATGATGTTCTTACGCAGCAAAACGCAAGAAAAACACTGCAAAGGTTAACAGGAATTGAATGGTCAACGTGGCAATACCTAAACAGAAATTACAATAAGGAGCAATTTTTAAGCGATGAGGATTATGTAAAAAGGATTCTGGACAAAGAAGACTGCTTTTTGCCAGCATTTAGAGAACTTGAGTTCACATTTGGACATATTACAACAAGTTCAACTGCCTGTGAATCTATTAGAAATGGTGGATTAATGAAGCTTGCGTGTACCAATAAGGTAACGGAGCTTGGATTGTTTCTTTCCAATCATGATGTTGATATTAATATTGAACAACATACTTTGAAATATAACGGAAGAACATATGACATCAGTTTTGGCGATTGTCCACCAGTACATAACAGAGAAGAGTATGCTGCATGGCGTGTTGGACGAAAGTTGTATTACGATTATTGCATCTGTGGATTTCTTTCTTATAGTAAGCAGCCATATGGAGGCTATATTCATAAAAGACCGGAAATCCTGAAGGACATGGATGAGCTACTGAATACAGATCTGGCAGCGGAGTGGGTGACTACACATACACCCTATGAAATTGTGGTAAGGGTCAGCGCAGACAAAATTGTATATGATGGAAGAAATAGTGATTCTGAACAGGAAAAAGTGATGAATTATTTAATGAAGGCATACTGGTGTTCGTTTTCTGACATGGAGAACGTTATTTTGTTAAAAAATGATGTTGAAATCCAGATATGTGATATTCTTAACATTCGCTCGTTTGATATGTGGAGATAATAAGTGATCCAAACATCCGAAGACTTTTAGAAATCACCGCAACTGATCTGCCAAAACATTATGCGATTTTCGCTATGATTTATAAAAGCACAGATGCGTTTGCTTCAACAACAAAACAACTGACATCAAAAGATTGGCTTCAAATTGAAAATTATTTTTATCGCATCGGAATTAATATTCTGTGGGTAAAAGATTACAGCGCAATTCCTGCATGGTTGCACAATTTGAATCGATCTATTGTTTAAATTAAAGATATATTTTTCTTCTACAAACTGCACCTCTTGCGAACATAAAAGACGAGTGTTATACTGAAGCCATCAAAAAACATTGGAGGTGCCCCCTATGCCCCGTCCCAAAGGAAGCAAGAACAAGCCCAAGACCGTAAAAACAACCATTGACTTTGCTGCACAGCTCTCTGAAAAGCAGTCCGCAAAGGATACCACCGCCGCCGAGATCGCATCGATCACTGCCAATATCGATGCATTGAAAGCAGACCTGAAAACCAAGAAGGCCTCGCTCAACAAACTGGACAAAGAACTGGTGAAGCTGGAGAGTAAGAAAAAGGATGCTGAAACCAAAGCAGCGGAATCCGCAAAGAAAGCCGAAGCTGAAGCTGTGCTGAAAAAGCTGCTGGCAAGCGGCATGAGCGCAGATGAAATCCTCGCAAAGCTGAAATAAATATTTTAGAGCCGTGTGGATCAGTCGGAGCGTAGAGTTATAGCTCTGGCAGTTCACACGGTTTTCTTATATAAATGGTAATTGATGTGACTTGGAATGAATAGAATTGTTCTATATCAAACATAAACGGCTACATTTCCCACACCATGGCCCCAAATCACGTCCGGAGAAATTTCAGTTAATCAGCAGGAATATGTTGGCAATCTAGCTGTCATATAGCTTCTAAAGAGAGTGCTTGGGAGAGCTGCTGCCCCGGCGGAAGCCCTAGGCCTCAGGCGCTCGAACCGTGGAATACCGTAAGAATATACGCTGAAATCTGAAAAATGCAGGCCAGAAGCGAAACGGATTGAATTCTTGCAAATGACGCTGAAACGTGATATAATCGTAGTATGAACAAACCGGTTTTGGTACGACAACGGTATGTTCTGGTACTGTAACTGTTGTTACAAAACTGTGAAGAACTACTTGGAAAAGTGCAAAAATTCAGCGTAGCTGCGACGACACCTATCAGGTTCAGGTCGTGTCTTGGTACGACAACGAGAACTCCTACACCTCTCAGATGGTCCGTACCATTAAGTACTTCGCTGAGAACTGCTGATCGGAGTTTCTCCTGAGCTGAATAAAGCTTGACTGCGCCCTTTCTCTTGTGTGATACGAGAGAAAGGGCGCTTTTTGCTGACCATTTTGGGCGCGATAAGGTACTTTCGTAAAATGGCACAACACATTTGCAGTGTGCCGACAAAAGCAGCACGCATTCGATCTCCATCTATTGCAACCCTTCTCCCGATATGATAAAATGGTAAAAATAAATGGAGACAACGAAACAGTATGATTACGAAACGTGAAAAACTGCAGTATGGATACCTGTTTCTGATTGATCTGCTCTCTTTGGTTCTCAGCATTGGGCTGGCGTGGGGGCTGACCGCAGGTGTTCTGCACAAGATGGGGGACTTCCAGCTGGACAATCTGGTAGAAGCCTGTTTTTTATTGCTGCTGGCCTATATTCTGACTTTTTTTACATTTGATCAGAGCGAAAATATCGTGAACCGCACTCCGATTCGTGAAGTTGAAATTGCGGTGCGGTTCAATTTTTTGCTGACTCTCATTGATGCGGCCTGTCTGGCGCTGACCAAGGCTTCCATGCTGCACTCCCGCTATTTTCTGGTGTTTGTGCCCGTCATCGATGTCTTTGTGATGACGGGCGCTCATGCTGTCCTCAAAAAGATACTGGTACGCTCCCGCTATACCAAGGGGATTCAGAGCCTTGTGGGAGTGGTGACCACGCAGGAGAGCGCAAGCCCTATTCTGGAAGAGCTGAAAAAGGACTGGTCCAAGCGTGTGACCGGCCTTGCCATTCTGGAAGCTGCCCCGGAGCAGCTTCACACTGAGATCGATGGGGTGAAGATCGAGGCAAACTTCGATAATTTCATGGACTGGCTGCGGCAGGCAGCGCTGGATGAAGTGTATCTGGATGTGGCGCAGGAGAGCGAAGAGAACATGCTGCCCTACCTCGAGGAGATGGAGAGCATGGGTCTGACGGTCCATTTCCGCCTGCCAGTGCTGGACCGGATTGAAAAAGCCTGCTGTGATGAGACCAGTGCGGTGCGCATCAGCCGGGAGCTGAGCCGCTGTGCGGGCGGCAATGTTGTGACGATGGGCACGGTGGAACTCAAGCTGCGGGATCAGGTGCTGAAACGGACCATGGATATCGTAGGCGGCATCGTGGGGTGCATCATCAGCATTCCCATCATTGCGTTGGTGGCCATCCCGCTCAAGCTGGAAAGCCCCGGCCCGCTGATCTTCAAGCAGCGCCGGGTGGGCCGGAATGGACGTGTGTTCTACATCCACAAGCTGCGCAGCATGTA
Organism: Faecalibacterium sp. IP-3-29; assembly: GCF_023347335.1. NCBI lineage: Bacteria > Bacillati > Bacillota > Clostridia > Eubacteriales > Oscillospiraceae > Faecalibacterium > Faecalibacterium sp. IP-3-29. Next base: position 2,143,006 of record NZ_CP094471.1, on the reverse strand, counting down.
TGTGGACGCGGAGGCACGCAAAAAGGAGCTGATGGCCCAGAACGAAATGAACGGCCTGATGTTCAAGATGGAGGATGACCCCCGGATCACCCGGGTGGGCCGCTTTATCCGGCGCACCAGTATCGATGAGCTACCGCAGTTTTTTGACGTTGTGCGGGGCTCCATGAGCCTGGTGGGTACCCGCCCACCCACGCTGGATGAGTACCGGCAGTACGAGAGCCATCACAAGCGCCGCCTTTCCATGAAGCCGGGAATTACCGGCCTGTGGCAGGTAAGCGGCCGCAGCGATATTGATGATTTTGAAGAAGTGGTCAAGCTGGATGTCCAGTACATCGACAACTGGTCCATCTGGATGGATATCTACCTGCTGTTCAAGACGGTGGGCGTTGTGTTTGACCGGAAAGGGGCAAAATGAATTATATTCTTTTTGGTGGATCTGGTTTTATCGGCACCCATCTCATTCATTTGCTGCTGAAGGAGTGCGTCAGACCCGGCGACGTGATCTACGACCTGGATCTTGTTATGCCCGGGGAAGAGGGCGTGGTGCCGGGCATTGTGGAAAAGAACGATGGGGTGCAGTATATCCGGCTGGATGTGCGCAAGCCCATCGATTTTGAGTTCGTTCCGACTCCGGAGGACGTGATCTTTGATCTGGCAGCGGTCCACCGCACCCCCGGCCACCCGGAAGAAGCCTATTTTGAAACAAATATCCGGGGCGCGGAAAATGTGACCGCCTTTGCGGAAAAATACGGCATTCGGAAGATCCTGTTCACCAGCTCCATTGCACCCTATGGCGCGTCTGAGGACCTTAAGACGGAGGAGACTCTGCCAACTCCCAACACGCCGTATGGGATCAGCAAGCTGGTGGCAGAAAAGATCCACCAGATCTGGCAGGCCCGTGATCCGGCCCGGGAGTTGACCATCGTGCGGCCAGGCATCGTTTATGGCAAAGGGGAGCACGGCAACATGACCCGCCTGTACAGGGGGCAGAAGAAGGGCTACTTTTTTTATGCCGGCCGGAAGGACACCATCAAGGCGTGCATCTATGTCAAGGAGCTGGTGCGCTTCTTCAAGTACCGGATGCTGGATCATTCCTTCCCCGGAGCAGAGATCTATAACTGTACCTACGAGCCGGCCTATACCATTGAAGAAATCTGCGATACAATGCAGAAGGCGACCGGCCTGCACCGCCATGTGCCGTTGGTGCCCGCCGGACTGCTGCTGTTTGCGGCGGGCATTCTGGGACCCATCGGGGGCAAAAAGGTGGGTATCCATCCCGCCCGTGTCCGGAAGCTGATGGTATCCACCAATGTCTGCGGCAGGAAGCTGGCCGCCACTGATTACAAGTTCCACTATACGCTGGAGGAGAGCTTCCGGGACTGGTTCGAGGATTGTGACCGCAAGGAGCTGGTATGACTATGGAGCAGAATGCACAGCCCATCCGTGTGGCCCAGATGATGACAGATATGAACTACGGCGGTGTGGAGATGGTGGTGATGAACTACTACCGCCACATGGACCGTTCCAGAGTTCAGTTTGATTTTTTCGCGCTGGAAGGCTCGACCCTGCCCCAGCGGGAAGAGATCGAACAGCTGGGCGGCCGGGTGTATGTGGTGCCAAAATATACCCACCTGCCGCAGTATGAACGGGAGATCGGGCGGCTGTTCCGTCAGAACGGATACCAGATCGTTCACTCCCACATGAACACCCTGAGCGTGCTTTCCCTCTGGGGGGCAAAGCGTGCAGGGGTGCCCAACCGGATCGCGCATAACCATTCTACGGTGGGCAGGGGAGAAGGGGCAAAAAATGTGATGAAGTACCTGCTCCGTCCCTTTGCCGCAGTGTATCCCACCCGGCTCTGTGCCTGCTCCAGAACGGCAGGCAGCTGGCTTTATGGTGAAAAGCCTTTCCGGGTGTTCAACAATGCCATTGAGCTCGACCGCTTTACTTATGATGCCGCCAAACGGAAAGCCGTCCGGCAGGAGCTTGGCCTGGGGGATGAACTGGTGCTGGGCCATGTCGGGCGGTTCTGCTATGCCAAAAATCACGAATTTTTGCTGGATGTAATGGCGGAGGTCTGCAAGCAACGGCCGGATGCCGTTTTACTGCTGATCGGAGAAGGGGAAAACGAGGCCGCTGCCCGCCGGAAAGCGGAGGCACTGGGGCTGCAGGAGAATGTCCGCTTTCTGGGCCGACAGAGTGATCCCGCAAAGTTCTATCAGGCCATGGATGTCTTTGTTCTGCCCTCGCGGTATGAGGGGCTTGGGATCGTGCTGATCGAAGCACAAGCGGCGGCACTGCCGGTCATCTGTTCCACAGAGGTGCCGCAGGAGGCTCAGGTCCTGCCCGAGATGCAGTACCTGAGCTTGCGGGAAAGCCCAGCAGTCTGGGCGGATGCGGCGATCCGGGCCGCAGAGAATGCCCGGCGGCGGGATACCTCTGCTGAGATGCGGGCAGGCGGCTTTGATATCGTCACCGAGGCGAAGAAGCTGGAAGAGTTTTACTTCAACCTGCTGAAATGAGGAGATAAGATGGACCCTTTGGTAAGCATCATCGTTCCTGTTTATAATGTAAAGCCATATCTGAACCGCTGTGTGGACAGTCTATTGGGGCAGAGCTATCAGAACATGGAGCTGCTGCTGGTGGACGACGGCTCCACCGATGGCAGCGAGACCCTCTGTGATGAATATGCTGCACAGGATGCCCGGGTGCGGGTGCTCCACAAGAAAAATGGTGGTCTGTCCGATGCCCGCAACGCTGGTGTGGACGCAGCAAAGGGGGAATATCTCTCTTTTGTGGATGGCGATGACTGGGTGTCACCTTATTACATCGAGAACCTGTACCGGGCACTGGAGCAGGCGGGAGCGGATTTTTCAGCCAGCTGTTTTGAAGAGGCGTTCGAGGGTCAGCCGGTGCAGTCCGTGCCCACAGAGCGTCTGGAAGCATTCGAGATCCTGAGCCGGGAGGAATGCCTGCGCCGCATCCTGTATCAGGAGGGCATGGAGGTGACCACCCCCACCAAGCTCTATAAGCGTGCACTGTTTGAGGGCGTGCGCTACCCGGTGGGCAAGCTCTATGAGGATATCCCGGTCGCCTACGAGGTGACAAAGCGTGCCCATAAGGCGGCACATATCGCAAACCGGGATTACTATTATTTCCAGCGGGGCAGCAGCATCCAGAATATGGCCTTCAACCCCAGAAAGCTGGACAGCGTGCGGCACTGCCACGCGCTGATGGAAAACGTAAAGCGCGATTTCCCCCAGCTGAGCCGTGCGGCAGAATGCCGCTATCTGAGCAATGTCTGCAATATTCTGTTCCAGATCCGGGACAGGCAGCATGAAAAAATAGAGAAGGCTCTCTGGCAGGAAGTGAAAAAATACCGCCGGAACGTTCTGCTGGATCCGCAGGCCCGCAAAAAGGCCCGGCTGGCGGCGGCGCTTTCCTACAGCGGCTATGCCATGACCCGGCGGGTCTATGAAAAGACGCAATGGCGTGGAAAAAAGTAAAGTGGAGGGATCCGGTTGGAGGAAAGAAAACCGCTTGTATCGGTCATTGTGCCGGTCTATAATGTTTACCCGTATCTGCGGGACTGTGTGCAGAGCGTGCAGGCGCAGAGTTACCAGAACTGGGAGCTGCTTTTGGTAGATGATGGCTCCACCGATGGCAGCAGAGAGCTTTGTGATGAACTGGCTGCGGAGGATGGCCGCATCCAGGTGTTCCATAAGCCCAATGGGGGCCTGTCTGATGCCAGAAACCACGGAATGCATCATGCCCGAGGAGAATATTTCTGCTTTCTGGACAGTGATGATCTACTGCCAGAGAATGCGCTGGAAAAACTGGTGGGCCTTTGTGAGCAGCACAGGGCAGATGTGGCCATGGGGCAGTTGCTGCAATTTGAGACAGAACCCCAGCGGCAGACCGGAACGGCCGGTGGAACAGAGATACTCACGGTGCAGGATGCCATCCGTGGGATGCTTCTGCGAAAAGGGAAAATCGGCCATACGGCATGTGCGAAATTGTTTCGCAGGGAGCTGTGGGCGGAGCTGCGTTTCCCAAAGGGGATGCTCTATGAGGATTACGCTGTGATCTACAAAGTCATGCAGGGATGCAGGACGGTGGTAGCGGACTATGAGCCTCTGTATTATTACCGGATGCGGGGCGGATCCATTATGCACGAGCCCATCCAAGAGAAAAATCTGGTGCTCCTGGACATTGCTCAGGATGTCACCCAGCATCTGTCCCGAACTATGCCTGAGGTTCGGGAAGAAGCGGAGTATCTGCAGTTGGTCACTTACCTGAAAACCCTGAAACGAATCCTTAACAGCGGCTTTGACTGCTACCCGGAGGCCCAGGAGCAGATCCTTCGCTTTGTCCGGGAACACCGGGATCTGACCCGAAGGTCCTGGGCCAAAAGGGCAGACCGCATCAAGGTAGAGACCCTGATGAAGGGCAGAGGACTCTTTTATCTAATCTATACTCTGGCCGAAATGAAAAACAACCACGCTGTGTGATGAAAAAGGAGAGCTCCGATGCTGATTTATCTGGGGACTTTTGCAGCTTCTGTGGGCATTGCCGCCTATGGTGAGCACCTGCGGACGAAGAAAAACAACGAGAAGGGCTTTTATCTCTGCCTGGCGCTGGCGGTGCTGGTGATGGCGGTATTGGCAGGCTTGCGGGACCCGTCCATTGGCACGGACAGCGTGGTGTATGCGGGATGGGTGGCGGATGCAAAGCTGCAGGATGGCCTGCTGGCCTGCATCCGGCAGCGGCACAAAACAGAGCCGCTGTTTATGACGCTGGTCTATCTGGCGGCCCATGTTTTTGGTGATGTCCACTGGCTCTACTTTATGGTGGACCTGCTGGCCTGTGGCCTGTTTATGATCGGGCTGGTGCAGTATAAGGAGTATGTCTCCGTGCCCTATGGCTGGCTGGCTTACCTCTGCCTGTATTATGGCGATACTTATAATGCCGAGCGGCAGTCTGTGGCGCTGGGCGTGGCATTTCTGGCGTTCAGCTTTGTGTGGAAGAAAAAGTATCACTGGGCGGTCCTACTGCTGGCGGTCTCCTGCCTGTTCCACAATGCCACCTTTATCTCGTTTGGTGCGCTGCTGATCTATATCCTGCTTCAGCATTTCGACAACTGGTGGGTCAAGGGTGGCCTGGCGGCATTTTCGGTCTACCTTGCCTTCTTCAGCAAGACTGTGGTCAGGCTGGCCCTGAATGTGGACTTCATTGATCGGCTTTACGGATATTATTATGATGCCAATGCGGGCGGTTTCACGCTGAATCCCATCATTGTGCGTCTGCCCTTCCTGATCCTGCCCATTGTGCTGTACCGCTGGTACGCAAAAGAGGAAGGGAAGGGCAGCAGCCGCTTTACCCGCTCGGATGCTGATTTCTGGATCGTGATGATCCTGATCGAGATGGCAACGGCCCAGCTGCGCAACATCAATGTGCCGCTCTACCGCATCTGCCTGTATTTTGCATTCTTCCGCTATCTCGCCATTGGCCGTGTGGTCAAGTGCGTGGAGGATGAGCGTCTGCGCAAGCTGCTGAAGGCTGCCATGTGGGGAATGCTGGTCATCATCTGGATCTATCAGGCGTATATTCAGGGCAACAATGCCATTTGCCCGTACACCTCGGAGATCCTCCACATCGGCAGAGAAACATTCTTCTGAGGAAACTGAACATGGAGACAGAGCTGATCAGTGTCATTGTTCCGGTCTACAATGTGGAGCGATTTCTCCGCCGCTGCGTGGACAGCATTCTGCACCAGACCTATCAGGATCTTGAGGTCCTGCTGGTGGACGATGGCTCCACCGATGCCAGCGGAGCCATCTGCGACGAATATGCCGCACAGGAAGAACGTGTAACAGCAGTCCACCAGAAAAACGGGGGACTCTCTGCAGCGCGCAACGCGGGGCTCGAACGGGCAAAGGGAACGTATCTCTGCTTTGTGGACAGTGATGACTTTCTGGACAGCCGGATGCTGGAAACGCTCTGCCGTGACCTGCAGGAACAGGATGCGGACGTGGCTGTGGTGGGCTTCAGGATGTTTGAACGGGAGGAAGAGCTTGCCCCGGCTGAACTCGCCGTACCGGTGCAGTGTATGACAGGCCGGGAGGCCATCCGCAGCACCCTTGTCTCGGATGAGCTGGGGGATTTTGCCTGGAACAAGCTCTATAAGCGAGAGCTGTTCCGGGATATCCGCTATCCGCTGGGGCGGATGATGGAGGATCAGGGCACGACATATCGCATTTTTCAGCAGTGCAGCAAAGTCGCATATCGCCTGGTGCCGCTGTATTATTACTATCAGCGCCCGGACAGCATCCTTCACCGCAGGAACATGAAGTTCTACGAGGATAAGCTGGATATGGGCTATCAGAAATATCGGGCCATCCGGGAAGCATATCCGGGAATGACGGAAAATGATGCCGCTATGCTGAGCGTGGTGGAGCACTGCTATCCGTATCTGATGCAGGATACGGAGCGCCGCGCAAAGATGGAGGCCTTTCTGCAGGAGTGTGACCCGGCGGCGGCAAAGCTGCTCTGCACCAGCAGCCAGCGGAAGTATCAGCTGCTCAGATGCAGCCGGAGGCTGTATGCAAAACTGTTCCTGCTGAAGAATGGCCCGGCGGCAGAATAAGGGAGGATAATTTGTGCTGAACGATACTGTCAGTATCATTGTGCCGATTTATAACAAGGAAAAGTATCTGGAAAAATGTCTGGACAGCATCCTTGGTCAGACCTATCGGGATCTGGAAATCATTCTGGTGGATGATGGGTCAACAGACAACTCTCTTTCCATCTGTCAGCGCTACGCGGAAAAAGATCTGCGAATCAAGATATACCACAAGCCAAACGGTGGTGTTTCCTCTGCGCGAAATCTGGGATTGGAAAAAAGTACAGGAAAGTATATTTCATTTGTTGATCCAGATGATTTTATTCATTCGGAATTTATAGAACGGCTGGAAATGATGTTGGTGCAATCGGACGCGGAAATTGCATACTGTAAAATGCTGGATGTTTGGGAAGGCAGTGACGTAGAACATATTCCCAAAATTACAGATAAAGTTTGCATATTGGATGCAAGACGGTACGATTGGTTTACACCAGCAGCGCATAAAGTCGCCTGCAGCGCAGTATACCGAAAAAGCTGTGTGAAGGATATTCGATTTTCTGATGACCTGTATATTGGAGAAGATACTCTTTTCTTAGCAGAATGCATCAAAAAAGCATCTAAGATTGTTCGTTCGGAAAGTGAATTATACTATTACTACCGCAATGATCAGTCGGTAACGCTGTGCGATTATTTTACTGGAAAATTAACAGAAATGATGGCGTGGGAGCGAATTGTTGTATTGTATGCGAATGAATCACTTGTACAGAAGACTGCAAAAGCGGGATATTCACAGGTTTGTCGTGAGTTAGTGGTTAAATATGGAAAGAGTGCACACTTTATGGAAGAAGGTTATCCGAAAGCAAAAGCAGGGTTTTACAGATGGGCAAAGGAAATGATGCAACAGCAACTTCAGGAAAAGAGATATTTTTACTGGCTTAAAACCATGTATTCGTATTTCTTCTGGGACGCATGGGTAAAGAAAAAACAGGGTGAGTGAAAGTATCTAGTTATGAAGAAATCGCTTACATTAAATGCAATAATGAGTGGAACCAAGACGATTCTACAAATCATCTTTCCACTGATTACATTCCCGTACATATCTAACATTCTACAAGTAAATAATTTGGGCAAAGTGAACTTTGCCAGCTCCGTCTGCGGGTATTTTCTGCTGTTTGCAGGCCTTGGCATCTCCTCCTATGCGGTGCGTGAGGGGTCCCGCTATGTGAACGACCGGGAAAAGCTGTCGGCCTTTGCCTCGGAGATGTTCTCCATCAATATGATCTCCACGGCCCTGACCTATGCGGCATTGGCTGTGACGATGCTTTTCTGGACAAAGCTCCATGCCTATACCGACCTGATGCTGGTGCTGAGTTTACAGATCTTCTTTACGACCATCGGCACCGAATGGGTGTTCACGATCTTTGAGGAGTATACCTATATCACAGTTAGAGGTATTATTTTTCAAATAATATCAATTCTGATGATGTTCGCATTTGTTAAAACGCAGGACGATTACTGTATTTACGCAGGAATTACGGTGTTTGCCGCAGCAGGTGCGAATATATTGAACTTCTTTCGAGCTAGGAAATATTGCACGATTCGACTGACAGCAAAAATAGACTGGAAAAAGCATTTAAAACCAATACTTCTGATTTTTGCATCGAGCTTTGCAATTACGATTTATGTAAATTCAGATGTGACAATTCTCGGAGTTTTAACTTCAGACTATCATGTGGGAATTTACACCGTTGCAATGAAGATATATACGATGGTAAAATCGGTTCTGGCATCTATTCTTTTAGTATCTGTTCCGAGGTTGTCTCGTTATGCGGGAATGCAGGATAGGCTGAATTTTGAAAGGCTTTTTAATAAAGTATTTGGGGCAATGGTATTAACCGTTCTTCCGGCTGTAGTGGGATTGTTTGAACTAAGTCAAGAGGTCGTTCTTTTTATCTCAAGCGAAAGCTATCTGGAAGCAGCTGTGCCACTTCGCGTTTTGAGTATAGCATTGGTAGCAAGTTTATTTGGGTGGCTCTATAATACTTGTGTTTTGGTGCCATGGAAAAGAGAAGGTCAATTTTTGGTAGCAACGCTTGTGAGTGCAATTTTGAACGTGGGGCTGAACATCCTGCTCATCCCGCGGTTCCGGGAGAATGCGGCGGCCTTTACCACCCTGCTGGCAGAGCTGTGCTCCATGATGCTCTGTATCCGCTGCTCCAGGGGTCTGGTCACGGTCTCTGCTGACCGGCGCACCGTTGGCTCGGTGCTCTGCGGCTGTGTGGGCATCGTTCTTGTCTGTACCGGGGTCAAGGCACTGGCTCTGCCCAATCTCATCTGCATTCTGGCGGCAGTGCTGGGCTCAGTGGCTGCATACGTAGCCTTCCTGCTGGGTATGAAAAATCCGCTGGTGCTGGAATACCTGGAAAAAGCGAAGCAGAAGTTCCGGAAAATATCCTGAATGGACAGGATCCGCTGCGGGGGCGAACACTCCCTGCGGCGGGTCTTTTTCAGAAAAAACGGCGTTTTCTGGTGCGTTCCGGCAAAATCACCACATTTCTTTGCTTCTGCAACAAATGTTTGTTAATAAATTATCCATCCTCCGTCCTTGCAATACACACGCTTTTTGTTTATAATAAGGATGTACGGGGAAGTTCGCAGTGCGCGGCCCCCGATGAAGAGCAAAATTCGATTCCGAACGAAAAGAATTTGAGAGGAGTTTGTTACCATGGGTTTAGGTAAGAAAACGATCGACGATCAGAATTACTGCGGCAAGAAGGTCCTTGTCCGCTGCGATTTCAATGTCCCGATGAAGGACGGCGTGATCACCAACGAGAACCGCATCAATGCGGCTCTGCCCACCATCCAGAAGCTGGTCAACGATGGTGCTAAGGTCATCCTGTGCAGCCACCTGGGCAAACCCAAGAACGGCCCCGAGGCAAAGTTCAGCCTGGCACCCGTTGCTGTGGCTCTGAGCGCAAAGCTGGGCAAGACCGTTGTGTTCGCTGATGACGATAACGTTGTGGGCGAGAACGCAAAGGCTGCTGTTGCCGCAATGAACAACGGCGATGTCGTTCTGCTGCAGAACACCCGTTTCCGCAAGGAAGAGACCAAGAACATGCCTGAGTTCAGCCAGGAGCTGGCTTCTCTGGCAGATGCATACGTTGACGATGCATTCGGCAGCTGCCACCGTGCACACTGCTCCACCGCAGGTGTCACCGACTACATCAAGGATACCGCTGTCGGTTACCTGATGGAGAAGGAGATCAAGTACCTGGGCAACGCAGTCAACGATCCCGTTCGTCCCTTCACCGCCATCCTGGGCGGCGCTAAGGTCGCCGATAAGCTGAACGTCATCTCCAATCTGCTGGAGAAGGTCGATACCCTGATCATCGGCGGCGGCATGGCTTACACCTTCGTCAAGGCTCAGGGCTACGAAGTCGGCAAGAGCCTGTGCGACGATACCAAGCTGGATTACTGCAAGGAAATGATGGCCAAGGCCAAGGAGAAGGGCGTGAAGCTGCTGCTGCCTGTGGACGCAGCCTGCATCAAGGACTTCCCCGATCCCATCGATGCTCCCGTGGATGTCACTGTGGTGCCCGTCACCGCCATCCCTGCTGACATGGAGGGCTGCGACATCGGCCCCGAGACCATGAAGCTGTTTGCCGATGCTGTCAAGGCATCCAAGACCGTGGTGTGGAACGGCCCCATGGGCGTGTTCGAGAACCCCACCCTGGCAGCTGGTACTCTGGCTGTTGCCAAGGCTATGGCTGAGAGCGATGCTACCACCGTGATCGGCGGCGGCGACAGCGCAGCAGCTGTGCAGCAGATGGGCCTGGGCGACAAGATGACCCACATCTCTACCGGCGGCGGCGCTTCTCTGGAGTATCTGGAGGGCAAGGAGCTGCCTGGTATCGCTGTGATCCAGAACGCATAAGCATCTGAACCAGCATCACTGAGGTGCGGCGGCATATACGCCGCCGCACTTTTTATTTTGGGTAATAAGATCTCTCAGGCTTGCCGACGTTCGCCAGCTCTCCATCCGGGAGGCAGGAGATGTCGTTTATCCTGCCTCTCCTGCCGGGAGAGGCGGCACCGAAGGCGGCGGGGAGGTATTTTGTGATAAGGAGATCGTTAGAATGGATAAGGCAAAGCGTAAGGCAATCATTGCAGGCAACTGGAAGATGAACAAGACCGCCACTGAGGCAGCCAAGCTGGTGGATGAGCTGATCCCCGCCGTCAAGGATGCTTCCTGTGAGGTCGTTATCTGCACCCCCTACACCGATCTGGTCACCGCTGTGGAAAAGACCAAGGGCACCAACATCCATGTGGGTGCTGAGAATGTCCACTTTGAGAAGTCCGGTGCGTTCACCGGCGAGATCAGCGCCGATATGCTGGTGGATCTGGGCGTGGAGTACGTCATCGTCGGCCACTCCGAGCGCCGCCAGTACTTTGCAGAGACTGACCAGACCGTGAACAAGCGCGCTCTGGCTGCCCTGAATGCGGGCCTGAAGGTCATCATCTGCGTGGGCGAGAGCCTGCAGCAGCGCGAGGAGGGCGTGACCGAGGAGCTGGTGCGGATGCAGACCAAGATCGCCCTGCGCGACGTGACCGCCGAGCAGATGGCAAATGTGGTCATTGCCTACGAGCCCATCTGGGCCATCGGCACCGGCAAGACCGCGACCGCTGACCAGGCCGAGGAGGTCTGCGCTCAGATCCGCAAGGTCATCGGCGAAGTGTACGGCGAGGCTGTGGCCGAGGCTGTCACGGTCCAGTACGGCGGCAGCATGAACGCCAAGAACTGCGAGGAGCTGCTGAGCAAGAAGGATGTGGACGGCGGCCTGATCGGCGGCGCATCTCTGAAGGCTCCTGATTTTGCTGTTATCGTCAATGCCGCTTCCAACGGCTGAGAAGGCCCTCTGACCTGTTTTCCCAGCGCCCGGCTGCGCCGTTTTTCCAGCGCTGTGCCGGGCGCTATTTGTTCTAAATCAAAGGAGATTCAACGTTATGTCCAAGAAACCTGTACTTCTGTGCATCATGGATGGCTTTGGCTGGGTGCCCAACGAGACCTACGGCAATGCCGTGGTCGCCGCAAAGACCCCCCATCTGGATGCCCTGATGGAAAAATATCCCATGACCACCATCGATGCCTCCGGCATGGCTGTCGGCCTGCCCGATGGTCAGATGGGCAACTCTGAGGTGGGCCACACCAACATGGGCGCTGGCCGCATCGTTTACCAGCAGCTGACCCTCATCACCAAGTCCATTCGGGATGGTGAGATGTTCAAGAACCCCGTGCTGGTCAAGAACATGAAGGCTGCCATTGAGGCAGGCAAGGCCATCCACCTGATGGGCCTGGTGGGCACCGGCGGTGTCCACAGCCACGCTGACCACTGGTTCGGCGTGCTGGAAATGGCAAAGCACATGGGCGCAAAGGAAGTCTACCTGCACTGCATCACCGATGGTCGTGATACCGACCCCCACGCCGGCAAGGGCTTCCTGGCTGACCTGCAGGCCAAGCTGGATGAGCTGGGCGTTGGCAAGATCGCCAGCGTTTCCGGCCGTTACTACGCCATGGACCGCGACAACAACTGGGACCGCGAGGAGAAGGCTTACGCCGCATTCGTCTACGGTGAGGGCAACCACGCTGCCAACGCTGCCGAGGCCATTGAGGCATCCTATGCTGCCGATAAGACCGACGAGTTCGTTCTGCCCTGCGTCACCTGTGAGGGCGGCCGCGTGCAGGATGGCGATACCGTCATCTTTATGAACTTCCGTCCCGACCGTGCCCGCCAGATGACCCGCATCTTCTGCGATGACGACTTCAAGGGCTTTGAGCGCCGCGGCGGCCGCAAGCAGGTCAACTATGTCTGCATGGCCGAGTACGATGCCACCATGCCCAACTGCGAGGTCGCCTATCCTCCCGTGGAGCTGAAGAACGTTCTGGGCCAGTACCTGTCCGAGAACGGCAAGACCCAGCTGCGCATTGCCGAGACCGAGAAGTATGCACACGTCACCTTCTTCTTCAATGGCGGTGTGGAGGCTCCCTACGAGGGTGAGGACCGCTGCGTCATCCCCAGCCCGAAGGTTGCCACCTACGACCTGCAGCCTGAGATGAGCGCCCCTGAGGTGGCTGCTGAGTGCGTCAAGCGCATCGAGAGCGGCAAGTATGATGTGGTCATCCTGAACTTTGCCAACTGCGACATGGTCGGCCACACCGGCGTGTTCGATGCCGCTGTCAAGGCCGTTGAGGCTGTGGATGCCGCTGTGGATCAGGTGGTCACCGCTGTGCTGAACGCAGGCGGCTGCGCCTTTATCACGGCTGACCACGGCAACGCCGAGAAGATGATGAACCCGGACGGCACTCCCTTCACCGCCCACACCACCAACGTGGTGCCCTTTGTGGCCGTTGGCTGCGGCGATGTGAAGCTGCGCGAGGGCGGCTGCCTGGCAGATATCGCCCCCACCATGCTGCCCTATATCGGCCTGCCTGTCCCCGCTGAGATGACCGGCAAGAGCATCATCGTGGAGTAAGCACTCCGCAAAAAAGCTTTCCTGAAACGTAAAAAGACCTCCCCGTGCAGGTGCTGCCTGCATGGGGAGGTCTTTTGCTGTATCGCTTAGTAGTGCAGCTGGTCAGCGGTCAGTGCTTCCAGCACCGGCAGCATGGCGGCTGCCTCGGCCTTGGCGGCGGGCAGATCCATATCGCGGTAGTTGCCGCATTCCACCTCGCTGGCACCGGGGATATCCCCCTCAAAGGCGGCCATGAAGCGGAAGGAATCCACGGTCAACTCCAGTGCCTGTGCCGGGGTCAGCCCGCGGGTGAGCAGGTAGAAGCCGGTGCGGCAGCCCATGGGGCCAACGTAGATCACGCCGTCCTTCACCGCGCTGTTGCGGGCGTAGGTGGCAAACAGGTGCTCCAGCGTGTGGGCGGCACCGGTGGTCAGGTAATCGCCCTGATTGGGCTTCTTCATCCGGATGTCCCAGGTCAGCACATCACCATCCTGGCGGCTCAGGTACATGCCCCGGTCCAGTTTGGTGTGATCGACACAAAAGCTTGCAATGCGTTCCATGATGTTCTCCTTCAGGATCAGGCCTGCAGGCGCTGGACACTGCCGTGGGCACAATCCACAGCGATATCCAGGCCGTCGCGGATGTGGCTGCAGGCACCTGCAGCACCCACGATGGTGGGCTTGAGCAGGGAGTTGCCCACAATGGCAGCGTGGCTGTTCAGGCCGGGCTCCTCAACCACCAGAGCGGCGGCATCGCGGACATAGCCCAGCATCTCGTTGGTGGTGGAGGGAACGACCAGCACCATGCCGGGGCGGAACTTTGCCTTGACCTCCTCCAGAGTGCGGCAGACGCAGGCCTTGCCGCTGGCGGAGACCAGATCAGTCTTGCCGCGGCCCACGCCCACACCGGTGGCCAGGCAGTTGCCCACCATGTGGATCTTGATCATGTTGGTGGTGCCGGAAACGCCCACAGGCACGCCTGCGGTCACAACGGCCAGCTCGCCGTTGTGCAGGTAGCCGTTCTTCTCGGCCAGAGCGGTGGACATCTCAATCAGCTCATCGGTGCTGTGGGCGGGGCCCATCAGCAGGGAAGTGATGCCCCAGCTCAGGGAGAGCTGACGCTGCACCTGCTCGTCCATAACGCAGGCAATGATGGGCTGCTTGGGGCGGTACTTGCTCAGCAGGCGGGCGGTGTTGCCGGATTCGGACACGGTGACGATGGCGGCAGCGTTCACGTCCTTGGCGGTCAGGCAGGCAGCATGAGCGGTTGCATCGCTGACGCTGATCTGGATCTCGGCGTGGCGCTGGGGGCGGTAGTGCTCCTCGTTCTCGGTGCGCTCTGCAATGGCGGACATGGTCTTGAGGGCCTCCACGGGGTAGTCACCGGCAGCGGTCTCGCCGGACAGCATGATGGCAGAGGTGCCATCGTAGATGGCATTTGCCACGTCGGAGATCTCGGCACGGGTGGGGCGGGGGTTGACCATCATGCTGTCCAGCATCTGGGTGGCAGTGACGATGGGCTTGCCGAAGGAGAAGGAGCGGTCGATGATGTCCTTCTGGATGCCGGGCAGCTCGGTGAAGTCGATCTCAACGCCCAGGTCACCACGGGCCACCATGACGGCATCGGCTGCGGAGAGGATGCTGTCGATGTTGTTCACACCCTCGCGGTTCTCGATTTTGGCAATGATGCGGATGTTGGAGTCGTACTCATTCAGCAGGTTGCGGATGTCGTACACGTCCTGAGCGGTGCGCACAAAGGAAGCAGCGATGAAGTCAAAGCCGTTCTGCACGCCAAAGATGATGTCCTCGCGGTCCTTCTGGCTCAGGTAGGGCATGGACAGATGCACGCCGGGCACATTGACACCCTTTTTGGTCTTGATCTTGCCGCTGTTCAGCACGGTGCAGATGATGTCGGTGTCGGTGACCTGCTCAATGTGCAGCATGATCAGGCCGTCGTCCAGCATGATGGTGCCGCCGGGCTGCACGTCCTGGGGCAGATCCTTGTAAGTGACGGAGCAGATCTCCTTGGTTCCCTCCACCTCGCGGGTGGTCAGGGTAAAGGTCTGGCCGGCTTCCAGCATCTCCACACCGTTCTTGAACTCCTTCAGGCGGATCTCGGGGCCTTTGGTGTCCAGCAGGGCGGCAACGGGCTTGCCCAGCTCCTCACGCAGCGCTTTCAGCTTTGCCAGACGGCCGCCATGCTCCTCGTAGGAACCGTGGGAGAAGTTGAAACGGGCCACGTTCATGCCGTTTGCGATCAGGTCGCGCAGGACATCGCCCTTATCGGTAGAAGGGCCCAGGGTGCAGATGATCTTCGTTTTTCTCATAAAATACCTCCAACGTTCACGCTATAATGCTCTCTATCTTGACGCAGCAGCCCAAGCTGGCTGCTCTCTGGCGGGCAGTGATTGCTTTGCGCCCGCGGCGGCAGTATACGCCAATATGGCTGTTTCAACAAACCATACCACTATACATTATAAGCTCTTGGATACAATAGCGCAAGAAAAATCTTTGCAAAGAAACTGCTAAGATTTCATCAGGTTTGAACAAAAAACTTTCCACCACAAAGCGCTTGCATAACCGGCGGGATTTGCTTATAATGAGGGTAAGCAAAAGTGCGACTGTTCCGGGGCAGCCCCGGAGGAAAATGGAGTGAAAACATATGGAAAAGCGTGTATTTTTGATCGTGCTGGACAGCTTTGGCATCGGCGCGGAGCCGGATGCAGCCGCCTTTGGCGACGAGGGCACCAACACGCTGGGAGCCATTGCAGGGCATCCCAATTTCAACTGCCCCAACCTGAAAAAGCTGGGCCTGTTCAACATTGACGGTGTGACTGCGGGCGAAAAGACCGACGCGCCCGCCGGTGCCTTTGCCCGCCTGCAGGAGCAGAGCATGGGCAAGGATACCACCATCGGCCACTGGGAGATCGCCGGGGTGGTCAGCCCGAACCCGCTGCCCACCTTCCCCAACGGCTTCCCGGAGGAGCTCATTCAGGAGTTTGAGGCAAAAACCGGCCACAAAGTCCTCTGCAATCTGCCCTATTCCGGCACCGAGGTGCTGAAGGACTACGGCGAGCAGGCCATGAAGGAAAATGCCCTCATCGTCTACACCAGCGCCGACAGCGTGTTCCAGGTGGCTGCCCACGAGGAGCTGGTGCCCGTGCACGAGCTTTACCGCTACTGCGAGATCGCCCGTGAGATGCTGAAGGGCGCGTACGGCGTGGGCCGTGTCATCGCCCGGCCCTTCCTGGGCAGCAGCGCCGAGACCTTCTACCGTACCACCAACCGCCACGACCTGAGCCTGAAGCCGCCCCGTGCCACCATGCTCGACTTGCTGAAGGAGGCCGGCAGGGATGTCATCGCCGTGGGCAAGATCTTTGATATCTTTGACGGGCAGGGCGTGACCGAAAAGATCAAGACTACCGGCAACACCAATGGCATCGCCTTCACCAAGGCATTGCAGACCCGGGATTTCGAGGGCCTGGCCTTTGTGAATCTGGTGGATTTTGATATGCTCTACGGCCACCGCCGCGACGTGCCCGGCTATGCTGCCGCCGCCACCGAATTTGACCGCTTCCTGGCCGACTTCATCCCCGGGATGCGGGAGGGCGACCTGCTGATGATCACCGCCGACCACGGCTGCGACCCCTCCTACACCAAGACCACGGACCATACCCGCGAGTATGTGCCGTATCTGGTCTGCGGCAAGGGCGTGAAGCCCGGTGTGGATTTGGGCACCCGGCTCTGCTTTGGCACCATTGCACAGACCGTGTGTGAATATCTGGGTGTGGACGCTTCCAGCCTGGACGGCCACAGCGTGCTGCAGGAGATCCTGAAGTAATATCGGCCCTCTCAGTCATGCGACAGCGTGATCGAGAGGGCTATTTTTTGTGCAAAGTCTTGAACAATATAGTCAGTTGTGGTAGACTAGCACATGCACGCTCGGTGCGTACAAAGTTTACGCCGGGCGCAGGAATTGATATGGTTTCAGAATAGAAGGAGACTATCACATGAGAATCAATCGTACTCTGGGTCTGGCACTGACCGCTGCTGTGCTGGCTGTTGCCATGACTGGCTGCTCCAATAGTGCATCTTCCACCGCATCCTCCGCTGCTTCCAGCGAGGCTGCTTCCTCTGTGGCCGCTTCCAGCGAAGCTGCCGAGAGCGAGGCCGCTGCCGCCAGCGTTGTCAGCACCGAGGATCTGGATGTGAACGGCACCACCTACTCCGCTGACTGCTACGGCGAGTTCACCCTGTCCAACGGCGACACCATGAAGCTGTGGAAGGTGAAGGACGCTTACGCAGACCTGAGCGCTCTGCCCATGAAGGGCATGGCCGAGGAGTTCCCCATCGAGGCCGAGGCCGAGCAGATCTATGTTGCTGACGTGACCAGCAACGGCGAGACCACCCGCCAGTATCTGCGCACCGACAAGGCTGGCCGCAACGGCACTGTCTCTGTCAAGACCTTTGAGCTGGGCGACGCTGAGTAATCGCGCTTCCCTGTAAAATCAGCAGACAACAAGCCCCGGACCTTTTGCAAGGCCCGGGGCTTGTGCTGTTTTATTCTGTTTTATTCTCCACTGCTGCTGGAGCCGAACAGAGCATCCAGCACGGTGGAAGCGGCCTGATGCAGGGAGTTGGCAGCAGATTCCACCTGTTCCTGCGTGGGCAGAGAGATAGAAGGTGTTTCTGCTCCGCTGGTGGATCCACTGCTGGCTTCACTCTCAGCAGGTGCTTCGGTGGAAGCCTCGCTCTCGGCAGGCGCTTCGGGGGTGGGTTCTGCGGGCTGCTCATCGGCAGGCTGTTCCGCAGGCACGCTCTCGGCAGGTTCCTCCACAATGACGCTGTCGGGCGATTCTTCCACAGAGGTGCCCGCGTTGGGATCGGCCGTGGGGGTGTATACCTCGGTCTTTTCGGGGGTCTGCTGGGTATCGCTCACGGTGCCCTCGCCGCCCAGAACGGATGCGATCAGTTCCTTGGCCTGGTTGACGGAGTTCTCATCCGGCTTCATCACATAGAGGCTCTGACCCTTTGCGGAGTAGCACTGGGAGCTCTTGCCGCCGGTGCCGGTCACGGTATAGCTCTGGATGTCCCAGTCAGACAGGCTTGCCAGCTGCATCCGCACCAGTGCGGAGATCTGCTCCTGAGAAAGGCTGGTCACAAAGCAGTCGGACACAGCATCCATCAGCTTGGAGAAGCTCATCAGCACGGTGGGGGATTTGATCTTGTTCATCATGGCATCGATGACTTTCATCTGGTTGATGCCGCGCTGGATATCGCCGGAGGCAAAGGCATGGCGCTCACGGGCAAAGGCCAGAGCGCTCTTGCCGTCCAGATGGTTCCAGCCCTCGGCAAAGGTGGTGGGGTCATAGTAGCCGGGGCTGCCCACCGAGGTGAACGCCTGATCGGAGTAGACATCCACGCCGCCCACGGCATCGATGATGCTGATGAAGCCCGCAAAGTTGATGCGGAGGTATTGGTCCACATTGACCCCGTACAGGTTGCCCAGGGTTGCCATGCTGGTCTCCACGCCGTACAGACCGGCATGAGTCAGCTTGTCCTTGCTGTTGGTGCCCGCCAGATCAACGTAGTAATCGCGGGGGGTGTTGATGAGCGCCACCTGTTTGGTGGAGGGGTTGACCACGGCGAGAATGTTCACATCGCTGCGGGCCTTTTCAGTCAGTTCGCCGCGGTTGTCCACGCCGCTCAGATAGACCACAAAGGGCTCCTTGGTGATCTTGTTGGCCTCGGTGCCGGTGACAAGGCCGGAGGTCACGTTGTCCAGTGCACTCAGGCCCTGCTGAGCCCAGACACAGCCCAGCGCCAGAAAGGCGCACAGGAACACCGAGAACACCCGGGATACCTTGCGGGGGGCGCTGTACTCCTGGCAGCGCTTGACCAGCAGCCAGAACAGCACCAGCAGCGCCGCAATGATGACCAGATACAGCGCGGGCAGCATCTGGGTGCGCCAGAGCTGTAGGAAGGCCGCAATGCTCAGAATGGCTTGTACGATCAGCAAAACAGTACCTCGTTTCGGGTTGGCCGCGCCGGTATCTGCATCCGGCTTGCGGCGGGGGGGCTTTGACTCCGGGGCAGGCCCGCCGGTATGCTTCGGCGGCTTGGGCGGTGCAGGCGGCGGGGTGGGAGCGGCAGTTTCCGGCGCAAAAAAGGCCGCGCTGTCCACCTCCACAGTCTTTTCTTCCGGTGGGCGGTGGCCCCGGTGGATGTGCCGGGTGCTGTCATCGTCCATATGGGAACGGGAAGTTTCATCAAACATAGGAATTCTCCTTTTTGACATGTCCTCAGGCAAGGGGCACGATGGTCAGAACGGCCCGTGCCGGCAGGCAGGTGGCCGTCTGATCCTCCTGCGAGATCCAGCCAAAGCTCTCGCAGATGTGGTCAGGGCAGGGGGAATCAATGAACCGTGCCGCGCCGTCTTTGACCTCGATGTGCACCGTCAGATAGCCGGTGTCGATGTCATAGACGGCATCCTTGTCCAGGGAGATCTTCTGCACCGTGTTTGCATCGCCGTAGATCAGCTCCGCGCCCAGGGTGCTGCCGCTCTGCCCGGCACTGCGGAGGTAAAAAAGCACCCCCGCGATCACCAGAACAACAGCGGCAAACAGTAAATTGACCCAGAGATTTTTTTTCTGCTTCATGGCTCAGGCATCCTTCTGGGGGAACAGCTGTTCCAGCTCGGCCAGCCACAGGGCGGCGCAGGCATCGCTGGGCATCCGCCAGTCCCCGCGCGGCGAGAGGGTCACGCTGCCGATCTTGGGGCCGTCGGGCAGGCAGCTGCGCTTGAACTGCTGGGCAAAGAACCGCCAGTAGAAGTTGCGCAGCCACTTGTAAAGCACCGCGTCCGGGTATTCCTCCCGGCCCGCAAAGGCTGCCCTGGCCAGCCGGAAGATCTTTGCCGGGCCAAAGCCGAAGCGGAGCACATAATAAAGGTAGAAGTCGTGCAGTTCATAGGGACCCACCAGATCCTCGGTGCGCTGTGCGATCTCACCGTTGTCCTTGGCGGGCAGCAGCTCGGGGGACACAGGGGTGTCGAGGATGTCCAGCAGCACCTCTTTCAGGGCCGGGGTGGCGGCAATGTCGGCTTCGTACCGGACAAGGTGGCGCACCAGCGTTTTGGGTACGCCTGCGTTCACGCCGTACATGCTCATGTGGTCGCCGTTGTAGGTGGCCCAGCCCAGGGCCAGCTCGGAAAGGTCGCCGGTGCCCACCACCAGACCGCCGGTGCGGTTGGCGGTGTCCATCAGCTCCAGGGTGCGCACGCGGGCCTGGCCGTTCTCGTAGGTCACATCCAGCACGCTCTCGTCCTGGCCGATGTCCCGGAAGTGGCTGTGCACCGTGGCGGCAATGTCGATCTCGGTAAAGCTGACGTGCAGCTCGTCACAGAGGATCTCCGCATTGCTGCGGGTGCGCTTGGTGGTGCCAAAGCAGGGCATGGTCACGGCCAGCACATCGGTGGTGGGGCGGCCCAGCTGCTTCATGGCGCGGACAGCCACCAGCAGGGCAAGGCAGCTGTCCAGACCGCCCGAAATGCCGATGACGGCTGTTTTGGCGCGGGCGTGCTCAAGACGCTTGGCCAGGCCATCGGCCTGCATCTTCAAAATCAGCTCACAGCGCTCGGCACGCAGCTGCTCGTTGTGGGGGATAAAAGGGGTGGGGTCTACCCAGCGGGTCAGCACGGTGTCGGTCAGGGCCAGGTCGAACTCCACGGTCTGGTAGCCCTCAGTGCTGGGCTCAAAGCTGGTGTTGCGTGCCCGCTCCGATTCCATCCGCTGGCAGTCCAGCTCCGTCTCGGCAAGGCCGCCCGCAAAGGGCTTTACCTCGGCCAGCAGGGTGCCGTTCTCGGCGATCAGGTCGTGGCCTGCGAACACCATGTCCTGGGTGCTCTCGCCGTGGCCTGCCGAGGCGTACAGGTAACCGCAGAGCAGGCGGGCAGACTGGTTTTCCACCAGTGCCCGGCGGTACTCGGCCTTGCCTACCGTTTCATCGCTGGCCGAAAGGTTGGCGATGACGGTAGCGCCTGCCAGTGCGTGGAAGGTGGAGGGCGGCAACGCGCTCCACAGGTCCTCGCAGAGCTCCACGCCCAGCACAAAGCTGGGCATCTGGCGGCAGCGGAAGAGCAGGGAGGTGCCAAAGGGGACATCCTGCCCGCAGACATTCACCCACTCCACCTCGGTGGAACCGGGGGTGAACTGCCGCTTTTCATAAAACTCGCCGTAGTTGGGCAGGTACGTTTTGGGAACCAGACCCAGCAGCTGCCCGCGGCAGAGCACGGCAGCGCAGTTGTACAGCTTGCCCCGTACCATCAGGGGCAGGCCCACAAGGGCCACGGTGTCCAGCTCCCGGCTGGCATCCAGCAGCTCCTGCAGGCCGGTCAGGGCTCCCTGCTGCAGGGTGCGCTGCAAAAACAGGTCGCCGCAGGTATAGCCGGTCAGGCAGAACTCAGGGAACACGGCCAGCTTCACGCCGCGGGCGGCGGCGGCACGCAGCTCTGTGAGGATCTGCCGGGTGTTGTAGGCGCAGTCCGCCACCCGAAGCGCGGGCGAGAGGGCTGTTGCTTTCAAAAAACCATCTTTCATCGGAGGATTTCACATCCTGTCTCTCTTGTTTGCCCACGGCGAACAACTGTGCTCCCGTGGTGAGGATAGTATACCACACTCTGGCCAAAACGAAAAGAGGGCTGTTATCAACCCTCTCTGCCTCTGCGCCTGACGGCGGGGCAAAGAAGGGTTCTAACAACCCCCTGCAGATACACCAAATGGAAAACGAGATGGACCGTAAGCCGGGTTCTGTATTAAACGACGATCTGTCTAGGCCTGCCATTGCTGACAGGCTCATGCCGCCTTCGGGACACGCGAGCAGCGCTGTACGTCCCATATAGGCGTTGCTTCCGGTAGGGTTTACAAAGCCGCATAGTCACCCATGCGCTGGTGAGCTCTTACCTCGCCCTTTCATCCTTACCGCATTGCTGCGGCGGTTTCCTTTCTGTTGCACTTTCCCTGAGGTCACCCTCGGCTGCCGTTAGCAGTTACCGTGCTCTGTGAGGCCCGGACTTTCCTCAGAGCGGTCAAAGCCGCCCCGCCGCCGTATGTTCCACTCGTTTTCTGTTCCCCATAATACCATAAAAAAACAAGATTTGCAAGTGACGATAAAATTTGGTATAATAAATTTAAATATGGCGTGAAATTTTTGGGGAGGGACAACGGATGCAGCTGCTTTTCAATGTCCCACCCGAAGCCGATGGCGTGCTGCTGCGCGGCTTTCTGCGCCGGTGTGCCGTCTCCACAGAGCTGGCCCGGGCGGTCAAATTCCATGGCAGCGGCTTTTTTGCAGACGATGTGCCCATTCTGGCCAACCGCCGTGTGCAGGCGGGGCAGACCATCCGCTTTGCGCTGCCCGCCGACGGCCCCGGCGTGGAGCCGCAGCCTGAGATCCCGGTCAGGGTCGTTTATGAGGATGCTTTTGCCGTGGTGCTGGAAAAACCGCCCCATCTGGCGGTCCACCCCACCCTGAACTACCCCCGGGATACCCTGGCCAACGGCTATGCCGCCTGGGCGGCTGCCCACGGCGAAAGCCCGGTGTTCCGCCCGGTGAACCGGATCGATAAAGACACCAGCGGGCTGGTGCTGGCCGCAAAGAACGGCTATGCCGCGCCCCTGCTGGCCGAGGATGTAGAGAAACTCTATTACGCCATCGTGGAGGGCGAACTGCCCCTTGGCCCCGGAGTCATCGATGCCCCCATTGGCCGGAGAGGGGACAGCATCATCGGGCGGTGCGTGACCCCCGAGGGCAAGCCCAGCCGCACCGAGTATACCATATTAAGGGCAGCGCAGGGCCTGAGCCTTGCCGCCTGTGTTCCCGTGACGGGCCGCACCCATCAGATCCGGGTGCACTTTGCATCCATCGGCCACCCGCTGGCCGGGGACGACCTTTACGGCGGGCACCGTGACCGCATTGCCCGGCAGGCGCTCCATTGTGCCCGGCAGAGTTTCCGGGTGCCGACTTACACCGAGGTGCCCGGCGGCATCCGGCTGGAAACGCCGGTGGAGGAACACGCCCACACCGTTGCGGTGGAGAGCCCCCTGCCCGAGGATATGCGGGCATTGTTGGATGCTGAAATATGAAAATATGGTGAAACCTCTGTGAAAGCTCTGCCCAAATTTTGTGACAAGCCTTGTATCGGCCCGGGCAGAGTGTATAATTGATATGAATTTGTAACTTTCGACCCAAAACGTCAGGAAGGAGCAACCCCTTTTGATCGAAGAAAAAACAAAGGAGCCGCAGAGCCAGGCTCCTGCAGCGCCGGTGAAGGGCAGAGAAAAACTGCGAAGCTTCTGGGCAAAGGTCCAGATCTCCGGCCTGCTGCGGCGGCACCGTTTCCGCCGCAAAACGCAGCGGCACATGAATGATGTGACCAAAAAGCTGCGGGCCAGTGCCGTGGTGCTGGCATTTGGCGAGGCACTTTATGCACTGGGCTTTGCGGCAGAGTACATGGTGGTGCGCACAGGGCGCGGCATTGCTGCCGTGGCCCGCAGACTGGCCCGCTGGTGCAGGAATGCCCGGCATACCATCATTGCAACAGCCTTTCCCGGTGCGGCGCAGATGTTCAAGGATCTGCTGGCACCGCTTTACCTGTTCTTCAAGGGCCTCGGCGCTGTGGCGGCCCACGCCAACGACGTGCGCCGGGAGCGGGGCTTTGGTGCTTCCGTAAAAGCGGCCGGGTGCTATTTTGTGGGCGGGCTCAAGCGCAACCTGAGCCTGCTGCCCCGGACAGCAATGTACATCCTGCCCCTGTGTATGCTGGCCGTGTTCGTCACGGTCTGGAACAGGACGATGGCCCAGCCCTATGCGCTGGCTGTGCAGGTGAACGGCCAGACCGTTGGCTATGTGGCCAATGAGGAAGTGTTCAACCTCGCAAAAGAGGATGTGATGCAGCGCATCAACTACGCCGGTTCGGACAAGACCGAGCTGACCATCGAGCCGACCTATACCATCTCCGTGACCCACAAGACCATGGACGAGAGCGAGACGGCAAACGCCATTCTGCAGAGCGCCAGTGACCAGATCAGTGAGGGCACCGCCCTGTATCTGGATGGGGAGCTGACGGCAGTCTGCTCTGATGGTGACACCCTGCGCAGCTATCTGGAGAGCCTGCTGGCCCCCTACGAGGATCAGACGGACGAGAATATCAGCGTGGGCTTTAACAAAAATGTGACGCTGGAAGATGGAATCTACTTCAACGACAGCTTTGAGGATGACAATTCCATTGAGGATATGCTGACCGGCGTGCAGCAGCAGGAGAAGATCTATACGGTCAGGGCGGGCGATACCCTGTGGGACATTGCCCAGAAGAACGACCTGACCTTCCGGGAGCTGTGTGCCCTGAATACGAATTTCAAGGGTGCTCCCCTGACCGAGAACTCCAATATCCAGGAGGGCGACCAGCTGATCGTGACCAAGCAGGAGGCTCTGCTGGAAGTCCGCATCACCAAGGTGGAGACGCGGGAGGAGGAAATCCCCTTCGGCACCGAGACCACCCAGTCCAACGAGTACACCAAGGGTACCACCAAGACCCTGCAGGAGGGCCAGAACGGCCTGCGCCGCGTCACCATGCAGAACGTCTACGATACCAATGGCGCGCTGCTGGAGCAGACCATCCTTTCCACCGAGACCATCCGGGAGCCGGTGAACAAAAAGGTGGTCGTTGGCACCAAGAAGGTCACGAAGTACGGTGCGGCGGCATACATCGGTGGCAGCGGTCAGTTCATCTGGCCTGTGCCGGGCTACCGCAACTGCTCACGCTGGTATAGCAGCGGCCATAAGGGCGTGGATATCTGTGCCTCTGCCGGTACGCCCATCTATGCATCGGCGGGCGGCACCGTGACCAAGGCGGGTTATAACAAGGCCGGTGCCGGTACGGGCTATGGTTATTCTGTGATCATCAGCCACTCCGGCGGTTATACCACGGTCTATGCCCACTGCCTGTCTCTGGCGGTCAGTGCGGGCCAGACCGTGCGGCAGGGTCAGCTCATCGGCTATGTGGGCAGCACGGGCCGCTCTTCCGGCAACCACTGCCACTTCGAGATCCGCCGCAATGGCTCGTACATCGCACCGCAGAGCGTGTTCCCCGGAAAGCGATAAATCAGAACAGGACCTCTCCGTCAATGCTTCGCATTGCCACCTTTCCTAATAGGAGAGGCAAGGGAGCGGAAGCATAAACTTGGCTCCCCTATCAGGCAACAACGACGACCGCCGCCAGTGGCGGATGAAGGGAGGCGTTGTTGGGGCAGCGGCCAGCAGGACACGAGTGCAATACTTTGCACGAAGTGGACGCTGGGAGCCGCAACTCGTATGCTGGCGTGAAGCGCCTGAGAGGTTTATTTTACAAACAAAAAAGGAGAATGATTATGGCAACACCCCACATCAGCGCTGAAAAAGGCGATTTCGCAAAGACCGTCCTGATGCCCGGCGATCCGCTGCGGGCAAAGTTCATCGCGGATACCTTCCTCAAGGATGTCCGCCAGGTCACCGGTGTCCGTGGAATGCTGGGCTTTACCGGCACCTATGAGGGCCGCCCCATCAGTGTGATGGGCAGCGGCATGGGAATGCCCTCCATCGGCATCTACTCCTACGAGCTGTACAAGTTCTACGATGTGGACAACATCATCCGCATCGGCTCTGCCGGCAGCTACACCGACAAGGCCAAGCTGTTTGATGTGGTGCTGGCTGCCGGTGCCGTGAGCGAGAGCAATTATGCCCGGGTCCAGAGCGGCTTTGAGGGGGACCTCACCCTGCCCAGCCAGACCCTGAACGACAAGCTGCGTGCTTCTGCCGCAAAGCAGGGCATCCCCCTGATCGAGGGCAACATCCATTCCTCCGATGTGTTCTATCGCCAGCCCTCCGATGAAAAGCCCACCTACTGGGAAAAGCTGCGGGATGAGCGCGGCTGCCTGTGTGTGGAGATGGAGAGCTTTGCCCTCTTCGCCAACGCTCAGGTTCTGGGCAAGAACGCCGCCTGCCTGCTGACCATCTCCGACAGCTTCGTCTCTCCGGAGATCACCACCGCCGAGCAGCGTCAGACCAGCTTCACCAACATGATGAAGGTCGCACTGGGCGCGGAGTACTAAGTTTATTTTTGAGAGCGAAAGAGGGCTGTTGCCAAAAAGCAACGGCCCTCTTTTTAGGTGTCAGTATAGTGCCCGAAGCAATCTCATTTAATCTACCTCGATCAAATCGTGCTCGGTGAGCTTGGCTTTTCCGGTATCGATGTCGTGGACGATCTGGCGGAGATGATTGATGTTGCTTTCCGAGTAGAACGGGTCGGCGGAAACCTCAAAGGGAATGCGGTGCTCCCGGGAAACTTTTTTGGCGAAAATCGTGAATGCCGTTGTCATAGAAAGTCCCATCTCGGCGCAAACCTCTTCCATGCTGCGTTTCAGGTCTGGGTCCATCCGGAAGTTCACGTTGACTGCATTTGCCATTCTAATACACCTCCTTCTTGATTCTATTATATGCGTCTGTAATGAAAAATGCAAGAATTTTCGTTGCATAATAAATGAACAACGAGAAATCTCTTGAAGAATTTGAGAACACGCCGTATAATTGAAGTGCAAAAGAGGGGATGAAAGATGAACGACTTTCAACCAAATCAGGATATCTGCCTTGTACCTTATTACCCAGCCTATGAAATTGCCCTTCCGTGGTATCAGGACGCAGAACTGTGCCATCATGTAGATAATCAGAATCGCATTTATGACCTGCCTATCCTGAAAAATATGTACCAGTATCTGGATAGTCATGGTGATTTGTTCTACATTGAATATAAGGGCATTCTGTGCGGAGATGTATGCTTGCAGACAAGCGGAGAAATTTCGATTGTGGTCTGCAAAGAGTATCAGAATCGGCACATTGGGAGAACAGTGATTGGGAAGATTCTTGCACTGGCAAAAGAGAAGAAGTATCCGCAATGCTATGCAGAAATTTATTCTTTCAACAAGCAGTCCCGCAAAATGTTTGAAAGTATAGGATTTGTTCAGAAAGACGCAGAAACGTTTGTTTATACTTTAGAATGAAAAGGAGGTCCCTATGACCAATCTGACTTTAGACGAAAAGAAAGCCCTGATCCGGATGGCGCTGGAAGCCCGGGAGCAGGCCTATGTGCCTTACTCCGACTTTATGGTGGGTGCTGCCCTGCGGGCCGAAGATGGCCGCATCTTCACCGGCTGCAATGTGGAAAACGCTGCTTTCACCCCTACCAGCTGTGCCGAGCGCACGGCCCTGTTCAAGGCGGTGAGTGAGGGCGTGACCCGCTTCACCGATATTGCCGTGGTGGGCTCTCGCCGCGGCGAGGTGAACAAGCAGATCACCTCGCCCTGCGGGGTCTGCCGTCAGGCGCTGTTTGAGTTCGGCGGGCCGGAGCTGAATGTCATCATGGCAAAGACCCCCGATGATTTCATCGAGCGCAGCATGGACGAGCTGCTGCCCTTCGGCTTTGGCCCCTCCAACGTGGCGGGCAACAAAGCCGTGGAAGAGTGAGGCGGGAAGCGGATATTTTGCCGAAATTGGCGAAATAGTACGACTTTTACGCGAATTTTACAAAAAATCTGTAAAGATTTTGTAATCGGAAATGCCTTGCTTTCCTCACATGACCCGGCTATACTTGGGTCAGTAAATGTGCAAGTGTGCGCATTCCCTTTTTAAAGCGCAATTTTTAATGTATAAAAAGGAGAGTTTTCTTATGATGATTTCTCGTCGTAACTTCCTGGCTGTGGCTGGCGCTGCAGCTGCTGCCGCTGCTCTGACCGCCTGCGGTGGTTCTTCCTCTTCCACCAGCACCGCTTCTTCCACTGCTTCTTCTGCAGCATCTGAGGCTGGCTCCGAGGCTGCCAGCAAGATCACAAAGGTCGCTCTGACCTGCGATACCGGCACGATCGATGACGAGAGCTTCAACCAGGCTTGCTGGAGCGCTGTTTCCAGCTACATGGGCGATGACTGCCAGTACTACATCCCCGAGGCTGACGCTTCCGATGAGGATCGTGAGACCATGATCCGTCAGGCTGTCAACGACGGCGCTGAGGTCATTGTCTGCGTCGGCTACCTGTATGGTGCTTCTCTGGCATGGGCTGCTGAGCAGTACCCCGATGTCAAGTTCATTGCCGTCGATGTCACCCAGGGCGATATCGGCACCGATGAGATCCCCTCCAACTGCTACTGCATCACCTTCAAGGAGGAGCAGGCAGGCTATCTGGCAGGTTACGCCATTGCCAAGGACGGCAAGACCAAGCTGGGCTTCCTGGGCGGCATGGCTGTTCCCGCTGTTATCCGTTACGGCTACGGCTTTGTGCAGGGCGCTGATGCTGCTGCTCAGGAGCTGGGCCAGAACATCGACATCAACTACTTCTACGGCGGCCAGTTCTACGGCGATGCCAACATCACCTCCCGTATGGAGGGCTGGTACTCCAACGGCACTCAGGTCGTCTTTGCCTGCGGCGGCGGTATCTACACCTCCGCTGTTGAGGCTGCCCTGAAGAACAACGGCTACGTCATCGGCGTTGACGTTGACCAGAACTACATCGGTGCAAACGGCGTTGCTGACGGCACCTATGCTTACAACCCGTTCATCACCTCCGCTATGAAGGGCCTGTCTGAGGCTGTTTCTACTTCTCTGTCCGACATCGAGGCAGGCGAGTGGAGCACCATTGCAGCAACCAACGGCAACTTTGGTCTGGAGGACGGCGATTACGTCGGCCTGCCCACCGCTGAGGACAGCTGGAACTTCGAGACCTTCACGGTTGAGGAGTACGAGGCACTGAAGCAGAAGATCGCTTCCGGCGAGATCGTTGTTGACAACAGCTCTGACGATGCTACCAAGCCCACCGTCAGCGAGTTCACCAACGTCACCTACATCCAGTAAAATTTGAACAGTCCGCAAGGGCTGCAGGGAACGACCCTCTCCGTCATTGCCGCCAGGCTTTGACGGAGAGGGTCGTTTTTGTCTCGCGAAAAATCGTGCAGCTTGCACAAAAGTAATACTTATAAGAGTACATCCCGCCAAAAAATCAAAAAGAAGTGTGCAAAACCGCAAAAATACGGTATAATGGTACACAGAATAGTATAGGTGTCGATTTGACACGAAAGGAGAGTGAGCAGATTGGCAGAGGATTTTGTGATCGAGATGCTCCACATTACCAAGGAGTTCCCTGGAATCAAGGCAAACGATGATATCACCCTGCAGCTGCGCAAGGGTGAGGTACATGCCCTGCTGGGCGAAAACGGCGCTGGCAAAAGTACGCTGATGAGCGTGCTGTTCGGCTTGTACCAGCCGGAGGCCGGTAAGATCCTCAAGAACGGCAAGGAGGTCGCCGTCCGCAACCCCAACGATGCAAACGCGCTGGGCATCGGCATGGTGCACCAGCACTTCAAGCTGGTGGAATGCTTCAGCGTGCTGGATAACATCATTCTGGGCGTGGAGCCCAATAAGCTGGGCTTTTTGCAGAAGGCTGAGGCCCGCAAGAAGGTCGTGGCCCTGAGCGAGAAGTACGGCCTGCGTGTGGACCCCGATGCACTCATCAGTGATATCTCTGTTGGTATGCAGCAGCGTGTTGAGATCCTGAAGATGCTCTACCGCGACAACGAGATCCTGATCTTTGATGAGCCCACCGCTGTTCTGACCCCGCAGGAGATCGACGAGCTGATGGAGATCATGCGCGGGTTCAAGAAGGAAGGCAAATCCATCCTCTTCATCACCCACAAGCTCAACGAGATCATGGCAGTGGCAGATCGCTGCACGGTTCTGCGCAAGGGCAAGTATATGGGCACTGTGGACATCAAGGACACCACAAAGGAAGAGCTTTCCCGCATGATGGTCGGCCGCGATGTTCAGCTGCAGGTGGACAAAAAGCCCGCCGCCCCCGGCGAGGTGGTGCTGGACGTGCAGAACGTTACCATGCACAACGCCCAGCACAAGAAGGATGCCGTCAAGAACGTCTCTTTCCAGGTGCGTGGCGGTGAGATCGTCTGTCTGGCGGGCATCGAGGGCAACGGCCAGACAGAGTTTGTCTACGGCCTGACCGGTCTGGAAAAGTTCAACAGCGGCAAGGTGCTGCTGGACGGCAAGGAGATCACCAACGAGAGCATCCGCCAGCGCTCCAAGGACGGCATGAGCCATATCCCTGAGGACCGCCACAAGCATGGTTTGGTGCTGGATTATAGTCTGGAGAACAATATGGTGCTCCAGCGTTACTGGCAGCCCGAGTTCCAGCACAACGGCTTTATCCGCAGTGAAAAGGTGCGGGAGTACTCTGATAAGCTGATCGCCCAGTATGACGTGCGCAGCGGCCAGGGCAGCGCCACCATCGTGCGCAGCATGTCCGGCGGCAACCAGCAGAAGGCGATCATTGCCCGTGAGATCGACAAAGACCCCAAGCTGCTGGTGGCAGTGCAGCCCACCCGCGGCCTGGATGTCGGTGCCATTGAGTATATCCACAAGCAGATCGTGGATGAGCGCGACAGGGGCAAGGCCGTGCTGCTGGTCAGCCTGGAGCTGGACGAGGTGATGAACCTCTCTGACCGGATCCTTGTGATGTACGAGGGTGAGATCGTGGGCGAGTTTGACCCCAAGACCACCACAGTCCAGGAGCTGGGCCTGTACATGGCCGGTGCCCGCAAGCAGGGAAAGGAGTAAGCAGAAATGAAAAACAAAAAACTTTCCCACAACGGGCTGCAGGGTTCTGTCACCAGCGTGATGGCTGCCCTGCTGTGCATCCTGATCGGTCTGGCTGTGGGCTTCCTCGTGCTGCTGGCCATCAACCCGGCCCACGCATGGGCAGACGGTTTTGTCCGCATCCTCAAGGGCGGCTTCCATGATGCCCCCTATGGTGTCGGCAAGGAACTGGCCAACGCCGCGCCCCTGATCATGACCGGCCTTTCCGTGGGCTTTGCCTTCAAGACCGGCCTGTTCAACATCGGTGCCGCCGGTCAGTACACGCTGGGCGCTTACGGTGCCCTCTACTGCGCCATCATGCTCAAGCTGCCCTGGTTCGTCTGCCTGCTGGCTGCGGCCATTCTGGGCGGTCTGTGGGGTGCCATCCCCGGTTTCTTCAAGGCCTACTTCAACATCAACGAGGTCATTACCTCCATCATGTTCAACTGGATCGGCCTGTACCTTGTCAATGAGCTGGTCTACCAGAACGGCACCGGCCCCATGTATGATGTGCGCAACACCCGCACCCTGAACCTGGGCAAGAACGCAGATCTCGCCCAGTCTGTCATCCCGGACTTCGGCCTGAACAAGCTGTTCCAGACCAACAGCACCACCATTGCCATCTTCCTGGCCGCTGTGGTTGCCATCCTGATCTGGGTGGTGCTGAACAAGACCACCTTTGGCTATGAGCTGAAGGCTGTCGGCCTGAACAAGAGCGCTGCCCGCTACGCCGGTATCAACGAAAAGAAGAACATCATCCTCTCCATGGCCATTGCCGGTGCGCTGGCAGGCTTTGGCGCGGGCCTGTTCTACCTGTCCAACGTGGGCCAGTGGAATCCGCTGAACTCCACCAGCCTGCCCGCCATGGGCTTCAACGGCATCTCCGTTGCCCTGCTGGCAAGCTCTAACCCCATTGGCACCATCTTCTCGGCCCTGTTCATCTCCCACATCTCGGTGGGCGGCACCTTCCTTTCCACCAAGTATTACCCCACGGAGATCGCCGACCTGATCAGCGGCATCATCATCTACCTGTGTGCATTCTCCATGCTGTTCCGCGGCAAGATCCAGAAGCTGCTGTTCAAGAATGCGGACAAGACCAATGTGAACGCAGAGCCTGCCCCGGCGGAAAAGGCCAACGCGAAGAAGGAGGGCAAGTAAGATGCTGCTTTTGATCAAATATACCCTGCTGTATGGCATCGTCCTGATGCTGGTGGCACTGGGCGGTATGTTCAGTGAGCACTCCGGCATCATCAACATCGCGCTGGAAGGCATCATGGTCATCGGCGGTGTGGCGGGTGTTCTGACCCTGACCATGCTTCCGGCCGACATGTCGCCGTTCCTGGTGGTGCTGATCTCGGTCCTGGTGGCTGCGTTGGCCGGTATCGTGTACAGCCTGCTTCTGGCCTTTGCTTCCATCAACCTGAAAGCGGACCAGACCATCGGCGGCACGGCCCTGAACCTGCTGGCCACCGCCATTGCCGTGGTCATTGCCAAGTATTTCAGCGACAGCGGCAGCGCCAAGCTGAACTATTCCAACAAGCCGTTCCTGTTCAGCATCGGCGGCCTGGAGCTGAGCATCTTTGTGCCGTTGGGCATCGTGCTGCTCGTCATCAGCTATGTGGTGCTGTACAAGACCCGCTTCGGTCTGCGCCTGCGCGCCTGCGGCGAACATCCTCAGGCAGCCGATTCTGTGGGCATCAACGTCTACAAGATGCGCTACGCGGGTGTGCTGCTTTCCGGTGCGCTGGGCGCTATCGGCGGTCTGGCATATATCGTGCCCCCGGTGCAGACCTGGAACTTTGAGGTCGGCGTGGCTGGCGCGGGCTTCCTTGCACTGGCTGTTATGATCTTTGGCCAGTGGAAGCCCTTCAACATCTGTGCCGCCGCCATGTTCTTTGCCGTGTTCAAGAGCCTGGCAAACATTGCGGACTCCACCTTCCTGGCGCAGCTCCACTGGTCCAGCAACATCTATAACATGATGCCGTTCATCGCATCCATGATCATTCTGGCCTTTACCTCCAAAAACAGCATGGCCCCCAAGGCTGAGGGCATCCCTTACGACAAGGGTTCCCGCTGAGCGAGGTTTGTTCCAAGGGCGCAGCTGCTTTTCCGGGCAGCTGCGCCCTTGGTGTTCAAAACCCGACAAAGGAGACGGAATGTGGATTGCCTTTGTCAAAAAGTCTGTTATAATGGAATTCATTGAAAGTCATACTGTCAGACAGGAGAATTGCGATGCGTATTTATGATCTGATCGCGAAAAAGCGCGATGGCGGTACCCACACCCGGGAAGAGTTGGAAGCCATTGTCAACGGCTTTGTCAGCGGGGAAGTGGCCGATTACCAGATGGCTGCCTGGATGATGGCGGTCTACCTGCGCGGCATGACCAACGAAGAAACAGCCGAGCTGACGGACGTGATGGCCCACAGCGGCGTGATGGTCGATCTTTCCCCCATCCCCGGCATCAAGGTGGATAAGCACTCCACCGGCGGCGTGGGCGATAAGACCACCCTTGTGATCGCCCCTGTGGTGGCGGCCTGCGGTGTGAAGATCGCCAAGATGAGCGGCCGCGGCCTGGGCCATACCGGCGGCACCATTGATAAAATGGAGAGCGTGCCCGGCACCAGAACTGCCCTTTCGCAGGAGGAGTTCTTTGCCCAGGTGAACAAGATCGGGCTGTCGGTCATTGGCCAGAGCGAGGGCATTGCTGTGGCGGATAAGAAGATGTACGCCCTGCGGGATGTGACCGCCACGGTCAGCTGCATCCCGCTGATCGCCTCCTCCATCATGTCCAAGAAGCTGGCCTCCGGCTCTGATGCCATCCTGCTGGATGTGACCACCGGTACCGGTGCCTTTATGAAGACCGTGGACCAGAGCATTGAGCTGGCTGAGCTGATGGTCGCCATCGGCACCCACCATGGCCGCCGGGTGGCCGCCATGATCACCGATATGGACACCCCGCTGGGCCATAACATCGGCAACAGCCTTGAGGTCATGGAGAGCATGGACGTGCTCAAGGGCAAGGGCCCTGCCGACCTGACCGAGGTCTGCCTGCAGCTGGCCGCCAATATGCTGGTGCTGGCAGGCAAGGGTACCCCAGCGGAGTGCCGTGCCATGGCACAGGCTGTGATCGCGGACGGCTCTGCCTTTGCCAAGTGCAAGGAGATGTTTGCGGCCCAGGGCGGCGACACCCGTGTGCTGGACGATTACAGCCTGTTTGAGCAGCCCGCAGCCAGCTTTGAGCTGCTGGCCGAGCAGGATGGCTACATCGTGGCCAACGATGCCGAGAAGATCGGCTCTGCCAGTGTGCTGCTGGGCGCTGGCCGCCAGAAAAAGGGAGACCCGCTGGACTTTGCGGCCGGCATCACCCTGCACAAAAAGCGCGGTGACTATGTGCACAAGGGCGAAAGCCTGGCCACCTTCTACGGTGCGGCAGATAAGTTTGAAGCCGCTGCTGCGGAGTACCGCAGCGGTCTGGTCTATGGTGCGGAAAAGCCCGAGGAGGCCCCGCTGGTCTACGCCCTGGTCACCAAGGACGGCGTGGAGCGCTACTGAGAAAGCATCCTTCCCGCAAGGAGGGAGGGACGGAAAGGACATTTTCTATGAAGATCATTCTGGTGGGCTGCGGCAAAGTCGGCACAGCGCTGGCACGACAGCTCAGCGAGGAAGGCCACAATGTCACGGTCATTGATACCAACAAGGCCCGTGTGGAGCATATCAGCGAATCCTATGACGTGATGGGCATTGCCGGCAACGGCTCCTCCATCACAACGCTGTCCGAGGCTGGGATCGAGGAGGCGGACGTGTTCATTGCAGTCACCGGCTCGGACGAGCTGAACCTGCTCTGCTGCATGTTTGCCAAAAAGGCGGGCCACTGCCACGCCATTGCCCGTGTGCGCAACCCCTCCTACAGCCATGAGCTGGACTTCATCAAAAAGCAGATCGGCATTTCGGCCATCATCAACCCAGAGATGGCGGCGGCGCGGGAGATCTCCCACCTGCTGCGCTTCCCCGGTGCCAGCAAGATCGATACCTTTGCGGAAGGCCGGGTGCGGCTGATCAAGTTCACCCTGACCGAGGCGCAGGCACTGGACGGTGTGGCCATCCGGGAAATCCCCACCCGGCTCAAGAGCGATATCCTGGTCTGTGCCGTGGAGCGCAACGGCGGGGTCATCATCCCCAACGGTAATTTTGTGCTCCAGACCGGCGATCAGGTCACCTTTCTTGCAACGCAGGAAAAGGCCCACGAGTTCTTCCAGCGCATCCATCTGGCCGTGCGTCCGGTGCGCAATGCCCTCATCGTGGGCGGCGGTGCCATTGCCTTCTACCTGAGCCAGGAGCTGCTGGAAAACCATGTCCGGGTGCGGATCGTGGAGCGGGACCCTGCCCGCTGCGATGTGCTGGCCCAGGCCCTGCCCGAGGCACAGATCCTGTGTGAGGACGGCTCCAACCGCGAGTTCCTGCTCTCCGAGGGCCTGACCTCCACCGAGGCCTTTGTGGCCCTGACCAACATCGACGAGGAAAATGTCCTGCTGACCCTGTTTGCCAAGAAGCATTCCAACGGCAAGCTGGTCACCAAGATCAACCGCCTGGAATTTGATGATATCCTGGCCGGGCTTGATCTGGGCAGCATCGTCTACCCCAAGTACATGACCTGCGATTACATCGTGCAGTATGTGCGCGCTTTGCAGAACGAGGCAGGCAGCAACATCAAGACCCTGTACCGCATTCTGGACGACCGTGTGGAGGCGCTGGAATTTACGGTCCATGAGAAGAGCCGCGCCACCGGTGTGCCCCTGAGCCAGCTCCACCTGAAAAAGAACCTGCTGCTCTGCTGCATCACCCGCGGCAACGAGATCAAGATCCCGCGCGGCGGCGATGAGATCCAGGTGGGCGACAACGTTATCGTGGTCACGCTGGAGCACGGCCTGCATGACCTGCGGGACATCGTGGAAGATTAACGGAGGCGCGGCATGAATTATGCGATCGTTCTGCGGCTGCTGAGCTACATCCTCTATTGCGAAGCCGCGCTGCTCCTGCTGCCCGCCATGGCCAGCCTGATCTACGGTGAGTGGATGGTGCTGGGCGTGTTCCTGCTCACGGCAGCGCTTTCTGCGGTGGCGGGCGCTCTGCTCCACCGCATCAAGCCCAAGAGCCAGATCTTCTATATGCGGGAGGGCTTTGCCACCACGGCGCTCTGCTGGCTGCTCATCAGTGTGGTGGGCGCGGTGCCCTTTGTGCTCACGGGCAGCATTCCCAACCCGGTGGATGCCATGTTTGAGACCGTTTCCGGCTTCACCACCACCGGTGCCAGCATCCTGCCCGCCGTGGAGGACCTGCCCAGGGGCATCCTGTTCTGGCGCAGCTTCACCCACTGGATCGGCGGCATGGGCGTTCTGGTGTTCCTGCTCTCCCTGCTGCCCCTGACCGGCGGCTCCCATGTCAACCTGATGAAAGCCGAAAGCCCCGGCCCCCAGGTGGATAAGCTGGTGCCCAAGGTGCAGTCCACGGCAAAGATCCTCTATGGCATTTATTTTGGCCTGACTGTCATCGAGTTCGTGTTCCTGTTGTTTGGCGGGATGCCGGTGTTTGAAGCTCTGCTTACCTCCTTTGGTACAGCGGGCACCGGCGGCTTCGGCTTCCGCAATGACAGTTTTGCCAGCATGTCGCCCTATGTCCAGTGGGTCGTGACCATCTTTATGATCCTGTTTGGCGTGAACTTCAACGCCTATTTCCTGCTGCTGATGCGCCGCTTCCGCCGCGCTGCCGCTAGCGAGGAGGTGCGCGCCTACTTTGTGATCATCGGTGTGGCTGTGGTCATCATCACGGCCAACATTTACAGCATGTACAACGGCTTGGGCGAGGCCCTGCGCCACGCCGCCTTCCAGGTGGGTTCCATCATTACCACCACAGGATTTTCCAGCTGTGATTTTGACCTGTGGCCCACCCTCTCCAAGGAGATCCTTGTCATGCTGATGTTTGTGGGTGCCTGCGCAGGCAGCACCGGCGGCGGCATGAAGGTCAGCCGCCTCCTGCTGATGGGCAAGACTGTGGGCAAGGAGCTCAAGCAGGCCCTTCACCCGCAGGTGGTGGCCCCTGTCCGGATGGACGGCAAGGTGGTCAACCATGAGACCATCCGTGCCACCAATGTCTATGTGGCCGCCTACATCTTCATCTTTGCGGCATCCTTCTTCCTCATCAGTCTGGATGGCTTTGACATGGTGACCAACTTCACCGCCATTGCCGCCACGTTGAACAACATCGGCCCGGGCCTTGCCCAGGTGGGCCCCATGATGAACTTTGGCAGCTACTCCAACCCCGCCAAGCTGGTTATGATCTTTGACATGCTGGCGGGCCGTCTGGAGATCTTCCCCATGCTGGTGTTCTTTATGCCGGACACCTGGCGGCGGTTCTGAGCAAAATAACAAAGCGGATGCGCTCCCACCGGAACGCATCCGCTTTTTGCTGTATCAGGATTCCTGCGGCTTTTTCCTCAAGAGCGCCACGCCGCTCAGCACGATGACCCCGCCCAGCAGGGCAAGGCCCGCACCAGCCTGCCCGAAGGCATCGCCGACAGCACCCACCAGAGGACTTGCGGGAATCATCAGCAGGCTGTATGCCATGCCGTCCACGCTGATGAGGGTGGCCCGCTGGTCACTGGGGATGGCATCGTTCAGCTTCTGGCTCTCGTGGAGCAGATAGACCTCCAACACACCCTGCACCAGCATCATGCCCAGGATGCCGCCCCAGGCAGGCGCAGCACCCACCAGCAGAGTGCCCACACCGCAGAGCAGGGCACAGGCCGTGTAGAGCCGCCGCATGGAACGGCATCTCACCCTGCGGCCGATCTCAGTGCCCGCAACGCAGGCCAGACCGCCCAGCAGCAGGGGAAGGAAGAGCAGCTCTGTGGGCCAGCCCAGCTCAACGAGCCGCTGCTGCAAAAACATCTTGGTCAGGTAACTGGGCACGCTGATGAGGGCGCTGGATGCGATAAGCTTCACCGCCATTGGGCAGGTGCGCAGGACATGCAGGCTGTCCCGCACCAGCTGGCGGAACTGTTCGGGCAGAGCGCGCAGCGGGTGCTTTTCCCGGCTGGCCTGCGACTCAGTGACGATGGGCTCCGCAAGCAGCATATTGGCAAGGGCGGAAATGCCCTCAAAGGCGGCGTTCAGCAGATAAAAGCCTGCGTAGCCGAGAAACTGGTTCAGGATGCTGGCCATGGAGCCTATGGCGTTGGCCAGCATGGAGATCTGAGAGCCGTTGGCGGAGACCTGAATGTATTCTTCTTCGCAGCCCTCCTGCTTTAGGCTGTCGTAGAGCAGCGCCGTGGAGGTGCCGGAGAACATGGTCATGGCCAGCGCGTTCAGCCCCATGGCAAAGCAGATGGTGAACAGGTCTGACGCAAAGGCCATCAGCAGGCTTTGCAGGACCATGCACACGCCGCCGGACACGAGGGTCTTTTTCCGGCCCAGCAGGTCTGCCGCCATGCCGCTGGGCACCTCGCACAGCAGGCTGACAACATGGAACACGCTTTCGGCCAGGCCGATCTCCCACAGAGAGAAGCCCCGGGCCGCCAGCAGGGCCACCCATACCGCATCCGTGATGCGTAGGCCGGAGAAGAGATCGGCAGTGTAAATGCAGGCAAGCTGCTTTTTCAGGTTGAGTTTACGTTTATGATTCATGGGGAACACCCTTTCTATTTGTCGTTGTGAAATTTCAAAATAGAAAGTGTACCCTTGCAAACGAAAGCTTGCTGTGACGAAACCCCTCCGTCAATGCTGACGCATTGCCACCTCCCCTAATAGTGGAGGCCTTGGCAATCCGCGCAGAATTTCCGGTTTCGCCAGAGGCTCCCCTACTAGGGGAGCTGACGAGCGAAGCGAGTCTGAGGGGTTCAGGCAAAACAAAAGCGCCCCACAGCAAAGCTGCGCGGCGCTGAAAATCATGCTCCACGTCTTGCTGAAAGGTTTCCTCGATTTGGCTCCCTTATGAGGGGAGCTGGCTGCGCCAAAGCGCAGACGGAGAGGTTTTGTTTCCAATAAAAGGGTACACTTCGACCCGGAACGTATTAAATCTGACCTTTTTTGAAAAAGATGCAGCCATTCCAACCCATCTGGGTGTACCCTCCTTTCAGTAAAACGTTACGCTTACCATACCATACTTTCGGCCAAAACACAAGCAAAACCGTAAAATTCAGGGAAAAAGTGCCGCCCCGGCTTGCAAACAGGCCCAAAGTGTGGTAAGATGATATCCGGTTATGAAACCTGAATATCTTGAAAACGCAGCGACGGAGAGAGTACGCACGCAGTTCCACAGCAAAGAGAGAAGCTTCACCGGCTGAAAGGGCTTCCGCGTGGGTGTGTGCCGAAGTTCGCTCCTGAGCGGCCTGCCCGAACGGCTTCTATTAGGGCAGGACGGCGCGCCCCGTTACGGCGTTTGAGAGCCGCCCTTCTTTGTGCAGGGCGGAAACCGGGTGGTACCGCGGAGCATTGGATTTGCAAAGGCTTCGTCCCTTTTGTCCGGCCAGAAATGGCCCGGCAGGGGACGGGGCCTTTTTTGCTGCCCCGCTTTGAAAACACGAACTGAGAAGGAGAGAATTTCCATGCAAGCAATGATCGACGAGCTGGCCAAACAGGCCGCAGAGAGCCTCGGTCAGGTCTCTTCCAAG
Source organism: Faecalibacterium sp. IP-3-29 (assembly GCF_023347335.1). Lineage (NCBI taxonomy): Bacteria > Bacillati > Bacillota > Clostridia > Eubacteriales > Oscillospiraceae > Faecalibacterium > Faecalibacterium sp. IP-3-29. The sequence continues at coordinate 2,103,491 of NZ_CP094471.1, read as the reverse complement.
GAGACGCTGGCCTCGTTCTGGCAGGAATATCTGAGCAAAAACGGCAAGATCCCCGCGCTGATGAAGAATCTGCGCTCTGTCGCGCCCGAAGAGCGCCCCGCCATGGGCAAGATCATCAACGAGCTCAAGCAGAAGGTGCAGGCAGACTACGATGCCGCCGCCGCCAAGGTGAAGGAGGCCGAGCTGGCCGCCCGCAACGCCGCTGAGACTGTGGACATCACCCTGCCCGCCAAGACCCGCACGGTGGGTGGTCTGCACCCCCTGACGCTGGTCACCAACCAGATCATCGACGTGTTCTCCGGCATGGGCTTTGCCGTGGCCGACGCACCTGAGATCGAGGACGACGACCACAACTTCACCCGCCTGAACGTGCCCAAGGATCACCCTGCCCGCGATATGCAGGATACCTTCTACCTGTCCGACGAGTTCCTGCTCCGCACCCAGACCTCCGGCGGCCAGATCCGCACCATGGACAGCCAGAAGCCGCCCATCAAGGTGCTGATCCCCGGCCGTGTGTTCCGTTCCGATTCCGATGCCACCCACAGCCCCATGTTCCACCAGATGGAGGGTCTGGTCGTGGATAAGGGCATCACCCTGGGCGACCTGCAGGGCGCGCTGAACACTTTTGTGCAGAAGCTGTTCGGCAAGGACACCCGCACCCGCCTGCGTCCCTCTTACTTCCCCTTCACCGAGCCCAGTGTGGAGGTCGATGTCAGCTGCTTTGAGTGCGGCGGCAAGGGCTGCCCCCTGTGCAAGCACACCGGCTGGATCGAAGTTCTGGGCGGCGGTGTTGTCAACCGCAAGGTGCTGGAGAACTGCAACATTGACCCGGATGAGTATTCCGGCTTCGCCTTCGGCATTGGCATCGAGCGCATCGCCATGCTGAAGTACGGCATCAACAACATCGGCCTGATGTTCGAGAACAACCTGCAGTTCCTCAAGCAGTTCCATGAATAAGAGGGGAGAGAACAGACAATGAAAGTACCTTTCAGTTGGTTAAAAGAATTCGTTGATATCGACGTTACCGCTCAGGAGCTGGAGGAGAAGCTGTTCTCCTGCGGCTTTGAGGTGGAAGAGCTGATCCCGCTGGATGCAGGCATCAGCAAGGTGGTCGTTGGCAAGATCGTGGAGATGGAAAAGCAGGAGGGCACCCACCTGACCAAGTGTGTGGTGGACTGCGGTGACTACGGCCACGATATCCGCATCAGCACCGGTGCCGCCAATATGAAGCTGGGTGACTGCGTGCCCGCCGCTCTGGATGGCTCCACCCTGCCCGGCGGCATCAAGATCAAGGCCCGCAAGATGCAGGGCGTGGAGTCCAACGGTATGCTCTGCTCCGGCGAGGAGCTGGGCCTGAACGATGACCTGTTCCCGGGCTCTGAGGTCTATGGTCTGCTCATCCTGCCCGAGGATTCCGTTCCCGGCACCGACATCGCACCCGTTGTCGGTCTGGATGACTATATCTTCGATATCTCCATCACCGCAAACCGCCCCGACTGCCAGTCCGTGCTGGGCATTGCCCGCGAGGTCGCTGCCATTCTGGGCAAGCCCCTACACATGCCCGCCATGGATTACAAGGCTGTCTGCGAGCCGGATGCTCCCATCAACGTCCAGGTGGAGGCCCCTGACCTGTGCCCCCGCTATATGGCGCACTACGTCCGCAACATCCGCATGGGCGAATCTCCCCGCTGGATGAAGCGCCATCTGGCCCTGTGCGGCCTGCGCTCCATCAGCAACGTGGTGGATATCACCAACCACACCCTGCTGGAAATGGGCCAGCCCATGCACGCCTTTGACCTGAACAAGGTCGCCGGCCGCACCATTGATGTGCGCCGTGCCCACGAGGGCGAGAAGATCGTGACCCTCGATGAAAAGGAGTTCGCCCTGAACCCCAACAATCTGGTCATCTGCGATGCCGAGAAGCCTGTGGCTCTGGCCGGCATCATGGGCGGTGCCAACTCCGGCATGGACGAGAACACCACCAGCCTGCTGTTCGAGTGCGCCACCTTCGCCCGTGACTGCGTCCGCAAGACCAGCCGTGCTCTGGGCCAGAACAGTGATTCCTCTGCCCGCTATGAAAAGGGTGTGGATCGCAACTCTCCCGAGCTGGGCCTGGCCCGTGCCCTGCACCTGATCCAGGAGCTGGACTGCGGCGATATCACCACCCTCGAGTATGACCTGACCGATGGCCGCCCGCTGGAGCGCAAGCACATCGTGACCACCCCTGCCAAGATCTGCGGCGTGCTGGGCATCACTGTGCCCGAGCAGACCATGATCGATATCCTGCAGCGCCTGGAGTTCACTGTGGATGTGCAGGCTGACGGCAGCTGGGATGTGTCTGCTCCTCTCTACCGTGAGGATGTGGAGAGCTTCCCCGATCTGGCGGAGGAGGTCATCCGTGAGTACGGCTATGACCACATCAACCCCACCTTCCTGAACACCGCCTCTGTCACCAACGGCGGCCTGAACTACGCGCAGAAGCAGCAGCTCAAGACCAAGCGCCTGCTGGCTGCGCAGGGCTTCTATGAGGCATCCACCCTGGCCTTCTACTCCAACGCGGAGCTGGATATGCTGCACATCCCCGCTGAGGATGCCGCCCGCAAGGCCATCCGCATCCTGAACCCCATCAGCGAGAACCTGTCCATCATGCGCACCCTGCTGACCCCGTCCATGCTGAATGTCATCGTGGACAACCTCAAGAAGGGCAATGCCGAGGGCCGCCTGTTCGAGATGGCTCCCGTCTATCTGGCCAAGGAGCTGCCCATCAGCGAGCATCCCCATGAGCGTCAGACCCTCTGCATTGGTGCCTTTGGCCCCGAGGAGGACTTCTTCACCGTCAAGGGTGCAATGGAGGCGCTGGCCGCAGGCTTTGACCTGACCTTCACCTATGAGCGCGAGACCACCCCGTGGCTCCACCCCGGCATCAGCGCCGCCGTCTACTGCAACGGCAAGCGTCTGGGCGTGTTCGGTAAGCTCTCCAATGAGATCAACGGCGAGCTGGAGATCGCAAAGGACCAGAAGGACAGCCAGAACATCTATCTGGGTGAGCTGGACTATGAGGCTCTGATGTCCTGTGTGGACGGTGAGCTGCGCTATAAGCCGCTGAGCCCCTACGCCGCCGTCAAGCGTGACCTGGCCCTTGTCTGCGAGGAAAAGGTCACCTGCGGCGAGATCGAGGACACCATCAAGAAGGCAAGCTCCCTCATCACCGAGGTCAAGCTGTTCGATATCTACCGCGGCGCAAACCTGGGCGAGGGCAAGAAGAGCATGGCCTTCTCCCTGACCTTGTCTGACCCCAGTGAGGAAATCTCCGCTGAGCAGGTCGAGCGCACCGTCAAGAAGGTGCTGGGCAACCTGAAGTTCAAGCTGGGCATTGAGATCCGGTAAACGGTGATCTTTACACAGCACTATGAGTCTCCTCTGGGCGGCATCCTGCTGGCCGCTGATGACATCGGCCTGACCGGCCTTTGGTTCGAGGGGCAGAAGTACTTTGCCCGCACCCTGGATGCGGTGCATCAGGAGCAGGAGACCGCTGTGCTCTCCGAGGCCAGACGCTGGCTGGATGTTTATTTCGGCGGGCAGGAGCCGGACTTTACTCCGCCGCTCCATCCCGCTGGCTCTGCCTTTCAGCAGGAGGTGTGGGCGCTGCTGCGCCGCATCCCCTGCGGCCAGACCACGACCTATGGGGCACTGGCAAGGCAGCTGGCTGCAGAGCGCGGCCTTTCCCGGATGTCTGCGCAGGCTGTGGGCGGGGCTGTCGGACACAATGTGATCTCTATCATCATTCCCTGCCACCGCGTTGTCGGAACAAACGGCAGCCTGACCGGATATGCAGGCGGCATCGATAAAAAAGCCGCGCTGCTGAGACTGGAAATGAAAATGACGCGGTAAGAAATACAGCACAAGAAAAATCCGAACCTTTTCCCGATGGGAAGAGGTTCGGATTTTTCTTGTGTGGTGGAGGCGATGGGAGTCGAACCCATGTCCGAAAAGAGTTCAGCGTAGGTGTCTCCGGGTGCAGGCGATCAACAACATTCCCTCCGCGTCACGCCGGTCGCCAGGCTAACGCATTGGTAGCTTCATGAGTTCCTGCCGGTCCGCAAAGCTTAGGTCCGTTCAGGTGCTGTGTCTAAAGGACGCCCCGGCCCCACACGACACAAGAGTGGGCGGAACGCGCAGCACTCAGGCTGCGAGCAACTGATAATTATTGTTGTCAGTTAATTTTTTGGAGGAGTTTAGAGCAGGTCCCCCACTGCTACCCGCTGCCCAGGCCTCGCTCCCCCCGTCGAAACCTTTACGCCCCCATAAAACACACCTTGCGGTGTGGGTAAGCTTTGAAGTTTCCGGGCAGGAATGCTGCCTGAAATCAATAGTAAACGCCGTTGGATTTAACGGCCCGGTCGATGGAGCGCTTGGCATCGCGCTTGGCGGCATCTGCACGCTTGTCGTAGAGCTTTTTGCCCTTGCACAGGCCCAGCTCCATTTTGACGCGGCCATGCTTGAAGTAGAGCGAAAGCGGCACAAGAGTGTAGCCCTGCAGCTTGCACTGCTGGTGCAGCCGCCGGATCTCGTTCTTGTGGGCCAGCAACCGCCGCACCCGCATGGGGTCCTGATTGAAGATGTTGCCGTGGTCGTAGGGGGTGATGTGCATTCCCTTGACCAGCAGCTCGCCGTCCTCAATATCGACCCAGCTGTCTTTCAGGTTTACGCCGCCGGCACGCAGGCTCTTGACCTCGGTGCCTTTCAGCTCAACGCCGGTCTCCAGCGCTTCCAGAACGAAATACTCGTGGCGCGCTTCCCGGTTTGTGACAATCGTCTTGGTTGCCGGACGCTCTTTGGTCGGTGCCATTCCGCGCGCCTCCTTTCTATCGCTTTGGTATCGTTACGTTAGTATATCATATTTTTGTGGATTTTCAAGGTCACTTTTTGAAGAAACTGTAAATCTTTCCCGCAAAAAGTACCTTACAGCTTTTTATAGCCCGCCGGTTCGTCCGCTGCACACCGCCGCTCCATCAGGTAGGTGTCCAGCCAGCGGCCGTGGCAGTCCCGGGCAATGCGCTCCCGGCGGCCCACCATGCGGAAGCCGCATTTCAGGTGCAGGCCCCGGGAGGGGGCGTTGTCCTGCAGCACCGTGGACTGCAGCGTCCAGTACCCGGCCTGTTCGGCCTCACGGCAGAGCGCCGTGAGCAGGTGATAGCCCAGCCCCTTGCCCCGGAATTTCTCCCCGACATAGATGCTCACCTCGGCCACGCCGCGGTAGCACCAGCGGGAATCTACCCGATGCAGGGCTGCCCAGCCGGCCACGACCCCATCGTCCAGCACCACCAGGCGGCATTCCCGGGTATGGGATGCGTCCCAGGCGGTGTAGGGCGGGCAGTTGGTCTGGAAGGTGGCGTGCTCGGTGGCAATGCCCTCCAGATATATTTTGGACACGGCAGTCCAATCCTCCGGCATCATGGGCCGGACTGTGATCTCACTCATATTCCTATCCTGACCGGAGCCGCAATGCTCCGGTTTCCCCTCATTGCGTGTGCAATATCTCTTTTCAGTATAGCAGAATCTGCCGCAAATCACAATGGAAACCTGTTCACCTCAGGCCGGGCAGAGTGTCCGGAATCTGAATACCCGGCCCCTCGGAAGCGTGGAGATCACAACGCATGGATTTTGCGGACAGATTTATTTTGACAATACCGGCGGGTGTGATACAATAGAACAAAAACCAACCGGTGTCGCCTGTGCAGTCTCATATTATAGTCCTCTGTACGGGAAAATGCAATCAGGGCGGTGCCGGGGGAAAGGAACGGAACATGAAACAGGCAAAACGAATCGTCGCGATGGTGCTGTGTCTGCTGGCACTGCTGGCCCTGCCCGCCGGTGCCGTAATGGAAAAGGGAGAGCCCAACATCACGGCCCAGACCACCATGAAGGAAGTGCGCAACAACCCGGGCATCAAGAACTCCGGCTTCTACACCTACTCGCAGGATAAGGACTGCCCGCCGGGTCAGGCCCTGTGGGAGATGACCACTGTGGAGGGCTACACCAACGAGTATGTGGCCGAAGGCTGCGCCAAGGGGCTGAATCTGGTCATTGAGAACTACAACAATGGCGTTCAGGTCACCCACTCGTTCTACACGGATGCGGAAAAGGCGGCGGACCGCACCAAAAACAACACCGGCCTGTTCTATTTCCCGGCCAAGGCTGAAAATGCCAAGTTTGCGCTGATCCTGGCTGGCAGCGGTGCCAATGAGAGCGCCGAGCTGGAGGAGGGGGCCTGCACGGCCTGGCAGCTGCATGAGCTGGGCTATGCCGCCTTTATTCTGCGGTATCGCGTCTGGACGGATGCTTCCGATGACGCTCCGCTGGAGGACATCGGCCGGGCCATGCAGTACATTGAGGAACACGCTGCGGAGTTTGGCATCCAGCCAGAGCAGTACGCCATCGTGGGATATTCCATGGGCGGCCACCTGACGGGTCTGTTCGGCACGGAATCGGTGGGGTATCAGCATTACAATGTGCCCAAGCCTGCCGCCCTGCTGCTGGGCTACCCCATCAACGATATGACCTACATCAAGCCCATCTACCATGTCATTCAGGATATCGGCGCGTACGGCCCCAAATACTATACCCGGAATCTTTCGGATGAGATCACGCCGGACTACCCCGCCACCTACCACTGGCACGGTGTGAACGACACGCTGCTGAAGGAGCTGGTCTACTGGCGGCAGGGACCGCAGCTGGAAGCTGCCCTGCAGGCCAATCACGTCAAGCATGTTTACCGGGTGTTCAACAATGCACCTCACGTCTGCGGCATCGGCACCGGAACAGATGCCGAGAACTGGCTGGTGGAAGCCACTGCTTTCTGGGAAGAGCAGTGCGCCTGAGAGAAAGGATGAAACAGGATGAAAGATCTGAACGAAGCATTTGTGCATCTGAACGTTGGTCTGCCCGATGATGTGGAGCGGCTGAAGGCCGCAGGCTATTACAAAGAAGCAATGGCACGGATCGATGAATATCTGGCCGAGGACTGGACGGAGACCCAGAACAGCCCCCGCAGTCAGGGGTTGGAAATGCCGGAGTACGAGCAGCCCGCCAACCCTGTGCCCCACGACGTGGACGCGCTGCGGGATGCCCTGCTGGTGCAGAAGGAGATCATGTGCCGCCTGCCGCAGGAATACTGCTGGAACGAGGCACAGGCTGTGGCCCGGATGCAGGGCCTTGTGCGGGATTTCACGGTGGAGGAGTTCCGCCAGCTTGTGCATGAGGGCCGGGTGGACTGGCGGTTTGTGGAAGGGGAGAAGCACTACCTTGACCGCTTTGCCGAGACGCTGATCGCCACCCACGCCGACCTTGCCGCCCGTCAGCTCGACCCGCCCGCCCCGGCCGCGCTGGCACGGGAGCGCCGCCGCCGCATCCATGACCAGATGGAGCGGGAGGGGCAGGCCAGTGCCCGCATCACGCTGAAAACCAGCGTGGGGATGTCGGATGAGGCCTTTGCCGCTGCTCTGGCCAAGGCAAAGGCAGAGGGCCGGGAGAGCGTGCACGTCCGCGCCTGGCTGCCCATCCCGGCGGAATGCCTGGCCCAGAGCGAGATCGAGCTGCAGAGCTTTACCGAGCAGCCGGGCCGCATCGCCGATGCAAACGCTCCCCAGCGCACCGTCTGCTGGGAGGCTGACCTGACCGAAAACCGCCGCTTCGGGGTGCAGTACCGTTACAAGACAACGGCAGTCTATGCTGACCCGCTGGACTTTGTGCCTGCACCGGAACAGCCGACCTTTGATACCGAGGAGCAGGCCCCGCATATCGTGTTCACGCCCTATCTGCGGGCGCTGGCCGCGCAGCTGACCGAAGGAATCACCGACCCGGCGGAAAAGGCAAAGCGCATCTATGATTACGTTACCCTGAACGTGCGGTATCACTATCAGCCCGCCTACTTTGTGCAGGAATGCCTGCCCGACCACTGCGCGCGGGACCGGCGCGGTGACTGCGGCATTATGGCCCTGACCTTCATCACCCTCTGCCGTCTGGTGGGCATTCCGGCCCGCTGGCAGAGCGGCCTGTCGGTGTCGCCCACCGGCGTGGGCTGCCACGACTGGGCCATGTTCTACATTGCCCCCAAGGGCTGGATGTATGCCGACTGCTCGTTTGGTGCCTCCATGGCACGGCAGGGCGAGGAAGAGCTGCGCCGTCACTACTTCGGCAGCCTGGACACCGGGCGCATGGTGGCAAACCGCGCCTTTGAGGCACCCTTTGACCCGCCGATGTACGGGTTCCGCTCCGACCCCTATGATAACCAGTCGGGCGAGTGCGAGGTGGACGGCGTGGGCCTTTATGGCGATGCGCTGGATACCCGGAAAGAATTGGTCGATTTCGAGGACTTATAATCAATGGAATTTTTAGCTGGATTGTACACCCTGCTGCTGGTCACCATCTGCCTGCTGCTGGCAGCGGTGCTCTGGAAACTGAACAAGCCCCGGAACGGGGGAGACTACGAGGAGCTCAAGCGCTGGATGCAGCAGCAGCTCGATGCACAGGCAAAAGACTTTGCGGCCAGACAGGCGGCAATGGCGGAGCAAAACTACACCGCCATCCGCAGCGTCAGTGAGACGCTGCAGACCTCGGTGCAGAGCATGAGCACCACGCTGGCACAGGGCCAGAGCGGCCAGCAGCAGATCCTGACCCAGCGGCTCCAGAGTCTGGAGGCCGCCAACACCCAGAAGCTGGAAGAGCTGCGCAAGACCCTTGCGGAAAACATGACCGCTCTGCAGGCCGAGAACGCCAAAAAGCTGGATGAGATCCGCCACACTGTGGACGAGCAACTGCAGGATGCCCTGCAGAAGCGGGTGACCGAGAGCTTCAAGGCTGTGAACGACCAGCTGGAACAGGTGTACAAGGGGCTGGGCGAGATGCAGAACCTTGCCGCCGATGTGGGCGGGCTGAAGCAGGTGCTCTCGGGCGTTAAGACCCGCGGCATTCTGGGCGAGATCCAGCTGGGGGCCATTCTGGAAGAGATCCTGGCCCCGGAGCAGTACGAGACCAATGTGGCCACCATCCCGGGCAGCACCCAGCGGGTAGAATATGCCATCAAGATGCCGGGCACGGACGGCGGCACGGTCTGGCTGCCCATCGACTCCAAATTTCCCGGCGACACCTATGCGCACTTGCAGGATGCCCAGGCCTCCGGCGATGCGCAGGCGGTGGAGAATGCCCGCCATGCGCTGGAGCTGGTGCTGCGGAGCGAGGCAAAGGACATCCGGGAAAAGTATGTGGAACCGCCCTACACCACGACCTTTGGCATCCTCTTCCTGCCTTTTGAAGGATTGTATGCCGAAGTGGTGAACGCCGGTCTGCTGGAGGTGCTGCAGCGGGATTATCAGGTGAACATTGCAGGCCCCAGCACCATGGCGGCTCTGCTCAACAGCCTGCAGATGGGCTTCAAGACCCTTGCCATCCAGAAGCGCTCCGGCGAGGTCTGGCAGCTGCTGGGTGCCGTTAAGACGGAGTTTGACAAGTTCGGGCAGGGGCTCTCCAAGATGCAGCAGCGCCTGCGCCAGACCGATGAAGAGCTGGACAACCTCATTGGTGTCCGCAGCCGGGCCATCAGCCGCAAGCTCCGCAGTGTCCAGAGCCTGGATGATTCCAGCGCAGCAGCCCTGCTGGAGCTGGACACCGAGCCCGGCCGGCCGGTGGCAGCAAGACTGCCGGAGGAGCTTGAATAATCTTTAACAATGTGCTATACTAGGAACCGTTATTAGTATTATATTGCCGCTTTTCCGGCACTGCAATATGGATAGAGAGGATGTCTGCTATGAGCGTGAAAAAGATCAGCGAAGCCATTCTGGGCGTGGGTGTGGACGATACCACCATTGACCTGTTCGAGAGCCAGTACCCGGTGCCCACCGGCGTGAGCTACAATTCCTATGTCATTCTGGACGAAAAGACCGCCATTCTGGATACGGTGGACAACCGTGCCACGGAGCCCTGGCTTGCCAACCTGACCGAGGCACTGGCCGGACGCAAGCCGGATTACCTGGTGGTCAGCCACATGGAGCCTGACCACGGTGCCAACATCGCCAGACTGGCCGCCCTCTACCCGGAAATGCAGGTGGTGGGCAACGCCAAAACTTTCCTGTATATGGATCAGTTCTTTGGGGCGGATGCCATTGCCAAGGAGCGCCGCGTGGTGGTGAAGGACGGCGAGAGCCTGAGCCTGGGCACCCACACCCTGACCTTTGTGCTTGCCCCCATGGTGCATTGGCCTGAGGTCATGGTGAGCTATGAGAGCAGTGAAAAGGTGCTTTTCTCTGCAGACGGCTTTGGCCGGTTTGGTGCAGTGGCCAGGTTTGACGAAAACGCCGACTGGGCCAGCGAGGCCCGCCGCTACTACCTGAACATCGTGGGCAAGTACGGCCCGCAGGTGCAGGCTCTGCTGAAAAAGGCCGCCGCGCTGGATATCGCCACCATCTGCCCCCTGCACGGCCCCGTGCTGACCGGCGATCTGAGCAAGTACCTGAACTACTATGACCTGTGGTCCAGCTACAAGGCTGAGGAGCCGGAGAAGATCCTGGTGGCCAGCGCTTCCATCCACGGCCACACCAAAGCCGCCGCCCACACCATGGCTGAGAAGCTGCGCGCCAAGGGTGCCAAGGTGGTGGAGATGGATCTGACCCGCACCGATGTCTCCTATGCCGTCACTGAGGCCTTCCGCTGTGGCCGGATCGTGCTGGCCTGTGCCACCTACGATGGCTTCCTCTTCCCGCCGATGGAGAATCTGCTGGCACACCTCAAGACCAAGAACTTCCAGGGCCGCACCGTTGGCCTGATGGAGAACGGCACCTGGGCCCCCATGGCTGCAAAGCTGATGCGTGCCGAGCTGGACGGCATGAAGAACATCACCGTCTGTGATGCCGTTGTGACCATCCGCTCTGCCGCAAATGCTGCCGCTGAGGCACAGATGGATGTGCTGGCTGATGAGCTGCTGGCAAAGTAACGAATCGACCCCATAAAAACGAACGAACGCCTGCCGTGTGAGAAAAGCCCGGCAGGCGTTCGTTTTGTCTATGCGGGAGGTATAGCAGAGTAGCATCTTCGCACGGGGGGTAGGCGGCAAAGTCTTTTTTGTGTGGAGTTCGCCTTTCTTTGTCAGAACAAATCGTACTGCTTCATAGTTTCAGCTTTTCGGGAATCATGCTTCTCGTAGTAGCCGATCAGGGTACCGTCCTCGTCCCGCAGGGCTACCATGTAGACGTCGCGGTCGTGCTTTGCGTTGTGATAGGTATAGACGATGTTGTGGCTGGCATCCGCCGCGAACCACTCGACCACCTTGCGGATGGCTTCCACCGAATGGGGGTTGTGGCAGGCCAGAAGGCTTTTGCCCAGCAGGGCGGCTCCGCCGTATTTGCCGTAATCCACCACAGCGGCAGGGTTCATATAGAGGATGGTGTGATCCAGGTCGCAGATAACCACGGCCTCGCGGTCCTGGTCGATGATGCTTTTGAAATAGGCGTTCAGGTCTGCCATGATGCTGCTCCTTCTTTATTCTTATCCAGTGCGTCGAACTGTTTGACGATCTGGGGGTCCTTCAGCTTGATGACCTTGCCGGAGAGGTAGTGCAAGGTGTTCTCCTCCGGGATATCCAGGAAGCTGATGCGGACGGCGCAGAGAGCCTGCGTCCGGGTGCCGGTGCGCTCGTTCATCTTGCGGTTGCCGTATTTGATATCTCCAAGCACCGGCTTGCCCAGGTAGGCCAGATGCGCGCGGATCTGGTGGGTGCGGCCCGTGATGAGGCCGATCTTGCACAGGGCAAAGGGCCCGGCGGTGCGCAGCACATCCACATCGGTGATGATCTGCTTGCGGCGCTCATCCTGAGATTGGTGGGCATGGATGCTGACCTTGTTGTTCTTCTCGTCGTGCTCCCACCAGGCCGTGAACCGCCCGCTCTGGGGGATGCCCACGGTGATGGTGTAGTATTCCTTTTTGAGCAGGTCGGTGCGGATGATCTCGTTCATGTCCCGCAGGGCGGCGTAGCTCTTGGCCGCGATGACAAGGCCCTCAGTGCCACGGTCCAGCCGGTTGCAGATGCCGGGCTTGAAGCGGTTCTCACCGCCCGCATCGTACTCGCCCTTCTGGGCCAGATACTGGGTGAATGCGTCCACAAGGTTGGCATCGCCGGTGCGGTCGCTGTGGCAGAGCAGATGGGTGGGCTTGTACAGCACGGCAATGTTCTCGTCCTCATAGATGACGGTCACCTTGGGCTGGTTCTGCTGCTTTTTGGGGGCAGGCTTGCGGGCTGCAGGCTTTGCGCCCTCGGGCGGGAAGAATTCATCGTTGATGTACAGCTCAATGAGGTCGCCCGCCTTGAGCCGATCCTCGGGGGTACCTTTTTTGCCGTTGACCTTGACCCGCTTGTTGCGGAAGCTCTTGTACAGCAGGCTGGTGGGGAAATCGCGCGTCACGCTCTGGACAAAGCGGGAAAGCCGCACGCCCTCGTCGTTTGCGGTGGCAGTAAATTGTTTCATAAAATCGTTCCTTTTGTTGGATGAAAGACAAACCCTCTCCGTCTTTGCTTCGCAAATCCACCTCTCCCAAAGGGAGAGGCAATGCATCTCCCGGGTTCAGTACATGCTGACCGAGAGCCACAAGGGGCTCTCCCTTTGGGAGAGCTGGCAAAGCCGCAGGCTTTGACTGAGAGGGCATATTGATTCATAAAAAAGCCTTTTCTCTATAATAAACCACCCTTTCTTTGAAGTCAACGCAGAATATTTCCTGTGCCCCCTTGTGTTTTGCTGAAAAAACGGTACTATTAAAGTAATAACGCAAAAGGAGAACGACCATGGCAAAGGAAAGCTGCCAGCATAAGGGGCACCGCCAGCGGATGCGCGCTCGGGTAGAGCAGTATGGACTGGAAAGTCTGGAACCCCACGAAGCGCTGGAATATGTCCTTTACATCACCAACACCCGCAAGGACACCAACGGCCTTGCCCATGTCCTCATGGACCGGTTCGGAGACTTTGCCGGGGTGCTGGATGCCTCCGAGGAGGATCTGCTGACGGTGGAGGGCGTAGGCCCCTCTACCGCCCGGATGCTGCATCTTTTGCCGCAGGTCGGCAGATACTATACCCAGTGTGCGGTCAACGGAAAAAAATGCATGAAGACCACCGACCAGCTGGTCGAATACCTGATGGCACAGTTTGCCGGGACTGTGCAGGAACGCGCCCTGCTGACTGCGCTGGATGGCCGCAGCCGCATCAAGGGGCTGTTCTGGCTGCGGGACGGCACCAGCGACCGGGTGAGTCTGGAAATCAAGGATGTGGTGGCGGCAGCCCTCAAGGGCGGTACCGACAGTGTGGTGCTCTGCCATAACCACCCCAACGGCGTGGCCCTGCCCTCGCGGGAGGATCTGATGGCCACCGAGAATATCGTCCGGGCACTGGGGCTGGTCAAGGTGCATCTGCGGGATCACATCATCCTGACCGAGAGCGAATATTTCTCCATGCGGGAGGCCAACCGCCTGCCATTTTACGATTTCCAGACCGGGGAGATGCTCAGGCCGTATTGATATTATAAAATAATTGTGTTATAATCAACATGAAAAGCACAACTATTTGTAGTTCTATCTGAGAACAGAAAGGAGAAACGAGACATGGCCGATGAAAAGTTCCATCTCGTCTCCAACTATGCCCCCACGGGTGACCAGCCCCAGGCCATTGAGCAGCTGGTAGAGGGCGTTGAGCGGGGCGACCGCTGCCAGACCCTGCTGGGTGTGACCGGCAGCGGCAAGACCTTTACCATGGCCAACGTGATCGCCCGGTGCAACCGCCCCACGCTGGTGCTGGCCCATAATAAGACGCTGGCGGCCCAGCTCTGCACCGAGTTCCGCTCGTTCTTCCCGGACAATGCGGTGGAGTATTTTGTTTCCTACTACGATTACTACCAGCCCGAAGCCTACATCCCCAGCACCGATACCTACATTGAAAAGGACAGCGCCATCAACGATGAGATCGACCGCCTGCGCCATTCGGCCACGGCGGCGCTTTCGGAGCGGCGGGATGTCATCATTGTGGCATCGGTGTCCTGTATCTACTCTCTGGGCGACCCCATCGATTACCGCAGCATGGTCATCAGCCTGCGGCCCGGGATGCAGATGGAGCGGGATGACCTGTGCAAAAAGCTGGTCACCCTGCAATATGAGCGGAACGACATCAATTTTATCCGCAATAAGTTCCGTGTTCACGGCGACACGGTGGATATCTATCTGGCCTACATGAGCGATCTTGCCATCCGGGTGGAGTTCTTTGGGGATGAGATCGACCGCATCACGGAGTTCAACCCCGTTACCGGCACCCGGCAGAACGTGGTGAAGCATGTGGCCATCTTCCCGGCCAGCCACTACATCGTCAGTGCCGATAAAAAGGCAGCGGCCATTGAAAAGATCCGCGCCGAGTGTGACGAGCAGGTGAAGAAGTTCACCGCCGAGGGCAAGCTCATTGAAGCCCAGCGCATCCAGCAGCGAACGAACTACGACATCGAGATGCTGACCGAAGTGGGAATCTGCAAGGGCATCGAGAACTACTCGGCGGTGCTGTCGGGCCGTGCGCCGGGCAGTATGCCCACCACCCTGCTGGATTATTTCCCGGAGGATTTTCTGCTTTTTGTGGATGAGAGCCATGTGACCCTGCCGCAGGTGCGCGCTATGTACGGCGGCGACTACGCCCGCAAAAAGACGCTGGTGGAGTACGGTTTCCGTCTGCCGTCGGCCTTTGACAACCGCCCCCTCAAGTTTGAGGAGGTGGAAAGCAAACTGAACCAGATGGTGTTCGTCTCGGCCACGCCGGGCGAGTACGAGCGCCGGAACAGCACCCGGATCGCGCAGCAGGTCATCCGGCCCACCGGTCTGCTGGACCCGCTGATCTCGGTGCGGCCTGTGGAGGGGCAGGTGACTGACCTGCTGGGCGAGATCAACGCCCGCACGGCGAAGAACGAGCGTGTTCTTGTGACCACCCTGACCAAGAAGATGGCCGAGGACCTGACCGACTTCTTGACCGAGCAGGGCATCAAGGTCAAATATATGCACCACGAGGTGGACACCTTTGAACGGATGGAGATCATCAAAGATCTGCGCCTGGGCTCCATCGATGTGGTGGTGGGCATCAACCTCCTGCGCGAGGGCCTGGATCTGCCCGAGGTCAGCCTTGTGGCGATCCTGGATGCCGACAAGGAAGGCTTCCTGCGCAGTGAGACCAGCCTCATCCAGACCATTGGCCGCGCGGCCCGCAACGCCGAGGGTCTGGTCATTATGTACGCCGATGAGGTGACGGACAGCATGGAACGCGCCATCACCGAGACCGAGCGCCGCCGTGCCATCCAGATGGCCTACAATGAAGAACACGGCATCGTGCCTAAGACCATCGTCAAGGCCATTGCGGACAGCATTGAGATCAGCGATAAGGCGGAGAACGCAAAGCGGAATACCCGCCGCATGGGCAAACTGGAGCGGGAAGCTGCCATCGAGCGCCTGACCCGGGAGATGAAGGAGGCTGCCAAGCTGCTGGAATTTGAGCATGCGGCCTTCCTGCGTGACCAGATCGACCGCCTGCGCCGGGGCGAGAACCCTACCGTGGACTCGGATGCCGAGACCGAGCGCAGGCAGAACCATGCACAGACACAGAGAAGAGGGAGAAAGTACCTTGGCAAACGATAAGATCGTCATCAAAGGCGCACGGGAGCACAACCTGAAGAATATTGATCTGACCCTCCCGCGCGAAAAATTCATTGTTATGACCGGCCTGTCCGGTTCCGGCAAGTCGAGCCTTGCCTTCGATACCATTTATGCCGACGGCCAGCGCCGCTATGTGGAGAGCCTTTCCAGCTACGCCCGGATGTTCCTGGGCCGGATGGACAAGCCCGATGTGGATGAGATCACCGGCCTGTCGCCGGCCATTTCCATTGACCAGAAGACCACCAGCCACAACCCCCGCTCTACCGTGGGCACCGTGACCGAGATCTATGATTACCTGCGCCTGCTGTATGCCCGGGTGGGCGTGCCCCACTGCCCGGTGTGCGGCCGTGTCATCAGCCAGCAGACCGTGGATGAGATGGTGGATGCCGTGCTCAAGCTGGAGGACGGCACCAAATTCCAGGTGCTGGCTCCCGTGGTGCGCCAGCGAAAGGGCACGCAGCAGAAGGAGCTGGATGCCGCCCGGCGGGGCGGCTATTCCCGTGTGAAGATCGACGGCAATCTGTATGACCTGGACGAAGAGATCACGCTGGAAAAGAACATCAAGCACACGGTGGAGATCGTGGTGGACCGCCTTGCCATGCGCAAGGGCATCCGGGGCCGTCTGGCGGATTCGCTGGAAACTGCGCTGGCTCTGACCGGCGGCATCGCCGAGATCGATGTCATCGGTGGGGAGTGCATGACCTTCAGCCAGAACTTCGCCTGCCCGGAGCACGGCATCTCCATCGGGGACCTGTCGCCCCGGCTCTTCTCCTTCAACAACCCGCAGGGTGCCTGTGAGAAGTGCACGGGCCTTGGTACGTTTATGCGGGTGGACGAGGAGCGCATCCTGCCCAATAAGAACCTGTCCATCCGGCAGGGGGCCATCAAGGCCAGCGGCTGGTACTACGCCGAGGGCTCTGTCAGCGAAATGTACTACCTTGGTCTGGGTAAAAAATACGGCTTTACGCTGGACACGCCCATCAAGGATATGAGCACCGAGGCAGTGAACGCCCTGCTCTACGGCACCAACGGCGAAAAGATCGAGATGCACCGAACCAACGAGTTCGGCAGCGGTGTCTACTATAATACGTTTGAGGGCATCGTGGAGAACCTGGAGCGCCGCTTCCGGGAGACCAACAGCGAGTGGATGAAGGAAGAGATCGGCAGCTTCATGTCCGGCGTGGAGTGCCCGGACTGCCACGGCAAGCGCCTGAAGCCGGTGGTGCTGGCAGTGACCGTTGGGGATAAGAACATCAGCGAGTTCTGCGAAATGTCCATCCGGGATGAGCTGAAATTTATTGCCGAAAATGAGCCGAACCTGACCGAGAAGCAGAGGCAGATCGGCGGTCAGATCATGAAGGAGATCCGGAACCGCCTGCAGTTTTTGCAGAGCGTGGGTCTGGATTACCTGACCCTGGCCCGCGCGGCTGGCACCCTGTCCGGCGGCGAAAGCCAGCGCATCCGCCTGACCACCCAGATCGGCAGTGCGCTGTCCGGCGTGCTCTATGTGCTGGACGAGCCCAGCATCGGCCTGCACCAGCGCGATAACGACAAGCTCATTGCAACCCTGAAGAACCTGCGGGATCTCGGCAATACTGTCATAGTGGTCGAGCACGATGAGGATACCATGCGCAGTGCGGACTATATCGTGGATGTGGGCCCCGGCGCAGGCGTTCACGGCGGCGAGATCGTGGCGGCGGGCAGTGTAAAGGATATCTGTAAGGCTAAGCGGAGCATCACCGGCGATTATCTTTCCGGCCGCAAGCGCATTGCCGTGCCCCAGACCCGCCGCACCGGCAATGGAAACTTTCTGACCGTGAAAGGTGCCCGGGAGAACAACCTGCGCAACATTGATGTCCGGTTCCCGTTGGGCGAGTTCGTCTGTGTGACCGGCATTTCCGGTTCCGGCAAGTCCAGCCTGATCAATGAGATCCTGTACAAGACGCTGGCCTGTGAGCTGAACGGTGCCCGCAGCCGTGCGGGCAAGTGCGACGGGGTGGAGGGTCTTGAGTTCGTGGATAAGGTCATTGGCATCGACCAGCAGCCCATCGGCCGTACGCCCCGCTCCAACCCGGCCACCTATACCGGCGTGTTCAACGATATCCGCGCCGTCTTTGCCGAGACCCAGGATGCAAAGATGCGCGGCTACGGCCCGGGAAGGTTCAGCTTCAATGTCAAGGGAGGCCGCTGTGAGGCTTGTGAGGGCAACGGCATTTTGCAGATCGAGATGCACTTCCTGCCGGATGTTTATGTGCCCTGTGAGGTATGCAAGGGCGCGCGCTATAACCGCGAGACGCTGGAGGTAAAGTATAAGGAAAAGACCATCTCCGACGTGCTGAACATGACCGTGGAGGAGGCGGTGGTGTTCTTTGCAAACCAGCCCAAGATCGCCCGCAAGCTGCAGACCCTGCTGGATGTGGGCCTTGGCTATGTGACCCTTGGCCAGAGTGCCACCACCCTGTCCGGCGGCGAAGCTCAGCGTGTCAAGCTGGCCAACGAACTTGCCCGCCGCGGCACCGGTAAGACGGTGTATATCCTCGATGAGCCTACCACCGGCCTGCACATTGCGGACGTGCATCGCCTGATCGAGGTGCTGCAGAAGCTGGTGGATGCGGGCAACACGGTCATTGTCATCGAGCACAACCTGGATCTCATCAAGTGTGCCGATCACATCATTGACCTTGGCCCTGAAGGCGGCAGCGCCGGCGGTCTGGTGATTGCCGAGGGTACGCCCGAGCAGGTGGCCGAGGTGCCCGGAAGCTTTACCGGCCAGTACCTCAAGCCCCTGCTGGAAAAGGACAGACAGCTGCGGGCAGCAGATGCGGAAACTGGCGTAAAAGCAAAAAAGTAAAGCGGCGCTCATACGATTAAAATCATACTTTTCTTGAAAAAATCAGAAAAAGATGCAGAAAAGTGTTGACAAAACCCGGAAAGATGCGTATAATATCTTTTGTCGCCAATGCTTCGGTAGGGAGGCAGAGGACGATATCCGGGTGTAGCGCAGTTTTGGTAGCGCGCTTGAATGGGGTTCAAGAGGCCGTGAGTTCGATTCTCGCCACTCGGACCAGATGATTCCCAGTCGAACAACTGTTCGGCTGGGAATTTTTTTGTTTTTCGGAAGCAGACGCTTCGGAAAGATTAAAATAAATAAGCATTTCCGTGTCTGTGATCTCGATGCGATTTACAAAGGTATCAATGATCCTGCGGTTATAATCCTCGGTACGTTCATTGGGAGAGATAAGGAACTGCTCCAACAGGAAAAGGATGCGCTCACGATCCAGAACGGGTGGATGAATTTCTTTCAGGGATTCCAACTGATAGTTGAGAGTGCTTTCCTGCTGCTCCAAGTCAGCAAGGCGGGCGGACAGACGAGAGCTGGCAGTACCGTTTTCAATGGATTCAATGATATTGTTGATTTTTCGGTGCACATCAGCCAGGTTTTGCTCTAACATTGCACGCTCTGGATCGGGCTGGTTGACATCTGCCTGCTGTGCAGCGGCAATAGCGTCGGCCAGATCTTCAAGAGTGTCTGGACGAAGGATATTTTCACAGATGGCATTGACCACAAGATTCTCGGCAACATCTTTTGGGATGTTTTTCTTTTTGCAGGTACCGCCATCAGCTTTATTCCCGCAAGCATAGTAATAGTAAACATCGTTGCGGCAGTTGTGGCCGGAGATGCCCCGCATCAGACTGTGGCAGCAACCGCAGAAAAGCTTGCCAGAGAGCAAGTAATCAGCATGGAAACTATGTGGTGCACGGTGCTGTTTATTGAGCGTGAGCATTTTCTGCGCCCTCTTCCATAAATCATCGTCGATGATGGCGGGGATTGCCCCATCAATACGGACATCGTAGGCTTTGCAGATATAAACACCATGATAGGCTTCATTCTGGATGATGCGAGGAATGCTGCATTTGTTGAAAGAATTGCCCTTACTGGTACGGAGCCCGGCAGCGTTCAGCTGCTCCACGATGGAAGCGCTGCTTTCTCCGGCCGCATAGTGCTCAAAGATGAATCGAATGGTCGGGGCGTTTTTCTCGTCGATAATAAATCGCTTGTGTTCATCCGTAGTAAGCCCCAGGGGGCGGCTGGGATTGATGGCTCTTCCTTTCAATGCGGATTCCCGCATACCACGCCGCATCTTTTGAGCCAACTCAGCGGAATAGTATTCGGCCAGGGATTCCATCAGACCTTCCAGAATAATGCCCTCGGGCCCTTCCACAGAGCTTTCGGCTGCATAAAGAATGCGAACTCCGTTATCCCGCAGTTTCTTTTTGTAGACCGCGCTATCATAGCGATTGCGGGCGAAGCGGTCTGTTTTCCAGCAAATCACGAGATCGAACAGATGCTTGCTGCTATCTGCGATCATCTGCTGAAAAGCCAGCCTGGATTCAACACCACGGCCCGAAATGTGCCGGTCAATGTATTCATGCACGATTGTCAAGCCATGCTGCCGGGCGTAGGCTTCGCAGTCCCGGCGCTGGCCCTCGATGCTCTGCTCGGTCTGCTGGGAACCGCCGCTGTAACGGTAGTAGGCAACCAGACGGTTCCCGGGAGATACTTTCTTTTTTCTTGCCATGATTGCTCCTTGTGCGCTGAGCAGGATCATGGTACAATGAAATTGCTCAGCAGGCGTGTTTTCTTATTCTATGATTGTTTCCTATTAGGAACGCTGTAAATACAAGGCTTTTCGGAGCCTACGAACTACAAAAAATAATATTTGATCTATCACATTACACAAAAAGCCGTCCGGCGTTCAAATCGGGCGGCTTTTTTGCGTGGATAGACCGGAAGGAGGCAAAAAAATAATTACAGAAATTTAACCTGCAAAATTGTGCAACTTTCACGAAAAGGAGGATAGTGAATGGCAGATGAAAAATTGAACACAGGCCCCGGTGAGGAGAAGCTCCCGGAGGCTCCCGCTCCTGTTACGGTTGACGAGCCCCAGGCTCCGGCTCCCGAACAAACTGCCGCTCCCACACCCCAGCAGGAGGGGCCTGCCCAGCCCGAGCCCGGTGATGTGGTGGTGTCCTTTGACAAAATCAATGAGCTGATGAATGAAAAGCGGCAGACAGCCCGGGCCGAGGTAGAAAAAGAGGAGGCGGCAAAAGAGCCGAAGGAGAAAACGCAGGAGGAACCTCCCACCGCTGGGGATGATGAACCTAAAAAGGCCCGTCGGGGCCGTCCCCCAAAAGAGGAAAAAGCGGAGCCTGCTGGCAAGGAGGCGGCGAAGCCCCGCAAGGGCCGCCCACCCAAGGCGGATAAGGCGGCCCCCGGCGAGGCCACGCCGACTAAGCGAGACAAATTGTCCCGAAGTGGGAAAAAGACTGCGGAGGTTAAAGCTGCCCCGGAACCCGAAAAGGCCCCACCCGAAAATGCGGCTCCGGCCCCGGAACAGGCTCCGCCTGAGCCAGCCGCTCCGCCCCGTCCTGTGGAGGAAGGAAAGCTGGTCTATCTGAAGCTTTCCGAAATGCATCCGTTCCACACATTCCGCCCCCACCCGTTTAAGGTGCGGGACGATGCCAAAATGCAGGAAACGGTAGCGTCCATCAAGGCAAACGGCGTAATGGTTCCCGGTCTTGCCCGCCCGGAAAAGGATGGCAAGGGTTATGAAATTGTGGCAGGCCATCGCCGCCATCATGGTTGTGAGCTGGCCGGGCTGGAGGAAATGCCCTTTATCGTCCGGGAAATGACTGACCACGAGGCGGTACAGGCTATGAAGGACAGCAACAAGCAGAGGGATCAGACGCTCCCCAGCGAACTGGCCGCCCTGCTGGAGCTGGAAGTGGAGGACATCAAGCACCAGGGCGGGCGGCTGAAAAATGTGGCCGAGGGCGATATTGGAAAACGCTCCGTTGAAATCGTGGGCGAGGCGCACGACATGAACTATAAAAAGGTCATGCGTTATCTGCGGCTGAACTCCCTTGTGCCGGAACTGCTGGACAAGGTGGACGATAAAAAAATGGGCTTTATGCCCGCTGTGGAGATTTCCTATATCCGCCCCAAAAACCAGCGGCTGATCGCTGTTTCCATTGACGGAGAACAGGCGTCCCCCTCTCTGGCCCAGGCGAAAAAGCTCCGGGAGCTGGACAAGGACGGGAAACTCAATGGTGATGTCATTGACGGCATCTTATCAGAAAAGAAAAAGGAGGATCGAGGCGTGATTATTTCTACCGCTGAACTGGAAAAGTATTTTGGCAAGGAGGCTACTCCCGCCAAAATGAAGGAGCAGATC
The DNA here is from genome assembly GCF_023347335.1 of Faecalibacterium sp. IP-3-29. NCBI lineage: Bacteria > Bacillati > Bacillota > Clostridia > Eubacteriales > Oscillospiraceae > Faecalibacterium > Faecalibacterium sp. IP-3-29. Next base: position 2,081,540 of record NZ_CP094471.1, on the reverse strand, counting down.
ATGACTTTGCTGGACGAGTGGAAAGAGAAACAGCCGCCCGAACTGGCGAAGGCTCCGAAAAAGATGGAGCAGGACAAGTAACCACTTCGAGACATTTTGTCCCGAGGGCCCTGCCCTCCGCATCATGGCTCTGGTGGTATATATCCCCCGTCGCCGCCTGTTTTTTCGTACAGCCGGGAGCGGGCTGTCAAGGGTGCATCGCACCGCCGTTTTACGGCGGCCTGCCCTTGACGGTCTGCCCCGGCTGTGCTATTTCCCCGGCAAGCGGCGGGGGTATATCCTCCAGAGCCGCCCCCTTTCCCATGATTGGGAAAGGGCGGGGGGATTGGGCTGAACTTACTTATTAAAATATCGGAGGTATTGACTATGAAGCGTCCCCTTGCATACATTACCGCCGCATGGTTGAGCGGCGACAGTGAAAACGCAGAACAGGCCGCCCGCTACTGCCGGGCGGTTTATGAGGCAGGCTTTTCCCCGATCTGCCCGTCCCTGTATCTGCCCCTGTTTCTCAATGACGCAGTACCCGAGGAGCATAAAAGCGGCATCGACATGGGGCGTGACCTGCTCCGCCGCTCCCATGTGCTGGTGGTCTGCGGCCACACCATGACCGAGGCCATGAAAAATGATATTGCCGTGGCCCAGCGGCTGGGAATTACCGCCACCACCCTTGAGGGCATCCTGACCGTCAAGGGACAGGGAAAACGCTGATGGAGTCTGTTTTTGAGGCTTTCATTTCAAATCCTGCCCTTTACAGTGCGGGGCATCTGGTGGGGGAAACGCTGCATTTCCCCACCAACACGGAGGAGGTGCAGTCCCTCTTAAAGCGGATCGGCGTGGACGGGGTGCGCTGCCAGGAATACTTTATTATCTCCTTTGACAGCGACATTCTCGGCCTTTATGACTATCTGGGCGAGTATGAAAACATTGACGAGCTCAACCATCTGGCCCATCTGCTGAAGGAGCTCTCCCCATCAGAACGGGAAACGCTGGAGGCGGTTATGGACAGCGGCCAGCATTGTGGCTCTGTGCAGGACTTGATCAACCTTACGCAAAACCTGGACTGCTACGACTTTCATCCCGGCGTGGACAATGAGGAAATGCTGGGCCGCCTTTATGTGGAGGATATGGAAAGTCTCGAAGTGCCGGACAATATAAAACCCTACTTTGACTTTGAAGCATACGGGCGGGACATTTCCATCAACGAAAACGGACACTTTGCACCGGGCGGCTATGTGACGAAGGTGAGTGACGATTTCCGGGAGGTCTACCACGGCCCCCAGGACATCCCCGCTGGACACAGGGTTTTTGCTTACCCCCAGCTTTCGATGCGGGAGCAGATGGCCGCTTATCAAGAAATTATTGACGGTTCCTCAAAGGAGGGGTTCCGGCGGCTGGCTGAAAAACACCATGAGGAACGGTAACGGGACTTCGAGACAATTTGTCCCAAGGCGAAAGGAGGCGGTGTAACTGATTGATGAAGAAATTTCCCGGAGCTCCATAGCGATTTCTGTCCGGGCCAGCAAACTGACAGCCCGGGGGCTGGCCTATGTGCTCCGGGCGGCGGGCCGCCAGATCGCCAAACGGCATAGGAAAGCCCAAAGGCCCCACGGCAGGCAGAGCGTGAAAAAGCTCATGGCTCACGGCGAAAATGTGAACAGCATCGAGGTGGAGGCCCCGAAGCTCTTTGACCGTATGGCCCGCCGTTTTAATGTGGACTATGCCTTTTACAAAACCGGGCCGGACAAATACCTGCTGTTTTTCAAGGCGGGACAGGCGGATGCAATTACCGCCTGTTTTGAGCGGTACTCCCGCAGGCTTCTGGAACAGTCAAAATCCAGCCGCATCCCCATCCGGGAACAACTCAAAAAAGCGGCGGAACAGCTTGTAAAGGAACCGCCCAAAACACAGGAACGGTCAAAGGAGGTGGTTCGTGAAGAACGATAGCATCAAAAAATACCTTATTCCCAACATCCCGTATCTGTTTGTCCTGTGGGCCTTTCTCAAGCTGGGGACGGCCTACCGTCTGGCGGCGGGTGCGGATTTTGCTCATAAGCTCATGGGGTTGGGCCAGACCATTGGCCCGGCCTTTGCCGACTTTGCCCCGGGGCTTGCTCCCTTTGACTGGCTCGTTGGCATTGTAGGGGCTGTGGCGTTCCGGGTGATGGTCTATGTGAAAAGCAAAAACGCCAAAAAATTTCGGCGGGATGAGGAGTATGGATCAGCCCGTTGGGGCTGTCCGAAAGATATAGCCCCTTTCGTAGATCCAAAGTTTGAAAACAACATCATTCTGACCGGGACGGAGTTCCTTACCATGAATACCCGGCCGAAAAATCCGGCCAACGCCCGCAACCTCAATGCCTGTGTGATCGGTTCGTCCGGCTCCGGCAAAACCCGGTTCTGGCTTACCCCGCAGATTTTGCAGGCCAGCGCAGACAAAAACGGCGGATGCAGCTATGTGTGTGTCGATCCCAAAGGAGGCGTTCTCGGGCAGGTGGGCCACTTCCTGCAAAAGCGTGGGTATCGGATCAAGGTGTTCAATTCCATTGATTTCACAAAATCCATGCACTATAACCCGCTGGCGTACATCCGCAACGAAGCCGACATCCTTAAATTTGTGGACGCTCTCATTTCCAACACTAAAGGCGAGGGCAAGGAAGGCGATCCGTTCTGGACAAAATCGGAAACCCTGCTTTACTGCGCCCTCATCGCCTATATCATTTTTGAGGGCCCCGCCGAGGATCGGAACATGAACACATTGGTTGACATGATTTCCGGGATGGAGGTCAAGGAGGATGACGAGGATTTTATGAACGCCGTGGACTATATGTTTGCGGGCTTGGAAAAACGAAAGCCGGATTGCTTTGCGGTCAAGCAGTATAAAAAGTACAAATTAGCCAGCGGCAAAACAGCGAAGTCGATCCTTATTTCCTGCGGTGCAAGGCTGGCTCCCTTTGACATCCCCCAGCTTCGGGAGGTCATGGCCTATGACGAGCTGGAGCTTGACCGCATCGGGGATCGAAAAACGGCGGTGTTCTTTATCATCTCGGACACTACGCAAACCTATAATTTCCTTGTGGCTCTGGCCTTTTCGCAGATGTTCAATCTGCTGTGCGAGAGGGCCGACAATGTTCACGGAGGCCGCCTGCCCCATCATGTACGGGTGCTGTGGGACGAGGCCGCCAACACAGGGCAGGTTCCCCAGCTTGAAAAAATTGTGGCTGTCATCCGTTCCCGTGAAATCAGCTTGACGCTGTTCTATCAGCAGTTGGCTCAGTGTAAGGCGATTTACGATAAACACGCCGAAACCATTTTGGGAAATATGGACAGCGTGATATTTCTCGGAGGCCGGGAGGCCAGCACCATCAAGGAAATATCCGAGAACTGGCTGGGTAAGGCTACCATCTCCATGCAGACGGACAGCCGCTCCCGTGGCCAGTCGGAAAGCTACAGTCAAAATAACCAGCGGCTGGGCCGGGAGCTGATGACATCCAGCGAACTGGCGACCATGCCCGGGGATAAGTGCATTTTACAGCTTCGAGGCCTGCCCCCGTTCTATTCCCCGAAATACGATTTGAAAAAGCACCCGAACTACCGATATACGGCTGAAGCCGACAAAAAGAAAAACGCCTTTGATCTCGACAGGCTCATTAACCGCAAAAGGCGGCCCGGGCCGGACGAGCTGTGTGAGGTGTATGCCGTGGCTGTGCCGGACGATGGGCTCACAAGCGAGGACGAGGACATCCTCAATTATGATGACATCGACGATCCGGACGCCTTTGCATAAATAGGGCTTTGGGACAAAGTGTCCCGAAGTATGTAACCTGCCGCCAGAAATGGCGGCTTTTTTCATGGCCGGGAATACCCCGGAGAAAAGGAGGCTCTATGCAGTTTTTCACTTCCGCTATTGATACTTTGCAGACTCTTGTTGTAGCCCTCGGCGCTGGACTTGGCGTGTGGGGCGTTGTCAATCTGCTGGAGGGCTATGGATCGGACAACCCAGGTTCCAAGAGCCAGGGCATGAAGCAGCTCATGGCTGGCGGCGGCATCATCCTTTTGGGAACCACGCTGATCCCCCTGCTGTCTGGCTTGTTCTAAGGAGGGCTTATGGATTTTCTCACCGACTGGCTCACGAACTGGCTGAAAGAGCTGTTGATCAGCGGTATCATGGGGAACCTCGAAGGGCTCTTTGATACCGTCAATGCCAAAGTCGGAGAGATTGCGGTACAGGTAGGGACTACCCCGGCGGCATGGAACGCCGGGGTTTTCTCCCTCATCCGCCAGCTTTCCGAAACGGTGATCCTGCCGATTGCCGGATTGGTGCTGACCTTTGTTGCCACCTACGAGCTGATACAGATGCTTTTGGAAAAGAACAATATGCACGAGTTTGATGTGGCGAATATCTACAAATGGGTATTCAAAACCGCTTGTGCCATCCTCATTCTTTCCAACACCTTTAATATTGTCATGGCGGTGTTCGATGTGTCGCAGAGCGTGATTGCGGATGCGGCGGGGCTCATCCAAGGCTCCACCGACATTACGCCGGATATGCTGGCGGAGCTGGAAACCACGCTGGAGGGCATGGACTTGGGGCCGCTCCTTGGCCTGTGGCTCCAGTCCTCTGTGATCGGGCTGACCATGCAGATCATGGGGATCATCATTTTCGTTCTGGTGTACGGAAGAATGATTGAAATATATTTAATGACCAGTCTGGCCCCTCTCCCCGTTGCCACGCTTTCCAACCGGGAGCTGGGCGGCACAGGGCAGAACTACCTAAAATCCCTGTTCGCCGTGGGCTTTCAAGGGATGCTCATACTGGTCTGTGTTGCGATCTATGCGGTGCTCGTCCAGGGCATCGCCACAGGCGGCGATCCGATTGGAGCGATATGGGGAACCGTAGGCTATACGGTTCTTTTGTGCTTCATGCTGTTTAAGACAGGCGGCATCGCCCAGCGCATCTTCGGGGCGCATTAAACGGACGGACTTCGGGACAATTTGTCCCGAGGCCGGGAAAGGAGGAAATGATTTTGGATAAGGATGTCATATTAACCCCGGAACAGATCGCCGCCGAGGAGCGGCGCTGGCTGTTCGATGCGCCGATTGCGGAACTGGCCGAGGTAAAAGGCGTGACGGTGGACGAGGCTGTTAAGCTGCGGACGGACGCAATTTTGCAGGAGGCCGCTGTTCCCATCGAAGTCACGGTTCGCCCGATTGAGCCCCAGGGCAAGCTCATCGGCTTTGCCAGCGTCAACTATGGCAGTGTAGTGATTGACGATTTCAAGGTGGTGGATGGTAAGAACGGGATTTTCCTCGGGGCTCCCAGCAAACCCGATCCCACCAGCAGGACGGGCTACCGCTCCACAGTGCGGATCAATGACCGGGCCACCCAGGAGCGACTCAATGCGGCGGGAGCCCAGGCGTACCATTCAGCGGTGGAAAAGCTCATCGCCCGGGCCGAGGCAGTCCGCCCCACCCCGATCAAGGAGCAGATGGCACAGGCCGCAAGGGAGGCCGGGAAGGAAAATGCCGCCCGAACCGCCCCGGCAAAGAAAAAGGAGGCCCGGGATGACAGGTGATGTGACCTCGAGACAAATTGTCCCGAAGTCTCCAGCCTGCCCGGAGGGGCTGTTTTTGATGGACGGGATTGAAGGGCTGCGCTCTTTGCCGAAGCACTCGGTTGATATGCTCCTTACCGATCCGCCCTATGGCACTACCCGGAACTTTTGGGATGTGCCGCTCCCGCTCCCGGAGCTGTGGGAGGCGGTCAAGTGGGCGGTCAAGCCGGATGGCGCAGTGCTGTTTTTCGCACAATGTCCCTATGATAAGGTGCTGGGGGCATCCAACCTCTCTATGCTCCGCTATGAATGGGTGTGGTACAAAAGCAGGTGTACTGGCTTTCTCAATGCAAGGCGGGCTCCCTTAAAGCGGACGGAAAACATTCTGGTGTTTTATCAAAAATTGCCCTATTACGATCCGCAGTTTGAACAGGGCAAGCCCTATAAGAAAATTTCCCGGACAGGGGACAACAGCCCCAACTATGGAAAATTCCTGCGTTCCAGCAGCGGATCAGAGGATGGCCTTCGTTTCCCCGGAAACCTGCTGGCCTTTTCTTCCGTACAGCGTACCGTCCACCCCACGCAGAAACCCGTGGAACTGTGCGAGTATCTCATCAGAACCTATACCCGGCCCGGGGAGGTGGTGGCAGACATCTGCGCTGGTTCCGGCACGACTGCTGTGGCTGCTGCCAATACGGGCCGCCGCTTTGTATGCTTTGAAACCGCCCCGGCCTTTTACGCCCCAGCTACAGAACGCATCCGGCTGGCTACTGAGGCGGTCAAAGCCGGGCAGAAAGGAGTATGACTATCGGAAACTATTCTATCATTTACGCCGATCCCCCTTGGCAGTACCAGCGCAGTAAGGTACAGGGGGCGGCAGAAAACCATTATCCCACAATGGGGATTGACGAGCTGTGTGCGCTCCCGGTGGCTGATCTGGCCGCCCCGGACAGCGCACTTTTTTTGTGGGCGACTTTCCCCCAGCTTCCGGAGGCCCTGCGGCTCATAGAGGCGTGGGGTTTCTGCTATAAGTCGGTGGCCTTTGTCTGGCTGAAAAAGAATAAAAAGGCGGACAGTTGGTTTTATGGCCTTGGCTTCTGGACGAGGGGAAATGCGGAGATCTGCCTGCTGGCTACCAGGGGCCATCCCAAACGGCAGGCGGCAAATATCCATCAGTTTATCATTTCCCCGATTGAAGCCCACAGCAAAAAGCCGGACGAGGCCCGGGAAAAGATCGTGGCCCTTATGGGCGACCTGCCCCGGGTGGAGCTCTTTGCCAGACAGTCCCCGCCCGGCTGGGAGGTGTGGGGAAATGAAGTGAAAAGCACGATCCCGGACTTTGGGACAAAGTGTCCCGAGGTTAAAGGGGCCGGAAAGGAGGCTGATCCATGCCCTATGTGAATGTACCCAACGACCTGTCAAAAGTAAAAACCAAAATGGCCCTAAACCTTACCAAGCGCCAGCTCATCTGTTTTGGCTGTGCGGCGGCGGTAGGCATCCCGTCCTATCTGCTGGCCCGGGGCTCTATAGGTAATACCGGGGCCATGTTCCTTATGCTGGCCGTGATGCTCCCGGCGTTTCTTCTGGCCATGTATGAAAAAGACGGGCTCCCGGCGGAAAAGGTGCTGAAAAACATCATACGGGCCCGGTTTTTGCGGCCCGGAGTCAGGCCCTATCAGACACAAAACATTTACGCCCCCTTTGCCGGACGGGGCGCTGTGAGAAAGGAGGATGCGATTGCGAAAGGCAAATCAAACCAGCGGAAGAAAAACCGCAAAGGCTAAAAACCGGGCGGCCCTGTCCGCCCAGCAGACGATCCCCTATGTGGCGATGCACCCGGACGGGGTATGCAAGCTCCCCGGCGGGCTCTACACAAAGACCGTGGAATATGAGGACATCAATTATTCCGTGGCATCCACCGAGGATCAGACTGCAATCTTTGGCGGCTGGAGCTCATTCCTCAACTACTTTGACAGCTCCCTGCCGTTCCAGCTTTCCTTTATCAACCGCCGCTCCCACTCCCGGAGCCGCTATAAGGTAAACATTCCCCAGGCGGATGATAATTTTAACAGCGTCCGGGAGGAATTTACCGGGATGCTGAAAAACCAGATCGCCCGGTCTAACAATGGGATTGAACGCTCCAAGTACATTACTTTCGGCATCCCAGCCGGAGGGATCGTGGAGGCCCGGCCCCGTCTGGAGCGTGTGGAGGCCGATGTGATGGGCAACTTTAAGCGGCTGGGCGTTCCCTGTGAACCGATGGACGGGCGGGCAAGGCTGGCCCTGCTTCACAGCCAGATGCATCCGGGCAACCGGGAACCGTTCCGCTTTTCATGGAAGGACATCCCGCAGACGGGGCTCGGCACCAAGGACTATATCGCCCCGGACAGCTTTGACTTCCGGCACTCCCGCCTGTTCCGGGTGGGCCAGTATTGGGGCGCTGTTTCCTACTTGCAGATTTTAGCGTCTGAGCTCTCGGATAAACTGCTGGCGGAAATTCTGGAGCTGGATGCGGAAATGACCGTAACCCTCCATATCCAGACGGTGGATCAGCTAAAGGCTATCAAAACCATCAAGGGAAAAATCTCCGACATCGGAAAAATGAAGGTGGAGGAACAGCGGAAGGCTGTCCGGGCCGGGTACGATCCCGACATTCTCCCGCCCGACCTCATTACCTTTTCCAAGGATGCGGCGGAGCTTCTTGCTGACCTCCAGTCCCGTAACGAGAGGATGTTCCTTTTGACTTTTACGGTAGTCAATATGGCCCCTACCCGCCAGCGGCTGGAAAACGATGTGTTTACCGTGGGCGGCATCGCACAGAAATACAACTGCGCCCTCAAGCGGCTGGACTGGCAACAGGAGCAGGGCTTTGTGTCCTCGCTGGCCCTCGGCTACAACGAAGTGGAGATCCAGCGTGGTATGACAACCAGCTCCACGGCCATCTTCATCCCCTTTATGACAAGGGAGCTGCGGATGGACGGGCAGGCCCTCTACTATGGCATGAACGCCCTTTCCCACAATGTCATTATGGCTGACCGTAAAAAGCTGAAGTCGGCCAACGGAATGTACCTCGGCTCTACTGGCTCGGGAAAATCCTTTGCGGCAAAGCGGGAACTGCTCAATGTCTTTCTGACCATTCCCCAGGATCGGATTATCATTGTTGATCCGATGGGTGAATATGCCCCGCTGGTTCGCAGGTTGGGCGGACAGGTGATCGAGATTGCCCCGGACAGCCCCCACCACCTAAACCCGATGGATGTGGAGCTTAACATGGCCGCCGGGGAGAGCCCTCTTTCCATGAAGGCGGATTTTCTGCTTTCCCTGTGCGAGCTGGTGGTAGGCGGAAAGGAAGGCTTACAGCCCATCGAAAAGACAGTTGTTGACCGCTGTGTGCGGCTGGTGTACCGGGAACAGGCCCTTGGGCTTGATACGGGAAAAACCCCGCTTTTGCAGGACTTGTACGAGGAGCTCTTGAAACAGCCGGAGCCCGAGGCCCGGCGTGTGGCAACTGCCCTTGAGCTCTACTGCACCGGCTCCCTCAACCTGTTTAACCATCCCACGAATGTGAAAACCGACAGCCGGGTGGTGTGTATCGTGCTGAAAAACATGGGAGAAAACCTCCGCAAGATCGCCATGCATATCACAAATGAATTTGTGTCCCAGGCGGTAGATACCAACTTCCGGGAGGGCGTGGCGACATGGTGCTATTTCGATGAGTTCCATGTCCTGCTCCGTGATCCGCTGACCGCCAGCTATTTTGTGGCGGTGTGGAAAATGCTGAGAAAAAAAGGCTGCGTTCCCAGCGCCCTCACGCAGAATGTGAAAGACCTTCTGGCCAGCCGGGAGATCGAGAACATTCTGGACAACACCGACTTTATGATTTTGCTCTCGCAGGCTCAGAGTGACCGGGCGATTTTGGCAAGACAGCTTGGTATTTCCGAGCACCAGCTTTCCTACATTACCCACTCTAATTCCGGCGAGGGCCTGCTGTTTTACGGGAATGTGACCATCCCGTTTGTAGATCGGTTCCCGAAGGGGGAAATCTATGACCTCTTAACCACCCGACCGGAGGATATGAAGAATGAAGCGAAAACCGAATAAACCACACCCGGAGGCCCAAACGCATACGGAACCCGTAAACGGGGCTGCCGAGCCCGGCGGCTCTGCTTTTGGGGCTGGCTCTGAACAGGAGCCCGGGGCGTCTGACACTTCGGGACAAAGTGTCCCAAAGTCAAAATTCCGGCAGAAAAGCCAGCAGGAACAAGCGGCGGCATCCAAGCTCCGCATGGAAAAGCGGGGCGAAAAACGGGAGGCCGCCCAGGAAAAGCTGGCAAAGCAGAAGCCGCCCAAACAAAAAGGCCCGATCCGTAAGGCGGCGGGGGCCGCCGGATGGGGCGTTCACGGCTTTGTGCATGGCAAGCTCTACGAGGTGGAGCAGGAAAATGTAGGAACCGAAGGGGCCCACCGCTCGGAGCTTGCCGGGGAGGTTGTCCTACGGCATGGCTCCCGGTTTGTAAAACGCAAAGTCCGGGAGCATCCGGCAAGGGCGGCCAGCCGGGCCGAGGCCAGGTATCAGAAAGCGGCGGCGGATTATCATTTCCACACCGCCGCACAGGAGCACCCGGAGCTTTCCAAAAACTATTTTACCCGGTACTGGCAGAAACAGCGGCTTAGAAGGCAATACCAAAAGCGGTCGAAGGAGGCCGCAAAACAGAGCGCAAAAGCCGCCGGGAAAACCGCCGCCGCCACGGAAAAGCTGACAGCCCGGGCCGCCGGGTTTGTGAAGCGCCATCCAGTCGGATGCCTGCTGGCACTGGCCTGTGTCCTTGTGATCGTCCTGCTCCAGTCCTGTTCGTCCTCGCTGGTGTCCATCGGCAACGCCGGAGCCGGGGCGCTGGGGGCCACCACTTACCCCTCTGCGGATGAGGCGATTTTAGGGACGGAGGCGGCTTATGCCGGGCTGGAGGCAGAACTGCAAACCTACCTTGATACCTACGAAAGCACCCACGATTATGACGAGTACCACTTCGATCTGGACGAGATCGAACACGATCCCTATGTGCTCGTTTCCCTACTGTCGGCGCTTCACGAGGGGGAATGGACGCTTGCCCAGGTGGATGGCTCCCTGCAAATGCTCTTTGACCAGCAGTATATTCTGACGGAGCGTGTGGAGGTGGAGACACGCTATGACAGCGACGATGAACCCTATTCGTGGTACATCTGCTATGTGACGCTGGAAAATAAGAACCTGTCCCACCTGCCTGTTTCCCTGTTGAGCGAGGAACAGATGTCCCGGTACTCCATCTATATGTCCACCCTCGGCAATCGTCCCGACCTGTTTCCCGACTCCCCCTATGTGGACAAATACATTACCAACCCGCCGGAGGGCTATGAGGTTCCGGGGGAATATCTGGACAATGAAACATTCGCCGCTATTTTCTCAGAGGCAGAGAAATACATCGGCTATCCCTATGTGTGGGGCGGCTCCAGCCCGTCTACATCTTTTGACTGCTCCGGCTATGTGTCATGGGTGATCAATCATTCCGGCTGGAATGTGGGCCGCCTTGGGGCGCAGGGGCTTTACAACATCTGTACCCCGACCAGCTCCCCAAGGCCCGGCGACCTTGTGTTTTTCAAGGGAACCTATGATACCCCGGGCGTGAGCCACTGTGGGATTTATGTAGGCGATGGGCGGATGCTCCATTGTGGCGATCCCATCGGATATGCAAACTTAAATACAAGCTACTGGCAGTCTCATTTTTACGCCTACGGGCGTTTACCATGATTGGAGGTCATTTATGGCAACAGCAAAAAGCATGAAAATCCAGGCCGAGATTGATAAGGTCAAGGCCAAAATCAGCGAACAGCAGGCCCGGCTCAAGGAGCTGGAGCAGAAAAAGCTGGAGGCGGAAAACAGCGAGATCGTGGACATTGTGCGTGGCATGAGCATCCCTCTTGCGGAGCTGCCCCTGCTGTTTGAAAAGCTGAAAGGCGGCGGGTCTTTGGGACAAAGTGTCCCGAAGTCCGATGATGAGGAAAAGGAGGAAAACTGAATATGAAACGGTTTCGAGTTTTGACAGCGGCGCTTTGTGCCGCTGTTTTGTTATGCGGCCTTAGCGTTCCCGCCTATGCCTACGCAGGCGGCGGCGAGGGCGAGGACTACGGCGATCCCACAATGGAAACCCCGGCCCCGGAGCCGACTATTACGCCGGGCGAGGGCTTTTCCGAGGAGGGAAACCTTGTAACCCGTGATCTGCTCTATGACGAGCACACCAACAAGCAGTTTATTACCGTCCAGACCAGCGGCGGCAATACCTTTTACATTGTCATTGATTATGACAAGCCTGTGGACGAGGAAGGCGAACAGTATGAAACCTACTTTTTCAGCATTGTGGATGAGGGGGATCTGCTGGCCGCAGCCGAGGCCGCTGGCGTGGAACAGGCGGTCTGCTCCTGTCCGGAGAAATGTGCGGCGGGGGCTGTCAATACCGACTGCCCGGTATGCTCTGTCAATATGGGGAAATGCGTAGGTGCAGAGCCGGAACCCGAGCCTACCCCGGAGCCTGAGCCGGAACCCGAGAAGCCGGGCAACGCCGGGATGCTCCTTTTAGTGCTGGCTGTCATGGGCATCGGCGGCGGGGCCGCATGGTATTTCAAGATTTACCGTCCGAAACACCAGCAGGCTGACCAGCCCGAGGAGGACGATGGCGGAGAGTACCCGGACTATGACGAGTTTGAAGATGACGCCCCCCCGTGGGACGAGGAGGACGAAACCGAAGAAAAGGAGGAAATCAGATGAATTTTACCAGCAGTCCCTTTGAACGAATGATGAAAGAAAAACCCCGTCCCCAGGCTCCCGCCGAGAACAGGCCGCCCAGGGGCTCCGCCTGTTATGCCTGCTGTTACTGGCGGGGGATCGCCTGTGTGTCCTGTTACAAGGAGCTTTTGAAGGCCGGGGCTGGCGGGAGGTGATGGATTGTCCCGTGAACTGACACGCAAGGAAAAGACAGCGATCCGCTCTCTTGTGGTAACATGGTGCGCCAACTATGACCGGGAATACGGATGCCTGCCGCTGGATAGCAATTGCTATATGCTGGGTAAATGCTGGACGGGATCATACTGCCGCTATTTCCGGGAGTCCGTCCTGCCCCTTGATCCGGCGCTGGAAGTGGCCCTTATGAGCGAGGGCCCAAGGCCGGATTTTAAGATATGCCCGGTATGCGGCGGGCCTGTTCCCCCGGACAGGCGGCAGGCGTACTGCTCGGCGGCCTGTGCAAAGAAAGCCCACCGCCGCCAGCAACGGGAATATATGCGGAAAAAGCGGGGTGCATCCGTTGACAATTAGGGCCTGCAAAATCCGCTTATAGCAAGGCTTTCCGGGGCCATTTCGTTGGCCTGCCGTATCATTCTACGGTATGGCCCCGTTTGCCCTGATGCTGTCAACATCCATACAGCGGGACTTTGGGACAATTTGTCCCGAAGTACCCGCTTTCTGAGAGGAGGAATTATGCCGAAATATTACCCCATCAATGAGGAGGCCGCCCGGCGTGCCAAAAACGCCAACAGCTTTTCCGACTATGTTCCCGGCTCCGCCACCGCCGCTTACCGTGAAATGGTGGATCGGGCCTATACCCTCGGGAAACAGCAGAAAGGGCGTGTCGATCCCATGTACCACGAAAAGATTGACGGGCTCATAGACCGCTATGCCCGCAAGCTGGCGGAGAACATCAACCAGTGCAATCTCATAGATGCCCGTGTACCCTCGTTCCTCATCGCCGGAGGCTCCAACTTCCCGGTGCGGAAAAAGGAAAAGCAGAACGCCGCCCGGGATAAGAATATGGGCGAATATATGCAGATCGAGGGCCTGCTGGATAAGGTGCGCTCAACAGGTATGGGCGGGATCAGCGCAGACGATGACCGGGCCGTGGAAAAGCTGGAGGCGAAGCTGGCAGGGCTGGAGGCCATGCAGGAGGAAATGAAAACCGTCAATGCCTACTACCGCAAGCATAAAACGCTGGAGGGCTGTCCCGTCCTGTCCGCCGAGGAAATTGGAAAGCTCCAGTCCTCTATGGCATCCGACTGGCGCAAAAATCCCGTACCCTATCCGTCCTATCTGCTTACCAACAACAACGCCAACATCCGCCGCACACGCCAGCGCATTGAGGATTTGAAAAGCCAGTCGGAATGTGCGGGCTGGGCCTTTCCCGGGGGACGGGCGGAAATCAACGAAGGAGAAAAACGCTTGCAGCTCTTTTTTGAGGAAAAGCCATCGGAGGAACAGCGGCGGGAACTGAAAAGCAACGGTTTTAAGTGGGCTCCCAGCCAGGGAGCATGGCAGAGACAGCTTACGAAAAATGCCATCTATGCGGCGGGCCGGATGGAATTTTTGCGCCCGGAGGATGGGCAGAGCCCTTACCAGCTCCAGCCCTTTGCCCGGAAAACGGAAAAGGATATGACACGATGAAGGAGGTGTATTTGTGGACAAAAATCAAGGCTATTCCATTTTGAAGGCTGTGATGCTGGAAAATGGCAGGGGCTTTGCGCTGGGGCATCATCCCACAGCTCCATCCCCCTATGTCACATGGGCCTGTTACGATGATAAGAACGGCCAGCGGCAGTATGAATGGGGACATTACGGCAACGATCTGGCCGCTATGGAACAGGATTTTTCAGACCGGGTAAAGGACTATCAGCGGCTTTACTATGTGGGGATCGTGCAGACCGAGGCCCCCGGCCTTTACAAATATTACTCTACCCAGCGGCCTGTGGACATCGGGACATTCCCCAAACCGCCCCACAATGCCCCGGATGAGATCGTCAACTATGACCGCCGCATCCCGGTGGGGGGCGGCGCATTTCTGGCATGGGGGCATCTGACTTATACAAGACCGCTGACCGAAAAGGAGGCGTCTGACTATGAGCTCCGTCCTGCCCCCGTCATTTCTGAATTATCCCGAAAAAACGATGACAGGCCCCTCTCGATTGCCCAGCAGATGAAAGAGGCCGGAGCTCTGGCCGAAGCCAGCCAGGGCGATCCCATCCATAAGAAAAAGGCCCCCGACCGGGGTGACCGATAGGAGGATTTGTATGGAAGAAAGATATAACCCGATGAAAAGTGCGGAGATCGCCACCGAGCACAATTACAATATGCTGGACGGTGTTCTCAATAACCAGGCCCCACCCCCGGAGGAAAAGGAGCTGGATAAGGTTAAGGAACCGCCCCACAAGCGCCGGAGCCGGGAACGGGAGGAACGATGACAAAGAAACGCCGCCGCCCGATCCATCTCCATGTGATGGTGTCCGAGGAGGAGCAGGCCCTTATTCAACAACGCATGGCCGAGTCGGGCATCCGCAATATGGGGGCCTATATGCGGAAAATGGCCCTCAATGGCTATGTGCTCCATGTTGATCTCTCGCCCGTCCGGGAGTTGGTATCGCTCCAGCGGCGGTGCTCAAACAACCTCAATCAAGTGGCGATCCAGGCCAACACCTACGGCGGGATTTACCCCGAGGAGATCGCCGCTTTGCAACGGGACTATGCCGCCCTGTGGGGGCCGCTGTCCGATCTGCTGAAAAAGCTCTCCGCATTGGTGGAGCTCTGATCCTGCCGGGGAGTGGCGTATGCCGCTCCCCGGTTTTCACTACTTCGGGACAATTTGTCCCGAGGTGCTGAAAGCCGGAGGCATCCTTGTTGTCCCTCCCGGACAGAGGTATAATTATCATGTAAGGAACCATAAACCACACTTTTCAAGGAGGTATCAAGCGATGCGGATCATTCTGAAACTTTTAGCGGCCCCCTTTGTTCTGGCCCTCACGCTCCTTGTGGCAGTATTGAATTTTGCTTTTTCCTTTGCGTCATGGGTGTTCTGCGCCCTGTCCTTTCTCTGTCTGATCGGAGCCCTGTTTGCTTTATTCACGGGGGATCGCTGGGGCATACAGGGGCTTGTGATCGCCTTTGCTGTTTCGCCCTTCGGCCTGCCCGCTGTGGCGGAGTGGCTCATTGACAAGCTGGACAGTCTCAACTACTCGCTAAAGAGTTTTATCACAGGATAACGCTTTGGGACAATTTGTCCCGAAGCCCCCTGCGGCGGCTGGACGGACAGCCGCCGTTTTCTTTTGGAAGGAGGTGTGCTCACGGCTACAACTTATATCCGGCCCTACAAGGTGGCGGCTGGGAAAGGCGCTGTCCAGACAATGGAGGAACGCTTTAACTATGGGCTTAATCCGAAAAAGCTGGGAGCCCTGTCCTCATACCTCTGCGATCCGGCCACGGCTCCCGCTGAGTTTCTGCTGGTAAAGAGCCAGTACCAGGCGGAAATGGGCCGGGCCGTAGAGCGTGGAGCCCTGTTTTTTCAAATCCGGCAGGCGTTCCCACCCGGCGAAGTAACAGCAGAGGAGGCCAACCAGATCGGCTATGAAACAGCCATGCGCTGGACAAAGGGAAAGTATCAGTTTTTTGTCTGCACCCACACAGACAAGAGCCACCTCCACAATCACATTTATTTCAATTCAACGGCCTTTGACCGCTCCCGGAAGTTCCATAATTTTATCGGCTCCAGCTTTGCTCTGCGGCGGCTCTCTGACCGGGTGTGCGTTGAGCATGACCTCTCTGTGATCCAAAATCCAAAACAGCACAGCAAGGGCCGGTATCTCCATTATGGCCAGTGGATTGGGGAAAAGCCGCCCTCTGCAAAACAGCGGGTGCGGCTGGCCATCGTGGAGGCTCTGAAAAAACAGCCTGCCGATTTTCCGGCGTTTCTGAGGCTCATGGAGGAGTCCGGCTTTCTGGTAAAGCATGGCCGTGGCGGTGTGATCTCCTTTCTTGCTCCCGGACAGGATAAGCCTACCCGCCTGCGGGCATCCACCCTCGGGGATGGTTTTGATCCCGAGGACATCCGGGCTGTGATTGACGGGGAGCGTCCGATCCCGGAGCTCCCGAAGGAGGCCCCAGCTCCTGCCCGTCGTGTCAATCTGATTATAGACATTCAAGAGCGCATGGCACAGGGCAAGGGCCCGGCCTATGAACGGTGGGCCAAGGTTTACAATCTGAAACAGATGGCTGCTGCGCTCCAGTATCTGCGGGAAAATGATTTGATGGACTATGAGGCGCTGGCGGCCAGTACCGAAAAGGCGGTAGAGCGTTTTCACACGCTGTCCGAGGAATTGCGGCAAACGGAGGCGGAACTGGAAAAGACCTCCGGGCTCATGGCGACTACTGTGGACTACGCAAAAACCCGGCCTGTGTTTGACGGTTACAAGGCGGCCCGGTACAGTAAAAAATATCTGTCGGAGCATGAGGCGGAGCTTGCCACTTACCGAGCGGCTCGGGCTACTATGAATGAGCTTTTGGACGGTGCAAAATTGCCAAAGATGACGGATATGAAAAAGTCCCGCCAGGAATTGGCGGGAAAGAAAAAAGCCCTCTATGCGGAATACCGCAAGGCCCAGGCGGATATGCGGCAGGCTGTGGCAATCAAGGCGAACATTGATCATCTGCTCGGCGTGACGGACGGGCGGGAAAATAAGGCTCAGGAGCGATAGCGACAGGCCGCAGACAACAGGCGCATAGCGCCGGGACTTTGGGACAATTTGTCCCGAAGTCCAGCGGGTTTGGGGAGCTCCCCAACAAGCATTTTTGCGGGCCTGCGGCCAGCAAAAATTTCGGAGTGTGGCCACACCCGAATTGCTTGCCAAAACGCGCAACCCGCAACATGGCGCAAAAAAACGGAGGTTACGCTTTCTTTTACGTTTCCTCCGTTTCTTTCGATGCTTTCATCGCTTGGATTGTAGCTTCAACGATTTTCAATTCTCTTTCGTCCAAGGCGTTCAACATGGCATCAATCCGCTTTCTGCACTCGCTCCCGCTATTTTGGGACGGGTAAAAGTATTGATCCACCGATATATCAAACATTGTGACCATCTGATAAAAGGTGTTGAAGCTTGGATGCTGACCATCATTTTCATTATACATAATGGTACGCGGAGCGCGGTCAACAATATAGGCCAGTTGCTCCTGTGTCATACCGCTGGCTTCTCTTGCACGCTTGATGGCGAGCCCTATATCGTGAAAATCAAAGCGTCTTTCATCTCGTTCTATCTTCATAACATCACCTGATATGATTTTACATTTCATGTGATATTATTTGAACGACTGTATATTTCATACTACTGACTATTTAATTTCACATACGCAAAATTGATGATCGCGGAAATGTGAGGTACAATATACCTATAACTTTGGGACAATTTGTCCCGAAGTATGATTACCGGTTTCCTTTTTCTTTTCTGTATCTGAATACAAGATTGATGAATGTAGCGGACAGAGGTATTATAGTTAAAAAATTAAAAACTACACTTTAATCACAAACTTCTCTGTTATAATGGTTTTTGGAGGTGTTTCTATGCAACACATTTTAATCGTTGAGGACGATTTAGATATTCAAGAATTATTGAAAAACTTTTTGCAGGAAGTTGGATACGCTGTTACTCTTGCGAGTGATGGCATTGAGGCAATATCCCTTTTTGCAAGCACACATTTTGACCTGATTTTGTTAGACATTATGCTCCCTAAAATTGACGGCTTTACTGTCTGTGAATTGATCCGCAAGCAGTCACGTGTCCCTATTATCATGCTGACTGCCCTAAACGGAGAGGAGGAACAAATCCGAGGCTTAGATTTACAGGTTGACGATTATATTACAAAGCCATTCTCCATGCCGATATTGGTTCGCAAAATCGGCGCTGTTCTCCGCAGAAGTTCTATGATACCAGAGCAGGAACACCAAACGATTACCTATAAAAATCTCGTTCTGGATATGGACAGTTATACCGCTGTGGTAGACGGTGTTTCTTTTGACCTTACCCAGCGAGAATTTGAGGTGTTAAGGGAGCTTCTGCTAAATCAAGGGCGTGTACTTACGCGGCAAAATCTGCTGGATAAGCTATGGAAATATGACTTTTATGGCGATGAAAGGGTTGTAGATACTCACATTAAAAATCTTCGCAAAAAGTTGGGGATTGACTTCATCCAGACAATCAGAGGGGTGGGATATAAAATTGATAAAGAAAATTAAAGGAAGTCTATTTGCAAAAATATTTGCAATCACTTTTTTGCTGACCAGTATTTGCTGTGTTCTGACATATACCGTCATTTCGTGGCTCGTTCCCAAAACATATAGCACAACACTTGACGCAAGCTTGGAAAATACGGTTTCCTCTTTTATTGCGGAGTTGCAAACCATGTCCCCGTTGGAAAGCGGAACGCTTTTTGATGAGTTTCTTTTGAACAATAACGGGGTATTGCTTCAACTATCCGACGATGACGGTAACGCAATCGAACTGCCCTCACAGGGGGTAAAAGAATTTCCTCGTTTTCTTGATGGAGGAATAGCAACTGAAAATACTGATCCGGCGGCGTATCGGGCAACACATAGCTACCTGTTCTCTTTCGCAGGATCGGACACTGTTTATACATTGACAGTTGCCGGTAGCGCGCATGAGGTTGACCTGCTTAGGAATACTCTGGCAAATGTTTTTATCATTCTATTTTTTGTTATTCTTATTATTGCTACGCTTGCTTCAATGATTTACTCCCGCTATGTTACAAAGCCCGTATTACGACTGAGCGCAGTATCAAAAAATATGTCTGAACTAAACTTTAGCTGGAAGTGTGAAGAAAGTCGGACAGACGAGCTTGGTGTCCTGGCGCATAGCTTGAATGAAATGTCTAAAAAGCTATCTGCCGCTTTGGAAAATCTACAGGCAGCAAATATAAAATTGCAGGCAGACATAGAGCACGAAAAAGAATTAGAACAGGCACAACTTGATTTTTTCTCTGCTGTTTCTCACGAATTAAAAACGCCTATTACAATTATCAAGGGGCAGACAGAGGGGATGATTTTGAATGTGGGCGATTATCAGGATCGCAATAAATATCTATCGCGCTCCCTTGAAATCATCAATACAATGGAGAGCATGGTACAAGAAATACTGACGGTTTCGCGTATGAAATCATCTAAAGTAGGTCTGCGAAAAGAAAAAATGGATTTTTCTGATCTTCTGAAACGGGAATATGCTTTATTTGAGGATCTGATTGTACAAAAGGAAATTGACTGGAACGAGAATATTTCTCCCGCCCTGCAAATCGTCGTAGACAAAATGCTGATACAAAAAGCAATTAACAATATTGTTTCTAATGCCATCTTGTATTCTCCGAGAGGCAGTTCAATCTATATGGACGCATTTTCTAAAAATGGATCGGTAGTTTTCCAGATAGAAAATACTGGTGTGCATATTCCAGAAGCAGAAATTCCAAAATTATTTGATGCTTTCTATAGGATGGAGCAATCACGCAATCGAAAAACAGGGGGTAGCGGCTTAGGACTTTATATCGTCAAAACTATTTTAGAACAGCACAATATAATATATAGCTTGAAAAACACAGACAGAGGGGTATTGTTTTCAATCCGATTTTGAAAAATGCGGGACGGTCAAATTTGATCGCCCCGTATTTTTAACTACACATAAAAAACATATTCGCCACAATGGTATCCCAAACAGTTCTGCTACTATATATTCAGAAACAGAAAGGAGTGTTTCAGAATATGAAAAAACAAAAAATCACAAATCTTTTACTCACAATGGCGCTTTGTGCATCGGCTGTTTTAAGTGGCTGTGCTGCAAGCGCGGCAAACCAGTCAACTACCAGCTCAACACCTTTTGAGGAGGCGAAAGATAGCGGCACTCCCATTTCCTCTGACGAGGCTTCCTCGGTGCAAGCCTACGAGAATGATGAAGTCCTTTCCTCTGAGGAACAGGCCAAAGCGGAGCAAGAACGCCGGGCTGAGATTGCTGAAAAGTATTCTATCTATGAACCGTATGGTATGACATACGACACGGAAAAGGATTGTTTCTTCTATAACGGGCAAGTCGTGCGTTACTTCAAGGATCAGATCAATTCTAATGAAACGAATGGCTTTTCCTATGATGACGGCGTGATAGACGTTGAACCCATTAGAGATGAAGATGGAACTCTGACAGGTCTAAAGCAATCCTCGGACGCTGACTTTAATGCTCGCACCAAAGAGCAGGAGGTATTGAAAGCCGAATTGGAAAAGGCGGGAATTACGGCCGGAAGTGGTAGCTTTGAACAAGGCGATCCGAATTATCGTGATGACAGTCTGGACGCATACACCGAATTTGGCGTTTCTTATGACAAGACTTCTAATCATTGGATGTACGGCGAGAAGCCTATCTATATCCTTTACGACAAGGAGCATTACACTTTTTGCGACAAAGGTGTGAGTGATGGCGTTAGCTTGAATGTTGTTCGTGACAAGGCCGGCAACATTGAAAAGCTGGTTTCTGTGGATAAGGGAGAATTAGAACAGTTTGTGAAATAACTTGTGAATTGCCGGACGACGGCAAAAGAAAAAAAGCCGTCGCAGAGCAGACATATTTTCACGCCCATTTGAAACGGCGGCTTTGATTTCAGAGCCGCCGTTTCTTTGCGTCTACACAAACCAATGACGACTTGCAGGGACACGGTAGCCGATTGGAGGTTATTTTGCCGTGTCCTTCTTTTTATTTCGCAGTATCCATGATCTGCACCAGTTAAAAAAAGCATAGCCCCTCCATCGGAGCAGTCCGGCTTTGAATGTGAAATTAAACAGTACATAACCGATAATATATTTTCGTGCGCTTGTGCGGCCTTGTGTCGCGCAGGCGCATTTTGCTTTCCAGACTTCGAGACAAAGTGTCCCGAGGTGCGGTGCCGTTCTCCGCCGTTACTCCATTTCGTTTCCGACCAACCCCGAACAAACTGAAATGGAGGATTTTACGATGACTACTATCAATCTGAAAGATCTTTATTATTGGTACACGCAGGATCAGCTTATCGAAGTTTCTGACGAGGTTGCCGAGGTATTCAAGGCCGATGCCCGTTATGAAATGGCCTACCAGCGGCGGCTCTCCCGGCACAAGGCGCAGTATTCTCTGGACTGCAATGACGGGATTGAGTATTCCGCTTGCCTGCATGAGCCGACCCCGCAGGAGCTCCTTGAACGGATGGAAACCTTTCTTCGTCTGTGGAACGCTCTCAATTCTCTGCCGGAGATCCAAGGCCGTAGAATTGACGCACATATCATTCTTGGCAAGTCAATTAAGGAAATTGCCGAGGCCGAGGGCGTACATGAGGAGTCTATTCGCCAGTCGATCAAGCGTGGCCTTGAACGCATGAAAAAAACTTTTTGATTTTTTCTTCTTAACCCACTTGGAATTGATGAAAAAATGTCTCGGTTTATGAGAGGAGGTTTTCTTCCTAACGCAAGGGAATAACGGCAACCCTGAGTAAGTACGTGGAGCCAGACGGTGGGTGCGCGGTGACATTTCCCAAAAGAGATTGAGCGAACAACACCAACACTGTAAATGGGCCCGGCCATCCCAAGGCCATGATCCGGCGCTGAACAGGTTGGCTGCCTGTTCCTCCGGGCTTGTCGCTTTACTTGCGTTGAGAGCGCCGCACAGAAAATAACGATTGTCTTTGGACAGGCCAAGTAAATATGTGCGGCGCTCTCTAATATTCAAAAACTATAATAAACCTCGAGACAAAGTGTCCCAAGGTGGAGTAAGGCAACAGGCCAGCATCCCGGTGGTGCTGGCCTGTTGCGTTTCCCCACCAAACAGCGGGAGGCGTTCTATCAATCTGCGAAGGAGGTTTACCGTGAAATTAACTACACAGGAACTTGAACAAATGAGAAGCGTTGACATTGGCGCGGTGGCTGCCGAGTCCCTGCCTGATGTGAGCGGTATGACCTTTGACAATGCGCTTTCCCGAAAGGAGCGCATCTCTCGATTTTTGCAGACTGTCAAAAATCCATACTGCTTTTGCATCGGTGGTGTTGGCGTGAAAATTGAATTTGCTGAAAGCGGGCCATCTCTCCAAGATAAGCTGACGGATTTCCTGCTGCGGCAAAGAAGCGGGCTGTAACTTCGGTTACAGCTCGTTTTGCTTCTTCGAGACAAAGTGTCCCGAAGCGGAGGCATCCTTGTTGTCCTCCCCGGACAGAGTTATAATATAAGTGTAATGTGATAGGGAAGGAGGAACAATGGCACGAGCAAAAAACAGAGGGTATCAGCAGAGTTTCTCTCCCTCTTACACAATCCGCCGCTGGCGGCTGGGCATCTATATCCGGCTTTCAAAGGAAGATTTGAAAAAAGGAAAAGACGATAGCAACAGCGTAAAGAACCAGCGTGACCTACTGAACGATTTTTACCGACGCAACATTGACGAGTTTGAAAGCATCACGGAATATGTGGATGATGGTCATACTGGAACGGACGCCAACCGTGAAGATTTTCAACGGCTCTTGGCGGATGTCATGAGTGGTAAAATCAACTGCGTTATAGTAAAAGACCTGTCCCGCTTCGCACGAAATTATAGCGATGCCGGAAGTTTGATCGACAACCTGTTTGTTCAAATGGGTGTTCGCTTTATCAGCCTTGCTGAGAATGTGGACAGCTACAAGAACCCCGACAGCGTTTCAAATATCATCGTTCCCATTACAAACGTGATGAACGATAATTACTGCTATCAGACTTCCAAAAAGATCCGGCAGGTATTTGATTACAAACGGCGCAACGGCCAGTATATCGGAGCATTTGCTCCTTACGGCTATGTAAAGCACCCAAAGGACAAGCACAGGCTGATTGTTGATCCCGATGCTGCTGAAAATGTTAAACTCATTTTCACAATGCTTATTCAAGGATCATCAAAACGTGCTATCGCGTTGTACCTGAACGAACACGGCGTACCGAGCCCCTCGGCTTACAAGGTACAAAAGGGCTTGCCTGTTTCGACAAGAGGGTATGACGATCCTATGTGGGGAGCCCGCATGATCCACTCCATTCTTACCAATCCGACCTACACCGGGGACTTAGCCCAGGGCCGGAGCCGGGTGAAAAGCTACAAGGTACACCAGATTGAAGCTGTTCCCCGCGAGGAATGGGTGGAAGTGGCTGGAACGCATGAGGCCATTATCGACTATGAAACTTTCGATAAGGTACAGGCTCTCTTACAGCGTGATACCCGTACTTCCCCGAAAGGCCGTGAGGTACATTTATTCAGCGGCTTTCTGAAATGTGCCGATTGCGGGCGGGCCATTACCCGATGCGTTGGCAAGAACAACAATGTATATTATTCTTGCTCAACCTACAAGAACCGTTCCCGGACAGCCTGCACCATGCACTCAATCAAGCATGAACGGCTGGAGGCTGCTGTTTTGTTCGCTGTACAGCATCAGGTACATTTGGCTGTTTCCTACTCGGAAATCGTCACGCAGATCAATTCCGCTCCAATCAAAAAAAGCCAGTCTTACCGACTGGACGATCTGATAGCTGCAAAAGAGCGGGAACTGACAAAGATAACACGCTACAAGCAATCTCTTTATCAGGACTGGAAAGACGGTGAAATCACCCAGCAGGAATACCGGGATATGAAGGCTGACTATGAACGGCAGACTTCTGATATTTCTGCGGTGCTTACCCGGCTGAACGCTGAACGCGCAGAACTGGCAAACGGTGTGGACAACGAGCATCCTGCACTGGTAGCCTTTATGAAGTATCAGAACATTGAAGCCCTCAACCGTGAAATCTTGGTTGAACTTGTGGACTATATCAAGGTCTATGAAAACGGCAATATCAGCGTGAAATTCAAATTTGCTGACGAGCTCCGCAAGATTGCCGAGTACATTGAAATCAACACTACGGAAGATACCGCAGTAGCGGGCTAACCCCCGCTACGAACCCCTTTGACAGTGTGTTTTCCTAATAGGCGCTAATCATATGATTATTCTCCGACAGACAGATTCCCCATCTGGCCCCGGTGGCTCTATCGTACAGAGCTGCCGGGGATTCTTTTTTGTCGGATTGTGTTCTGAGGGGGATCATGCTACAATAAAAGTGCAGACCGGGTCGTGAAGTCCCCGGCCGCACCTCCTCACAAAGCAAGACGGTGGAATGTTTTCTTATGAGGAACCCTGCTGGTGTTGTCGCACTGGCAGGGTTATTTTTGTTTGTAATGCATCACGAACGTCTGGTCCAGAAAACGTTGTCAATTCTTTCTTTTGCGCAGCGCCCGGCACAACTGATGGTTTGGTCTACAAAAGTCATTTCATGAAGAAGATCGAAGGTTTCATCTTTACTTAAATTGATGTGATCTGCAATGCGAGCGGTTTTAACAGGAGCATTGCATGCAATAAAGGAGATGACTTCGTTTTTGAGAGCATCTCTTGATTCAATACTGCGGCGGTGCGCAATATCTTTCAAAAGCTCTTGATAAAGCTGGTTCATTGTAACGTTAGCCTGATTGGCGTTTTCTGCATAGATTTTGGCCTGAGCTTCACTTTCCTTGGCCTCACGCTTTTCTTTTTGCGCAAGTAAAAAAGAGATGAAACTACCAACGGCGCAAACACCGGAAATGATTACAGAAATTACATCAAGTGACATGAAAATTCTCCTTCTAAATTCCGTCAGACTGCCTGGCAGAATTATTTATGTGCAAAAAATTTGATGAACTGATAAGCGGCTGCAAGAATGACCGGGGTAGCAAGTGCTGCGGCAAAAGCAGTCTTGTCCTCTTTTTCGTGCATCTCGTACATTTCCGGGTGGTGGCTGTAAAGTGCCTGTACAATGCCAAAGGCTACAAGCCAGAGGACGAAGGAAAGGACAGAGATGCCAACAATTCCGGCTACAGCGATAGAAGGCGGACATGGCAGAACAAATGCAATGAAGGCGGCCAAGGACAGGCTGGTGAAGATCAGAGCGCCATGGATACGGCTAGCATCGAGTTGCAGGGCGTGAGTTTTTTCAGCTTCAAGTTCAGCCTGACAGGAGTTCAAACATTCCTTGAAATAGACCAGTTCGCTGGAAAGACAAGAAGCGTGATTATACATTGTCCAAAATTTATCTTCATCGTGGGTATGCTCAAAGGTGTCACTGATTTTTTGGAGTTCGTTGAGTTCAGCGAGATATTGCTTGGAATCTTCTGGGGAAAGACTCCCTCTGTGATCGAGCGGGTCATAATCTGAGAACATAATATGCCTCCATATACAATGCAACCGCTTCGGGAAACCAAGGCGGTTATTTTTTGTGCTTCCTTTGCAGCCACGCCATGCGCAGCAGCTTTTTTATAACGTCCGGTGAGAACCAGATCCTCTACATAGTCCAGTGCTTTGGTCTGGCCCTCTTCGTTCAGCTGGTCGAAGTTGTCCAGCAAGGTAGTCTGGGCGGGGGGATTGTTTTGCCCCGCTGGTGTTGCCGCACTGGCGGGGTTATTTTTGTATTATCCTAAATAGTCGTCTAATAAAAGAGCTAATTCGTCAGAAGCACCCTCATCATAGCCAGCGCTATAACCTTCTCTGTAACCGTATTCTTTCCCGGCAACATAGCCATCGTCCCGACCATCGTGATAGCCTTTCTTATATCCCTTAGAGGCAGCATCGCTTTCGGCTTTTTTGAGTTTCTGAATATAAGGTGAATTAGGAACAAGATCTTCAGACAAATAGCCACCACCGGCAAGATAACCAATCAAAACGCAAAGAATGCAGGTGACAATCAAAATGATTGTAATTACCCAATGGGGAAGGTTCGGATGTTTCTTTTGAGGAGTGGAGATTTGAGCTTGTGGTTCTGAAACGATGATCGTTGGAACAGTCTCATCATGGGAAACGGATTTGTCTGCCGTTTCTGTCACCGCTGGTGCATCTTCGGAAACCTGCGTGGAAGTGGTGCTGATGTCTGGCACACTATCGACCAACTTTGCCAAGTCAATTTTAGAGGTAGCAGAATTGGATTCAGGAATTTCATCCACATGAGGAACTGCAGTTTCTTTTGATAGATGAGAGTTCATCCAGAGTGCGGCGATGACAAGAATAATCAGTGAAAGAACCTGAACCGTGCTATCGTTAAGCAGCGGCTCGGAAAGCATAATCGAAGGTTCGATAAAGCAAAGTGCAAAGACAATGGAGAAAACAATGATGCTGGTCAGAAACGAAGAGCGAGGATAGGTGGGCAAAAGTTTGGCGAGGGCGTACATGATCCAGATGGAACACATTAACCCGGTTGAAAATCCGAAACCGTAAGCCACGGCAATATCAGTGGTAACCACACTAAAACCGATAGAAAAAGCGAGGAGGTATACAGAAAAGACGGAGAAACCCAAAAACCAAAAGAGAAGTTTGTGAACGATTTTTTGGCGAGTGGGCCGAACTGCATATTCGTCTATCTTTTCTGGGTGATGCTTCAGATAATATAAAAATATGACCGGAAATACTGCAAGGATGACGCAGATTTGAAACGTTAAGGACATGCTGATTTCCTCCATCATATACAACTTAACCGCTTTGGGTGACCAAGGCGGTCATTTTTTATGCTTCCTTTGCAGCCACGCCATGCTCAGCAGCTTTTTTATAACGTCCGGTGAGAACCAGATCCTCTACATAGTCCAGTGCCTTGGTCTGGCCCTCTTCGTTCAGCTGGTCGAAGTTGTCCAGCAGGGCAGTCTGGGCGGGGGTAAGCTGGATTTTACCGCTTACGGTATCATCAGACAAATCATCGAGAGTATACCCCATGCAGTGAACCACGGCGGAAACGGTGGACAACTGAGGATCTTTTGTCTGGCCTGCAAAAAGTTTGTTCAAGGTGCCTTTAGGCACACCAGATGCTTCTGAAATCTGCTCAATCGTCATACCGCTGTTCTTTTTAATACGGTTTAAGTTGTCGAGCCACATGGTAAAAATCTCCTTTCTGAATCTTTAACCCTATTATAAGAAAAAGAAACTGCCCCGTCAATAATAAATTACCGAATAAGATAAAAATATTCTGAAAGAGGGTTGACTTTTACCTTTAATGGATGTACAATCAAGCCGTAAATTACCGTTAAAGGTAAAATCGAAATGAAACGGAGGATTTGCAATGGACAATTTGAAAGCTGAGATGCAACGGAACGGCCTAACGGTAAAAGACATTATGAGCGCGATTGGATGCTCAGAGAAAACCGCCCGGAACAAGATCAACGGGGAGACGGATTTTACATATCCGGAAGCTGAAAAGGTTCGGAATGTCCTTTTCCCGGGGCTGAGGATGGAATATCTCTTTTGCCAGCGCCGTACCCAGCCCACCGACCCGAAAAAGAGCGAATGAAAGGAAGAAAAGCATGGGATACGAAGAAATTATGGTGGCCATCAAGGACATCAATGGCCCGTGGAGCAACGCGGCCTGCATGGGCTACTGCCTGATCGCAATGCGCCGGGCGGGGCTGAGGCCTACTGTACAGCGCCGGGTGCTGCGGGTGCTGGAAGGGGTGTTCGACGATGTGAGTGTGGAGAAGGCCGAGAAGACCGGATATGCCAATAAGGAGGAGTAAGGAGTGGACCGTTATATGATCGTGATCCCGGCGAAGAACCGGGCATTCAACATGAAGTGTGATGATGGTGACAGCATGAAGCTGGAGACCCTGCAGAAGCTGGTGGGCGGGCCGATCGAGCCGGTGAACAGCGTTCTGAGCGCCGAGTGGGCGCGGGAGAAGGACGTGGACGGCATTCTGCTGCTGGTGAACGAGGAAGGGCTGATGAAGGAGCGCCCCCTGACGAACCAGCGCGCCAGTGAGATGACGGCGGCAGAGCTGGTGGGCCCGGCAGTCGTGGCCGCAAAGCGCGGCGATGAGCTGATCGGCTTTGCAAAGCCTGTGGTGGAGACCATCTGCGCCGAGTGGCTGTGAGGTGCTGCCATGGGCCGAAAGCAGAAACTGCCCTTTGAGCACTGGCAAATTATTGAATTGCTGCACATCGCACAGGACTTTTACTCAAAACCGGAGAATGAGGCTGCGTTTCAAGAGTGGAAGGCGGCCAGAGATGCAAGAAAAGCAAAAAGGCCCGCCGGTGCTGGAACACCGACGAGCCAACCAGGGTGATGGTTTGACAACACATCACCAGAAGTTTAACACAGAGTTGGAGGATTTGCAAATGAAAAAGAAGATCACGGGCAGCGTGCTGAGCGCCGGTGCCATTGTGCTGGGACTGGCTGCAGCAGGCTGCGGCGGGGCCATTGAGAACGCGGCCAACGGCTGGGCAATGCTGGGCTACACGCTGCTGGCCATTGTGCTGGGGTGTGCAGCCCTGGCGCTGGCCGGGCTGGGCCTGGTGGTGGAGCAGCGGAAGGAGCCGCAGAAGATCCACAAGGTGCCGGAGAACACGGTGAAGAAGGCCGTCTGCGGCAGAAAGGCGGGGTAAGGATGGTACGGATTGAAATTAAAAAGACGGTCAAGGGTCAGATGATTCTGGATATGGAAGCTGAGCACGAGGAACTGGAAGAGGTACTGATGTGCGCTGCCCGGTGTTTTGTGGGAACGGCCCGGAGATTGTGCGGCCCGATTTCTGCCAGCCAGGAGTTTGCCGATGAAGCGGCAAGGCTGATCAAAGACATGCTGATGGATACGGAAGGCTTTAAGGTGACCGAAGGGTACAGCGGCAAAGAAGCAAAATTTATTGCCGCGCTGAACGGTATGAATGCGGGGGAACAGAAATGACGCTGGAAGAGTACAAGAACATTTTGATTACCGGGACACCAAGTGATCGGGCACGGGCTATTGCCGAGGCCGGGAACGACAGGAGCCTGACCGACGAGGAGTTCCACGAGCTGACGGCCATGATCAAGGGCGTTGTGCGGCCCGGGCGGCGGAAGATGACCCCGGACGAGGCAAAGCTCTGGGCCGAGGTGAGCCGGATCAACACCCGGTTGAAGGACGAGATGGTGAACGCGGGCTTTGCGGTGCGGGCCCTACCCGGCGACCTGCAGGAGGATGCAATCAACGTTCTTTCCCGCACGGTGAGCGGGATGCTGGGCGACCTGACCGCCATGATGGCAGAGACCGGGGAGCCGTGAGATGGACGGCACCCAGTGTGTACATGTGTTTGAGATCACCCGGAGCCGGTGCCTGAGCTGTGGGGGCCGGAACCGGGCGTGCGGGGAATATGAAGAACGGAGAAGTTACCATGAAAACAAAGATGAGCCTTTCGGCGGAGATGGACCTGACCCAGGACAGCGTGGTGCAGCTGACCTGCTGGTGCGGGCAGATCGCCTTACATGAGCTGTGGGGGCTGGGCCGCACCCGGCTTGACCGGATCACCAGACGGAAGGAGCTGCTGGGCAGCCAGAGCCTGGCTGTGGTGATGCAGCCGGACAAGAACGGGATGCCCCAGACGGAGAAGGCCCGGCGGATGCGGGCGGAGGCAATCCCCAAGGGCGTGCCGACGGAATTCCGGGTGCCTGCGTTGCGGACACCCCGCACCCGGCGGGAGCAGCAGCTGAAAATGGTGGGCGACCGGGCAGCGACCATGGCCTGGCAGCTGATGGCGCTGGCCTGTGTGCAGGAGTTGGGGTTTGGAGCAGACCGGCTGAACAGGCTGTATGCAGAGATGCGCCACAACTATGAGCAGTTGAATGAGTGGGGAAAGACGGACGGGCTGGACGTGGCCATGGAAAAGCTGCGGCGCTGCGCCTGCGATGCCTTGCAGACTGAGGACATCGTGGTGGAGAACGTGGACGATGAAAAGACAGTGCAGACCCTGAGCCGAAGCTACAAGGAGCAGGAAGCGGAGTTTCTGAAGCGGACCGTGATGATGGCAGCGGGCCGCAAGGCCTGCCGCCAGAGCCTGAATGTGCTGAACGAAGAGAGTGTTCGGCAGAAATGTGCGGATGCCATGGCAGCGGCTACCGGAAGCAACCTCTCACCGCTGCGGTCTGGCTATGCCAGCGCATTGCAGAGCTCCCCTGATATGGGAGCCAAGGATCAAGGAGGACGATAAGATGCAGAGTGGATGCAGATGGGTATACACCCTGATGGACTGGGACACCGGCGAGGTGGTGGCCAAGGGCACCAGCGTGGAGCTGGTGGAGCAGGGATATTTTCCCGATGTGAACAAGCTGAGCAGCGTTTGGAATAATCTGGAAAAATGCAAGAACCCCAGCCCGAAGAACTACCGGTGGAAGATGGAGCGGAAGAGCACCAAGGACGACCGGGTGGAGAGGGCCCGGGCAGAAGGCCTGAGCGCGGACGAGCGGGCCGAGACCCGGATGGTGCGGGTGTACAGCTGCTACGGTGCGGACGGCACCCTGCTGGGCAAGGGCACGGCGGCAGAGCTGAAGGAAAAGGGACTGTTTGGCAGCGAAGGCACGGTGCACGAGTGCTACCGCAAGCGGGGCGGCGTGTACAAGCCCGGCGGCGTTACGCGGATGGAGATGGAGCTGTGCCAGAAACGGATCCGGCACCCCATGAAGCTGCCGGATCAGCCAGCAAAGGTGAAGCGCAAGCCAATTGGCGGCGTGATCGACCCCAGCGCCCTGGCCTACGATGTGCACGACCTGATGATCTACAACGAGAAGGCCCAAAAAATTGGAAAGCCGGAGCTGACCTACTGCTACTGGGCGGAAAAAGGAAAGCCAGCCACGCCTTAAACACCTTAATCTATTATGAAGAGCAACGGATACGATGGACCTGACACGTCCACCGTATCCGTTACGTTTCATAATACCTTTATAAAGAAAGAGGGGGAAGGGCCCTCTTTGGGGAGCTAGTATACCCGTTATTTCTGTGACGGTGGGGTCACTGGAAAGAGAATATCAGCAGAAAGTGAAAGCCAGCAGGAGGGCACCGGGATGCGGAATACCTACACCAGAGAGAAGAGAACCCTGTGTGGGGAGAGTTACATGGAGGTAGACCTGTATGCCATTACCCCGGAGGAACACCAGGCCAAGCGCAGGAAGAAGTGCAGGCCCAGCAGTGAACGGCAGAAGCGGCGGAATGCCCAGCACGCCCACCGGCGGAGGGTGCAGAAAGCAAACGCCAATTTCACGGTGCTGGGGTTCTACCTGACCCTGACCTATGCGGAAGAATACCTGCCGGAAAGCATGGAACAAGCCGAAAAAGATCTGCGGAACTACATACGCCGACTAAAAACGGCAATTTTAGCTGCCTTTGGCCCGGGCTTTGCCCTGCGATACATGGGGCTGACCGGCTGCGGACGAAAAAGCGAACGCTACCACCATCACCTGCTGATCGAGTGCCCAGGGCTGACTATGCGACAGAATGCAGACTTTCGGCAGCTGCTTGAGGACAAATGGTCCGCACGCCAACCGGACGGCAGCTATGAGCTTTTGGGTACAGCTAACGCTGATCGGCTGAACCTGCAGAACCGGCTGGATGACCTGATCACCTACTTCGAGAAGCACGGGCAGTTGCGCTGGTACGAGAGCAGAAGCCTGATCCAGCCGGTGGAGCTGGTACCCAATGACACCAGATGGAGCCGGAAGCAGCTACGCAAAGGCTGCACGGACTGCAAGGACAGTGCATATTGGTGGGAGCAGAAATACCCGGGCTGGAAATTCGTGCGCTGCGTGGTACCGGAACCGGAGAGCCCCGGATGCGAGAAAGAGGGCTGGGATGCGGATGACCTGCGGTGCTATGTGGTGATGGTGAAGCAGAAGGTGGGACATGCCTTTGCGAAAGTTCGCACCTGACAGATAAAACACCGGTATTTTGCGCGTTATACCCATGCGAAAAGAAGGTGGGGCGGTGACAAAAGAGCAGAAGAAAGCGACCCGGCAGGCTCTGCGCCGATATGGCGAGGGGTCTGTTTGTGCTGCCTGGGCGCAGGTGATCGGGGCGGTGCTGGCCTGGTACGACCGCAATGACCCGGTATGCGCCCAGCTGCTGCGGCTGCGCTACCTGCAAGGTCTGCCCGAGGAAAAGGTGATCGCCCGGCTGTATGTGGGGCGAACGACCTACTACACCAAAGAGCTGGAAGCCCTGAGCACCGTGGCAGTGTGTGCAGCGGATGCAGGGCTGCTGCCCGGCGGGCAAATGTCCGGGGTATTTTGAGCGGGCGAGACGTGATAGGCTATTTGCAAAGGCAGGTGAGAGAGTTGGCAAAGAAGCGGGCGTACTGCAAGAATACCGTGAAGGGAAAACAACGGGGAAAGAAATACCCGGAGGCGTTCCGGGCAGAGGTGGTAATGGCCATGCTGGGCTCCAACTCCATCTGCGCTGTGGCGAAGAAGTACGGCGTGCCGGAGAGCACCATCCGCAGCTGGATGAGCGAGGAGGCAGGCCGCAGTGATGCCTTTGCAAAGGCCCGGCAGGAAGCCGCGCGGGAGATCGCCATCCGGGCAAGCCTGGGTGTGCGGGCACAGGTGACCTTTTTGCAGGGCCGGGCCGCTGAGAGCCAGCGGGCGGCGCAGATCACGGAGAGGCTGCACCGGCGTTTGGACGAGGACACCCGGGCCAGGGCCTTTGCCGTGGGCACCCTGCTGAAGGATGACCCGGAGGAGCTGGCGGATGCCACCGAGACCGGGCTTGTGGTGTATGGAGGAGCCGGAACCCGGAACTTGCGGCTCTACGAGGACGAGCGGGACCTGTTAAATGCCGAGCTAGAACGGTACGAGGGCCGGGTGATGAGCGACAAGAACGCGGCCGGTGTGGCAAAGGTGCTGATGGAAGTGGCCGAAAAGGCTGCTGCCATGGCCCCGGCGGAGAACACCGACAGCGAGAGTGGTCCGCCGATGGTAGAGATCGCGGCAGCCAGTGAGACGGACGGCCAGCAGGAGGTGGAAGTGGATGGCGGCACAGAGGATGCGTGACGGCAGACCGGTGATCTGGTCGCCGCAGCCCGCCCAGGTGCGGTTTATGCAGCGCACCGAGAACGAAGTGCTGTATGGCGGGGCCGCAGGCGGCGGCAAGAGCGACGCGCTGGTGATCGAGGCCCTGCGGCAGGTGGAGATCCCACACTACCGGGGGCTCATCATCCGAAAGACGTTTCCCCAGCTGCGGGAGCTCATTGACAAGACCATGCGGTATTATAAGCCGGTTTTCCCAAAAGCCCGGTACAACAGCAGCACCCACTGCTGGACCTTCCCCAGCGGAGCAAAGATCTATTTTGGAAGCATGAACCACGCCCAGGACAAGTACAACTACCAGGGCCAGGCCTACGACTTTATCGGCTTTGACGAGCTGACCCATTTCACCTGGGAAGAGTACAGCTACCTGCTGAGCCGAAACCGACCCAACGGCCCCGATACCCGGGTCTACACCCGGGCCACGGCCAACCCCGGCGGCATCGGCCACGGATGGGTGAAGGCAAGGTTCGTCAGCCCGGCCCCGCCCGGCACCCGGATGGTGCAGATGGTAAAGGCCAGGGCCCCGGACGGACGGGAGATCGTGCAGCGGCGGACCCGCATCTTTATCCCCAGCACCGTGTTTGACAACGCGGCCCTGCTGGAAAATGACCCGGGATACCTGGGCACGCTGGCTGCGCTGCCGGAAGCGGAGAAGAAAGCCCTGCTCTACGGCGACTGGGACAGCTTTACCGGGCAGGTGTTCACCGAGTGGAAGAACGACCCGGCCCACTACGACGACCAGCGGTGGACACATGTGATCCGCCCGTTCCGCATCCCGGGACACTGGAAGATCTGGCGGGGGTACGATTTCGGCTACTCGAAGCCCTTTTCCGTGGGGTGGTATGCGGCGGACGAAGAGGGCAGGCTTTACCGCATCCGGGAGCTGTACGGCTGCACCGGGACCCCCAACGAGGGCATCAAAGCTGACCCTGTGAAGCAGGCGAGGATGATCCGGGAAGCAGAAGAGAACGACCCCATGCTCCGGGGCCGCACCATTCTGGGCGTGGCCGATCCGGCCATCTTCAACGAGAGCCAGGGCGAGAGCATTGCCATGATGCAGGAGAAGAGCCCGAACTTTTTGCACTGGGCACCCGGCGACCACACCCGGCTGGCGGGCAAGATGCAGTTCCACTACCGGCTGGCGTTCCAGGCGGACGGGCGGCCCATGCTGCAGGTGTTCAACACCTGCAAGCACTTTATCCGCACCATCCCGAACCTGGTATACAGCGAGAGCAACGTGGAGGACATTGACACCGACCAGGAGGATCACATCTACGATGAGTGCCGGTATGTGCTGATGGAGAATCCCCTCAGCCCGCCCCGGACAGAGCCGGTGCAGCCCATGCCGGATGACCCGCTGGAGCTGGGAAAGAAAGCGAGGTTTTTTAGAGTATGACCGACGTGATCGGCACAGAGCAGGTGGCGAAGGCCACGGCGCTGTTACAGAGATACAAGACCGGCAAGGCGGCGCTGGACAAGCGGATCGTGGACAACGAGCTGTGGTTCCGGATGCAGCACTGGGCCAACTACAAAAACGAGATGATGGAGGGCAAGCCCAAGCCTTCCAGCGGGTGGCTGTTCAACAGCATTGCCAACAAGCACGCGGATGCCATGGACAATTACCCGGAACCCAACGTGCTGCCCCGGGCAGCGGACGACGAACAGACCGCCAAGGTGCTTTCCAAGATCCTGCCGGTGCTGCTGGAACAGGCAGAATACGAGCAGGTGTACAGCGACACCTGGTGGCGCAAGCTCAAGCAGGGCACCGGCGTGAAGGGCATCTTCTGGGACCCGGGGTTAAGGAACGGCGTGGGAGACATCTCCATCAAGAGCATGGATCTGCTGATGATGTACTGGGAGCCCGGCGTGATGGACATCCAGGACAGCCCCAACCTGTTCAGCCTGGCGGTGGCCGACAACGAACAGCTGAAGGCCCAGTACCCCCAGCTGGAAGGCCACACCGGCAGCACGCTGGAAGTGGCAAAGTACATCCACGACCAGAGCATTGACACCTCGGACAAGAGCGTGGTGGTGGACTGGTACTACAAAAAGGCCCGGGAGGACGGCCCGCCTCTGCTGCACTACTGCAAGTTCTGCAACGGTGTGGTGCTCTACGCCAGCGAGAACGACCCGGCCCTTGCTGACCGGGGATTCTACGACCACGGCAAGTACCCCTTTGTGTTCGACACCCTGTTCGTGGAAGAGGACAGCCCGGCGGGCTTTGGGTACATCGACGTGATGAAGGACACCCAGACCGCCATTGACGAGATGAACGCAGCCATGGACGAGAACGTGAAGCTTTCGGCCAAGGCACGGTACATCATCCAGGACGGTGCGGGCATCAACGAGAAGGAGCTGGCCGATTTTGGCAAGGACATCGTCCACGCAGCGGGGCGGGTGACGGACGAGACCCTGCGGCCCTTACAGACAGCGGGGCTGGCGGGCAACCTGATCACCTACCGGGACGCGAGAGTGGCGGAGCTGAAGGAGATCAGCGGCAACCGGGATGTTTCCCAGGGCGGCACCACCAGCGGCTTGACTGCGGCTTCTGCCATTGCGGCGCTGCAGGAGGCTGGCTCGAAGCTCTCCCGGGATATGCTGAAAAGCGCTTACCGGGCCTTTGCAAAGGAGTGCTATTTTATCATCGACCTGATGCGGCAGTTCTACGACGAGAGCCGGGTCTACCGCATTACCGGTGACAGCGGCCAGCCGGAGTATGTGCAGTTCTCCGGGGCAATGCTGCAGCCCCAGCCGGTTGAGATGATCGGCGGGGTGGAGCTGGGAAGCCATGAACCGGTGTTTGACATTACGGTATCGGCTGCCAAGAAGAGCACCTTCAGCCGCCTTTCCCAGAACGAGACGGCAAAGGAGTGCTACCAGATGGGGCTGTTTGCCCCGGCCAACGCTGACGCGGCGCTGGCGGTGCTGGACATGATGGACTTTGAGGGCATCGAAAAGGTGCGGGAACGGGTGCAGCAGAACGGTACCCTGTACACCCAGCTGCAGCAGGCCATGGAGCAGCTGCAGAAGCTGAGCGCCATCATTGACCAGCAGAACGGCACCAACATGAGCGCCATGGCCGGGGCCGCTGCACAGGCGGCAGGAACCACGGGCGGCAGCAGCGGCAGACAGACCACCGCAAAGACAGCGACCAACGGCCTGGGGGCTGTGGTGGGCGGCGGAGGCAACAGCCTGGCCACCCAGGCGGCACAGCGGGCCATGAACGTGAATAATCCGAATAAGTGACCCTCTCAGCGCGCAATGCGTCTGACGACGCAGTTGCTTGCAGCTCCCCCGAAAGGGGAGCCCTGCTTAGAGGAAATTTTGGAAGGAGCGATAGAATGATCCAGATCACTTACAACGAGATGGGAGACATGATGTTCCTGCGGGCCGAGGGGCACGCGGAGTTTGCACCCAAGGGGCAGGACATTGTATGTGCTGCCGTGAGCGCGCTGATGCAGACGCTGGCCTACAGTCTGGACAGCGGGACCGTGACCTGTGCCGATGACCGGAACCTGATGGTGGTACAGGCAAAGCAGGGCACTGACAGCCTGGCAAAATTTGAGCTGGTGACAGACGGTCTGATCCTGCTGGCGGATGCCTACCCGGAGCATGTGCGGTACATCAACATGCACGCAGACAAGGCAGATGCCATTGATCTGCAGATGTTTGCAGACGGTGGTGCTGCGGGCGGGGACGGAACCTCTCAGTCCGCTGGCGCGGACAGCTCTCCCAACGGGAGAGCCAACGCATCTGCAGGGGCAGCGAACGGGGAAGGCAATGCCATTGAGCTGCCCGCCCTGCGGCCGGCAGAAGAGCGGCTGGCCCGGCGGAGCGGGGTGCTGAAGCGGAGCAGCCGGGAAGAGGGCTCACCCTCTCAGTCGGCGCAGAGCGCCGCCAGCTCCCCCGAGGGGGGAGCCCTTGGCAGTGAGGAAAAGTCTGAGCTGGACGAGGAAGCGGAAGAGAACCAGAACGAAGCCGAGGGCAAGGACGGCGAGGAGAAGGGCGAAGGCAAGACCAAGAGCCCGGAGGAGCGGCGGAAAGCCTTTGGTGAGCTGCTGCGCGGAGAGTATGCCGACCTGACCGAGGAGCTGATGCAGAACGCCGTGACCGAAGCGACCCGGCGGCTGGAAGCAAGCCCGGCCATGAAGGGTCTGATGCAGGCGCTGCAGGAAAAGTACGGCACGGATGCCAACGATCTGGTGGCCCTGACCGAGGCTGTGCGGAACGGCGCGGTGAAGGACGATGCCTACTACGAGAAGCTGGCCATGGAGAAGGGTGTTTCCACCAGGACGGCCCGGGAGCTGGACAAGCTGGAAAGCCAGAACAAGCACCTGACCGAACAGCAGCAGATGATCCAGCAGATGGAGCGTCAGCGTGTCCAGCAGGCCCGCATTGCCGAGCTGCAGGCCGGATGGGACCGGGAAGCGGAGCAGCTGAAAGCCCAGTATCCCGACTTCAACATGGCTGAGGTGCTGGCGAACCCGGAGGTGGAGAAGATGATGCGGTCGGGCGTTTCCATGACAAACGCCTACCGCAGCGCCTACTTTGATCACATCCTGAAACAGCAGCAGGCCGCCACGGCCCGGCAGGTGGAGCAGGGTGTGGTGACCCGGATGCAGCAGCGCAATGCCCGGCCCGGCGAGAATGGCACCCGCCCCGGCGGCGCGGTGCAGACCAAGATCGACGTATCCCACATGAGCCGCAAGGAAATGGAAGAGATGGAGAGGCGGGCCATGCGGGGTGAAGTTATTACACTGTAAACCTCTCACCGGCACTGTCCGCCTACGGCGGCGCAGATGCCGGAGCTCCCCTACTAGGGGAGCCGTGAGTAGAGGAAAATAAATTTTAGGAGGAAGCTATGAACAACAGAACCAAGAACCTGAAGCTGGATCTGCAGATGTTTGCAACGGCCAGCACCCAGAACCAGAACACCACCGGCGCATCCGGCATGAGTGCCGAGATGAAAACCTTTTACGAGAAGCGCCTGATCGACCAGGCAGAGCCTGCCCTGGTGCATGACCAGTTCGGCGACCCGTATCCCATTCCGGCCAACGGCGGCAAAAACATTGAGTTCCGCAAGTATGACAGCCTGCCCAAGGCCACCACTCCGCTGACCGAGGGTGTGACCCCGGACGGCCAGACCATGAACGTTTCCACCGTTACCGCTGAAGTCAAGCAGTACGGCGGCTGGGTACCCATTACCGACACGCTGCAGCTGACTGCCATTGACAACAACATCGTGCAGGCAACCAAGATCATTGCCAGCCAGGCGGGCCGCACCCTGGACACCATCGTGCGTGATGTGCTGGCGGGCGGCACCAACGTGATCTATGCACCCAAGATCGGCGAGGGCGGCGCAGAGACCGCTGTGACCAGCCGCGCTACCCTGGACGCGACCTGCCAGCTGACCAGCGACCTGATCGCCCGCGCGGCCACCCAGCTGAAGGCCATGAACGCTGACCCCATCGGCACCAGCTTTGTGGGCATCATCCACCCTTATGTGGCCTATGACCTGCGCCGCGACCCGGACTGGATCGATGTGCACAAGTACGCCCAGCCGGACGAGATCTACAACGGCGAGATCGGCACGCTGCACGGTGTGCGCTTTGTGGAGACCAGCGAGGCAAAGATCTGGAAGGGCACCGGCTGCCCGACGGGTCTGGCCGTGTTCAGCACCCTGATCCTGGGTGCCCACGCCTACGGTTCCACCGAGATCGAGGGCGGCGGCCTGGAGCACATCGTGAAGCAGCTGGGCTACGGTGACGACCCCCTGAACCAGCGCGCATCTGTGGGCTGGAAGGCACACAAGACCGCTGAGCGCCTGGTGGAGCAGTACATGGTGCGCATTGAGAGCTGCAGCGCACGGTACAGTGCAACGGCTGAGGCAAACTAAAAGGGTTATTCTCTTTTGCGTGCCAAAAGAGAACCAGAAAAGCACCCGCTACTTTCGAAGCGCGGGAGGCACGAACTAGGGGCTGCTCGCCCCTAGTAACCCCGAAGAAGAAGGCTCCAAGCAAAAATGCTGGAGATTCGCGCATACACGCGAAGATCTCTTAACCGCATTTTTGCTCTGCGCCGATTTGAAATAAGTTACGGGAAAGGTTGATGGATATGGCAGAAGCAAAGAAAAAGACTGAGACGATCCGGCTGTTTTCGGACAGCGGGAAGTACAAGGGCGACCTGTTCGTGAGCGTGAATGGTGTGAACTACCAGCTGCAGCGCGGCAAGAACATTGAGGTGCCCCCGGAGGTGGCGGAGGTCATCCGCCACAGCCAGGAACAGGACGACCAGACCGCTGCCCGCATGGAAGAGCTGGCGAATAAGGCGTAAGTTTAACCCTCTCAGTGCGCAGTCCGGCATGG
This sequence comes from Faecalibacterium sp. IP-3-29, assembly GCF_023347335.1. Lineage (NCBI taxonomy): Bacteria > Bacillati > Bacillota > Clostridia > Eubacteriales > Oscillospiraceae > Faecalibacterium > Faecalibacterium sp. IP-3-29. Next base: position 2,041,897 of record NZ_CP094471.1, on the reverse strand, counting down.
CCGGAGCTGCTTACAGCTCCCCCGAAGGGGGAGCCCTGCTTAGATGTATCCCCCCGGCCCGGCGGCACACGCTGTGCCGGGGGTTATTTGTTTGGAGGTCTTTTATGACAGTAGGAAAGGCAATTGAAACGACGACGACCGCCGCCAGTGACGGAAACAGGGAGGAGTTGTTGGGGCCGCGGCCAGCAGGACACGAGCACAAAGCTTTGTGCGAAGTGGACGCTGGGAGCCGCAACCCGGGTTGCAGATGTGAAAGGATGGGATAAGCGTGACAGTAGGAAAAGCAATCGAAACGGCTGACAAGCTGCGGCCCAACAACGGGTTTGACCGCGAGCTGAAGATCTTATGGCTGCGGCAGGCGGATGCGGGGTTGAGAAAGAGCGTGGTGGACAAGAGCGACACCACCGATTTTGATGCCGTGGGTGCGGATATTTTATACGACCGGGAGCAGGAACTTTTGCGGCAGGACGCGGAGCTGCTGCTGCCGGAGCCCTACGACAGCTACTATGCCCACTATCTGGCGGCCCAGATGGACGCGGCCCTGGGCGAGACCGACCGCTATGCCAACGAGATGCAGCTGGTCAACGAGAACCAGCAGGAGTTTGCAGCCTGGTGCAGGCACACCTACCTGCCCAGGATGGCCACGAAGTGGAGGTACTGAGATGGCACTGCCGAGTTTATACAGCATCTCGACGGGGAAGAGCATCCAGACGGCCTTTGGCGGCCTGAACGAAAGCTATGCCTGCGCCGAGGCAGAATTTACCGAGATGAAGAACTTTTCCAGCCGGGGATACCCCGCACTGCAGACCCGGACACCCCGGCGCACCATGCGGGCCATGGGCCGCTGCAACGGGATGTACCACCTGAACGGCCTGCTGCTGTGCGAGGGTACCACCCTGCGCTACACCGAGGACAGCGAGGACGACGTGGCCACTGCGGCTGCGGGCGGGGAGATCGTGCTGGAAAACGCCGTGACGGACAGCGAGAAAATTATGATCGGCATGGGCACGAAGATCCTGATCTGGCCGGATGCCAAGAGCTTTGACACGGCCACCGGAAAGCTGGAAGCCCTGAGCGCCGCATGGAGCCAGACCGGCACGGTGACCATTGCCCCATGCGACGCGGGCGGCAAGACCTACACCGTGAGCAGCGTGGGCACCACGGAACCTTCTGGCCCGGCGGACGGGACGCTGTTTCTGAAACAGAACTCCTCTTCCAGCAAGTGGGCCTATGTGAACGTGCTGGAACAGTACGATGCCAAGAGCGGCAAGTGGGCGGAGATCCTTTTGAACAGCGTGAAGATGACCCTGCCCGGGCTGGCCGCTGCGGGCTTCAAGAAGGGGGATACCATTACGGTGGAGCAGGTGCCCGGGCTGGTGGAAGAATATCTGGCCGAGGGCGTGAACGGTGAGGTGACCATTGAGCAGATGGACGGGGACAGCATTGTGCTGACCGGCAGCCCAAAGACCGAGAGCGCACGCTATTACGGCAGCTTTACCGTGACGGCGGGTGGTACCACCTGGAAGAGCATGAACGGCAGCGAGAGCGCCACAGCGGGCGGCACCACCATTACCGCCAGGCGGCGGGTGCCCCGGCTGGAATATGTGACCGAGAACGCAAACCGGGTATGGGGCTGCAACAGCGAGGAGAACGTGATCTACAGCTGCAAGCTGGGCGACCCCACCAACTGGTACAGCTACCGGGGCATTGCTTCGGACAGCTACGCCGTGAACGTGGGCAGTGACGGCCCCTTTACCGGTGCGGCCACCTGCATGGGCTATGTGCTGTTCTTCAAGGAGAACTGCCTGCACAAGCTCTACGGCAGCCGCCCGGCAGACTATCAGCTGGTGAGCGTGCAGTGCCGGGGCGTGGCCAAGCAGGCCAGCAAGAGCATGTGTGTGCTGGCAGAGGTGCTGTACTACCTTTCCCCCGACGGCGTGATGGCCTGGGACGGCAGCCTGCCGGTGAAGATCAGCGGCGGACTGGACAACACCTGGCTGATGAACGTGCGCGGTGCGGTGGGCGGTGTGCTGGACACCCGGTATTACCTGCATCTGCGGGTGCCGGGCCGGAACGAGACCCGGCTGCTGGTCTACGACACCGAACGGCGGCTCTGGCACGAGGAGGACACGGCGGCGGAAGAGAATGCTTCCGGCTGGGCGATGTGCTCCACGGGGCGGCAGCTCTACCAATGGGACGGCGTAAACCTGTGGGCCACCGAACCGGAACGGGAGGCCGACCGGGACACCGACACGGCAAAGGCGAATCTGGAACAGAAGGTGGGCTTTGAGGCTGTGAGCGGCGACATTGGACTGAACATCCCGGCGGACAAGTACATCAACCGGGTGTTTCTGCGGGTGGATGCCCTGACGTACAGCGTTGTGGAGCTGCAGGCCAGCTATGAGGGCGGGGCCTGGGAGACGCTGGGCCAGGCAGCTGTTCTGAACAAATACACCCGGGTCAACCTGCCCTTTGTGCCGGAGCGGCACGACACCATGCGGCTGCGGATCAAGGGCACCGGGCAGATCGCGGTGCGGAGCATTGCGTTCAGCATGGCAGAGAGCCGGGGCAACCGGGTGGCCGGAGGGGAACCGAAACGATAGATCTCTTACGGGGAGCGGCTGGAGTTAAACCCCACCGTCATTGCTTCGCAATGCCACCGCCCCTAATAGGGGCGGCCTTGGCAAAGAGGCAGAGCTTTATGCCATGCCAAGGGCCCCCCTATTAGCGGGGGCTGTCGCCGCAGGCGACTGGGGGGTTGGACGAAGGACGGCCTGACCGTGAGACAGAAAGGAACGTGAACAAATGGCAGATATTACGAGGCTTGGCGAGATCGCCATGCCGAAACTGAGTGACAACATGGCCCCGGAGGACAGGCGGAGCATCAACAACTACCTGATGCAGCTGCGGGACCAGATGATGTACATGATGCAGAACCTGGACGAGACGAATTTCAGCGACACCATGCGGGACAAGCTGACCGCCATGGGGCTGAAGGTGGAGTAAACGAAAGGAGACAGTGAGAAGATGGCAAGAGGAGAATGGTGGGAGTACCTGATCCCGGGCCACAATGTGGGGCTGATGGTAGGGGATGTGTATGACGGCATTACCGGCAACAGCGAAAAGAATGCGGGCACCGGCGTGTTTGGAACCAGAAAGAACGGTTCCAACAGCTACCAGTACGCCCAGAGCAATGACCGGGTGACCACGGCAAAGAACAATTTGGATTACATCAAAGGACAGAAGCCCGGGGAGTATCAGAGCGAGTACGGCAGCCAGATCAGCGGCACGCAGAGCCAGCTGGACAAGATGAACCGGGACGGCTTTTCTTACGACTACACCAAGGACGCAGCTTACCAGCAGTACAAGAACCAGTACACCCGGGGTGCGGAGCTGGCCAGCGAGAACGCTGCCGCCAACGCTTCGGCCCGCAGCGGCGGCTACGGCAACAGCTGGGGCACTTCCAGCGGGCAGACGGCCTACCAGAGCACCATGAACGGGCTTTCGGACGTGGCAGACAGCTTATACAACCAGGCTTACAACGAATATGCCACCAAAAAGAGTGACCTGGGCAACCGGCTGAGCTCTTTGCAGCAGCAGGAAAAGCTGGCGCAGGATGCTTACAACACCCGCCTGAACAATTACTATGGCCAGCTGAACAGTGCTCAGACCGAGTATGCCAACGCGGTGGGGGCCAACCAGAAGAAGGATGCGAACAACACCAACTTCTGGGGGAACGTATTGCGGATCGGTGCACAGCTCGCCGGGCCGCTTATCGTGAAGATGATGACGGGTGGCTTGCTCTGAAGACCGGTGTGGGGCCCTGCGACAGAGGACAGAAAGAAGGGAACTTTATGTTATTTGATACCTTACGGAGAAAGAACCAGGCGGAACAGGAAGAGCGGGAATGGAACGCCAACCGCCCGGCGGACTATGTGAGCCGGAACAAGGACGCAATGGACAGCCTGACCGGGCAGATCGGCAGCGGGTTCGACTGGGACACCGGCAGCAAAGCCTACCAGCAGTACCGCGCCCAGGCCCAGGCCAATGCTGCCGCCAGCGCGGAGAACGCCCAGGCCAACGCGGCGATGCTGGCGGGTGGGTATGGCAGCAGCTACGCCGACAGCGTGGCAAAGCAGGGCCAGCAGCAGGCGCTGAGCGGCATTGACAATGCGGTACCCGGCCTGAGAGGCCAGGCACTGAGCGAATACCAGAAACAGCAGAACGACCTGCTGAGTGCCCTTTCCGGCATGGCCAACACCGAGGCGCTGGATCGCAGTGCCTACGGCAGCAATTTTGCCAACTACACGGCGTGGCAGAATTTCCTTGCCAACCAGAGCGAACAGGCCCGGAACGAGAACGACAACTACTGGAACAACCTCTGGAACACGGTAAAGAACATCGGCTCGGCGGCTCTGACGGCCTACGATGGGTACAAGGGGTACACGCAGCAGCAGTGGGAGAACGACTTTGCCCGGGAACAGTGGGAGTACAACAAGAACCGCACCGACCAGAGCGATGCCCTGAACGCCTATCAGCAGGCGTTCAACCTGTACACCCAGGGAGCCGGGGATGCTTCTGCCGATGTGCTGAACCGGTACGGCCTGAACAAGGATGCCTTTGCCAACTACACCGGCGCACCGGTGACCCGGGACGATCAGGCAAGCGTGCTGACCACGGCGGCTTCCATTGTGGCAAACGGCAACAGCGAGGCGGCGGCCAACCTGCTGAAGATGTACGGGCTGGACAGCAATGCAGCCGGTTCTTACGGCACCATTGCAAAACGTCAGCTGGCGACCCAGCTGGCAAAGGCGGCAGCTACGAAGAGCAGCAGAAGTTCGAGAAGTTCCGGCGGCTCCAGCAAGAGCGGAAGCGGGTGGACAAACAGCCAACTGCTGACGGCGCTGGGTAAGTATCAGAGCCTGAAGGATGATGACCCGACCAAGAGCGTCTATGCGAACATTCTGGCCAGCGCCGGAATGCTGCCGGACGGTGACACGGGCACAACAGCAGCGACCGGAACTGGCAGCGGGCTGATCGCCCCGCTGGCGAATCCGAACAAGTGGGCCCTGCCCGGGGGAACCACGGGAGGGAGCACGGGTAAGAGTACCGGAATGCCGTACAGCAATGCCCTGAGCTATGCAAAGGGGTGGAGTGCAGAAGGGGTGGATTCGGATACGATCTATGCCAGGCTGGTCAACATGGGCATAAATGATGACGTGGCGGCCAAGGTCTGGAATGCGATGGGATGGTAAGGAGAACAAAAATGGCATGGACAGCAGAACAGATGGCCCAAAAGCGGGCCAAACTTCAGAAAAAAACCAATGCCGCTGCTGGTGGGGCAGAACCCCTCAGTCAGCGCAAGAGCGCTGACAGCCGCAACCCGTTAGCCCTTGGCAGTACGGGAAACTCTGTGTCGGACAATAGCAATCCATGGACGGCGGAAAAAATGGCCGAAAAACGTGCGGCACTGCAAACCCAGAAACAGCAGACGGGCACCGACCTGTACTCCACGGCGCTGGAGGATTACCGGACAAGGAACAACCTGGGCTTTGCGGATGCCATGGACAACCGGAGCGACGAGCTGAACCGGCAGAAGGTGACAGTGAGCCCGGCGGGGAAGGGAACGTGGTACGGACAGCAGGCCCAGAAGCTGAAGAACAGCTATGCGGAGTACAGCCAGCCGGATGCCTTTGACCAGGCCAACCAGTGGTTTGACCAGCCTCGGAATCAGGAGCTTGTGAACAAGCTGCTGGAAAAGAAGAGCAATTATACCAGCTATGCCGAGACCGGCACCAGCAGAAACGGGGCCAGCGCCGGGGATGGTAGCATCGACCCCTTCCGCACCACGGGAATCAAGGGGAAGGTGGGCAACACCTACAGCACGGCGGACCTGAAAAAGCTGGGGTACACGGACACGGAGATCCGGCAGGCCAGGGAGTATCTGGACACCATGGAAGAAATCCCGGAGTGGAAGCAGCTGGCCCGGCGGACGGCAAACACCGTGGGCGGCGTTGCGGACACCGTGGCCGCTGCCCCGCTGATGGGTGCGGAGTACCTGGTGCAGGCCGGAAAGAACATCCGGCAGAGCAGCGAGAACCGGAAAGCACTGGAAGCAGAGCTTGCCCGGAACCCCCGCGAGAAGAACCTGTATGACCAGCTGATGGAAACTGACATGGACTACCAGCCCAAGTACAGCACCGGCGACCTGTTGCAGCAGGGATTTACCCGGCAGGAGATCGAGGACATGCGCAGCCGCATTGCCGGAACGGAAGCAAAGGGTGGCATCGACACGGAGAAGAGCGTGGGCTACCAGCTGTACAACCGGGGCCAGCAGCTGACGGGCGCGGCCCAGAGCGGCCTGACCGATGTGCAGCGGACCGTGCAGGGCGTGGCGACCAGCGCGGCAGAGAACCTTGCCGTGGCTGCCATCAACCCGGCGGCGGTGCTGCCGGTGCTGAGTGCCCAGGGCGCTGCGGATGCCATGGGCAAGAGCGCGGCCAAGGACGAAAGCGCAGGCAAGGCGCTGGTGGGCGGCGTGGCCAAGTTTGGCGCAGGATGGGCCATCAACAGCGTGGGTGCGGCTGATCTGGCAAGAACCATGGGCGCGGACTACGCCAGAAATTCCGTGGCGGGAGCTGTGGCAGACAAGATCCGGGCGCTGGCTGGGGATTCGGCCTTTGCGGCGGCACATCCGGCAGTTGCCAACGCCATTTCCGGCGGCATTGACAACGCCGTGCAGGCCTTTGTGGAGACCTACGCCGACAAGGCCATTGATGCGGCCCTGGGAGACAGCGAAGCTGCCCAGACCATGTTTACCACGGACACGCTGGTTCAGGCGCTGGAAGCGGGGCTGACCGGCGGCGCGTCCGGTGCACTGGGCGGCGCTGTGGGCACAGGGCTTTCCAGGATGAACGCGGGAGATTCCAGCCTGCGGGGCAACGTGGAGCGGTATGCCGCTCAGGACGAATACGAGCAGGCGCTGAAGGAACACCAGCGCCGGGAGGAGCTGGCACGGGAACCGGAACCCCTCAGTCAGCGCGTGGGCGCTGACAGCCCCCCTAATAGTGGGGCCCTTGGCATGTCGGTGGAGTCTGATGGGACTGAAAAAGGCTCTGCTGACCTGAAAGCGGCGGGCCCTGCGGCTGAGGGCAACAGTGCGGAAACTGCTGCCATATCGGACAACTTGGCTGTGCAGACGTTTGCAGAAGCGGCGGCCGGTGACAGCCTGACAGGCAAGACCATCAGGCTGTTCAACCCGGAGGCCGGAAACGAGGCAAACCGCGCGGCTTTTGAGGAAGCCTATGGGGTGAAGTTGCCGAGCACGGCTGCGGCTACCTGGCGGATGCTGCGGGAAGTGGCGGCACAGCGCAGCCAGCAGAATGCTGTTGAGAACGCTGGGGAAAGTGTGGAAAGCTCCACGGAAACAGCAGCGGACGGTGCAGAACCCCTTAGTCAGCGCATAAGCGCTGACAGTCCCCCTAGTATGGGGGCCATTGGCAGGACGGGAAACGTTGAGCTGACAGCGCAGAATGGAGCTGACCGGCAGGCTGTGATGCAGTCGGTCCCTGTGGAAGAAAGCACCCTTGACGGGATGGACAGCAGCAACAGCCCGATGCGGGAGACCTACGGCATGGAAGCACCGAAGACGGAGGGCCAGAAGCAGGCCCGGACGGAGCAGGTGCTGCGGAGCTGGAAGGTGGGCGAAAAGGCGGCGCAGGAGATCAGCCTGAAACAGCCGGAAGGCGTGGACAGTGACCGCTATGCGGCGGCAGCATCCACTCTGTACCGGTTGGGCCAGATGGAGGACGTGAAGACCTTTGACCAGGCGCTGGAGCTGGCGGGCACCGGCAGCGGCATGGCGGCCAACGTGAACTATGTGCTGGGCAACCTCAAGGGCCGGAACGCGCTGAAGATCGCCTACACCTACGGCAGGGATGCGGCAGAGACCCGGTGGGCCAAGAGCCAGCTGGGCGGAAATCTGACGGAACAGAGCCTGACGGGCAGGGGTGAGACCATTTACAAGGGGACCTTGCGCAATGCGAACGACGCTGGAAGCCAGGTGATCGAGCTGAACGCGGCAGCAACCGGCACCACGGCGGTTCTGAAAAACGTGCTGCAGAACGGTGCGGGACAGGCAGACAGCCGGGTGCGGGCCTATGTGGACACGGAGACGGCCCGGATCTTCTTTGGGGACAGTGCACAGGATACGTTCGGCACGGTGCTGCACGAGGACTACCACTGGTACAACGCACTGGACAGCGAGGGAGCAAAGACTTTGCAGGACCATGCCCTGCTGTATCTGGCCAGGAGCAGCGGCTTTGAGACCGTGGACGAGATGATCCGGGAGAAGATGACCGACTATGCCCAGCAGAACCTGACCTATGAGGAAGCTGCCGAGGAGCTGGTGGGCGATGCCTGGCGAGGCATCTTCTCCAATGAATCCGATTTCAAGCGCTGGGTGGAGTTCCAGCGCGGGCAGGCCGAGAAGAACAGCGGCAGGGCCGGAACCATCCGCACCGTGATGAACCGGGTGAAGGAGATGCTGGGCGGCATTGTGAGCCGGGCAAAGGAAGTGCTGACCCTTGACCCCGACAACCGGGCGGCCCTGAAGGCCCAGCGCCTGGCCGAGAACGAGCGCAGAATTTTACAGGACGAATACTTTGCCCACGCTGAAAAAGCGATGGACAACCTGCGCAGTGCAAAAGAAAATGCCGCTGCCCTCAAGACAGAGAGCGCGGCGGAAGGACGCAGTATGCGGTTCCAGCTGCAGGAGGGGGAGGAAACCCTTGAAAAACAGCTGAACCGTAATCTTGGCCGGTTGGAACAGATGACACCGGCGGCTGAAATCACTGGAAAAGAAATTGAGTACGGTGCTACCAGCAAAGAAAATGCTGAAAATATCGTCCGATTCTTTGAATCCATTGGCGGAAAAGTAGAGCGTGATGGATTTGGTGTGGTGGAACTGACCCGCAAGGGAGCCAAGGCAACCGTGCAGCATGGAAACGGCCCGGTGAAGCAGATCGCTGCAGCGGCCATTCCCAACGTAATCCGGTACGGTGAACAAATTGGTTTCGTGGAAAACTGGAAAGGACGGGGGTACAACACTCATACCTTTGTGGCTCCGGTTGTGGTGGACGGTATCAAAATCTATGAGGCTGTTATTGTAAATGAGTATACTGTTCCGAATGCGGCGAGCAAATTCTATGTCCATGAGGTATGTGGTTCTGATGGTAGCCTGCTGACCATTGAGAATGGGAAAATAACAAAAAAAGAAAGCAGCCTTACCACGGTACTCAAAACCGAGCAGGGCGATGAAGCCCCTAAGCTGCTTTCTAAAAACAGTATAGCACAAGAAAATGCCGAAAGCAAGGGAAACAGCGAACCTGTGAAGAAATCGGTGCGGTTCCAGCTGAGTGCTCCGGTGGAGGTGGACAAGAACAAAGACCTTGTGGCCGTGCACAACCTGACCGCCGAAAACCTGCAGGAAGCGCTGGAGCTGGGCGGGATGCCCTCGCCGTCTATTGCGGTTGTGAAAGCCCAGGAAGGTCACACCAAGTATGGCCCCATCTCGCTGGTGTTCAACTCCGATACCATTGACCCCATGGTGAACCGGGCAAACCGTATCTATGGTTCGGATGCCTGGACACCCACCCGGCCCAATGTGGAGTTTGAAGTGAATTACGATGCGATGCGGGACTTTGAAAGCAAGGTGGATTCGGCAAGCAAAGATGCGTTTGAAGGAAAATTTGCGAACAGCGCTGCGTTACAGCGCCTTGGAATTGAAGAGACGAGCAGCTCCGACCGGGCAGAGCTTGCCCAGCGCCTGGAGGAAAACACGGCAGTGCAGCTGGCCTATCTGGAAGCGAAAGGTAAGACTGTGGAGCCGGCGTATAAGACAGAACGGGACCAGTTCGACAGCCTGGGCAATGATACCCTGGAAAAGGTGATCGAACACATTGGCGCGGATGAAATCAAAGCTGCATTCGAGGGTGGTGACTTTGACCAGCTGGATCAGCTGGCAGATAAAGCGGCGGACGCACTGGAAGAAAAGTATACTCACGGACAGCTGGAGGGCCAGAACCGGCGTTGGCAAATGCGCATTGACAAGATGAGGAATGACAACCGTGGACGACTGTATGGGATGCTGGAGCACGCCTACAAAATGCTGACCGATACCAATGCCGGAAAGCAGGCGATGGATGTGGAAGCGACCAGGGAGGCTATCCGGCAGGAAGCTCCGGCAGAAGATGTGAAGAACTGGGTGTATGACCAGTTGGGAAATGTTCTAGGACAGAAGGGAATCCGAAACGGAAAAGACCGTTTTACTCCGGCAGGGATAAAGCGCAGTTTTGCCCAGCTGCACAACAGCTACACGCTGGAAAACCTTGTGGCTGCTATGAATGCTCAGAATGCACGAGGGCAGGATACATGGGGCCTTTCGGCCAGCACCCTGATGAGCACGGCCACGGCGGAGTACCAGAACCTGGACGAAGTGCGGGCGGACAAAGGCCGCTTGCAGCAGATGCCGGAAGAAGAGTACAAGGCGCTGCTGGAAAAGGCAGATGACCAGATCAGCGATATCCTTGACAAGCTGCGGAGAGAGACTACGCCCCATGCAGACAACAGCTTTGAAGAGCGGGAAATCCTGGGCGGCATCCTGATGCAGGCCGCACAGGGAAAACAGACGGCGGCAGCCATTGGAAAGGCCTTTGCAAAAGAGGGGTATACCATTGGCAAGGACACGGCCCAGATGATCCTGAACCTGTACAAGAACGTGGCTGCTATTCCCACCGGGTACTTTGAAGCGAAGCCCCAGCGGGCCGTGGGCTTTGATGAGGTGCGGGCGGCGATTCTGCCCGACAACACCAGCAGCACCCTGATCGACAGCCTGAAAGAGACCGGCATTGACGTGAAGCTCTACAAAGCCGGGGACGATGCCCAGCGCACGGCCCTGCTGAACAAGGTGCCGAACGTCCGTTTCCAGCTGGCCGAACAGGCGGAACGGGACGCGCGGAAGAACACCCAGCGGCAGGCAAGCCGGGCCATTGCGGACAACAGCGCGGCGATGGAGACGCTGGCCCAGATGATGGGTGTGACCCACGGTGTGCGGATCAGCCAGGATTCCATTGACGGGCTGGCGGTGCGGTGGACAAAGGCCAACGGCAGCAGGGCCGACCGGACGAAGATTGCCGGAGAGACCCGGGCGCTGGTGGAGTACATGACGGCGGACGGGGCCAGCATGAGCAAGGCCAGCGCGCTGTCTGAGACCATTGCGGATGAGATTCTGAGTGGGGCCACCTACCGGAATACCGAGCTGTGGGACGAGTACCCGGAATACCACGACCTGAGCTACACGGTGAACAAGGACGGCCCGGCCAAGGCGGAGCTGGTGAAGCGGTACGGGACGTGGAGCGAAGCGGTGGCGGAGGCCCGGAAGCACGGCGTGAAGCTGCGGCAGGCAGAAGGCGTGCGGGACGGCAACCCGGCGGAAGTGTATGAATCCATCGTCAACGACACCCGGGCCATGGGCGGCACCAAGGAAGGGGCAGCGGCCTTGTTCCGGGGCGCGGCCCAGGAGGCAGGCGTGGACGGCGCGGCCAGCATGGAGAGCACCGAGTGGCTGGATGTGCTGATGAACGTGCACGATGCCATCAAGCCCAGGATGATGAGCCGCTTTGCAGATGCTGCCGAGTACGAGGATGCCAAAGTGGAGCTGGCCGACCGGATGCTGGGTGATATCCTGAACGTGCCGGAGATGACCGATGCACAGGCCATCTTTGATGGGTTCCAGCGCTGGCAGCGCCAGGCTGTGGCTGCTGCCGTGGGCGAGGAGAACGCGGAGCAGGCGCTGAAGGATCTGCGGAAGGTGCAGAAGGAGCAGAACCGGGAGTTCAACCGGAGGATGTATGAGAACAGCCGGAACGGAAGCCGAGATGAAGCACTGCGGCAGTGGACAGAGCAGCAGAAGCGGAATGAAAAAGCAGAAAAGCTGCTGGATCAGAATCTGGATACGCTGGGGCTGGACATCACCAACTACGGCGACATGGCCGAAAAGCTGGACGTGCTGAAGGAAGCCTACGAACGGGAGTGGAAGGCCGAAAAGAAGCGACTGAAGGAAGAACGCCAGCAGATGCTGGACGAGATCCGGCTGGAAAACAAACAGTTGAAGCGGGAGAACTGGAACCTTTCGCACCAGGTGGCAGGAGAACAGCGCCGGGCTGACAGAGCTGAGTGGCAGCTGATCCATCAGGAAAACGAACTGCTGGAATGGGAGCAGGAAAACCAGCGCAAAGCTCAGGAGTGGCAGGAAAAGCAGGCGGAGCGAAACGCAATCGCCATCACTGCAGCCCAGCAGCAGCGGGACGAGGACATTGCCATTGCAAAGAAGCTGGCTGAGAAGCGGGTACAGAAAGCTCGGGACGGCCGGCAGAAGGACGAGCTGCGGCGGGGCATCCGGGCCAATGCTGCCCAGCTGAATCAGATGATCCTGCGGCCCAGCAAGGACCGGTATGTGCAGCCCCACCTGATCCAGCAGGCGGCAGAGGTGGCAAAGCTGGCGGATATGACCCTGCTGAACGACCACGCCGTGGCCAGGCTGACGGCCCTGCGCACCAGCATCATGCAGTCGATGGGAGCCGAGAACAGCTCCAACGGCATCAGCGAGGACTGGAAGCTGAGCAAGGTGCCGGAGCTCATCGACGCGCTGCAGGCTGACCTGAATGCCAGCAAGCAGGCCCAGCTTGACCGGCTGAACCAGCAGCTGACAGAGGCCGAGGCACTGCCGGACAGCGAAAAGGCCGAGATGCTGCGTGACCGGCTGAGAAAGCGGATCCGGGAGACCGAGAACCGCACCTATCTGCCCATGACGGTGGACCAGATGCGGATGCTGAAAGCCATTACCACCAGCACACTGCATGTAATCCGGACGGCAAACAAGACCCTGAGCTTGCAGAAAGCCGAAGCGGTGGACAAGATCGCCAACGAGGCGGCTGCAGAGGTGCGCCAGAGCAAGGGCAACGATGGAAAGCTGCGGAGCGCCCTGACCAGGTACAACCTGGACATGCTGGGGGCTGGCCGTGTGTTCCGGATGCTGGGCGGCTACGCAAAGAACAGCCAGATGGAGAAGCTGGGCACCATGCTGAATGACGGCCAGCGGGAACAGACCCGGATCACTGTGGAGGGAACGAAGCTCTTTGACAATGTGACGGGCAAGGCGAACCTGAGACAGATGGAAAAATTCGCCGGTCCGGGCGCGGAGCTGGTGGACATTGGCCTGAAGGACAGCAAGGGTCGGGCTGCACCGTTGACCCACGCCCAGCTGTGCAGCCTGTACATGCACCTGCAGAACGCCGACAGCCGGGAGCACCTGCTGAACGGTGGCCTGACGATCCCGGATGCGGAGGAGTACAACAGGGGCGACATTGAGAAGGCTTACCAGAAAGGCCAGACCGTGAAGATCGGGATGCTGAAGGACAGCGCGGGAAACCCCATGGCCGACACCGTGATCCAGGCCGTGGAGAAGGCCATGACCGACTACGACCGGGCCTGGTGCGAGGACATGAAGAATTTCTTCGGCAGCTACACCACGAACCTGATCAACGAGACAAGCATGAAGCTGCTGGGTTACCAGCGGGCCACCGTGAAAAACTATTACCCCATTGCGGTGGACAAGACGGCGCTGGCGACCCAGATCGAGGGCGTGAAACTGGATGCCACCATTGAGGGCCGGGGCTTCCTGAAGAACCGTGTCAAGAGCCAGATGCCCATCCTGCTGGAGGAGTGCAGCAGCGTGGTGCAGCGGAGCCTGCGGGACACGGCAGCCTACGCCGGACTGGCGGCACCCATCCGGGATGTGCAGAAGGTGCTGAACAGTAGCATTGAGACCGAGGACGGCATCAAGATGCTGAAAAATGGTATCCTGAAAGAGCAGTGGGGCCAGAGCGCGACGAACTACATCGATGACCTGCTGACCGACCTGCAGACCACGCAAAGAAAGCGCTCGACCACAATGACCAAAGTGCTGGACAGGTTGCGCGGCAACTATGCGGGCGCGATCCTGACGCTGAACCCGGGCGTGGCCATTGCCCAGGCAGCATCTCTGCCAACGGCGGGCGCGGTACTGGGTGCGGATACCATGGCGGCGGTGGTGCCGTTTGTGAAGAACCTCTCCGGCAAGCAGCGGGCAGCGCTGGAACAGGAAATTGCCCAGCATGGGGATGTGCTGCTGCGATACCGACTGCGGGGAAGCCAGCGCGGTGAGCTTGCCAGCATTGGCGTGAGCCAGGGCGCGGCAGAAAAGGCCATGGACAAGCTGCCAAAGTGGGTGACCGGCTGGATCAACAGCATGGACGAGATCACGGTGGCGGCACTGTGGGAAGGCTCCAAGCGGTATGTGGAGCACCATACCAATGAGTTTGCAGAGGGTGCAGCCACGAAAGGAAGCGAAGCCTACTGGGAAGCCGTGAACAAGATGTATCAGCGGGTCATTGAGGAGACCCAGCCCAACTACACCACCATGCAGCGGGCGGGAATCCAGCGAAATCCGGATCAAATGACCAAGACCCTGACCATGTTCACGACCCAGCGTTTCCAGAACTACGGCATTATGGCCGATGCGGTGATGGACTACAACGCCCAGAAGGCACGGGACAAGGCTGCACACAGCAGCGAGACGGCAGAAGAAGTGAAGCGGGCCGGAAAGAACCTGAACCGGGCCATTGTGAGCCAGATCACCCAGACTGCTGTGTTTGCACTGATGAAGATCGGTGCGGACTTCCTGCTGCACCGGTGGGACAGAGAGCAGGACGAGAACGGAGATGTGACCGCAGCCAGCGTGAGTAAGCGATTCCTGAATCTGTACACGGAAAGCTTTGCGGGCAACTTCCTGTATGGCAGCGAGCTGTACAGCGCTGTGGGAAATGCAGTGAACGGTACGGATTACGATGTGGTGAGTGCAACCAACATCAGCGCTGTGAATGATCTTTTTGCAGCAGTAACGAAGTTTTCCAGCCTTGTCCGGCAGGACACCGGTGACATGACGGAGGAACAGCTGGAAGCGTATCACCAGAAACTGCGAAAGGCAGGCGTTAACCTGATGCAGTACGGGTTTGAAATTGCGGGTGTGCCTATGGGGAACGCCCGGAAAATGCTGGATGCCTTTGATGCCTATGTGGAAGATGCACGAGGCATTGCAAGCGGAAGCGGCTTTTCGTTCAGCTCGACCCCGACGAGCGCCACCGGGCAGTATGACCGGCTGTACAACGCCATTGCCGAGGGGGACACGGACAACGCCAGCGGTGCTATGGCGAAGCTGGAAGCCATGGGCAAGGACGAAAAGACCATTGCCAGCCAGCTGAAGAACCGGCTGAAGAAATACAGCCCGGAGGTGGAGCAGGCTGCACAGGCCCGGAACGAGGGAAAAGACAGCCAGCGCCAGGAGCTGACAAAGCAGCTTGTGCGGGAAATGTACGAGACCCTGGGCATCCGGGAGGGTGTGAAAGCTGACGCGGAAAAGCGGACATGGGTGATCGACCTTGTGACCGAAGCCATTGAAAGCAAGGCCGAGGAGCTGTACAAGGGCGGCACCGAGGGCAGCGTGTACGATGACCTGACTGAAGCGGTGGACACCGGCAGGACCAGCGACGTGCAGGATGAGATCCGGCGGCTGCGGACGGCGGGCAAGGAGGACGGCAGCATCAAGACGAAGATCACGGCGGCGGTGAAGGAAGAGTATCTGGCGGGCAACGACCACGACCGGGAGAAGCTGGAGAAGCTGCTGACGAGCCTGACCAAAGAGGACGGGACGGCTATGTATGAGGAAAAGAACTTTGCCCAGTGGGTGAAGGACGCGGCAAAGAAGGAGGAACAGGCAAAAAACAGCAAGGATGAGTGGGCAGGGGTGAGGTGAACCTCTCAGTCACGCTTTGCGTGACAGCTCCCCTAGTAGGGGAGCCAAGTTCACGTTGCTGCTCTTTTTGGGGGAGCCCTGCTTAGAAGAAAGGGAGACCGTTCACCCCGAACGGTCTCCCTTTTTTTGTATGTCCGGGGTAGTTGCACCCGGCGGGGCGTGATAGGATAGGGGCAGGAAGGGAGTGAAACTGTGAGCCAACTGGATATCAAGATCAGAAAGCTGCAGGACAACGGTTCGACGTTCCGGGCAAACATTGAGACGCTGTATCTGGGCGGTGTGCGGAGCGCCAAGGTGGACCGGCTGCACTTTGAAGTGCCGGAGGAGTGGAAGGCGTGCACCATCTCGCTGCATGTGAAGCGGCTGAGCGGCACCCTGCCGGACCCGCAGATCCTGGACGAGAACAACAGCGCACTGGTAGACCGGCGGTGGACACTGGAAAAAGAGGGCACCTGGATGCTGCTGGCCATCAACGACAGCGGCTACATTGCCATGACCAAGCCCGGCAAGTACACCTGCTATGACACCATCGACACCGACACGACCACCGAGAACATTACGCCGAGCATCTATGAACAGTTCGTGGCCGAGGTGACGAAGTACGCCAAGCAGGCGCTGGAGAGCATGAACGCGGCCAAGACCAGCGAGACAAACGCAAAAACATCCGAAACCAACGCGAAAGCCAGCGCGGACAAGGCGAAGGCAAGTGCTGACAGCATGGATTCAAGTGTGGCCACCTGCACCACAAAGGCCAAGGAGGCCGAAGCGAGTGCGGTAAGAGCCAAGACCAGCGAGACCAACGCAAAAACGTCGGAGACCAATGCCAAGGCCAGTGAGAATGCGGCAAAGACGAGTGAGACAAACGCCAAAGCCAGCGCTGACGCAGCCAAGAGCAGCGAGACCAAGTCCGCCGCCAGCGAGAAGAACGCCAAGACCAGTGAGACCGCCGCCAAGCGGGCCCTGCAGGACACGGAGACGGAGCACACCACCGCCTTGCAGGACATCACACGGGCCCGCACCACAGCCTTGAACGACGTGGCGGCCTCCACCAGGACGGCCACCGCTGCGGCAAACACTGCCGCCCAGCAGGCCACCGCCGCTGCGGGGAGCGCGTCCACCGCCGCCACCAAGGCCGGGGATGCATCCACCAGTGCGGGTGAGGCATCCACCAGCCGTCAGGCAGCAGAAAAGGCGCAGAAGGCCGCAGAGGATGCCGCAGCGCTTGCCGGGACACGGGCAGGCACGGATAAGACCCTGTCCGTGCCCGATGCACCGGCAGACGCAAAGACCGTGGGCGACAAGTTCAAGAGCATCAAGACCGACTGGAATTCCGTGACGGATAAGCCGGAGACGTTTCCACCGAGTGCGCATAACCACTCGAAATTGGAGTTCGAGAACAAGAATGAAGTGAATTTTGTTGGCATTCCAGAAAACAACACAGTCTACTGGGGATACCGAGACAACACCATTGATGAGTATCGGTTTAATGACGGTCGAGGAAGCGGCGCTTTTGCAAATGTCAGGGCCAAAAAATTCATTGGTTCGCTGGATGGTAATGCAGAGACCTCCTCAAAAACAACCGGCATAACCGACTATAATAGTTCATCCAGAACAATCCAAGTCGGCTATGAGGGCGACGGCCTTAATACGTCGAATCTGACGCACATTGCCGGTTATACGGATGACGGTACGAAGATCAAAGATGTTTCCAAGGATGTGCTGAAAAGCTGGCTCGGGGTCACCAACATCACATCCCAAACCAGTGACCCCGGTGCGGGAAGCAGCCTTGCAACCGGCTCTATCCTGCTGGTGTACGTATAAGGAGGAGAGAACATGGCGATTTATACCGGAATCGGCGGAAGTGCCAAATCGGTCTCCAAGATCTACATCGGCGTGGGCGGTACCGCAAGGCAGGTGCACAAGGGCTATATCGGCGTGGACGGCGTAGCCAAGAAGTTCTATGACGGCGGCAATCCCATCAGTTCCTTTGCATTGGGGACTGAATTTGGCATCTCAGACCCAAGCGGCAACAAGACCTACTGGTATAAGCTGATCCATAAGGGCGTTCCGGGCGGCGGGTTGTACGACAGCACGGCCAACGGTGCATGGCTCTGGAGAACAGACATTGCGGCATCCACTTCCATCAGTAACAATTACATCTACGGCTACGAAGGATGGGCACTGGACAACTGGTGCGTCAACTACCCGGGCGGAAATATCAAGTCCAGTGTGGCAAACCGCCTGATGACCGTGCATCTGCCCTACGTGAAGCAGTCGGATTACAGTTCGGCCAATGTTTCCTCCGGCTCAAACGGCCTTTCGAGAAAGTGCTTTCTGCTTTCCGCGGTCGAGATGGGTATTTACACCTGGCAGGGCATAGATGGCCTGATGGCGCAGGAGGGTGCAAAGCTGGACTACTTCGACTATACAACTGCTGCCACCGACAAGCGAAAAGCAGGCGACGAATACTGGACACGCTCCAAACGAACCAACAACGGCAACTATATGTACGCGTTTTATGCGGACGGAAGTTTCTGCAATGCAGGCTACAGAGAGGACTCGCACGGTCTGCGCCCCTGCATCGTGCTGCCGCTGAACACGCTGGTGAGAACGGTTACATTCTGGGGCGCGGAATTTAATTATATTGACTGAGCACCCAGAGAGGAGATTTCAAAATGGAAGAAACAACGATCCGCCCCGGGTACACGATGCCGACCGAGACCGACGGCACCCCGGCAGATTACAGCGCGATCGAGGCTGCTGTGAACGCACACAACCAAAATGCACAGCCCGGAGAAGCTTACTGGGGCATCCGGCTATGCGGGGCGGAGTATGAGGTGTATGAATACGGGGAAGTTCCTCAGCCACCGACCGCCGAAGAGCTGGCTGCACAGGAAAAGGCCCATAGGGAAGCCCAGCAGCGGCAGGAGGCGCTGGACAAGCTGCCGGAGACGCTGGAAGCGCTGAAAAACGAAAACGAAATGCTGAAGCAGTGCTTGCTGGAAATGAGCGAGACTGTCTATGCGTAAAATCACACAAAAAATCGAAAGGATGGTACTTATGATGGCTATGTTATGGGCACAGGAAATTATGTCTGCTGAGACTATGGAGGAGGCAAAGGCTCTGTATGAGCGCTGCCCCCGCTTGCTGAAGGAGAAGGTCAAGGCGATTCTCGTCAAGAGCGAGTTTGAGGAAATCACACAGTAAGGAGGCGCAGAGCAATGGATGACCTGAAGGTGCGCATCACACTGGGTGACACGACCCTGGAGGGCACATTGGACGAGCTGCTCGAGAGCGGAACTTTCAAAATGGAGTATGACCAGGCAGGGCTTAACAAGATCGTGCAGGAAGCTGTTGCCCTACAGAGAGCTGAGTATCAGAAAGACCCGCAGCATTACCATGTGCATACCATGACCATGGACGAGCTACCGCATCATCCCTGCACAGCATATGGGATTCGACATTTCCATGCATGGCCAATCTGCAGTGGAAAGCATGTCACGATTTGGCCCAATGATGACACCGGTACGAGTTGGCGAGTTTATGTGGGAGGCACTTTGAATACTGCAAAGGAGGTGCAGAGCAATGTCCAGAACCATACTTGACGTTTCCCGCTGGCAGGGCCGCATTGACTGGGACAAGGTCAAGGCAAGCGGCCTTGTTTCCGGCGTGATGATCCGGGCCATGGGCAACAGCAAAGAGGGCAAACCCAGCAAGCCCTACATCGACCCCTATTTCGCCCGCAACTACGCCGAGTGCCAGCGCCTGGACATCCCGGTGGGCGTGTATGGCTACTTCAAGGCCACCACCAAGGCACAGGCCGACAGGGAGCTGGCCCTGTTCAAGCAGGCGCTGGGCGGCAGAACGTTCCAGCTGCCGGTGGCTGTGGACATTGAGGACAAGCTGCAGGAGGCCTTGAGCAAGTCTGCCCTGACCGACATTGTGGCCCACTGCCTGAGCGTGGTGGAGAGCTGGGGCGTGTACGCCATGCTCTACACCGGCCTGTACTTCGGGCAGAACAACCTTTACATGGGCGGCACGGCCCTCAAGCCCTACGACGTATGGCTGGCGGCCTACCGCGCCGAGAAGCCCGCTCCCGGCTGGGCCTTCGGCATGTGGCAGTACACCAGTAGCGGCAAGATCCCCGGCATCGCCAAGGGTGCAGACCTCAGCGTGGCCTACAAAGACTACGCGGGCATCATCCAGCGGGCCGGGCTGACAAAAGTGAGAGGAGCATAAGTGATGAGCAAGAGGCTTTTTATCAGCCAGCCTATGAACGGCCTATCGGACGAGCAGGTGCTGCAGGAGCGTGCCGCAGTGATCGGGAAGGCAAAAGCCGTGTTTGGTGACGATGCGGTTCCTCTGGAAACGTTCTTTGAGGACTTTGGCCCCGATGCGAAGCCGCTGGATTATCTGGCACGCAGCATCGAGTTTCTGGCTAAGGCTGACGTGGCGGTTTTCGCCCCGGGCTGGGAGTACGCACGCGGCTGCCGCATTGAGCGGCAGTGCGCCGAGGAATACGGTATTCCGGTAATGGAGGTGTGAGACCGATGACAAGTTGTCTGATTTCAGATGCGCCATACGCACCCTGGCTCTCGGAGGTTCTAGCTACACTGGAAGAGCACAAGATCGACCGCATCACCGTAGCAGCGCCTCTGGCAGACGGTGAGGTGTTCACGGGGTACTACAACATGAATACCCAAGACAAGGCCCTGCTGGCATCCAATATCCAAGCAGATGCCGTTCTGGATGCGGTGTGTCACAACGGACAGCGCATCCAGCAGGCGTGGGAAGATGACGAGGAGGGGTGAGACCGATGTGGCAGTTTATCACGGAGTATTGGGCCGGGTGGCTCTGTGCTCTGATCGGCGGCGCGATCCTTGCCGCCATCCCCAAGATCAAGGCCCTGTGGGACGCGGTGCTGGCCCTGCTGCACGACCGCATCTATACCGAGTGCTACCGTTTTATGGAGCTGGGGTACATCACCCGCGACGGCCTGCGCAACCTGAATTACCTCTACAAGACCTATCATGTGATGGGCGGCAACGGCACCGGCACGGAATTGTACAAGAGAGCCTGCGCTTTACCCATCCACAACTGAAGAAAGGAACTGACATTATGAACGCACACATCACTGAGAACAACACCCCCGCCATCCCCGCCGCGACCATCGCCCGCACTGTTGTGCTGGCACTGGCCCTCGTCAACCAGCTGCTGAGCGCAGCAGGCAAGCCGGTGCTGCCCATCGACAGCGCCAGCGTGGAGCAGTGGGTGACGGCTGGCCTGACCACCGCTGCCGCCATCTGGGCATGGTGGGAGAACAACAGCTTTACTCCCGAGGCCATCCGCGCCGATGAGTTGCTGGATCAGATGCAGGGGAAGATCAAGTAAGAGTACATAGCACCAGCCCCGGGGAGCCTGATGGTTCCTCGGGGTTGAGTTTGTGTTTTCGACTTCTTTCGACAAAAGGCGTAGCATGATGGGTGAAAGGATGTGTTAGAATGACTGATACACAATTTGACCACTTGCTGCGCCCTCTGGGTATCATTCGCACAAAGAATGATTATTATACTCTCCGGCAGTGTATGACGCTGATTTGCACCAGGCCTGATCGGTTGCGAGCCTTGCAGAAGGAAGTTTATCTGCCTGTGGCGGAAGCTTCTGGTCATGCTTGGAGGGCTGTGGAGAGCGCTGTTCGCAGGACGGCAAAGCTGGCGTGGAAAACTGACCCGGAGAAAGTGCAGGTGTTGGCGGGATACCCGCTGGATCATCGGCCAACGGCGGGACAGTTTTTGGAGATGCTGTATAATGCAGCAGATACTATGTACGAGAAAAAGTAAGATTTGAAAGAAGTATGTAGAAAGAATTGGGGGTGGCGTAAAGGGAAAAATTGTTCGAGTGAGAATGTGTCAGGTGGACCAAACAAAAATAATCCGAACTTGTTTCCGATAGGAGATGGGTTCGGATTATTTGTTTTCTTCGGAAAATTCAATATGGGTGTCCGTGGAAGATGAAATCCGAAATCATAGATTGACCGACATAAGCTACAACATGATTTCAGGAGGACACGAACATGAAGTATGATGAAAGCGTTTGCAAGTTTAATATGGATACCGGATGTGTGGAGCTGCTGCTCCGGGATGGAAGAAAAATTTCCATCGACTGCACCGGGGTCGAGGATGCACTGGACATGACCATGGCGCAGAGGTCAGAACTGGATTATCTCATCTACAACGACCCGCTGGGCTATGCCGATTTGATTCTGAATGGTGACCCGGAGGAATATTTGAAAAACGTAACCGGGAATCATGGACTGGAAGATTAGGCAGTAAAATAGTGTACATTATTGGTGGTCATGTTTTATAGGAAACACTGATAATTAAAAATAACAATATGCAGCAGAAGGTTCTCTTCACGGGGAAATTCTGCTTTTTTAGTAATGTGCAAGGAAGAAGATTTTGTTATGTCTTTTTCTAAAAAAGATATAGGGTGGTTAAAAATCACTAAACGTGCTATAATTCTATTAAAAGAGTTTGAAAAAACCGATGATCGTTATAATTAGAAGGGAGAAGAAAATGAGTTTTTCGTTAAATGCATGTTATGCAGCATTAAAGACTGTAAAAGCCCAAAATGATATGAACCCCAAAAGTTAGACAAAAATCAAATTAAGCGACCCCAACGGTCTGAATCCTGTATTGCACAGGGCTCAGGCCGTTTAGTTTTAATTTGATTCGGCGATTGTTGTAATAGTCGATGTAATCGATAATGGCCTTTTCAAGCTGGTCAATGGAATCAAATTTTTCCAAATAGAACAGTTCTGTCTTGAGCAGTCCAAAGAAGTTCTCGGCAACCGCATTGTCCAGACAAGTGGCTTTCCGAGACATACTTTGCGTAATTCCTTTTGCTTTCAGTAGATTCTGGTAGGACTTCATCTGGTATTGCCAGCCCTGATCCGAATGCAGAATCAGATTGTCAACCTTGTCCGGCAGCTTTTGAAAAGCACCTTCCAGCATATCCGTGATCTGTTTGAAATTTGGATGGCGGCTCAGGTTATAGCTGACAACTTCGCCATTGAACAGATCGAGAATTGGAGACAGATAGAGTTTTTGGTCGTTCACTTTGAATTCAGTAACATCTGTGACCCATTTTCGATTTGGCTGGTTTGTCTTGAAGTGCCGTTCCAGCAAGTTTGGCGCAACTTCTCCGACTTCACCCTTGTAGGAGTTGTACTTTCTTTTTGCGCGAACCTGACAGACTAAGCCCAGCTGTTTCATGAGTTTCCGAACCGTCTTGTGATTCACACAAATATCGTTGTTGTGTAGTTCTTGTGTAATTCTGCGATATCCGTATCGCTTCTTGTTCTCATTGAAGATTGTAATGATCTGTTTTTTTACCATCTGGTACTTCGCAGGATTTTGAGACCGATGCAGGTAGTAGTAAAATGTGCTGCGAGGAAGTCCGGCAAGTTGCAGCAATGCTTTCAATGGATATTTCTGCCTTAGCTCCTGAACTACTTGTGCTTTCTGTTTTGGCGTTCCTCTTCCAGTACCAAGGCGTTCAATTTTTTTAAGTAATCGATCTCCATCCGAAGCCGTTGATTTTCTGCAATCAGATCTTCTTCTACTTGCTTATCCAGCTTTGGCTTCCGACCTTTCTGTGTCCCACCGGCGGCACAGGCTCGACCTCGACGTTCTACCAGAAGTGCCTCTTCGCCTTCTTCCAGATAGATGCGCTCCCAATCTTGAAGCGTACGTCTTGGAATTCCATACTTGCTGGATGCTTCATAAAAGCTTAATTTTTCATTGTGAAGCTGTTTGATGATTTCTACCTTTTGAGCTCCGTTGTACTTTCGTTGTCCCTTTGGCATACAAAAACACCCCATTTCCTAAACAGTATACCATACTGTCTAACAAATGGGGTGCAGTTCAAAATGTGGATGAAGCTTTTAATGTTATGATAATTGCACTTATAGAGAGCAAGAGATATCAGCAGATTAACATAGTCGATATTATACAAGATTTCAATGATAAATTTGGTTTTTCAATTCCTTATTTTCCAATGATGAGACTTCTTTCCAATCTGTGCCGCAAGAAAATTTTGAAGAGAACGCACAATAGATATCTCGTAAATCTTGATAATGAAGCATTGGATAGCATTGGAGAGTCTTTTTGGAATGATTTGGAAAATCAGGAAAGAAACCAGAAAATGTTATTGAATCGTTATGTACAATTCATAGCTACAAAGTACAGCGAGGAAATAACAATTGAGGATGCTGCGAGAGTTTTTAATGCGTTCATTGAGGAGAACGGTGTTGTTTTCATTAAAAACCATGAATATGAAAAAAGTACAACGGAAACATACAGGTTTTGCGTATTACTAAAAGAACTCGAAACATCCGATGGAAAACTTTTTGCATTTGTGGAATCTGCAATAGTAGGGCGGATACTTTCAGAATTAGTGATTTTTACTGGTGATAGAATAGATTTGAAAAAGTCAAATGCAAAGGTTTTTCTTGATACAAATATCATTTTTAAATTGCTTGGTATTAGTACCATTGATCGAAGTGAGTATTATAAAAAACTTATTAAAGATATGATAGATATTGGATTTAAACCTTATGTCTATCAACACACATATAGTGAAATTGTTACGATTCTATCGAGTAGTGAATACTGGATAGGAAATTATCAGTTTGATCCTAGTAAGTCATCTGAGGCAACTAGCTATTACATAATGAACGGAAAAAGTCGAGAGAATGTAGAACTCCAAATAGCGAATCTGCAAGATGATTTGGAGAGTCTTGGAATTTATGTGTATGATATGGATTATCCTCAAAGAATTCCGGTTGGCGTGACCGATGATAAAACATATTATGATAAAATCGTAAGTGAGTATAAAAGAACCAATTCACAATTCAATGAGGGTGAGATGAGAAATACTGTTTGGGACGATGCAAAATCGTTTTTCTTTACAGATTTTCTTAATGCGGGACAAAATGCGTTTAGTTTTGCTGGAATTCAAAATATTTTTGTGACGCATAATGAAACTCTTTCTAAGGTTTCAAAAATCCAGCTATCAGAGAGTGGATCAAAAGTGGAAGCAGCGATTCCTTTTTGTGTGTCGGATGTGTTTTGGGGAAATTTGATTTGGGCAAATTCATCAGAAAGTCTTAGCATAGCAGGAAAGCAACGGCTGATGACGATTGTGGCCGCTGCTTTTGAACCAACTGTGGCAGTGTTACATCGGTTGAAAGAAGAACTAGACAAGTTAGAGAAAGAAAACAAAATTACAAAAGAAAATTGCTATTTTCTGAAGTCAAATCGAATGGCCTTAGATATGCTGGTGAGAATCACAGAAGGAGATGCCAGCAAATTTACAGATAGTACCCCTTTTGAAATACTTGATAAAATTCGCTCAGAAGCAAAAGATGAGGGAATCAAAGAGGAAAAAGTCCGAAATGAAACCGAAAAGCACGAAATAAGGAAAGCGCACGAAAAGTTGGAATGCGAACACGAAGAAAAGTATCTAAAACAACTTGAACAAGAAAAAAGAGATATTGATGCACAATACCAGTCACTTGATGGTGAGAAAGCGCGCCTAGATAAAGAAAAAGAAAAGCTTAAAATGTGCCAAAAAGAGTGTGTGCAAAAGGCTACAAAAAGATGCGAGCATATAAGGATGGCTTTTTTAATTGGGATAGTGCTGTGGCTTATTGTTGGGGTAGTATTACTGATGAAATTCAATGTTTTATATTCGTGCGTTGAGTTGATATTCGGTATTTTGGTGACGCTGATTTTCAATAATAAGCTAGCATCGTGGATAATAAAGGATGCAGACCTTCAAGAAAAGATTGCCTTAATACAAAATTATGAAAAAATGAAGGAAGCACTTATACTACAATACTATAAACGAGAAAAGTGTACATTGAAAGAAATTATGCAAATTGAAAAACAATTGAGTTCTATTCAAGTTAAAAAAGATGATTTGGCAAGACGTACACAAGAAAACTTTGAAAAGCAATGTGAAGCAAGAGGCAAGATTGAAAAATTGAAGAACAGTTGCGTAGAATGAATTTTGGTATAAAGTGAGAGTGTGATTTAGAGAAAACTAATACCAGTAATTTTAGCATACAAAAACAGGGTGCGCCCACCCGGACGCACCCTGCCAAAGACCACAGACAAGAACGATATGTACAACAGGGAGTTCCCCAGAGCAGAGTTCCCATAAAACAGTATTTGCAAAAGTTCCCTAAATGGGGAAGATTTGGCGTGACTTCGGTCACGCCTTTTCTTTTGCTTCCAGTTCATCCAGAGGGATGTACCCCAGCCCATCGTACTTGATATGGATGTGCTGCACCCGCTTTCCGCTGGACTTATTCGGGGCATCTACATAGATAGCCGACACCAGTTCACGGAGAGCATAGGGAGTGAGTTCTTCAATATGAACGTACTTGTGCGCTTTCTGGACGAATTTTTCAATATTCTCGATTTGCTGTTCCTGTACTTCGATTTCCTGTTGGATAGAGAGGGATTCCTCTTCCAGCTGCTTCTGTTCGGCATCGTAGCTCTGGCTCATCATGTCGAAGCGGTCATCGCTCAGCTTTCCATTGGCGTTGTCCTCGTAGATTTTCATGAACAGCCGTTTGAGGTCTACAATCCGCTTCTCATTCCGGGCAAGCTGCTTCTTCAGGACGGTCAGCTTTTCGCTGCTTTCCACACGAAGCTGCTCCTCCATGACCTTGCGGAAGTAGTTTTCATGACGGAGAATGTAGTCCGTCACCCGCTGAACATGACTCAGCACACGTCCTTCCAGAACCTTTACCCGGATGAAATGTCCCTTGCACTTGCTCCC
The DNA here is from genome assembly GCF_023347335.1 of Faecalibacterium sp. IP-3-29. Lineage (NCBI taxonomy): Bacteria > Bacillati > Bacillota > Clostridia > Eubacteriales > Oscillospiraceae > Faecalibacterium > Faecalibacterium sp. IP-3-29. The sequence continues at coordinate 2,015,136 of NZ_CP094471.1, read as the reverse complement.
GTTCTTCTTGTGCAGAGAGCAATCAAAGAAGTCTTGACTGAAGTCCCTGTTATTGGACGAACCATATTGCATCTTGGAACCGCAGTCAGCGCAGTAGACCATACCGGAGAAAATGCTGCTCTTGCCTGTTCGGGTCATACGGTGACGCTGGCTGCGAATCTCCTGAACCTTTTCAAACACATCATCGTCAATAATGCGCTCATGTGTATCCGGGAAGATAGCCTGATTTTCCACAGGATTCAGATGTCTCTTTTTATCCCAGATAGAGTTAGTATAGGTCTTGAAGTTGACTGTGCAGCCAGTGTACTCCCGGCGTTCCAGAATCAAACTTACTGCTCTTTTATCCCAGCGATAAGGGTCTTCCGGGGCAGGTGCGTTTGTGCTCCGGCCATGGCTCAACTTGTAGGCGGTAGGAGTCAGAACTTTATCTGCCCACAGTTGGTTCGCAATTTGGGTCGGCCCACGTCCCTCCATGCACATGGAGAAGATGCGCTTCACAATCGCAGCCGCTTCCGGGTCAACAAGCCAATGCTTCGGGTTCTCCGGGTCTTTTACATAGCCGTACGGAACATTAACCGTCAGCGGCACTCCACGCTCTCCCTTGGCCTTCTGGACAGCCCGAATCTTGCGGCTGGTATCGCGGGCGTAAAACTCGTTGAACCAGTTCTTAATGCCCGCAAAATCGTTGTTTACGCTGTTCGGGTCAATGGTGTCGTAGTTGTCGTTAATGGCGATGTAGCGAACGCCATACTGGGGAAAGGTGAAGTTGGTGTACAGACCAGTCAAGGCAGAATTGCGCCCCAGTCGGGACAAATCCTTCGTGATAACGATTCCTACACGCCCTGCTTCGATCTCGACCAGCATACTCTGAAAGCCGGGACGGTCATAGTTCGTGCCGGAGTAGCCATCATCCACAAAGAACACCGGGTTCGGGAAGTGGTTCTTTTTGGCGTATTCCAGAAGGATGACCTTCTGGTTCTCAATGGACAGGCTTTCGCCGAGCCGTGCGTCCTCTTGCGACAGTCGGCAGTAAAGTGCGGTGATTTTATTCGTTGCTCCAGACATTGTTGTGTCCTCCTTATTCTGTGGAGCAACTGTCAGTACAGGATTGGTTACCGGATCAAGTATAGCAGAATTGGACGCAGTTGTCATTCGTCTGCACCCTCATCTTCAAATTTTTGCTGGGCGTTCTTGGCAACAATGCGCTCCAGTTTCTTCAAAAAGGATTCCTTGCCCTCATAGCTGCCGGTCACGGTGTAGGTGGTGTGACCGACTTTCTCCGTGGTGGTCAGTTCAGGAATCCAGAATGCAGACAGGTTCTTGACATGGAGATTGCCGTTCTCATCTACATAGGAGCCGTGCTTCTTCTGCTCTTCGGTCAAGGGCTGCCGCTTGAAATAGATTTCGTTTTCGGAGATGCTCACGGTTTCGCTGGCTTGCTCCTTCGGGGCATCGTCATACAGCTGGGCAAAAAATGCCAGTGCATCTTCGGGTGAGTCTTCCTCCATGAGCTGCTCGAAAACTCGCTGTTCCTCTGCCGAGAGGTTATTCCATGCGGCTTCCAACTCCTGCTCGTTGGCTGCGTTGACGAAGGCTTCGATCTCTTTTTTCATGGTGCATCCTCCTTTGGCTGCGAAAAGCGGATTTTCAAAAAGTATGGGTTTTCGTGAGAGCAAGAATCGTCCCGTGGCCACAAATTTTCAATTCTTGAAAATTCTTGCCCTTTTGGGACAGCTTCTTGTTGGGGCGTGCCTGCCCCAAACCCTGCTAGGTGATTTCATTCTTGGTGGTTGCTATATTGCTTATATGCCTTTTCAAATCCTGATTTGTTATATATGATAAATTTATAACATTCTCCATCTTTCATGGAAATTGCTGCAACAGGAACGACCATCTGACTCCATGAAAGCTCCCTTATCTCGTTCATGGGCAATACAAGGTTGCGATACAGTGGACTGACTGTGAGCTTTTGAGTTGAATATGTAATGCTCTGTTCATCAATGTACAAACCACCGCCAATGATTCCATTACGGCATAAGCTACACACAAAAGTTTTTCCCATAATATTACCGCCTCCTATTAGTTGATGGTTGGTTAAGTTGAGTATATCATATTGATTTCCAGAAGAACACCCCTATATAGGAGATTTTAGCCGTTTTACTGCGTACGTGCGTACGAGAGATTGGTACGCACATACGCAGCGATTTGCCCGAAGCGCACCCTATATAGCCGTTTCCCCCTCGGAGAGCCCACTACACTTTGCAGACCGCAGGGCTGAAAGCGTCATAGTGGGTTATTACACTTCCGCAGAAGTGCCTTTTCCTCGCCGCAGACAGCCCGGTGCACCTTTGTGAGAGCTTTCTGTCCGGCGAATCCACATCGCCCACAGGCGATGTGAGCAGGGATTCCAAAGGGGCGCAGCACCCTTGGCACACGACTTTGGTACAAAGTCTAGTGTGTTACACCTTTCAAGAGATGTACACGTTCCTGAAATGCAAAAAGCCCCATACCCAACACCTTGACGGTGCGGACATGGGACTTGATGCTTCCTCGGCCTAGCCGGGTACTCCGTAACCAATCCTGACAGGCAGTTGCCGTGTCATTTTTCGAAAACTGTTTTACGGATACCCAGCAGTGTGGCCCTCTCTCTTTTTCGGAGGAAACCGTATGGAACAAAGAAAATTTCTCGCAATCGTGGGGCCGCTGGCACAGGCCGATATGCAGAAAAGCGGAATCCTTGCCAGCCTGACCATTGCGCAGGCAATCTTGGAAAGCGGCTGGGGTGCATCGGAGCTTGCCACCAAGGCCAACGCCCTGTTCGGCATTAAGGCTGACGCGCGGTGGAGCGGGAAAGCGTACAGCAAGGACACCAAGGAGTGTTACGACGGCGCAACCTACACCACCATTACCGCGCTGTTCCGCGCCTATGACAGTTGGGCAGAAAGCGTTGCCGACCATAGCGCGTTTTTGTTGGCGAACAAGCGTTATGCGGCAGTGGTTGGCGAGCGCGACTACAAGGTGGCCTGCAAAGCGATCAAGGCGGCGGGCTATGCCACCGACCCCGGATACCCGCAAAAGCTGATTGGGTTGATTGAGAAATACGGCTTGACCGTGTACGACGGCAAGGCGGAACAGGAGGACAAAACGAATATGAATATCAGCATTACCAAGAAAACCAGTACCCACAACACCACGGCGGCAGCAGGCCGCGCAATCCGGTACATCGTTGTGCATTACACCGCTGGTGTGACCTCTAAGCCGGGCAGCGCGGCGGGCACGGCCTCTTACTTTGGCGGCACCTCTAAGCAGGTTTCAGCGGACTTTATCGTGGACGACGGCGGCGCGGTGCAGTACAACGGTGACATTCGCAACCGCTACACTTGGCACTGCGGCGGCGGAAAGTACAATACCAAGGGCGGTGCTTACTACGGCAAGGCAACGAACCGCAACACCATTGGCATTGAGGTATGCTCTACCAATGACACCGGCAAAATGACTGTTGCCAACGACAGCCATTGGCGCTTTACCGACAAGGTTGTGAGCAATCTTGTGGAGCTGGTGAAGTACCTGATGGCGGAATACGGTATTGACGCCGCCCATGTTATCCGCCACTATGATGTGAACGGCAAGCCGTGCCCCGGTATCATCGGCTGGAACGAGGACACCGGCAGCGCCGCCAAGTGGGCCGCGTTCAAAGCCCGCCTTGGTGCAGCTACCCCCGGCGGGCAGACCGGCGGCAGCACGAACACTGGCACCGCCACGGGCAACACTGCGCTGACATACAAGGTGGGCGACATTGTGCAGTTTGCGGGCGGCAAGCACTACGCCAACGCGCAGGCCGCCAGCGGCACCACCGTGAAGCCCGGCCCGGCCAAGGTGACGGCGGTTGCCACGGCTGGAAAGCACCCCTACCACCTTGTACATACCGATAGCACCAGCACCGTGTATGGCTGGGTGGACGCGGCGGCCATTACCGGCAAAGCAAGCGCTACCCCGGCGGCCAAGACCTACACCGTGAAAGCGGGCGACAGCCTGTGGCGCATTGCTGCGCAGCAGCTTGGCAACGGTGCCCGCTACAAGGAGATCAAGACCCTGAACGGGTTGAAAAATAACACCATCCACGCCGGGCAGGTTTTGAAGCTGCCCAACTGACCGACTATATATAGGAGGAAAAGATCATGAATGAAGTTGTGACCATCGTTGTGAACAATCTGCTGGAAATCGTGTTTGCGGTGCTGGGTGCGTCCTTTACCGCGCTGGTTATCCCGTGGCTGAAAGACACCGGCCTGCCTTGGCTGAAAGAAAAGCGCCTGTACTCCATCGTGAAGAAGTTCGTGGAGGCCGCCGAGAAGCAGGCCGAGGCGGGCACCATTGACAAGGCGACCAAGAAACGCTTTGTCGTGGAGTTGTTGGAGGCAAACGGCATTACTGTTACCCCGGAGATCAACGCCTTTATTGAGGCGGCGGTGAAAGAACTTGATCTTGCCGAGAAAAACGCCATTGGGGAGATCGGAAAAATTTTTTCTGACGCCGAGCAGACCCCGCAGAACTAAATACTAAGATATGGCCCCGGCTGCTGTTCGTTTTGAACGGTGGCCGGGGCCTTTTCTGTTATGCGGAGAGGTTGACAAAAGCGCCGCAGACCGCTATTTTTGAATGGTATTGTGTGCTAAAGCTGCACAGAACGGCAGAAGCCGACACTGGCAGCGCAGATATTGGAGAGGAGGAAACACAGTGCGAACCTATAAGCACCTGACCATGACAGACCGCTTGCGCATAGAAAAGTGGCTGAAAATGGGGATGAAGCCGCGAGAGGTGGCGGACAAGCTGCGCGTTCATGTTTCGACTATTTACCGGGAGTTGAAGCGCGGCGCGTATGACAGGTTGGACGGCGGAACATGGGAGGTCAAAACCGCGTACAGCCCGGACATTGCCGAGGAGAAATACCAAGCCCACCTGCGGGAAAAGGGGCCGGACTTGAAAATAGGCAATGACCATGAGCTGGCGAACTATATTGAAACCACGATTTTAGACAAAGATTGTAGCCCGGCGGCGGTGCTGGGGTTTGCCATGATTGAGGGGAAGAAGTTCAAAACCAGTCTGTCGGTGCCGACGATCTACAAGTACATTGCCAAGGGCCTGTTTTTGAACCTGACGCAAGAGGAGCTGCCACGGCACGGAAAGAAGAAACACAAATATAAGAAAGTGAAGAAGAACAAAAGCGCCAGCCGCGCCCCGGCGGGCGAAAGCATTGAACAGCGCCCGGAGGAGATCGACGGGCGGGAGGAGTTCGGCCATTGGGAGGGCGACACTGTGTACAGCGGCAAGGGAAAGCGCAAGACCACCCGCGCCCTACTGACCATGACCGAGCGCAAGACCCGGAAAGAAATCATTATAGCGATACCAAACCGCAAGGCTGAAACGGTGGTCAAGGCGCTGGACGCACTGGAACGGAAACTTGGTGCCCGGCGGTTTAGGGCGATCTTCAAAAGCATTACCTTTGACAACGGCACCGAGTTTGCGGCGGCGGAGGAGCTGGAACGCTCTTGCGTCAACAAGCACCTGCCCCGGACGAAAGTGTATTTCTGCCACCCGTATTCCTCTTGGGAGCGAGGCACCAACGAGAATACCAACGGCATGATTCGGCGGCGGTTTCCCAAGGGAACGAACTTTGCGGCGGTGACGAACGCGCAGATCACGCAGGCAGAAAACTGGATAAATAATTATCCACGGAAGATATTGGGGTACAAGTCAAGCGAGATCGTATTTAGGGAGTGCCTGCGGGAACTGGGCATTGCGGCATGATGGGTAGATAAAGAGAGCAAAATATAGATAAATCGTTAAAAAGGGCGTGATGTGGTATAGTCGGTGCAATAGAATAGGGGTTATAACAGGCTGCCAACAAAAGAGTGAATGTTGACGGCTTTGTTGTGGAGCGATAAAATGTACAAAAATATAAGCAAAAAGTTGTTGCATTTGACTATTGAATTTTTCCCCTGCCGAATGCAACCTACATAGGCTTTACGGGAACGCCGATTTCGGCAAAAGATAGAAATACGCGTGAAGTTTTTGGTGATTATATTGATGTTTACGATATGACACAGGCTGTGGAGGATGGCGCAACGCGTCCGGTTTACTACGAGAGCCGTGTTATCAAACTCCACCTCGACCAAAATACGCTGACCTTGATTGATGCGACCTACGATGCGCTGGAACAGCAATCGGACGCTGCAACGATTGAAAAAAGCAAAAAGATGTTGGGGCAGATGGAGAGTGTGCTGGGGGCAGACTCTACCATTCAATCGCTGTGCGAAGATATTGTCAACCATTACGAAAAGTACCGCGCTAATCTTTTGACGGGCAAGGCGATGATCGTGGCGTATTCGCGCCCGATTGCGATGAAGATTTATCGAAAACTTCTGGAGCTGCGCCCGACATGGAACGAAAAAATCGGCGTAGTTATGACGGGTGGCAACAATGACCCGGAGGATTGGAAAGAAATCATCGGTACAAAATCTCACAAAGAAGAACTTGCCCGGAAATTCAAAGACAACGATGACCCGATGAAGATTGCCATTGTTGTGGATATGTGGCTGACAGGTTTTGATGTGCCTTCACTGGCTACGATGTATGTTTACAAGCCAATGCACGGATACAATCTGATGCAGGCCATCGCGCGTGTCAACCGCGTGTTTAAGGACAAAGAGGGCGGCTTGATTGTAGATTACGTTGGCATTGCATCTGCCCTCAAAGCCGCTATGAAGGAGTATACCAAGCGTGACCAGTCCCGATATGGTGATATGGACATTGCCAAAGTTGCATATCCGAAGTTTCAGGAAAAGCTTCAGGTGTGCAAAGATTTGTTGCACGGCTTTGATTTCAGCGGATTTATTGGCGGTTCTCCGTTGATAATGGCAAAGCTGGTCACTGGCGGCGTAAACTTTGTTCTGGACGCAAAAGCACCCAAGCGCAAAGATCTGTTCCTGCGAGAAGCTCTGTTGCTGAAGCAGTCACATTCGTTGTGTTCCAGCATGACCACGGAGCAGGAGCGACATGAAGCGGCCTATATGGAAGCAGTCCGTTCTACGGTGGTGAAGATCACCTATGGTGGGAGTGGCGGCAAGACACTTTCTTTGAAAGAAATCAATGCTCAAATCAATGAACTGCTGAAAGCAAGTATCCAGAGTCAAGGTGTTATCAGTTTGTTTGACAGTAAGAAGGCAGATGAAAATATCAGTCTGTTTGACCCGGCGGTGTTGGATGAAATTTCAAAAATGAAAGAAAAGAACATTGCCGTAGAAATTTTGAAAAAACTTATGGCAGAGCAAGTTTCACTGTATAAACGGACAAATGTTGTGCAGTCTCAGAAGTTTTCAGAAAAGATTACACAGTTGATGAACTCTTACTACAATGGCTTGATTACAAACGAGGAGGTCATCAAGGAACTTCTGAAAACGGCACAGGAGATTACGGAACTGTATAACAACGGTAAAAAGCTGGGTTTGACGTAGGAGGAACTGGCTTTTTACGATGCTCTGACAAAGCCGGAAAACATCAAGGATTTCTACCAAAACAATGAACTGATTGACTTGACCAGAGAGCTTACGGAAATGCTGCGCAAAAATCGGACAATAGACTGGCAGAAAAAAGAAACTGCCCGTGCGAGTATGCGTAAGATGGTGAAGCACCTTCTAAAAAAGTATAAGTATCCGCCAGAAGATTATGATACGGCAATCAGCACGGTCATTAGCCAGTGTGAGATGTGGACTGATAATATGATGGCATAAAAAAGAGGATGAACAAATGAAGTTTTGTAATTTTCTTCTTCGAGTTGATGGCATTCGTGAGGCATCATTGGAAGATATGAAAGATGTTGTTGCAAAAGGAAATCATATATTTCGGCCGCAAAAGCAGAAGTATTTATATTCTGTTGATATGGATATTATCGAAGAAAGATTTTTCTGGATGGCATCTGACTACGATGATGCGGTACGCTTCAGAGATTATGTCATAAATAAAAAAACAGGTGAGAAGATGCCGAATCCACGTTCAAAAGAACAGGTTGAACCAAGACAACAATTTTTTGCGTGTTATGATGCACAGAAACATTTTCTTTATATGAATGACTACAATAAGAAGGGATTTGTTGAGCAATATTTAAGTGACACACTGCAAAAGGAATTTAAGATAAGCAATATTTATACATCATTAGATGATTTTTGTAAGAACATTAAAACTATTCGTGGATTTCAATATACGCAAGTGGATAATGTATTCAGCCGTGGAGGAACATTGTTTTCTCAAGTTGGTAACATCTGGGGACAGGACTTGCCAAGCAAGCTTCAACTAAAAATATCGTATGGAGACCTTCCAATACATGGAGGAGGAAAAGGTCTAGTAGATCGTATTTGTCGGCATCGTGAAGAATTTGAAGATGTTGTTATAATCGGATGTGATGAAAGTGGTATAGAGCAAACATTTGATTTTTCGTCTGTTCTAAAACACTTTTTGATTCAGCCAACAAAAGATGAAAATGAGCATTTTGAACCAGATGAAGTAAGGGAACTGCTGCTTGCAAAACTGAGGTGACAGTGGTGGATAAGGAGTATAAAATATTTCTGATAGGGTGCTTTATAACAGTTTCAGTAATAGCCTACTTATTGAATTGGAATTTTGATAGTATGGCAGACACGGCAACTACGCTAGTATCAATAGCCGTAGGTGTATATATTGCTGCTGCATCAGCTCTGCTTGGGAGTCCATATGCAAAGGAACTGAAACAGATAACAGATAAAAAACGGCCATCAAATACATTGTTAGGAACGCTTCTTGACTACTTTAGGCACGCGGGAAAATTGGGTATCACAACTGTTATAGTAAGCTGTTTATATAAGATTCCAGCGATATACAACGTCCCGGTAATAATTGCACGCATAGGTTCTGCAGCTGCGTATGGAATCTTCTTTTGCAATATTTTGTTTTTATGGCTCGTTTTTGTTTTCTTGGTTAACTCCATAGAAAAATCTGTGTAAGCTTTGCGGTTGGCTCTTGACAATAAGCTGTCTTTCTCGTAAAATGGTTTTAGAAAATACTATTATTGAAAATAAGAAAGGCTGTTTTATGGGAAAGATGATCTTAGATGACCTCCGCAAGCGTCTGGAACGTCTGGACGAAGACGCAGACCTGATGATCGACAATAACGACCGCTATCAGATGGTGATCGTAGGCGGCAGTGCGTTTATTTTGTTGGGCAAGTTGACCCGCGCTACTCATGACATTGATGCCTTGAGTGTTCCGAAAGAACTGTACAGTTTGCTTGGCAAGTACGACATCAACACCGATGTGGAAGCCTACATCGACAATTTCCCGTATAACTTCCAAGACCGGCTTCAGCCGCTACCCTTTGGTGGTACAAAGGTGCAGTTCTATACACCCAGTTTGGAGGACTTGGTGATTGCAAAGCTGTGCTCTTTTCGGGACACTGACAAAGCAGACGTAGAGAGTGAGGCTGTGCGGAATTCGTTGGATTGGGATTTGCTGGAACACCTTGCAACGGATGAAGATGAGTTGAGAGCCAGCATCTTGAACGACTGGCGGTATCGGGATTTCTATATCCGCTATCAGGAGTATGTAGAGAGGTGGAGACCATGCGAAAGCTGACATTCGAAGGCTTTTTGAAGCAGTATGTGGCAGAGCTTTCCGGGGTTCAAACGGCAAGCGTCCATAAGCTGGCAGATCGTATGGCTGAAAATCCCCGCCTGAAAGAACCGCTGTTTCTCTATGCGCTGGCTTTTAATAAAGTAGAACTGCTGCTCCGCTACACCGCAAACAGCACGATTGCTGCGGAATATGAGCAACTTTCTAATCTCTATTCGCTGGAGCAAATGCTGGTGCTTCTTGAAAAGCAATCATCAGAACTGCCGGAAGGCTATTTGAAGGTTTGGCGCAGCTATTGCTCGGTGCGGGATGCCGCTCTTGCGGACAATGACACAAAAGAACTGATCCATCGCCGGGTATTGGAACTTCAACAAAAAAAGAAATTGACGAATTACCGTCTTTACAAGGACTTGAAGCTGAATCCGGGCAATGTGAATGCATGGCTCAAACACAACGATTCCAGCAAAATGAGCCTTGACTGTGCACGGCAGATCTACAAGTATGCAAAAAGCTACCCGTCTGTTCGATAAGAAAAAGGAAGTGAGTCTATGACCGCCGTAATCTATGCCCGCTATTCATCGGATAATCAGCGCGAAGAATCCATTGAAGGCCAGATTCGGGAATGCACGGCTTATGCGGAAAAGAACGGCATCATGGTCATCAAGCACTACATTGACCGTGCATTCTCTGCCAAAACGGACAATCGCCCGGAATTCCAGCAGATGATCAAAGACAGCGGCAAGAAGCTGTTTGATGTTGTTCTCGTCTGGAAATTTGACCGCTTTGCACGGAATCGTTTTGATAGCGCAAACTATAAGATGATCCTGAAAAAGAACGGCGTTCATCTGATTTCCGTCATGGAACCCATTGCCGAGGGCTCGCAGGGCATTCTGGTGGAAACCCTTCTGGAAGGTATGGCTGAATACTATTCCGCAGAACTTTCCGAAAAGGTCATTCGAGGCCAAACCGAAAATGCTCTGAAAGGGAAGTGCACTGGCGGTACGGGAACCATAGGCTACAAAATCGACGAGGAAAAGTTTTATCACCTTGACCCGCTGACTGCTCCGCTGGTGCTGGAAGCCTTTCAGAGATACGACAACGGCGATAAGATGGTCGAAATCGTGAATTTTCTTAATGAAAAAGGTGTCCGCAATATGCAGGGCGGCAAAATGACCCACAGCAGCGTGAACACCATGTTGAAGAACCGTCGTTACATTGGTGAATTGTCTTTCCGGGATATCGTTGTGCCGGATGCGATTCCGGCTATCGTTCCGAAAGACCTTTTTGACCGGGTGCAGAAGCGTATGGATAAGAACAAGCGTGCCCCTGCCTGTGGCAAAGCAGACGAGGAATATCTGCTGACCACCAAGCTGTTCTGCGGCAGTGCGGTGCGCTGATGTTCGGCGAAAGTGGAACCAGTGCCACTGGGCGCACCTACTATTATTACAAGTGCGCCAACGTCAAGCGGCGCAAGGGCTGCAATAAAAAGACCGTGCAGAAGGACTGGCTGGAAGAACTGGTCGTCCGGGAGACCATGAAGCTGATTCAGGACGATGCGGTGATCGACAAGATCGTTCAACTGGTCAGGGATGTACAGAATCAGGAGAACACCACAATCCCGCTGTTGGAAAAGCAGCTCCGGGAAGTAGACAAGAAGCTGGAGAATCTGATGAAGGCTATCGAGGACGGCTTGTACACCCGGACAACGAAAGAGCATCTGGAAGCACTGGAGAACCAGAAAGATGAGCTGACTGCAAAAATTGCAGATGAAAAATTGAAGAAGCCCAGCTTCAATGAGGATTTCATCCGATTCTGGCTGATGAAATTTAGAAGGTTCGATATTTCGCAGAAAAAACAGCGGAAGGCACTGATCGAAATTTTTGTCAATGCCATTTTCCTGTATGATGACCGGATGCTGATCACATTCAACTACAAGGATGGAACCCAAACCGTCCGTTTTGAGGACACTTTGACCGCCGATTCGGCGGAGGAAAAAAGTTCGGATTTGTCCAGTCTTGCTGGACCATAAATCCAACGATTTCACGTTAGAAATCGTTGGATTTTTTTGTTTATAGCCTGACCTCATTTGGCTTTGACCACAATTTTGACCACAATGCCAAAGATTTTATCTGGTCTAATTAGTGCTGTTCTGTCCAATTTTCAGGCCGAAAACGCCTCGCTGAACAACTGGATCGCACTCTGCCGAATGGATTCCTGAACATGGAGATAATGCTCAGTCATCTCGGTATCGGCATGGCCTACGATGCTCTGGATGGTCTGGATATCCACGCCCAACGCCTGCATAGAGCGCCTTTTTCCGCGCCGCCAGTTGGCGGCGTTTTTCTTTTAGCTCTGTCATCTTGGACAGTTTCTCTCCGCCCAGCAGCTCTCCCATCGTGGCCTTGGCTGCCCGGTAGTCCGCCAGCTCCGCCTCATGCTCGGCAAGATATTTCCAGCTATACTTTGCGGCCTTATACCCGTCAAAGACGGGGCGGGTCTTGGCGTACCGCACCACGGCTCCCATCAGCTCGGAGGTTGCGGACAGGTCAGCCTCCGTCCGCCGGAGCTGCTCGGTCAGAGCGTGAAAGCGAGAAACGGCATCCTCGGCCTTGGCGGAGAGCTGGTCATACTCGGTGATATTCTGTTCCTGCATGAATTGAAGCGCTGCCGCCATCTGTTTAAGGTTATAGACCTTTGCCCACCGTGCATAGGCCGCACCTTTGCCGGAGCGCAGGCGCTCCTGTATATCAACGATCAGATTGACACGGCGAGGGGCAGCAGGCGCAGAAACAGGCTGCTCCGGGAGCGGACGCTCCCCGGCGATAACGGCCTTGATGTCCTCGGGATTGTAGCCGTCCCCGAGGGTAGATGCCCGCAGCCGTGTCGCCCGCTCCTGCCCCGGAACGAGAAAAGAAATTACACCGCCGCGCCCATGCTTGACCGTGAAGCCGGACGCCTCCATGAGCCGAAGAAAAGCGTCAAAGTCTGCGGGGCGTTTGGTAAGAGCTTCATTGATGGCAAGCCGTAGCCGCTCCTTGTATGAGGGCTGCCGCTCCGTCCCCAGCCATGCCCCGTAATGGAGAAAGCGTCCATTGCTGTGCAACTTGGGATTGGTGATAGACGATCTCCTTTTTTTCGGTGCGGGTGGCGTCACGGGGCGCAGACGGCTCCGGCGTGACCTCCGCACCAGCGGGAGCGCCACCCTTATCCACGGCAGGCTTCTCCGGGGCGGGCTTGCTTTGGGACTTTTTGTCCCGAGGTTTGGGCGGCTTTGCCTTATCGGGAGCGGCCTTACCATCCTTGGGCGGACGGCCTCTGCCGGGCTTGGCAGGCTTGTCCTTTTCCGTGGGCGGCTTCTGCTTGACCGCCTTTTTCTCCTCCTTGGCCGCCTCGTCACGGGCGGCGGAAAAAGTCCACCACCTTGCCGGAATGTGCCGGGGCGGGATCGTCCTTGCCGGGAGTGGGCGGCTGCTCCTGTTCCTTTTCAGCCTTGGGGACTTCGGGAGCGGTTGGCTCCTCCACCTCGGTGTGAGTAACAGCGTCGGCGGAATCGGGCACGGCCTCACCCATTTCAAAGAGTGCCGCCTGCCTCTCATGCTCCAGCATGACCACCTCTGCATTGGTCAGCGCAGGCTCGGGCGCAGGCTGCTCCGGCACAACGGCATTTTCTACCGTGGGAGCGGGAGCCTCGGCGGGCGGGGTTGCCTCGGGAATGTTTTTCTTATCATCTGCCATTTGCAAACCTCCTTTTCGTGGCATGAAAAAAGCCAGTCCGCAGACTGGCCGGGTGAAAGTGACCTCCCTTCATGGTTTTATATATGAAAACGCCGCCCGTAGTCCCGTTGGGTGGCAGTTATTTAAGAGCCACAACTCCTTTAACAGCCAAAAGTATCTGCTTAGGAACTTTAAGGGAAATGTCATTGACTCCTTCTGTCCACTCCCCGGCATAGTAAAGAAAGCCATAGAAAAAGTCAAAAAGTAATGATATAATAAACCATATATAGCGGTACCCGACCTTGATCAACAGAGAATACACTCGGAAGTGATAAAAATGGAATTGAAACGCTATAAGGGCTCCCTGACCGTCGAACAGCTAATAATCGCACATAAAAAAACAAAATCTAATGCCACTTCTTTATACAAGGAAGCACAGCTTTTGTTTGAAAACAAGATGTATGCCCGATGCTATTTCTTGCTTTGTATTGCAAATGAAGAACTTGGAAAGAGCATATTTGTTGTAAGTGCCATTGTTGATTTAATTGCAGGGAAGATTGATTGGCATAAATTTTGGAAAAAGTTAAGGAACCACAAAAGCAAAACTGGAATGATTGAGTTTTTTGAAAACATGTTTGTATCATCGGACGATAACTTAACTCCCTGGAAAGAACTTGAGCAAAGAATACCTACTCTTGAAGAATTAAAAATGGCAAACATCGGTGTACAAGGGGTACAAACAAGATAAAATAGAAATGAGGGGCGATAGAGCGGAAATGTCAGATTTTCCACTCTATCTGAACACGGTCGCTGGTGGCCTTGATCGTAGAGATCAAACCATCGGCGGCTTTTCTTTTGTCGTCAAAATCTATGCTGTCCCAGTTGTCGAGATAATAGGATAACTTCTTTATCTGCTGGGGCGATATGGTTTCAACACTCAATTCGGCGATTGCCTTTGAAATGGTCTGGCGTCGGGTGTCCAGTTCTTCAATTTTTTTGTTAGCGTAGGCAAGCAAGGTCGCATTGGCTCCGGTCAGCGTGTCCAGCAGCTTTTCAATTTCTGCCTCCACCTGTGCCAGTTCCACTTGATAGGCTGTCAGTTTCGGATTGACTTTTTCCTCCCTGCCGTGGAGTATCTGAAAGTCTTTGAATTTTTCCTGCATGGCCGAGAAAATGAATTGCTCAAATTCTTCTTTGCGGATTTTCCCACAGCCCGGACAACCTTTGTTTTCCGTCCGTTTGGTACAGCGGAAATACCCGGTGCTGTTTGGCACATGGGTGGCTTTCAGCGCATACCCACAATGACCGCATTTGATTTTTCCGGCCAGCCAAGTGTTCTTCGGTTTCCGTCCCTGCTGGAAGGTGGTATTTGCCATAAGTTTTTTCCGGCATTTCAGCCATGTGTCAGAGGAAATGAGTGCTTCATGGGGAGCGATAACAAGTATCTGGTCTTTTAAGCACCTGTCCTTGTCCTCCTTCACATCCCGCCCCTTATAGAGATAGCAGCCGTTTGTTCCGGCAAAGTCAGAAGCGTCATTGACAATCGCTGCACCCTGACTCTTGAAAAATTCGTACAGCTCCAAGTCGGCCTGTGCATAAACGGGGTTTCGCAAAAGCTGGGAAAGAAAACTCCGAACCATTGACTTCTCGTAAATCTTGATACCCTGTTCCTCGAAGTATCGGGTAATATCTCCGAAGGAGGTTTCCGGTTCAGCGTACATTTCAAACATCAGCCGTACATGGTCGGCGGCTATGGGGTCGGCAACCATTTTCTTTGTACGGATACCCTCTACCACAGTAGGCTCTAACTGATAACCGTATGGTGCCTGTCCGCTCATGTGGAAACCTTTCAGACACCGGGAATAGTAGGCGTCTGTGACACGCTTCTGAATTGTCTCCCGTTCAAGCTGGGCGAATACAATGCAGATATTCAGCATGGCCCGGCCCATCGGGGTCGAAGTATCAAACTTTTCTGTGGATGATACAAACTCCACATCATACTCTTGAAACAGCTCCATCATCGTTGCAAAGTCCAGAATAGAGCGGCTTATACGGTCCAGTTTATACACGATGACCCGCCTGACCTTTCCCTTGCGGATCTCGCCCAACAGCTTTTGAAACTCCGGCCTATCCGTATTTTTACCGGAATAGCCTTTGTCCTTGAATACCCGGCAGCTCCCACCTTTCAATTCATACTTGCAAAAGTCAATCTGACTTTCAATGCTGATACTGTCCTTGCGGTCTACTGACTGTCTTGCGTAAATACAATCTTCTCTGATAAATTCCATATTGGGCTCCTTTCCTTGTTGGAATGGAGCTACCAACCTTACAACTATATTATACCATCAGCAGCCCCGGACAACAATGTTGCGAATGATTAGGGAAATCTGTCCCCATATTTTCTGAACACCTCATAAAGACAACGCTCAATTTCTTTTTTGCGCTGTGCTTTCTCCTTCGGGGGAAGTACCGGCGTGAGGCTTTCCAGCACAATGATCTTCCCTTGAAATGCGACAGACTTTGTTTCTCGTTCATAAGTGACAGCTTGCGTCATTGAAAACCTCCTTTGCGAAAGTGCGTGTATATGCCAGCCTTTCCCACTTGTCCCGTGGGGAAATGTCAAAAGACGGCACCCGGCAGGTGCCGCCCTTTGAGTTTTCTCCACTTCGGGTCGATGTGGCCCGAGGTCAGTAAGGACTGGAATGGTACTTTTCTTTGGCGTCCTCCACGCTGTTGAGGTCAAATACTTCATAAAGCTGCCCCACAACACGCCGTATATCCTTCTTTGAAAATCCGCAGTTCTCCATTGCCATAATGACATAACCACGGCAAGCGTCATTGCTCCATTCGTCCGGTTCCAAGCCGGGGATCATTCCAAACGCATTTCCCATAAAGTGCTCCTTTTTTGAAAAGATGGGGAGCCGCGCCGGATCGGTTGGCCTATCATCAGACAGCATTGCCGGGGGCTCCCCATAGGTTTTCACTTCATTTCAGACACACCGGACGGACATAGGCTTCATGCCCCATAGTATTTCAACTCTCCCCATTCTGATGGCAAGGCGTTCTCATTGCCTGCGACGGCTCACGGCTTGCAAGGCCGCTTCAACGCTCGGACTGTGACTAAACGCAAGTATCCGGGGCCTGCACCTGTTCCGGTGGAGCCAGCCTTGCCCCACCTATGGCATGGACCTGTTCGCTCGCTCAGTTTTACAAAGACTGTATTCTCTGAAATCCGAGGTCATGGCGGGTCTGTCACACAGCGCGTTCCCCTTCGTATCCGGGTGTCTTTTTATTCAATTTTCAATCTGCATGAGGCTTGTCTGAACCTCGGGCCATTGTGACCCGAAGTGTTTTACCTCTCATAAGCCATTTCATTTTCCGGCCTAAATCGGTACGCCTTACAAAGAAATTTTCAAAATTTTTTCTAAGCGCCGCAGACCTCGCTCGATTGCGACACGAACCACTTTTTCATGGACGCCCTCTGCCCGGGCAATGTCCTGTTTGGTCATGCCGAGAATGAAATGAGCATAAATCCGTTTTGCCTGTTTGTCCGGCAGACTGGCAATCGCTGCGTGAAGTTCCTGCATGGTAACTTTTCGCTCGTACAGCTCATGGGGCGAAAGTGCGACAAAGACAGCCTCATGCTCCAGCCCATCATCCCGATCAAGGGAATAGTAGGCTTTGTGGCGGTATGTACGCAGCCGGTAGGCAGCCTCTTTACGATCAAATTCTTTGAACATTTCTGCAACTTCTTCCGATACTTCCATGAAGCAATCTGATGTATAGAATGGGTAATAGTCCCGCAAATTGATAATAGCCATATTGACCTCCGTTTCGGTTGTTGGTTGACGAGTGACCGAAACGAAGGCGGCGGGGAGCGACACCGGGGAATGACTTCGGGCCAACATGACCCGAAGCAGCCCCATAAGAACACAAAAGCGCCCGGGCGGCATGAAGCCACACGGACGCATGAAATGACATAATAGTTAAGGTTCCAACAAATTTCGCATACATAGCCGGAATAACCCGGAGGGGGAGCTATGCTTTTTTTAACTGATGTAGGTCATGGGTACTGTGAAAAAAGACAAAAATAGACACGGCGGCAATCCTCCTATATGCCGCCGTGGATTTACACGGTGTTAGGTCGTCGTTGGTTTAGGATAAACGAAAGAAACGGCGGCTCTGAAAATCAAAGCCGCCGCTAGTCGTATGGGCGTGTCAAAAGGGCTGCTGTACGACGGCTTTTTTTTCTTTTGCCGTCGTGTGGCAGCTGATCTAAATATATTTCATTACAGGCACCTTTATTGTCCTGCGGGGTTATTCTTTATATTTTTCTTGAACAGAAGAAGGTAATTCATCAAACTGCATTTCAGCCCATGTTACAACCCCTCTGATGGGAGCCACTTTCAAGCACAGATACGCACCATCTGTGAGAACTTTGCTTGTTTCAAAAGTAACGTCTTTCGCATTACCACTTTCATCATAAGCAACCAATGTGTATTTATAGTTCATCGCACCATGCGGTGCAATATCTGTTACCCATCGGTTATCAATCTGCGTATAGTAGTCTGTATTGGTTTGCGTAGTGAGAAAAGCTACAGTCATAAAAGTAATTGCTAGTACAGCAACGACAATCACAATTCCTATTTTTTTCTTAGAACTCATAAAGGTTACCTCTCTTTCTTTTACCAGCCCTTTTTAGGTGCTGTGTGCTGTGTTTTTTTAGCTTCTCTCTTTTCTGGTTTCTGTTTTACAAACATCAAAGCAATTCCAATAGCACACATAATCAGAATGCTAATAAAACACAGTCCTTTATTCCACATAACTCCTTCTGCCCCAGCTCGATAATTGATTAAACCAAGCGCAGCGGAGACAGGATATATAGATTGTAAAGTCCCATTTGCAAACATTCCTATAAACCCATATACAAAAGCGACGATAACCCCTACAAGGAAACTCCCTTTATATCTGCTTGTCAGAACAATAATGGGCAGCATTGTCAAGTAAAGGAAGAATCCTAACAATGCCATTTGCACCAATCCTGTAAGCGCAGGAATCAAAGCAAATCCATCATATCCCATGATAAAATTTGCAATGACTGTGAAAACAAAGCACACAATTCCTAAGAAAAGCGACAGAATTGCAGAAACAATCAATTTACCTGCCAGAAGTTTCCTAAATGAAATGGGTAATGTTTCAATATTTTTTAATGTGTCGTCTGTATATTCACGGGAAATCATATACCCACTAATCAGCGTGATACACATTGGGAAAATCATTGTTACAAAATGCTTAACTACCTGTTCAAAAAGAAATTGGTAGTCCCATACCATTCCGTCATCGGCCATTGTAGTAAACAAGGTTAGCAGAACTGTAAGAAGCATGAGGGACACGCCAATCCAGACAATAAAATATCTTTTCAGCTTCATAAACTCGGTTTTTATAATTGTTACCATTTCACTCACTCCTTTTCTTATAAAGATAGACCGCCAGAAGAAGTGAAACAACCCCAATTACCCCCAAAGTTATAATTAGTTGAGGAGTAGAAGGTATCAATCCCATTTGAATGAAGTTCTGCAAATCCTCTGTGTCGTTTATAGCAGTACGAGAAGACATTTGCTGGGTTCCCCACAACATAATGCTCGGTGTAGGCAGAGTAAGTACAAGCCATTTTGGAAGTGCTGTCATAGAAAATGTTGAGAGCAGGTTGAATACACTATAAAATACACAAAGCATAATGGAAAAAATATAGGATCTGCTGAAAAATATAATCAGCAATATCAGCGGTAATGCACTAATCGCAATCAATAATCCGTAAATAGCGGAAAACAATACCTTAAACAAAATATCGGTCACTCCGAAAAAGACAAAACCGCAAAGGATAGAGGCTACAGTCGAAGATATACAAAACGCAATACTAAGCAATAATAAAACAATGCACTTTGCGATAACCATCTGTGAACTTGTTATCGGAATTGTCCGTAGGTTTTTAAAGGTGTCGTTATCTCGCTCCATAAAAAAGAGGAGTGCTGCAACAATTCCTAAAATGCAGGGAAGAAGTAGCAACATACCAAAACCGATTACGGATTGCCACAGGGCGTCAAAAGCTGCTGCTTTTGTAGCGTATTTGTTCTGCGCCGTGTTCAGATAATAGATAATGGCAGTTAGCGGGATTGGAAACAGAAAAGATGCCGCCAATACCAACTGCACGAACATTTTTCTTTTCAGTTTCCAAAACTCGCACCGAATCAAGTTAAGCAATCCCCTCACCCCCTGTTATCTTTTTGAAGTAGTCCTCTAAAGTATCCTCACAAAGATGGACTTCTTGAATCTCAATTCCTGATTCGACAAAAGAACGGTTAATCTTTTCCACTGGCAGAGTCATATCGTAGAGATACAGATTATTGGCATCTGTAAGGCGAAAATCTTTGCTGTGAAATGTTGCAGCAATAATTTTCGCAGCTTTTTGTGCATCCGATACGCAGAAGTGGATGAACTTGGCGTTTTTCGCCTCCAATTCTTTCAGACTTTCTTCTTCTAGCAACTTGCCGTGGTCAATAATTCCCACATCGTCTGCAAGCAGAGAGATTTCCGAAAGAATATGACTGGAAATTAAAATGGTTTTACCGCTGGTATCACACAATTCTCGGATAAAATCTCGCACTTCCGCAATGCCGATGGGGTCGAGGCCGTTAATCGGTTCGTCCAAAATCAAAAGTTCCGGGTTATGCATGACGGCCAGAGCAATCGCCAACCGCTGCTTCATGCCAAGAGAATATTGGGAAAACAACTTCTTGTCCCGGTAAGGTAGATTAACAAGTTCCAATGCATTTTTGATATATTTGGGGCTCCTTAATCCTCGAAGTTCAGCAAAGATTTTTAGGTTTTCCGTTCCTGTCAAATTGGGGTAAAAGCCCGGCGACTCAATCAGACAGCCTATATGGGGCAGGATATTCTTTTCGTTGCCCTGAAAGGGCTTTCCAAATATCGTTACCTCGCCAGACGTGGGAGCCGTCAGTCCTAGCAACATCCGCATGGTCGTGGTCTTACCTGCACCGTTGCGTCCCACTAGCCCGTAGATACGGCCCTTTTTCACATGAATATTCAGATGGGAAACACTGGTCTGACTTCCATACTTTTTTGTCAGATTATGTGTTTCAATAATGTAATCGTTCATCACTTATGCCTCCTTTTTTGTTTGTGTACTCAGCATAACATATCAACTTTGAGATAACATTGAGCCAACCTTGAGTTTACTTTGAGATTTCAAGGTCAGAATAGGCATTTTACCTATCTTGAGGTATAATAAGAGCAACAAATAAAAGGTGGTGCCTTATGAACGATAAAAGAATCCTTGTAGTTGATGATGAAACAGATTTGTTGGAGATGGTAAAATCTATTTTTACAAGAGCAGGATTTACACAAATATTGACGGCTTCGTCTGGCGAGGCAGCCTTAAAAATGTGTGAGGAACAAGAACCAGATATGATGATACTCGATGTTATGATGCCTGGTATGGATGGGTTTGCTGCATTAAAAGAACTACGAAAGACCAGCAAAATTCCTGTCTTAATGCTAACAGCTCGTGGCGAGGCTGAAGATAAATTTGTAGGCTTTGAAAATGGTGCAGACGACTATCTGTTAAAACCATTCTTACCAAAAGAATTACTATTTCGAGTACAGGCTATATTGAAACGCGTTTACCCGGAGAAAGAGCGGAAAGTGTTCTTTGAAGCTGCTACGGTTGATCTGGAAAAAGCAATCGTCCAGAGAAGCGGAGAAAATATTTCGCTGACAGCCAAAGAGTTTCAACTTTTTGAAAAACTGTATGAAAATCAAGGCAGGATCGTTACCACAGGCGCATTATGTCAAGCAATATGCGGTGATTTCTGGCAAGGATACGAAAGTACATTAGCAACTCATATCCGACATCTAAGAGAAAAAATCGAGGAAAATCCTTCAAAACCAGTTGCGCTTGTAACAATTAAAGGAATTGGGTATCGTCTGAATATTAAGGGGGTGCAAACATGAACAAATCAGAGCGATTTTTTCGCCGCTATATATTTTCAATAGTCAGTATCATCATTCTCTTTCTATTCGTCAATATTTTGTTAGTAGCCTCTTTCTTTGCAGCCGCCTATTTAGGGAATGTAAAAAACTCAAATTTCCCGATTGAAGATTTTTCAAATCATATCACAGAAACTAACGGGCAATTCAATGCCGATATACAGGCAGAGGACATGTTAAACAATGCTTGCGCATGGGCCATGATTTTGGATGAAAATGGAAACATAATTTGGGAAATGAATGTGCCGGAAGAATTGCCGCGCCACTATTCCACAACGGACGTTGCTATGTTCAGCCGTTGGTATCTTAACAGTTATCCAGTTAATATTTGGAATCGACAAGGCAGCCTTTTAGTTGTTGGTTTCCCGCAGGGATATGTAACGAATTACTACACTTCCATCAAAACTCAATATGTTCGGCCGATAGCGTTTGGATTTTTAGCCGCTGTCTGTATCAATGTTTTGTTAATGTTGTATCTATTTGTCCGAAATGCCCACCGGATTGAAAAAGCTATGGAGCCGATTTTGAATGGCATACGACATCTTTCATCCGGGCATCCCGTTCATCTGGAAGAAAACGGGGAGTTAGCAGAAATCAATGCCGGTTTGAATAAAGCCGGTGATTACTTACTAAAAAAAGATAACACCCGCGCCGAATGGATCAGGGGTATTTCTCACGATATACGCACGCCGCTTTCTATGATTTTAGGGTATGCCAGCGAAATTGAAGAAACTTCTTCTTTGCCGGAAACCACCAGAAAGCAAGCGGAAATTATCCGCAAACATAGCGAAAAACTAAAGAATTTAGTTGAGAATTTGAATTTGACTACAAAACTGGAATATTCCATGCAGCCTATGCAAAAGCAAACACTTGTCCCGGTAGAATTGGCGAGGCAAGCCGTAAGTGAAGTTTTGAATGATGGCCTATCAGACAAATATGAATTAGAGCTATCAGAAGATAATCCCGGAAAAGCTATCACTATTACTGGCGATCAATCCTTACTAAATCGGATGTTATGCAATTTAATCAGGAATTGTATTGTCCATAATCCAAACGGGTGTAGGATACAAGTATCAGTAGGAAGCTGTGATAGAACGTGTACCTTTTCTGTAATAGACAATGGCTGTGGAATAAGTGAGCCGCAACTAAACACATTGAATAACGACAGAGATATTTCCAGTACGCAAAAGCAAACGGGAGAAATCGAGCATGGGCTGGGTCTTAAAATCGTGCGGCAGATTGTGAAAATACATCAAGGCACAATTCAATTTTCTGATACTGCCCCGCACGGATTAAGCGTAGAAGTTGTTATTCCAATAGAAATATATTAACTTATAATAGACAGACAAAAACAAGAAATAAAATACTACCTTACATCAAATTTCATTACATTCTCATAATTCAACCCGAAATGTACAATGATATAGGGTGATATGAGAATGAACCAAGATGAAAGAAGGTTTGACTTTCACGGCCTCGGGTTGGCGCTCAAAAGAGCCAGAGAAGAAAAGGGCTGGACACAAGCCTATGTTGCGGAATTAGTAGACCGTGACTCCCGCACCATTATGAATATTGAGAACAAGGGGCAGTATCCCAGCTTCGACCTTTTTGTTAAACTCATTACCATGTTTGACGTCTCAGTTGACCAGTTTATTCATGCGGATGGAGGGGCAAGGTCAAGCTCTTGCAGAAAGCACATTGATGTGCTTCTAAACTCCATGAATGAAAAAGAGCTTGTCGTAATAGAAGCCACAGCCGAGGGCATTAAGAAAGCCAGAGAAACGGAGGTTCCAGAATAAGGGCCTCTGTTTTTTTGCGCCATTTTAGGGGCTGCCGCTAAGTGGCAAGCAATGCCTCTGTGGCCACAAGTGACACAAAGGCGGCTTGTTGGGGCTCGCCCCAAACCCGTATCTTCGGGCCAACATGGCCCGAAGTGTCAGCGTCGCTTTGCTCCTTATTTTCATAACCTTAACGCTCCTTTTCCTGCTTTCTTCCCGGCTCGGTGTAGCCCATCAGAGTGTCAATGTTCGCCTTGATCGTGACGAGCTCCTGCATATCCCGTCGTGCCTTCTGGTATTCTCCATAGAGCTGTTTTTTCTTTGCTGTGAGCTTGCGGCCTTCCTCCTTCAGCACATCCATTTTAGGGAGCTTCGCCCCGCCCAGCAGAGAGCGCATTTCCGCTTGTGCAGCCCGGTACAGTTCAAGGTCGGCCTCATGCTCCGCAAGGAATTTCCGGCTGTACTTCGTCGCCTTATACTGCTCAAAGACTGGGCGGGTTTTGGCATACTGAACCGTTGCGGCCTTTAGCCCGGCATTGGTTTTCATGGCCTGTTCCGTCTGCTTGACCTGTTCGGAAATAACATGGAAACGGTCTGCCGCCTCGGTGGCTTTCTTCGCCAACTGCTCATAATCGGTCAGGTTATTGTCCTGTATATAGGCAAGAGCGGCGGCCATCTGCTTAATGTTAAATACCTTCGCCCAGCGTTCATATCCCGGCCCCTTACCGGCAGCCAGCTTTGCTTGAATATCCACCGCCAGACTGATTTTCCGCTCCGAGCGCCCGGGGCGTTTTTCTTTGCCCTCAATGGCGGACAGAACATCTTGCAAGTCGTAGCCGTCCCCCAGCGTGGAGGCACGCAGACGGGTGAAGCGTTCCTGTCCCTGCCCGGTCAGCCGGAAGCTGATACCGCCGCCCCGAACCGTCTTGACCTCATACCCGGCCCGCTTCATCAAATTGAGAAATTCGTCCAGATCAGCGGGGCGTTCCGCCAGCGCAGTATCAATAGCAAGGCGCAGTCGGTCCTGATAGGAAAGCGGCCCTTTCCGGTCTTTCTGCCACTCCCCATAGTTCCGATACTTGCTCTTGCTCCGGGGCTTCGGGTTCTCCACGATGGACAGCCCGTTTTCAAGGCACAGCCTGTCAGAGAGCCGCCGAAGGGCGAAGCTGGAGCCCCAAAAATTTCGGAATTTCCGGGTGCAGTCAAGGGTGGTGGAGTTGTAATAAATGTGACAATGGATGTGCTGCTTATCGGTGTGCGTGGTAACGATAAAAGCGTGCCGCCCCTTTGTCCAGCGCATAGCCAGCTCATAGCCGATACGGTTCGCCTCCTTCGGGGTGATCTCGCCCGGATAGAAGGATTGTCGTATCTGATAGCACAGCACATTATTTTCTTTCTTCTGTTCCCGGCCCGTCATAGCGGCATAGCTGGCCTTTGCCAAAAGGAACTCGTCCGCCACGGTGGCCGGATCACATTCATAAGCGGAGATATACTTTCCGCTTTCTGTTTTCTCCGGGTCCTTGCCATAGTCCAGACAATCCCGGATAGCCTCAGCAATCGTTTCGCCTTCGCCCGCATGGCGCTGTAACAAAGTTGTGGTAGCCAAAAATCATTCCTCCTTTCCATGAGAAAGGGGCGGCCCATTCAGACCGCCCCGACTTCGGGCCAGTATGGCCCGAGGCTGCTTAACTTGCCAGAAACCGGTACAGAGCGGATTTGCCTCCGTCCAGCGCCCAAAGAAGGGAGCCCGCCGCCGCTTGCAGTCCATACGGCGAAAGAAGGAAGGCAAGAAACAGAAATACAATCCCGCCTATGGGCGTCGGCGTGAAAAAGAGAGCGACACCCAGCACCGCCAGGATCACAGAGGCAATCGTCAGCAGGACGGCACAAATATCAAACAGGAACACCAGCAGAGCCGCCAGAAGGGACAACGCTAAAGCAAAGGGAGCAACCAATATTTTCAGCAGTATCTTCATCTTCAAAACCTCCTTTATCTATCCTTCCTACCTCTATTTTATCATGCCTGCCCGGGGACATAAATGTTGCGAAAGATTAGTAAATCCTGTCCCAAACCTTCGGGTCATACTGGCCCGAAGTGGTAAAAAAAGAGCAGGGCGGCAAGCCCCGCAACGGAAGCCTGCCGCCCTCGTCTTACTTTGCCACCAGCTCGGAGAGCTCCCGCAACACCTTTGACACCTCGCCCCACAGCTTTTCATAGTCCCGCTTCAATCCGTCGATTTCCTCCGGGTACACGCCATAGGTATGTGCGTGTACGGCAACCTGATTGAGATTGTTAGAACAGCGCCGTTGCAGAGAGATCAGCTCTTTTACGGGCGCAAGGTCGATGTGCAGGATATACCCATTCAGAGCCATTTTCCGTACATAGGCCCCGGCGTTGGAAATGCCCACCTCAGCCATCCGTTCATGGATGGCTGCCAGCTCGTCCGGCGTTACCATGACGTGCAGATGGACATTCCGCTTGCGGTTCTCCATCAGCGTTCCAGCTCCCGGCCTTTCCGGCGCTCTTTGGGTTCCTTTACCTTATCAAGCGGTTTTGCGTCCAGCTCCGGGGGCGTGGGTGGGATGGGCGTGTTGTTGGGTACGCCGTCGATCATGTTGCAGTTCTGCTCTGTGGAGAGCTCGGCGGTTTTCAGATAGTTGTCTTTTTCGTGCATGGCGATCCTCCTTTATCGTTCCTCATGGTTTTTATGGCTCCGCTTCTGGCCGGGCTCCTTCGGGGGTTCCTGCCCTCTGGTTCCTTCTTTGAGCCGGGCGGTAATGGATGGGCGCACCCGGTCGGGATTGCCCGGTGCTGGTTTCAGTTCATAATCCTCCATCTGCTTTTCGGTCAGCGGCTTTGCGTAGGTCAGTTCGCCCCATGCCATCAGACTGCCGTCTGCCACAGGACGCCGCCTGTCATCGTCGTAGTTGACGATGGAAAGAGGCTGGTTATCCGGCAGCTTCGGGTAAGTTCCTATGTCCACGGGCCGCTGGGTGGAATAATAGCGGTAAACGCCCTCCGGTCCGAGCTCGGTATGCTTGACCGCCGCATGGTAAAGCTGCTGATAGTCGTCCACCCGGCGGTCAAAGTCCCTCTGCGCCCACGCCTGACTGGTTCCATAGCGGCCCCAGTAGTAATCCCGATGGCTGTTTTCCCCATCGGTAAACTGCAAGGTCACAAAGGGGCTCGGCGCTCCCGGATTATGCCCCAGCGCAAAGCCGTGTCCGGTTTCAAAGGTGGCAGCTTTCAAAATCACATATCCTTGTACTGTCTCCAAGAGATCCCTCCTTTCTGTGCCTCGGGCTAACATGACCCGAAGTGCTGGATGTTACGAAATAAGAGGGCAGACCGGGGAGAAATGTAATAAGATATTCCCACCCCGGAAACACCCTCAAAAAAGCCCGGAATGTCAAGCCTTTGGAGGCGGCAAATCGTAACAGCCGCCCGGCCTTTTCTCCCGCATTTTCCTCATGCGTTCCCGGCTTTTCCGACGGTTTCCTTCGGCCTTGCAGACGTCGGAGCAGTAGGCTTGACGCCCCTCGGGCAAAAACGCCTTTCCGCAGACCGCACAGGCCCGCAGTTCCGGGGAGATGCCTTCCGTTGTCAGCGCCGCTTGAAGCTCCGGGTCAAGGGGCAGGACAGCCTCACGGAAGTAACGGCAGTACGCCCCTGTCCAGCACTTGTGCAGCATATAACAGGCACAGTCCAGAGGAAGGCACAGGCCGCTTTCCCTGTCATAGTTGGCACACATCCCCGTGACCAGAGAACGGATTTTCTTCTTCTCGTCACGGGTCAGCTCCCGGGCGTCCATTTAAGACTTCGGGCCACGATGGCCCGAAGGGCGGGGCTCCACGATCAGCGCCCGGAACTTCTTCCGGCACTGTTTTTTCTTTCCTTTGCACTCCTTGTAATAACGACATCCCTTACAAGGGTCGTCATTGTCCCAGCCGGGGTGCGGTACTTCCTTCATCATTCGTTCAAAAGGGCTGCTTGTAAAATTCATTCTCATTCCTCCGTATCTTCCTCCCACGGCGGGGTATCTTCGTCCTCGGGTTCCTCTGCGATCTCCTCCAGCTCCCCGTCCTCATATTCGCAGTAATCATCTTCCAAATCCGGGGCCTCATGCTTCGGCTTGTAAATCTTGAAATAGTAACCAATCCCACCGCCGGCCAGCACCACCGCACCGATCAGGAGCAGAGAGAGAAGGGGGCTGTCCTTTTTCTCCGGCTCGGGTTCCGGTACTTCCTCCACAGGTTCGGTGGGCTTTGGCTCTGGCTCCGGGGTCACTTCTTTGGGCGGTTCCTTACCCTGTTCGGCAAGAGGAAGAAGGTCGTCTACGGTAACGGTATTGAGGAAATAGACATTCTCGCTGGTTTTCTGTTTGTCGATCACCAGATAAAACACGCTTTCGTCTGCTGTGGTGATGGTGTAGAACTCCTTTCCATCCTCGTCAGTGGCGTTGTCCACCACGGTTCCCGTCCCGTCCGGGGTAAAGGGGTTCTGGGTTTCCGGCTCCGCTTCGGTTTCCACCGGGGCGGGCGTTGTCTCCGGCTGCGGCTCGCTGCTCTGGGCGTAGGCCGGGACCGTAAAGATCAGGCAACACAAAAGGCTGGCAGCCATCGCCGCCAGCCTGCGAAATTTAGTTTTCTTCATGGGCTGTGTCCTCCTTTTCGGGTGCCTCCGGCTTCGGGTCAGTATGGCCCGAAGCGGTAAGGCTGTTTTTGGGGTCGTTCAGAAAAGCCATCAGCTGGGCGGGGGTCAGTTTGAGGGAGCGCACCGCCTGCACGATCTGGCTGTTTTCTTCCTCCTGTTTCTGCTTTTCCAGCTCCCGGATTTTGGCCTGCCACTCGGCAGCCTTCTCCCGGGCTTTTTCCAGTTCCTTATCGAGCTTGTCGATCTTGTTCATGCAAGGACTCCTTTCCTCTGGCTCACAAACGCCCGAAGGCATAGAAATGTGTCTGCCAGTAGCTTGAATTGATGTTTGCGTATTGGATGGGGGACCCACAATGGAGCATCATCCCGTTGCCCACATAAATCCCCACATGGGACACAGGGCCGGGGCTGTCATAGGTTCCCGTGAAAAAGATAATGTCGCCGGGCTTTGCCTCGGAGGGAAAAATGTTAGCACACTGGTTGTAAATGCCCTGCGCTGTGGTACGGGGCAGGTTGTGGACGCCGCTGGCCGTGTACACCCAGCAGACAAAGCCCGAACAGTCAAAGGAAGTGGACGGGCTGGAGCCGCCCCACACATAGGGCCAGCCGATGTACTTTGTGGCTTCTTCCATGAGCGCCGCAAAAGCCGGGTCATCCAGCGCCTCGCCGGGTATCTCATAGCTGGGGCCGGTATCTTCGCCGCCGTTGTAAATTCCTTCCCACAGATAGGGTTTGTTGCCCTTGAGCTGCTGCATAACGGTGTAGATTTCCCGCTGCTGTTCGTTAAGTCTCGGCAGGATCACGGCGGGCAGCGTCTTGTTTGTGAGGGTCACATTTAAGATGTAATACTCATAGGAGACTTCCTCGGTGGTGGTTTCCCCGGTCTCCGGGTCGGTGCTGGTTTCGGTGCGGTAGCGTATTTCGACTTCCTCCGTCAAGGTCAGCTCATACTGTGCCTCGAAAATCTCCCGCAGCTCGTCCTGCACCTGTTCCCGGAAATATACATGGTACTTTGCCGAGAAATAGGACGCCAGCTCATAGGGGTTATGGCCGATCTCGTCCACGGAATAGCGGTACTCGTCATAGCCGGGATGGGTGCTTTCGATGTTCGCTACCGTCTGCGCCAGCTCGTTTTCCAGTGCCGTGTAGTCCTCGTCCACCCCCAGCAGGTCCGTATCCTCCGAGGCGTAGGAGGTGCCGGATAACGCATTGGCAAGGCCGCTGCCAAGCGTGGGAAAGATGGAGCTTACCGCCGACACAAGAAAACAGAGCAGCAACAGCAGGAGCAGGA
This sequence comes from Faecalibacterium sp. IP-3-29, assembly GCF_023347335.1. Lineage (NCBI taxonomy): Bacteria > Bacillati > Bacillota > Clostridia > Eubacteriales > Oscillospiraceae > Faecalibacterium > Faecalibacterium sp. IP-3-29. The sequence continues at coordinate 1,985,975 of NZ_CP094471.1, read as the reverse complement.
CCAGCACCGCCACTGGATGACGGGTCACAAACTGCGCCGCCCGACGGGTCGCAGTTCCCGAAGCGGCAGCGGTTTTCCTTGCGGCCTTTGCGCCCTGTTTTGCAGCCGCCTTTGCTTCTTTGGAATACCGGCGTTTCAGTTTCCATTTCTGCTGCACACGGGAAAGCGGATTGCTGGCAAGCTCCGGGTGATCGGAAGCCATCTTCTGAAAATCCACATTGGCCCGGGCTTTTATGTCCTTCCGTTCCCACTTTGCCACCTTCCGGGCCGGGTGTTCCCGCCAGCGCCGTTTGGCATACCGGGCCAGTTTCCGGGTCCCGGCCTCGGCGGTCAGCTCGGATTTATGCGCTCCTTCCACACCCACATTTTCATGCTCGACCTCGTGTATCTTGTTGTGGACATAGAACCATGCTTCTGTACGGGCTCCCCGGACTGCCTTTTTTGCAAGCCCCGGCGGCTTCTTCGCTGCCCGTTTTGCCTCGGTCTTGTCCAGTTTCTCCCGGGCCTTTCCCAGCTTTCCCCCGGCGTGTTCCGCTTTTGCCTGTGCTTTCTGATACTTGTCCTTTTTGCTCCCGGCCTTCTCGGCGGAGCCCTCCGGCTCCTGTGCCTTGCCGGTATCCTGCGGCCCGCCCGCTTCATCTTCCTGCCTCATGCGGTCAGAGGGACGGCTTTTCCGTCTGTCCTCTTGAAACTTGCCGCTTTTGGACTTCGGGCCATCGTGGCCCGAAGGACTGTCCTGCCCGGTATCCTCGTCCTCAAACCGCAGGCGTCGGGATGGTGCGGGGGAAGGCCCTTCCCGTTCAGCCGGTCCGGGGCGATTGCTCCCGGTATCCTCCGTCGGCCCCGGCCCTTGAAAATTCTGTTTGTCCGGTTTCTTTCCGATGATGTATCCCTCCTTTCCAAACCTCGGGCCATCATGGCCCGAAGTGTGTTATGCCCGGTTCATTTCCTGTTTTTTGTCCTCCGGGCGGGTGGTCATAATGGCGTACAGCTCTGTGTTCTGCGGGAAGCGGTCAACAAACGGGATGGTGGTGTTCCCGAAGAACAGCAGCCCTTCGCCGGAATTGGTATGGGTCACATAGGAAAGCTGATGGGGGCTGATCCCAAGCTGTTTGGCTAAAATCTGGCGATCCCCCTGCGCCTGCGAGAGCAACACAAGGAAGTCCGAGTTTTCAAAGATGTTCTCGATCTCCGGGCTTGCCAGAAAATCCTTCACGTTCTGCGTTAAAGCACTGGGAACGCACCCTTTTTTTCGCAGCATTTTCCAGATCGCCACACAGTAGCTTGCCGTCAGCCGGTCACGGAGCAGCACATGGAACTCGTCGAAGTAGCACCATGTAGCGATACCACGCAGGAAATTCATAGACACCTGCGAGTTTACCAAGTCCTGCATAATGAGCATGGCAATCGTCCGAAGCCCGGCCCCCAGCTTTTTCAAGTCAAGGCATACCAGACGGCGGTTCAGGTCCACATTGGTTTCATGGTTGAACACGTTAAGGGAACCCGACACATAGATTTCAAGGGCAGTTGCCAGCCGTACCGCCTCGCCCTCCGGCTGGCAACAGAGCAGGTCATACAGGGTTTGGAGGGTCGGCATTTTGCTTGTTTCTGGGTCCTGCAAGTGTTCCCGGTACATCTGGCGCACACAGCGGTCAATGACGGTACGCTCCACCGGCTGCAAGCCGTCCTTGCCGCCGACGATCAGCTCCATCAGCGACAGGATAAAGTCGGCTTTCAGCGCCATCGGATTTTCCTCGTCGAAGCTCAAATCAATGTCCATCGGATTGATGTGGTGGGGGCTGTCCGGGGCGATCTCGATGACCTGACCGCCCAGCCGCTTGATAAGGGGCGAATATTCGCCCATCGGGTCAACCACAATGATCCGGTCACGGGTGGCAAGGAACACGTTCACAAGCTCCCGCTTTGCGGCAAAGGATTTGCCGGAGCCCGGCACGCCGAGGAACAGGCCGTTGGGGTTTTTGAGCTTTTTCCGGTTTGCCATGATGACGTTATGGGAAAGTGCGTTGAGCCCGTAATAGACGGCTTCGCCATCCATGCGGAGCTCCTGCGTCATAAAGGGAACGAAAATGGCCGTGGAGCTGGTCGTCATGCCACGCTTGATCTCAATGCCGTTATGACCCAGCGGAAGGCTGGAAAGAAAACCGTCCTCCTGCTGGAAGTCCAGCCGCTTCAAGGTGCAGTTGTATTTCTGGACGATACCCGACACCGTGAACAGGTCATTGTCCAGCTCCCGGCGGGTCGGGGCCATGTTTACCACAAGGAAGGTCAGAAGGAACATTCTTTCATTCCGGCTCTGTAAATCTTCCAGAAGGGTCTTTGCGTCGTTGCTGTACGTCACAAGGTCGGGCGGGAGTATGTCCATGTCGTACCCGGCCCGGGCGGCCTTCTTTTGTTCCTCCACCTTCATCTTGTCAATGTCGGAGACTTTGGCCTTGATGGATTTCACGGCGGCGGCCTGATCGACGGTTTGGATATGGAGAGTGATGGTCATTTCCGCATCCATTTCCAAAAGCTCCGCCAGCAGCTTGTCCGAGAGCTCTGAGGCCAAAATCTGCAAGTAGGAGGCAGCGCCCCAAGTCGTCCCCACCCGGAACAGACGGCTGAAACGAAAATCGAAACTGTCCGGGGCGATAAAGTCTTTGGTGGAAAGCCCGGTTTTGGGGATCATATCCCATGAAAACCGGAAGGGGGAGCCGCTGCCGGGGTGAAGCTGCCCGTGAAGAAGCTCCAGTCGTTCCAGCCCCGAAAGGGAGCGGCACTTGACGCCCAGCTTTTTGAAGTTCCCGCAAATGTCCGCCTCTACACGTTCCAGCCTTGCCCTGGCGGTGGAAAGGTCGTCCACGTTCACGCCGAAGGTCAGGAGCTTTGTGCGAACAATGCCGTTGTTGCTTTTGGCGATCTGGTTTTCCAGCATTTCCACATACTCACACCGGACGCTGTTGTAATCGTCATCCTGCATGGGGATGTTCACGCTGTACCGGCTGCCCGGGCGGCTTCGGTGGTTGAGGAAGGAAAGCTGGAACGGAAGGCTGCTGTCAAAGTAGTTGAGGCAGGCGCTCCACCCATCAAAGATGGCTGCCTGATCTTCGGACTGTGCGAGCTGGTAGTTGATGTCCTCGTATTCAATGGTTTTGGTGTAATAGCGGTCCGCTACCCGGCACACCCCGTCCCGGTACATTTCCCGGTAAGGGAGGGTCTGCTGGGCGGTGGTGGGAATGTTCTTTCCTTTCGTGAACAGGCCGGTAAGGCCCTGCTTTTCAGGCTTTCTGCCTGCGGGCTTTCCGGCCCTTCTGCTGTTTCGCAATCGGCTGCGCCTCCTTTCTGGCGCTAAGCAGCGCATAGAAGTTTTCGGTTTTGTAAGGCCGCACACGGGGATAGAGGAACCGGGTGCGGATGATGTTTTTCAGCACTTTTTCCAGCGGCAGACCGTCCCGCTCATACATAGCCAGAAAGAAGAACGGGAGCATGAGGCCGATCATCAGGAACATGGCGGCACTGTTCCCGATACTGCCACGGGAAAACAGGTAAGCCGGGAGGCCCACCGCCGCCGCGCTGGAAAAACAAACAAGCTGGCGCTTCGTTAGGTTGAAGGCCAGCTTTGTCTTGATTTTGGAAAGGTCTTTTGGTACTGGCACATAGGCCATTTGGGTACACCTCCTTTACTGCTTCGGGCCAGCATGGCCCGAGGTTATCTTGCGGCCTCTTTGGCCGGGGCTGTGCTGCGGGCAGCTTCGACGGCTTCTCGTCCGCTCTGCCTTGCCCTCCAGTATTCGGGATTATACTGCCGGATGGACTGGTTGAGGTTTTCTTCAAACTGCCCTTTGTCCTTAATGCGGTCGGGGATGTTCCACAGCTTTTTGTCCAGCAGCTCCCGGAGCACCACACTTTCCTGTGCGTCCTCCTCATAGCAGATATAGCCCTTATCCTTGAAGCCGCACTTTTTCGCTGCTGGGGAGAGGACGGCGGCTACCTCGTTTGCCACCATCGTTCCGCCGTGGCTGGCGGTAGATACCAGAAACACCCCTGGACAGAGGGTTTCACAGCTCTGCACCTCGCCCCACGGGGAACTTTTCGGCCCATGGAACATTCCGCCCGTCCGGCTCCGGTTCGCCTGCATGAGCGCCGCCTTTTCCAATATGGCGCGAAGTTCCGGGGAAAAATAGGCATATTCCCGCAGGACACGGGCGGCCTCCCCGCCGCAGGCGTTCATCAACAGGGTATAGGCGTCGCTGTCCGCTTTGGTACAGCGGCCCAGCAGTTTTCCGTCGTAATAGCAGGCCGCGTCATAGCCCATCCGTTTGCGTGGCATGGTTCCCGCCTCCTTTCTGCTTCGGGCCATTATGGCCCGAGGTCAACGCTCCGCCCCACGGCTGGGCTTTTCCTTCGGGGGCCGTTCTGCCTTTGCCTGCTCGGCAGCCGCTTTCCCGGCTTTGAGCTGGTCGCTGATGGACGCACGCCCCACAGAGCCGCGCTCCGCCATCTGTTCCAGCTTTGCCTCATAGGCTTGCAGCACAGCGGTATTGAGCTGTTCCCGGAACTCCTTTGTGACAGGGTAGGCCATATCCCGGTAGCCGCCTTTGCCGTCTGGCTGGCTGGGCATCCCAAGAAAGAGCCCCTTGCTGCCCTGTACGATTTTCAGATTTTCCACCACAAAGCAGTCATTGAATTTCACGCTGGCAAAGCCCATGAGGTTTTTCACAGGTTCGATGACCCGCACGCTTACATCCAGCTTCAACGGTGCGGCCGGGGTGGTGTTTGCAACCTTTTCCTGCATGGTTTCCTCCTTTCCGGCGGGAACAAGGTTCCCGTCCTTGTAGTCATAGCCTTCCGCCCGGAGTGCCGCCAGCGTGTCCGCCGATACGCACCCGGACAGTTTCAGATCGGTTTCCACCATAAAGCGCATGGTGTCTGCTTTAGAAAATTCTTCGGGGAGCTTTCCGTAGAAAGCCGGGTGCGGCTGTCCGTCCGCACCCTGTTTGTAACGCCGGGGCATACCGCCTCCTTTCCACTTCGGGTCAGCATGGCCCGAAGTCTCTTAATGGCAGCCGAAGATGGATTTTGCAAGACTGCCTGTTTTGAATAAGGTAAAACACAGCAACACCGTATATCCCACGCATCCCCAGATCGCCCCGATGGGGTCGCCGTCGGTGGCGATACTCTGGATCAGCACCGCATAGATGGCAACACAGACCAAGATCAACAGACCTTGAAAGCCCACCGCAAAGAGGGAGCGGAAATAGTTCTGCCCCATGTGTCCGGTTTCCCTGTTGGGGACTGTGGCAAATGGGATAGGCGCTAAACTTGTGAGTAGTAGGGTAAGAACCCAGCGCCTTACCATATCACTATGGCAGGTTTCCGAGAACTCCCCTCCGAACCGGACTTACACCTCTCGATGTATCCGGCTCTCCAGATGTCAGTCTAATTTTCCAGCGTGTAACTTATCGTGACAGTCAATACAGAGTGCCATTGTCTTGCGCTTGCGCCCAATCATGGCGATTTCCCATTGTTTTTTGCCACTTAAATCTTTGAGTTTTCGTACATGGTGTATTTCGAGCGGCACATTCTCTGCGCCGCACCACTCGCATTTGTTCGCTTGCAGCCTTTTCATCAGACTGTTGCGTCCATAGTTCTCAACTACTCTTGCTACTATATCGGGATTGCCGCTTTCCACTTTGGTATTCCGGCAAAAACCGTTGTTGTAGAACAGCACTTTACCAACTTTGCCATTTTTCTTCGGGTACTCCACAACAAAATCTTTCCCTTGACGGTACTTGCGGATAATTCTGCTGATTCGTGTCCGATATTTTCCAGCAAAGGTTTTGAGCATACTGTATCTCATTACATAGTAAAAGTTGTTGAGTACAGTCACGTTATTTGCGAGCCGATAGTAGTTATACAATCCACGGATTTCTGCATTGTATTGGTTTAGGACTTCCAAATCGTCCAGATGCAACAGGCGAGTGCGCCGGACCGGCTCCCAAACCTCCTTATTTCCATTCTGCTTATCATATTTGATTTTGAGGGCATTGTAAGATAATAGTCGTTTCACCCATTTGTCATGGGGAACATAGAGCAGGACTTTTCCGTTGTTTACTCGTCTGGTAGCTCCCGTTTTGGTCTTTTTGTTATATTCGCCTTTGGCGATTGTGACCTCGTATCCCAAGAACTTTGCAAAGTCATGCCCGTGGGTAATCAATGTTTTTTCTTCGGACATTTCCAGATGAAGTTTTTCCCGGATAAAACATCCTACCTCTTGTTTTACTTGTTCCGCGTCCTCCTTGCTGCCGATAACTCCGATTAAGAAATCATCGGCGTATCGGATATAGCAAAGCCGTTTATAGCTATCGTCCATCTGGTCACTATACGGTATAGATTTCAGACTACGCCGCAGTTCCCGGATTTCTGCAATTAAGCCCTCTTTTTCTTCCACGCTCATTTTAGAGATATTTCTTTTAAGCCTTTGTTCTTTCCCTCGGCAGACATCCAATTTCTTCTTGAACGCAGGATTGATTTTACGGCGGTTTCCGCAGTTGAATTTCTCTGCATACTCTGCCATATAACTGTCCAGTTCGTTCATGTAGATGTTTGCCAGGATAGGGCTGATGATGGAGCCTTGCGGAGTACCGGAATAAGTATTGTGATAATTCCAATCCTCCATATATCCAGCTTTCAAGAACTTCCAGAGTAGACCGATGAAATGTTCGTCTGCAATCCGCTTCCGCAGAATGTCAATCAGCACATGATGGTCTACATTGTCAAAACAGCCCTTTATATCCCCCTCAACGAACCACTTTGTCCCCGTAAAATATTTCTGCACATATTTGAGTGCCGTATGGCAGCTCTTGTTTATGCGGAAACCGTGGGAGTAGTCGCTGAAAGTTGGCTCATAGATGCTCTCTAAGATGAGCCGCACCACCTCCTGTATCAGTTTGTCGTCAAATGACGGTATTCCCAGAGGGCGCATTTTCCCATTGGATTTCGGGATATACGTTCTCCTTGCCGGGTTGGGCTGGTAGCTGAAATCACGCATTTTTTCAATGAGGGCGTTTATCCTTGCCATTCCCATACCGTCAATGGTTTTGCCGTCTGTTCCGGCTGTCATGTTGCCTGGTTTCGCCTGTATCCGCTGATATGCCAGCAGATAGAATTGTGGATTGTACAGATTGCGGTATAAACGCTCGTACTTGTAACTCTTGTTACACGCCTTGGATTTTAGGCTTTCCAACACATTTTCAGGACTTCTCATAATGCCTCACGCACCTTTCCTTTTTATGAATTGGTTGACATCCTGCCTCCCTTCGCCATGTAGACGGCTTTCCCGCCCTCGGACTACTACGGAGGCTCCGTTGCCATGCCAGATATTCAGCGTCATCTTTCTTGGGTTTTTACCCCTTGAAATTTTTCACCTTGCGGCATTACGCATAGCCGGATAATCCCGGCACTCCGGTTTAGGCAATCTCCAGTTAGACACTTTGGGAAAAGCGTATTGTGATGTCGGTAATGGGTTTTCGTCCTTTTCCGCTTATTGCGGCTGGCTGTCATAAGTATCGTGCGGTTTGTGTCTACCTGTCACATTCCGCTGTGACATACGGCGAATACAACCATCCTGCGCCGCCGGGTCGAGTATCCCGCCTCGGACTGCCCTTGAAGCAGTTTAGCCTTGTTCCTCATTCACAATGTTACGTCTTGCCGCTCAGTCGTGGGTAGATGGTTTCCCCAACTTGCGATTTTTCCGATACGCTATTGTCCCCCTTGTGGTTTCCCTCCGGGGTAAATCGGATGACGCTAAAGTGACGCTTTTCACGTCTTTGATACTTTTCTTTACCGGCTTGCTAAAGCCGGATTCCCAAAATGTCCGCGCACCGCCTTTGGATGAAAAGCGGCGCTTCTGGACGCGCAATAAATTTCAATCATACGGCCATATACGATGACGAAGATCACGATGTTTAAGGCAATCATGGTAAGCTGGATCAGGAAGGACTGGAGCCAGAGTCCGAACAGAGGGCCTAACTCCATCGCCTCAAGCTCTGTCCGCAGACTGTCCAGCACATCCGGCGTGATTTCTGTCCCGTTCTGGATAATGCCCGCTGACTGCTGGATCACATGCTGGCTCACATCAAAGACCGCCAGCACGATATTGAAGGTATTCGTCAGGATCATCACAGCCACAAAGGTTTTGAACACCCACTTAAAAAACATCCATGTGTCAACTTCATGGAGGTTGTTGCGTTCTATGAACATCTGTATCAGTTCATAGGTCATAACAAAAGTGAGGATGACCCCGGCGATTGGCAGAATGGCAGTTTCGGAGATCTGTCGTATCATGGAAAAGACCCCGGCGTTCCAGTCCGCCGGGGTCGTGCCTACCTGTGTGGCGATTTCGCCAACGCTCTGATTGACGTTATCGAAAAGGCCGTCCAGATTTCCCATGATACCATCGACGAGCAGACCTTTCAGCCATTCAACGATTGCGTCGATGATAAAGTCCATACATCAGCTCCTTTTCTGGAAAAGGGACAACGGGTGACACTTAGCTGAACAGGCCGGACAGCAGAGGGATAAGCTGAAGGCCGATCAGAACGACACCGCCGCCCGCCATGAGCTGCTTAATGCCTTGGCTTTTTGCCGCAGGGTTGTCCGACCCGTAACCTTCCAGAAGGTTGATGACGCCCCATACCGCCAGACCAGCGCCAAGAGCCATGACCAGAATTTTAAGAATGTCGATTGCCTGATTGAAAAATTCCATATACGTTCCTCCATTTTGTTTGTTTGATGGTTTTGAGTACAAAAAAAGCCGCCCACATCGGCGGCGCTTCGGGTCAACATGGCCCGAAGTTACACAAACTCGTCGCTGTCCAGATCATCGAAATTCAACAGGTCAGCTTCTTCGTCCGTGTCGGAGCCGTCCACTTCGTACACCGTGTATTCGTCCTCCGGCTTTAGTCTCAATGGCCGGTGGCGGAACAGGCTTTCCAAGCGGAAGGCGTTTTTCTTTTTATCAAATTCGGCTGTGTACTTGTAATTCGGGTGCTTTTTCAAGTCATACTTCGGGGACAGGAAGGGCGGGAGCCCCCGAAGCTGCAAGATACATTTATCCCCGGGCATGGTGGTGATCTCGCTGGTGGTCATCAGTTCCCGGCCAAGCCGCTGCATATTCTGGCTGTAACTTTCAGACTGTCCCCGGCTTCGGCCCTCGGTCTGCATAGAGATGGTGGCCTTGCCCAGCCAGTTTTCCGAAATATCCTTTAGGGTGGAAGCCTCCCGGCCTCCGAGGAACACGATACTGTCCATGTTTCCCATGATGGTTTCGGAATGGTCTTTGTACAATGCCTTGCACTGGCTCATAGCCTGATAAAAGAGCGTCAGGCTGATCTCCCGGGAACGAATGACGGCCACAATCTTTTCCAGCCCCGGCACCTGCCCGGTGTTGGCAGCCTCGTCCCACAGCACCCGCACATGGTAGGGCAGACGCCCGCCATAGGTGTTATCAGCCCGTTCACACAGAAGGTTGAACATCTGCGAAAAAGCGAGGGCAACCAAAAAGTTGTAGGTGGTGTCCGTGTCGCTGATAAGAAAGAACAGCGCCGATTTTTCATCCCCCAGCTTATCCAGCTCCAGTTCGTCATAAGACATGATCTCCCGAAGCTGGGGAATATCAAAAGGAGCCAGTCTTGCACCGCAGGAAATCAAGATGCTTTTGGCTGTCTTGCCGCTGGCGAGCTTGTATTTCTTATACTGCCTCACGGCGAAGTGCTGGGGGCTGCGACGTTCCAACCCGTCAAACATATAGTCCACCGCATTTTTGAAGGTTTCGTCATCCTCCCGGACTTCCATGCTGTTTATCATTTCCACCAGCGTATTCATGTTGCGTTCTTCCTCCGGCCCCTCAAAGACGATGTAGGCCACAAGGGCGCAGTACAAGAGGGTTTCAGCTTTAGTCCAGAACTCGTCGCCCTCCTTGCCGTCGCCTTTGGTGTTGGCGATCAGAGCAGTAACGAATTTCAAAACATCGCTTTCCGTCTTGATATAGGCCAGCGGATTGTAGTGCATGGATTTTGAAAAGTCGATACTGTTGAACACCCGCACCCTGTATTTCTCCCGTTGCAGGAACCGCCCGCACTGATCGAGGGTGCCGCCCTTCGGGTCTACCACCACATACGAGGAATGGGCTTGAAGGAGCTGCGGGGTCAGCCAGAACCTTGTCTTACCCGAACCGGACGAGCCGATGACACAGGCGTTTAGGTTCCGGGCATTGGCGGGTATTTTCGGACGGGTGTTCATGGTCAGGAACTCCGTCCCGGTCAGAATGACATTGTTCTGAAATTTAGGGTCTACAAACGGCTTTATATCCTCCTTTGTTCCAAAGCGGGCGGTGCCGTACTCCGCATCCCGCCGGAATTTTTTCGCCTGCCTGATCTTTGACTGTATCAGCAGATACACCCCAGCCGCACCGGCAAGGCCCACCAGCAGGTCAATACCGCCCAGCCCCGGCCAGTAGGTTTCAAAGGCTTTGGGGAAGGTATCGAGCATCCCCATGAGCTTTGTCCCGAAGTCTGTGCCGGGGGCGATCCGGTAGGCCGTCCCGATTTTGGAGAAGAACCAGAACACAAAGAGGTACGGCAGGTTTGGGAGCACATATTTTCTAATCTTGTCACTCAACGTCCGTCCTTCACCGCCTCTCTGGTCCGCTGCTTTTCCTTTGCCTGCGTCCTGATCTGCTCCGTGAATTTCCGAAGCTGGCCGAGGATGGAAGCCTTGTCCTGCTCTTTGTTCAGCACCTTTGCGCTGTACTTCTGGAAGGCCGCCGTGATAGCGTCCGCCTGATTGGCTTTGAAAAACAGTAGGTAATGACCGGGGCTCACTTTATGGAAAGCGTAGTCCACATGGAACTCCTTTGCGATCCGGTCAAAATCCTTTGGGGCTCCCACATAGGGCATGGCGCTTTTGCCGCCATAGTGGTTCATCAGCTTTTTTACACTCTGGCGTCCCTGCGGGGTCAGCGCCTTCCGGTGGTGCTTTTGCAGCGCCCGCGCTACCTTCCCAAGAGCGGCAGCCAGCACTTTTCCCGTGAGCTTCGTTGTCCTGATCGAAAGGGCAACCGTTTTTTGGTTTACTTCTTCCTGCATAAAACCTCCTTTCCGTCGGGGTTCCCGCTATCCGGGAGGCCCCCGTACAATCTCGGGGAACAGAAAACCTCGGGCCAATGTGGCCCGAGGCTTACCGCTCGGCATCTCTGCCGGACGGAGCTTTCTTTTCCGGCTCCGTCTGGACTTTTTCGCCCTGTTCCCGCATGGTCTGCAAGATAGAGGGCTTCTTTTGAAGCTGGGAGGGCTTTTCGCCGGACAGCGGCTTGATACATTCCAGACGGTCAGCCGCCCGGATGGCGTTGTCCGTGAGCTGCCTCTGCCATGCGCCTACACTGGGAGCCCAGCGGAAACCGCTGCTTTTCAACTCGGCCCGGGTGTCCGCGTCAGGCTTTCCATCAAAGAATACCTGCAAGCGGTTGTCCTCCCGGTTCATCTCCACACGGCCCCCGTCGAACTCCCAGCCGGAAAACTCCCGCTGCGCCTGTTTGGAGAGCTGTTCGATACGGGCCTTTACCCGGCGGATCTCCGCATTGTTGTTGGTAAGCTGGTAGCTTTCAAAGGGCCTCGGGTCGCTCCGCCAGTTTGCCGCCATGCTTGCTTTCAGCTTTTCGATCTGGTCCGGCGACAGCAGCGCACAGCCATCCAGCTTGCCATGCTTGCGGTAATAGGCGTTGACCTCCTTCATAATGAGCTGGGAGCGTTCCAGCCCGTCCAGCTTCTTCTGGAGCTTTTCAATCGCTGCCGGGTCATCGGCGCTGATCCCGCCCATGCCGGTACTGCGTATCTTATCCAGCAGCCCTTGAATATACCGCCATTCCTCCATGTTGCTGTCCCGGGCCCGGTTCTGTTTTTCCTTCTTTCCCACCGGGAAATTGGCAGGTCCGGCGATCATCACAGAGGGAACCCTTGCGTCAATGGCAAAGCCCTGGTTCATGTTTTCGGCCAGCTTGCGGGCGTAGGTGTCTAACAGATGGTCGATCTTCTCATGGTACATGGGGTCTACCCGGGATTTTTGCTGTTCGGCTATGGCTGCGGCCTTGTCTACCATTGCCCGGTATTCCGCCGTTGCGCTCCCTTCCTTGTAGTCGGAAAAGCTATTCATTTCCTTTGCCCGGCGGGCGGCCCCTTCATTGATAGAGTAATAGTTGATGGTATGCACCTCCTTCATGCTTCGGGCCATGCTGGCCCGAAGTCCTACCGTTCTTCATGGGAAGGCCCCGCCTTGTCCTTCTTCGGAGCGGGCGGGGCTTCTTGAAACCGTTTGAGTGCGGCGAGAATGGAGTGGACAGGCTCGGCCTTTTCAGGATAGGCAAATATCCGGTGTTCCGGCGGGATGTCCTGCGGCCCGTGATAATACTCCTTGAAGCCCTCCGGGACTACCGACACATACCCACCGGGAGCGAATACGCCGCCCTCGTTGATACGCACATCCCGTCCGTATGCTTCATAATCGAAGTAGTTCTGAATGTGCTCCGGTATGTCGATGGTTCCAAGCTCGTCGGCGTACAGACGGCCCAGCCCTTCATCATCAGAAATATCCGGGTAAAAGCGGTAAAGGTCAAGGTTCTGCGTCAGGTTTATCAAATCCTTCACGCTCCGTGTGTGGTTTCCCAAGACAAGAGCGGCTTCAAAGGTTTCCAGTCCGCCCTTATCCCGTACTTCCAGCAGGGCGTGGCCCAGCTCGTTCAGCTCGTCGATGTTCTCACATTCGTAGAGATGATCGTAGAGTCCCAGCACATCACTGTCAAAGCTGGTAAAGAACACTTCGCTGTACCGTTTTCCGTCTATCCCGATTTTGGCAAGGGCGGCCTGCAACTCCTGTGTCGTCATGGGGAAATGTACCGTTGTCCCTACCTCAATCCCCATTAAGGGGTATAGGGCTGTATTGGTTATATAGGCTTCAAACATGGGCTCATTCCTCCTTTCCGGCCCGGTCAGCCAGCACCTCATAAATCCCGGCCATAATGTAATCGGCGCAAGGGAGGGCAATCGCATTTCCCAGCGCCTTGTAGCGTTGCAGAGGCCGAATCTCCACGCCGTCCGCCCCGTACTTTGTCCAGCCCTCCGGCAGCCCCATCAGCCGTTCACTTTCTGTTTCCGTCAGAAAACGGATACAGCCGCCCTCCGGGTCGCCCTCATACCAGAAGGCGAAGGGCGTCACGTCACTGGCTAAAAGAGTGGGAAAAGGGTCAGTTGGTAATCCGAAGCTGTTTCGGAAGGCCGTTTCTTCCTGCCTTTTTGCCGATCCCCGCATACGGAAGCACTGAAAGGGGTGGATGACTGGTATCTGCCGCCCTGTTTCAAAAGAAGCTGTTCGATCTCCTTCGGCGGCGGCCCACCCGCCCTCTCCGCAAGGCGGAGGAAGTGGGAGCATTGGACGGAGCTTAAATAGTATGTCTGCGGCACGTCTGCCTCCAAAATCCGCCACGACGAAAATCCGCTGCCTTCGTGCCAGCCTTCGGGTGCCTGCCCAATACTGGGCGTCCATGAGCCGCCAGCACACATCAGGCGTTCCCCCTCGCACCATTCCGGCGTTTCCCCATCTTCCCGAAGGAGGCATTGGAACTTCGGTGTCCGAGAAGGCGGATAGGACGGCTCTAAAGTCCATCCGGTCATTTGTAGAAAACGCTCCCATGACGTTTTCCCAAACAGCGATAGCTGGATATAGGTTATCAGTAGCATCCCTCATTTCCTGTATGATACGAAACGCCTGATAGAACAGGCTTGATTTTGCCCCGGCAAGGCCGGAGCGGTTGCCGATCAGAGAAAGGTTCTGACAGGGGGAACCGAAGGTAATTATATGGACAGGTGGGATTTTCCCGCCGTCCACCTTCGTAATATCTCCCAAATGCACCATGTCGGGAAAGTGCCTTTTGGTTATGGAGATGGGCGCTTTTTCAATCTCACTGGCCCATACCGGACGGATACCGCACCGGGAAGCAGCCAGAGGGAACACGCCGATCCCGTCGAAAAGGCTCCCCAGCTTAATGTCCGGCATGGCCCGGGGTGCCGTGTCCCTTCACGGCAAGCACCCCTTCCAGTGTGGTCGCCGCAATGCCCAGCCGCCCGGCAACCGCAATATCATTTTTTACATCCTCGTCCACAGCGCTGCCGCAGACGATCAGGGTATGGGAGCGCCGCAGCATATCCCGGCGCATATCAATCCCGGCCTTATGTTCCTCGGGAACGCTGTCATTCAAAAACAGCGGCAGGTACAAGAGCGGGCAGATCGGGGAAAAGCCCGCCTCATAAGTAAGACGGCAGTAGTGGGCCGCCAGCTCCATATCAACATCCGGCTCGCCGCTCCATGCGGCGGTCAGGTATGCTAAAGGTCGTTTCATTGGTTGAACCTCCATTTCTGTTTTGGTTTAGGGAAAAGCAAGGTATCGCCCAACCCCTCCGCCCCTTCCCCCGGGAAGGGGAACGGCTCTGGAGAATTTATATCCCCGTCGCTTGACCGGGAAAAAGCATAACCGGGAGAAATCCGTCAAGGGTGCCTCCGGCACCGCCTGCGGCGGCGCTGCCCTTGACTGATTTTCCCGGCTATGCTACGGAATAACTGGCGACGGGGAATAATTTATATCTCCAGAGCTTCGGGGCGCGGGGCAGAGCCCCGCAATCCTCGGGCCATGCTGACCCGAAGTTTGGGCTTACTTTTCCTGTTCGGTTTTCTTCTCCGGCTTTTCGTGTTCCTTCTGCTGACCCTTCCAGTCGTCCAGCAGCTTGATGATCTGGTCCTTCATTTCCCTCGGCGTAGTTTCCTTGCCGAAATACTTGCTCAGTTCCGCACCTGTCAAAATCACTTTGTCTACCTCCTTTTTGTCCTCCATCATAATGCCGTCGATCACATCCCCGTTGAGTAGCTTCTTTTCGTCCAACTCACGCATACGCTTTGCCTGCGCCTGTGAAGGCGAGGACTGCTGGCTGTCAATGGCGACGGCGATATAGTTCTGGTTCTTCTTGCCGATATAGGAAAGCTCCACCGCCGTAGTAAAGCCCAGCTTTTTTTCATCCATCAGCTTCATCAGGTCGGGAACCAGCTCATTCAGCCGGATATACCGCTGCACCTGTTTGACGGCCATCTTATTGCGCTCGGCCACGATCTCGTTGGAGCGTTTGCCAGCGTCCTTCGGGTCAATTTGGCCCGAAGTGCGGGAGCCCTGGTGCTTGATAGCCTCAAGCTGCATTTTTAAGGCTTTGGCCCGCTCACTGGGTAGGATTTCTTCACGCTGGTTGAGATTGTCCTCGACCATCTGGGTGATGGCTTCATCGTCTGTCAGGTTTCGGACGATACAGGGCATATCCGCATATCCGGCAAGCTCACTGGCTTTCTGGCGGCGGTGGCCGGACACGATCTCATAGCCGCCATCCTCACGGGGACGGACGATAGCGGGCTGGGTAACGCCCTTGTCCTTGACGCTGGACACCATAGCCCGCATTTCTTCATCATCCCGAACCTCAAAGGGATGGTTCTTGAAAGCGTGGAGTTCATTCAGCTTGATATAGACGATCTGCTCCTTGCCCCGGCGTGGTGCATCCTGCGGCTTTTCAGGTTTCTTCGGAGTGGGAGCGGTCTGCACCGTTGGAGCCGTTTTTTTCTCCGGCTCCTTTTTGACCGTCTTTTCCGGTTTCTGTGCGGGGGCTTTGGACTTCGGGGCTGCGGCCTTGTCCTTATCTGCCTTCGGGGGACGGCCCCGGCGCTTCGGCTGTTCCGGCTCTTTGGGTTTTTCATCTGCTTTTTTCGGAGTCTCCGGCTGCTTTTCCGGTTTCTCCACTTTTGCCGGGTCAGGCTTTTCCCCGCTGGGAGCTGCCGCCCGTTCCTCGACCTTCTTTTCCTTCATAATTTCAGCGAAGTTATAGACAGAAACCTGTGGGTTCTTTACCTCCGGTTCCGTCTTTTTTTCCGGCTCCGGGGAAACGGAAACCTTCTCCGGCTCTTTTGGGGGAGCGGGAGGCGTTTCCTTGCCCGGCCCGCTATCCGTTACCGGCTGTTCCGGCGTTTTTGTGGTTTTATCATCTGCCATAAGCATTTACCTCCTGTTTTTTGGCATGAAAAAAGGGGCTCAACTTTTCAGTCAAGCCCCCGTGGGAAGTTCCTCCTTTCTCCGCCATGATACAAAAAATACCGCCCGTAGTCTCGTTTGGGCGGTACTTTGTGTAAGATTGGCAGTCCATTATTAAGTTTTTTATTATGTTCCCTTTGTACACCGTTGCAAGCCTTTATTCTGATATGTTCCAGAATGATTTTTTTGATCCGGAAGAAATTATTACTTTCAATTTGGCTAAGTCTACCCTCGAATTAACCGGACACCGAATAGAATTCATAAATACCATATCGCCTCCTGATAACATACTTCGTTTGGCGAAAAAAGAAGATATTCTGGCATACAGAACCAAATTAAAAGAAATGGGTATGGAAATTGATTTTTAGGATAAAAACCTCTCGCTTGCTGCCCTAAAACCATTGATATGACTGGTTTTTTCCAGATCCTATAATTACACTCCGACAAAAATCCAACGATTTCACGTTAGAAATCGTTGGATTTTTTTATATCCTAAAAATTTGTATACTTCAATACGTTAAAGAAAGTTTGGAGAACCATTCAAAGAAATGCTCTGAACAAAAGCAGAATACGGTTATTTTGACATAGCAACGCTACTTATATAGAGCGAAGCACTACTTATAAATAGTGGCGTCAGGAATTGAGATTTTGTGATACCAAAAAAGACACCCTCGCTTTTGATAGGAATCTCATGCAGGGATGTCCTTATCTCAACGCGAAGGTGTCTTAATAACGAGGGTCAGATGCCACGGAACGTAAAGGTGAACTCCACAGGCTTGGTCACATCGGGAATATACTCCGGGTGGACATTGGCACCCCAGCTGTCATCGCCGCCAACGCCCATCTGCTCTCCCATAGCACGGATGACCGTGTAATGGACCGGGGGCAGTTCGTAGGGATGCTTGGCACTCTCCATTTCATGGGGAGTGTAGGGCAGCGCAGAGAAGAACATGGGCTTTGCGGCATCCGCGGTAAACAGCAGCCCACGACCCTTGCGGTCCATTACCTTTGCCCAGCGCACAGCGGTCTTTGCACCGCACTCCTGCGGCACAAGGTACTGTGCCATGTTGTCTGCGACCTTGTTCTGGTAAATGCCCAGCTTTGCACCATGCTGACGATCCCAGTAGGTCTCCGCAGGGCCGTTTCCGTACCACTCCACCGTGTCGTAGTCAGCGTCGATCTTGAACAGTACGCCGAACTCCGGCATTGCTGCAAGTCCTTCCACCGGGTCATAGTGCAGGGTGGTCTGGATGCGGCCATCACCGAACACGCGGTACTGCAGGCTGCACTCTGCTGCGGGGCTGGTCTGGAGGTTATAGAGATAGGTCACGACAACGCTGTCGGCTTCCACCTCGCAGGTGGGGTTCTGGAGGATGGTGCCGCCGTGAACAGACGGAATCTCCCTGCCGATGCCCTTGGCGGTAGCGTACAGGCTTGCCAGCTTCCACTGGCCGCGAACGCCGCCCATGTTGTTGCCGCAGTCGTTGTCGGTGGGAGCGCGCCAGAAGTTGGGCCGGGGAATCTCCTGAATCATCTCCTTGCCGGCATAGCGGTAGGAAGTCAGACCGCCGTTCAGATCGGAGAACAAAACATCGAAATTCTCACCACGGACACCGATGTTGTGTGTACCGTGCGTAACGGTAAACGGCGTGACCTTCTTGCTGGGAATGGAACGAACCACAGCGATCACACCCTGTCCAAAGGCGACTTCATGGCCCTTCTTTGCCCAGCTGGTGTCCTCCTTCAAACGGAAGCTGATGGTCACTGCATATTCACCGGGGAGCGCAGGAACCATAAACGGCAGCGGGAAGCTGGAACGCTCTTCGGGAGCAACATCAATATTGGTCAGTTTCTGCTGCTGATACAGCTTTCCATCACGATGCAGCAGTGCAACGCAGTCGAAAGCACCCGTAGAGGTGAACAGGTTCTTGTTCCGGACTTCGAAGCCAGAGTTGTCGATGGAAACTGCAATGTTCTGATAGCAGAACTTGACCTCCTGCATCTTGGGAGAAGGAGCACGGTCACCACCGTAGGCAATGCCGTTTCCGCTGAAATTATAGTCGGTAGGACGCTCACCGAAGTCGCCGCCGTAGGCTTGGAACCACTTGCCGTAGCGGTCTTTTTTCCAGATGGACTGGTCGATGTAATCCCAGATAAAGCCGCCCTGATAGCCGCAGTCCTTCTGGTCGGCAAGTTCCGTGTACTTGTGCAAAGCACCGTTGGAGTTGCCCATAGCATGAGAGTATTCGCACTCGATATAAGGCCGCTTATCGCCCTGTGCCAGATACTCTTTAATGTCCTTCACAGTGCTGTACATATGGCTCTCGATATCGGTGGTTTCGAGGAAGCGGGGATCATTGACCACACCTTCGTAATGCACCAGACGGGTGTCATCAAAGCGGCGGACCATCTCTGCCATCTGGAGCAGGGTCTCACCACCAAACGATTCGTTGCCCAGAGACCAGATCAGAACAGCAGGATGGTTTTTATCACGCTGGTAAGTGGAATTCATGCGGTCAAACAAGACAGCTTTCCACTCCGGCTTATCATTGGGCAAAACGCCCTCGATGCCGCGAATGCCCGCCTGATGAATATCCCATGTGCCATGGGATTCCAGATTGTTCTCTGCGATCATGTACAGTCCGTACTCGTCGCACAGGTCGTACAGTGCATCCTGATTCTGGTAATGGCTGGTGCGGATGGCATTGATGTTGTTCTGCTTCATGGTGATGATATCCCGAAGCAGTTCCTCATGGGTGTGTACGCCCACAGCACGACCCGTAATGGAGCTGAACTCATGACGGTTGGCACCCTTGAACACGATGCGCTTGCCGTTGAGCAGCATCCGATTGTTCTTCAGCTCGAACTTGCGGAAACCGATTTTCTGCCCGGTCACCTCTACCAGATGGCCTGCATCGTCCAGCAGCTCAATTTCCAGTTCATACAGAGCCGGGTCTTCTGCACTCCACAGGTGGGGGTTTTCCACCGCATGGCTGAACAGCGCAGAGCCGCCGTTCAGCGGGATTTTTTCGGAGAACACTTCCAGTTCACTGCGGCGCAGGGTCAGACGGGCTGCGCCCTTACCCTCCACCTGCAATGCAACTTCCAGCGTGGAATGAGTAAAATCATCCCCGGCAAACAGCGTTTTGACGGATACATCTTCCAGATGCACGGTGGGGATGGCGTACAGCCACACGCTGCGGAAGATGCCGGAAAAGCGGAAGAAGTCCTGATCTTCGCACCAGCTGGAGGAAGTCCACTTGAACACCTGCACAGCAAGTTTGTTCACGCCCGGCTGGAGATAGGGAGTCAGATCGAATGCGTGTGCGGAGAAGCTGTCCTCGGTGTAACCCACATAAGACCCGTTCAGCCAAAGAGCCATGCCGCTTTCCACACCCTCGAACTCGATGCGGACGGGCTTGCCCTGCATGGATTCCGGCAGCTCGAAGTATTTTACATAGCTTGCCACCGGATTGAACCGCTGCGGGATCTCGCCCGGTTGTACTTCTTCACGGCCATCCCACGGATACTGAATATTCGCGTACTGGGGAATGTCGTAGCCCTCCATCTGGATGTGTGCCGGAACATGAATGTCATCCCAGCCGCTGCAATCGTAATCTGTCTTTTCAAAGCCAGGGATGGCACTGGTGTAGTTCTTTGCGTAGGCGAATTTCCAGATACCGTCCAGCTTCAGCGCAAGCGAAGATTCTCCTGCCAGATATTCTTCGCGGGAAGCGTAAGTACGGAAACTTGCATGAGCATTCAGCACGTTTTCCTTGAAAAAGGTGGGGTCTTTTACTTTTGCAAAATCAAATGCAGCCATAGTATTTCCTCATTTACCTTTTATAATTTTATAATATTTCTCCAGCCTCCCCGGAGGAATCGCTGGATTCCTCCGGGGAACAGCAGATGAAGGAGAAATGATAATGGCTTGTTATCAGACTGCTGCACGCAGTTTTTCATTTGCTTCTTCGACCTTCATACGAGAGAGAATGAAGGTGATGATGGCATCCAGAGCAAACGGAATCACCAGATACATGATCTTCAGCATATTGATGCAGGAATCCGGCTGAACGGTCAGAGCGCTGTCAAAATGGCTTGCTGCCAGCAGCCAGCCGGTGATGGCAGTACCCAGACCGCCGCCCAGCTTCACGCCGAGAGAAGTGCAGGAGTACATCGTGCCATCCACGCGCTTATGCTTCGTCAGCCAAGTATATTCAGAGCAAGCAGCAATTGCAGCGTTCATATCGCCCTGCCAAGGACCCTGACCAAGAGCTGCGATTGCAGTAAAGAGCAGCATCAAGGTCACATTGCCGCTGCCCATGTAACCAGCTACAGCAACCAGTGCACGAGAAATCGTTGCCAGAGTATAGCTCATTACATTCAGCTTATACATTCCATTCCACTTTGCAACCAAGGTCGGGGTGAACACCAGTGCGATGATCAGAGGAATGTTGATTGCCCAAGAGAATACACCGAACAGATTCTGGTTGCCAAGGATGTAGGTTGCATAGTAGGTGCCCATGCTGATCATGGCACCGTAGATCTGCTGCAAAATGTAGGTGACGCAAATCATCATATAATATTTGTTACCAGCAAGCAGCTTTGCAGCCTGAACCAGATTGTACTTTTCGTCCTGCTCGATTTCCTTTTTGTTGGTGGTATCCACCAATTCGCCTTCCGGCAGTTCCTTCACGGAGAAAACGGAGAGGGTGTTGACAAGCAGACCGATGATGGCGTAGATGATTGCAACCGTGCGCCAACCGGCAGCACCACCGCCCAATGCCGTAACAGCACCCAGCGTGATGGACTGGATGAGCAGGCTGGTGGCAAAGGCGAACATGAAACGCCAAGAACCCATCTCGACCTGTTCGGCACTGTTCTTCGTGACGAGAGCAGTCAGTGCAGAGTAAGCAATGTTGTTGGCAGTGTAGAATACAGCGTTCAGCAGAGTATATGCGATCAGGAACCATGCGTACTGTGCAAACTGTCCCAGATTGGTCGGGATGGCGAAAATTGCCACCAGCGTAATGGCACAGCCAATGTAGCCGTACAGCATCCAAGGACGGGCTTTGCCCATCTTAGAATGCGTTTTGTCAATCAAAGAACCAAAGAAAATGTCCGTCACACCGTCCAGCAGTTTGGAAACTGCAATCAGAGTGCCGACAATACCGGGGTTCAGGCCAACGGTGTTGGTCAGATAGATCATGACGAAGGAGGACAGGAATGCGTACACCACGTTGCCTGCAATATCGCCTGAGCCATAGCCGACTTTATTATACCACTTTAGATAACGTTTCCCAGTCATTGTGCTTTCTCCCATCTTGCTTGTTTTGTGTGGGCGCGACCAATCTGCTGCGCACTTCAGACTGGAATTCTCATTACGCAAGTTGCCCAAATCTCTTGCGTTTCGTCTGAAAATATTATAGAATCTAATGGAACGAAAAGATATAGACAAGATGGAACAAAATATGCACAAAATCAAAGAGTTTGTAATTTTTTGATAGAACATTTCCCAAATCACTGTAAAATCTCTGAAGATGAGGAGGACGCAGGGATGTACTTCAACTCAGGATATTTGAACAACTCCCGTTTGGATTTCAAAGACTACTCAAAGCCGCTGGTCGTAGGCAGCTGCGGCACTTATCGCTTGAAAAAACGCCCTAAGCTACCTACTTTTTGGGCAAAGGGTCGCAGAGACTATCAAATCCTCTATGTGGCATCTGGTAAAGCACACTTCTGGTTCGATGGTGTTGAGGAAGTGGTGACTTCTGGACATATGGTGCTTTATCAGCCGCAAGAAATCCAGAAGTATGTCTACTATGTAGAAGATCATCCAGAGGTGTTCTGGATTCACTTTACAGGATATGATGTCAAAAACATCCTGAACTATCACGGAATACCCTTGGACAAGCACGTTTTTTACAGCGGCACACTGCCGGATTACAAAATGCTGTTCCGAAAGATCATCCGGGAACTGCAACAATGTGAATATGGCTATGAAGACTATATTGCTTCTCTCTTTAACATCATTCTGTTTTTAGTAAGCAGGCAACAGCAGGAAAGCGAGAAAACAACTACAAGCATCCCCGAAGAAATCGAAGCCGCCGTTGCCTACTTTAACGAGAATTATAATACAAAGGTCAGTGTGGACGATTACGCAGAATCGCTGCATATCAGTACGAACTGGTTTATCCGTAATTTTAAGCAGTACATGAAAATAAGCCCTGCACAATACATCCTGTCCCTTCGGATGGTAAATGCACAAAGCTTATTGGAGAACACCGAATACAATATTGGAGAAATTGCAGAGATCGTAGGGTATGATAACCCACTCTATTTTAGCCGGGTATTCAAGAAAGAGTATGGTGTCAGTCCGGCACAGTACCGAAAGAATCTGGAAGAATCTACTGAAAAATGAGAAGGATTCCTTATAAATAAGAAGAGTAGAACCGTGCCGGTAAAAAATGCGATCCACAGCCAACAAGTCTACGACCCAACGAATGCGATGCTTTTAGCTTGCGTCTTTCTGTTCGTCAAGAATGCGCCAGCCGTCCATCAAGTCTGAATTTTCCATAATAAAGGTGTGGGCAGTATCCTGTCCCCACGAGCTGTCGTATTTCAGCATCAGATAATCGCTCAACTCGGTTCGATTTTTGAAATTCAACAAGCGATACGGCTCCTGAAAAGCGACCTTTTCAACGAAATATACTGCATCCGATGTGGGAAGCATAACGCCGACATGACCGATCATAAGAGAATTGTCCGTTTCAGAGAACTGATCGTGCAGGACTACGGAGACGAGACGGATCTTATCATCTTCTACGAAGGAGAGACCGCGTTTCTTCCATTCCTGTTGAATCGTTTTCAAATGGGTAGGAATATCGGTCGTATTGGTGGTTTTAACCGGGGCGAACAGCGCATCAAACTTTTGCCGTTCGTCGCCGCAAAGGGATTCCGGGTCAGAATCCAGCGTTTCATAGTCCATAAACAGGGTATCCTCGGCTGAGTCAAGGTCTGCCTTGCCCGTGACAGTGATAAAATCACCGAACAGCCCACAGGCAGTGATCCGACAGTTCCAGCCGGGGAAGGTATCGTATTTTTCTGTCCATGCGTCCTGCATGGAGTAAGGATCGTATTTCAGATCCGAAGGCTTGGCATTTTCAAACCCTGTGGTGAGCCACGCCGGGTCCACAGCATTGTTGAACTTTTGCACATGATCAAAGAAGGTCTGTATCCGTAGGTCGGATACGCCGGCATCCTGCAAAAGCTTGGAAAGAAGAGCTTGTGTATCCGAATCTGCCAAATTGGAGTATTCAATTTGCTGAAGGACGGGCTGAGAAGTTTTTTGAGTGCAGCCTCCTGCCAGAAGCGCACCGCAAAAAAGTGCAGCGGTGCAGACAAGAAAAGTTCGACGTTTCAAAAATGGTCACCTCGTTGTGTTTTTCGGAAAGTTTCTTTGAGTGCCGGAGTCTCAACCATAAGCGAAGAGAGCAACGCTGTTGGTCTCGTAACGAATGGTATCACAGATAAACAAAGAAAATCAATGACTTCTGTCGTATTTGACCATATATATTGTTGCAGTATCCATATCCCATACGGCTAACGCCCATTTGGGGAAAGACAATGCGGCGGTTTTCTGAACGATTTTCTTCATGTCGGACACAACAGGAGTATACCCAAGTTGGAATAAAAATTTTCCGTTTTTTCCGAATGGAAGGTTCAAATCGCTTTCCAGATAGACGGAGGATACCAACTTGCGAAGCGCGGCACGGCAATCCCATAGATTCCCCCATGCTGCAATGGAAGCTTGAAGAAAAGCCTCGCCCACACTATAATAGGCCGTAATCTTGATGTGCGTGAGGCTTTCCTCTGTATAAGATTTGTAGAGCCAGGAAGATCCATATGGCATCTTTTCCAGACCGATTTCACAGAGATAATGCTGCTCTTCTGAGATGTGTTTCTTCTTTTTCATACATTCTTTCGCTTATATAATGCCGGGCAGATGTTCTTCGGCGGGGCTTCTTCCAAGAAAAATCACTCGTGAAGATTGAAACGGGAGTTTTACGGTACGCAGTGCCAGCAAGCAGGCTTTTTCTTTGCCGGGATTTATGCTATACTTATTAAATAAATCAAATCAATGGGCAGGAGGAACCAGCGTGGAGGATTACCGCACCATCCGGGGCACGGCCACCGGAGAATATGAGGAAAAGAAGAGCCGCTTTATTGCACAGCTCTCCTTTGCGGACAGCGAGGAAAAGGCGGTGGCTTTTTTGGAGCAGGTGCGGGCAGCCAACCGCACAGCCCGGCACAATGTCTATGCCTACCGCCTGCGGGAGGGCAACCGGGAGCGCTACTCCGATGACGGTGAACCGGCCAAGACGGCGGGAACCCCGGCGCTGGAAGTACTGCAGCACAGCGGTTTGACCGACCTTGTCGTGGTCATCACCCGGTACTTTGGCGGCGTGCTGCTGGGCACCGGCGGCCTGGTGCGGGCCTATACCACCGCCACCGCCCGCGCGCTG
Organism: Faecalibacterium sp. IP-3-29; assembly: GCF_023347335.1. NCBI lineage: Bacteria > Bacillati > Bacillota > Clostridia > Eubacteriales > Oscillospiraceae > Faecalibacterium > Faecalibacterium sp. IP-3-29. Next base: position 1,961,279 of record NZ_CP094471.1, on the reverse strand, counting down.
GAAGCCGCCGAGGTGGTCACGGTACGCAGTGTGGTGGAGTTGGAGGTAACTGTGGACTACTCGCTCTATGAGCGGGCGGCGCTGCTCATCCAGGCGGCGGGGGCAAAGCTTGCAGACCCTCAGTTCACCGACCGTGTCACCCTGCGCTGGCAGATGCCTGAGGGTACGGAGCCGCCCTTGCTGGAGCAGCTCCGGGAGCTGACCCGGGGCGCTGCACAGGTGAGCGTATCGCAGCCGTTCTACGCTCCGTTCTGACCGGAAAATTGCCTGCCGGCTGTTATGACACTGGCTTCCCTGCGGGGAAGTCTGGGGAGCGACAGCAAGATCGAGAAATTTTATTCGTTCCAAGACAAAAACTTTCCCCCTTCGACAGGGCGGGTGTGCTATACTTGCCGCAGACGCGGCATGGGGATCGGCTGCGCCGTGCGAGAGGAGGGGGAGAAAACAGAAAGTGAGGGTTCCTGATGGATGTACGACAGCGCACCGAAGAGATCGAGCGGCTGACCTTGGCCCCCTGGGCAACATTCAGCGATGCCAGCCGGGGCAGGGTGAGGCCCGAAGAGCAGGACCCTATCCGTCCGGTGTTCCAGCGGGACCGTGACCGGATCATCCACTGCAAGGCGTTCCGGCGGCTCAAGCAGAAAACCCAGGTATTTCTCTCGCCGGAGGGCGACCTCTACCGCACCCGGCTCACCCACACGCTGGAGGTAGCGCAGATCGCCCGCACCATTGCCCGCGCCCTGCGTCTCAACGAGGATCTGACCGAGGCCATCAGCCTGGCCCATGACCTGGGGCACACGCCCTTTGGCCACGCAGGGGAGAGCGCACTGGACAAGCTCTGCCCGGAGGGATTCCGGCATTATATGCAGAGTCTGCGGGTGGTGGACAAGCTGGAAAAGGACGGCAGGGGCCTGAACCTGACCTGGGAGGTGCGCAACGGCATCGTGACCCATACCAAGGGCACCTGGGCGGCCACCCCGGAGGGACGCATCGTCCGCATGGCGGATCAGATCGCTTTTGTGAACCACGATATCGAGGATGCCGTGCGTGCCGGTGTGCTGGACCCGGCCACCCTGCCCAGAGAATGCACCGCCGTGCTGGGTGAGACGAAGTCGCAGCGCATCACCACCATGATCAACAGCATCCTGCGCAGCAGCGAGGGGGATGTGCAGGTGGGCGCAGAGGAGAACGAAGCCTTCCTGGCTCTCAAGGATTTCATGTACCGCACCGTCTATGTGGATCGCAGCGCCAAAAAGGAAGAACAGAAGGTGGAAAAGGTGCTCACCGAGCTGTACGAGTATTACCTGACCCACATCGAACAGATGTCCAACTTCTACCTGCAGCTGGCCTATCAGGAAGGACGCGACCGCGCAGTGACGGACTATATCAGCGGCATGAGCGATGAATTTGCCATCCGTACCTTTGAGGATGTCTTTGTGCCCCGCAAGTGGCATGTGTTATAAAAGGAGCATCGGAATACCAAAATGATCCCACACGAATATATTGAGGAACTGACCCGCCGCACCGATATCGTGGATGTGGTGGGCAACTATGTCCAGCTCAAGCGGAAGGGGCGGCTGTATGGCGGCCTGTGCCCCTTCCACAGTGAAAAGACCCCCTCGTTCTACGTCTACCCGGACACCCAGAGCTTTTACTGCTTTGGCTGCGGCGTGGGCGGCGATGTCATTCACTTCGTCCGCCGCATCAACAGCATCGACTACACCGAGGCGGTCAAGATGCTGGCTGCCCGCGCGGGAATGCCGGAGCCGCAGGAGGACGACAAGACGGGCCGCCTGCGAAGCCGCATCCTTTCCATGAACAAGGAAGCCGCACGGTACTTCCACGCCTGCCTGAACTCCACGGTCGAGGAAGCCCGGCAGGCCCGGGCCTACTGGCGGCGGCGCGGTCTGGACGACAAGACCATCGTCCGGTTCGGGCTGGGCTATGCACCGGATGACGGGCAGGGGCTGTACCAGTATCTGCGCGATAAGGGGTACAACCAGCAGGAGCTGGATGCCAGCGGGTTGTTCAAGCGCAGCCAGTCGGGCCGGATCTACTGCCTGTTCTGGAAGCGGGTGATGACCCCCATCTTTGACCTGCGGGGCAACATCATTGCCTTTGGCGGGCGTGTGCTGGACGATTCCAAACCCAAGTACGTCAACAGCCCCGAGACACTGGTCTACCACAAGTCGGATACCGTGTTCGCACTGCAGATCGCCAAGAAGAGCGCTTCCCGGCGGTTCGTTCTCTGCGAGGGTTACATGGACGTTATTTCCATGCATCAGGCGGGGATCGACACGGCGGTCTGCGCCTGCGGCACGGCCCTGACTCCGGATCAGGTAAAGCTCATCAGCCAGTACGCGGAGGAGGTCATCCTGAGCTACGACTCGGATGAGGCCGGCCAGAAGGCTACCCTGCGCTCGCTGGAACTGTTCCGCAACAGCCCGGTCAAGGTGGGCGTGCTGCAGATCCCGGGTGCAAAAGATCCGGATGAGTACATCAAAAAGTATGGCTCCGAGCGGTTCAAGGCACTGCTGGACGGCGTGGGCAACGCGCTGGACTTCCGGCTGGGGCGGCTCAAGAACAAATACGACCTCAAGCAGGATGCCCAGCGGCTGGAATATGTCAAAGAAGCCGTGAATATGCTGGCGGAGCGCTCCAACCCCACCGAGCAGGAGGTCTACGCCGGGCGGCTGGCCGAGGAGACAAACATCTCCAAGACCGCCATAATGACCCAGCTTGCCGATGCAGTAAAGCGCTCCAACAGCAAGCGCCGGTGGGCGCAGAATCAGGCACGGCTGCAGTCCGGTGAGATGCACCAGATCAGCGTGCCTTACAGTGCGGGCGGCTCTCAGGCGCTGGGGGTTGCCTCGGCAGAACAGCGGCTGCTGGCCGCCATGCTCCGGGAGCCCAGCTATATCCCGCAGGTGCGAGCCCAGCTCAGCCCGGAAAAGTTCGTTCTGCCCCAGCAGAAGGAGCTGTACGAAGCGTTTCTGCAGTGCCAGGAGCAGGGGATCGAGATCAGCCTTTCCACCCTGCGTCCCTTTGTGAGCGAAGAGGCGCTGAATGAGCTGAGCCGCCTTGCGGCACAATACAGCGATGTGAACTGTACGCCGGACGATATCCGGCTCTATCTGGACCGCATTGCCCGGGGCACCCCCGTGGCAGGCAAGGCGGCCGAAATGTCCAATGATGATTTGATACGGTATCTCCAGTCGATGCGAGAAAAGAAGCAGGGCACAGACCCTGCGGACGACTGACCGTTCCTCTCCTCCGGCTGGAGCTGGAAGGAGAAAGGATCATGCGGAAATTGTCGCAGACGGAAGAACTGGTAAAGATCCTGGCAGGCCGGGCCCGCCGCCATACCCTGACACCCGAGCAGATCAGCCGGGCCATGGATGAGCAGGAATACGATGTATCCGGGCTGGATGCGCTGTATGCGGCGCTGGAAGCCCGGGGCATCCGTGTAACCGAAGAAGAAGCGAACATGCCCATGCTGGATGAAACACAGATCGGGGAACTGGAGCACGAGCTCTCAGCCGAGGGCGTAGCACTGGATGACCCGGTGAAGGCATATCTGAAGGAGATCGGCCGGGTGCCGCTGCTGACAATGGAACAGGAGCTGGAGCTTGCCCGGGCCGCGCAGGCCGGGGATGCGGATGCCCGGCGGAAGCTGAGCGAAGCCAACCTGCGGCTGGTGGTCTCGGTGGCCAAGCGCTATGCCGGGCGGGGGCTGCCCTTCCTTGACCTCATTCAGGAGGGGAACCTCGGCCTGATGAAGGCGGCGGAGAAGTTTGAACCTGACCGGGGGTTCCGGTTCTCGACCTACGCGACATGGTGGATCCGGCAGTCCATCACCCGGGCCATTGCCGATCAGGGGCGGGTCATCCGCATCCCGGTGCATCTGGTGGAGAGCATCAACCGGGTGAAAAAGACGGCAGGGGAGCTTTTGCGCAAAAACGGCAGGGAACCCACAGCCGAAGAGATCGCCGTCCGGCTGGACATGGAGCCTGACCGGGTGCGGGAGCTGCTGCAGCTGGCGCAGGACCCCATCAGCCTGGAAACACCGGTGGGTGAGGAAGAGGATGCCCACCTGGAGGATTTTATTCAGGATGAGGAAGCAGGCGTTCCGGTGGACGAGGCCGGGCGGGAACTGCTGCGGCGGGAGCTGGCAAACGTCCTCAAGAGCCTGACACCCCGGGAGGAACGGGTGCTGACTCTGCGCTTCGGGCTGGAGGACGGGCAGGCCCGCACCCTGGAAGAGCTGGGAAAGGAGTTCAACGTGACCCGGGAACGCATCCGGCAGATCGAGGCCAAGGCTCTGCGCAAGCTGCGCCATCCCAGCCGCGCAAAGCGACTGCGGGATTATCTGGAAGAATGAGCACATAAGGGCACCGCAGGCAGCTGCGGTGCTTTTTGCATGGGCAGGGGAGAGCACGCATCAAGAGCCAAGGTGTACAAAATGCACAAGGGTGTTTTTGGCGAGAACGTGCAAAACTCAAAAATCAAGAGCCAAAATGCGCAAAGCTTACACGCACCCGTGCGTACCATGAAATCGCGGGCTTGACAAAAATATTGGGCCAAAATGCGAAAAATGGCTTGACAGCAAGACTTTTGAGGTGTATACTGCATTAGTATCACATAATGGCCTAGTGCGCCAAAAAGGGAGCTGCGCTGAAAGCGGCTGGACGGTGTTGACCGAAAAGTTTGTGAAAAGCGACGAACTTCCTTGGAGGATACGGGTCGATTTATGTGTGTGTGCTCAAATCTGACCCGTATAACGCAATATCCGTAGAGTATAAAAGTAAGGAGTGGTTGATTTTATGATGAAAGTCAAGCCCGTAAAGCTCGGCAAAACCGAGCGCATGAGCTTCTCCCACATCGACGAAGTCATCAGTATGCCGAACCTGATCGAGGTCCAGAAGAACTCTTATCAGTGGTTCCTGGACGAGGGCCTGAAAGAGGTCTTCCACGACATCGGCACCATTGAGGACTACACCGGTAACCTGGCGCTGAGCTTCGTGGACTTCCGTCTGGATAAGGAGCCCAAGTACAGCATCAAGGAGTGCAAGGAGCGCGACGTGACCTACGCTGCCCCCCTGCGCGTGACTGCCCGTCTGCTGAACAAGGAGACCGGCGAGGTCAAGGACCAGGAAATTTTCATGGGCGACTTCCCGCTGATGACCGATGCGGGCACCTTTGTGATCAACGGTGCTGAGCGTGCCATCGTCAGCCAGCTGGTCCGTTCTCCCGGCGTATTCTACGGAGATGCCAAAGATAAGGTGGGCAACGACCTGTACAGCGCAACCATGAACCCCAACCGCGGTGCATGGCTGGAGTACGAGACCGATGCCTCCAACGTGTTCTATGTCCGTATCGATAAGAACCGCAAGCTGCCCGTCACCGTGCTGTGCCGTGCGCTGGGCCTTTCCTCTGATGAGGAGATCCTGAACTTCTTTGGCGAGGATGAGCGCATCCTGGCCACTCTGGAGAAGGACACCACCAAGAACCAGGACGAGGGCCTGCTGGAGGTCTACCGCAAGCTGCGCCCCGGCGAGCCCCCCACGGTGGAGTCCGCTACCAACCAGATCAATATGCTGTTCTTCGATCCGCGCCGCTACGACCTGTCTCGTTTCGGCCGCTACAAGATGAACAAGAAGCTGTCTCTGGCCCGCCGCATCACCGGCTTTGTTGCCGCTGAGAACATCGTTGCTCCCCTGACCGGCGAGATCATCGTTGAGGCCAATGGCAAGATCACCCGCGAGCTGGCCGAGAAGGCAGATGCCGCCGGTGTGGATACCGTTATTCTGAGCATCGAGGGCAAGAAGGTTAAGGTCATCACCAACGGCTGTGTGGACGCACAGGGCTTCTTCTCCTTTGATGTCAAGGAGTGCGGCATCAACGAGCGCTGCTCCTTTGATGAGATCAAGAAGATCCTCGACACCACCTCTGATGTGGAGGAGCAGAAGGAAATGCTCCGCCGCAACCATGACCAGCTGATCGGCCGCACCGTCACCGTGAAGGACATCCTGTCCTCCATCAACTACCTGAACGGTCTGGGCCACGGCGTTGGCACCACCGATGATATCGACCATCTGGGCAACCGCCGCATCCGCAGCGTTGGTGAGCTGCTGCAGAACCAGTTCCGCATCGGCTTCTCCCGCATGGAGCGCGTCATCCGTGAGCGCATGACCCTGCAGAGCCAGGATCAGAGCGTTATCACCCCGCAGGCACTGATCAATATCCGTCCTGTGGTCGCCGCCATCAAGGAGTTCTTCGGCTCCTCTCCGCTGTCTCAGTTTATGGACCAGAACAATCCTCTGGCCGAGCTGACCCACAAGCGCCGTCTGTCTGCTCTGGGCCCCGGCGGTCTGAGCCGTGACCGCGCAGGTTTCGAGGTCCGTGACGTTCACTACAGCCATTATGGCCGTATGTGCCCCATTGAGACCCCTGAAGGCCCCAACATCGGTCTGATCTCCTATCTGGCATCCTACGCCAAGATCAACGAGTACGGCTTCGTTGAGGCTCCCTACCGCAAGGTCAAAAAGACTTACGACGAAAACGGTAAGCTGATCGATCAGGTCGTTACCGATGAAGTGGAGTATATGACCGCTGACGTTGAGGACGAGTACGTTGTTGCTCAGGCCAACGAGCCTTTGGATGAGACCAAGCACTTCATCCGTCCCCGCGTTTCTGCCCGCCGCCGCGATGACATCCTGGAAATCGATGCCGATAAGGTCGATTATATGGACGTTTCGCCCCGAATGATGGTCTCTGTTGCGACCGCCTGCATCCCCTTCCTGGAGAACGATGACTGTAACCGTGCTCTGATGGGCTCCAACATGCAGCGTCAGGCAGTGCCTCTGATGGTCACCCAGCAGCCCATCGTGGCTACCGGTATGGAATACAAGGCTGCCACCGACTCCGGCACCGCTGTTCTGGCAAAGAACGACGGTATCGTTGAGAAGATGGATGCCGACCACGTCACCGTCCGCAATGCACAGGGCGGCGTGGACAACTACCCGCTGGTCAAGTTTGCCCGCTCCAACGCAGGCACCTGCATCAACCAGCGTCCCATCGTTGAAGTGGGCGAGAGCGTCAAGGCCGGTCAGGTGCTGGCCGACGGCCCCGCAATGCGCAACGGTGAGATCTCTCTGGGTAAGAACGCCCTCATCGGCTTTATGACCTGGGAAGGTTACAACTACGAGGACGCTGTCCTGCTGAACGAGAAGATCGTCCGCGAGGATGTGTACACCTCGATCCATATTGAAGAGTACGAGACCGAGTCCCGTGACACCAAGCTCGGACCTGAGGAGATCACCCGCGATATCCCCAACGTCTCCGAGGATGCCCTGAAGGATCTGGACGAGCGCGGCATCATCCGCATCGGTGCCGAGGTCAAGAGCGGTGACATCCTGGTCGGCAAGGTCACCCCGAAGGGTGAGACCGAGCTGACCGCTGAGGAGCGCCTGCTCCGCGCTATCTTCGGCGAGAAGGCCCGCGAAGTCCGTGATACCTCTCTGCGCGTGCCCCACGGCGAGTACGGCATCATCGTGGATGTCAAGGTCTTTACTCCTGAAAACAGCGATGAGCTGCAGCCCGGTGTCCGCGAGGTCGTCCGCTGCTACATCGCTCAGAAGCGTAAGATCAGCGTCGGCGATAAGATGGCAGGCCGTCACGGCAACAAGGGTGTCGTTTCCCGCATCCTGCCGCAGGAGGATATGCCGTACCTGCCCGACGGCACCCCGCTGGACATTGTGCTGAACCCCCTGGGCGTTCCTTCCCGTATGAACATCGGTCAGGTGCTGGAAGTCAACCTGGGCTACGCTGCCAAGGCATGCGGCATCAAGGTTATGACCCCCGTGTTCGATTCCGCTCGCGAGAACGACATCGGCGATACCTTCGACACCGCCCGTGAGCTGTGGCACGGTGAGAATGCTCCCGCATATCCCACCAAGCTGCCCAAGATCATGGGTGAGAAGGGCCACATCATCGACTTCTCCAAGATCGAGCTGGATCGTGATGGCAAGACCACCGTTTACGATGGCCGTACCGGCGAGAAGTTCGATAACCGCGTTACCGTTGGCTATATGTACTACCTCAAGCTGCATCACCTGGTCGATGATAAGATCCATGCCCGTTCCACCGGCCCCTACTCTCTGGTCACCCAGCAGCCTCTGGGCGGCAAGGCTCAGTTCGGCGGTCAGCGCTTCGGCGAGATGGAAGTCTGGGCTCTGGAAGCTTACGGTGCCGCTTACACCCTGCAGGAGATCCTGACCGTCAAGTCCGATGACGTTGAGGGCCGTGTCAAGACCTACGAGGCCATTGTCAAGGGCGAACCCATCCCGCAGCCCGGCATCCCCGAGTCCTTCCGCGTTATGCTGAAGGAGCTGCAGTCTCTGGGTATGGACGTTGTGGTCCAGGACAAGGACGGCAACGAGATCGATATGCGCCAGAACTTCGACGACGAAGAGACCGGCTTTGATATGCGTGATGTTGCAGGTTCCGAGACTGTTACCAACGAGAATGAGCTGCTGAACGATTACACCATCAAGGATGCTGACGCAGGCTTCGATGATCCTTCTGTGCTGGAAGATGACAACTCCGGCAGTGCGGCTCCCGCTTCCGACGAAGTGGATTTTTAACTAGAGATTAAGAAAGGGTTCGTTTCATGGAAAACAACGTTTTCGATTCCATTAAAATCGGCCTGGCTTCTCCGGAGCAGATCCGCAACTGGAGCTACGGCGAGGTCAAGAAGCCTGAGACCATCAACTACCGCACCCTGAAGCCGGAGCGCGACGGCCTGTACTGCGAGCGCATTTTTGGACCTACCAAGGACTGGGAGTGCCACTGCGGCAAGTACAAGCGCATCCGCTACAAGGGCAAGATTTGCGATCGCTGCGGTGTCGAGGTCACCAAGGCAAAGGTTCGCCGTGAGCGCATGGGCCACATTGAGCTGGCCGCGCCCGTCAGCCACATCTGGTACTTCAAGGGCATCCCCAGCCGCATTGGCCTGATGCTGGACATCAGCCCCCGCCTGCTGGAGAAGGTTCTGTACTTTGCAAGCTATATCGTTACCAATCCCGGTCTGACCCCGCTGGAAAAGAAGCAGCTGCTGACCGAGAAGGAATACCGTGAGATGCGTGAGCGCTACGGCGATGAGTTTGAGGCATCCATGGGTGCTGAGGCCATCCAGGAGCTGCTGAAGGAGATCGATCTGGATCAGCTGAGCGCTGAGCTGACCGCTGAGGTGGAAAAGTCCTCCGGCCAGAAGAAGGTCCGCATCCTGAAGCGTCTGGAGGTCGTGGAGGCATTCCGCATTTCCGGCAACCGCCCCGAGTGGATGGTCATGGACGTGCTGCCCGTGCTGCCCCCTGATCTGCGCCCCATGGTCCAGCTGGACGGCGGCCGTTTTGCCACCTCCGACCTGAACGACCTGTACCGCCGCGTGATCAACCGCAACAACCGTCTGCGCCGCCTGCTGGAGCTGGGTGCTCCCGACATCATCGTGCGCAACGAGAAGCGGATGCTGCAGGAAGCAGTTGACAGCCTGATCGACAACGGCCGCCGCGGCCGCCCGGTCACCGGCCCCAACAACCGTGCCCTGAAGAGCCTGTCCGATCTGCTGAAGGGCAAGCAGGGCCGCTTCCGCCAGAACCTGCTGGGCAAGCGTGTTGACTACTCCGGCCGTTCTGTTATCGTCGTCGGCCCTGAGCTGAAGATGGATCAGTGCGGTCTGCCCAAGGAGATGGCTCTGGAGCTGTTCAAGCCCTTCGTGATGAAGGATCTGGTCGAGAAGGGTGTTGCCAACAACATCAAGTCTGCTCGTAAGATGGTCGAGCGTGCAAAGCCCGAGGTCTGGGACAGCCTGGAGACCGTGATCAAGGGCCACCCGGTCCTGCTGAACCGTGCACCTACCCTGCACCGTCTGGGCATTCAGGCCTTCAACCCCGTGCTGGTCGAGGGCCGTGCCATCAAGCTGCACCCCCTGGCATGTACCGCATTCAACGCCGACTTCGACGGCGACCAGATGGCAGTTCACCTGCCCCTGGGCGAGGATGCCTGCCGTGAGGCCAAGATGCTGATGCTGGCTTCCGGCAACCTGCTGAAGCCCTCTGACGGCGCACCTGTTACCGTTCCTACTCAGGATATGATCCTGGGCAGCTACTACCTGACCACCGTTCGTGAGAACGAAGAGGGTGCAGGAAAGATCTTCCGTGATGAGAACGAGGCCCTGATGGCCTATGCAGAGCACGTTGTGACCCTGCACGCTCCCATCAAGGTCCGCCGCACCATGGTCATTGACGGTGTGGAGCGCACCGGTCTGGTGGATGCCACCGTTGGCCGGATCATCTTCAATAACCCCGTTCCTCAGAACCTGGGCTATATCGACCGCACCGACCCGGAGCACTGGCTGGAGTATGAGGTCAGCTTCCGCGTGACCAAAAAGACCCTGCCCGACATCATTTCCCGCTGCATGACCCGCAATGGCACCCGTGCCTGCGCAAAGATGCTGGACTCCATCAAGGCTCAGGGCTATAAGTACTCCACCCTGTCTGCAATCTCTGTTGCTGTGTGTGACGCTGTCATTCCTCCGCAGAAGGACGAGCTGATCGCTGACGCGGATAAGCAGGTCTCTCAGGTCAACAAGCTGTTCAACCGCGGCCTGATCTCTGAGAACGAGCGTTACACCCAGACCATCAACATCTGGCAGGCAACCACCGATAAGGTCTCCAAGGCGCTGGCAGCCAACCTGCCCAAGGACAACGAGATCTTTATGATGGCTGATTCCGGTGCGCGTGGTTCTATGAACCAGATCAAGCAGCTGGCCGGCATGCGCGGCCTGCTGGCCAACACCGCAGGTAAGACCATCGAGATGCCCATTCGTGCAAACTACCGCGAAGGTCTGAACATTCTGGAATATTTCGTTTCTGCCCGTGGCGCTCGTAAGGGTCTGGCCGATACCGCTCTGCGTACCGCTGACTCCGGCTACCTGACCCGCCGCATGGTCGATGTCTCTCAGGAGGTTATCGTCCGTGAGATCGACTGTGGCACCACCGACGGCCTGTGGGTCTCTGAGATCCACGAGGGCAAGGAGAAGATCGAGAGCTTCCGTGAGCGTATCATCGGTCGTTACGCTGTGGGCGATGTGATCAACCCCGTCACCGGCGAGATCATCGTGCCCGAGGGCAAGATGATCGACCTGTACGATGCCAACGACATCGAGGCTGCAGGCATCACCAAGCTGAAGATCCGCAGCCTGCTGACCTGCCGCGCCAAGGTGGGTGTCTGCGCACACTGCTACGGCAGCGATATGGCAAACGGTGAGCCCGTCCAGCTGGGCGAGTCCATCGGTGTCATCGCAGCAGAGTCCATCGGCGAGCCCGGTACCCAGCTGACCATGCGTACCTTCCATACCGGCGGTATTGCATCTGCTGAGGATATTACCCAGGGTCTTCCCCGTGTTGAAGAGCTGTTCGAGAGCCGCCGTCCCAAGAGCATGGCCATTATGAGCGAGATCTCCGGTGTTGTCTCTCAGGATGACACCAAGAAGAATGTCGTCATCAAGGTCACCGGTAAGGACGAGAACGGTGCCGAGGTGGTGAAGAGCTACTCCATCCCCTTCACCCAGCATGCACGTGTCATGCCCGGCGATCGTGTGGAGAAGGGCGACATCATCACCCGCGAAGGTGTCCTGTATCCCCAGGATATCCTGGCCATCAAGGGTCTGAGCGATGTGCAGAACTACCTGATCAGCGAGGTCCAGAAGGTCTACCGTCTGCAGGGCGTTGAGATCAATGATAAGCATATCGAGGTCATCGTCCGCCAGATGTGCCGCAAGGTCCGCGTGACCGACTCCGGCTCCTCCGACCTGATCGGCGGTGCACTGGCAAACCGTCTGGAAGTTGAGAACATCAACGCCGAGCTGCAGAAGCGCATTGATGACGGTGAAGAGGGCATCAAGCTGGTCGAGTATCAGCAGGTGCTGCTGGGCATCACCAAGGCTGCCCTGGCAAACGAGTCCTTCCTGTCTGCCGCATCCTTCCAGGAGACCACCCGTGTCCTGACCGAAGCCGCCATCAAGGGCAAGGTTGACCCGCTGGCCGGCCTGAAGGAGAACGTCATCATCGGTAAGCTGATCCCCGCCGGTACCGGTCTGCCGGAGGTGCGTGAGGATCTGAAGCGCCGTGAGCAGGAGCGCGACGAGGCTGTTGCCGCTGAGCTGGCTGCAGCAAACCAGCAGTAAAACTCTGTCTGCCCGGAACTGAATCAATCCATGAGCCGCCTTTCCCTGAACGCAGGGGAGGGCGGCTTTTTTGATTTGAAACTCCCTTCGTCATTGCTTCGCAATGCCACCTCCCTCTGGGAGGGAGGCCTGCTTGGCCCGAAGCAGGGGAAAGGCCCCCTCTGAGAGGGGGCTGTCTGCGCAGCAGACTGAGGGAGTAAAGGAAAAATCGGCGGTTGAGTCCTTCGGCGAATAAAACAAAAAAATATTGGAAAAACTGTTGACATTCCTAATCAAAACGAGTATTATATAACTGTTGCGCGTCCCCATAGGGGAAGTGCGGCTAAAAAGTCGGAAAATATCCGATGTTCACTATTAAGAAAGGAGAAACAAAATGCCTACTTTTAACCAGCTTGTACGCAAAGGCCGTGAGGTCCTGGTTACCAAGAGCACCGCTCCCGCCCTGCAGAAGACTTATAACTCTCAGAAGAAGCAGTACTCTGATCTGAGCAGCCCCCAGAAGCGTGGTGTCTGCACTGCAGTTCGTACCATGACCCCCAAGAAGCCTAACTCTGCTCTGCGTAAGGTTGCTCGTGTCCGCCTCACGAATGGTATCGAGGTCACCTCTTACATTCCCGGTATCGGCCATAACCTGCAGGAGCACTCCGTCGTGCTGATCCGTGGCGGCCGTGTTAAGGACCTGCCCGGTGTGCGTTACCACATCATCCGTGGTACCCTGGATACTCAGGGTGTGGCAGGCCGTAACCAGGCCCGCTCCAAGTACGGCGCAAAGCGTCCTAAGGCCGGTGCTGCAAAGAAGTAATTGAGGACAACCGCCATAAACGGCTTTCCATTATATAAATAACAAGTCCGCATTGCGCGGAGGGTAACGGTTTATGTAAGGTCAGCTCTTTGTGACACAACGGGAGTTTTATTACTTTCGAGTACCGATGATATCATTCTGTGAAGGAGGGAAGAAAGATGCCTAGAAGAGGTAACATTGCTAAGCGCGATGTCTTAGCTGATCCTATTTACAATTCCAAGATGGTCACCCGTCTGGTCAACAGCGTGATGCTGGATGGCAAGAAGGGCGTCGCTCAGAAGATCGTTTACGAGGCTTTCTCCATGATTCAGGAAAAGACCGGCAACGATCCTCTGGAAACTTTCGAGAAGGCGATGGAGAACATCATGCCCAGCCTCGAGTGCAAGACCCGCCGTGTTGGTGGCGCTAACTACCAGGTTCCTCTGGAAGTCAGCCCTGCCCGCCGCGAGACCCTGGGTCTGCGCTGGCTGACCGCTTACAGCCGCAGCCGTGGTGAGAAGACCATGGCCCAGCGTCTGGCCGCCGAGATCATGGATGCTGCCAACAACACTGGTAACGCCGTGAAGAAGCGCGAGGATACCCACAAGATGGCCGAGGCCAACAAGGCTTTCGCTCATTTCCGTTATTGATCTGTTCTGTAGGAGGTTAATTTCATGGCTACACCCAGAGAAGTTTCTCTTCAGATGACGAGAAATATCGGCATTATGGCCCACATTGATGCTGGTAAGACGACTACCACCGAGCGTATTCTGTACTACACCGGCATCAACCACAAGATCGGCGAAGTCCATGATGGCGGTGCCACCATGGACTGGATGGTTCAGGAGCAGGAGCGTGGTATTACCATCACTTCCGCTGCTACCACCTGCTACTGGAGCCACTCTGAGACCCAGAAGGATCCGGTTGCATTCAAGAAGAACCGTCACCGCATCAACATCATCGACACCCCGGGCCACGTGGACTTTACTGTTGAGGTCCAGCGTTCCCTGCGCGTCCTGGACGGTTCTGTGACCGTTCTGGCTGCTAAGGGCGGTGTCGAGCCTCAGTCTGAGACCGTTTGGCGTCAGGCTGATGAGTACAAAGTCCCTCGCATGGTTTACGTCAACAAGATGGATACCATGGGTGCCGACTTCTTCCGCTGCATCAAGATGCTGCATGATCGTCTGCACGCTAACGGCGTGGCGATCCAGCTGCCCATCGGCCAGGAGGATACCTTCCGTGGTATCGTTGACCTGGTCGATATGAACGCTGAGGTCTACTATGACGACATGGGCAACGATATGCGCACTGAGCCCATCCCTGAGGATATGGTCGAGCAGGCCGAGGAGTACCGCAACATCCTGATCGAGGCTGTTGCCGAGAACGACGAAGTCCTGATGGAGAAGTATCTCGAGGGTGAGGAGATCACCCGCGAGGAGCTGAAGGCTGCCATCCGCAAGGAGACCATTGCCAACACTCTGGTGCCCGTGGTCTGTGGTTCTTCCTACAAGAACCGTGGTGTCCAGAAGCTGCTGGACGCTATCGTGGATTATATGCCCGCTCCTACCGACGTTGAGGACATCAAGGGTGTGAATCCTGAGACCGAAGAGCAGGAGACCCGTCCGTCTTCCGACGACGCTCCCTTCGCAGCTCTGGCCTTCAAGATTGCAACCGATCCGTTCGTTGGTAAGCTGGCTTACTTCCGTGTCTACTCCGGTAAGGTCGAGGCTGGTACTACTGTCTACAACTCCGTGAAGGACGCTAGAGAGCGTATGGGCCGCATCCTGCAGATGCACTCCAACCACCGCAAGGATATCGACTGCTGCTATGCAGGTGATATCGCTGCTGTTGTCGGTCTGAAGAACACCACCACTGGTGATACTCTGTGTGATGAGAATCATCCCATCATTCTGGAGTCCATGAAGTTCCCCGAGCCCGTTATCCGCGTTGCCATCGAGCCCAAGACCAAGGCCGGCAACGAGAAGATGGGCATCGCGCTGGCAAAGCTGGCCGAAGAGGATCCTACCTTCAAGACCTACACTGATGAAGAGACTGGTCAGACCATCATCGCAGGTATGGGCGAGCTCCATCTGGAGATCATCGTCGACCGCCTGTTGCGTGAGTTCAAGGTCGAGGCCAATGTCGGCGCACCTCAGGTCGCTTACCGTGAGACCATCCGCAAGGAGGCCAATCAGGAGACCAAGTACGCACGTCAGTCTGGTGGTAAGGGCCAGTACGGTCATGTTAAGATCAAGATCGAGCCCAACGAGCCCGGCAAGGGTTACGAGTTCGTCAACGCCATCGTTGGCGGTGCTATCCCGAAGGAATACATCCCGGCTATCGACAATGGTATCCAGGGTGCTATGAAGTCCGGCGTTCTGGCTGGCTATCCTGTCGTTGATGTCAAGGTCACCCTGTGGGATGGTTCTTATCATGAGGTCGACTCCTCTGAAATGGCCTTCTCCATTGCTGGTTCTATGGCATTCAAGGATGCTATGCGCAAGGCTGACCCCATCATCACCGAGCCCATCATGAAGGTTGCTGTTATCGTTCCTGATGAGTATCTGGGCGATGTCATCGGCGACTTGAACTCTCGCCGTGGCCAGATCCAGGGCATGGAGGCAATGGCAGGCACTCAGCGTGTCAACGCTTTCGTTCCTCTGGCTCAGATGTTCGGCTATGCCACCGACCTGCGTTCCAAGACCCAGGGCCGTGGCCAGTATGTCATGGAGCCTTCTCACTACGAGCCGGTTCCCAAGAACATTGCCGACCAGATCATTGCTGGCCGCACCAAGGCTTGATTGCCTGAAACAAAGTAAAATTTTGCCGGGGTAGTGTAGCTCCGGCAAAATTTCCTGTAAAAGCACTTGATTTTACAGGACAAATTTAGTAGAATAGTTTTGCAATGCAATTCTGTGTTTGCAGGACTGTTGTAACCAAATTCAATCCGATTAAGGGAGGATATTCCAATGGCTGAAAAGGCAAAATTTGACCGTTCTAAGCCGCATGTTAACATCGGCACCATCGGTCACGTTGACCACGGCAAGACCACTCTGACCGCCGCTATCACCAAGTATCTGGCACTGAAGGGCGACGCAGACTTCATGGACTATGCCAACATCGATAAGGCTCCCGAGGAGCGCGCTCGTGGTATTACGATCAACTCCGCTCACGTCGAGTACCAGACCGATGCTCGTCACTACGCTCACGTTGACTGCCCGGGCCATGCTGACTACGTTAAGAACATGATCACCGGTGCTGCTCAGATGGACGGCGCTATCCTGGTCGTTGCTGCTACCGATGGTCCCATGCCCCAGACCCGTGAGCACATCCTGCTGGCTCGTCAGGTCGGCGTGCCCTATATCGTTGTCTTTATGAACAAGTGCGATATGGTCGACGACGAAGAGCTGCTGGATCTGGTCGAGATGGAGATCCGTGAGCTGCTGAGCGAGTATGACTTCCCCGGCGACGACACCCCCATCATCCGTGGCTCCGCTCTGAAGGCTCTGGAGTCCACCTCCAAGGATCCTGATGCACCCGAGTATGCTTGCATCAAGGAGCTGATGGACGCTGTTGACAGCTATATCCCCAACCCCGATCGTGAGGAAGACAAGCCCTTCCTGATGCCCATCGAGGATGTCATGACCATTTCCGGCCGTGGTACTGTTGCTACCGGTCGTGTTGAGCGTGGCATTGCTAAGGTTGGCGATGCAATGGAGATTGTTGGCATTAAGCCCGATCGTCTGAGCACCACCATCACCGGCCTGGAGATGTTCCGTAAGTCTCTGGACTTCGCTGAGGCTGGCGATAACATCGGCGCTCTGCTGCGTGGTGTTGACCGTACCCAGATCGAGCGTGGCCAGGTTCTGGCTAAGCCCGGCACTGTCCATCCCCACAAGGTCTTCGAGTCTCAGGTCTACGTTCTGACCAAGGACGAAGGCGGCCGTCACACCCCCTTCTTCTCTAACTATCGTCCTCAGTTCTACTTCCGTACCACTGACGTGACCGGCATCATCACCCTGCCCGAAGGCACCGAGATGTGCATGCCCGGCGATAACGTTCAGATGCACGTTGAGCTGCTGACCCCCGTTGCTATGGAAGAGGGCCTGCGTTTCGCTATCCGTGAGGGTGGCCGTACCGTTGGTTCCGGCGTTGTTGGCAAGATCATTGAGTGATTTTGACCCTCTGCGCCTGTTCTAAGGCAAAAGGTTAAACTTACAAAGAGCCTTCCCATTCCGGAGAGTGGGAAGGCTCTTTTTGCGCTAACAGATCCTCTGCCCGAGATGGCAGGGGATTTTTGTTTTTGCCAAAAAGTGCTTTACAAATAAAGGTTGTTATGATATGCTGACATTAAAGAAACAAGATGTCGAAGAATGGAGGACGGCACTATGGCGTTTGACTATAAGAAGGAGTACAAGGAGTTTTATCTTCCACCCAGGAAGCCGGGTATTGTAACTGTTCCGCCGATGAATTTTGTGTCTGTACAGGGCAGGGGAGACCCCAATGAACCAGGTGGGGAATATCAGGCGGCAATGGAGTTGCTGTATGGCATTGCCTTTACCATCAAGATGAGCTACAAGGGAAGCCATAAGATCGACGGTTACTTTGAATATGTTGTCCCACCGTTGGAGGGTTTGTGGCATCAAGAGGGGGTGGACGGTGTGGACTACGCCCACAAAGAATGCTTTGAGTGGACAAGTATGATCCGCCTGCCGGATTTCGTGACCCGGGAAGTGTTCGATTGGGCCGTTCAGGAAGCGACTGCAAAAAAGAAGAAGGATTTCTCCAAAGTGCAGTTCCTCCACTATGATGAAGGACTTTGTGTGCAGTGTATGCATGTTGGTTCTTATGATGCCGAACCGGAGACGCTGGAGCAGATGGATGCTTTTGCGCGGGAACAGGGCTATGAGACTGATTTCACCGGGCACCGCCGTCACCACGAAATTTACCTCAGCGATCCGCGCCGGACAGCACCGGAAAAATTGAAAACGGTGCTGCGGCATCCTGTTCGCGTAAAATAAAATCGGGAAAGTTCACAAAGACTGTCGATTTTCGTTGTGAGATGTGCTATACTATATCTATCTGTAAAATTCCATTGGATAGAAAAGGGAGGAGAACATCATGCAGCATGAAACTGTCATCGTGCTGGACTTTGGCGGCCAGTACAATCAGCTGATCGCGCGCCGTGTCCGCGAGAACAATGTCTACTGTGAAATCTATTCCTACAAAACTGACCTGTCGGTCATCAAGGCGAAGAACCCCAAGGGCATCATCTTCACCGGCGGCCCCAACAGCGTCTATCTGGAAGATTCGCCCACCATCGACCCCGAGATCTTCAACTGGGGCATCCCTGTGCTGGGAATCTGCTACGGCAGCCAGCTGATGATGCACCTGCTGGGCGGTCATGTCTGCCGCGCCCCTGAGCGTGAGTACGGCAAGACCGAGGTCTTTGTGGACAACAGCAGCAAGATGTTCGAGGATGTTCAGCCCTCCACCATCTGCTGGATGAGCCACAATGACTACATCGAGCAGGCAGCCCCCGGCTTCAAGATCACCGCACACACTGTGAACTGCCCTGTGGCTGCTGCAGAGAACGCCGAGAAGGGCCTGTACGCTGTTCAGTTCCACCCGGAAGTGCTCCACACCGCTGAGGGCAAGAAGATGCTCCGCAACTTCGTGTATAACGTCTGTGGCTGCTCCGGTGACTGGAAGATGGACTCCTTCGTGGAGAACAATGTCAAGGCTCTGCGGGAGCGCATTGGCGACGGCAAGGTGCTGTGCGCCCTGTCCGGCGGCGTGGATTCCTCTGTGCTGGCTGCAATGCTGGCAAAGGCTATCGGAAAGCAGCTGACCTGCGTGTTTGTGGATCATGGTCTGCTCCGCAAGAACGAAAAGGAAGAGGTCTGCTCTGTCTTTGGCCCGGGCAATGCCAACGGCTTTGATATCAACTTCATCTGTGTGGATGCCCGTGACCGCTATTTCAGCAAGCTGGCCGGTGTTACTGAGCCCGAGCGCAAGCGCAAGATCATCGGCGAGGAGTTCATCCGCGTCTTTGAGGAGCAGGCAAAGCAGATCGGCAAGGTGGATTTCCTGGCACAGGGCACCATCTATCCCGACGTTGTGGAGAGCGGCCTGGGCGGCGAATCCACCGTCATCAAGAGCCACCACAATGTCGGCGGCCTGCCCGATACCGTGGACTTCAAGGAGCTGGTGGAGCCCCTGCGCAACCTGTTTAAGGATGAGGTGCGTCAGGTTGGCCGCGAACTGGGCCTGCCTGAGTATCTGGTCAGCCGTCAGCCGTTCCCCGGCCCCGGTCTGGGCATCCGCATCATCGGTGAGGTGACCCCCGAAAAGGTTGCCATCGTGCAGGATGCAGACGCGATCTGGCGTGAGGAGATCGCCAAGGCGGGTCTGGATAAGGAGATCAACCAGTATTACGCCGCTCTGACCAATATGCGCAGCGTCGGCGTGATGGGTGACGAGCGTACCTATGACTATGCTGTGGCCCTGCGTGCCGTGACCACCACCGACTTTATGACGGCTGAGAGCTACAATGTGCCCTGGGATGTTCTGGGCACTGTGACCAGCCGCATCGTCAATGAGGTCAAGCACGTCAACCGTGTGTTCTACGATTGCACCGGTAAGCCGCCTGCCACCATCGAGCTCGAGTAATCTGCAGAATCTGAAAAGTATTGATACAATGCGATATTTTGAGAACCAAAAGGTGCTCTGATACTGCTTTGATACTATCAGACGATTATTCATAAAGAGAGACATGAAAATGCCCTCTGAGAAACGGTAAGTTTTTCAGAGGGCATTTTTGTGTCTTTTATTCTTTACGCCACTTTTTCTTCGGCTCGTACCGGCCGCAGCCGTCGGCGGTCTGTGGCCAGTTGAGCTTCCATTCCAGATACTCTTCCTTGGTGATCTCGCCCTCCCGGAGCTGCTTCTTACGGAGCTGCCACTCCTTCAGGAAATCATCCAGCAGGCGATAGCGGAAGCTGACTGCCATGTGCTTTTCCGGGAGATCCGGGTCGGTGGTGTCTGTGACCTCATAGAGCCGGGTGCCGGGATAGTGCTCGTCCAGCTCGAACAGAGTGTACATCACATCCTCTGCGGCGTACAGGGTCGGCTCATAGAGGGAACGGTAGTTCACGTCCAGCACCTCCGCAATCTTGCGGAGCAACTCTTCTTTAGGAGTGCGGGTGTTGCTTTCGTATTGTGCGATGCGGATGTCTGCGCTTTTCTCCTCAAACCCGATGGTAATGCCCAGTTCTTTCTGGGTCATACCTCGGAGGTTGCGGGCACGTTTGATGCGGTCACCGACTGCCATGCGATTGCCTCCTGACTTAAACATATTTGTTGAACCTAGTATAGCACAGAAAAATAGGAGGTGCAATAGAAAATAAACAAAAAAGTTTAAGATTTTACCTGAAAATCTCTTGACTTAACGGAATGTGTTTAGTATAATGAGAGCACAAAAAGATAAGCAAAAATGCTTAGTAAAATTGAATGACCGCCAAACTGATCCAAACCGCCAAGACCTTCCGAAAGGAAGCGAGCGCTCCACAAGGGGACGGCACAGCACCGCAAAGGGGATATGCCTGCCGGAAGTCAGCGAGGATGAAGCGGCACCGAAATGAAACCGACAAGGAAAGGACAAAAAATGGCAAACAGCATTTTTATCAAGGCAGACGAGCTGGCAAAGGAGTTGGACATCTCGCAGGGTCTGGCGTACAAAATGATTGCCCAGTGGAACGAGGAACTGAGAGCCAAGGGCTACACGACCGTGGGAGGCCGGGTAAGCAGGAGGTACTATCAGGAGAAAATCTACGGGGCAGGGGAGGAGTGATAGGATGCCAGCCTACAAGGACAACAGGCAGGGCACATGGTACGCTTCCTTCTATTTCGAGAACTGGCAAGGTGTGAAGCAGAAGAAGCTGAAACGGGGATTTGCCACCAAGAAGGATGCTCTGGCGTGGGAGCGGGAGTTCCTTCTTCAACAGGCGGCAGACCTGACCATGACATTTGAAGCCTTTGTGGAAATTTATATCACTGACAAAAAGAAGCGACTCCGGGAAAACACATGGTTTACCAAGGAGCATATCATCCGAACGAAAATCTTACCGTATTTCAAGGAAAAGCGGCTCGGCGAGATCAAGCCGCGGGATGTGATCGCGTGGCAGAACGAGATGCTGAACTACCGGGACAAAAACGGCAAGGCCTACTCGCCGACCTACCTCAAGACGCTGCATGGACAACTCAGTGCCATTCTGAATCACGCCGTCCGGTTCTACGGACTGAAATCAAACGCAGCAGCCACAGCCGGGTGCATGGGGTCAGAAAAGCACAAGGAAATGCTTTTCTGGACAAAGGAAGAGTACCTCAAATTCGCAGAGGTCATGATGGACAAGCCGCAATCCTATTACGCTTTTGAGGTCCTCTACTGGTGTGGCATCCGGGAGGGCGAGCTGCTGGCTCTGACTCCGGCAGACTTCGACTTGGACAAGGGGCTGCTCTCCATCACCAAATCCTATCAAAGGCTGAAAGGCCGGGATGTGATCACCGACCCGAAAACACCCAAGAGCGTCCGGGTCATCCAGATGCCGCAGTTTCTGACGGACGAGATCAGAGACTATCTGAAATCCCTCTACAAAGTCCAGCCAGACCAGCGGATCTTTGAGGTGACCAAGAGCTATCTGCACCACGAGATGGACAGGGGAGCCAAGGAAGCCGGGGTGAAGCGCATCCGAATCCACGACCTGCGGCACTCCCATGTATCGCTGCTGATCGAGATGGGCTTCTCGGCGCTGGCAATCGCAGACCGGGTGGGGCATGAGAGCGTGGACATCACCTATAAGTACGCCCATCTCTTCCCCTCAAAGCAGCAGGAGATGGCACAGAAGCTGAACATGGAGCGAAAGGAGGGATGAAAATGGAACGAGTACTCGACCAGCAAGGCCGCTGGCGGAACAAGGTGGTAGCCTTCCGAATGTCCCCGGAAGAGGACGAGGTTCTGGAAGCCAAAGTAAAGCTCTCCGGGCTGACCAAACAGGAGTATATCATCCGCCGCCTGACCGACCGGGAGGTCACCGTGGTAGGCAACCCAAGGGTCTACAAAGCCTTGCGAGACCAGATGAGGCTGATCTATCAGGAATTGCAGCGGCTGGCCGTGGATGAAGAAGTTCCGCCGGACTTGCTGGAGACCCTGCAAATGGTGGCTCTGACGTTGAATGGACTTAAGGAGGAATGCGAATGACGGACAATAGAAAAACGACCGTACCGGGTGCATCTGTTGGCGCAGATGCGGTACAGTCGTCCTCAAAAATCAACACCAATATTATAACAAATTCGGACAAGCAAATCAATCTGCAAGCCGCGAAAAAGTCAAACAATTTCGGGCTGAACACGATATCAATGACTGAGCTGTACGACACGGTGTATCCACCTCGGAAACCCATCGTGAACGACTTGCTGTACAGTGGCACCTACCTCTTCGTAGGTGCGCCCAAGGTGGGTAAGTCCTTCTTCATGGGGCAGCTTGCCTACCATGTGGCGATGGGGCTTCCGCTGTGGGAGTACGAGGTGCATCAGGGCACCGTCCTCTACCTGGCATTGGAGGACGATTACGCCCGGCTGCAGCGGCGACTCTCCCGGATGTTCGGGGTAGAGGAGACCAACAATCTCTACTTCGCAACGCAAGCTAAGTCCGTGAGCGAGGGACTTGACCAGCAGTTGGAAGGATTCATCCGGGAGCACCCGGATGTACGGCTCATCATCATCGACACCCTGCAGAAGGTGCGGGAGATCGGCGGTGACCGATACAGCTACGCCAGCGACTACGAGATCGTGACCAAACTGAAAACTTTCAGCGACAGGTACGGCATCTGCCTGCTGGTGGTTCATCACACCCGGAAGATGGAAGCCGAGGACAGCTTTGATATGATCTCCGGCACCAACGGTCTGTTGGGTGCAGCGGATGGCGCGTTCATCATGCAGAAGAAGCGGCGCACGGACAACACCGCACTACTGGACATCGTGGGGCGTGACCAGCCGGATCAGGAGCTGACATTGGAGTTTGACCGGGAACGCTGCGTGTGGAAGTTCCAAGGAGCCGAAACGGAACTTTGGAAGCTGCCGCCCGACCCGCTTCTGGAAGCGGTGGCAAAGATGCTCAGCCCGGAACAGCCAGAGTGGAGCGGTACGCCCACGGAGCTGCTGGAACGTCTGTCTGGTGTGAGCATACAGGCAAACATCTTGACCCGGAAGCTGAACGTGAGTGCCGACAGGCTCTACAACGATTATGGAATTCGGTACGAAAGCAAGCGCACCCATGAGGGCAGAGTGGTCAAATTAACGCTGGAAAATTCTGGGGGCGTGACGATTCGTGACGGTTGTGACGGTATTTTTGCTACTATGTAAAATACCGTCACAATCGACACAACCGACACGGAATGGTGATAATGATGAAAAATGTGCAGATTTCACAGGAACTTTTCGTCGCCTTGCTGCATTATCATTTGAGCGGCGAAAATGAGTACGAAGAGGTCATTGAGCAGGGTCTGGAGCAAAAATTGGATGCGATGCTGCGGCATGAGCTGTATGCCCAGTACAAGACAGCACCCACCGAGGAACAGCGGGAGCAGGCTCGGCAGGAGTATCTGGACAGACGAGGCGTGCCAGAAAGCTTCCGCTGGTGAGTCCCTCTATTGGCAAAGTACAGGAGCGTGTCACGCTCCTGTGAATGCAATCACGCAGGAAGGTGGTGTTGGACCGGGCAGCGGCGAGGTACAGCGAAACCCCGTCCGCAGACGGAAGCCCCCGGCAGGGCGCAAAGGCATCTTTTGATGGACGGAACGTCTGTCAAAAGTGCTTTTGCGTTACTTTCGACGAAAGTAACAAAGCCTTTGCCGTGTCCGGCACCAGTTACTTCCACAGAGAAAGGACGTGCGATTGAAAAGAACCATTTCCGCAATGCGGGGTCCCGGCTCCCTCAACCATAACCGGAGAAGTTTCATCGCTGAAAACGTAGACCCGGAGCGCAGCAGCCTGAATGTTATGTACCGGGATGAACCGATTCAGAAGGTGTACCACGAACTGTTTGACGAGGCAGTGAACCGCTACAACGCCAAGCAGAAGCGCAAGGACCGCTGTATCACCGACTACTATGAGCACCTGCGGACAGGCAAGCAGGAAAAGCTTTTCCATGAGCTGATCGTCCAGATCGGCAACAAAGATGATATGGGTGTCCTGACCGAGAATGGCGCACTGGCAAAGGAACTGCTGGACGAGTATATGCAGGGCTTCCAAGAGCGGAACCCGACACTGCGGGTGTTCGGGGCTTTCCTCCACATGGACGAAGCTACGCCCCATCTGCACATCGACTTCGTGCCGTATGTGTCCGGCTGGAAGGGCAAAGGACTGGACACCAAGGTGTCCCTGAAGCAGGCGCTGAAAGCCTTGGGCTTTGCAGGCGGTTCTAAACTGGAATCCGAGCTGAACCAGTGGATCAACGCCGAGAAAGAGCAGCTTGCTGCCGTGATGGAGAGGCATGGCATCGAGTGGGAACAGAAAGGCACCCACGAAGAGCACCTGTCTGTGCTGGACTTCAAAAAGCAGGAGCGTAGTAAAGAGGTAGCGGCTCTGGAAGCTGCCAAGCAGGAGTGCCAGACCGACCTGATCGAGATGCAGGAGCAGCTGGAAACAGCGCAGACAGCCGTAGACGCTGCCGAGCAGCGGATGCAGAAAGTGGAGCAGACCTACCAGAAGCAGAGCCAGAAGCTGAACAAGCTGGCTCCCATTATGGAAGGTTTGGAAAACCTGTCAGCGCAATACTCCCAGCGGCCAGAAGAATGGGTGCCAGAAGCAGCCACATTTGAGACCGCCAAGAGCTATCGGGAGAAGAAGGCCATGCCGCTGATCCAGAAGTTGGTGAAGGTACTCTTTGCCCTCCATCGGAAGTACTGGGAGGTCAAGGATGAGAGGGATAAGTATCTGCACTTCTATCAGGACGAGAAGAAGGCTACCCATCATCTAAGCCAGCGGCTGAAAGAGGTGGAGGCTGAAAACTCTCAGCTCTATGCGATGAAACGTGATTTCAGGCGAGTATGGAACTATTTCGGTGCCGAAAAGATGCAGCAGGTCATTGGACTTATGAGGGAGCGGGAGCAGACTGCGGATAGAAGCCAGAAGAAGAACAGGCAGAACAACGTAGAGCTGTAAGTATAGCAGCCCCCGCCAGCGAATGTTGGCGGGGGCTGTACATATAAGTGATATTTTACTCTTTACTCAAAAAGTTCCGGGGCAATATCCGTCAGAGCAAATCCGGGAATGTCTTTCTCGTCTTTGTAGGTGCCATCTTCAGCCAGAAACTCGACCATTGCAAAGTCCGCAACTGGAATCTCAGATTCACAGACATACCAGTTCAGGTAGTCATTAGCGGTTTGTTTGAGGGTTGAGGCAACGCTGCGGTCAGCGTTGTACTTGTCGCAGAAAGTGCGCCAAGGCAGATACCGCCAGATTTTACCATTGGTCCTGATGGTAATGCGGCACATGATTTTGTCGTTGGACAGGCCGGTATTTTTGGCACCAGCATGGTCATTGGCAGTCAGCCAGACGACAGGGTGATAGTTTTCATATTTGTCAACGGATTTATAACCAATTTTCTGCCCATTAAAAAAGAGTGGTTCGTCATGGAGCGTGGCGTTGTCATATTTCAGATTGGAAGGTGTCAGAAGCAGTTTCCCAGTTGCAAGAATCATCCGATACTTGATGAGGCTGGTGTAATGATACAGATTTTCGGGCAGTTTGGTCTTTTTCGCTTTCATTTGTTTCCCTCCAAAACCGTAGATGCTTACTGATACGAAACACCGTCTGAGATGCAGATAGTGGACAAGATTGAAAAAAGTGTACACTATCTCGCTGAAAAATGCAATAGAAATTTTTATCGGCTTGCAATCACGGAAAAGCTGTGGTACGCTTTACTAGGATAGTATAAAGGGAAAGTATATCCTTTTCAGAAAAAACACCATGATGTACCAATAGTGGTACATTTACTATGTTAAAATGAAAGAAAACAATGCGGAAATCCGCATTTGATGGAGGAAATAAAAATGGTAGACACCAAAAAAGAGCAGGAACGCGAAGAACTGCACCGTGCAATCTGGGCGATTGCTGATGATCTGCGCGGCGCAGTGGACGGATGGGATTTCAAGAGCTACGTTCTCGGTACGATGTTCTACCGTTATATTTCGGAGAACATTGCCAGCTATATCAATCAGGGCGAAATTGATGCAGGCAACCCGGACTTCCGCTATGAGGATATGCCTGATGCAGAGGCAGAGCAGGCACGGGAAGGGCTGGTACAGGAAAAAGGGTTCTTCATTCTGCCCAGTGAGTTGTTCTGCAATGTACGAGCAAAAGCGGCCAGCGATGAAAACCTCAACGAAACGCTGGAAACAGTCTTCCGGCACATTGAGGAATCCGCAAAGGGCAGCTCCTCTGAGGGACAGTTTGCAGGGCTGTTTGATGATTACGATGTGAACAGCAACAAGCTGGGCGCGACCGTTGCCAAACGCAATGAAAAGCTCGTGAAGCTGCTGAACGGCGTAGCAGATATGAACCTTGGAGATGTGAAAGAGCATGACATTGATGCTTTTGGCGATGCCTACGAATACCTGATGACCATGTACGCCAGCAATGCGGGCAAGTCCGGCGGCGAGTTCTTTACGCCTGCCGATGTTTCGGAGCTGCTGACCCGGCTGGGTACGGTAGGCAAGAAGGAAATCAACAAGGTATATGACCCGGCCTGCGGCTCTGGCTCGTTGCTACTGAAGGCAGAAAAGGTGCTGGGACGGGACGCTGTGCGCAATGGCTTCTTTGGGCAAGAAATCAACATCACAACGTATAACCTGTGCCGTATCAATATGTTCCTGCACGACATTGAGTTTGACAAATTCGACATTGCCTGTGAGGATACGCTGACAAATCCGCAGCACTGGGATGATGAACCCTTTGAGCTGATCGTATCGAATCCGCCGTACTCCATCAAGTGGGCCGGTGACGAGAATCCGCTGCTCATCAATGACCCGCGTTTTGCTCCGGCTGGTGTGCTGGCTCCGAAGAGCAAAGCGGACTTAGCGTTTATCATGCACTCGCTGGCATGGCTGGCTTCCAACGGTACGGCTGCAATCGTCTGCTTTCCCGGCATCATGTACCGTGGCGGCGCAGAGCAGAAGATCCGCAAGTATCTGGTGGACAACAACTTCATTGACTGCATCATCCAGTTGCCGAGCAACCTGTTCTTTGGTACCAGTATTGCCACCTGCATCATGGTGCTGAAAAAGGGCAAAACAGATAATAAGATGCTGTTCATTGATGCTTCTTCCGAGTGCGTCAAGGTGACCAATAACAACAAACTCACCCAGGAGAACATCAACAAGATTGTGGACACCTTTGCACAGCGGGCAGAAAAAGCACACTTCTCCCATCTGGCGGAGTATTCCGAGGTGCAGGAAAATGACTATAACCTGTCGGTTTCCACTTATGTGGAGGCCAAGGACACCCGCGAGAAGATCGACATTGTGAAGCTGAACGCTGAAATTGCGCAAATCGTAGCACGAGAAAACGAACTGCGGGCCGCCATTGACCAGATCGTGGCAGAAATCGAGGGCTGAAATGGAAAACGAAAAGAAAGATTCTGCATTGATACGTTCTTCTGCGGCTGAATATTTGACCTTTGTTGCCTCCACAGGGGAGGACAGGGACAGCATCGAGATGCGCTACGAGGATGAAAACATCTGGCTGACGCAAAAGATGATGGCGACCCTTTACGATGTATCTGTCGCGGCGATAAACCAGCACCTGAAAAAGATTTTTGAGGATGGGGAATTGCAGGAAGAAGCAGTTATTAAGAAATACTTAATAACTGCTACGGACGGAAAAAAGTACAACACGAACCACTATAACTTACAGGCAATTATTGCGGTTGGCTTCAAGGTGAACAACCAGCGGGCGGTGCGGTTCCGTGTCTGGGCGAACCAGATCGTGGAGCAGTACACCATCAAGGGGTGGGCAATGGATGAGGAGCGCCTGAAAAACGGCGGCACAGTCCTGACCAAGAAATACTTTGAAGAGCAGTTGGAGCGTATCCGGGAAATTCGCATTTCGGAGCGCAACTTCTACCAGAAACTTACCGATATTTACGCTACTTCGATGGATTATGACCGCAATGCGCTGACCACAAAAGAGTTCTTTGCGAAGGTGCAGAATAAGATGCACTATGCCGTGCATCGCCATACGGCGGCAGAACTGATCTATGAGCGTGCCGATGCTGAAAAGCCGCACATGGGGCTTCACACATGGAAGGATGCTCCCAACGGCAAAATCAAAAAGAGCGATGTTTCGGTGGCGAAAAACTACCTGACCGAAGATGAAATGAAGTCCATGGAGCTGATCGTTTCGGCATACCTCGACCTTGCCGAGAACCGTGCCCGTCGTCATATCCCCATGACCATGGAGGACTGGGCCAAGCGGCTGGACATCTATTTGCAGGCAGATGATCTGGAAGTGCTGAAGGACGCAGGCAAAATCTCGGCACAGCTTGCAAAGATGCACGCCGAAACGGAGTTTGAAAAGTACCGTGTGGTGCAGGATCGGCTGTACCAGAGCGATTTTGACAGGTATTTGGAAACAAATTCAATTGAATAAAATGGAAAGGAGATACTTATGGGGCAGACAACCCAAAGAGGAATAAAAGAACAAAACTGTTTGGATTTGGTGAAGCGGGGATTCTTTTGGCGTGATGATGTGCCCTGTGAGGAACCTTTTGGACACCGTACAATTCTAAATGTAACTGATGATGAATTTAATAATGGGCTTTGGCAGTGGCTTGTAAATCACGAATGCTATAAAAGCTGTTTTGGATTATTAGAAGATGATAGGTTTGAAATTGCGAGCATCCTGAGAACAGCTAAACCGAATGAACGCCTTAGTGAGTTCCCTGATTTTATATTCCGAAAAGGATTTATAGAACATTTTCAGATTACATCATCTAAAACTACTCGAAAAGGAGCGGAACACAAGAAAGACGAACAAGCCTTTCAAAGTGCAGTTCAAAAAGAGCAAGAAGAGGTAAGAAAGCAGTGGGAGCATGAAATGGAGTGTAATACGCTACGCTCAACAAGCTGGATTTTTGAATATGGTGCACATAGTTATGAAGATTTGGAGAAATCTTTTCAAAATAGCTGGAAAAAACATCTTCAAAGCCTTGAAAAATATAATGGAGCTAAAGAAATAGGAGTTTTCATGATCGAGTATGATGAAAGCGCACTAGGAATGGCAGAATGCGTGTATACAGACTGGATCAAT
Organism: Faecalibacterium sp. IP-3-29; assembly: GCF_023347335.1. Classification (NCBI taxonomy): domain Bacteria; kingdom Bacillati; phylum Bacillota; class Clostridia; order Eubacteriales; family Oscillospiraceae; genus Faecalibacterium; species Faecalibacterium sp. IP-3-29. The sequence continues at coordinate 1,931,883 of NZ_CP094471.1, read as the reverse complement.
GGTATGTCGCAAGGCGATATGCGTAGACAAGAAAATTTCAAAAACTATCGCCTTAGCAGAGATAAGAAAATTCTGAATTATATTTATCAATTCAAGGATAAAATCAAATATGTGATTTATGTGTATAACGATGAGTTTGAAATCATTAGAACAGATAACATTCCATATTTGCTTAAACTAATGCCTTGGAATTATATGATTTATCCGATGATTGTACAAAAAAAGCAAACGATGAGCTGTATTAGGTGGGAAATGAAAAATGAGTAAACTGGATAAACTGCTTCGAGAACTTTGCCCGAATGGTGTGGAATACAAAAGAATTGGCGATTTTGCAATGTGCTTTCCGGGGGCTACGCCAAAAACAACACACCCTGAATACTGGGAAAATGGAACAATTCCGTGGATGAGTTCTGGCGAGGTAAATCAAGAAGAAGTTACGTTTACCGAAAAGAAAATAACCCCAAAAGGCTATGACGAAACGAGCACAAAAATGGTGCCAGTTGGAACGGTTGTTATAGCGCTAGCAGGACAAGGAAAAACAAGAGGAAAAGTAGCGATAACAAGAATCCCATTGTGTACCAATCAGTCATTATGCGCGATTGTAGTTGATGAAACAGTTATAAGCAAATATTTGTTTCATTACCTGCGATCACAGTATGCAAGAATACGAGAAATATCGTCGGGAGACGGCACACGTGGAGGCTTGAATCTAAAAATGATTAAGGCATACGTGGTGCCAGTACCGCCTATTGAGGTTCAAGAAGAAATAGTACGTATTTTAGATAGTTACACGGAAAAAATAGACGAGTTGACCCAAAATCTTATGACAGAGATTACGGCGAGGAATACGCAATATGGCTATTATAGGGATAAACTGTTGACTCCTAAGGATGATGTGGTTGTGGAAACACTTGGCAATATTTGCAGATTTGTGCGAGGCCCCTTTGGCGGAGCATTGAAAAAGGAAATATTTAAACCAACAGGTTATGCGGTTTATGAACAGCAACATGCTATATATCGCAAGCTGGAGTTTAGGTATTATATTGATAAGCAAAAATACGAGGAATTAAAGAGATTTGCAGTTCATCCGGGGGAGATGATTGTTAGCTGTTCTGGAACGATTGGGAAAACATTTGTGATTCCTGAAAATGCGCCGGAAGGCGTGATAAATCAAGCGTTATTAAAATTAACCCCTACAAATAGAATCAATGTTTTTTACTTGCAATACTTTTTTGATAACACAATATCAAAAATATTGAATAGTGTGGCAAGAGGCGGTGCAATAAAGAATATTCCTTCGGTTGAAGAATTAAAAGCAATTAAAATTCCTATTCCAACATTAGAAGTACAGCAACGTTTAGTCGAAGTGCTGGACAACTTTGAAAAAATCTGTTCTGACCTCAATATTGGCTTGCCTGCAGAAATTGAAGCCCGGCAGAAGCAGTACGAGTATTACCGAGATAAGCTCTTGACATTTGCAGAAACCGGCAACACAATTTTGAGCAGAGCAGAGCAGAGCAGAGCAGAGCAGAGCAGAGCAGAGCAGAGCAGAGCAGAGCAGAGCAGAGCAGAGCAGAGCAGAGCAGAGCAGAGCACTGATTAAGCTCCTACAGTATGTGTTTGGTTATGCCATGTTGCCGCTGAGTGAGGTTGCAAATGTTTTTCGAGGTGAGTACATTACCAAGAAAAACGAAAACGATGGTAATATTCCCGTGATTTTGGGCGGACAGGAACCAGCATATTATATTGACCGTGCTAACCACATCGGCGAAATTGTCGCAGTGGCTCGGAGCGGTGCATCTGCTGGATTTGTTTCTTACTGGAATGAACCGATTTTTATTACAGATGGCTTTGGATATGAAGCGAAGAAAGAAGTTGTTGCACCGAGATATCTGTACTACGTACTAAAAAACAAGGAAGCAGAGTTGAATGGAATGAAGCGTGGTGCAGGTGTTCCCCATGTGAGTGGTGAACGACTGGGAGAGATAAATCTGCCAGTGCCGCCCATTGAGGAACAGAAGCGCGTTGTTTCTATTCTTGACCGCTTTGATGCCATCTGCAATGATTTGACCAGCGGCCTGCCCGCAGAGATTGAAGCAAGACAAAGGCAGTATGAGTATTACAGAGATAAACTGCTGACGTTCAAAGAAAGAGGATGATGAGGTGACAACGGAGCAAGTTATATTGAGTGCGATTTTAACATTGACGGCATCCATTCTGACAGCATTTCTGACTTCTAAAATTACGCGAGATAATGAAATGCGAAAAATAATACATCAAAAAAGATTGGAGCTTTACCTTGAAGTTTTTGAACAGGTAGAGTTACTATTAAAAGATTGGAAAAAGATATTCGACAAAGAATACTTTGAAAAGATAGCATCATACAAGTCAAGAATGAAGTTGCTCGCTTCTGAAAAAACGACAGAAGAGTATAAAAAGTATTATGAGGTGCTGCGTACATCTGTAAATGAATACAAAAAGTTCAAAGACGACAATGATCCAGATCGGGCAGACGATATGTACGAAGAAGATGAAGATGGCACAATATATCAAATATACTATCCCACAGATGAGGATTATAGCGAATATAGATATAAGATAGATTGCTATGAGAAAGAGCAAAAGAAACGTATGCCCTTAATGAGAGAGTATATTCAGAAAATAGTAGATGCAATGAGAACAGACTTGGGAAGTAATTTGGATAAGGAGAGCGCAATATATGATTTCGTTCAACGTTGTCGCAAGCACGAGTGAAGATACCGTTGTTGCCACCTATGAACCCTCCAAGGTGCGCTCTGACAGCTACCAAAGCGAGGCGGAACTGGAAAAAGAGTTTATCCGGCTGTTGTGTGAGCAGGGCTATACCTATCTGCCGCTGCATACCGAGGATGAACTGACTGCTAACCTCCGCAGTCAACTGGAAGAGCTGAACCACTACCACTTTTCCGATACGGAGTGGCAGCAGTTTTTCAGTGATGTAATTGCCAACCCCAACGAGCACATTCCCGAAAAGACCCGGAAGATTCAGGAAGACAATGTGCAGGTGCTGCACCGGGATGATGGCAGTTCCAAAAATATCACACTGATCGACAAAAAGAACATCCATAACAACCGCCTGCAGGTCATCAACCAGTATGAGGTAAAACAAGCAGACGGCGCACGGCATGATAACCGCTATGATGTGACGATTCTGGTCAACGGCTTTCCACTGGTTCATGTGGAACTGAAGCGGCGCGGGGTGGCCATCCGGGAGGCGTTCAACCAGATCAACCGCTATCAGCGGGATTCGTTCTGGGCGGGCTGCGGCTTGTATGAGTATGTGCAGATTTTTGTGATCTCCAACGGCACAAATACCAAGTACTACTCCAACAGCACCCGCTACAATGCCATCAAGGATGCCAAACACGGCAAGACGAAAAAGGAAAAGACCAGCAATAGCTTTGAATTTACCTCCTACTGGGCCGATGCAAACAACCGCGTGCTAACGGATCTGATCGACTTTACCCGGACATTCTTTGCAAAGCACACGATCCTGAGCGTGCTGACCCGGTACTGCATCTTTACCTCAGAAAAGATGCTGATGGTGATGCGCCCATATCAGATCACGGCAACCGAGAGGATATTGAACCGCATCGAGATCGCCAACAACTACAAAAAGTATGGCAGCATTGAGGGCGGTGGCTACATCTGGCACACCACTGGCTCCGGCAAGACGCTGACTTCCTTCAAGACAGCACGGTTGGCATCGCAGCTGCCCTACATCGACAAGGTGCTGTTTGTGGTAGACCGAAAGGACTTGGACTACCAGACCATGAAGGAGTATGACCGCTTTGAGAAGGGCGCAGCAAACTCCAACACCAGTACAACGATTCTGAAACGCCAGTTGGAAAGCCCGGAAGCACATATCATCATTACCACGATCCAGAAGTTGGCGACCTTCATCAAGAAAAATCCGGGGCATGAGGTCTACCAGAAGCACGTTGTGATCATCTTTGACGAGTGCCATCGCAGCCAGTTCGGTGATATGCACGGTGCTATCGTTCACAACTTCAAAAAGTACTACCTGTTCGGTTTTACCGGAACACCGATTTACGCAGCAAATGCAGGTACGAGCGGAAAACCCGGTATGAGGACAACGCCTCAGTTGTTTGGCGGTGAACCAAATGAAAAAGGCGAAAAGGTTCTACCGCTGCATACCTACACCATCGTTGATGCCATCAACGACAAGAATGTGCTGCCGTTCCGTGTGGACTACATCAAGACGATGGATGCAGAGCCAGACATGGACGATAAACAGGTTTGGGATATCGACCGGGAAAAGGCGTTCATGGCACCCAAGCGTATTTCTCTGGTGACAAAGTACATCCTTGACCACTTCGACCAGAAAACCTATCGGGGAGACAAATCGTATGAGTTTAATCTGCTGACGAATGTGGCAGAGGTGGCCTCTGCCCAGCGTGGTGCGGTGGATGAAATCAAGCAAAAACAGCGCGTCAGCGGTTTTAATTCGATTTTCTGCGTGGCATCTGTGTCGATGGCAAAGCTGTATTATCAGGAGTTTAAAAAGCAGATGGCGGCAGATCCAACCAAGCGGCTGCGCATTGCTACCATTTACAGCTATGGAGCCAATGAAGCGGAAACGGATGGCATTCTGGACGAGGAAAACCCGGAAGATACCTCCAACCTCGACCAGAGCAGCCGGGATTTTCTGGATGCCGCCATTCAGGACTACAACGAGATGTTCCACACGAACTACTCGACCGATGGCGAACGGTTCCAGAATTACTATAAAGATGTATCGCTCCGCATGAAGAACAAGGAACTTGACCTGCTGATCGTGGTCAATATGTTCCTGACGGGCTTCGATGCCACGACCCTGAACACCCTTTGGGTGGACAAAAACCTGAAGATGCACGGTCTGATTCAGGCGTTCAGCCGGACGAACCGTATCTTGAACAGCATCAAGACCTTTGGCAATATCGTCTGCTTCCGCAATCTGCAAAAGCGGGTGGATGCGGCAATTTCGCTGTTTGGAGATAAAAATGCGGGCGGCATCGTTCTGTTGCGCAAATATGCGGACTACTACCACGGTTATATGGACGAGCAGGGAAAATACCATCAGGGTTATACAGACATGATCGATGACCTAACGCAGAAGTTCCCGCTGACAGAGCCGCAGATCGTCGGAGAGCAGAACCAGAAGGACTTTATCGTGCTGTTTGGTGCACTGCTGCGGATGCGGAACCTGCTGTCCTCCTTTGATGATTTCAAAGGCAACGAGATGATCTCTGAACGAGATTTACAGGACTATTTGGGCCGCTATCAGGATTTGCGGGATGAATGGCGCAACAAGAAGCACGATGAAACCAAAGAGGACATCACGGATGATGTGGTGTTCGAGGTGGAGCTGATTCGGCAGGTCGAAATTAACATTGACTACATTCTGATGCTGGTCAAAAAGTACCATGACACCCATTGCGATGACAAAGAGGTGCTCATCACGATTCGCAAGGCGATTGATGCCAGCCCGGAACTGCGCAGCAAAAAGCAACTGATTGAAACCTTTATTGCAGGTGTCAACGATGTGGATGACGTGATGGCAGAGTGGAACACCTTTGTGTCCGAACAGCGGGAGAAAGAGCTTGCAAAGATCATCCAAGAGGAAAAGCTAAAGGAGCCGGAGACGCGCAAGTATCTGGCCAATGCGTTCCGTGACGGTGAGATCAAGACCGTGGGCACTGACATTGATAAGCTGATGCCTCCTGTTTCCCGCTTTGGCGGCGGTGGCCGTGCGCAGAAGAAGCAGGGTGTAATCGATAAGTTGAAGAGCTTCTTCGATAAATTCTTTGGGATTGGCGGAAGTTCAATGGCAGAGGATGATAGTAAATAATATTTGATATTAGGAAAAATATCTGCTATAATATTCACAGAGATCCCGCTGGTTGTGTGATACTATTCTGATACTAAAAAATCAGCAAGCCACATCTACCACGGCAATCTCATGGAAAAGTGAACATCCAAGGATAAATTTACTAAACAAATTTGTTTAGTTGCAATCTGGACTTACCGAGCTCGAGTAATGGATCAAAATGCCGAAAGCCTGTATTCATGCGGGTTTTCGGCATTTGTTTTTATCAATGCATAAGGAAAGGGAAAGAAGGGATAGGTTATGCTGCCGACAAGAGAAGAAGCAATGGCGTTGATTCGGGATGGTCTATCAAATAATCCGGGGCCTTGGGGAAAACATAGTTTAACAGCAGCACATTGTGCAGAAAAAATAGCAGCGGCATGTGGAGATATGGATGCGGAGAAGGCCTATGTTTTAGGCTTGCTGCATGATATAGGAAGAAAATTTGGCGTAAGACATCTTGGCCATGTTTCCGATGGGTACAGATTTATGATGTCGCTTGGATATGATGAGGCGGCAAAAATCTGTTTGACGCATTCTTTTAACAATCACACGATAAATGAATACATTGGAAAATTTGATGTTTCAGAGGAAGAAATGAAAATGATTAAGACTGAATTGGCCAGGACAGTATACGATGATTATGACCGGCTGATTCAATTGTGTGATAGTCTGGCGGGAGCGGAAGGGGTTCTGGATATAGAAGATAGAATGAACGACGTAAAGAAACGGTATGGCTTTTATCCGCAAGACAAGTGGGATTCTAATATGAGATTGAAACGATACTTTGAGAAGAAAATGAAGAAGGACATCTACCTTGTTTGTGAGAAGGACTCATTTGTGCCGGAAGAGATAGGATGATCGCAGGCCTTATGAATGGGTTTCCTGATGGGACACTTTATGCTATAATAGGCAGGCAGCGAGGTGAAGTGTATGAAAAAAACAAGAGATCTGTTCTGGACTTTTTTGAAGATCGGTGCGTTCACGTTTGGCGGCGGCTACGCAATGGTGGCCCTGCTGGAACGGGAATTTGTGGAAGACAAGCAGTGGTTGAGCCGGGAGGAATTTCTCGATATGGTCGCCATTGCGGAGTCCACGCCGGGCCCTGTGGCGGTGAACAGCGCCACCTATGTGGGCTATAAGATCGAAGGGGCAGAAGGGGCTGCGGCATCCACGCTGGCGGTCTGCCTGCCCTCGTTTGTGGTCATCTACCTGATCTCACTGGTGTTTGACCGGTTCTTGCAGCTGTCGGCAGTGGCAAGCGCGTTCCGGGGCATTCAGGTCTGCGTCATCTATCTGATCCTTTCGGCGGGGATGAAGATGCTGAAAAGCCTGTCCGGCACGGCCTTCAACAGGATCATCGTTGCCGGTGTCGTGGCGGCCATGGTGGGCTGCTCGTTGGCTGCGGTGTCCTTCTCGTCCCTCTACTACATCCTGCTCTGCGGGGCGGCAGGGGTGCTGCTCTACCTGTTAAGAAAGCTGCGGAAGGAGGAGAAAGCATGATCTACCTCCAGCTGTTCCTCAATTTTCTGATGATCGGAGCGCTCTCCTTTGGCGGCGGCTACGGGATGATCTCGCTGGTGCGGGAGACCGTGCTGCGTCATGGCTGGCTGACCGAAGCAGAATTCCTGAGTTTTGTCGCCGTTTCGGAGTCCACTCCGGGCCCGCTGGCAATCAATATGGCAACCTTTATCGGTTCATCGCAGGGCGGCTTTCCGGGAGCGCTGATCGCTACGCTGGGGGTGGTGCTGCCCTCGTTCTTCATCATCCTGCTGATCGCAGCGGTGCTGAAAAACCTGATGAAGTATGCGGGCGTGGAGGCCTTTCTTTCCGGTGTGCGGCCCTGTGTGGTGGCCATGATCCTGGCGACCGCGCTGAACATGATGCTCTCCACACTGGGCGGCATCAAGACACTGGCGGATGGATTTGCACCGGATGCGAGATCGATCCTTGTGTTTGCTGTTTTATGGATGGTGCATTTTGTCTGGAAGAAGCGGACGCAAAAAGCCCCGTCGCCCATTGGAATGATCCTGCTGGCGGCGGGACTGGGAATCCTGTTCTGGGGCGTATGAGAGATCATCGCCCTTTTTTTTGTGGCTCAGTGCTCCACGAATTCGCCGCGCAGGGCGAACATGTGGTCCATGGGGCCGGAGCCTTTGCCCAGATCGAGCATGGCGGACAGGCAGCCTGAAATATATGCCTTGGCCCGCTCTACGGCGGCATCCAGGGGATAGCCCTTTGCCAGATTGGAGGCAATGGCGCTGGACAGGGTGCAGCCGGTGCCGTGGGTGTTGGGGTTGGCGATGCGTTCGCCGTGGAACCACTTGCCGCTGCCGTTGCGCCAGAGCAGATCGTCGGCATCGTTCACCTTGTGGCCGCCCTTGCAGAGCACGGCACAGCCGTATTTTTCGCTGATGCACTTTGCAGCGGCCTCCATCCCGGCGGCATCGGTGATGGTCATGCCGGACAGGATCTCGGCCTCCGGAATGTTGGGAGTGACCACCTCGGCCATGGGCAGAAGCTGCCCGGTCAGGATCTGGATGGCGCTGTCCTGCAGCAGCTTGGAGCCGGAGGTGGCCACCATCACGGGATCGACCACGATGTGCTTGGCATCGTACTGGCGCAGCTTTTTGGCAATGGTCTCAATGAGCGCAGACGACGATACCATGCCGATCTTGATGGCATCCGGGTAGATATCGGTGAACACCGCATCCAGCTGTTGGGCCAGAAATTCGGGTGTGGTCTCAAAGATTCCGGTCACGCCGGTGGTGTTCTGGGCTGTCAGAGCCGTGATGGCGCTCAGGGCAAACACGCCGTTGGCGGTCATGGTCTTGATGTCTGCCTGAATGCCTGCGCCGCCGCTGGAGTCGCTACCGGCAATGGTCAATGCTGTTTTCATAAGGAAAATCCCCCTTTTTCCTCTCAGCATAGCACAGTCCGGCAGCATTTGCAAGGAAAACCGGCCCGCCCTCTTTTCTGCCGGAGAAAAGCGTGATAAAATAAGGCAAAAACGAAACTGGGGGAGAATACAATGAACATCACGGTATATCTGGGCGCAAACGAGGGCAATGATCCGGCCCTGAAGCAGGCGGTGCAGGAGCTGGGAAGGTGGATCGGGGAGAGCGGGAACGCGCTGGTGTACGGCGGCTCCCGCTGCGGCCTGATGGGAGAGATCGCCGAAAGCACCCTGAACGCCGGGGGCAAAGTGACCGGCGTGGAACCGGAGTTTTTTGTGCAGGGAGAGCTGCAGCACGAGGGGCTGACGGAGCTGATCGTGACAAAGGATATGACTGAGCGCAAAACAAAGATGATCGCGCTGGGGGATGCGTTTATTGCGTTTCCCGGCGGTACCGGCACACTGGAGGAAATCGCCGAGGTGATGTCCAAGGTGTCGCTCAGGCATCTGGATGCGCCCTGCATCCTCTATAACCTGAATGGCTACTACGATGGCCTGAAAGCCCTGCTTGCCCGGATGATCGAGAAGGGGCTCTCCTCCCCGGAACGCCAGCAGGGGATCTATTTTGTAGAGGATCTGGAGCAGATCAAGGAAATTTTGCAGAAATTGTTTTGAAGATCCTGTTTAGGGTCGCTCTCTGCACACCTCCTGCCGCTCCGGCATAGACCGGGAAAAGGGGGAGTGCGATTTGGAACAGATTTTCCTGACGGCGGCAGTGCTGCTGCTGCCGATGCTCTGCACCACGGCCGGTGCGGCTGGTGTGTTCCTGCTGCGGAAGACCGGGGAGCCTGCCACCCGGCGGATGCTTTGCGGCATGGCGGCGGGCATCATGCTGGCGGCCAGCGTGTGGAGCCTGCTTTTGCCGGCCATTGAGCGGGCAGAGCAGGGGGCGCTGCCTGCATGGGTCCCGCCTGCCGTGGGTCTGCTGCTGGGTGCGGTAGGGCTTTTGCGGCTGGAAACGCTGGCGGGCCGCCTGTTGAACGCCGGGCCGGGCCGCTGTGGGCGGATGGTGCTGGCAGTCACCCTGCACAATCTGCCCGAGGGCATGGTGGTGGGCCTTGCTGCCGCGCTGGCCCTGCGGGGAGAACCGGATGCCATCAGCGGGGCGCTGGCCCTTGCGCTGGGCATCGGGCTGCAGAACATTCCCGAGGGAGCTGCGGTCAGCCTGCCGCTGGCGCAGGAGGGCAGGTCTAAGCGCCGCGCCTTTGCGGCGGGGGCTGCCTCCGGGCTTGTGGAGCCGCTGGGGGGCCTGCTGGCCCTTGCACTGGCCGGGTGGGTCAGTGCGGCCCTGCCCTGGCTGATGAGCCTTGCCGCCGGGTGCATGGTCTGTGTGACGGCACAGGAGATGATCCCGGAAGCCGTGGAGGCAGACGAACCAGCGGGGGTCATCAGCGTGGTGGCAGGGTTTGCCCTGATGATGGCGCTGGATGTTGCCCTGTAACGCAAAAAGGAGACCGCGCGGTGCGGTCTCCTTTTTTGTCTGTCAGTGTGCTTCGAGTATTTCGGCCTGCAGGGTATCCAGCTGCTCAAAGCTGTACAGCCGGTTCAGCGCCTCCACCAGCTCCTTTTTGGAGAGCCGGGGCGGCAGGCCCAGCGCATTGAGCAGCTGGTATTTCCGCTCGGCACTGCCCGGGGTGCCGGAAAGCCCCCAGTTGTACAGGTCGGTGTAGGTGATCTGCCGACCCTCCGGGCGGGCAGGCGCGGCCCCGGCTTCTGCGCCCAGTGCATCCCGCAGGCATTGCAGGACGATGGCATCGTCCACGCCTTCCACGCCCAGCAGGCCTTCCTTGCCAGGCTGGGGCTTCCGCTTTTCCTTGCCATGGATGGCGGGCACGTAGGCCTGCACCACGTTTTCTGCCCCCACCAGACCGGTGATGTAGGTGCGGATGCGGAACCCGGCGGCATCGGAATCGGTGAAGAGGATCAGGCCGTTTTTTTTCGCCAGGGCTTTCAGCAGCTGCTGGCGTTTTTTGTCCTTGTAGATGCCAAAGCCGTCTGTCAGCAGGATCATGGCATCGGTCAGGTGGGAAAGGCGGGCGGCATCGTATTTGCCCTCCACCACCAGCACCCGGTCGGTGTGCAGCAGTTCTCGTTCGCTCATCGTCCGCTCCCCGCCAGCGCCAGACGGCAGAGTGCTGCTTCCAGCAGGGTCTGCACATCCACGGGCTGGCTCTTCAAACTTTTATCGAGGTCCAGCAGCACCTGCAGGCAGGTCTCCAGCTGGCCCAGCGTGTAATGCGATGCCGTTTCGGCTGAGCGCTTGAGCCGGTAATCGCTGCCCTTGTAGCCAAAATCCTTGAACACGGCGGCGTAGCTCTTCCGTTTGGAAGCACCCAGCTTGACCCGGTACAGGTCTACATAGCTGCCGATCATTGCGCCGGTGATGGCAATGGGTTCCTGCTGTAAGCGCAGCAGGGTCTGCAGCTTTTTGCAGGCACCGGTGGCGTTCTTGGCGGTGATCATCCGGATCATCTCAAACACATCCGCTTCCAGGCTCACGGTGCCCATCTCGGCCACCATGGCGGCGGTAACGGTCTGGTAGCCGGAAAGGGCACAGAGCTTGTCTACCTCGTTTTCCAGCAGGAAGGGATCCTCGCCGCAGCGCTCCAGCAGGGCTGCGGCAGCGCCCTCGGGCAGGGTGGTATCCTGCGCCTTGGCCCGCTCAATGAGCATCATCTTCAGCTCGTAGGGCTTGGGTTTGGAGAGCTCTTCGGCAAAGCCCAGCTTCTTGCATTCGGCGATCAGCTTTTGAGCCCGCTTGCCGGTCTTGAGCTTGCTGCGCTCCAGCTCGAACACGCTGCCCAGCACCACCACGGCATTTTCCAGGCTGGCAAGGGTGCTGCACAGCTCGTCCAGATCCTTGTCGCCGTAGGCGGCGGGGTCAAGCTCGGGCAGCACCACCACGCGCCGGGTGCCAAAGAAGGAAATGGTGCCCGCCGCCATGATGAGCTGCTCGATCTCGGGCGCGGCACCGTCCAGCACGGTGGTCTCCTCATCCGTGTCAGCGCTCAGTATCCGGACAGCGGCAGACACTGCCTGCCGGACAAGATACCGCTCGCTGGAATAGAAATAGTAGACCGAACAGCCGCGGTCTGCCAGCTGGCGCAGTTTGGCTTCCGTTGCCATGGCGGGGCCCCCTTTCAGAAAAGAATACTTTATAAGTGTACCCACCGGGGCGGGAAATGTCAATGCAGGAGGCAGAAGAAAAAACACGACAGATGTCTTTTATCGCTTCCGCAAACGTGATATACTGAAAGAAAACGGCCTGCGCCGGAACGGAAAGGGAAGAATACGGATGAAACGAGCCTATTTCAACTGCATCCTGCTGGACGGCACCGAACAGATGGAGCCGGTGGCGCACAAGATGGTGCTGGCGGACGGGGAGAAGATCACCGCCATCGTGGAGGATACCGCCCCCTGTGAGGGGTATGAGAAGGTAGACCTCAAGGGCGGCTACCTGATGCCGGGCCTCATCAACCTGCATGTCCATCTGGCGGGCAACGGCAAGCCCAGCGCAAAGCCCCGGGATAACGCCGCACTGGTGCGCAGGATCCTGAGCAATGGTCTGACCCGGGCGGTGGCTTACCGGCTGGTGTGCAGTTACGCCAAGCTGGAACTGCTGGGCGGCGTGACCACCATCCGCACCGTGGGCGGTCTGGCAGATTTCGATACCCGCTGCCGGGACGACGCGGCAAAGGGGAAGATCCTGGCTCCCCGCATCCTTGCCGCCAACGAGGGCATTTCGGTGCCCGGCGGGCACATGGCAGGCTCGGTGGCGGTGGCGGCCCACAACAATGCCGAAGCGCTGGCCCAGCTCCGCAGGGCCGGTGAACAGGGGGTGGACCTGGTCAAGCTGATGATCACGGGCGGCGTGCTGGATGCCACCCAAAAGGGCACCCCCGGCGAGCTGAAGATGAAGCCTGAGATGGTCCGGGCCGTCTGCGATGAAGCCCACAGGCTGGGGTATCCCGTGGCTGCCCACACCGAATCGCCCGAGGGGGTGAAGGTGGCGCTGGAAAACGGTGTGGACTCCATCGAGCATGGCGCAAAGATGGATGAGGAGACCATCCGGCTCTACAAGGAGCGGGGTGCTTTCGTCTGCACCACCATCTCCCCGGCGCTGCCCTATGCACTGTTTGACCCGGCCATTTCCGGCGCTTCCGAGAAGGACCAGTACAATGGCAGGATCGTCTTTGACGGCGTGGTGGAAAGTGCCAGAACGGCCCTTGCCAACGGCATTCCGGTGGGTCTGGGCAATGACGTGGGCTGCCCCTACGTCACACAGTATGATTTCTGGCGGGAGCTGTGCTACTTCCATAAATACTGCGGCGTGAGCAACCAGTTTGCCCTCCACACGGCCACCCTGCGCAATGCCCGGCTGGCCGGTGTGGGGGATGTGACCGGTTCCATCGAAGCGGGGAAGAGCGCTGATTTCATCGTGATCCGGAAGAACCCGCTGGACGACCTGATTGCCCTGCGCCAGCTGGAACTGGTGGTCTGCCGCGGCCGTGCCGTGCACAAGCCCGCTCCCAAGCGGAACAAAACGGTGGATGCCCTGCTTGACCCGTATCTGGCATAAATGCTATAATATCCTTAAATTCCGTCCGTGCCAGAGCGGGCGCTGAAAGGATGAAACGCTTACGAAACGTCCCAAGCTAACATTGCAGCTGCAATACAATTCGCCGGTGATCCTGACCTTTTTTCTGCTTTCCCTGGGGGCTTTGTTCCTGGGGCAGTGGACGGGCGGCTGGACCACAAAGCATCTGTTCTGCGTCTACCGCGGTTCTCTGAAAGACCCACTGTTTTACATCCGGCTTTTCGGCCATGTGCTGGGCCATGCCAGCTGGGATCATTTCCTGAACAATATGCTCCTGCTGCTGGTCATCGGCCCGCCGATGGAAGAAAAATATGGCAGCGGCCCCCTGCTCAAGGGCATCCTGCTCACGGCCCTCATCTCGGGGGTTCTGCAGTGTGTGCTCTTCCCCCATACCGCCCTGCTGGGGGCTTCGGGCATCGTGTTCATGCTCATCATGCTGGCATCGCTGTCGGGCTTCTCCGGCGGCATCCCGGTGACCATGCTGCTGGTGGCGGCACTGTATCTGGGCCAGCAGGTGTATGATATCATCTTTGCCCGCGATAATGTGGCGAACTTCATGCACATCGTGGGCGGTGTGTGCGGCACAGCCTTTGGGTATGTGTATGCCATGCTGCCCCGGAAACACAGGAGACCGGCTGCCAGAAAAAAGCGATGATCAACAAACGACCCCGGAAAGCTTGACTGCAGCTTTCCGGGGTCGTTTTATGGATTATAATTCGTTCAGGACCCGCCGCGCGGCACGGATGGTCTCCTCGCTGGTCTGCCAGACCTCAAACTCGGAGAAGCCGGGCAGGCCCATGGGAACACCTTCCCGCCGGAAGGTCATCCGGCTGTCCAGCACCTGCTTGCCGGACATGTGGAAGGCGTGCGCGCCTGTCTCAGCTGCCAGAGCCGGAAGATTGGCCGGGGTCACGCCCGCACCCACCAGAATCTCAAGATCAGGTCCGGCGGCCTCCACCAGCCGACGGAGCAGGGAAGCGCCCGCCGGGGCGCTGGCGGCCTGCCCGCTGGTCAGGATGGTGCCAAGGTTCAGCGCTTTGGCCGCTTCCAGCGCCGCAAAGGGGTCTTTGCAGACATCAAAGGCACGGTGCAGGGTGCAGACGACCGGACAGCCAGCGGCCTTTGCAGCGGCCCGGGCGGCCACGTAGATGGGACGCAGTGCGTCCACGTCCAGCTCCCCCTCCGGGGTCAGCACACCGGTCACAATGCCGTCCGCACCCGCCTGCACCAGCGCGGCGGCGGTCTCGGCCATCTGGGCAAGCTCATAGCGGTCGTAGCAGAAATCACCGAACCGGGGCCGCAGCAGGGCACGCACCGGCAGGCCGGTCTCGGCCTTGACCTGCCGCACCAGCGCAAGGCTGGGCGTGGTGCCACCGATGATCAGGTCGGCGCACAGCTCCAGCCGGTCGGCCCCGCCCCGCTTTGCCGCAAGGGCGCTTGCGACACTGTCTACACAAACTTCTAAAGTATAGGGCATAAAAACCTCCCGGGAAGCAGGCCAGCGGGCGATGAAATGGACTGCAACAACAGCGACCGCCGCCAGTGGCGGATGTAGGAAGCTGTTGTTGGGGCCGCGGCCAGCAGGATGCGAGTGCAATTGCACGAAGCAGACGCTGGGAGCCGCAACCCGTACTCACTTGCGTGGGGAATCACCGCCGGCCTGTGGTGGTTACTTTACACTTTCGAGGAACCGCACGAAACCGACGCGGCCGGCTTCATCCAGCTTGTAGACACCGGCATCTGCCAGCACCTGCGCGAACACCTGGCCTACCTCATCCTGCAGGATCAGGTGGACGCTGTCGCTGTTCAGCTCAGGATGGCGGGCCAGGATCTCCTGTGCCCATGCGGCGTGCTTCTGCAGGGCTTCGGGGTACTGCTCGGCAGGCACCCGGGCCACCAGCATATCTGCCAGATCGAACAGCTCCTGCTTCAGGCGGCTGGGAAGGACTGCCAGACCCATGACCTCGATCAGGCCGATGTTCTCCTTTTTGATGTGGTGGAGTTTTGCGTGGGGATGGTAGACCCCCAGCGGGTGTTCCGGGGTGGTGATGTTGTTGCGCAGAACCAGATCCAGCTGATATCTGCCATCCCGCACCCGGGCAATGGGAGTGATGGTGTTGTGGGGCTCGCCGTCCGTCTCGGCAAAGATGAAGCTTGCCTCGTCGGTATAGCCGCGCCATGCGGTCAGGATCTTGTCTGCCAGCTCCACCAGACGCTCGTCATCCGCACAGGTCAGGCGGATGCAGCTCATGGGCCAGTGGACGATGCCGGCTTCCACATCCTCAAAGCCGGGGAACACCCAGCTCTTCTCGATGGGGGCCTTGGCCATGGCGAACTCGTAGTGGCCGCCCTGGAAGTGGTCGTGGCTCAGGATGCTGCCGCCCACAATGGGCAGGTCGGCATTGCTGCCCACGAAATAGTGGGGGAACAGGCCCACGAAATCCAGCAGCTTGCGGAAGGTGGCCCGCTCGATCTTCATGGGGGTGTGCTGGCTGTTGAACACGATGCAGTGCTCGTTGTAGTAGACATAGGGGCTGTACTGCAGATTCCATGCGCTGCCGTTGATGGTCAGCGGGATGATGCGGTGGTTTTCGCGGGCGGGGTGGTTCATCCGGCCTGCATAGCCCTCGTTCTCCACGCAGAGCTGGCACTTGGGGTAGGCGCTCTGGGGGGCCAGCTTGGCGGCGGCAATGGCCTTGGGATCTTTTTCCGGCTTCGAGAGGTTGATGGTGATGTCCAGATCGCCGTAGGGGGTCTTGGTGACCCACTTCACGTCCCGCTTGATGCGGTAGCGGCGGATGTAATCGGTATCCTGGCTGAATTCATAGAACCAGTCGGTGGCGGCCTGGGGGCCCTCGCTTTCGTACCGCTCCTCAAAGTTGGCGCGGACAATAGAGGGGCGCGGGGTCAGCACACCCATCAGCCTGGTGTCAAACAGGTCGCGGGCGGTGGAATTGTCCTCGCACACGCCCCGGGCCACGGCATCGTCCACCAGCGTTTTCAGGATGCTTTCGAGGTCGGTGTAGCAGACATCCCCCTCAGGCTCGGCAAAGCTGTCCAGCTGCATGGTCATCAGCAGCTGATTGCGGATGTAGATCTCGTCATCGGGCAGGATGAGCCCGGTGTCCAGCCCATAGTTGACGAGCTGTTGAATGGCAGTAGAGATCACAGCACGGCACCTCCTTCCGGACGGATGGAGAGGATGTGGCACTTGCCTGCACCCAGAATGGCCTCCATCTCAGCCTTGAAGGCATCCAGCTTCTCCAGCGGTACAAAGGCCTGCACGGTGCCGGCAAAGCCGCCGCCGTGAACGCGGACAGCGCCCGCGCCGTTCAGGAAATGCTTTGCGGCGGCAATGGTCACAGCCACTTCCTGATGCTCCTTGTACCCGGCAGGGATGACGTTCTGCAGGTATTCCCAGCTGCTGGTGCCGGATTCGTTGACCAGTTGCAGGAAGGTCTTAAAATCACCGGCGCGCAGGGCGTTTACCTGCCGGGCAACGCGCTGGTTGTCAGCGTAGACGTGGAAAGCCCGGAGCACGGCACGGTCGCCGCACTGTTTGCGGCATGCGGGCAGATTTGCAATAAAGGTCTCAAAGGGCACATCCCGCAGGACTTCGCCGCCGCAGACAGCGGCCACGGCGCGGCACTCGTTGGGAATGGCGGCGTATTCATCGGTCAGGTCGGCGTGGTCTGCACCGGAATCCAGGATGCAGAGGGCAAGGCCGGCCTGAGAGAAATCCACCTGCACTGGCTCCACATCGGGGTGGGCAGGATCGGCAAAGTCGATGGTGATAATGTTGCCCACGCTGGAGGCCATCTGATCCATCAGGCCGCAGGGCTTGCCAAAGTAGACGTTCTCTGCCCACTGGCCGATCTGCGCAATGGCGATGGGGGAGACCTTTTCGGCCATGAAGCGGTCGTTCAGGATGACACCGATCAGCACCTCAAAGGCGGCAGAGGACGAAACGCCGCTGCCCTTGGGCACATTGGAGGAGATGTACACGTCCAAGCCGGAGAGGGCAGCGCCCCGCTCCTTGAAGGCCTCGCACTCGCCCCGCAGCAGGGCCATGGTGGTGTTCTCTTCCTCCTTGCGGGCAGCAAGGTCGCCAAGGTCGATGACACACAGGTCATAGCCCTCGCTCTGCACACGCAGCTGGTTCAGGCCGTTGGGGGCAGCGGCAGCGATCATGTCAATGTTCACGCTGCCGGCCAGCACCCGGCCATGCTGGTGGTCGGTGTGGTTGCCGCCGATCTCGGTGCGGCCCGGGGCGCTGTACAGTCCGGCCTCGGTGTGGGCACCAAAGGTAGCTTCCAGCCCGTCCAGCACTGCCGCATAGCGTGCGGCGTGGGCAGCGGTCTGCTCCGGCGAACAGCAGTAGAGGGAGGCCAGCCGGGCGGTATGGGTGCCGCCCGCCAGCTCCTGCTTCCAGACAGAAATAGGCTTCATCATGGCGCGTTCCTCCTTGTATAGGTGAATGATTCTTCAAAGGGCCAGGGCCCGTTCTTCTGATTCTATAATATCGGTTCTGTCGAGAAAAGACCATGTATTATTGTTGCATCTGGATGAAAGGTCAACGCAGTTCCGGCGGTCAGCTCCGGGGCGCGAAATCGCCGCCGGTGAGCCCGTCGAGGTTCAGCATCCCTTCCAGCGCGGCAATGTCGGTGGAAACATCCAGCGCATCGGAGGCAAACAGCTTGTCCAGCTGGTTTTCAAAGGCGGTGATGAGCAGATCCATGCTCCGCTCAATGCTCTGCTTTGCCTCAGTGATGTTGGTGCCCTGCACATCCTGTGCCGAGAGCTGGGCGTAGGTATTCAGCAGCTTCAGCGCGGTGGGCAGGTAGTAATCCATAAATTTCTGCAGCTGGGCTTTTTTGTCCGGGTCTTTTTTTGCCAGTGCGAAGATGCGGGCGCTGACATCCTCCAGCCGGGAGATCTTGGCCGTCATCACCGGGTCGGGGATGGCATCGTTGGCCTGCCGGAGCTGGCGCTGCAGGGCGGCATACTGATCCTCGGGAGCCGGTGCGGGTGCGGGCTCGGCGGGTCTGGGCGGCTGGGGCGCAGCGCCCCGCACCACCAGCGTGCCGGTGCGGTTGTCGATATAGGCATCGGCCCCGAAATAGCCGTGGTCGATGGCGCGCTCCACGGCGGCGCGGCCCCTGTCGGCATCAATGCCCGCGGCTGCAAAGAGTTCGTCCAGCGGGATATTATCCCGGGTCCCAACGATCTTGTCCAGCTGGCGCTCCAGCTTGCGGGCCTGCTTCATCCGCAGGCCCATGGCCAGCGCAGCGCCGCCGCCAATGGTCTGGGCCAGCGCGGTCAGAAACTCGCCCCAGTCGAACCAGTAGCCCCACATGTCAATGATATCGGCAAGGCCTGCAAGGCCCACCACCAGAAAGATGCCGCCGAACACCGTGCAGAGGCTGGTCAGGGTCTTGTGCCACTTTTTGGCGTTCTGCTGCTCGGCAGTGGGCACATCGTGGCCGTAGACCGGCTCAGTGTCCCGGGCCGGCTGACCGGCACCGGTGTCCTGGGAACGGAAATCGCTGGAATATTCCGCGTTCTCCTGCTCCTTTTTCTCGGCATCCCGGTCGATGGCACGCAGGATGAAGAACAGAATGCCCAGCCAGGGCGACATGGCGAATACTACCAGCAGGGCAATGGTGGGAATGTGGGCAAGAAAATGTTTGCTGCGTCTGGGCTCCATGGGGCAGAATCCTCCTAAAATAAAAAAGCCGTGTTCCACTTTATTATAGCGGAGCACGGCCCTTTTGTTAAGGGGGTAATTTATTTGTGGGAAAGGGAATTACTTCATCAGGCTGCAAACGGCCTCGGCGTAAGCGGCGGGATCATCCACGGGCAGGCCCTCGATCAGCTGTGCCTGTGCATAGAGCAGGCTGCTGTATTTCTTGACCTTGTCGGTATCACCGGCCTCCTGTGCGGCCTTCAGCACGGCGAACACGGGGTGGTTGATGTTCAGCTCCAGCACCTTGTCGCTCTTCACGCCCTCGCTGCCGGGCTGCTTGGAGAGCACCTTCTCCATCTCGATGGACAGGGGGCCGTCGGCGCTCAGGCAGACAGGGTGATCCTTCAGGCGGGTGGAGACCTTGACCTCCTTGACCTTGCCGTCCAGAGCGTCCTTCATGGCATCAAACAGAGGCTTGTTCTCGGCGGTGGCATCCTCAGCGGCCTTTTTCTCGTCCTCGGTCTCAAGGCCCAGATCGCCGCTGTTGACGTTCTTGAACTCCACGGTGCCGTCCTTGCCCTCGGCATCCTTGCGGGGGTAGCTGCGCATGATCTGCAGGCAGAACTCATCCACATCCTCGGTCAGCAGCAGGACATCATAGCCCTTGTCCAGAACCAGCTCGGCGGCGGGGAGCTTTGCCAGACGGTCAGTGGAATCACCGGCGGCAAAGTAGATGAACTTCTGCTCGGCAGGCATCTTGTCCACATACTCCTGCAGGGTGACCATCTTCTGCTCCTTGGCAGACCAGAACAGCAGCAGGTCACGCAGCAGCTCGGCGTGCATCCCGTAATCAGAGTAAGCGCCGAACTTGATCTGGCGGCCGAACTCCTTCCAGAATGCCTCGTACTTTTCGCGGTCGTTGACCAGCATGGAGTGCAGCTCGTTCTTGATCTTCTTTTCCAGTGCGTTGTGGATCAGCTTGAGCTGGTTGTCCTTCTGCAGCATCTCACGGCTGATGTTCAGGCTCAGATCCTGGCTGTCCACAATGCCCTTGACGAAGCTGAAGTAATCGGGCAGCAGGTCTGCGCACTTTTCCATAATGAGCACGCCGGATGCGTACAGAGCCAGACCCTTCTCATACTCCTTGGTGTAGAAATCATAGGGGCGATGGCTGGGCACGAACAGCAGGGCGTTGTAGTTGGCGGTGCCCTCGGTGCGGCTCACGATGACGCGGGCGGGGTCGGAGTAATCGTTGAACTTATCCTTGTAGAAGCTGGCGTATTCCTCATCGGTGACCTCGCTCTTCTGCTTCTTCCAGATGGGCACCATGCTGTTCAGGGTCTCAAGCTCGGTGTAGGTCTCCCACTCCGGCTTGTAGTCCTCGGGCTTGGGATCGGGTTCGGGCTTCTGGCGGCTCTTTTCCCGCTCCATCTGGATGGGATAGCGCACATAGTCGCTGTACTTTTTGACGATGGCCACGATGCCGTATTCGTCGAGGAAGTTCTCGTAATTGTCGGTATCGGTGCTGTCCTTGATGTGCAGGATGATGTCGGTACCGGCGGTTTCCTTCTCAGCGGGGGTCAGCTCGTAGCCGTCAGCACCGCTGGACTCCCACTGCCAGGCCTCGTCCGCACCGTATGCCTTGGAGATGACGGTGACCTTGTCGGCGACCATGAAGGCGGAGTAGAAGCCTACGCCGAACTGACCGATGATGTCGATGTTCTCGTCCTTGTTG
Source organism: Faecalibacterium sp. IP-3-29 (assembly GCF_023347335.1). Lineage (NCBI taxonomy): Bacteria > Bacillati > Bacillota > Clostridia > Eubacteriales > Oscillospiraceae > Faecalibacterium > Faecalibacterium sp. IP-3-29. The sequence goes on along the minus strand of NZ_CP094471.1, from coordinate 1,911,001 downwards.
TCCTTCTTAAAGTCCAGAGAGCCGGAATGGGCGATGGTGCCCAGGTTCTGCTCCAGCTCTTCTTTGGTCATGCCGATGCCGTTATCGGAGACAGTCAGCAGGCGATTGTCCTTATCGCGGGTGAGCAGGATGCGGAAATCGCCCTTGTTCATGCCCACGGAAGGATCGGTCAGGCTCTTATAATAAAGTTTGTCGATGGCATCCGAAGCGTTGGAGATCAACTCACGCAGGAAGATCTCCTTGTTGGTGTAGATGGAGTTGATCATCATGTCCATCAGTTTTTTGCTTTCAGCCTGAAATTCTTTCTTCGCCATAATACAAAACCTCTTTTGTACAGTATTCAGATCCGGCCCCTCGCAAAAGGAGCGGCAATGCAGAAGAAGCAGCTGATACTGCATCTTCTTAGCACTCATATCTTTCGAGTGCTAATATACACCGATGCGGGTCAAAAATCAAGGGGTTTCATAAAAAGTTCAGAAATGAACTGGAACAAAATGCCTTTTGTGCGTTGCTACAAAAAATTCATAAAGAAATAGTTGACCTTTCACAATTTTTAGCGTATACTGGTCAGCGGAAACAAACGAGGAAAGAGGAATATGTTATGGCAATGAAGCCGGAGATCTCCGTGAAGAACCTGCTGATGCAGGCATTCCTGACGGGCTGGGAACGCTCGGACAAGAGCATTTCGCAGGATGAATACTTACAGAGCGCCATTCAGGTCATTGAGGTGCTGCAGGTGGAACCTGAAAATGTCTACGCCGAGGAGGGCCTGGGCCTGACCGATGGCGATGAGGTGGATCATCTGGACGACCTGCTGCGGGCAGACGGCCAGTGGCTGTATTACGGTGTGGAGGAGGAAAACTTCTTCCTCATCCAGTGGTACCCGGACAAGGCTTCTGCCGAGGCCAAGCTGGCCGAGCTGGAGGCGCTGGGCGACGGCAAGCAGTATCTGGTGGACCTGAGCCTGACCCGCGAAAATCCTTCGGCCGCTGAGAACTTCGGCAGCTCCAACCCGGTTCAGCTGCGGAGCTGAGCCCGGCGTTTCTGACAAAAAGAAAGGGAATTTTCCATGCAGCTTTCACAAACGGAACGGGAGCGCCTGTCCGCTATTCTGGAACAGTACGACCATCACCCCAAGGTGCAGGAAATGCGTGAGTTTATCCAGCACGGTGATGTGACCACCTACCAGCACTGCAAGAATGTGGTCGTGGTCAGCTGCTGGATCAACCACCGCTTCCATTTGGGAGCCGATGAGACCACGCTGGCCGTGGGGGCCTTCCTCCACGATTTCTATCTCTATGACTGGCACAAGCAGGGCTCTTTCCACGGCCTGCGGCATCTGTTTGAGATGCACGGCTTTTCCCACCCGGGGTCTGCCTGTGTGAACGCACAGCGGGTGTTCGGCATTACCAAAAAGGAGCAGAACGTCATTGCAAGCCACATGTGGCCCCTGACTTTCCGCCATATCCCGACCTGCCGCGAGGCGGTCATCGTCTGTCTGGCGGATAAATACTGCGCCATTGTGGAGAGCATGTTCCGCCGCACAAGGGTGGGCGCTGACGAAGAAGAGTGGTAAAGAAGCCGCCGCACTGTTCACATGAAAGAAAGCAAAAGACCAGAGTTGTAACGCCTTTTGGCGAAACAACTCTGGTCTTTTTTGCTGGGGCTTGTGCAACAGCCTCTTTGAAAAAGTGATCTTATTCTGCTCTCAGAGCCTTGACAGGGTCAGAGCGGGAAGCGGTTTTGGCGGGGATGAAGCCGCCCAGAATGGTCAGCACAGTTGCCAGCGCAACCAGCACCACAGCGGCCTTCCAGGGCAGAACGGCCACTACGCTGGTGCCGACGGCGATCTTCTGGATGAGCATGTTGCCCGGAATGAGCAGCAGCCTGCTGAGGCCGATGCCCATGAGGCCCGAGCACAGGCCGATGATGAAGGTCTCGGCGTTGAACACCTCGGAGATGTTCCGCTTGGAAGCACCGATGGCACGCAGGATGCCGATCTCCTTGCGGCGCTCCAGCACGCTGATATAGGTGATGATGCCGATCATAATGGAGGAGACCACCAGCGAGATGGAGACAAAGGCCACCAGCATGTTGGAGATCATGTTGATGATCCTGGTCACGGAGGTCATCAGGGTGCCCACCACATCAGTGTACTGGATCACCTTGTCTTCCGCGCCCTGCTCACGCATGGCGGCATTGTAGCTGTCCAGCACGTTGAGGACCTCAGCCTTCTGCTCGAAGTCCAGCGGATAGATGCTGATCTGGCTGGGGTCGTCTTCGCCGGCATAGCCAAGGGACTGCAGGTTGCTTTCATAGGTGGCGCTGGTGGACATCATGTTCGACTTCATCAGCTCCGCCAGATCGTCCTCGGTCATGTTGAACCGGATGGCATTCCGGAACGCATCTGCGTCGATCTTCAGCGCGCTTTCCATCTGGCTGCCCAGAGAGGAGAAGCGCTCGGTCATCTGGCTCTGCAGATTCGTGCTGATCTGGCCCATGGCCTGCTCCATGGCAGCGCCCAGCTGGGTCTGCAATTCGGCGGCGATCTGTTCCGAGAAGTTTGCCATCACGCTGCCCATGACCTGCTGCATGGCGGCAGTAAACTGCTCCTGCAGGGCAGCGGTATCGATGAGGGTGCCCATGGAATCCTTCATCAGCTGCTGGAACTGGTCACTGGCAAGATACTGGTCAAAACCGATCTTGTCCAGCCCCAGAATGCCGTTGCCGATGATGTAATCCTTGTAGCCGGTCATCACCTTCTGGGCCAGCTGCTGCATTTTGTCGGCGGGGATGGAAATGTCCATGTTGGCGAACACGTCCGTCAGGGCGCTCATGTCGATGCCGGGCGTTTCGGTCAGATCAAATTGGAAGCTGTCCGGGTCAATGAGGGAGGAAAAATCTACGGAACCATCACTCAGGTCGAACGCGCCGCTCAGGTCAAGATCCAGCTTGCTGGGGTCGAACTGGAAGGCACTCTCGAGCTGGTCGGTGTCAATGGAGAAGAGGGAAGCCATGTCCACGGCAGCGGTCTGCCCGGTGCCGAAGGGCTCACCGTTCAGCACATTGGTCTGCGGGTCGGCAATCTGATCCTGTACCAGCCTGCTCTGGGCGGCGGTGTCCATGACGTGCCGGGTCAGGGAGGCGGGATAGGCGATGCCGGAAGAAAGCATGGCGGCGGAGGCGTTCTCCCTGGGCTGCACCACGCCCACGATGGTCATGGTCTCGCTGTTGGCCACAAGCTCCTGCAGGAAGGCCTTGTCGTCCGATTTGTCCACCCAGGTGCTGTGGGCATCGTCGTACTGGTAGCGGTCGGCCGCGTTGACCAGCTTGAAGGTGCGGCCCAGAAAATCGCTGTACCGGTAGGTCTTGAAATCTTCGGGCACATCCACATTCTGGTTCTGGGCGAACTGCTGGATCATCTTGTCCAGCTCGGCGTTGTCCCGCAGGCCCAGCGCGTAAAGGGCATAATCGGTGATGGAACCATCCGCACCCAGCACGGCAACGCACTCGTTGTAGTTTTCGGGCCAGCGGCCTGCCTTGACCTCGTACTGGGAATGATACAGGGCATCGCTGGCGGGCAGCTGGTAGAACACGCTGGTGTTCATCATGCTGGCCATCATGTTGTTGGTCGAGCTGGTGGAACTGATGCCCAGAGCGGAAAGGGAGGAATCCGGGTTCACCTGCCGGATGCTGCCGTCCGGGTCCTGGCGGTAGATCTGAGGCTGGACATTATAGGAATACTCCACCGAGGAAACGCTCTCCCCGATGCTGCAGGCATCGCTCTCAAGGTAGGTTTTCAGGCTCTTCAGGTCGTTGGAGGTGATGCCGGAAACCATCTGGGTCACGAGCTGGCGCACCGGCACCATCCCTTCGCCGAGGTCGGGGGCGGCGGTCTGGCCGGGCAGGTCGGCGGACAGCAGGCTGGTCAGATCCATGCCGCTGCGCAGGATCTGCACCGGGTACTCGGAAAGGGTGTCCCGCTCCATATCAGCGATATACTGGTTGACACCGGTGGACAGGGAAATGATCAGCGCAATGCCGATGATGCCGATAGAGCCTGCAAAGGCCGTGAGCAGGGTGCGGGTCTTTTTGGTCCAGAGGTTGTTGAAGCTCAGGGTCAGCGAGGTCCACCACGACATGGAGGAATGGCCCATGTTCTTGTGAACGGCAGGGGCAAGCTGAGCGGTGTCAGGTTTGTAGGGGGCGGTGTCGGAGCGGATGACACCATCCTTCAGGTTCACGATGCGGGTAGCGTACTGTTGGGCCAGCTCCGGGTTGTGGGTGACCATGACCACCAGCCGGTCCTTTGCCACCTCCTTGAGCAGCTCCATGACCTGGATGCTGGTCTCGCTGTCCAGCGCGCCGGTGGGTTCGTCCGCCAGCAGGATATCCGGGTTGTTGACCAGCGCACGGGCAATGGCAACGCGCTGCATCTGGCCGCCGGACATTTCGCTGGGGTGCTTGTGCAGCTGATTGCCCAGCCCCACCTTCTGCAGTGCCTCGGTGGCGCGGCGCTTGCGCTCTGCGCCCGAGATGCCGGAAATGGTCAGGGCCAGCTCCACGTTGGCCAGAACGGTCTGATGGGGGATCAGGTTGTAGCTCTGGAACACAAAGCCGATGGTGTGGTTGCGGTAGGAGTCCCAATCGCGGTCGGTGTACTTTTTGGTGGAGATCCCGTTGATGACAAGGTCACCGCTGTCGTACCGATCCAGGCCGCCGATGATGTTCAGCAGGGTGGTCTTACCGGAGCCGGAGGGGCCCAGGATGGCGACAAATTCGCTGTCGCGCAGGTTCAGGCTGACATCATTCAGTGCGGTCTGTACAAGGTCACCGGTTTTGTATTCCTTGCGGATCTTTTTCAGTTGTAGCATAGGCAGGCCTTTCTTATGCGTGCCCGGCGGCGTGTGGGAAATGCCGGACAAAAAACAAAATAACGTAGATATAGTATCAGATGAATGTGAACAAACCATTGCTTTTCGGGAAAGATGGTGTTATGCTGAAAAAGGTGAAAGAAACAAAAATCGACACTTTATGACGTAAATTACCAGAAATCAAGACGCAAAAAGCCGCAATTCCTGCACGGTTCGACGCATAGTGACGTTTTTTCGGGGATTGAATCTTTCCACAGGGCCTTATAAAATAGTATCATACAGTACGCACGGAAGAAAAGTGCGGCAATTTTAAGGCAAAGGGGAAGGTTGGATTGACGGAACGACTCGTTTCAAAGCTGCATGTCGCGCTTTTGAGCTACGACGAGCGGGAGATCCGCGTCCGGAAAAATTATCTGGAGGAGCAGAATCCTGCGATCTGCTGTGTCTGTTTCCACAGCGGCGAGGAGCTGCTGCGGGAGCTGCGCCAGCAGCGCAGTGTGGATATCGTGGTGCTTTCGAGCCAGCTGGAGGATATGGACGGGTATGAGTTCCTCAAGCGGCTCAACAGCCTGCATAACCGCCCGCTGCTGCTGTTGCAGGGGGATGACTGGTACAGCGATGCCACGGCATCGTTCCTGCGGCCGGACGGCAGGCAGTACCTGCCGGAGCGCAGCAGCCTGCTGGATCTGCTGCTGGATCTGCGCAGCTCCACGGACATCGGCGTCTTCTGGGTGCTGCCGTTCTGCAAGCAGCTTTATGCGGAGTGGGGCATCCAGCAGCCGGATGTAAACTGTGAATATCTGACCACTGCGCTGCAGGTCGTATGCGGCACGGAGCGGAAGCTGGCCGTGCGCAAGGAGATCCTGCAGACTGTGGCCGAGGAACACCACACCACAGTGGCCGCCGTGGACTGCGGGATGCGCCGCCTGATCGACGGGGTGGAAAAATACAACACCGAAGCCTGGCAGAAATTCAAGCAGGATTACGGCCTGATGGGGCATAGCGTTACCCTGGGCAAGCTGATCTATGCGGGCCGCCAGAAATTGATCGACAGCGGAACGCAGGGACAGAAGGCCGGACGATGAGAAAAAAGAGAGAGAACGGAATGGCAAAAGAGAGCGGGATGGGGGATTTCCCCCGCAAACAATTTGAGAGCGTGCTGCTGCACTCCCTGCGCATCATGGACCAGAACCGGGAATACCTGCAGATGCATCTGGCCCGGACCGGAGACGAAAGGACCCGGCAGGCGCTGGAGGATATGGGGCAGGAGAGCATCCGCCTGGAGCGCACCCTGCGGGAGATGATGGGCCTGCTGGAAGTGGAGATGAACGACAAGCCGTCCATGAAGCCGGTAGACCTGTGCTGGATCCTGATGGAGGCCGCCCAGATAGCCCCGGAGATCGAGAAGCAGCTGGGCATCCGGCTGACCGTGGATCACAGCCCGTTCCGGCGCTGCTATGTCAAGGCGGATGCCCAGGAGGCCGAGCAGCTGCTGTTTCATCTGCTTTCCAACGCCCTGCGGGCCGTAAGCCCCGGCGGGCAGATCAAGATCCGGCTCACCCGGGACGACGAGGATCTGTATCTGATCGTGGAGGACGACGGCTGCGGCCTGCCCACCGGTGAAAACTGGATGGAGAACCGCCGCCGCTTCCTGGGCGGTGTGCAGGCAGGGCTGCTGCTCTGCCGCCGTTACTGCGCCCACATGGGGTGGGTGCTTTCCCTCACGCCGCGCGGTGCCGGAAGCGGCACTCGGGCGGAGGTGCGCATCCCGCTGGCCGGAACGATGTTTCCCATTGAGGGCAGTGTGGAACTGCACACCATCCATCCGGCGCTCACCACAGCTGATGGCCTGCGCTGGCAGATCCTGCGGGAGCTTGCCCTGTTGTCCGATAAAATGGAATGATACGATGTTCAGCGCCCTGCTCCGGGCTTTTCCGGGGCAGGGCGTTTTTGTGTAAAAATCACTCTGAGTAAAGAATCTTAACCGGAATGTAGAAAAACAGGGGAGCTGTATTCGTGAATTTAACAAAATGTTTAACTTTTTGAGCGGAAAATACTATTTTTTGCGTGTAAAATATGGTGACTGGATTGATTGTATCCCGATTTTTGAGTATAATACAACTGTATTTTTATATTGTTCCTCAGGAGGAAAAGCAAGTGAGAGTAGGTCTTGACATCGGAAGCACCACCATCAAGTGCGCGGTGCTGGACGAACATGATGCGCTGATTTATTCAACATACGAGCGTCATTACAGCCATATTCTGGAAAAGGCGCAGGAGCTGCTGCGCCGCATCGATGCAGAGCACCTGCACGGAAACAAGGCACTGCTGAGCATCTCCGGTTCTGCCGGCATGGGTCTGGCCGACAGCTGCGGCGTGCCCTTTGTGCAGGAGGTGTTCTCCACCCGTGTGGCAGTCAAGCGGTTTGTGCCCGCCACCGACTGCGTGATCGAGCTGGGCGGCGAGGACGCAAAGATCCTGTTCCTGACCAACGGCACCGAGGTCCGCATGAACGGCAGCTGTGCCGGCGGCACCGGTGCCTTTATTGACCAGATGGCCACCCTGCTGAAGATGAGTGCCGACGAGATGAACAAGGCCGCGGAAAAGGCCGAGCGCACCTATACCATCGCGTCCCGCTGCGGCGTGTTTGCCAAAAGCGATGTGCAGCCCCTCATCAATCAGGGCGCGCGCACGGAGGATATCGCCGCCAGCATCTACAAGGCGGTGGTCAACCAGACCATTGCCGGTCTGGCACAGGGCCGCCCCATCAAGGGCAATATCCTGTATTTGGGCGGGCCGCTGACCTTCAGCAGCGTGCTGCGCAAGAGCTTTGATGAGGCGCTGGGGGTCACCGGAACCTGCCCCGAGAACAGCCTGCTCTATGTGGCACTGGGTGCCGCCCTCTATGCGGATAAGGAGTTCGAACTCTCCGCAGTGGCCGACGCGCTGGACCAGTACGCCGCCACCGCTACTTATGCCAGTGAGCCTCCGCTCTTTGCCAACAAGCAGGAGTACGAGGAATTCCATGCCCGGCACATGTCCCACAGCGTGCCTCATGTGCCTTTCAGCGCCCAGTGCGGCCCGGTGCATATCGGCATCGACTCCGGCTCCACCACCGTCAAGCTGGTGGTGGTGGACGAGAAGAGCCAGATCCTGTACACCAATTACCAGCCCAACCTTGGCAACCCGCTGCCCCTGATCCGGGAACAGCTGATCAAGATCTACCGGGAACACCCCGGCCTGCAGGTGGCCAGCGTGACCACCACCGGCTATGGCGAGGAACTGGTCAAGAACGCCTTCCGCTGTGATTATGGTCTGGTGGAAACGGTGGCTCACTTTACCGCCGCCAAATACTTTATGCCCGATGTGGATTTCATCATCGATATCGGCGGTCAGGACATGAAGTGCTTCAAGATCGAGGATGGTGCCATCAGCAACATCTTCCTGAACGAGGCCTGCTCCTCCGGCTGCGGCAGCTTTTTGCAGACCTTTGCTCAGGCATTGGGCTATGATGTCAAGGAGTTCGCTGCTCTCGGCCTGTTCGCAGACCGCCCCGTGGATCTGGGCAGCCGCTGCACCGTGTTTATGAACAGCTCGGTCAAGCAGGCCCAGAAGGACGGCGCTTCCATCGAGAACATTTCCGCCGGTCTGTCCATCAGTGTGGTCAAGAACGCGCTGTACAAGGTCATCCGCGCATCCAGCCCTGAGGAGCTGGGCCGCAGGATCGTGGTGCAGGGCGGTACCTTCTACAATGAAGCTGTTCTCCGCGCCTTTGAAAAGGAGATGGGCGTGGAGGTCATCCGCCCCGACATCGCGGGCCTGATGGGTGCCTACGGTGCGGCCCTGTTCGGCCTGCGCCAGAGCCATAAGAACCATCAGGAAACTTCCAGGATGATGAATCTGGCCGAGCTGGAAGCCTTCGACCAGAAGGTGGTCAGCGTCAAGTGCGGCGGCTGCGGCAACCACTGCCAGCTCACCATCAACACTTTTGCCGATGGCCGCAAGTTCATCTCCGGCAACCGCTGCGATAAGCCCGTGACCGGTAAGAGCGAGGACGACAGCCTGAATCTGTACGCCTACAAGCAGCAGCTGCTGGCCGGTTACAAGCCCGTGCCCGGCAAGCGCGGCTCCATTGGCATCCCGCTCTGCCTGAATATGTACGAGCTGCTGCCCTTCTGGCACACCTTCTGGACCAGGCTGGGCTTTGCCGTGCACACCAGCCCGGTGTCCAGCCGGGGGCTGTATCTGGCCGGTCAGGCCACCATCCCCAGCGATACCGCCTGCTTCCCGGCCAAGCTGAGCCACGGCCACATCAAGGCCCTGAGCCAGATGCACCTGGATGCCATCTTCTACCCCTGCCTGACCTACAACTTTGACGAAGGACTGGGCGACAACCACTATAACTGCCCGGTGGTGGCCTATTACCCTGAAGTTCTGGCAGGCAACTGCCCCGAGCTGGAGGGCCAGAAGTTTATCTATGACTATGTGGGCATCCACCGCCCTAAGGACTTTGTCCGCAAGATGGCAAAGGAAGTCCTGCCCAAATACTTCGGCGGCATTTCCGAAAAGGAAGTGCAGGCTGCTGCCGATGCTGCCTACGCCGAGCACGAGGCCCACATGGCCCAGATCCGGGTCAAGGGCAGCGAGATCATTGATGAGGCACGCCGTCAGGGCAAGCGCATCATCGTGCTGGCTGGCCGCCCCTACCACGTTGACCCTGAGATCAACCATGGCATCGACCACCTTATCACCCGCCACGGCGCGGCTGTTGTCACCGAGGACAGCATCTCCAACCGGGTGGAAAAGTTCCCCACCAGTGTGCTGAACCAGTGGACCTATCACAGCCGCCTGTATGCGGCGGCCAAGTACTGCACCACCCAGAAGGATATGGACCTGGTGCAGCTGGTCTCCTTTGGCTGCGGCGTGGATGCCATTACCACCGATGAGACCCGCGAGATCCTGCAGGCAGGCAGTAAGCTTTACACCCAGCTCAAGATCGACGAGATCACAAATCTGGGTGCGGTCAACATCCGTCTGCGCAGCCTGTTCGCCGCTCTGGAGGAGCGCGACGAGGCAGCAGAGGAAAAGGCCGCCCCCAAGGCAGAAGCCTGATACATAGGAGGAACCTATGGAATACAATTATCCCAAATTTACCCCGGAGATGAAGCAGACCCACACCATCCTCATCCCCAACATGGCCATTACCCAGTTCCGGCTGCTGGAATACGCCCTGCGCTACGACGGCTACAAGTGCGAGATCCTGGGCAACTGCGGCAGCGCCGTGGCACAGCTGGGCCTGAAATACGTCCACAACGACACCTGCTATCCGGCCCTGCTGGTCATCGGCCAGTTTCTGGACGCCCTGAACAGCGGCAAGTATGACCTGGATCATACGGCCCTGCTCATCACCCAGACCGGCGGCGGCTGCCGTGCTTCCAACTACATCCACCTGCTCCGCAAGGCTCTGGTCAAGGCGGGCTATCCCCAGATCCCCGTTGCCAGCCTGAACTTCTCCGGTCTGGAAAAAGACAGCGGTTTCCAGATGACCCTGCCGCTGGCCCGCCGCGCGCTTGCCTGCATTTTCTACGGCGATATGCTCTGTGCCCTGCGCAATCAGGTGGCCCCCTACGAGAACGAAAAGGGAGCCGCTGACCGGATGGTCGATCTGTGGGTCGAGCGTCTGGGCCGCGTTCTGCTGGCCGGCAAGGGCTTTACTGCCCGGGAAATGAAGCACACCTTCCCGCTCATTGCAAAGGATTTTGCGGCCATCCCTGTGACCCGGGTGCCCAAGGTCAAGGTGGGTGTGGTCGGCGAGATCTACGTTAAATACAGCCCCCTGGGCAACAACGACCTGCAGAAGTTCCTGGAGAGCCAGGACTGTGAGGTGAACTTCCCGGGCCTGATGGGCTTTGTGCAGTACTGCATCTTCAATATGGGCGAGGATCATGTCCTCTACGGCGGCAAGCTGGCCGTCAAGATGGGCACGGATCAATTGCTCAACTGGCTGGACAGTGTGGAGCGTGCCATGCTCAAGGCCACAGCCGATGCCGGGTTCTATGCCCCCGGCCCCTTCAAGGAGCTGGTGGAAAAGCCCCACGGCATCATTTCGCTGGGGGCCAAGATGGGCGAGGGCTGGCTGCTGACCGCCGAGATGATCGAGCTGGTGCAGGGCGGCTACGGTAACATCGTCTGTGCCCAGCCCTTCGGCTGCCTGCCCAACCATATCGTGGGCAAGGGTATGGTGAACAAGATCCGTGCCCTGTATCCCAGCGCCAATATCACCCCCATCGATTATGACCCCAGCGCCACCCGGGTCAACCAGGAAAACCGCATCAAGCTGATGCTGGCAGTCGCCAAGGAGCGCCTGAACGCCCCTGCGCAGGCCGCCCCCCTGACGGCAGAAGAGATCGCCGGTGGGGCTCCCCGGGTCGAGACCACGGTATAATTCTTTTTAAACAGCAACACTCCCCTTCGGGCAGGACCGTGTGCCGCACGGCTCCACCCGAAGGGGAGTGTTTTTTGTCTCAGTCGCAGAGATATCGCCGCTCGAACTCCTCAGCCGGGATGGCCTTGGAGAACCAGAAACCCTGCGCGCCGTCGCAGTCCAGCGAGCGGAGGAGCTGCACCTGCTCCTCGGTCTCGATGCCTTCGCAGATGACGTTGTAGCCCAGCTGTTTGACCAGATGTACGACCTCCCGCAGAAAATCGGTGCCTCGCGCGTTGGAGCTGCACCGGGTCAGAAAGAGCTTGTCCAGCTTGATGGTGTTCACGGGGATATCCACGATGTTGTTCAGCAGGGAACTGCCCGCGCCGAAATCGTCCAGCGAGGTCTGCATTCCATCGCTCTGGAAGGAGGAAAGCAGGCGCTTTACCCGGTCGTATTCCGAGACCACCGCCGTCTCGGTCAGTTCGATCTCCAGCATCCGGGCGCTGATGTTGTGCTTTTCCAGAATTTCGCTGTACTCCTGGGTGGGGGCATCCTCCCGGGCAAGCACCACCGAGGCGTTCACCGCAATGGGCAGCAGTCGGTGCCCGGCCTGTGCATTGCGCTGCAGGAACTGGGCCACCTGCTCGAAGATGTACAGATCCAGATCTACGATGCGGCCCGTGGATTCCAGAATGGGAATGAACTGGTCGGGGTAGACCACGGTGCCGTCCGGCTTGATCCAGCGGGTCAGCGCCTCGGCCCCGGTGACCGAGAGATCCTTGGGCGAGAACTTGGGCTGGAGGTACAGCTTGAACTCGCCGTTCTCAAGCGCCTGCGGCAGGCCGCTCAGCAGCTCGCCGGTCAGGGTCTGCTTGACCTCCAGCTTTTTGTCAAACAGGATGGCAGACACACGGGTGTTGCTGCGCACCTGCTTGCGGGCAAAGTTTGCCTTGTCGATGGCGGCCGAGGCGCTCAGGCAGCCGGGCTCAATGGCGTACACACCCATCCGCACCCGCAGGCGTACCTCCGGGTAATGCTGCGCCTGATACTGCTCAAACCGGCGGCAGAGCGTGTCTGCATAATGGAGCGGGCCTTTCTCGTCACGGCAGGAGAGGTAGAGCACGAACTGGTCGCCCACCACCCGGCACAGGTAGCACTCGCTCCAGTGACGGGCTGCCTCGATGAGGAAATCGCTGAATTCCTTCAACAGCTGATCGCCGGTGGCATAGCTGTATTTCTCGTTGAAATATTTGAAGTTCTCAAAGTCGCAGTAGAAGATCTGGTAGCCTTCGGCATAGCCGCCGATGATCTTGTGGGAGACCTCCTCCTTGAAACGGGTAAAGGCCAGCAGACCGGTCAGCCGGTCAAACTCAGGAGCAGAAGTCATGCCGCGGCTTACATCGTTCACGGCCAGATGCTTGCTCAGATAGGCGTTGATGATCTTGGTGATCTCACCCAGTTCCCGGCGGTTCTGGGGTGTCCAGTACCGCTTGCTGCCGCACACCACATAGGCAATGGCACCCTGATACTCGCCCTCGCCGTACATGGCAGCGTAGACCACTGTCTGGGCCCCGCCCTGCATCAGCAGCGCGCGCCCCTGCGGCGAGTACATCCCCATGTTGTCGGCCTGCAGCACGGTGGTACTGTATTCATCGTAGCTGTGGAACAGGGTCAGGAAGTCCTCCTTGGTAAAGGAGTTACCGTTCAGAGGCACCGGCTCCGCGTGGGGAGAGGTCCACTGGAACTGCCGGGAGACGCTGCGTTCCCGGATGCAGGTGTCCACAATGGTAATGCGGTCCAGCTGCAGCCGGATGCCGACGATCTTCAGGAAGAGGGGGATAGCAGTCTCAAAGCTGTTGTTCTTCTCAAACAGTTCAAAGGCGGTGGAGATCAGGTCGTTGTGCAGGTAGCGTGCATCGATATCGGCCGTTTCCGGGGCGGCAGGAACCGCCTGGGCATAGCGCCGCAGATTATCGCAGAACACATACTGGTTGCGGCCGTTCTGCTTGGCCTGATACAGGGCCCAGTCCGCGTTTTCGAACAGCTGGTCAAAGGAATAGCCCGCTGTGTTTTCAGGCAGGAAGCAGGCACCAATGCTGCAGGTCATCCGGTAATCGTTTTCCCAGAATTTGACCTGCTGCACGGATTCCGACAGCTGGCGGGTCTTCTGAAGCAGGGTGGTGTTGGGAATATCCTTCAAAAACGCCACGAACTCATCACCGCCGAACCGCACCAGAATGTCGCTGGAGCGGAACAGGGTGCGCAGCATCCGGGCAAACTCCTGCAGGACCTTGTCGCCGAACAGATGCCCGTAGCGGTCGTTGACGTTCTTGAAAAAATCAAGGTCGATGACCAGCATTCCACAGGAGGCATAGGGATCTTTGGCCTGCAGATAACGGTCGATAAGCTCCTTGCCGGTGCGGTTGTTATACAGCTGGGTCAGGGAATCGTGGCGGGCCTGCTCCAGCAGCTCCTGGGTCTGATTCTTCTGGTCGGTGATGTCCTTTGCATAGCCCACATAGAGGATGCCGCGGGCGGGGTCCTCGACCGGGCGGGCATCCACCTCCCGGGAATAATACACCCCCTCCGGCGAGACAAAACGCATCTCCAGCGGGCCGAACAGCTCACCGGTGAGCAGGGCGCGCATCTTCCAGCGGTCCTCCGCGAAGATCGTGGCGTGCTCCGGCTTCTCGGAGCCAAGGTAGGCATCCAGCGTTTCCAGCGTGCGGCTCCGGGTATCGTAGACCCGCAGCTGATCCAGACGGGGGTCATATTCCAGCAGAAAAAACCACCGATGCACAAGAAACTGCATCAGCAGGGGATTGTTGATGATCGAATCGATAAACCGAACAGGGACATCCATGGCCGACTCCCCACTTTCCGCTTTTTAACCAGTATAACAAAATATGGAAGACGCATCAAGACGAAACACAAAAATTTCATGGAAAGTGAAAGAAATTTTACCGAAAGCTCTGTCGGGAACGGTTTCGGTGTTCCCGCTCAGGCCGGAACGCCCCACAGCTCGATCGTGGCACCGGCGGCAAGCCGGACGTTGGTGTCCACGGTCAGGGTCAGCCTGCCGAGCTTCTGGCTGGCATCCACATTCTGGCCGCCGCTTCCGGCAGGCAGAACGACCGCAGGTGGTGCACCCGTGGTGCCGGATGCGGCAAAACAGAGATACTGCCCGAAGCAGGGAAGTGCCTGAAAGCTGGCAAAGGTGCGGGTGGGCGGGCTGGACATCGCGCTGCTGGCAGAACAGGGGGCAGAAGCACTGAGCAGCTGGGTACCATCGCTGGTGCTGCAAACCCAGTGCAGCGTGCCCTTGGATTGGCTGCTGCCTGCCTGAAACAGCACCTTCAGCGCCTGCAGTTCGGTGGGAAAGGTGCGCTCAAAGCTGGCAGCGGCGGCGTTCAGGGACACCTTTTCCAGCAGCTCCCACTGGCCGGGATCGCTGGGGTCACCCTTTGGGCCTTGGGGGCCAGGTTCTCCCTGCGGGCCTTGCGGGCCGGGCTCTCCTTTGGGGCCGGTGGGTCCTGCGGCACCGGGCTCTCCCTGCGGTCCGGGTTCCCCCTTTTCGCCCCGGAATGCACCGCTTTCCACAGCTGCTTTCAGCCGGTCGAGCAGGGCCTGCCAGGCGGGCGTGCCGGGCTGGGGCAGGGTGCTGTCCTCCGTGCCGGAATTTTCGGCCACGCAGTAGCACACGTCCGCGCTGGTCAGGGTGCGGGTGCCATCGGTGCCCTCAAAGGTGATGCGCCCCTCCCCGGGCACAGCCGTGATGAGGGCGGGCACCTCCACAAGGCCGCCCGCCACCAGCGTGGAGGGGGCAGCGTTCCCATCCGGCAGGTGCCAGAAGGCCCGCAGGGTCATGCCCTGCCACTCGCCGTCGGCTTCCACCCGCAGGGCGTAGATGCCCCGGTTTCTGGTGTAGCCGAAGCGGAGCAGGCCATCGTACCCCTGCAAAGCAGCCCCGCCGCCCGAGGATAAATGGATCTGACGTTCGATCATACAGTTTCACTCCTTTTGTCGTGATTTTTGCGTTCAAAAAGCTTGACTTTGGTTAGAGTTTCCGGTAAGATTGTGAAAAGACCGCAGAAGGTTTGGTGAATAAAATCTAACCAAAATCAGCTTGTGAGGCTATAATATCTGATTAAATTCAGAAAGTCAAGGGAAAATCTGAATCCGGTTAGAAAACCGGCGTTCTGCACAAGAAGGAGTGCAAAATTTGTGTTTTATGACTGCTACACGGCCCTGTGCCAGGCCAGAGGAATCAGCCGCAGCCGGGCAGCGCAGGAGATGGGCTTGAGCAACTCCACAGTGACCAAATGGAAAAACACCGGAGCGACCCCCTCGGGCGAGACGCTGGCCAGAGTATCTGCCTATTTTGGCGTGCCGGTGGGGGAGCTGCTGGGCGAAGCCGTCCCGTCGGTGCAGGAGGAGCGGAAGCTGCCCGAAGGAGCTGTCCCGTTCGATCCCGCTCTCACGGCTCCGCTGCTGGGTACGGTGCGTGCAGGCCTGCCCATGTATGCGGAAGAAAACATTGAGGGCTACATCCCCATCACCCGGAAAGACGGGGCACGGTACTTCTGGCTCCGTGTCCGGGGCGACAGCATGAACGCCGTAGGCATTTCGGAAAACGATGAGATCCTGGTGCGGGAGCAGCCGGAGGTGGAAAACGGCCAGCTTGCCGTGGTGATGGTCAACGGCGATGAAGCCACCGTGAAATATTTCCGTCAGGAGGGGAGCCTTGTGGTCCTGACCCCCAAAAGCTTCAACCCCGTGCACCAGCCCCAGATTTATGATCTGAAACGGGTGCAGGTGCGGGTGGTCGGTCTTGTGGTGGAGTGCCGCAAGGTGTTCTGAAAAAAAGAAGATGGCCCCTGCGGGGCAGAATAGGAGACTCGCTATGAAATGGAGGTCCGTTCTGTGCACAGCGCTGTTTTTGTGCGGTACCGTGCTGCTTTCTGCCTGCGGCGGGGGAGAGATGCCCGCGCCTGCGGAACCGCCCGCTTCCAGTGAGGTATCGGCTCCCTCTCAGCCGGAGGAAGTGCCCGCCCCCTCGGAATCGGCTTCTTCCAGTGAACCGGAGCCACTTCCGGAACCGGAACCGCCCAAACCGTGGGATGGCATGGTAATCCCGGAGAGCTGTAAGGCGGAGTGGTCAGAGCAACAGGGAAAAATCGTTTTAACTCACTATGAGTATAAAGATGGTGTGAATTTGCACCTTCCAACGGGAAGGGCATATAGCATTGGCTCCAATTGCTTTAAAAATGATTGGAAGCTCAAGTCTGTTGTAATTCCGGAGGATGTAATCGAGATTCGGCAATCTGCGTTTCAGGAGTCTGGATTGTTACAGGTTACTGTACCGATGAATGTCAGGGTGCTTGGAGATGATGTGTTTGCAGACTGTCATTATCTGACACAGGCAGAGATTGAAGGTACAGAAAAGACAGGAGAAAGGGTATTTGCACGCTGTGAATCTCTGCAAAAAGTGAAACTCGGCTATGGAGTGATACGAATAGAAGAAGGCGCTTTTGAGCATACGGGGCTGGTAGAGATTGAATTGCCGACGACATTGGGACAGATTGATAAGCTGGCTTTTAGTTATTGTAAATTGAAGGAGATTATTTATGATGGAGATTGGGAGGCAAAACGATCAGAGTTAGAGAACAACAAAAACATCGGGAAAGAAAATGACCTGTTGCTTGCTGCAAAGCAAAAATAAGCAACTGAACCAAACGCCGTCTCTTGTGCAAAAAGGCAAGAGACGGCGTTTTTGCGTGGAAAAGCAGAAGTGAAAAATCAGCGATGAATAGCTTGTTTATCAATTTGACCGGAATTTGTGCAACAAAAAAACCTATAAACCTATTGACATTTTGGGAAAATGGGTATATCATACGGCCAACGGAAACAAACATCCGCAAGATCAGGAGAAAAGGAGGGGAACAGACATGGACTGGAATGTGATGGTGCAATATCTGCCGCAGTATGAAAAAGCGGCCTGGCTCACCCTGCGTCTGGGCGTGGCCGGTATCTTCTGGGCCATCCTTGTGGGCCTTGTCTGCGCCGTGCTCCAGTACGAAAAAGTGCCGGTGCTGCGCCGTATCGTGGGCGCTTATATCCAACTCAGCCGGAACACGCCGCTGCTGGTCCAGCTGTTCTTTCTGTATTACGGCCTGCCCAAGATCGGCATCAAGACCAACGCCGAGCTCTGCGGCATTGCAGGCCTTGCCTTTCTGGGCGGCAGCTACATGGCCGAGGCCTTCCGCAGCGGGCTGGAAGCCATTGAACCCATCCAGACCGAAAGTGCCCTGAGCCTTGGCATGAGACGGCGGCGGTCATTGTGTTCGTGCTCTGGGGCACGGCCGAGATGAGCGACCTCGTCCGCGGTGCCCTCATCGCCATCCCGAAGCATCAGTATGAGAGCAGCGAGGCGCTGGGCATGAGCCGGGCGCAGACCTATTGGTACATCATCATCCCCCAGACGGTGCGGCGGCTCATCCCGCTGTCCATCAACCTTATCACCCGCATGATCAAGACCACAAGCCTGGTGTTGATGATCGGTGTGGTGGAGGTGCTCAAGGTGGCCCAGCAGATCATTGAGGCCAACCGCACCGCCAGCCCCAACGCGGCGTTTGGCATCTACCTCACCGTGTTTATCCTGTATTTTCTGGCCTGCTGGCCCATCAGCCTGCTGGCCGGTTACCTCGAAAAGAAATGGAAGTGACTGTTATGGCAGAGCCGATTCTGACTGTAGACCATCTGGTAAAAAGCTACGATGGCAAGACCAATGTTCTGGATAATGTCAGCTTTGCCGTCAAGCCCGGTGAGGTCATCGTTGTGGTGGGGCCTTCCGGCTGCGGCAAGAGCACCCTGCTGCGCTGTCTGAACGGTCTGGAGCCGGTGCAGGCGGGCCGGGTGAAGCTGGGCAGTGAGACGGTCGCCTACGGCGGCAAGAATCTGGCGGCCCTGCGCCAGCGCATCCTCCTCTTCTGCCGCTTCCGGCTCTGCCGCAGCTGCGGGCAGTGACGTGTTCCGCACGCTGGACGAGATCAAGGCGGCCGGCACCGTGAACATCGGCGTTTTCTCCGATAAGAACCCGTTTGGCTATGTGGATGAGAACGGCGAGTATCAGGGCTATGATGTCTACTTCGCCTGCCGCCTGGCCGAGGATCTGGGCGTGGAAGCCAACTTCGTCTCCACGGAAGCCGCCAACCGCATTGAGTATCTGCAGACCGGCAAGGTCGATATCATTCTGGCAAACTTCACCGTCACGCCCGAGCGCGCTGAGGAGGTGGACTTTGCACTGCCCTACATGAACGTTGCACTGGGTGTCATCTCTCCCGACAGCAATGTCATTACCAGTCTGGACAACTGGAACGCCGACGATCAGATGATCGTCATTTCCGGCACCACCGCCGAGACCTACCTGACCAAGGAATATCCCGACATTCCCCTGCAGAAGTATGATTCCTACGCAACCGCCAAGAACGCGCTGGAAAACGGCAATGGCGTAGCATGGGCCAACGACAACACCGAGGTCATCGCTTTTGCAAAGCAGAACTCCGGCTACACGGTGGGCATCCCCTCTCTGGGCAGCCAGGATACCATCGCCCCCGCTGTGAGCAAGGGCAACACCACCCTGCTGGACTGGATCAACGACGAGATCAAGAGCTTGGGCGAGGAAAGCTTCTTCCACAAGGATTACGAGGAGACGCTGGTGGATACCTATGGCCTTGACTATGAGGATGAGCTGGTCGTTGAGGGCGGCGAGACCAACGCATAAATCTGAATTTTAAGATGCAGTAATGAGAAACACCCCGTGCAGAAATGTACAGGGTGTTTCTTTTGTGCGAATCTGTGCAACGATGTATTGACAATGTTGCACGATATGAATATAATAAAAGTGACAAAGGAGCGTGAGAGTATGACGACGGTAAGTGTCCGGATGGATGAGAATCTGAAGCGGGATTTTGATGAGATCTGCAATGAACTGGGCCTTTCGATGACAACAGCCATCACCATGCTGGCCAAGAAGATGACGCGTGAAAAACGCATTCCGTTTGAAGTCTCGATGGATCCCTTTTATAGTGCATCCAATATGGCCGCCCTGAATGACAGCATTGAGGAAATGCGTCAGGGAAAGACTGTAACGAGAACGCTGGAAGAGCTTGAGGCTATGGAACATGAGTAAGATCACCTTCACGGAGCGGGCCTTTGCGGAATATCTGTATTGGCAGTCTCAGGATAAAAAGACGCTGAAACGGATCAACGCATTGCTCAAGGATATTTCGCGCAGCCCGTATGAAGGCATTGGAAAACCGGAAGGGCTGAAAGAAAATCTCAGCGGGTATTGGAGCCGCCGGATCGATGATGTGAACCGGCTGGTCTATCGCATTGAAAATGATCTGATCGAAGTGTATCAGTGCAAGGGACATTACGACGATTGAAGCAAAAAACGAGGACAGCCAATGGCTGTCCTCGTTTTGCTGTATCTGGGGGATTATACTTCCTCAGTCTCATCCTCGTCGTCATCTTCGTCGGCGAGAGCTTCTGCATGGATGCGCTGGCGCAGGCGGGTGCGGAACTCCTCGGCGGGGATGCCGCTCTGGTTGGGGGTCAGGTCCGGGGCGGGCTTGCCGTCGGGCAGGTGGGCACCAAAGGCCGGCACAAAGAAGAACTTGCGCACGACAAAGATCAACGCAATGGCACCCACGCTGATGAGGTTGTCCAGAGCCGATTCGTGGCCGACCACCATGTGGCGGGCAATGGCGTAGAGCAGCACTTCCAGGCTGCTGCCGGGGCTGTGCTTGGCCAGCATCTTGATGAACTCCACGCCGATGACAATGTCCAGCGCCCGCTCAAGGAAGCCGCGGATCTCTACATCGTTGCCATCAAACAGCAGGCCCGGCATCCATTTGAGCAGGGGAATGAAGCTGAGCAGCAGGCCAATGAGCACCAGCCCGGACAGCACGATCTCCAGCAGGGTGGCGGCCTGAATGATGTAGCTGCGCAGCGCCTTGCGGCTGCGGCTCTCAACATGGGCGGAGTGCGGGGTGTCGGAAGGATGGGACATGGTGCAGCATCTCCTTTGTTCAAGATCGTGAAACGAAAAAAGCTGACAAACTTTTTTTCAGTTTAGCAAAGGATCTGAGCAAAGTCAATGAAATGTGTCGAATTTTCCGGGAATTACTGGACGGCCACATAGCCGGAGTGCTCAATGCAGGAACGGCCTGCATCGGTGGAGAGCCACTCGTAGATCCTGCGCTCCGGGCTGTCGGCAGCGGAATCCTGCAGGATGGCGGCATAGAATTCGTTGCATAGCGGGTAGCTCTGGTCGGCGATCGTCTCGTTGGAAGGGGTCACGCCATCCACGGCCAGCAGCCGCAGGCCGGGCTTGGAGTACATCTGGTCGATGTAGTAGTAGACCGAGAAACCGATGGCGTTGGCGGAGTTGTTATACTCTGCAATGCTGTCCACCAGCTCACCCATGGCGGTGGGGGCCAGCTCGGTGGGGGCCTCCATCAGCGGGCCGTCCTGGATCAATAGCTTCTGGAACAGGGTCTGGCTGCCGGAGTCCGCCCGCCGCTGGAAGGCAATGATCTCCTGATCCTTGCCGCCCACATCTTTCCAGTTGGTGATCGTTCCGGCGTAGATGTCCTTGAGCTGCTGCAGGGTCAGGCTCTGCACGGGGTTGTCCTCGTTGACGATGAACACCAGCGCGTCCCGGCCAATGGCCTTCTGCTCCAGCGGGTCACCGTCAGCCTTCAGCTCCTCCTTGACGGATTCCGGGGCCTCGTAGGCGATGATAAGCTTGACCGAATCGCCGTAATTGTTGCCGTACAGGCCCAGGTTGCGCCAGGCCTGGGCCGTGGTGTTGGTGGTCACGGCGCTCCGGGCGGTCTCCAGATCCAGCCCGGTGGTGTCGGCCATGATCTGCGCGATCAGTGGGATGCAGGCCGTGCTGCCATCCGTAATGGGGAATTCATCCACGCTCAGGATGGGCTGTGCGGGCATTTCACTGGCGGCAGAAGAGGCAGGGGCCTCAGAATCCGGCTGAGACGGTGCCGCCCCCGAATCAGAGGAGGCAGGCACGGTGTTGCAGGCGGAGAGCAGGGCGGCGGTGGATGCCAGACCCAGACCGGTCAGGAACGCGCGGCGGGAAATTTTGACAGTACGCATGGAAAAACCTCCTTAGAAGAAACCGTTGTCCATTTCATCGTTGCTGGAAGCGAAGATGCTCTCGGCGTAGAGCCACTGGCCGGTCAGGTCCATCCAGCCGCTCTCAAAGCCCTTGACGGCAGCGAACACGCCCTCGGGCAGGCCATTGACGCTGTTGGCGTAGTACCCGGCACAAGTGCGCAGACCGCTTACCACCACATTGCCGTCGCTGTCCAGAACATCGTAGAGCCAGCTGCTGCCGGGGCCGTTGTAGCAGCCGTAGAAGTAGATGCCGTCCTCAGTGGAGAGCAGGGGCGAGTAGTAGTTGTAGGTCTCATTCAGCTTGGCCGGGTCGAGGGTTTTGTGGATGCCGTCCGGCCCGCAGATGTGGATGGCCGTTGCGTCGTAGCTGTCATTGTCATCCTGCTCGATCCAGGCCCAGCCGTTCCCCTCGGGGGAAATATGGGTACGCACCTGATTTTCCACCGGGTCGATGGTGGTATCGGTCAGCAGAACACCGGTCTGCAGGTCGAACACCCGCACGGTGCCGTCTACGGCATAGATGGCCAACGTGGCATCATCCGTATTGGCATCGTAGAGATCCTTCTCCTCGCCGGTGAGCAGGTCGTGGAACAGATACCGCCCCGCCATTTCGGGGGTGGAGGCATCTGGCTCCGTGACTGCCGCGCCGGGCACATAATACCGGATGGGCTGGTCATACTCGCAGAGCACGGCGCTTTGCTCCGTGCTGACCAGATCCACCAGCTGGTATCTGTCGTTGTTGTACAGGCTGACCGTGCCTGCACCGGTGTACTGCTGGTAACCGGTCAGCTCCTCGCCGGTGGTGGGGTTGTACAGGCTGTCGGCACCCGTCGTGCCATCCTCGTTGTAGTGGCTCACCACCAGCCAGTCGGTGGGGGCAGAGCTGTCGCTGCTGCTGGCGTAGAAGTTGGAAAGGGCAGACAGCTCTGCCTGATAGACCACCTCGCCCTGCCGATCCTGCACCTGCACGGCGCAGTAGAGGGGCAGATCATCGCCCCATTCGTTTTCCTGCACATAGTCTGCCGGGACATTGCAGACTTCAAAGGCCAGATAGCTGCCTGCTATGCTGCATCCGTAGGCGTTTTCTGGCACAGCCAGCTCCTCACCCGTGGCAAGGTCGATCACCCGGCAATCGCCTGCGGCGTGGTTGTTGTAGGGGGCATAGGCCATCTGTTCCGGTGCGGTCAGGACCAGCAGGCTGCCGGTCAGGACAGCATCGTAGGCACGGTCAAAGGTCAGGATCTCCTTGCCGCTGCGGTCACACAGGGCGGTTGCCCGCCCGGTGGGTGTGCCGGGGGCTGACCACTGCCGCAGATAGTACCGCACGGTGCCGGTCAGGGTATCCGGCACCAGATACACGGTCTCACTGCTGGCGGCCTGATACAACACGGTATTGCCGCAGAGCACGGTATTGCCGCCGTTGGAGCCGTTGCTGTACAGGATGCGCAGCTTGCCGTCGTCCAGTGAAGCGGCAGCGGGGCCGGGCGCTTCCTCAGCCTGGGCGGGCTTGGAATCGGGCAGGGGCGAGGCCGGAGGCAGCAGGGAGCAGGAGGCCAGCAGCCCTGCCGCGGCAGACAGGCTGAGCACTGCACAGCCGATGCGGAGAACAGAACGTTTCATAAGCGTACCTCACAGGTTTGGCAGAATTTAACTTTCCTATCCTGATTATAATACGAATAAACCGGACGTTCAATTGCAATCGAACGTCCGGTCATGGTTACAGTTTTGTTACAGGGGTCGCTCAGACCTCGGCAGCCTCGGCTTCGTCCATCCGCACCAGCTGACGCAGGAAGGGGAAGAGGAAGGGCACGGTGACAAAGAAGGTCAGCACATCGGCGATGGGCTGGCAGATCTCAACACCCAGCAGCCCAAAGGCCCGGGGCAGGGTGAGGATGAGCGGAATAAAGAACACGCCCTGACGGCAGCAGGCCAGAAAGGTGGCCCGGCCCGATTTGCCGATGGACTGGAACAGCATGTTGCCCGCCACGATCACGGGCTGCAGAAGCATGGCAAAGCACTGGTAGCGGAAGGCGGGCAGGGCCACGGCGGTGACTTCGGGATCATCACGGAAAAGGCGGATGAGGGTCTCGGCATTGAACCAGCAGGCGGTGAGAATGACAGAGAGAAAGCAGAAGCTGGTTGCCATGGTGAACAGGCAGGCCTGCTGCACCCGGCGGTACTTTTGGGCACCATAGTTGAAGCCTGCCACCGGCTGAAAACCCTGACCGGTGCCGATGGCCACCGAGATAATGAACATGAAGATGCGGGAAACGATGCTCATACCGGCCACGGCAGCGTCGCCATAGCCCCGGGCGGCGATGTTCAGCAGCATTCCGCCAATGCTGTTCAGGCCCTGACGGCCAAAGCTGGGCATACCGGTCATCAGGATGGTGCCGAACTCCGCCGGGCTGCGGGTGACTGCCGTGATCCGGAACTGGCTGACTGTTTTGCCCCGCAGGAACATGGACAGCAGGATGCAGAAGCTGATGGTCTGGCTCAGGGCCGTTGCAAGGCCCGCACCGGCGGTGCCCATGCCCAGCCCAAAGATGAACAACGGGTCCAGTGCGATGTTCAGCAGGCCGCCGGTGACCAGGCCGATCATGGCAAAGCTGGCCTTGCCCTCATAGCGCAGGATGTTGTTCATCACCAGACTGGACATCATAATAGGAGCGGCCAGCAGGATGTACCGCGCGTAGGCACAGGCATGGGGCAGGATGGTCTCGGTGCTGCCCAGCAGCATCATAAAATCGGGCAGGGTGAGCAGGCCCGCCACTGTGATGACACCGCCGAACACCAGCGCCGTGAAGAAGCTGGTGGAAGCAAACCGGGTGGCAGCATCGGTGTTCTGGCTGCCCAGGCTGCGGCTGATGATGCTGCCGGAGCCGTGGCCCAGCATAAAGCCCAGCGCCTGGAGAATGGCCATCAGGCTGGAAACGATGCCCACCGCGCCGGATGCGCTGGTGGAGATCTGGCCCACAAAAAAGGTATCGGCCAGATTATAGATGCTGGTGATGAGCATGCTCAATATCGTGGGAGCCGCCAGGCTCAGGATCAATTTCGGGATGGGGGTCTCCGTCATTTTGCGGAACTGCTCCGCGCTGCGGTCGGCATTTGCCATGAAAAAACCTCGCTTTCTCTTTGACACGATCTTTCAATAAAAACAATCCATTCCAGTATACCGCAGGATCTGTTTTATATCAACCAATTTCTTGCCGGGGTTATTGCAGCAAAAGACCGCCCTGCCCGGCGGCAGAGCGGTCTTGGGTCATGGAAAGGAAAATGACAGTTACAGGGTCTTGCAGAACTCCTTCAGGTAGGCGCGGAAAGCCTCGCCGATCTCAGGATGCTGCAATGCCAGCTCCACCTGAGCCTCCACCACGCGGAGCTTGTTGCCCATGTCGTAGTGGGTGCCGGTGAACTCCACGGCGGTCATGCCGCCACAGTTGCGGGCATACTCGGCCATGGCATCGGTCAGCTGGATCTCGCCGCCTGCACCGGGTTTGGTGTGGGCGAGGATATCGTAGATCTCAGGGGTCAGCAGCACACGGCCCAGAATGGAGTAATTGCTGAACTCCTGGCCCTTTTTGGGTTTCTCGATCATGTTATCCACAAAGAAATAGTTGTCGTGGATGGGGGTGGTCTTCAGGCTGCAGTAGCGGCTCACATCGGCCCAGGGTACAGCGGAGACACCCGCAGCCGGGCGGCCGAACTCCTCATAGGCGCGGATGAGCTGGGCGCAGACAGGATCCTCGCCCCAGATCACGTCGTCGCCGTAGATGACCACGAACGGATCGTCACCGGTAAAGGCCTTTGCCATGCTCACGGCGTGGCCCAGGCCCAGCGTCTGCTTCTGGCGCACAAAGAAGATGTTGGCAAGGTTCGAGATGCCCAGGCACTCCTCCAGCATTTTTTCCTTGCCGGGGGCGGCCAGCTTTTCTTCCAGCTCGGGGCTGCGGTCAAAGTGATCCTCAATGATGCTCTGGCTGCGGCCCAGAATGATCAGAATGTCCGTGATGCCGGACTTGACGGCTTCCTCCACCAGATACTGGATGGCGGGCTTATCCACGATGGGAAGCATCCCCTTGGGCATGGCCTTGGTGGCGGGCAGCACACGGGTGCCCAGACCAGCGGCAGGGATGACAGCCTTCGTAACTTTTTTCATGGTTCGGAACTCCTTCATCATATCATTTCAGGCTGAACGCTCAGCCGTAGACCAGATGGATCAGGGCATCCACATTGGGGCCAAGCAGCAGGGTGAACGCGCTGCCGATGACCATGAGCAGGACCAGACAGCCGAGCACGGCGGCCCAGCTGGTGCCGCCCTGCGCGCAGAGCACGGCTTTGCGCTGTGCCGCGTCCGGGAACTCCGCGCGGATGCGGCGGATCTTCTCGGCGGCACTCTGGCGGTAGAGCCACTTGCCATACAGGCCGCGCACGATCATCAGCAGAAAGCTGAGCACCGAGCAGACCCGGGAAAGGGTGAGCAGGGTGGAGGTGGAAAGCCCTGGGGCTAAGCTGCTGTCCGTGATCTGCAAAAGGTCAATGAAGGTGGGCAGGGCCAGCACCAGCTCGGCGGCCAGAAAGGCGAACGCGGGCTTCCACGCCTTGCGGTAGAAGAAATAGAACGGGCCGAACAGCATGGCCGAAAAGCTCATGGAGGTCTTGGTGTGGGACAGCTGCATCCGGCAGTAGGCGCTCAGGTAGGCAGGGGAAGCCGGGCCGATGAAATCTGCCCAGTCCTTGCAGGGGATGCCGTCCATGACCTCTTCCTTGCCAAAAGCCGCCTGATAGGTCTGGCGCAGCGGGTCTACCTGCGGTGCTCCGGTCTCCTGGAACTGGCGGTAAAAGGTGGAGTAATCAAACTCCTCGCTGTGCTCATCCGAATCGGCACGGTCGGCGGGCTCCTGTGCCCCCTCCGGGGGCAAGGCCGCACCGCAGCAGCGGCAGACAGACTCACTGCGCAGGGTGCGCTCGCCGCAGGCAGGGCAGGTGCACAGCTCACTTTCCTGATAAGGGAACTTCCACTCGTATCCGGCGGCGTGGGCCGGGGCATGGATGCAGCGGCCGAGCTTTTCGTAACAATCGCGGTGATAAGGCGCGCCGCAGTCGGGGCAGACAACGATGTCGTCCTGCAGCGTCAGCGGCTTGCCGCAGCCCTCACAGGGGCAGCCATAATATTTGGGCATAAGATCCTCCCGGTATGCTAGTTGAACTTATTATACTCCCTTAAAAGAGAAAAGAAAAGGCAAAAATCTTCAAAATTCCAGTAGGTTGAGTATTTTTCCTCTTTACTTTATCATGGATTCTGGGTATACTAATGAAGTATCTGTGTATAAACTGTATCTTTTGAGGGATTCTTAAAATATGATTACTACTGACGAACTGAAAGTGCAGCTGGCCGATTACGGCACCGCTGTGAAGGACCTGGAGGAAGCGCTGGCCATCGACGCTTCCCGCAAGCGCGTGCAGGAGCTGGAGCACACCATGAGCCGCCCCGGCTTCTACGATGACGCTGAGCTGAGCAAGAAGGTCTTTGATGAAGTGGGCGACCTGAAGGGCAAGCTGAACCGCTTTGAGAAGCTGCAGGGCCTGTACGATGATGCCGAGACCATGCTGGTGATGCTGGACGAGGAGTACGACCCCGACATGGTGCCCGAGGCAGAGGAAGCCGTGAACGCCGTGGGCAAGGCCGTGGACGAGCTGCAGCTGATGACCATGCTGAACGGTGAGTACGACCACAGCAACGCCATCCTGACCTTCCACGCCGGTACCGGCGGCACCGAGGCGCAGGACTGGGCCGAGATGCTCTACCGCATGTACAACAAGTGGGCACAGGCACACGGCATGACCGTGGAGGTGCTGGACTATCAGGACGGCGATGAGGCCGGCATGAAGAGCGCTTCCATGATGGTCAAGGGTGCCAACGCCTACGGTCTGCTCAAGAGCGAGAACGGCGTGCACCGTCTGGTGCGCGTATCCCCCTTTGATGCCAACGCCCGCCGCCAGACCAGCTTTGCCTCTCTGGAAGTGATGCCCGAGCTGGACAACACCATTCAGGTGGACATCCGCCCCGAGGATATCGAGATGCAGGTGTTCCGCTCCTCCGGTGCCGGCGGCCAGCACATCAACAAGACCTCTTCCGCTGTCCGTCTGATCCACAAGCCCACCGGCGTCGTGGTCAGCTGCCAGACCCAGCGCAGCCAGTTCCAGAACCGTGACTACGCCATGGAAATGCTGAAGGCAAAGCTCTATCAGATCGCAAAGCAGCAGCACATGGACAAGATCGACGACATCAAGGGCGTGCAGAATGAGATCGCCTGGGGCCACCAGATCCGCAGCTATGTGTTCATGCCCTACACCATGGTCAAGGATCACCGCACCAACTACGAGACCGGCAATGTCGATGCCGTGATGGATGGTGATCTGGACGGCTTTATCTTTGCTTACCTCAAGGCCGCCAGCCGCGGGGAGCTGCAGGATACCTAAAATTTATCATAAAATGTCAGAGGGACCTCGCCGTTGGGCGGGGTCCCTCTTTTGGTTACAGGTGCAGATATTTTCCG
The DNA here is from genome assembly GCF_023347335.1 of Faecalibacterium sp. IP-3-29. Lineage (NCBI taxonomy): Bacteria > Bacillati > Bacillota > Clostridia > Eubacteriales > Oscillospiraceae > Faecalibacterium > Faecalibacterium sp. IP-3-29. The sequence continues at coordinate 1,882,937 of NZ_CP094471.1, read as the reverse complement.
GTGATGCTGGCGGGATCGGCGGCCACCTGCTCCGGTGTGCCGCAGGCCACGATGCGTCCGCCGCTCTCACCGCCGCCGGGGCCAAGGTCCACGAGATAGTCGGCGTTGCGGATCACATCCAGATCGTGCTCAATGACCACCACAGTGGCCCCGCTGTCAATGAGACGCTGGAACACGCCTAGCAGAGTGCGCACATCCAGCGGGTGCAGGCCGATGGTGGGTTCGTCGAATACAAACACGGTGTCGGCCTGCCCTTTGCCCATCTCGCTGGCGAGCTTGAGCCGCTGGGCCTCCCCGCCCGAAAGGCTGGGCGTGGCCTCGCCCAGAGTCAGGTAGCCCAGCCCCAGGCTGGAAAGGGTCTGCAGCCGGCTGGCCACCAGCTTGAGGTCGGCACAGGCGGCAAGGGCTTCGTCCACGCTCATCTCCATCAGGCGGGGCAGGCTCTCGGCCTGGGTGCCGTCCTTCCGGGTGCGGTAGAGGGCAGCGGCATCCTTCTGGTAGCGGGAGCCGCCGCAGTCCGGGCAGGTGATCTCCACATCCGGCAGGAACTGGATGTCCAGGCTGATGGTGCCGGTGCCGTCGCAGCCGGGGCAGCGCAGGCGGCCCGTGTTGTAGGAAAAATCGCCCGCCTTGCAGCCCTTCTCCCTGGCAAGGGGGGAGCGGGCGTAGATCTTGCGCAGTTCATCGTGGACATTGGCATAGGTGGCCACCGTGGACCGCACATTGATGCCGATGGGCGTTGCGTCAATGAGCTTGACCTGCGCAATGCCCGGTGCAGTGATGCTTTCCACATGGGCAGGCAGAGCTTCGCCCTTGGCGGCGGCCTCCAGCGCGGGGATCAGGCTTTCCAGCACCAGCGTGGTCTTGCCGGAACCGGACACGCCGGTCACCGCGATGAGCCGCCCCTTGGGCAGCCGGACTTCCAATGGCTTGACGGTGTGGATGGCCCGGGTGCGCAGAGTGATGGTGCCCAGCGCAAAGAGCTCCGCCTCCGGGGTGCGGGTGCGGGCTGAGAGAGTGTGCAGGTCGGCAAGGAAGGGCCCGATGCGGGAGGCTGGGCTTTGGGCCACCTGCTCCACAGTGCCCTGCGTCAGGATGGTGCCGCCGTTTTCACCGGCACCGGGGCCCATCTCAATGAGCCAGTCGGCATCCCGCAGGATCTCGGTGTCGTGATCCACCAGCACGATGGAGTTGCCGTCCGCGATCAGGTCGTGCATCACGCCCCGCAGGCCCTCGATGTTGGAGGGGTGCAGGCCGATGGAGGGCTCGTCCAGCACATAGAGCACGCCGGTGGTGCGGTTGCGCACCGAGCGGGCCAGCTGCACCCGCTGGCGCTCCCCTGTGGAAAGGGTGGCAGCCTCCCGGTCAAGGGAGAGGTAGCCCAGCCCCAGATCCAGCAGGCGGGCGGCGGTGGCCTGAAAGGACTCGCAGATGCTCTCAGCCATGGGACGCATCTCCACGGGCAGGGAGGCAGGCACCCCCTCCACCCACTGTACCAGCGTGTCCAGCGTCATGCGGCAGGCATCGGCCAGCCCGATGCCCCGCAGCCGGGGAGCCCGGGCCGCGGCGTTCAGGCGGGAGCCGCCGCAGGCGGGGCAGGGGCCCTGCTTCAGAAATCGCTCCACCCGCTTCATGCCCTTTTCATCCGTCACCTTGGCCAGGGCGTTCTCTACGGTATAAACGGCGTTGAAGTAGGTGAAATCCATTTCACCCGCCGCGCCGGTCTTGCTGTTCTGGTAGAGCAGGTGCACCTTTTGGGCGGGGCCGTGGAACACTATGTCGCGCTCTTCCGGGGTCAGCTCCCGGAAGGGGACGTTGGTGCGCACGCCCATTTTTTCGGCGATCTCCTTCATCAGTGACCACATCAGGGTCTGCCAGGGCAGTACTGCGCCCTCGTTGATGGAAAGGCTCTCGTCCGGCACCAGAGTGGATTCGTCCACCACCCGCACGATGCCGGTGCCCTCGCAGTCTGGGCAGGCTCCGGTGCTGTTAAAGGCGAACTGCTCCGCGCCCAGCACCGGCACCTGCGCGCCGCACCGGGGACAGTAGAGCGGGATCTCGGCCGCAATGTTCAGGCTGGGCGGCACCATGCAGCCGCAGGCGGGGCAGGGGTAGTGGGAGAGCCGGGAGAACATCAGACGCAGGCTGTTCAAAAGTTCGGTCATGGTACCAAAGGTGGAACGCATCCCGGGCACGCCGGGCCGCTGGTGGAGAGCCAGTGCGGCGGGAACATAGCGGATCTCGTCCACCTGCGCCTTTTCGGCCTGGGTCATCCGGCGGCGGGTGTAGGTGGAAAGGGCCTCCAGATAGCGGCGGGAGCCCTCGGCGTAGAGGACACCCAGCGCCAGCGAGGACTTGCCGGAGCCGGACACGCCCGCAATGCCGACGATCTTGTGGAGCGGCACATCTACGTCGATGTTCTTCAGGTTGTGCACCCGCGCGCCCCGCACCCGGATGGCGGCGGGGAGAGCGGAACTGGATTCGTGGTTCATCGTGTCTCCTTTCTCTGAATGGGGTCACAAAAGGCTCCCCCACAGGGGAGCCGGAAAGATCATAAACCGAGGGGATCAAACCGCTGGTGTTCGAGCTGGTCGATCACCGCCTGCGCTGCCGGTGCAATGGGGGCGGGCACTGCGGCGGGGCGGCTGAGGTAGTAGCCCTGCAGCAGGTCCACGCCCAGACCGATGACGGTGCGCAGCTGGGCCTCGGTCTCAATGCCCTCGGCGATGAGCTGCATACTGCGGGCGTGGGCGTAAGCCACAATGTTGGAGACGATCTGCTGCTTATCACGGTCGGTGTCGATCCCGCGCACAATGGAAATGTCGATCTTGATATACCGGGGCGAGAGCTCCAGCAGGTTCAATTCGTTGCTGTAGCCGCTGCCGTAGTCATCCAGCGCAAAGGAGCCGGAGAAGCCCGGAACGTTCCGCTTCCGCTCCAGACATGCGCGGTCCAGATCCTCCTGTTCGGTGATCTCCACCACCAGCCGCTTGAGCAGCTCGGGGTAGCGCTGAGCATATTCCTCCACATCCTCAACCGTCAGGCTGACATTGGCGATGGAGTTGATGAAGAGCAGGGCATCGCTCTGGAACAGGCCCTGTGCCTGCATGCGCTGGAAGATCGCGCTGGAATGGAACACAGTGATCCGTTCGATCTCATACAGGCGGCCCGTCTCATGGGCCAGCTGCATGACCTGAGCGGGGGAGTGCAGGGTGGGCAGATCCACCCGCATGAGGGCCTCGTAGGCTGCAATCCGGCCGCTGCGGGCAGAGCAGATGGGCTGGAAGTGGTAGGTCACCAGCTCTTCCTGCAGCAGGCGCTCAAAGTCCTGCTGGGTCTGGGCGGCGTATGCCTCCTGATGGTAGCTGCCGATATCAAAATCACACATGCGGCCCTTGTGGGAATGCTTGACCTGATACATGGCAAAGTCGGCATATTTTTTCAGGGTGAGCAGGTCGTGGCCGTCCGTGGGGTACCAGGCAATGCCGCCCGAGATGCTGATGTGCAGCTGCTTGCCGTTGGGCAGGATGGACACGCTGCGCTGCAGGGCGGCACTCAGCAGCTCCAGCTGGGCGCGGAGCTGATTCTGATCCTGGTAGCCATAGAAGAAGATCAGGAACTCATCGCCCGAAAGGCGGGAGCAGATGGTGTTGGCGGGCGTGTTGGCCGCAAAGCACTGGCCGGTCTGGCGGATGTATTGATCGCCCCAGTCGTGGCCGTAGGTGTCGTTGATCTGCTTGAGGTTGTCCAGATCCATCATCAGCAGGGCGGCACAGCCCAGCTTTTCGGGCTGCTGGAACAGCGCTTCACAGGCGCGGTCAAAGGCACGGCGGCGGTACAGGCCGGTCAGGGTATCGTAATCGCGCTCGTGCTCAATGCGCTGCTGCTCCAGCACCGTGGTGGTCATATCCTCAGCCAGACCCACCTCGGAGGCGCTTTCGCCCAGGATATGGGTGACACGCAGGGTGATGTAGTGGGTGCTGCCGTCGGGCTGGGGGATGGCAAAGACCTTGTTGTTGGCCGGGGACAGGCGGTAGAACCACCGCTGCTCCAGTGTGCCCATCAGGGCGCGGAAAGCCTTTGGCGTGAGCGGATCTGGCTGCTCCTGTGCAAGGCCCAGCATGGAGAAGAAGTTGTCGGTCACATAAACGCTGTCATCGCGCAGCTCATAGCCGCCCAGCTCCGCACTGGCCAATTTCATAATGCGCAAAAAGCGGGTGGAGGAGTCCAGCACGTCCTTGCTCAGCTGGGTAAAGGCAGAGGAAAACTGATCCAGCTCGGTAATGCCGGTGGCGGACAGATGCGGGATGGCGGAGGAATCCGCTTCGGCAGCGGCTACCTCAGCCGAGAGCTTGGCAACGGGCCGGGCCAGCCGCCTGCTGATCAGCCAGCTGCAAACAAAGCCAACGGCCAGCGTGATCAGAATGATGAAGGAGAGCAGCTGCTGCAGCCGCTGGGCGAAAGCAAAGAGCTGCACCGCGGGAACAGAGCCCACGAGAAGCCAGTGCTCGCCCGAGAAAGGAGCGTTCCGGCTGTAGAGGTTCAAGGGGGAGACCGAGGCAATGTAGAGGGCATCGCTGAAGAGGTAGCGGCGGGTCTGGGCACTGTGGAGGCGCAGCGTAAGGCTTTCGTCCGCAGAACCCGGCTGCCCGTCGCAGTGGGAACGGAGTACCGGACGCAGCTGCAGTTCAGAGGCAGAGAGCTCCTCCGTATCGGTCACGGCAAGGAAATAGGTGCCGTTGTTCTGCAGCTCAGAGCAGGGCAGGTTCTCCCACAGGTAGTCGGCCAGCAGTTCCACGCCGATCACGCCGTAAACGGTGCCGTCCGGCAGGATCAGGGGCTGGCTGTAGGCAATGGCCTCGTGGGTGTCCCCGGGCACCAGATAGGATTGTGAGGTCCAGTGGCCATAATCGGAGGCGGCAAGGCTGGCTCCGTCTTTATAGGCGGCCTGGAAAGGGGGATAAAGGAAGCCACGGTTTCCCAGTGCCCGGTAACGGATGGTGGGGGACCAGCTGTTGTCCGTGGCAATGGAGAGGGACTGCACCAGCTGGGCCGGTGCCCGCACAAAGGTCAGGTCGGCGTTGCGCTGGGAGGGGGCGGCATCCGGGTCAAGATCCCGCAGGTAGATGGCGGGCATGAGGCTGTCCTGCTTCCGCTTGTCCAGATCATGGGTGTTCAGGATGAGGAACACGCCGGTCACCGACTTGATGCGCAGGGTGCTGATGAGCTCCGGCGCGGCGGCTTCCAGCAGGGGATAGGCCGCGTCGCTGCTGCTGTCCAGCGTGCTCAGGCTGATCTCTCCCTCGTCCAGAAGCTGCTGGGTCAGGCCATTGATGGCATCGGAAAGGCTGGTCAGCTCCTGTGCATCGTGGAAGATGGACTGAAGATACCGGCTGCGGTTGTCCACCTGCATGGCAAGGATATCCTCGGCGTTCTGGTTCAGCTGGGGGCCAAGCCGGGTGGCGTGGACGGCAAAGGTCAGCAGCAGGAACTCCACCGCCAGCACAGCCAGCAGGGAGAAAAGGATGGTGCCGAAGATAGAATGGCCCGTCTGAGGGGCCTTCTGGCTGTGCGGCTTGTGGTTCTGCATCTGAGGATCTCTCCTTTTGTGGTTGTTCCAAGGGCATCTCAGCCCGCAAAGGCGCTGAGAGCGGCCAGAGTCTGGTCGTACCAGGCATCAAAATAGGCATCGGTCAGGAACTCGGCTTCGGCTTCCTCGGGGGTCTGCCCGGCAGCCAGCCGCTCCAGCACCGTGGCACGGTCGGCAGTGACACGGTCCTCCAGCGCGTACTGCAGGGTATTGCGGGCGCGCAGGGCAGCCGGGAAGGCATGAGTGGTGTAGAGCTTGCTGCGATCGATGGCATCAATGGACAGGCTCAGCACCTTGTGGATCCTGTCGGAGACCGTCAGGCCGCTGTTCTCAAGGGCGGACATGCTATTGGCGGCATAGGTCACGGGCATATAGCCGGACTGCACCGAGAACTGCAGGTTGTTTTCCGGCTGGGTGAACCATTTCAGAAAGGCAACGCAGGCACTGATCTCGTCCTCGGTGCCCGGGATGACTACCATGCCGGCCCCCTGCTGGACGGCCACCGGCTCACAGCCTGCAAAGCTGGGGCAGGGCAGCGCGGCCATCTCGATGCCGTGGCTCTCGGTGTCGCTGGTCAGCACCTGGGTGGGGAAGAAGGAAGCGCTGGAGGAGGAACCAACATAGGCCAGCAGGCTGCCGATCTTGATATCGTCGCTGCGGAACTTGCCGCTGGCACTGCACCAGCCCTTGATGTAGGGGACATAGTAGTTATCCCACAGCTTGCGGAGGGTCGGCTTGTCAAGGTGCAGGGTCATCACGCCGTTCTCGGCATCAAAGATGGTCGTACCCAGTTCCTGTGCGCCGCAGAGCAGGTAATTGGTCAGCGCGTCGCGGCCATACAGGGCCTTGCCGTCGTTGGGTGCAGCCGTCTGGACATCGGTCCAGTCGTAGTATTTGTGTGCGGCCTCGTTCAGCCCCTCCACGGTGGAAAGATCCGCATAGGTCACGCCTGTGGCCTCGGCAAAGGGGACAAAGTCGGTGACGTTCAGGTAGAGCAGCTCGGTGGATTTTGCTATGGGAAAGACCTTGAGCTCCCCGTTGTTCATCAGGTCACCCTCCTCGAGAAACCCGGCGATATAGGCAGACTTCTCTTTTTCGGTCAGGTAGGGGCTCAGGTCAACGGCAAGGCCCATCTGATCCAGCGTAAAGGCGGTGTCTGCGTAGGAGGAGACGATGTTGGGCAGTTTCTCGGCACCCACCTTGCCCTCGGCGGCGGCCAGCACGCTGGTCTCCAGGTCGTTCACGCTGCCCTGACTGGAGCTTTCGACCCGGATGTTCTTCTCTTTGCCCACGGTGGAGTTGAACTGCTCCACCAGCTGGTTGAAGCATTCCAGCTGATCGCCGTTGTAGTAGGTCCAGATCGTGATGGTGGTGGGCAGCTTGCTTCGGCCGCAGGCAGTGCCGCCCAGCGCCACGGCGGCGCACAGCAGCAGACTGACGGCAGAACGAAGGATTCGTTTCATTACATTATCTCTCCCATTCCGACAAAGACGGCTCACGGAAAAAACGGCGCGTCCTGTCGTTTCTGAAATGATACCAGACGAAAACATTGTAACACTTTTTCGGGGCGGGGGCTACTGATTTTTGAAAAAACACCCGAAAGCAGACGAAAAAAGAAAGAATCTCTGGCCTGCGCTTCCATTTTTCGTAAAGTCCGGATATAATACAAGCATAAAATACAACAAAAAGAATGGGAGAGCTTATGGCACAGAAGAAGGACGAGGGCCTGAACGGCAACGAGAAGATCGAACAGGCAGTCTGCCAGTTACAGCAGGAGCCTACACAGGAGCAGCTGGCGCATACCCTGACCGTGATCCGGCGGAGGATGCGGGAAAACGGACAGGTCGTGGTGGCGGTGGAGCCAAACCCGGCCAGTGAGCAGATGCAGCTGCGGGCCCTCCGCACGGCCGATGGGGCCAGCTGGTGGTATGCCTTTACCAGCTTTGAAGAGGAGATGGAGGGCGCGGAAGCGGTGCAGTCCACCTTTCTGGTGGAGTTTGAAAAGCTGTTGGATGCCGCACTGCAGGTGCCGGAGATCCAGGGCATCATCCTGAACCCCTGGAACCGCACCATCCAGCTGGACAAGACCCTGCTCCGGATCATCAAGGGATAAGCACGAAAGGGCCCGCCTGCCGCATTTTGGTGCGCGCAGACGGGCCCTTTTTCTATGGTAAAGGAAGAAGGAGAATGGCAGATCAGGCAGCGTCGGTGCGGTCCTTCTTGAGCAGGCTCAGGATCACGGCACCCACCACGCTGCCAGCGGCAAGAGCCACGCAGTAGAGCAGGGCATGATCGACCACGGGGAACACGAAGATGCCGCCGTGGGGAGCGCGCAGGGCGCAGCCAAAGGTCATGGAGAGGGCACCGGCCAGCGCGGCACCGGCCACACAGCTGGGCAGGACGCGCAGCGGGTCGGCGGCGGCGTAGGGGATGGCACCCTCGGTGACGAAGCACAGGCCCATGACGTAATTCACGATGCCGTTGCGGCGCTCGTCAGGAGTCCACTTCTTGGGGCAGAAGGTGGTGGAGAGGGCGATCGCGATGGGAGGAACCATGCCGCCCACCATGACAGCGGCCATGACCTCGTAGTTGCCGGAGGCCAGTGCGGCAGTGCCAAAGACGTAGGCCGCTTTGTTGAAGGGGCCGCCCATGTCAATGCTCATCATACCGGCAACGATGGCACCCAGCAGGACTTTGGAGGTGCCGCCCATGGCGTTGAGGCAGTTGGTCATGGCGGTGTTGATCATGCCCATGACCGGGTTGATGCCGCACATCACGGCACCGATGATGAGGATGCCGCCCAGCGGGTAGATCAGCATGGGGCGGATGCCGTTCAGGCTGGCGGGGAGCTTTTCGGTGATCTTCTTCAGGAACTCGACCACATAACCGGCCACGAAACCGGCCAGCAGAGCGGCCAGGAAGCCGCCGGAAATGCCAGTGGTCTCACCGTTGGCAAGGCCTGCAAAGTTGGTGCCGTTCATGGCCAGCACGCCGCCCGCAAAGCCCACGGCCAGGCCGGGACGGTCGGCGATGGACATGGCGATGAAGCCTGCCAGAATGGGAAGCATGTAGCCAAAGGCGGCGCTGCCCACCGTCTTGAAGAAGGCGGCGATGGGGGTGTTCATGCCGAAGTTGGAGGGGTCGATGGTGTAATCGTCCAGCAGGAAGGCCAGCGCGATCATAATGCCGCCGCCCACCACAAAGGGCAGCATGTGGGACACGCCGTTCATCAGGTCCTTGTACACCTTGCGGCCAAAGCTGTCGCCGGAGGTCTCCTCCTCGGCAGCGGCGGCACCGCCCTTGGCGTGGTAAACAGGAACTTCACCGTGGGCTACCTTTTTCAGCAGCTCCTCGGGCTTGTGGATGCCGTCATCCACCCGGGCAAACAGCACGGGCTTGCCGTCAAAGCGGGCAGTTTCCACATTTTTGTCTGCTGCCACGATGATGCCGTCACAGGCTGCGATCTCGGCGCGGGTCAGCACGTTCTTGGCACCATCGGAGCCGTTGGTCTCCACCTTTGTGGGCAGGCCCAGCTTGTCACCGGCCTTGGCCAGCGCCTCGGCGGCCATGTAGGTGTGGGCAATGCCGTTGGGGCAGGCGGTCACGGCCAGAATGCGGTAGCCGCTCTGGGGGATAGCCTGCTGGGTGAAACTCTCCTCACCGAACTGGGCCTCCTCCTGTGCGTCGATGAGGGCAAGGAATTCGGTGGGGGTCTTGGCGGCCTTCAGCTTTTCCACAAAGTCCTCGTTCATCAGCATCTGCATCATGCGGGCCAGCATATCCACATGCAGGCTGCCGTTTTCGGGGGCTGCAATGGCAAAGAGCAGGTCGGTCTTGCCGTCATCCTCGGCGTTGTACTGCACCGGGGTGCTCAGACGCAGGGCGGCCAGGCTGGGCCGGGTGACCACATTCGTCTTGGCGTGGGGAACGGTGATGCCGTTGTCCACATAAGTGGAGGCCTCATCCTCCCGGGCGTAGAGTGCCTTCTTGTAGGCTTCTGTGTCGGTGATGTTGCCGTGGGTGGCCTGCAGTTCTACCAGCCGGGAGAGGATCTCGTCCCGGTTGGAGGCCGCGGAATCCAGCTCGATGGACTTTGCGGTGAATAATTCCGTAATGCGCATAAGGGTTCTCCTTTCTATCGTAGCGTCCTCACCCTCTCAGGCCGCTTCGCGTCCAGCTCTCCCGAAGGAAGAGCCCTTGGCAAAACCATCAACATAGCAATGACTGTCAAGACCTCCCACTTTGGGGGAGGTGGCATCGCGTCAGCGATGACGGAGAGGGCGAGCTCGTTAAAGGGTTTCGAACAAGTTCTTAATTTCTTCCCGTTTGGCCAGCCCAAGGCTGAACGCGGTGGCACTGCCGCAGGCGGTGCCCAGCCGGAGGGCCTGCTCATAGCTGCCGCTTTGCAGATAACCTGCCACAAAACCGGCCACCATGCTGTCGCCTGCGCCCACGCTGTTCACGACCTTGCCCTTGGGGCAGCCGATGCGGTGCACCTCGCCGTGCTCATCCACCAGCAGAGCACCGTTTCCGGCCATGCTCACCAGCACGTTCCGGGCACCCTTTTCCTGCAGGGCGCGGGCGGCGGCGGTGATCTCTTCGTCCGTTTTCAGCTCCCGGCCCACGATCTCGCCCAGCTCGTGATTGTTGGGCTTGATCAGGAAGGGGTGATAGGGGAGGACGTTGACCAGCAGATCCTGGGTGGCATCCACCACGGCCCGCACGCCGTGGCCCTCCAGCCCTGCCAGCAGCCGCTCGTAGGTGCTCTGGGAAAGGCTCTTGGGGATGCTGCCTGCCAGAACGAGGATGTCGTCAGGCTGCAGGGTGTCCAGCTGGGCTTCCAGCTGCTGCATGGCACTTTCCGGGATGCTGGGGCCTGCGCCGTTCAGCTCCGTCTCGGTGCCTGCCTTGATCTTGACGTTGATGCGGGTCATGCCCTCGGCCAGATGGATGAAATCGGTCCGGAGCCCCTGCGCGGCCAGACCACGCTCCAGCCAGGCACCGGTCTCACCGGCCACAAAGCCCAGAGCCACGCTCTCACAGTCCAGCTCCCGGAGCACGCCGGAAACATTGATGCCCTTGCCGCCCAGCACGCAGTCCTCCCCGGCGGCGCGATTCACCTCGCCCACCTCAAGGGGCCTGTCGAGACGGACGACATAATCAATGGCAGGATTGAACGTTACAGTGTAGATCATACCTCGGTCTCCTTTATCAGAGTGTATTGCCGGTATTTGGGGTTGGGGCACCGGTTCGTCAGGATGGCACCGCTGTGCAGATCACAGATGACGGCGGGGTAGACCTGCGCGAATTTGGTGTCGTCCACCAGGAACCACGTCTCCCGCGCCCGGTGGAGAGCCGCAGCTTTGACGGCGGCCTCCTCTGGGTCTGGGGTGGTGAAGCCGGAACCCAGCGCCACGCCGTTGGCCCCCATGAAGGCTTTTGTGAAATTGTACTGCTGGATGGCAGTCAGCGCAGCCGCCCCGATGATGGCCTCGGTCTGGGGCCGCAGCAGCCCGCCGGGCAGGAACACCCGGCAGCCCTTCTGGGCCAGCAGGCGGGCATGGGCCACGCCGTTGGTCACATAGCTGGCGTTCAGGGCCGGGCCGTTCAGCGCCCGTGCCAGAGCCAGCGTGCTGGAGCCTGCATCCAGATAGATGAAATCTTCCGGCAGGATCAGCTCTGCCGCCGCCTGGGCGATGCTCTGCTTCTGACTGACGGCCAGCTCTTCCTTGGCGGCCATGGTGGGCTCATCGGTGCGGAAGGGGCTGTCCGGCAGGGTGGCCCCGCCGTGCACCTTGTTCAGTTTGCCCAGCTTGTCCAGCTCGTTCAGGTCGCGCCGGATGGTGGACTCGCTTGCGTTCAGCGCCTCGCACAGCTCCTGCACGGTGGCAGTGCGCTGGCGGGCCAGCAGGTCAAGGATGAGGGCGAAGCGTTCTTCTGCCAACATGAGGAAAGGTCACTCCTTTGGTGTTTTGTGATTGAACTTGAAGCTTTATGAAGCTTCCTGTCCTTATTATAGCAAGATTTCAGTCAAAATCAATCACAATGCGCCAGAAATAGCCGACAAAAATCACCTCTGAAAATTGAGCAGGTTGCACAACAACTGGGATACATTTGGCAAACGGCAGCAAGTGTGCTATGATATAAGAAAAATGCAGGAGGAACGCTATGACAAAGCCCAAGATCATCTTTTTTGACATCGACGGCACACTGGTGCCGCTCAAGGAGGGCATCCGCCCCAGAACGGTGGAGGCGCTGCAAAAACTGCGGCAGAACGGCATCAAGCTCTGCATCGCCACCGGCCGCGCTCCCATGGAAGTGCCGAAGTTCGAAGGGGTCACTTTCGATGCGTTCCTGACCTACAACGGCTCCTATTGCTTCACGCCGGAGCGCGATGTTTTCAAAAATCTCATCCCGAAAGCGGACATTGCCCTGCTCCGCCGGAACGCCGAAGCGTTGGGGCGGCCCATGGCGTTGGCCACCAAGGACCGGCTGGCCGCTAACGGCTCCGACCCTGATCTGGCGGAGTATTTTGCCATCGGCGGGGTCGAGCTGGTGATCGCCGACGATTTTGATGCTATGGCGCAGGGCGAGATCTTTCAGGTGCTGATGAGTGGCAGGGAAGCGGAGTACCCAGCCATCCTGAAGGATGTGGAGAACGCGAAGATCGCCGCATGGTGGGACCGCGCCGTGGATATCATCCCGGCCAGCGGCGGCAAGGGCATCGCCGTGGAAAAGATGCTGGAATTCTACGGCATCGACAAGTCCGACAGCATGGCCTTCGGTGACGGCAACAACGATATCGAAATGTTCAGAGCCGTCGGCACCGGCGTCGCTATGGCCAACGCCTCTGCCCGGCTGCAAGCCGCCGCCACCGCCCATTGCCGCGATGTGAAGGAAGACGGCATCTATTGGTATTGTGTAGAAAACGGCCTGATATGAAGAGAAAAAGCCGGTGCACTTTCTTGGCGCACCGGCTTTTTTCTATAGGGGAAACTTACTGATTCTGAATGTACTCGTCCATGGCCTTCGCGGCTGCCTTACCGGCACCCATGGCCTTGATGACGGTGGCGGCACCGGTCACGGCATCGCCGCCGGCGTACACGCCCTCACGGCTGGTCTTGCCCTCGTCGCCCTCGGTGACGATGCAGCCGTGCTTGTTGGTCTCCAGACCAGGGGTGGTGGAGCGGATCAGGGGGTTGGGGCTGGTGCCCAGGCTCATGATCACGGTATCCACATCCAGCTCAAACTCGCTGCCCTTTTTTTCAATGGGACGGCGGCGGCCGGAAGCATCGGGCTCACCCAGCTCCATCTCAATGCAGGTGATGGACTTGACGAAGCCCTCGTCGTTGGCGTGGATCTCCACGGGGTTGCACAGGGTCTTGAAGATGATGCCCTCTTCCTCGGCGTGCTCGACCTCCTCCTTACGGGCAGGCAGCTCGGCCATGCCGCGGCGGTAGACGATGTACACAGTCTCAGCACCCAGACGCAGGGCGCTGCGGGCAGCATCCATGGCCACGTTGCCGCCGCCCACAACGGCCACCTTTTTGCCGGTGCGGATGGGGGTCTTGCTGGTGGGCAGGTAGGCCTTCATCAGGTTGGAGCGGGTCAGGAACTCGTTGGCGGAGTACACGCCCTTCAGGCTCTCGCCGGGGATGCCCATGAAGCGGGGCAGACCGGCACCGGAGCCGACGAACACGGCCTCGTAGCCGTACTCGCCCATCAGCTCGTCGATGGTCAGCACCTTGCCGATGACCATGTTGCACTCAAAATCCACGCCCATCTTCTTCAGGCCGTCGATCTCCTGCTGCACGATGGCCTTGGGCAGACGGAACTCGGGGATGCCGTACATCAGCACGCCGCCGGCCACATGCAGGGCCTCGTAGACGGTGACCTTATAACCCAGCTTGGCCAGGTCGCCTGCGGCGGTCAGACCGGCAGGGCCAGCGCCGATGATGGCAACCTTGTGGCCGTTCCATGCGGGCACGATGGGGGCGGTGTGGACGTTTTCACGGTGCCAGTCGGCCACAAAGCGCTCCAGGCGGCCGATGCCCACAGGCTCGTTCTTGATGCCGCGGGTGCACTTGCCCTCGCACTGGCTCTCCTGGGGGCAGACACGGCCGCAGACGGCGGGCAGGGAGGAGGAGCGGGCAATGACCTGATAGGCGGCTTCAAAGTCGCCCTCGGCCACATGACCGATGAACTCGGGGATATCGATGCCCACGGGGCAGCCGGTCTGGCAGGGCTTGTTCTTGCAGTGGATGCAGCGCTTTGCCTCGTTCACGGCCATCTCTTCGGTATAGCCCAGTGCAACTTCCTCAAAGTTCTTGTTGCGGACGTTGGGGTCCTGGGTGGGCATGGGGCACTTTTTGGGATCCATATTGAAAGCCATCTTACTTTGCCTCCTCAGTCTTGAACAGATTGCAGGCCTTCTCGCGGGCCTTTGCCTCAAAGGGGCGGTACATGGTGCCGCGGGCCATGGCTTCGTCGAAATCGACGAGGTCACCGTCAAAGTCAGGGCCGTCCACGCAGGCAAACTTGGTCTCGCCGCCCACGGTCAGGCGGCAGCCGCCGCACATGCCGGTGCCGTCGATCATAATGGGGTTCATGGAGACAATGCTCTTCAGCCCGTGCTTCTGGCAGGTCTTGACGACGAATTTCATCATGATCAGCGGGCCGATGGTGATGACCAGATCATACTGGTTGCCGGCGGCCACCAGCTCGTCCAGAGCGGCAGTGACCACACCCTTGGTGCCGTAGCTGCCGTCATCGGTCATAATGCGCAGCTCGTCACTGCAGGCGTTGAACTCGTCCTCGAGGATGAGCAGATCCTTATTACGGAAGCCGATGACGCTGTGGACGGTGCAGCCCTGGTCGTGCAACTCCTTGGCAATGGGCAGGGCGATGGCGCAGCCCACGCCGCCGCCGACAACACAGACCTTTTTCAGGCCCTCGGTCTCGGTGGCGCGGCCCAAGGGACCCACAAAGTCATGGACGCTGTCGCCTGCGTTCAGGCTATTCAGCTCCATGGTGGTGCCGCCCACGATCTGGAAAATGATATCCACAGTGCCCTTTTCGCGGTCGTAACCGGCCACGGTCAGGGGGATGCGCTCGCTGTCCTCAAACGGGCGCACAATGATGAACTGGCCCGGCTTTGCCTTTTTGGCAATGAGCGGGGCTTCAATGACCATCTTTGTCACGGTGGGGTTCAACGCGACCTTTTCAGTGATCTTGTACATTGCGGTTGCTCCTTTTTCTGGCAAAATCTCGGCACAAAAACACGTCTGCCCGCCCGCGCGGCACAGCAGACGTGTTTTTGTGCAACTTTTTGACAAGTTTATTATAACCTCTTTAAGAAGGGAACGCAACCGAATTTTCTTTGTGTCTGCCGCCGCAAAGCTGAAACATTTCGGTTTCATTCCGGTTTCGGCTTTGTTTTTGAAAAACAGGCGCAGACAGGCGTGTTTTGCAAAAAGTCTGATTTTTTGGAAATTTGTTGTTGACAAAGCCTGCGTTTTACGCTATAATAGCCAACGTCGCCGGGAGCGAAACCCCGGCAGACCACATGAAATGTGCGGCCGTAGCTCATCTGGTAGAGCGCCACCTTGCCAAGGTGGAGGTAGCGAGTTCGAGCCTCGTCGGCCGCTCCATTTTGTGGAAGTTTAGCTCAGCTGGGAGAGCATCTGCCTTACAAGCAGAGGGTCAGCGGTTCGAGCCCGTTAACTTCCACCATGTGGCCCGGTAGCTCAGTTGGTTAGAGCACCAGCCTGTCACGCTGGGGGTCGTCGGTTCGAGCCCGATCCGGGTCGCTGCTGCTTCTCTGGAAGCAGCTTATATGCCTCTGTAGCTCAGTCGGTAGAGCAGGGGACTGAAAATCCCCGTGTCATTGGTTCGATTCCGATCGGAGGCACTTTATATGCGGCCGTAGCTCATCTGGTAGAGCGCCACCTTGCCAAGGTGGAGGTAGCGAGTTCGAGCCTCGTCGGCCGCTCCAGACAAATAAGCCACTGCAAAACATGATTCGTCGTGTGATGCAGCGGCTTTTTTGTACGTTGAAAGCTTTTTTGGAATTGAAAAAGGAGGGAAAAACGCAGTGATATTCGGAAAGTACATCAACCGGTATTACCTCAAGCATGCTCCCGTGCTGCTGCTGGGCCTTGCCGCCCTGCTGACGGTGGATTACATCCAGCTTTTGATCCCCCAGCTCTACCGGCTGGTCATCAACGGTGTGAACCTTGGCCAGGTGGTGGTGAACGGTGAGACGCTGCTCTTTACCAAAGAGGTGCTGCTGCAGCACATCTGCCTGCCCATGATCTGGATCGTGGTGCTGATGGTCATTGGGCGCTTTTTGTGGCGCATCTGTTTCTTCGGCTCGGCGGTGCGGGTCGCGGCAGACCTGCGGGAGCGGATGTTCGACCACAGCCGCAGGCTGTCCCAGCAGTACTATCAGGTGAACAAGGTCGGCAACCTGATGAGCCTGTACACCAACGACCTGGACACCATTCAGGAGTGCTTCGGCGACGGCGTGCTGATGTTCTTCGACGCGCTGACCCTGGGTCTGCTGGCCCTTTATAAGATGTGGACCATGGATGTGCGGCTGACCCTGCTGGCCCTGATCCCGGCGCTGATCATGTTTGCCATCGGCACCCAGATGAGCAAGGTGATGACCCGGCGCTGGGAGGAGCGGCAGCAGGCCTTCTCCGGTCTTTCCGATTTCGCGCAGGAGAACTTTTCCGGCATTGCGGTCATCAAGGCCTTTGTCAAGGAGTACAAGGAACTGCAGGCCTTCCGGAAGCTGAACAAGGAAAACGAGGAGATCAACGTGACCTACACGAAGATCGCCACCCTGCTGGAGGTGCTGGTGACCCTGTTCGTGGAGTCCGTGATCTGCATCATTCTGGGTTACGGCGGCTATCTGGTCTATCAGGGTCGATTCAACGCCGGCCAGCTGGTGGAGTATATCGGCTACTTTGAGGCCATCGTCTGGCCCATCATGGCTGTGTCCATGCTGATCGAAAAGACCAGCCGCGGCAGGGCCTCCCTGAACCGCATCACTGAGCTGCTGGATGCCCCCATCGATGTGGCCGACCGCCCCGGCGTGGCCGACCTGACCGACCCCAAAGGCGGCATCGAGTTCCGCCACCTGAACTTCCGCTACCCGGACGGCGAGTACGATGTGCTGCGGGATATCTCCTTTACCATTGCGCCCGGCGAGAGCGTGGGCATCGTGGGCAAGACCGGTGCGGGCAAGACCGCCCTGGTGGACCTGCTGCTGCGCACCTATAATGTGCCGGACGGAACCCTGTTCGTGGACGGCAGGGATGTGAACAGCCTCTCCATCCACTCGGTGCGCAATGCCTGTGCCTACGTTCCGCAGGATAATTTCCTGTTCTCGGACACCATCGCCCACAACATTGCCTTTGGTGTGGACGATGCCACCCCCGAGGACATCGAGCGGGCGGCAAGCATGGCCGATGTGCGGGATAATATCGTGGATTTCAAGGACGGCTACGAGACCGTTCTGGGCGAGCGCGGCGTGACGGTGTCCGGTGGTCAGAAGCAGCGCATCTCTATCGCCCGCGCCCTGCTCAAGGACGCGCCCATCCTGATCCTGGATGACTCCGTCTCGGCGGTGGATACCAGCACCGAGAAGATCATTCTGGACAACCTCAAGAACAGCCGGGCAGGCAAGACCACCCTGCTCATTGCCCACCGCATTTCCACGGTGGAGCGGCTGGATAAGATCGTATTCCTCAACGAGGGCCGGGTGGAAGCCGTCGGGCCCCACGATCAGCTGTATGCTTCCTGCCCGGAGTACCGCCGGATGGTCGATCTGCAGCGGCTGGAGGATGAGACGAAGGGAGGCGAAAACGCATGATGCATCTGAATCCATTGGTTCTGGTGGGCGCTGTCATCGGCGTGATCACCGCCCTGCTGGTGGCAGCCTATGCCGCCGTCAAGGACAAAAAGACCGCCATGGGCTTTGAGCGCAACATGGAGGACGGCGAGATCATGCGCCGCCTTGCCCGCTATGCCCGGCCCTACCTGAGCAAATTCCTCATTGTGGGCGTGCTGATGCTCTTCTCCATTGCCTACGATATCATTTCACCCCTCATCGTGGGCCGCATCGAGGAGCTGGTGGCCGGGGAGTTTGAACTCCGCGCCCTCTTCCTGGGCGTGTCAGTGTATGCAGGCGTGCTGGTGTTCTCTATGGGCAGCACTTACCTGCAGGCCGTGATTTTGCAGCGGGTGGGCCAGCGCATCATCTCCGATCTGCGCGAGGATCTGTTCAGCCACATTGAATCTTTGGCACACGAGCAGCTCAACGAGATCCCGGTGGGCAAGCTGGTCACCCGAGTGACCAACGATACCAACGCCATCTCCATGATGTTCACCAACCTCTTGGTCCAGCTGACCAAGAACAGCTTTGTCATTCTGGGCATTCTGGTGGCCATGCTCTGCCTGAACTACGAGCTGACGTTGATGGTGCTCTGCTTTGTGCCCTTCATCGTGATCTTCACGGTCATCTTCCGCAAGTTCTCCCGCCGCGCCAACCGCAAGCTCAAGAACGCGACCACCGATATCAATACCTATCTGTCAGAAAACCTGTCCGGCATCAAGGTCACCCAGATCTTTGGCCGGGAGGACGAAAAGATGGAGGACTTCCGCCAAAAGAGCCAGAAGCTGGCCCGGGCCAATCAGGAGCAGATCTTCGTGTTCAGCGTGTTCCGTCCGCTGGTGTATATGCTCTATGTCAGCTCGATCCTGTGCCTGTTCTATCTGGGCGGCATGGGTCACCTGAACAACGTCAGCTTTCTGGGTCAGACCATTTCCAGCGGTACCATCGTCACCTTTTATATGTACATCTCCAAGTTCTTCACCCCCATCCAGAACCTGGCCGAACAGTTCAACTGGCTGCAGTCGGCGCTGGCATCGGCAGAAAAGGTGTTCTCCATCATGGACATCCAGCCCAAGATGCAGGATGCCCCCGATGCCATTGAGCTGGACGAGGTGAAGGGCGAGATCGAGTTCCGGGACGTGTGGTTCAGCTACGTTCCCGGCGAGTGGGTGCTGCAGGGCGTTTCCTTCCATGTGGATGCCCGCCAGACGGTGGCCTTTGTGGGTTCCACCGGCTCCGGCAAGAGCACCATCCTCTCCCTGATCTGCCGGAACTACGAGTTCCAGAAGGGCCAGATCCTGATCGACGGTATCGACATCCGCAAGATCAAGATCTCCTCCCTGCGCAGGCACTTCGGCCAGATGCTGCAGGATGTGTTCCTGTTCTCGGGTACCATCCGTTCCAACATCGTTCTGCGGGAAGAGGGTATCCCCGACAGCGAGATCATGGAGGTCTGCCGCTACGTCAACGCCGACAAGTTCATCAACAAGCTGGACCACGGGCTGGACGAAGAGGTGCGTGAGCGCGGCAACAACTTCTCCGCCGGGCAGCGGCAGCTGCTCAGCTTTGCCCGCACCATCATCCATAAGCCCAGCGTGATGATCCTGGACGAAGCTACTGCCAACATCGACACCGAGACCGAGCTGCTGATTCAGGATTCGCTGGAAAAGATGCGTACCGTGGGCACCATGCTCATTGTGGCCCACCGGCTGTCCACCATCCAGCATGCGGACAACATCATCGTGCTGTCCCACGGTAAAATTCTGGAGCAGGGCACCCACCAGCAGCTGCTGGCCCGGCATGGCCGCTACTACCAACTGTATACCCTGCAATACCACAAGGCGCAGCTGAACACAGCCGAATAAGCGCAGACAGAAAGGCCGCTGACCTGAGATGAACTGCACCCCATTTGTTAGACAGTATGGTATACTGTTTAGGAAATGGGGTGTTTTTGTATGCCAAAGGGACAACGAAAGTACAACGGAGCTCAAAAGGTAGAAATCATCAAACAGCTTCACAATGAAAAATTAAGCTTTTATGAAGCATCCAGCAAGTATGGAATTCCAAGACGTACGCTTCAAGATTGGGAGCGCATCTATCTGGAAGAAGGCGAAGAGGCACTTCTGGTAGAACGTCGAGGTCGAGCCTGTGCCGCCGGTGGGACACAGAAAGGTCGGAAGCCAAAGCTGGATAAGCAAGTAGAAGAAGATCTGATTGCAGAAAATCAACGGCTTCGGATGGAGATCGATTACTTAAAAAAATTGAACGCCTTGGTACTGGAAGAGGAACGCCAAAACAGAAAGCACAAGTAGTTCAGGAGCTAAGGCAGAAATATCCATTGAAAGCATTGCTGCAACTTGCCGGACTTCCTCGCAGCACATTTTACTACTACCTGCATCGGTCTCAAAATCCTGCGAAGTACCAGATGGTAAAAAAACAGATCATTACAATCTTCAATGAGAACAAGAAGCGATACGGATATCGCAGAATTACACAAGAACTACACAACAACGATATTTGTGTGAATCACAAGACGGTTCGGAAACTCATGAAGCAGCTGGGCTTAGTCTGTCAGGTTCGCGCAAAAAGAAAGTACAACTCCTACAAGGGTGAAGTCGGAGAAGTTGCGCCAAACTTGCTGGAACGGCACTTCAAGACAAACCAGCCAAATCGAAAATGGGTCACAGATGTTACTGAATTCAAAGTGAACGACCAAAAACTCTATCTGTCTCCAATTCTCGATCTGTTCAATGGCGAAGTTGTCAGCTATAACCTGAGCCGCCATCCAAATTTCAAACAGATCACGGATATGCTGGAAGGTGCTTTTCAAAAGCTGCCGGACAAGGTTGACAATCTGATTCTGCATTCGGATCAGGGCTGGCAATACCAGATGAAGTCCTACCAGAATCTACTGAAAGCAAAAGGAATTACGCAAAGTATGTCTCGGAAAGCCACTTGTCTGGACAATGCGGTTGCCGAGAACTTCTTTGGACTGCTCAAGACAGAACTGTTCTATTTGGAAAAATTTGATTCCATTGACCAGCTTGAAAAGGCCATTATCGATTACATCGACTATTACAACAATCGCCGAATCAAATTAAAACTAAACGGCCTGAGCCCTGTGCAATACAGGATTCAGACCGTTGGGGTCGCTTAATTTGATTTTTGTCTAACTTTTGGGGTTCATATCAAGATGGGTCAGCGGCCTTTCTGTCTGCACCGAGGGTGGAGTCGTCCGCTTCCGGATCGTCGAGGGAACGCAATTAACACTTGCAAAACAGGTGCATCGCTCGTATAATAGAATGTGGTAAAATAATAAAAAAGAGAAATGGAAAGGAGGGGCCACAGGATGCAGTGGATCGATGCGATCGGCTACGAAGAAGTGATGACCTTTCTGCGCAGTACACCGGCGAACCTCTTTTTCAAGGATACGGAATGCCGTTATCTTTTTATTTCGGACGTTAGGACTTTCTTCCCCTACGGAGAAGGGCAGGAAGAGGATGTGCTGGGCAAGACAGATCTGGAGATCTGGAGCAGCGAGGAACAGGCCCGCTTTTATTATGAGCAGGACCAGAAGGTGCTTGCCACCGGCAAGGGAACCGGCTATATCACCGAGGTGCCCCGGAAGGATGGGACGGCATACTATCAGATCAAAAAGAACCCCGTTGTGCTGGAGGGAAAGATCATCGGCATCGTGGGGCTTATTGGTGATATCACCGAACGGGTGCGGCTGGAAAAACAGGCCGAGAACTGGGCCGTCCACGATGAACTGACCGGTCTGTATAACCGCAACTACCTGAAGGTAAAGGGTGCAGAGCAACTGAAGGGAGCCATCATGCCCATCACGATCATTATGGGCGATTGTAACTACCTGAAGCGTGTGAATGATGCCTACGGCCACGAGTATGGCGACCTGCTGCTCAAGCGGGTGGGCCGGGTGATCCGGGAAAACCTGCCGCCGGAAAGCGTGGCCCTGCGGATGGGCGGCGATGAATTCCTCATTGCCTGCAACCACTTCTCTGCAGAAGAGGCCGAACAGCTGATCGAGAGGCTGCACGGGGAGCTGGCCCGCCAGAGCGACGACCGCCTCAAGCTGGATGTTGCCTTTGGATACCATACCGTGACAGAAGGCCCCTTTGATTATATCGCAGTCTACCATGCTGCCGACCGGGATATGTACCGGAACAAGCGCAAAAACCGCTGAAAATGCGGATGAAAAAGCCTCAGCCCGATCTCAAAGGGCTGAGGCTGTTTTGGTGATCTGTTACATCAGGGCGGTGAGCACCAGCGCGCAGAGAGGGAAAACGCCATCTGCGGCGGCTTACAGGATCACATTTTTGATGAGCAGGGAAACGCTGCCGTCCGGATCGTGGAGGAACTCCAGCTCGGAATCGGAGTTCAGCAGTTCGGTGGGGATCTTGACCTCGATGCCGTTGGCGGTGCGGATGCTCCGGCTCTCCATCCGGCGGATGCGGGCGGGGGTCACGGTGACAGGAGCGGCGGCCTCTTCCAGCACCTCGCTCTTCTCCACATAGTCATCAAAGGGCACAGCGGCCAGCGGGTATTCCTCGGCCAGCTGCTGGCGCACCTGCTCCACCGATACCTGATTGTCGTTGTCGGCAGCCTGGTTGGCAATGAGCATGGCCACCTGCGCGTCGGCATGGGGCTCATCCTCATAGGCATCCTTCACAGCCTGTGCGGCGGCCTCCTGAATGGCCTGCAGCTTCTTTTTCTCGGGCTCGGCCTGGGTATACTGGAACACAACAGAGGAGAGGTAGAACTCCTTATGGCCGTCGATGTCGTATTTCTTTTCCAGCAGGCGCATGGAGTAGTCTGTCAGGTTGACAAGCGCACCCTCCTCCACCTTGCCGCTCTGGGTGGGCAGGCAGGCCCGCTGCTGGATGATGGAGTTGACCGGGGCACCTTCCACGGTCTCGGTGTAGTGGGTGTAGCCGTTTTTATAGTTCAGCTTGAGGATGCCCAGCCAGGGCGCGCCGTCCCGGGTGAAATCCACCACGGCCAGGTCCGCCCCGGGGATGGTGGTGTGGGCGTGCATGTAATCGAACAGCACCCCCGCAATGCGGCAGGACAGATCAATGAAATCCTGATTGTGCTCCAGCTCGTTTCGGAAAGCCGAATCCGGCAGGGGGCGGCACTGGCGGATCTCATCGCTGGCCAGCAGCTTTTCGATATGATTCTGTAAGTAGGCGGTCTTTTCGGCAGTCAGCTCCATGCCGCCGCCGCTGAGCACCGGCGCGTCCAGCGTGGTGTCCAGCACATGCAAAATTGCCTGATGGATGATGATCTCCATGGGTCAAAACCTCATTTCCCGGGTGATTGTGATGTTCCTGCCCAGTATAGCACATCCGGAGCAAAAAGGCGAGAGGGAGCGCAAAGGCTTGTCAACCGCCGCCTGAGATGCTACAATGGGGCTGACCAAACATCCGGACAAGCCGAAAGGGGAGTGTGTTATGGAATTTCGGGACAAGCCGATGCAGAACCTCATCCGCATCAAGGAAAAGGAGATCTGCAAAAATGTGCAGGAGCTGCTGCTGGACGGTGAGCAGATCGTGGGGGCTTACAAGACCGTGCGCGATCAGGCTGTGTTCACCACCCACCGCATTTTTATGGTGGATATGCAGGGGATGACCGGTACCCGGCAGGAGATCTTTGTGCTGCCCTACCGCAAGATCCTGCATTACGGCATCAAGACGGCAGGCTTCGGCGACCCGCTGCAGACCTCAGAGCTGACGGTCTGCTTTGCGGATGAGCACGAGGCGAAGTTCGGCTTCATCGGGCAGGATGAGCTGCTGGCGGTGGCACGGGCCATCAGCCGGTGCATCCTGTAACAGAAAAAGAGAAAACGTAAAACGCCCGTTCCGGCTTCTGACCCCGGAGCGGGCGTTTTACATTGCTGTAATATGCGAAAAAAGGAGAATGTCGAAGGGTCAGCAGGCGGTGCGCTCTCTGCGGCCGGCCTCAAGCATGTAGTGCAGGAAGCCGGAGACATCAGCAGGGTCGGTGACAGAGATGTCAAAGCCCTTGGAGGGAGCGTCCATCATCTGGAACAGCTCGGTGGCGGCGTTGTCCTTTTTCAGGTCACAGGTCTCGCCATTGGCCAGGTGCAGGAGCACACTGCCGCGGCTGGCGGCTACCTGCTGCATGAAACGGTCTTTATCAAGATACTGGATGCGAAGCATAAAAATACCTCCCACAAAGAAATGTTTTATTCTGTAAGAGTCCCCCGGGCCAGGTTGCCCATGCGGGACGATCCTTGGGAACCGGATCAAGCCGTGCCGGGGGTTGTTTTCCGCCCCCTGCGGTGTTATACTGTGCTTGCTGGTTCTGATGAAATAATACCACGAAATCGGCACGATAGATAGAATAAAAACACCCGATTTGTACAACAAAATCGGCATTGACAAAAAATATTCAAAGTATTGCGGAAAGGAATTGTTCAATATGGCGTTTCAGACAAGCTGTGTCTCTGCTGCCAATATCGTTACCGGGCTGACCTTCCAGCAGGATGTTATGGCCGATGCCGAGGGGCGGGAACTGGTCCAGCATGGCAGCGCCCTGTTTCCCATTGCCTGCTACGCGGAGAACCTGAAAAGCTATTCGGTGGCCTGGCACTGGCACGAGGAGTTTGAGTACATACTGGCCATGAAGGGCCCCCTGACGGTGGACGTGAACAAGACCCGGGTGACCCTGCAGACGAATCAGGGCGTGTTCCTGAACTCCGGCATCCTCCACGCGGTGGAGCAGGCGGAAAAAGGGGAGGCCCTGCTCCACTCGGGCGTGTTCCACCCCCGGCTGGTGGGCGGAATGGACACCATCTTCTGGCAGAAGCTCATCCGACCCATGCTCCAGCCGGATGCCCCGGCGTTTTTTCTGCTGGATGGGGCAGTGCCCTGGCAGGCGCAGGTGCTTGCCTGCCTGCGGGAAGCCTGGCAGGCGGTTGCCGTGGAGCCCTTTGATTACGAGAACCGGGTGCGTTATTATCTCTCTGCGGCACTGCGGCTGCTGAGCACCCAGTGCGTGGGCGGCAGGACCAAGGTCTCCCAGCAGGAGCAGATCGCCGCCGAGCGGATGAAGCAGATGCTCCGCTTTGTGGAGGAGCACTATGCCGAGGAACTGACCGTGGAACGCATTGCGGCCAGCGTGGCTCTGAGCGAGAGCGCCTGCCTGCGCAGCTTCCGGCAGATGCTGGGCATCACGCCCATCCAGTATGTCAAGCAGTTCCGGGTGGAGAAGGCCGCCGAGCTGCTCCGCTCCACCCGGCTCAAGACGGGCGAGATCGGGATGGAGTGCGGCTTTGCAGATGGCAGCTACTTCATCAAGACCTTCCGGGAGATTAAGCACTGCACACCCAAGGAATACCGCGCAAAATTCTGCTGAAATGTCTGAGATAGAAACAGGAGGAAATGATCCCCATGCAGCACAGTCTGACCCAAGGCCCCATTACAAAGAATATCCTGCTGTTTGCCCTGCCGCTGATGTTCGGCAACCTGCTGCAGCAGATGTACAACATTGCCGACACCTGGGTGGTGGGCCGCTTCCTCGGCGCGGATGCGCTGGCGGCGGTGGGGTCCTCCTATACCCTGATGACCTTCCTGACCTCGATCCTGCTGGGCCTGTGCATGGGCAGCGGCGCGGCTGTGTCCATGCAGTATGGCAGCGGCGAGACCGAGAAGATGCGGCAGAGCGTGTTCCAGTCTTTCCTGCTCATTGCGGGCATCGCCCTGGTGCTCAACCTGCTGGTCTATCTGGGGCTGAACGGCATCCTGTGGGTGCTGCGGGTGCCCGCAGAGCTTTGCCCGCTGATGAAGGACTACCTGCTCATCATCTTTCTGGGCATTGCGGCCACCTTTTTGTATAACTATTTCGCAAACCTCCTGCGGGCCATCGGCAATTCCGTGGTGCCGCTGGCGTTTCTGGCTGTATCAGCCATCCTGAACGTGATCTTGGATCTGGTCTGTGTCCTTGTGCTTGACTGGGGTGTGAAGGGTGCCGCCGTGGCAACTGTCTTTTCCCAGTATGTGTCCGGGGTGGGCATCGGCTTGTACACCCTGAAAAAGTTCCCGCAGCTCTGCCCGAAACGGACAGACTGCAGGTGGGACCGGAAGAACCTTGCCAATATCCTGAATCTTTCGGTGATGACCAGTGTTCAGCAGTCCATTATGAATTTTGGCATCCTAATGGTGCAGGGGCTGGTCAACAGCTTCGGCACGGTTATCATGGCGGCCTTTGCGGCGGCAGTGAAGATCGATTCCTTTGCCTATATGCCGGTGCAGGATTTTGGCAACGCCTTCTCGACCTATGTGGCCCAGAACTACGGAGCCAACCGGCCGGACCGCATCAAAAAAGGGATCCGCAGTGCCGGGCTGACAAGCGCGGTGTTCTGCATCGTCATCAGCGTGCTGGTCTGCGCCTTTGCCGCCCCGCTTATGGGAATCTTCATCGACCCGGCTCAGACCGAGATCATCGCGGCGGGCGTGCAGTACCTCCGCATCGAGGGCGCGTGCTACATCGGCATTGGCGTGCTCTTTCTGCTCTACGGCTATTACCGGGCGGTCAACCAGCCAGGGATGTCGGTCATCCTGACCATTGCCTCCCTTGGCACCCGTGTGGCGCTGGCCTATCTGCTTTCTGCCACGCCGCTGGGCGTTACCGGAATCTGGCTCAGTGTGCCCATCGGCTGGGCACTGGCAGATGCCATCGGCATTGGGTATTATTTGAAGAAGAGAACATAAAATATCCCCCGCTGCAAAACGTGTTCTGGCACGTCTGCAGCGGGGGATATGTTTTTCTATTGGAGCTTGAGATGATCCGGATGGAGCTTATTCCCCCACGGCGGGGACGTTCTGCATCGTCCAGAGGAGCTTCTGGACATCTACGCTGCCCATGTGGGTGGGTTCCTCACCAAAACGGAGGAGATTGGTCTGCTGGGCGGTAACAGTCTGCCACTGGGGCAGGTCTGCGCCGTTGGGGTCGCCGGTCTTGGCAAAGTTGGTCAGGTAATCTACCATCTGAGCGCTGAGGGCGGTGTCCTTCTCAGTGAAGGGCCGCCAGCAGTGAGCCAGCGTGCCGAACCAGTACCACAGGTCGCTGGAATGCCAGGCACCACGGTCATCACCGGGGAGCTGGCGGTCGAAGAACCAGCCATAGCTGTCGGCGTTCCGGGCGCACCAGTCCTGAGCCATCTGGTAGAGATAGGGCGGAACGATATCCTCGCTGGTGAAGCCAATGAGGTAAGGAATATGGTGCTGTTCGTCGGCAGCCAGCGTCTCAGGGCCGGTCTTGACCTGGAAACGGCCATCCACCACGGGCTCACAGCCCATACCCTTGAATTGGGGCTGGGTGCGGACGGCATCCCAGGCTGCAAACAGTCTGGCGGGGGCGAGGGCACGGAACTCGGCCAGCGTGCTGCACCCGGCGGTCTCCATGACTTGCTTCCAGAACGGGTAGTGGGCCTCAGCGGGCTTGGCCGTCAGCATCTGGCTCACGCCGCCGCCGCTGCTCATCACGGCCTTGGAGAACAGCCCCCTGGTGATGGGGGAGAGGACGAGCTGCTGGACGCTCATGGCACCGGCGCTCTGGCCCATGATGGTGATGTTGTTGGGATCGCCGCCAAAGGCAGCGATGTTGGCGTGCACCCACTGCAGGGCCGCCAGCTGATCCAGAAGGGCATAGTTGCCGGTGGATCCGGCCTCATCGGCCAGCTCGGGCAGGCAGACAAAGCCCATGGGGCCGAGCCGGTAGTTGATGGTCACAGCCACGCAGCCTTTGGTGGGCCAGACGGGGCCGTCGAAGTGTTTCTCGTGGCCGCAGCCGCCGGTAAAGCCGCCGCCGTGAATGTAGAAGATGACCGGCAGTCTGTCCCCGGGAGCTGCGTCAGCAGGGGTCCAGATGTTCAGGAACAGGCAGTCCTCGCTGTAGGTGTAAGTCTCGCCCTTGCGGAACTCGTTGTAGTAGAAGGCTTTTCCGGGTGCGGCGGCTTCGTCATAGAAGGCGCGGGGCTGGTAGCAGCAGGCACCGTACCGGGTGGCATCGTAGACACCGTCCCAGTGGGTGATGGGGACGGGGAACTCCCACCGCCCGGCGGTGGCGTAGCGGATGCCCTTGTAAGCGGCAATGCCCGGCCACTGGCAGGCCGTGCCGGAGATCATGCCGCAGGGCGTGGTGCGCTCAAAGCTCATGGGGAAACCTCCTTATCTTACTCTGCCGCTTTCAGGCCCCGGATGTCCTCGCCCGCAAACAGGCAGGGGACAAAGGAGGAAAGACGGCTGGAGATCTTTTCGGTGTATCGCTTTTCCAGCAGGGAACCATCCGCAATGTTGGTGGTGACGATGGTGGGCAGACCGGCTCCCAGGCGGTTGTTCAGCAGGCTGTAAAAAGTGGTGATGAAGTAGGGGGTGACGAACTCGGTGCCCAGATCGTCCAGGATCAGCAGGTCGGCAGCAGAGGCGGTGCGCAGCAGGGTCTCGGCATCCTCGGAGGAGTCGAAGCGGGCGTTTTCCAGCTTGCCGAAGAAGTCCGGGCTGGAAACGTAGATCACGTCAAAATCCTTTTGCAGCACGATGCCCGCAATGGCAAGGGCGGCGTGGGTCTTGCCCAGCCCCGCGTTGCCGAAAAGCATCAGGCTCTCGCTGTTGTGGTCGAATTCCTCAGCGTAGCTGCGCAGATCCTCCAGCAGGCCGCCCATGTAGGTGCGGACAGGCTCGCCCAGCTTCTCGTCCATGGTGTTGGGGTAGTACCGCAGCTCCATGGTGTCAAAGCTGGAAATGGACAGGCTGGACAGCGCCTCGATCTCCTCCCGGCGCAGACCCTGCATCAGCTTGTGAACACAGGTGCAGGTGCGGCCCTGCACGCTGCCGGTATCCTGGCACAGCTTGCAGGTGAATTTTGGCTCCAGCGCATCCGCAGGGCGGCCGCTGGCGGACAGCAGGGCGGTGAGCTCCTGCCGGGCTTTGCTCAGTGCGGCGGCGGCTTCGGTGCGGTCTTTTCCGGCAGCGCCTGCCAGCGCGCAGCGGATGCCCCGCACCCGCACCTCGTCCTCAGCGTGGCGCAGGGCCGGGATGGCGGCCTCCGCCTCCAGCCGGGCATCCTCGGCATTGGCGCGGGCGGTCTGCCGCCGCAGAGCCACCGTGCGCAGGGCGGCTTGATACAGTTCCTGTTTGGTACGCATAAAAGCTCCTTATTCTGCAGGTGTGTCCGTCTTTTTGCGGAGCGGACGGCGGCGGGCAGCGTTCTTGAGAAAATCGTTTCCGCTGGGTTCGGCGCGGTCCACCCGGAGGTTCCGGCTGGCACCCATCCCGGCCACCGGGCCCCGCACATCGTGGACGGTGCGCAGGCCCTTGGCGTTCCAGGTCTTGAGGATGCTGTTCCAGTACCAGAGATCCCGCTTGGGTCCGGCCTGTACGGCGGCCTCCTGCACCATGGCATCATCGTAGCCGTAGACCTCGTACCAGCGGGCAATGGCCTTGCGCCCGCCAAGGGTCAGCTCGGTGTCGGCAATGCCCAGCAGGCCGCTGACGTACTGCTCCCGCTGGGCGCGCAGGGCCAGCAGCTGGAGGTGTGCGTCGGCCTGTTCGCCGGTCTCCACACCCTCGGCCCGCCAGACTTTCAATTCGTGGCTGACGGCACCCATCGTCCGCTTGCCCCGGCTGGCCACATAGGCCACGCAGAGCATGACGGTCTCGGGTGCAAAGGCCTCCTGTACATAGAAATTCACCAGTTTTTCCATTTCGGGGTGGGTCAGCGGACGGGCAAAGCTGGTCTGGGCGCAGTCGATGAGGGAGGAGATCATGGGGTCGGTGCGGCTGGCCGTTGCGATCTCGCTCCAGGTCATGGGGGCAGGGGCTGTGGGCTCTTCGCCCGGGGCGGCGTTCTCCTCGTACCGTTCCAGCAGACCTGCACCGGCCCAGAAGGACAGGGCACTCTCGGCGGTCATCTTGCTGCGGAGCTTTAAGTCGGCGCAGAGCTTCTCCGGGTCAGTGATGCCGGTGGCCAGCACATACAGAGCCACCCGGACGTTATATTCCTCCGCAATGCCCAGCTTGGAAAAGACCAGCTGCGGCACCGGGATGGTGTCACCCTTGAATTCTTTCAGTCGATAGATCATGGTGCACCTCAGTGTTGTGTTTCGGCATCCGGTTCCGGTGCGGGCGGTGTCCAGGGCTCGCAGTCCAGGATGGACGGGTGGGCACTCCAGCGTTCCGGTTCGGCGTTGTAGGCATCGTTCAGATATTGGGCGACTGCGGTGCGGCCCTCCTCGGTCATCGGGAAGATCTCCCGCCGCCGCAGGGCCGGGTCGGTCTTGTCCAGCGTCCACGGCTCGGGCCAGAGATCCACCGTGAGGATGGCCTCTTCTTTTTTGGCCTCCTCGCCGCCGTCCGGGTCGGGGACGGAGCGCTTGCCCGGGGTGATGAGGTAGCGCATCCCATCCTCGTTGCCGCTGAATGAGTTTTTGTTCTGCAGATAGTGCAGCATGGGCACAAAGATCATGTAGAATTCCTTCCATTGCGATAATCTATCTTTCATTATAAAGCAACTGGCGCAAAAAGCAAGTTTTTTCCGCCTGCCGCGTTCCGACAGAAAAAACTGTTGACAAAACCGCTGCACTTTGCTACACTAATGGAGCAGTCCTGCAGGGTTAGCTCATCCGGTAGAGCGACTGCTTCCCAAGCAGTAGGCGGCGGGTTCGAGTCCCGTATCCTGCTCCATAAAAAAGAACGCCAGTTCGTTGAGAATTGGCGTTCTTTTTCTTTTGATCACCCACTTTGTAACCCACTTGACTTTTCGTAAACAGAGCACAGCCCCGGACAGCGATCTTACTGTCCGGGGCTGTGCTTTATCAAATCGCCCGGCGGTTGCGCCGTCCGGCTGCCGGGAGGTGTCGCAAAGTCCCCTCCATGGTACGCGCTATCAGGAGGCGGGGAGGGGACAGCCGCAGCGCTGCGGTGTAGCTCACTTCTTCCCCTGCATCTGATCCAGCAACTCATCGGCGCGGATGGCCTCGGGAGTAAAGCTGTTGTTCTCCCACCATGCCCAGATGGCGGCAGCGGTGGTCAGGCCAGCGGTCACCCACTGCTCCACGCTGGCGCTGTCGATGGGCAGCACCGGCTTGCCTGCTGCACTCAGCAGCTGATTGACGAGGGCCAGTGCCAGCACAACAGTGCGGGCGATGGTCGCGGCGGGGATGGCGGGGGTGTTGTTCCCAGTGATGTGTGCGTTCATATTGTCAGTTCCTTTCTTCAGTCGTGGATGGGTAAAGCGCAGGCTCTCTTGTACAATTCCGTACCGGTGCCGTTGCCGCCCATCACATGATAGGTCTTGTAGAGGTAATTCAGGTTGCGCAGGCCGTCGCGGGTGATGTACCCCAGCTCCATAAAACGGTAGCACTCGGTATAGATGCGGTCGTGCAGCAGGGCCAGCACCGCGTCCCACAGGGCCTTGATCTTGGGGATGGCGGCAAGGATCGCGCCGCCGATCAGAGCACAGAGCCACCCGGCCCAATACTCCGTGATAAACTGCCACATCGGTCTCACCCCTCCTCATCATCTTCCCACGCCTGCTGGATGCGCTGTCCGTTGTGACACACCGCATCCAGAACGGCATCTGCTTGGATATTGGATGCCAGCAGGGCCTTGTCTTGGGTATTCATGTTGTAGTACCCCGTGAACACCTCACCATCTGCCAGAGGCGCTGCTACGGTGATGCGGTCGATCTTGTGCTCTTCCAGTGTAGCTAGAACCTCTGAGAGCCAGGGTGCGTATGGTGCATCTGAAATCAGATAACTTGCCGTCGGTCTCACCCCCTGACCTGCCCCAGCCCGGCCCTCTGGATGATGGCAGCATAGTCCTTGTAGGCCACGCTCAGGTCTGCGCCCTTGGCGATGCCGGGAATCTTGCCGCTGCTGGTGTACTGCCACATCCCGAAGAGCCAGCCGGGGGAGGGCTTCTTGGTGCGATAGGCTGCCAGCCATACGTCGTAGGGCTTGAGGGCCGCGCCGCCCATGTAAAGGTTGGTCTGCCCGAAGTTCAGGCCGGTGTAGAGCATGGCGTACACGCCCCAGCTTTCCACCACGCTCAGGCAGTGGGTCACGATGTCGGTCAGGGCGGACTTGCTCAGGGCCGCCTGGAGCTTGTCCTCGATGTCCACAGCCACCGGCAGCTGGAAGGCTCTGCCGCCCAGCGCCTGCTTGAACAGGGCCAGCTCCTTGTCGGCCTGTGCCTTGGTGGTAGCCTTGAAGTAGCCGTACACGCCCACCGGGATGCCCAGGCGCTGGCACTCGGCGTAGTTGCGGGCAAAGAAGGGGTCGATGTATGGCTTGCTGGGCTTGCCCTCTTTGCTGTTGCCCATGGCCCGGATCATCACGCCGGAGATAAGGCCGCTGCGCTTCACCGCGTCCCAGTCAATGCTGCCTTGCCAGCGGGAAACGTCAAGTATTGTTCTGGGCATTGCTCTGCGCCTCCTTCTCGGCCAGCAGCTCGGTCAGCTCCTTGTACTCGTCATCAGTCAACTTGCTTGCGGCATAGAACACGTCCAGCTTGGTGCTCATGCCCTCCAGATTGCCGCGTTCGATCATGCGTTTACAGGTACGGTACAACATAGGTTTGTCCTTTCCGGGGCGCTGCCCCATCTTAAAATGTTATCATCCTCTTGGCAGAGGGTTTTACTCAGTGATCCCCAGCTCCAGCAGGGTCAGCCGGTAGGCCTGGTCAACGTTCAGCGCATCGGCATCTGCCTGGGCGCTCTCCACCGTAGCAAGCCGCTCCTCCAGTGTAGGGGTCGGCTTCGGTGCATCGGCAGGGTCTGGCTGCGTGCCAGCCTCCACCACAACGTAGGCCTCCGGCTGGTCGTCCATGCTCCACAGGGCCTCGCCCACGGCAGCCGCTGCATTGTGGGCGGTAATGGCTTCCACAACGGCAGAATAGGCATCACATTCTTCCTGCGTGATAACCGGCTTCGGGATTTTTGCTCCGGGTTTGATCTCCATTTGCGTTCACCTCACATCCAACGACCAAATGCAATCCAATGGACTTTTACTGTTCCACCAGAGGTGTTAATACGCATGCCGGTTGTACTACTGTCTTCAAAACCAAAATTATAGCTCTCAGGATACTGAGCATCCAGTGACCCAATAGGTGTATAATTTGTATTAGCAAAAGACACAGGAAAACCCACTCTCCCACCGTAATTGGTTCCCCAGCATATCTGCGTACCATCTGAAAATCTCACCCAGTTGCTGCCGCTGGCTGCTACTGCCGAAGCACCCGCCGGGCCCTGCGGGCCGGTCGCGCCTGTGGGACCTCTGGCTCCAGTTGCACCGGTAGGCCCTTGCGGCCCCTGTGGTCCAGTGGCTCCGGTTTCGCCCTTGGGGCCCTGCGCACCGGTATCTCCTTTGTCGCCCTTTGCGCCTTTCAGGCTGGCGATCCAGGCGGCTTCACTGCCGGTGTACCCCAGCTGAACAGCCAGCGCATAGGCCGACTGACCATCAAAGGCTCCGGCTTCCTTGGCCTGCTTCACGGCATTGGTGGCCGCATTGGCCGCGCTGGTGCTGGCTTTCTCTGCTCGGTCGGCATCGGCCTTTGCCGCCCCCGCGCTGGTAGATGCCTCCTCGGCCTTGGTGGCGGCGGTGGAAGCGCTCCCCGCAGCGGCGGTGGCCTGCTCAGTGGCAGTTTTTGCCGCAGCGGTGGCCGTCTTGGTGGAGACCGCTACGTCGTTCAGGGCCGCGGTGCGGGCCTGTGCGATGTTCTGCAAGGCGGTGCTGTGCTCCGTCTCCGTGTCCTGCAGGGCCCGCTTGGCGGCGGTCTCACTGGTCTTGGCTGCCTTCTCGCTAGCGGCGGCGTGGGTCTCACTCAGGGCTGCTGCGTCCTCGCTGGCTTTGGCGGCAGCGGCACTGCTGGTAGCTTTCTCCTCCAGTGCGCTGATGCGCTCCCGGGCAGCGGCCAGCAGCTCGTCGGTGGGGATGCCGGTCACACCGTCCCGCACGAGGCCGCAGAGCGCCTCGTCCAGCCGGGTGTCAGTGATCTGGCCCGTAGAGATGCTGATGGAGCCTGCCGGGCGGGTGATCTCGGCAAGGCAGAGGTCGTAGATCAGCTCGGTGCGGGAGATGGCCGGGGCCGTGGGTGTGCTGGATGCCGTGCCCTGCAGCACCTGCAGGCTGGCGGCTCTGGCACCGGCATCATAGCGCATGACGATGCGGTCGATGCGGGGGAGAGACGGGTCGGCCAGCGGCATGGTCAGGGTGTCGGCCTCCCGCTTGGTGATGGAGTAGCCGGTGAATCGGCTGGGGTGCACCCAGCCACGGCCCGCCCCCACGGTGACCTTCAGCCCGCCTGCGGCTGTCACCGGGAAGTCCTCATCTCCGCTGAACACGCCGCTGGTGAGGCCCGCAAGGTAGGCCGCCACATCTGCGGCATCGAAGTCGTAGCCGTTGGCGGGGTATAAAACGATTTTGCTCAAAAGATCATCTCCTTACAGCTTGCGCCAGACCGGCGTGCCCAGCCGCACGGTGCGGGTGGTGCTGTCGCTCTGGCTTTGGGTGATGACATCAGCCACCCGGACGGTGGCCTTGTAGCCCAGCTCCGGGATGGTGCAAAAGGCAACGTCACCGGGGGAAAGGCCCTCGGCATCGATGGTCAACTCAATGGAGCCGGTACGGAGCTGCTCCAGCAGTTTATTCGTGCCCCGGGCCATGAGCCGCTCGAGGTAGGCTTGGCTTTTGGTGGTCTCGCCCTTTTCCTCGTCCGGCTGCACGTCCCGAGCATCGACGTAAAGCTCCCGTCGGTCGGCACCGGTGGCATCCGTCAGACCCACAGTCACGGTGGCCCGGGCATCGCCCTCGCCAGCGCCCTGCACCACAGCAACGTTGGCGTAGTCGGAATCCCCGAAGGCCCACGCGGCCTGCTGCAGGTTGCCCCACTTTGTGCTGAACCTGTTGTTTGGGTCAGCGGTGGGCCGGTAGACCTCGAACAGCAGCTTCTTGTCTGCGTTCTTGCCTGTCAGCCGCACCCGGAAGCCCAGGTCGCAGGCCGCGCCGATGGTCATCAGGTAGTCCATGATACTGCCGCCGGAGGTCTGTGCAGTGTAGGTGGTGTCAAAGCCCACAGCAGCACCCAGCTCCAGCTTTGGCCATGGCTGCATTGCACTGACCAGTCTGCGCATGGCGGCTTCGGCGTTCTCATTCTTCACGATGCTGGTACAGACCCGCTTGGTGAAGATCCACGTCCCCGGGAAGCCGGTGACCACTAAGTTGCTGTCTTGATTCTCGTTGCTCCGGTGGCAAATGCGCATGGGCACATCGCTGTCACTGCGGCGCAGCCAGCGGCCCTCCCGGAGCAGGGACAGGTTCTCCTCGGTGGGTCTGACTTCCAGCGTGAACTCGCCCGCGGTGTTGTAGGGCTCGTCCCAGTAAAGGCTCACCCACACCTCTACCCGGCCCAGCCGGGCGAGGGTCAGCTCATCCAAAACATCCAGTGTCACGAGATCACCTCCGGCAGAATGCCCGAAACCATGGGATAAAAGCGCACCGTCACCTGCAGGCTGGTCTCGCCGCTGTCGGCAGTGGCCTTGAGCAAGTTGTCTCCCGGGGCCAGCTCCAGCAGGTCAGAATCTTCATCCAGCAAAGAAAAGATGTTCTCCTCCGTGCCGTCCTCTGTCCGCTTGACGGCCAGCTTGTCGGTGGTGGTGCGGTAGATCTCGATGACCTGCCCTGGGGTCAGGGTGGTCAGGATGCGGATGCTCTGGCCCGTGATGATGTTCAGCACGGTGGGGTTGACCACAGTGCCGTCGCTCTTGAGGGTGGCCGTGAAGGGCACCGCCAGCGCCCCGGGGTTATAGGCATTCAGCCAGCCGACGGAGGTGCGCACGCCGAAACGGTGGGGTGTGCTGTAGTTGATGGGCAGCCTGAAGCTGGGCACAAAGCCGTTGATGCAGAAGCTCTGGGCGGTCAGGTCGTACCAGAAGGGTTTCGGGCAGAAGAGCATGAAGGCCAACACCGGGTAGGGGTGGATGCTCTTTGTGTAGGGGGTCTTGGAAAGCACGAAACGACAGAAGAATTTATCCTCGAAATACATTGTGCCGCTGGTGAAATAGGGCAGCTTTTCCAGCAGTAATTCCGCATCCGCATCGCCGTGGGAGCTGTGGCAGTGGATGATGAGCTCACGGCTCACCCCGGCCACGCTCTGGCGCTCCACGCTCACGCCCACCTGGTTCACGCCCTGTGCGGTCTGCACGTCCACGTCTACGCCATTGATGGGGTCGAGGGAGTAGGGCGTGCCGTAAGCCCACCCGATGTCGAGAGTGGCCCCGGCATCCGTGACCAGCTGCAAATGGTCTTTTCTGAATGGCATTGTGGAGCCCTCCTTTCATCGTTTCTGGGCCTTGGCCCGGTCGGCTTCCCAGCGGGCTTCCCGCTGGAGGTCTGCCGCCGTCTGGGCCTTGGAGTAGATATTTTGGATGATGTTGGTGTCACCCTCCCGGTGGTAGTTGTTGGCGGCTGCGGCCACCTGTGCCGTGCCGGATGCGGCCACAGACCGGCTGATGGCCATGTTGTCACTGAGGACAAGGCTGTTGGCCTGCCGCACCATCTCGGCCAGCTTGCTGTTTGCGGCCAGCAGGGCCTCGGTGTTGGCCTCCACAGCGTCGGTCAGGTCTTTGTCCGGGGTGGGGGCTGTCGGCGTGGTGGAGCCAGGTTTTGTGCCTGTGGTGGTCTTAGCGATGTCATCCAAACTGCGCTCCACCTTTGTCTGGAGGCCATCCACATAGGTGGTCACGGTCTTGTAGGAGCGCTCCACGCCGTCCACCAGCTTCGTGCCTGCCTCGGTGACGGTCTTGGTCACCCGCTGGGTGATCTTGCCGGTCTCGTCCTGCAGCTTCTCTGTGAGCACCTTGGTGGTCACGGTGCTGCCGTCGGCACTGGTGGTCTTGCTGGTGTCGGTCATGCTCTCGATGACCTTCTGGGAGTTGGTAGACGTGCCGGAGCTGCTGGGGTTGTTGATGGCTTCCTGCTGCTTCTTCCGCTCGGCCTGCCGGGCCTTGCGGTCGGCAGCGATTTGGTTGGCATAGTCCCAGGCGGGGTTACTGACATAATCGAGCGTACCGCCATAGAGCCACGCCACCTTGTTGTACATCCAGATCAGGCCGTTGATGAGGACGACGAAACCCTCGATGCCCGCCGCCACGATGCGCATCAGGCCCTCGAAGATGTAGCTCATAAAGTCCTCGACACCCGCCCAGACGGACTGGAAGCCGTTGGCAACGTTTTTATTGGTGCCGCTGAAGTTGATCAGCGCACCCGCCAGCATCCCGATGAGGGAGATGACAAAGAGGATGGGGTTTGCGTCCATGGCCACATTCAGGGCGGTCTGCCCGGCTGTGGCGCTGGCCGCTGCCGGGACGAACTGTGCCACCAGACCCATGGCCAGATTGGCGAGGTTCCCGAACACGCCGCCCAAAGCGCTGCCCAGCTGGTTGAGCGCCCCCATGGCCACGCTCTGGATCTGCGCCTGCTGTTCCTTGGTGCAGGCCTGCCAGAAGTAGGAAGCGGCCCACAGGCCCAGGCTCTCGAGGTCGCCATCCTTGAGGGCCGTTGCCAGCGTCTCGATGGCCCCCAGCGCATCTGTCTGGATGTCGGCCTGGATCTGCGCCCATCCCTCGTCCAGCTTGGTGCGGAACTGCTCCGTGATGGTAGCTCCTACGGTAGCAAAATCCGGCCCGTTGGTGGAGAGGGTCTGGGCAATGCTCTGGATGGCCTGCTCTGCCGCCGGTGCACCGGTGTTGATGCCGTTGACAAGGCCCTGCGTGACGTTTTCGCCGATCTCGGTGAACACCTTCGAGGGCGAGTGGATGCCCAGCAGATTCTTGACGGTGGAGACCAGCCCGTTGACCTTGCCCCTGACGTTGGACACGAGGGTGTCCCACATCCCGGTGATGCCGTTCAGCAGGCCGTTGACGATGTTCTCGCCGATGTGGCCCCATTCATCCATGCTGCCGTCCCACACGCCGGTCAGCTTTGCGATGCAGGCGAGGGCGGCTTCGCCCAGGTTCTCGATGCTGCGGATGATGCCGTCTACCAGAGTGGTCAGCAGGGCCGCGCCACAGTTCAGCAGATCTGGCAGATGGGAGATCAGCGCGGCAGAGAACTTTGCGGTCAATTCCGCCGCTGCTGTGATCAGCTGGGGCAGGTTGTCGGTGATGCCGATGATGAGCTGTTCCAGCAGCTGGATGCCCGCGTCCATCAGGTCTCCTGCATGGTCTGACAGATAATGGGTGAACTGAACGATGACCTTTGTGGCACTGTCAATCAACGAGGGAAGGTTATCAACGATGCCCTGTACCAGAGCAGCCATCACACCGGCAGCAGCATCAAGCATTGCAGGTGTAGCTGCTACGATATCCTCTGCAAGCTGAACGATGATCTCTGTGCCGGAGGTTGCCAGCCCCGGCAGCTGCGCAGTCACGCTGGCGGCCAGATCGGAGATGATCTGACCCGCTGCCTGAAGCATCGCCTCGGGGCCACCCTCAGACAGGGCCTTTGTCAGGGTAGAGAAGCATTCGGAGCCCCACTTGGCTGCCTCGTTCAGGCTGGGCTCCAGATAGTCGTAAATACCCAGCTGCAGGCCCTCCAGGGCGCTCTGCATGATGGTGACGGAGCCCTGCAGGTTGTCCAGCTGTGTCTCTGCCATCTGGGCCATAGCGCCGGAGTCACCGGCTGCCTCGCCCGCTGCGTCGATCTGCTGGGCCAGTGACTCCCACTGCTCACCCTGCGCCGCCAACAGGCCGTTGACGGCTGCGAGGTCGGTCTTGTTGAACAGCGCGTTGATGACGCTGTCCTTCTGCCCCTGTGTCAATCCAGCCAGAGAGCCGCTCAGGTCGGTCAGGATGTCGTCCAGGCCGCGCATATTGCCCTGCGCATCGTACACCTGCAGGCCCAGCTGCTCCATGAGCTTGGTGGCATCATCGGTGGGGGACTGCAGGGACAGTATGATGTTGCGCAGGTGCGTGCCGCCCTCTGCGCCCTTGATGCCGACGTTTGCCAGCAGGCCCAGGGCGGTTGTTAGCTCCGTGGTGCCGCCCTTCAGATTCGCGGCGGTGCCGCCCACTGTCAGGATGGCTTCGCCCAGCTGACTGACGTTGGCGTTGGCTTTGCTGGCCGCCTTGGCCAGTTTGTTGCCGAACTCGTCCACATTCTGCTTGTTGGCCTCGAGGTTCAGCGAGGCCATAGCATCGGTGACCAGATCGGACGCATAGGCCAGATCCATGCCGCCCGCTGCGGCCAGGTTCAGGACGCTGGGCAGCACCTCAGCAGCCTTGTTAGCATCGTAGCCAGCAAGCGCCAGATAGTTCAGAGCGTCCGCTGCCTGTGTAGCAGTGAACGCTGTAGTGCTGCCCATCTCCTTGGCCTTGTCCGTCAGGCTCTGGATCTGATCCACACCCACGCCCATGGTGGCGGCCACCTGGGACATGGAGGACTGGAAGCTCATGCCGACACCGACAGAGGTTTTTGCCAGCGCTGTCAGCTTTCCGGTAGCAGCTTGCGTCAGCCCGGAGATCAAATTGCCTGCGGCTACCGACATCGCGCTCAGGCCCTTATTAAAGCCGCTTGCGTCCAGCCGGGTATCGCCGGTAATACTGTAGTCCGCCACTGTGTCCACCTCTCATTCGGAGCACGGGCACAGGGGCACAGGCTGTTATAACTTGATTTCTATCTCCCGCTTACATGCGGGGTTCTTACATTTCACCCACAAACCGTGGGCGCAGGCTTCGGGAGCCGCCCACACGGGCAGCGCTCTGCCGCAGAAGGGGCAGGGCACCGGGGCGCGGGAATCAACCGAAGCGGTCGAGGAAAGCGTCCTCGTGCTCTTGCAGGGTTTCGCGCCGCTTCACCCCCTTCAGCCCATCCGGCAGGGCAAAACGCTCTTTCAGGGTCTCGTAGTAGTCCCGGTCGGCTCTGTCCATATCGGAGGTATCCTTGCCCCGGATCTCCACGATCTTGCCCAGCGACGTTTCCGGCGGCAGGGCATGAAGCAGTGCTTTGAAGCGCCACCAGTGCACCTTGTCAGCGGTCAGGTCGATGCCGTAGGCCTGCTGAAAGGCCCCCACGATGTAGTCAGCATCGCACCGGTAGTCCAGCACAGGCTCGTCCTGTGGGTCGCTGCTGCTGCCAGTCCCGGTGCGCTCCTCGTCCTCGGGGCCGCCGCCCTGGCAGAAGCGCACCAGAGATTCAAAGGCTTCCTGGTACTGCACTCCGGGCACCGGCTCTACAAAGAACCGCTGAACGGCTTCACAAATCATCCGGGCGCTGTCCTCGTCAGTCTTGGCGCGGCGGGTGCGGATCAGCAGCCAGATCATGGGCCGGAAGTCAGGGTCGATGGCGCGGCCCTCCCACTCGGTGGGCAGGGTGTCCGTCAGCAGGTCATGCATTGTCCAGTGCCTCAAGCTCTGCCTTCAGCTGGGCACGGCGGGCGGCCTTTGCCGCTTCCTGTGCTCGGAAATCCACCACGGCGGGATGTGCCTTGACTGCGGCCCGGCGCTGCTCACGGTTCATGGGGGCAGGGATGGCCTGTGCTGCCGAAACCTGTGCTGCCGAAACCTGTGCTGCCGAAACCTGCGCCCGCTCCTCGGTGGGGTGGATCAGCGCGCTGGCACTGGCCTTTTCTGCGGCCATGGCCTCGGCAAAGGCCTTGCTGACCGTCAGGCAGGCGTTGAAGTTGCTGCCGTCCAGCCCCAGCTTCTCAGAAGCACCCTCGCCCAGAACTTCGTCCAGGTAGTCCATAAAGATGCGGCACTGGAAGCGCAGCCAGGCAGGGTAATCGCTCTCGGGAGTGTAGCGGCTGCCCTCCGTCCGAGCACGTTCCTGCTGCCGGGTCTGTGCAGCCAGCATCCGATCCACGTCGTTGGCGTTCAGGGTGGAAAAATCAAATTCAATGCCGTTGATGATCATGGAAAATCCTCCTGTTACAAAAAGGGCCCCCGTTCACCGGGGAACGAGGGCTGTGTGGTGTTGTTATCAGACCTTGGCAGCCTTGGTGGACTGCGTGTCGGCCTGAGTCAGGGTCAGGTAGTTGAACTCAGCCGGAACGCCAACACCCTTCACGTCGCAGGCAAAACCTGCGGAGTTGCTGGCGGAGCCGCTTGCATCGGAAGTGACGATAAAGGCAGCTGCGCCCTTCTCGCCCTTGCCGGTCTTTGCGCTGAAGTAGATATAAGGGAAAACCACCTCAGTGCCGGAGCCGAACTTGATCTTGTGGGAGAGCAGGAAATCCTGCGCAGGGTCGCCCACGCAGCGGTTACCGTTCAGGGAGAAGGTGCGCTGGGTCTCGCCCTTCTCGGTGACAGTGCCTGCGCGGATATAGGCCACGTCCTCGGTGGAAGCGTTCAGGGCACCGGAGTGCTCCTTGACACGCTCTGCAAACACGACCCAGTCGCTCTCCTTGGTCTGGGTGGAGGCATCGGTCTGGATTGCAAAGATGAAGTCATCGGCTTTTTCGGTGCCGGTGTAGTCCGCGCTGGGCACGATGCCCTTCTTGGTCTTGAGCGCGGTCAGGGTTTCGGAAACAGTCATAGGGTTATCTCCCTTCCTGATAGTATTGAAGTTGAAGCTGAATTTGGAATCGGCAGGTGTTGGCATCCTGGTTCAGGATGTACCCCGGGGAAAGGCACACCACAGCCTCTGCCTTTTTATCACCTGCCAGCTTGGGCAGATTCTGCGCGGAGGTCTGCGTCTCCACCCAGTCGGCGAAGTCGTCCCAGAAGGAGCTGTTCGCGGCCTGCTCCACCACGTTCTGGGTGTAGCTCATCCGAGAAGCCAAGACGTAGTTCTTGGCCCTCAAGCTGCCCCTGATGTACTGCTCCAGAATCGGCGCGGTCGGGGTGCTCTCCAGGGAGAACTGACAGGGCTCTGCGCCCAGATAGTCGATGGAGAACGCCACATCGCCGTCGTTCAGAGAAGCGGCAAGCGGGCAGGAGGCCAGCCATTCCAGCATGGCCTGAATGTCGGGGGTCTTGGTTTCGTTCATTTCAGCTCCTTCTGCGCCCTGGCCTTGACAAAGGAGATGAACTCCTGCCCGTGGTCATTGACACAACGTTCGCCCCAGTGGGGGCCTCGTCCGTCCTCCCGCACGCCCCGGCCACAGGGCAGCCGGTAGTACTGGGCGGCGGCGTAGGGCGTGGCCTGCACGATCTGCCCACTGCCGAGAACGGTATGATCGTTCGTGCTGCCTGCCAGAGCGCCGGTGCGCAGGGGGATGTATGGTTTTACCAGCCGGACAAATTCGCCGTCGGCCTCCTTCTGGAGCCGTTCAAAGGCTTCTGTGTACTGCCCGGCGAGGTCTGCTTTCCAGCAGATGCCGAGGTTCAGGTTGCCCTTCTGCCCCAGCTTGACATCTGCGGGCTGGTTGATCTTCAGCAGAGGGTTGGCCATCAGCTCACCTCCACATACCAGTGAGGGCAACGTCCGCTGCGGTTGTCCTGGACGCACGTTACCGTCCCGGTGCGCCCGCTTGGTAGAAGCACCTTGTCCTCCAGCGCTACTGTCCACCGACGGTCCCGGAGCGCGGCCTCTGCGGCCTTGAATGCCTCGGGGGTGAGGAACGTGCTGCCAGCCGGATTGGGGCTCTCAGCAGCCCCCTCCGGGGCTGCTGTGGTGTGGCCGGGAAAGATGCAGAACGAAGTCTGCTCCTGCCGGGCAAAGCCGGGGGTCTCTACGTGAGCGCTGCTGACTTCACGACAGCTGACACCGGACAGTACTGTGGTGTAGCTCTTGCTCACAGTGCCCTTGCGGATGATGTGAGTGATGGTGACAGTCTGGTCTGCGCCGAGAGGCTTTCGCATCGGTTGACCTCCCTTCAGCGTCTGCGGGGCGGGTGGTACACGCCGCCCTGGTACAGCATCCAGCGGGTAACCGGGGCGCTCAGGGTCTGCTCCACGATCTGCTGCTGCCGTGCGCCGAGGTAGGATTGCATATCCAGCCCGGATGCATAGCTCTCAGTGTACCCGTGGTTGCTGACGTTGGTCACACCGTCCCAGCTGGCGCTGACCTCTTCTGAGAGGGCCACCAGCCGGGCCTGGCACAGGGCCAGAAGCTCTGTCTGCTCCGGCTCAGCTGCGATGCTGGCGCACCAACGTGTAGCGTTCTCGATGAAGAGCGCCGCGTCGATGGCCATTGGCGTGAACTGCGGCTCAGTCAGACTGCTGTCTGGGTACTTCTCCTTGAAATCGGAGTAGGTCAGCCAGCTGTCCATAGGTTACGCCTCGGCAAAGTTCGCCTTGGGAATGGTGATCTTACCCATGCGGACGTTCTTGTGGTCAAACTTCAGCTTCCAGTTGGTGGAAGTGGTGAACTCTGCGTCGGTGGGGGTCTCCTTAGCAATCTTATCCGCGTCGAAGCTCAGACCGTTGGGGTGCAGGATGAAGGCGCGGTTGTTGTACAGGATGTCCGTACCGCCTGCCTTGGCTGCATCGTACTCGGTGGTGTCCGGGGAGATGACCTTGGGGTTTGCGGTCAGAACGGAACCCTGACCCAGCAGGAAGGTGTTGTAGTTGGTGCCGTCATCGGTGCCGCGGTCGTTCTCGATGACGACCAGGCCGTTGATGGTGGGCAGGCTGACTTCCTTCTGGAGCACATTGGTGATGGTGTACTTGTTGTAGTTCAGCAGGCCCAGCTTCTTATACTCGGCCATGATCTTGGAGTGCACCACCAGCAGGCCGAACTTGCCGGAGAAATCGCCCAGGGCGCTCTGCTGCACGTCGATCAGCTGGTTTGCGGTCACGCCGCCGGTCTTGACGGTCAGAGAGTGGTTCTCCAGGCCGGTAACGCCCAGAGCGGCGTTGACCAGCTTGACCAGCAGGCCCTGCTTGTACATGCGCCAGTAGCGGCCAGTGTTGCGGGCCACAGCAGCCATAGGATCAGCCGCGGTCAGCTCACGGGTCAGCTCGGTGGCTTTCCAGGCCTTCATGCGGTCGATACGAATCCAGCTCTGCTTGCCGCCGGAGATCTCGGTGGGCACGTTGTCGGCCACGCCGTCGCGCACCAGAGGAGCGTCCTGATCGGGGTCGAGGGGGTTGTAAAAGCGGATGGTACCCTGCACGCCGCCGTTGTCCAGGGCGGAGGCCATGCTCTGGTCGTTGGCCAGAATGCCGGATGCAAGGATGGAATCGGAGAAGGTGGCCTCCTGATCTACGAAGCCCTGATAGACCTCGGGGTCAAACGGGAAGCCGCCAAAAGTGCCGGTGATAGGCATAGCTCATTACCTCGTTAGTGTCGTGCAGCCCTCACCAGTGTGGAGAGCTGCTGGAAAAGCGCCGGGTTGCGGGTGCGCAGGGCCATGCGCTCGGCACCGGTCATCTGGAGAAACTCCTGCAGGGTGGGCTGTGCACTGCCACCCTGGCTGCGGGGCTTCGGGACGATGATCGGGTTGCCCTGGGGCTCGTTGCCCGGCTGCGGTTCGGAGCCGCTATCCTGCGGGGCGGGGGAGCCCTGCTGGAAAAGGTACGGCTTGCGGGATTTGAGATCAGCGAATGCCTGCTTGACATCCTCCGCCTGATTCTTGCTCTCACGCAGTGTAGCTCTGTCCGGCAGCAGCTGGATCACGTCCGCCTCATCCAGAGCGCCTGCCTCCCGGGCAGCGCTGCGTAGCACGTTGTTGAATGCGTACTCGGCAGCCTGGGTGTTCAGCTGGTTTGTCAGGTTGGTGATCTGACTGCGCAGGTCGTTGACATCCACGCCCTCAAAGGCGGCCAGTCCCTGCTGAGCGGTGGCCAGCTGCGCCTGCAGGCCCTGTACAGTGGCCTGGTAGGTGGCTGCGTCCTGCCCGTGCAGGCGCATGATCTCGTTGATCTGCTCCTCGGTCAGACCTTCGATGGCTCTCAAATCATCACGTTTCATGGTTTTACCTCCCGGAGGGCGTACAGCAGATGTTTCGCGCTGCCGGTCGCGGTGCCCTCTGCGCCGCTTATACACCGGGCGCGTGGTGTAATCTGGGATTA
This sequence comes from Faecalibacterium sp. IP-3-29, assembly GCF_023347335.1. Taxonomy (NCBI): domain Bacteria; kingdom Bacillati; phylum Bacillota; class Clostridia; order Eubacteriales; family Oscillospiraceae; genus Faecalibacterium; species Faecalibacterium sp. IP-3-29. Next base: position 1,838,454 of record NZ_CP094471.1, on the reverse strand, counting down.
TCGTATCACAAACCAGGGGCCCAAAACGTTACGACTTGAGCGCTGCGTACCTGAAACAAAGCATACAAAAATTCCTATAAACCCTACGCGGGCGGGCATCAAGCGTGCCCTCGCGTGTATGTATTCTTATTTTCTTCTATTCAGGGTCAGGATAAGAGTTTGAGTAGACATTGTATGTTTTGGCCTGAAAACCCGCATGAACACTCACTTTTTCGTGACTACAAAGTTTGTATTGCGCTGAATGTTGCGACAAGCTAGAATTTTGTTGCAACCGTATACAAGCAAAACGCCCCGCGCCGGGAGGTTTGTCCTCTTCAGCGCGGGGCGTTTTGCGGTGTAGCGGTCACTCCTCGTCCGGTGCGAGGATAAGCTGGGAGCCGTCCGGGAGGATGAACGCCAGCTTTGCGCCGCAGAGGGCGGCGGCCTTGGCGAGGTCTCTGGCCGACCAGCTGTCCCGTCTCAGCTTGTTGCTCATGGCCTGCGGGGTGGTCATCCCGAAAGCGGCGGCGAAGGTGTTCTGGTCGGTCTCGGTCAGCTCCAGAAGAGCCTTTACTCGGCTTGATGTGGTCATCTCGGGTCACTCCTTTCTGCCACAAGGATATGACTTGCCGGGGCAAAAGTCAACAACAAAAAGAAATTAAAAAATAAATCAAAAACAACTTGACTTTGTTTCCGCGCAGAGGTAACATACAGCCACCGAAAGGGTTTTGGGATAAAAATAACGGAGGAAAACGAAAAATGAGATGTGATGATTGGGCATCCGCAGCGGCGCTGTATGACGGCGGCTGGCGGGCAGAAGACCGGGACGAGCTTGTAGCGGAGTACGACCTCTCCGAAGAAGAGGCAGACGCAATCTGCGAGGATCTCCGCAGGATGGATGAGAAGGAGGATTGAACCATGAAGAAAGATGAACTGCGCCGCCACCTGGGCACCGTAACCCTCGGGCTGGATACTCAGTGGGGCCTCATGCACCGGCAGGACTTGGATGACAGCACTCGGGTGGCTGCCGCTGGGCAGTATCAGGGGATGCTCTTCACCATCACTGCTCTGGGCGGTGATTGGCTGCGGGATGACAACAACAAGCATCGGGTGTTCCTGATGGGCGAATCCAGCCGGGACACCGACGAGTACAACAGCAAGGAGGACTGAACCATGAAAGAGCGTGCATTGACCTACGAGGAGTTCATCGCACTGGCCAAGGCAAACTATACCAAGGGCGGCGATGGCTACGTCGAGTGCTGGGATGACCGCACCTTCACCTACTTCGTGAAGGAGTTCGGGCCCATCACCAAGACCCAGGCGCTGCAGATGTTCGCTGCGGCATTCGACGAAGAGAAGGAAGAACGGGCAATCGCCCAGGCAGCTGCGAAAGGAGAATGGTAACCATGAAGAAGCTGAACATCACTTACGACACCGCAGAGATCGAGAACGGTGAGAAGATCGTCGGGGAGACCTGCTACACCGTCACAATGCAGGACGCGCTGGCCGAGCAGCTGCTCCGTGACCCCGGCTCCTGCGGGGCCATCGATATGGCCCACCTCGAGTTCCTGCTCCAGAGCGTGGAGATCCTGCAGGGCCGGAGATTCGTGGACGGCAGCATCAAACACTATGAACTGGTAAAGGAGGGCTGATCTATGAAAACAAGCGCATTCAACCGCATTTATGCGGAAGCCCAGCACGTCAATATCCAGAGCAGCGAGTGGTTCAACTTCGCCGGATTCTTCTGGATGCAGTGCACCGAGCACCAGCTGTCGAAGATGCGGGAGCTGCTCCGGGCACAGGGTTGCAAGACCGTGCAGAAGGACGATGGTGTGTGGTTCGCATTGGACAACGGCATTCTGATTAAGGCAAATTGAGGAGGGCTGATCTATGAAGAAAGTCAACTGGAAGGTGTACGGCGAAGCGCTGGCTGCACTTCAGGCGCAGTTCTCTGCGGAGGACGGCATCCAGATCCACAACTGCAACTTTGCTCGGCAGGGTACCCCGGTGAAGATGGGTGTCCAGTGGGCCTCCCTCGGAACCAAGAGCCCGGAGGAGGCTGCCGAGTATGCAGACCGGATTCTGGATGCTGCCATGGCGGCAGAGCACTTCGTGTATAACGGCTACGTGGTGGACTATAAGGGAGGCGATCAGTGATGCGTGGATTCCGTGCGGAGATGGGCGGTCAGTTCTGGCACGAGGGTCAGGCTGAGCGGCGCGGTCACTGGTTCGCATACCATTCAATCGGTAGGGATGTATAAGGGGTGAAATGATGGAATCTTTACATTTTAAGGTCGATTCGCCTGCAAACTTTGTTAAGCTGGCCTGTACAATTCTTTTTGAGCGAAAAGAAGAACTGGTGAAGGAGTACGGCTCAGTTTGGCATGATGTGTTTGACGGGAAATCTGGGGATCAGCGTTTTCAGCAGTTCATGGAAGAACTATTCCCGGATGGATGTACCATCGGAGAACGGGAGCTGAATCGGCTGACGGATCAGGCGATTCGGTTTTTGAAAACAGATACGGTTTGCCTCGACTTGAAAGCGGGATACGACAAGATGCGGTTTACTTTCTGGGTGTACTTCATTCCAGAGCATAAGGTTTATCCGTGTCAGTTTTCACAGCACGAAGAAACCGTCATTGATATACTGGTTAATTTTTTCGGCGTGAATGTGCAGAAGTATAGCGTGGATAGCTTGCAAAAATTTATACTTGGCGCATTTCAGATTCAGTCCAATAATACTTCTGTGCGAGCCATTGCTGATGATTCTGCGTATATTCAGCGGACGGTGTATTATAGGGCTGATGGGTTACGCAGAGCCGGTAAATAAGTAACAGAAAAGGCCCGTAGGCGTTTAACCTACGGGCCTTTTCTACTGTCATCACGAAACACATCTTGATGAGCCGCACATTGAGTTCGTATGTGCGCGTTATGGAGGTGCATTCCTTCAGGGCGTTTTCGATGTTTTATTTATCGGACTTTCTCGAGCTCGCCGGTTTCGATGTTCACAAAATATTCGGCCAGCACAGTTCCGCTGCCCAGCATCTTTGCGTCGTGCTCTTCCTTGGCAACGTACTCCTGTACGGTTACGTCCAGGTCGCCGCCCATCACCATGATTTTGGTGGTCGTGTTGTAGTTGAAGTTAACGATGAAGTGAATCTCGCTGTCGTCCGTGAAATATTGCTTGTAGTAGTCCAGGGCATACTCGCTCATGTCGATGTTCTCTGCGATCAGCGAAATACGCCATTTCCCGGTGGTATCATTCCGGACTTTATCCGCTCTAAAGCTGATGCCATCCAGCGGCGAGGATTCTGTGCTGGCGGGTTTTGCCTCTGGTGCGGTGCTCTCGGCCACGGAACTGGCCGGGACGCTGGATGCCACGCTGCTTGCAGTGCTGGAAGCGCTGCTGCCACAGGCGGTCAAGCTGACGGCCAGCGCGAGCAGGACGATGCCCGCCTGGACATGGTTCTTGATTTTCATAGGGTGAGACCTCCTTTATTCTGGCCTGAAGTATAACACGGCCTTTTCAGAAAGTCCAGCACGACTCATTTTCTCGCCTGGGCTGCTGCGCTGGAGGCCTCGCTGCGGCCAAAGCCGGGCACGCTTTCTCGCAGCTGATACTGCTTGAGCCCGGTCTGCTGGAGGAAGTCCTTCAGCTTGTCTCGAGAGGCCGCCAGCTTGGCCGCTGCGGCCTTTTCTGTGTCCTTCTGGCCGCTTTCCTTGGCAACCAGAAAGGCCCGTTTCTCGGCCCTGATCTGGCGCTCCTGGGCACGCTGCATCTGGGTTGCTTTGTACCGTCCGATCTCCTTGCCGTTGTAGGATACAGTAGCTGCGTTGATTGCGGCCAGCCTCTCGGGCGTGTAGCTTCGCACACTTGCGCCCTCCCAGTACATGCTCCAGTTGTGAGCGCAGTTGGCCCCCATAAAGCCGCGCACGTCTCCGTAGCCGATGTCGTCCAGTGAGAGGTAGCCGTGCTTGCCGCTCCGGCTGACAATCTGGCCCTGCCACCAGCTGTGGTTTGTCAGGTTCTGCCCGCCGTCCCCGGTGCGCGCACCGACGTGGGCATCCAGCTCCATCAGGTCGCACTCCAACTGATCCGCGTTAAAGCGGGTGATCTCTCCGGCGGTTTGGTTGATACCGGTGCGGGTGGCCCGAAGAACCACCACGTCCAGACTGTCCATGTGGCCGCTGGGATAGGTGATGGCCCCCACGCCCTTGGCCGCCAGCTCGTTGAGCGCCCGCCTGGCAGAATCGTCCGAGCTGAACGCTCCGCTGACGGCATCGGCGTGGGCCATGTCGAGGTAATACGCCAGCTGCCGCTGGGTGGTCTCCACCATGTTCTGGTTGCCCATCACGGCCCGGGTCTGGGTCAGATTGTACAGGGTGTTCATGGTGCGCCGATAGCCGCTCTGGATGATCTGCTGTGCCTCTTCGCTCTCGCCAAGAGGGGCCAGAGAGCGGCCTGCTGCGGCTGCATCCTGCACGTCGATGCCGTAGGCCTGTTTCATTGCCTGGGCAAACACAGCGGCCTCCTGGGGCCCCAGCTGCTGCACGATGGCCTGCATCTGCTGGAGGAGGTATGCACGGCTGGCTCCCAGCGCCTGGGCGCGGTAGCTTTGCCATTGTGCGGTTGCCGTAACGCTGCCGGTCTTGACGATCCGGCGCACCATGTCACGCAGGATGCGCTCGCTCAGCTCGTCCCACGGTGCTGCCATGAGCCCGGCATAGCCGTTGACCTCGTCCGGTGTCAGCATGGGTGCACCTCATGCTTGCCGCCTGTCTGGGTCACCGTGAAGCCCAGAAGCTCGGCGGTGTGTACTGCCTCGTGATACTGGCCCCACACAGCGGGGTCTCGCAAAATGCGGGCGTTGGCTGCCAGAAAATCCAGCCGGTCAGCTGCCTGCGCCATCCGCTCGGCCTGCAGGGCCCTATTGGTTTTAGCCGTCGCCATTGTCCAGCACTCCCTTCAAGATATCCGCAGCCCCGGCCTCCTGCTGAATGGCCCGCACTGCCTGTGTAGCGGTCTCCTCATCTTCACCAAAGAAGTGCATCCGGTACTCTGCCTTGCTGCGGAGACCCATGCTGACCTCCTGCTGCCACTGGGCCATCTCGGTGAGCCGGTCGAGGATGATGCTGTCATCCCACTTGAAGGCAATGTTCAGCTTGCCCTTGCCCGGCGCTCCGGGGATGTGGTCGGCCCAATAGTCTAAGGCACTGATCAGCCCTCGCAGCGCGTCCTCCAGTGCTGCCTGAAGGTCGGACACCGTGGCGTACAGCTTCTGCTTGCTGTTGACAATCTCGGTGGCGGTCTTTTCTACGTCCGCTACCTGCGAGATCACACCAAAGCTCAGGCCCGCATGGCTTTCCACGTTGCGCAGATACTGGTTCAGACCGGTCAGGTAGCTTCCGTCCCGCAGGGCGGGGGAGAACACCTGATAGAAAGGGGTGCTGTCGGTGATGCCGGTGTTGACGTTGATGCCGTGGAACAGCCGCTCTCTGTGGTGCGGGGCAGTGTGGTCAATGGCTTCCGGCGGTACGCCGTATTCCTTCAGCGCCTGCGCCTTGGAGAGCTGCTGCCCGGTGGCGCTGGGCTTGAGGAACTTCTCGTCGGTGTCCACGGCCAGTTCTCCGCCCTCGTACTCCCAGTCCAGCCGGGTGTACTGCTCGTCGGCATCAATGATCTGCCTGCGGGCGGGCTCGAACACGGCAGCCCCCAGCTCACTATCGGGATCAACGCTGTTGACGATAGGGGTCACGAAATAGCCCACGGGCAGCGTCTCCTGCCCGGTCAGATAGGCTACGGGCTCGATCTCGTCCCACTCCGGGCGGATGCTCAGATCCTCCGGGCTGCCGAGGCTGTCCTGGGTCGCACTGCAGAAGGCAAGGTTTACCACCTTGATGCAGGGAAACTGTGTAGGTGCTGCGAGGTCATAGTCCTCCAGTTGCGCCAGCTCGGCATCTCGCAGATCCTGTCGGCGCTCCAGAACGTGCATCCACTCCAAACGGTGGTAGTAGCTGTCGTCCTCCTGGATGGTGTCGATGAACACGCCCTCGGTCAAACTGCCCTCGACATCGTGGGCGACCGGGAAGTACCGGGTTGCGTTTGCAAAAGAGATGCCCAGCTTGTTGCCGCTCTGGTAGGGTTTCCAGATGCCGCTGCCCAGGGCCAGCGCCACCGTAAAAATGCGCCGTTTGCGGGGCGTGAGCACCCGCTGCAGCCGGGTGTTGATCCAATCCGCGCGGTCACTGCCCTCCACTGTGGCTTCCAGCTCGAGTGTCGTCAGCCGGGCCAGCTCGGCGCAGATCAGCGCGGGCAGGTCGAGGGTCAGGGTCTCCGGGTTCTTGTCCAGCGGCAGGCCGTTGATGGCTGCATCGTACCAATCCTCGATAGCCCGCTGCATCCGGTCAGTGACAAGGGTCTTGCAACCGATGATATTCTCAATATCTGCGTGGTTTATCATGCGTTTTGAACACCTCTCTTTTGCCAGACGGGCTCCATGGCGTAGCGTGTCATATCGATGCTGTGGTTCGCTGCATCAACATACCCCGGCATCACGTCGCCGGTCTTTTTGTCGATGGCGTACTCATACTCGGAAAACTCCCGGGCCGTCCACGGACAGCGCTGGGGGTCAATGACGATCTTTGCGCGGCTTTGCAGCCACTTCATGCCGTCGGTGACGGACGTGCCGCCGTGTGCTGCGTACTTCCGGCAGCCCCGCAGCCGGTCAAAGCCCAGATCGCGCAGTGTAGCGATTGAGCGATTGGCCGCACTATCGCCGATGATCTCGTCGTGCAGGTGTCGGCGCAGTGCCTCGGCCAGCTGGGCATCGGTCTCCTTCTGCGCCCTGTGCTCCTCGAAGATGTACAGGGTCTGCTGGGCGTGCTGATAGGCCATGCCGCCAAAGTGGTTCGGGTCGGGATACCAGCCGAAGTCCAGGCCGTAGTAGCGGCGGTCGAAGCCTGCGATCTCCTCACTGGTGATGGGCCGCAGCTCCAGATTCTCAAACACGGCAGTGCCACAGCCCACCACCTCGCCCAGATACTCGTGGGCGTAGGCCACCGGGTCGCGCTGCTTCAGGGTCTCTGCGTCATCGTAGAAGCGGGGGCCCAGCCACTCGGGCGGGGTGGTCAGGTAGGTTGTGTGATGCCGGAACTGCTTCGGCTTTGCCTCCCGCTTGTACCGGTTGACCCAATGCCGCGCCATGGCGGGGGAGTTGAAGGTCTTGAAAGAAAAGCTGAAGGGGCCACCACGGAACACCGACTGCTCTACGTTTCGTATCTCTTCGGGCCCATCGTATTGGTCGAACTCCTCAAAATGCATCACACCGAAATAGCCAAACGGAACAGCGATGGATTTCAACTTGCCAGGGTCGTCCAGACCGTAGAACTGGATGGTCTGCCCGGTGGGAACATAGGTCAGAGTGTACGGCTTCTTGGTCTGCTTCCAGAGATGCCGGATGCCCATCCGGTCAATCACGCGGTTGTACTCCGGCCAGACGCTGGTGGCAATGGTGTTGCCGACCTTGCGCAGGACGACCGCGTGGATGTTCGGCACCCGCATGACGAGTAGCACCACTTCGGTGGCTGCAAAGGTGGACTTCAAGCTGCCGCGTCCACCATCGCCCAGATACTCGTTATACTCACCTGACCAGATGGCGGTGTGGGCGGCGTAGTATTCAGGGATGATCAGGCTGCTGAGTTTCAGTTGCTGCTTGAGCAGGTTTGGGGGCTGCCGTCTTTGGTATGTCATCCACGAACACCACCTTTCCATCGTAGCCGCGCAGCTCTGGGTGCTCGCTCCAGTGCTCGGGGTCACGGTTTTTCAAAAAGAAACACATTGCGCCCAGGTCTCCGCTCTGGGCTTTCTTGAACAGGGCATTCTCCACGCTGGCCAGCGCGGCCTCTGCACCTACGCTGATTGCCTTCTTGATACGCGGGTCTTGAGTGCACCAGCGCCGGAAAGTGCGCACCGGTACGCCGATCTGCTCGCAGATCTCCGCCTGCGTCAGGCCGTGCATTGCCAGCCGCTGCAGACGCAGCAGTCCGCTGGGGCTGTTCCATTTTCCGATTTGGGATTCTCGTGCCAAGGTTTCACCTCCGTATGAGAAAACGGCGCACACTGGTTCCACTCTGGAGGAACCCTACGGGCGGAGGATGACCCGAGTGTGCACCGTTTTGGCTATGAAAAATGCCGGGGCGGGAAAGGAGTAGAAAACCGGCCCCGGCAGGGGAATGGTTATTTCAGACGGACGGCCTTTTCACCGGTGAAGTCCTCCCAGCGCTGGACGATCACGTCCACATAGCGCGGGTCGTACTCCATGGTGTAGCACTTCCGGCTCAGCTGCTCACAAGCGATCAGCGTAGAACCGCTGCCGCCGAACAGATCGAGCACGGTCTGCCCAGGCAGGGAGCTGTTTTTGATCAACTTGCCGCAGAGCACCACCGGCTTCATGGTGGGGTGCTCTGCATTGCGGGGCGGCTTGTCACAGCGGATGACGCTGCTGGGCTTCTGGGTCAGCAGCTCCTGGGCTTTGATGGCCCACTCCAGCAGCTGGTCTTTCTTCATGTGCCGCAGGTCGTCTGGCTTTGCGTCGTCGATGACAGTGGTCTGGCTGCGGTCGTTGACAAAGTAGTGGTTTGCGCCGGGCTTCCAGCCATACAGGCAGGGCTCGTGCTGCCACTGGTAGTCGCTGTGGCCGAGAACGAGGCTGTTCTTGACCCAGACCAGACATCCGTGCAGGCCCCAGCCTGCCTCCCGGAACATGGCCCGGAAGGCCTCGCCCTCCGTGTCTGCGTGGAATATGTACGCGCTGGCACCGGTGCGGCAGGCCTCAAAGGCCCGACTATATGCCTGAAGCAGGAACTGCCGGAACTGGCTTTCTGCCATGTTGTCGTTCTCGATCTTCTTGCCGTTCGAGCCCTGATAGTTCACGTTGTAGGGCGGGTCGGTGAGCAGCAGGTCGGCCAGCTGGCCGTCCATGAGCTGCTCCACGTCCTGCGGGCTGGTGCTGTCGCCGCACATGACCCGGTGTTCGCCCAGCAGCCAGATGTCTCCCCGCTGGGTGACCGGCTGCTCCGGGGGCTCTGCGCTGAAGTCGTCCTCCTTGACCTCCTCGTCGATCTTGATCTGGAGGTTCAGGCCGAAGTCGGTCATATCGTAGTCGATGCCGGTCAGCTCCTGCACCAGAAGCTGCAGATCCCACTCGGCAACTTCGCCGGTGGAGTTGTCTGCGATGCGCAGAGCCTTGACCTTTTCCGGGTCGAGCTCTGCCGCAACGATGACCGGCACCTCCTGCAACTTGAGCCTCCGGGCGGCCTTGTACCGGGTGTGCCCTGCGATGATCACGCCGTCCCTGTCCACGATGATGGGGGACTGAAAGCCAAACTCTTTGATGCTGTTGGCGACGGCTTTTGCAGCCTCATCATTGCGCCGGGGGTTGTTGTCATAGGGGCGGATTTCGTCCAGCCGTTTGTACTCGATTTGGTGTTTCACGCTCTCCATGCAATCCCTCCGGGCAAATAAAAATAGGCTCTCTGGCAATTGTACCAGAGAACCTATGGCAAAACGTTACGACTTACTTTTTGGCTTTCGCCTTGGTGGTCTTGGGCTTGGCCTTTGCGGCCTTGTCCAGCTTGGCGTAGGGGTCTTTCCAGCCCTTGGGGAGATCACTTTTTTCAATGCGTCCGGTGTGAGCGTCCCATTCCATGGCTGCAACAGAGCGGCAGTCCCGGAGTTCACCGGGGGTCTTGGCCTTTTTCCGGAGTTCTGCTTCTCGGGTAGAGATGAATGTCTCTACTTGGTTGTTGGTGTAATTTGCCATGGTCGTCCTCCTTGTTCTCACCAGTTGGTGCCCTTTCGCTCGACCTGTTGTCTGCTCTTGATCGTGGAACAGATGGTCAGGGCTTTTCGACTGTATGCGACTTTGTATCCCCAGTCTCCGTTGTCGTACGCATTGTAGCCGGAGCTTGTCAGCCATATAGTTTTCAATTCGCTTTTACCCCACTGCGTATTTGTATGGCTGCTGATTAGGTATTGGTACGTCTTGGGGTGCTTTGTCTCGAAATTGATTCTGGCTTGTTTTAGATCAGCGGCTTTGGCTATGCGCGCATGGTTATTCAGGAACATCTTTACCTGAGAGCCGTGCGTGCCTGCATACACAGTGGCGTTACCAACAGCGTCATAGTCGAGGTAGGTGCCGCTCCCGTGGGTGCCGAAAGAAGCAAATGCGGTTTTGCCTGTTTGAAGCTGCTGCAGGGTCTTTACTGCCGTTGTCGCCTTGCCGTCATAGGGGGCATCACTGTGGTACAGTTTGTTTGCGCCTGCTTTGCGGCGGGCCTTGCCGAAAGCCACATCATCCAGAACCTCGGGCATCTCGTTTGCCAGTCCGGTGGCATTCAACCATCGTTGACAGAAGGTGTCATTCTGGGTGCCATCCGTTGCGATGGGCTGCGCAGCAATCGCCTTGACCGTTTCCAGCGCATCCTGATCACTCATCTGCATCAGGGCCGCCGGGTTGCCCTTGATCTGTGCCAGCAGCTGCTGCTGGCGGGTCTGGGGTGCAGCCTGCGCCGGTGCTGCTGCTTTCGCTGCACCGCCTGCGCTGCCGCCTCCGCCCATGCCGTGGCTGCCGCCCATGCTTCCGCCTCTGCCTCCCATGTGAATCCTCCCTTGGCCGTGAATTTCTCGGTCAAGAGTAACATGAAAAGCGGGGGCAAAACGTTATGACTTACTTTTTCTTGGGTTTCGCCTTGGTGGCTTTCTTCTTGGCTGCGGGCTTCTCCATGCCCAGATTGGGGAAGGGGCGGCTCGTTTTCGGGGTGTCAAGAGGCCGGAACTTCTGCTCTGCGGTTTCGATCTCTTTCAACTTCTGTGCGGAAATTTTCGCCATAGTGAGATACCTCCAATTTAATTTTACCACACTTCGATTTCCAGTTCAATCACGCGCTTGCCAGAGCCGAGGGTGTGCGAGGGCCCGGTGCGGGTAGACCGGACACCGGTGATTTTGTGGTGTGTGCCAACGGCCAGAACGGCTTCCGACTGGCTGGGCTGGATGAACGCCGCCCGGGTGCTCTTGGCGGTGTGATACCGGATCAGCACCTCACGGTTACCGGAAACGGAGCCACCCTGGCCATGTTTGCCGGTGCTTCGCCTGCCGCCGGGCTGCGGCCAGAAGGGGTTGTCCCGGCTGTCGTAGGCTGTGGACTCCAGACAGTCGTTCGTCCAGGTCTTGCCCACCAGCGCCTTGCGCAGCTGGCTGTCGCTCATGCTCTGGTAGTTGTTGATCTTCAGGCGCTTCAGGAAATCGTCGTGGTCGGCGCGGTACAGGGTGGTTTCCTGCCCGATGGGCTTTGCCAGCTTGTCCACTGCATCCATCATGGCCTGCTGCCGCTTAGTCAGGGGCAGCCCGTTGGCTGCTGCCCAGTTGGCGTTCTGGCTCAACGCCTTGCCGTTGCTCTGCATGACCGGGTTGATGTAGTCGGTCACGCCTGCTGCCAGTGCCGGGTCACGCATCATCTGCCGCTGTGCGGCGCTCTCCATCGCGGAGACCTGCTGCGGTGTCAGGTGGCCGAAGCCGTTTGCACCGGTGGGCGGGCCTGCCTGCTGGGGCGCTGCTTGAACTGCCGGTGCTGCCTGAACTGCCGGTGCTGCCTGAACAGCAGGTGCCGCCTGAATCGTGGGCATTGCCTGTGCGGCTGCTGCGGGCGCTCCTGCGCCGCCTCCCATGCCCTGGGAACCTTTCATGCTGCTGCCTCTGCCGCCCATTACTGCGCCTCCTCTCTGGCCCTGACGCGGGCCGCCATGCTGTGCGGGAATGCCTGCCAGGCTACGTTGTGCTCCCGGAGCATCGCTGCCATCTCCTGCGGCACTTTGCCGTAGACCAGCAGCTCCTCCGGCTCGGTCTGCCGGATCAGCTCCGCCACGCCACGCAGGAGCCCTTGCAGTGCGTCCTTGTGCACCAGGCATCCCACCGTGCTCACAGCCACCGCGCCGCCCTTGCTGATGCCGTCGAAGCACCAGCGGAAGCTGTCCTCGTCCGACCAGCTTGCGGTGGGAATGGTGCAGACACCGTTGTGCTGAAGCCATGCGGTCAGCAGCTGGTTCCGGTAGTGGTTCCAGTGCTGGATGGGCGCGGGGAAGTCGGTGTAAAGCGAGAAGTCCGGGCCGATGACCAGCGGGCACTTCTCCAGCGCGTAGAGGTACCGCTCCGGCATCCTCCAGAATCGCTCGAACTGGTAGTCATCGAGGAAAAAGTGCACGCCTGCGTTCTCCGGGTGCTTGCAGGTCAGAAGCTCGTTGAAGCCGATCAGGTGGTCAACCCCGAAGGGCAGTGACAGGGCCTGGGTGACAGGGTATCCCGCCGGGGTCAGCTCGAGGCCGTCCAGCAGGAACCAGTTCACCAGCTGCCCTGTCCTCATCCTCTCGTTAGAAAAACCCATGCTCTGTCCTCCTGTGTGTTATCCAGAAGAGCATAGCATGGGTTTTGCTGTGAAAACGTTATGACTTGCGCACAGCGGCCCCTGCGGGCTTCTGTGCGGGGCTCTTGAGTGCGTTGCGGGAAGTTTGCCGCCTTGGGTGCTGCGCGGCTCTCAGAGGCGCTGCAGCTCCTTCCAGGCCCAGACCCGCAAGGTCTCAGGGGATATGCCGCCACCGTAGAGCAGTGCCGCTTTTTGCCAGCTGACCTTGCCCGGCCCGAGAAAAACGATCTCGAAGGCCCGGCGGGTCAGCGGGTCGGTGATCGTGTCAATGAAGCCCCGCCGCTGGGCGCGGGGAAGTCTGCGGAATGCCCGAATACTCACTTGCTGTCTCCTCTCTGCGCCGCCTTGATGTGGGTCTTGACGGCCTGCATCAGGCTGTTCTGGTCGGTGTCCTTGCGGTTCAGCGCCTTGACCACCATCTCGTCGGCACCACCCTTGACGATCAGCCGGTGAACGATGACGCTCTGGGTCTGGCCCTGGCGGTAGAGCCGCGCTTCGCCCTGGGCGTAAAGCTCCAGGCTCCAGGGCAGGCTGTACCAGATCAGGTGGTGACCGCCCTGCTGCAGGTTCAGTCCGTAGGCGCAGCTGGCGGGCTGGGCCAGCAGAACGTCCAGCTTTCCTGTGTTCCAGTCTGCGGCATCCTGCCCGGAGCGCAGCACGGCGAATCTGAGGCCCTTGTGGCGGGCTCTCAGGGTCTCGGTGAGCTGTTCCTCGTCGAAGCGGAAACCGTAAAACACGAGGGCTTTCTGGCCGTCCAGCGCGTCGATGAGCTCATCGAAAGCATCCAGCTTGCACCGGTGGATCTGGTGCACCGTGCCGTCCTCGTCGTACAGGCTGCCGTTGCACAGCTGGAGCAGCTTGCCGGTCAGGGCGGCCGCCTGCTGGGCGGTGATGGTCTCGCCGTCCACCTCCAGCAGGTAGTTCTTCTCCAGCTTCTTGTAGGCCGCCTTGGCGGGCTTGTCCAGCACCACGGGGATGTCGTCGGTGATCTTCTCCGGCAGGGTCAGGTGGTCGGCGGCTTTGAAGCTCAGGACGATGTCCTTGATGCGGCTCTCCACCGTCTCGGCGGCACCCTCCCGGGGCTCGTAGCTGTACTCGGTGGGCCAGAAGTAGGCCTGCCGGTAGTGGGTGATGTACCGGCCCAGCCGCTCCCCTTGGTCGAGCAGGTAGATCTGGGCCCAGAGGTCGAGCAGGCTGTTGGGCCTTGGCGTGCCGGTCAACTCGACCACTTTGTGGATGCGGGGACGCACCGCCTTGAGGGCTTTGAACCGCTGGGCGGCGTGGTTCTTGAAGCTGGATGCCTCGTCCAGAACCACCATGTCAAAGTTCCAGCCCCGGCCCAGTGTGTGAACCAGCCAGGGGACGTTCTCGCGGTTGATGATGTAAATATCCGCTGGGGCTTCCAGTGCGGCTTTGCGCTGCTTCTCTGTGCCCAGCACGGTGGAAATGCGCAGGTGCTGCAGGTGCTCCCATTTCTCTGCCTCATCCTGCCAGGTGGCTTCGGCTACTTTCTTCGGGGCGATGATGAGCGCTCTGCTGATCTCCAGCCGGTCGTAGATCAGCTGGTCGATGGCGGTCAACGTGACCACCGTCTTACCCAGGCCCATCTCCATCCAGAGCGCCACCCCGGGCTTCTCGAGGATCGCTTCGATGCCCGCCTGCTGATACGGGTGCGGGTGAAACTGCTGCATTGCTTTGACCTCCGTTTCTTTTAGGGCAGCGTGTCAGTCGTCGCTCTCCTCATCGTCAGGCCCTTCGCTGTGGTCTCCGATGAAGTGCCATGCTTTCATAGCCTCTTCATCTTCCGTCTGCCGCCGGAGGCTCTCGGCGCTGAGGTCTGCGGCCAACTGCTGCGCTTGGTATTTGTCGTTAACCTCGTGGCATGGGAAGCCAAAGCTCTGGATCTTCTCTCGCCACCACTCCTGCAATCCTCCCGCCTTGACCTTTGCCCCGGGTCGCTTGAGTTCCACAAAGGCGATGATGCCGCCGTGGAAGAGGATCATCCGGTCAGGTACACCTCTGTGTCCGGGACACACCCACTTCAGGCACAAACCTCCCTCGGCCTCCACGGCCTTGCGCAGGACGTTTTCGATGCTCTTCTCGAGGGGCTTATTTGTCGGCATTTTAGTTTCTCCTTTCGTGCTTGGGCTGAACATACAAACATACTCAAATCCTATAAAACCCTCACGCGAAGAATATAAAGCTCTCACGTGTATGCGCGTGCGCTCTTATTTCCTTTGATTTTTCCCTTTAAAGAGAAAAAGTGTGTATGTTGAGTATGTTTTGGCCTGAAAACCCGCATGGATGCTCGCTTTTTCGTGCATACAAACTTTTTGGCCTTTGTATGTTGGCTGTATGTTGTGTATGTTTTGACCGCTGCTGCTGCTCTTGTTTTCTTCGGTTTTCTTAATGTTTGCCGAGTTCTCTGTATGCTCGGTTTCGCCGACCTGCTCTGTATGTTCAGTATGTTTTTCAAAGCGGTTTCGGCGGGTTCTGTATGCTCGTTTTTGAACGGGTAATTACTCCGATTTTCTGCGCCAGATACGCTGCATTCCGTAGGGCCCGCAGCGCTGGGGATACTTGCCCGGAGCCCACCCCGGGAGGCTATTCAGCACGGCTGCAATGCGCTTGGACTGCTGCCGGTCGGGGGCCTTTCCGGTGCTGTCGAGCACCTCCCGCCAGACCTCGTTGACGCAGATCGAGGTGCGCTGCTGGGTGGCAGTTGCAGGGTCTGCGGGGCCGTTCTCCCACCAGCAGACCCGCTCGTCGATGGTGCGCTTGGCCCAGTCCAGAGGGAGGGGCTTGTCCAGAAAATCGAGAATGCTGCCCTCCCAGGGGTCGCGCTCGGTGTGCGCCTGCTGCTCTGCCAGAGCGGCCTTCTGCAGCTCATCCCGGAGGATCAGCTCCTCTCCCGCGTTGAATCGGGCCACCGCTTCGGCCCACAGCTGATCCACTTCTGCGGGGGTCAGATCATCGTGCACGACCCGTGTGCGCCGCTCGTAGCTGCAATCTATGGGCCAATATCGGCGGTTGCCGGTGGCATCGCGGAGAAAATCGGAGCTGTTGGAGGTACCGAAGAACACGCACCTGCGGGGGTACTGCACCGTTCTCCGGCCATAAGCGGCCCGGTATCTGTCCTCCGTCTGGCTCAGGAACTGCTTGGCCGCCTCGGATTCGCTCCTGCTGAAAGCCGTCATTTCGCCCAGCTCTACGATCCAGACACCCCGCAGGTTCTCCCGGGCCTCCTTGCCGTCGAAGCTGGTGATGCTGTCGTTGAACCACTCCTTGCCCATCCGGCTGAGGAGCAGGCTCTTGCCGATGCCCTGCTTGCCGCTGAGGATGCAGATCTGGTCGAACTTGCAGCCTGGGCGGAAACACCGGGCCACCGCAGCAACGAACATCTTCCTGGTGACCGCGCGAGTGTAGCTGCTGTCCTCCGCGCCTAAGTAGTCGATGAACAGAGTGTCCAGCCGCTCGGTGCCGTCCCATGTAAGCCCGCTCAGGTACTCCCGCACCGGGTCTTTGGCGTGGCGGCCTCCGGTCAGCGCCACCGCGTCGGCGGCTTTATTGACCCCACTGAAGTGGTAGGCCGTCTCCAGATACCAGCGCACGCCAGCGTCGTCCTCGTCGCTCCAGTCCCGCTCCTGGGTCTTGTCGCTCCAGGGGAAGGGGCCCTTGCACCGCAGCCGCTCCGAGAAGGTATCCGACCAGATCCGGCCTTTGAGCACCGGGTCGTGCTCGAGGATGAGCCAAGCATTTTGAATGGTGCAGGCAATCGCGCCCTTCTGGGTGCGGTCGAGCTTTTCCTGCCACTTATCCGGGTCGGTGTCCTCCTCGGGCAGCGGCTCGAAGCCCTCCATCGCGTGGTCTACGGTCTCCTGCCGCAGCAGGGCCGCCGTGGGGCCGTCGTTCTCGGCCAGGGCCCGCATCTGTTGCCAGCTGGGGAGGGACGCTGCGGGTGTGCCCGGCGCGGCATCGGCATCCAGCTGACCGAAGAGGTGGATTCGCACCAAATCCCAGGCATTCAGCAGCTTGCCGCCTGCGGGGTCGGTGCTGTGGTGGCTGTAGATGAAGTTGCCTTTGTCGTAAAGCACCGCGCCCGCCGTGGTGCTGCCTGCGGCGTAGGTCAGGCGGCCTGCGCCTGCATCCACGTACACACCGGGGAGAAACTTCTCAATCGCTGCGGGCACGTCGTAAGTCCGGCAGAAAGCGCCCACCACGCCCTGCTTGGCGGTGGGGTCGGCTTGCTTGCCGCCGGGCAGCTTGACCGTCTCAGCGGAGCAGGCGGGCCATTGGCGCACGTCGTGCCAGTCCTCGTAAAGCCAGAGGGTGTCGTCCACGCTGATCCGGTCACCGTCCTCGGTGGCCTCGCAGACCCACTGGCTGTCGCTGCTGCGGCTGGGCCAGTACATCAGGCGCTCGGCTTCAAAGGTGGTTTTGTCGAACACCTGCATGGTGGGGTCGAGCATCTGGGCCACCATTCGGGCGCAGGGCTGGTACTCCTCTGGCTGCATCACGCGGTCGGTGGGGAAGATGGCCCGCAGCCGTGGGTGCTCCGGGTCGTGCTTCCGGGTGGAATAGACCGCTGCTGTGCCCAGGGCCTTGATGGCGGCCACCCACTGCTGTGTGCTGCCGGGGGCGCAGCCGTCCATGTCCAGCGTGATCAGGCTGCGCCCGGTGCAGCAGCCGCGGCGGCGCAGGCCGTCCCGCAGGCTGCCGCCCACAAAGCCGCCCACGTCCTTGCGCTTGTCCTGCTCTGCCTTGGACAGGGCCATGTACTCGGCGTGGGTCTCAGTGCTGGCGTTGTTGTACATCCGGGCCGACAGGCTTTCGGTGAAGTCCTCCCAGGTCATAAGATCCTGCGCCCAGCTGGATGCCCATCGGCTGCCGCCCACGCTGATCTCAATTGGTGTAGCGCTCATTTGTCCTCCTCCTTCAGCGGGCCATAGCGGAAGCGGTGCGCGTTCCATCTGGCCTTTGCATCAATCTGCGTGCTGCCGCGCTCGCCGACCCTGCCGCAGCGGGTGCAGACCACCGACCAGCCTCCGTCGGCTGCGTACCTGCTGCTCTTGCGGTACTTGGTCAGCCCGACCGTCCCGTCAGTCCTCACCCCGACACCGTAGGGCAGGGCCCCGCAGGTGCAGGGGCACACACCTGAGTTGTCGGGTGGATAAGTCTTGCTCATCGTCTGCTCTCCCTCCATTCCTTTTGGGTGAGAATGTGTAAATCTAAGCTGCGGATGATCCGCATTGCCAACGCTACGCCGTGAGCATCACCGAAGCGTTTCTGCGTAAACAGGGCATCATACTCTGCTGACAACCGGGTCAGTGCATCCTCCTTCGAGATTGCGTAGACAGCCGCCTTGTCGGAAATCATGGAGTTTTTCATCGTCCTCAGTCCTTTGTAAAGAAGTCACCGTACCAGCCTGCCGCGTTCAGGGGCAGCCCCTCGGCCCAGGGCGGCACAATGCTCATAATGCGTACCACGTTGTCCAGCGCGGCCTCTGCGTCCTGCGTGGTCGGCAGCTCGATGATGACCTCGTCGTGGACGTGGAACACCACCTGGTACCCAGCCCGTCGGAGGTTGTCCAGCGCGAAAGCCAGGCAATCCCGGCCCACAGCTTGGGTGAGGTTCTCGGTCAACTTGCCACCGTAGGTCTCGGCTTCCCGCCAGCTGCCCGTGTCCCACTCCTTATAAGTAATGCGGTCATCCGGCGTGGTGCCGGGGTCGGCGTAGAAGAGCTTGCGCCCGCTGGGCAGCTGCATGGTCAGAAACGGGAAGGGGAACCCGAGGGCCAGCTCCTTGCGGAGCGTCACCCCTACTCGGGGTACGGTAGTCCTGCCGGTGCGGATGGTGTGCACGGCGGCTTTCTGCATCGTATCCCAGAGCTTGCAGATGCTGGGGTTCTGCCTGCGCCAGCGCCGGACGATGTCCATCAGGCCGTCGTCGTCCAGGCCCAGCTGATCGCCGCCCATCCGTTTCATGGCCCCGACACCGCCCTGGTAGCCCAGGGCCAGCGTTGCCACCTTGCCGCGCTGGCGGTACTTGTAGTTGGGGTTGCCCTTGACGATGCTGTCGAAGGGCACACCGAAGATGCGGGCTGCGGTGGCCTCGTAGATCTTGCCGGTGGTGCGGAAAACGTCCAGCACCCACTCCTCACCAGCCAGCCATGCGATCAGCCGGGCCTCGATGGCCGAGAAGTCGGCATCTACGAAGGTGCACCCTTTGCCGGGCACCAGCGCTGTGCGGATCAGCTGGCTCAGAGTGTCGGACACATTGTCGGTCAGCAGAGCTAACGCTTCGGGGTCGTGTAGCTTTACAATGCTGCGCCACTCAGCTTGATGGTCGAGGTAAGTGCGGGGCAGGTTCTGCACCTGAAGCAGCCGCCCGGCCCAGCGCCCTGTCCGGTTGGCCCCGTAGAATTGCAGGGTGCCACGCACCCGGTGGTCAGGGCCCGCGCTGGCTGCGATGGTCTCGTACTTGGTGTTGCTGGTCTTGCCCAGCTGCTGCCGGAGCTCCAGCACCCTGCGCACGTCGCTGGGCAGCTCTCCGGCCAGCGCGTGGGTCACATCCTCTTTTGTCAGCCCCGGCAGCTCTATGCCCCGGTTGTGGAGCCAGCCGAGGAGCTGGGCACGGCTGCCGGGGTTGGTCAGCCCGGTCAGTGTCTTGCTCTCGGCGGTCTGCTCCTCCGTGATCAGCGCAGAGCAGGCGAGGGCTCCCTCTACCAGGGCCATATCCACAGCCACGCCCCGGGCGTTCATCTCCACATCCTCCCGCCACTGCTGCATGATGCTCTCGGGAACCGGCCAGGGAGCCAGCTTCCGGTCGTTGGCCCGCTCAGCGATCACGTCCATACCGTTGTACCTGCAGAACAGCCGCCACTTATCGGGGTCGTGCTGAGGCAAGTTGCGGGTGCGCCCGCCGTTGCGCTTTGTGGGCTTGCAGGGTTTACAGAAGTAAGTGATCAGCGCCTTGCCCTCTTTCATCTTGAGGGCATCCTCCGGCTGCTGCAGTACCTGACCCAGCGCACCCAGCTGGGCGGGCAGGCCGCAGTAGAGGGTGTGGATCATGCTGCATTCCCACTGCTGCAGCCAGAGCACCCGCTGTCCCCAGCTCAGGCCCATGGCCTCCGACAAGCACCACCACTCAAACGCAGCATTGTGCGCCCGCTTGGTGTAGCTGGCATCCAGCAGCCACGGCAGCTGCTCCCGAAGGAAATGTGCCGTGTCTGGCCAGGTTGTCAGGTCGATGACCGTTGGAGTGTCCAGATCTTCGTTGACATAGCCCAGCAGCAGGATCTGAAAGTCTGGGTCTTGGGCGTATCGGTAGGCACCGACCTTGGCGATGTCCTGCGGCGAGTAGGTTTCTATATCCACCGTGATGATCGGTTTCTTCACGGCTGCCTCCTTTCAAAAAGGCCGGAGGCCCGTTGTGCGGAGCCTCCGGTGGGTGATACTCAGTTCAGAAAATCGTCGTCCTCGTCGGTCAGCACCTCGAAGCCGTCCAGGTTGTTGCCTCCGCTCAGGCGCTCGCCGTCGCGGATCTTCTGGATGACTTCCAGCCCTGCGCCGATGCCCCGGTTGCCGCTGGCGCTGTAGGAGAAGAAGCCGACCTTGACCTTGGCGTAGCAGCCGCTGTACACCTCGTCCTGATCCAGCACTTCGTTGCAGGCCCGGTCGATGATCCGGGGACGGCGGTCTGCGTTGGCGTTGGCGTTGATGAACCAGCAGCCTGCGTAGTTCTCGTCGTCCTTCTCCTCGTCGCCGTCACGCAGGGGCTCTTTCAGCTTGGGCGGCAGCTTGCCACCCCACTTTGCCAGGGATGCGGGGTCGGTCTTGATGGCCTCGATGGCCTTGCGGATGGCGGCCAGGGCGTTGGTGTCACTCTTCTTAATGAGCAGGCAGCAGCTGTACTTGGGGTCGCCGGTGCCGTTCACTTGCTTGGGCTCCCAGATGTTGGCGTAAGACAGACGGCAGGGAATGATAACTTCGTTGGTGTTCATGGTTAGTCCTCCTCGGGCTTGAAGCCCTCTAAACGATCGTAGGCGGGGCGGGGGTCACTGGCCTGTGCCAGCTTGGGAGTCCCCGGGGCCTTGGTGATAAAGGCCGACATGGTTTCGGCAAACTTCTTTTTGCCGATCATCTTCTCGGCCACGGTCAGGGAGATGGGTGTGCGTGTGTACAGCATGGCCTCGTCGATGCCGTCCGCCTGCATCTGCTGGAAGGCGGCATCTTGGTCTGTCCACTTGCGGGTGCTGCGGCCCTGTACTAGCTTCCATCCGGGCAGGGCACGGCCCTCCATCAGCGCCTGCTGGGCGTACTCTTCCAGATCCCTGGCGTAGGCGGCCAGACCTTCCAGCTTCTGCAGCCACTCGCCCAGCTCCTCGTCAGAGAGTGTAGCGGGTTCCGGGTAAGGCTCAAATCCGGCCAGCGGGCCGTACTTGTCCTTCCATGCCCGGCAGGCGGGGTGTGCCTTGCAGAAGCGGCAGTGGGGGCCGGTGCAGAACTCGCCCTTGCCCTTCCATGCCATCTCAGCGGCAGGCTGCAGCACCTCCCGTGCCCAGGTGAGAAGGTCGGCCAGGGAAACCACCCAGGTCTGGGGCTCCTCCTGCATCCGGGGCTGTACGATGCTCAGGCGCACTGTGCTGACCTCCTCGATGCCCTCAAAAAGGGCGTAAGCTCCGAGGGCGTAGTACATGAGCTGCGGGTTGCGCTCCGGGCTCACCGGCACGCCCTGCCCGTACTTGAAGTCGATGATGTGCAGGATGCCGTCGCCGATCAGCAGGCAGTCGCAGGTGCCGAAGCCGCCGGGCACCCACTGGCTCACGTCCACCTCCTGCTCGATGAACACCTCGGGCTGGTGGAGGTAAAGCCCCCACTGGAGGTACACAAACTCCACGTATTGGTTGGCGGCGTTGACCATCTCTGTCAGTGTCGGTTGATGCACCCAGTCGGTTAGCAAGTTAAAGGGTTTTCCGTTCTCCCAGTCTTTGAGCTTGTGACGGAGCGCAGTTTCACATACCTCGTGCGCCTGTGTGCCCTCTTCGGCGTACTTGCTGGTCTCCCCGGGCAGATTCTCGGTGGCCCGGGCGCTGGGCGGACAGGCGATCCACCGGGCCGCGCTGGAGGCCCCCAGCAGAGCGTGTTTAATTGGAGGCATTTGCGTCCACCTCGTCTTTCAGCTTGAGCAGCTCCTCCCAGACGCTGGTGTAGCTGTCAGGCGGCAGCTTAGAGATGGATGCAGCACCGGTGGCTTTGATGGCCGCCTGAACCCCTGCCCGCTTGCCAGCCACGATCAGGCTGCGGGCCAGATCACGGATCTTGTTCAGCATGGCGGGGTCAGTGACGGAGCCGTTTGCAACCGCCGGGGTGGTCGCTGTTGCCGGAGGTGCAGAGGGGGCAGCAGGGGCGGTCGTAGTCGCAGCAGCACCCGCATTCTGGGCAGGTGCACTCGTAGGGTTTGCAGGCTCCTCCGCAGGGGCGACTGCGGGCTCCCGTGTGGGCTTTTTGGCTTTGGCGGTGGTCTGCGCCTTGGGCTTGTCCGGCTGCTGCACAGGCTCGCTCTGGGGCAGCGGAGAGGTGTGCCGGGGAAGCTCGGCTGCGGTCATGGTGTGGGTCTCGACCCCGCCGTTGGGTGAGGTGTTGACGTTGATGGTCATGCCGCCCAGCTGGGTCAGGGTGTCCAGCAGTTCGGCTGGGGTTTCGCCGCTGATAGTCAGTGTGAAGTTCATAGTCATGCTCCTTTTATAAAAAGATTCTGTTGACTCTACGCTTTGCAGTTCGGAGCTGTATCTTTGCCATTGCCACGCCTCGCCATCGTCGCGCTGCCATGCCTTTGCTAAGCCAATCTTCGCGTCGCGATGCTATGCCATTGCTGTTCAGCGCAGAGCCAAGCCTTTGCCACCGCGTCGCACCACGAATCCAAGCATCTCCTTTGCGCTACTTTACGCCGCTAAGCCATGCCGTCGCTAAGCCATGTTATGCCGAGCCTTTGCAGAGCGAAGCATCCCGTCGCAATGCCTTTGCCATACAAAGTCATGCCTTGCCTTTGCAATACGAAGCCTCGCCATGCCTTGCCGTTGCTATGCTTCCACAGCAGTGCTTTGCCGTCGCATATCTGGGCAATGCCATCCGTTGCCGTTGCCATGCCGGGCCGGGCATTTCCTTGCCGTTGCGTCGCACGGCAGCCCAATGCCTTTGCAGTCAGCCGAGAATCTCGTAGGTGAAGCGGCCTTTACCAGAGTTGCGCCACTGGCCCAGGCCCCGGAGCTTGCCGTAATCCAGCCACT
The DNA here is from genome assembly GCF_023347335.1 of Faecalibacterium sp. IP-3-29. Classification (NCBI taxonomy): domain Bacteria; kingdom Bacillati; phylum Bacillota; class Clostridia; order Eubacteriales; family Oscillospiraceae; genus Faecalibacterium; species Faecalibacterium sp. IP-3-29. The sequence goes on along the minus strand of NZ_CP094471.1, from coordinate 1,815,710 downwards.
CCATCACCGCTTTTTCGTGGGCATCGTCCATGCAGGTGATCTCGAACTCGCAGGTCGAACCAGCTGGAATCTGCTCGGAGTTGGCAAGGCTCACGCGTTCGCCCTGGGCTGTCTGGGCCCGCAGGGGGCGCTGGCACTCGGTCATCTCTCCGCTGAGGATCAGAGGGATCTGGCGGGGCCCGACAAAAATCAGGCCGTCGATGATCTTCTTGTAGGCTGTCAGCTTGCCGGATTCGTTCACTGCTTTCTTCTTGCCCTTCTCGTCTTTGCCGCCGATGCGCCCCAGCATACCGCAGGAGTCCTTAAAGAACCCCTTGAGCTGGTAATCGTATAAGATCGGCTGCCCCGCCTCGTTGCGGGGGAATACTGTCATTGCCCTATCGGCTGCGGCATCTGCGCCCAGGGCGGCCACCTCATCCTCGATGGTGGAAGCGTCGGGGCCCTTGGATGCGATGTACTCGCGGGCCACGTTCGGGTTGGCAGGCCAGGTGCCGAGCAGCGGCTCGGTGAAGGTCAACTTGACTTTGATCGTTTTCATTCTGAAAAATCCTCCTTTTTCAGCTTTTCAACGTAGAATGTGTACTTGCTGCTAATGCCTGCCCGGGCATGGCTGACTGTGCTGTAAAAGACCCCCATTGTCATACCCAGGGCTTTGGCACACTGCGGGCCGGTACCGCTGGCGATGACCTCCTCGGTCGAAGCCTCGTATACCGTGTACCAGGTCATAATCCGAGCGCGCTCCGGAGCGCTGCATCGAGGCGGCGCATGTCCGCGTCGGTCAGGTGGCCGAGGTACTGCTGCAGATCGGCTCGGTCTGCGCCGTGTACCTGCCTCGGCAGGGCCATGCTCGGCTCACCGTAGCCCAGAAGAAGGACGTTGTCGCAGAATCCGTCGCCCCGGGCCAGCCTTGCGGGGCTGGAGGTCATGGGAACCACCGTCGCCGTGCTGCCGGTCTGGTTGGCGCTGTCGCTGCTGACCACGATCACCGGTCGGTCGCCCCGGATCAGGCAGGTGTCTGCCGGTTTGCGGTGGGTGTCACTCATCCACCAGATGTCTCCGCGTCTCTTGTCAGAAAACATGCTCAGTCCTCCTGTTCGCGGTTCTGCCGGTAGGCTGTGCAGTCTACCTTGCCGTAGCTCTGGCGCTTGTACCGCTCATTGTCAGTCAGCAGGCTGTGTAACGATAAGGCCAAGCCTGCAGCCAGGGCAAATACCAGGAACGGAGCCGCCTGGGCAGCTTCTGTCGAGCTCCAGCTGCCCCACTGGGTCAGGGCGTGTGCTGCGACCGTGCAGGCTCCCTGCGCCACCTTGACCGCCCCGATGAGAGCGAGCAGCGCAATGCTGCCGGTGATCGTGATCTTTTTCACTGTGATTCCTCCTTTTCGATGTCGGGGAAGAAGTAAGCCCCGACCTGCTCCTGCGGGATGTTCAGCACCCGGCAGATGGTCTTGATCTCGTCGGATGTCCAGGGCATCGTGCCCCGCATCCGGCGGCTGAGAGTTGACTGGGCGATCCCGGTGGCCTGTGCAAGCTCGGAATCGAACAGCCCGTAGTCCCGGAATCTTGCCCGCAGCCGCCAGAAGGGGCTCTGATGAAAGCTGCCCAGTGGCGTGCTCGGTGTCATGGCGGTCACTCCTTTTCGGTCAGCAGCTTCTGGATGGCTGCTCTGAAGGTGTTCTCCGCGCCTGCGGGGTTGCGCCGCTTGTTCAGCACCATACTGACGTACTCTGGGGTGACACCTGCGGCTTCGGCGAGGTCGCTGCGGCTGATGTTGTTGTCCTTCATCATCGCGAAAACCTCAGCTTGCCAGGATAGGTTCATGTAAATGTACTCCTTTCTTTGCAAAAAAGTGTTTACAAAAATAAACCCTTATGGTATACTCAGGTTGTGAAGTTGAGCTTAAAGTCTATTTTCGTGAACCGCTGTGCACAGTATAGTTCATCCGAGTAGACTTTTCAAGCCCTAAAAGTGCATTTTATTGAACTTTGACGATTTGCACAAAGTCTATGGAGGTAAACTATGTTTTATGACAAGTATCGCCAGCTTTGCAAGTCCGTGGGAAAAAGCCCCTCTGCCGTGGCCATAGAGCTGGGTATCAGTAAGGGCACGGTGTCAACCTGGAAGAACCTGGGGCGAACCCCGCAGGTGGCGCAGCTACAAAAAGTGGCGGATTATTTCCATATTACGGTTGACCAGTTGCTCGATGAAAACAAAAACGCCCCCGTGGCGAAAAGCCACGAGAGCGCTGACTGGAAGCAGAGAGTGGGAGCTACACCGTGCAACGTGGCACAGGTAGCGCCGCTGCTGGGGACAGTCCGGGCGGGACTGCCCATGTATGCCGAGGAGAACATTGAGGGTTATATTCCGATCCGGCAGACCGACGGTGCAAAATATTTTTGGCTGAACATCCGGGGCGATAGCATGAACGCTGCGGGGATGAATGATGGCGATCAGATCCTGGTGCGCGAGCAGCCTGAAGTGGAGAATGGCGAGATCGCGGTGGTGCTAGTGAACGGCGACGAGGCCACGGTAAAGACCTTCCGGCAGGAGGGGAACCTTGTGATCCTGACACCCCGTAGCTCCAACCCGGTGCACCAGCCGCAGGTGTATGACCTGAAGAAAACGCCGGTGCAGGTTCTGGGCCGGGTGATCGAGTGCCGGAAGGTCTACTGACCTCCCTCCCGGGGCGTGGGCAACCTGAAACAAAGCATACAGAAATTCTTATAAACCTTACGCGGGCGTGCATCAAGCGCACTCGCGCGTGTATATATTCTTATTTTCTTCTATTTAGGGTCAGGATAAGGGTTTGAGTATGTTTCAGTATGTTTTGCCTAAAAACCCGCATGAACACTCACTTTTTCGTGACTACAAACGTTGCGCAGGTTTGTATGCGACTGAATGTTGCAAACAACTAGAATTTTGTTGCGTGGGTAGCGACCTGCTGCCCGTGCCTGAAAATGCAAAAACGCCCCCGGTGTTGGCGCACCGAGAGCGTTTAGATAGATCAGGCTCACCCGGAAGGTGATACACAGACCAGACATCTGTATTGTAGCACCTCCGGCTGGGCTTGTCAAAGTGTACCTGTCTTTCGGAGGTGTTTATATGGGAAAAAGAACAAATACGGCTGTCTGGATGGAAAAGCAACAGCGCTGGCAGATCAAAGTGCAGAAGAACGGGGAGCGGAGAGCGTTCACGTCAGCTACACCGGGCAGGACGGGACAGCGTGAGGCAAATCGCAAAGCCGATGCCTGGCTGGATGACGGCATCGCAAATACGCGGGTGCTGGTGGAGAATGTTTACGTGCAATGGATCGGGGAACTGAAGCTGACGACCAGCCGCTCGAACTGGGAACCGGTAGAAAGCCGCTGGAAAGTTTGGGTTAAACCGGTAATCGGTCGCCGCCGGGTTGAAGATCTGACCGAGGCACAGATGCAGACTGCGGTGAACCGTGGCTATGCGGGTGGCTTGAGTCGAAAATATCTCCGTTCCATGTGCGCTGATCTCCGGGCGTTCTGCAAGTGGATGAGACTGGGCAAAATGTCCACGCTATACCCGGAATCGCTACACGTGCCGAAGGGGGCCAGGTCGAGGGAAAAGACCATCTTGCAACCGGAAGATCTGAGAATTCTCTTTGCCATTGATACCACCCTGTGGCGTGGGATGACCGTGCCAGATCCTTATATCAACGCATACCGGTTCAGCGCGGTCACCGGGATGCGCCCGGGGGAGATGATCGGCCTGCGTTGGAGGGATGTAAAAGGCTCTGTGATCCAGATTCACCGGGCCATCAATTCCAGAGGGGAAGTGACCCGGGGCAAAAATGACAACGCCCTTCGTGCGGTACAGTTGACTCCGACGGCGGAGGAGATTCTGGCCGCGCAGCGTCTGCTGACAGGTGGGTCAGACTCAGTGTTCGGCATCAACTCAGAGAACACCTTCCGACACCGCTGGAAGCGCTACTGTGAGGTCAACGGACTTTCCTACGTTCCGCCGTATAATCTGCGGCATACCTTTGTGAGCATGGCCAAGACGCTACCGGAAGGTGCTGTAAAGCCTTTGGTCGGTCACTCCCGCCAAATGGACACCTACGGTATCTACGCCCATCTGATCGAGGGCGAAGAAAAGGAGACCACTGCCGCGCTGGAATCAGTGCTTCAGAAAATATTGCGGTAACCCACTTTAGTAACCCACTTTTTCTGGTAAAGCGTGAGCATCAAACGCCACCGGTGAATATCGGTTTTTCAAAATGGCGCATTTTCGTCAAAAATGCTACGGCGTATCCTCTCCCGGCAGTCCTTGACCGGGTTCGAGTCCCGTATCCTGCTCCAGAAAATAGCGCTCCAACGTGTGGTAAAGAACATGTTGGGGCGCTTTGCATTTTGATGCACTTTTGGCGGGCGGCTTGTGCTTTGCCGGAAAATATGGTTCAATAGAGGAAAACAGGCGGGAACGCACAGTGAACAAGACAAAACGAGGTGGATACAATGAATCTGAAAGAAGCATTCCGCTATCAGAACAAGCTGCAGGCCCTTTTGGATGAGGCCCAGGGCATTCTGGACTGCGATTCCAACGTGACGAATGTGGCCAACACCTACCTGCGCCACAAGGTCATGGCAGAGGCTGAGGACGAGACAATCCTGGACTTGCCCCAGACCGAATATGCCCAGCAGATCACCGATATTGCCCGGTTCATGCTCTATCTGCTGGAGGAGAAGGGCCGCCTGTTCGCTGCCATCCGCAAGGCAAAGGATGCGCTGGACATGGATATGGACAGCGAGGTCAGCTTGAACGCTGCGCGGCAGAGCGTGGCGCGCACCTTCAAGCGAATGAACGACCTGCGCAGCTCCGAGCAGCTGCTTTCCGGCGGCGGTACCGGCTACCGTTTCAATGCGGAGGGCAACCAGATCGCCTACCGCTGTGATGTGAAGCGAGTGACCACCATCAACTATGACCGCAAGGTCATCCATGCTGCTCTGGGCAAGCTGAACCGGCAGGCGGACGAGACCTCCAACCGGATCGACCTGTGCCTTGTGACCTCCCGTGTGGACTATGCAGTCCCCTTTGATGTGAACGCCAGCTTTGCCGAAGCATTTGAGACCTATCTGGAAAGCACCAATGCCTGAATAAACGCTCCACCGGCTATTTTGGGTGCGGCAAGCGCCGGGTGCGCGGCTGCCGGTTCAGGTGCAGATGAACGATAACGCTGCACAGTTCCGCAAGGAAGTTTCGGTCCGGTTCACCTTACGAGCCAGCATAATTGAAAAAATCTTGCGTTCGGCTTTTCCGCCACCGCCAGACGTTTCTTCGCCGAAACCGTCCTTTGCCCTTTCCCGCATTCCTGCTTTTGTGCTTACGTCTCCATGGGCAGGCAGGCAAGCCACCCTTTCTGAATTTGCCCCGCAGACTGCTGCGGGAGCATTTTTCCGCCTGCGGGGCGGGTGCACTGCATCCCCCATTTTGCAGGCAGAGCAAATGGCAGAAGCTGCCCTGGATGCTTGCCGTATCCAAAATGGCCGGTGCAAAACCGGAGGGATAAGCGATGAAGAATTGCAGCCCCGGCAGTTTTTACCGCCGGGGCTGCAATTCTTGGAGGGAGTCGTTCGTATTCCAGACAAAGCAACTGAATTTAGACAAAGACGAGGTATGATCATGTCAACCAAACCGATTCGTCCCGCTGCCGCAAATTGCATTGACCTGAGTGCAGCAGCGCTTCATCTCATTGCCATGGCGCTGATGCTGATGGATCACCTGTGGGCGACACTTCTGCCGGCGCAGGACTGGCTGACCTGCGCCGGGCGGCTGGCGTTCCCTATCTTTGCATTTATGGCAGTGGAAGGCTACTTTCATACCCGGAATCTGAAGCGTTATGCCCTGCGGCTGCTGTTGTTTGCACTGCTTTCGGAAGTGCCCTTTGATCTGATGTATGGCGGGACATGGTTCTACCCGGTGCATCAGAACGTCATCTGGACGCTGCTGCTGGGGCTTCTGGGGGTGCATCTGATGGAAACGATGCGCAAAAAGCAGAAAACAGGGCTGTACCTGCTGGTATCCGCTCTTGTGGTGGTGGCGGGCGCGGTGCTGGGCACGCTGGGCATGGTGGATTACTACGGTGCCGGTGTGCTGACCGTGTTCGCTTTTTACATTTTCCGGGGCCGGAAATGGTGGTGCCTGCTGGGACAGGTGCTGACCCTGTACTGGATCAACGTGGTGCTTCTGGGCGGGCTGATGTACCCCATCCGGCTGTTCGGCATGGAGTTTGAGCTGTGTCAGCAGGGGCTTGCGCTGCTGGCGCTGGTGCCCATCTGGCTGTATCGCGGGCGGCAGGGCTGCCACAGCAAACCGTTCCAGTATGCCTGCTACGCCTTTTACCCGGTACACATGCTGCTGCTTGTGCTGGCGCTGAATTTCGTGAACCGATAAGAACGTAACTGTTATCCCTGCGGGCTATGGGTGCCCGCAATCTGATGGTATCCCGGGGGGATCTATTCTGCACTTTCCTGAGTCTGCTCTGTGGGCTTGATGGTCTTGACCCGCAAGGTGAAATACAGAAGATGGCAGACCCACACCACTGCAATGCAGATCCTGCCGACGGGAGCATTTTTCATACAAAGAAAACCGATCGCCATGACAGCGGTGACCATTGAAATGATCTTGCATTTTGTTCCTGCTGTCATGGCTTTTTTCTGAACAAAGCTGTCCAGATGCTTTTTGTACCGTGGTATACTGAATGGAACACCCACAGGAGGTAAAATGCCCCATGAAAAAAGATAAATCGTTCCGCCCGGACCGGGTCCTCTCCTATTTCAGGGTGGAGTGGTTCCCGCTGCTCCTTGTGACCCTTTCGGGCCTTGTCTATAACATCGGTCTGCTGGCCGCGCCATGGTTCGAGGGCCGGTTGGCCCAGTGCCTGGCGGATATCCTGGGCGGCAGTGAGACTGCTGCCCAAATGGCGCTGCTGGTGCTGGCCTACATTGCGGTCACACTGCTGGTGCAGGCGGCTCGCTTCGTCAAACGTTTTTATGTGCGCCGCTTTGCCAACAACATCAACCGCCGGATGAAGGGCATCCTGTACGCCAATCTGGTGCGGCAGAGCCGGGCAGCGCTGGAAAAAGAGGGGGCCGGTGAGCTGATGACCAAGGCCATCGCCGATGTGGACGACTGCGTGGAGGGAATGCGCAAGTTCACCACGGAGGTGTTCGACACCGGTGTGGCGCTGGCGGGCTATGCGGTCATGCTGCTGGTGTACGACTGGCGGCTGGCGATCCTGGGCCTGCTTTTTACTCCCGTGTCCTATGTCTGCGCGGCAGGGATGAAAAAGCCAGTGCAGCGCGCCGGTGCAGCTTATAAAAAGGCCGCCGGTGCTCTGAGCAGTGCCACGCTGGACCGTGCCCGGAATGCCGTGACCTACCGCATCTACGGCTGCGAGGAGGCCCGGATGGAAAAATACGAGGAGGCCCTGAGCCTTTCCGAAAAGACTGCCGTGCGGAACAACGTGTGGCAGTCCGCTCTGCCGCCGCTTTATCTGGCGGCATCCGAGGCAGGGACCCTGTTCATCCTGTGGTTCGGCGCAAAGAATGTGCTGGGCACCGGCTGGAACCACTGGGATATCGCCGCCTTCACCACCTTCCTTTCCTGTTTTACCAAGCTGGTGGTCAAATCCTCCAAGGTGGCCAAGCTCTTCAACGCGGTGCAAAAGGCAGAGGTCTCCTGGAAGCGCATCAGACCCCTGATGAAAACGCCCGAGCAGCTGGATGCCCTGCAGATCCCGGCGGCACAGGAGGTAACACTGAAAAAACTCGCCTTTTCCTATGGGGAAGAGCCTGTCTTTTCCGGCCTGAGCCTGACGGCCCACCCCGGCGATATCGTCGGCATCACCGGCCCGGTCGCCTGCGGAAAATCCACCCTTGGCCGCGTATTCCTCTGCGAAGCGCCCTATCAAGGCTCAGTCTGCTTTGGCGGCAGAGAGCTTTCCGCCCTGACCCCGCGCCAGATCGCCGCCACGGTCGGGTATCTGGGCCATGACCCGGAACTGAGCGCCGACACCGTGCAGAATAATGTCCTCTGCGGCAGCGAACAGGATGCCATGCCGTGGCTTGCAGCCGCTGCCCTGAAGGAGGAAGTGCTGGCCATGGAAAAGGGTACGGAGACGGTCATCGGCAGCGGCGGCACCCGCCTTTCCGGCGGGCAGGCACAGCGTCTGGCATTGGCCCGGACGCTGGCCCATCCCCGCCCGGTGCTGGTGCTGGATGACCCCTTCTCGGCACTGGACCGCAGCACCGAGGATGCGATCTTTGCCGAGCTGCAGGCGTATGCCAGGGATAAGGTGGTGTTCCTGATCTCCCACCGGCTGTACCATTTTCCGCAGATGCAGCAGATCATTTTTATGGAGGGCGGCAGAACCACCGTTGGCACCCACGGGGAGCTGATGGCAGCGGTTCCGGTCTACCGCCAGCTGTACGAAAGCCAGACCGGCCTGAAAGGGGGAGAGGGCGCATGAAAAAGAAAAATGATCACGGCGTGTTTGCTGCCGTCCGGATGGCAGCGGCTTCGCACCGCCTTCTCACGGTGGGCACGGTGCTGTGTGTGGCAGCTTCGGTGGCGGCATCCCTGCTGCCGCCCCTGCTGCTGGCCCGGGTCATCGATCGTCTGACCGCGGGCCTCCCGCTGTCCTTTCTGGCCGTGCTGCTCTACTTCGGCAGCCTTGCACTGGAAGGCGTGCTCACCTCGGCGCAGGAAAGCCTGCTGGTGCTCTTTGGCCAGAGGATGACCCATGCCCTGCGCTCGGAGATGTCCCGGAAGCTGAGCCGCCTGCCCGCCGGTACACTGGCAGAGCAGAATCCCGGCGAGGTGGCCGCTCGCTTTTCGGGCGATGTGGACACGGTGGAAGCCCTGTTCACTTCCGGCATCATCAGCATGGCAGCAGATGCCTGCCGCATCGTCTCCATCATGGGGGTCATTGCGGTGAAAAACACCGGCCTTGCACTGATCCTGCTGCTGGTTCTGCCGCTGTTTGCCGTGTTCACCCGTCACGTCCAGAAGCGGATGCTGGCCGCGCAGCTGGACAACCGCCGCGCAGTCGCCGCTGTCTCCGGGCAGGTGCCCGAGACCCTGCACAACATCCGCACCATCCGGGCGCTGGGGCTGGAGGATTACATGGAGCGCCGGTATGACCGGTGCATCGGTGACAGCTATGCCGCCATGGAGCGCACCAATTTTTATGATGCCGTCTATTCGCCGGTGGTGCTGCTGCTGAATGCTGCTGTGGTCGGCATCGTGATGCTGCTCTCCACTTCGGGGAACGCACAGCTTCTGACCCTGTTCGGCATGTCGGTGGGCACCTCGGTGGCCGTCATCAACTACATCTCCCGCATCTTCGCCCCCATCGAAAGCCTGGGCATGGAGATCCAGACCATCCAGTCGGCCATGGCGGGTGTCAGGCGCATCGATGCCTTTCTCGACCAGCCGGAGCGCACGATCCCTCCCGCGCGCAGGGAGGCTGCCCGGGGCGATGTGGAATTTGCACACGTCACCTTCGGCTATGGGGAACGGCACGTTCTGAAGGATTTTTCCATGACCGTGAAACAGGGGGAGCAGGTCACGCTGGTGGGCCGCACCGGTGCGGGCAAGAGCACCGTGTTCAAGCTCCTGCTGGGCCTGTATCAGCCGGAGAACGGTACGGTGACCATCGGCGGCGTGAAGGTGGGGGACATCACCGACCGGGAGCGCCGCACCTGCATCGGCTGTGTGGAACAGCATTTCTCCCGCGTGCCGGGCACCGTGCTGGAACAGATCACGCTGGGAGACCCGCAGATCACCGGGGAAATGGCAAGGGCTGCCGCCGCACTGGCCGGGATCGATGCTGCCATCCGGGCTCTGCCGGAGGGCTATGACACTGTCTGTACCGAGGGCATCTTCTCGCAGGGCGAGTGGCAGCTGCTGTCCATTGCCCGTGCCGCCGCCGCAGACCCCGCCGTGCTGCTGCTGGATGAGATCACCGCCAATCTGGATGCCGAAACGGAGGCCCGCGTGCTGGAAGCTCTGCGCCGCGCGTCTGCAGGCCGCACGGTGCTCTCCGTCTCCCACCGCGTCTATGAAAATCTTGGCGGCAGAACGATCGAGATCAGGACCCGGGAATGACGTATGATAAAAACGCCCCCTGTGCGCCGCAGCAGGCACACAGGGGGCGTTCTGGTATGCTCAATTCTTTTCGATGTAGACGCTGGTGGAGGGGAAGGCGAAGTCCACGCCGTCTGCCTGCATCACGTCCATGATGTTCAAGTTTAGATCATTCTGCTGCTGCAGGAAGGTGGCATAGACGTTGGTGGTCAGGTAGGCCGAGATGAGGATGTTGATGCTGGAATCGCCAAAGCTGGTCAGCCGGACGATGTTGGTGCCCTTGTTGGTGTAAGGGCTGTTGTCCAGCATGGCCTGCAGGTCAGCCATCAGCTTTTCCAGCTGGGCACGGGTAGTGCCGTAGGTGACACCCAGTGTGAACTTATAGGGCCGCATGGTGCGCAGGGCTGCGTTCTGGACAGTGGAGGCGCAGATCTGGCTGTTGGTGATAATGATTACGCTGTGGTCCATGGAGCGGATACGGGTGGAGCGGAAGTTGATATCGATGACCTCGCCCTCCACATTGCCCACGGTGATCCAGTCGCCGATGGAAAAGGGCTTGTCCAGCAGGATGACGATGCCGCTGAACAGGTTGCTGGCGCTTTCCTGCGCGGCCAGCGAGATGGTCAGGCCCACAAGACCGGCACCGGCTACGATGCTGCCGATGGGGAAGCCGACGATCTGCGCGCAGGTGGCAACACCCAGAATGATGACCAGCACTTTGTAGGTGGTGTCCAGCAGGGAGCGTAAGGTCTTGTTGCTCCGGATTTCCGGGCTGCAGGAGGCCAGCAGCAGGTCGGCTACCTCAGAAGCATTGTACAGGCCCTGGCAGAACAGGAGGGTCGTTGCAATCTTATAGGCCGTGAACAGAAACTTTGTCAGGCCCGGAATGGCCCACGGCAGGCTGGTCAGGGCCAGATACAGGCCGCTGTAAAAGGCCATCCGCGCCAAAGGGCTCTGTAAGCTGCGCAGGAGGATGGGCGTGGCGGCAAAGTGCCAGCTGCGGGCCTGCAGAGCGGGAAAGATCTTCCGGCGCAGCAGCCAGCCGACCAGAAGCCCCGCAAAAACGATGACTGCGGCGCAGACGGCCCGGGCAGCCAGCGCCCACCAGCCCTCCAGCAAAAAAGGCCCGATCTCGAACCCGAGGTCACGAACGGTAAAAATCATGGCAAAAAGCTCCTTGTATCAAAAATTGTAACATCCTGTCCCACAGTATACCATATCCGGCCCGTGCAGGGCAAATAAAAAAGGGGTTGACAAGGCGGAGCAGCCGCGTTATACTCTTGGCCAGAAAGTTCGTTTCAGGGCGGGGTGAGATTCCCCACTGGCGGTATAGCCCGCGACCACCCGCAAGGGTGCTGACCCGGTGAAACTCCGGGGCCAACGGTATAGTCCGGATGCAAGAAACGGCAGGCAATACGATTTGTCTACGCGCCCTGTTGCAGTGTTTGCTGCGGCAGAGCGCGTTTTTGATTGTCTTCCCGGTTCCGAAACCATGCGAAAGGGGCTTTCCAATCTATGATTTGGGGCAAAAACGCCCCGGGAGGATATTACCATGAAGAAAAACACGACCCGCAACCTGACCGTTGCCGCCATGCTCAGCGCGGTGGCCTTTATCCTGATGTTCATCGAGTTCCCGCTCCCGATGCTCATTCCGTCCTTCGTCAAGATGGACTTCTCCGACCTGCCCGCTCTGCTGGGTGCCTTTGCCCTTGGCCCGGTGTACGGTGTGATCATCAGCTTTATGAAGAACCTGCTCCATGTGGTCATCAAGGGCACCTCTACTGCACTGGTGGGTGAGTTGTGCAACTTCATGCTGGGTGCGGTGTTCTCCGCACTGGCCGGTTACCTCTACAAGCACCACAAGAGCCGCAAGAACGCCATCATCGGTGCCGTGGCCGGTGCTGTGGCCATGGCCCTGTTCAGTGTGCCGTCCAACTACTTCATCACCTACCCGGCCTACGTCAAGTTCTACCACATGCCGCTGGAAGCCATCCTGGGTATGTATCAGGCCATCCTGCCCTCTGCCAACAGCCTGATCAAGTGCCTGGTCATCTTCAATATGCCCTTCACTCTGGTCAAGGGCCTGCTGGATGCCCTGATCTGCATGTTGATCTATAAGCCGCTCTCTCCCATCCTGCATGGCCGGAAGTGAGTGACAGAACAAAAAGAAAGGACGCGAAAGCGTCCTTTCTTTTTTGCTATTTGAGAGATTACTTCGTTTGTGTCAACTCCTGATAGCGTTTCATCAGGAACGCTACACAATCGGCTTCAGAGGTGTCCTTGACTGATAAACCATAGGCTTGCATGACGGCCCTGTCGTTTGCGATATGGGCTTTTAACAGCGGTTCAGGCATGGCCAGAGGATTGTACAAATCTGCAAGACAATTGTTTGGATACATTGCTCGTGTGTTAAGAATGGCCTGTGCAGTTTGTTCTATTTTGGCTTTTTGTTCTAAGGTGGGAGTAGGCCAAGGAAAATTATTATAAACTGCGGGGGAATACCTGAAATCGCTTTTTATCCTACCACAAGTAACACGCATCCACGCATTATGAACATTAGATGTCAGAACTCCGAATTCATAGATTGTGACATTTGGAATAATACTGCAAGCGTCTCCGGCAATTACACTAGAGGGCATAAAACCAATCGGGATATACCGCCTATTCTGTGAAGAATGTCTTGGAAACACAAGATAGGTTGATAACGGTTGCCGAATTTGGCAGAAAAGGTAAGGATAATCGGCCATTTTCTGTATCCGATCTGCATTACTGCTTTTTCGCAAAGCACGGACTTTTTCAAGGCGTTCTGTGATTTCTTTTATATTTACATAATCAGAGACATTACCATCCTTAAACCATAAGCAATATCTGGAATAGCTATTTACATTATCATGTAAGAATTCTTTTGCACCTATAAAAGGCTTGATGTATTTTGCCAATACGGGATATTGTTTCTCAAGTTCTTCTTTCTCTGTTATGCTAAGTGTTAGAGCGCCATCATCTGTCGGAGGACTACCGGTGGTCATTTTGGGTAAACCATTTTGAGGTTTATTAATTCTGTTTGTAATCCAAATGTCAGGAGCATCTAATAGATAGGGGTTTATATGTTCTGCCTTTGTTTTTGTTTCTTCAGTATAAATGAATTTTGTATGAGAGCGGCTAAAGTTGGAGAAACCGATGATGACACAATGAACTGCCGCTTTTTCATTTGCCTCACTGTCCCATACAAAAGAACGATATGCGAAGTGAATTTCAGCACCAGAATCAATCATTTTCTTCCAAAATGTTGGAACGGATTCGCCCTGACAAATGGAATTCGTGGAGACAAATGCAATTTCGATATTCGTGCTGGATGTATTGATATAATCTAGCGCTTTTTTGTACCAGCAGATCACATAATCGAGTTTGGTTTCTATTTCACCCTGTCCCCAGATATCGTTCATATCGTGAGCTTGATCTTTTGTTCGGACAGATTGCCCAACAAACGGTGGGTTTCCCATGATATACGATAATTTGGAGGGGGAGATGATGGAAGCCCAATCCATCTGCAAGGCATTCCCGATATGGATATTTACATTGCTTTTTAATGGAAGGAAATCAAGATGCATTAAGACAACATCTTCAGTTTCCTTCATCATCTGGCTTTCTGCAATCCAAAGAGCGGTTTTTGCAACATCACCGGCAAAATCGTTGATTTCGATGCCGTAAAACTGGGAGATGGAGACTTTAATAGGATTCCAATTGGTATCACCAAAGATGACCTGTCCGTTTTGCAGTTCCCTTAAAATGTCATTTTCCAGACGGCGGAGCGAAATATAGGTTTCTGTCAAGAAGTTGCCAGAGCCACAGGCTGGGTCTAAAAAGGTCAGTCCGGCTAATTTGTTCTGAAACTCTTCCAGCTTCTTTTTCTTTTGCTTCTGTACACCAATTGTCAGAATCTCTGCGAATTCGTTTTTCAAATCATCCAAAAACAGCGGGTCGATTACCTTGTGGATATTCTCAATCGAGGTGTAGTGCATCCCGCCTTTCCGTCTGGTAACCGGATTCAACGTGCTTTCAAAAACAGCGCCGAAAATGGTAGGCGAAATATCCCGCCAATTAAAATGCCCGGCTTCCGCAAGAGCGTCTTTGATTTCCTGTGTGATTTTTGGAATGATAATATCCTCGTTGGCAAATAGGCCGCCGTTGACATAGGGGAATGCTTCCAGCTCTTCCGAAAGATATAGGTCGGGTCGGTCAGGATAGGGAGTATCCAAAACCTTAAACAGTGACAACAGAGCCGGACGCAGGTCTTTTGGCTCGTATTGAGCAATGTATTCGCTAAAGGAATCTTTTTGCTCAAACAGACCGGCATCCTCAGAGTAAAGGCAGAATACCAGCCGGACGCAAAGAACATTCAGGCTTTCGAGGGCTTTTTTGCTTTCTGGGTCATGGTACTGCTTCAAAAATGCATCATAGATTTTGCCAACGAGTTTGCCCGCTTCTTGTGACAAATCTACTTCTTTAGAGACTTGGACAACCTTTTTCTCCAGCAGAAAGTCCAGAAGCGAAGAATTGTGGTGAAGATCATCGATATGGATTTTTACAACATTATTTTCAGGAACGCGGGTATCCATATCGTAAATCCACAGTTCCTGAAAATTGGAAGTGATGATCCACTTTGCTTTCTCAGAAGTTGGCAGATTATCATTGTAGCGTTTGGCCTGTTCGTAAGGAGTGAGTTCGGTTCCACCGGACTGCGAGATCTTCTTGTCCAGAGGAATGCCTTCTGACTTCTGTTCAATAATGATTTTTGTTTCAGGGATATAGGCATCGATTTTTTTTGTGTTTCCGTTAACGATTACTTTTTTCTGAAACTCAATTCTGTCGGTTGCATCAGCACAACCCAGTAAGCGCTGCAAGATATCCAGCCAATAGGAGCGGTCGTCCTCGTCTTCTCTGCCTTTATTATGCCACTTTTGAATCAATTGCCGTGCAGCTTCACGCTTTTCTGCATTTGTCATAATGTAATCTCCCTGTTTTGTGTATTAAGACAGCGCGCCCTTTTCCAGCCACTTGCCCCGGGCAAGGCGGATGAGGAACAACAGGCCCCGGATGCTTAATTCGCAGCACATGGCACCCCAAACGCCCATCAGGCCCAGCCGGGGAGCCAGCAGGAACGCCAACGTCAGCCGGATGCACCACATGCTGAATATGTTCAGCACAAAGCAGGAGGTGCTGTCGCCCGCACCCTGCATGGCACCGCTGGCCACGATGGAGGCACCGAACATGGGCTCGGCCCAGGCTTCGATGCGCAAAACCTGAGCACCCAGAGCGATGACAGCCGCATCGGTGGTGAAAAGGCTCATCAGGGTGGGGGCAAAGATCCACAGACCAACGCCGGAAAGGGCCATGACCCCCATGCCAAGGCCGGTACACAGCCAGGCAAACCGCTTGGCCATATCCTTCCGGTTGGCACCCACGGCCTGGCCGATGAGGGTGACAGCTGCGCTCTGGATGCCGTAGCCTGCCATGTAGCACAAGCCCTCGGCGTTGACAGCCAGGCTGTTGGCGGCAATGGCCACGGTACCCAGGCCAGCCACGATGCGCACCACCACCACCTGCGCCAGAGAGATGGCGGCGCGTTCTCCCGCCAGAGGACCACCGACCCACAGCAGGTTCCGCAGGCAGGAGCGGGTGATCTTCCAGGGGGCAGGCTTCCGGATGCAGAGGGGGCCTTCCCGCAGCAGCAGGATGGCCAAAGCCAACAGGCCGCCCACCACGGTGGCCAGGGCGGTGCCCAGGGCTGCGCCGGGCACGCCCAGCCCGGCACCCCAGACGGTGATGCCCCACAGCGTCCGGGTGGGGTTGATGAGGAAGAAGTTGAAGATGGCATCCAGCACACAGACCAGCACGCTGATGAGGCTGGCGGTCAGGGCGTAGCCTTCTGCCCGGAGGATGGAGGTGTACATGCCCATGGCCATGGTGAAGGGCAGAGCCGTTGACCAGATGGCAAAGTAGGCTGTGGCGTTTGCCCGCAGGGAGGGGTCAGCTCCCAGCCACCCCGGCAGAAAGGGGCTGATGCCCAGGCCGAAAAGGGCGGCTCCCACGCCAAGGATCACATTGAAAAGCATGGCCTGCCGCAGCACGCTGCGGGCATCATCCTGCCGGTCGGCCCCCAGATACTGGGCGATCTGGATGGAGAGGGCAGTGTACAGGCCCACCAGAACACCGTGGAGCAGCCAGGTGCTGGAGCTGACGATGCCGATGGAAGCAGTAGCTTCTGCACCGATGTGGCCCACCATGGCAGCATCGATGTATCCCATGGCAGTGACCACCAGCTGCTCCAGAATGGAGGGGATGCTCAGCGCCAGAGCCACCTGGGCCGTCTGGCGGGAGGGGATGGTCTCACCCTGCCGCATCCGGGCCGAAAGCTGTTCAAGTGAAAGTTTCATGTCTTCTCCTTTTTCTCCGATTTTCCTGTGAGACAAAAAAATACCCTCGAAAGGGCGTTTGTCTTCCCATTATAGACAGGGGGGCGAAAAATGTCAACCCATCAGCCCATGGGGTAGCCATTGCCCCAGAGATTGATTTTTTGGCCCGGGCGTGATACACTTCATTTGTATCCAGCAGTGAAAGAACAGGAACGGCCTCTGCCGCTCCGGGAAAGAGGAAAAAAACTATGCTTCAACTGCTTTCTGGCAACCCGCGCACCGTGGATGCGCTGGGCTTTCTGCTTGCATTTGCGCTGACCGCGCTGATGGACTCGGTGTTCCACGATAAGCTCCCCCACGACCATGGCCGCGCGTTTGCCGTGAACGGCGAACTCTCCAAGGGCAAGGCCCGGGGCTCCGGCCTCATCTTCGTGCTCTGCATCGCACTGGTCACGCTGGCCGTGGTGCCTTTTAAGGCAGAGTATGTCATCTACACCGTCCTGCTCATTGCGTCCATGCTCTCCGGCTATTTTGACGATGCCGCCGAGACTGCCTGGAACGAGTACAAAAAGGGCCTGATCGATCTGGTCATCGCCGTTGTGGCGGGCGTGACCTACCTGAACTTCAACGGCACGGAGGTCAACTTCCTGAGCTGGAGCTTCAGCCTGCCCTATGCCGTCTACCTTATCCTCATCATCGTCCTGATCTGGGCCAGTATCAATGTGGTCAACTGCACCGATGGCGTGGACGGCCTTTCCGCCAGCCTTGCCGTGGTCAGCATCGGAACCTTCCTGCTGGCCTACTGGGAGGAACTGGGGGATTACGCCACCGCAGGCATCGTGTTCATTGGTGCCCTGCTGGCCTACCTGTGGCAGAACGCCAAGCCTTCCACCCTGCTGATGGGTGACGCGGGCAGCCGCGCCATGGGCTTCTTCCTGGCCGTCCTGGCCCTCAAGAGCAGCCATCCCTTCGCCTTCCTGCTGGCCGCGCTGGTGTTCATCGTGGACGGCAGCCTGGGCATCCTGAAGATCAGCTTCAAGCGGTTTTTGCACATCTCCATCCTCAAGAACACCCTGACCCCGCTGCACGACCATGTGCGCAAGCGTCTGGGCTGGAGCGATGAGCAGGTCGTGGCCCGCTGGCTCATCCTGCAGGCTGTGGCATCCGCCTGGCTGCTGCTGTTGGTGCGGTAAAACACAAAAAAGAAATGCAGCGCCCGCACAGGAAAGCTCCTGCGCGGGCGTTTTGCTGTTCTGGTCCGGGAGGAAAGTTCCAGCTTCCGGGCCAGCGTTTCCAGACAGGCTGGGTCACGAATTTCCTGCATGAGTTCACCTCATTTCTTTTGTTTCATTGTGCCATGTGTCACAAACAAATGCAAGCAAAACCTTTATAATAGGGACGAAATCTGTCAAGCTGTCCCAGTGCCACGTCACGGGCAGGGAGCTGCAGCAGATTTTGGGCGTGGGTGTTACTGCCGCGCTGAGCAACCTGATGCAGAGCCTGACTGTCATTGTGATGAACCAGTTCCTCTTGCCCTATGGCAACGATAAAATTGCCGCCATGGGCATTGCCAGCAAGGTGAGCATGATCGCCCAGCTGGTGCTGGTGGGCTTCTCGTTCGGCGGCATCCCACTGTTCGGTTACCTGTACGGCGCAAAAAAGCGGGACGTGATGCGCAAGCTCATCCGCTTCTGTCTGACCTTCCTCGTCTCCATTGCCGTGGTGCTGTCCCTCATCCTCTGCCTGAATTCCGGGGCGCTGATGCGGCTCTTCGTGCAGGATGCCGGGATGATCGCCACGGGTGCGCAGATGCTCCGCTGGCAGGTCTACACCGCAGCCTTTGGCGGCGTGGTGCTCCTGCTCACGGTGCTGTTCCAGGCAACTGGTAAAATCATACCGTCCTTCCTGCTCTCCATCAGCCGTCAGGGCGTGGTGTTTCTGTTGGCACTGGTGGTCTGCGTACATCTGTTCCAGTATCAGGGCGTGCTGATGGCTCAGGCTGTGGCCGACATCCTGAGCGCTGCGCTGGCCCTTGGCCTGCTGGCGGCCAGCCGCGATATCATTGCAAAACAGTAAACACAAAAACGCCCGGAGGGCCGCTGAAAGCTGCGGTTCTCCGGGCGTTTTTAGTATTCGATGCCTTTGCGCGCCTTGATGCCCTTCTGGTAGGGGTGGCGGCGGCATTTCATCTCGGTGGAGTAGTCGGCGGCATTCAGCATCCACTGCGGGGCCTTGTGGGCGGTCAGCACGCATTCCTGCGCGGCGGGACGCTCCAGAACGGCCCGCCGGAGCAGGTCTTTGTCCACCATGTCCAGCTCCCAGGCCGAACCGGCCTCATCTAAAATAAGCAGGTCGGCAGGCTCGGCCAGTGCGGCGGTCAGGTTTTCGTTCTGCACGGCCCGGGCGGCGGCCTTTTCCGCTTCGTTCATCTGGAACACGAACTTCTGCCCGCCCTTGCCCCGGAAAATTTTTGCCCCCAGCTGGGCCAGCAGAGGGATCTCGCCGCTCTGCCCGCCCTTGAGGAACTGCACGATGACAACCCGTTTGCCGCTGCCCAGTGCGCGGAGGGCAAGGCCCATGGCGGCGGTGGTCTTCCCCTTGCCGTCGCCCCAGTAGAGATGCAGCAGGCCCTGTTCCATCATCCGTTCTCCTTGGTGTACTGCACGGTCTCCACCAGGTGCAGGATGTGCTGCTCCGGCCAGTCCCGGGCATCCAGCACATAGCCGCCCGCGTTGGGGCCGCACCAGTCGGGAAAGCTGCGGCGGGGCACGCCAAACCGCTCCAGTGCGGCCATCTGGGTGCCGCCATGGGCCACGATGACCAACCGCTCCTGCCCTTCGGCAAGGGCCTTGTCAATGAGGTCAGCCAGCGTTTTGCACACCCTGTTGCAGAAATCGCTCCTGCGCTCCCCATCCGGGTGGGCGGCGTGCTCGTTTTCCTGCACCCATGCCAGATATTCCGGGTCCTGCTCCACCTGTATGAAGGTCTGGCCCTCGAATCGGCCGAAGTTCATCTCCTTCAGCCCGTCCACCGGAATGAGCTTTGCCCCGGGAAAGAACACCCGCGCCGTCTGGGCGGTGCGCTGCAGCGGGGTGACATAGACCACCTCCGGTGCAAAATCTGCCTGCCTCAGCTGGGCAATGCCTGCGGCGGAAAGGGGGATGTCCCGCTGGCCCTGATATCGTTTTTGCGCGTTGTACTCCGTCTGGCCGTGACGCAGCAGATAAATGAGCATAATCGTTCTCCTTTTTGGTTTGTTCTGCACCATTATAGCCTATTTTGCAGTTATTTTCCAGCCATGCTCTTGCAATTCTTCCGCATTTCAGATATATTGAGTGGGTATGAAATTTCAGGGGAGAGAAGTGTCAATGGAGATCCGGGACCGGAAAGCAGCGCAGCGCCGGGCGGGCATCATGGCCCGCAGGGATCTGCCGCAGGCAGAGAGAGCGGCGGCCAATGCAGCCATCTGTGCCCGCCTTCTGGCCATGCCCTGCTTCCAAAAGGCAGAGAATCTGCTGCTCTACGCCGCTTTTGGCGGGGAGGTGGATCTTGCTGTGCTGGCAGAGCAGGCGGCCCGGCTGAGCAAAACGGTGGCCTATCCGGTCTGTGGGGAAAACTTTACCCTGACCGCCGCCGTGCCGGGGCCGGACGGCTGGGAGATGGGGGCTTACGGCATCCGTACGCCGGTTCTGGAGCGGGCGGCGCTCATCCGGCCGGAGGCGCTTGATCTGGTGCTGGTGCCCTGCACTGCCTTTGATGCGGTCTGCCGCAGAGTGGGCATGGGCAAGGGCTACTATGACCGCTACCTGCCCAGGTGCCGGAACGCCGTGGCGCTGGGCGTGGCCTTTGAGGCCCAGCGGGTGCCGGAAGCGGCTGCAGATGAACAGGACCGGCAGCTGGATGGATTTGTAACAGAGAGGAAAGTATATCGTGGAACTGATGAATTTGAGCTGTGAAGGTTTTCTGGAGGAGCTGGCCAGCAAGGCGGCGGCTCCGGGCGGCGGCGGCGCTTCGGCGCTGGTGGGCGCGGCCGGTGTGGCGCTGGGCAGCATGGTGGGCAGCCTGACCGTGGGCAAAAAGAAATATGCTGCCGTAGAAGCGGACATCGCTGCCCTGAATGTCCGGGCCGAGGCCCTGCGCAAGCGGTTGGAAGCGCTGGTACAGGCCGACGCGGAGGCCTTTCTGCCCGTGGCGGCGGCCTACAAGCTGCCGAAGGAGACCCCGGAACAGCAGGCCCACAAGGCCGCGGTGCTGGAAAAGGCACTGGACAGGGCCTGCGCCGTGCCGCTGGAGGTGATGACTGCCTGCGGTGAGGGCATCGCACTGGCCGCAGAGTACGCCGAAAAGGGCAGCGTGCTGGCCCGTTCCGATGCCGGATGCGCGGCGCTGTTCTGCAAGGCAGCCATGCAGGCGGCGGGGCTGAACGTGAAGGTCAACACCCGCCTGATGGCAGACAAAGCCCATGCGGATGCGCTGGAGGCCAGAGCGGAACAGCTGCTGGCCGAGTTTGTGCCGCAGGCTGACAGGGTCTATCAGACTGTATCAAATGAGTGAGGGGAGAAGAAAATGGCTCAGATCCTGAAGGGCGCGCCCGTGGTGGCCGCCATGAACGAAGCAAACGCCGCGCGCTGTGCCGCGCTGAAGGAAAAGGGCATCGTGCCCACGCTGGCTGTGGTGCGGGTCGGCGCGCGGGAGGATGACATTTCTTATGAAAAGGGGATCGTCACCCGGTGCGGTAAGGTTGGCGTGGAGGTGCGGCAGTTCCATCTGGCGGAAGATGTTACGCAGGAGGAACTGCTGGATGTGATCCGGCAGATCAATGGGGATGCATCGGTTCACGGGTGCCTGATCTTCCGGCCCCTGCCAAAGCGGTTCGATGACCGCAGGGTCCAGGAGGCGCTTGCCCCGGAAAAGGACGTGGACGGCATCACGGACGGCTCGATGGCTGGTGTGTTCACCAATATGCCCATCGGTTATCCGCCCTGCACGGCGCAGGCCTGCCTTGAGATCCTGAAATACTACAACGTGCCGCTTTCCGGCAAACGGGCCGTGGTCGTGGGCCGCAGCCTGGTGGTGGGCAAGCCCGCCGCCATGATGCTGGACCGGGAAAACGCCACCGTGACCCTCTGCAATTCCCGCACCCGGGACCTGCCCGCCCTCTGCCGGGAGGCCGATGTGCTGGTGGTCGCCATGGGAAGGCGGGGAGCCATCGGGGCCGATTGCCTGCGGGAAGGTCAGGTCGTGGTGGATGTGGGCATCCACGTCAACGAAGAGGGCAAACTCTGCGGCGATGTCCGCTTTGATGAGGCAGAACCCATCGTGGAGGCTGTCACCCCGGTGCCCGGCGGTGTGGGCACGGTGACCACCTCTGTGTTGGTGGGCCATGTGGTGGATGCCGCATCCGCACAGTAAAACAGAAAACAACAGGCGGTACCGGAAGTTTCCGGCACCGCCTGTTGTTCTTATCATACGGTTGCAAGCACGGCAAGGATGCTCTGCCAGCGGGGGTTCTGTACCTGCTGTGCGGTACGGCGGGGCGCGGAAGGCGAAACCGAGCGGGCAGGGCGCTGGACGCAGTCAGCCGGCTGCGCAAAGGGGGAGGCGAGTTCGGCCTGCCAACGGGCGGCCAGTGCCATGGCTTCAGGGCTGGATTGCAGGGTGCGGCGCTCCGTTCCGGCCAGAAAATCGCCCAGCCAGCAGAGGATTGCCGCAATGGGCAGGCAGTCGGCGGCACGGGTGGACCAGTAGTTCCACTCGCCGCCCCGGCCCACAAAGCTCTCCACGGTGATCATGGCACCTTCCCGGGCAGATTGAGGCAGGCAGGAGCGGGAGGTGCCTGCCGTACGGCGCAGCTCCCGCAGAATGATCTCAGTACGGCCCGCGTCCAGGGTGTCATCCCGGACGCAGGCGGAAAAGTCCGCGCTGTCCAGCAGGTTTTCGGCCCGGGTGGGGAATTGCCCTGTCATCTCGCCGGATGCGTTGTGGCAGAGCTGCCAGCCCTTGCGGAACAGCTGGAAGTTCAGGTTGCGGCGGCCCATGGTGGAGTAAAACACCCGGGCGCGGCCATTGGGAGACTGCCGCAGCTCCAGATAGGCATCAGCGCCGCCCAGGTCCTGTACCTTGACGGTCAGGAGCAGGGAAGAATTGTTTTTTTGTGCGGACATGGCACGGTGCATCTCTTCAAAATAGCGGCTGGCATCCATAGCGGGTCTCCTCTCTGGTTTTGGATGATGTGTCGGAAACCATCCATCGGTTGTTCTCTGCCTGCATTATAGCATATACGACAACAAAATACAACTAAAAGTTTGACAAAAACCGAAATATTTTGGAAATTCGGGGATATGGACAAACGGATTGGTTGTAAATGGAAAAGGCTTCTCCCGTCGGAGAAGCCTTTTGTGGTGGCAGGATTCAATCGCCCAGCTCCCGGATCTCATTCTGGATGAGCCGCCCAGCGGCGCGTGCCAGCTGATCCATGCCCCGGATGCGGGCGAGATTTTTGCCGTAGATGCGTTCTGCATCGTGGCTGGAGCTGTCCTCGCCCATGAACACGGCAGAGACGCGCAGACCCCTGCGCTGCAGGTCGCGTACCTCAGCGGCGGCATCGTCCACGCCGTAGGAGCCGCCGTAATCACAACCCAGCGGTTGTTCCGGGCTGGGCGGCACGCGGCGGCTGTCGTTGGGGGAAGCATCCGTCAGCAGGATGAGCAGATGCCGGGGCGCGGGACCGGGGTCAAAGCTGACCAGATCACCTGCCGCCCGCAGGGCAAGGCCGTCACGGTTCCAGCCCGATGCAAAATACTGGTCGATCCCCTGCAGGCTTTTGTCCGCAAAGCCCTTGAGCACCCGCAGAACCGTATAGCCCCGCAGGCTGCAGAAGCTGCTGACCCGCACCGGGATGCCGCAGGCGGCAAGGCTTTGGGCCAAAATCGTGCCCTGCGCCGCAATGACCTCCTGACAGTGGAGCCGGGAAGCCGAAGCGTCCAGCAGCAGGTCCACGGTGAAGGAGGGCTGATTCTCCTCTTCGGCACAGCGGAACACCCGGCTGTCGTTCAGAAGGGGAGCGCGCCAGACCCGCTCCGGGTCCAGAGCGCCGCTGCGGGCGATCCGGGCATTGGGCTGCTGGTGGACCAGAATGCAGTTGCGAATCTGCTCGGTGAGCCGGAGCACTACGCTGCGGTGAAGCGCCCGGTTTTTGGCGTAGTAGGCGCGGTTGCGGTCGGCCTGCAGCTGAGCCTGCTCGGCCAGGTGCTTTGCCTCCGGTGTGGGGGCCTGTTCCGGGCTGGGCACGCCGGAGGCAAACCAGAGGCGGCACCCGAGGTGCGCCCCGGTGCAGAGCGCCTGCTCGGCCTTGCGCAGACGCTCGGGCGGATAGAGGGAACGGCCAAAGCAGCTTTCAATGTAGGCGCGGTCCTCGGCGGCATTCTGCCGCAGGGTGATGTGGGCCAGCCGCTTGTCTGCCGTGGGGCCGGAGCTGCCCGCTTCCACAGAACCGGAGTGCTCCACGGTCAGACGGTCGGTCTTGATCATCTGGGTGGGCAGCGTTTTGGTGGCGAGAGAGGCCAGCAGCCCCTCCAGATGCAGATGAAGCCCCACTTTGTGCCGGATCTTGCCGTCAAACAGGGCAAACCTTGCAAACAGGCCCAGCAGCTCACCCTTGAGCTGGCCGGGCTGGGGCGGTTGGGAGGGAGAAAGTGCCTCTGCCAGCCGGCTCTCGTAGGGGGTCATCACAGGGTGATGCCTGCCCTGTACGGTGCGCCAGCGGTCAGCCTGCATGGTGTAGACCAGCTGATTTTTTGCCATCCACTCCTGCCGCGAAAGCTTGTACTGGATGCCGAAGAAATAGTCCGCGTGGGCCCGGCGCAGCTCGGAAAGGACCGGGCGGCGGGGCAGCTCCAGCAGATAGACCGCGCTTTCGAGGTAGAGCCATGTCAGATCGTCCAGCTGGCTCTCCCGGAGATCGCCGTCCCATGTGGCAAAAAGGTCGCGGAGCAGGTCGTCGCCATAGTATTTGTGCACCAGCCCCACGACACAGTTCATATAAAAATCGATCGTGCCGTCGGTGTTGCGGGCCAGGAAAAGCGGCTCAAAGCCGTAGGCTCCCGCCGCCGCCCACACCTGATTGGCGGCCCGCCGCTCCTCGGCGGTATAACTCCGGGCATCCATCAGCGAAACAGCTTTTCAGCCGTCAGGCTGGCCGGGATGCGGGCGGCGATCACGTCCCGGATCAGCCCCTGCTCGTAGGAATCAAAGGCCTTGTTGGTGATGCCCATGTCCAGCGCAGGCCCCGCAGCCACGCCCCGGCGCATCAGGCGCAGAGCGTCCAGCATTCCGCGCAGATCCAGCGCTTTGGTGGAAATTTCGGCGCTGTCGCATTTCTTTTGCAGGTCGAGGAAGAGCAGAGCAAACTGGTGCACATATTTGTCCGTCAGGTCGGCAAACTGGGTCCGCAGCAGCTTTTCAAGGTTTTCCTCCGTGATGGTGGGCATCTGGATGACTGCAAAGCGGGAAGTCAGGGCCTCGTTCAGCTCTCGGGTGCCCGCGTAGCCATAGTTCATGGTGGCGATGAAGCGGGTCTCTTCGGCCAGCGGGATGCGCTCGTAGCCGGGCACATCAATGGCGCGGCGGAAGTCCAGCACGGCGTGGAGGACGGCCAGGGCCTCGTTTTTGGCCATGTTGATCTCGTCCAGCACGCCGAAGCCGCCGCACTGGGCACAGCGGTAGACCGGCCCGGGCCGGAAGGTGACCGCCCCATCCACAAAGGTGTCCATGCCGATGAGGGAGGCTGCATCCATGTTCACATGGAACGAGATGTCCCATGCGGGGCGGCCAAAAGCAGCGGCCAGATTCTCGGCCAGCACATTTTTGCCGGTGGCCTTGCCGCCGGCCAGCAGCAGGTTTTCGCCGCAGAGCAGGGCCGCCAGTGCCTGCTCCCAGACCTCCCGGCCATAATAGGTGAAGCCGGAAGCCGGGATGCGGGGGCGCAGGGCCTCGGGCAGAGCGTGGGCGGCGCGGTATTCTTCTACAGCACGCAGCAGGTCGGGGCTGATGCCCTCCTGCCGTAATGTTTCCATCAGATCAGACATCCAAGACATCTCCTTGCGGTTGGCTTTGCCAAACCGATTTTTCAGCCTTATCATAGCACAACCGCTCCGGTTTGTGTAGGGGGCGCGGGGGCATTTTTTGCCAAATTTTTGCCCGGGAAATGCCGCAGGGTGGAACGGATCTGTGTGCTGCCGTGCAGACGAAGGAGCTTTTCGTGCCCAAGGATCGTGCGGTAGCGGATATTTTGTGGAAAGCTGTCGAAATGGCAGGTGTTCTGTGTTGTGGGTATCCACTTTTGGCTCAGAATGGTAAAAATTCCGAAAATTCGATTGACAAATCTGAATATTTATCGTATAACCTATATATGGGAACAATTCCGGAGGGAATGCGGAACTCGTGCCCCTGCCCGTTCCTGTCGGAGGAACCACGGTCTGGTTCTGGTGCCGGTGCACTTGGTTTGGTGCAGACGGTAAGTATAGATTGATTTGAAAGAGAGGAATCCCCGTTATGATGAACAATGAGATCAAAATGCCCGCTAGCTTTGCTGCGATCGATGAGAACGAAATGGTGTACCTGCAGGGTGGCGCAACCACCGAGGCTACCGCTTGGGACGTGTTCCTGAACGTTGGCAAGCTGTTCAACTACATCGCCCGCGTGTTCTCCGCAGGCAGCTCCATCGTCAACAACATCAATGTTATCGTGACCACCTTCCAGACCCTGAGCACCTTCAGCCTGACCGCTAAAAACTAAGGTTTGGGCCAAAACCGAATCAGCATTTACAGGGCATCCGCTCCGGCAGGCGCGGGTGCTCTTTTTTGCTGCACAGGGCGGGAAGGCATTCGCCCCCAAATGCAGGAAAGCAGCCGTTTTTCTGCAAAGCGGGCGGATTGTCCATTGACAAGGCTCAAGAGGGTGTCGTATACTAACGATGCCTTGCAAGAAACCCCGCATCCGCGGAATAAAAGAGGAGAGAGAATATGAAAAATAACAACAGCAGCATCAAGACCGTTGTCGCTGTCGGTATCGGCGCGGCATTGTTCTTTGTTCTGGGGCGTTTTGTGGCCATTCCCAGCCCGGTGCCCAACACCAACATCAGCCTGCAGTACGCCGTTCTGGCCCTGCTGGCTGCCATGTACGGCCCCGTGGCCGGCGGCCTGATCGGCTTCATCGGCCACACCCTCATCGACCTGTCCTGGGGCGGCAGCCCCTGGTGGAGCTGGGTCATCGCCTCCGCCTTTGTGGGCGTTGTGGTGGGCCTGTTCTCCAAGAAGCTGAACCTGCAGGAAGGCGAGTTCAGCAAGAAGCAGGTGGCTTTGTTTGCGCTGGCCAATATCGTGGCCCATCTGCTGGCCTGGATCTTGGTGGCCCCCGTGCTGGATATTGCCATCTACGCCGAGCCCGTCAAGAAGGTGTTTGCACAGGGTGCATTTGCCGCAGTGTCCAACAGCATCACCGCTGTGGTGGTGGGCGGCCTGCTGGTGCTGGCTTACACCAGAACCATCGCCAAGAAGGGCTCTCTGGATCAGGAGTGATCCCCGCATGAAACCCGGCCTTTCCATCTGCGCCGTCCGGCCCGTTGGAAAGGCTTTTTTGATGAACAGCTGAGGTACCATACCCATGGCAGAACGTAAACCCATCATCTCATTCCGCAACTTTTCCTTCCAGTACCGCGCCCAGAAGCGCCCCACCCTGACCGATATCGATCTGGAGATCTACCCGGGTGAACGGGTGCTCATTGCGGGCCCCTCCGGCAGCGGCAAGAGCACGCTGGCGGGGTGCATCAACGGGCTGAACCCGTTTTCCAACCCCGGCGCGTGCACCGGCACCCTGACCGTAGACGGTGTGGATGCGCCTCACAGCAGCCTCTTTGAGCTTTCGGCCCATGTGGGCACGGTGCTGCAGGACCCGGACGGCCAGTTCATCGGGCTGACCGTGGGCGAGGACATTGCCTTTGCACTGGAAAACAGCTGCACCCCACAGGATGAGATGCACGCCATCACCCGCCATGCCGCCGAGCTGGTGGGCATCGAGAACCATCTCGGCTATGCGCCGCACGAGCTTTCGGGCGGGCAGAAGCAGCGGGTGAGCCTGGCGGGCGTGATGGTGGATCAGGTCAAGATCCTGCTCTTCGATGAGCCGCTGGCCAACCTCGACCCCGCTACCGGCAAGCAGGCCATTGAGCTGATCGACGAGATCCAGAAAAAGACGGACACCACAGTGCTCATCATCGAGCACCGGCTGGAAGATGTGCTCTGGCGGAACGTGGACCGCATCGTGCTGGTGAACGGCGGCACCATTCTGGCAGACCTGCGCCCGGACGAGCTGCTCTCGGGCAGTCTGCTGGCGGAAAACGGCATCCGGGAGCCGCTGTATGTCACGGCTCTGCGCTATGCCGGGGTGGATATCACTCCGGACAAGCACCCCGCCCATGTGGACAGTCTTGTGCTGGACGATACCGACACCCAAAAGCTCCGGGACTGGTTCACGGCCCGGCCCCGGCCCGCCGCGCAGCCGGAACGGGAGCCGCTGCTGGAGGTAAAGGGCCTGAGCTTTGGTTATCAGAAGGGCCAGCAGACCCTGCGGGATGTCAGCTTCTCGATCGGCAAGGGGGAGATGGTGAGCATCGTGGGCCGGAACGGCGCGGGCAAATCCACCCTCTCCAAGCTCATCTGCGGCTTCGAGACCCCGGATGCGGGCGAGATCTTCCTGAACGGCAAGCCGCTGGCTGAGGAGAACATCCGCCGCCGCGCCCAGCACATCGGCTATGTGATGCAGAACCCCAACCAGATGATCTCCAAGACCATGATCTACGAGGAGGTGGCTCTGGGTCTGCAGCGCTCCGGCCTGACCGAGGAACAGATCCGGGAAAAGGTGGAAGCGACCCTCAGGGTCTGCGGCCTGTATCCTTTCCGGAACTGGCCCATCTCGGCACTGAGCTTCGGCCAGAAAAAGCGGGTGACCATTGCCAGCGTGCTGGTGCTCGACCCGGAGCTCATCCTTCTGGATGAGCCCACCGCCGGGCAGGATTTCCGGCACTATACCGATATCATGGAGTTCCTGCGGGGCCTGAACGCCCGGGGTGTGACGGTGGTGATGATCACCCATGACATGCACCTGATGCTGGAATACACCCGCCGCGCACTGGTGTTCTGCGACGGACGGCTCATTGCCGACCGCACCGCGGCCGCCGTTCTGTGTGACCCTGCGCTGGTGGAACAGGCGGCCCTGAAGGAGACCAGCCTGTACACGCTGGCCAACCGCTGCGGCATTGCGCCCGCACAGGAATTTGTAGAGAGATTTATTGAGCAGGACCGGGAGGTGAGAGAGGGTGGCCGCTAAGACTGTTTTGAATTATCTCCCCCGGGAGAGCGTCGTCCACAAGATGACCGGAACCACCAAGCTGGCGTTCTTCCTGCTGTTTACCTTTGCCAGCATGATCACCTACAACACCTGGGTGCTGCTGGGCCTGTTGGTGGTCAGCCTGCTGGCCTTCAGGCTGAGCCGGATCAGGTTCCGGGAAGTCCGGTTTATGATGACCTTCATGCTGGTGTTCCTGCTGCTGAACAACCTGTTCATCTTCCTGTTCGATCCCAATCAGGGGACCACCCTGTACGGCACCCGCACGGTGCTCTGCCACCTGTTCTGGCGGTATGACCTGACAGCGGAACAGCTGTTCTACATGGTCAACATCAGCCTGAAATATTTTGTGGCCCTGCCGGTGGCCATCCTCTTCATCTCTGCCACCGACCCCAGCGAGTTTGCTGCCAGCCTGAACAGCATCGGCATCTCGTATAAGGTCGGCTATTCGGTGGCCATTGCCCTGCGCTACATCCCCGATATCCAGCGCGACTACCACAGCATCAGCCAGGCCCAGCAGGCCCGCGGCGTGGAGCTGGGCAAAAAGGAGCCCTTCTTCAAGCGGATGAAGAACTCTGTCAATATCCTGCTGCCGCTCATCCTGACCAGTCTGAACCGCATCGACACCATCTCCAACGCGATGGAGCTGCGCGGCTTCGGCAAGAACAGCAAGCGCACCTGGTATACCCAGCGCCCCTTTGCCCGGCGGGACTTCATTGCCCTGGGCGTGGGCGCGGTTCTGCTGCTCATCAGCCTGACCGTGACCATCCGCTTTGGAAGGTTCTATAACCCATTCCTCTGAACAAAAAGGCATCCCCGCACTTCCTGTTTCGGCAGGCCGTGCGGGGATGTTTTGCTTTTACAGACCGTTGGTTCAATGATGCCGCAAGAAAGAGGGGACTGTGTTACGCCGCGTCCACGAACTCCTCCGGGTCTTCCACGGCATCGGTGATGGTCTCCTCCGCGTCATTGGAGGAGTCGGCAGGCTGCTCCGGGTGGAGCAGGGCGTTGAGCAGGTCACGGAAGTCGATCAGGCTGTCGTCCACCTGCTGATTCCGGGCCAGCAGGTCCTGCACCATGTCGGGCTTGTCGGTGATGAGGTCGTCCACACCCAGCTCCAGCATGTGGGTGGCGACCTTTTCACGGTCGATGGTCCAG
Source organism: Faecalibacterium sp. IP-3-29 (assembly GCF_023347335.1). Classification (NCBI taxonomy): domain Bacteria; kingdom Bacillati; phylum Bacillota; class Clostridia; order Eubacteriales; family Oscillospiraceae; genus Faecalibacterium; species Faecalibacterium sp. IP-3-29. The sequence continues at coordinate 1,785,622 of NZ_CP094471.1, read as the reverse complement.
GCAGAGACGGTCTTGCCCCGCAGATGGACGGCGTTGACCATGCCGGAGGTGATAAAGGTGGTCTCCACGCTGAAAAAGTCGGCATCGGGCAGGTCGTAGTAGTTGCCTACGCCCAGAGCCAGAATGTGGCCGGTGGGGTACTCAGGGGCCAGCGCTTTGACCTTGTGCAGGGTCTCGTAGCTCTGGGAGGTGATGACGCAGTTGGAGCTGTCGAAGCCGTATTCCCGCAGCAGGCGTACGGTCTCAGCCTCCAGAGCAGGGGTGGCGGCGCTGGGCTTGATCTCCACGTTCAGGCCGATGCGGCCCCGGCAGAGCTGCAGCACCTGTTCCAGGGTGGGGATCCGGGTGTCGGCAAAGCGGCTGCTGAACCAGCGGCCCGCGTCCAGCTGTGCCACCTCGGCGTAGGTCAGATCATAGACTTTTGCGTTTTTGCCGGTACAGCGTTTCAGGTTTGAATCGTGGGTCACCACGACCACGCCGTCGCTGGTCATCTGCACATCCAGCTCGATGCGGTCGCCGCCCTTGAGGATGGCCGACCGGAAGGCGGGAAGGGTGTTTTCCGGGGCCACGGTGCAGTCGCCCCGGTGGAAGGTGACCAGCGGGGTCACGCCGCCCACGGCGGTGAGCAGGGCATCGTCCTGGGGCAGGGCGTAGAGGTAGACTGCCATCAGCCCGGTGGCCAGCGTGACCCCGGCCACCGCAGCGGTGAGCAGCGGCCAGCCGCCAAAGCGGTGCGGTTTGCCCTCCGGCAGCTCTTCCGGCGGGCAGTCACGGCAGCAATCGTAGAAGAATGCGATGATGGTGCACTGGGCCGTGGTGACCTTGCAGTCCAGCAAAAAGCCGAAGAAGGGGATCTCCAACAGATACAGCGCACGGGCGAGCAGCAGCATGGCGCGGGTGCTCCGCAGGCCGATCAGCGCCGCCACGCTGTAAACCAGCAGGGAAGCTCCGAAAAAGACCAGAACAGACCGGACCAGCGCACTGAGGTTCCACCGCAGCAGCACACCGGTCAGCCGGGGCAGCTGTGCCCTGACATGGGCAGCGCTCTCCTGAACGGCTTCCCACAGGCTTTTGCGTTCCAGCGTAAAGAGGGGGAGCACCAGGACCCAGAACAGGGTAAACAGGAACGCCGCACCCAGAATGAGAAGAAAAAGCACCAGATAGAGCGGCTTTGCCCGGACAAGCCCAAGGATGTACTCCGGCACGGCCAGCTGAGAGATATAGTTGTAGGTCACGAATACATCTGTAAAGGGGATGAGCAGGGCGCAGTAAAGCAGGATGGGCCAGTTTTTGGGGAGCAGGACATGGCGGATATCCCCCAGCGACCGGACGAACAGGGAAACAGGACGCAGTGTTTCACCCCGGCGGGCCAGCGCAAACCCGTGCAGGAGGATGGAAAAGCCGTACAGGTTCCAGAACGCCGCCAGAAGGACGATGAGCACGATCCCGCCTAAAATGGTCGGTGAAGTAAAGATCTGATGTGCGTTGTTGTTGGTCAGGTAGTTCACCGGCGAACAGCGCAGTGTCAGCGACCAGATGCCATTCATGGCGGGCAGAAACAAAAGATAGGTCAGGGCTTTGTACACCAGCACGGCTGTCAGAACGGCAGCGGAGGCCCGGTGCAGCAGGGTCAGGGCATGGTTCCGGGTGTCCTTGTAGGCCCGGTGTGCCCGCGTGAGGGAGCGGAAGAGATGCTTCAATTTGGATTCCACCTCGGTACTGGGATATGGTTCTGTCATTTTACAGTAGTATATCACAAAGCCGGGAAAAATGGAAACGACACGGATCGACAGTTTGTTCCAGAGGGCACAGGCGCTTTTCAGCGGAGCAAAAGCGTGTTACAATAGGAGCAGAGTAAAACAGACAGGGGAGGAACACCCAATGCAGATCATGGATCAATTCGGTGCAGCACCGGGGGCAGAGAGTGTCCGGATGCCCGATGGCACCGAGCGGACACTGGCGGCAGAGCACGCCGCGGCCATTCTGGTCAACGAACAGCCAGCCTTCCGGGTGGTCTGCACGCCGGAGCTGCTGCCGCAGCTGGCGCTGGGCCGCCTGCTGACCGAGGGTTGGATCACCTCCGCTGACGAGGTGGAGCGGGTGGCCGTCTGCGCGCAGGGGCTCAAGATAAGCGTTCAGCTGCGCCACCCGCTGGCGGCAGCGGAACAGGCCGGGCAGGAGGTGCCCAGCTGCTGCACCGATAACCTGACGCTGGCCAGCCCGGTGCAGCTGCCGCCGCTGGCCCCGGTGCCCCAGCGGGAGATTCCCGCCGCATGGGTGGATGCGCTGGCCGATGCCATGGGGCAGGGCCTGCCGCTCTACCGTGCCACCCATGCCGTGCACAGCTGTCTGCTGCTGCGTGAGGGCAAGATCTTGTACCGGTGCGAGGATCTGGGCCGCCACAACGCGCTGGACAAGGCCGTGGGCTGCGCCCTGACAGAGGGTGTGCCGCTGGCGGAGTGTGTGCTTTTTACCAGCGGCCGGGTGCCGGTGGATATGGTGCGCAAGGCCATCCGGGCCGGTGTGCCCGCACTGGTGAGCAAGAGTATGCCCACGGTACAGTCGCTGGAGCTGGCAGAGGAATATGGATTGAAACTGTTCATCCGGCAAAAGAAATGATTTCACCAAGAGGCAAGAGCTTTTGAGAGAAATTGTAGGGCTTTGTTTGTGCGTATACGTTGACTAACCGGTGGAAAAGATGTTATTCTTATAACGAAGAAACCGTTCCGCACTGTTGCAGCAGGTGGAACGGCTGTTTTCGTGCCCGGGAGTTCCGGGCACAGCTGAATCAAACAGGCAGGTGATACAATTGAAGCAGGCAAATCATGCGCCGCAGTCCTTGTGGCGCAGGCGACTGCCCGGCTATGCGGCCATGGGTGCGGCAACGCTTGCCATGGCGCTTGGCCTTGGCGGGCTGATGCACAGCCGCACCACGGTGGCCGGAACGGCCCTGCCGCTGGCAGATACCGACGCTGCCACCTATGGTGTGAGCGCGGTGTACCAGCTGGATGACACCACGTATTATGTGGTGGGCAGCAAGCAGGGCTTCCAGAGCGAGGTGCAGGCCGGTGTGACGCTGGACCGCGACGGCAATGTGCTGGATGTGAAGATCCTGGCGCAGGCCGAGACCGACAGCCTGGGTGCTCAGTGTGAGAACCCGGAGTTCACGGCCCAGTACCAGGGCGCAGCTCCCTTCACGCTGGCAGGCAAGCGCTACACTGTGACCGACCCGGCCACCGGCACGGCCTTTGCCGCCGCAGGCAGCGCCGAGACCGATGCTGCTCCCGCTGAGGACTTCGACCCCGCCGCATGGCGTGCGGGTGATACCTCCCCGGAGGCCGAGGCTACCCGGAAGATGTATGAAGCCGGGCTGACCCTCTCGGCCCTGAACGGCCAGCCGATGGACGACGCGCTCATCCCCCCGATGGACAACAGTGCTGAGGCTGTGGCACGGCGCAAGCTGTACGCGGCGTGCCTGAGCAAGAGCGCGCAGGACGGCGAGGAACAGGCAGTGCCTTATGCAGACTGGTCCGCTGAAAAGCAGGCCGAGTACAAGCTGCAGGCCGCTGATCTGACCACCCAGGGCAGTGCGGCCGACACGGTCAGCGCTGACATGACCCAGGTGGATGCGCTTTCCGGTGCAACCATTACGTCCACGGCGGTCACGGACATCGTCAACAATTCTTATTTCTATGTAACCGAGGTGCTCTGCGCAGAGTGACCTCACGGAGGAATGGAAACCTATGGCAAAAACTGATTTTCTGACGGCTGACATGACCCGCCGTCAATTTATGAAGATCTCGGGCAAGAGCCTTGCAGGACTCACCCTTTCCGCATCTATGCTGTCCCTCTTCGGCTGCTCTCAGAAGCAGGTGGACGCCGGTGCTGTGGCGACCTGGGCACTGCCCCAGGGTCTGCTGGTGGTCAATGCTGACCTGTGCACCGGCTGCCAGCGGTGCGAGATCAACTGCACCCTGACCAACGACGGCGTGTGCTCTTCCTACATCAGCCGCGTCAAGATCCAGCGCCGCCTGAATCTGGACGGCGACGGCAACGGTCTGCTGTCCGGCACCGACAACTGCTTTGTCTACTTCCCGGATACCTGCCGCCAGTGTGAGGATCCCGCCTGCGGCAACGCATGCCCCCAGAAGGCCATTATCACCAATGAGCAGGGCATCCGCGTGGTCGATACCGACAAGTGCATCGGCTGCGGTGCCTGCGTGGAGGCCTGCCCCTGGCACATGCCCACCGTCAACCCCGAGACCGGCAAGTCCTCCAAGTGCATCGCCTGCGGTGCCTGCGTGGCGGGCTGCCCGTCCGGCGCTCTGTCCATTGTGGACTGGGATGCCGTTACCAGCGCAGCACAGGCTGCTTACAAGGACCTGTAAGGAGGAACAACAATGGCTGAAACCTATGGCTGGGCAGGCAAGATCCTGCGCGTCAACCTGACCACCGGTGAGATCACCACCCAGGACGACGCAAAATACCATAAATATATCGGCGGTATGGGCATGGCCTACCGCATTATGTACGAGGAAGCTCCCATGGAGCTGGATCCCTATGACGAGAAGGCTCTGGTCATCTTTGGTGTCGGCCCCCTGACCGGTGCCGGCGTGCCCTGCTCCGGCCGTATGAACGTGACCTTCCGTTCTACCTGGTCCAAGGGCCACTCCATCATCGATGCACACATGGGCGGCCACATCGGCTCCATGCTGAAGTATGCCGGTTACGACGGCATCGTTGTCAGCGGCATCTCCGAAAAGCCCGTCTACCTGCGCATCGAGGACGGCGAGGTCTCTCTGGAGGACGCAAGCGAGATCTGGGGCAAGGGTACCTTTGCTGCCAACAAGTGGATGGTGGAGCAGAACGGCCGTGAGTTCGAGACTGCTTCCATCGGCCCCGCCGGTGAGAACCTGGTGGATTACTCCACCCTGAACACCAGCTTCGGCAACTCCGGCGGTGCCGGTCTGGGCGCTGCCATGGGCAACAAGAAGCTGAAGGGCCTGGCCATCCGCGGCACCGGCAGCGTCAAGGTGGCTGACCCCAAGAAGGTGCTGGAGCTCTCCAACTACATGATGGGCAACCTGATCGGCGGCAACAACAACCACAACGTGCCCGCACAGCCCCAGAGCTGGGCAGAGTACAGCGCCACCTCCGGCAAGAACCGCTGGTCCGGCGCTCCCGGCCGTATGTGGAAGAAGGCTCCCGGCGGCCCCGTGGATACCGGCGAGCAGCCCTACAATGATATCAACAAGGTGGCTCTGCGCTGCTTCAAGGGCTACTTCGACTTCGGCGCTCCGGCTGCCGAGTACACCGTGAAGAACGGCGGCTGCTCCTCCTGCCCCATCCGCTGCTACACTGAGTACGATGTGGATCCGCTGGCCGATTACGACCTGCCCACCCACAACTCCAACACCTGTATGCCCGTGCTGTACGGCACCCGCGTCTATCCGGACGGCGTGCACGATTTCAAGTACGAGGGCGACGGCACCATGGTCATCAACCTGGCATGGTCTCATGCTGTGGACGATATGGGCCTGTGGGACAACTACGGCAACCTGAACCGCGACCTGCTGTGGATCCTGCGGATGCCCCGTGAGGAGGCCACCAAGTACATCAGCGAGGCTGAGTACGACTCCCTGCCCTGGGAGTGGGAGAAGGCTGGCGATCCCCGCTGGGAGGTGGAGCTGATCCGCCGTATGGCTTACGGTGAGGGCGACCTGTCCGTGATCGCCAAGGGCACCCTGGCCATGATGGAGAAGTTCGGCCTGCCCAAGAGCTGGCTGGACCGCAACGATGGTGCCACCAACTCCAACCTGATCTACAACGGCTTCCCCAACCACCACGGCCCTGCTGAGGCATGGCAGGTGGGTATGCTGTACAACCTCGTCTACAACCGCGACTGCATGATCCACGAGATCGTCTGCGAGACCGGCTCCGGCGCTCCCTATGAGGTGACCAAGAAGGTCATGGAGGACTTCTTCGGCGAGGGCTGCTACGATAAGGCCAAGGCCTACACTCCCATCAACGAGAACAAGGCAAAGCTGGCTGCATACTGCGTCAACGACAAGAACTTCCACGACTCCGCCACCCTGTGCAACTGGATGTGGCCCATGACCCAGTCTCCCTCCAAGGAGCGCGAGTACCACGGCGACCTGGATCTGCAGGCAGACTTTATGACTGCTGTTACCGGCGAGACTTATACCCAGGCCGATCTGCAGGAGGACGGTGCCCGCATTACCCAGATGCTGCGCGCGATGACCGCCATCAGCTTCCAGCAGAATTGCGGCAGCGCAAACCTGCGTCAGGAGCACGATGCCATCTGTGATTGGGTGTTCGATAAGGACCCCGACTTCAAGGCATTTGAGGAAGGCACCACCAAGCTGGACCGCGCCGACATGGAGAAGGCAAAGGATCTGTTCTACGACATCTTCGGCTGGGACCGCACCACCGGTGTGCCCACCCGCGAGACGCTGGAGAAGTATGATCTGGCTGACATGGCTGATGATCTGGAAAAGCGCGGCATCTACGCCCAGAACACCGCAGCAGCTGAATAAATCCCATAGAAAGAGGAACGATCGTCATGTTGTTTGGCAGACGTAAACCCGGCTACACCACCACTGTGGACAGCAGCGTGGACCCGGAGCAGGCCGTTCTGGACCTGCAGAAGGCAGAGCTGGCCGCCAAGAAAAAGCCCAAGGCAGAGGTGTTCGACATCAATGCCGCCAGCGAGACGGCCCGCCGCTTGAAGGAAACGGGCAGCAGCTTTGACGGCAGCGCCGCTAAGACCGGCGAGGATGTGATCGCCGCCGTGGAGCGGGAGACCGCAGAGCTTGCAGCAATGCAGGCTGCCGGGGCCGCACCCGAAGCCGCCGAAACTGTGCAGGACGAGGCCGCAAAGCCTCAGCTGCTGGATTTTCTGGCCGGCGAGCCAGAGGCTGAAAACGATCCCTTTGCGGATCAGCCCACCAAGACCGTGCCGGAGCTGCCGGAGCTGACCCCCGCGCAGGAGCTGGCCGGTTACATCCGTTCCCGCAGTGCCGCCGCGCTTATCACGCCCCACGCACTGCTGGTCAGTGAGGTGGAGAACGCCGATGAGCTGCTGGCTCAGATGCCGCAGGATCCCCAGTGTGAGGATATCGTTGTCCGTGCAGGCGCAAAGGATACCTACTATTACTCCAACGCCAACATGAGCGATAACTACGCCATGATCGCCCAGCTCATTGAGGACAAAGACCTCTGTGTCATGTTTGCTGAGATGGTGCGCTTCAATGCACGGGTCTACCCCAGTGCCACCCCGCTGAAGTACTTCCAGCGCTCCCCCTACGGCCTTGCGCCGGAGGAGATCGAGCAGACCTGGAAGACCATGCAGGGCAGGCCGGAGTTTGCCGACATCGAAGAGCTGACCAACAATCAGAACGAGCGGTTCCTCTTCTCCACCCAGCATCTCACCCGCCGCTATGCAAAAGCCATCAGCGACGTGGATGATTTCTGCGACTAAAAGATCATACACAATTGAATAGGGTACAAGAGCTTCTTTGAGCAAGGCTGTCTAAACCCCGCAGGGGGCAGGACACCGCGCCGCAATGCTAAGGGCCAACGCCGGCATTCAAGGGTGGCAGGGGAAACCCGGCCGCCTTCCCGCAGAAGAAACGCTGCAATTTGAAAAAAAGAACTCCTCCCATCCACCGTTCCGGAGCGTTGCCTCCTTCCCGTTGCTGCAACAGCGGAAAAGGAAGCGGCTCCCTCGGCGTGGCGGCCTGCAGGCTGCCGCTCCGGGCCATGTTCGGTTTTTTGCGGGGGCGTTTTGATTTTCGGTCAGAACGTCTCCGCTTTTTTTCACCTGCCGATCGAAAAGAGATCTCCCCGGGAGTTTGTCCGGGCCATAGCGGGCAAACTGTGCCCCGGGGAGCGATGGAGGATTTTTGCAATGAAACAGCCTTTTTGCACGCCAGCCCAGGCCCTGCGCCGGGTGCTGGATGCTGCTGCGGCTCTCCCGGTGCCTGCCACGGAGCGGGTGCCGCTGGATGATGCCTGTGGGCGGATCGCAGCCCGGGACCTGTGTGCCCGGATGGATCAGCCCCCTTTTGACCGGAGCCCTCTGGATGGCTATGCCCTCCACAGTGCCGACACAGCCGGGGCGGGGGAGAAGACCCCTGTCACCCTGCCGGTGGTGATGAAGCTCTACGCCGGGGATGCCCCCGCCGCTGTCCTGCCTGCCGGGTGTGCCGCCCGGATCATGACCGGCGCACCCCTGCCCCCCGGCGCGGACTGCGTTCTGATGCAGGAGCTGACCGATGGCGGGGAGGAGCAGGTGCGCATTTACGCACAGCTCCAGCCCAACGCCAATGTGGTGTTCCGGGGTGAGGACATCGCCGCCGGTGCCCACATTGCCGCCGCCGGAACTGTGCTGACCCCGGCGCACATCGGTGTGCTGGCCGGTCAGGGCATCCCGGATGCCGAGGTCTTTCGCCCCCTGACCGTGGGCGTGCTTGCTACCGGCAGTGAGCTGCTGGAAGCGGGCGAGGCCTGGGCTCCCGGCAAGATCTACGATGCCAACGGGATCCAGAATGCCGCCCGCCTGCGGCAGCTGGGCTTTGCCATGGAGCGCACCCACTGCTCGGATGACCCGGAGGAGATCGCCGCCCGGATGCAGGATCTGCTTACCCGGTGTGATGCGGTGATCACCAGCGGCGGTGTTTCGGTGGGGCAGAAGGATTACCTGCCCACAGTGCTGGAAATGCTGCACGCGGAGCCTGTTTTTGCCGGGGTGGCCCAGAAGCCCGGCAGCCCCATGATCGCTGCACAGGTGGGGGAAAAGCTGGTGTTCTGCCTGTCCGGCAATCCCTTTGCCGCTGCTGCCACGCTGGAGCAGTATGCCGTTCCGGCCCTGCTGCGGGCCGCAGGGCGGCGGGAAGAGGACTGCATCCCGGTGCACACCCGGGGCAGGCTGGCCACCGGCTTTTCCAAGCCCAGCAAGGGAACCCGCTTTCTGCGGGCCAGAACGCTGGGCGGCCTGGTGGAGATCCCCGGCGAGGGCAACGCGGAGGCGCATTCCTCGGGCAGTCTGTCGGCCATGATGGGCTGCAACTGCCTGGTGGAGCTGCCTGCGGGCAGCGGCCCGGTGGCTCCGGGCGAAGAAGTGGAGGTACTGAACTTTGTACAGTGAAAAGAAACAGGCGCTTGCTGCCGAGCTGAGCCTGAAACGCCCGGCTGTGCTGGCCGTGAGCGGTGCGCACAACAGCGGCAAAACGACGTTATTGGAAAAACTCATCCCCCTGCTGCGGGCACAGGGCCTGAAGGTGGGTGTCATCAAGCATGACGGCCACGATTTCACCCCCGACGTGCCGGGCACCGACAGCTTCCGCCTGCGGGAGGCCGGGGCCGAGGGCGTGGCGGTCTTTTCGGGCAGCCGCTACCTGCTGACGGAGGAATTCCGCCTGAACGAGCAGGATCTGCTGGCCCTGTTTGAGCGCCACGGCTATGATCTGGTGCTGATGGAGGGCTTCAAGGAGAGCGGCTGGCCCAAGATCGAGGTGGTGCGCAAGGCTGTCTCGGAGGAGCCTGTCTCCTTTGAGCCGCTGGCCATCGTGGGGGATGTTCCGGGCGCGGATTTTGCGCTGGACGAGCCCGCAGCGCTGGCCGACTGGATCGCTGCACAGATGCCTGCATTGTAACAGGGGGAGGAAGAAACCATGAAACTGATCCGTACCGAAGACGCGGCAGGGCAGGTGCTCTGCCACGATATCACCCAGATCATCCCGGGTGAGTTCAAGGGGGCCCGCTTCAAAAAGGGCCACATCATTCAGCCCGAGGATATTCCGGTGCTGCTGAGCATCGGCAAGGAAAACCTCTATGTCTGGGAGAAAAAGCCCGGCATCCTCCACGAGGACGAAGCTGCCGCCCTGCTCTACAAGGCCGCTGCTGGTCAGAATATCCACGGCACCGAGCCCCGGGAGGGCAAGATCGAACTGATCGCCGACTGCGACGGTCTGCTCAAGATCGACCGCAGGGCCCTGCTGGCGGTGAACAGCACCCCCCAGATGATGATCGCCACGATCCACGGCGATCTGCCTGTGAAAAAGGGAGCCAAGCTGGCTGGTACCCGCATCATCCCGCTGGTCATTGAGCAGGAGAAGATGGAGGCCATGCAGGCTGCTGCCGGGCCGAAGCCCATCCTGAACGTGCTGCCCTTCCACCAGAAGAAGTTTGCCGTTATCACCACCGGCAGCGAGGTGTTCAAGGGCCGTATTGAGGACAAGTTTACTCCCATCCTCGAGCAAAAGCTGGCGGTGTATGGCTGTGAGATGGCCTTCCACAAGGTCTGCGATGATGACCCGGCGGGCATCACGGCCGCCATTCTGGAAGCAAAGGCCGCAGGCTGTGAGCTGATCTTTACCACCGGCGGCATGAGCGTGGACCCGGACGACCGCACCCCGCTGGCCATCAGGAACACCGGGGCCGAGATCGTTACCTACGGCGCGCCCGTGCTGCCCGGTGCCATGTTCCTGGTCAGCTATCTGGACGGTGTGCCGGTCTGCGGTCTGCCCGGCTGTGTGATGTACGCCAAGCGCACCATTTTTGACCTGCTGCTGCCCCGCCTGCTGGCCGATGACCCCATCACCGCCGAGGATATCGCCCGTCTGGGCGAGGGCGGCCTCTGCCTGGGCTGCGCCGAGTGCCACTGGCCCAATTGCGGCTTCGGACACTGCTGAAACCCTCTCAGCCAAAGCCTTTCGGCTTTGCCAGCTCCCCCGAAGGGGGAGCTTAACTAAGGTGAAAAAATATGAGTGAAAATAATCTGACACATTTTGATGCCGCCGGAAACGCCGTGATGGTGGACGTGAGCGAAAAGCCAGTCACGGCCCGGGAGGCCACGGCCCACGGTATCATTACCATGAATGCGGAAGCCTTTGCCGCTGTGGAAAGCGGTACCGTGAAAAAAGGCGATGTGCTGGGCGTGGCCCGGGTGGCCGGCATCATGGCCACCAAGCGCACCAGCGAGCTGATCCCCCTGTGCCACCCGCTGCCGCTGACCAAGGTGCAGATCGAGTTTGACCTGCTGCCCGAGCGCCGGGCCGTGGAAGCACGCTGCACGGTCAAGACCAGCGGCGCGACCGGCGTGGAGATGGAGGCCCTGACCGGCGTTTCCACCGCCCTGCTCACCATTTATGACATGTGCAAGGCCGTGGATAAGGGCATGGAGCTGGGCGAGATCCATCTGGTGGAAAAGACCGGCGGCAAGAGCGGACATTATATCCGGGCGGAGGGCGGCTATGTTTGATTCCAAGGGCCGCAATATCCATTATCTCCGCCTTTCCGTGACCGACCTGTGCAACCTGCGCTGCCGCTACTGTATGCCGGATGGCGTGGACAAGCTGGAACGGGAGGATATCCTGACCTACGAGGAATTCCTGCGCCTTGCCGCCCTGTTTGCCCGGTGCGGGGTGGATACCGTGCGGGTCACCGGCGGCGAACCGCTGGTGCGCAAGGGCGTGGAGCAGCTGGTCAAGGGGCTGAAAGCCATCCCCGGCATCCGGAAGGTCACCATGACCACCAATGCCGTCCTGTTGGAACAGCAGCTGCCCGCCCTGCTGGAGGCCGGGCTGGACAGCGTGAACATCAGTCTGGATACGCTGGACCCCGCCCTGTTTGCAAAGATCACGGCCCGGGATGAATTTGCCGCCGTGCAGGCGGGCATCCATGCCGCGCTGGAAAGCGGCATTCCGGTCAAGCTGAACTGCGTGCCCCAGGTGGGCGTGAACGAAGGTGAGCTGGAAGCGCTGGCCGCTCTGGCACAGGACAAGCCCCTGCAGGTGCGGTTCATCGAGATGATGCCCATCGGCTACGGGGCGGCCATGCCCTGTATCTCCGGCCCGGAGCTGCTGGCCCGCTTCCGCAGGCGCTGGCCGGAGCTGGCCCCGCTGCCCGGGGCCGCGTGTGCCGCGCTGGGCGATGGCCCGGCGGTCTATTACACCGTGCCGGGCTGGAAAGGGGACATCGGCTTCATTGCCGCTGTCCACGGCAAGTTCTGCGCCTCCTGCAACCGGGTGCGGCTGACCAGTCAGGGTTTTCTGCGCCCCTGCCTTGCCAGTGAGGCCGGATGTGACCTGAAAGCCCTGCTGCGCAGTGGCGCGTCTGACGAAGAGCTGCTGACTGCCATCCGTACCACCATCTGGGAAAAGCCCCAGGAACATCATTTTGAATTGAAACAGGACATCCCCGCGACCCGGGGCATGTACCGAATTGGAGGATAAATCTATGGGAAAACTTCTGGCGATCTGCACCAGCCCCCAGCGGGGCACGGTCAAGACCGAAGTGGAAAGCGCACGCCTGACCCCGGAATGGGGCGTTGAGACCGATGCCCACGGCGGGAACTGGCACCGTCAGGTCAGCCTGCTGAGTGCCGAAAAGATCGAGAACTTCCGCAAAAAGATCTGGGTGGACTACGGTGCCTTTGGCGAGAATCTGGTGGTGGAGGGCTACGATTTCCGCAATCTGCCCGTGACCAGCCGCTTTGCCATCGGGGACGTGGTGCTGGAAATGACCCAGATCGGCAAAGAGTGCCACAACGACTGCGTCATCAAGCAGAAGACCGGCGAGTGCATCATGCCCCGGGAGGGCGTGTTTGCCCGGGTGCTGCATGGCGGCGAGATCCATGTGGGGGACGAGGTGACCCTGCTGCCCCCGCCGGAAAATCCACCCCTGCGCGCTGCCGTCATCACCCTTTCTGACAAGGGCAGCCGGGGTGAGCGTGAGGACAAGAGCGGCCCCCTGATCGTGGAGATGCTCACCGCTGCAGGCTATCAGGTGGAGGAGACCATGATCCTGCCCGATGAGGCAAAGGCCCTGAAGGCACAGCTCATCCGGCTGGCCGATGGCCGTCAGGTCAACCTGATCCTGACCACCGGCGGCACCGGCTTTGCCCCCCGGGATATCACCCCGGAAGCCACCTATGCCGTAGCGGACCGCAACGCCCCCGGCATTGCTGAGGCCATGCGTTACCACAGCCTGAGCATCACCCCGCGCGGGATGCTCAGCCGTGCCGCCAGCGTGCTGCGGGGCAAGACCCTCATCGTCAACCTGCCCGGCAGCCCCAAGGCCGTGAAAGAGAATCTGGAGTACATCCTGCCCAGCCTGGAGCACGGGGTACGCATTGCCGCCGGGCTGGACGGAGAGTGCGCCCGCAAATAAGCCTGTTTTACCGCCGAGGCGCTGCTTTTGGTGCCGGGCGTAAAAATAAAAGTACAACAAAAGCATACCCACTGTAAGGAGCAAGACTATGAAAACTATGATCTCCCGCCGCGGCTTCCTGTGCGCTGCCGGCATCGCATCCGCATCTGCTGTTCTGACCGCCTGCGGCGGCTCCTCCAGCAGCACTGCATCTTCCACCGCATCCTCCGCTGCCGCCTCCTCTGAGGCTGCCTCCGGCGAGAGCATGGAGCTGATCGTTTTTGCTGCTGCCTCCCTGACCGAGACCCTGAACGCCATTGCCGAGACCTACTCCGCAGAGAACCCCGGCGTGACCTTCAGCTTCAACTTTGACTCTTCCGGAACCCTCAAGACCCAGATCCAGGAGGGCGCGGACTGCGACCTGTTCATCTCCGCCGGTCAGAAGCAGATGAACCAGCTGGACAGCACCGCTTCCGCTGAGGGGAACACCGAGGGCCTGGACTTTGTGGATGCCGAAAGCCGTGTGGATCTGCTGGAGAACAAGGTCGTGCTCTGTGTGCCTGAGGGCAGCGACAAGGGGATCGACAGCTTCGACAGCCTGGCCGAGCACCTGAAGGCAGAGGATATCCTGTTCTGCATGGGCAACAGCGATGTGCCCGTGGGTCAGTACACCCAGAAGATCCTGGCTTACTATGATCTGGATGAGGCAGCTCTGGCTGCTGCCGGTGTCATCACCTACGGCTCCAACGTCAAGGAAGTCACCACCCAGGTCAGCGAGGCCAGCGTGGATGCCGGTGTCGTTTACTGCACCGATGCGTACAGCGCCGGTCTGACCCCCGTGGACGAGGCCACCAAGGAAATGTGCGGCCAGGTCATCTACCCCGCCGCTGTGATGAAGAACGCCCTCCATGCCGAGGCTGCCAAGGAATTTCTGGCTTACCTGCGCACCGACAAGGCTGCGACCGTGTTCGAGAGCGTCGGCTTCACCACACTGTAAGCATCCGCTGGGGGGATGGTATGGACTGGTATCCCTTATGGAACAGCCTGCGCATTGCGCTGATCAGCTGCGCGGCGGTGTTCTTTTTAGGCATCTTTGCGGCCTACTACATTGCAAAGCTCCCGCGCGTGCTCAAAGGCGTGCTGGATGTGGTGCTCACCCTGCCCATGGTGCTGCCGCCCACGGTCGTGGGATATTTCCTGCTGCTGCTGTTCGGCGCAAAAAGGCCGCTGGGCATCTTTTTCATGGAACATTTCGGCGTGAAGCTGGTGATGAACTGGTACAGCGCCATCTTTGCTTCCATCGTGGTGGCCTTTCCGCTGATGTACCGCACGGCCCGCGGTGCCTTTGAGAGCTTTGACGAAACGCTGGCCTGGTCGGCACAGACGCTGGGGCTTTCCAACACCTGGATCTTCTGGCGGGTGCGGATGCCCTGCTGCCGTCAGGGCATTCTGGCCGGTACGGTGCTGGCCTTTGCCCGTGCGCTGGGCGAATATGGTGCCACCAGCATGATCGCAGGCTACACGCCGGGCAAGACGGCCACCATTGCAACCACGGTCTACCAGCTCTGGCGCACCAACGATGAAGCCGGGGCCATGCAGTGGGTGCTGGTGGATATCGTCATCTCGGCGGTGGTGCTGCTGGCAGTCAACCTGCTGGAACGCAGGCAGAAGCAGGGAGGAAAACGCGCATGAGCCTGGAAGTAAATGTGACCAAGCGATTTGATGGCTTTACTCTCCACGCTGCGTTCACGGCAGGGGACACCGCCACCGCCCTTCTGGGCGCGTCCGGCTGCGGCAAAAGCATGACCCTGCGCTGCATTGCAGGCATCGTCCGGCCGGACGAGGGACGCATCGTGCTGGATGGCCGGGTGCTGTTCGACAGCGCTCAGGGCATCGACCTGCCGCCCCAGCAGCGCAATGTGGGTCTGCTGTTCCAGAACTACGCCCTGTTCCCCAACATGACCGTGGAGCAGAATATCCTCAGCGCACTGAAAAAGGAAAAAGACCCTGCCGCCCGCAGGGCTGCCTGTGCCGAGGCATTGCGGGCTATGCGGCTGGAGGAACTGGCCAAGCGCCTGCCCGGCGCGCTTTCAGGCGGACAGCAGCAGCGTGCCGCCCTGGCCCGCATCCTGGCGGCCCAACCCCGCATCCTGATGCTGGACGAGCCGTTCAGTGCGCTGGACAGCTATCTGCGCGAGGAGGTGGAGGGGGAGGTGGGCAGCCTGCTGGCCGGATTTGCGGGCACAGCCCTGCTGGTGACCCACAACCGGGACGAGGCCTACCGCCTGTGCAGGGAGATGATCGTGATGGACAGCGGCGAGGTGCTCCGGGTAGGTACGACCAAGGAGGTCTTTGCCGACCCCCGCACCCGTGCCGCCGCCCGCCTGACCGGCTGCAAGAACATTCTGCCCTGCACCCGGGTGGGGGAGCATACCGTTCATCTGGCGGGCTGGGAACAGCCGCTGACCGTGGCTCTGCCGGTGCCCGAGGGCTGCCGTGCCGTGGGCATTCGCGCCCATGATTTTGCGCCCTGCGCTCCCGGCACCCCCAACAGCCTGCCGGTGCAGGCTGTCTCCACCAGTGAGAATCCCTTTGACTGGAACATGATCTTCACCCTGCCCGGCGGTGAGACTCGCCTGTGGTGGAAGGTGTCCAAGGAGACGCTGGCGGCCCCGCCGCCAAAAGCACCCGCCTGCCTTGCTGCCGCCCCGGAAAATATCATGCCGCTGGTCTGAGGCAAAAAATCGTTCTCTCCCTGCTCCCGAAACAGAAATACGGAGCAGGGAGAATTTTTTTGAAAAAAGTACTTGACTTTATCAAGTAATGTGATTATACTAGACCTTGTCAAGTAAAGGAGATGCAAAGAGTGATCCAATCGACCATATCCTTCTACGTGATGGAGTTTTACAAGCAGTTCACAGCCTACACCACCCAGCAGCTGCAGGAGTTTGGCCTGAGCTGTGGCATGATGTATTTTGTGATCTACGTGGGCAAACATCCCGGCTGCACCCCGGCTGAGATGACCAAAAACCTGCACCTGGACTGGGGCCACTGCCAGCGCAGCGTGATCAAGCTGGTGGAAGATGGCTTTATGACCCGGGAAAAGCAGGGCCGCAGTTATCATTTGGGGCTGACCCCGGCGGGTGAGAGAGCATTCCGGACCTGCCACCAGGTATTTTTCGATTGGGATGCACAAAATTTGAGCGGGCTGACCGAAGAGGAACAGCACCAGCTCCTGAGCCTGCTGCAAAAGGCAGCACGGACGAGGAAAGAGAGTGTGTAACATGTACGACACCATCCTGAGCCCCATTGATTACGGTGGAATGCAGCTGAAGAACCGCATTATCTTTGCCCCCACCACCTTCGGCCTTTCGGACGAGGAATATCTGGCGGAGATGGAGCGGCTGGCCAAGGGCGGCTGCGCCATGATCATCATCGGCGACGTGCCGGTGGCCAAGAGCCGGTTCGAGAAGTCCCTGTTTGACAAAAAGGGCTTTGCCTTCTATCAGCAGATCTGCGAGATCGCCCACAAATACAGCTGCAAGGTCTGCGCCCAGCTCCACCAGACCGATACCGACATGATGTCCATCATCAAGTGCATCCCGGGGATGCTGATGAAAAAAATCACCCCCGACCAGCTGCGGGAGCGGATGAACGATGCCGTGGGCCCCTACATCACCAAGATGTCCCAGAAAAAGATCCATCAGATCATCGCGGGCTTTGGCAAGGCTGCTGTGCTGGCAAAGCAGGCGGGCTTTGACATGGTGCAGGTGCACGGCGACCGGATGTGCGGCAGCTTCTCTTCCGCCATCTTCAACCACCGCACCGATGAATACGGCGGCAGTGCCGAGCGCCGCGCCCGCTTTGCCGTGGAAGCTGTCAAGGCAGTGCACGCCGCTGTGCCCGGCATGGCCATTGACTACAAGCTGGCTGTCCGGCAGGAGAACCCCCATTACGGCAACGCCGGTGTGGTGGAGGAGGAACTGGCCGTGTTCGTGCCCCTGCTGGTGCAGGCAGGCGTGACCAGCTTCCATGTGACACTGGCCAACCACTCTGCGCTGGAAAATACCATCCCGTCGGCCAGCCACCCCGAGTTCAAGGAGACCGGCTGCTTCCTCAAGTTCTGCGATGAGGTGCGCCGGTATACCAGCGTGCCGCTCTGCGGTGTGGGCGGCCTGAACGACCCCGATTTTGTGGAGCAGCAGCTTGCCAGCGGCCGCATCCAGTGTGCGGCAATGTGCCGCCAGCTGCTGGCCGACCCCAACTGGGTCAACAAACTGCAGAGCGGCAATGCGGCAAAGATCCACCGCTGTGTCCGCTGCAACAAGAAGTGCCTGGGCGGCCTGATCGCCCATCAGGGCACCCGCTGTATCTATGATGCCCTGAACGCAAAAGAACAGGGAAGCATCTGATATCAAACATAATAAAGGAGAATGACCATGAGCTACGCCATCGTTTTCAGCAGCAAGACCGGCAACACCCGCCTGCTGGCCGACACCCTTCGCGCAAGCTTGCCCCAGAATGAGTGCACCTACTTCGGAGCACCGGCCCCGGAGGCACTGGAGGCTGAGACCCTTTACATCGGCTTCTGGACGGACAAGGGCCATGCCGATGACACCCTCACCGCCTTTTTGCAGACCCTGAAGGGGAAGCAGGTCTTTTTGTTCGGCACCGCAGGCTTTGGCGGCAGTGCGGAATATTTCGAGCAGATCCTGGCAGCGGTGCAGAAGTCGCTGGATGAGAGCAACACGGTCATTGGAACTTATATGTGCCAGGGCAAGATGCCCATGACTGTGCGCCAGCAGTACGAAAAGATGCTGCAGCAGCCCAACCATGCACCCAACCTCGAGATGCTGATCGAGAATTTTGACAAGGCGCTGGCTCACCCGGATGCCGCAGACCTCGACCAGCTGCGCAAAAAGGCGGCAGAGGTGCAGGCATAACGGAAGAACTCTTCAAAAAGCAGTTTTTTGAGAAAGCTGCTCCAAAACAGTTGACAGGTTCTGCCCGATGTGGTAGGATAATGTCGAGGAAATGGGAACAGTTCCTCAAGGTGAATTGAATATTCTCGGCAAAACAGTCGAAAGGCTGTGACGCAAAGCTACAGGGCCTGTAAAATGGCAGCCAGCTGCTTCTCAAAGAAATTTTTCTTTGGGTGACCTGCTTAGAATTTCTAGGTGTTGTTTTGCTGAGTGTATTGCAGAACAACACCTTTTTTCGTTCTCAAATTTCTTCCCAAAAGAAGAAAGGCACGCAAAACTGAATATCCTCGGCAAAGCAGTCGAAAGGCTGTGACGCAAAGCTATAGGGCCTGTAAAATGGCAGCCAGTTGCTTCTCATCACCTGAGGGTCTCCACAGCGGAGATTGGGTGTTGAGTGACCTTCATCTGAAGCATCAGGTGTCGATTGCCGAGTATACCAGCAATCGACACCTTTTTTCATGGGGCAACACAAAAGAGGTTCAACACCATGCGTAACGCTTCGATGAAAGTCCTGAAGAATCTGGTCTGCTGCGCCGCATTCATCTGCCTGATGTTTGTTCTGGCAATGCCCGCACACGCAGCTTCCAAGGCCGATGAGCTGCTGCAGCTCGTCAACGCAGAGCGTGCACAGGCCGGTGTGGCTCCTCTGAGCATGGGCAGCAGCGCACTGAATGCTGCCGCACAGGCCCGTGCAGAAGAACTTACCGTCAATTATTCCTACAACCGCCCCAATGGCAGCCGCGAGTTCACCATCCTGCCGGAGTACGGTGTGGACGATGTTTCTGTGGGCGAGAACTACTGGGCAGCTGCTGAGAATGCTTCGGACGTGGTCGCCGCCTGGAATCGCTACGATTTCTTCAAGGAGCGGATGCTGGACAAGGATGCCACCTCCGTTGGCATTGGCTACTACGAGGGCGGCGAGTACGGCAATTACTGGGTGATGATCTTTACCTACGCCCGCGGCACCAGTGAGAACGGTTTCGCACAGGAAGTGCTGGCGCTGGTCAACGCTGAGCGCGCAAAGGAAGTGGCAAAGGTCGCTTCCCACACCCGCCCCGATGGCACCAACTGCTTCACCGTGCTGAAAGAGTACGGCGTGTCTGATACCGCCACCGGCGAGAATGCCGCCTGGGGCGAGACCACGCCCGAAAAGGTCGTTGCAGACTGGATGGCTTCGGAAGGCCACCGTGTCAATATCATGGACCCTGCCGCCAAGTATATGTGCCTTGGCTACAACTACGATGCCAATTCTCAGTGGGGCCACAACTGGATCCAGATCTTCGCAAAGTAAGCGGATGACTTCCATTGAGCGTTGTACGATAAAATAAAACAGAGCAAAAAGAGATGCACCCCGCTCCCTGAACCGGTTTCAGGAAGGCGGGGTGCATCTCTTTTGCTTTTTATTCTGCTGCCATCTCAGCCACATCCTCGGGGCTGAAATCGCCCAAGGGCAGGATGAGCCGGCCCAGCGTTTCCTGCGGCAGGGCGGCAAGCCGGACACTCTCGTCCGCAATTTCGGCAGGGCAGAGGACGTGCACGCCGTCCGCACCAGTCTCTACCCGGGCGCGGTGGCCGGTGGCAATGTACTGGATGCCCAGCCGGTCAGCCGCCGCCAGCAGGGCGGGGAAGCGCAGGTCGGCCGGGGCAGCGGTCTCCTCGGCCAGCTGGCTGGCCAGTTCGCTGGCATTCAGGGTGATGCACTCGATGCCCAGAGCCTTGGCGGCTTCCCTGGCGGCATCCACAACGGGGTCATCGGTGCACAGACGCACCACAGCGCCCATCACCGCAAAGCCCTGCTGCTGTAAAATGCGGACAGCTGCTTTGCAGCCCGTGCCGCCGCACAGGCCCACCAGCACCTTGTCCTGCTGTTCATAGGTATCGAACCCGCTGCCGGGCAGAAATGTATCGCTCATCGTCCCTGTCTCCCTCCGTGTGCCTGACTTTGTGCCACGGCCAGCTGGTCGCAGCGCTCGTTTTCCGGGTGGCCTGCATGGCCCTTGACCCAGACATAGGTGATCTTGTGCCGGGCTTCCTGCTCCAATGCCTGTTCCCACAGGTCGGGGTTCAGGGCAGGGGAGCCGTCGGACTTTTTCCAGCCCCGGCGCTTCCAGCCCCTGGCCCAGCCCTTTTCCAGCCCGTTGATGACGTACTGGCTGTCAGAGCACAGCCGCACCTCACAGGGCTCCTTGAGCTGGCGCAGGGCCTCGATAAAGGCGGTCAGCTCCATCCGGTTGTTGGTGGTGGAAGCATCGCCGCCGCTGAGCTCTTTTTCGTAGACCTTGCCGTTGAAGCGGTAGCGCAGCACTGCGCCCCAGCCGCCCGGGCCGGGGTTGCCGCTGCACGCGCCATCGGTGTAAACTTCGACTTGTTTCATCTGTTTCTCCCGGAACTTGAATTTTTGGATACCTCTATTTAGAGCTATTTTTCCGGTTCTGTCAAGAGGAAAACGTATCATCCCCGGCTTTTCCGGCAAAGCTTTGAATTGACAAAGTGGACAAGAAATACTATACTGTTTGTAACAAAATGCGTATAGGGGCGCACCGGTGCGGTGTGTCCGGCCGGAACGGGGCAGTGCCGCGGTCGCATCGAACAGATGGACTGACAGGGCAGAAATTACTCCGTTCCGGCCATCCCAGTGCCGAAAACGGGCATGGAAGCGAAAAATTCTATACGATGGTTTCGATGGGAGCGGCGGTGCGCTTGCTGCTCCTTCACAACAGACAGGCCGCTCGCAAAGGGGTGTGCCTGCGTTTTGTAATTGATTTTGGAGGTACCGCATGGCACAGGTCAAAGAACAGAACCCGGCTCAGGCTCAGAACAATCCGAACAGAAACAGTGAATCCGGTGGGGAAAAGCGTACCCGCACCCGCCGCCCTTATTATAACCGGCGGCCCCGCCGTTCTCAGCAGCCCAAGGAGGCCGCTGTGCCCATCCACATCTACCCGCTGGGCGGTCTGGGCGAAGTGGGCAAGAACATGACCGTGTATGAGTGCAACGGGGATATGATCATTGTGGACTGCGGCCTTGTATTCCCGGACAGTGAGATGTACGGCGTGGACATGGTCATCCCTGACTTTACTTTTGTGGTGCAGAATAAGGACAAGATCAAGGGCCTGCTCATCACCCACGGCCACGAAGACCACATCGGCAGCATTCCCTACCTGCTGCAGAAGTTTGATCTGCCCATCTACGGCACCCGGCTGACCTGCGGCCTCATCCGGAACAAGCTGGAGGAGTTTGGTCTGGCGGGCAAGACCAAGTTCGTGGAGATCACCCCCAAACAGAAGATCAAGCTGGGCTGCTTTACCGTGGAGCCCATCCATGTCAACCACTCCATCCCCGATTCCGTGGCCTTTGCCATTGACAGCCCCGCCGGAACGATCATCCAGACCGGCGACTTCAAGATCGATTACACCCCGCTGGCCTGCGGCGTGACCGACCTGACCACCCTTTCGGAGTATGGTCAGAAGGGTGTGCTGGCCCTGCTGAGCGATTCCACCAACGCCGAGCGCCCGGGCTTTACCGCCACAGAGCAGAAGGTGGCCGCCGGTGTCCGCAACCTGTTTGCACGTGCCCGGAACAAGCGCATCATCATTGCGACCTTTGCGTCCAATATCTACCGCGTCCAGCAGATCATTGATCTGGCCGTGGAGGATGGCCGCAAGGTGGCGTTCAGCGGCCGCAGCATGGTCAATAACACTGCCATGGCGCAGGAGCTGGGCTATATGCACATCCCCGAGGGCACCCTTATCAGTGTGGATGAGCTGAACCAGTACCCGCCGGAGCAGGTGGTGCTGATCACCACCGGCAGCCAGGGCGAACCCCTGAGCGCCCTTTCCCGCATGGCCTCCTGCAGCCACCGTCAGGTGCGGGTGGGCCCCGGCGACTTCATCATCATCTCCGCCAACCCCATTCCCGGCAACGAGAAGAGCGTGACCAAGATCGTCAACGGTCTGCTCCTGCTGGGCGCGGAGGTCATCTACGAGAGCATGTATGATGTCCATGTTTCCGGCCACGCCTGCCAGGAGGAGCAGAAGCTGATGCTCACCCTGACCAGACCCAAGTATTTCCTGCCCGTGCACGGCGAGTACAAGCAGCTGAAAAAGCATGCCCTGACCGCCGCGTCTCTGGGCATTCCCACCAGCAACATCCTCATTGCCGAGAACGGCTCCAACGTTATCCTGAGCCGGGACGAGATCAAGCTGGGCGAGCCTGTCACCGCCGGTGCCGTGATGGTGGACGGCCTGGGCGTGGGTGATGTAGGCAATGTGGTCCTGCGTGACCGCAAGCATCTCTCTGAGGATGGTCTGGTCATCATTGTGGCCACCGTGGACAGCAAGACCGGCAAGGTGCTGGCGGGGCCTGACCTTGTGAGCCGCGGCTTTGTCTATGTGCGCGAGAACGAGAGCCTGATGGACGGGGCCCAGAGCATTGTGGAAAACGCGCTGGATCGCTGCGTGGAAGAGCATGTGCGCGACTGGAACAGCGTCAAGACCCGGGTACGTGAGGCGCTGAGCAGCTATATCTACCGCCGCACCAAGCGCAGCCCGATGATCCTCCCCATTCTGATGGAGGTATAAGCCGGAAGCCGCCCCGCCGGGGCAGGCAGACCAGGAGGCAGAAGATTCCATGAAACAAAAACCGAGATGGACGTTGGAAATGCTGATCGCCGCGCTGGCAGTGCTGTGTGCACTGCTGACACTGGCGCTTCTGGTGCAGCGGCCCGCGGGCTGGCCTGCGCTGGCAGTGCTGGTGGTGCTGTGGGGCATCGGCATCTGCGTTTTCCGGTATCAGCTGCGGCGCTGGACCGCCAAGTGGGTGGCTGGCGGCAGCTTTGAAAATTCCAGGACCCAATACAGCCTGGAATCTCTCTCTCAGCCGGCGGCTCTGCTTTCTGGCGAGACGGTGCTGTGGTATAACAGCCGCTTCCGCACGGCGCTGCTGGGCGGCGAGGACCGGCTTGCAGGCAGGGCACAGAAGCTGCTGCCCGGCCTGGACACCGCACAGGCCCGCGCCCCGGAAGGGCAGCAGCTCAATCTGGCCGACGGTGTGTGGAATGTGCACAGCAGTACCGTGCCGGGCGGCAGCGAGAGCATGACGCTGCTTGTGTTCAATGAGGAGACCGCCCTGCGCAGGATCGAAACGGAGTACAAGGCCAGCCGCCCGGGGTACATGGTGTTCCTGGTGGATGGCTACGACGATGTGTTCAGCGATATGCTGGACAGTGAGCGCGCCCGCCTGCTGGAGGGCATCAACCGGGTGCTGGAGGATATGATCGGCCGGGGCACAGGCTTTCTGCGCCGCGTTGCCAGCGGCCGCTATATCGCCGTGGTGGAAGAGCGCCATCTGGAGCAGTATGCCCAGCGCGGCTACGATGTGCTGGATAAGATCCGTGCTCTGGACCCCAGCGTGAACCTGTCCATCTCCATTGGCATCGGGCGCGGAGCCAAGACCCTGCGGGAAGCCCAGGATATGGCCGTGCAGGCGCTGGATATGGCGCAGGGCCGCGGCGGTGATCAGGCCGCTGAGATGACCCCGGACGGCTTTACCTTTTACGGCGGCGTGAGCCACGGCGTGGAAAAGCGCAGCAAGGTGCGCAGCCGCATCGTGGCCGATCAGCTGGTCAGGCTCGTCAAGGAGGCGGACCATGTGGTCATCATGGGCCACCGGATGAGCGATCTGGATGCCATCGGCGCTGCCGAGGGCGTGCTGCGCATCTGCAAGATCTGCGATGTCCCGGCGGTGATCGCCGTCAGGCGGGATGCCACACTGGCGGGCAGCCTGATCGATGCCCTGTGCCGGGCCGGGCAGGCAGATGATTTCATCGACCCCAAGGGGGCTTTGCCCATTATCTCCAAGAAAACGCTCTGCGTGGTGGTGGATACATACCAGCTGGGCCTTGTGGAAAGTAAGGAGATCCTGGAAAGGTGCGGCAAGGTGGCTGTCATCGACCACCACCGCAAGGGCGTGGGCTTCATCGAGCATGCAGACCTTGTCTGCCACGAGCCCTATTCCTCCTCGGCCAGTGAGCTGGTCACGGAGCTTTTGCAGTATGTGGGCGACCGGGACGACAAGCCCAGCCGGGTAGAGGCAGAGGGCCTGCTCTCGGGCATTATGCTGGATACCCGGGACTTCACCCTGCATACCGGTGTGCGCACGTTTGAAGCTGCCGCCGCTCTGCGCCGTTACGGTGCGGAGACGGAGCGGGTGCGCCAGCTCTTTGATGTGACCATGGTGGAGTACAACGCCAAGGCAGACCTTGTGGAGGCTGCCCAGATGTACCGCAACTGTGCCATTTCCGTCAGCGGCGAGGTGCCCCCCGAGGCCCGTGTGGCCATTGCGCAGGCAGCCAACGACCTGCTGACCATCCAGAATGTGGAGGCCAGCTTTGTGGCCGTGCAGGTGGGGAGCGGCGTGAATATTTCCGCCCGCAGTCTGGGAGCGGTCAATGTTCAGGTCATCATGGAAAGTCTGGGCGGCGGCGGCCACCAGACTATGGCAGCGGCCCAGCTCAAACATATCACCCCCGAGGCAGCCCGGGCACGCATCCAGACCGCCATTGACCAGTACCGTGAGAGCCAGAAGAAGCCGCTCTCCAAAAATGAACCTGAATCCAGAAAAAAGGAGAAGCAGGGATGAACCATTACGATTATCTCATCGTAGGCGCAGGCCTTTACGGTGCGGTGTTTGCCCAGCAAGCAAAAAAGGCGGGCAAAACATGCCTTGTGATTGATAAGCGCGGCCACGTTGCCGGGAATATCTACACCGAGGAAGTGGAGGGCATACAGGTCCACCGCTATGGGGCCCACATCTTCCACACCAGCAGCAAGGCAGTGTGGCAGTATGTGAACCAGTTTGCGGAGTTCAACCGCTACACCAACAGCCCCGTTGCCAACTATCACGGCGAGGTCTACAATCTGCCCTTCAATATGAACACCTTCAATAAGATGTGGGGGGTGGTGACCCCCGCCGAGGCCAAGGCAAAGATCGAGGAGCAGAAGCGGGAAGCGGGCATCACCGACCCGAAAAATCTTGAGGAGCAGGCCATCAGTCTGGTGGGCACGGACATTTACGAAAAGCTCATCAAAGGCTACACCGGCAAGCAGTGGGGCCGCCCCTGCACCGAACTGCCGGCTTTCATCATCAAACGCCTGCCGGTCCGCTTTACCTACGACAACAACTATTTCAACGCGCTGTATCAGGGCATCCCCGATGGCGGCTATACCGCTATGGTGGAAAAGATGCTGGAGGGCATCGAGGTGCGGCTGAATGTGGATTATCTGGCCGACCGGGAGAACCTGAACGCACTGGCCGACAAGGTGGTTTACACCGGCCCGGTGGATGCCTACTTTGGCTACCGGCTGGGGGCCCTGCAGTACCGCAGCGTCCGCTTTGAGACTGAGGTGCTGGATACCGACAACTATCAGGGCAACGCGGTGGTGAACTATACCGATGCGGAAACGCCCTATACCCGGATCATTGAGCACAAGCATTTTGCGTTCGGCACCCAGCCCAAAACGGTGATCAGCCGGGAGTACAGCACCGAGTGGAAGCCGGGTGACGAGCCCTATTACCCCGTCAACGACGAGAAGAACGGTGCCCTGTACGCCCGCTACAAGCAGTTGGCCGATGTCGAGCCGAACGTCATTTTCGGCGGCCGGTTGGGCGAGTACAAGTATTATGATATGGATAAGGTGATTGAAGCTGCGCTGGACGTGGCAGGGAAAGAGTTGGCGTGAACTGCTGATCGCCGCACGAGGGGAGTTTCTCCGGCAAGTGTCCGCTGGGGTGGGACCCTGTTGCCGCGCAGCGGCAATAGGGCGGGCGATGGAATGGCCCGTTTCACTTGCGGGAGAAAGCTCCCGGAGATGCGGCAGCCCCCGACCGTTGACGGAAACGCGCAATTGCTGTATACTAGCCATAGAAATCCACCGGTTCCCCGGTGAGAAGTGAGGGATAACACCATGAAAGTGATTCTGAAGCAGGACGTAAAGGGCATTGGCAAGAAGGACGAGATCCATGAGGTCTCCGACGGCTACGCCCGCAACTTTCTGTTCCCGCGCAAGCTGGCCGCTGTGGCCGATGCTTCTGCGGTGAATATCGCACGCGGCAAGGAGGCCGCTGCGGATTTCCACGAGGCTGAAACTGTGGCCGCCGCACAGGCTGTGGCTGCAAAGATCGAGGGCAAGACCGTGACCATCAAGGCCAAGGGCGGCGCATCCGGCCGCCTGCACGGCAAGGTCACCGGCAAGGAAGTTGCCGAGGCTCTGGCCCAGCTGGCCGGTTCTCCCATTGATAAAAAGAAGATCGAGCTGGAGACCAAGGACATCAAGGATGCCGGTGTGTTCAACGCAAAGGTGCGCCTGCATGTCGGTGTCGTGGCTTCCTTCAAGATCATGGTGGAAGTAGAACAGGCCTGATTGAAATGCCATCTGCGCCCCCTGCCTTCAGGGGGCGTTTTTGGCGTTTTGGGAAGCTGGCCCAGTATGGAGGGGGATGAACCATGCCCAACGAACAACGACATTATTCCAATGAACTGAATCTGGAGAGTGTGGGCATCAATCTGCCCTACAATATGCAGGCCGAGCAGAGCGTGCTGGGCGCGGTGCTGCTCAAGCCTGAGACATTGACCGACCTGGTGGAGATCATCCGGCCGGAAATGTTCTACACCCGGCAGAACGCCCAGATCTATTCTGAGATGCTGCGCCTGTTTACGGCGGACCAGACCATCGACTTTGTCACCCTGCTGGATGCCGTCATCTCCGATGGCGTGTTCCCCAGTGCGGACGAGGCAAAGGTCTACCTGACCGGTCTGGCCGAGACGGTGCCCAGCATCTCCAATGTGAAGGCTTATGCCCAGATCGTGCAGGAAAAGTATCTGGTGCGTCAGCTGATGGGCGTTGCCAAGGACATTCTGCAGGACGCGGGCGATGAGCCGGACGCTGACCTGCTGCTGGAAAACGCCGAGCAGCGCATCTACGAGATCCGCTCCGGGCGGGATTCCAGCGCGTTGACCCCGCTTTCCTCCAGTATGGTGGAGACGCTGACCAACCTGCAGAAGATCAGCGGCCCGGATGCCGACAAGTACAAGGGCATCCCCACCGGCTTCCGTCTGCTGGATACTGTTCTGACCGGCCTGGGCCGCGGCGACCTCATCATTCTGGCCGCCCGCCCCGGTATGGGCAAGACCAGTTTTGCGCTGAACATCGCCACCCGTGTTGCCATGCAGCAAAAGGTGCCGGTGGCCATCTTCAGCCTGGAAATGACCAAAGAGCAGCTGACCAACCGCATCCTTTCGGCGGAAGCAGGCATCGACAGCCAGGCTTTCCGCACCGGTGCCCTTCGCAGTGAGGACTGGGAGTATCTGGCACTGGCAACGGAAAAGCTCCACGATGCCCCCATCTATATGGACGACACCTCAGGCATCACCATCACCGAGATGAAGGCGAAGATCCGCCGGGTCAATCAGGACCCCACCCGCCCCAATGTGGGCCTGATCGTCATCGACTACCTGCAGCTGATGACCACCGGCCAGCGCAGCGAGAACCGTGTGCAGGAGATCAGCTCCATCACCCGAAACCTGAAGATCATGGCTAAGGAAATGAATGTGCCCATCATCGCGCTTTCTCAGCTGTCCCGTGCGGTGGAGAAACAGGGCAACAACTCTTCTCACCGGCCCCAGCTGTCTGACCTGCGTGACTCCGGTTCTATCGAGCAGGATGCCGACTGCGTCCTCTTCCTTTACCGTGATTCCTACTACGCCAGCCAGAACCCCGATGTGGCAGAGGTGGATGCCGATACAGCGGAGTGCATCGTGGCAAAGAACCGCCACGGCGAGACCAGCACGGTGCCGCTGGGCTGGGATGGCGCACACACCCGCTTTATGGATGTGGACTTCAAACGCTGATGAACGACGAAACATCAAAATTGATCGCAAAAGTAGAACGCTTTGCCCGGCAGGAGCAGCTGTTTGCGCCTGCGGAACCGGGCCTGGCTCTGCACCTGTGCGCCGCCGTTTCGGGCGGAGCCGACAGCATGGCGCTGCTGCGGGTGCTGCTGGAACTGCGGGAAACCTTTGGATATACCCTTACGGCCTGCCACGTCAACCACGGCCTGCGGGGTGAGGCTGCGAACCGGGACGAAGCTTTTGCCCGGGCCGAGTGTGCCCGGCTGGGGGTGTCGCTGACAGTTTTCCGCCCGGCAGATGTGGGAATGGCTGTGCCGCCCCATGCCGGGGAGGACTGGGCCCGCAGACTCCGCTATGCCTGCTTTGCCCAACTGCTGGCAGGCGGGATAGACTGCATTGCAACGGCCCATACTGCTACTGACCAGGCCGAGACCCTGCTGTTCCGGCTGGCCCGGGGCACCGGGCTGCACGGGGCAGGGGGCATTCGGCCCAGGCGGCCCGGTTACTGCCGCCCGCTGTTGGGCCTGACCCGGGTCGAGACCGAAGCGCTCTGCGCCGCCTTCGGGCAGGTGTGGGTGACGGACGAGACGAACGAATCCGATGCTTACGCCCGCAACCGCCTGCGCCATGGGGCCGTTCCGGCCTTGCGCAGCGTCAACGCTGCGGCAGAGGAAAATCTGGCCCGCTTCTGTGAAAAGGCGGCCCGCGCGGATGCCTACTTTGCCGGGCAGGCAGAACAGCTGCTTTCTGGCGCACGTCTGGATGCAGCCCAGACTGCCCGCAAGGCACCGGAAGCCAAGGCAGCATGGCGGCTGGAGCCGCTGCAGGGCGCTGACCCGCTCATTCTGGAAGCGGCGCTCCACAGCCTTGTTGCTCCGGTGCGGGATGCCGAGGAAAAGTACATCCGCCTGCTGGCAGAGCTGGTGGAGCAGGGGAGCGGGGCGGTGCAATTGACCGATACGGTCCGCTTTTGCGCAGGCAGCGGGATGCTCTGGCAGGAAAAGCGCCGGCCGGAAGCGGCTGCGGTCCCTGCGTTTTCGCTGCCGTTTGCCCCTGCCGATGGGGCGGAATTTGCTCTGCCCGGGGGCCAAACCCTGAAAACACGGCTTTTTGTAAGCGGTTTTCGAGAAAAAACACAGGGTGTTCATAAAAAAGACTTAAAAAATCGGGCGGATTATGCTAGAATAACTTTGTTATATTCTGCCCTTACGCTGCGCACCCGTCAACCGGGAGACCGGTTCCGGCCTGCGGGGCGGGGGCTGAGCAAGCCCCTGCGCAAATGGATGAATGAGGCAGGCATTCCTGCCGGAATACGAGAGGGCCTGCCGCTGCTGGCGGCGGGCAGTGAGATCCTGTGGGTCTGTGGGGAGGGCTTTGCCGAGGGGCTGGCCCCGGACGAGGAGACTGTACAGATCTTGCAGTTGGAATTGGAAAATGGAGGAACAACCCATGAGCATGAATGACGATATCAAGAACATCCTGGTCAGTGAGGAAGCACTGAAAGCCAAGGTTGCCGAACTGGGTGCACAGATCAGCAGGGATTACGAGGGCAGAAACCTTGTCCTCGTCTCCATCCTCAAGGGTTCGGTGGTCTTTATGGCCGACCTGATGCGGGCCGTGACCATCCCCTGCAGCATTGATTTTATGGTCGTGTCCAGCTACGGCGGCAGCAATACCACCACCAGCGGTCTGGTCAAGATCATCAAGGATCTGGACGGCGACCTGTCCGGCAAGGACGTGCTGATCGTGGAGGACATTCTGGATACCGGTGTCACCCTTTCCAAGCTGGTGCCCATGCTCAAGATGCGCAACCCGAATTCCGTGAGGATCTGCACCATTCTGGACAAGCCCAGCCGCCGCAAGGCCGACATCCAGCCCGATTACGAGGGCTTCCAGGTGCCGGACGAGTTTGTGGTGGGCTATGGTCTGGACTACGATGAGAAATACCGCAACCTGCCCTATGTGGGTGTGCTGAAACCGGAAATCTACGCATAACAAAAACGAATTAGAACTGGAGTTGATCCCTTTTGCAACCGAAACGACCTCGCTTTAATCCCCTGATCCTGGCGCTGGCACTGGCCGGTGTCCTGATGATCTGGTCGGTGCTGGGCACCAGCGACAGCAGTACCGGCGGCTCCACCATGAGCTACTCGACTGTGGTGCACTACTTTGAGAACAATCAGGTCACAGCATTTACGCTGGACCGCAACACCAGCATCATCACCCTGACGCTGAAGGAGGGCAAGCAGGAGCTGCCCGAAACCACAGGTGCCACCGCTGCCACACAGGCCTCCGGCGGTCTGCTGAGCAATATGTTCTCCTCCTCCGCCTCTTCCGTGGGGGCAACCAGAAACGATGACGGCACGGTGACGGTGCGCTACAAGCTGCCCTACGCCTATGTGTTCATCGAGAACGTCCAGCAGTATATCGATTCCTACGACGCAGCCAACCCGACCGCGCCCATGGAGTACGATTACACCACCCTGAAGGAGTCCATCCCCTGGATGGAGATCCTGTTCTACCTGGGAATGCTGGGCTGCACCGGCTTCCTGCTCTTCTCCATGATGCGCGGCGGCGCTGGCGGCGGCGGTATTATGAACGTGGGCAAGGCCAAGGTGAAGGACGAGCACGAGAACAAAAAGACCGCGACCTTTGCTGACGTTGCCGGTGAGGACGAGGAAAAGGAAGAGCTAAAGGAGGTCGTGGAGTTCCTCAAGAGCCCCGACAAGTTCAACACGCTGGGTGCCCGCATCCCCCACGGCGTTCTGCTGGTGGGCCCTCCGGGTACCGGTAAGACCCTGCTGGCCCGTGCCTGCGCCGGTGAGGCGGGGGTGCCCTTCTACTCCATTTCCGGCTCCGACTTCGTGGAAATGTATGTCGGTGTCGGCGCGTCCCGTGTGCGTGACCTGTTTGATAAGGCCAAAAAGACCATGCCCTGCATCATCTTCATCGATGAGATCGATGCCGTGGGCCGTCAGCGCGGCGCAGGTCTGGGCGGCGGCCACGACGAGCGGGAGCAGACCCTGAACCAGCTGCTGGTCGAGATGGACGGCTTTGAGGCCAACGATGGTGTCATCGTGATGGCAGCCACCAACCGTGCCGACATTCTGGATAAGGCACTGCTTCGTCCGGGCCGCTTTGACCGTCAGGTCTATGTGGGCCTGCCCGATGTCAAGGGCCGCGAGGAGATCCTCAAGGTCCACACCAAGAACAAGCCTCTGGCTCCCGATGTCTCCCTCAGAGTCATCGCACAGCGCACCGCAGGTTTTGCGGGTGCTGACCTGGAGAACCTGGTCAATGAGGCCGCTCTGCTGGCTGCCCGCCGCAGCCGCAAGGCTATCACCATGGAGGACATCGAGGAAGCTTCCATGAAGGTCATGGCAGGCCCTGAGAAGAAGAGCCGCGTTGTGACTGCCGAGGAAAAGAAGCTGACCGCCTACCATGAGGCGGGCCACGCCGTGGCAGGCTTCTATTGCAAGCACCATCCCCGCGTGCACGAGATCACCATCATTCCCCGCGGCCAGGCTGGCGGCTACACCATGTATCTGCCTGAAAAGGATCGCAGCTACGTGACAAAGGGTGAGATGTTCGAGGATATCGTTTCCAGCCTGGGCGGCCGTGTGGCCGAGCAGCTGATCCTGGAGGATATCTCCACCGGTGCCTCCAACGACCTGCAGCAGGCAACCAACATTGCCCGCCAGATGATCACCAAGTACGGCTTTTCCGAGCGCCTGGGCCCTGTGGTCTACGGCACCTCGCAGGAGGAGACCTTCCTGGGCCGTGATTTCACCCAGGGCAAGGGCTACAGCGAGAGCACCGCTGCCGAGATCGACGGCGAGATGCGGGATATCATCGATGAGGCTTACGAGACCTGCCGCCGCACCCTGACGGAGCACATCGACCAGCTCCATGCGCTGGCACAGGCTCTGATGGAACGCGAAAAGCTCAACGAGAAGGAGTTCAACACCGTGATGGCCGGCGGAAAGCTGCCCCCGCGTGACGGTGACGAGCCTGCACAGGAACCCGCCGCACCGGCGGCCCATGTGGAGACCGCAGAACCTGCCGAGAGCGCAGAGCCCGCTGAACAGGCGGAGCAGGCCGTGCTGGGCGAGGAAATGCCCGACCCGGCGCAGGATGCCCCGCAGGAAAACGAATGATCGAAGGGAGCGAGTGTCGTGGAGGAAAATTTTAACCCGGTCGCACGCACCCGGGCCAACTATTATACCCCGGGCAGCCCGGTGCAGTTCGTCTGTGTGGAACTGCTCAAGGGCGAACTCAGCGGAGAGAACGCAGTCTGCCTGACCTTCAAGAACATCTCCAAGGTCACCCTGACTGCACTGGAGATCCACTTCAAGTGCAAGGGCGTGGACGGTATCATCCTGTGTGAGGATGCCTTTGAATACCGCGAGATCGAGGTCAAGCCCGGTGAGAGCTTTGGCATGGACGATGCCGTGTTCGTGACCCAGAAGGCCATCACCAGCGTGGATGTGGTCCTGAAGAACGTATACAGCGGCAAAAAGGTCGTGCATCTGGATGCCATCAAGCGCGTCCGCCTGCCGGCCCCGCGCCGCCTGAGTCCGGAGCTGGAAAAGGCACTGGAAAGCCGGATGAACCGCACCGGCCTCAAGTATATGCCGCAGGTGTTCGAGAACGGCTGGTACTGTGCCTGCGGTTCCTTCCACCCGAAGGAAGAGGACACGGTCTACTGCACCGAGTGCGGCTGTGACCGCATCCTGCTGCAGAACGCCCTGAACACCCTGCTGCAGCCTGGCCAGAAGGCCGCCCCTGCAGAGCAGGCCCCGGCGGCGGAGGCCACCCGCGTGGCGAGCGCCGCCCCGCAGGAAGAGCCGACCCGCATCGTGGCCAGCGCGCCGGTGCAGGCAGAACCCACCCGGGTCATCCCGACGGCCCGCCCGGCAGAGCCTGTCGGCGCTCCGACCAGCTTTGCACCGCCGGTGGAACACACCCCTGTTCCGGAAGCAGAGCCTACCCGGGTGCTGGATGCCGCCACCCGCGCGGCGTTCCCCGGCAGCGGTGCAGCGGCTGTGGATGACGAGGGCACCCGTGTGATGCCTGCTGCTGCCCGCCGTGCCGCCCCGGCCCGCCAGCCGGAACCCGAGGTGGAGCAGTACGATGAGGAGGACGATGCGGAAGAGAGCCGTGACAGCATTGCCGAGACCCTCGTCCGCTGGGTCCCGCCCATCACCGCCATCGTCTGCGCAGGCATTGCGCTGTGGGGCTTCGTTTATTATCAGTTTATGATGTAAATGAATGACGGAGGAGGCTGCGCTTCCTCCGTTTTTTTGGTTGTACGAAGGAGAAACGTTATGCCTGACGAAGCACTGCAAACCGCTTTTGAGATCAAAACTACCTGCGATGAGATCAGCCGCAAGCTGCTGCGCTGGCACTGGGAGAACAAACCAGGGGAGCACAGCCTGGGAGCCCTGCTGGATCACATCCGCACCCGCCAGCAGGAGAGCCCCGAATATTATGACCGTCTGCCCGATCTGGCGGGCCGAAACAGCTGGCAGCAGCTGGATACCACCCTGTGTATGCGGGTACTGCTGGACCCGGAAAAGGATGCTGCCCGCCCGCTGGATCTGCTGGGCAATACGGAGCACCCCGCTGCTGCCCGCCGGGCCTGCAACGCGGTGCGCACTGCCCGCAACGAAGCGGCCCATGCCTCCGACCGCACGGCGGCTGCGCAGGCGGCGATCCTCTTCAACGAGGCAGTGGAAGCATTGGAAGAGGGCTATGCAGGCGCACCCCTGCGCACCAGTGAGCTGGGCCAGTATTACCGGCTGGCTGAGGATTATCTGAGCCGCTGCGGGGCCAAAAAGCCCATTGCGTCGGCGGCCCCGGAAGAGAAAGCACCCCGTGCGGCAAAGTCCGGCCAGAGCACTGCGGGCAGGAAAAAAGAGGGGACTTCCGGCAGTGCTTCCCGCCGCAGCAGCACAAAGCAGAACACGAGCGGCCGCAGCTCCGGCGGCAGATCCCAGAACCGGAAGCAGGGCGGCAGCCGGAACAGCCGTGCCCGGGCCAGGCAGAAGCAGAAACAGGCCAACCGCACCGTTCTGCTGGTGCTGCTGGCGATCCTGGCCGTGGGTCTGCTGATTCGCGGCTTTGCCATGAACTGGCAGTGAAAGAGTGAGGAAACTATGAAGCAAAAACTGATTTTTCTGGATATTGACGGTACTTTGCTGCCGCCCGGTGAGATGACCGTTCCGGCCAGTGCCGTGGAGGCCATCCGGCAGGCCCGGGCCAACGGCCACAAGGTGTTTCTGTGCACCGGCCGTAACCTGCGCATGACGAAGCCGCTGCTTGCCTACGGTTTCGATGGCTTTGTCTGCTCTGCAGGCGGCTATGTAGGCTGTGATGGGAAAATTCTCGTGGATCTTCCCATGGAGCCTGCGCAGGTCGAGGGCCTGCGGGAGGTGCTGGGGCGTGCCGGTGCCGAGTGCACCCTGGAAGCCCGGGACGATACTTACGGCGGCATCAAGATGATCGAGCGATTCGCCCATTTGTTCCCCCGTAAGCCGGGGCAGCTGAACAGCGAGGCCGAGCGCTGGCGCAAAACGATGGAGTATGGCATGACCATCCGGCCCATTGAGGAATACCACGGAGAGCTGGTTTACAAGGTGGTGTTCATCGCCCCCAACGAGGCCTGCCTTGCCGAGGCAAAGCAGCTGTATGAGGACCAGTTCATCTTCTGTGAGTCCCGGCTGGGGGATACCCCGTCAGCCATCGTCAACGGGGAGCTCATCAACCGCAAGTTCAACAAGGGCACCGGCATCAAGGCCATCTGCGATGAGCTGGGGTGTTCGCTGGCCGATACCATCGGCTTTGGCGACAGCGACAATGACCTGCAGATGACCGATGTGGTAGGCATCAGCGTCTGCATGGCCAACGGCTCTGACAACCTGAAAAAGCTCTGCGACCGCATCTGCCCGGCTGTGACGGAGGACGGCGTGGCAAGGGAGCTCAAAACCCTGGGCCTGATCTGAGAGCAGCCTTCCACAAAAGAAGAGATGATAACAAAAAATTCCCGCTCCATCGAGCGGGAATTTTTGTTAGAGAGGGTTATTTCTGATGGACTGCCTTGTGATATACCGCGTAGGCGATCACGGCAGAGAGGGCCTCTGTGATCCAGAAGGCGTGCCAGACACCGGTAGGGCCCATGCGGCCGCACAGCACCCACGCAATGGGCATGATGAAGATGATATAGCGGCAGAGGGAGATGACCAGTGAGGGCACGCCCTTGCCCAGACCCTCCAGTGCGCCGGAGGAGGTGGTAGACACTGCCGAGACGATGAACCCCAGGCAGATGATCCGCAGGGCGGTCTGGCCGATGGCGATGGTCTCGGGGTTAGAGGTGAACAGACCCATCAGCGGGCCTGCAATGGTCAGGCAGAGCAGGGTGCCAATGGCCATGATCCCGGCGCTCAGGCCCAGTGTCAGGTTGTAGAGCTTGGACACACGGCCATGCTCCCGGGCACCGTAGTTGTAGCCCACCAGCGGGCGCATCCCCTGCACGATGCCGTTGGCCGGCAGGTAAAGGAAGGTCTGGAGCTTGTAGTAGATGCCCAGCACCGTCACATAGCTCTGGGAGTAGACCGCCAGCAGGCCGTTCAGGAAGGTGACCAGCAGGCTGGGCAGGGCCAGATTCAGGATGGCCGGTACACCGATGGCATAGAGCTTGCCGTCAAGGGCGGCATCGAACCGCAGGCAGCGGCGGGAGAAGCGGACGGCGACTTCGGTGGTGCAGTAGACATAGAGGTAGACCACAAGGGAAACGGCCTGCCCGATGCCGGTGGCAAGGGCCGCACCGGCAATGCCCAGGGCGGGCACCGGCCCAAGGCCGAAGATGAGGACAGGGTCGAGGGCGATGTTGGTCACGCAGCCGGTGATCAGCGCCACCATGGCAACGTTCATCCGGCCCACGGACTGGAAGATCTTCTCAAAGGCGAGGTCTGCCATGTTGACCAGCGAGAACAGGAACACGATGGTGGAGTAGGTCACACCCATGTCCACCAGAGCGGGATCGGTAGTGAAGCGGCGCAGGAAGCCGGGCATGATGGCAATGCAGAGGACCATGCCCAGCACGCCGTGCAGCAGGGAAAACATCATGCCGTGGGTGGCGGCCCGGTTGGCGTTTTCGTGGTCGCCTGCGCCGAGGTAGAGCGCGATCTGAGCATTGATGCCGATGCCGAAGCCGATGGCCACTGCATTGACAAAGTTCTGGATGGGAAACACCAGCGAAAGCGCCGTCATGGCCTGCTCGCTGATCTGGGCCACAAAGAGGCTGTCCACGATGTTGTACAGGCTGTTCACCAGCATCGAGATGACGTTGGGCAGGGCCATGGAGAGCAGCAGCGGGAACACCGGTCTGGTTTTCATAAAAGTATCGTTCATTTTCATTGCTCCTGAGGGTCAGATTTGGATTTGAAGGCAAAGCAAAAGCCACACAATGGCTTTTGTACCATTGTGTGGCGAAAAGTTGCAGAATGCTGTAAAAATCCACACGATATTTTATTGGTTCAAAGATACCACATCACAGGGATACTTGTCAAGGACTTTTTAAAATAAAAGTATGACTTTTTACAGTGGGCCCTTGCCCTTGACAAGGGGCGCGGCGGCGGTAAAATAAGAACAGAACGCACAAAAGGAGGATCTGCCATGAAATGGATGATCGCGTCAGACCTGCACGGGTCGGCCTACTACTGCCGCAAAATGCTGGAGGCCTTTGAGCGGGAGGGAGCCGACCGGCTGTTCCTGTTGGGCGACCTGCTCTACCACGGCCCCCGCAACGACCTGCCTCGAGAGTACGCCCCCAAGGAGGTCATCCCCCTGCTGAACGGGAAAAAGGAGAAGCTGCTCTGCGTGCGGGGCAACTGTGATGCCGAGGTGGACCAGATGGTGCTGGAATTCCCCGTGCTGGCCGATTATGCGGTGCTTCCGGTGGGGCAGCGGCTCATTTATGCGACCCACGGGCATATCTATCATGTGAAAAATCTGCCGCCACTGGCCCCGGGAGATGTACTGCTGCACGGGCACACCCATGTTCCGGCCTGGACAGAGTTCGGGCAGGAAAATCTTTACCTGAATCCGGGTTCTGTGAGCATCCCCAAAGAGAACAGCCCTCACAGCTACATGACCCTGGAAGGAAACACGATGCAATGGAAAGAGTTGGAAAGCAGCGCTGTTTTCCATGAACTGACCCTTTGATAAAGTCCCCCGGCCGGTTTTGCGGGCAGCTTGAAATTTGCCCACCGGTATGGTATGATAAAACTGAAAACAGATCGGCAAAGTTCCGCAGAGCAGTGCTGTGCGGGGCAGGAGCCTTTTTGTTTCTGCAATGAGTTAGCTAAAACTAACAAAATGACGAAAACAGCGGGCTGGACTTGTGCAGTTTGACAGGGGTGCCCGCAGATACAGTATGGAGGGGACAACAATGGTAGAAACGATCCTGAAGGTCGATGGCATGATGTGCGGTATGTGCGAGAGCCACATCAATGATGTGGTGCGCAAGACCGCCCGGGTGAACAAGGTGACTTCTTCCCACACCAAGGGCGAGACGGTCATCGTCTCGGAGCAGCCGGTGGATGTGGAGACGCTGAAGGCGGCCATTGCCGAAACGGGCTACACCGTGACCGGCGTGCAGACCCGGCCCTATGAGAAAAAGGGCTTCTTCTCGTTCCTGAAAAAGTAACAGCCCGGTGTTTCTGGCCGGGCTGATCATGCAAAACAGGAGGTATCTTGTTATGAGGATCTTGGTGTACGGCGCAGGCGTTCAGGGCTGTCAGCTGGCCCACAGTCTGGCACAGAACAAGAAAAATGTGGTCACCCTGCTGGCCCGGGGCGAGTGGAAGGAGGTCATTGACCAGAAGGGCCTGACCATCCGCCACATGCTCCAGCGGAAAACAACGGTGGATCGGATGCAGACGACAGATGTGCTGGCCCCCGAGGATGTGTATGACCTTGTGTTTGTCACGGTGCAGGCCGGGCAGCTGGCCGATGTGCTGCCCATCCTCAAAGCAAACCGGAGCCAGTACTTCATCTTTGTGGGCAATGATCCCTATGCGCAGGAGATGCTGCAGGCCATGCAGCGCCCGGTGGATAAGATCGCCTTTGGCTTCCAGAACAATGCAGGCCGCCGGGAGCATGACCGGCTGGTCAGTGTGCACATGGGGATGGGAATGACCGTTGGCGGCGCAACCGCTCCCCTGTCCGGCGCATTCCGCCTGCGGCTGCAGGCTGCCTTTGAAGGGACTCATTACAAGCTGACCTATTACAGCGATATGGACGAGTGGCTCAAGAGCCACATCGCCTTTATCCTGCCCTGCGCCTATGCCTGCTATGCGGTGGATGGGGAACTTTCCCGCACCACAGTGGAACAGCGCAGGATGATCGTGGATGCAGCCTGGGAGTGCTGTGAGATGCTGAAAGCGGCAGGTGTTCCTGTGAACGATGCGGAGAACACCGACCGCTACCGCGAGGGCACCAAACAGCGGAAAAAGACCGAGCGGATGGTCTACTGGATGGCGCAGACGGTCGTTGGGAAGTGGTGCATTTCGGATCACGCCATGCGTGCGGTGAGCGAGATGCAGTATCTGGATGAAGCGTTTGCCGCCCTGCGCGCCACCACATTGGTGGAGATGACTGCCTGGGATGAACTGCGCAGATCCCTGCCCAGAAAGAAGTAGGAGCCGGAAAATGTCCGGAGCATGAGAAAAAGCCTGTCGGTTTTTGCGCTGACAGGCTTTTTCTATTGGTTCCGTGCCCAGAAGGCGGCAAGCTGCTGCTCCAGCTCTGTGGTGCTGCGCAGGTATTGGAGCTGGTGCCAGTGGCGGGGGAACAGGCGGGTGTATTCGGCGCGGGCAAAGCGGTCATCCAGCAGGAGCACCACGCCCCTGTCCTCCTGCGTGCGGATGACCCGGCCCGCCGCCTGCAGCACCTTGTTCATGCCTGGGAAGCGGTAGGCGTAGTCGAAACCGGTGCCGACCGCTTCGTCATAGTAACGGCGCAGGATCTCCTGCCGGGGGTTCACCTGAGGCAGGCCCACCCCCACGATGGCGCACCCGATGAGCCGGTCACCCACCAGATCCACGCCCTCGCCAAAGATGCCGCCCATGACCCCGAAGCCCAGCAGCGTTTTTGCGGGGCTTGGGCCGAACTGTTCCAGAAAGGCCGCCCGGGCCGCGTCGTCCAGACCACTCTCCTGGGCCAGCGTCTCGATGTCCGGGTAACGGGCGGTGAAGTCCTCATATACCTGCCGCAGATAGGCGTAGCTGGGAAAAAAGGCCAGATAGTTGCCCACCTTGGCCCGGGCCAGTGCGGCCAGCGCATCCGAGACGGCCTGCACACTGGCCTCCCGGTCCCGGTAGCGGGTGGAGATGCCGGGCAGGCAGTAGAGCCCCAAATGTTCGGGCGGAAACGGGCTTTCCAGAGCCACGGCCCGGGCATCGGGACAGCCCAGCACGGAGCGGTAGTAGCCCGGCGGGGTGAGCGTTGCGCTGAACAGTGCCGCAGCCCGCCCGGCGGCAAGGCTGGCATCCACAAAGGGGGCAGGGTCAAGGCAGAGCAGCTCCCATTCCAGCTCGCTGCCCCGGGCTGTCAGCTGGGTGACAAAATGCGCGTCGTACCGCTCTGCTGCCCGGGTGATATCCTGCAACGCAAAGTAGAGCTCGAGCAGCTGGGCGTGGGCATCGGCCTCCGGGTTGGCCTCCAGCCAGTCCTGCAGGGGGGCCTGCAGGCTGAACAGCAGTCGGAGCAGCTCCTTCGGCAGCTCTTGCAAAAAGACCGTGCCATCCTGCGCCAGCAAAGGCTCCGGCAGCGGGAAGGCGGCTTCTGCCGGTTCGGTGTCCAGAAGGCTGGTCTGTTGGGTGAGATCCTCTGCCGGCGATTCGGTGGGCGCTGAACCCCGGCGGGGGGCCAGCTTCGTTACCGCCCGCCGTGCTTCCAGAAAGCCCCTGTCTGCCTTTGTCAACGCGGTTTTCAGTGCACTTTTTCCTTTGCCGATGGCCCGTCTGGCATCGGTCAGGCTGCTCTTGCAGAACCGTGCCGAGTACATGGCTCTGGCCCGGTCCGGCAGGTTGTGGGCCTCGTCGATGAGAAAAATGTAGTCGCCCGCCGCATCGAAAAAGCGCCGCAGGTGCACGGTGGGGTCGAACAGATAGTTGTAGTCTCCGATGACTACGTCACACCACTCGCTCAGGTCCAGCCCCAGCTCAAAAGGGCAGACCCTGTGCCGCCGGGCAGTCTCAGTCAGGGCGGCCCGGTCATAGGGGACGGTGCTGTCCAGCAGGTCGGCCAGCGCATCCTTCAGCCGCTCGTAGTAGCCGTTGGCGTAGGGGCAGGCTTCCGGCAGGCAGGCGGGACGGCCCTCAGTATCCTTGCACAGGCAGGCCTTCTCCTTGGCCGAAAGGGTCACGCTGCGCAGGGAAAGCGCCTGGTCTGCCGCCCGCAGACGGACCAGTGCATCCTCAGCAGCGGCCTGTGTCGTGTTGCGGGCGGTCAGGTAGAAGATCTTTTCCCCCTTGCCCTCGCCCATGGCTTTCAGGGCAGGGAAGAGGGCGCTCATCGTTTTGCCGATGCCGGTGGGTGCCTGGCAGAACAGCCGGGTACCGCCCTTCTGCTCTGCCTTGCCCGCAGCACAGGCGCGATAGACCTCCCCGGCAAGGGCGCGCTGCCCAGGACGGTAGGCCAGAAACGGAAATTGCAGGGCCCCAAGGCTCCGGTTCCGGGCTTCCACCCAGTCCAGCTGCCGCCGTGCCCAGGGAAGATACTGCCGC
The DNA here is from genome assembly GCF_023347335.1 of Faecalibacterium sp. IP-3-29. Taxonomy (NCBI): domain Bacteria; kingdom Bacillati; phylum Bacillota; class Clostridia; order Eubacteriales; family Oscillospiraceae; genus Faecalibacterium; species Faecalibacterium sp. IP-3-29. Next base: position 1,744,769 of record NZ_CP094471.1, on the reverse strand, counting down.
AGCAGGTCGTTGAGAAACGCATCCAGCTCAGCGGCGGAGAAGTGCCGTGTATAGCGGATGATCTCATCGGTGTCGATCTGGTAATAAGTCAGCCGGACATCCAGTGTTTCCAGCTCCCGCTGTTCGGCGCAGATGGCCCCGTAGACCATGCCCTGTGCCCAGTGGCAGGAATTCATGTCCTCCGTGATGGCATCGGTGGGCGCGGCAGTGGTCTTGATCTCGTCGATGACCACCGTGCCGTCCGCATCGGTAAAAATGCCGTCGGCACGGCCCTCGATGGTGAATCCGATTCCCTCCATCGTCCGCTCTGCCGTGAGGAACACCTCGGCGGCGTAGCCTTCGCCCGCCGCCTTCTGGAGCCTGCGGTGGATGCGTGCGCCCTCGTTGGCCCGGTCAAAGCCGGTAAAGCGGCTGTCAATGCTGCCGGTGCGGAGCAGGAACTCCACCATCTCCCGGACAGAGAGACGGATGGTTGGCATGGGGTTCACTTCCTTTCTCTTGAAATTCTGCGTTTCGGTCAGGCTGTGCAGAGCAGGGCCTACCCGAGACCCAGGATCTTTTGACAATTTGCTGCAACAGCATTCACCTGGTCAAAATCCACGGCGGCCCGGTAATAAGTCTCCAGCTCATCATGGCAGTTTTTGGCCTGAGCCATCAGGGCGACAGCCTGGTCGATGAGCTCGGAGGCGGCACGATCGTTGAAGCGCAGGCGGGCGCGGAAGCCGGACAGGTTTTCCCGGTCCACAAAGCGGGTGCAGCGCACGGCCTGCACGCCGGGCAGCTGGATGGGATGCCAGAGGTTGTCGGTCAAAAAAGCCAGCCGCAGGGCCGGGATGAAGATGTGGTCGATCTGATCTTCAGGGTGCATGGCGCAGGGGCAGGTGATGATGTGGTAGCCCCGGGCCAGCGCTTCGGCCCGGATGAGTTCCAGCAGCAGGCGGGAGACCGCCCCATAATCATCCCGGAATACCACATACCGGTCGGCCAGCGCTTCTACCGTGCCCCGGTAGAATACCATCCCCTTGGGGGTGATGGCTGAAAGCAGCCGCAGCTCCTCGCTGGCGGTGCCCTCGGTGCGGGGAAGCAGCCGGGTGCAGAGCCGCTTGACGTAGCGGCGCACCTTTTCAAAGTTGGCGCTGCAGGCTTCGGCCCGGCGGCTGTCCAGCATCAGGCTGCCCGCCGATGCGATATACCGGGCTGCCCGGCCCCGCAGGGCGGCATTCCGGGCAAACAGGGCCTTGACCTCGTCCCGGTGGGGAGCCAGCTTTCCGGCATCGATGGTGTGGTACAGGCTCACCACCAGCTCATCAGCCCCGGGCGCGTCCGGCTCCACCACATGGGGCGCGGTGGCATCGATGATGGCGCGCTTCTGGTCGAGGAAGATGACCCCGTCCAGACTGTCCGGGTCGCTGGCACAGTGGATCTTTTCGATGCGCTGGCCCTGCTGCTCGGCGGCCCGGGCCAGATGCTTCATCAAGGTGGATTTGCCGCATCCCGGCCCGCTTTTGATGAGAAGCATCTGCATCCCGGGCTCCCGGCGCAGCGGCTCAAAATAACCCTTGAAGCCCGCCGGTGTGGTGGCCCCCAGAAAGAAATCGGGGGAACGGCTTTGGATCGTTTTCATATCAGAACACCTCACTTTTGCTTTAGGGTATGCAAAAATGAAGGAAGATGATACTTGGAAACGGCCTTGCCCTCTCAGTCTCGCTCCGCTCGCCAGCTCCCCCAAAGTGGGAGCCCTTGGCAGTTTTTGTGAGCTTCATCTTTCTGCCAAGGCCTCTCCCTTCGGGAGAGGTGGCATTGCGACAGCAATGACGGAGAGGGTGAGCTTGTTAATATGTGTGCCCGCACACCTCGTGGATCTTCTCCCGCAGGGCCACAAAATCCGCAAAGGCGGCGGGTTTGTTCTGTGCCTGCCGGAGCAGGGCAGCGGGGTGGAAGGTGCCCATGAACCATACGCCGTTCTTTTGCACAAAGGTGCCGTGCTCCTTGGTCACGGAGAAATCGGTGCGGATCATCCGCTGGGAGGCGATGCGGCCCAGGCAGACCACGATCTTTGGCTGCAGCAGCTTGAACTGTTCCCGGAGCCAGGGCATACAGGCCTCGCTCTCGGTGGGCAGCGGGTCGCGGTTGTGGGGCGGGCGGCACTTGACGATGTTGGCAATGTAGCAGTTTTTGCTCCGGTCCAGATCAATGGCAAACAGGTATTTGTCCAGCAGCTGGCCGCTGCGGCCCACAAAGGGCAGGCCCTGCTCGTCCTCGCTCTGGCCCGGGCCTTCGCCCACGAACAGCACCTCGGCAGTCTGGACACCCTGCCCGAACACCACATGGGTGCGGTCAGTGCACAGCTCACATCTGCGGCAGGCAAGGCACTCGGCCTTTAATGTATCCCAATCCATAGCAGTTTGATCTCCTTGCGACTGAATGATAATTTATTCACAAATAAAAAATGGTTTTCTCCTAAAATAATAGCACAAAAAGCCAATTTTGTCTTGAACTTTTTGCCGGGTGTGCTAGAATAAAAGAGAAAGGCATCCTTGTGTCCAACAGGCACCCGGATGTGAATATTGGATAGTTAATTCGGAGGTAATCAACAATGGCTGATATGTTCGCACCGCTGGTAGCACAGCTGAAGGCAAACCCCAAGACGATCGTTTTTACCGAGGGCAATGACCCCCGCATCCTGGAGGCAGCCAGCAAGCTGCTGGCCGAGGGCGTTCTGAAGGTTGTCATGGTGGGCAACGAGGCTGAGTGCAAGGCTGCTGCTGCCGCAGGCAATTTTGATATTTCCGCTGCTGAGATCATTGACCCTGAGAACTACGCAGGTTTCGACGAGATGGTGAACACCATGGTCGAGCTGCGCAAGGGCAAGCAGACCGCTGAAGAGTGTACCGCAATGCTGAAGAAGTCCAACTACTTCGGCACCATGCTGGTCAAGATGGGCAAGGCTGACTGCCTGCTGGGCGGCGCTACTTACTCCACCGCCGATACCATCCGCCCTGCTCTGCAGCTGGTCAAGACCAAGAAGGGCGCACACCTGGTGAGCTCCTGCTTCATTCTGGACCGTGACTTTGGCGAAGAGGGCCTGAAGCGCATTGCCATGGGCGACTGCGCTGTCAACATTGATTACACCGATACCGTTGATAAGGCTACCGGCGAGGTTAAGATCGCTGCATCCGCAAAGCTGGCTGAGGTGGCCGTTGAGACTGCCAAGACCGCAAAGCTGTTCGGCATCGATCCGAAGGTCGCAGTTCTGAGCTTCTCCACCAAGGGTTCCGGCAAGGGCGGCACCGTTGCTCTGAGCCATGACGCTACCATCAAGGCTCAGGAGATGGACCCCGAGCTGGCTGTGGACGGCGAGCTGCAGTTTGACGCTGCCGTTGCTCCCGAAGTTGCACAGGTCAAGTGCAAGGGCAGCAAGGTCGCTGGCCAGGCCAACACCTTCATCTTCCCCTGCATCGAGGCCGGCAACATCGGCTATAAGATCGCTCAGCGTCTGGGCGGCTACGCTGCCTACGGCCCCATTCTGCAGGGCCTGAACGCACCCATCAACGACCTGTCCCGTGGCTGCAACGCTGACGAGGTCTACAAGATGAGCCTGATCACTGCCTGCCAGTCCTAACTTTTATTCAGCACTCTGCCCCTTCTGGTGTAATGCCGGAAGGGGCTTTTGTTTTGCATGTTGTTTGATGGTTTTGCCAAAGGCTCCCCCTTTGAGGGAGCTGGCGCAAAGCGCCTGAGAGGGTGAGCCCGCTGCCGGGGGCTTGCATTCTCCCCCGAAACATGCTATAATAATCAAGCACAAAATGTGCCATGCCGGACAGCGCCTGCTGCGTGGTTCGGCATACGGATGCGGGCCCTGTACGATGGGGCCGCTGTGAACCAGGTCAGGTGGGGAACCAAGCAGCCTTAAGCGGTGTGTCCCGTGCGTTTCAGTCAGCCTGCATCCGTATGCCGAGTTACGCAAGGCGGGGGTCAAACCCCGTCAGCGCTGCCCGGCTTTTTTGTTGAAAGGGGAGAAGCAGATGTATCGAGCCCTGTACCGCAAGTGGCGGCCCCAGCGGTTTGAGGATGTGGTGGCCCAGCGCGGCATCGTGACCGCACTGCGCAACCAGATCGCCACAGGCCGTGTGGGCCACGCTTATCTGTTTACCGGCGTGCGCGGCACCGGCAAGACCACCTGTGCCAAGATCTTTGCCAAGGCAGTCAACTGCCTGCATCCCCAGAACGGTGACCCCTGCGGTGAGTGCGAGATCTGCAGAGGCATCGACAATGGCAGCATTCTGGACGTGGTGGAGATGGACGCGGCCTCCAACAACGGCGTAGACGATATCCGTGATCTGCGTGATGAAACGGCCTACACCCCCAGCGCCTGTCATTATAAGGTATATATCATCGACGAGGTGCACATGCTCTCCACGGCAGCGTTCAATGCCCTGCTGAAAACGCTGGAGGAGCCGCCCGCCCACGTCATCTTTATTCTGGCGACCACGGAGATCCAGAAGGTCCCCGCCACCATCCTTTCCCGGTGTCAGCGGTACGATTTTACCCGCATCGGCCCCGAGGACATCGCCCAGCGTGTGGAGTACATCGCCGGGCAGGAGGGACTGGAGCTGTCCGGCGAGGGGGCGGAGCTTATCTCCCGCCTTGCCGATGGTGCCATGCGAGACGCGCTGTCCATTCTGGATACCTGTGCCGGTGTCACGGCAAAGATCGATGCGGACGTTGTCCGCCGGATGGCAGGTGTGACTGACCGGAGCTATCTGTTCCATATTTCAGATGCGCTGGAAGCGCAGGATGCCGCCGCGGCACTGGCACAGCTGGCTCAGCTGCGCCAGCAGTCGGTGGATGTGAAGCGGCTGACTGAGGAACTCATTGCCCATTACCGTGCGCTGATGCTGGCGGCCCTGCCCGGCGGGCAGGCACTGCTCTCGGGTGTATCCCCGGAAGAAGAAAAGCTCTATCTGGAAAAAGGCCCCCGGATGGGGCAGCGGGAGGCGATCCGGGCCATCCGGGCTCTGGGCAACGCTCTGGAGCACATGACCCGTGGCAGTGACCAGCGGATAGAGCTGGAACTGGCCCTGTTCAGCCTTTCGGAGCCGTCCCAGCAGGTGGCGGTACAGGCTGTGCCCGCCGCCCGGCCTGCGGTCCCTGCACAGGAGGCCCCCAGACCGTTTGCGTCGGCACCGGTCAAGCCTTTTGTAAGTGCACCGGCGGCATCGGCTCCCGTGCAGGAACCCTCTGTGGAACCGGCGCCGATGCAGCAGTCTGAGCCGGAAACGGTACCTCAGCCCGTGGAACCTCCCAGGGCAGAAGCAGCAGCTCCTGCGGAAGAAGAGCTGCCGCCCCTGCCGGAGGAACCGCCGGTGACTTCGGAGGCCCCGCCCCCCTGGGACGAGCCGGCCCCGGCTGCGCCGCCGCAGAGAGAAGAGTCTCCGGCTCCCGCGCAGGAAGTGTCTGCGGCCCAGCCTCAGCCGGAGCCCAAGCCGGAATATACGGCTGACCCGGCGCTGAACAAGCCCCGCAAGGTGGCGGCAGAGGGGATCAATCCCTTCCCGCAATGGGCAGAGGTCATCAAGCTCCTGCAGGAGCAGGATCCCATGCTCTACACCTACCTGAAAAAGTCCAAGGGTTACTTTGATGGTACCCGGGTGCTTATCGATGGCGGAAAGACCTTCCGGGATTTTATCCGCGCCAACAAGGAAAGCCAGAAGCTCATCAAAAAGCTGATCGCGCAGGTGTCCGGTGTGGCGGTGCCCATCGGCCCCTATGAATCCAAGACGGTCAATCGCGCTTCGGCCAACGCCGAGGAATCCCTCCGCAAGCTGGAACAGCTGGGGCTGGAGGTGTCGATTGAGGATAGTGAACGCAAAAAACGATAATAAAAGGAGAACCAACCATGAAAGCAAGAATGCCCGCAGGCTTCGGCCGCCCCGATATGAACTCCCTGATGCGTCAGGCCCAGAAGATGCAGGAAGATATGAAGGCCAAGCAGGCAGAGCTGGAAGCTGCCGAGTACACCGGCAGTGCATCCGGTGAGATGGTCACGGTGAAGATGAACGGCAAGCACGAGGTGCTGAGCATCACCATTAAGCCTGAGGCCGTGGACCCCGATGATATCGAGATGCTGGAAGACCTGGTGGCTGCTGCCGTCAATGCAACCGTCAAGCAGGTGGATGAGACTGCCGAGGCCGAAATGGGCAAACTGACCGGCGGCCTGAACATTCCCGGCCTTTGATCAAAGTGGAGGAGCACCATGGGTTATAATGCAGCCCCGCTGGAAAAGCTGATCGAAGAATTCAGCAAGTTCCCGGGCATTGGGCGGAAGGGTGCGACCCGGATGGCCTATCAGGTACTGAGCATGTCGGATCAGGATGCCGCCGCACTGGCGGGTGCGATCCAGAACGCCCACACCAAGCTCCACCGCTGCCGTGTCTGCCAGAATTATACCGAAGCCGAGCTCTGCCCCATCTGTGCCAGTGCCAAGCGGGACCGCTCTGTCATCTGTGTGGTGGAAACGCCCCGTGACGTGCAGGCGTTTGAGCGTACCCGGGAGTACCATGGAATGTACCATGTGCTCCACGGTCTCATCAGCCCCATGGATGGCATCGGTGCCGAACAGCTGACGGTCAAGGAACTGCTGGCCCGTCTGGGAGATGGTGAAGTGAAGGAAGTGATCATGGCCATGAACCCCACCGTTGAGGGCGAGGCAACGGCCATGTATTTGGCAAAGCTCATCAAGCCCCTGGGCATCAAGACCACCCGTCTGGCCTATGGCCTGCCCGTGGGTGCCAGCCTGGAGTATACCGATGAGACGACCCTGTACCGGGCGCTGTCTGGCCGGGGAGAATTGTGATCAGTTGTATTTCAAAGCCCTGCGTTTGCGCGCGGGGCTTTGTGCTGTTTATGGAATAAAAAAGAAACACCCGGCCGGGGAAATGAAACAAATTCAAGAAATATAGAAAAAACTCAAAAAAGATGCAAAAAAGTGTTGACAGAAGGGCGGGGATGTGGTATTATACTTGAGCGCCAAGGGCCGCCGGAAAGAATGACTTCTGAAAGCGGCAGAAGCAAAGCGAAAAGAACCAATATGGATACGTTGAAAAACGAGCCACAAGTTCGAAAAGATCGAAAAGCTTCCGAAAAAGTGCTTGACAAAAAATCACTTCTGTGGTAAAATAATCAAGTCGTCAGCCGCTAAGGCTGAGGCGCACAGGACCTTGAAAATTGAACAATATCGAAAAACTTGTAACGGAACCTATTTTCGTGTTGGAAAAACACGTTAAACAATTCCAAACAAAGTAATTCACACAGGACGCAAGCGATTGCGTACTGAGCGAAGAAGATTTAACACTTTTTAAGTGATAAATATCATTTATAAAGAGTTTGATCCTGGCTCAGGACGAACGCTGGCGGCGCGCCTAACACATGCAAGTCGAACGAGAGAGAGGAAGCTTGCTTCCTCAATCGAGTGGCGAACGGGTGAGTAACGCGTGAGGAACCTGCCTCAAAGAGGGGGACAACAGTTGGAAACGACTGCTAATACCGCATAAGCCCACAGCTCGGCATCGAGCAGAGGGAAAAGGAGCAATCCGCTTTGAGATGGCCTCGCGTCCGATTAGCTAGTTGGTGAGGTAACGGCCCACCAAGGCGACGATCGGTAGCCGGACTGAGAGGTTGAACGGCCACATTGGGACTGAGACACGGCCCAGACTCCTACGGGAGGCAGCAGTGGGGAATATTGCACAATGGGGGAAACCCTGATGCAGCGACGCCGCGTGGAGGAAGAAGGTCTTCGGATTGTAAACTCCTGTTGTTGAGGAAGATAATGACGGTACTCAACAAGGAAGTGACGGCTAACTACGTGCCAGCAGCCGCGGTAAAACGTAGGTCACAAGCGTTGTCCGGAATTACTGGGTGTAAAGGGAGCGCAGGCGGGAAGACAAGTTGGAAGTGAAATCTATGGGCTCAACCCATAAACTGCTTTCAAAACTGTTTTTCTTGAGTAGTGCAGAGGTAGGCGGAATTCCCGGTGTAGCGGTGGAATGCGTAGATATCGGGAGGAACACCAGTGGCGAAGGCGGCCTACTGGGCACCAACTGACGCTGAGGCTCGAAAGTGTGGGTAGCAAACAGGATTAGATACCCTGGTAGTCCACACCGTAAACGATGATTACTAGGTGTTGGAGGATTGACCCCTTCAGTGCCGCAGTTAACACAATAAGTAATCCACCTGGGGAGTACGACCGCAAGGTTGAAACTCAAAGGAATTGACGGGGGCCCGCACAAGCAGTGGAGTATGTGGTTTAATTCGACGCAACGCGAAGAACCTTACCAAGTCTTGACATCCTGCGACGATGCTGGAAACAGTATTTTCCTTCGGGACGCAGAGACAGGTGGTGCATGGTTGTCGTCAGCTCGTGTCGTGAGATGTTGGGTTAAGTCCCGCAACGAGCGCAACCCTTACTGTCAGTTACTACGCAAGAGGACTCTGGCAGGACTGCCGTTGACAAAACGGAGGAAGGTGGGGATGACGTCAAATCATCATGCCCTTTATGACTTGGGCTACACACGTACTACAATGGCGTTAAACAAAGAGAAGCAAGACCGCGAGGTGGAGCAAAACTCAGAAACAACGTCCCAGTTCGGACTGCAGGCTGCAACTCGCCTGCACGAAGTCGGAATTGCTAGTAATCGTGGATCAGCATGCCACGGTGAATACGTTCCCGGGCCTTGTACACACCGCCCGTCACACCATGAGAGCCGGGGGGACCCGAAGTCGGTAGTCTAACCGCAAGGAGGACGCCGCCGAAGGTAAAACTGGTGATTGGGGTGAAGTCGTAACAAGGTAGCCGTAGGAGAACCTGCGGCTGGATCACCTCCTTTCTAAGGAGTCAGGCAGATGGAAGAACATCGAAGATGGTCGGCCATCTGGAACAGGTGACAGATACAAGCAGAGTAGATATTGTTCGATTTTGAGGGCCCTGAAAAGGACACTCAAAGACGTACCTTGAAAACTGAATAATAACTGCGAAACAAAGATTATAGTAAGTTCTTTTAAGAAATATTGCAATTTCAAAAGGAAGGGTAACAATAATCTTCGTTGGCAAAAGAGAGAATCAAGAGGATACCAAATGTTCTGAAAGAACGTTTGAAAGGTCAAGCGAACAAGGGCGCAGGGCGAATGCCTTGGCACTGGGAGCCGATGAAAGACGTGATAAGCTGCGATAAGCTTCGGGGAGCTGCAAATAAGCATTGATCCGGAGATTTCTGAATGAGGAAACTCATCTGGGTTCATACTCAGGTACAATGCACTGAAATTTAAAATAGGTGTATTGAGGGAACCGCCTGAACTGAAACATCTAAGTAGGGCGAGGAAGAGACATCAAACGAGATTCCGTAAGTAGTGGCGAGCGAACGCGGAAGAGGGCAAACCGAGAGTAGAAATACTTTCGGGGTACGGACTGCTTTTAAGACTTAATCTGTTAACCGAACGGCATGGGAAGGCCGGTCAGAGAGTGTGAGAACCACGTAGGTGAAAACGGAGAGAGCTGCGCAGGATCCAGAGTACGGCCAGACACGTGAAACCTGGTCGGAATACGGGGGGACCACCCTCCAACCCTAAATACTACCCAGTGACCGATAGCGTATAGTACTGTGAAGGAAAGGTGAAAAGCACCCCGGGAGGGGAGTGAAAAAGAACCTGAAACCCTGTGCCTACAAGCACCTAGAGCGCGTCAAAGCGTGATAGGGTACTTTTTGTAGAACGGTCCGGCGAGCGATTGTATGCAGCAAGGTTAAGGACTTAAGGTCTGGAGCCGAAGCGAAAGCGAGTTTGAAAAGGGCGTTAAGTTGCATATAATGGGCCCGAAACCGGGTGACCTACCCATGGTCAGGTTGAAGTGGAAGTAAAATTCCATGGAGGACCGAACCGACCTCCGTTGAAAAGGCGGCGGATGAACTGTGGGTAGCGGAGAAATTCCAATCGAACCCGGAGATAGCTGGTTCTCCCCGAAATAGTTTTAGGACTAGCCTCAAGTTAGATACCTGGAGGTAAAGCACTGAATAGCCTAGCGGCCGAGAGGTTAGCGAAGCTTATCAAACTCAGAATGCCAGAGTATTGATGCTTGGGAGTCAGACAGTGTCAGATAAATGTCATTGTCAAAAGGGAAACAGCCCAGATCTACAGCTAAGGTCCCAAAGTCAGGTTAAGTGGAAAACGATGTGAAGATACGCAGACAACCAGGATGTTGGCTCAGAAGCAGCCACTCATTCAAAGAGTGCGTAATAGCTCACTGGTCGAGCGTCTTTGCGCGGAGAATTTAACGGGGCTAAACCTGACACCGAAGCTTAGGCAATGTAGTAATACATTGGGTAGGGGAGCGTTGTATACGCGGAGAAACAGTAGCGTAAGCGGCTGTGGAGTGTATAGAAGTGAGAATGCCGGAATGAGTAGCGCGAATGCAGTGAGAATCTGCATGGCCGAAAGCCTCAGGTTTCTGGAGGAAGGTTCGTCCGCTCCAGGTTAGTCGGGAGCTAAGGTGAGGCTGGAAGGCGTAGCCGATGCACAGACGGTAGAGATTCCGTCACCACCAAAAGAGTTAAGCACAGGGACACATATGAAGTCTCAGAGCCGGGTGTTGGTTCCGGTAGAGATCGAGGGAAATTAGTACCGAAGTCTGAGATGGAAGATGGCGAGAAAAGCTGTGTGTATTTCTGAGGTGCCCGTACCGCAAACCGACACAGGTAGGTAGGAAGAAGATTCTAAGGCCAACGGGAGAAGGGTTGTTAAGGAACTCGGCAAATTGACCCCGTAACTTCGGGAGAAGGGGTGCTCCAGAGATGGAGCCGCAGAGAATCGGCCCAAGCAACTGTTTACCAAAAACACAGGTTTGTGCTAAATCGAAAGATGACGTATACGAGCTGACGCCTGCCCGGTGCTGGAAGGTTAAGAGGAGATGTGCAAGCATTGAATCGAAGCCCCAGTGAACGGCGGCCGTAACTATAACGGTCCTAAGGTAGCGAAATTCCTTGTCAGGTAAGTTCTGACCCGCATGAAAGGCGTAATGATTTGGGCACTGTCTCAACAGCCCGCCCGGCGAAATTGTAGTACCGGTGAAGATGCCGGTTACCCGCGACAAGACGGAAAGACCCCATGGAGCTTTACTGTAGCCTAATATTGGGTTTCGATGTTGCATGCACAGGATAGATGGGACTCTGGGAAACCAAGGCTTTGGCTTTGGCGGAGAGGCCGTTGGGATACCATCCTTGCGATATTGGAATTCTAACCTGCGGCTCTGAATCGAGTCGGGGGACATTGTTAGGTGGGCAGTTTGACTGGGGCGGTCGCCTCCTAAAGAGTAACGGAGGCGTTCAAAGGTTCGCTCAGCTTGAACGGAAATCAAGCAAAAGAGTGCAAACGCAGAAGCGAGCCTAACTGCGAGACTGACGGGTCGAGCAGTAACGAAAGTTGGAGTTAGTGATCCGGTGGTATGTGAGTGGAAATGCCATCGCTCAACGGATAAAAGTTACCCTGGGGATAACAGGCTGATCTCCCCCAAGAGTCCACATCGACGGGGAGGTTTGGCACCTCGATGTCGGCTCATCGCATCCTGGGGCTGTATTCGGTCCCAAGGGTTTGGCTGTTCGCCAATTAAAGCGGTACGCGAGCTGGGTTCAGAACGTCGTGAGACAGTTCGGTCCCTATCTGTCGTGGGCGCAGGATATTTGATGGGAGCTGTCCCTAGTACGAGAGGACCGGGACGGACGTACCTCTGGCGCACCAGTTGTTCCGCCAGGAGCATAGCTGGGCAACTACGTACGGATCGGATAAACGCTGAAAGCATCTAAGCGTGAAGCCGACCCAAAGATAAGATATCCCACTGATTCAATCAGGTAAGATCCCTTGTAGACTACGAGGTTGATAGGCACGATGTGTAAGTGGAGCGATCCATTCAGCAAGTGTGTACTAATAGATCGATGGCTTGACCACAATTCGCTTGAATTCTCAAGTCAATGACAAAATGTTAGCAGTGATTATTCAGTTTTGAAGGCACGTCCTTCAAGAAACACTGGACAAAGTAGAACAGAAATGTTATACTAAGCCAGTCATATTGGTCGGTGACGATGACGGTGAGGTTCCACCTGTTCCCATTCCGAACACAGAAGTTAAGCTCACTCGTGCCCAAGATAGTTCGCTGGAAACGGCGCGTGAAAATAGGTAGTCGCCGACTTGCATGAAACCCCTGAGGAAGAAATTCTTCAGGGGTTTGTTTTTGTTGTGCGTGTGCCTTTCCGTTAAAATAGCCTAAAAAATCCCATGAATTTGTGAGTGTTCACAAACTTCACCCAGACCCCTTGATTTTTTATAGGGGGGGGGGGGTATGATAAAGTGCGAGAAGCACCTTGTCAGCAAAACAGAAAGATCAGCAAACCAGTCGGAAGGCTGTGACGCAAGGCGAAAAGCCCGGTAGGGGCCGTCAGCTGCACTTTGCTCTGCAACCCTCTTCGACTATGCGGAAATGTGCCAGCGCCCCCAAAGGGCAGTTGGTGCGGGGTTATGGAGAAGTTTATGGGAGTAGCTTTTCCGGGAACCACGATCGCCTTGCCCTTGAGAAGCGGCAGACTAAAGCATAGATAGAGAGGGCGAGCACCCCTAAAGTACAAAACGCAAAGCGTTGTACCAGCCATTTGGCTGGTGCGGCGCTTTTTTCTTTTTGTCTGGGTGCTTTTCGTGGAGAAACTGGGGGTATGTATGACTGACAAAGGATTGGTCTGCTGTTTAACCACCACTTTTCGATCATGTGAGCATGAACTGGAAAGGAGCAGAAGAAAAATGACAAACAAGAAATTCAAGTTGGCAGCAATGTCGCTGGCCACCGCGGTTGCAGTGAGCGCGGTTGGCCCCAGCGCTTCTGCGGTGACGTATTATCTGGGCGATGGCAGTGTAACTGTTGACAAGGATGACACTCGCGGCGCGTATAGTTATCAGGGTGAGGACGGCAGTGAGGAGCACCGCACCTACGTCAACGAGGATGAAGCGGATCATGGTACGATCTACGTTAAGGGCGGCAACGCGCCAACGGGAGATGTTACGCCACCCACTGATAACTCTGGCAATGGCACAGAGGAAACCACAACGGGAAACACCATCACGGTCAAAGAAGATGTGAAAGAGGGAACCACATCTACGGATCATACCACAGATTCTTCTGCCGACAACACAGAGAACAACACCCCGACTGAGACCGCACCTGGAAACACCATCACGGTCAAAGAGGATGTGAAAGATGCAACCATCGTGGTTGACGGCGTGAATGTAGATACCAGCGATACCAGCACCCCGACTGACACTCCGGCTGAAGTGTCCGCAAATACCAAAGAAGATAAAACCATCATCAAGGTGGGCGAGGGTGCAGATGTTGACCTGACAGTCAAGGATTCCAACCTGACCACCGGCGGCAACGGCATTGATATCGGTGTGGATTTGGATGGCGAAGATAAAAACAAGGAAACCAACGTTGACCTGACGCTGGATAATACCAAAATCAACCTGACACAAAACGGAAAGGTGGGTATCAACGTACAGGACAATTCCAATGTGGATCTTACCCTGAAGGGCGAGAATGTCATCGATGGCTCCGAGGCAATTAAAAACGAGAAAGAGAATATCCTTACAAAGAACGTCAATGTAGAAGGTATCCGTGTGGGCGATGGCGGCGCAAGTGATGGTTCGGGGACCAGTGCGGGTGCAGAAACGAACCTGACCATCAGCGGCGGTGTAGAAAAGACCGAAACTGAGGATGCAGACACGGAAGAGACGGAAAGCCCCGCTGGCGGTTCACTGACCATCAATGAGACCACAGGTGGTCTGGTAATGGCAGATGGCTCGGACGTGGAAATCACGGACGGCGCTGATGTGACCATTAAGGATACTAAGACTTCCGGTGCCACTCAGGCAGGCCGTGCTGTTACCCAGCACGGTGATTTGACCATCTCCGACGGCTCTTCCTTAACGATAGACGGCGTAGAGGACAATGCAAAGCAAGCGCCGCATACCGGTATTGGCATTGCCAGCTGGGATGAGATCAAAGTGGAAGATGGCAGCACGTTGGATATCAGTAATACGGAAACAGGTATCTACGGTCATCAAGGCTCGGATGCAAGCCTGACTGTGGAGGATAGCACCCTGAATATCAGCGATGTTGGCAGAGGCATCGATTACGAGGGAAAGGGTGTAGATAACAAAGGTAATGTACTCGAATCTGCTGGTGATATCAGCTTCAAAGATTCTTCTGTTACAATCAGTGCCGATGGAGCTGGCGCTATCATCACTGGTGATAACGGAAATTCCAGCCTCACCTTCGACCATACAGAAGCAAATCTCAACGCAACCAAGGGTAAAGCAATTTACGCGGGGGATAAAGTTGGCAGTGACGGAGATCTTACAATTACCAACGGAAGCAAACTAAATATCGAAGCAGATCGCGGTATTTGGGCTGGTTATAAGGAAGTGACGATCGACAATAGCACGGTGAAGTCCAAGACGGTTGCTCAGGGTTTCTATGCGCTTGGAAGTAAGAACACTGAGAATAAGCACGGTGTAAGACTGCATATTACGAACGGAGGAAAATACAATCTGTATGGCGGCGGCGATCAGAACTGGGCTGTTGACGCTAATTCCTCTCGTGGCAACCGAATCATAGTAGACGAAAATGGCACGCTGCTCGTAGATCAAAACGATTCCAATGCAGGTATTGCTGTGGGTGCGAATGGCAAATTGCTTGTGGAGAATGGCACTGTCCTCGTAAAAGGCAACTATGTGGACAGCGGAAGATATAAAGGAACAGGCATACTTGCTTTCGGCTCCAATTCCAGCATTCTTATCAAGGATAATGCGCATGTGGAATCTACCTCTGTTACACGTTACCCTGGCCCTGGCCGTGTTAACCAGAAGCTCATCGTTACTGGCGGCACGCTGACCTATGACTACAAGGCCGACAACACCCTGTGGCCGGTGAACGGGCAGGGCGACAAGCTGACCAACTTCCTGCTGACCAAGGATGATGCCCACGCAAACTTCGATGCCCTTTCCTATAATGGCAAGACCTATACCTACCTCTCTGACCTGAACAAGGAGACCGGGAAGCAGTATCTCTCCGTGTGGGTGCCCGCCGCCGCACTGAACTATATGCTGGATGTGGACGGTTCCCACGACCCGGAGATCATCGGCAAGGCGCTGGAAGAGCTGAAGCAGGCCGGATATAATTTCGACACTGCCTATCAGACCGCTGAGAATGGCGATCAGGTCGTTATTCTGCGGGATATGGTGGTGAACGGTAAGAGCCTGAACTTCACCAAGACCACCGATGCAGAGGGCAACACCAAGCTCATCTGGGGCAACTACGAAAAGCAGGCAGAGGGTGCTCCCAGCGCTTATGATATGGTCTATGGCACCGAGTATGAGTATGAGGGCAAGACCTATACCATCGTTTGGGGCTATGAGAGCCAGAACAACCCCAACACCACCGCAGCAGCGGGCGTGCTGGATGCCTTTGGCCCGGATTCCAACGTGAAGGTCACCGGCGAAACCATCGATGGCACCGACTCCGCACAGTACACCGTGACCATTTACGGCGCTCTGCGGGAAGTGACCGACCCTGTGATCCCCACGAACCCGGAACCGGAAACGCCTGAGGATTCCGATCCGACTCCTCCGGCTCCCACTACGCCGACCACCCCGGCAGTGCAGGATGCACGGCCCACCACTCCCGCCGTGGAGCAGGCAGTTGCTAAGACCACGCCCGCCCCGGAGACCCCCGTGAACCCGCCGGTACAGGATGCCCGCCCGGAGAGCGGCAAGCTGATCCAGACCGGTACCACCAACTGGATGGCAGATGTTCTGGTGCGTGCAGGCGGTGTCCTGCTGGCTGCCGGTTATCTGCTGGAGCGTAAGCGCAAGAGCATGTTCCATAAGGCACAGCACTGAACACGTTCTTGTAGATGACGTAAAAAGGTAAAATATTAAACTGGCTTGGGGCCGCTGCACAAATTTTTGTGGGGCGGCCCCACTTTTTGCAGAAAAAGGCGCTCTCGTCCCGTATTAGGGGATGAAAGCGCTTTTGATTTTGCAAAAAAGGATGAGAACGAGAATGAAAACTTCACCGCACCGCCGGAAGCACCGGCGCAGAGCCTTCCGGCGGCTGTTCTGGCTGCTGGTGCTGGCGACCCTGCTTCTGCTGCTGTGGCCCCGGCGGATCACGCTGGATGGGCTGAACAGTCCCCATGCCATTTTACTGCGGGCCGACAGCGGAGAGGTGCTGGCCGAAAAGGATGCCGACAGCACGATCTATCCGGCTTCCATGACCAAGATGATGACGGCGTTGCTGGCCATAGAAGCAAACCCGGACATCGACACGCCCGTGACCCTGCCCGAGGAGATCTTTCCGGCTCTGCAGGCCCAGAATGCCTCGCAGGCGGGGTTTCAGCCCGGGGAAACGGCCACGGTGCGGGATCTGCTGTACGGGGCCATGCTGCCCTCGGGGGCCGAGTGCTGCGAAGCGCTGGCCCGGGAGGTGAGCGGCAGCGAGGAAGCCTTTGTGGCCCGGATGAACCAGAAAGCGGCAGAGCTGGGGATGACCGCCACGCATTTCTGCAACCCCACCGGTCTGCACGACCCGGAGCATGTTTCCACCGTGCGGGATATGGCCCGGCTGACAGAAGCAGCTCTGCAGAACGAGACCTTCCGCAAGCTGTTTACCACGGAGCGGTATACCGTTCCGGCCACCAACTGCCACCCGCAGGGGTTCACGATGCACAGCACCCTGCTGAGCCAGCTGGACGGCACAGAGCTGCACAGTGGCCGGATTCTGGGTGGTAAGACCGGTTACACCGGGGAAGCAGGGCTCTGCCTTGCCAGTCTGGCCGAGGTGAAGGGCAGGGAATACATTCTGGTCACGGCCGGGGCAGGGGGAGACCACAGCACCGCGCCCTACCACATCGAGGATGCTGTAACGGTCTACCGCCGTGTGAGCCGGGGGTCCTGAACAGGGGAGCGGATGCGCTCCCTTTTTCTGTGCCCGGCTTTGTGGTACAATGGAACAAAACCATTCACAGAACAGGAGAACCATCATGCTCAAGGATTCACAGGTCGATCTTTGCGGCCGCACCGATTTTACCCGCACCGCGCCCCTGCTTGCCCGGGACGAGGCGTTTTCGTTTGCCTGCGCGGGCTGCGGCGGCTGCTGCCGGGGGCGGGAGGATATCGTGCTGTCGGGCTTTGACCTGTGGCGCATTGCGGCCCGCCTGCGCCTGCCGCCCCGCACCGTGGCCCGGGCGTTCTGTCGGGGGAGCATCGGGCGGGTCAGCCACCTGCCGGTGCTGCGGCTGGCCCCGCTGAAGGAAGAGCGCGGCAACTGCCCCTTCCTCACCGGGAACCACTGCGCCATCCACGATGCCGAGCCGCTGGTCTGCGCCCTTTACCCGCTGGCGCAGGAAATCACGAAGGACGGGCAGGTGTCCTACTTTTTGCAGCCCACCCAGTGCGGCGGGCAGGTCATTGCGGCAAGGGTGGGGGATTATCTGGCCCGTTACGATGTGCCCGCCCGGGAGGCCACCGATGTGCGCTGGGCGCAGGTGTGCATGGAGTTGGAGGATACCGTGGAGCGGCTGGAGGCTCTGTTTGAGCCGGTGTTTGCCCGGCGGATGCAGGAAAAGCTGTGGCAGGCGCTGTATTACCGCTACGACTTTGCAAAAGAGTACCGCCCCCAGCTGGAAGAAAATCTGCTCTGGCTGGACGGTGAGCTGAAAAAGCTCGAAGGAATGCAGATGCGGCACAGAACTATCGAAAAAAGTGATAGATAAAATTACTTTGATTGATAATTCGGGCTGTTTCCCGGTTGTTTTAGAGCGGAAAGTGTGATATACTTCACGAGTGTAAAGCGGCAGCGCGATGCGATGGGCCGCCTGAATACTGACTTTCATGCGGTGTCCTGTTGCCGCGAAAGTAGAATTGAGGGAGTAATATCATGCGTAAAATTTCTCGTCGTTCGTTCCTGTCTGCCGCCGCTGTCTGCGGCGCAGCTGCTGCCCTGACTGCCTGCGGCGGTTCCTCCAGCTCCACGGCTGCTTCTTCCACCGCTTCCTCTGCTGCGGCTTCTTCCGCAGCGGCTGACGGCCAGAAGTATACCGTTGGCATCTGCCAGCTGGTGGAACACGCCGCTCTGGACGCTGCCACCCAGGGCTTTGAGGATGCTCTGACCGCACAGTTCGGCGAGAATGTCACCTTTGACTTCCAGAACGCCCAGAACGATTCCGCAACCTGCGCCACCATCGCCAACGGCTTTGTTTCCGCAGGCGTTGACCTGATCATGGCAAACGCTACCCCCGCCTTGCAGGCCGCACAGGCTGCCACCGACAGCATCCCCATTCTGGGCACCTCCGTCACCGAGTACGGTGTTGCTCTGGGCCTGACCGATTTCGATGGCACCGTGGGCGGCAATGTCTCCGGTACCTCTGATCTGGCTCCGCTGGATCAGCAGGCGGATATGATCACCGAGTGGCTGCCCGAGGCCACCAAGGTGGGCCTGCTCTACTGCTCTGCCGAGGCAAACAGCCAGTATCAGGTAGACGAGGTCCAGAAGTACCTGGAGGCCAAGGGCGTTACCGCCACCCAGTACGCTTTCTCTGATTCCAACGATCTGGCTTCTGTCTGCCAGAAGGCTGCCGACGAGAACGACGCAGTGTATGTCCCCACCGACAACACCTGCGCTGCCAACACCGGCATCATCGATGGCATCTGCCGCCCGGCCAAGAAGCCCGTGTTCGCCGGTGAGGAGGGCATCTGCTCCGGCTGCGGCGTGGCGACCCTGTCCATCAGCTACTACGATCTGGGCTACACCACCGGTGAGATGGCTGCCAAGGTTCTGACCGGTGAGGCCGATATCTCCACCATGCCCGTTGAGTACACCAACGTGACCAAGAAGTACAACAAGACCATCTGCGATGATCTGGGCATGACCGTTCCCGAGGGTTACGAGGCCATTGAGGAATAACAAGTGCTCTGTCTGTTTCGCAGACAGCTCCCCTGACAGGGAAGCCGGGGCCACGCTGCGGTGACGGAGAGGCTTTACAATAAAATCAGCGGAGAAGAGCGAATTTTGGTTCTTCTCCGCTTTCCCGTATCAGAAAAAAGTGTAGTTACAGGAGGAAAACGTTTTGGATATTCTTGCAAGACTTGCCAACCTGCCCGGTGCCTTGCCCGGTGCCTGTGCGCAGGGCCTCATCTGGGGCATCATGGCCATTGGCGTGTACCTGACCTACCGCATCCTGGATGTGGCTGACCTGACCGTGGACGGTTCCTTTGGCACCGGCGGCGCGGTCTGCGTTATGTGCCTGCTCTCCGGCATGAACGTCTGGGCAGCGCTTTTCATCGCCCTGCTGGCCGGTCTGGCCACCGGCCTTGTCACCGGTCTGCTCCACACCTTTATGGGCATCCCGGCCATTCTGGCTGGCATCCTGACCCAGCTGGCCCTCTACTCCATCAACCTGAAGATCATGGGCAAGGCCAACCAGTCCATCAATGTGGACAAGTACGACCTGCTGATCTCCCTGCGCTGGGTCAAGGAGCTTGCCCTGCACAACCCCATCATCATGGTCATTCTGGTCAGCGCCGTGGTCATCGGCGTACTGTATTGGTTCTTTGGCACCGAGCTGGGCTGCGGCATCCGCGCCACCGGTTCCAACCCCGCCATGAGCCGCGCCCAGGGCATCAACACCAGCTTCAATGTGGTGCTGGGTCTGGCGGTCTCCAACGGTCTGGTGGCCCTGTCCGGCGCACTGCTGAGCCAGTATCAGGGCTTTGCTGATGTCAGCATGGGCCGTGGTGCCATCGTTATCGGCCTGGCCGCTGTCATCATCGGCGAGGCCCTGTTCAGCCGCATCTTCCACAACTTTGCCCTCAAGCTGGTGTCCGTCTCGCTGGGTGCCATCATCTACTACATCGTCATCCAGCTGGTGCTGACCCTCGGCTTTGACGCAAACCTGCTCAAGCTGCTGAGCGCCTCCGTGGTGGCGGTGTTCCTGGCCGTGCCCTATTGGAAGAGCAAGTACTTCGCAAAGCCTGCGGCAAAGAAGGCACAGAAGGAGGATGCAAAAAATGCTTGAGATCCAGAATGTTTCCAAGACCTTCAACGCTGGTACCGTCAACGAGAAAACGGCCCTGAACGGTCTGAATCTGAAATTGAACGAAGGTGATTTTGTCACCGTCATCGGCGGCAACGGCGCGGGCAAATCCACCATGCTGAACGCCGTGGCCGGTGTGTGGCCCGTGGACAGCGGCAAGATCATCATTGACGGCACCGATGTGACCAAACTGGGGGAGCACCAGCGCGCCGCCTATATCGGCCGCGTGTTCCAGGACCCCATGACCGGCACCGCCGCCACCATGCAGATCGAGGAGAACCTTGCCCTGGCCGCCCGGCGCGGTAAGCGGCGCGGCCTGAGGATCGGTATCACCAAGGCCGAGCGGGAGCGCTACCGTGAACTGCTCAAGAGCCTGGACCTGGGCTTGGAGGACCGCCTGACCGCCCGCGTGGGCCTGCTGTCCGGCGGTCAGCGCCAGGCACTGACCCTGCTCATGGCTACCATGAACAAGCCCAAGCTCCTGCTGCTGGATGAGCACACCGCCGCTCTGGACCCCAAGACGGCGCTCAAGGTGCTGACCCTCTCGGCCAAGATCGTGGAGGAGAACCACCTGACCACCATGATGATCACCCACAACATGAAGGATGCCATCAAGTACGGCAACCGCCTGATCATGATGCACGAGGGCCACATCATCTATGATGTCTCCGGGGAAGAGAAGAGGAACCTGCACGTCTCCGACCTGCTGGCCAAGTTCCAGATCGCGTCCGGCGGCGAGTTCGCCAACGACCGTATGATCCTTTCTTAAAAAAGATGAAGCGGCAATAAAGTAGTTGCTTCTTAAAGCATAGAGAACCCCCCTGCCGGGAGATCACCGGCAGGGGGGTTCTCTATTAGAGTATTGGGTTTGCGGTGTTATTTGTTCTTCTCGTTACGGTACGAATTACTTTTTGAACGCCTGCACCTGATTCCATGCTTTGATAACCTCTGTGCGGCTTACAGGATCAGTTGCTTCATAGGTTTCGCCGTTGCTCTTCGCGGCCTTGAGCAGGTCGTTCTCCACGGCCCATGCAATGGCCTTGTCAGTCTCAGTGGCATTGGCGTTCAGCACGGCGGCGGGTTCAGGCTTTCCTGCATTGTTCCACACCAGTGCAGCCAGCTCACCTCGGTTTGTTGGAATAGCTGTACCGGTTGGCAGGGCGCAAATCAGATAGAACTCAGTACCCAACTGATAGGTCTGGTAGGCCAGCACCGCGGTACCCGCGGCGGCAGTACCAATGATGAGGGTAGTGCCCAGAATGTTGGGCTCTTCCTCAATGCTTGCATCCTTTGTCATGGCTTCGATAATAACATTTTCACCCGGCATGGTAAAGGTAATGGTTTCAGCCTTGGGTTCAACAGCGTTCAGCACGCTGGCAGGCTTAATTGTCCACTGGTCAAAAGTCTGAGCATCGGAAAGAATGCTCTTATCAAAGGTTACTTCCACTGTTGCACCTTTTTCAATGGTAATGTCACCATTGTCATTGATAGTAGCATCCTTGCCGTTTACTTTTGCAATACCGCCAAGAAGGGATAGAGTGTAGGTGACCTTTTCTTCTTTCTGGGGAACATTGTAACTCCACTTAATCTGATTGCCAGTGATTTGATTCGCGGGAGCGGTATTTTCGGTCTCTTTGACATCAACTTTGACGATATAATCGCCCGGTTCCGTAGGGAGCCCGCGGTCATTCAATTTCTCACCGGGAACTTCATTTCCCTTATCATCATAAAACTTCCTATTGATGATATCATCAGCATTGACTTGAGTATTGTTCGATGTCACTTCTCCGGTTACCGCGTCAAACTTGAGGTCAACATCCGGGTCGATCACATCTTTTTGTGTCCATTTTGCAGTCAAGGTTATATCATAGTCCGGCATGGAGAAACTATAATTGCCGTTCTCATCTGGGCCGTTCAAGGATGGGGCGGTTTCTCCATCAGGAACGGTAACTTCCCAATGATTAAAGTTATAGCCGGTTTTCTTTGTGGGTGTAGGAACAGAAACGGACGAACCATAGTCGTACGAGTTCGTTTTCTTGTTTTCGTCGTTCTCCAGTGTTACAGTATGGCTATGTGCGTTCCAATGGGCATACAAGATGATGTTGCTGCTGACGGCTTCTGTAAATGTATATTTTGTGCCGCCTTCTGCCTGTGTATACCAGCCAAGAAATGTATAACCTTCTCTTACAGGGTCGGAGGGAACTACAAACGTCTGGTCATTCGGGTAGCATTTTGCGGTTACCAACTTATCTTTGCTGTAAACAGTCTGCTTGTTCACAGTGTTACTACCATTTATAGTGCCACCGTTCAAATCAAAGTTGATATCACACAGATACTGAACTTTGCTGGTTAGTGTATCATTGCCTGTTTTATTAACTCTGACTTTGTCTCAGTCTGTTTTATATCCATTATATTTTACATCATTTAGTTCTGTGCAATCTTTGAATGCGTTTCTATTTATAATGTTAATACCCTTTTCAAGGGTCACGCTTGTAAGACCTGTGCATCCATTAAACGCGTCTGAGCAGATTTCATACACACTTGTAGGTACCTTTATTTCTGTTAACCCTGTACAATCCTTAAAAGCGCTACTACTGATTCTGTAAATGCCATTTGTTAAGGTGACTTGAGATAACTTGGGATTGCTTGGAAAAGCCGCATCCATATTTTTGATGGTACTCGGAATCGTAATGCTTGTTAATTGAGAACAACCATAAAAAGCATTTGTGCCAATTTTTGTAACACCTTCAGGGATTGTAATCTCAGTTAGACTGGAACATTTAAAGAATGCACTGTCTTCAATTTCGTCCAACGTAGGAGGCAATGTAACTTCCGTAAGCGTGTTACGTACATTATTAAAAGCCCCCATTCCAATTTTTGTTACAGTATATGATTTACCATTACCATCTGAAATTGAGCTCCCAATGGTAAGTTGTGTAGGTTTTCTTGATGTACCGGAAACTGTAACCGATTCTCCATCGGCGTTAACTGTATATATGAGGTCCCCTTTAGTAATCTTATTCGGAGCCGCTGCTACTGCTCCCATGGGTAGGAATGTTAACGTTATGCTGAGTGCCACTAATAGACTGACAAACCGTTTTTTCATGGATTTCCTCGCTTTCATGGATGAGTGCCGCAGAAAAACGACATAGAATGTATGGCAAAAAAAGGTAATAATACCAATTTGAAGAATACCATGCGTGGAATTCTCTGTCAATGGAATTGTAGGAACTCACAAAAAAGTTTGGAGGAATGTACAAGAAAAGGCTTTTCCAGCATCGCGGGCAATAAAAAAAGAACCCGTCCCCGGGGAAAATCTGGGAACGGGTTGAGAGCGGAAAGCTTACCGCTTGATGTCGTAGTTCATGTTCATCAGGTTGCGGATGGAGCTGACATCATCGGTGATGTTGGCATCGCCGTGGATGGTGTGCTTGATGGCGCTGCTTGCCACGGCAAAGTTGATCATGTCCATAGCCTTATAGTTGTGCAGCATGGCGTAGATCAAGCCGCTGGCAAAGGCATCGCCGCCGCCCACGCGGTCCAGAATATTAAAGGTGTAGAGCTTGCTCTCAAAGGTGTGGCCGTCGTACCACATAAAGGCTTTGAGGCTGTTCTCGCTGCCGCTGTGGGCATAGCGCACATGGCGGGCAATGCACTTGAGGTTGGGGTAGCGGGCAATGAAATGCTGGAAGATCTCGTCCTGCTGCTCATAGCTGGGCTGCAGGGGCACGCCGTCCTTCCAGTCGCCCTTGCTGTGATCGTTGTCGTCCTTCCACAGGTGGTAGGGCTCAATGCCCAGCAGAACGTCAACATAAGGCAGACACTCGGTGCAGAAATCGCGGGCTTCCTCCCAGCTCCACAGGGTAGAGCGGAAGTTGCCGTCAAAGCTGACGGTCAGGCCCTTCTTTTTGGCCACCTTGAGCATATCGATGATGAGGCCGCGGCAGTTGGGGCCCAGTGCCGGGGTAATGCCGCTCAGGTGCAGCCAGTCGTAGCCGTCCAGCAGAGCGTCCAGATCGACCTGGGAGAAATCGTACTCGGTAATGGCACTGTGCTTGCGGTCATAAATGACCTTGGAAGCGCGGATGCCGTAGCCGGTCTCCAGATAATAAGTACCCAGCCGGTTGGAGGGGGTCTCGTTGGGCTCGGTCAGGATCATGGGGGTGCAATGCACATCGTTGGAGCGCAGCCAGCGCACCGCGCTCTTGCCCAGGCTGTTGTTGGGCACTACGCTGAAGAAGGTGCTGTCCACACCCAGGTTGGCCAGGGCCAGTGCAATGTTGGCCTCGCTGCCGCCGTAGCTGGCTTCAAAGCTGGATGCCATGCGGATCTTTTCGTAGTTCGGCGGGGTCAGACGGAGCATGATCTCGCCGCAGGTGATAAATTTCTGGCCGTTGGGCTCGCTGCCGAGGATGGGATTGTAGTGTTCCATAACGCTCCTCCTAAAAAGTCGTTTCTGGGATCCATTTCATGTGAGAACACATTGTTGTATCCATTATACCGCACAGCGCACCGGATAGCAAGCAAATGCTGTTTCGGCCGAGAGAAAAAGAAAAAGAAATTTTGGTTGTTTTGACGAAAGGGCAGGGAAAGGTGTAAACCTCTCCGTCATCATCGCTAACGCTCGATGCCACCTCCCCTAGTAGGGGAGGCCTTGGCAAAAGATTCTCTTTGCGATTTATTCGCCGCTGGCTCTGCAATCAACATCTGCCGCAAGGCAGAACATTACGCTAGCAGGGCCAAACGTAGCGAAGCGGAACCCTCGAAAACGCGACGATATGCCAATGGCTCCCCTATTAGGGGAGCTGCCGAGCGATAGCGATGGCTGAGAGGTTCAGCCCCTCGACCGGTTCACACCCCCGTCAGGTCAAAGCTGGGCGTATACTCTTCCTTTGCACTGCTCTTCTGCTGCATATAGCCAGAACTGAGGCCCAGATCCATGGCGTAGTTGACCACCCGGCGGTATTCGTAGGTGGTGATGCGCCGCCCGATGCCGTGACCTGCCGCCTGATAGAAGGGGGTGTACTGGCTCATCACGCTGGGCAGGAAGCACCCCGGGTCGGCCTTGTTCCAAGCTGCCATCTGATCGAGCACGGCAAAGCTGTCGTCCACATGGCCGGGCAGGGCAAGGTGGCGCAGGATCACGCCCCGCTGCAGGATGCCCTCGCTGTCAAAAACAGGGTGCCCGGCCTGAGCCATCATGGCTTCAATGGCGGGCCTGGCCTGTGCAAAATAGTCCGGCGCGGCAGAAAGCTCTGCCGAAAGGGCAGGGGAAACATATTTCAGGTCGGCCAGCCAGATGTCGATGAAACCGCGCCAGGCGTGCACGCTCTCCACGGTCTCGTATCCGCCGGTGTTGCAGACGATGGGCAGATGCAGCCCCTGCGCCCGGGCCAGGTCGAGGGCGGCGATGATCCAGGGCCGCCACTGCCCAGGCGTGACAAGATTGATGTTGTGGGCTCCCTGCGCCTGCAGGTCCAGAAAGATCTCGGCCAGGCGCTCTACGGTGATCTCCTTACCCAGCCCCTCGGCGCTGATGGGGTAGTTCTGGCAGAAGCAGCACTTGAGGGTGCAGCCGGAGAAGAACACTGTGCCGCTGCCCCGGGTGCCGCTGATGCAGGGCTCCTCCCAGAAGTGCAGGGCAGCGCGGGCCGCTTTCAGGGTGCGGCCCGCCCCGCAGAAGCCCGTCTGCCCGGCGGCCCGGTCGGCTTTGCACTGCCTGGGGCAGAGAGTACAGGCTTCCGGCACGGCAACAGAAATGGTTTTGGGCATAATATCCAAGTCCTTTGCAAAAGATTTGACAGAATTACTCTTGTTTATTATACCATTTATGACATGGAATGTGGTATACTATGATAGAATATTATATATCATGCAAAAATACTACATATCGGACGGAGGATATCATGCGCACCGAAAACGAGGAGATCCGGGATCATTTGAAATATCTCTCCCTGCTGGCACGGGATTACCCCTCGCAGGCAGCCGCCGCCAGTGAGATCATCAGCACCCAGGCCCTGCTCAAGCTGCCCAAGGGCACCGAACATTTTATGAGCGACCTGCATGGTGAAAACGAGGCCTTTGTCCACATCCTGAACTCGGCTTCGGGTGTCATCCGGGAAAAGGTGGATATTGTGCTGGGGGACAGTGTGCCGGAGCAGACCCGTGCCGGGCTGGCAACGCTCATCTATTACCCCAACGAGAAGCTGCCCCAGCTCAAAGCTGGGTGCGCGGATGAAGAAGCGCTTGACCACTGGTACACAGAGACCCTGCTTCAGCTCATTGATATCTGCCGGTTGGTGTCCTCCAAGCATACCCGGGAGCATGTGCGCTCCTGCCTGCCGTCCAGCTGCGGGTATATTCTGGATGAGCTGCTCCATGCCCACTTTGAGGACCACGACAAGGACCTTTATTATGGGCAGATCGTGGGCAGCATCATCGAAAATGGCCGCGCCGACCGGTTCATCGTCCGGCTGTGTGAGCTCATCAAGCGGCTGGCTGTGGACAAGCTGCACATCGTGGGCGACCTGTTTGACCGCGGCCCCCGGCCTGATATCATACTGGACCGGCTCATGCGCCACCACCATGTGGATATCCAGTGGGGCAACCATGATGTGGTCTGGATGGGTGCCGCCGCCGGAAGTCCCATCTGTGTCTGCACTGTGCTCAAAACGACACTGGCCTACCACAACCATGCCATGCTTGAGGACTGCTACGGCATCAACCTGCGGCATCTGCAGCGGATGGCCGAGCAGTTCTACGGAAATGACGACCTGACCCTCTGGATGCCCCACACCGACGCGGCGCGCGGCCCTTACACCGAGGGAATGCTCCACCGCTGTGCCGTGATGCACAAGGCCGTGACCATTCTGATGCTCAAGATGGAGTGCAAGGTCATCGACCGCAACCCGGATTTCAAGATGCAGGGTCGGGATTTCCTGCGGCACATCGATTGGAAAAAGGGAACAGTGACCCTGAACGGGCAGGCATACCCCCTGCGGGACACCAGCTTCCCCACCGTGGATCCGGCAGACCCCGCCGCCCTGAATGATGATGAGCGGCTGGTGCTCCGCAAGCTGGTGGAATCCTTCCGGCAGAGCGAGCGCTTGCAGCAGCATGTGGAATTTTTGTATGCCAAGGGCAGCGTTTACCACATCGAGAACGGCAACCTGCTCTACCACGGCGTGGTGCCCATGACCAAAAACGGCAGCTTTGCCGTGGAGCGGTTCGAGGGACACAACTACTCGGGCCGCGGCTTGATGGACTACTGTGACGAGCGGGCACGCCGCGGCTACTTTGCCCCCGAGAGCAGCGCGGCCCGGCGGAGCGGTCAGGACTTTTTGTGGTATCTGTGGTGCGGCAAGCTGTCGCCGTTGTTCGGCCGCAGCGCCATGACCACCTTTGAGCGGCTGTATATTGCCGACCCCGCCACCCACGAGGAAGTCAAGGACCCCTATTATACATGGTACAATGAAGAGGCCGCCTGCCGCCGTATCCTGGCGGAATTCGGTCTGCCCGGCACCAGCCACATCGTTAACGGCCATGTGCCGGTGCGGGAGAAGAGCGGCGAGAGTCCCATCAAGGGCGGGGGCCGTCTGGTCGTCATTGACGGCGGGTTCTGCCGCGCCTACCATGAAAAGACCGGCATTGCAGGGTACACGCTGGTGTACTCCAGCCGCACCATGTCCCTGCGGACCCATCAGCCCTTTGTCAGTGCTGAAAAGGCCGTGAACGAAAACATCGACATCGTGTCGCAGAAGAACATTCTGGAAACGGAGAACCACCGCATTCTGGTGGAAGAGACGGACGAGGGCGAGATCCTGCGGGAGCGGGTGCATGACCTGAAACAGCTGGTCAAGGCCTATCAACTGGGCTGGATCAAGGAGACTTGCAGCGAGGATTGCGTCTGGTAAGGGGCGCTGATTGTAAAATTTTTGAAATAAGAAACAAAAATGTCGAATATCTCCGCAGATTCTGGGCAAAACAGAAAATAATCGGGCAGGGGAAAAGGGGGCTTTGCTTTTTGCCCGAAGTTGTGTATAATAAGATAGTTGTATCGTGAGGGTGTGTGCCCAGCGGTGCGCGGAGAGATCAAGCAAGAACCCTGAGTGGCCCTGCCGCTGGCGGGCCTGCGACAAGGAGATTATAAAATTGGAAAAGTTTGTTATTACGGGCGGCAAGCCCCTGCATGGCGAAGTTACCATTTCCGGTGCAAAAAATGCGGCTGTGGGCATTCTGCCTGCCACCATTCTGGCGGCAGATGTCTGTGTGATCGAAAACCTGCCGGACATCAGTGATGTGGCAGTCAGCCTGAAGATCCTGAGCACCCTGGGTGCCAGCATCAAGATGCTGAACCGCAATACCTACGAGATCGACACCACCCACCTGAACAGCACCAACGTCCCGGACGATCTGTCCCGCCAGATGCGTGCCAGCTACTACTTCCTGGGTGCGCTGCTCTCCCGCTTTGGCAAGGCACAGGTGGCCATGCCCGGCGGCTGCAATCTGGGCCCCCGCCCCATCGACCAGCACCTCAAGGTGTTCAGCGCACTGGGTGCAGAGGACAGCGTGGACTACGGCATGATCACCGTGCGTGCCAAGGAACTGAACGGTGCCCATATCTTCTTTGATAAGGTCAGCGTGGGCGCTACCATGAACGGTATGCTCTCCGCTGTGATGGCACAGGGCCAGACCATTCTGGAAAACTGCGCCAAGGAGCCCCATGTCGTTGATCTGGCGAACTTTTTGAATATGTGCGGCGCGGATGTGCGCGGTGCCGGCACCGATGTGATCAAGGTGCGCGGCGTGGAAAAGATGCACGGTTGCACTTACAGCATCATCCCTGACCAGATCGAGGCGGGCAGCTACATGGTTGCCGCTGCTGCCACCGGCGGCGACGTTCTGATCAAAAATGTCACCCCCAAGCATCTGGAACCCATCACGGCAAAGCTCCGCCGTGCCGGTGTGGATGTGGAGGAATTCGATGATTCCGTCCGCGTCTCCCGCAAGGGCGATATCCTGCCGCTGAAGATCAACACCATGCCCCACCCGGGCTTCCCCACCGATATGCAGCCCCTGATGGGTGTGCTGCTCAGCGTGGCAAAGGGTACCTCCACCATCACCGAGAGCGTGTGGGATAACCGCTTCCGCTATGTGGACGAGCTGCGCAAGATGGGCGCAGTGGTGCAGGTGGACGGTCAGGTGGCCGTGTTTGAGGGTGTGGACAAACTGAACCCCGCCCCCCTGCGCGCTTCTGACCTGCGTGCCGGTGCGGCCATGGTCGTTGCTGCCCTGATGGCAGACGGCACCAGCGAGATCGAGGAGATCGGCCACATTGAGCGCGGCTATGAGAACATCGTGGAAAAGCTGCGCGGCCTGGGCGCTGAGATCAGCAAGGTGGAGCGGATGCCCGCCGCACTGGAATCGGCAATGTGATCATTCAGAACCTCTCAGTCTGTTTTGCAGAAGTTCCCCTGACAGGGAGCTTTTGTGAAGCAACGACGGAGAGGTTCGTTTCTTGAGGTTTGAAATGTCTGAATTCATCTCGTTATACTCTGGCTCCTCCGGCAACTGCAGCGTGGTGCGCACGGGGGAAAAGTACATCATCATTGATATGGGAAAGGGTGTGCGCACTACCTCGGCGGCACTCAAGGAGCTGGGCCTGAACATCAGCGATTGTGCGGGCATTCTGGTCACCCACGAGCACTCTGACCACGTCAAGGGGCTGGCTACCTTCCTCAAAAAGAATCCGCTGCCGGTATACGGCGCAGACGATACGCTGGATTTTCTGGATGCAAGCGGCATTGTGCCCGCCACCTGTGAGCTGCGCACCCTGTCCGGCGGGGAAGAGGATGTGGGAGATTTCGGCGTGACGATGTTCCCCACCAGCCATGACGTGCCCTGCGTGGGCTACCGCATCCACACCCCGGACAACAAGACCATGACCATTGCCACCGACCTGGGAGTCCTGACCCCGCCGGTGCATCAGGCCCTGAGCGGCTGTGACCTGGTGGCGCTGGAAAGCAACTACGACCTCCACATGCTCCGCAGCGGGCGGTATCCTTACTACCTGCGCTCCCGCATCGAGTCCAACCGGGGCCACCTCTCCAACGATGAGTGCTCGGCAAAGCTGCTGGAGCTGATCCAGGAGGGATGCAAGAAGTTTGCCCTCTGCCATCTCTCGCAGGAGAACAACACCCCAGCGCTTGCTTTGCAGACCATGTTCAACACCCTGGGTGCGGCAGGTGTCGTGCCGGAAAAGGACTGCATCGTGCAGGCTCAGCGCCGCAATGAGATCAGCCCCACGCTTACATTTTAAGAAAAAAAGGCCCTCTCCATCATTGCTTTACAAAGCATGACGGAGAGGGCCTTTTTTGTTGTTATGCCAGATCCGGCAGGATATCGGGCCAGAGGGCCTGCTCCTGCCGCAGATCGGTGAAAACGCAGTCCAGATAGATCTTGTTTACAGCCGAGATGATGGTGCTGCGCAGGAGCGTGCGTGCATCATCAACATCCGGCTCCAGCTCGGAAAAGCTTTTGGTCAGGCCGAACACATAGGGCAGGTAGTTCTCCAGCTCATCGCAAAAGGTATCATACGCCTGCGCGGAGGTATAATGCGCCCGCTGCATCTTGAACAGGCTGTCGATATTTTCCATGGACAGGACGTTTTTAGAAACTACGATGTAGATCAGGCAGGCCAGCTGATCCCGGGTATACTTCTTTTTGATGGGGTGGCTGATGATCCCTTTCTTAACGTAGTTGCTCACCATGGAAGCGGTGAGCTCCACCCCCTGAAATGTGCGGAAACACCCGTTGACAAACTGTACACTCTGATCCAGATAAAGCCCTACGGTGGGGAGTTCTGCATACCGGGGCAGGGCAAACCCTGCGGCGCAGGCCGCAACGCGGCGGTTTGATTCTAATTTCATGCGGACAGTATACCATGTTTTGGAAATGTGGTCAACAGGAAATTAAAAACTTTTGAAATAATTCAAGAAAACAGTTGACAGGTTTTTGAAAAACTGATATAGTGATTCAGACAACAGGAAAAACTGCGGCATCCGCTGCCGCCGGAATGGAGATAAATGCTTATGAACACCAAGATTGTTGTGGATTCCTCCGCCAGCCTGTACACTTTGCAGGGCGTGGATTTTGAATGCGTTCCCCTGAAGATCATCACCGACGATGCCGAATATCTGGACAACGGCACAATGGATGCCTTGGGCATGGCCCAGACCCTGCGTACCTATAAGGGCAAGACCTCGACTTCCTGCCCCAACGTCAGCGACTGGCTGGCCGCCTACGAGGGAGCCGACGAGGTGTATGCCATCACCATCACGGGCACTCTGTCCGGCAGCTACAATGCCGCCCAGCTGGCCGCCGAGGAGTACCAGCAGGAGAATCCCGGCAAGCGGGTGTTCGTGCTGGACAGCCTTTCCACCGGCCCGGAGCAGCGCCTGCTGGCCGAGCATCTGCGGGATCTGCTGGCTGAGGGCAAGGAGTTTGACGAGATCTGTGAAGAGATGCTCCGCTACCACAAGCACACCCATCTGCTCTTTTCGCTGGAGTCGCTGGCCAATCTGGCCCGCAATGGCCGCGTGAAGCCTGCCGTTGCTGCTGTGGCGCGGATGCTGGGCATCCGGGTCATCGGACAGGCAAGTGAGGCCGGGGAGCTGGATGTTCTCTGCAAGACCCGTGGTGAGCATGGTGCGCTGGAACGCATCGTGCTGGAACTCAAGGAGCACGGCTACACCAACGGCAGGCTCCATATCTCTCACTGCGGCAATCCCGCTGCCGCCGAGCGCCTGAAGCACATGGTAAAGGCTGTGTTTGATGGAGCAAAGGTGGACATCAGCGAATGCGGCGGTCTGTGCAGCTATTATGCAGAGCTGGGCGGCCTGCTGGTTGGTTATGAGGACGCGGAAGCATAAGCGAACGGCCCTCGGAAAAATTCTGCCCACGATTGAATAGGCGCTCATAGCGGGGAAAGCCGTTGTGGGCGCTTTTTTGTTTGCAAAATCTTCCGCTCTGCGCTATACTAACAGCATCAAAAATCGCCGTGGGCGGCAGGGGAGGGATACCACATGTTCAGATTGCCTATCGTCAAGTTTTTCAACCGCATCTTCAACCGTGTCACGATCACAGTGGTGCTGGTGGCTTTACAGGTGCTCTGGCTGCTCTGGGCGTTCTGGTCGTTCACGGCGGGGCGGGTCTGGCTGAACGGTGCCCTGAAGGCGCTGAGCATCATGATCGTGCTGTATCTGGTGCGCAAGGATGAAAACAGTGCTTATAAGATCGGCTGGATCGTTCTGATCGGTCTTCTGCCCCTGCTGGGCGGTGCGCTTTATCTGGCTTTTGGCAACAAGGCCCCCGCCAAGTATCTGCGGGAGCGGATGCAGAAGGTGGAACAGGCCCATCAGACCGAGCTTGCCCAGCCTGAGGGCCAGACCGATGCGCTGGATATCTCCAGCCGGAACCTGAGCCGCTATGTGGCAAAGTTCGGGCCGTATCCGGCCTGGAAGGATACCGCTGCTCACTACTTTTCCTGCGGGGAGGAGATGTATCCCCAGCTGCTGGCGGATCTGGACAAGGCGGAAAAATTTATCTTTCTGGAATTTTTTATCCTCCGTTCCGGCAAAATGTGGGACGGTGTGGAGCAGATCCTCCGCCGCAAGGCCGCCCAGGGCGTGGATGTGCGGCTGATCTACGATGATTTTGGCAGCTTGCTGGGCCTGCCCAGTGATTTTGTCATCCGCATGGAGAAGGCGCACATCCGCTGCATCCCTTTCAACCCGGTGGTGCCGCTGGTCTCGCTGGTGATGAACCACCGCGACCACCGCAAGATCGTGGTGGTTGACGGCAATGTGGCCTACACCGGTGGTGTGAATCTGGCGGATGAGTATATCAATGCCGAGCAGCGCTTTGGCTACTGGAAGGATGCGGCCATCCGTCTGGAGGGTGCCGCTGTCTGGAACTTTACCGTGATGTTCCTCAATGTATGGAATGCCTTCCGCCCGCAGGAGACCGATTACACCGCCTTTGCGCCTACCCGCCTGCCCGCAGTGCAGGATGGCGTGGTGCAGCCCTACGCGGACAGCCCGCTGGACGAGGAACCGCTGGCCGAGACGGTCTATCTGGACATCCTCTCTCAGGCCCAGAGATATGTTTATATCTACACGCCCTACCTGGCCGTGGGCGAGGAGATGCTGGATGCTCTGAAAAATGCGGCCAAGCGCGGGGTGGACGTGCGGCTCATCCTGCCCGGGATCCCGGATAAGAAGCTGGTATTCCGGCTCAGCCGTTCCTACTATCTGCCCCTGCTCAGGGCGGGCGTGCGCATTTATGAATTCACGCCCGGTTTCCTCCACGCCAAGTGCTATGTCAGCGATGACCGTGTCGCCGCGGTGGGCAGCATCAATATGGATTATCGGAGCCTGTTCCTCCACTTTGAATGCGGAACACTGCTTTTCCATAACAGCCAGATCGCCGCACTGCGGAAGGATGTGGAGCGCACCCTGCCGCAGTGCCAGGAGATCATGCGCTCCGACTGCCGCACCAATCTGCCGGGCACAGCACTGGACAGCGTGCTGCGGCTGCTGAGTCCGTTGATGTAAGCGGCTGCGCGCAGCACTCTGGGAGCTTTTCCACGCAAGTGAAACGGGCCATTCCATCGCCCGCCCTATTGCCTGCGGCAACAGGGTCCCACCCCAGCGGACACTTGCTTTGGAAAACTCCCGTCGGCTGCGTAATCTTACGCTCTTCTGGACATACTATGGGGCAAAGGCCCAACGGGCCGTGTGGAAAGGGAGCGTATCTATGAATCAGAACCATCGGGCTCTTTGGAGCTGTGCCATGGCGGCGGCGCTGCTGCTGACCGCCTGCGGCAAAACGAACGCCGGGTCGGGCAGCTCCGGCAGCATGAGCGGAAGCAGCGGCACATCCTCCGCACAGACCCAGACAGCGGCATGGAAAACCGGTCTGGGTGTGGTGACAGAGGCTACCGATCAGGACAGGGCAGGGAAAATTGAGCTGGCAGCGGCCGCTGTCCTGCTGGATGGCGAGGGGAAACTGGAGAGTGTTCTGCTGGACGAGCTGGAAGTGTCTGTTTCGGCGGACAGCACCGGCCATGTGACCCTGCCCACCGACTGGCGCACCAAGCGGCAGAAGGGGGACGATTACCCGCTGGCCGAGGTCTCTTCCCTGAAAAAGGGCTGGGCGGAACAGGCGGATGCCTTTGCCAGTTACCTGATCGGCATGACCCCGGAACAGGTCTCCATGCTCAAAGTGGATAAGGATGGCAAGCCCACGGATGCCGATCTGCTGAGCGGTTGCACCATTGCTGTGGATCGCTACCGGGATGCCGTGACCCGGGCTTGCGCCAATGCCAGGACACTGGGTGCCGCCAAGGGCGACAGGGTCGCGCTGGGCATCGAAGCGGTGAACGGGACTTCGGACATCACCGCCACCGATGACAAGGATGTGAATGCGCAGGTGGATGTGAGCATCGTGGCACTGACCACCGATACAGACCGCCGTGTGACCAGCGCCATTGCGGATATGGCTGAGCCGGCCCTGACGGTGGTGTCGGACGGCGGTGTGACAGCCCCGGACCTCGTCAAGACCAAGCTGGAGCTGGGCGAGGACTATGGGATGCGCGGCGCATCGGCGCTGGGCAAGGAGTGGTATGAGCACAGCGAGGGCTTCTGCGATGCCCTCAAGGGCAAGACCCGCACCGAGATCGCTGGGCTTTCCGGCGGCGATGCCGACCTGAAGGCTCTGTGTACCATTGACATCACCGATCTGCAAAAGGCGGCGCTGGATGCCCTGAGCTGAGGAGGAAGCCCATTCAGTCCTGCAATCGCGCACCGGCTCTCCCGGATAGGGGGGCGGTGGCATTCCGCTGAATTTTCAGAGAGAAACATCTCGCCGCGTCTGGCAGCTGCCGACGCGGCGTTTTTGTTTTGTCAAAATGACCGCTTTGCCGTGGTAAAGCGGTAAAGATTTGAGCAAACTGCGAAAAATCAGTTTTCCCCCTTGCAAAACGGCAGAAAACGCGCTATTCTATAACCACAGTTTAGCAATTTAGCATGGTAAAGCAATAAAACAAGGCTGCTTGCCACTGAGGGAGGAACCGTATATGAAACGTCTTGTATCCGCATTTCTGGCCGGTGCCATGGCACTGAGCCTTGCCGCCTGCGGCGGTGCCGCTTCCACTTCCACTGCCGCATCTGCTTCGGCCTCTGCTTCCGGCAGTGCCGCCGTTTCCCAGACCGCAGGCAGCGACCTGGATTACATCAAGGGCAAGGGGAAGCTGGTCATTGGCTACACTGTTTACGAGCCCATGAACTACACCGATGCCGATGGCAACTTCACCGGTTTTGATACCGAGCTGGCCACTGCTGTCTGCGAAAAGCTGGGCGTGGAGCCGGAGTTTGTGGAGATCAACTGGGATACCAAGGTCGTGGAGCTGGATGCCAAGAGCATCGACTGCATCTGGAACGGTATGACCCTGACCGATGACATTATGCAGAACACCGCTACCACCAAGGCTTATGCAAAGAATGCACAGGTGGTCGTTGTGAAAGATGGCACCGATTATACCTCTACCGCTGACCTGGTGGGTAAGACCGTGGTCGCCGAGGCTGGTTCCGCCGGTGAGGCCGCCATTGAGGGAGACGAGAACCTGGCACAGG
Organism: Faecalibacterium sp. IP-3-29; assembly: GCF_023347335.1. Classification (NCBI taxonomy): domain Bacteria; kingdom Bacillati; phylum Bacillota; class Clostridia; order Eubacteriales; family Oscillospiraceae; genus Faecalibacterium; species Faecalibacterium sp. IP-3-29. The sequence goes on along the minus strand of NZ_CP094471.1, from coordinate 1,708,897 downwards.
CTGATTACGTTTCCAAGAGCGTTCAGACCGACTGTCTGATGGAAGTTGCCGCAGGCACTGCCGATGCCGCTGTACTTGACCTGACCCTGGCCAACGCCATGATCGGTGAGGGCACTGACTATGCCGACCTGAAGATCGTGGACGAGCTGAACGCCGAGGAGTACGGTGTGGCATTCCGCAAGGGCAGTGATGCTGCCGCCGCTGTGGATGAGGCCTTTGATGCACTGAAGGCCGATGGTACCATGCAGGCACTGGCCGATAAGTACGATCTGGCACTGGCTGACTGAATTTGTTGAAAAACTCCTTCCGTCATCGCTATGCGATGCAACCTCCCTCGGTGAGGGAGGCTTTTTGTTGCCGATGCGTGAAAGGCTCCCGAGCAGAGGGAACTTTCACCGGCTGTGATGGAAGGGGAATATGGATTCTGAATAAAAAAGGTGTGTTTTTGTGTCTGTGATTCTTATGCGCCTGTCCGGCGCGTTCCTGCTCAACTGTGAACTCTTTGCCCTGACACTGCTGTTTGCACTGCCGCTGGGGCTGGTGGTCTCGTTTGGCTCCATGAGCCGCTGCAAGCCGCTGGCCGGGCTGGTCAAGACCTTTGTCTGGATCATCCGCGGCACCCCGCTGATGCTGCAGATTATCGTGATCTATCTGGGCCCCGGCCTGCTGGGCATGAACAACCCCTGGCCCTCCGGCTCCGGCGGACGGATGGTGGCGGCGGTGGTGGCCTTTGCCATCAACTATGCCTGCTATTTTTCTGAGATCTACCGCGGCGGCATTGAAGCAGTGCCCAAGGGGCAGACTGAGGCCGGGCAGGTGCTTGGCATGACCAAAACACAGATCTTTTTCAAGGTGACCTTGCTTCAGGTCGTCAAGCGCATCCTGCCCCCCATGGGCAACGAGATCATCACGCTGGTCAAGGATACCTCGCTGGCAAACACCATTGCCAACAAGGAAATCATTATGATGGCCAAGGAGTACAGCGCAAAGGGCCTGATCTGGCCGCTGTTCTCCACCGCGCTCTTCTTCCTGGTGTTTGTGGGCGCACTGACCATCCTGTTCAACTGGGCTGAAAAAAAGCTCGATTATTTCCGCTGCTAAGGAGGCAGATAGATTATGGCGTTGCTCGAAGCTTCCGGTATCGGGAAAAATTTTGGCGAGACCCATGTGTTGAAGGACATCTCCTTGGATCTGGAGCAGGGTGAAGCGCTGGCGATCATCGGCTCGTCCGGTTCCGGCAAAACAACTCTGCTGCGCTGCCTGAACTTTCTGGAACGGCCTGACACGGGTGTGATCAAGGTGAACGGCGAGACCATGTGGGATGCCGCCGACCCTGCCACCCAGAAGGAAAGCGAGATCCGTAAAAAGCGGCTCCATTTCGGTCTGGTGTTCCAGAACTTCAACCTGTTCCCGCAGTACACGGCCTTACAGAACGTGATGTTGGCAGGGGAACTGCTGGCAAAGGAACGTCCGGAATATCAGGCAAACAAAAAGGCTATCCACGCGGAGCTGGAACAGCAGGCGAGAGAACTGCTGGCGCAGATGGGCCTTTCGGAGCGGGCCGGCCACTACCCGCATCAGCTCTCCGGCGGCCAGCAGCAGCGTGTGGCCATTGCCCGCGCGCTGGCGCTTCACCCGGATATCCTCTGCTTTGATGAGCCCACCAGCGCCCTTGACCCGGAGCTGACCGGCGAGGTGCTGAAGGTCCTGCGTGATCTTGCTGACCGCAAGACCACGATGATCATTGTCACCCATGAGATGCACTTTGCCCGCGATGTGGCCGACCGCATCCTGTTCATGGATGGCGGCGTGGTCGTGGAGGAGGGCCCGGCCAAACAGCTCATCGACCACCCCCGGGAAGAGCGTACCAGACAGTTCCTCGCACATTATTCAGAATGACCCGAACCGCCCCAGAGTGCAGAGACGCACGCCGGGGCGGTTTTATCTCTTGCACTCTGTGGGTGTTTTTTGGTATACTGATAAAAACAGGGGGGCGGAAAAATGACAGTAGCACGGAAACGAGCACTTGCAAACGCAGTGGCATCGGCCCGGATGGAGGGGCTGGAGATCTCAGAGCAGGAAAAGAGAGATTGCCTGCGTTATCTGGATGGAAAAATCGACACTGCGACCCTTGTAAGAGAAGCATTGAAACGTCAGAAAAAGCAGGAGCTGTCCCGGAGGTGACGAATGCCTTATACCATCGAAGCGGCTCAGGACGGCTGCTATCCGGGAACGACAGTCCTGGTCAATAAATTTGATCTGCACACGCAAAAAGAGCTGAATGCAGTAGAATCGGTTCTGGTTACGGCCAAAACGATACAATGGTCAGAGAACCCCCGATGTGCAGCATTTGATTTTGAGCACTATAAAGCAATCCATCGACATTTATTCGGTGAGTTGTATGATTGGGCGGGACAGGTACGGATGGTCAACCTGTCCAAAAAAGGAACGCAGTTCTGCCCGGTGGAGGAAATCCCACGGGTGAGTGCGGCGATTTTTAAGCGTCTTGCGCAGAATAATCTTCTTTGTGGGCTTGCAAGGAATGATTTTATCGCTGCATTGGTGGATCTTTATCAACGAACCAACGAGCTACACCCGTTTCGGGAGGGCAATGGGCGAACACAGCGCGTCTTTTTGTCACAGTTGGCAGAAAATGCGGGGTATGATTTGGATTTCACTGCGGTAGATCCGGACGAGTTGATGATCGCAACGATTTATGCGGCGCAGGGAATCGAAGCGCTGCTGCAACAGGCATTTGAGAAAATCGTCCAAAATGAAGAATGACCCGAACCGCTCCGGAATGCAGAGATGCACGCCGGGGCGGTTTTGCTGTACAGAGCAGGTTTGGACTGCATAACTACATTGCATTTTGTGAACAGAAATCTGAAACTTTTTCACATCCGCGAAAAAATAACGCTTTATGCAAAAACCAGTGATAATCGTTTTGGATTTTGTGCTATAATTGAAACATGAATTGATCCATTCCCAATTGGAGGAGGCTTAACAAAAATGAAATTGAAATATGCATTCCAACGTGGTGTTGCATCAGCACTGATCGCAGGGGTTGTCCTTACGGCGGGTCTGCCCGCACTGGCTGCCAGCGGCGCAGAGACTGCGAAAACCGAAAGTGCGGCAGTGGTTCAGGTGGTTTCCCCTTCGGATGAGGGGGCTGCTCAGGACGAATATGGTGTGGCTGCGGCGATCATCTCGGAGGATGATACGCCGCTGAGCATTCCGGATGAGGAGACCCCGCCTTCGGGCAATGCCGGAACAGGTTTCTGGAGCATTCTGTTCCAGCTGCTGAAGCATCTGGCCGGGAAGCACTGAAAAATTTGAAAAAACCTCTTGAAAATTCATCGCAACCTGATATAATACCCACATGAACAAAAACGTCCTGCCCATTGCGCGGCAGGGCGTTTTTGTCGGAAAAAATTCGTGTTATAAGGTCTGTGATGCTTTCCCAAGGAGGAACGTGCGTATGACGAAAGATATGACGCAGGGCAGCCCGCTCAAGCTGATCCTTGCCTTTGCGGTGCCGCTGATGCTGGGCAGCCTGTTCCAGCAGTTCTATAATCTGGCAGATACCATCATCGTGGGCCGCTTTGTGGGCGTGGAAGCGCTGGCGGCAGTCGGCAGTGTGGGCGGTCTGAACTATCTGGTGCTGGGCTTTGTCAATGGCATTGCCTGCGGCTTCTCCATCCCCATCTCGTGGACATTCGGGGCAAAAGACTATGTGGAGATGCGCCGCTACACCGCCAATGCCGTCTGGCTGAGTGTCTTTTTTGCCGCAGTGCTTACCGTGGTCACAGTGGCCATGACCCGTTCCATTCTGGTCTGGACCAATACTCCGGACAACATCATTGATCTGGCGGACATCTACATCCGCACCATCTTTATCGGCATCCCGTTTACGCTGCTGTATAACATGACCAGCGCCCTGATGCGCGCTCTGGGCGACAGCAAGCGGCCCCTGTACTTCCTGCTGGTGGCAAGCTTTCTGAACATCGGGCTGGACTTGCTCTGTATCATCGTCTTCAAGATGGGCGTGTTCGGTGCGGCATTCGCCACCGTGTTCAGCCAGGCAGTGGCCGGTCTGGGCAGCCTGTGGTACATCCTCAAGCATTATAATGAGCTGCGCTGGAACAAAGAAGAAAGCCGCCTGAGCAGACAGCACTGTGTCAAGCTGTGCGGCATGGGCATCCCCATGGGTCTGCAGTGCAGCATCACGGCCATCGGTTCCGTTGTGCTGCAGGGTGCAGTCAATGGTCTGGGCAGTGACATCGTGGCAGCACAGACTGCAGGCGGCAAGGCGGCACAGTTCCTGTCCGTCCCGCTGGAGAGCATTGGCACGGCCATGACCACCTACGCCAGCCAGAACATGGGTGCCCACGACCTGAACCGTGTGAACAAGGGCGTGAACACTGCCCTGGGCATCGGCTGTGTGTACAGTGTGGCATCCTTCCTGATCCTGCGCGTGCTGGATAAGGCTTTGATCGGCCTGTTCCTTGAGAGCAGCCAGACCGAGATCATGGCCAACGCCCAGAGCTTCATCTTCTGGAACAGCGTGTTCTATATCCCGCTGGCGGTCCTTATCATTTACCGCTACACCATTCAGGGGCTGGGTTATTCCAGCCTGGCCATGTTTGCCGGTGTGGCAGAGATGATCGCCCGTGCTCTGGTGGGTTTCCTGTTCGTGCCGCTGTGGGGCTATTTTGCCGCCTGCATTGCAAATCCGGTGGCCTGGTTCTTTGCCTGCTTCTTCCTGATCCCTGCATATATCGTTGTGTTCCGGAAGCTGAAACAGGAAAAAGCAAGACCGCACGCAAACTTGTAAAAATTGAGCCGCTCTTTTGCGAAACCGCAGAAGGGCGGCTCTTTTGTTGCCTAGTAGGGGAGGCCTTGGCGAAGAGGGAAAGCCTCACGCAACGCCAAAGCTGAGAGGTTGTATAGAGCAGGGCCTGCCCAATTCCTTTACAAATAACACCAAAACGATTATACTATAAATAATTATGTCACAAGGGGGTGAGGAGCATGGAGCTGGAACAGATCGAGGGAACGGTGGAGGACATTATCTACGAGAACCCGGATAACGGCTACACGGTGTTTGAAATTTCCGGCGGCGGCACGGTCACCGTGGTGTGCGGGATCGTGGGCGAGCTCCATGCGGGCGAGAGTGTGGTCTGCCGCGGTAAATATGAGAACCACGCCACCTATGGCCGCCAGTTCCACGCCCAGGAATGCGAGACCGATATGCCGAAGGATCTGGAGGCAGTGTACGCCTTCCTTGCCAGCGGTTCTCTGCCTTACATTGGGGCGCGCACGGCCAATAAGATCATCGACAAATTCGGCGCGGCGGCGCTGGAAGTGATCGCCAACGATCCCGCCCAGCTCACCCTGATCCCCGGCATCTCGGCAGACAAGGCCGACCGCATCCAGCAGGAGTTCAAGCGGATGTTCGGAATGCGGGAGCTGATCGCCTATCTGGCCCAGTTTGAGATCAGCCCCCGCCGCGCCATGGAGGTGTTCCGCGTCTTTGGCCCCAGTGCCATGCAGGCCATCTCCCAGAACCCTTATCTGCTCTGTGGGGAACCCCTGCAGCTGGATTTCCGCCATGCCGACAGCATTGCACAGTATTACCACATGGAAGGGGACTGCACCCAGCGGCTGGAAGCAGCGCTTCTGCGCACCCTGCGCCACAACGCGGGCAACGGCCACACCTGCCTGCCCCGTGCGCAGCTGCTGGACACGGCATCCCACTTCATCCAGCAGCCGCCTGAAAAGCTGGCCCGTGCGCTGGACCACTGCATTGAGACCGGGCAGCTTGGCGTAAAGATGCTGGAGGCGGTGCCGTATATCTATCTGCCTGACCTGCTGGAAGCAGAACAGGCCATTGCCGACCGGCTGGCCCTGCTGGCGAAGCGGGAAAAGCAGACGGTGCGGAACCTTGATAAAAACATCCAGGTGCTGGAGCTGACCCAGGGCTTTGCCTATGCGCCCCTGCAGCGGGAAGCAATCCGCAAGGCCATGACCGAAAACTGCCTTGTGCTGACCGGCGGCCCCGGCACCGGTAAGACCACCACGGTCAACGCCATCCTGCAGCTGCTGGAACATCAGGCAGACCGGGTGGCGCTTTGTGCTCCCACGGGCCGTGCGGCCAAACGGCTGAGTGAACTGACCGGCCGCAAGGCCTCTACCATCCACCGCCTGCTGGAGGTGGACTACTCCGGCGGCGTGGTCAGCTTCATCCACAATGACAAGAACCTGCTCAAATGCGATGTGGTCATTCTGGATGAGATGAGTATGGTGGATGTGAAGCTGTTTCAGGCGCTCATTGCAGCCCTGCGGTACAGCTGCCGCATTATTATGGTGGGCGATGCCGACCAGCTGCCCAGCGTGGGGCCAGGCAACATTCTGGGCGAGGTCATCCGCTCCGGGCTGGTGCCCACCGTCTGCCTGAACGAGATCTTCCGGCAGGCCAAACGCAGCCTCATTGTGGAGAACGCCCACCACATCATCAGCAGTGAGCCGCTGCAGAAGGGCGGTAAGACAGACGATTTCTTCTTTCTGGAATCGGACGGCGATGCGGCGCAGAAACTGGTGTGCGATCTTGTCACCACCCGTCTGCCCCGGAGTTATGGCTTTGACCCTGTCCGGGATATTCAGGTGCTCTGCCCCACCAAGCTGGGACCCACCGGCACCCAGGCGCTGAATGTGGAGCTGCAGAACCTGCTCAACCCGGAGCAGAAGGGCAAACCCCAGCTCCAGAGCGCCTCCCGGGTGTTCCGGGTGGGCGATAAGGTGATGCAGGTGCGGAACAACTACGAGATCGTCTGGAACCGCATTGGCGGGGAGCAGGGCGTGGGAGCCTATAACGGTGATATTGGCATTGTGGAATCCATCAACATGCGCGACCGCTCCATGGTGGTGCGGATGGATGACCGCCGCCTGCTCTACCCGGCGGAAAACCTGAACGAGCTGGAGATCGCCTACGCCATCACGGTGCACAAGAGCCAGGGCAGCGAGTTCCCGGCGGTGGTGCTGCCGGTGGCGCAGGTGCCGCCAAGGCTCTGCTACCGCAACCTCTTCTACACCGGCGTGACCCGCGCCCGCAGATTGTGCATCGTGGCCGGGCGGCGGGATGTGGTGAACCGGATGATGTCCAATGTCCGGCAGAACCTGCGGTACAGCGGCCTGTGCGAATTGCTGAAAGAGAATCTGCCGCCGGAACAGATGGCGGCAGAATAACCTCTCAGGCGCTTTGCGTCAGCTCTCCTACTAGGAGAGGTTTGGTCTATACTTTTTTACTGGCTTATGCTACAATATGAATTGATTTGATTTCCCGCCCGAACGGGCATTTACGATAGAAAACAGGGGAGCAGAGAAAGGAACGTTTCATTATGGCACAGAATGACATCGGCATCGATCTGGGCACAACGACCATTATCATTGCACAGGCAGGGCAGGGGGTCGTGCTCAACCAGCCCAGCGTGGTGGCAATGGATACCCGCAAGAACTCCGTGCTGGAGGTGGGCGACAAGGCCCTGGCCATGGTAGGCCGCACCCCCAACTATATTTCCGCCATTTTCCCGCTGAAGGACGGTGTCATCAGCGACCACACCATGACCCGGGAGCTGATCTGCCGGTTTGTGAATCAGGTGTACAGCTCCCACATGGTCAAGCCCCGGGTGGCTGTCTGCGTGCCCGCTGCCATCACCGGCATTGAGAGTGATGCCGTGGTGGAGGCCGTGATGGCCGCCGGTGCCCGTCAGGTCTACCTGATCGATGAGCCCATTGCCGCTGCACTGGGTTCCGGCATCGACATCACCCAGCCCGATGGCCGGATGATCATTGATATCGGCGGCGGCACCACCGATATCGCTGTCCTGTCTCTGGGCGGCAAGGTCAAGGCCACCAGTGTCCGTGTGGCGGGTAACCACTATGATGACGAGATCCTGAAACATGTCCGCAACAAGTTCAGCATTGCCATCGGCCAGCGTACCGCAGAGCAGCTGAAAAAGAACGTTGCCTGCTGCCCCCAGAAGGCTGATTTCGACGAGACGATGGAGGTCAAGGGCCGCAGCCTGCTGACCGGCCTGCCCATCAAGGTGAATGTTTCCACCAGCGACCTCTACGAGCCTGTGATGATGCTGAGTGAGCAGATCGGCACTGCCGCCCATCAGGTGCTGGAAAAGACCCCGCCCGAGCTGGCAGGCGATATCTTCCGCAATGGTGTGGTGCTGACCGGCGGCGGCGCACAGCTGCACGGCCTGCCCGAATACCTGAGCCAGGAGCTCAAGGTGGATGTGGCCGTCTCGCCCGATCCCGTGAACTGCGTGGCATTGGGCACTGCCATGAGCCTGGGCCTGAACGATAAGCTGGAGACCGGCTTCCTGGATGCGACCCCCCGCATGGGCCGCCGTTAAATGGGGTGCCGGCCCGGCTCGTTAAGAAATTGGAAAAGTTGCAACAAAATTTTGTTCATACTTGTTGAATCAGGTCGGGAAATATTGTATAATATTTTCAAATCGCTTTTTGCGCGCCGGGGTCTGCTCCGGAGTGCGGAGTAAATTATTATTAGGAGGAAGACCATGAATCTGGGTTCTGATGTGGTTATCACCATTACCGGTATCGTGCTGGTGTTTGCCATCCTCGTCCTGCTGATGCTCATCATCATGCTGGAAGGCAAGATCTTCGACGGTATGGCCGCCAAGAAGAAGGCCGCCAAGGAGCCTGCAGCTCCCAAGGCTGCCGCAAAGCCCGCTGCCCCCGTGCAGCAGGCTGCTCCCGCCCCTGTGGTGGAGGAAGGCATTCCCGGCGATGTGGTTGCCGCAATTATGGCTGCCATCCATGCCATGGGCAATGGCAAGTACACCCTGAAGGCCGTGCGCCGTGCTGCAAATGGCTGGAGCAAGGCTGGTGTCAACGACACCACCGCACCTTTTTAACACAGGAGGAAAAACATGACACAGTTTATCGATACTCTGGTCGGTATTTTCCAGAGTTCCGGCTTTGCACGGTTCGGTGAGCCGGGCGGCTACCTCTACGCGATCATGATCTGCGTGGGCTGCTTCCTGCTGTACCTGGCCATCGTGAAGGAATTTGAGCCCCTGATCCTGCTGCCCATGGCATTCGGCATGATCCTTGCCAACCTGCCCGGCAGCGGCATTATCCATATGCAGTACTTCGTTGGTGATGGTCTTGAGCACCCGATGTGGGTCGAGATCCTGAACAACGGCGGTCTGGCCGATATGCTTTACATGGGTGTCAAGCTGGGCATTTACCCCCCGCTGATCTTCCTGGGCATCGGCACCATGACCGACTTCGCCCCCCTGATCTCCAACCCCAAGAGCCTGCTGCTGGGCGCTGCCGCTCAGTTCGGTATCTTTGGTACTTACATGGGCGCTCGTCTGCTGGCTGCTACCGGCATTGTGGACTTCACCCAGAAGCAGTCCGCTGCAATCTCCATCATCGGCGGTGCAGACGGCCCTACTGCCATCTTTGTTACCTCCCGTCTGGCACCTGAGCTGCTGGGCAGCATTGCCGTTGCGGCGTACAGCTACATGGCTCTGGTGCCCGTGATCCAGCCGCCCATTATGAAGGCGCTCACCACCAAGAAAGAGCGCACAGTCGTGATGAAGCAGCTGCGCACCGTGTCCAAGACCGAGAGGATCATCTTCCCCATCATGGTCACCATCATTGTTTCTCTGATCGTTCCCGATGCTGCCGTTCTGGTCGGTATGCTGATGCTGGGCAACCTGATGAAAGAGTCCGGTGTTGTGGATCGTATCCAGAAGACTGCCGGCAATGAACTGATGAACATCATCACCATTTTCCTGGCTCTGTCTGTTGGCTGCACCACCTCTGCAAACACCTTCCTGAACAGCCGCACCCTGTTCATCATTGTGCTGGGTCTGATCGCCTTCTCCTTTGGTACCGCTGCAGGCGTTCTGTGCGGCAAGGTGATGTACGCCCTGACCGGCGGTCAGGTCAACCCCCTGATCGGCTCTGCTGGTGTTTCCGCTGTTCCAATGGCCGCCCGTGTTTCTCAGAAGGTCGGCCAGAGCGAGAACCCCTCCAACTTCCTGCTGATGCACGCCATGGGCCCCAACGTCGCTGGCGTTATCGGCTCCGCTGTTGCTGCCGGTATCCTGATCAACATCTTCGGCTAAGCTTTATCTGAACACTGCCGCCCCTCCTGTGCTGTACAGGAAGGGCGGTTTTTTATGTACAACCCTCTTGAATTGTGATATACTTATAAAGTAAGTGATTTTATAGAAGAACAGGTGAAACAATGGCAGCAAGTCTCCAACAGGAATTCTGCGCTCTGCGCGATACCTATATTGAAAAGCAGTTTGGCCGCCTGAACGATATGCAGCGGCAGGCGGTATTTACCACCGACGGCCCGCTGCTCATTCTGGCCGGTGCAGGCAGCGGCAAGACCACTGTTCTGGTCAACCGCATCGCAAACCTGATCCGGTTTGGCTCGGCCCACGGTTCCAGCTGGACCCCCCGTGAGGTGACCGAGGATGATGTCAAGGCTCTGAAAACGGCAATTATGACCGGCACCGATGCGCCCGCCTGGCTGGACGGGATGCTGCGGCAGAACGCTGTCCGCAGCTGGAACGTGATGGCCATCACCTTTACCAACAAGGCGGCAGGGGAGCTCAAGGAGCGCCTGCGCAATATGCTGGGCGGCGAAGAGGGGGACGAGGTGTTTGCCTCCACCTTCCACTCGGCCTGTGTGCGCATCTTGCGCCGCTGGGCAGAATCCATCGGCTACCCCCGCAGCTTTACCATCTATGATACCGATGATTCCCAGCGTGTGATGAAGGCGGTCTATAAGGAACTGAGCATCGACGATAAGTTCTTCCCGATCAAGAGCGCCATCAACCAGATGAGCCGCTGGAAGGACCAGCTGGTCAGCCCGGAGGAGGCGCTGCGCACCCCGGCCCGGGACACCAAGGGAGCCATTGCCGCCAAAGTCTACGCCGCCTACGAGAAAAAGCTCAGGGAGGCAGGAGCCTTCGACTTCGACGACCTGATCTACCAGACCGTGCAGCTGCTGGCGGAGCACGAGGATGTGCGGGAGTTCTACCAGAACAAGTACCGCTACCTGCTGGTGGACGAGTATCAGGATACCAGCGTGGCCCAGTTCCGGCTGGTCAGCCTGCTCACCGGCCCGGAAAAGAACATCTGCGTTGTCGGTGACGATGACCAGAGCATCTACCGTTTCCGCGGTGCCACCATTGAGAACATTCTGAACTTTGAGCGCATCTTCCCCGGCACCAAGACCATCCGTCTGGAGCAGAATTACCGCTCCACCTCAAATATCCTGAATGCTGCCAACTGCGTCATCCAGCACAACACCGAGCGCAAGGGCAAGACCCTGTGGACCCGGAACGACGAGGGCGACAAGGTGCAGGTCTACACTGCAGAGAATGAGCAGGACGAAGCCATGCACATTGCAGATGTCATCGGTGAGCACCTGAAAGAGGGCGGGCATCTGGCGGACCATGCGGTGCTCTACCGCATGAATGCCCAGTCGGCCCCCATCGAAAGCTACTTTACCCGCGCGGGCATTCCCCATAAGATCGTGGGCGGCCAGCGCTTCAACGACCGCAAAGAGGTCAAGGACATTCACTCCTATATGTCCATCGTGGCGAACGCCCGGGATGATGTGCGCCTGCGCCGCATCATCAACGAGCCTGCCCGGAAGATCGGCAACACCACCGTCGATGTGATCGCTGACCTTGCCGCCCAGCAGGGAATCAGTATGCTGGAAGTCATCTCCCACGCGGATGCATACGCCAAACTCAGCCGCGCCATGATGCCGCTGCTGAAATTCTGGCAGATCTACGAAAAACTGCAGGAATCGCTGGAAACCAGGACACTGGACGAATTTGCCCAGGATGTCATTGAGGTGACCGGCTACAAGGCCATGCTGGAAGCCGATGCGGCCAAGGGCCACGAGGATGCGGCAGACCGCCTGCAGAACCTGAGCCAGCTGGTCAACAACGTCAAAAACTACTGCGACCAGCACGGCGAGGATGCCTCATTGGAAGGCTACCTGGAGGATATCGCCCTCATCAGCGACATTGACAGCTACAACGAGAGCGCCGATCAGGTGGTCCTGATGACCATCCATTCCGCTAAGGGTCTGGAATTCCCCTATGTGTTCCTCATCGGCATGGAGGAGGGGGTGTTCCCCAGCGAGATGAGCAAATACTCCGAGGCAGATCTGGAGGAAGAGCGCCGTCTGGCCTATGTCGGCATCACCCGCGCCAAGAAGGAGCTGTATATCTCCAACAGCGTCTCCCGGATGCTCTACGGCCGCACCCAGCGCAACGAACCCAGCCGCTTCCTGCGCGAGATCGAGCCTGAGTATATAGAAGAGACCCGCAGCCCGGCGTTGGAACGCCGTTCTTCCATGGGCTGGGGTTCCAGTTACAGTGATACCGTTCCTGGCGGGGCCTCGGGCTACTCCGGCGCGTCCGGCTGGGGCCGCAATTCCAGCAGCTTCGGCGGCCGCACCGGCGGCAGCTACCTCAACCATGAATACAATGCCTCTGAGCGCGGCGGCTTCGGCTCCGGTTATGCAGGCCGTGGCAGCAGTGCTTCCGGGTTTGGCAGCGGAAGCAGCGCCCCGCGCGCGTCCGGCTCCTCCGGTTTTGGCGCGGGCTATGGCCGCCCCGCGGCCCCCAAGGCAGCATCCAAACCCGTGAGCTTTCCGGGGAGCCCGGCAGCTTCCCGCCCGGCATCCACCGGCCCAAAACATTACGAGGTGGGCGACATTGTGGAGCACAAGGTCTTTGGCCGGGGCAAGGTGCTGGCGGTCAAGGCCGCTGCCGGAGACCAGATCGTGGAGATCAACTTTGAAAAGGTCGGCGTGAAGAAAACCATGGCAAATTTTGCGCCGCTGACGAAAATCACGGAGGAATGAGAAAACTATGATGACCGTTCGATTGATCGCATATACCCCTGAACCGGAAAAGGTGGTGGCAGCAGCGGCCAAGCTCTGCTACTCCGATGCCCATATCACCGACCTGCTGGACGGCCTGACTGAGGAGAAGACGGCCAAGTTCCTGACCATGCTCAGCGACCTGGGCCATGCCAGCCCCATTGAACATGCCAGCTTCACCTTTGGCATTGAGGGTGTGAGCCGCACGCTGCTGGCCCAGATCACCCGGCATCGCATCGCATCCTTCAGTGTCCAGAGCCAGCGGTATGTCCGGCTGGACGACTTCCACTATGTCATCCCGCCGGAGATCGAGGCCATCCCTGAGGCAAAGGCAGCCTTTCTTGAGAGCATGGATGAGGACGCGAAGCGCTACCTGGACCTTGCAAAAAAGCTGGAGGACGGCCACACTGCCCGCCTGATGGCGGAGGGAATGCCGGAAAAGCAGGCCCGTGCCAAGGCCTCCAAACAGGCCAACGAGGATGCCCGCTTTGTGCTGCCCAACGCCTGCGAGACGAAGATGGTCGTGACCATGAACGCCCGCAGCCTGCAGAATTTCTTCCATCTGCGCTGCTGCTCCCGCGCTCAGTGGGAGATCCGTCAGCTGGCTGAGGAGATGTTCCGGCTGGTCTACCCGGTGGCACCCCATATCTTTGCCAAGGCCGGCCCGGCCTGTGTCAGCGGCCCCTGCCCCGAGGGCAAGATGTGCTGCGGCAGAACTGCCGAAGTCCGCGCAAAGTATGAGGCCATCAAGCAGGAGGCTGGTGTATGAGCAAAGGTAAGCTGATCGTTCTGGAAGGGCTGGACGGCAGCGGCAAGGGCACGCAGGCTAAGCTGCTGGCAAAGCACCTGACGGTGACGGATCATCTGGTAAGAGAGATCACCTTCCCGGATTATGACAGTGATTCCAGTGCGCTGGTCAAGATGTATCTGGCCGGGCAGTTTGGTGACAAGCCTGACGATGTCAACGCCTACGCGGCATCCAGCTTTTATGCGGTGGACCGCTATGCGGGGTATAAGTCGGACTGGGGCAAGTTCTACGAGGAAGGCGGCATCCTGATCGCTGACCGCTACACCACCTCCAATGCCGTGCATCAGTGCTCGAAACTCCCGCCGGAGCAGTGGGACACATTCCTGCAGTGGCTCTTTGACTATGAATACCACCTGCTGGGCCTGCCCGCGCCCGATAAGGTGATCTATCTGCAGGTTGACCCGGCGGTGAGCCAGCGGCTGATGACTGCCCGCTACCATGGCGACGAGACCAGGAAGGATGTCCATGAAAAGGACACCGAATATCTGGCCCGCAGCCGCCGGGCGGCAGAATACTGCGCTGCTCACCTCGGCTGGGATACCGTCCACTGCACGGCAGGGGAGAAAATGCGGAGCATTGAGGATATTCAGGAAGAGGTCAGAACTCTTGCTCTCGCTGTTATTTGAAACAAAAGGAGGCATCCTATATCATGTACCGTTTGATGCAGCCGTCCGATTGGGCGGAGGTGCTGGCCCTGTGGCAGGCCCAGCGCGGCGACACGGAGGAGTTTGTCCGCGGCGCTGTGGAACGCTTTGCCGGGGTGCAGAATGTCTACGTCGCGGAGGAAAACGACCACATTGAGGCTGTGGCACTGGCTGTGCCGGTGACCCTGCAGGGCCGCCCGGGCAGCTATCTGTTCGGTCTGTGCGGGCAGGGCAGCCTGCTCCTTGCGGGCCTGGTGGATACCCTGTGCGCCCAGCAGAAACTGCGGGGCGCAGGCTTTGTGGTGGCAGTGCCCACCAGCCCGGAACAATCAACGCTGCTGCAGGATAAAGGCTTCCAGAAAGCCTTTGCCCTGCGCTGCCTGCCCCGGGAGGTGGAGCGCAACCTGTGGAGCCAGGCGGAATTCGATTCCGTGACGGCAAAAAAACTCTGCGAGCTGCGGGCAAAATACTGGCCTGACACCGTTCAGCTGCCGCCGGAGCAGATGGGGGGAGTTCTGCGGGACCTGTATTCCCGTGGTGCGACCATCGTGTCCAGTGAGCAGGGCTACGGCATCTATTTCCGCAGGGAGGATACCCTTTACTTTGTGGAGATGATGGCGGAAAATGACCGTGCCGCCGAGGTGCTGATGGAAGCCGCCCGGGAGAAAGAGGTCATTGTGGAAAAGGCTGTCATCACGGTGGGAGCTGCCCAGAATCTGTTCCTGGGCGAGGGAACCCGGCAGGAGTATGGCCTCATCCGCTTTGAAGGAGAACCTTTTGATGTTTCGGAGAGCTACATGCGCCTGATGATGGATTGAAAGGAACGTGGATATGGCAGAGAAACACCAGAAAAAGAAAAAAGGCAGTGCGCTGAAGATCTTGTTGGCCGTGCTGTTGCTGCTGGCACTGACAGCCGGTGCGGCAGGCGTGTTTGCGTATAACGAGATCAGCGGCAATGGAGGAAAGCCGGGTGCTGAGGTGACCGTCAGCATCCCCCAGGGCAGCGGCGTTGCTGCCATCGCAAAGGAGCTGAAGGAGGCTGGAGTGATCCGTTCGGCCTATCTGTTCCGCTGGTATGTGGGGCACAAGGGTGCCGCCGGAAAACTGCAGTACGGTGATTTTACGCTGCAAACCGGCGGATATTCCTACGATGGCCTGATCACAGAGCTGTCCACGTATGCCAAGGCGGATTCGGTGCGTCTGACCTTCCCGGAGGGAACCACTGCCATTGCCATTGCCCGGAAAATGGAGGAAGCCGGTCTGTGTACTGCCGAGGAGTTTCTGGAAGAAGCCAACACCGGAGATTTCAGTGAGTACACCTTCTGGCAGTATGTCCCAGACGATGCCGATGCCCCCAATCGCTTTATGAAGTGTGAGGGCTACCTCTTTCCGGACACCTATGAGTTTTTGACGGACGATACCGTGCATCATTATGTTGCAACGTTCTATGCACACTTCGATAAGCAGTTTACGGACGAGATGTACAGGGAACTGGAAAAGCAGGAGCTGACCCTGCCCGAGGTCATTACACTGGCCTCTTTTGTGCAAGAGGAAGCGGGCAACGATCAGGATTCCAATGTGGCGCAGGTGTTCCGCAACCGTCTGGCCGAGGGTTCGCCCTACCCCAAGCTCCAGAGCAATACCTCCAGCTATGTCCAGAGCGATGAGGACAACAACTACCTCTGGAACTGGGTGGCTCCGTATTATGGCGGCTGGGAGAAGATCCCCGAGAACATCCGGAATGCCTACGATACCTACACCTGCACCGGCCTGCCCGCCGGGCCCATCTCGAACCCGGGCCTTGCCGCAATCCAGGCTGCTCTGGCACCTCAGTGTGATGAGGAAGTCAAGGACTGCTATTTCTTTGTTACGGATCTTTCCGGTCACTACTATTACGCCAAGACCTATGCTGAACATCAGGCCAACTGCCGGAAAGCGGCTGAAGTCAATCAGAGTTTGAAGAAGTAAGTCTCTCTCAGTCGGCTTCGCTGACAGCTCTCCCAAGGGGAGTGCCAACTGCGGCTCCGGAGTCAGGTTTGCAGAAACCGATCCGGTGAGGCGGCATCGCGTCAGCGATGACAGAGAGGGTGTTAAAAAGAGAGGACGATTTTATGTTACAGATCCCGGAACTGCTGGCCCCGGCAGGCGACTTGGAGCGCCTGCGTTATGCCATCAACTATGGAGCAGACGCTGTTTATTGCAGCCTGCCGGAGTTCGGTATGCGGTCGGCTCCTGCCAATTTTACGCCGGAGCAGCTGACCGAGGGTGTGATCTATGCCCATGCCCGCGGCCGCAAGGTCTATCTGACCATGAACACGCTGCCCACCAATGAGGAAGCTGACCGTCTGCCCGAAGCCATCAAGGCTGCTGCTGCCGCCGGTGTGGATGCCTTTATCGTGGCCGATCTGGGTGTGCTGGAAGCCTGTAAGCAGTTCGCCCCGGAGATCGATGTCCACATGTCCACCCAGACCGGCATCACCAACTGGGCCGCTGCGCGTGCCGCTTACAACATGGGTGCAAAGCGTGTGGTGCTGGCCCGTGAGATGAGCCTGCAGGATATCGCCACCCTGCGCGATAAGACCCCGCCGGAGCTGGAGATCGAGGCGTTTGTTCACGGAGCCATGTGCATGAGCATTTCGGGCCGGTGCCTGCTCTCCAATTACATGGCAGGCCGGGATGCCAACCGGGGCCAGTGCGCTCAGCCCTGCCGCTGGAAGTATTACCTCAGCGAGGAGACCCGCCCGGGCCAGCTGTATGAGATCGGCGAAAATGAGAACGGCAGCTATATCCTCAATGCAAACGATCTGTGCACCGCTCCCTTCATCGACCTCATCTGCAAGGCAGGTGTGGACAGCCTGAAGATCGAGGGCCGCGCCAAGACGTTCTACTATGTCGCCAGCGTCACCGCCGCCTACCGCAAGGCTCTGGATCAGTATCTGGCCGACCCTCTCAACGATAACTTTGAGCTGAGCGATGACGTTCTGGCCGAGCTGACCCGTACCAGCCACCGGCACTACTCCCCGGGCTTCTACTTTGGCCGCGAGCAGGCCCGTCAGGCAACCGACAGCGCTACTTATATCCGTGAGTGGGAGTTTGTGGGCACTGTGGAAAGCTGGGAGAATGGTGTTGCCTCCTGCCAGCAGCGCGGCAAATGGAGCCTTGGGGATACGTTGGAGGTGCTCTGCCCGGATGGCCGCAGCATCCCGTTGCACCCGGAGTGGATCAAAAACGAGGCAGGGGAGAGCGTGGAATCCACCCCCCACGCCATGGAAAAGTACACCATCCCCACCCCGGAGCTGCCCCCCATGAGTCTGCTTCGCCGGAAGGTAGAAACTCTTGACAAATGATTCCAGAAGCAGTAAAATAATAAAGTCAAAATGAACGATGTCCTCTGGCTCTAGTGGTCAGAGGACAGTTGAGGGCTCGTAGCTCAGTTGGGATGAGCGTTCGGTTCGCATCCGAAAGGTCGAGGGTTCGACTCCCTTCGAGTCCATACAGCAGAAAACCGCTCTGTCGTAGCTATACGGCAGGGCGGTTTTCTTGTTCGCAGTTCTATGAAACAGTGAGGACTGTTCCGATGGATCTGGAGCCGGTTCAAAGGTGGAAAATTACTGCTCTTCAAACCTTGAAAGTGCTAGAAATCAAGGTTTCATGCGGACAAATGCCGTGATACATTCGATATGACTTTCGTTGTCCAAACACAGATCGATATCTTTTTCAACGATGGGCAGTCTGAATTTGATGGATTTGAGCCACTGACCGTTGGACTGACGCTCCGGGTAGATATGGACTTCGGAAATCAGGTGCTCCATCAGCTTTTTTCGTTCGACAGGATTCATAACATTGTAGAGCTTCTCAAAGCAGAGCAGAATCTTGTAAATATTGTCGCCGGTGATTTTGTCTGCTTCGATGGCCTGTTTCTTTGCACGGGCATCCAGCAGGTTGTTTTCTGCATCCTCGATTTTATCGTACATCTTGTAAAGCCGCTCGTCAAGGTCAGATTTGCGGATGATATAGTGGCGCTCATCCGGGTCGAGCGTGTCGATCTCCTCCATGATTTTGGATTTGACGGAGTAATACTGCCGCAGCATTTTTTCGGCGGCGACAATTTCCTGTTCAATGGCGGTGGTGTCTACTTTGCTGTTGATCTTTTCCTGCATCATAGCGGCAAACTTTGGATTGCTGACCAGTTTGATGATAACCTCCACCACGGCGTTGTCCAGAACTTCTTCCTGAATTTGCTTGTTGAAATCGCATTTTTGCCCACGCTGCATCTTGCGATGCTTGCAACTGTAATAAGAGAAAGATTTATAGGGTGTGCCATCTTTCTTTCGTTTGGTGCATTTGTTGCTGTACATTCCAGCACCGCAAATGGGGCACTTGACAAGGGCGGATAATAAATGCGCCTGTTCCGTCTTGCTGCGGTTGACTGGTTCGTATCGTTTAGACTGCGCCAACAGCTTGACCTGTGCGGCGTTCCACAATTCTTCTGATACGATGCCCTTGTGCAGGCCGTCCACCAGCAAATAATTCTCCTGTGGAACCTGATGATATTCGTTCCGGGTGCCGTGGATCTTTTCGAGTTTACGGCGACCAAAGGCAATCTTTCCGCAGTAGACGGGGTTCTTCAGGATGGCACGAATCAATGTTGCGCTGAAAAGGGGAGAGGTGCCATTTTGACGAGCAAGTTTCTGAAAGCCGTGGGTCTCCAGATATTTGGAAAGACCATTTGCACCTGTGTCCGTGTTTACATATTGCTCAAAAATCGTACGAATGGCAGGGGCTTCATCCTCATTGATTTGCAGCACACCGTCAACCAAACGATAGCCATAAGGCGCAAAACCGCCGTTCCAGCGACCTTCCCGTGCCTTCTGAATGCGGCCTTCCATGGTTTGGACACGGATGTTCTCACGCTCGATCTCAGCGACAGCAGACAAAACGGAAATCATCAGCTTGCCAGCGTCTTTAGAAGAATCAATGCCGTCCTCCACGCAAATCAGGTTCACACCAAAATCCTGCATTACCTGCAAGGTAGACAGTACATCGGCAGCATTGCGGCCAAACCGGGAGAGCTTGAACACCAGCACATAGGCAACACCATCCTTGCCGGATTTGATGTCATCCATCATCTTGCAAAAGGAAGCACGGCCTTCAATAGATTTTCCCGATTTGCCGGCATCCTCATATTCGCCAACGATCTGGTAATCGTTGAAGTCAGCATAGGCTTTCATGCGAGCCTTTTGTGCATCCAGCGAATAGTCATCGATTTGCATGGTGGTAGATACACGAGTGTAAATATAAACTTTTGTCTTTCCCTGTGACATAAGAAATCCTCACGGCTACCGTTATTTCTTGTCGATTTTCTGCTCTAAGAACTGGATGGAATCCAGGTAGTCTTGTTCCACGTCGCTGAGCGTTTTAGCCTTGTATTTCCGATATTCAGTGGTGGCTTTGTCCACGGCCTGCTTGTGCGTCACAGTGCCGTTTCCGACAAGCAACTGCTCACCGCTCATTGTCAGAATGCGGTCAAGGTGATTGGCCCAATCCTGCATGGTCATGGGCTGTTCGCGCTCTGCCTGACGCTCTGCGAAATCCAGATAACCGGAAACAAGCTGTCCCATGGCGCGAAGCTCTTTCTCGTTCAGATAGTTTTTGGCAATGGTAGCTTCTCGTAAGGTGGGCTGATTTCCTGCAAAAGTAGTCAGACCCATAAATTCCTTTTCGGCATCTGCACGGTTGTAAATGACCTCGGCGGCAGTCTGACCGTGGATGGCATAATGAATTTTATTCTGGACTTTTTTGAAGAACTGGACGGAGATTTCTGCTTTTGGGTCGTAGTCAATGCTGGTTGCATAGATTTCCAGAACCTGGCGATAAAACACTTTTTCGGAAGCACGGATGTCACGGATGCGTTCTAACAGCTCTTTGAAATATCCACCGCCGCCCAGATTTTTCAGGCGTTCGTCATCCAGCGCAAATCCCTTGCGCATATATTCCTTCAGGATGCCAGTTGCCCAGATACGGAACTGTGTGCCTCGTTTGGATTTGACACGATAACCAACAGAAATAATGACGTCAAGATTGTAGAATTCGACCTGATAGGTCTTTCCGTCTGCGGCAGTTGTTGCAAATTTTGCAACAACTGAATCTCGTTCAAGCTCACCCTCTGCAAAAATGTTTTTGATGTGACGGGAAATTGTGGATTTGTCACGTTGGAACAACTCAGCCATCTGGTCAATGGAAAGCCAGACGGTGTCACCGTCAAAGGTAGTATCAATTTTGGTCAGGCCATCTTCTGTGGTGTAAATGAGAATGGAATTTTTAGGAGAGTCATCTGGACGATTCATTTTAAGCACCTCGTTCCGTGTATGTAATACAGTGGAAGGGGAGACCTTGCCACTGTGTTGGGACAAATATTACAAGAATATTATATCATGCTGCAAGAGTGGTATCAACAGCATCTTGTTGATTTTTGTTGTTGGTTGAGGATACTGCGTTGTCTATTTCCCAGACCGATGCGTATTTCTCAATCACATCGGCTAGAAAGGTTGCGAATGCGCTCCATTCATCGAGTGTGGGCGTAGAGCATTCCGAAGGGGTGGGATTGTTTTCTATACGATGAAAATTATTCAATAGGCAACTCCATTTTCTTGTAGCAGAACTTAGGACGTCCTGCGGATTCCTTCAGAAATGTTTCTGATCTATCCGATTAAAATTTTTAAGCGTTCCAGCTTTTCCTGTGCATTCTCTTTCCGGAAGCTGACCCCAATGCAGGAAACAGGGATGCACATTTCCAGCAGGCGGTCATAGATGCGGGCATGGGCTGTATCTTGTGGGTGCCGTATCTCGTCCAGCGTCAGGTTGGTGGTGACAATCAACGGCTTCCGGCTGCGGTATCGGCTGTCCACGATGTTGTAGATCTGTTCCAGCGCATACTCGGTGCCACGTTCCATACCGAAGTCATCAATAATAAGCAGGGGATAGCGACAGAGCTTGTCGATGGCTTCATTCCGCCCGGAAAAACTGCCGTTTAGTTCGTTTAGGATTCGGGTAAAGTTCGTCATACGCACAGGCACTTCCTGCTCCATCAGAGCGTTCGCAATGCACCCGGCAAGGAAACTCTTGCCTGTACCCACACCGCCCCAGAGAAGAAGCCCAAGGTTCTCTGAACGCATGGTCTGCCATTGCTCCACATAGCGGTGTGCATAGTGCATCTGAGGGCTGCGGCCATTGTCGTTTTCAAAGGTCCAGTCCAGCATTGCCGAGTCGGAAAATCCATCGGTTTTCAGCCGCCGCACAAGGTCGTTGTGCTTTTGCTGGTTGATAAGGGCTTCCTGCTTTGTCCTCTCGATGCGCTGGCAACTGCATTCGATTGGGTGCTTGTTTTTGCCCATCAGGGCAATGCCCTTTGCAAAGAATGCTTCTTTTGGGGTATGACATTTTCCGCAATAAAGCAGGCCATCCTCGCCATAATAATCCTCAGTGTTTTCGGGAATAATGGAAATGGACTGTTCCAAAGTTTTTTCAATCGTCTCTATAGGCTTTCTCCTTCCTTGAATGTGTAGTCCGGGATGCCCGGTGCTTGCTTCTGTTCTGACTTTTGCCGTTTTGCCCAGATGCGCAGGGTGGCGGCATGGTCGACGTACTTTCTGCCGGTGGACTGGATATAAGCGGACAACTGCTCAATCAGACTGTCCAGCCCTGCAAAGTCAGCCTTGAGCCGCTTATACTCCTTTTCCGTCAGAAAGACATTCCGGTATTCTCTCAACGATAGACAAGCATTGTTTGATTTTATCAGGTGGTTATCATTCAGGTTGTTCTTATTACGTTGGTTAGGTGTGCATTTTTGCGCAATCATACTGTGCAGAATTGCACAGTCAGCTTGTGCGCTGGTGCATACTGTGACTGCGCAATTCTGCACAGTATGCGGAACTTTGAGCAGAATGTGGCTGGGTTTAGAAAAGCCGTAGCGCACTCGTTCGACAAGGTCAGTTTTTTCCAATTCTGTAAAGGCGCGTGTCACGCTGGAAACGCAGCACCCTAAATCCTTCGCCAGATTGGAAAGCGGATAGATCACATAAATGCGTCCCCGATCGTCCACCCAGTTGTTTTTCTGGGAGAGTGTAGCACGGTCGAGCAAGAGTGTGTAGAGTATTTTTGCCGTATGACTTAAATCGGCATCCAACAAAAATCGGGCATAGGGCAGATACTGCGGCAGTGGCATATTGGGTCTCAAATAATCCGAAATTGCATTCACCTCCGTTTTTACATCTGAATTCGTGCTAGACTATTTGAGAGTTCAGGTTTCCATCATTGTTCAGACGATCTTTTACCATCTGAAGATACCGGCTGGCACGGTCGATAAAAACCAGCAGTTTCTCATTGTTCTTCGGTTCGGTAAGAATATCGGGGTATTCACGAAAACACATTTCCCAACGCCGGACAAAATCTTCCTGCGCTCCCTGAATCTCGCACATCATGGCTTCGCCATCTGCCAAACGGCGAGGTGAATAGATGCTCTTGACGGCATCCTTGAGATTCTGTTTTTCTTCCTTGTTGAGTCCTTTCTTATGCCCCTGAATGTCTTGCTTGAAGGTCGTTATAAACTCATTGCCCTTTGAAGGCGAAGAATACGAATCCGTGATACTGGAATCCCGTTCGCCTTTAGGCTTACGAAGCTCTGCCACAACTTCGGGGCGCTTTTCCTTTGGAACCTTTGCAATCGAGGAAATTTCACGGTCGGTTGCCCGGATCTTTCCACTCAGGATTTCTTTCTGCGCTCCGGGTACTGCCTCCTCCGCAGCTTCCACACCTTTTGCAAATTGCTCTGCACGGTAAACATAACTTTCGGATGTTCCATGTTCCGCAGCGACCTTCGACCGTGAACCGTGCTTTGTGCGGTCTGGTTCATTTTGAACCAGACCACTTTCAGATGCCAAAGTATACTGATTGCCGTGAAACGATTTGATTTGCTTTTCCGCTTCTGCCTGCTTTCCGATCAGGAACTTTTTCTGTTCTGGGGTCAGGTTTCGCCGCCCAAGCTGATTTTTACAGATCCATACGAGTGCTTCATAACGGCTGGAAAATTCTTTTTCGATGACTTCAAATGGAATAAATGGATATTTCCGAAGAATTTGATAGCGTGTATGTCCATCCACAATATAGCCGTTCCACGTGATGATCGGATTCAGTACACGTTCTTCTTTTAGGATGTTCATTTCCAGTTGGTGGGTTTCCTCAAACGACGGAGGGTTGATTTGATTCTGGAACTCCGGATCGATTTTAAGCTGGCTCAGTTTTGTCATAGGCAAACCATCCTTTCTGAAATTGAGTTTGTTTTCTTATGCCGTTCTCTCTGCATGGATTTCCTGCCCCCTTCCAGCGGCGTTTTCCGGCTCTCCTTTTCAGGATCTTCGCCGGGTATCCCATGCAGACGGTCATTAGGTTCTCAAGGTTCGATGAGGGGCTTAAAACTAGATTAGCACGTTCATAGAAGATTTTTTAGGACATATTACGTCCGATTTTCACGAAAATCGAGTTGAATTTCTACTAAAAATCGGACATTCTTTGTCAGCACTTGCGAGAAAGCAATGAAGAATGTGCTTCTGTGGGCTTAGTGTATCACATCGTAAATTTTATTTTTAGGAACTGGTAGTTCCGGTTTTTAAAAAATACGAAGTGAATTTCAAGGCAAAAATCGGAACTATTGGTTCTGGTTTTGCGTATCAACGTAATTTCAAATTTTGGATGCCGTTCTCTCTGCATGGACTTCCTGCCCCCTCTCGGCGGCGTTTTCCGGCTCTCCTTCTGGTCATCGCCGGGTATCCCATGCAGACGGTCATGCGGTTTTCAAGGTTCGATGAGGAGCTGTAGAAAGCATATCACAATGAAACAGAAATTTTTAGGAAGCATTCCTTCCGGTTTTCAGTGTATTTTAGGAGAAACCCAAGGAAAAACCGGAAGGAATGCTTCCGCTTCTTGGAAAATGTTCTGGATAGAGCATACCATAAAGTCACTCGATTTTTTAGGACCTATTAGTTCCGCTTTTTACTTTCAAAACCGGAAGTAATAGTTCCGGTTTGATGCAATATTGGATGAATCAACGCTGATTCTTCTGAAACAATTTTTTCTCCAAGAAAATTTGCTTATTCTGTATCAGCGGAAACGTGCAGCCGGCGCAATTTTGTGCTGAATATCGGGTTTGGGCGAAGCCCAACAATCGTTTTTGAAGTCAGATTTGAAAAATCTGATTCAAAACTTGTGAGTTGGCACCAACTCGCCCTGCTTGCTGCGGTTGCAAACTCGAAAATTTTTGTGCAGAAAAATAACCGCCCGCTTCAAGTTGAACTTGAAAACGGACGGTCCTGATTGCAAAATAATTTTCAAATTTGGAAGTCGCGTTGAGAGGCTTCATAGCGCTCGCAAGCAGGGCAGACGTATATACAACGTCTGCATCTGCAAGCAATGTGTCTGTCTATACAAACACCATTTGCGTTGCAAAACGCTTGTTGGGGAACACCCAAACCCCTGAACTGCATCCGGTGGATGCAGGCTGTTTTAAGCAAATAAAAAGGGAAAACTGTTTTACTTCTTGCGGAATTCCCCATACAACCACTCTGCCAATGCCGACATAATAGCCTTATACTTGCTGGTGTCCTCAAACAGGGAAGAGAAGGTGTCCTGCGCTTCAAGATAGCTGTCCTGTGCGGCAGTATCAAAAGCCTTGGGGAAGATGCTCTCGGTAAAGATCTGCGGGTCGGAGCTTCGCGCCAGCTTTGCCAGCTTCGGGTCAGCCAGCAGACGGTCGTGCAGGGCAGTAAGCAGCACCCGGTCGGCATTGGTGAACTCGCCCTTGAACTTCTCGTTGATCTTCAGAATGATTTCGTCCAGCGGCTCCTTGGGGTCGTGGCCGAGAGCACCCTTCTGGGTGACCGGCTCGTAGACGCCCTTTGCGTGTTCCAGCTCAATAGCACCGGCAAAGGTCTTTTGCAGCTTGTAATACTCCAGCTGCAATTTGCCCTCCAAGTCCAGCGGAGAGACCTCGTCCGGCGGCAGCAGCTTGAGCAGGTAAGCGCAGAATACGTTCTCCTTGTGCAGCTCTTCATCGAACATCCGTGCCACCTGTGAAACGTAGCCGTACCACTTGACAAGGCTGCGCAGCAGACGGCGGAACTGATATCGCTCGGCCTGCGTTTTCTGATTGTAGCGGTCCGCCACGGGCTTCAGGATGCTGCTCATGCGGCCCACGGCGTTTTTATTCTGCTTGGTGCTGCGGAAATACTCCTTGGCAAAGGCTTCCACGTCTGCATCGGAATAGACGGCAAAGCTCCGCAGCTCCTTCTGAGTCTTGTAAATAAGGTCGGTGTTGACCTCCTGCTCCAGAAAAGTCTCCTGATAAAAGGGCTGGAATGCCTCCCGGATGTCCTCTGCCTTGTTCACAAAATCCAGCACAAAGGTGTCGGTTTTGCCGGGGCAGGTGCGGTTCAGGCGGGAGAGGGTCTGCACCGCCTTGACGCCCTTCAGCTTTTTGTCCACGATCATGGTGTGAAGCAGCGGTTCGTCAAAACCGGTCTGGTATTTTTCTGCCACGATGAGCACATTGAAGTTGTTGTGGAACTCCTTTTTGGTCTGGCTCTCTGCAATGTGGCTGCCGTCGGCGCGGACGTTCAGGGACTGCTCCGTGTACTCCACGCCGCCGTCCAGTACGGCACCGGAAAATGCCGCTAAGATCTGCACATCGTCATAGCCCTGCTCCGCAATATAGCGCTTGACCTCGTGAAAGTACCGCACCGCCGCCAATCGGGAGGAGGTGACTACCATCATCTTGCCTCGCCCGCCGATCTTGTGGCTGGTGGTCTCCCGGAAGGTCTCTACAATGATCTTTGCCTTCTGGCTGATGTTGTAGGGGTGCAGCTCTTCGTACTTGCGGATCAGCTTCGCCGCCCGGCTGGCGGGCAGGTCGGGGTTGTCCGGGATGGTCTTGGCGATCTTGAAGCAGGTGGAATAGGTCATGTAATTTTGCAGTACATCCAGAATGAACCCTTCCTCAATGGCCTGCCGCATACTGTAAATGTGGAAGGGGTGGTGGCTGCCATCCGGGTACTCGGTGCCGAACAGTTCCAGCGTGGCGGCTTTTGGGGTGGCGGTAAAGGCAAAGAAGGACAGGTTCTTGTGCCGCCCGTGGGAGGTCAGTTCCTTCACCAGCGCATCCTCCGGGTCGATCTCGTCCTCCGCTTTGCCCTCCAGCTCGGCATATTCCCGCAGCGCGTCCTCGGTGTCGGCAAGGGCGGCTTTCAGCTTTAAGGCAGAGGTGCCGGTCTGGGAGGAGTGCGCTTCGTCGATGATAACGGCATAGTTCTTCCCGGCGGTCTTGTTTACCTCAGTATAGATGACCGGGAACTTTTGCAGCGTGGTGATGATGATGCGTGCGCCGTTGTTGATGGCATCCCGCAGATCACCGGAGTTTTTGTCCTCGCCGATGGCTTCCACCGCACCCAGCGTATGGTCGAAGCCGGAGATGGTCTCCTGCAGCTGTGCGTCCAGCACGGTGCGGTCAGTAACTACGATGACACTGGCAAACACCGGCTTGTTCTCGGTGTTGAACAGGGAAGCCAGCCGGTACGCCGTCCATGCAATGGAATTGGATTTGCCCGACCCGGCGCTGTGCTGGATGAGATAGTGCTGCCCGGCACCCTTCTGCCGTACATCTGCCACCAGTTTGCGCACCACGTCCAGCTGATGATACCGGGGAAAGATCAGGGTCTTGCCGTCCTGTAGACTCATGAACTTTTGCAGGATGTCCATCATGCTGTCCTTCTGGAACACTTCTTCCCAGAGGTAGGCGGTAAGGTAGCCGTTGGGGTTGGGCGGGTTGCCTGCACCGCCGTCCCGCCCGGCACCGTTAGAGCCCTGATTGAAGGGAAGAAAGCGGGTGTCCTTGCCTGCCAGCCGGGTGGCCATCCACACCTCGGTCAGGTCTACGCAAAAGTAGCCCAGAATGCGCTTGTTGAACTGGAAACACACCTCCCGGGGGTCCCGGTCGTGCATCCACTGTTGCTTGGCGTTCTCCACGGTCTGCCCGGTGAACTGGTTCTTCAGCTCAAAGGCGAACACCGGGATGCCGTTTACCGCCAGCACCATATCCACCGAGTTGTGGGTGGTGTCGGAGTAGAACCACTGCCGGTTGCAGGTGATCTCGTTTTGGGCGTAGCGCTGGGCGTCCTTCTGGTTCAGCGCGGACTCCGGCTGGAAATAGCACACCCGGAACCGCCGTCCCCGGTGCTTGAATCCATACCGCAGCACCGAAAGCAGCCCATCCGCATCGCAGGCATTGTTAAAGGCCGTGCAGAACTTCCGCACCGGGTTTACCGGGTTCTGCTTTTCAAAAAATGCCCACTCGTTGGGCTGGGTCTTTTGCACAAAGCGGATCAGGGTATCCACAAACAGCCCCAACTTGGGGTCGTAGCAATCCCCATTGCGGGTGTAGCCCCCGGCAGGGGAGAGCAGTGCCGCCGCAATGTCCGATTCAAACTGCTTTTCGGTGGTGATGATTGGCATGATTGAGACCTCTTTATAATTATTATACCGTTGATTGGAACATCTGGAGAAAAGTTGTAAGTGATTTGACGAGGAAACTTAAAAAAGATGCAACAGGTTTTGTGTTTTCAGGGTAAATTAAAAAGTAAAGAGTTATAATGGAGGCAATTGTGCTAAACCATGAGAATCTGTTGTTCTTAGATTCGTTTTTATAGTCCGCTAGATGCTGAAGGATTTGAGTCTTTTGATCGAATTCACCTTTTATGATGGAAATTTGATCTAGAATAGCATCTTTTTGAAAAATGGAAAGAACAGACAAAGAATAATGAGCTTGACGGAATGAGTAAATTTTCTTGGGAAAAAGTTTCTGAAAATCATCTTGCACTAAATTCCATTGAATGTGATCAGATAAAAAAGATTCAAATGGAGTGATTGTTTTTTCAAATTCATATCGTAAAAGCAATAACTTTTTGAGAGAACGCCTTTTTAATTTAATTTTTGTGAGCCGCTGACGATAAATTGATAATTGCTTTAAAGCGGACTGATTGATAATGGATAAAAAAGACAATAAAAATAAATTGGTTGTGATATCTGAAAACTCCAAATCTATTTGATCTTCAAAATCCTGAAAACCATAGGAAGGCTTCTTTTTCTCGGTATTTATAATATAAATTAAACTGGAAGAATCATCTGGAGCATATCGATCGCTTAAAGAGGTTCGAAAAAACAATCGACCATATTTGTAAGGATCACCACGATGAAGAAATGTTTCGCCGTATTGGGCCTCGATTCCTACAGAACGCCAAAAATCTCGATGATAGGGCTCATTATAACCTATGTTTGTGCCATAGAGAATTACGGAAGGGGGAATAATATTAGAAATGTGAAAGAAAGTTATAAAGTACTTCTGAATGAAATTAAAAAAATCCCATTTTATAAAACAAAATTTCTCATAGAGGTAATCACTTTTAAGGATTTCATTTGGATAATAAAGAATGTTTGATGATTCTTTTGCACCAACATCTTTTGAAAAAGATGACACGGTTTTGTGAATAAAAGCATGAGAAGGTGTATAGTTTTTTGACGTGAAAGAAGACAATTCTTCTTTGAAATTATTTGAAAAGAAAATGTGAAATTCTACAGAAATAAATTTTGAACTTACGCTTTTGAAATATACGGTGAAATAAGAAATTTTTTGATGCAAAGTTTCAGTGGAAGCGAACGAATAGCGTCCGATTTTAATACTAGAAAAAGAAGGGGGTGTTTTGCGAGCAAGAGAATCTAATTTGTTGATTTCATCATCGATAGAACCAGTTAGATAGTCGTTGCTCAAGTGGTGCAAGATTAGGCGCTTTAAACCCGATTTAACTGATTCTATGTTCTCGATAGAAATGAGATCAGAACAAATTAGACAAAATGGAGTACAATATTTGGAAGCCGGAATAGAACAATCATGAATATAAAAATGTTTTGAGTTGAAATATAAATCATAGTCAAATTGACTTTTTCTTCTTAGCTTTTTGCTGAACGGTTGGTTTCGATAGAAAAAATATTTTGATTTTTCGATAGAAAAACTTATTTTCTCATAGGTTGATTTTGATTTGATGCCGTAATATTTCAAAATTGTTTCTCCTGCAATTCTTATTATAATTTTATAAGTTGACCCACTTGTGTAACTACTCTAAAATTTTTAAATGAAGGCATGTAGAGATGTTTAGGGTTTTTGGAAATCAATGTAAATATGGTGGCTGAGATTCTATCCATTGAGAAAGGAAAAGTACATTGTGATAGAGCAAAAATAGCTTGAGACATTCAACTTTTGTTGTTTCGCGATTGCTCATTCCGTGTTCAATAAAATGACGATTTATCAAAGGCGGTTCCACTTTAAAGTTAGCACTGTTCTGATACATGGCTTGCAAACAAGCTATGACGTTTTCTTCTAAAATCCACGCATATATGAACATATTTTCTGTGCGGGTGTTGCTGATTTGCTTGCCAAAGTTTTTTATGCCTCCACAAGAAACTTTTCGGTTTTCACGCATGGTAGCGTCTAATGATTGCGTCATGATTAAAGTGCGTTCAATTAAAGAGAAAAGAATAAGCGCGCAAATTCGATATTTTGCAGAGGAATATTCGTAAAATGCTTCTTTAAAATCTTGTGGTACAGCATCAGAATAATCTAAAATGGCTTTGTATAGTTCCGATATAGCTTCTTCAGTGAGTAAGGGCAGCATAAGACTGTCGGCTTGCTGCATACTATCAGGAAAAATTTGAAATTCATCATTTAAACTTAAGGGATGAGGTGTCCAGCCGTAAGTACCCCAAGATATATAACGCGATTTTAATTCATCAAGTTCTTCTTGTGTGTAAGAAGAAAGCTGCATTTGTTGGATTGATTCAAGTAGTACGGATGCTACTTTCGATATACTGGAAAGAGCGTTCTGGATTGTTGGCGTCCATTCAACCAATGTTTTACGAAAAGCTGTAATAGCAGAAATCATGCCCTTTGCTATGTCATAAAAATCTTCGCTTAACGGGGTTTGCTTATTTTCTGGATGAATTGGAGAATTGTTATCCATATTTTACACCTCCCTCTTCCCGGTTACAACCTCATAAATCAAACTTTTCTTGTAGCTTTCCAGCTCTTTTACCAGCTGCTCCTTCTTTGCAATCAGCTTGTCAATTTCGGCGCACTTGGCGTCAAGGTAGTTTGCAATTTCTTTTTGTTCATGGAGAGGAGGAAGCAGACCAATATATTTTGTGAGTTTTGTTAGTGTTGTACGTGGCATAGCAGAACCTGCCATTGAAACAAGGATTTGCTTTTGCAAAAAATCAGATGCCAGTAAATACATAAGATAGTGTCCATCGGCATTGTCAGCAGGACGAAGCATTGCGACAGAAGACAGAATAACACATGGAGTGTCACTATCAACAAACCCAACACGACCAGTTGTTGCACCGTCCTTGACAAGCAATACATCACCTTTTAAAGGCTGGCAACCCTGTGCGACTAATAACTGAAAATCCTCTTCCGAAATACGTTTGGCAGAATTATAGTCAAGACCAATGCCATGAACGTCTCCGGCTGTGATATAAGGCCAACCGTTTTCGACAGTTGTAGGAGAAAAATGAGTGCCATCTGTAATTAGCTTGCAGAAAAATTTCAGCTGAACGGGATTGAATTCTTTCGGAATCTCCCCAATCCATTCAACCCCGCTATCCTTCATCTCCCGCTCACCACGCACGCCTTTTGTAACAGCCTGCGTAATAACTGTCTGCTTGAGCTTTTTGTATTCCTCAATGCTGGAACGGGTTTTGAAAAGTATTTTATCAATACTTGAGCATTCTAAATCTAGAAAATCAGCTCTTGATTTTTGCTCATCAAGAGGAAGAGTGAAAAGCCGGACTTGTGCAAAGTTAGAATAACGCATTGCCTGACCATCACGAACCATATTTGTGGTTCGTTGTAGGGCGTCAATATAAACTGAGGACTTCAAAAGCCATCTATAAAAGCGTGGGTAAACCAATTCAAGATTCGGAACAAGCATAACGTATGCGGAGCTAATAGCACCGGATTTTGTGCTGTATTCCAATCCGCCTTGAAAACTACGCATACTGATTACAAAATCACCAGCTTCGACGTGTTTGAGAATATCAAAATCTTTTTCAACAGTAACAACTTTAGAGCCAGTCAGCTCCATATAGTCATCCTGATAAAGAATGCCATATTGTTGGCTAGAGGTAAGCTGGCGCTCGCCTTTCTGTGCCTTGTCTTTACGCTGAGTGAAGAGAGCTTTTGGGTTTATGGTTCTCCACCCCTCCGGAATCTCCCCAATCCATTCAATGCCGCTGTCTTTCATTTTCCGTGCCATGGTCAGCCCTCCTTATGGAACAGCTCTGCCAGCCCGGCGGAGATGTCCTGTTCCAGTGCGGTGATGCGCGCCACGATATCCTCCACGGCTTCCGGTGCCTGATACTCGTAGAAATAGCGGGTCATGGGGATCTCATAGCCCACCTTGGTCTTGCTGTGGTCGATCCATGCGTCGGGGGCGTAGGGCAGAACTTCCCGGGCAAAGTAGGCGTCAATATCCTGCACCAGCGGCACGTTTTCGGTGTCTCGCAGACTGGTGTCCGGCACAGGCTTGCCACGCTTCAGGATAACGTTGCCCGCCTCGTCCCGCTGGGGGCGCTCCACAACGATCTTGTTGTAGCCGAACTCCACGCTCTCGAACACCTTGCTCTCGCAGTAGATGCCGTTTTTGTCGCCGTACACCTTGCCGTTGGCAAACTCGCCGTAGGCGGTGACGATCAGTTCCCGGCAGGCATCGGTGATGTCGTTGCGCTTGGTGCCGATGCTCTTGCGGCGTGGCTCGAAGCAGTGGCTGGCGTCAATAAGCTGCACCTTGCCCGCACGGTGGGCGGGCTTATCCTTGCTGAGCACCCAGATGTAGGTGGAGATGCCGGTGTTCATGAACATATCGGTGGAAAGCTGGATGATGCAGTCCAGCCAGTCGTTTTCCAGAATATACTGCCGGATGTTGCTGGGACCGCTGCCGGCATCGCCGCTGAACAGGGGAGAGCCGTTCTGGATAATGGCCATCTTGCCCTTGTTTGCCAGCTTGGCAAGACCGTTCAGCACAAAAAGCTGCTGACCATCGCTGATCTTGGGCAGACCGGGCGCAAAACGCCCCATCTCGCCCCGGGCGGCTTCGGCTTCCACCGCTTTCTGCTCCCGCTTCCAGTCGATGCCGAAGGGCGGGTTGGAGATGATGTACTGGAAGGTGAACCCGGGGAACTGATCCTCCGACAAAGTATCACCGAACCGCATATTGTTGGGGTCGCCGCCGCGGATCATCATGTCCGCCTTGGCGATGGCAAAGGTGGAGGGGTTGAACTCCTGCCCGAAGCAGGTCACCTCAATGTCGCTGTTCAGCTCGTGGATGCGCTCCTCCATGCAACTGAGCATCTGGCTGGTTCCCATGGCCATATCGTAAACGGTCATGCTGCTGGTATCGAGGTCGGCTTCGGACAGCAGCAGGTCGGTCATCAGGTAGATGATGTCCCGGCTGGTGAAGTGGGCTCCGGCTTCCTCGCCAAAGCTCTCGGAGAACCGCCGCACCAAGTC
This sequence comes from Faecalibacterium sp. IP-3-29, assembly GCF_023347335.1. Classification (NCBI taxonomy): domain Bacteria; kingdom Bacillati; phylum Bacillota; class Clostridia; order Eubacteriales; family Oscillospiraceae; genus Faecalibacterium; species Faecalibacterium sp. IP-3-29. The sequence goes on along the minus strand of NZ_CP094471.1, from coordinate 1,675,826 downwards.
CTCAAAGATATAGCCGCAGTCCACGGCACTGATCTTGTCCGGGCCAAGATAGCCCTTCTCAGAGCCGAACTCCTTGATAACGAGGTAGAGGGTGTTGCTCTCCACCATCCGCTTGATGATGTTGTCAAAGTCGAACTTTGCCAGCACGTCCTGTGCGTTGGCGGAGAAGCCGGACAGGTAATCCCGGAAGTTGGACTCAATGTTGTCCGGGTCTGCCAGCAAAGTCTCGAAGGTGAAACGGCTGGTGTTATAGAACTGGTAGCCGGAGGCCTTCTGCAAAAAGCCGTCGATGACCTGTAGCTTTTTCACCTTTTCGTAGGTGTCAAGCACGGCTTGATGGGTGGGCAGCAGGCAGTCATGGAACCGCTTTACCACGGTCATAGGCAGGATGACCAGACCGTACTCGTGGGGCTTGAACGGCCCCCGCAGCATATCGGCCACGTTCCAGATCATGGCGGCTTTTTCGGCAATATTGGCACCTACGGCGGCAATTTTATCGTTTGGCATACGTTGCTCCTTATTTTCTGTGATGGGTGGACATCCTGATTTTACAACGATTGATGTCCTATAAATCGGATAGCAGGATGCTTTTCCTGAAAAATGATTCTTGCATCTATTGTACCACGATAAAAGTGGAAACACCATATTCCGGCAAAAGAAAATGCCCGCCTGAAAATCAGACGGGCATCGATCATAGAAGGATTTAATCTTCACATAGAAGATCGTTGTTGCGCATGAAGGTGACAAAGCTGAGGATGATTTTGGCGTTTCTCTCTACAATGTCAGATTCGGTAAAATCTGTGGCATTCGCAGCAAGATCAGTAAGCTCCTTGATTTTTGTACCCTCTTTTTTCTGCTTCCGGTTGTTCTCAAAACCGGTATAGTACTTGACCTTATCGCTGAAGCGATAATCAGAAGCGCGGATATTGATGCGCTTTTCCAACAACACCTTGTTGCCAAGGCTTTCAATATTTCTCGGATTGGAAAGCGAGTGCTCCTTTTCCTGGCGATTGCGTGCGTAGATGTGCTCAATCTCAAGTACACTTTCAAGGGATAAGAGCTCCTGACAGGAGTTCTGGAATGCCCACCATGTCAGCATGGCCTTTGTGATCGCGCGGTTGTTGCTGAAGGTATAGTTGTCAAAAGCATTCTGCAATTTCTGCGTATCAAACAAATAGTCAGAAAACCGAACAGGTTGCCCGGTTACAATGTTGATCATTTCTGCAAAAATGGGAGTGCGCAGTGCATTTACGCCCGGATTTGTAACGGCATATGCCCAGATGAATGCGGTGATTTTGTTAAGAAAGCTATAGAAACGATCGTCGTTCAGTAGACCATCGGAATCCCGATTGGCCATGTAATAGACCGAAACAAAATAGGTCCACATACCGTTGGGAGCGTAGTTCAGAACAAAGAGCCTGCGAAGAATTCGGTCAGAGAAGCGCTCAACATTTTGATTCTGCACATCATTCCAGAAATTTGCAAGATCGATCAGATTTTCAAAAGTCTGGTCATTTTTTAGCAAGCTGTAAGCATTCCGTTCATAGAATTTACGCAGTGCCTCCGTTGTCGAGGATTTGATGCCTTGCTTTGCACGTTCATAGTACATATACCGTGTGAAAAGCTCATCCATCGGGGTGCCTGTAATAGGATGGAAAATAGAATCACACAGCACCTCGAGGTCCTTCCACTTTTGGATAAAGACTTCCCGCTCGCCTTTGGCAGAGTAATACTTGTAAAATTGCGCCTTGAAGATATCTGCATCAGACAGTGGCTTTCCGCGGTCGTTCAATGTCGAGAAGATTCGCAAAGCGGTGTCCTGAGATTCTGCTTCGATCGGGAGCAAAATACAGTTGTTCATGATCCGAATCGGAAAGAAGGAAAACCAGTCTGGGTAAGTATTCAGAAAGTCTACGATCTTTTGCTGAAAAAAGCGATAGTTATTGGCGTAGCTGCTCTTTTCGCAATCAGACACGGTTCCTGATTTCAGGATATTCAGAAATTCGCCCTTTTCCTTGTCGGTGGCGACTTCTGAGTCGATTTTCAATGCTGACTTGTCCGGGTCACCAAACTCATCGGTTTTCCAGATGCACTGCTCAATGAACTTGCTGGTCTTTACGGCTTTATCGTTCTTCATGCTTCCATATTTTTCATAGAAAGCTCGAAGTAACAGCATCAATGTCGTAAGGCGCTGTTGTCCGTCAATAATCTCCATTTTACCGTCATCATTTTTAAATGTGACGATGGGGCCGAGAAAATACTCATCGCTGTCACTGTTGAATTTGTCGCAGTCATTATCAGGAAATGCAAATAAGAACAGGTCGTCCCAAAGAGTCTGGCATTCCTTTTCTCCCCAGGCGTAAGGCCTTTGATAATCCGGAATGAGAAAATCAGCTTTCTTCTCACTGAAAAGTGCCCGCACGCTTTTTTGATCAATGTTTAATTTTGACATTCGATGCCTCCTGTTCAGCATCAGCAGGTTGCTTCAACTTATCAAATCATCTGAAAATGCCGCAACGCATCCACAATCGCATCCGCTTTCTCCTTCGGACACTGGGGCTGCTTCGTATTTTCGGACTTCGCCTTATGGTGGTTCTCTCGTACCTCCAGACCGCATTTCTGCTTGACCTGCGAGATATACAGGGAAGATACCTTCAGTCCAGTTTGTTCCAACACGCGGGCTTTGATTTCAGGATAGGTCGCACCCGTCTCCCTTAATTAAAGATATTGTTGGGTAAAAAAGAAAGGTCAGTCGATTTTGCCGATGAAGCGGTAGTAGATTTCTACTTCCTGCTCACGGCTTCCGTCCTCGCCCTTGACAGCTTCGTGGACGGTTATTTTTTCAATTAGAGTGTTCAGAAGTTCGGCGGTCAGCTCCACAGGGTTGACATACTGTTTCATCAGGGCAATCCACTTTTCAGCATCCGCTGCGGTCTGTACGGCGGCTTCCATCGTTTCGTGAAGCTGTCTTATTTTTGTTTCAAGCTCCTTTTGCTCGTTCTGGTACTTCTCGGACAGCATATTGAAGTTATACTCGGTTATGCGTCCGGCAGACCAGTCCTCATACATTTTAGCAAACAGCCCGTCAACCTCGGCTTTACGCTTCTCTGCCTTTTTCAGCTCCGCAGCCTGCTTTTTCTTCGCAGAGTTTCTTTCCCTGTCGCTGGCATTGAGCAGGCGTTTCAGCAGCTTGTCCTCGTCTTTCTGTGCCAGCATAGACCAGTATTGCAGTCTTGCAAGCACATAGGCATACAGTACATCATAGCGGATATAGTGCATGGAACACTGGCGTAATCCCTGCCCGTTCTTGCTGCAATGGTAGTACCCGTATGGGTTCTTATTCTGCTTGTTTTCCCCATAGGCTAAAGACCATCCGCAGTCTGCACATTTTATCAATCCTGCGAAAATCTGTGTCGTACCGTTTCTGCGTTTCCTGCGTCTGCTTGCAATCAGCTCCTGAACTTTTTGGAACACTTCTTCAGAAATGATGGCTTCGTGGGTATTTTCCACACGATACCATTCTTCCTGCGGCTTCCGCACCTTTTTCTTGTTCTTGAATGAAATGTTGCTCTGCTTGTTGTGAATGCTGTGACCGATGTAGGTTTCCTCTTTCAAAATGCTCTTGACCTGTGCTATCGTCCACGCATAGGCTTTTTCTGCGGGCGCACCGGCGTAGATATTGGCGAAAGTCCCGTATCTTTCATAGTTCAGCCAGCCGGGGGTAGGTACTTTTTCCTCCACCAGAATCCGTGTAATGCTGGCGGCTCCACGCCCGTGTACAGCAAGGTCAAAAATCTTCTCTACAATCCAGCGTGTTTCCGGGTCGATCAGAAGATGACCTTTTTTGTCCGGGTCTTTTACATAGCCCAGCGGTGCATAGGCTCCATAGTGTGCGCCATTGGCAAATCTTGTGTGCATGGCAGCCTTGACCTTTTTGCTGGTCTGTCGGGCGTGCATTTCATTCAGGATGTTTAAGAACGGTGCAAGCTCGCTTTCTCCGTTGATGGTGTCCACATTGTCATTGATGGCAATGTAGCGTACTCCCTTGCTGGGGAAATAGATTTCCGTGTACTGACCGGTCAGGATATAGTTTCTTCCCAGACGGGATAAGTCCTTTGTGACAACGCAGTTGATTTTCCCGTCTTCGATGTCATCAATCATCCTTTGGAAACTTGGACGCTCGAAATTTGTCCCACTCCATCCGTCGTCAATGTACTCGTCTACAACGGTCAGCCCATGCTCTGCGGCATACTGTCTAAGCATCATGCGCTGGGTCTGGATACTGCCGCTTTCCCCCTGTAATTCATCGTCACGGCTCAATCTCAAATATAGTGCAGTGTTATAAATCGTTGTATTGTATGGTTGTTTCACGGTTAAAAATCCTCCTTCTAAAAGAAACAACCCACGCTTATACAATACTCGCTGGTACAAGTATATCATAAGCGTGGGCTGATTGACAGTCGTTATTCCGTATTTTTTCAGGAAGCGGCGGCAGCGTGCTGGATCACATCTTCCAGCAGGCTGTCAAGCGGCTTCCCATCCTGTGCGAAATGCTCCGATACCTTGATACGGACTTTCCCCATGACAAAATACTGGGTGCCGTCTTTTTCGGTAAGCAGGGTGCCGCTGTTTTTGTTATTGCTCTCGTTTTTGCTTTTTGCCATAGGCAGTTACCTCCATAAATGAAATATGCCCGACAAGGGAATGTCAGACAGGTGTACAGCCGCAGACTGTCTCCGTGTCAACCAAACCGTGTCAACCGGCAGAAAAGACTTTGAAAACAATCCATAGGCGCTCTATTATTACTTTTTACTTTTTCTTTGATTTCTTGGTTGACATGGTTGACAAAGGAGAGAAATGCCCCAAATATCAGGCTTTTCCCCGTCAACCGGCTGTCAACCAAAGCGTCAACCAAACTGTCAACCGGTGGCTTTTCAGAATGGAAGTTCCATTTGCCGGGCTTCTTCTTCCGTGATTTCCTGAAAACCGTCCCCCTCCGGCGGAGCTTGGTTGACACGCTCCCAGCCTTTTTGAGAACCGTATTTCTTATACCGCTTCGGGCTTTTGTAGGCTACCCAGCCCTGTATGATGCCGCCCGCAATGCCGGTATTCATAATCTCGCAGATTGCCCGTGTCTCCCAGTCTGCCGGGGAATTTAAGTTCCCCAGCGCTTCCTCATAAAGCTGCTTGGAACATACCCTGTCGCCGGTGTAGTCCTCCAAATAGGCGTAGATCATGCCGGCCTGTGTGTCTTCCTGCATAAAGTCCTGCTGGTGGGCGTTCAGGTATCGGTTCATTTCCATGCTGAATGACAGCTTATACTTCCCACTGCGATAAACCGTCATGGCTTCCGCCCACATCTGTTCGATATACGCCCTCGCCGCCGCTTCATCGTCCAGTATGTGAACCTCCGCCCGTTCCGGGTACACCGTCACGGGGAGAAAGCGCCGGTTGCCGGTGCGGTCACGGGGCAAAAAGTCCTGCCGGTTGGTCGTCCCTCCAAATACACATTGCCGCAGCCGGTCTGCCGGATGTGTCTCATACGGCACTTTGTAGGTTTCTTTCTGGCGGCTTAAGAATGACTTGATTTCCTCAATACTCTTGGCGTTGGCTGTGGCAATCATCTCCGACATCTCGATAATCCAATGCCCTTGCAGCTTGCGGTACACATTTTCATCGTCCAGCTTTTTCAAATCGTCTGAAAACCATTCGTCCCTGCCTGCCAGCAGCCGGAAAAAGGTAGATTTCCCGGCTCCCTGACCACCAACCAGACAGAGCATGACCTCAAACTTGCTCCCCGGTCTGAATACCCGCCGGATGGCTCCCATCAGGAACAGTTTCAAGGCTTCATAGGTGTATTCGTCCGTATCGGCTCCCAGAAAGTGATGCAGGGCGTAACGGATGCGCTCTGTGCCGTCCCATTGCAGGCTGTTCAGGTAATCCCTGACTGGATGGTAGCGGTTTTCATTGGCAACAATCTTGATGGCGCTCTGCACCTTTTTCTCGCTGGTAAGCCCGTAATTTTCTTCCAGATACAAAAGCAGGTAGTTCATGTCCATGTCGGTCAGCGTGGTACTGGTGCGCTCCCAGCCCAGCGGCTTCACAATGTCAATCTGCTCCGTCAAAAGGTTCAGGCGCAGCGCCCCGCGAAACAGAGGGTCACGCTGGAACACCGTCAGGCAGTTTCGGATGCTGTTCTTCACGCCGCCTTTCTGCGTCCCCTCTAATGTTTCCCGGATTTCTGCCGGTGTCTGCGCCGGTTCCATTGTGTCCATCGTCCTTTTGACCGCTTCCTGCGTTTCCGGCGGCAAGCTCTGAAATTCGCTGTTCAAGCCGCAACACCTCCTTTCCCTGTGCGGCGATCAATGCCGCTTTTTCTTCTATTTCTCCGTATAACAAAATATCCAAAAGGTATTCTGTGTAGCTTATCCTCTGCAACGCTTCCACAAAAAGAGGATGCCAGATGGCATCCTGCGGCTGTGGGGCGTGTGCTGTTTTCCAATGCTCCAGCAGGCGCAGATAATCGCATAGCACCCGGAAACAATACCGTTCCGTTTCCTGAAATCTCTGCTCCGCTGATTTTTGTCGGGGCTGTGACCTGTTGTGACGCTTCCTATCTGGCGGCGCATTGCCGGATTTCTCATAGGAAACGCCGAAGTCCTCCGCAAGCCTGACCGCAGCTTCCCGTTTCCCCAATCCATGCAGCAAAGCGGCAAAGTCGATCACATCCCCGGAAGCCCCGCAGCCGAAGCAGTAAAAGCGGCTGTCCACTTTCATGCTGGGCGTGCGGTCATTGTGGAATGGACAGCAGACCATGCCGTTTCTTCCCACCCGGATTCCATAGAATGAAGCAGCCTGCCGGGTGGTAACAGACTGTTTCACCGCTTCAAATACATTCAAATGCTCCCTCCATAAAAATACTGGTAGCGGTAAAGCTGCCGGTTATATCATAGCTCCATCTCATGTTTCTTTCTCTGTACTGCCTGTGGCTGCTCCCTCCGGCGCAGTGCGGTATCTACGGCGTTCTGCACCTGCCGTAGCCGTATGACTTCCTCCCGGAGTGGCTTGTGCTGCGGAGACAGTTCGGCATACTCTGTTTTTAACTGTGCGTATTCCTGTTTCCATGCTTTCAGGGCAATGGGTTTTCCGTCCAGTTTTTCTTTCAAAATACGGCGGGCGGCATAAAACAGCCGTAACTCCGCATCGTGGGATGTTTCAAATTTCTCCCTCTGTTTCTTAAACTTGATATTGTTCAATTCCGTATGAACAGGTTTTAGCCGCTGGTAATTCTCGCCCTCCCGTATCAATTCCTGCAATTCCTTTATCCGGGCAGATTTCTTTTTCATGGAGTCGCTTAACGCTTCAAATTCTTCGTTGACAGAGGAAAGACGCTCCTGCAAATCCTCTAATGTGAGCAGCTTGTTTTCCGTCAGATAATTGACGGCTTCGGCAAACTGCTTTAAGTTTCCGGTTCTGGCTTTATTGCTCCATGCCCCTGCGTTGCGCTGGTTGTAATAAGCGATCAACAGGTCGGCAAGGCTCGGTGTCTGCGGTTTGGAAAGTTCTTCTTTTACCTCTGCCATCCAGACAAACAGGGCTTTGATCTTCTGCCTCACATCCTGCATGAGCCGGTTGGTGGCTTTAATCCAGCGGTTCAGTTCCCCTTTCTCGGTGCGGATGCCCTTTGCTTCCATCTGCCGGACATTAGCTCCCTCGTGGACAGTAGGTATCAGGTCAAGCCCCTGCCGCACATAGGAACGGTGGTCGATACGCACATCCAGCCCTTTTTCCTCAAATTTTGTATTAACGGCAGCCGCCCACTGCTCCCGCCAGTGTTCCAGCGTTTCCGGCTCATGCCAGTCTGTTGTATGGACAGCGTTAAACATATAATCGCCGTTTTTATCCCGGATTCGGTTTCCATCTTCATCAAGAAGATATTCCCGACGCTGTTTTTGTCCCCATGTGCCATCCGGGTTCAAAGGGCGCATGGTTGTCATCACATGAAAATGCGGGTTAGGGATGCCGCCGTCCTCTTTCTCCGGGCTGTGAAAAGCAAGGTCGGCAATCATGCCTTTTGTCACAAACTGCTCCTGTACGAACTTCCTCGCCAGCTCCATGTTTTCTTCCAGCGTCAATTCATTCTGCATGGCAATATCAAAGGAATAGGCAAGCTGTGCTTTTGGATGTTTCTCGCAGTTCTCCACAGCATTCCAGAGGGTCGCCCGGTCAAGATATATTTCCGGCGCATGGGGCGGCAGCATGATTTCCGAAGCGATCACGCCGCCCTTTTTGGTGTAGTCGCTGACTTCTCCATAGTAGCTGCTGTAAAGACGCTCCCCGGCTCGATAGGCTGCGCTGGCAATGGCGCTCTGACCGGCGCTGCGCTTGATCTGTGCGATTGAAAAATGATAAAGTGCTATCCTTAGTCACCGCCTTTCTCCTGCCCGGAAATACGGGCGTGGTTCTCTGTGGCAGACCGGATGAAATGCTCCGCCTGCGGCAGATTCAAAATGCTTTCCATGAGGGAATAAAATTCCGCTTCGGATAGCTCCTTTGTCTGTGGTGCAATGCTCTCAATAGCTGCCCCACGGGTAATCAGCCGGTGCGTCCTCTGTTTCCGGGAACCGCTTTCCAGATACGCCTGCCGGTTTTTCAAACGCTGCATTTTCCGTTTTTCCTGTTCCAGCAGGACAGTGGTTTTTTCATATTCCTGCTTCAACTGTTCCAAAGATTTTTCCATGTTCTCACATCCTTTGCTGATAAGATAAAGAAAGACCATCCGCAGACAGTCCGTGTGTCAGTGCTTCTATAAAACCCGATGAAAAGGGAAAACCGCAGAGCGGATTTCTCTTTGCGGCGGGTACACAGGGGATAGCCGCTTTAGCGGCGCAAGGGGGTGTAGCCACCTTGTCGGAGCGAAGCGAACGCAGACCTCGGATTGCTGATTTTATCAGCGGCAGAGGTAAGCTCCGCAGGACGCACGATACATGGTCTTTAGACTATGTATAGAAGTGCGCCCTTAGTTCCTAAGGGATTTTGCCGTTTCCGGCAGTCTTGTCCTTTTTCTTGGAACGCTTGGAAAGATACTTCGGGCAGTCAACCACAACCGCCCGGAAGCTCTGTTTACATTCGTGCTGGCATTTCCGGCACAGTTCGTTGTAAGTGATACGGCTGCGGTCATTTAAGAAGAAAGACCATTCCAACCGCCGCTTGTTACTCATTCTTGCCATAACCGGCTCCTTTCTCCGTTTCTATCTGATGTACGCAGATAGGCTGTTTTGATGTAGCGTCTCGGTATCATTTTTAAGTTTTTTTCCCTCTGTATGCCCCTTTGGAAAGTGCGGCAGTATTGCAAGTCAGGGAATGATACCTCACGCTTATTTGTCGCTTCCCGGTACGGTTTCGGAGCCTTTTGCCATCCATTCAAAGAAAGCAATTTTGCTGACCTTGATAAGTCTGCCCCTGCGGAACGCTGGAAAGCCGGGTGTGTGTACCAGCTCATAGGCGCTCGCTCTTGAAATTCCCATAATCCGCTGAATGTCCGCCACATCCAGAACCAGCGGTAAATCCTCGTAGCTGTTCAATCTCTTTTTATCGTTCATTCTGTTCCTCCCATAAATCAAATAGGTTAAAATGCTTCCTGTTGCCGTTCTCCCCAAAAGCCGTTTTCCTGCCCCATTCCTGCGGTGTTTCCCTGCATTGGTGCGCCGAATGCGTCACTTCTCCTGCCGGTCATATCCCTTTTGGACGGTCATTCACTTGTCAAGGTACTGTGCGGTACGAAATTACCAACCGCAATCATCATAGCGTACTATCCTTGACAAAACAATGATTCTGCGATACCATGAGTGTAACGGATATAACTGAATTATATAATTACCATAAACAAAGGCAGGGGATAGGGATGGAGAATCAGTTTATACGGCATGAGCCATGTTTTGAGAGGATTTTGTTTGTCCTGACGCTGGACAGGAAGAAAATGAAAGAGCGGATTTTGATTGGGGAAGAACAGCAGATCCGCTTCCGTCTGAACGGGAGCCAAAACGCAGAGGTGCTTTGTGATATGACACGCCCACTGGGAACTTTTTTGATAAACTTTGAGCGTGACACGGACAGAGACTGGAACTTATACGGGCTTTCTCCGCTGCGGCAAGCTCTCCACTCCAACCGATGGAAACAGCCGGAGCTGGAGCAGGCGGCAAGCGAATTTCTTTGGGAGAAATATCTTAGCAACGACCCTCTGAAAATGTATGTGGCGTTCCGTATCTGGAACAGCTATCTGCTTGCCAGAGAACCCCGTGACCGTAACGCTGCCTGTGACCGCTTCATGGATAAAATGAGCAGCCTGGCCGGGGTATTCCATAACGAAGCCATGACCTTTGACAGGGAGACAGGAAAACCGAAACATTTTCAAGCTGGCAGCCTTTATTTCAAAGGCGCACCGTCAGAAGATACCCGGCTTGACCTCTGGTTCCCGGACAACCGGCGCACAGAAGAATGTGTGTCTGCCTATGCGTCCCTCTCCCCGTTGATTACCTATTATTTGAACCGGCTGAATGACTGGGGACTTTGCTTCCGGCGGTGCAAGGTCTGTGGGAAATATTTTCTGGCAAAGAGCCAGCGGTATGAGCTGTGCAGCGACAAGTGCCGCAAAGCACAGGCGCTTCAAAACAAGCGGGAATTTGACGAGAGGGCAAGAGAAAATAACTATGACCTGCTTTATAAAAATGAATGCCAGAACTGGCGCAACAAAATAAACCGGGTAAAAAATACCGCAGGCTTTCCGACTGACCGTCTGGAAAAAATACAGGCTGCCTTTTCCGACTTTAAGAAAGAAGCCTTACAGAGAAAAAAGGCTGTAAAAACAGGAACGGCCAGCCCGAAAGAATTTGCGGACTGGCTGTATCAGCAGAGTAATGTAATTGTTGAGCTGACCGAGATATGAAAAACTTTCTATCGTCAATTTCGCATTATTGCAATAACAGATTGCTTCTTCCATGAATGGTAATATTATCATCAAACTTTTGGAAGAACTATAAATGTCCGAGGTGCCTTTGATTTCGACAGAAAAACAGGCTGAATTGTTACAAAGCTCGGACATTTCAAAAGAATTTTTTGAAAAATACTAAAGAAGCGGAGCAGCTAAAATCTGCTCCGCTTCGATATGATTGATCTAAGGATGTTTTGCTATTTGATAAAACTCACTCTGTCAACCGCAATCGTTCCACAACTGGAAGGTTAACGTCAGTTTTGTAGACCCATATAGGCACAATAAGGCAGATTAGCAACACCAGTCCAGACACCAGCACCAGTGGGATAAATGGATAGGAGAAAACAGCATAATAGGCCACTTTACTAAAAACCATATATAGCAAGATGAAGATTGCTGTTCCAATGGTGACTGCAAGGGAAAGGGAAACGCCCCAATAATAGAAACCTTCCATAAATAGCATTCGTTTGATTTGTCGCTTTGTCATTCCAATGCTTTCAAGAACAGCTAATTCATAGCGCCGAGTATTTACATTGACAACCATTGTATTGACAAAGTTCATGACACCAACAAGCAGCAGGATCACGGACAACCCTGTTCCTAAAACCTTTGCTGTAATGAGATATTCCTGCATTTCTTCTCGCCGTTCATATCGGGATATAATATCAATGTTAGCTTGTGATGCGGTGATTTGCTTTAATTCTTGCAGTATACTTTCGTCATGTTGACCATCCGTATCAAAGGCCACGCGGAACACTCTATATTGCGGAAAGAGTTCTTTCAAAGCTGTTTGACTAATATACAAATCAGGAGCCGTCCCTCTCTCATTGTCTCCTCCTGCTCGAAACCCTTCATTCAAATAACCGTTCGCTACAATAAAGGAATGCTGTCCGTTCTGCGTCTGGATTGTTATTTCCTGCCCCGGCTGAATAAGGCCTTCTACTGTTTTGGACAGCAGCACAACCTTTCCTTGTTCAAAGGCAGACGTGTCAATAGGCAAGTTTAAGGTTTTATTGATTTCTTCCAAATATGCACTGTCAATTCCAAAAACCCCGCTAAAAAAGTTTTGCTGATAATTTTCTAATTTTGCCGGATCAGAAAAATCAATGCCGTTTACTCCGTCTAATGACGCAAGAAACTCGTGAAATACAGCATCGTCATATACAACATCTGCTGCTACTTGAGGATAAGGTGCATAGGTCAACCTCAAATTCTCAATGCCGTCAAGCTGACCAATCTCTGAAACCATTTCGCTGGAAATTAAATCTTCTCTTTCGTGGATACTATATGTGAGTGCAAAATCGCTTACTCCCCATTGGCTCACATAATTCTCCGGGCTTAAACCATGTAATAGCCCTGTGACGACAAGGAACAAGGAAAGGCCGAAAAAAAGCGATGCAAAAACAAGGGTTGTACTCTTAGCATTACGAAAGACATTGTTCCATGCCATTCTGGACAACTTCATTTTGCTACAATTTCTGGCGCTGCTCTTTGTGCTGGCTGCTGTATATTGGAGTGCTGCTATTGGTGAAACACTTCCGGCAATTTTGGCGGGCTTCATGCTTGCAATCATAACGGTAATGAACGTAAATATGGCCGATCCTATGAAAATAAACGGCGAAAAAGATACTTTTGTTCCCACATCAGAATTTGTTGAATACATCATATTCAGGAAGTAAGGAACAATGCCAAAGGAAACAACCGCACCAAGTAACAGACCAATCGGAATACCAATACAAGAGATTCTGATTGCCTGCTTATAGATAATTCTTTTTATCTGCCTTTGGGTCGTTCCAATCGTTTTAAGACGGCCATAGAATTGCACATCTTTTACGACAGAGACATAAAGAATATTATAAATCAGCAGATAGCCGCTAAAGGATATAAAAACTGCTAAAATTATTACAGCTAAAATAATAGTTCCACCATTTGCCTGTTCTAATGGTGCAATTTCAAATGTTTGCCCTTCTGTAAAGTCAATCTCACGCCGCAATCTTTCACAGTTTTTGTCAGCATTATCATTGCCTTGAAAACGGATCATTGCCGTAACACTATTATCCAGTGATACATTTAAGCTATCCTTAAAAGCGGATGAAACATAAACATAACCACGATTATTTGTGCGCATTGGAATGTAGTCCGTATAGTAGCCCGACAGCAAAAAGGTGTCTGAGACATAATTATAGCTATCGCCAATTTGGTACGACAACACAATCTCCATCCCTATTTGCGGATCAGAAATGCCCATCTGTTCAAGCACCCATGTAGGTAGCATAATTTCGTTTTTACTTGATGGGTAATTTCCTACAACACCTGATATAGTAGGAAGACGGTGGTGTTCCCACTCGGTATCATCTATCCAAACTATACCTAATCTCGCATTTTGCAGTTGCTCTGTATCAACACTGCCTAAACGCTGCTGTATACCTACGTCAAGGACAAGGTTTGATTTTGAAATGTCAACCAACTGATTTTCTGTTACATTTGTGATTCCGACATCAGCGGTAGTTCCCATTAACCGAATTTGTTGCATTTGGTAGGTTTCAAAGTAACTAAAACCAATACTGAATGTCGCAGTTATCATAAATGCAGTTAGCACAAGAGCAATGATTGCAAATAAATTACGCTGCCGTTCATGGTGCAAACTGCGCTTTGCCAGTTTCTTTTCAATGTTACTGGTATCATTTTCAAAAGGCCATGTCATAGTCTGCCACCCCTACTTATTCCACAATTTTGCCGTCCTCAATGCGGACAATCCGATCTGCAAGACGGGCAATATCGTTGTTGTGGGTAATCATCACAACGGTTTGCCGGAACTCCGCACTGGTGCGCTTGATAAGCCCCAGCACCTCAGTGCTGGTCTTGCTGTCAAGATTGCCGGTCGGTTCGTCCGCCAGCACGATAGCCGGTTTGGTAATCAAGGCGCGGGCGATAGCCACACGCTGCTGCTGTCCGCCGGATAGATTGTTCGGCATATTTTTCAGTTTATCTTCCAGCCCCAGTAGGTGAACAATTTCGTCCAAAAACTTCTGATCCACCGTGTCCCCGTCCAACTCCACCGGCAGGACAATGTTCTCATACACATTCAGGATGGGAACAAGGTTATAGTTCTGGAAGATAAAGCCGATGTTGCGGCGGCGAAAGATGGTAAGCTGCTCGTCGTTCTTCTTTGCCAGTTCTTCGCCTCGGACAATCACGGTTCCGCTGGTGGGAGTGTCCAACCCGCCCATCATGTGAAGCAGGGTGGACTTGCCGCTACCAGAGGTTCCCACAACAGCCACAAACTCGCCGTCCTCCACGGAGAAATTTACGCCGTCAAGGGCGCGGGTAATGTTCGGTTCTGTACCGTAATACTTTTTCAGGTCAATCGTCTGTAAAACGCTCATATTCAAAACTCCTTTCAAGGTTTCCTACCTGTTGATGAGTGTATTGTAAAACCCAAATGTCCGCGAAATGTTACAGCGGCTAAAAAAATTCATTGAAAATTGAGGTGAAATGTTACAACGCTCGGACATTTCATTTTATCTCTGCACTTCGGGCCAACTTGACCCGAAGCAGAAAGTTTCTCTCAACGCAAGGGAAGCATAATGGAAAATTCCGAACCCTTGCCCGGCTCCGAAACCACTTTGATATAGCCACCCTGCCGCGTTACGATCTCGCGGGCCAGATACAGGCCAATGCCCACACCCTGCTGTTCGTGTACTTCTTCCTCACGATAGAAGCGCTGGAAGATAGCGGCCTGATTGCTTTCGGAAATGCCCTTGCCAGTGTCGGTCACTTTGATTTCCACATACATTTCCCACAGCACCACAGACACAGCGATTTTCCCGCCTGCCGGGGTGTACTTCACCGCATTGTCCAGCAGGTTAAAGAGGGCTTCCGATGTCCACTTGCTGTCATGGGAAACGGTCAAATCCTCCGGGCAGTCCACGGACACGGCGATTTCCTTTTTCTCCGCTGCATACACGATCCCACTCATGGCCTGTGCCACGGTATCAAAGAGGCGGCCCGGTTTCTTGTCCAACTGGATCACGCCTGTTTCCAGACGGGAGGTTTTCACAAGGGCCTGAAAGAGAAAGTCCAGCTTATCCGTCTGGCTGCGGATTCCCCGGATAAAGTCGGTGCGCTCTGCCTCGGCCATAGGCTTTTCCAGCAGGGTGTCCGTCGCCATTTTCAGATTGCTTACCGGCGTTTTCACCTGATGGGAAATATCCGATACAAGGGTCTGTAACTCCTGCCGTTCCTCGTCCACCCGGCGGCGGTTCTCCTGCATGATCTGGTAAAGCCTTGCCAGCCGGTGTCCGATTCTGGCAAGCTGGGTTTCGCTGTCCTCTGGCCGCTGGGGCGCTTCATTTCCGGCAATCATGTGGTCTAAGGTCTGGCACAGGTCAGCGGTAAACTGTGATAACCGTTTTCCAAACGCCTGCGTCAGTACAAAAATCCCTACAAGGGCGCACAACAGCAGCGCCCCGCCCGTCAGCAGCACCGCCGTCTGTTTTGTCACAAGAAAAAGGGCTATGGTGATCCCGGACATGGAGAGGGCAAACCCTATTGCCACCCGGCCAAACAGCCGCTTTACCGAGAGGTTTTGAAACTTCATTTTGCCTCGCCTCCCGTCCATTGATAGCCCATGCCGTAAACGGTCTTGATGTAGGGCGCGCCGCCGTCGGATTCAATCTTGCTGCGAATCCGGCTGATAGAAGTTGTCAGGGTGTGTTCGTCTACAAACCTTTCGTCTATATCCCACAGCTTTTCCAAAAGCTGCCCACGGGTCAGCACTTGCCGGGGATTTTTGCGGAACAGGTTCAGCATTTTGTACTCCATCGGGGATAGGGTCAGGGGCTTGCCATTTAAGGAAGCCGTCTGTTCCGAGAAGTCCAGAAACAGCCGCCCGTCGTCGTAAATGTCCTTGGCCGGTTTGTGGTGTTCCAGCATGGCGAACATGGCTTTGATTTTTCGCTGCAAGGCCCCGATCACAAAGGGCTTTGTGATGTAGTCCACCGCGCCCACCTCATAGCCCCGTATCTGGTCGCTCTCCTGATCGTTGGCGGTCAGGAATATTACGATGGTGTCCGGGTGCTGGGGCTTTATCAGCTTGCACAGTTCAAAACCGTTCCCGTCCGGCAGGTTGATGTCCAGCAGCACTAAATCAAATTCCCGCTGGCGGATGGCTTCGGCTGCGGTTCTGGCATTTAGGGCAGAAGTCACGCCGTAGCCGTCTGCGGTCAGGTTATAGTCTAACATCTTATTCAAAAAACTGTCGTCCTCGACAATTAAAATCTGCTCCATATTCTCACTTCCTTTGCTTTTTGCAGATAGTATAACAGGCAAATGTCCGAGAATTGTTACAAGGACAAATATATTTATCATTTTACAGCTTTTTTATGTGTACTGCAATTTTATAAAAGAAAGGACAGCAGTATCATCAAATTGCTGTCCTTGCGGTTTATTATAGCTGGTAGTGTATAAGCGTGGGTTCATCATATTTGGTGTGGTATCTTTAACTATGGGAAACTCCCTTTTGCAATCCTGAAGTGTCCATGCCCTCCAAAGAGAACTCTACACGGACTTTTTTGGAGTCGATCTCACCCTTGGAAAGCGCAATGACACATTCCACATGTGTCGTCGCTAGAATCGGAACACATGGATTCAGCCTCGTTAGAAGCATGGGAACACAAAATAGCAGGGGAGTGGTTCTCCTTGCTATTCTTGCGAAGCGGCTTGAAATTCTTGCCGTCCACACTGTTTTTGAACCCGGTCTTGTAAACAAAGACAATCATGTAGGGGTCTTTGTTCCCATTACTATCATAACCGCCCACGATTACTTTTTCAACTATACTTTCAAAAATATGTCGGTCAAAGGTGTCCAGAACCTCATTCTGTTCAAGTGTCTGTCGGAACATGGCGACACGCTTGCGCATGGTAGTTTCGGTTTCGGCTGCATCTTGCAGGCTTTCACACTCTTTCTGCAACTGCTCAATCTGGCTGGACAGGTCTAAATACTTTCGGTCGTAGGTCTCCTTGTCAATGGTATCTTCAAGACGCATATCAACCAGCTTGTTTTTCTTGACTTCCAGAGCGTGAATATCTCTTTCGGCTTTCGCCAGACGCTTGCCCGCGTTGCTTTCAGAAAGAGTTTCTTCTGTCCGTTTCATAAACTCGTCCAGAACATCCTTGTTATTCTGGCACAAGAGGCGATAAGATTCTACAAAAGCCCGCTCAATCGTTCTTTCGTCAACGCCCTTGCTCTCCGGGCAGAACTTTTTTCCTTTTTTGGTGGAAACAACACATTGCCAGATTGCTTTATTATATTGTGAACTGCTATGCCAACTCCTCCTTGTCAGGGTGCCACCACAGAAACCACATTCTATCATGCAGCTAAAAGCGTATTTCCGGCTGAACTTTTCACGTTTGCTGTCCACGTTAAGGCTGCGGGGCTTTGCACGCCGCCGCAAAATTTCCTGTGCGGCTTCAAAGACTTCTTCCGAAATAATGGGCTCGTGGTGCTCACGAATATAAAATTGATCTTCCTCGCCGAAGTTGTATAGACGCCGTTTTGAAATAGGGTCAACGGTAAATGTCTTTCCTAACAAAATGTCGCCTTTGTATTTTTCGTTTTTGATAATGCCGATTACGGTACTGTCTGCCCATTTGGGACTGCCGCGTTTGGTTTTATAGCCTAAGTTTTCAAGTTCTTTGGCAATAACCGAACCACCGGCACCCTCAGTGTATCGCTGAAAAATGTAACGGACAACAGCCGCTTCTTCTTCGTTGATGGTGATGGTTTTGTCCGCTGGATTGTAGTCATAACCTAAACAGCCCTGAAACCCGACCAGCTCACCGCGCTGCATCTTCATCTTCAAGCCCTTTTTGACATTTGCAGAAATATTTTCGACTTCCTGCTGTGCAACAGAGCTTAAAATTACAAGGAGCAGTTCACCGTCCATAGTAAGGGTGTTGATGTTTTCTTCCTCAAAAAACACAGCCACGCCTTTATCTTTGAGCATCCGAACATATTTTAGAGTGTCAAGCGTATTTCGGGCAAAACGCGAAATGGATTTGGTAATCACCATATCCACGTCACCGTTCATACAGTCGTTGATTAAACGCTGGAAATCCTCGCGCTTTTTTACCTGCGTACCCGTGATAGCTTCATCAGCATAGATGCCGGCCAAAGACCATTCCGGCTTACTTTTTATAAGTTCGGTATAGTATTTGACCTGCGATTTGTAGCTGTTCAGCTGATCTTCGGTATCAGTGCTGACACGACAATAGGCAGCTACGCGTAGCCTTTTTTCAAAGTTTGTACGCGCTCGTGGCGAGAGTGTGTTGTGCGCTTTAATGACTTCAACATCTTTCATGCTTGACCTCCTTATTGAATGTGTTCCTTTCATTGCGTTAATCATAACGCCAATGCGACACAAAATCAAGAGGATAGTTCGGAAACCACACGATAATCTTTCATTAAGCGCTGTTTGATAAGGGAATACTCTCTATCGGTTATGAGCTTTCTTTCCAACAGCTGCTTCAAAAAAGCAAGCTGAATGCTATAACGTATCAAATTTTGTTCTTTCAAAAATATCCCCCTTTCACAAAATAAAAAATGAGCCAACGGACGGCTGCTGGCAGCAGCCCACGGGAATCTCACCCCTGCATTCCTCATGCAGCCCTACTCATTGCCTGCGACGCTCTGAACGCTCGGACTTTGACGGTAAGGGAGTATCAGCCTGCCTGTATGTCATGGCCCGCAAGCAGCCGCGCTTGCATTGCGGCGGGGTGGTGATCGCTCCACTTTTCAAAGAAAAGCATCGTGGCGCACCCGCCGTCCGGCTCGATACAGACAGCAACGTATCCGTTTGCCCTATAATGCACCGCCATTGTCCTGCGGGCATATTTTTCAAGGTGCAGTCCCGAAACGTGGAAAGGGTCAGACCGTTTCGGCTTTGGTTACAATAGAAGAAATCAGTTTGATTTCCAGATGGCGTTTCATGTACTCGTCTATGCACACATGGGGCTGGCCGTGCTTATCGTAGAGAATGCCTGTACAAAGCTTGTTGATGTAACCTCTGTAATGCTGCAAAACCTGTTCAACTGCATCGGTGTCCCCAGCGCAGGCAGAGCGAATCACCGAGAGCGGCAAAAAATCTCTGCTCGTGTGTTCATAGGAGTTCATTTACGCCTAACCTCCCTCCGGCAAGTGCGCCTTTAGCTTTTTTCGCAGCTCGTTCAGCGTTTTTGTCCGGTGGCGCTGTACAGCACTCCGGGACATTCCCATGAGGTCGCCAATCTCGCCATCGCCCAGTTCCAGAACGCAAAACAGAATCAGAATGCTTTGTTCTTGCTTTGGCAGAGCGGCAAACGCATTGGCAACAAGTTCATTGTCGATGTGCAGATCACAGCCGTAGGATGAAAATACAAATTCTTCACTTGGATAATGGTCTACACTCGTGAGCTGCCCCAGTTCTTCCAACGAAAGAACGCTGAATGACTTTTCACGGTCAAGCAGACGTTTCTTATTTCGGTGATAGTTCCGGGCCTCATTTCGCAGCACCGCTTTGCAGAACGCATCGAATCGGTACTGTTCGCCATCGTTGCGAGGGATAGCTTCCATCTTCTCACCCCCTTTCCGTGGGGATGTCGGGTGGATTTTTCCCTTTCCGCTAATATGACACCTGAAACACCCGATTCTGCCCGCTTTTTTGAAAATTTCCAAAAATATTTTTTGAAGCAGGCAGATTTTCAGGTGGCAACAGAAAAGCCCAGCAAACCGAAAACGGCCAACCGGGCATAATGGCAGTATTAAACGCGTAGCAGCTACATTGTATAGTACATAGTATAAGCCCTGCTGACCCTGTGCGGGAGCAAGGCTTTTTTTGATAGTTCAAAGCTAGGCGTTCGATAGAATATCAGGCGCATAGCGGCATCCTCCTAGTGGCCGCCATACGGACGATGAAACGCTTTGATAAGCAAAAAGAACCGGCGGCCTTGATTTTCTCAAAAGCCGCCGGTTCAAAATGGGCGCGCGGATATGTCTGCTGTACGACGGCTTTTTTCTTTTGCCGTCGTCCGGCAGTTAATTTTCTATTTTTTTCTTATGAGAAAAGACAATCAATCCAACCAGAAACAGAACAATAAAGCAAAATACAATGCTAATACATCCGCCAATGGTGGCCGATATAGGCACCTCATAGTAAGTGGATTTATCCGAGAAGAACATAGACACACGATATGCAAAGCTACCCGGAATGACAAAGCCTCTTTCTGAACCGATGAACAGGCAAGATACAAAGCCATATATAACTCCGACAACGCTTGTTACAATAATATTGCGGCTCAGATTGATAACGATTGCCCCTAAACAGGTCGTTACAAAAACGACAACACCGGCTTCAATTCCAAACCCGATTGCCAGCTTGAGGAACAGGGAAATACCGCCGGTCAACCTGCCAGCTCCATTGAGTATCGCCACCAATAGGCCAAATGCGATAAATAAGACAGCCGCAAAACAGATGCCGATAACGAC
Organism: Faecalibacterium sp. IP-3-29; assembly: GCF_023347335.1. Classification (NCBI taxonomy): domain Bacteria; kingdom Bacillati; phylum Bacillota; class Clostridia; order Eubacteriales; family Oscillospiraceae; genus Faecalibacterium; species Faecalibacterium sp. IP-3-29. The sequence continues at coordinate 1,655,313 of NZ_CP094471.1, read as the reverse complement.
GCTGACAGTAACTTTCGATAGAAAGAGCTTCTTCTTTGAAAACCCGTAGGTAATCCAGTTGATGTAAGTTTTGTTTTTGTATTCCTGATAAAACAGCGAACCAATCAAAATGAAGAGCACCATTGGGAAGAACATGGAAAACTGGTTATTCATAAAGAAGAACAGGTCAGCAAGTGATGTTGTGCTACTGTTGAAAATTGCTCCTGCTCCGCCGGTAATGATGGGAAGAAGCGACAACAGCAGAAGAAATACCATAAACCATTCCCGCTTCAACTTGTAAAACTCATTTTTAATCAACACTCCCATTATGCTTCCTCCCTCTGGCCGGAAGTCATAATATCCTCATACAGGGCTTCCAGTTCCTTTTCGTTATAGTCGTTTTCTACAATCTTGATGATTTTTCCGTCACGAATGAAAATAAGAACATCCGTGACAGCAGCAATCTCCGTCAGATTATGGCTTGATACCAAAATACAGTGTTGGGGAGATTTTAAGCGTTCTTTCAGAAGCAGCCGGATTTCCTTTATCCCCATCGGATCAAGACCGTTGGTAGGTTCGTCCAGCAGTAAATATTGAACATCGCCTAAAAAGGCGCGAGCAATTCCCAGTCGTTGGCGCATCCCCAAAGAAAGTTGAGAGAACAGCTTTTTTCGGGCATCCAGCAAGTTCACTTGTTTGAGCGCCACTTCGATGTTTGGTCTTTTCAGACCTAAATATTGTGCGTGGAGCTTCAAATTTTCCTCTACGGTGAGCCGGGGGTAAAAAGCCGGGTATTCAATCAAACTTCCAAAACATCTACTGGAAACGGGCTGTCCATCAGAGAGGATTTCTCCCGAAAAGGCAGTCAGACCCAGCATGGACTTAAACAGTGTTGTTTTACCGGCTCCGTTTGGCCCCAGTACACCATAGATTTTCCCTTGCTCTAAAGTCAAGTTGATGTTGGACAGCAATGCGGTATTTCCAACATTCAAATTTACATTTTTGATTTGCAGCATGAAATACCTCCGTTATTGAAAAAAGATGAAAAGCAAAAAGGCCACAGCATAAATCAAAAATGAAATACTAATGGGTTTTGATCTCTGTTTTAGTCCTTTTAATCCATCGCTCAATACGCCATGCAAGGCCGTGAGCAGGCACACCGCCAAAGCGATGATAGAAACCACTAAAGCTGCTTTAACCATTTGTTTATACCTCCTATGGCTCATACTTTACCAAAGAGGTTTAAGATTTGTTTGAGAAAAGTCTAAGGAAAGTCTAAGGATGAAAAAAGAGCCGCCGAAGCAGCCCTTTAGGAATTGACAATGGGAAACACGACTTGAATTGCAAAGATACCGTTTTGCAAGGAAGCGACAATTTGCCCGCCCATGCGGGTCACAAGTCTTTGAGCGATTGCCAATCCCAGCCCGGTTGTCTTTTTTGTTCGTGACTGGTCGGTGGTGTAAAAACGGTCAAACAAATGAGGAATATCTTCTTGCTGAATACTGCTCGACGCATTTTTAATGGTTATGACCGTTTGAGCTTCTTCTATCGCTGCGGTGATTTGATAATTTCCCTCCCCGTGAACAAGTGCATTATAAACCACATTTGAGAAAATCCGGGTCAAGGCATCTGGATCGCCCCAAATGATAGCTGGTGGATTTGGGATAACGATATAGGGGACACATTTTTTCTGTTCAAAATCGCCGTAGTATGAGGCGACAACATCCCGAAGTACACTGTGTATATCCGTATTTCTACAATTCAATTTCAGTTCGTCGGCCTCAATCCTTACAAATTCAAACAGTTGGTCGAGAAGCAGCTTTACAGCGGAAATTCTTTCTCCCGCAATCGTTGCATATTCTTTTTGCTCCCCTGTTAAATCCTGTTCCTGTAAGAGCTGGATATAGCCATTTGCTGTTGCCAGCGGCGTTCGCAAGTCATGGGAAAGACTGGTAATGGTATCTCGGAACAGTGTATCGCTCCGTTCAATTTCCTGCCCCATGCTACGATATTTTTTCAGAAGATGATTGATACTTGCAGCCAAATCCTGTATTGTCCCATCCGTTTTTTCCACCATAATTTCGGTTTGCGTATCACGGTCAATCAGAAAGTCAATCTGTTTTTTTACTTTCTGAACCAACTTTCGCTGATAAATCAGTTTCAGGGACAAAAACAGGGAAAGCATTGCAAGCAAGATACATAACACCATCATGTAGCCATCACCGCCTTTCCAAATTGCGCAAGTCCAACCTTAGAAACAGGGAGAGCGAAATAGCTGTTGGTAAAAACAGATATACTACCAGTGTCAAACAAATGGGTATTAAATCCTCCCCAAAGGTATTGATCTGCAAGCTATGAGATAGCCCTACAACCCAATACTTGTAGAGCGAATAATCCATATCCAGTGCTGTACTTATCTTTGTGAGATATAAATACAAAACCCCCAGCATAAAAAATGCGGTAATCGTAACAATGATCCGATGCCGGAGCAGGTAACTTAACAAATTGAGAAATGCAGTGTAACCTAAAAAGCACAGGCATTGAAACAAAAGAAAGACTCCGATTGCAGAAAACGAATACTTTATGTCATACCGGGATGCTCCCATCATCAGAATTGACAAATACGCAACACCAAAGCATACAAACAGAAAAAATAAAACGCCACCCCATGAGGCCAGCAGTTTTCCAAAGAATAGGTGTACTCTGCTTGTACCTTTAGAAAGTGTGATACTGTATGTGCCGGTATGAAAATCTTCTGTAAAGTACAGGCACAAAAAGAGCGTCAATGGAAAAATCAGACTGTAATCTGAAAACAGAAACTCCGTGAACGAAACCAGTGATATAAACGGAAGCATACCATTTACCGAATTGTGATAAAAGGTCAGGGCAAGCGCAAAGACAAAAAACGCAGCCAATACGAGGCAGGCCCAAAACAGGCGGCTTTTGCGGATACGGAACAACTCACTTTGCATCGTCTGAATCACTCTTTGCACCTCCTGTCATTTTCAAAAGATAGTCGGTCGGCTCCATACCGGCAAGCCAGATTTCTGATACTTCTATCCCGGAATGAACCAGCAGCGTATTGATTTCCCCGGATTGCTCATTACAATGAAAAATTCTAATCAGGTCATGACCCAACACTTCAAAATCCGGGAACTGCTGGCTTAAAATCGTAATAGCCCGTTCTAATTGTGGAGTTCTTATCTTTATGCACCGCTGGCAGCTCTCTTTCAATTCCCCAGCCGTAAGCTCACAAAGCAGCTTTCCATCTGCCATTACGCCATATTTGGATGCAAGCCGGGAAAGCAGCGTATAATCCTGTCCAGAGATTAAAAGTGTGGTATGGTTGATTTCATGCAGATAGTTCAGAACAGAAAGCAGGTGTTCACATTCTCCCTTATCTAGCCCGGAAAAAGGATCGTCCAAAATTATCATATCTGGATTTCCCAAAAGGGCAACAGCCAAATTCACTAAACGCTGGGTCGATAATGGCAATCGCCGTACCGCCTTTTTCTCTTTCAGGTTCAAATGCAGTATATCTAAAATATGGATTTCTGTGGTTCCAAAAACGGAAGAAAAATAACGCAGCATATCAGCAGGTGACAGAGAGCCGATTGTCACAGGCTTTTGTGGTACAAACCCAATCCGGCGGCGCTCCTTCTGATAGTCTATATTGCCAAATAATTTGAGCGTACCAGCTTGAGGTCTAAGTGTACCTATAATGGTTTGCAACAGTACAGATTTCCCGGCGTGATGGCCGCCATACAGTGCATAGATTTCTCCGCGTTTTACCTGAAACGCGATATTTTTAATTCCGTTTCCATCCGGGAAAACATAGGTCAACCCGGCTGTTTCCAAAGCAGTCTCCAAAATAATCATCCCCTTTCCATGCTGTCTTATTGTAGCAGACTGGTGTGCAAACTTCATAAGATTTCTCTAAGGATTAGCCCTGCATTTTGAAACCGAGGCCCCAAACCGTCTGAATATACTTTTCCTCTGGATTGACCTTGGCAAACTTCTTGCGGAGATTTCCAATGTGGACATTGATTGCATTATCGTCCCCGATAAAATTTTCATTCCACACGCTTTCAAAAATATTGTTCTTTGTGAATACCTTTGAGGGCGAGGACATCAGAAGTTGCAAAATCAGGTATTCATACCGTGTCAAAGTAATGGGGGTATTCCTGATTTTAGCCTCCATAGCTTCTGTATCAAGGGACAAGTCCTTAAAGCGAAGTATTTTGCTATTGTTGGGGGTGGTAGACTTCTGAAAGCGCCGGAGCACTGCTTCAATCCGCACCAGAAGCTCTTGATTGTCGAATGGCTTTGTGATGTAATCATCTGCACCATTTCGTATGAGGTTCACTTTGCTGTCTATATCCGTTTTAGCGGACACACCGATAATCGGAATATCCATCGTGCTTTTCATCTTTTCCAATACTGTTTCCCCCGGTATGCCGGGCAGCATTAAATCAAGTAAAATTAAGTCAAAAGTGCCTTTCTCAATCAACAGAAGCGCCTCGCTTCCAGAATATGCAGAGGTTACGCAATAACCATGTTGGGTCAAAAGCCGCTTCGTCATATCATTGAGCAGCACATCATCTTCAATAATCAGAAGATGTGGGTGTGTTCCAGTTTCCATACTATTACCTCCATATTCTATTATATTTCGATTTTCCAGAGAATACAATGCTCAAACTATGAACAATAAAGTTTAGCAACAATGCGCTTTGCATCATTTCGCCAATCGTCCATGAACTATAAAATGTATATGGGTGATGCAGAATGGCGAAAATTGAGGACTGTCCCGGCTTTGAAACGTTCGGAGCGGATGTCAAGGCAGCACGAAAGGCAAAACAGCTTTCCCGCAGTGCGCTGGCTGACATGATACATTGTGACAGCCGGTATCTTGCTAATATTGAGAACGAAGGCACGCTGCCCAGCCTGCCGGTGGTGATTCAGTTGATAAAAATATGTGGTCTGCCCGTGGAGCGGTACTTCAACCCGGAACTCATGCGGGAAGAAAGTGCGGAACGTCAGCGGGTCAGCCACAAGCTGCAGCTTTGCCCGGAAGAATACTTGCCCATCGTAGAAGGTGCCATTGACGGTGCCCTGCGAATCCATGAACAGGAAAAAGACCATGCGTGTGTCTGATTGCCACGCATGGTCATTGAGAGGATGCAAAAAGCGTCCTCTTATTTTTTGCATTTTGCGGGCAGAACGGGGGTGTTGTGGTGTCATAGTAGTGGGGAAAGGTAACGTAGCAAGCATAGGGAGTGTAGCCACTCCCGGCAGAAATGCTTGCTGGGGAGTACCCCAGACCCCCAAGAAACGAGGTGAAACTATGACGAACCGAACCCGAAAAATTGTTCTGCGTGTTCCCGTGACGCCGGAGGAACGGGAACTTATCCGGCAGAAGATGGCTCTGCTGCATACCCGGAACTTTTCTGCATACGCCCGGAAGATGCTGATAGACGGTTATGTTGTCCACATCGACACCACCGACATCCGGGCGCAAACCGCCGAACTGCAAAAGATTGGTGTCAACGTCAATCAGATCGCGCGGCGGCTGAACAGCATGGGGCCGCTGTACACACAAGACGTTGCGGACATCAAGGGAGCATTGGCGCAGATATGGCAGTTACAAAGATACATCCTATCAAGTCAACGCTGAAAAAGGCATTGGACTACATCGAGAATCCGGCCAAGACGGACGAAAAAATGCTGGTGTCCTCCTTTGCCTGCTCCTACGAAACCGCCGACATCGAATTTGAACTGCTGCTGTCACAGGCCATGCAGAAAGGCAACAATCTGGCCCACCACTTGATACAGTCTTTTGCGCCGGGCGAAACCACGCCGGAGCAGGCCCACGAGATTGGTCGACAGCTTGCAGATGAAGTCCTGCAAGGAAAATATCCCTATGTACTGACCACGCACATTGACAAGGGGCACGTCCACAACCACATCATTTTCTGTGCTGTGGACATGGTGAACCAGCGGAAGTATGTTTCCAACCGGCGGAGCTATGCTTACATCCGGCGCACCAGTGACCGACTTTGCAAGGAACACGGCCTGTCCGTGGTAATGCCCGGCCAAGACAGAGGCAAGAGCTATGCCGAGTGGGACGCACACCGCAAGGGTACAAGCTGGAAGGCGAAGCTGAAAGCTGCCATAGATGCAGCCATCCCGCAGGCCAAGGATTTTGACGATTTTCTGCGGCTCCTGCAGGAGCAAAGCTATGAGGTCAAGAGGGGCAAGTATGTGTCGTTCCGTGCGCCCGGACAGGAACGGTTCACCCGCTGCAAAACGCTGGGCGAAGCCTACACCGAGGAAGCCATCATCGAACGCATCAAAGGGCGGTTCGTGGAGCGGAAGCCCAAAGAAAACCGCAAAATTTCGCTGCGGATTGATTTGGAGAACAGCATCAAGGCCCAGCAGTCCGCAGGGTATGAGAAGTGGGCAAAACTCCACAATCTGAAACAGGCGGCCCGGACGCTGAACTTCCTGACCGAGCATGAAATCGAAAGCTACCCGGATTTGGAAAGCCGGGTGGCCGAGATCACCGCCGCCAGCACCGAAGCTGCCGCCGCATTGAAAGCAGCAGAGCGCCGACTTGCTGAAATGGCCGTGCTGATAAAGGATGTCACCACCTGTAAAGAACTGCGCCCACTGTTGCAGGAGTATCAGCGGGCTGCTGACAAAAAGCCGTTCCGACGTAAACATGAAGGAACCTTGATTCTCTATGAAGCAGCGGCGAAAGCTCTAAAAGAGCAGGGCTTTCAAAAGCTACCCGACCTCTACGCCCTGAAAAACGAGTATAAGCAACTGGCCGAGCAGAAAGACCAGATGCAGCGGCAGTACAATGATGCCAAACGCCAGATGCAGGAGTATGGCATCATAAAGCAGAATGTGGACGGCATTCTGCGGACAGCACCGGGAAAGGAGCAGATGCAGGAACGGTAAATCTGCACAAAATATTGGTTGGATTTTTGAACTACAAACGCTTAGACCGGGTGGCGTTTCCGCCCGAAATCATGTAAAATAGACTTAGACAACGAAAGCGAGGAACCCTCTATGGCAGAAGTGAACGATAACGGCTCTATCCAGCTTTTTGAAGATCAGAAAATCCGTACTGCATGGGATGCAGAAAAGGAAGAATGGTATTTTTCGATTATTGATGTTATTTCTGTTTTAACTGGAACAGCCAATCCACGGCGTTATTGGAGCGACCTTAAGCGTAAGCTGAAAGCTGAGGGGGCAAATGAGTTGTACGAAAAAATCGTACAACTGAAAATGTTGTCCTCTGATGGAAAACGGTACAAGACAGATGTCGCCAACACCGAACAGCTTTTGCGTATCATCCAGTCCATCCCGTCCCCGAAAGCTGAACCGTTCAAGGCATGGCTGGCAATGGTGGGCAAGGAACGCATCGAAGAAACCATCGACCCGGAGCAAGCTATTGACCGTGCGCTTGATACCTATTTGAAGAAAGGCTACTCCGAAGAATGGATTCACCAGCGGCTTTTGGCAATCCGCATCCGCAACGAACTAACGGACGAATGGAAGAAGCGCGGAGTGCAAAAGGGCAAGGAGTACGCCATCCTGACCGATGAAATCTCCCGCGCATGGTCCGGCATGACCACGGGGCAGTACAAGCGGCTGAAAGGTCTGACAAAAGAAAATCTCCGGGACAACATGACCGATTTGGAACTTGTGCTGACCATGCTGGCGGAAGCATCTACCACGGATATTTCCAAGACTGCAAAGCCGCAGACCTTTGAAGAAAACAAGCAGGTTGCTAAACGCGGCGGCAAGGTAGCCGGTATTGCACGGCAGGCTCTTGAAGCAGAAACTGGCAAGCCCGTTATTACAGAAAAGAATGCGTTTGACTTCCAGCAGCTTGTGACCGACATTGTAGAAGATGCCGCCGAACTGCCGGAGCAGTCTGCCGAAAAGAAAGAAAAATAATAAGATTTGGAGGATTTAATATGAAAATGACTGAACCCTATAATCTGGGACTTTTAGCCCTTATTTCAGCGGCAGGGGAAATTTCTTATGAAGAATTAAAGCAACGATACCTCCCGCCTGAGCAGCCCGGCGTAATTCAAGGCGTAACGGCGAGTTTTGACAACGATATAAAAACATTGGAAAAAGAAAAATACATTTCGGTACACGGGAATATCATTCGCTTTATCAGAAAGTGATTGACAGAAAAACAGCCGGACACAGCAGCCACAAGGCCACCGTGTCCGGCTATTTTCGTTTTGACAATGACACATTACTTTGATTAAAAATAATGCGTCATTGTCAAGCTGACGGTATTATTCACCCGTAAAATCAAACCTCTGTCCGTCAAAGTCAGCATCGGTCATACGCTCCAACTTTGCAATGGTACCGTTTGCCAGCCGCCGCATTTCCGTGTCCATATCCGGCAGGGCGGCCAGCATCCGTGCCATCGTGCGGCGGCGGTCAGAAGTGTGGTACATACAGATCAGATTTTCTTCTTCTACGCTGAAATTCATGCGTCAGACCTCCAGTTCGTGTTGCTTGCTGCGGGCCGCTGCCTTTTTCGGGCTGGCGGCCTGTTTTGTTTCGGAAAGCTGCTTGCGGAGAGAAGCGCGGGGCTTGCAAATGCCCTTGTCCCGATTCTCGTTTTTGTCAATCAGCGCGTAGATGCCAAAACGGTCTTTTACGCTGGACAGATGTAAAGATTTATACGGCAGCATGGCAAGCAGCTGGTCCGTGTCCCGGCTGGATGCCAGCTTGGTGAAGTAGGGCGATACTTCCACCATAAAATGATTCTTGTCCGGGCTGTTGGGAGCAGCCAGCCGCTTCATACCGGCCACAATGCGCTGTGCCTCGGCCTCGATCAGCCCGGTGTGCAGTGCCGCAAGATATTCTTTGAAATCACCGGGCCGTGCCGGTTCTCGACTGCGCTGCTCCTGCCGGATGGCCGCTTGCAGAAGTTCCGGGTCACGGGGCTGCATTTCATACCGCACGAACCCCCCGAAATATTTGTCCGGGTGGCTGTCGAAATGCTCTTTCGGGCCAATCTCCCGCATCCCACTTTCGTAGATCAGGCGATTGGCACCCACGGGCAGGGCTGCATCCCTGATATGCTGGAAGTGCTGCTGATAGTCCAGTTCATACAGATTGCCTTGCACGGTTCCGTTGGCCGCACCGGTCAACTCCACCGCATAGGCAAGAATCCTGTCATGGGTCTGTTCACCGCAAAATTTCCATGTGTTGTAGGCTTGTGTGTCTTTGAGCAGCACATCCCGTTCCCGGAAGCAGAATGTTCCAGAGGGCCGGGACAGCCACAACAGCAGCTTATCTTCCGGGTGGTCGCTGCGGGCCGCCTCCCGAAGCAGCTTGATGTCATAGGCAAAATCGCTCTGGTAGTACGCGGTGTTCTGGTGCATAATAGCTTCCAGCGCAGCGATCACATCCATATTTTCAAACTTTTGCACGGTTTACACCTCCAATTCCTTTGTCTTTTCTCGTGGCTGCGTTTGCTTGCTCTGCTCCTTTTTTGCGGCATCCAACTGTACCCGGATGGACGGCTTTTTCGGCTTGGCTGTGCGGGACTTCTTGGCTTTTGGTGCCTTTTCCTCGGCCTTGACTGCGGCGGCAAGGTCTGTCAGAGAGATTTGTTCTCCGGCTTTTGCTTTTGCCTCCAATTCGCCCAGAGAGGGTGCATTGTTCAACACACCATCAATCATATTTTCGTTTTGTTCCGTGGAAAGTTCTGCGGTGCGCAGCGGATTTTCCCGCAAAAACTCCGGCACCTGCTGGAAGCCCACACTGTCGCAGTAGTGGGCGGTGTCCTGCCCATTCTGGTGCAGCACCACCACATCCGAAACAGACAGTGAGTGTCCCTTGAAATCTGCCGGATAGTCCACATTGAATGTGCGGTAGATGTCCTCCAACGTGGTGCCAGCAGTCAGCGGTGCGGCGTATACTTCCGTATAGTTGGCCTTGTCCACGGTCAAACCGGCAGCCTGCAGGCGGTCGTAAGGTTCAAAACGGTAATCACGGGTGGAATCCTCATTACGCAGCTGGTAGATGGAAAAGCTGTCCTGCTGCGGTGCCTCAAAATCTGCCGCCACGTATTCCTCTATGGTCATTCCGGCAGCGGCCGCTTCCTGCGCGATCTCGGCCTGTACCTGCGCCTTGTAGTCCTGCAAGCTCTGGTCGAAGTCGGATAGCTTGGGAGGTTCCGGCAAGTTATACTGGCCTTGGTTAAGCAGCGGGCGGCAGTCATGCACATAGGTCACAACAGCGTTGTAATGGGCAGCCTGTTCTGGCGAAATGTTCTGACCCTCTCGCAAAGCGGCGGTAGCTGCCTGCTCCATGGCCGAAAGATTGCAGTGCTGTTTGAGGTACGGAATAAACTCGGTCAGCACCATTTCCCGCTCTGCCTTGTCTTGTTCCCACGCTTCCGGGCCTTTGTTGTGCAGAACAAAATTTTTCCAGTTCTCGTCCTTGGCGTAGTATTCGTGGTAGTTCTGGATATGCTGAACCAAAGAACCCTCTCCGTCACCAAAATCCTGCCGTCCCTCGTAGTTGTCGGGCTGGCCGTTCAGGGTAAAATCAATACGGAATGCGGTCTTGTCGTACCAGCCGCCCGTGTAGCCGTCCTTTTCCCGGTCCGTGTGCTGGGCGGTGTCCAGTTCTTCAAAAACGCGGTTTGCCACAGACAGCGGCATGATTTCGCCGTCCTGCAGCTTGTCGCTTTCACTCCAAAGAATCGTGACCGTAGGCTCTGCGGCAGGGTCTGGAATTTTAACGGGTTCGGGAATTTCGTTGGCCTTTTCTGCGGCCTCTTGGAACGCTATCAGCTTATCGCCCAATAGGACTTCTGACACTGCGGCTGTCTGCCCCAGCAGAGCAAGAGCTTCCTCTCCGGCATCCGGCAGGGTCAGACCGGGCGCATCCAGCTGGCCTCCGTCCAGAGCCGTGTGGTCCGGGCCATACAGAGTGTAGTCATAGCCAGAATCGCAGGTCTGGATGAACAGCGTATTGCCATTATCCAGTGCAAATGCGGCCTCCTGTGCAGCGGAAAGGTCTGCTTCCCGCTGCTGGCGAAGTTCTGCCAGATGTTCGTCCAGTGCGGAGATCAGTTCATGGGCCGCGCTGCGAATAATTTCCAGAGAGGCTTTTAGTTCGGCCAGTTCCCGGCCCGAACTCCACCCAGCTACATAGCCAAACGAATACTCGGACGTGTCCAGCCCATAGTGCTGGCAGACGGCATAGGCCACACTTTCGGCCTGCACCTCGCGGGTGCGGCTGTCCGGGCGGTTGCTCTGTTCCGGGGTGTTCGGGTCGATGGTGTGCAGCTTTGCATGGGCGATCTCATGGATGGCTGTCTTGATGGTCTGTAACTGGCTCATGCCCTCTTGGATGGCAATGCGGTTGTCAAGCAGGTGGAAATAACCGTGCGCCCCGCCCTCGATGTCCTCAAACCCGATGGGCACCGGGGAAGCTTGCTCCAACGCTTTGAAAAAATCTTGATAGTCCTGCACGCTGCCGGACAGTTCATTCACTGCGATAGATGGCAGCGGTTCGCCCTCGGTCTGGCTGACATCGAACACGGAAACCACCTTAAAGGCCGGAATCTGCACCGTTTTTTCTTCCGTCAGCGGCTTGCCGTCCTTGTCCAGAATCGGCTTGCCCTGTTCGTCCAGCTTTTCCATCTTCTGCTTGACCTTGTACGGCGCAGGAGCAAGGATTTTGATGCCTTTTTCGCCTTTCTTTACGGTGCGGTGGAACGTGTCTTTCCACTTGTTGAAGCTCGCCACCAGTTGGCCGCCCTGCATGGCGATCAGCAAGGTGTTGTTGAAGCTGTAATTGTGGAATTTCGCCATCGTGGTGAGGTAGGCTTTGTAGCGGTCGCTGTCGAACAGCTCTTGAATCCCTGTTTCCAGCCGGTCCGTAATTTCTTTCATCCGTTCCGCGCTGTCTTTGCCGTTCAGGATGATGGGGATAACTTTCTGCGGTTCCGTTTCAGGCTGAACAGGCGGCGGGATGTTGGCCGCATCCCGCAGAACTTCCGGCGCGGGAAAGGACAGCACCCGGTATTCCTCCGGCACGGGCTGGCCCTCGTGGACTTTCTGCCACTCGTCCCCGCTTTTGACAAGGTAGCCGTACTGGGTGAACGCACCCTGTTCCTGCTGAGCCACATACCGGCCAAACTGGGCCGTGTCGATGCCTCCTTTCCATTCGTCCGGCATATCCACCATGCCGGAACGGTTCAAGTAGTAGTCTCCCAGCTGGGCAGGGCCGCGCACATCCGGCAGATGCACATAATATTCCACGTTTTCGGGAAAGTCGGTGATTCTCCCGATGCTGAGAAGTTCACTCTGCGGGGCTTGCAGGGCGGCGTTCAGCTCTGCGCGTTCCCCGGTAGAGAGTGTTTCCAGTCGTGATGCCAGAAAGTTCAGTTCGTCCACATTGGATGCCAGCACCATGTTATAAGGAATTGCAAAGCGTTTTTCTTCCTCGGCAAAGTAGCCGGAAATGAAAAGGCCCTGCGGATTATCGGACGAAATGCCGATTTGCCGCAGGGCTGCTTGTACCTGTTCGGTTGTGGTAGGCAGGTCCAGCCAGACGCCATCCCTGCCTTGCTGCTGCCGATTTTGCAGCTGGATGGAAAATAGTTCGCTCATTATCGCACGCTCCTTTCAAAGAACTGTCCCTATCCTACGGATAGAGAGAGCCGGTTATGGCAAAATGAATGCTTCACCTTACCATAACCGGCCCTCGTAATTTTATTATGAACTTATCCGAAATCTGTTAAAGGGACATATAAATATACCCATACGACTTTTCGAGCCGTTCAGGTGGAATTGTGATATTGGAATTTGTAAGAATTTCGCCAAATTCTTTTAGACCTGCTGTTACTTGATCTGAAAGAAAATTTAGATAGCTTTCGATTGTTGTGAACTCCGACCCCTTATACCAAAAATCTGTTAGAGAATCATTTTCTTTCAAATCTTTTCTAGTAATTTCCCAACAGGTAGTACGCAAAGGCCTGTATTTATCACAAGCCTTTAGATAGCGTCCGACATCTTCATCTTTTAAGTCATCAAATGGAAAATGAAGAGGGCTGGTATATTCAGACAATGGAACAGATTCCTTTTTGAGCTGCTTTAATCGCGTTAATGTCCATTTGTCGGCAATTATATCTGTAAATTCATTCCACGTCATCAAGCGTACATTTGAAAGATTTGCAGCCTCAATCGCGCCGGATTGGAAGCCGGCTTGTGAAATCAAAAGACCCAATGATGCACCAGAATCTTGTACAACCGTTCTGAATGCGTGCACTTTTTCTTTTGGAACTGAAGAATTCCAGAATTTACATTCACACACAATTCTTTTAACTAGTTCGTCAGGAGATTCGACCAAAACGTCAACTTCCACTTTGCCACGAACGGTATCAATTGTACAAGGGCTAACTGCTCGATATCCCGATTGATTTAGAAGCAACGCAACATCATCCTGTAGCTCTTTCCAAGTAGCTGGACATCTATCTGTGAATTTCATTACGGCATCCCCCTGCAAAGTTCCGTTAGTTAAGTTTATTCTATCACATTATAGAATCTGGCGCAATTCGGTAATTGACGTACTTGCCTCCCGTATCTGCCAGAAGCACCGTTGCATCATAGGTTTTTCCTGTTTTCTCGGAGTAGAGACCCTTTATCTTTGCCTTGCCGTTTTTGAGCAGAGCGGCGGCGATCTTTGGGGTGAACGCCTTTTTCCGCTGCTCAAAGAAGCGGTCGTTCTTCCACATCACGAACTGACAGCCACGGTTCCCGCAATAAAAATTCTTTTTGCCCTCATAGACGTTTTCACCGCACCGGGGACACTTACCGATGATAACCCGTTCCGACTGGAACAGGTTTTGTTTGTCTGCACTGATGCAGGAATAGGTCTTGACCAACTGGCGCACCTGCGTTTCAATTTCCGCCATGAACTCGTCTGGGTCTGCGCTGCCTTTGGCAATCTCGGTCAGGCGATTTTCCCATTCAGCAGTCAGAGCGGGAGAGGTCAAACTTTCCGGCAGAACCACCGCCAGATTGATGCCGTCCTTGGTGGGCACCAGTTGCTTGCCCTTGCGCTGCACAAAGCCCATTTGCACCAGCTTTTCCAGAATCGCGGCGCGGGTGGCGGGCGTACCCAGCCCCTTGCGTTCCGCTTCCTCCGGCATATCCTCGGCTCCGGCCCGCTCCATTGCTGACAGGAGCGTATCTTCGGTGTAGGCTTTCGGCGGGGATGTGAAGTGTTCCGATACGGTAGAAGTTACGCGGAAACTCTGCCCCTCGGCCAGTTCTGGCAGGGTGTTCAGGCTTTCCGCTTCTTCTTCGCCGTCTGCTTTCATGGTGGAGTGGAACCGTTGGTCGATCTCTTTCCAGCCGGGGACAAGCACGGTCTTTCCCTTGGCGGTGAACTCATTTCCTGCACAGGAAAATACCGCAGTCACGGTTTCGTACTCATGGGACGCGGCTATCGCGCAGAGCAGTTTGGCGCAGACAAGACTCATCAGCTTGCATTCACTCTCGGCAAGACCAGTGAAACCCTGCTTTACAAATTCGGACGTGGGGATGATGGCGTGGTGGTCCGATACCTTTTTGCTGTTCAGAATCCGGCCCACTTCCGGGGTCAAGTCAAGCCCTTGGGCAAAGGGCAGCAGCCCCAGCAGATCAGACACAAGATGTTGTGCTGTCTGGCCCATATCCTCGGTCAGATATTGACTGTCGGTGCGGGGATAGGTCAGCAGTTTCTTCTCGTAAAGCTGCTGGGCATAATCAAGGGTCTGTTTTGCCGTAAATCCGAACAAGCGGTTTGCTTCCCGCTGCAAGGTGGTCAGGTCATAGAGCTTGGGCGGCTGTTCTGTCTTTTTCTCTCGTTTGACAGAAGTACAAACGGTAGTTGTGCCTGTGCATTTTTCTTTGAGAGAATTTGCGGTTTCTGCATCCGCAATGCGCCCACTGTCTGCTTTCAGGCTGCCGGACTGGATGCCGACCGTGTAATACTTTTCTTTCTGGAAGCGCAGGATTTTTGCGTCCCGGTCCACCAGCATTTTCAGTGTCGGGGTCTGCACCCGGCCTACCGTCAGGGTTTTGTGATACAGCACCGAAAACAGTCGCGTTGCATTGATGCCCACCAGCCAATCTGCCTTTGCGCGGCAGAGGGCCGATTGGTATAGCGCATCATAGTCCGAATCCGGGCGCAGGTTTGCAAAGCCCTCCCGGATAGCGGCATCCTCCATGCTGGAAATCCAGAGCCGCTTCACAGGTTTTGTGCAACCGGCCATTTGGTAGACGAAACGGAAAATCAGTTCTCCCTCCCGGCCTGCGTCGGTCGCAGCGGTCACACTATCCACATCGGGGCGGTTGAGCAGGGCACGCAGAACTTCAAACTGCTGTTTCTTCTCGTCCGGGACGATGAACTGCCACGGCTGGGGCAGGATGGGCAAATCCTCATACCGCCACTTACAGTATTTTTCATCGTACTGGCCCGCCTCGGCAAAGGACACCAGATGCCCGATGCACCAGCTGACCAGATACCCGCCGCCCTGCCAATAGCCGTTTTGCTTTTCATCGGCCCCGATCACGGCGGCAATGCTGCGGGCCACACTGGGCTTTTCGGCAATAACTAAATTCATATAGAACACCATCCTTTTATGTAGATGAAATATGTGGTATAATGATTAAAAAAGGGGTGATACAATGGAAAGAGATATGGTGCTAATCCGAAAAATTCTTTTTGCAATAGAGGAAAAATACACAGACAGGGCTTTATCATATCACGATTTGGGATTGAACGATTATACACCAGAAGTGGTTGCATATCATTGTAGTCTTTTACATGATGCGCAATTGGTATCTTCCTATGTGTCGCGTTATGCAGATGATAGATTGTATGCTTTTTATGTAGGCAGACTAACTTGGGAAGGACATGAGTTCCTAGACAAAATAAAGAATGACACCGTGTGGAATAAAACCCTAAAAGTTATAAAGGAAAAGGGATTGCCTTTGGCATTGGATACGGTAAAAGATATTGCCGCTGCTGTTGCGGCAGCAATGTTACAGGCAGCAATCAGTGATATAAAGGCAGGGGGATAAAATGTTTCAAACGTGCAAGTTCTGCGGCTCACAAATGCAAGGAGAGTATGAAACACTGAGTAGTTCAAACCATTATAGATTTTTCTTTACCTGCCCTAATTGCCACGCGATTTATGAGGGAGAGCGCAAAGAAAGAGGAAATCTTGTTCTTTTGAACGATTCTCGCTGGTACAATCCCAATTCTCACGATTTTGAAAAATGAGAACCGGGTCTGCTCGACAATGGGTAGACCCGGTTCCTTTATGATAAGAGAGAGATTATTGGGAAATATCATTAGAACTCTCGATTTCGGCCGGTTCCTCGTCTGCATCCTCGTCCTCGCCAAAATCGTACTCATCCAGATCATCGTGCCCGGTGGTGTCGGCCTTGGGTTTGCGGAACTTGAAATAATAGAGTGCCGCGCCACCGCCAGCCAAAGCCAGCACCAGCAGGATCATCAGACTGCCTATGTTGGACTTCGGCTTTTCCTGCGGCGTTTCTGTGTCGGTTTTCACTGCTTCCGGGGCCGTGCAGCTCCGCAGGCTCTTTTCACACAAGGGGCAGTTTTCGTTCACGTTTCCTGCCTCACATTTCACCGTGCAGGTGCAGACCTCGGTGGTCTGCGGTTCTTCATCCAGCAGGGCCAGCAAGTCGGCATCGTCCACTTGGTTCAGGAAGTGAACGGACGTTTCCTTGTCCTCGTTGGCGCGGTCAATTAGAATGTAATAATAATTCCCGGCCTTGGTGGTCACTGTGATAAGCTGCTTGTCGCCGTAAAAGTCATCCACCAGTGTTGCATTGCCCTTGGGCGTGATGGGCACACCCTCCGGCTCCATGCCGCTCGTAGTGGGTTCTTCTTCGATAATCTCCGGCAGAGGTTCCGGGGCAGGGTCAGTACCGCTTGCGAAAGCGGGCATGGAAAAGGAGCAGAGGCAGAGCAGGATAGCCAGCAGTCCGGCAGCGAAACGGTTCCAGTTGTCAGGTTTCATCGGCGGCATCCTCCTGTTTGTGGTACGGTGTGGCGGTGGGTGCAGCATTCAGCGCACCGCTGCGCAGGAAGGCCGCGAACTCGTCCGGCTTCATATTCATGCTGCGCACCAACTGAATGATCTGCAAATTTTCCTGTTCGGTCTTTTCAGCTTCCAGTTCTTTCAACTGCTGCTGATATTCGCTGATTTTTTCTTTGAGCCGTTCGATGTCACGCTCAATGCGGGAAAGTCTTTTTGCCATACAAAATCCTTTCTGGCGTTACGGTAAACGCCCATAGCTGTAAAAATGTTCCTGCCAATATTTTGAGTTGAGGTTTGTGTAAGAGATCGGGTCGCCGCAGTGCAGCATGATGGAATTGCCCACATAGATACCGCAATGGCTCACGCCGGGGGTATCGTAGGTTCCCTTGAAAAACACAAGGTCGCCCGGTTTGACCTGCGCCGTCGAAACAGGAGTACAGAGGTTGTAAAGGCCCTGTGCGGTCTGGCGGCCCACGTTCCAGCCGGAGTGATTCAGCACCCACGAAATGTAGCCGCTGCAATCAAAGCTGCTGCTGGGCGAACTGCCGCCCCACACATACGGGTAGCCGATGTACTTCGTGGCTTCCTCCATCATGGCGGCAAACCTATCATCCTTTAGTGCTTCCGGGGGAATATCGTAGTAGGTGGGCTGCTTGATGGTGGACGCATTGGGGTACTGCGACTGCCCAAACAAATCCGGCCGGTTGCCCAGCGTGCGCATATAGAGCGAATAGGCACTAAGCTGTTCTTCGGTCAGTACTTCCACGGGCAGGTGGGATAAATCCTTGTTCTTCAGCTTGACCGTGCAGATGTAGTATTCATACGGTTCTTGGTAGGTGATAACTTGCGGCACACCATACGGGCCAATAATGACCATCATTTTTGTGCGGTAGCGTATCTGCATGGTCACGGTCTCGGTCAGGATGTATTGCTTTTCAAAGAGCATTTCAAGTTCACCCTGCACCTCGGCCAGCGTGAACACGCCGTCATGCAGCGCGGACAGAATCGAGATCAGCACATAGGGGTCATGCCCGATTTCGTCCAGATAAAAATGGTATTCATCGTAGTTGTGGGTGGCCTCGTAGGTATCGAGATACCGTTGCAGTTTTTGTTCCAACTTGGCGTAGGCTTTCTCTGCGCCCAGCATATCCTTGTCCTTGGAAAAGTAAGAGGATGCCGTCACGCCGGTTCCAGCGGTGCCCGCCATCACGGTGCAGGACTGCAACCCTGTTATCAGGAGCAGAGCCAGCAGACCGAACACGGCCACAATCAGAATGGTTTTCCAGTTCTGTGCTGCAAATTCGGCTACCCGTTCGCCGCCCTCGGCCGCCAGCTTTGTTACCCGGAAACCGTTCTCTGCGGTGGCGGCTGCACCCTGCGCGGCGACTTGTCCGGCCTGCCGTGCAGCTTTGGCATACTGCTGTTTGATACGCCGTTTCTGCCACATCCGGGAAATGGGATTGCTGACCGCCTGTGCAATTTGCGGATTGTCCCGCAAGGATTTCTGGTAAAAGTATTCTGCATTGGCAGACATGAGCTGACGCTCTGCCTTTTCCACGGCCTTGTAGGGCTTCATCTTGTGGTGCCGGATGCCGCTGCGGATGACCTTGGCGGTTTGATGCTCCACCAGTTCTTCACCCTTGTGGCCACCCTCCACACCCACATTTTCGTGTTCGACCTCATGGATTTTTCCGTGAGCGAACAGCAACGCTTCCGACAGTGGACGGCTGGCCGGGTTTGGTTTCAGGCTGGGAGGGCCTTTGTCCTGCTGCTCAAAACGCAGGGTGGATTTTGCCTTGCCGCTGGCTGCATCATAGACTTTTTCCTTGACCGGGACACGCTTTTTGGGCAGAGCAGCGCGGGCCGCATCCAGTTTGTCGGCTTTCACTCCCGCCTTTTGGATGTACGGCTGCAACGCTGGGTCTGCCCGTTCTTCTTCGGTCAGTTCCAGACGGGCGGCGGAACGGTGCAGACCATCTTCGCTTTCGGCGGTGGCTGCGGTTTCTGCCGCCTTTTTCGCTTTCTTTTTATTTTCATGCCCGACCTTGATGTCCTCGGCCCGTTCCAGAATTTTTTCGGCCGTGCCCTCGGCATCCGTGGAGTAGTCCTGTTCCGCTTCCCGACTGGAAACATTCTCTACAGTGCCGTCCGCCTGATTTTCCACCACCAGACCGTCACGGGTCATGGTCTGGGTGACTTTGGCTTTTGCCTGCAATTCTTTCAAGGTTCTTCACCTCCCATCGGACAGCGGCCCGTTTCAATGTCCGCAATGTATTTGAGAATCGGGAACACCTGCGGCGGCGAAACTGCATTGCCCAGTGTTTTCATCCGCTTGCTGCGGTTCGGCACATCTTCGGTCAGGCGCGGGATGTCGGCGGGTTCTTCGGCCCAAAGGGAATGTCCGTCCATTTGCGCGGGAAACCCATCAGCCACTCTACCCAGTCCGGGTTGAGATACGGCTTTTCCAGCGTGGTGGGGGTCATGCGGTAGACTACATGGGAAAGCCGCGCCGTCCACGCCTTGCCATCCTTGTTCATCTTGCGGTAGCTGCCATTCGCAGAGATTTGGATGTCCAGCCCCTTGCCCACATCCCCGGTGTCGCTGGCAAGTGGTGTGGGAAGCAGCGGAGCCGATGATGAATACCCGTTTCCGTTCGTGCCACGCGCCAACGGCAGCAGCAGGTAATACGAAAACCCGAACATCGTAACCTGCCTGCTCCAAGTCAATGAGCGTTTTGTCGAGCCCCATACGGAGGAAGCCAGCAACATTTTCTCCAAGCACCCAACGGGGCTGCAATTCCCGGATGACCCGCAGCATTTCGGGCCAGAGGTAGCGTTCATCGTGGAAGCCACGCTGCCGCCCTGCGGTGGAGAACGGCTGGCACGGGAAGCCGCCTGAAATGAGGGTGACGGTGCGAAGTCCTGTTTTTTCAAAGAAAGCCTCCTTTGTTACGGTGGTGATGTCCTGAAAACTGGGCACCTCCGGCCAGTGGCTTGCCAGAACAGCGGCGGGAAAGGCCGCCCACTCGCATTGACAGACAGAGGTGAAACCCGCCGCTTCTGCGGCAAGGTCAATGCCGCCGATGCCGGAAAACAAGCTAAAATGCGTTAAGCTCATAGCTCCACCACCTCGTTGAGCCGGGTGGTCATGATTTTATAGAGCTGGGTGTTTTTCGGAATGGGATTGGAAAACGGCAGCACCACATTTTCAAAAATCAGCAGTCCTTCGCCCGGTTCGGAATTGTCAATGTACTTCTGCTGGTCTGCGGAGAGGTTCAGCCGTTCCGAAAGGATTTTGCGGTCGCCGGATGCCTGATTCAGCAGCGTGATGAAGTCGCTGTTTTCCAGAATGTTCTCGATCTCCGGGGAAGAAAGAAGGTCCTTCACATTCTGGGTGGCACCCGTGGGTACGCCGCCCCATTTGCGGAAGCGTTTCCAAATCTCGGCACTGTACGCGGCGGTCTGTTCCTCTTTCAAAAGCAAGTGGAACTCGTCTGCAAAATACCATGTAGCCCGGCCTTGGCTGCGGTTCTGGGTGACGCGGCCCCATATCTGGTCTTGGATAATGAGCATCCCCAGTTTTTTTAACTGCTTGCCCAGTTCTTTGATGTCAAAGGCCACAAGCCGATTATGGATGTCCACATTCGTTTTGTGGTTAAAAACATTCAGCGAGCCGGATACATACAGGTCCAATGCCTGCGCTACCCGGTCCGCTTCCGGCAAGTGCTGGTCGAGCAGGGCTTGGTGGAGGTCAGAGAGAATCGGCATATTCTCTGGGCAGGGGTTTGCCAGATAGGGGCGATAGATGGCTTTCACGGCACGGTCTATCACGGTGCGTTCAATCGCTTCCAGACCCGTTTTGCCGCCCATGACCAGTTCACAGAACGACAGCACAAAATCTGATTTCAAGGCCAGCGGGCTATCATCTTCGGAGTAGTTCAGGTTGATGTCCAGAGGATTCACATAGTCCTTGCTGGTGGGCGAAAGTTTAATGACCTGCCCATGCAGCCGCTTGACCAGCGGATAATACTCGGCTTCTGGGTCTGAAATAAAAATATCGTCAGCGGTCGTTAAAAATACACTGACGATTTCAGACTTGCAGCTCATGGATTTTCCGCTGCCGGGCGTGCCCAGCTTTAGGCCGTTGGGACACCGGGCCTGCTTGCGGTCCAGCATGATCATGTTGTGGGATTTTGCGTTGATGCCGTAGTACATGGCCGCACCGCTCTGGAAAAGCTCCTGCGTCACAAAGGGCACGAACACCGCCACGTTGGAGGTAGTAAGGCTGCGCTGAATCTTTATCTGGTTGATGCCCAACGGCAGGCTGGACACAAGGCCCTGCTCCTGCTGGTAGTCCAGCCGGACAAGAGAGCAGTTGTACTTCTGGGCCACACCTGCCGCTTGGAACACATCGTTTCCCAGCTTTTGCTTGGTGTCGGCCACGTTCAGCACCAGAAAGGTCAGCATGAAAAGCCGCTCGTTCCGGGTCTGCAATTTATTCAGCAGCTTTTTGGCATCCTCGCCGTAGGTGGCAAGGTCGCTGGGCAGGATATCCATATCGTACCCGGAACGAACAGCCTTTTTCTGCTCCTGAATCTTCATGGCATCAAGGTCGGTAATCTTCCTTTTAATCGTCTTGATAGCCTCGGTCTGGTCGATGGCCTGCACATGGAGATTGACGAGAATGCCGCTTTCCGTTTTGAGAAAGTCGGCCAGCATTTCGTCCGAAAGTTCCGGCGCAAGGATTTGTAAAAAGCTCACGGCTCCATACTTGCCGCCCAAACCAAAGGTCTTGGCCGTGCCGAAGCAGAGGGAGGACGGGGCCACAAAATCCTTGGTAGACAGGCCGGAGGGTGCCAGCCAGTCCCAGTCAAAACGGAACGGTTCGCCGTCCGGGTGGAAGATGCCGTGCAGCACCTCCAAACGTTCCCGCCCATCCATGACGTGTGCCACGCAGCCCATGGTCTTAAAGTAGCCCAGCAGATCAAGGCCAATGCGGGTCAGCCGTGCCCGCGCCGTTTTCAGGCTGTCGGCATCGATGGTGAACGTCAGATATTTGGTTTTGACAATGCCGTTGTTGCCGCTGGCAAGCTGCTTTTGCAGGATGGCGGTGTACTCGGCGCGGATGTCGTCAAAATCGTCTCCCCGCGGTGTGATCTCAAAACTTTTTGCGTACTGCACCGGGTCAACCTTGCGATTAAGAAAAGACAGCTGCACATGGATGGAGGCATCCACATAGTTGTACAGGTCGCACAGGTGTTCAAAGATGGCGGTTCTTGTTTCCGGCTGGGCCAGCTGATAGCTGATGTCCTCAAAGGCAATGCACTTGGAGAATGTGCGTCGGTCAATGCGGCATACACCGTCCGGGTAGATGGCCTCATACGGGATGGTGGCCTGTGCCGTGCAGGGCTTGCCGTCACCCTTGTACTTGCGGATAACGGCATCAATTTCTTTTTTCTGGGCGCGGGTGAGCTTTTTGGGCTTTTCGGTTTCGCGGGGTATCGTTTTTCTGGACAATGGCCTTTACCTCCTGTTCCATTTGGTATTGCCGCACAAGGGCGGCGTAAGCATTGTTGGTCTGATAGGGCCTTTCCTTTGGACGGATAAAGCAGCACTGAATCATTTGCTGAATCACTACTTCAAGGGGCTGGCCGTGCCGCTCGAACAGAGCGAACAGCAGCCCCGGCAGCATGGCAAAAATCATCAGCAGGGCCGCTGCACTGTTGGAAAGATAGTTCCGGGCCAAAAAATAAAGCGGTCCGCCCGTTAAAAGCGCACCGCCGAAGCAGACCAGCTGCCGCTTGGTCAGCCCGAATAAGACTTTGGATTTTACATGGGTCAAATCTTTGGGAACGGTCACATACGCCATTCAAACGCTCCTTTCTCAATGGGCACCGAACACGGACTTGCTGATGCTGCCGGTCTTGAACAGACAGAAGCAGAGCAGAACGGTATAGCCCATACAGCCCCAGATAGCCCCGGCAATGTCCGCCGCGCCCGAAATATTGCGTATCAGCACCGCGTAAATGCCCACGACAATCATAATCAGGAACGCTTGGAAACCCAGCGCCAGCAAAGACTTCAAATAATTCTGCCCGGTGCTGCGCCACTCGCTGCTGCCCATGGTCGCCAGCGGGATAGGTCCCAGTGCGGTCACAAGTAGGGTAAGAACCCGGTGCCTTGCCATATTGCTATGGTAGGTTTCCAAGAACTCCCCTCCGAACCGGACTTACACCTCTCGATGTATCCGGCTCTCCAGATATCAGTCTAATTTCCCAGCGTGTAACTTATCGTGGCAGCCAACGCAGAGTGCCATTGTTTTGCGCTTGCGCCCAATCATGGCGATTTCCCATTGTTTTCTGCCACTCAAATCCTTGAGTTTTCGTACATGGTGTATTTCAAGAGGCACATTTTCTGTGCCGCACCACTCGCATTTATTCGCTTGCAGTCTTTTAATCAGGCTGTTGCGCCCATAGTTCTCAACTGCTCTTGCCACTACGTCCGGGTTTCCGCTTTCGACTTTGGTATTCCGGCGGAATCCTTCATTGTAGAACAGTACTTTACCCACTTTGCCGTTATTCTTCGGATATTCCACAACAAAATCTTTTCCTTGACGGTACTTGCGGATAATTCTGCTGATTCTTGTCCGATATTTGCCGGCGAAAGTTTTGAGCATACTGTATCTCATGACATAGTAGAAGTTGTTGAGTACAGACACGTTGTTTGCGAGCCGATAGTAGTTATACAATCCACGGATTTCTGCGTTGTACTGGTTCAGGATTTCCAAATCGTCCAAGTGCAACAGGCGGGTGCGCCGGACAGGTTCCCAAACCTCTTTGTGTCCATTTTGTTTGTCGTATTTGATTTTGAGGGCATTATAGGAGAGCAGGCGTTTTACCCATTTATCATGGGGGACATAGAGCAGAACTTTTCCATTGTTCACACGTCTGGCAGCCCCGGTTTTGGTCTTTTTATTGTGTTCGCCTTTGGCGATTGTGACCTCATATCCCAAGAACTTCGCAGGGTCATGTCCATGAGTAATCAATGTCTTTTCCTCGGACATTTCCAGATGAAGTTTCTCCCGGATAAAGCAACCTACATCTTGTTTAATCTGCTCTGCGTCCTCTTTGCTACCGATAACTCCGATTAAGAAATCATCGGCGTATCTGATGTAGCAAAGCCTTTTATAGCTATCATCCATCTGGTCGCTATACGGCATAGATTTTAGACTGCGCCGCAGTTCCCGGATTTCTGCAATCAGACCCTCTTTTTCTTCCTCGTTCATTTTAGAGAGATTTCTTTTAAGCCTTTGCTCTTTTCCCCGACAGACATCCAACTTCTTCTTGAACGCAGGATTGATTTTACGGCGGTTTCCGCTGTTGAATTTTTCTGCGTACTCTGCCATATAGCTGTCCAGTTCGTTCATATAGATGTTTGAAAGGATAGGGCTGATGATGGAGCCTTGCGGAGTGCCGGAGTAAGTGTTGTGATAATTCCAATCCTCCATATATCCGGCTTTCAAGAACTTCCAGAGCAGGCCGATGAAATGTTCGTCTGCAATCCGCTTTCGCAGAATAGCAATCAACACCTGATGGTCTACATTGTCAAAACAGCCCTTTATATCCCCCTCAACGAACCACTTTGTTCCCGTAAAGTATTTCCGTACATATTTGAGTGCTGTATGACAGCTCCTGTTTATACGGAAACCGTGGGAATGGTCGCTAAAGGTTGGCTCATAAATGCTCTCTAAGATGAGCCGTACCACCTCCTGTATCAGTTTATCGTCGAATGACGGTATCCCCAGAGGACGCATTTTCCCATTGGATTTCGGAATATACGTTCTCCTTGCCGGGTTAGGCTGATAACTAAAATCCCGCATCTTTTCAATGAGGGAGTTTATCCTCGTCATTCCCATTCCGTCAATGGTTTTGCCGTCTGTTCCGGCTGTCATGTTGCCTGGTTTCGCCTGTACCCGCTGGTATGCCAGCAGATAGAATTGTGGATTGTACAGGTTGCGGTATAACCGCTCGTACTTGTAACTCTTGTTACACGCCTTGGATTTTAGGCTTTCCAACACATTTTTAGGACTTCTCATGATGCCTCACGCACCTTTCCTTTTTATGAATTGGTTGATATCCTGCCTCCCTTCGCCATGTAGACGGCTTTCCCGCCCTCGGACTACTACGGAGGTTCCGTTGCCATGCTGGATATTCAGCGTCATCTTTCTTGGGTTTTTACCCCTTGGAATTTATCACCTTGCGGTATTACGCATAGCCGGATAGTTCCGGCGTTCCAGTTTAGGCAATCTCCAGTTAGACACTTTGGAAAAAGCGTATTGTGATGTCGGTAGTGGGTTTTCGTCCTTTTCCGCTTACTGCGGCTGGCTGTCATAAATATCATGCGGTCTGTGTTTACATGTCACATTCCGCTATGACATACGGCGAATACAACCATCCTGCGCCGTCGGGTCGAGTATCCCGCCTCGGACTGCCCTTAAAGCAGTTTAGCCTTGTTCCTCATTCACAATGTTGCGTCTTGCTGCTCAGTCGTGGGTAGATGGTTTCCCCAACTCGCAACGTTTCCGATACGCTATTGTCCCCCTTGTGGTTTCCCTCCGGGGTAAACCGGATGACGCTAAAGTGACGTTTTTCACGTCTTTGATACTTTTCTTTACCGGCTTGCTAAAGCCGAATTTCCAAAATGTCCGCACACCGCTCTTGGATGAAAAGCAGCACTTCTGGACGCGCCGTAAATCTCAATCATGCGGCCGTAGGTCACAAGAAAGATGCAGATGGAAAGGATGTTCATGGTCAGGCCCACTACAAGGGTCTGGAACCACAGACTAAGCAGACTGCCAATGGTCATGCTTTCCAGCTGAAATTCCAGTCCGGGTATCAGGCGGTCAAAGTGGATGGATGTTTCACCGATGATAACGCCGGAGCTTTGGTTGACAACGCTCTGGGTGGCATCGAACACACCCATAACGATGTTCCATGTATTGCTGACAATGAGGATGGCAAAGGCAGACTTGAAAATCCAGCGGAAGAACATGGAGGTGTCGAAGTCGTGCATATTGTTCTTTTCGGTAATCATCTGGATAAGCTCATGGCACATCACAAGGGCAAGGATGGCCGCTGCAATGGGCAGCACTACCGTTTCGGAAAGACTGCGCAGCATATTGAAAATGCCGCTGTTCCATGCCTGCGGGGTAGAACCAACGTCCGAAGCGATTTCGCCCACCTTGGCGTTCACGTTATCGAACAGGCCGGAGAGGTTGCCCGTGATGCCATCTATCAAAATGCCTTTTATCCATTTCTCAATGATCTCACTAATCAAGCAAAGATACCTCCTTTCCCGCGCCCTCCCATGTGAGAGGGATAGCGCGGAGTAGGATTTTAAGTGTTAGTTGTTCGGAAAATTGTGGGCAGCGATGCAGGACTTAGCCCAGCAGCCCGGACAGCAGCGGGACAAGGGTCACGCCGATCAGGGCAACGCCGCCGCCCGCGACCAGCTGCTTCACGCCCTGGCTCTTGCTGCCGGGGTTATCCTGTCCATAGCCCTCCAACAGGTTGATGCCGCCCCAGACACACAGGGCACCGCCCAGACCGACCACGATCGTCTGCAAAGTATCGACTGCACTGTTGAAAAATTCCATAAGGTCCTCACTTTCTGCCGCTTGTTCTGCGGCACTCAAAAATTTTTTCAAAAAATGCCGCCTCATTCGGCGGCTGCATCTTCATCCGACAGGTCGATTTCGTACAGGTCAAAACTTTCGTCCTGTGCGACTACCTGCTGCCGCTTCCGGCGCAGGGTGGATAAGAACCTGTCCACATCAAAGGTATTCTTTTTGTCCGCATCTGCAAGGTACTTGTAGTGCGGGTGTTTGGTAATGTCGAACTTCTCCGAGAAGAACGGCCTCACGCCCCGCAGCTGCAAAATACATTTGCCGCCGTCCATGATTGCGATTTCGTCCTCTGACATCAACGCCTTTCCTAGTTTTTGATAGTTCAGTCCGTGGGAGGTTTGAGAACCCCGGTTTTCGCTGGTGTTGAAACTGTCGATAGTCTCTTTCCCCAGCGCATCGGAGATCTCTTTGGCATTTTTGCCCCGCCCACTCAAAAAGAGAACAGAATCGCAGTTGTCTGAAATGATTTCGGCCGCATCTTTGTAGATGGCTTTCAGCTGCGACTGGCTCTGCAAAATGATGGATGCCGAGATTTCCCGGCTGCGGATGGTGGCGATCAGCTTGTCGAAGTTGGGAATCTGCCCGATGTTGGCGAACTCGTCCAGAATCAGCCGTACATGGACAGGCAGCCGACCGCCGTATTTATCATCCGCACGGTCACACAGCAGATTGATAAGCTGGCTTTGAAGCATGGCGAGAATGAAGTTGAAGGTGGTGTCCGTGTCGCTCATAATCAAAAACAGCACGGTCTTTTCATCCCCAATGGTGTCCAGTTCCATTTCATCGTCCTCCATCAGCTCCCGCACTTCCCGGATGTCAAACGGGGCTAAACGGGCACCGCAGCTTATCAGGATGGAGGAACGGGTCTTGCCCGCCGACAGCAAGAACTTTTTGTACTGCCGGACAGCGAAGTGGTCCGGGTCTTTCTGTTCCAGCCGCTCAAACATGAGGTCCACCGGGCTTTGAAAGTCCGGGTCATCCTCGCGGGCTTCACTGGCATTTATCATTTCCAGCAGGGTGGTGAAGTTCATTTCCTCTGCCGGGGCCTCGTACCAGATGTAGCCGATCAGAGCCGTGTAGAACAGCCGTTCCGACTTCACCCAAAAATCTTCTGCTGATTTTTCACCCTCGCCCTTGGTGTTGGCGATAAGGGTATTCACCAGCTTCAGCACGTCTTTTTCCGAGTGGATATAGACAAAGGGGTTGTACTTCATGGACTTGGAAAAGTTTATCGTGTTCAGAATTTTCACCCGGTAGCCTGCCCGCTGGAACATTTGGCCCGTTTCCAGAACCAGTGTGCCTTTCGGGTCTGTGACCACGAATGAGGTAGGATAGTCAGAAGTGGGAAAGCATTGCATGAGGTTGGGCTTCACATAGAAGCGTGTCTTGCCGCTGCCGGAGCCGCCGATCACAAGCACATTTTTGTTCCGGGCCGTCTTGGGGTCTTTGGGCCGCCCGGTCATGGTCAGGCGTTCAGTCTGGGTCAGCAGGATGTTGTTTTCAAACTTGGGGTCGATGTACGGGGCAATGTCTTTGGCGGTGCCCCACCGGGCAGAGCCGTATTCTTCACCCTTGCGGTACTTCTTGGCATTCTTGCCTTTGCTGTACACAATGAGCCGGACAGCCACCGCCCCGGCAACGCCCACGCACAGGTCAAATGGGTGCAGGCTTGGCAGTGGATTTGCAAAGGCGGCGGAGATGTCGCTCGTTAGGTGCAGCAGCTTGGCCGAAGCATCCGCGCCCGCAGCCAGACGGTACGCTTGCCCGCATTTGGCGAACAGGTACACGAACAGCAGATACGGCAGATTCAGCACCAGCAGTTTTTTCAGTTCAGACTTCATCGTTCCAGCCCCCTTTGCTTGATTTTTTCTTTAGCGCGTTTCGGCTGCTGGGCCGCTTTCTGCTTGGCTGCGGTCAGCACCTTGCGGATGGAGGGCCGCTGCTCCTTGGAGAGCGTTTTGGCCGTGAACTCCCGGAACGCCTGTTCCAGATTGTCCGCATCCTTGGCCTTGAAGATCACGATGTAGTGGGGCGGCTGGGTGGTCTTGTCTTTGCGCAAGGTGAAGTCTACGCCGTACTTCTTGGCGCAGGGTTTGAATGCCCCGATGTTCGCCTCCGTGACTTCAATGTTGGTCAGGGTTGCGCCGTGGGCTTTCAGCTGTTTCAGGCTTTGCTTGCCGTGGTGCAGCTTTGGCCCCTTGGCCCGGTGCTGCAAGTATTTTTTCAGTGCAGCTTGCAACGCTTGGGCGGTGAGTTTGCCTGTTTTCATGGACAGGGCAATGGTTTTCTGGGTGACTTCTTCCTGCATTCAGCATCCCTCCTTGGGAAGTAGTCGGAAAAGCGGCGGCTAGGGTGGAACCACCAGTCGCCGCAGGTAAATGGTTCTCATGGATGGGTACTCCTTTCGGTCAGGTGTTGGGCAGGCGGCCCCAATCAGGCTGCGCCATATCGTGCGCCACAAGGGACGCATAGTAGCTGTTGATGGTGCTGGGCGCATTAAAAAGCATGGCCCGCAGGTATTGCTTGATGTTGCGGACTTTGGTGGTGTTATCCCGCAGGCAGTCCATGACGAACTCAATGTGATGGCTGTCCAGTTTCAGGAACTTCGCTTTGACCAGTTCTGCCGGGTAATCGTCCCCGGCTACCCGGATGGACTTGCGGGAAGTGCAGACCGTTTCCAGCAGGATGTCCACGATTTCGTCCAGCTGTTCCCGGTCTATCCGGGGATTCTGGGTGAGGGTGTCATACTCGATGTTCTCCAAAATCAGGTCCCGGTAGATTTGATAGGCCGTTTCCTTTCGGCTTCCTGTCCGTTCCGGCGGCGGTGCCGCTGCCTCGTCCTCGTCCAAAGGCAAGGGGTTTGGGGAATGGATAGGAATGGAATCGGTATTTAATCCCTCTTTCTTTTGTTTTTCTGTAATTAGTTTATCTTTATTTAATTGCATTGGATTTTCCAACGTAGGGTTTTCCTGCGTGGGATTCTCCAACGTTGGATTTTCCAATGTAGGTGAAACCGATGCAGGAACAGGCTGCGGCAGCTCGAAGATCACATAGTCTGCACCGCGCAGCCGCCCTTTCTCGTCCCGTTCTCTGGAACGCTGGATGTATCCTGCCTGTTCCAGTTCCCGGATGGCCTGCCGTATCGCGTCAATGCTTTCCCGGTTGATACGGGCCAGCCCTTGCAGGGTGTAGTCCCAATCTTCCGGCAGGGAGAGCATTTGGGATAAAAGACCTTTGGCTTTCAGGGACAAGGCCCGGTTCCGCAGGTGGTGGTTTGACATGACCGTGTAGCCGCTGTTCTTTTCTACCCGAAAAACTGCCATTTCACGGATGCCTCCTTTCTGTTTTTGGGCAAAGAAAAAGCCGCAGGCTTTTTGTGAAAGTCTGCGGCTATGCCGATTGTTAGATATTCAATTCTTTGTGTTTCCGCACTCCATATCAATTACCACCGAAACAGTAATGTGATTTTCAATGCGTTTGTTGCGGAGTTTATCGCCCTCGCCATCGAACACAACGTGACGAGAAAATAACGTAAAACGGAGGATTTCTACTAGATTTCTCTTTGTAGCGAAACTATCGCTTCGACGGTTGTTTCAGTTTCCAAGGGAAGTTCTTTCACTTCCTCGCCATCAACAGGCACAGGGAAATTGAATACAATCTTCTTTATCCAGCTTCCGTCTTTTCTCTTTTCCGGGAACATCTCAATTCGCTCGATAAAGGCTTTCATAAACTCTTTCTGTTCCGCTTCTGTTGCGGAATGGTAGACTTCATCAAATGCCAGTAAGAGCCGATAAATGTTATCGCCGGATATTTTCTCCTGCTGGATACTGCGTATCTGACTTTGCAATTCGCCAATCTGAACTTCGATTTCCTCTATCGTATCATACTGCTCATCATAGCGGCGTTGCAAGTCCAAAATCTTTCTGTCATAGTGGGCATCGTTGATGTCCAAGGTATCCATCTGACGCTCCAAGCGGCTTTTCGTTCCAAAGGCTTGCTTTAGCTGCCCTTGCAGGACGGCGATCTGCTTTTCCATATCCTCTGTATCAACCGCTGTTCCGATTTTCGCTTGAATTGCTTCTACAAATCGGGGATTGTTGACCATAGCGGAAATAATCTTCGCCACAAATTTGTTGATCTCTGTCTGTTCGATATTCAGCCGGAAACTGCACTCATGCCCTGTCGGCGTAACTGTATTTTTGCAGTAGTAATAATACCGTGTTTTCTTGTCCTTGCTATGAGCCTTGGCAATATTGCCGTACATACTCTTTCCGCAGCATGGGCATTTCAAGATACCGGACAGGATGTGTGCGTGGTCTGGATTGTTGACCTTTTCCCGCTTAAAGGAATTGATCTTGCGCTTTTCCTGTGCCAGATACCAATCCTCTTCAGAAATGATAGCTTCGTGCTGTCCTTCATAAACCGGAAACTCCGACTGCTCAACCACGTGAATCTCGTTTCTTGTACCCTGTTTCTTTTCAGTTCTTCGTCTGCCGTAAGCAATCTTTCCCATATAAACAGGATTGTACAATACATTTTTCACAAAATCTCTTGAAAATCCCGGAATGGTATTATTCTGTCTTAGTTTCTTTACATAACCATTGCGGTTCAGATATTTTGCAACTCCTGCAACACCCTCGTTTGTATGAATATAACGATCATAGATTACTCGGATAACTTCCACTTCATCCTCTGCAATGACAAGGTTTCCGTTTTCCAGTTTGTATCCATAGGGAGCGAAACCGCCGTTCCATTTGCCTTCACGAGCCTTTTGCTCCCGTCCTGCCATTGTCTGTGTGCGGATATTTTCTCGCTCAATCTCTGCCACCGCAGACAGCACAGAGATCATCAGCTTTCCGGCATCCTTGGAGCTGTCAATGCCATCCTCCACGCAAATCAGGTTGACACCAAAATCCTGCATGAGCTGCAAAGAGTTCAGAACATCGGCTGCATTTCTGCCAAATCTGGAGAGCTTAAAGACAAGCACATAGGAAACGCCGTCTTTGCAGTCCTGGATGTCGTTCAGCATCCGTTGAAACTCCTGCCTCCCTTGGATGTTCTTGCCGGAAAATCCTTCGTCAGAATACTCCCCGGCAACGACCATATCCTCGTATGCCGCATACTTCCGCAACTTGTCCCGCTGGGCATCCAAGCTGTATCCGTCTACCTGCATGGAGGTGGACACTCTCGTATATAGATAACATTTAAGTTGCTTCTTTTTCAGAATCGCTACCTCCTTCGCTCATTTCTTTTACCATCAATCCCTCGTTGCGGATATAATACTCCAAAAGTCTAAGCACATAATCCGGTGCATGGCGGTTGTCCAATTCCCACTCGGTCATAGTCCGGTAAGGAATATGGACGAGCTTGCAAAAATCTTTCCGGTTCAGTCCTGTGCTTTCACGCAACTTAATAATTCTGTTTTTACAATCCATTCGTCTTTTCTCCAAAAAAGCAAAAATACACGTTGCGTACATATTATAGCATAGCCGCAACAAGTACGCAACGTGTAAATTGTAAATTTTTACGCAGCCTTATCCGTCAAAGGCTGCGCTTGCTTATCATCCTTGGAACACTCCACCGTTTGTGGAGTATCCTGCTCTAATTTATCCAAAACCTGATGCCCGTACTTCTGGAGCATCTGGCTCATAACATCCACACAGCGGTCAAATGCCGCATTGTATTTCGCTTCCTCATAATATTTCTTCAATAGGCAATTCCTCCATCAAAGTTCCATATCCTGTCCACGCTTCTGGGCAGGGTGTTTGTGTTCCTGCGTTTCCTTTCCTCTGATGAGGATAGAATTGATAAAAGCCCGAACCCTTTCGGATGCAATTTCCAGTGCATCCAGAAAAGGCTGGGCTTTCTGTTTCAGTTCCATATATTTTTCGCTTACTGCTTCATACCGCTGTTTCCAGATGGAAACCGTCTTTTCAGCGGAAGCCAGTTTCTCCTTCAAGCGCTTGTTGTCAGCATTGGCGATAATGCCGTTGACCGCATAGCGTTTGAGCGTGTCGCATTCATCCGGTGTCAGCGTGATATTATTTCCGAATGTGGCTTTCTTTCCCATCGTTTCAATCTCCTGCACCGTCAGAGCAACGGTCTTTGCTGTTTTGGTTTCCTTTTGCAGAGCTTCCAGTTTCTTTTTCTGTTTCTCCGTGGCAGCTTTGGCATTCTCCAACCCCCGCTTCGCCTGTGCCACCTGCCCGGTCACAGCTTCCAAGCGCTGCTGTTCTGCCTGCACCTTGAACTGGGTCACAGTCAGATGTTCCTCTGTACTGCCACGCTCTCCACGCTCCACATCGGTATATCCGGCATTTCGCATGAAATGAAAAAAGTCATCCTGCAACACACTGTAGGACGACTTCAAAATCTTTTTTCCTTTTGCGTTCAACATTGGATTACCATCCTTGTCAAGCACCGGCTTGGACTCCCATTTTTTACTGCGGCTGACCTGCGTGATCGTTTCCTTTACCGTTCCCCGGAGGGATTCATCCTTACATCGCTTCGACCACAGAATTTGCTTCTCTACCACCGGGATATAAACCACATGAAGGTGGTAGTGGTACACATCTTCGCCCAGAGCTTCGGACATTGCCTGGTTGCGCTCGTCGGCGTGCATCACAGCGGATAGGATATACTGCTCACCGCCTACGATCTCCACGGCGGCTTTATAGGCATCGGCATAAAACTGTTTTGCAAATTCATAGCCGCCGTGATTGTAGAAGTAAGCAGAGTTCACATCAAAGATCAACTCACCGTATTTGACGGCATCCGGTTTCAGACCTCTGGTGGAGATCACGCCATCCTGTTCCATCTGCTCGAACATTTTTACATAATCGTCAGTGGGAGACTTGAAGTGAACATTCAGCGCAGTACGTTCCGGCACGATGTCCTGATTGCTGTAGCTGTCCTTTTCACGCTCATTGTGTTCCTGTACCTTCGCCACATCAGCCGGTGTTTCCAAGTCCTGATTTCTGGCTACGGTACGGTCTATTCCATCATTTCTTGCCATTGGATTTTTCCTTTCTTTGAGATTTGCAGACAGCGGAAGGCTGGAGAACGGCACTTTTTCAAAGTGTAATAACCCACTATGACACTTTCATCCATACTGGCTGCAAAGTGCCGTGGGCTCTCCGAGGGCTCTCCCGAGGGGGAATGCGGTCACTGCGGTGACCTCTGCTGACCAAGGCGAAAATGTCTGCGCCTTTTCCCATGGTCAGCCCGTCTGCATGAAGCTGTTCTGTGTCAACTTCCTCTTGCAGTCGGTGTCCACAGACACTTTTTCAAACGCCTGTGGACATAGAAACAGCCCGAACGAGAGGATGTGTGCTGTTTCTATAACAAGCGTTTTACGCTCTTTTGCTGCGTACATACATACCAGCAATGGGATTTACTCGACCTGCCGCCATTCCTCCGGAATGTCCTCCGGTACGTACGTACACGGCGAATCTCCGTAAAACCCATTTATATGAGGTCGTGCAATGGCTTCCACTCCCATGAATCCCCACACCCGCCGTCCGGCTGAGTTGGTGATGTTGTTGCAATGCTCCAGATTGAATTTCTTGGCATTGGCAATCATGGCGTCGCTGAAGCTGCGGGCTTTCAGCGGAGCAAGAGAATTTTCCTCGCACCACATCCGATAGATTTCATAGAAATCCTTGGAGCTGATGGACGCATCCGCTTTACGCCGGATGTATCCCTCGGAATCCATGAAATCAAAGATATTGTTGTTGTCACGTTTGACCGCTTCCCGGTTTTCCCGGATACGGTCACTCTCCGTAAACTTAAAGTTGTTGGCAACAAGCCGCTGCAAGCCTTCAAATGCCCACAGGAAGATACCCTCGGCTTCAGCTTTCATCTTCTCTGCAAG
Source organism: Faecalibacterium sp. IP-3-29 (assembly GCF_023347335.1). NCBI lineage: Bacteria > Bacillati > Bacillota > Clostridia > Eubacteriales > Oscillospiraceae > Faecalibacterium > Faecalibacterium sp. IP-3-29. The sequence goes on along the minus strand of NZ_CP094471.1, from coordinate 1,620,661 downwards.
ATCAGGATCGTCAGCTCTGTCCACCGGCTTTTCCTTGGTGGTCAGCACAAGCTGTCTGCGATAAAATCCGTCACTGCGGTCATACAGGGCTTGCAGATCACCGTTACTGAATGCCAGCAGCCGGGCGAACATCCAGCCCTGATAACTCTGCTTGCCTTTACGTTCCAAATCCATCTTGCCTTGTGCTGTCACGATGGATTTTACATAGTTGGTCTGGCGCAGAGCTTCCATCCGCATATCATCATCTACGCACAGCAGGATGTGCTCCAGATCGGCACGGGCAAAGCGGTTTTCAGAAATCTTGCCGATGCTGCCGTCCTTCATGTTTGTGCCAAAGATAGCCGAAAGCACCGCACCGATTTGGGATTTACCCTCGCCACCGTTGCCCTTAATCACCATCATGCGCTGTCCTTTGTTGGAGGGGATCAGGCAATAACCGATAAACTCCTGCAAGGTGGGAATGTCTTCCGCATGGAGCAGTCCATTCAAAAAGTTCAGCCAGATCACGGGCGCAGGAGCATCGGGATTGTAGACAACAGGCAGACGGCTTCGCACGATAGCCGGTCTGCCCTCGGTAAATGTGCCGTTCAATAGCAGCGTACCGTTGAACACATGGATGCGATCCTGCTCCGGTGGGAAGTCAGGCACTTGCGCTTCCAGTTTCAGCACTTCCAGAATGTTGGTGATCTTCCGGGGGATGTTGTTCACGGCACAGAATTTCAGCTTGTCGTAAATCTCCCCACGCAGTGGGAGATCGTCCGTCACTCGACCATCGGGCGTAAAAAAAGCTCCGTTTGCGAAGATGATTCTGCGCTCATGCAGAAATTCTTCACAAAACAGAGCTTCGTTGATGTTCTGCCCATCAAACCAGACAGGCAAATTCATATCAGGCGTTTTCCGGTTCTTCGCCATGGTGCGCCACCTCCTTTTTCTTTCGTGTGATGTACTCTTGCAGAAAAGTAATTTTTCCCTCCTTCATCAGCTCGTCCACCAATGCCACCCGCTCTTCCAGATCACCCACGGTCAGCACATCTGCCATATATTCGATAGGACAGTGCATCTGGCAGGCTTCCACAAAACGATCATCCAGAGCCTCCTCCGGTGTTTTGGGTGCATACCGCACTTTCCAATCTTCCAGCAGATGCAGATAATCCGTCAGCACCCGGAAACACAGCATTTCATCCTCCCGGAACTGACGGATATAAGGACGCTTTGGCTTGACCATAGCTGCGACAGTGGGCGGTTTCGGGTCAAGTCCGAAGTCCGAAGCCAGCTTTTGCGCTGCTTCATAGCTGCTCATATTGAACAACCTTGCCACAAGGTCGATCACATCTCCCTTTGCTCCACAGCCGAAGCAGAAGAAATAGTCCTCATTCAGCTTCAAGCTCGGATGCCTGTCATTGTGGAACGGGCAGCAAGCCATACCGTTTCGGTTGACTTTCAGCCCGTAGTGTTCGGCGGCTTGCTTGACACTGATTGCCGCTTTGATGGTTCCATAGATTGTCATAAAAAACCCTCCGTTCATAATATTCTGGAAAGCACGAAGCACCCGCAGTGATTGGCAGGTGCTTCGCTCCTTCTATTATGGTTATGACGGATTTCTCAAAAAACAGGCTAATCGGAGGACAACTCCGTTTCAAAAAACAGGACAACTTATTGATAGATGTAGATTTCTTTACATTAGCATGATACAATTAAGAAAGTGAAAAAACAGGACAGGAGGTAAGCATGAACCAAGAATTGATGACATTGGACTTCTGGCAGGATACGGTCATATATGAGGGCAAAACATTCCCTGTCGGCACGCTTGCCTGTGATGCACTGAATGTTCCTGCGGATACTATTACAAAAATGAACGAGCAATGCGAGAAAATCAATCTGCTGCTCGGGATGCTGAATGCCGGACAGGATACTTCTGCACTCTTTCCAATGGCAAAGGAAGCTGCATTGACAATGTTAGAGATTCTCAGCAAAACGCCGCCGTTCTCCTATATGGATATACCAAAGCACCGGGAACGAATAGAAAGGGTCTTTACTGCGGACAATGCTCTGAAATATGTGGAGTTCGCCATAAAAGCCGTAACCAATTCTTTACCGTTCGAAGAAGTTCCGAAATATGCTGATGCGGTGATGCTCCAGCGCTATACCGCTGTATGCGGGCATCTGGCTTACTCCCTTGAGGAATACCAAAAGGCGATGCTTGATTTTGCAGAACAATCGGACGGAAACGAAGCAGACCGCACCGCAGAGGGCTTTGCGAAAATGTTCGGCACCTATTTCCCACCGGAGTTTTCTATCACAGAGGGCAATGCCTGGATGTCTACCCTGAACAATTCCGTTCAGTATATATCGGTCATCCGTCCCGGCGAAAAAGTTGCGAAGCTGGTCAAGCGGATGCACTATGTATCCTTTGTAGGGATGTTCCGGTCTGATCTTTTTGAGGGCTTATGTGTTGGTCATGCCCCGAAAAAATGCAAAATCTGCGGCAAGTGGTTCCTCACCACCAACGCAAGGCACACCAAATACTGCGGCGGCTATGCACCGGGGGACAAGCTGCACCGCACTTGCCGGCAGATCGGCAATCTAAAAGGCAGAGAACAGCGAGAGCTTGCAGACGATCATCCGATTATCCAGATATATGAAAAGAGGCTGAACACCATAAATCGCTATGTAAAGCGTGGTACTCTGGACGCTGACCTTGCGGAGGTCATGAAGAAACTGGCAAAAGATAAAGAACTCCGGGCAAAAAGTGATGTTGCTTATGCCAAAGGAGCTTATGAAAAAGAAATGGAACAGGCTGCTTTGCTTGCAGAAGCTAAGATACATATTTAGTGGGGGAACAATATGAAACAAATATATGTGCATGGATTAGGACAAACATCTGACAGTTGGACAAAAACAATAGATATTTTGCAAACTACTGATTACAGCTTGTGTCCGAATCTTCCTGATTTAGTTCATAGCAAAGAAGTGACCTATGATAATCTATATGCTGCATTTTCAGATTACTGCAATCAATATGATGAGCCTATTGATTTGTGCGGTTTATCGCTTGGGGGCGTATTAGCTCTGAACTATGCTATACAATATCCGAAAAAAGTTCGCTCCTTGGTGCTTATCGCCACACAATATAAAATGCCCAAGAAGCTTCTGAAATTTCAAAATCTTCTCTTTAGATTTATGCCTAAATCCATGTTTCAACAAATGGGATTTAGAAAAGCTGATTTCTTACTTCTATGCGAAACCATGATGGAGTTGGACTTTAACAACTCTCTGCACAAAATATCATGCCCTACACTATTGTTATATGGCGAGAAAGATACTGCGAATAAAAATGCTTCTATTGAATTGGCAGAATTGCTTAAGAACGTGGAATTAAAAACGATTATTGGTGCCGGACATGAAGTTAATATTGAATCACCGCAGGAATTGGCAGAAATACTTCATGCTTTTTATGAAAGAATGTCTTAAGGGATTCTTATAGAAATGAGAAGGGAGGTGCGCTATGCTGAGTGATTTTACATGGAATATGACCGGATACATACCGAAACACCAAGTCAATCCGCACGGTGATGGTATCATTCCCTATGTGGCAGAGCGCATCTTCCAACTGGAACCTGAGCCGCCAAAGGTAGGCAGTCTGAACGAATATATCCTGTCTGCCTTGCAGGAAAAGAATTTGATACATTTCTCATTCTTCCTACACCACTACGAGCCGCAGCTTAACAAGCGCATCAAAGACTTTCTCGGTGTGGATGGCGGCGATTTGTACGACACAGACCGATTTATAGATATAAAGCTCTCCTGCCGGGAACAAATGCTCCAAAAACTGATGGATTATGACCTTACCAAGGGCGCAGAGTATGCTACATACATCTATCCGTTCATCCGGGATGCTATGCTCCGTTTTCGCATGGGCGAAGAAAAATGGTCGGTATCCTCTCTGACTAATTACAAAATGGTGCGGTCAATGGCTTGGCTGTACCACAATACCAAGGATGCGGTCAACGAGTTTTCCAAGAAATACAACTGTGATCTTGCTCTTGCCGAAAACTATCTGAAAGTTGTGCGAGGTATCCGCAATCAGCAGCCTTTCTATGTCACAGACGAGGACGGCGAAGAAACAGGCGAGGATGTAGCCCTTGACGATAGCTGGAACTATACCGATATCCTCTGGAACGGCATACAGGCAGAAAAGGTGCAGCGGGCATTTGAGAAACTGAATTACCGGGAACAGACCTTGCTCGAAAAACGATTAGCAATTTGCATGACCTGTGGGCGTGTCAGCTCATGGAAAGACCGCCCCACCTTTGAAGAACTGGCGGTTATGTTTGAGGGCAGTACAGCCAGCGGTGCAGAACGAGCCTACCGAAAAGCAGTGGACAAGTTGACGGAATTTTTGGTTGCCGAGGGCGCAATCCATGCAGTCCGGCTAAAACAGAAATCCAAGACCAAGCGAAAAAAGAAAATCGCCGCCGCAATCTACGAATATCAGGCAGACTGCGACGGCGAATGGGGCGAAATATCATTAGATTTTGAGAACGGCAAGGCAGAGGTCATTTTGCTTGCCGATTGGGATACAGTGAAAACGAACAAATTTGCAAGCAGAGCAATCGCCTATCTTCTGAACTGTGAGAACGAAAAATTACCCAAGGAAATAATGGTGGCCTTTGAATAACGAGGGAGTGAGATACATGGAGCAATTACTGATTGTTGAAGATGATATCGGTTTGAATCAAGGCTTATGCAAAGCGCTGAAAGCAGATGACCGTCAGATTATATCCTGCCATGATCTAAAAGCGGCAAGAGAACAATTGCTTTGCGGGAGTGTATCCCTGGTTCTGCTGGATATCAATCTGCCGGATGGCAGTGGGCTTGAGCTGCTCCGGGAGATCAAGGAAAACACGCCCGGGATTCCTGTTATTCTGCTGACTGCCAATGACACCGATCTGGATATCGTAGACGGACTGGAGAGAGGCGCTGATGATTATATTACCAAGCCCTTTTCTCTTTCGGTTTTGCGGGCAAGGGTGAATACCCAACTGCGAAAGCAAGCGTCAAACCATAAAAATGCGCCGTTCCATATGGATCTATTTCACTTTGACTTTGAGGCTATGACCTTTTATGTGGCAGATTCAAAAGTGGAATTGAGCAAAACCGAACAAAAATTACTGCGTCTGCTTGTTGAAAACCGAGGCCGAACCATGACCCGTGGAGACCTTGTAGACCGGATCTGGACAGATGGCGCAGAATATGTGGATGAAAATGCTTTGTCTGTTACGATCAAGCGTCTGAGGGATAAGCTTGGTGCACAGAAATATATTAAAACCGTCTATGGAATCGGTTATAGCTGGGTGACAAAAGATGAATAAAACCGGCATTGTGATCATACTGCTGTGTTTTCTGGCGGCGGCAGCTGTTGTGTTATGGGAGCGGAGAAAGGCCAGAAAAACGATGGAAGAAATCGAAAGGATGCTAGACGCTGCCATGACCGGCTCCTTTTCTGAAAACAATTTTGATGAAAGCCAGCTGTCTGCATTGGAAACGAAGTTTGCGCACTATCTTTCCGCAGCAGAAGCATCTTCTCAAAATATAGCGCAGGAAAAAGACAAAATCAAAACCTTGATTGCAGACATTTCCCACCAGACGAAAACGCCGATTGCAAACCTGCTGTTATACAGCGAGCTTCTGAAGGAGGAAACTCTGCCTGCATCGGCGAAGGCAAATGTGGAGGCGCTGTACAAACAATCGGAAAAGCTGCGATTTCTGATCAATTCTCTCGTAAAGCTTTCCAGACTGGAAAACGGGATCATTTCACTCTCCCCTCAGCAAGCAGCGCTGCAGCCGCTGCTTGAAAGCGTAGTAGAACAATATACTGCCAAGGCTTCTGAAAAAGGATTGTCTTTGCGACTGCAAGATACCGATGCTTTTGCTGTATTCGACTTCAAATGGACAGCGGAAGCGCTGGCTAATATCGTAGACAACGCCATCAAATATACAGAGCATGGCACCATTACTATTTCTGCCGTAAGCTATGAAATGTTTGCAAGGATCGATATATCGGATACCGGTTCAGGCATCCCGGAAAGTGAGCAAGCGAAGATATTTGCTCGCTTTTACCGCTCAAATAGTGTGCAGAAACAAGAAGGTGTGGGCATCGGCTTATACCTTGCCCGACAGATCATATCCGGCGAGGGCGGTTATATCAAGGTTGCTTCCGTTCCGGGAAAAGGAAGTACGTTTTCCATATTTCTGCCGAAATAACAACAATTCTATCAAAACTGTTAGATTTCATTTTCCGCCGGAAAGAATGTGGAAAGATTCCTATGCGATAATCTGTATGTATCAAAGGATCATTTCCTTTCATACATACAGATTTTTTCATGGAGGTACTCATTTATGGAAGTTTTACAGGCAAAAAACCTGAAAAAGATTTATGGCTCCGGCAATAACGCAGTTCATGCGTTGGATGGAGTTGATTTAAGTGTAAAGAAGGGCGAATTTGTTGCAATTGTCGGCACATCCGGCTCCGGCAAATCCACGCTGCTGCACATGCTGGGCGGGCTGGATCGCCCTACAAGTGGCACGGTCATGGTGGACGGACAGGATATTTTCTCCCTGAAGGAGGAAGCGCTGACCATCTTCCGTCGCAGGAAAATCGGCTTTGTGTTCCAAGCATATAATCTTGTTCCGGTGCTGAATGTGTATGAAAATATTGTTCTACCCATTGAGCTGGACGGTGGCAAGGTCAATAAGGATTTCGTACAGCAGATTGTACAGACACTTGGGCTGGATGATCGTCTGGATGCGCTGCCCAATCAGCTCTCAGGCGGTCAACAGCAGCGGGTAGCCATTGCCCGTGCGCTGGCGGCAGCACCCGCTATCATTCTGGCAGATGAACCCACCGGCAATCTGGATTCCAAAACCAGCCAGGATGTATTGAGCCTTTTGAAAGTCACCAGTCAAAAGTTCGCCCAGACAATCGTAATGATCACTCACAACGAAGAAATTGCGCAGATGGCAGACCGCATTATCCGTATCGAAGATGGTCGGATCGTCTCCCAGAACTAACGGGAGGTGGCTACGATGAATGTCAAAAACAGAAAATGTATTCGAAAGCTCAGCTTAAAATCTCTTTATGCGAACCGTCGCCGCAATCTGATCGCTATTTTTGCCATTGCGCTGACAACGCTGCTATTTACGTCCATGTTCACCATTGTCTTGTCACTGAACGCCAGCTATGAAACCTACCAGTTTCGGCAGGTAGGCGGCTATGCACACGGCACCTTTAAGGATGTTTCCCCCGAGCAGGCGGAACGCATCGCTGCCCACCCAAAGGTGAAGGCTGCGGGGATACGGAAGGTAATCGGTATCACTGCGGAGGGGGTCTTTGCCAAAGTACCGGCAGAGATCAGCTACATGGATGCCAACTGCACTAAATGGAGCTATGCAACCCCTACTACCGGACGGATGCCCGAAAGCGGCAAAGAGGTAGCCATGGATACGGCAGCGTTGCAGCTGCTTGGCGTAACGCCGGAGCTGGGCGCCGAGGTCACGGTTTCCTATTCCATTACGGACAAGGATCAAACCGCCTTTACTGTAACAGATACCTTTACGCTGGTAGGCTATTGGGACTATGATGAACTAATGCCTGTTCATTACATCAACATCAGCCGTGATTACGCAGATGACATCGAAGCGCAGGCAGTAAAAACAGGTTTACAGCCTTTCCGCACCGATTTGAATGTCATGCTGGCCTCCGGCACAAACATTCAAGGGCAGATGGAGCAGGTGGATACCGATCTTGGCTACACATGGGACAGCTATACCGATCCCAACAGCGTCCGGATCGGCGTCAACTGGGGATATACCTCATCCCAGCTGGAGTCGAAGCTTGATCCGGAACTTGTGATCGCCATAGCAGCTTTTTTGCTGCTGGTGATTTTCACTGGGTATCTTATCATCTATAACATTTTTCAGATCTCTGTTGCAGGGGATATCCGGTTTTACGGACTTCTGAAAACCATTGGCACAACGCCCCGGCAGCTCAAACGCATCATTCGCCAGCAGGCACTTCTGCTTTGTCTGATCGGCATTCCGGCGGGGCTGCTGCTGGGCTACGGCATCGGCGCTGTTTTGGTGCCTGTTGTCTTGCACTCCATCCAGTTGGATACAGGCATCACCACCATCAGCACTTCGCCTGTGATCTTCCTTGGGTCCATGCTGTTTGCCTTGTTGACGGTGCTTTTGTCCTGTTCTAAGCCCGGAAAAATGGCAGCCAAGGTCTCTCCGGTGGAGGCTACCAAATATACGGATGTGATGCAGACCAAGAAAAAACGGCGCAGCATCCGGGGAGCAAAGCTCCATCAGATGGCCTTTGCCAATCTGGGACGAAACAAGAAAAAGACGGTGCTGGTGGTGGTGTCTCTGGCACTGTCGGTGACACTGTTCAATGCGCTGTGTGCCTTTGTGGGCGGCTTCAGCATGGAGAAGTATGTATCCGCCATGACCTGCGCCGATTTTATCGTCAGCACGCCCGACTATTTCCGTTACAACCCGGCAGATGAATTCATCACGCCAGAACAAATCGAAGAGATCGCAGCAAACACAAAGGCCAGTCTTTCCGGCACGGGATATGCTGTGCGAAAACCCGCCTACCTGTGGATGACGGAGAATGCTCTGCGGCAGGACTATGCAAAGTACGAAAGCGCCGAGCAGTTGGACAGCCATATGAGCCGTCTGGAGCACCGGGGCAATATGGTGATGGGAGATACCAGAATCGAGGCTCTGGATAACAGTCTGTTTGACAAGCTGCAAGTATTCGACGGAGATATTTCTCCCATGTTGGAGCCGGACAATAACGCCATTGCCATTGCGGTTTCCTTAGATGACTACGGTAATCTGCCCAATCTTGAATACTACCCCAAGGTGGGAGACACGATCACCGTTACCTATGCGGACGATGTGAAATATATCGACAGCCGCACCGGGGAACTCACCGAAGATACACCGGAGGAGTACTTTCAGGCAAAATTGTATGGAGCCAGAGATGTAGAGTACACGGTCTGCGCCTTGGTAGAACTTCCGAATTCCATGAGTTATCGTTATAGTGGTATTGGATATGACGTAGTTTTGTCTGTGGACACCGCACAGAGGGACAGCGGTGGTGCAGCCATTCCGATGCTCTACCTGTTCGACACAGCGGACGAAGTTGACGAGGCCGAAGCAGAGCAATATCTATCGAAGCTCACTGCCGGTGAGTTTTCGCCCTTGATGTATGAAAGCAAGGCCACGGCTCGCTCTGAATTTGCTCAGTTCCGGCAGATGTTCCTTCTGATAGGTGGTATTCTCTGTGCTATCATCGGGCTGGTGGGACTCTTAAATTTCTTCAACGCCATGATGACCGGTATTCTTTCCCGCCGCCGTGAATTTGCTGTGCTTCAGGCTGTAGGAATGACGAACCGGCAGCTCAAAACCATGCTGATCTACGAGGGATTATTTTACGCAATGTCCTCCGTAGCGGCGGCCTTTATTCTGTCGCTGGCGGTGGGACCTCTTGCAGGAAAAATGCTGGGCAGTATGTTCTGGTTCTTTGAGTATCGATTCACCATTCTGCCTGTCCTGCTGACAATTCCGGTATTTCTTCTGCTGGGGTGGCTGATTCCTTGCATGATGTATGACAACGCAGCGAAATGCAGCGTTGTAGAGCAATTAAGGGATGCTCAATAACTGTTAAGCAAAAAACGGCCCTCTGCCAAGGAAAAGGCAGAGGGCTGAGTTTTAATCTAAGGGTTTACATTCAGTTACAGTTTTTAGATAAATTTCGGGGTTTCCGTTCAAAACAAGGTCTGCATATCCAATCGGGTCATTGTAGATCAGATAATCCAGTTCTGACCGCTGATACATATTGTCGGCAACCTCGTTTTCCACCGCAATCGTATCAATGGCAATCTTGCTGCCATCAAAAAATTTCAATTCCACACAAGCGGTATCCATGTTAAACTCACAAGAAATCAATCTATCCATAAGAAACCTCCATTTTGCAGGATGTTAGATCATCCCAAAATATTTGAATGCTTCTCGGATCGCTTTCTCTTTTTCCGGTGGGCACTGTGGCTGTCTGGAATCCTCGGACTTCGGCAAATTGTAATTCTTGCCAACTTCAATCCCACATTTCCTCTTAATCTGTGAGATATAAAGATTGGATACCTTTAACCCGCTATGCTCCAGCACATAGTCTTTGATCTGGGTGTAGGTTGCCCCATCCTGAAATTCGGACATATCCATATCTTCCAAAGAGAACTCAACCCGAATCTTTTTCGAGTCGACCTCGCCCTTGGAAAGCAAGACAACCGTCTCGACGTGTTTCGTCCTCGGGAAAAGGTCCACCGGCTGCACCTTTTCTGCCCGATACCCATGCTCTTCCAGCCACTTGGCATCCCGGGCGGCGGTGGAGGGATTGCAGCTGACATAGACCACCCGGCGGGGGGACATGGTGACGACAGCGGAAAGGGTTGCTTCGTCACAGCCTTTGCGGGGAGGGTCGAGCATCACAACATCCGGGTGCAGGCCCTCGGCGGCAAGCTGAGAGGCCGCCTTACCAGCATCGGCGCAGAAGAAGCGGCTCTTTGCGGCTATGGTATCACCCATGCGGGCTGCATTGGCCTTGGCGCTTTCGATGGCCTCAGGCACGATCTCCACGCCGATGAGCTCCCGGCAATGGTCTGCCATGGACAGGCCAATGGTGCCCATGCCGCAGTAGAGATCCAGCAGCAGATCATCCGGAGTCAACTGAGCATATTCTGCAGCAATGCCATAGAGCTGCTCTGCGGCCAGGGTGTTGACCTGATAGAACGACAAGGGGCCCAGCTGCACAGGAACGCCGCAGAGGGTATCCTCGATGAACCCGGGGCCGTACAGGGTGTGGGTCTCGCTGCCCAGGATCACATTGGTGTTTCTGGCGTTGACGTTGATCAGGATGGTAGCGATATCGGAAAACTGCGCAGTCAGTGCGCGGCAAAGCTCCTCTGCGTGGGGCAGCTTTGCCCGGGTGCAGACCAGACAGACCATGATCTGGCCGCTGTGGACACCCCGGCGCAGAAACACATGACGCACCAGCCCATTGCCCGTCTGCTCATCGTAGGGCTGAATGTTGTGGGCGGCAAAGAAATCGCAGAGGGTATTGCCGATCTTGTTCAGCACATCCGGCTGCAGCTTGCAGTCGGGGCAGGGAACAATGCGGTGGGTGCGTCCGGCGTAGAAACCGATGCAGGGCTTGCCGTTCTTATCACGGCCCACCGGGAATTGAACCTTATTGCGGTAGCGGTCGATCTCGGGGGAGGGGAGGGGCGGCAGCACGGGTACATCCAGCCCGCCAATGCGGCGGAAAGCATCGGTAACGCTTTCGCCCTTAGCGCGCAGTTCAGCGGCATAATCCAGATGCCGCAGGCTGCAGCCACCGCAGGGGCCGGCCACTGCACAATCTACCGGGATACGGTCAGGCGAGGGAGTCTGAATAGCATCTAGAATACCGAAAGCGTAGCGGCCGCAATCTTTAACGATGCGGATGGCGGCAACGTCACCGGGGGCGGTGCCGGGTATGAACACAGCCTCACCGTCCGGGCTGTGAGCAACGCCGCTGCCATCGTTGGACAGGCGCTCAATGGTCAGGGTCAGCACCTGATTTTTTTGTAAGGGCATGGAAATTCTCCTTTGGAATGGGATTGGGTCAGGCTTCTTCCGAAGCGGGGGCATCTGCATTTTCGCTCTGGGCGGCAATGTATTTGCTGGGCGGCATCCCCTTGGCCCGCTTGAAGACCCGGGAAAAATAGAACTGGTCAAAGAAGCCCACCGAGATGGCAACCTCTGCAATGGAAAGGTTGCCGGCCCTCAGTAGCTTGCAGGCTTCGTTGATGCGGTATTCGGTCAGATAATCGATGGGGCTCTTGCCCACATTGAGCATAAACACCCGGTACAGATGACTGCGGGAAACGCCTACGCTCTTAGCGACATCATCGATGGAGATGTCGTGCGAATAGTTGAACTGGATGTATTTGATGGCATTCAGTACATATTGATTGGAGGAGGAAGCATTGTGGGGGCGCGTCTCGCTGGTTTCCTTCATCAGGGCAGAGATGAACAGGTAGAGGTACCCCACCATGGCAGCCTCATCCTGAGGCTCTAACCCGCGGGAAGAATAGATGTTGGTCAGAGCTGCCCGCATTCCCTCCGGGTCCTGCGTATGGTGCACAGGAGCAGTGTCGGTAAAGGGCAGCTGTGCCGCCAGTTTGTGAGCGCAGGCACCGTTGAAGCCGACCCAGCTGTACTCCCAGGGCTGCTGCTCATCGGCAGAGTAGCGGATGAGCTGACTGGGCCGGGCAAAGAACAGATCCCCCGGCACGACCTCAAAGGTCTTGCCGCCCACTTCAAAGGTGCCCTTGCCCGAGACCACCAGATGGATCAGGTAGTGATCCCGGATACCGGGGCCCCAGGTCTGGCCCGGGGCACAGCGTTCCAGACCACAGTTGAAGATGGATAATTCAATATTATTGGTGTAATTCTGCTTGAAGGACTGCTTGTAGACATCTGCCATGATCGTTTCCTCCAGTTGACCGCATTCTTATTCCCAGTATATCATAACTGTATCTGCAAATTCAACAAAAGTACATCCGAAATTTTGTTTTTCGCGCTGAAATTGGATTTTTTGCGGATTCAAATTGCAAAAGAGGGCGGAATCAAGTACAATAAGGCTAACCCAAGTGCATGGAGCCTTCATGCACGGACTTTGCGGAGAACGCTTGTGGAGGAGGAACAGCCATGGCGACCAGTGCACAACTCAGACGGGAGATCCTTGCGGGGCAGTGGGACAAAGCGCTCTGCATGCTCTATGGCACAGAACCGGCGGTGCTGGCCCGCCAGCGGCAGCGGTATGCCGCCGCGCTGGAACAGTTTGAGCTTTACTATGGCCCCGGGCGACAGGTGCATGTTTACTCGGCTCCGGGCCGGGCGGAGTTGGGCGGCAACCACACCGATCATCAGCACGGGTATGGGCTTGCAGCAGCGGTGACGCTGGATCTGGTCGCAGTGGCATCCCCCAGTGACGACGGTTTTATCCGGGTCAAATCCCGAGGTTTCAACAAGCTGGATGTCATTGACCTGAGCGAGGCCGAGCCTCAGCAGGGCGAGAGCACCCATTCGGCCAGTCTGATCCGGGGCATTGCGGAAGGTTTCCGGGCACAGGGAAAGACGGTGGGTGGCTTCGATGCCTATACCGCCAGCGACGTGCTCCGGGGCAGCGGGCTTTCCAGCTCGGCGGCTTTTGAGATGGGGATGGCGGCCATCCTGAACGGGGAATATGGCTGCGGGCTGACAGCGCCGGAGCTGGCGAAGATCTGCCAGTATGCGGAAAATACATATTTCGGAAAACCAAGCGGCCTGTTGGATCAGCTGACCAGCGCCGTGGGAGGGGTCATCTTTGCGGATTTTGCCGACCCAAAGAAGCCCCGGATAGAAAAGATCCACACGGCAGGGCTGCTCCCGGCGGACATGACCCTTTGCGTGACCGATACCCGGGGCAGTCACAGCGAGCTGACCGGTGAATTTGCGGCCATCCGGCATGAAATGGAATCGGTGGCGGCTTGTCTGGGCGGTAAGGTGTTGGGGCAGGTCAAGGAGCAGGAGTTCTGGACGGCTCTGCCACGCCTGCGCAGGGCTTGCGGGGATCGTGCTGTTCTGCGTGCAGTCCACTATTTTGAAGAGAATGCCCGCGCATTGGCCCAGCGGAATGCTCTGGTCAGCGGGGATTTCAATGCTTTCCTGCAGCTGATTCTGGAAAGTGGACACGCCTCTTTTGCCCTGTGCCAGAACGTTTACTGCTCCACAGACGTACGGCATCAGGGACTCTCGGTGGCGCTTGCCCTCAGTCAGACTCTGCTTGAGGGGCAGGGGGGAGCCTGGCGGATGCAGGGCGGCGGCTTTGCAGGGACCATTCAGGCGTTTGTACCCGGTATGCTGACGGCAAAATATCACGACGCGATAGAAAAGGTGTTCGGTGCGGGCAGCTGCTATCTGCTCCGTCTGCGGGAGCAGGGGGCCCTGCGGGTCATTTGAACATCTGGATCCGGCCAAACAAAAAGAGCTTCACACTCCGGCAGAAGCCGGAATTGTGAAGCTCTTTCATGTTACAGGGAAAACGACTCAGATACCGCGCTGCTGCTGTTTCTGGCGCATTTCATCCGTGAAACTAGAAACGGCAGAGAAGGTATCATCGTGATAACCGAACCAGTTGGACAGGTTCTTGTAAATGTTTTCTACAAACCGGTAGCCGGAAACAACAACATTGAACAGGAGCAGAGGCACAAACGAGATGGAGATGGAGAGGATCCCCCCCTGAAAGAAGAAATCGTCCAGGTGGAGGTTATCCGTAAAGCTGTCCAATGCATCTCCCAGTTCTCCGCCGCCAAAGATCTCCGGCAGCTCTTCTTCCGGAAGCGTTGCATAAGATGCAGGCATACGCAAGTTTTCCATAAAAGGCTCCTTTCAAAGATTTACTCAGGCGGCCAGAGCTGCTGTACCTGCGGCCTGTGCCTGATTTTTGGCTTCGCTCTCGTTGTAGATGTTCCGCATGTCATTGTAAATGGACAGGAAGCTCTCAATAGCAGACCTAGCCCAGTAGTAGACATAAACGCCTGCAAAACCGGCAGCAACCACAGTCATGGTCTTGCCAACGGGAGTCTGGCGGCCCCAGTAATGCTCAATGGCACCCATCGTGGTCAGACCATCGTTCCGCATGTCAATGATACCGGCAATGGTGTTGCTGATGGCAGCCTGACCCAGCATACGTACCAGGTTGACACCGACATTAACGGTGAAATTCAGGACATCCTGCGCGTTGATATTCAGCTCAAAAGCGCCGCCAACGGTGTAGACCATTTCATCTTCGGAGAGAACCGCATAGGACGCGGGCAGCTGCATCGTGCTCTGATAGGTAAATTCCATGGTGGAAAACTCCTTTCGTTCGTAAAATCCGCGCAAAGGCGGATATGAAGCTAATTGGATTATAGCATAATTGCCCAAAAACAACAAGAGAGCGATGTAACCCCAAATGCGAAAGAATTGTGAAGATACTGTGGCCGTTTTGTAAAAAAGAAACGGTTCTGCGCGGAAATATATGGAACGTCCTGCGCGGGATGCGGCGAAAAAATGTTGTGTGAAAATTGAAAATAATGCAAAAAGAGACGGCGGGCACCAGTTCCTCCGGAAAGGAGGGGCTGGTGCCTGCCGTCTTTGTATGGGGAGAAAAGAAGAAGGAAACGTTTTAGCGGTCTGCCACAGCCGGAGCCCGGTCATACAGTGCTGTCAGATCGGCAATATGCTCGGCCAGCAGACTGGTAAGCGGGGTATCCAGCCGCCACTGCCAGTTGGCTCCCTGGGTGCTGGGGGTGTTGATGCGGGCCTCCGCACCCAGATGCAGCCAGTCGGCCATGGGGATGATGGCCATATCCGAAACACTGGCAAGGCAGGCGCAGATCATAGCCTCTGTCAGATCCTCGGGCAGGCAGCGCAGGTAACGGCAGGCATAGTGGACATCCTCGGGGCTGGCAGATTGCCGCCAGCCCTCGGTGGTCACATTGTCATGGGTGCCGGTGTAGACCACGCTGTTGTGAGGGTAGGTGTAGGGAAGATAGTTGCCCGGTTCCCGGCTGTCAAAGGCAAACTGCATGATCTTCATGCCCGGATAGCCGCTGGCAGCCAGCATGGTCTTGACCTCAGGGGTCAGGTATCCCAGATCCTCTGCAATGATGCCGCCCTGACCCAGGGTCTCGTGGATGGCATCGATGAAAGCACGATCCGGCCCCTTTTCCCAGTGGCCGCCTGCCGCCGTCTTGTTTCCGGCAGGGATGGCGTAGTAGCTCTCAAAACCACGGAAGTGGTCGATGCGCACGACATCATAAATCGAAGTAGCGTGCTGCATCCGGCGCTTCCACCAGGCAAAATCCTCGGCCTTGTGGCGGGGCCAGTCGTAGAGCGGATTGCCCCAGAGCTGACCGTCTGCCGCAAAGGCATCCGGGGGGCAGCCTGCCACCTGCGTCAGGTGGGTTTGGCCGTCGGTCTGGAAGAGCTCCGGCCGCGTCCACAGATCGCTGGAATCCGGGCTGACGTAGATGGGGATATCTCCCACCAGCTGGATTCCCTTGCTGTTGGCATAGGCTTTCAGGGCGTTCCACTGGGTGTAGAAGAAGAACTGCACCGCCTTGAAATAATCCACCTGCCCGGCCAGACGCTCCCTGGCAGCGGCTACGGCAGCGGGCTGGCGGGTGCGCAGGTCATCCGGCCAGTCACACAGGCCTGCCTGTCCCTGTTCGGCCTTGATGGCCATGAACAGGGCGTAATCGTCCAGCCAGAAGCTCTGTGCCGTGCAGAAGTCTTTGTACTCCACGCTGGCTGCAGCCAGCAGACGGTCAGCGGCTTTTTGCAGCACCACCGGGCGCTGCTGGTAGAGCACGCCGTAGTCCACCGGTCCAACCGGAACCTTAGCGGGAATCTCATCAGCGGTCAGATAGCCCTGCTCGTGCAGGACACGGAAATCGATAAAGTAGGGGTTCCCGGCAAAGGCGGAAAAGCTCTGGTAGGGGCTGTCACCGTAGCCGGTGGGGCCAATGGGCAGGATCTGCCAATAGGTCTGCTTTGCACGGGCCAGAAAATCCACGAACGAAAAGGCTTCTTTCCCCAGCGTGCCGATGCCAAAGGGCCCCGGCAGACTAAAAACGGGCATCAGAATGCCGCATGCTCGCATGGTGAACTCCTCCTTAACCCTTGACAGCGCCTGCAACAACACCCTCAATGATGTATTTCTGGCAGGTCATGTACAGGATGATGATGGGGATGATGGCGATGATGATGCAGGCCATCATGGGAGCCAGCTCCACACGGCCATAGCCGCCGCGGAAGTACTGGATTGCCATGGGGATGGTGCGGTACTTCTTGATATCCAGCACCAGAGTGGGCAGCAGGTAGTCGTTCCAGACCCACATGGTTTCCAGAATGGCGGTGGAGATCATGGTAGGCTTCAGGATGGGGAACACGATCTTGAAGAAGATCTGGATGGGGTTACAGCCATCGATCATGGCGGCCTCCTCGATCTCCATGGGAACGCTCTTCATAAAGCCGGTGAACATGAACACAGCCAGACCGGCACCAAAGCCCAGGTAGATGATGCAGATGTTCCAGGGGGTGTTCAGCTTGAGGGTATCTGCAGTCTTGGAGAGGGTGAACATGACCATCTGGAAGGGGACGACCATCGAGAACACGATGAGCAGGTTCATAAACTTGCTGAGCTTGTTGTTCACCCGGGTCAGGTACCAGCCTGTCATGGAGCAGCACAGCAGGATGAGGGCCACACTGGAAACGGTAATGACAAGGCTGTAGCCCAGACTGGAGAGGAAGCCCATTTTGATTACGCCGTAGACGTAGTTGGAAAGGCCTGCAAAGCTCTCACTGGTGGGCAGCTGGAACACGGTAGAGGTGGTAAAGGTACCCTCTTTTTTCAGGCTGTTCAGCAGGATCAGGACAATGGGGTAGATCCACAGCAGGCAAAGCAGGGCCATGATGACGGTGAGAGTGCTATCCCACAACTTTTTCTGTTTAATCATTACTGCTGGACCTCCTTAGAACGGGTGAAGTGGAGCTGCGCCAGAGAGATGACCACAACGATCAGGAAGAATACCACAGCCTTTGCCTGGCCGATGCCCTTCCACTGAGCACCGGAGCGGCCATAGAAGGTGTTGTAGATGTTCAGGGCCAGCATTTCACTGGCGTTGGCAGGTTCGCCTGCGGTCAGGGCAACGTTCTGGTCGAACAGCTTAAAGCTGTTGGTCAGGGTCAGGAAGGTGCAGATGGTGATGCTGGGCATGACCATGGGCAGCTTGATCTTGAACAGGATCTCGCGGTCAGAAGCACCGTCGATCTTGGCAGCCTCGATCAGGTCACCGGGCACGCTTTGCAGACCGGCCACGTAGATGATCATCATATAACCGATCTGCTGCCAGCACATCAGAATGACCAGACCGACGAAACCGGCCTTGGCATCCAGTGCCAGCAGGGGCTTTTGCAGGTTTGCCAGCACGCCGTTGAGCAGGATCTGCCAGATGTAGCCCAGCAGGATGCCGCCGATCAGGTTGGGCATAAAGTAGACGGTACGGAAGATGTTGGTGCCCTTGATGCCGCGGGTCAGCACGATTGCAATGGCAAAGGCGCAGACATTGATGAGCACGGTGGAGACCACAGTGAACGCTGCCGTAAAGCCGAAAGCGTGCAGGAAGGTGGAATCCTGGAACACGGAAATATAGTTCTGGATGCCCACAAAGGTGGTCTTGCTCACGGTGGTGAAGCGCTGGAAGGAAAGGAAGATGCCCCAGATAAAGGGCCAGATAAAGCCGATGATGAACGCGATCAGCGTAGGAAGCACGAACACCGGCCAATATTTGCTGATGGCCTTTTGCATGATATACCTCCAAAACAAAAGGAGGCGGGCGAACAGCTCGCCCGCCTCCCATTACGGTTTACACAAATAAAAGGGGAAAGAGAAAACCGAGAATGCTTAGCCGTTTGCCAGCTTGTACTCCTTAGCCCAGCCATCGACGAAAGCGGTCACAACGCCGTTCCAGTCGCCGGTGCCTGCTGCGTAAGCGGTCAGAGCGGAACCAACGCCGTTCTTCCACTCCTCGGAAGGCATGGTGGAGAAGCACCAGTCAACACTGGTCTTGCCAGCTGCAACGTAGTCGTTTGCAATGGCGATCAGGGGGTTGGTGGAATCCTTTGCAGCCTTGAAGGGGATGACAAAGCCCATATCATCAGCCATTGCGCTGGTGCCGGTCTCGGAGGTGACACACCAGTACAGGAAGTCCAAAGTGGCCTGAATGTCCTCGTCAGAAGAGGTGTTGTTCACGCACCAGAAGTTCTCGGAACCGGTGCACAGGCCCTGGTTCTCCTCGCCCTCAGCGCCGATATAGATGGGCAGCATACCCAGGTTGTCGTCGCCCAGATCCTTCACGTCGCTGTAAGCCCAGGTGCCGTTCTGATAGAAGACAGCCTTTTTACCAACAAACTCTGCCACGGCATCGTTGCCGGTCTTGGAAGCCAGCAGCGTGGGGTCGCAGGTAGAATCGGTGATGTACAGATCCCAGATCTGCTTGTAGTTGTCGAGGTAGGTGCCCTTGATAGCATCGGTGGAGCTGATGCCGTCTGCCTTGTACTCGTAGTAGATGGGCAGGTTTGCCAGATGAGTCTTGAAACGCCAGTCAGAAGAGGCATCCATGCCGGCGGAAGTGAAAGCACCATCCACGCCCAGCTCAGCCTTGCGTGCCTGGATATCATCGGCGACCTTCTTCAGATCATCAAAGCCCTTGATGTCGTCCTGGGTGTAACCAGCGGCAGTCAGCAGCTCCTTGTTATAGATGATGCCGTAGGTCTCAATGACGTATGCAATGCTGGTGACAGCGTCGCCATCCTTCAGGGCGAAGGAGTCGCTGGTCAGCTCGCCGTACAGCTTGCTGCCGGACAGATCGTAGCAGTAATCCTTCCAGTTGGCCAGACCCACAGGGCCGTTGACCTGGAACAGGGTAGGAGCCTCGCTCTTCTCCATCTCGCTCATCAGGGTGGTCTCGTACTGACCGGAAGCAGCGGTCACAACGGTCACAGGCACGCCGGTCTCCTTGGTGTACGCAGCAGCCAGGTCCTGCCAGGCCTGATCCTGTTCGGGCTTGAAGTTCAGGTAGTAGACCTTGCCGTCAGCCTTTGCAGCGGTCTCGGAACCGGCAGCAGAGCTGGCAGTGGAGGAAGCGGTGGAGCTGGACGAACCACCACAGGCAGCCAGGCCCAGAGCAGCGGTAGAAGCGCCTGCGACCTTCAGAAAGTTACGACGAGAGATCATCTTTTTCATAGTAGTACTCCTTCTTCTTTTGGTTAATATCTGCCACCGTCCACAGCATGAGGACGGAAGTTAGACTGAATAGTTCCGGCGGCAGGGGCAAACGCTTTCGCCCTGCTGCAATTCCGGCTGGAGCGTGACGGTCTGGGCCGGGGCTCCGTGTTCGATCTGCCGCACCAGCAGCTCGATGCTCTGCAGTGCGATCTGTTCACTGGGCTGGACGATGGTGGTCATCACCGGCACGCAGTAGCGGGACATCGTGATGCCATCAAAACCGATCACTGAGACATCCTCCGGCACCCGCAACCCTGCGCTTACCAGCGCCCGAATCGCACCAAAGGCGATCACATCGCTCATGGCAAACAGGGCAGTGAACTCGGCCCGGCGGGCCAGCAGACTGTTCATGGCGTGGTAGGCGGACTCGAAATCGTAGTTGGACAGGCCATAGAGCTTATCGTCAAGGACAAGCCCTGCGTCCTCCATGGCATCCTGCGCACCCAAACGGCGCATCCGGCTGGGAAAGCTGGTGGCCGGGCCGCCCAACACCGCGATCTTGCGGTGACCCTGTGCGATGAGATGGGAGACTGCCGCTTTTGCTGCGGCCCGGTCATCCACACCCACCATCGAGAGGTTGGGGAAGTCCAATTCATTGGAGACCAGCGTGGCCAGCACGGAGGGAACGGAGATGTTTGCAAAGCCGTTCTGGAAGTTCGTGACACTGCCGCCCAGAAAGATCATGCCCTTGGGCTTGATCTCCCGCAGGATCTTCTCGGCAGCATCAATCTCGTTGGCGTTTTCGTCCAGGTAGGAGACGATGCCGTTGTACCCATACAGGGTAGCGGCCCGCTGCAGCTGAACGAGGAAGTCGGAGAAGAAGATGTTCCGGGTCCCCTTGACCACGAACACCAGGCTGCGGGATTGCTGGATCTTCAGCTGCCGCGCGTTGGTGTTGGGGGTAAAGCCTGCCTCCCGCATGACCTTGAGCACATGCTCCTTGGTCTCGGGCCGGACATCCGGCCGATCATTGATGACGCGCGAAATGGTGCTGACAGAACAGCCGCTGATGCGGGCAATGTCCTTGATCGTCATATCGCGTGCCCTCGCTTTCGGTTGGATTTTCGGGAACGGTGTCGGGAACGTTTCCAGTGGCTATAGTATGGCACAATTTGTTCAAAAAATCAATCATATGGAAGTAATTTCGTAAAAGGTGTACAAAGAATCAACTTGCATTTGTGCAGATTGATCTGCCAACACATCAAAACACCGGCTGATTTCAGGAATTCCCGGTAACAAATCATAAAATGCCGGGAAAACCGTACCGGTTTGTAACTTTTTGACCGGATGATGCAATTTTATGGATGAGAGAGATCTGCCCGGAAACTGCGGGAACGGTTCCATAAGATGTTCCCAGAATGCAGCAAAAAGAAACAGGCAGACTACTGAGTGTCGGGAGCACTGCACAAACGAAAGACACAACAAAAAAAGCGCTTTCACCTTGTCATCGGTGAAAGCGCTTTGCTGATTGCTGATTATTTTGAATGGGTTGATAAAGTTCTGATTAGTCGCTGACGTAGGGCATCAGAGCAACGTGACGAGCACGCTTGATGGCGGTGGTCAGTGCGCGCTGATGATAAGCGCAGGTGCCGGTCACACGGCGGGGAATGATCTTAGCACGCTCAGAGACGTACTTACGCAGACGGGGCACGTCCTTGTAATCGATGGTGTCGATGCGATCGACACAGAAGCTGCAAACCTTCTTGCGGCCGCGACGCATGGGGCGTGCGGGGCGAGAGCCTTCGGTTCTTTCAAAAGCCATTGCTTATTACCTCCTATAAGAATTGAACGGTCAGACCGTTACGAAATCAGAACGGCAGGTCATCACTGTCATCAATGACAGCAAAATCATCTGCACTGCCGGCGGAATAGCTGGGAGCTGCCTCCACAGCAGCCGGACGGGCAGGGGCTGCGTTCTGGTAGGCGGGAGCAGAATTCTGGTAATTTGCTCCACCGCCCTGATTGCTGCTCTTGGGGCCTGCAAAGCTAATGTTGTTGGCTACGACTTCCACAGCCGTGCGATTGTTGCCGTTCTTATCCTGATACTGGCGGGTCTGAAGAGAGCCTTCGATGGCGATCAGACTGCCTTTCTGGAAATACTTAGAAACAAACTCGGCCTGAGAACGCCAGGCAACGATATCAATGAAGTCAGCCTGACGCTGCTCACCCTGACGCACAAAATTGCGGTCGCAGGCAATGCGGAAGCTGCACACATTGGTGCCCTGGGGCGTGGTGCGGAGTTCAGGATCCGCCACAAGACGGCCCATGATAGCAACAACATTCAACATTTTACGGTCTCCCTTTCTGTCACGAAAAGATTACTCCTCGTGGGCAACGATCAGGCTGCGCATAACACCTTCAGTGATCTTGTACACACGGTCCAGCTCAGCGGGGAAGCTGGGCTCGCTGGTGAAGTTGATCACAGTGTAAACGCCTTCCTCCTCGTCGTTGATGGGGTAGGCCAGACGGCGCTTGCCCCACTCGTCGATGGAATCGATCGTACCGTTGTTCTCGATCAGGGTCTTGAACTTACCAACCAGAGCGGCGGTAGCCTCCTCGTCGAGAGCGGCGCTGGTAATCAGCATGGTTTCGTACTTTGCCATTTTGTAGCACCTCCTTTTGGACTTAAGGGCCTCAAGGTTATGAGGCCAAGGGTACACACGACATGCGGCATCGCCTGCCGTGTGCGGCGTGTCTGTTCAGACAGCAATTTATTATAGCAAGTCCCTGCTGTTTTGTCAAGCCCTGCGGCCCAAAAATCCGCACAAAAATTTGTGCTGAAGCTTTGGTGAACTTTGTCTGTTTTTTTAACGAGAAAAATTGAGAATCATTTTGATTTTGGCAATGAGCGGCGATATAATAAAGAAATAGGATGGCGGGCGCGGCCGGCCGCCCTGTATAAAGAAATAGAACGGAGGAAGACAAATTTATGTATTCTGTTTTTCGGAACCTTGCCATCATCATCCTCAGTGCCAAGTTCTTCGGGCTGGTGGCCCGCAAGTGCAAGGCACCGCAGGTGGTGGGCGAGATCATTGCGGGCCTGATCATTGGGCCCTGCCTGCTGAACCTTGTGCATATCAGCGATACCATTTCTATCTTTGCAGAGATCGGCGTGGTGCTGCTGATGTTCTCCACGGGCCTTGGTACCAATCTGAAGGAGCTGATCAAAGCAGGTCCCATCGCAACACTGATCGCCTGTGTGGGCGTGGCGGTGCCGCTGGCAGGGGGCACGCTCCTTTATAGTCTGTTCTACGGCTTCTCGGCGTTGGGCAGCCAGGAGTTCTACCGTGCTCTCTTCATCGGTACCATTATGACCGCCACCAGTGTGTCCATCACCGTGGCCACCCTGCAGGAGATGGGCCACCTGAAGAGCTTTCTTGGCACCACCATTGTCAGTGCCGCTGTCATCGATGATGTCATCGGCATCGTGGTGCTGACCTGTGTGCTGGGAGCCAGCTCCGGCACCGGTACAGGGCTGGGTAAGGTGCTGATGAACACCGTGCTGTTCTTCGCCACCGCCATCGGCGTGGGCCTCATTGCCCATTACGCCATGAAGTGGCTGGACAAGCGCAACCCCCACACCCAGCGCATCACCATCGTCAGTATGGCATTCTGCTTTGCCATGGCCTACATTGCTGAGGCCTACTTTGGCATTGCAGACATCACCGGTGCCTACATCGCAGGCATCGTCCTGTGCACTCTGGAGGATGCCCCCTATGTGGAGCGCCGGGTGGACATCAGCAACTATGTGCTGTTTGCTCCCATCTTCTTTGCCAGCATTGGTCTGAAAACTGATATCAGCGGCCTGACCCCGGAGATCCTGCTGTTCAGCGTGTGCTTCGTGGTGGTGGCCCTGATCACCAAGATCATCGGCTGCGGGCTGGCGGCCAAGGTCTGCAGGTTCAGCTGGGGTGATTCCCTCAAGGTGGGTGTTGGCATGATGACCCGCGGCGAGGTGGCCCTGATCGTGGCCCAGAAGGGCCTGGACATCGGCGTGGTGGATTCCGTCTACTTCACCGCCGTCATCCTGCTCATCGTCGTGTCCAGTGTGGCCACTCCGCTGGTCCTGAAAGCGCTGTTCACTAAAATGCCTGTGCAGCCGCATCCCAGTCAGGCAAAGCAGTAAGGGAGCTCTGCCAGAACCCTCTTGATGTTTTCCAAAACGACAGCAGCACCTCACCAGAAATGGCGGGGTGCTGCTGCTTTATGGGGAGAAACGGGGCGAAAAGTTTTCGCAAACGGTGCAAAACGGGCTGAAAAGCGGGGCCCTTTTGTGAATAGTGCTAAAGAAATGGCGAAATCCTTGTAAAAAATAACAGCAGGTGGTATAATTTACCTGTAAAACGAAAATGATTGGCTCAAAAGAAACAAACTTGGAGGGATTTACATGAAAACTGTAGCGCAGACCGTGATCGAGGCAGATCGCTTCTATACCATCGCTGCCAAGGGCGGCAGTGTCATTCAGGCCGTGGAGAAGGCCACCAACGGCGGCGATATCCGCCTGGGCAAGTACGAGCACAAGCCAGAGCAGGAGTGGGCCTTTGTGCGCGAGGGTGACGGTGTGTACCGCATCCGCAACCGCGCATCCGGCAAGCTGATCGACCTGATGATGACCGGCACCGCCAACGGCACCTGGCTGCACCTGTGGGAGGATGTGGGCGGCACTTCCCAGATGTGGGCCGTGGAGCCCACCCCCGCCGGTACCGTCCGTCTGCGCTCTTCCTGGGCCAGCGGCAAGTGCATCGATACCGTAGGCATGGGTGCCAACGATGGTGCTATCCTGCAGATCTGGCAGGAGGCCGCAGGCGATGACCAGCTGTGGACCATTTCCGAGGTGAAGGACCGCGCAAAGCGTGCCCCTGCCAAGAAGGCAGAGGAGCCCGTTGTAGAGGCTGCACCTGTGGTCGAGAGCGCTCCTGCAGAGGAGGCAAAGCCGGAGGTCAAGGAAGAGCCCGTTGTGGAGGAAAAGCCCGTGGAGGAGCCTGCAAAGGCTGAGGAAAAGCCCGCTGAGCCTGTTAAGACCGAAGAGGTGAAGGCGGAGCCTGTCAAGGCCGCTGCTCCCGCTGCCAAGGCTCCCACAAAGAAGCCCGCCGCCAAAAAGACCAGCCGCGCCGCCCGCAAAAAGGCCGCTGCCGCTAAAAAGTAAGTAATACAAGCAAAAAGCAGCTGCATTCCGTAAAAACACGGAGTGCAGCTGCTTTTTTGTTGCGATCTTACAGGCCTCTCCTACGAGGAGAACTGGAACGAAACGCCTGAGAAGGTCAGACGTGCATCATGCCGCGCTGTGCATGGATGCGGAATTTGAGTGCGGCGGCGATAAAGCCCTTGAACAGGGGATGAGCGCGGTTGGGGCGGCTCTTGAACTCGGGGTGGAACTGTGCGCCCAGATGGAAGTCACGGCCGGGCAGCTCCACGGTCTCCACCAGACGGCCGTCAGGGCTGGTGCCGGAAATGACCAGCCCGGCATCCTCCATCTCCTGACGGAACTCGTTGTTGAACTCGTAGCGGTGACGGTGACGCTCCCAGATCTCAGCCTCGCCGTAGCACTCGGCCATCTTGGTGCCGGGCTTGACGGTGCAGGGGTACTTGCCCAGACGCATGGTGCCGCCCTTGGGGATGTTGCCCTGCTGGTCGGCCATCAGGGCAATGACATTGTGGGTACCATCGGGGGTGAACTCGCTGGAATTGGCATCGGCATAGCCCAGCACGCCGCGTGCGAACTCCATCACCATGATCTGCATTCCCAGGCAGATGCCAAAGTAGGGGATCTGGTTCTCACGGGCATACTGTGCGGCCTGGATCATGCCCTCGATGCCGCGGTCACCAAAGCCGCCGGGCACAATGATGCCGTCTACGTCAGCAAACACTTCTTTGCAGGCATCCTGATCGATCAGGTCCTCGCTCTCCACCCACTTGATGTCTACCTGACTGTCGTTCTCAAAACCGGCGTGGTACAGGCTCTCCATCACGGAAAGATAAGCGTCGTGCAGCTTGACGTACTTGCCCACCAGTGCAATGGTGCAGGTCTTGCTGCGGGTGGCAATGCGGGAGACCACACCCTTCCACTCGGTCAGGTCGGCGGGGGGCACGTCCAGTTTGAGCTTTTCCACCACCACATCATCCAGGCCGTTGGTGTGGAGCATCAGCGGGCACTGGTACAGGCTGGGCATGGTCAGGTTCTCAATGACGCACTCAGGCTTGACATTGCAGAAGGTGCTGATCTTGCGGCGGATATCGCCGCCCACGCTGCCGTCAGCACGCAGGATGATGATATCGGGGTTCACGCCCATGCCCTGCAGCTCCTTGACGGAATGCTGGGCCGGCTTGGACTTGTACTCATCGGAGCCGGAAATATAGGGCACCAGCACAACATGGATGTAGCAGCAGTTGTCGCGGCCCTGCTCCAGGCCCACCTGACGGATGGCCTCCAGGAAGGGCTGGCTCTCAATATCGCCGGTGGTGCCGCCGATCTCGGTAATGACCACATCGGCATCGGTAGAGGATGCCATGTTGTAGATGTAATTCTTGATCTCGTTGGTGATGTGGGGGATGATCTGGACGGTCTGACCCAGATAAGCGCCCTGGCGCTCCTTGTTCAGCACGTTCCAGTACACCTTGCCGGTGGTCAGGTTGGAGTACTTGTTCAGATTTTCGTCGATGAAGCGCTCATAGTGGCCCAGATCAAGGTCGGTCTCAGTGCCGTCATCGGTCACGAACACCTCACCGTGCTGCAGGGGGCTCATGGTACCCGGGTCCACGTTCACATAAGGGTCCAGCTTCTGGCTGGCGACCTTCAGTCCGCGGCATTTGAGCAGGCGGCCCAGAGAAGCCGCCGTGATGCCCTTGCCCAGACCGGAGACAACGCCGCCGGTCACAAAGATGAATTTTGCCATTTGTTCAGTCCTCCTCTAATTTATCTTTCAGAGATCATTCTTTCCCAGTGCGGATGCGCCTGCATCCGGAACAAAACATACAACACCAAATTATAATCCTAATCCTCGTAAGAATCAAGGATTTCCTGTGCAATTTCTGCACGGCTGCGCCGGGTGTCCATGGCGCGCTTTTCAATGTAGCGGTGGGCGGCAACCTCGCTCATCTGCTCCCGCTCCACCAGACAGCATTTTGCATGGCTGACCAGCCGTACCTGTGCGATCTTTTCCTGCATCCGCGCGTTTTCCTGCCGGAGCAGCTGCAGGCGGTGGTTGCTGGCCGCGGCCAGATGGATGGCCTGCAGGAACAGCGTGTTGGAGAACGGCTTGCTCAGCAGCAGCACCCCCTGCTCACTCATGGGGGTCAGCAGCTGCTCGGCGGCGGCTGCCTTGGCCAGCAGCACCACGCCTGCGTCTGTTTTTTCTACGGCAGAGGAACACAGCTCGTGGCCAAACTCGTCCGGCAAAGGCGCGTTGACCACGATCAGCTCAAAATCGGATTCCAGCATCCTGCGCCGGGCCTCGGCACCACTGGGGATGATCGTAGGCCGGGTGTATCCCAGCTCTGCCAGCCGCGCGGAGATGTACTCGTTGGAGCTTGCTCCGGCGCTCACGATCAGAGCACGTCCCATTTGAATCGCTCCTTTCTCTTACATCCAGGCAAGGGGCCGAATCATTGCCCTTTCGTACTTTCCCTCAAAAGCGGTTCAGATGGCGTTGAAGTAGTGCACCCGCTCGTACTCTGCCGGGTCGGCGGCAGCTTTCAGGGCGGCACAGCGCTTCAGCTCTTCCTCATAGTACCGATGCGAAAGCGCTTCCGGCAGCACGCGGTGCAGAAATTCGCTCTCCTGCGCGGCCTGCACGGCCTCCTCCAGCGTGGAAGGCAGTCTTTCCAGTCCAAGACCTGCGGCCTCGGTGGGATCGAACAGGTTCTTGTTGATGGGGGCCTGCAGCACCATCCGGTGCTCGATGCCGTCCAGACCGGCGGCCAGGACCAGACCCACGGCCAGATAGGGGTTGCAGGCAGGGTCAGGGCTGCGCAACTCCATGCGGCAGTTGTTGCCCTTGACCTGCGGGATGCGCACCAGCTGGCTGCGGTTCTGGCGGCTCCAGCTTACATAGCGGGGGGCCTCGTCACAGCCAAAGCGCTGGTAGCTGTTGGGCAGGGGATTGGTGAACACGGTCAGCTCCCGGCTGTGGGCCAGAACACCCGCCATAAAGCTGCCTGCAATGCTGTCCGGGGCAATGTCGCCCTCAAACAGATTGCGGCCGTCCATGCAGAGCGAAAGGTTGATGTGCAGGCCGCTGCCTGCCTGATCCGGCAGGGGCTTGGGCAGGAAGCTGGCGTGGATGCCGTTGCGCATGGCAACAGCCCGCACGATCTGCTTGAACATCATCACATGGTCGGCTGTTTTCAGGGGGCCGGCGTAGTGGCAGTCGATCTCGTTCTGACCGTGGCCGCTCTCGTGATGGCTGTGCTGGGGGCTCATGCCCATCTGCTCCATGGTCAGGCAGATGTCCCGGCGCAGGTTCTCACCTGCATCCAGCGGGGCTACATCAAAGTAGCCGCCAAAATCGATGGGGATGCGGGTGGGGCGGCCCCGGTCGTCATTCTCAAACAGGTAGAACTCGCACTCAGCCCCCACGTTGCAGGTCAGTCCCAGTTTGCGAAAGCTGCGGCTCATTTGGCGCAGGAAGCCGCGGCAGTTGCCGCCAAAGGCAGCGCCGTCCGGCTTTTCCACGTCACAGAAGAACTGCATCACCCGGCCCTCGGTGGGCCGCCAGGGCAGGATGGTCACGGTGGAAAGATCGGGCCGGAGCACAAGATCGCTCTCCTCCACCTTCATAAAACCGGCAATGGAGCTGCCGTCAAAGCAGACACCATCCTCCATGGCCTTGGGCAGGTCGCTGGCAAGCACGGCGATGTTTTTCTGGGTGCCAAAGATATCGCAGAAGGCAAAGCGGACGAATTTGACGTTGTTGTCCTCCACAAAATCAAGGATGTCCTGTTGGGTATTATAGCTCATAGTGGTTCCCTCCGAGCCGCAGGGTGCGGCGAATGGCACATCAGTGCAAAACTGGAAAAATCAGCTTGCGTTCTTAAAAAACGCCTAAAGGCCTGCTTCGTATACGCAAAGCAGGTCTTTAGGCTGGTGTAAGAAATAGGAAAAGGGGAATGGCTTAAAAATCCAACAACCCAGCGATGCTTATCAAGCTATGTCAGAAAGATCAGACATAGTAAAGCATCTTGCTGTAGCTGGGCAGAGGCCAATAGTCCTCACCGCAGATGGTCTCGGCATCGTCAGCAGCGGCGCGCAGAGCATCCATCTTGGGCAGAACGTCATCGTGGAAGGAGACAGCCTTGGCACTCTCATCGGTCATGGCCTCAGCGGTATCCACGGCAGCCTGCAGGGCATCGATGGCATCGCTCATGGCATCGGCATCGGTGGACAGGCGGGTGAGAGTCTTGGTCTCGCTGCGCACGCTGATGGCCTCGCTGACGGCCAGCTTGGATGCGGCGGTGTTGGCAACCTCGCTCATGTAGGCGTTGATGGCGGGCAGCAGCTGCTTGCGGGCCATCTCCAGCATGGTCAGAGCCTCGATGTTGATGATCTTGGAGTAGTGCTCCATCTCGACCTCGTAACGGCTTTCCATCTCGATCTTGGTCAGAACACCGAAATCCTCCATCAGCTGGATGTTCTTCGGGTCGATCAGTGCGGGCAGAGCGGCGGGCGTGTTCTTCTTGTTGGGCAGGCCGCGGCGTGCTGCTTCCTCTTCCCACTCGGCGGTGTAGCCGTTGCCGTTGAAGATGACACGGCGGTGGTCACGGATGGTGCGCTTGATCAGAGCAATGGCAGCGCTGGTAAAGTCCTCAGCGCCCTCCAGCTCGTCAGCGTAGCCCTTCAGCTCCTTGGCAACAGCAGTGTTCAGGATGGTGTTGGCATCGCTTAGGTTCTCAGCAGAACCGGGCATACGGAACTCGAACTTGTTGCCGGTGAAGGCGAAGGGAGAGGTGCGGTTGCGGTCGGTGGTGTCCTTACTGAACTTGGGCAGGACATCCACGCCCAGATCCATCTTCATCTTGACGGGGCCGGCATAAGGAGAATCAGATGCAATGGCATCGATGACAGCTTCCAGCTCTTCGCCCACAAAGATCGAGATGATGGCCGGAGGAGCCTCGTTGGCACCCAGACGGTGATCATTGCCCGGGGTGGCAACGGAGGTGCGCAGCAGATCGGCGTACTCGTCCACTGCCTTGATGACAGCGGCCAGGAATACCAGGAACTGCAGGTTCTCCATGGGCGTGTCGCCCGGGTCCAGCAGGTTCTCGTGGGTGGTGGACATGGACCAGTTGTTGTGCTTGCCGCTGCCGTTCACACCCTCAAAGGGCTTCTCGTGCTGCAGGCAGACCAAACCGTACTTGGGAGCGATCTTCTTCATCATCTCCATGGTCAGCAGGTTGTGGTCAATGGCAACATTGGTGGTGTCGAAGATGGGGGCCAGCTCATGCTGGCAGGGAGCCACTTCGTTGTGCTTGGTCTTGGCGGGAACGCCCAGCTTCCACAGCTCCTCGTCCAGCTCCTTCATAAATGCGGAGACCTCGGGACGGATGACACCGAAGTAATGCTCCTCCAGCTCCTGACCCTTGGCAGAGGGAGCACCGAACAGGGTGCGGCCGGTGAGGATCAGATCCTGGCGTGCCTCGTAATCCTCCTTCTTGACAAGGAAGTACTCCTGCTCGGGGCCGACGGTGGTGGAGACGTAATCAACATCCTTGCCAAACAGCTTCAGGATGCGGATGGCCTGACCGGACAGTGCGTTCATGGAGCGCAGCAGGGGAGTCTTTTTGTCCAGTGCCTCGCCGGTGTAACTGACGAAAGCAGTGGGGATGCACAGCACGTCATCCTTCACGAAAGCGTAGCTGGTGGGGTCCCATGCGGTGTAGCCGCGGGCCTCGCAGGTGGCACGCAGGCCGCCGGAGGGGAAGGAGGAAGCATCGGGCTCGCCGCGCACCAGCTCCTTGCCGGAGAACTCCATGATGGCGGTGCCGTCGCCCACGGGGCTCACAAAGCCGTCGTGCTTCTCACTGGTGATGCCGGTCAGCGGCTGGAACCAGTGGGTGTAGTGGGTGGCACCCAGCTCCATGGCCCAGCGCTTCATCACGCTGGCCACAACGTTTGCCACCTCGATATCCAGGGGTGCGCCCTTGTGCAGGGTGCGCTCCAGGCTCTTGTAAGTAGCGCTCGGCAGGCGCTCCTTCATTACATGCTCGTTAAAGACCTTGCTGCCGTAGATTTCCATAACATTTGCTGCCATAAATCCTACTCCTTACTTGATCTTATGTCTGTCCCTTCCGAAACTGTCTCCCGCCGCCGAACTGCGGCCCGAAAACAGCGAAAAGCTTTTTAACAAAAACGGCGCTGCGAGTCAGGAGGTGACCCACAGCGCCGTTGCTGTCTATGGTTTGATTATATCCCGGAACGGCTCAAAAGGCAATTGACAAAACTGACGATTCTGCACAAACACGTTCTCGTTTTTTTGGGAGATATCGTATTTGGTATTACTTTTAGATCACCTGGAACAGGAAGAACTTCAGGTAATTGGTCTCGGGCACGCCCCACAGGATGGGGTGATCCGGGGCCTGCTGGCGCACCTCGATCTGCCGCAGCTGCCGGTGAGCATCCTTTGCGGCGGCGTGCAGCATCTTGATGAACAGCTCCTCGGTGGCAAAGTGAGAGCAGCTGGCCGTGGCCAGATAGCCGCCCCGGGGCAGCAGCTTCATGGCGCGGTAGTTGATCTCCTTATAGCCGCGCATGGCGTTCTCCACCGTGCGGCGGGCCTTGGTAAAGGCCGGCGGGTCAAGGATGATAAAGTCGTAGGGGTGGCCCTCCTTTTCCAGCCGGGGCAGCAGCTCAAAGGTGTCCTCGCAGAGAAAATCCATGTTGGTCAGGTTGTTGCGCTGGGCGTTCCGCTGGGCCATGGCAATGGCCTCGGCGCTGATGTCAGCGGCGGTGACCCGGGCAGCCCCGCCCTTGGCGGCGTTCAGCGCAAAGCTGCCGGTGTGGGTAAAGCAGTCCAGCACAGTGTGCCCGGCAGCAATGCGGGCCACAGCCCGGCGGTTGTATTTCTGGTCGAGGAAAAAGCCGGTCTTCTGGCCATTCTCAAAATCAACGTGGTAGAACACGCCGTTCTCGCAGATCTCGGTCTGGGTGCTGTCGGGGTGCGTCTCGCCGGGCAGGCCAAACCAGCCCTTGCTCTGTGCCAGGCCCTCCTTGGCCCGCAGAGCCTCGTCGTTGCGCTCGTAGATGCCCTCAATGGTCTGGCCGTCAGCGCGCAGGACTTCTGCCAGAAGGGGGAAGAGGATGGGCTTGAGCTTTTCCATGCCCACGCTCAGGGTCTGGGTGACAAGGATATTGTTGAACCGGTCCACAGTCAGGCCCGGGAACTGGTCAGCCTCGCCAAAGATGACACGGCAGGCGGTCAGGTCGGCGGGCTCCAGCACGGTCTTGCGGTAGGCCCAGGCGTATTCGACCCGGCGCTTCCAGAAAGCGGCATCAAAGGTGTCGTTGGCGTTGCGGGAGATGAGCCGCACCCGGATCTTGCTTTTCAGCGAGAGAAAACCGGTGCCAAGATAGGCACCCTTTGTGCTGACCACATCGACCAGCGTGCCGTTTTCAGGCTCTGATTCCGGGGAACCCAGGATGTCGTTTTCGTACACCCAGGGGTGGCCGCCCACCAGCAGGCCCTCGGCGTGTTTGTTGACGGTGTAAACGGGGTAATTGCGAGAAGATTTCATAGTTGCTCCTGTTATAACTGGCTCGCCCTCTCAGTCTCGCTCCGCTCGCCAGCTCTCCCAAAGGGAGAGCCTTTGGCGATTTTCGATTTAGTCTCATCAAGCTTGAATACAGAGCGGCTCTTGGCTCCCCCTTTGGGGGAGCTGGCAATGCCGTCAGGCATTGACTGAGAGGGTGAGGATGCTAAAATTTCATACTGATATTTATTCTAGCATAAAAACGTGCTAGAATAAATACAAAAACACAGAAACGAGGAAAACGTCATGGAGATCGAACGCAAATGGATGGTGAACGGCTGGCCGGAGGGCGAAAACTTCCCGGCTCTGCCGCTCAAGGAAGAGTTTGCCATGCGGCAGGGATATATCAGCGTGCGGCCCACCGTGCGCATCCGGGAGGAGGCGCTCAAGGGCGGCGAGACGGCCTATATCCTCTGCTTCAAGTCCGGAAGCGGGCTTGCACGGGAGGAGATCGAGCGCCCCATCGACAAGAAACTGTTTGATGAACTGGAAACAAAGATCATCGGCAAGCCCCTGATCGGGAAGATCCGCAGAAGCTACGCATTGCCCGATGGCCTTGTGCTGGAGGTGAACCACGTGGATGAGGGCCAGCCCACTGCGTTCTGGTACGCTGAGGTGGAATACCCCACCGTGGATGCTGCCCGCAGCTGGAAGCCGGAAGCCTTTGGTCTTGCAGACTATCTGAACGATGATGTCACAGACCAGCCCGGCCAGAGCATGGGAGCCTACTGGGAACAGACCCGGAAATAAAAATGACCCTCTCCGTCGCGCAGATACGGTCGCCTAGCCCTTGGGGAAAGACGGCAGTGCAAAGCAATGACAGAGAGGGTCATTATTTTTTACTTCTTGTGGTACATCCGGTCTGCTTCCTCATAGGTGGGCTCGCAGGTCAGATACATGCCCAGCTTCTTCACGGTATCCATATCCACGCTGGACAGGATGACGGTGGAGTGCATATCGCAGCCCTTCAGGTGGGAGAGCTGCTTGAGGGCGGCTGCAGCAGTGGGATTCTGCGCGGCCGAGCTGGACAGGGCAATCAGGATCTCGTCGGTGTGCAGACGGGGGTTCTTGCTGCCCAGATAGTTGGTCTTGAGGGTCTGGATGGGCTCGATGGCGGCAGCAGAAACGAGGTCAAGCTCCTGGTCGATGCCGGCCAGCTTTTTCAGCGCGTTGAGCAGAGCGGAGGAAGCGGCACCCAGCAGGGGGCCGGTCTTGCCGGTGACAACGGTACCGTCCGGCAGCTCAATGGCGGCAGCGGGGGCACCGCCGGTCTTTTCGGAGACTGCATGGGCGGCCTGCTCCACCGGGCGGCTGCCCTGGGTCAGCCCGGCCTGATTCATCAGCAGCTCCAGCTTGTAGACCTCGCTCTGGATCTGTGCGCCGTTCTTGAGGTCGCACAGGACCTTGAAGTAGCGGCGGACGATCTCGTTGCGGGAAGCCTCGCAGCAGGCCGCATCATCCACAATGCAGTTGCCGGCCATGTTCACGCCCATGTCGGTGGGGGAGTGGTAGGGGCTCTTGCCTGCGATCAGCTCAAACATGGCGTTGACCACGGGGAAGATCTCAATGTCGCGGTTGTAGTTGACCGCGGTCTTGCCATAGGCCTCCAGATGGAACGGGTCGATCATGTTCACATCGTTCAGGTCGGCGGTAGCGGCCTCGTATGCCAGGTTGACCGGGTGCTTCAGGGGAATGTTCCAGATGGGGAAGGTCTCAAACTTGGCATAACCGGCCTTCACGCCCCGCTTGTATTCGTGGTACAGCTGGGACAGGCAGGTGGCCATCTTGCCGCTGCCGGGGCCGGGAGCCGTGATAACCACCAGCGGGCGCTGGGTCTCAATGTACTCGTTGCGGCCATAGCCCTCGTCACTCACGATGCGGGCAACGTCGTTGGGGTAGCCGGGGATCTTATAGTGCCGGAAGGTGCGGATGCCCAGGCTGTTCAGCCGCTTCTCAAAGGCTTCCACCTCGGGGGCAGCGGTGTACATGGTCACGCATACGCTGCCCACAAACAGGCCGCGCTCCTGGAATGCGTCGATGAGACGCAGAACGTCCAGATCATAAGTGATGCCATAGTCACCGCGCACCTTGCTGCTGACGATGTCCTCAGCGTTGATGACGATAACGACCTCGGCCTGATCCTTCAGCTGCAGCAGCATCTGCAGCTTGGAATCGGGCTGGAAGCCGGGCAGCACGCGGGAGGCGTGGTAGTCATCGAACAGCTTGCCGCCGAATTCCAGATACAGCTTGTTGTCGAACTGCGCGATCCGCTCCCGGATGTGCTCCGACTGCATCTGCAGGTATTTGTCGTTGTCAAATCCTTTTTTCATTCGTTGCTCCTCTTCCTGATTTCGGTTCCCATATCCTGCCCGGGCAGCGGGTTCCACAGCGGAAGTGTGCCCGGGGAATTACACAATACAAAAATTAGTATATCATATCAGAGGAGCGGGTGCAATAAAAAATCAACAAAAGTCCCGCTCCTTCCAGCAGAGCGCTTCTGCCGGAAAGAGCGGGGCAGGGAGGAACGGTGCGGATTACAGGGTCAGCTGGATGCCGCTGAGGGTCACGGTATCCGGATCGGGCTCCTCATCCTTTGCTTTGGCGCGGGTCTGTTTGGGCAGAGCGTCCTCGTGGACTACTTTGCCGCATTCCAGCTCAGGGATGGCAAAGAAGGCCGCTTCCAGAGCATCAGGCAGCTCTACTTCACCGGTAACATGCAGGAATTCGATCTGAGCCAGCAGGTCTGCGCTCTCTGCGGGGATGACAGCATCACCCAGCACATAGAGACGGGTGCCATACCGGCGCAGGGAAGAGGCGGTCAGCTCCAGGTCGTCCTCCACCACGGCGGTGCCGTCCGGCACGATGATCAGCTCGGTGGAATCCGGGAAGAGCGGGGCCAGAACGGGCGCAAGGCTTGCGCACAGGATAGCCTTTGGAGCGGAAAAGCTGCAGCCCTTTGCGGCCAGTGCGGCAGTGTCGAGCCTGGGGTCAACCGCCAGGAAGCGATGTTCATTCCAGTACAGGCGGCTTTGTGCCCGCAGCAGGAAGGTGTTGTCTAGCTTGATGGAGCTTCCCGGCAGGAGCACTGCATCATCGGGGTAGACCGCCAGCTTTCCGTTCAGGATGCAGCGGGCGGATACCACTGCCGAGAGGCACTGCGGGCAGTAGATCATACCGTTGACCAGAATGCAGGCGTACTTCTGTAAAACCTCCGCAGCATCCGGTGTGATCATCAGCTTGCCGTTGACCACCAGTACCTGCCCGGCGGCAGTCTGGCTGGCAGAGCTCAGCGTGACCTTGCCATTGACCACACCCACCGAGACCTCCTCCGGGACATTTTTGCAGAGCATCGAATCCAGAGAAATGTTGTGCTGGCTCAGGAGCGTCTGCACCCGGGGCGAGGTCAGCGCGATCATGCAGTCCAGCTTGATCTGCTCATAGCGGTCAAGAAAATCCTCCTGCACATTGCGCAGGTCCAGGATCATAGCGTCCACGTTCAGGTTCTTTTTCATCATTTAATCCTCCGTAAGTTCAGTTTTGAGGCGATGGCGTATCTGGGCAAGGCGGCTGCGGACCGTGCCGGGCGGGAGACTGAGCAGCTGACCGATTTCGCTGGCATTGTAGCCCGCTGTATAGCGCAGGGTGAACAGCCGCCGTTCTTCCGGGGTGAGCAGAGCCAGCAGACTGGCGGCTTCCACTGTGTCCAGCGCGGAATCCGGTTCAGCACTGTCCTCTTCCGGGAAAAAGGTGCTGAGCAGCTGCTCCTCCTTTGCCGTCCGGCGGAGCTGGTCGCAGTAGAGATTCCGTGCAGTGGTAAACAGCCAGGCCTTGCACTGCCGCTCTGTAAAGCTGTTGATAAGGCTCCGGTTCTGCAGTGCCCGCAGAAAGACTTCCTGGGTCAGATCCTCCGCCCGGGCCTCGTCCCGGCAGAGATTGAAACAGAAGTGTTCCAGCCTGTCCCAGAAGGTCTCGTACAGCAGCTCCCACATGGGGCTTCCTCCTTTCATTGCGTCGTTCTGCCTGTAAGACGAAGGAGACCGGGGAAGTGTTGGATAGATTCGGAGAAAAATAAACCCTCAGTCTCGCTGGCGCTCGCCAGCTCTCCTACCAGGGGAGCCTTTGGCATGGCGGTAAACAGCGTGAAACTGAGGGAAACTCCCTGACTTAATGTTTTATTTAATGTTTTGCTTCCAGTGCTTCAAGATCTTCTTTGATCTCTTCCACATCTTCTTTCAGGAACATCAGGCAGAAGCTGACGGCCAGCAGCAGGCAGGAGAACCAAATGGCCTTTGCGCCGCAGAGGTCCAGCGTCAGGCTGCCCAGGCCCGCGCCCAGCGCAAACAGGAGGATGATGCCCCAGTAATAAAGGGATTTTTTCAGGGCGGCAGGATTGCGGTTGAGCACCCAGCTGCAGAGGGAGTCCATGCCGCTGCGCATGTTGCCGATGCACATGGTGCTGGCAAAGGCATAACCGTTCACCTTGCGGAAGGTCTGCACCTGCATCGCACAGGCAAACGAGACCAGCGCATTGGCCATAAGATTCCACTCCTGCGGGAAAAAGCCCACCACGAACAGCATCACGATCTCACACAGCACCACCAGCTGCCGCCAGTGGAGCCGCTGCAGATTCTGCAGCTTCTGGTGCATCAGCTCTGCCGCGAACACGCCCAGCGCAAAGAAGCACAGGGGCACAAGATAATGCAGCACACGCCCCCACTCCCCGGCAAAGGCATGGACAGCCATCAGCACGATGTTGCCGGTCTGGGCGTTGGCAAACACCTTGCCCCGGAACAGATAGGTGTATACGTCCTGCAGGCCGCCGGACAGTGAAAGGAACATTGCCGTGCAGAAGGCTTCCGACATCTGGCCGCGGCGCTTTTTCTTGGAATTCATGCAAATTCCCCCTCTGATTTTTTACCCCTATACTATAACGCGGGTTGACGGATTTGTCAAAAACCAAAGACGCTTTTTGGCGGTTTTGACCATGTAAAACGAATATGCCTGCCATGTATTTTGCAATTGCATCCGGGTTGTGCTACAATAAGACCATTCATACAGAAAAAGGAGAATCTCCCCATGCCCAATATCATCGAGATCACGGATTTTCACGCGCCGGAGCTGGACCCCTACGCCCGCCTGACGCAGAACCAGCTGCGCAGTCGGCTGGAACCCGAAAAAGGCATCTTCATTGCCGAGAGCCCCAAGGTGATCTCCCGGGCACTGGATGCAGGCTTTGTACCGGTCTCCCTGCTGATGGAGCGCAGGCAGATCACCGGCCCAGCGGCGGAGATCCTGACCCGCTGCGGGGATGCACCCATTTATACTGCTGACCGGGAGCTGCTGGCTGCACTGACAGGCTACGAGCTGACCCGGGGCGTGCTCTGCGCCTTTCAACGTCCGAAGCCCCGCACCGTGGAGGAGCTCTGCCGGAACGCCCGGCGGGTGGCCGTGCTGGAGGGCATTGTGGATTCCACCAACGTGGGTGCCATCTTCCGCAGCGCGGCAGCGCTGAACATGGACGCTGTTCTTATCAACCCCTCCTGCTGTGACCCGCTCTGCCGCCGGGCCGTGCGCGTGAGTATGGGCACGGTATTTCAGGTGCCCTGGGCGCAGATCGGCGAAACGTCCGCTGATTGGCCCGAAAAGGGGCTTGCTCAGCTGAATGCCCTGGGCTTCAAGACGGCTGCCATGGCCTTGAGCGACCGTTCGGTCAGCATCGATGACGGAGCTCTTGCCCGGGAACCGAAGCTTGCCATTGTGCTGGGCACGGAGGGAGACGGCCTTTCCCATACCACCATCGCTTCCTGCGATTACACAGTCAAGATCCCCATGTCCCACGGGGTCGATTCCCTGAACGTTGCCGCCGCCAGCGCCGTGGCGTTCTGGCAGCTGGGCAAACAGTAATTCATAAGCCACACAGAAAAAACTCCCGTCCGGAGCCGGGCGGGAGTTTTGCTATGCCTTAGAAGGATTCAAAGGAGAAATTACTTTTTCATGTAGATGTGGTGGGGCAGACCTGCAATGTACAGCGGAGTCAGCTCAGCCTGGATCAGCGGGCGGGCATACTCGAGGAATTCCTCGGTCATCTGGGTGTGATTCTCGTTCATCCAGCTCAGGGGAACCTTCTTCTCGAGGTTTGCAACTTCACTGATGGGGTGCAGCTCGGTGATGTACTGATAGGGGCTGTTGGAGATGCGCTTCAGGGCGACCATCTGACCGGTGACACCCTCAAAGGCAGCCTTGGCAGCAGCGCCGCCCACCTGGTAAGCCTCGGTGATATCGGTGCGGCTGGTCAGGTGACCAGCGCAGCGCTGCAGGGTAGACAGCTCGATACAGCGGGTCTTGGTATCCAGATTGCGGGCGACCACATTTGCCAGATAGCGTGCGGTACCAGTCAGTGCCTTGTGGCCGAAAGCGTCCACTGCGTGCACATCATCGGCCAGCTCACAGACATAACGACCGTCCTCGAGCTTGACACCCTCGGAAACAGCGATCACGATGCTGGGCTTCTTCTCCTGCATGGCGCGGACCTTCTCAATGAAGTGCTCCACGTTGAAGGGGACCTCGGGCAGGCAGATCATATCCACGCCCTCGCAGTCATCGCTCTTGGCCAGAGAGGCAGCAGCGGTCAGCCAGCCGGCGTTGCGGCCCATGATCTCGACCACGGTGACATAATTGGTGCCGTAAACGGTGGCATCGCGGATGATCTCCTTCATCACCACACCGATGTACTTTGCCGCAGAGCCGTAGCCGGGGGTGTGGTCGGTCACCATCAGGTCGTTATCGATGGTCTTGGGAACGCCCATGAAGCGGATGTCGCTCTGGATGCGGTTGCCGTACTCGGCCAGCTTGCCGATGGTATCCATGGAGTCGTTGCCGCCAATGTAGAAGAAGTAGCCAATGTTCAGCTTTTCCAGGATGGTGAACAGCTTCTTGTAAACGGTCTCGTCATCGTGCCAATCGGGCAGCTTATAGCGGCAGCTGCCCAGGAAGCTGGACGGGGTGCGCTTGAGCAGCTCGATATCCAGGTCGTCGGTCAGCACGGTGGAAAGATCCACCACGCGCTCCTCCAGCAGACCGGCAACGCCGTTGCACATGCCGTAAACAATCTCAGCGCCGCGGCTCTTGCAGCTCTCGAATACGCCTGCCAGACTTGCATTGATGACGGAGGTAGGGCCGCCAGACTGACCAACGATTGCATTTTTACCCATGATGATTTCTCCTTTTCTTCTGTTTCGGCTTTTATATTATCGTGCAGGAGCACGAAAACAGACCACGAGGGGGGAGGAAACGCGCAAAGGAAGCTTACAGGCAGATATGGCGCGGGGTGCCGTTGACGTAGACCGGCGTTACTTCGTCCAGGATGAGCGGGCGGGCATACTCCTCAAACGCCGCCGTCACCTGCATTCCGTCCGGGGTGATCCAGTCCAGCGGCACCTTTTTCTCCAGGTTTGCCACCTGCTGGACATCCACGGACTCGGTGATGCACTGGTAGGGGTAATCGGAAATGCGCTTGAGCGAGATCATCCGCCCGGTCTCGCCCGCAAAGGCAGCGGAAGCGGCAGCGCCGCCCACGGCGTAGGCCTCGTTCACATCGGTGCGGCTGGCCAGATGGCTGGCGCAGCGCTGCAGAGTCGAGAACTCAATGGCACGGCTCTTGCAGTTCAGATTATCGTGGATGAGGTCAGAAAGATACCGGCTGGTGCCGCTGAGAATGGCCTTGTGGCCAAAGGCATCCAGCTGCCCGGCGGTGGAGACCAGATCGCACAGATAGGTGCCGTCGGCAGTCTTAACGCCCTCGCTGGCTGCAATGATGACATTGGGCTTGACCCGCTGCAGCTCGTCCACCCGGGTCAGGAACCTGTCCGGGTCAAAGGGAACTTCGGGCAGCAGAATGAGGTCGGGGCCTTCGCAGTCATCGCCGCCGGCCAGACAAGCTGCACCGGCCAGCCAGCCCGCGTGGCGGCCCATGATCTCGGCCACCGTCACGCTGCGGATGTTGTAAACGGAGGAGTCACGGATGACCTCCTTCAGGATGGTGGCAATGTACTTGGCGGCAGAGCCGTAGCCGGGGGTGTGGTCTGTCAGGCAGAGGTCGTTGTCGATGGTCTTGGGCACACCGATGAACCGGACGCTGCTGCCCACCTGGGCACCGTAACGGGAGAGCTTTGCAATGGTGTCCATCGAGTCATTGCCGCCGATGTAGAACAGCGCACAGATATCGTACTTGTCAAACAGGGTGAACAGCTTGATGAACGGGGTAGAGTCCACATCCGGGTCTGGCAGCTTGTAGCGGCAGCTGCCCAGATAGCTGGACGGGGTGCGCTTGAGCAGCTCGATACTCATGCGGTCATCCAGCAGAACGTTCAGTTCCAGCATCTCTTCCTTTAAAAGGCCCTCGATGCCGTACTTCATTCCGTAGACCTTATCGGCTCCCAGACTACAGGCAGCTTTGTATACGCCTGCCAGGCTGGAATTGATAACGGCGGTAGGGCCGCCGCTCTGGCCGATGATGACATTTTTTGACATACGTCCTCCTTATCCAAAAGAACAACAGTTCACGTCCTGCAAAGCGCGGCAAGTCCTTCTGTGTCCTCCCAGAGCCCTGCACTGCCCGGGGAAGGAGATTGCGGATGCGCGCCGCAAGTCGTACAAAAAGAATGCAGGATGTGCATCTGATTCAATGAAAACTGTGCAATTCCTGCAACAATACTATTGTAAACTATTTCTCTGTTGTATGCAAGACCTGATTGGTTGCACGGGCAAAAAAATTATGATACAATATTTGGCGTATCCTACAAAAACACAGGGTCGGTCGGAGTGCAGAATGCAAACTTTGCAATTTTTCGGGGATACTGACCGTAATGATAGAGAAAAGAAAACAGGGAAAGGCGGGAAAAAGAATGGGAATCTCACACGAATATCATTCCACCCATGGCCGGAGACGGCGCAGCAAGGCAGGCACCGGCCTGCGGCTGGCGGGGGTCATTGCAGCGATCCTGCTGCTGTCGCTGGCCGTCACGGCCATTCTGGAAAATGGCGAAAAGCAGAGCGAGGCTGTCCAGCAAAGCCCGGCGGCGGGCACAGCGGCCAATATCCTGGCTCCGCTGCCCATGCAGGGAGATACGGGAGCCTCTGCGGCAGACAGCGCCGGCGGTACGGCAGGGGAAGGCAGTGGAGCCGACGATGCGGCGGCTGTCACGCTGGAACAGTTCGGCCCCGCCCGGCAGGCAGCGGGGGCCTATCAGGTCAAGGCGTATGACAGCAGCGTGATCCGTCAGCCCGGCTGTGGGCAGGTGGATCTGAGTTACTTTTCGGATGCGGCCCTGCTGGGCGACAGCCTGACCGTGGGCTTTTCCGATTACAGCATCAACCTGGGCGGGGCACTCATCTGCGGCTATACCGGTGTGGGCCCCGATGCCATCGTGAACCGCAGCGCGGTCAAGAGCAGCGTGCGCGGCTCAGAGGTGGCAATGGATGTGCTGACAGCGGCCCAGCCGAAAAAGCTCTATATCCTGCTGGGCACCAACACGCTGACCACGCTGGGCGCAGCAGACCGCTTTCTGGCCTACTATGGCCAGATGTTGGATCAGCTCAGGCAGGCTCTGCCCGGCTGTGTCATCTATGTCCAGTCCATCCCGCCGGTGCGGCCCCGGGCTGCTGCGGAAAAGCCCGGTCTTGCGTCCGATGTCCTGCGCTCTGTGAACGAGCAGCTGGCAAAGCTGGCTGCAGACAAGGGCTGTGTCTACCTTGACCTGTGGGAGACCTTTGCCGATGAGAATGGGAATTTGAAAGAGATGCTGGCGGCTCCGGATGGAGTCCACTTCTCGGCCGGAAACGGCTATGGTGCCTGGGTCACCTACCTGCGCAACCACGCAAAGTATTCGGCTTCCAACTCCTGGACTATGGGCAGCGCATACAGCGCTGAATAAAGAGCGAAACGCAAAAACGGCATCGCAGACCGATTGGTTTGCGATGCCGTTTTTTATGTTGATCGGGAAGGGAAGCAGCTTACTTCAGCTTGCTCTTTGCCTTCATGCGCTGGTCGTGGTTCAGGATCTGCTTGCGGATGCGCAGATTCTCAGGGGTGACCTCCAGCAGCTCATCCTGTGCCAGGAACTCCAGGCAGCCTTCCAGGCTCAGCTTGCTGACGGGGATCAGGCGCAGAGCGTCATCGGAACCGGAAGCGCGGGTATTGGTCAGGTGCTTGGTCTTGCAGACGTTGACATCCACATCCTCGCCGGAAGCGGTGTAGCCGATGACCATGCCCTCGTAGACCTTTTCGCCAGCGCCCACCAGCAGGGTGCCGCGCTGCTGCGCGTTGTACAGGCCGTAGGTAACGGCTTCGCCGGTCTCAAAGCTGACCAGAGAACCGGTGGAACGGTTGGCGATCATACCGGCCCAGACATCGTAGCCATCAAAGATCTGGTTGAGGATGCCTTCGCCGTGGGTATCGGTCAGGAACTGGTTGCGGTAGCCGAACAGGCCGCGGCTGGGCATCCGGAACTCCAGGCGGACACGGTCGGTGCCCAGAGACTCCATCTGCTGCAGAACGGCCTTGCGCTGGCCCAGGCCGGTCATCACAGCACCCTGATACTGGGTGGGAACGTCG
Source organism: Faecalibacterium sp. IP-3-29 (assembly GCF_023347335.1). NCBI lineage: Bacteria > Bacillati > Bacillota > Clostridia > Eubacteriales > Oscillospiraceae > Faecalibacterium > Faecalibacterium sp. IP-3-29. Next base: position 1,577,327 of record NZ_CP094471.1, on the reverse strand, counting down.
ATGACAACGTGCTCCATGGGCTCGTAGGTCTTGCCGTCGATGACCTTGGTCAGAACGTGCGGGGGAGAGACCTGCAGCTCGTAACCTTCACGGCGCATGGTCTCGATCAGGATGGACAGGTGCATCTCACCACGGCCCATGACGCGGAAGGAATCGGTGGTGGGAGAATCCTCCACCTTCAGAGCAACGTCTTTCAGCAGCTCTTTCTGCAGGCGGTCACGAATCTGGCGGCTGGTGACGTACTTGCCCTCACGGCCGGCCAGGGGGCTGTCGTTGACGGAGAAGGTCATCTCCACGGTGGGGTCGTTGATCTTCACGAAGGGCAGCGGCTCAACCTGAGAGGGAGCACACAGCGTGTTGCCGATGGTGACATCGGGCAGGCCGGAGAATGCAACGATATCGCCTGCGGTGATGTTGTCGCAGGGCTGACGGCCATTGGCCTGGAAATCGTACAGCTTGGTCAGACGGCCGCGCATCTTCAGGTCGGGGTTGTGCCAATCGCACACGACCACTTCCTCGCCGACTTTGGCAACGCCGTTCTGGATGCGGCCAATGCCGATGCGGCCAACGAACTCGTTGTAGTCAACAGAGGAGACCAGCATCTGGAAGGGAGCCTCGGGATCGCCCTGAGGAGGCTGGATGGTGTCCAGCAGGGTGTCGAACAGGGGGATCAGGTCGGTGCCGGGCACATCGGGGTCCAGGCTTGCGGTGCCCTGACGGCCGCAGCAGAACAGGATGGGGCATTCCAGCTGCTCATCGGAAGCGCCCAGATCCATCAGCAGGTAAAGCACCTCATCGATGACTTCCTTGATGCGGGCATCGGGGCGGTCGATCTTGTTGATGGCAACCACCAGGCTCAGGTTCTGCTGCAGAGCCTTCTGCAGAACAAAACGGGTCTGGGGCATGCAGCCCTCAGCAGCGTCCACCAGCAGCAGCACGCCGTTGACCATCTTCAGCACGCGCTCGACCTCGCCGCCAAAGTCGGCGTGGCCCGGGGTATCAACGATGTTGATCTTGACACCCTTGTAGGTGCAGGAGCAGTTCTTGGCCAGAATGGTGATACCGCGCTCACGCTCGATATCGCCGCTGTCCATGACACGCTCTGCCACGACCTGATTGTCGCGGAAAGCGCCGCTCTGACGCAGCATGGCATCCACCAGCGTGGTCTTGCCGTGGTCAACGTGAGCGATAATGGCGACGTTGCGCAAATCGTTACGAACCATAAATAACTACCTCTCTATTTTGAATCTCTGTAGAAGTTACGTCATACGAATAAAGTTTATCTCAGTTGGGGGTGGTTTGTCAAGATTGTATAAAAACTTTTTCAAAATTTCGGCGCTTTGCCCGATAACTCTTTACATGATTTGGGCAGATGGATGCAGCGAGTTGTGCTATACTAAGGGTGCAAAACTGAACCGGGAGGTGTATCTATGAAGCTCACATTTTTGGGAGCCAACCACGAGGTCACGGGCAGCTGCACCCTGCTGGAAGCAGCTGGGCAGCGCTACCTCATTGACTGCGGTATGGAGCAGGGCAAGAATGTCTACGAAAACCAGCCCCTCCCTGTGGCACCGGGTGAAATTGACGGCGTGCTGGTGACCCATGCGCATATCGACCATACAGGCCAGCTGCCGCTGCTGGTGCGCAACGGCTTCCGGGGCAGGATCTATGCCACCAAGCCCACGACTCAGCTGTGCAGCATCATGCTGCGGGACTCTGCCCACATTCAGGAGTTTGAAGCTGAATGGAAGAACCGCAAGGCGAAGCGTGCCGGTGCCGAGCCGGTGGAGCCGATGTACACCGTGCAGGATGCCGAGGCGGCCATGCAGCTGTTCCGGGGCATGGAGTATAACACTAAGATCGAACTGGCCCCGGGCCTTGTGATCCGCTTCATCGATGTGGGCCATCTGCTGGGTTCTTCCAGCATCGAGATCTGGGTCACTGAGAGCGGCACCACCACCAAGCTGGTCTTTTCCGGGGACATCGGCAACCAGCATCAGCCCATCATCAAGGACCCGACAACGATCCGGGACGCGGACTATGTGTTTATGGAGTCTACGTACGGCGACCGCAGCCACGGTCCCCGCCCGGACTATGTGGGGGAGCTGAGCAGGATCCTGCAGCGCACCTTTGACCGGGGCGGCAATGTGGTCATCCCCAGCTTTGCGGTGGGCCGTACCCAGGAGCTGCTCTACTTTATCCGTGAGATCAAAAAAGAGGGGCTGGTCACCGGCCACGGTAATTTCCCGGTCTACATCGACAGCCCCCTTGCCATTGAGGCGACCCGCATTTTCAAAGATACCGATCCCGACTGCTTTGACGAGGATACCCGGGCGCTGCTGGCACAGGGCATCGACCCAATCCAGTTCCCGGGGCTGCAGGTCAGCGTGACCAGCGATGAGTCCCGGATGATCAACGCCGACCGGGTGCCCAAGGTCATCATCTCGGCCAGCGGCATGTGCGAGGCAGGCCGCATCCGCCACCACCTCAAGCACAATCTGTGGCGGCCGGAGTGCACGATCCTTTTTGTGGGCTATCAGGCCGTGGGAACGCTGGGGCGCACCCTGATCGATGGTGCCGTCAATGTCAAGCTGTTCGGTGAGACCATCGACGTGCAGGCAGAAATCTGTCAGCTGACGGGCCTTTCGGGCCATGCCGACCGCGAGGGCCTGCTGGCCTGGGTGAACGCGTTCAGCCCCAAGCCCAAGCGGGTGTTTGTCATCCATGGCGAGGACGAGGTGGAGAACATCTTTGCCCAGACCCTGACCGAGCAGGGCTTTACCGCCTGTGCCCCTTACAATGGGGAGCAGTGGGCCATTGGGGCCGAGGGTGCGGTCTGCCTGCAGGAAGGCTCCCGTGTCCGGCTGGAGCACAAGCCCAGTGAGGGCGCGTCCCGCGCCGCAACGGTGTTCCAGCGGCTGGTCAGCGCCGGCAAGCGGCTGCTCCGCGTCATCGAGCACAACGAGGGCGGGGCCAACAAGGATCTTGCCAAGTTTGCCGACCAGATCAACGCCCTGTGCGACAAGTGGGACAGATAACCATAGAACCAGAAAAAACAGCACGCCGTTCGGCTTCGGCGTGCTGTTTTTGGTTGAAAGGGAAAAGGCTCTGCCGGGAGAAACGGCAGAGCCTTTTCGGGGTATGGAGAAAAGTGTGTGGGAGAAGAGCATGGAGGGCGCTACTGGTCGTCAGAGAGGCTTTGGGAGGAAGCCTTGTCTGCAGCATCCGGGGAGAAGGGGCGGTGCAGTGTTTTGTACCGCCTGTACCGGATGCCGAGCAACGTGAATACAACGCCGGTGACAAAGGAGCCGACGCTGACCACGATATAAGCATCAGCGCCGCTGTGCAGCAGCACCGAGCCGTACCCGGCCAGAACGATGGAAAGACCCGGAACATGCTCCTGATACAGCAGGGACGCAATGCCGACTGTCAAAAACAGACAAACTGCGGAGAGAGCGCAGTTGATTCGATGTGCCCGCCTTTGACGAAGCCTGCGTGTGCGGCGGCGAATTTCCTCCATACGAACACTCGCCTTCTGGGTCATGGACAGTCCCTCCTTTTGAGAGATCATCAGAGCGGCTGCTTTCCGTCCTCTCTATCTCCTATAATACAGTTCACGCCGATTCCTTTCACCCAAATTTGAAAAAAGTTCAAAAAAATTTCCCGCTCCGGAAAAGAGCGGGAAACGGTCAGTGAAAAACAGTGTGCCTGCCCCTGTGGAGCAGCCTTGCCGCAAACAGGGTGACGATGATGGCAGAAGGAAAGAAGTACCCGACCATCTGCCAGAAGCCGTCGGCGGTGATCAGCAGGTTGTAGATGCCGTGCAGCACCATGCAGACCCCCAGAATCCCCACCGTGCCGGTGCAGGTGAGCCACGGACGGCGGAACACATAGGCCAGTGCCAGACCGGTCAGGATACCGCAGACCAGATGCAGGGCCCCGGCGGACATGCCGCGGATGAGCAGGAAAACAAAACTTCCTGCACCGTTTTCGGTCAGGTAGCAGACGTTTTCAAAGGTAGCAAAGCCCACTGCAATGCCAATGGCCGCAGGAGTCAGCTTGTGGGAATCCGGCTCAAAGATCAAAAAGTAGAGCAGCAGAGGCAGCAGCTTCAGGATCTCCTCGCAGACAGGTGCGATCTCAATGGCGGTGGTCACGGCACTGCACTGGTGCCGCCCCATGAAAAAGCTGCTGACATAAGCCGAAAGCAGGCAGGTGGCCATGCCCAGCACCACGAACAGGGTAAAGCGCCGGGGGCTGCCCGATGTGAACAGCAGGGAGAGCAGCATGGGAAGCGCCAGGCACAAAAAGATGTTTTCAATGTAGGTCATGGGGCTCCTCCTGCAGGATACGGGGCAGGAAGCTGACCAGCGTGAGGGTCAACAGGATGTCCACAGCATAGTAAAGGCTGAACCGGGTGTAATCACGGATGAACCCGGAGGCAACGAACAGAAGGATCTGCAAGGACATTTCAAACAAAAGTGCGATCTCATAAGGCCGGAGCCGTTTTTCCTTTTGCAGGGCCGAAAAACAGAGATAGGCCAGCGTGCCAAAGGTGAGCGCCAGCGCACCAGACATCAGCGGCGAAGGGCCAAACACCTGCACCCGCATGACAACTCCGGCAAAGACCACCCCAGCTGCCAGCGCAAAAGGCGAGAACGGCGGGCGCAGGCCCTCCCAATAGAGGATCTCCAGCGAGAGAAAAAAGAAATACGAGGCCATCCAGGAGCATTCGGCCACATAAAACACCTGCGGCCCATGGCCCAGAATGATCAGATGGAGCAGGTAGTACAAAGTGCCCATCATAAAGCTGGCGTAGCCGAACGCCAGGATCAGGCAGGAGCGGCTGCTGCGCCGGAAGGCGAGGAGAAAGGCGAGGAGCGCCATCGCAGCCAGCACGATCACCTGAAAGGTGTTGTCAATGATCTCAAAGCTCATCGTCGTCCCTCGTGTGCTTCTTTTCACTGCTGCGGCGCAGTCGGTAGAGCAGGATGGTCACGCAGGAGCCCAGCAGGAACGAGAGTACGCCCACCAGGATATAACCGTCGGCTCCGCGCTCACTCAGCATCCCGGCGGTGCCGGTGGGGGAAACATGCAGCGCGACCGATGTGCCTGCCCAGCCGGGCATGGCAAGGCCCAGGCAGACCACCAGCACAAGACAGGCCGCCATACAGCCTGCATCGATCAGCAGCATCTGCCGTGCGCGCGCCTGACGCTGCAGCTGGGCCGTGCGCTGGCGGATCAGCGCCATCCGTTCGGCATCAGTTTTCATACTGATATCCCTCCTGTTCCAAAAGTTGTTTCAGCTGCTGCTTGCCCCGGTACACAAGGTTCGTTACCTGCTGCTCGGTGCGTCCCAGCACCTGTGCGGCCTGCCGGTAGCTCAGTTCTTCAAAATAGACCAGAAAAAGTGTCTCCCGGTATTCCTTTTTGAGTTTGCCCAGTGCGGCGTACAGCTGCCGGTGCTGTTCGTTCCGGAGTGATCCAGTCTCGGCCAGTGCCTCGTCCGGCAGTTCAAAAGGCAGTTCCTCCAGCGGCAGAAAAAACCGCCGCCGGGTCTTGCAGCGCAATGCGAGATTGCGCCCGGTTTTATAGAGGTAAGCCTTGAAGCAGCCATCCTGAATGGGCCGCTCTCTTGCAAAAATATGGGCAAAGGCTTCGATCATCAGATCCTCTGCCTCGTGGATATCGCCCAGCACGCCGTTGATGTAAAGGGTCAGCGCGTCGCCATACCGCTCCACCAACAGCTGAGCGGCAGCTTCGTCTCCGGCCAGATACTTCCGGTAGGCTGTTTCGTCTGAGACCATCCGGTTGTTCCTTTCCGTGTTGTACACATTTCATCTTGTCTATTTTATATAAGATGAAAGAAATTTGCAAGGGAAAATACGAAAAAGCACTCCATTCTCTTCCAATTTGTGATATAATAAACTGATTTCGCCTGTTTTTCGTGCAGAAGGCGGGCGGCTGAAATTATTGGAGGGGACAAATTTATTATGGAACGTGAAACGCTGAAATCGCGGCTGGGCTTCATCCTGCTGTCGGCAGGCTGTGCCATCGGCATTGGCAACGTGTGGAAATTTCCTTATATGGCAGGTCAGGGCGGCGGAGGAGCCTTTGTACTGTTTTACCTGCTGTTCCTGGTCATTCTGGGTCTGCCCATTATGACCATGGAATTTGCTGTGGGCCGTGCCAGCCGCAAAAGCCCGGTGCGGGCCTATCAGGTGCTGGAAAAGCCGGGTCAGAAGTGGCATATCCATGGCTACTTCACCCTGATCGGCTGTTACCTGCTGATGATGTTCTACACCACCGTTGCAGGCTGGATGCTGCACTATTTCTATATGACTGCCGCCGGAAAGCTCTCCGGCTTGAACGCAGACGAGGTGGCGGGCAAGTTCACCGAGATGCTGGCAAGCCCCGGTATTATGACCTTCTGGATGGTGTTCGTGGTCGTTCTGAGCATTCTGGTCTGCGCTAAGGGCCTGCAGAATGGTCTGGAGCGTGTGACCAAGGGCATGATGATCGCCCTGCTCCTCATCATGGTCATTCTGGCCGTGAACAGCCTTTTCATGGATGGCGCAAAGGAGGGTCTTTCCTTCTTCCTGGTGCCTGACTTTGGCCGTATGAAGGAGGTTGGCATCGTCAACACCTTGGTGGGTGCGATGAATCAGGCCTTCTTCACCCTGAGCCTGGGCATCGGTGCCATGTCTATTTTTGGCAGCTACATCGGCAAGGAGCACTCCCTGCTGGGCGAGAGCGTCCGTGTGGTGGTGCTGGATACCTTTGTGGCCATCACGGCCGGTCTCATCATCTTCCCGGCCTGCTTTACCTTTGGTGTGGATCAGACCGCAGGTCCCAGCCTGATCTTCATCACCCTGCCCAATATTTTTGCTAACATGGCGCTGGGCAAGCTGTGGGGCAGCCTGTTCTTCCTGTTCATGGCCTTTGCGGCCCTGTCCACTGTGCTGGCGGTGTTTGAGAACATCATCTGCTGCGGCATGGAGCTGACCGGCTGCACTCGTAAAAAGTCCAGTCTGGTCAACCTGTTCCTCATCATCCTGCTGTCCATGCCCTGCGTGCTGGGGTATAACCTCTGGGCCTGGGATGGTTTTGCCGTGTTTGGCGGTGCAGTGCTGGACTTCGAGGATTTCCTTGTCAGTAACCTGTTCCTGCCGCTGGGCAGCCTGGTCTACCTGCTGTTCTGCGTTTCCCGCTATGGATGGGGCTGGGACAACTATAAGAAGGAAGTCAACACCGGCGAGGGGCTGAAGATCCACGATTGGATGCGCGGTTACCTGACCTACGGTCTGCCCGTGATCGTGCTGTTCATCTTCGCCTTTGGCATCTACGACAAGTTCTTTGCATAAGGGAATAAACCCTCTCAGTCTCGCATTCGCTCGCCAGCTCCCCAAGGAGGGCAACGCATCTGATGGGCAAGCAACTTGCACAGCCTGAAGTCAGAGCAGCAATTGCCTCGCCTTTTGGGAGAGGCGGACGCACTGGCGGAGAGGGCGTTTTGTTGGAGGACACAATGCACATTTTGATCTGTGATGATGATGCGGTATTTGCTGCCCGCGTGGAAACGCTCGTCCGGGATTTCTTTGCGCTGCGGGGCCTGCAGGTGGAATGCACCGTCTGCCACAGCGGGGAAGAGACACTGGCCCGGCGGGACCTTGATCTGTATCAGGTGGCGCTGCTGGATGTGGATCTGGACACCATGAACGGCATCTCACTGGGAAAGCAGCTGCGCCAGTGCAGCCCGGAGATCTGCCTGGTGTATGTGTCGGCCTATCTGGAATTTGCCCCGGAGGGCTACACCGTGAATGCGTTCCGCTATATCCTCAAGCGCGATCTGGATTGCCAGCTGCCCCGCTGTCTGGATGCCATTCTGCACGAGCAGGATCACCGGACTCCCAAGACCCTGACCATCCGGCAGAACCGCACCGAGACCGAGCTGCCCTACGACAGCATCTACTACCTCGAAAGCGACCTGCGCAAGATCAACGTTTACGGAGATGTGGCCCACCAGCCCCTGTGTTCCTACTATGGCAAGCTGAACGAGCTGCCGCAGGCCCTGTTTGAGAACGGCTTTCTGCGGGTGGGGCGGAGCGCGGTGGTCAATATGAAGTACATCCGGCAGATCAGCAGCTATATGGTTACCCTGCGCAATGGGGTCAAGCTGGGCGTGAGTCGGAATGGCTATGCTGAGATTCGCAGCACCTATCTGGAATGGAAGGGGCAGTTTGGGGATGACTAAGGAAATGCTCTGGCTTCTGATGGGGCATCTGGTCTGCATTGGCCAGTGGGCGGCCTTTATCATGGTGGACCATGCATTTCTGGGCTGCGGTAGGAGATTCCGCTTCCCCTGCCTGTGGGCAGCCCTGCTGGCAGCAGTATTTCTGGCGGCCTCGATCCGGCATGACATTGGTTTTTTCAATATCGGATCTGTGATATTGAACGTCATCTACCTGTTGGTCACGGTGCTCTTTTTCGGCGGAAGCTGGAACCAGAAGCTCTCGGCCTGCTTTGTCAACGGCATCATGTGCCTGCTGACGGAAAACACGGTCAGCTACACCTTTGCCTGGTGTAAGCACATTCCCGTCCGGGAGGTCTGGCGCTACCGCAGCTGTCTGTTCCTGCTGGTAGCTGCTGTTGTGGGGGCTGGCCTGCTTGCAGCCTACATTATCCGGCGCTGGCGGCGGGAGCAGGCGTTGACCCCGCTGCAGATGTTGGTCATGTCCTTTTTTCCTGGCATCGTTGTGGTGCTGAACATCGTGCTGATGGTATCCGGCGGCAGCGAAGTGCCCAGCATGATGAACATGATGCTGACCTTTGGCCTGACCATAGCAGTGCTGATCCATCTGGGGATCGTGCAGATGGTCAACGACCAGATGCTGCTGCAGCAGACACTGATGGTGGAGGCTGTGCGCCAGAAGAAGAGCGCAGAAGCTCTTCTGGAATCCTACAAGACCCAGCGGCGGCTGACCCATGAGTTCACCAACCACACCGATGCACTGGCTCTGCTGCTTCAGCAGGGCGATTACGAGGGCGCAAAGGCCTACCTTTCCACGCTCACAAAGACCATTGCGGCGAATACCACCATTATGAACACCCACAACCCCCTGTTGGATGCCCTGCTCAGCAAAAAGTACGAGGAAGCCAGCCGAAAAGGGGTCATGGTCTATTTTGATCTGCCCGATCTGCGGGATATGCCCATGGATCAGACAGACCTTGTGATCGTGCTCTCCAACCTGCTCAACAATGCCATTGAGGCCGCCGCGCAGGCTGATCCGCCGGAGGTCTATGTGCGGATGCGGAAGAGCGAGGAAGAGGTGGTGCTCTCTGTCCGCAACCGGGTGAAAAAGGACCTGAACCTCGTGGACGGCCAGCTGCCCCGCATCTCTCAGAAAGGGGCGGGCCACGGCTTCGGGCTGTGGAACGTGCAGGATGTGCTGAAAAAATACGGCGGCGAATATACCATCAGCTGCCGGGAGTGCTGGTTCCGCTTTACCTGCACCATCCCGCTCCGCAAGTTATGACATGAAACCCTGCAGAATATGACATTTGGAGTGAAAGTTTCATCGGAATCTGCTACAATGAAATCAAGTTAAAGGCAGGAGCGCCTCCCCGCTGTATGGTTTGCGGCCGACAGAGGAAGGAACATCCGGGAACGCAGGCGTGTGTGCGTGGGCCGGAACGTCTTTACGAATAAAAAGTCTGACGAAGCTCTGAATGGCGATCTTGGGGGATTGCTGCAGATAGAGACCTTCTGAATGCACTGCACCTGCACGGCATCGTATGTGGGAATGGGATGCCGGGCGGTGCTGCCGGAGGGAGCTTTGTCGGGCTTTTTTGTTTGAGATCGGGCCGGAAGGAGGACGATGTGGAGCATGGCTGTACCTGCACGGAAGCGGGCATCCTGCTGGATATCTTCACCCCGATGCGGGAGGATTTCGTGTAACAAACAAAAAAGGCAGTGCGCCGCGTGGGACGCACTGCCTTTTGCTTTTGTACCGATTATTCCGGCTTCACCTGCAGCTCCTGCTCACAGTAGATGCAGCGGTATTTGCCGTTGGAGCTCATCTCAAAGATCTGGTCGCATTCCTCTTCAATGGAGGAGATGCAGCGGGGATTGCGGCACCGCACAATGTTCACCAGACGCTTGGGGGGCTTCGGCTTTTCCTTGCGCACAGCCTTGCCGTTTTCGATCACGGTCACGCTGATGTCAGGGTCAAGGTAGGCCAGCACGTCCAGGTTCAGCCAGGAGGCATCCCCCTCGACCTTGATGATGTCCTTGCGGCCGCAGTCGGCCTTGTGGGAGCGCGCATTCTGGATCAGTGCCACGTTGGCGGTCTTGTTGCCGGTGATGCCCAGCAGCTCCATCAGGCCCACAGCGGTGCCTGCCTTGATGTGGTCGATCACAATGCCGTTCTGGATCTCGTCAATATTCAGCATATCAGTTGCCCTCCTTCGGTGCCTTGGGGTCGGCAAGACCCAGCAGCGTCATGATCAGTGCCATGCGGACGTATACGCCGTTCTGCACCTGCTCAAAGTAGGCAGCACGGGGATCGTTGTCCACATCCAGTGCGATCTCGTTCACGCGGGGCAGGGGATGCAGCACTGCCATTTCAGGCTTGGCAAGGGCCATCTTTTCGCTGGTCAGGATGTAGCTGTTCTTCAGGCGGATGTAATCCTCCTCGTTGAAGAAGCGCTCCTTCTGCACACGGGTCATGTACAGGATATCCAGCTCAGGCATGGATTCCTCCAGGCTCCGGGTCTCACGGTACTCAATGCCGTTGGCCTCCAGCACATCCTTGATGATGTAGTCGGGCACCCGCAGCTCCTCGGGGCTGATGAGCACAAAGCGGATGTTCTTGCAGCGTGCCATGGTCTTGATGAGAGAATGGACGGTGCGGCCGAACTTCAGATCGCCGCACAGGCCGATGGTCAGGTTATCCAGCCGACCCATCCGGGTGCGGATGGTCATCAGATCGGTCATGGTCTGGGTGGGGTGCTGGTGGCCGCCGTCACCGGCATTGATGACCGGGATGCGGGAGTAGCGGGAAGCGCGGAACGGCGCACCCTCTTTGGGATGGCGCATTGCCACGATATCAGCATAGCAGGAGACCACACGGATGGTATCTGCAACGCTTTCTCCCTTGGAAGCGCTGGAGACGGTCTCGCTCGGGAAGCCCAGCACATGGCCGCCCAGGTTCAGCATGGCCGCCTCAAAGGAAAGGCGGGTGCGGGTGGACGGCTCATAGAACAGAGTGGCAAGCTTTTTGTGAGACGCAACGTCCTGATAAGCGGCAGGGTCGGAGCGGATGCGGTCGGCCAGATCCAGCAGGGAAGTGATCTCCTCCTGGCTGAAATCCAAGGGATCGATGAGATGGCGCATGAATTTTACCTCCGTCAAAGTAATTTTCGTAGAATGGAAAAATCGAAGAAATTCGTGTAATAACTCAGTGAGCGCATGACCGGGTGGCACAGACGGTTGAAGCAGATCTCATCCAGCAGCAGCATGGCCTCGCCGGGGGCAAGACGCATGGCAGCCCGGATGGCCTCGTCGCCGCAGCTGGCCTTGAGGTGGGCCACATTCGAGGAGATCTGCTGGTTGCATTCCTGCTCCAGAATATCGAACACGCCGCCGCTCAGGTCGATGCGGGTGTAGTCCCGGCTGCCAAAGAGGGCGCGGGGCAGATAATCGATGGAGTAGATGACCGGGGTGGTGTCGGCCAGGATGCGTTTTTTGATGCAGATGACCTCGTCCCCCGGTGCAATGGCAAGATCCCGGGCAAGCTCGGCCCCGGCGCGGATGGGATAGATCTGGATGCCATCGGCGTGGGGGTAGCTGCCAAAGCTGCGGATCAGCGGGTAATATTCCAGCTTCTGGTCAAGGCGGCTGCGCAGGCCAAGCACAGTGCGGTTGACCACTGTGCCAATGCCGCGCACACGCTCGATGTAACCGGCGCGCTCCATCTCGCTCAGCGCGTCCCGGATCACGGTACGGCTGACACCGAGTTCCGCGGCCAGATCGACCTCGGCGGGCAGGCGGTCGGCATCGGCGTAGCGGCCGGTGCGCAGTTCTTCCAGAAGCGCCGCAACGACACGGTCACTGATGACCGCACCGCCCAGGCGGATGGATGACGAAGAGCTGGATTCTTTCATGGGCTGTTCCTCCGGTTCGCGGGCGGGGCAGTGCCCGCCTGGACTTGGGAAAACCTGCCCTGCAACCCAAAAGCTGCGCCGGACAGATTTTCTTACTTTCATTATAGCATGATTTGACTTTATTTTGAATGGTAATTATACTGGAATCCAGCAGAAAGTATGATTTTATTTTTGGAGGGTTCACAAAATGGAACTGATACTGCAAAAAGTGTGTGGCCGGTCTGCACAGCTTCCCATTCGCCTGCGCCGGTGCGGCCCTGCGGATGCCGCCGCATTCTTTGCTTTGCAGAACGAAGTGCGGGCCGCCATGCCCCACCCGGAGCAGTTTGTGCCGGACACACTGGAGAATATCACGGCCTATCTGAGGGAGGACCTGTGCATCGGAGCATACGACGGCGAACGGCTGGGGGCGTACTTTATCCTGCGCTACTGCGGCCGGAGCGCGCACAACTATGCGGCCTTTCTGGGGGTGCCCCGGGAGGAGTGGGAGCACTGGGTCAATGCAGACAGCGCAGTGGTCCACCCGGACTGGCGAGGCAACGGTCTGCAGCGGAAGCTGCTGGAAGCGGCGCTGCCCCTTGTCCGGCCCGGCATCGTGGGCATCGGGGCCACCGTCAGCCCGGAGAATCAATACAGCCTGAACAATGCCCTTGCCTGCGGTTTTGTCATTGCCGACCGCCGTGAGATGTACGGCGGGTATGACCGATATCTGTTAAAGAAGATGCTGTAAACAAAAACGCTCTCCTGCTAAGCACAGGAGAGCATTTCTTGTTATGCGGCCAGGCGGCTCTCTTCCTTCAGCTGATCGTTCATCTTTTTGCGCACGACCAGCAGGCAGATGAGATGCACCCCTGCGGTCAGGGCCCAGCTGATGGGGTAGCTGATGTACAGCGTGCCGGTGGAGCGGAACATCCGGAAGATGGTTGCGATCCAGACCAGACGGAGCAGGCAGCTGCCCACCAGGCTGACGACCATGGGGATCACCGAGTAGCCGCGGCCGCGCAGGCAGCTGGCCAAAGTGTCCATTATGCCGCACAGGAAGTAGGCAGTGCAGATGATCTGCATCCGGGACAGGCCGGCGGCCACCACGGCTTCATCCGTGGAATAGAAGTGCAGCAGGACCTCGCCGCCAAAGTAAGCGCCGCAGCCCAGGAACAGGCCCACCACAGTGACGCAGAGCAGGCAGTTGCGCATGACGCGGTCGAGGTTGTCGTACCGGCGGGCACCCACGTTCTGGCTGGTAAAGGTCACGGCTGCCTGCGCAAAGGCATTCATGCCGGTGTAGATGAAGCCCTCGAGGTTGGATGCGGCAGAGTTTCCGGCCACGACCGTGGAGCCAAAGGAATTGATGGCCGACTGGATCACCACGTTGGACAGGCTGAACACGGTGCTCTGCAGACCGGCGGGCAGGCCGATCTGGATGATCTGCAGCATGGCTTTCTTGTGGAAGCCCAGATGCCGCAGGTCAAGGTGCATGGCACCCTCTTCCCTGACCAGCAGCACCGTGACCATAATGGCGGATACCGTCTGGCTGAGGATGGTGGCCAGCGCAACACCCGCCACACTCATCTGGAATACGATGACGAACAGCAGGTTCAGCACCACATTGATGACACCTGCCACCGCCAGACAGACCAGCGGGCGGCGGGTGTCGCCCACGGCACGCAGCAGGGAGGCGTTGAAGTTGTACAGCATGGTCATCGGCATTCCGATGAAGTAGATCTTCAGGTAAAGTGTGGCAAGGTCAATAACATCCTCGGGGCTGGACATCAGTTCCAGCAGACCGTGGGCTGCAAAAAAGCCCACAAAAGCCATCAGAACGCCACCCACAAGGCTCAGGGTAACAGCAGTCTGCACCGCTTCGTGCACGCCCTGGTCATCCTTTGCACCATAACAGCGGGCCGCCACAACGTTTGCACCCAGCGCAAGGCCGACAAACAGGTTGACCAGCAGGTTGATGAGTGCACCGTTGGAACCAACTGCTGCCAGCGCGGCGCTGCCGGCAAATCGGCCCACCACGACCACATCGGCAGCATTGAACAGCAGCTGCAAAAAGCTGGATGCCGCCAGCGGCAGGGAAAACAGGATGATCTTTTTCAGCATCGGGCCGCTGGTCAGATCACCGGCTTGGGACATTTGTGCCATGAAAGCTCCGCCTCCTTTGAAACTTCTCTCATACTCTTGCACCAAAATCGAAGCGTAAAAAATGCGCCGTGCCGTTTTGCGGCACAACGCAATTTGTAAAGAACACCTATATTATAATACAGTTTTCTGTAAAATACAAGATGCCGCGCAGGGGGTTCCTGCCTTTCTGGGGCGCTTTGATCAGGAATGATGGATCTGCAGCGTTTTCCAGTGCTCTTTCTTCTCGTATTCCGTTGTCACGCCATCGTCCCGGTACATCCGGTACTCCGCAGATTCGCCGTTGGGCAGGAAGCTCCACAGGGTCAGGCTGGCATCATCCAGCTCAGCGGTGTTGTTGGCGGGCTGTGCCACGGGAATGATGTGACCCGGACGGAGGAACAACAGCATTTCGTCCAGCGCACAGCGGATATAGTGGTGTCCGGCGGGCAGGATCTCTTCGTCGTAGTCGTCCACAGCCCGCAGGCGCAGGAGCTTCATGGGCTCGGGCAGGTAGACATGCCGCCCGTGGGCATTCTGGACATAGACGGGAGCGGCCATCAGGCCCTCGCCCAGCAAAAGCTGATCTTCCACCTCCCGGGCATCGGGGTCATCCGGGTAATCGAAGGCCAACGGCCGGAAGTAGCTGGTGTTTTCCAGCGCAGCCTTCATAAATTCGCTGTACAGGTAGGGCAGCAGAGCGTAGCGCAGACGGATCATATTACGCACAGCGGGCAGCACCTCGGGGAAGCGGTAGTATTCCTGCATCCGGGTGCCCACCGCGGAGTGGTTGCGCATCAGCGGGGTGAGCAGACCGAACTCAAGCCAGCGCAGGGCAAGATCCGGCGTGGTATCGCAGGAGAAGCCGCAGAGGTCGGCACCGCTGTACAGGAAACCGCACATCTGGACACTGGGCATCATTTGGATATTGGCCAGCAGCTGAGCCCAGCTGGAATTGTTGTCGCCCAGCCAGATGCCGCCGTAGCGGTGGCTGCCAATGAAGCTGGAACGGCTGTAAAGCAGGGTGCGCTGGCCCGGACGCAGGTCGGCAAAGGCTTCCCCTGCGGCGCGGGTCATGCTGCCGCCATAAAGGTTGTGAACCTGATCGTGACGTACCTTCCGGCCGTCTGCCTCGTGGTAAAAACTGGCGTAGTCTGTCGGGCTGTTCATCAGGCCCATGGCACCGCCCACCACGCGCGGGAAAAACTCCTCCTGCTCAATGTTGTCCTTCTCCCGCAGGGCGGCCATATCGTCCAGAAAAGCGCGCAGCCGCTCAGGTGAGTAGAAGAGGGAGGGCTCGTTCATATCGTTCCAGAAGCCCTCAATGCCGCAGTCGGTCAGGGCCTTGTATTTGTGGCCGAACCACTCCCGCACCTCGGGGCGCAGGAAGTCGGCAAAGTAAGCCTTGCCGGGCCAGACTGCCGCCACAAAGGGAGTTCCGTCGGCCTTTTTGCAGAAGTATCCCTTTTCCAGCCCCTCAGTGCAGGTGGAGTCGTTGGGGTCAACGCGCACGCCGGCATCGATGATGGGCACCAGCCGGATGCCCTGCGCTTTCAGGTCTGCGGAGAGCTTTGTAAGGTCTGGAAAACGTTCCTTGTTTACGGTGAAATCGGCATAGTCCTGCATATACTCGATGTCCATACAGATCATGTCCAGCGGCAGGTCGTGCTCCTTGTACTGGCGTGCAACTTCCCGTACGTCCTCCTCAGTCTTGTAGCCCCAGCGGCTCTGTGCCAGACCGAATGCCCACCTGGGCGGGATGTAGCTGCGGCCGATGAGGGTACGGAACTCCCTGCAGATCGCATTTTCGTTCCCGCCGGAGAGGAGATACAGATCGTAGTCTGGGGTCTCGGTGTGGAAAGAGAGAAGATCGTGGCGGGAATAACCGATGTCGTAATAAACCTTGCCCGGGAAATCCACGAACAGGCCAAAGCAGGTGCTGCCGTCCCGCACCAGCAGGAAATTGTGCGCACCATAGAAGGAAAGCTTGTCCTCGCTGTGGCGGGATTCATCGGTGTTGTTGGCGATGTAGTGCCAGCCGCGTTTGTTGATGCCGCGGGGCATTTCACCCAGACCGTAGACGGCAGCCTGCTCACTGAGGGTGAGCTGCCAGCCGCTGCCATCGGGAGTCAGAAAGGGGATGGGGCCGCTTTCCGCGGGAAGAGACAGCACAACGCTCTGGGTGGGAAAAGGATGCCCGAAAGAAAAACGTTGGATCACAGAAAAGACCTCCTGTTTCAGATAGAGTTGTTACTATAATGATACGGCAGAAATCGTTCCGGAACAAGAGAGAAAACAGGATGAATAATACAACAAAACAGGCGTTTTGTGGCCTGCGCAACAGCCAATACTTCTGCTGCACCTGCCTGAGCCTCTCGGGCGAGAAACTGCACGGAATGGATTGCAAACTGTCGAATGGCTTGCTATAATAAAAAGTACTCTGAAAAGGGAGGATCTTCCATGTATCGAAACGGCATCAAGCGGCTGCTGGCGGTCATTTTGTCCCTCTGCGGCATGATCGTGCTCTCGCCGCTGCTGCTCATCCTCTGCCTTGCCATCAAGATCGATTCCCCGGGGCCGATCTTTTTCAGGCAGAAGCGGGTGGGCATCCACAAACAACATTTCAATATCCTCAAGTTCCGCACCATGCGCATCGACACCCCCCACGATATGCCTACCCACATGCTCAAGGACCCGGATCAGTATATCACCCGGGTGGGGCACTTCCTGCGCAAGACCAGTCTGGACGAGCTGCCCCAGCTCTGGAACATCTTTGTGGGCGATATGGCAGTCATCGGTCCGCGCCCGGCGCTGTGGAACCAGTATGACCTTCTGGCCGAGCGGGACAAGTACGGTGCCAACGATGTCCGCCCCGGCCTGACCGGCTGGGCCCAGATCCATGGGCGGGATGAGCTGGAGATCGTGGACAAGGCCCGGCTGGACGGCTACTATGTGGAGCATCTGAGCTTTGGCATGGACGTAAAGTGCTTCTTTGGCACCATCAGGGCGGTGCTCGACCACGACGGTGTGGTCGAGGGCGGCACCGGCACTTTGCACGAAGAGGAAAACCACAAGAAGTAAGACTGGCCTGGGCAGAATACTTGATTTATCCCCTGAAAAGCGTATAATAAAACGGTATAAGACATCAAAGGAGGATTTCCATGAATCGCACCTATATCAACGAGGTACAAAAGGAAATTGGCAATACGGTCAAGGTACAGGGTTTTATTGAAAACCTGCGCAACAGCAAGTATATGGCCTTTATCGTACTGAAGGATATCACCGGCAAGCTGCAGATCACGGTTGAAAAAGAGGATCATCCTGATCTGGTGGACACCATCGATCAGCTGACCCCTGATTCTGTCATCACTGTCACCGGTAAGGTGGTCGAGAACGACTACGTCAAGATGGGCGGCATCGAGATGATCCCCGAGGCCATCGAGGTGGAGAGCATTGCGGATGCACTGCCCATTGCCCGTAAGGCCATTGCCGCCACCAAGAAGAAAAAGGCGGTGGAGCGTTCCAGCATCGACCAGCGCATTGATTACCGCTGGGTCGATCTGCGCACCGACGAGAACCAGCTGATGTTCAAGGCCCAGAGCTGCATGGTCAACGCCATGCGCAAGTTCCTGCTGGACCAGAACTTTATCGAGATCCACACCCCCAAGCTGATCGCTGCTGCCAGCGAGAGCGGCTCCGAGGTGTTCAAGGTGGATTACTTCGACCGCAATGCCTATCTGGCACAGAGCCCCCAGTTCTATAAGCAGATGGCAATGGCTGCAGGCTTTGAGCGCATCTTTGAGACCGGCCCTGTGTTCCGTGCTGAGAAGAGCTATACCAACAAGCACGCCACGGAGTTCTCCGGCTTCGATCTGGAGTTCAGCTACATCACCTCTTACAAGGATGTCATGGCCATGGAGGAACAGCTGCTCAAGGCTGGCTTGCAGGCTGTGAAGGACGCATACGGCGACCAGATCCAGGAGCTGTTCGGCAAGGAAGTCATCGTGCCCGAGACCCCGTTCCCCGTGGTCAAGCTGGCTGACCTGTACAAGGGTCTGGAAGAGGACTTCGGTTATGTGGTGGACGATTCCGAGAAGGGCGACCTGACTACCGAGGCTGAGCGCCTGAGCTACGACTGGGTGAAGAAGCACTATAACCACGAGTTCCTCTTCGTCACTGATTACGATGCTGAGAAGCGTGCTTTCTACCACATGCGTGACGAGAACGGTGTGCCTCAGGGCTACGACCTGATCTGGCGCGGCGTGGAGATCACCACCGGTGCCCAGCGTGAGCACCGCTATGAGGTGCTGAAGAAGCAGGCCGAGGAAAAGGGTCTGGCTGAGGATGTCAAGTTCTATCTGGAATTCTTCCAGTATGGCTGCCCCCCGCACGGCGGCTTCGGTCTGGGCATCGACCGCCTGACCATGCTGCTGGTGGGCGAGAGCATCAAGGACGCGGAGTTCCTGTTCCGCGGCCCCAACCGTCTGACCCCGTAAGGACGGGGGTGTTCGTATGAACGCCGCGGACCATTATCTGACCCGTTATCTGGAAGCGAAGGATCTGGATCAGTACAACGCACTGCTCCGCTACACCTTTCAGGTCACGGAAGAAGAGCTGACTGCCACAGGCTGGAAGGACGACGAGATCAAACAGTCCAAGTTCCCGGTGCTGGAACGTGCCGATGTTCTGGGCTGCTTTGATGGAGACACGCTGGTGTCCCAGTTTGCCGTCTATCCGCTGAAAATGAACATCTACGATACGGTCTACCATGTGGGCTTTGTCACCAGTGTCTGCACCTACCCGGAGTACACCGGGCAGGGCATTATGAAGCACCTGATGATCAAGGGCCTGACCCAGATGCACGAGGAGGGCAAATCCTTCGCCCTGCTCTACCCGTACAGCATTCCGCTGTACCATCACCTGGGCTGGGAGATCGTTTCCAACAAGATCTCGTTCAACATCAAGGACCGGCAGATCCCCACCAAGGTCAAGGCCCCCGGCTATGTCCAGCGTGTCAGCTGGGATAACACCGAGTTCCATGAGCTGCACTCCCACTTTGCGTCCATCACCCACGGCTGTCTGTTCCGCAACAGTCTGGCCTGGGAGGAATACTGGCGCTGGGACGAGGACGATACCAATGTTGCGGTCTACTACAACGTCAAGGATAAGCCCTGCGGCTACATGGTCTACCTCATCAAAAATGACATCATGCACATCAAGGAGATGGTCTACCTCAACCGTGAGGCCCAGAAAGGCCTGTGGGAGTATATCCATGCCCATGATTCCATGATCGATGAGGTGCACGGCAGCACCTATTTCAGCGAACCCATCGCCTTTGAGATGGACGATGGCGACATCAAGGAGAGCATCCGCCCCTATGCCATGGGACGCATCATCGACGTGGAGGATTTCCTCGCCGATTACCCCTGTGACCCGGACGGCGGCACCCTGTGTATCGAGCTGGAGATCGAGGACTCGCTTCTGCCATGGAACGACCGGACGTTCAACGTTCGCTTTGCGGATGGGCACTGTACCATGACCCGTGAACCCGCCGAGTATCACCTGAAAATGGGCATCGGCACCTTTACCACCCTGTTGCTGGGCTACAAGACCGCAGAGCGTCTGTATGAGCTGGAGCGCATCGAGGGCAGGGAAGAGGCTGTGGAACGGCTGGATGACGTGCTCTTCCATAAGATCCCGTATATTTCGGATTACATCTGACAAAAGAAAACAACCCTCTCCGTCAAAGCCTTTTGCTTTGCCTGCTTCCCCCGAAAGGGCGAGGCGGCATTGCGAGGCAATGACGGAGAGGGTTGTTCTTTTTGACTCAGAGCAGCGTTGGCACCAGCTCGGCCAGCTTTTCAGCCAGCTGTGCGTGGCCCTTACGGGTCAGGTGCATGAAGTCGATCTGGTTGAACTCGCAGCCTTCAGCATCCAGGAAATGGACGTTGTTGCGCTCTGTGATGATCTTGTACCAGCCGGCAACGCCCTTGGACTTCTCCACACAGCCGTCGCCCATGACCTCATCGTGGAAGCCCTCCTTGATGCGCGGAGGAGCAACTACAAGAATGTTGGGGTCCTTGCCGCCCCAGCAATCCACGGTCTTGCACTTCTGGATCAGGCGCTCCATGCCCGCACCAATGCAGGCAGCGTTTGCGTTGAAGCGCTCTTTCACATCGTTGGTGCCCAGCATGATGATGAGCAGGTCGATGACTTCATGGCTCTTGAGCAGGGGATAGGCCACGCTCAGAGCATCCATGGACTCGTGGATGGGATCTACAAAAACGGTGGTGCGGCCAGAAAGGCCCTCTTCGGTTACCAGATACTTGTCGCCCAGAGCAGCCTGCAGGCGGCAGGTCCAGCGCTCGTCCTCGTTGAAGCGGATGCCGCCATCGGCGTTATCCTTGGGGTCGGCACAATAACCGTGGGTGTTGGAATCGCCCAGGCAGAGAATATGTGTTTTCATCTCAATATACTCCTTTGATCGTTCAGATGATCAGGCTTCGCCGTGCTGCTGGCGGAAGTAATAGACTGCGCCTACCATACCGGCATCATTGTGCAGTTGGGCGGCGCGGATCTCCAGCCCCTCGGCAAAGGCGGGCATGACGGAGGCCCTGACTTTGGCGGCAATGGGCTCAATGAGCAGCTTCTGCTGGGCGCTCACGCCGCCGCCGATGAGAATGAGCTGCGGGTTAAAGATGTGCACCATGCCTGCAAGGCCCTGTGCGATCTCATCCGTCCAGGCATCCAGCAGGGCCAGAACGGTCTCGTTGCCAGCCTCCGCAGCAGCAAAAATGGCGCGGCCGTCTTTCCAGGCCGGGTCCTTTTCCTGTGCGGCCCGTACCAGAGCCGTGGTGGCGGCGTAGCGCTCCCAGCAGCCGGTGGCACCGCAGGTGCAGGGAACACCGTTCAGTGCATGGGTGCGGTAGTGGCCCAGCTCACCGCCCAGTCCGCGGGCACCCTCCAAAAGGCGGCCGCCGGTCAGAATGCCGCCGCCCACGCCAGTGCCCAGGGTCACGCCGATGACATCGGTATAACCCTTTGCGCCGCCGACCCAGACCTCGCCCAGCGTCATGCAGTTGGCATCGTTGGCAACGGTGACGGGCAGGCCGAAGAGCCGTTCCAGTTCGGCCTGGATGGGGCTGTTGATGTAGTTGGGAAAGTTGCCGCAGGTACCGGCTACAGTACCTTTGCGGCTGTCGATCTGGCCGGTGGCCGAAACGCCCACGCCTTCCAGCGTGTTCACGTCGATGTTCTGGGTCTCCACAAAGGCTCTGGCGGCTTTGAGCACGGTGGCCAGCACCGGGGTCTGGTAGCCGTCAAAGTTGACGCTCTCCTCGGCCTTGGGGCCCACCGTGCCGGTCTCATCCACGATGCCCAGCTTGACGGCAGTGCCGCCGATATCGATCGCAAGATACTGTTTCATCTCAGTGTCTCCGTTTTACTTGTTCATGGCGTTGATGGCTCCGGTGAAGCGGGCCGTGATCTCGGCAGGGCGGGTGATGGCACCGCCCACCACCAGTGCAAAAGCACCGGCTTCCAGTGCCTTGACGGCCTGTTCGGGGTAGTGGATGTGGCCCTCGGCAATGACTTTGGCGGGGCACTCGGTGGCCAGCTTGTGGACGAAATCAAAATCGATGTCGTCAATGCCCTGGGTCTCAGGGGTGTAGCCGCGCATGGTGGTGCCCACAAAGTCGGCACCGGCCTCGGCACAGGCCATGGCGTTCTCAAAGTTGTCGCAGTCGGCCATCACCAGCTGATCCGGGTACTTTGCCTTGATGGCGCGGATGAATTCAGCGGAGGTGGAACCATCCGGGCGGAGAGCTCCCGTGCCCTGCACCGCCAGAATATCCACGCCGCAGGCCACCAGCTCATCCACTTCCTTCATGGTCACAGTGATGTACATGGGGGTGCCGGGGTAGTCCTTTTTGATGATGCCGATCACGGGCAGGTCCACGACCTCCTTGATCTGGGTGATGTCCCGCACGGTGTTGGCACGGATGCCCACCGCGCCGCTCATGGCGGCTGCCTTGGCCATCAGGGGCATCACGCCGCCCTCCTTGGTGTACAGGGGCTCGTGCTCCAATGCCTGGCAGGAGACGATCAGCCCGCCCTTGATCTGAGCAAACAGTTTTTCCTTATCCATGATACTTATCCTCCATCTTGATCTTGACAACAGCTTTGCGGACACGATCGCAGCCGGGCATTTCCACGCCGGGGCGGTGCAGCTCACCGGGGAAGAAGAGGACGAACCGCCCCTCGCCCAGAGCGCCGAAAACGGCATCCTCGCTGTCCTTTTTGCCGATATCCGGCTGGTAGGGCTCCACCTCGGTGCCGGGGGCGGTCTCGTAGCCCCAGCCCTCGCCGCCGGTCAGGTCGATCTGCAGATCGGCGTAGAGCCGGTGATATTCGGCGTGGGAACCGGTGTGGGGTTTGAGATCGGCATCCATCACATTGATGAACACCTCGTCGCCGTCCACTTCGGTACGGCCCAGCGGCAGGGTTTCCAGCGGGTGTGCGGCCAGAAACTCAATGGCCGTGTCGAGGTTTTTGTGGAACCCCTTGTACAGATGCAGTTGATCCAGGGTATCGCAGATCATACGCTTTCCCTCCAAAAAAGAAGCGCCCGCCTCCCCTCTGAAAAGAGACGGAGAGGGGGCGCTTGTTCAGCTTACAGTTTTGCGATGGCGGCTTCGATCATGGCCTGTGCTTCGGCCACGATGGCCTCATCCTCGGGGATCAGGCTGGGCATGGGTTCACGCACGCCGCCCAGCTCCAGACCGTACATCCGGCGCAGGATCTCTTTCTGCACGGCATACAGGTTGCCGTGGGCTTCACACATCTTGTAGATGATGCGGTCGGCCTCATACTGGAGGGCCTGAGCCTCCTTGACCTCGCCCTTGTTGATATGCTCGTTCATGGCCAGATACAGCTCAGGCATCACGGCGTAGGTGCCGCCGATGCCGCCGTCTGCGCCGATGACGCGGCCGGAGACGAACTGCTCATCGGGGCCGTTAAAGACCACAAAGTTGCCTTCGCCGCGGGCAGCGATACCGGCATCCTTGAACACCTGGATGTCCTGGGTGGGCATGGAGCTGTTCTTAACAGCTACCACGTTGGGGTTCTTGAGCATCTCCTTCAGCAGGCTCATGGTCAGGCCGGTGCCAGCCAGCTGGGGAATGTTGTAGATGACGAATTCGGTGTTGGGAGCAGCAGCGGACATGTCGTTCCAGTATTTTGCAATGGCATACTCGGGCAGGTGGAAGTAGATGGGGGGGATGGAGGCGATGGCATCCACACCCACGCTCTCGGCATGGCGGGCCAGCTCCACACTGTCGGCGGTGTTGTTGCAGCCAACGTGTGCAATGACGGTCAGCTTGCCTTTGGCTTCGCTCATCACTGCCTCCAGCACGGCCTTGCGCTCGTCCACATGCTGGTAGATGCACTCACCGGAGGAACCGCCGACATACACGCCCTTAACGCCCTTGGCGATCAGATGGCGGGTGAGAGCCTTGACACCCTCAGTGGAAATATTGCCCTCTGCGTCGTAGCAGGCGTAGAAAGCGGGGATAACGCCCTGGTACTTAGTGATATCTTTCATGGTTTGTCTCCTTAAGCTCCTATATGCTTATTTGTTCTGTTCACTGCATCAGCGCCCTCTTGCGGTGCCCTGCATCCGCTTCGACCCTTGGGCGGGTCTCGCGTCTTGCAGACCGCTGCGCCAAAAATTGCTCCCTGAACATCAAGCTCCAACGCTTTCTGTTCCGGGCAACTGCATCAATGCCCTCTTGCGGTGCCCTGCATCCGCTTCGACCCTTGGGCGGGTCTCGCGTCTTGCAGACCGCTGCGCCAAAAATTGCTCCCTGAACATCAAGCTCCAACGCTTTCTGTTCCGGGCAACTGCATCAGTGCCCTCTTGCGGTGCCCTGCATCCGCTTCGGCCCTTGGTGCGGGCCTTGCGTCTTGCAGACCGCTGCGCCAAAAATTGCTTCCTGTTTCCGCCGCAGGCGGCGGTCGCAATTTTAGCCCTTAACGGCACCCATTGCGATGCCCTTGGTGAAATACTTCTGGAAGATGAGGAAGATGATGATGATAGGCACAGCAGCCAGTGCAGCACCTGCCATGATCAGACCGAAGTCGGTGCTGTTTTCCGCCTGCAGCTTTGCAATGCCCAGAGAAATGGTCAGGTTGCTGGTGCTGGACAGCATGATCAACTGCATGAAGTAATCGTTCCAGCTGTTGATAAAGGTGAAGATGGCCAGAGCACCGATGCCCGGCTTGACCATGGGCAGCACGATGCTGATAAAGGTCTTGGCTTCACTTGCGCCGTCAATGCGGGCGGCCTCCAGCATTTCTGTGGGGATGCCCTCGCTGAACTGTTTCATCAGGAACACACCGAATGGCCAGCCGACAATGGGGAAGATGACGGCCCAGATGGTGTTGTAGAGGTTCAGGGCACTCATCTCACGCAGCAGGGGGATCAGAATGACCTGCTTGGGCAGAGCCATTGCGCACACGATCAGGGTGAACAGGAGCTGACGGCCCACAAAGCGCTTCTTGGCCAGTGCATAACCGGCCATGGCGGCGGTGATGCAGGTCAGGATCATGGAGACAACAGCCATGAACACGGTGTTGATCATCCAGCGCAGGGCAGCAGGAGCGGTGGGTCCGACCGAGAAATAGATGGGCTCGCCGTCGGCACTGAAGCGTGCACTGAAGGGGATGGCCAGCTGCCACAGCGGAGCGCTCTTTCCGGCAAACAGCTTCTGGTAGTTGGTCAGCACCCACTCATGGGGCCACCACTCGGGGGTGGTGGAGTTGATGGCTGCACCGGTTTTGAAGGAACCGGTGATGATCCAGTACAGCGGGAACGCAAAGGTCACGGCCACGATGCTGATCAGGATCAGGGTCAGGATGGTATAGGCGCTGGCCTGCTTGAGCTTGCTGGGGTGACGCTTCAAGGGCTTTTGCTTTTTTGCGGTTGCAGCAGTTGCACTCATTGTTACGCACCTCCTCAATTGTTCTGGTTGCCAACCTTGAACTGGATAGCAGACAGGATGGCAATGATGATGGCAAGCACAACACCCATGGCGTTGCCATAGCCGTAGCGGTACAGCTTGAACGCGGTGTAGTAGATGTAGTACATGATGGTATCGGTGCTGTGGTTGGGGCCGCCGGAAGTCAGCAGCTGGATCAGCGCAAAGCACTGGAAGGAGTTGATGGTGGTGATGACCAGGATGTACAGGGTGGTGGGCATGATGGCGGGCCACTTGATCTTCCAGAAGCACTGGAAATCGGTCGCGCCGTCCACTTCGGCAGCTTCTACGATGGACTGGTCCACGTTGCCCAGGGCAGAAACATACAGAACGATGGGCTGGCCCACAGAGGTGGTCAGCAGGATGAGGATAATGCAGCCCAGAGCGAACCGCTCATCGCCCAGCCAGTTGATGTTCTTGTCGATCAGCCCCAGCGTCTTGCCCAGATAGTTGAAGATGCCGTAGTAATTGTTGTACATCCACTTCCAGACAACGGTAACGGCAACGGAACCGGTGACAACGGGCAGGTAGAACACGCAGCGGAAAAGGCTGGTGGCCCACTCGGGCAGATCCACGATGGCGGAGCTGACCCACAGCGAGAAGGCACAGGTCACAGGCACCGACACGATAACGATGATGAAGGTGTTCTTCAGAGCGCCCAGGAAGATCTTATCGGCGAACAGCTCTTTGTAGTTTGCAAGGCCGACAAAGACATCGGCGCGGTTCATGGTGGAATCAAAGAAGCTCGTGACCACGCAGAGGATCATGGGGTAGATGACGAACCCCAGAAAGAAGATCAGGCTGGGCAGAAGGAAGAGGTAGGATGCGATGGTCTCCTGCCGGACCAGTGCGCGGCTGCGCTTTGGCTCTTTGACTTTTACGGTGGTAGCAGCCAAGAAAATCACCAAACCTTTCGTTTAGCTCCGGTAAAATGACCGGCTCCCGACGGAACTTGCAAAAAGAATGCCCCTCCCTCGCCGGGATTATCGAGGAAGGGGCAAGGTTTATAACGTTACGATGAAAAACTCAGGCGGTGCGCTTATGCCTCGGCAGCAGCGGCAGCATTTGCGTTCTCAACAAAGGTAGCAACGGCCTGCTCAACGGGCTCGCCGGTGCCAACGCGCTGCAGCATGTTCCACCACTCGGTACGAGCAGTTGCCCAGCCCGGGGTGATCTGGTAGTAATCGCCCAGGAAGCCCATGAACTTGGTGTACTCGCTCATAATGTCGTTACCGGCATAGATATCGCCAACGCTCTCACGAACGGGGAAGTAGGTGGAAGCCAGAACGCTTGCGCCAACCTGATCGGGGTCAGCAGCGATGAAGTCGATAAAGGTCTTGGCTGCTTCGATCTTGGCCTCGTCGCCGTTGTCGAAGATGCCAAAGCCCCAGATGCCGCCGCACAGCTTGGGATCGCCGCTCTCGGTGGGGAAGGCCATGGGGAAGATCTCGTCGCCGCTGTTGGTCAGGCCGGCATCGTTGTTGTCGGAGTTCAGCTGCTGTGCAATGTTCCAGCAGAATGCCATCTGCAGGGTACCGTTGCGGAACAGGGTGATCTCCTCGCCGCCGTTGATGGAAGCATCAAAGTTCACGCCCTTGGCATCGTACAGAGCCTGGATGGCCTTGATGTTCTCGGGGGAGTCAGCGGTGTACTTGGTGTGCTCAGCATCGGTGAAGGTGCCGCCGTACATATTGTTGATGATTGCACGGGTGCCCTGGTCGCCGCCCTGGCCGCTGCAGTAGATGGCTGCAACATTCTCGTAACCGCCATTGTACAGTGCGTCAACGGTCTTGAGGAAGCCGTCGGTGCTCCAGGTGTGCTTATCAGTATCAATGTACTGGTCTGCGCCCACTTCCTTGACCTTGGTCATGTTCACGGCCATGCAGTGTGCGGTCATGCACAGGGGATACTCATAGTAGTCGCCGGCATCGTTCCTGCAGGCGGACTCAACGGAAGCGTAGATGTCCTTCTTGGCATCGTCGGTCCACAGGTCGTTCAGGGGAGCCATAACGCCCTTTTTGCCCCAGTTGGCAACCAGACGCTCGGGGCCTTCCATGATCAGGTCGGGTGCGCTGCCGCCCTCAATGGCGGTGTTGACCTGGTCATCACCATTGGTGTAATCCAGGTACTCAACGGTGACCTTGATGTCGGGATATTTTGCGTTGAAGCTGGAGATCAGCTCCTGCACAGTCTCGTCCTTGCCCCAGCCGCCGATGGGGTATGTCCACAGCTTGATGTTTGCGCCAGCTGCGGTGCTTGCCGCTGCAGAAGCTGCAGTGGAGGAAGCAGCAGTGCTGCTGGAGGAGCTGCCGCCGCATGCGGCCAGTGCACCGGCTGCACTCAGGGCACCCACGGCCTTCAGGAAAGAGCGGCGAGAGATACTGTTTTTCATAAGAAACTTCTCCTTACTCATTGATGTAGTGCGATTCTGCTCTGCGGCCCTCGTGCGGGAACCGCTTCTATTGGCCTTATTATAGAAAAATATTTTCATTTTGTCTATCGGCTGTCTGCCCAATAATGAAAGACTTTTCTTGTGGATGTCGCACAATTTTAGTGAAAAGACTGGCCTTTTGGGCAGGATTTACGGAAATTTTGAAAGTTGTAGCTATTTTGTAACCATTATAGAAAAACCACACTTTTTGCCGGTGAAAATAGTTTTCACTCAAAAAGGGTGGGAAATCCGGCAAATTGAAAAGAATTTTCACAAATAAGTCATACTAATGCGGCGGATTTGGGCGCTCTGCACAGAAACGATCGCGAATTTGTAGTCAAAGCCCCTCTTGCCAAGCGGCGGGGATTCTTTTATACTTTCCTTAAAGGAAAACTTCCCGACAATGGTGTTGGCGTGTGCGGCCGGCCCTTCCGGCGGGAAATGGAGCAGGAAAAAGGAGACCATCATGTCTACGACCACAAACTTCTGGGAGCTGCTGCAGCAAAGGCAGGATGAACTGACAAAATCCGGCCGTGCTGTGGCAGATTACCTTGTCCACCATGCCGACGAGGCACAGTACCTTTCCATTTCCTCCCTTGCGCGGGAATGCAAGGTGGCAGAGGCAACGGTGTTCCGCTTCTGCCGGGCATTGGGCTTTGAGGGCTACCATGAGATGCGCATTTCGCTGGCGCAGGCCAACGCCACCGGTGCGCTGGTCAACCAGCATGAGCCGGAGCCGGGCGCTACCACCGCCAGCCTGTGTGAGCACGCCAGCGGCCTGTTTCTCACTGCCATCAACGGCACCCAGAATTCTCTTTCGCCCGAAGCCGTGGAGCAGGCTGTGGATCTGATGCGTGCCGCGCGGCAGGTGTTCTGCCTGGGTCAGGGCGGCAGTATGCTGCTGGCCAACGATATCTGCGCCCGCTTTTCCAGCCTGTCCAATAAGTTCCGCACCGCGGGGGACAGTCATCTGCAGATCCTGGCTGCCAGCCTGATGGGCCCGGAGGATGTGGTGCTCTTTATCTCCTATTCCGGCGCGACCCGCGATATGCTGGAAACGCTGCGCACGGCCAAGGCATCCGGCGCAAAGATCATTTTGCTCACCCATTATGAGGATTCGCCCGGCGCAGCCATGGCGGATGTGGTGCTGCGGTGCGGTGCGCAGGAGAGCCCGCTGGATTCCGGCAGCATCCCCATCAAGGTGGCGGTGCTTTATGTGGGCGAGGTGCTCCTGCTCCGTTATATGCTGGATGACCCCGAGCATACCAACGAAGCCCAGGACCGCACCAGCGAGGCGGTGGCCATCAAGTTGATCTGAACAGTAAAACAGGCGGCATCCAACTTTGGTTGGAGCCGCCTGTCTTTTCGTTATAAGAGCGCTATAGTTTCATCCGGGAGCTGCTTCTGGTAGTAGGTTACCTTCCACCGGATAGTTTCCGGTTCCACCGGCGCAAAGTGGAGCGAGGAACAGGCGGTGCGGGTATCACCCTGCTGCTTTCCGCTCACAAAGATCGCCGTTGGGCCGTCTGCCCCGCCGATGATGCCAATGGCTCCATCTTCCGTGGGTGCGTCGCTTTTCCGGATGGGCTTATCACTAGAGGCGCAGTCGTTCACCTGCACCCAGCCGGTGGTCACGGCGGGGGTCAGGGTGTAAGTCATTTCCACAAATTCCCGGGGCCATTCCATGGGCGGCCCCATGTGGGGGAGGTCATTCTCCGGCAGCCGGGCCGGTTTCAGGTCTTTGACCGTCAGCACGCAGGGCACACCGGTGACGGGGTGGGCAAACTCCACGACCTTTCCGGGCGCTGCCGTGAACTGCACCGCTTCGGCAGGCTGTTCCCGCTGGGTGAGGGTCAGTGTCAGGCTGGTGATGTGGGCAGGCCTGCGCTTTGTCGCCCAGGGAAAGCTCCACTGCCGGAGATCCCAGCCTTGTTCCGGGTCAAGCCCGTAGTGCTTCACGATGTCCCGCGCGGCCTGTTCACCGCTGCAAACGATCTTCTCTTCGGAGCGGAGGGGGTTATAATATTCCCCGGCACCGCGGCTGTACTCCACGGTTTTGCCGTTGATGGCTACACTTGGCAGATAGTCAAAAGAACCAAACGGGTCCTCGGCTTCGGCCAGTTCGACAGCTTCCGGCGGGCATTCGTCAATATCCATCCCTTCGTAAGCGGCCAACTTCTGGTAATGCGCTTCGATCGCTTCACGCTCCACCCGGCGGCAGATGTCTACAACCAGCCCTTTTCCACAAAGGTAAATCGCCGGGATGATGAAATGCTGCCCGCCCCACACCGAGTGTGCCCCGCAGGACACTTCCTGCCCGGGGCGGCCCCGATGCGGGCGGTGACAGCCCGGATTGTCCTCAAAATAAACCTTCCACTCCATCTGCGTTCCACCTTTCCATACAGTTTTCTCTATTGTAGCGTAGGAAAGATTTTCTGTCAACCGACGCTTTTTCGCTAGGTGCCGCTCATATCCTGCCGCCTGTCCGAATAGACTGTTTCCGAGAAGCAGACGCAGAAGGTGCGGCCTTGCCGCCCGGTGCGGACGGGAGAGAGGAGAGAGCAATTTGGAAAAACAGGAGTGTTTGGAAGCCACTGTCTGCCGGGAGATCGGGGCACGCACCGGCGGGGAGATCCTGATCGGGGTGGTGGGGCCGGTGCGCACCGGCAAGAGCACCCTCATCAAGCAGTTTATGGAGCAGCTGGTGCTGCCCGCCATCGGCCCGGCGGACGCAAAGCTCCGGGCCCGGGATGAGCTGCCGCAGTCGGCGGCAGGGCGAACGATCATGACCACAGAGCCGAAGTTCATCCCGGAGCAGGCCGTGCCGCTCCAACTGGAGGGCGGCGGGGAGTGCCGTATCCGGCTCATCGACTGTGTGGGCTATATGGTGGAGGGAGCCATGGGCCACGAGGAGGACGAGAAGCCCCGCATGGTCAAAAGCCCCTGGTTCGAGGAAGAGATCCCCTTTGACCTTGCCGCTGAGACCGGCACCCGCAAGGTCATCCGGGATCACTCCACCATCGGCATCGTGGTCACCACCGATGGCTCCATCAGCGAGATCCCCCGGGAAAACTACCTGCCCGCCGAAAAGCGGGTGGTGGAAGAGCTGGAAGCGCTGGGCAAACCCTTTGTCATCCTGCTCAACAGTACCCGCCCGGATGCTCCGGAGACAAAGGCTCTGGCCGCAGAGCTGGAACAGGACTACGGACGCACGGTCCTGCCGGTGAGCTGCCTGGATCTGCAGAAAGATGACCTGCTGTCCATCCTGCAGCGTGTCCTCTACGAATTTCCGGTGCGGGAGCTGGATTTTGCCATTCCCCGCTGGGTGACGATGCTGGAAAAGGGCCACTGGCTCCAGAACGAGATCTACACGGCGGCACTCCAGTTTTCAGAGAAGATCAGCCGGATGAAGGATGTTCCAGCCCAGAACAGTGCCGGGGCGCTGGCCGGGGATTCGGTGCAGGAGTCTGCCCTGAGCGGCATGAACCTTTCCGACGGTGTGGTGCGGGTGACCGTTCTGCTGAAGCCAGAGGTGTTCTACCGCGTCCTCAGTGAGCAGACGGGGCTGGAAATTGGCGACGAAGCGGGCCTGATGCCCTGCATCATTGAGCTATCCCGGGCAAAACGGGAGTACGAGAAGATCCGCAGTGCACTGGAACAGGTGGAAGCCACCGGCTACGGCATCGTGATGCCCAGCATTGAGGAGCTCTCGCTGGAGGAACCGGAGATCGTCCGGCAGGGCGGGCGGTACGGTGTCCGGCTGGAAGCCAGCGCACCCTCCATCCATATGATGAAAGCCGTCATCCACACCGAGATCAGCCCCATTGTGGGCACCGAGAAGCAGAGCGAGGATCTGGTGCAGAGTCTGCTGGGCGATTTTGAAGCCGACCCGGAGAGGCTGTGGGAATCGAACATCTTTGGCAAGAGCCTGCATGAACTGGTGAATGAGGGACTGCAGAACAAGCTCCTCCACATGCCGCAGGAAGCCCGCACCCGCCTGCAGGAAACGCTGGAACAGGTCATCAACGATGGCTGCACCGGATTGATCTGTATTCTGCTGTAACAGCTAAAAACCACTCGGTCGCAGCGTTTCCGTCTGTGACCGGGTGGCTTTCTGTTTATGCCAAGGGCTCCCCTATTAGGGGAGCTGGCGCGCGTCAGCGCGACTGAGAGGTTTGATCCGTTTCAAA
This sequence comes from Faecalibacterium sp. IP-3-29, assembly GCF_023347335.1. Lineage (NCBI taxonomy): Bacteria > Bacillati > Bacillota > Clostridia > Eubacteriales > Oscillospiraceae > Faecalibacterium > Faecalibacterium sp. IP-3-29. Next base: position 1,545,384 of record NZ_CP094471.1, on the reverse strand, counting down.
CAGCCTTCAAAACTGCTCAATGTATCATGGAATCGAATCCCCTGTGCGGCCAACTTTGAGCTGTCCATCACAAGGTTGCGGGAGAAATCAGCAGGCTCGATCTGCACCTGCACGCCCAGCGCTTCGGCAAACTGCCGGGCCGTTGTGACCATGTCGGCATCGTTCCCGCTGCCAAAATTGTATACACCGCCGGGCAGCTGCAAGGCGGGGAAGAGCTGTTCCACCACCTCCCGCACCCAGCTGACACCCCGGTGGTCGTTCGGTGAAAAGCGAACGGGAGTACCGTTTTGTGCGGCCTGCAGCAGGTTCAGCGGCAGATTGCCCCGGAGGGGCAGGCCATCGCCGGGCAGATCGTACATCCACGGAGCCCGCAGAAGCACCGCCTCCGGGCAGAGCGCAAGGACCCGCTCCTCGGCCTCCAGCTTGTGCTGACCATAGGTGTTGGCGGGGGAGAGCGGCAGCGTTTCGGGCAGGGGGTCGGGCTGGGTCACACCTGCGTACACCTGATCCGAGCTGAATGAGATCAGTTTGGCCCCGGTGTCCCGTGCAGCTTTTGCCATCCAGACAGGCAGTTCGACGTTGGCACGCTGGGATTCCTCCGGGTGCTGCTGGCAGTAGCCGGTATCGGACAATGCCGCCAGATGCAGGATAACATCCGGCTGCACGGTTTCCACAAAACGGCGAATGGCGGATTCATCGGCAGCAGCCAGAGATCCGCGCGGGAAGGTGAAAAGCTCTGCACGGCCCTGCCACTGGTGCAGTACCCGGGAACCCACAAAGCCGGAGGATCCGGAAATTAAGATTTTTTTCATGATGTTTTCCTTGCGCGTACTTTTGCAAAACGCACTTGTTCTAAAAGAATGCTGACGGTCTTAGAAGTATCAGTCCACGAGAAACCGCCATCGTAACGGGTCAGCGTTGCATCATCTGCCAGAATGTCAATCAGTTCATCCTGCTCTGGCATGAGCCGGGCAGCCCGCAGGGTCAAATAGGTGTCCCGCGTAACAAACAGCGTGTAAGGACTTGAAACCTCAAACCAGATAGGCTCGTTGTTTTTACTGAACGTGCGCATCAGGGCTTCCCACCGGGTCTGTGTGACGCTCAGAAACACAATGGGGCTGTCCCTGTAATAACGTACCTGATAGCCGACTGTGGTGTAATAAACTCCTGTCTTTGCATTCCTGACTGCATTTTTCTGAATGGTGCGGATAGACCCGTAGGAATCAGAGGGAAGTACTTCACGGGTCTCTTCTACTACAAGATCTTCGGCAGGCAGGTCCACATAGGAGTGCATCATCCAGTAGCGCCAGCCAAAGAAAGCGCAGATCAGGGCCAGCAGTCCGCCCACAGCGGCCAGCGTGTTTTTTACCTGCCGGGTGCGCAGATTCTTTTTTACGGTGCTCAGCGCCTCAGCGGCCTCAGCGGCCTGCTCTTCCTGTACCGCAGTTTCCTGGGGCGGGGCGTCCATTTCAGCCAGCAGGGCAGAGCAGGCGGCACAGTCTCTCAGGTGCTCTGCCACATCGGCGGAAGTCTGTTCGTCGCAGACGTGATCTTTATAAAGGGGCAGAAGGTCCTGAACCAGGTAGCAGGGTAGTTTCATAAGATGGCCTCCTTCATTTTCATCCGGGCGCGGTAAAAGGTCACCCGCGCCCAGCTTTCGGTCTTGTGGTGCAGTGCGGCGATCTCTGCAAAGGTCAGTTCGCCGTAGACCCGCAGCCAGAACACCTCCCGGTACGGTTCGGGCAGGGCATGAAGCTTCTGGTAAAGGCTCAGTGCTCCTTCCCGCTGCTCCAGTTCTTCCCCCGGCAGGGGGGCGGGGCTAGGCACATCCGTCAGAGTGTCGTCCAGCGGGGGCAGTTCCCGCTTCTGCCGCCGGTATGTATCCGTCAGGGTGTTTTTGGCAATCTGACACAGCCAGACATTCAGTGCACAGCCGCCCTTGAACCCGTCAATGGCATCCAGCGCCTTGTAAAAGGTCTCCTGGGTCAGTTCTGCTGCCAGTTCCTCGTTTTGGCACAATGTCATCAGGTAAGCGTACACGGGCTTGTAATACTGCAGATAAATCTGCTCAAAACTGCGGTGCTCCATGTGCGCATCCCTCCTTTTTGGTGTGTTTTGGAACCGGTTCGCCCATAAGACGGCAAAACCGCCGGAACGTTACAAGTTTTCCGAAAAAATTTTCAAAGACCAAAAAAGCCGCCATGGCCTACCCAGAACCACAGCGGCAGAAAGCTCAGTGCACCAAAAACAGTTCCAGCACAAGCACCACGGCACAGCAGGAGACGGACACCTGAAACAGACTGGCTCCGAACCATGCGGCGGCGATGCCCACTACCAGCGCGGCGGCACCGGCAATGGGGCTCTGGGTGGCGTTGATGATGGCCGGGAAGGTCATCACGGCCAGCGTTACATAGGGCACATAGTAGAGGAAGGACTGGATGAACTGGTTTTTGATGGGTTTGCGGATAAGGGTCAGCGGCAGTACACGGATGGCGTAAGAAACAGTGGCCATCACGGCGATATAGACCCAATTATTGTAGGTCATGCCTGCACCTCCTCAGTTCCGGCAGCTTCTGGTGCTTCGGGTGTAACAGGGAACAGAACGGCTGCCCCGCAGGAGATCAGCACCGTCAGCAGGATGGTGCGGGTGCCGTCCGAAAGGGAAGCGATGCCGGGCAGGCGGCCGCAGGCGAAGCTCAGGGCAAAGCTCAGCATCACCAGCACGGCAACGACTCTGTTCTTCCGGGCGGGGGGAATGATGATGGCCAGGAACATGCCGTACAGGGCCACGCTCAGGGCGCTGACCACACGCACCGGCAGCAGATTGCCTGCAATGATGCCCAGCGCTGTGCCCATGGCCCAGGCGGGGGCCGCCAGCGCAATGGCACCGTAGGTGTAGAACGGGTTCAGATAGCCGGGCCGTGCGATCGTGATGCCAAACAGCTCGTCGGTGACATCGTAGCCGATGATGAGCCGGTGGAAGAACGGCGTGCCGGGGGCAAATTTCTGGGCCAGAGCACAGCTCATCAGCAGGTAGCGCGCGTTGGCGATCAGGGTGATGATGGCAACTTCCAGATAGGTGGCACCGGCGGCGATCAGCGAAAAGGCTGCATACTCACCGGCAGAAGCATTGTTGAACAGGCTTGCAAAAAAGCCCTGAATTGGGGTCAGCCCCGCATTGCGGGCTGCAATGCCCAATGAAAACGAGACAGCAAAATAGCCCAGCGCAATGGGCACACCATCCCGCATCCCTTCGCAGAATACCTTGCGGCTGAATGCGTAGGGCTTTTGAGTGGTTTCCATGAGTGGTTACTCCTTTCCTACTTCAAGACACAAAAATAAGTATAGCACATCCGGTAGGAATTGACAAAAGAAAAAGGCTCAGGTTTTTGATCGAAACCTGAGCCTTTTTCAAAGAAGGGAGCGTGGCTTAATCCACAACATCCTCAAACTGGCTGTTGTACAGGTCAGCGTAGAAACCGCCGGCCTCAATGAGCTGGTCGTGGGTGCCCTGCTCCACAATGTCGCCGTCCCGCATGACAAGGATGAGGTCTGCATCCCGGATGGTGGACAGGCGGTGGGCGATGACGAAACTGGTACGGCCCCGCATCAGGTTGTCCATAGCAGTCTGGATGCGCTGTTCGGTTCGGGTGTCCACACTGCTGGTGGCCTCGTCCAGGATCAGGATGCGGTTGTCGGCCAGAATGGCCCGGGCGATCGTCAGCAGCTGCTTCTGGCCCTGACTGACGTTGGAAGCGTCCTCGTTCAGCTCCATCTGGTAGCCGCCGGGCAGGGTGCGGATGAAGTGGTCGGCATTGGCGGCCTTGGCGGCGGCAATGACCTCTTCGTCGGTGGCATCCAGACGGCCATAGCGGATATTCTCCATGATGGTGCCCTTGAACAGCCAGGTGTCCTGCAGCACCATGCCGAAGCCCTCGCGCAGGGCACTGCGGTCAAAGTCGCGGATGTCGTGGCCATTCAGGGTGATGGAGCCGGAATCTACATCGTAGAACCGCATGAGCAGCTTGACCATGGTGGTCTTGCCGGCACCGGTGGGGCCAACGATGGCGACCTTCTGGCCGGGCTGCACCTTACAGCTGAAATCGTGGATGATGGTCTTTTCGGGCACATAACCGAACCGGACATGGTCAAAGGTGACCTGACCATCAATGCAGGCAGGGTCTGCCCGGCGGGCAGGGTCGGCCAGCTGATCCTCTTCGGGCTCGTTCAGGAACTCGAACACGCGCTCGGCAGCGGCGGCCATGCTCTGCAGCATGTTGGACACCTGTGCCAGCTGCTGGATGGGCTGGGTGAAATTGCGGACATACTGGATAAAAGCCTGGATATCGCCGATGGTAATGATGCCGTTGGCGGCAAAGATGCTGCCGACGATGGCAACGGCTACATAGCCCAGGTTGCCCACAAAGTTCATAATGGGCTGCATCAGGCCGGAGAGGAACTGGCTCTTCCAGGCGGATTCAAACAGCTTGTCGTTGGCGGCGTTGAAGTCCTCCAGCACGGCGGCCTCCCGGTTGAAGGCCTTGATGACATTGTGGCCGGAGTAGACCTCCTCCACCTGACCGTTCACAACGCCCAGGGTGGCCTGCTGGGCCTTGAAGTATTTCTGGCTGAACCTGACCACCAGCATCACCAGCACCAGAGAGACGGGCAGGATGAGCAGTGCGATCAGGGTCATTTTGGGGCTGATGGACAGCATCATGATCAGCACGCCGATCATGGTGGTAATGCTGGTGATGAGCTGGGTCACGCTCTGGTTCAGGCTCTGGCCCAGGGTGTCCACATCGTTGGTGATGCGGGAGAGCACCTCGCCGACTGTCCGCTTTTCAAAGTAGGCCAGCGGCAGGCGGTTGATCTTTTCGCTGATCTGGCGGCGGAAATCATAGCAGACCTTCTGGGAAAGGCCGGTCATCAGCCAGCCCTGAATGAAGCTGAATGCGGCGGAGCAGAGGTACATGGCCAGCAGGATGAGCAGGATCTTGCCGATGTAGGCAAAGTCGATGCCGCCGATCCCCCGCAGCTTGGCGATCCAGCCGGTGGCAAGGGCCGTGGTGGCCTTGGCCAGAATTTTGGGGCCTGCGATATTGAAGATGGTGGAAAGGATGGCAAAGACCATCACAACGATGAGGGAGAGCTTATACTGGCTCAATGCGCTGAGGAGCTGCCGCAGAGTGCCCTTGAAATCCTTGGCGCGCTCGGTGGTCTGTTTTCCGGGTCTCGGCATATCACTCATCCTCCTTTCCGGTGTTCAGGTCTTGCAGGTTGAGCTCCTTCTGGCTCAGCTGGCTCCTGGCGATCTCCTGATATTCAGGGCAGGTGGCCATGAGCTGCGCGTGAGTGCCCTTGCCCACCAGCCTGCCGTCGTCCAGCACCAGGATCTGATTGGCGTGGAGGACGGTGGAAATGCGCTGTGCCACAATGATCACAGTGGCGTTGTCGGTCTCTTCCTTCAGCGCACGGCGCAGGGTGACATCCGTCTTGTAGTCAAGGGCAGAGAAGCTGTCGTCGAACAGATAGATCTTCGGCTCCTTGGCAATGGCACGGGCGATGGAGAGCCGCTGCTTCTGGCCGCCGGATACATTGGAGCCGCCCTGTGCAATGGGGCTTGCATAGCCCTCGGGCTTTGCGTCGATGAACTCGGTGGCCTGTGCGATGGAAGCCGCCTTCTTCATGCCCGCATCGGTGATCTGCGCACCGCCGAATTTCAGATTGCTCTCGATGGTGCCGCTGAACAGAATGCCCTTCTGGGGAACATAGCCCAAAAGGCTGTGGAGCTGCTCCTGCGGCATCTCCCGCACATCGATGCCATCAATGGTCACGCGGCCGCCGGTGACATCATAAAAGCGGGGGATGAGGTTGAGCAGGCTGGATTTGCCGCAGCCGGTGGAGCCGATGATGGCTGTGGTCTCGCCGGGGTTTGCGGTAAAGCTGATGTGCTCCAGCGCATCGCTGTCGGCACCGGGGAAGCGGAAGCTGACATCCTCGAACCGGACCACGCCATCCCAGTCCTTCTTTTCAAGGGCGGGCTTTGCGGCGGCAGCGTCCGGATCATGGATGGAAGCCTTGGTGCGGCAGACCTCGTCGATACGGTCAGCGGCCACACCGGCACGGGGAAGCATCACGGCCACCATGGCCAGCATCAGGAAAGACATGACGATCTGCATGGTGTAGGTGATGAATGCGATCATCTCGCCTACCTGCATGTTTCCTGCATCCATGGCCTTGCCGCCGAACCAGACGATGAGCAGGCTGGTGCCGTTCATGATCAGGGTCATAAAGGGCATCATGGCCACCATGGCGCGGTTGGTGAACAGCTGGGTGCCCATCAGCTCCCGGCTGGCAGCATCAAAACGCTTTTCCTCAAAGGATTCGCGGCTGAATGCACGCACCGGCATCACGCCGGTCAGGATCTCGCGGCTGACGAGGTTCAGCTTGTCCACCAGCGTCTGCATAATCTTGAACTTGGGCATGGCGACGCTCATCAGAACCGTGATGAGCAGAAGCAGAGCGGCCACGTCCAGCACGATGATCCAGGCAAGGCCGGTGTTGCCCTGGGTGACGTGCATCACGCCGCCGATGCCCAGAATGGGAGCGTAGGCCACCATGCGCAGCAGGATGACACAGGTAAACTGCACCTGCTGGATATCATTGGTGGTGCGGGTGATCAGGGAAGCGGTGGAGAAATTCTCGATCTCTGCGTTGGAAAAATGGATGACCGAGGAGAAAGTCTCTCTGCGCAGCTCCCGGCCGATGGAAGCTGAGACGCGGGAGGCGATCAGGCCCACCAGAATGGCAACGACCACCATCAGCAGGGTCAGGGCCAGCATCTGGCCACCCACCCGGAAGAGGTAGGCCATCTGCACATCATGGGAAACGCCCTGTGCCTCATATTCCAGGCTGACCAGCAGAGTAGCCTGACTTGCCATGCTGGAAAGGGTGGTCTCGTCCACCTGTTCCATGGCGCTGGCCAGCTGCTGCTGGATCATTTCCCGTGAAAAGCCGGGCATCTGGGCCATGGCTGCGAACTGGGCACAAACGGCATCCAGATCTTCTGCCGTAGGAGCAGCGGTCATGGCTTCTGCTTCATCCCCGGCAGGGGCGTTGGCATTCTGCGCCGCCGCCATATACAGCACGATATCCGGTGTGGTAACGGCCTCCTCCAGAGCGGTACGCTCAGCATCGGTCAGGTCACTGCGGAGCTTCAGAACACCATCGTCCTGAAGATAATATCCGTAGGCATTCTGCAGTGCATCCGCATCCTCTTCGCTCATCAAAAGCGAGAGGGTATCCAGTGTGCTTTGGCGCACAGTCTCCGGCAGGGGGCTTTCAATGCCGCCCTGCTGGATGCCGGTGTCCACGATCCTGCTCGTGTAATCCGGCAGGGAAAGGTCGCAGTAGGCTTGCACGAACAGCAGAGCCACCACGGCAAGGCAGGCGGCCCAGTGGCGGGCCAGCTGCTTGAAAATTTTACCCATTTTCGTTTTCTCCCTTCAATTTTGCTTGTTGCTCCGCATTTTCCGCTTCCACAGCCTCCAGCAGTACACCGGTCAGGGAGAACAGCTGCTCCCGCTGCTCTTCCGGGATGCGGCAGATGACCCGCTCAAAGTAACGGCTGATGGCAGTTTCGACCTGGCGGCTGGCATCCAACCCCTTTTCCGTGGGGCGCACCAGCGTTTTGCGGCGGTCATTGGGGTCTGTGATCCGCTCAATGAGTCCATCCTGCTCCAGCTGGCGCAGCGCGCGGGAAACAGCGGGCAGGGGCTGTTTGACGGCGGCAGCCAGATCGGAAACATAGATGGTGCCATTCTGGCCATGCTCTTCAATGGTCATCAGCACGCCTTCCAGCATGATGAAATGACACTTGGGGCAGCTTTCCAGTGCCATTTTGGCACCGCGTTTGCCTTCTGTGCTCAGCCGATGCAGATAATGGACCACGGCGAACAGTTCCGGTGCGCTCTTCTGCGGCATACGAATCCTCCTTATCACTTGACGGATGCAAATACTTAACACATGATAACTATTTGCTAATGACAATAATATACCCGCCTGCATCGGAATGCAAGCGGGTAAAAATGAACTTTTTGAAAACTCTGAAGATCCTGCACATCAAGGAGAAAAAATCACTCGTGGAGCTGACGTTCTTCCACCAGACTCTCTCGTTTGCTGCTGATACGTCCCAGCCCGTAGGCCAAAAACGTGGCGCAAAGCAGGTTTAGCCATGCCAGTGATGCACCGCTGAAGGTGTTGGTAACGCCTATGAGAAGGTTTGCCAGACAGAGCAGCCTCACCATCTGTCCAATTTTGTTCAGGTGGGAGATACGGGAATCCACATCCGAAAACATATCAAAGGGACCTAGCTGGGCGCTGCGGCGGAAATATCCCCAACTGAAGCAATGCCCAACGCTCTGTGCTTCCAACTCTCCCATGAAACTTTCAAAATCCGGGGAACTGTCCAGCATGGCAAGCCGGATGATGTACTGGCCGGGTTCCGTCTTTTCAAAGGTGTAGGTGCAGAACCCGGCATTCTGCAGGGCCCAGCCCTCCTGCGCCATTTCGTTGAGCCAGCGTTCTTCTTTTTCAAATTCCCAGACCCAGAAATTCCGATGCAGCGTTTTTGTTTCACTCATACCTGTTCCTCCTGTAAAATGGCGCGGCCATTGGCAGCAAGCTCCTCCAGCCGGACCAGCTCCTGTTTGAGCACCTTCAGCCCGGCGGAGGTCAATTGGTATTCTTTTTTGCGGCTCCCGCTTTCCATGGGCAGGGGAGAGATCCAGCCCTTTTCGCACAGGGCATTCAGGGCACCGTACAGGGTTCCGGCAGCCAGCCGTACCCTTCCGCCGGAGAGCTGCTGGGTCTCCTGCATGATGCCGTAGCCATGCCGCGGATGATAGAGGGAAAGCAGGATGTAGTAGGTGGTTTCCGTCAGTGCCGGATTTTCCATTATATCACCTCACTTTGTATCGCTATACGATATATCATGGATGAATTATATCGCTTCTCGATATAACTGTCAAGGGGCTGAAAATAAAAAAGCTCTCCCGGAGGGGAGAGCAAAGACAAACAACCAGAGAAAACCGGTCAACGATCGTGGAACAGTCGGTTATCCACCCAGATGCAGACGCAGGCACCCAGCACCGAGATAACAAAGGAGCTGATGCTGCCGGTGGCATGGATGCCGATGAGGCCGAACAGGAACTCGCCCACAAAGCTGCCCAGAATGCCCAACACAATGTTGCGGCCGGTGGAGGTCTGGGTGCCCATAAAGCGGTTGGCGATGTGACCGGCCAGAGCGCCTACCAGCACGCCCACGAGCAGGGAAGCCAGCAGGCCGATCAGAGAGAACAGGCCCATCAGCACGCCCACCAGAGCGCAGATCAGGGCAAGGACGATCAGGATAGACAATGTAATCATACAGAAGCCTCCTTGGTTTCTTTTGTAAGAACGGCGTTTTCTGCCGCGTACCGGCAGATATCGTTCAAACAGCACTTTTCACATTCGGGTTTGCGGGCATTGCAGACAGCCCGGCCATGCATCACAAAGCGGTGGCACAGGTCGCTGCCTTCCTCCGGCGGGATGATCTTCCACAGGGCCATCTCCACCTTCTGCGGCTCCTTGATGCCATCCACCAGCCCGATTTTATTGCACAGCCGGATGCAGTGGGTATCTGTGACGATGGCGGGCTTGCAGAACACATCACCCATGATCAGGTTGGCGCTCTTGCGGCCCACGCCGGGCAATGCCAGCAGCGCTTCAAAGGTGGTGGGCACTTTGCAGTTGTATTTATCCCGCAGTACCCGCATACAGGCCGAGATATCCCGGGCCTTGCTGCGGCCCAGCCCACAGGGCTTGACGATGGCCTCGATTTCCTCGGGCTCTGCCGCAGCCAACGCTGCTACATTGGGGTATTTTGCAAACAAGTCCTGTACCACAATGTTCACCCGGGCATCAGTGCACTGAGCCGCCAGCCTGACGCTGACCAGCAGCTGCCAGGCGTGGTCGTAATCCAGCGTGCAGGCTGCATCCGGATATTCTGTTTTCAGCCGGTCGATGACCTGGAGCGCCAGCTCCTTTTTGGCAGAGAGATCTTCTGCCGCAGCGGCTATCTTCATCTGTACCCCTCGTTTCTCGTAAATGTACTATGATAATAGCATGTTTCGACCTTTTTGTAAATGGGATTTGCAGCATCCATCTGAGAATGATTTTCATTATTGCTCTTGCTGTTCGTGTAAAAATGAGGTATACTATTTCTATATAAGGCCCATGCAGAACAGCAGGGCAGTACAGGAGGGAACGCCCGATGAATGAACCGCTGGCGCAGCGTATGCGCCCCAAAACGCTGGCCGAAGTCTGCGGCCAGCAGCATCTGCTGGCCCCGGGGCGGGTGTTCCGCCGCACCATCGAGAGCGGGCGTATCCCCAATATGATCTTTTACGGCCCATCCGGCACAGGCAAGACCACCGTGGCCCGGATCATTGCCGAGAACAGCGGCATGACGCTCCACAAGCTCAACGGCACTTCCTGCGGCACGGGGGATATCAAGGCAGTGCTCAAGGATATCGGCACACTGGCCGGGGCGGGGGGGATCCTGCTGTACCTCGATGAGATCCAGTATCTGAACAAGAAGCAGCAGCAAAGCCTGCTGGAGTGCATTGAGGACGGAACTGTGACCTTAATCGCCTCCACCACCGAGAACCCCTATTTTTACATCTATAATGCACTGCTTTCCCGCTGCACTGTGTTCGAGTTCAAATCGCTGACAGCTGCGGATGTGGAGCAGGGGCTGCGGAACGCCCTGAAAAAGCTTTCGGAGAGCGAGGGTACGCCCATCCGGATGGAGGACGATGCCTGTGCCTATCTTGCTGAGAGCGCGGGCGGCGATCTGCGCAAGGCACTGGGTTGCCTTGATTTTGCAGTGACGGCGGCGGCTCCCGAACCGGAGGGAAAACACATCACGCTGGATATGATCCAGCAGGTCACCCGCCGCACTGCCATGCGGTACGACCGGGACGGCGATGACCACTATGATATCGTGTCGGCTTACCAGAAATCCATGCGCGGCTCCGACCCGGATGCAGCGCTCCACTATCTGGCCCGGCTGCTGGAAGCCGGGGATCTGCCCTCTGCCTGCCGTCGGCTCATGGTGTGCGCCTGCGAGGATGTGGGCCTTGCCTACCCGCAGATCATCCCCATCGTCAAGGCGGCGGTGGATATCGCCAACGCGGTGGGCCTGCCTGAAGCGCGGCTGGCCCTGGCGGATGCAGTTGTGCTGGTGGCGACCAGCCCCAAATCCAACAGCGCCCATGATGCCATCAACGCTGCCATTGCGGATGTGCAGGCCGGGCGTACCGGGCCCATTCCCCGCCAGCTGCAGAACAAGCACTATGACGGCGAGGATGCGCTGGTAAAGGGCCAGAATTACAAGTATGCCCACGATTACCCCAACCACTGGGTCGAGCAGCAGTATCTGCCGGATGTGCTCAAGAATACAAAATACTACACCTTTGGGGAAAACAAGAACGAGCAGGCCTCCCGCGCATATTGGGCGCGGATCAAGGGCGAAGAGAACGTATAAAGGGAAGAGAAGGAGAGAGGAAGATGCGTTATTCCAAACAGCGGGAGCTGGTGCTGCGCACCGTGGAGCAGCTTTGCGACCACCCCACCGCCGAAGAGATCTTTGATAAGGCGGCCCCGGAGTGCCCGGGCCTGAGCCTGGGCACTGTCTACCGCAACCTGAACAGTCTGGTGGAGGCAGGCATGGTGCGCCGGGTGTCCATTCCGGGCAGGGCGGATCGTTTTGATCACACCCTGTGCTGGCACAGCCACCTCTACTGCACGGCCTGCGGTGGCGTAGTGGATGCCGATGTGGACGAGAAACAGGTGATGAGGCTGGTGCGCCGCCAGAAGGATGTTGTAGTGCAGGACTGCGCTGTGGTGCTGTTCGGCCTGTGTGAAGCATGCGCCAAAAAGCAGGCAGAAGGCTGAATTACCCCGAAGGATTCTGAAATTTGCGGTTTCCCACTTGCCCTTATGGCAGAAAGAGGGTATACTAAAAAGAGCTTTTGAAAAATAAGGATGGTTTTTATTGGAATACATTAACTTTGAACACAACGAGACGGCTGCGGAGCTGGTGCGTGCGGCTTACGACACCCCGCCGCTGGCCTTTGTACACAGCTATGGCTGTCAGCAGAACGTCAACGATGGCGAGCGCATCAAGGGCGTGCTGGTGGATATCGGCTACGGCCTGTGCGATAAGCCCGAGGATGCAGACCTCATCCTCTTCAACACCTGCGCCGTGCGGGAGCACGCCGAGCAGCGCGTGTTCGGCAATGTGGGTGCACTGAAGGGCCTGAAGGAGAAAAAGCGCGGCCTGATGATCGGCCTGTGCGGCTGCATGGCCAACCAGAAACATGTGGTGGAAAAGCTGCGCAAGAGCTATCCCTATGTTGATCTGGTCTTTGGCGTGGATGGCATCGATACGCTGCCCCAGCTCATTGCTCAGAAGCTGCAGAAGCATAAGCGCGTGCTGATGGAGCCTGCCCAGCGCCCGGTCATCGTGGAGAACATCCCCATCCGGCGCGAGAGTGAGTTCCGCGCCTGGCTGCCCATCATGTACGGCTGCGACAATTTCTGCACCTACTGCATCGTACCTTATGTGCGGGGCCGTGAGAAGAGCCGCAAGCCCGGCGATATCCTGGCGGAGTTCCGGGGGCTGGTGGAAGCCGGATACAAGGAGATTACCCTGCTGGGCCAGAACGTGAACAGCTACGGCAAGGGCCTGGAGGAACAGGTGGACTTTGCTGATCTGCTCAATCTGCTCTGCGCTGTGCCCGGCGATTACCAGATCCGCTTTATGACCAGCCACCCGAAGGATGCCAGCCACAAGCTGATCGACACCATTGCGGCCCAGCCCCACCTGTGCAAGCACCTGCACTTGCCGGTGCAGTGCGGCTCGGATGAATTGCTGAAAAAGATGAACCGCCATTACACCATCGGGCAGTACATGGAGCTGATCGAGTACGCCCGCAAAAAGGTGCCCGGCATTACCTTCTCCAGCGATATCATCGTGGGCTTCCCCGGGGAAACGGAGGAGGATTTCCAGGACACGCTGGAACTTGTGAAGAAAGTCGGCTACATGCAGTTGTTCACCTTCATCTACTCCAAGCGCACCGGCACCAAGGCAGCGGAAATGCCCGACCCCACCCCCCGCGCGGAGAAAACCGACCGGATGACCCGTCTGCTCAAGGTGCAGGACGAGATCGCAATGGATCTGGTCCGGCAGCAGGTGGGCCAGACTGTCCGGGTGCTGGTGGAAGGCTATGGCCGCAGCGACGGAACCCTCTCCGGCCGGTTGGACAACAACCTGACCGTGGAGTTTGCCGCAGACCCCGCCCTGATGGGCAGCTACGCACAGGTGCACCTGACCGGTGCCCGCGCCACCGTCCTGCTGGGCGAACTGGAAACGTGATCCCGGGGCACACCGGCCCCAATGATAATGTAACTATAAAAACAAACACATCAAAGGAGATTTTTGATTATGGATTGCATCGATCTGTTCAAGCGCGCCGCCATGGCACTGCAGACTGACCCCCGTTACCTGGCTCTGGATCAGGCCCGCAAGGCAAACGACAAGGATGAGGAGCTGCAGAATCTCATCGGGGAATTCAATCTGGCCCGCATGGATCTGAACAACGAGATCAGCAAGAACGAGCGCAGTGATGAGCGCATCGCCGAGCTGAACACCAAGGTCAACGACCTGTATGGCAAGATCATGGCTGACGAGGGTATGACTGCTTACAACGAGGCAAAGCGCGACTGCGAGAACCTGGTCAACTACATTGATGCCATCATCAACACCGCAATGAACGGCGGCGACCCCATGACCGTGCAGGAGCCCAGCGAATCCTGCACCGGCAGCTGCTCCACCTGCGGAGGCTGCCACTAACAGGTAAAATGAGAACGCGGCTGCAAATCGCAGGCCGCGTTTTCCTTCCATTCGCAGTTACTTACTGCAAACCGACGGAAAGAAGCAAAGCGGCATAGCCCGCAGGAAAGGTGAACGATTATGGCAGAACTGTCGCCCATGATGCAGCAGTATATGGACATCAAGAAGCAGTATAAGGACGAGATCCTGTTTTACCGCATTGGCGACTTTTACGAGATGTTCTTTGACGATGCGCTGACCGCCTCCCGGGAGCTGGACCTGACCCTGACGGGCAAGCAGTGCGGTATGGAAGAGCGTGCCCCCATGTGCGGCGTGCCCTTCCACAGCTACGAGGGCTATGTGGCCCGCCTGATCGCCAAGGGATACAAGGTGGCGATCTGTGAGCAGATGGAGGACCCGTCCAAGGCAAAGGGACTGGTCAAGCGCGATATCATCCGGGTGGTCACGCCGGGCACTGTCATTGAGAGCAGTATGCTGCAGGATGACAAAAACAACTACATTGCAAGCATTTTTCTGAAAGGGAATGCGGCGGGCATCTGTTTTGCCGATGTTTCCACCGGTACGGCCCACATCACCGAGCTGAAACGAGAGAAGATCGTGCCTGCCGTGATCGCGGAGCTCTGCCGCTACCATCCCAGCGAGGTGCTGATGAATCCCGGAATGCTGGACTGCCGTGAGCTGACCGGCTATATCAAAAAGAACATGACCTGCTCTGTGGAGCTGGTGGAAGAGGAGCGCTACGCTCCGGGTCTGGTGGCCATCTCGTTGGAAAATCAGTTTGGCCGCAATTGGGATGAGACGACCTCTATTGATAAAAAAGGTCTGGTGCGGTTTGCCATGGCCGCGCTTCTGGAATACCTGCACACCACCCAGATCAAAGGTGTGGAGCGCCTGAAGACCGTCATCAGCTACAATGAAGCCCAGTATATGCAGCTTTCGCCTGTGACGCGGGCCAACCTTGAACTCACCGAGACCCTGCGGGGCCGCGAGAAGCGGGGGACCCTGCTCTGGGTGCTGGACAAGACCAGCACTGCCATGGGCAAGCGGCTGCTCCGCACCTGGATCGAGCAGCCGCTGCTTTCCAGCGATGCCATCAACCACCGTCTGGATGCTGTGGAAAGCCTGGTCAACCAGACCGTACAGCGCGGCGATCTGATCGAAGAACTGCATTACATCGCCGATCTGGAGCGTATGATGACCCGCACGGTCTACGGTTCAGCCACGCCCAAAGAGATCTATGCCATGGCACAGACCTGTGAGCGCCTGCCCAGCCTGCGCCAGCAGGCCGAAAGCTGCGGCTGCGCCGAACTCAGCGAAATCGTCTCCAGGATCGACCCGCTGAGCGATATCAAGGACAAGATCTATGCCGCTGTGGACCCTGACGCACCTTCTACCCTGAAGGATGGTGGTGTCATTGCCAAGGGCTACCACCCCGAGGTGGACGAGCTGCGTTCCATCCGCGATAACACCAAGGGCGTGCTGGCTCAGCTCGAGACCCGCCTGCGGCAGGAGACCGGCATCCCCAAGCTGAAGATCGGCTATAACCACGTGTTTGGCTATTTCATCGAGGTCAGCAACTCTTATAAGGCACAGGTGCCGGAGAGCTACATCCGCAAGCAGACTCTGACCACCGGCGAACGCTACATCACACAGGAGCTCAAGGAGCTGGAAAATAAGATCCTGGGTGCCCACGAGCGGCTGATCGCTCTGGAACACCGGCTGTTCAATGAGCTGCTGGAAAGCATTGGTGCCCAGCTCGACCGCATCCAGCGTACAGCCAACGCCGTGGCAGAGCTGGACGTACTGGCTGCTCTGGCTCAGGTGGCAGCAGAAAACAACTACTGCCGCCCCACTGTGGATGAGAGCGACCAGCTGACCATCGTGGAGGGCCGCCACCCTGTGGTGGAGCAGATGCTCAAGGGCAGTCTGTTCGTACCCAACGATACCACCCTGAATTGCGGTGAGGATCGCTGCCTCATCATCACCGGCCCTAACATGGCAGGCAAATCGACCTATATGCGCCAGAATGCGCTGATTGCCCTGATGGCACAGATCGGTTCCTTTGTTCCGGCCAGAGAGTGTCATGTGGGTGTAGTGGATGCCATCTTTACCCGTATCGGCGCGTCGGATGACCTTTCGGCAGGTCAGTCTACCTTTATGGTGGAGATGACCGAGGTGGCAGAGATCCTGAAGAACGCTACCTCCCGCAGTCTGGTGGTGCTGGATGAGATCGGGCGCGGCACGTCCACCTTTGACGGCATGAGCATTGCCCGCGCCGTGGTGGAGCACATCAGCGACCCTGCCAAGGGACTGGGCTGCAAAACCCTCTTTGCCACCCATTACCACGAGCTGACGGACCTTGAGGGCACCATCAGCGGCGTGAAAAATTACAACATTGCGGTGAAAAAGCGGGGTGAGGACATCACCTTCCTGCGCCGCATCGTTCGCGGCCCTGCCGATGACAGCTATGGCATCGAGGTGGCAAAGCTGGCCGGTCTGCCCGGCACTGTGACCCGCCGCGCCCACGAGGTGCTGCGCGCACTGGAAGCCACTGCCCCCAAGAACAAGGTGGAGCAGATGGACTTTGACGCGCTGCAGGAGTATAACTCTCCCGCAGTGCCCAGCGAGGTGCTGGAAAAACTGGATGCGCTGGATGTGGAAACGCTGACCCCCATTGAAGCGCTGAATTTCCTGTACGAGCTGAAAAAGACCTTGAAGGGCAGCCTGAACGGCTGATTTCCTAAAAAACAGGGGAGGGAACGAATATGGCAGTCATCCATGTTCTGGACAAGCACACGGCGGAGCTCATTGCAGCCGGTGAGGTGGTGGAGCGGCCTGCTTCCGTGGTAAAGGAGCTGCTGGAAAACGCCATTGATGCCGGGGCAAGCCAGATCACCGTGACCATTGAATCAGGCGGCGTGAAGCTGATCGAGATCAGCGACAACGGCTCGGGCATTGAAGCAGAGTATATCCCCACGGCATTCATCCGCCACGCCACCAGTAAGATCCGGACGGAGGATGATCTGAACCATATCCACACCCTGGGCTTCCGTGGAGAAGCGCTGGCTTCCATTGCCAGCGTGGCGCGGGTAGAAGTACTGACCCGTACTGAGAACGACGAGTGCGCCTCTGTCTACCGCATCGAGGGCGGCGAGGATTATCCGCTGGAGCCCGGTGCACGCGGCGTGGGCACTACCATCCGAGTGCAGGATCTGTTCTACAACACCCCGGCCCGGATGAAGTTCCTCAAAAAGGATTCCAGCGAGGGTACCTTTGTGGCGGATATCGTGGCCCATGTGGCCCTGAGCCACCCCGAGGTCAGCTTCAAGTTTGTCCGGGAAGGCAAGCTGCAGTATGTCACCCCCGGTGACGGCAAGCTGCGCAGTGCCGCCTACGCGGTGCTGGGCCGGGAATTCAGCCGTGACCTCATGGAGCTGGACAATCAGGAAGGGGTCTACCGGGTGTGGGGCCTCATCACCCAGCCCAGGAGCTGCCGCGCCAGCCGCAGTATGCAGTATTTCTACATCAATGGGCGCTATGTTCGCAACCGCACCATGATGGCGGCCATGGAAACAGCGTTCAAAGGCACCACGATGCAGGGCAAGTTCCCTGGAGGAATCTTGCTTCTGGAAATGCCTGCTGACCTTGTGGACGTCAATGTCCACCCGGCCAAGACTGAGGTGCGCTTTGCCCGGGAAAACGATATCTTTGATCTCGTTTATCACGCTGTCAAGCTGGCACTGGCCCAACCGGGCACCGGAGAGCGGCGCTTCGCCTTTGAAGAGGATAAAAAAGATGAAGAATCCAACAAATATGAAATAAGCGATAACACGATAGAAAATGATGTGAAGAAGAACAACTTTACAGGACTTTCTGCCATCATTCCGGGCCAGGCTGAGCCGGGAACGCTCCATGAGCATACCCCTCAGCCCCAGCGGAGCTTCCGGAGCTTCACTCCGGCACCGGCAGCAGTACCGCTGTCCCGTCCGGCACCTGCAAGCCACCCGGATATCCTGCCTGTGCCGGGCACTGCCGAGGATAAGCCGACAGAGCACAGCTGGACAACGGTTGCATCGGGCCTGCCCATCCGGCAGGATGCCACCCTGCACAGCCCGGCACCAGCTCCCACGGAGAGTGAGCCTGAAGCACCCGCCTTTGCCGCAGCGCTGGGAGAAGGTGCATTGGACATTGAACCGGACAGTGCAGATCTGCCCGAACATCAGGACCACATGGCGGCATGGGATCCTGCCCCCAAGGAGGAAATGCCTGCCGCCCCAGCTCCGCAGCAGACCTTTGCTGCCGAGGATACGCCGGAACAGCTGGGCTTTGACGTGCAGGAAGGCCCTGCCCCTCTGCGCTATGTGGGTGAGATCTTCAAGACCTATATCCTCGCTGAGCGCGGGGAGGAGATCTGTATCATTGATAAGCACGCCGCCCACGAGCGCCAGCTTTTCGAGAAGCTGGCGGCAAACTATGGAGATGTTCCGGCCCAGCTGCTGCTGGAGCCGCTGGTGGTGGAGCTGTCGGCGGAGGAAAAGACTGCCCTCCTCTCCAACCTTGAGCTGCTGGAAAGCGCAGGACTGGAGATCGATGACTTTGGCGGCAACAGCGTGTTCCTGCGCTCTGTGCCCGCGGATGTGGAACAGGGCAGCGCCGAGGATCTGCTGGTGGAGCTGGCGGATAAGCTCTCCAAGGGCAGCCGCGATGCCCTGAGCGAAAAGACTGAGTGGGTGCTCCATTCCATCTCCTGCCGCGCGGCCATCAAGGCGGGGGATAAGACCTCCCCGCAGGAGCTGATGGCATTGGCTGAAAAGATCCTCTCGGGCGAGGTACCGCCCTTCTGCCCCCATGGTCGGCCTTGTGTCCTTAAATTGACCCGGAAGGAGCTGGAAAAGCAGTTTGGACGGATCGTGTAACAAAAAGCACCCGGTGCTGGCCGTGGTTGGCCCCACGGCTTCCGGCAAGACCGCGCTGGGCGTTGCACTGGCCGAGCAGTTCGGCGGTGAGATCATCAGCGCCGATTCGATGCAGATCTATAAAGGTCTTGATGTGGGCACCGCCAAGGTGACCCCCGAGGAGACTCGCGGCATTCCGCACCATGGGGTAGATATCCTGCAGCCCGATGAACTGTTCAGCGTGGCGGATTTCACCGCGCTGGCCGGAGCGCTGGAGCATGAGATCTCCAGCAGAGGACATCTGCCCATCCTCGTGGGCGGCACCGGGCTCTATGTCCAGAGTTTTTTGTATGGTGTCCGCTTTGCTGCTGAGAAAACGCCGGACGGTTTGCGGGAACAGCTGGCCGCAGAACTGAATGAAAAAGGCCCGGAAGCCATGTATGCGGAGCTGCAGGCAGTGGACCCCGAAGCAGCGGCGGCCATCCATCCGAACAACCATGTCCGGGTGCTGCGGGCGCTGGAACATTACCGCGCCACCGGGAAAAAGCTCAGTGAGCAGAAAGCAGACTCGCTCCCGCCCGAAAAGCCCTACCGTTCTCTGATCCTTGGGCTGGATTTCCCGGAGCGCGCCCAGCTCTACCGCCGCATCGACCTGCGGGTGGATCAGATGATGGAGCAGAATCTGCTGAACGAGGCAAAACGTGTGTGGGAACACCGGGATACCTATAAGACGGCGGCCCAGGCCATCGGATACAAAGAATTCTTCCCCTACTTTGCGGGGGAGAGTGCGCTTGCCCCTTGCGTGGAAAAGCTGAAACAGGCTTCCCGCAACTATGCCAAGCGCCAGCTGACCTGGTTCCGCCACATGGAGGGCATCTGCTGGCTGGATGCCTCGGCCCCGGATGTCCGGGAACAGGCCGCATGTCTCACAAATGAATTTTTAGCGAAAGGATGAGCGATATGCAGGAAGAAAACCGCGAGGGCATCTCCGGCGCACTGAAAACGCTGGCCGCTGTCGTCATCGTGTTTCTGCTGCTGGCGGCATTGTATGTGGGCTATCAGGCAATGCAGGTGCTGTTTCCGCCCAATACCTACGAGACCGCCCTGCTGGCTACGGTGGAGGACACCGTGGATGCCGAGGGGGTGCTCCTGTTTGAGGAAAGCTACGTTGCGGGCGGCGGCACGCTGGGGTATCTGGTGGCAGACGGCGAACGTGTTTCGGCAGGCACAGCGGTGGCTGAGATCTACAGTGATGCAGCACAGGCCACCCTGCGCCAGCAGCTGACCCAGATCAATGACCAGATCGACCTGCTGCAGCGCTCCCAGAACACCACTTCGGTGCAGCTGGAATCCCTGCGCAAGAACCGTTCCGCTGCTCTGTACGACCTGATGGATTCGCTGGATGCAGGGGACTACGAGGATACCGATGCGGAGAAGGAAAATTACATTCTGGCCCAGAACAAGCTCTGGGTCATCACCGGCGAGGTGGCCAGCTTCTCCGACCAGATCACCGCGCTGACCCAGCAGGCCGCCACGGTGCAGTCCCAGCTGGGCAATCCATCCCAGATCACGGCCCCGCAGACGGGCTATTTCATCCGCAGCTCCAGCTCCGGGCGGCTGAACGCAGGTTCTGCCGATATCCTTGCCCTGGATGCAGCCAACCTGAAAGCCTACGTTGAATCCTCCCCGGAGATCGCGCTGGACGGCTGCGCAGGCAAGATCGTTTCAGGCTTTACCTGGTACTATGCCGGGGTGTGCTCAGCCAAACAGGCGGAAAAGCTGCTGGGCAGGGACGGCAAGCCCTTGACCAAGAGCGTTGAGATCCGCTTTCCCGGTCAGGTGGAAACGCCCCTCAAGGCAAAGGTCAGCGAGGTGAACATCGATGCGGAGAACGACATTGCCCGTTTCGTCCTCTCCTGCGAGATCATCAACGGCGATGTGCTCCGGCTGAACTGTGCCGATGCCCAGATCATCGTGGGCCGCAACACCGGCCTGCGGGTGCCTGCTGCTGCGGTGCACTACCTCAAGGAGGACGGCTCCGAGGCAGAAGGTCAGGGTGAGAACTACATCCCCGGTGTGTATGTGAAGTACGGCAACCTGGCCCGCTTCTGCCGCATCGACCCTGTGGACGATGCCCACCCGCAGATCACAGACGGTGATGACCTCATCGTTTTGCCCAGCGGAACGGCTGGTTCTGTCAGTCAGGTTCGGCTTTATGACGAGATTATTGTCTCCGGACAAAATTTGTATGATGGAAAACTTTTGTAGTTATTGACATCTGCGGCAAAAAATCCGATAATAGTAAAAGCTATTTGCATCTCTTTTGCAAAAGGCGCCAGGCAGCTGCGGCTGCCCGAATGAAAGGAGCAGATACTATGTCTTTCGTGGATAGTCTCAAAAAGGGCCTTTTCGGCGGTGAGGACGATTACGACGATCAGTACATCGACGACGGCCCCCAGATGGTGAACAACAACAGCGGTCTCGGCGTTGGCATGGACGATGCAGAGGAAGAGCCGGTGGAGGGTGCCCAAAAGAAGAACAAGGTGGTCAACATCCACGCCACCACCCAGCTCAAGGTCGTTCTGGTAAAGCCCGAGCGCTTTGAGGATGCCAGCACCATTGCAGACCACCTGAACAACAAGCGCACGGTCGTGCTGAATCTGGAGTCTACCAACAAGGAAGTTTCCCGCCGTCTGGTGGATTTCCTGTCCGGCGTGGCTTACGCCAACAACGGCCAGATCAAGCGCGTTGCCAACAGCACCTTCATCATTACCCCGTACAACGTGGACATTATGGGCGATCTGCTGGACGAGCTGGAGAACAATGGCGCGTTCTATTGATCCTGCTCCCAGGGCAGTGCGGGGCTTTGTGCCCGCCCGCACCGATGAAGAGCGCTTTCTGATGCGGCATGTGGAGGATCTGGCCCGCGCGGCCGAGGGACGCGGCATTGCCCGCTACTCCGGCTTTTTGAGCGACAGGGAACAGGATCTGGCCCGTGCTGCGCTGAACCGTGCCGATGTGCCGGAGAGCGACTATCATTTTGAAGGCGGCTGGCCCGGAGCAGAGCGGAAGCTGCTCTGCCTGGAGCCGGAGGGCTGCTACCCTGCAAGCCCGCTGTGCTGTGTGAAGCTGACCTGCCGCACCCTTTCAGGGGCGGCACTGCCGAGTCACAAGGATTATCTGGGCAGCCTGATGGGGCTGGAGCTGCGGCGGGAAGCGCTGGGAGATATCGTGCTCCCGGCCGATACACCGGGCACTGCCTATGTCTTTGCGCTGGAAACGGCGGGGGAGCTCATCTGCCGAGAACTGCTGCAGGTGGGCCGGACAGAGGTCACCACCACGCTGCTTTCGCTGGATGAGGTACCCGAATTCCCACAGGCAGAGCGCAAAACGCAGACAGCCACCGTGTCATCTTTGCGGCTGGACGCTGTGCTTGCGGCCATGCTCCATTGCAGCCGTGGGCAGGCGTGTGAGTGGATCGCGGCGGGCCGGGTGGAGATCAACCATCTGCCTGCCGAAAGTGCCCACGCCCCGGTGTATGAGGGTGATGTATTCACGGTGCGCGGCAAGGGGCGCTTTAGCCTGACGGCCCTGCCCGGAAAAAGCAAAAAAGACCGATCGATCATCGAGTTTTTTCAATATTGAATGAAAAGGGAGGAAACCACTATGCTGACCCCGCAGGATGTGCGTGCTGCACAGTTTGAAAAGAACATCCGCGGCTACCGGACCGAAGAGGTGGACCGTTTCCTGGATAAAGTAGAGGAGCAGCTGAAGCAGGATGAAGATCAGGCTGAGGAGCTGCGCCGCCAGATCGCTGAGCTGACCGCCGAGAATCAGCGTCTGCACAAGGAAATGGAGAGCTACGAGGCTGACGGCGATATGCTCAAGAGCGCGCTGATCAATGCCCAGCGGATGGGTGAGAATGTTATCCGGGAAGCAAACCAGAAGTCGGAAGAGATCCTGCATCGCGCAAATCTGCGCGGTGATGATATTATCCGTGATGCCAACGAGCTGCTGCAAAAAGCCAGTGACCGCGCGGATGAGATCATCAACGAGGCAAACGAGAAAAAGCTTGCCCAGGAGCGCGAGTATGACCGCGTCCGGCTGGAAGTGACTCGTTTCAAGTCCGATGTGCTGAACCTGTACCGCAGCCATGTTGAGTCTCTGAGCCGCCTGCCTGAGTTCCAGAAGGAGGAGCCCGCTGAGGATGCTCCTGCCGAGGACGAGGCGGCAGCTTCCGAAACCACTGCCGCCGCTGTGACCGAGGAGATCGCCGAGGCACAGCCTGCTGCAGCGGATGTGGATGCTGAGGACGAGACCCCTGCGGATGAAAAGACCAGCGAGGAGTTCTGGGCACAGGACGAAAGCCAGCTCAAGCTCGACCCGCCCCCGGCCCCTGCCGCCGAGGATGAGGCTGCAGCGCCGGACTACGCCGCTTTTAAGGGCGTGAAGTTCAGCGAGTGATCCCAAAGCGTTTTAGTAAATTAGAGGAGTGTGTAACCATTGGCTAAGAATAAGTCTCAGTACGACAGTACCCTGAATCTGCCCAAGACTCTGTTTGAGATGCGTGCCGGTCTGCCCAAGAAGGAGCCCGCCATGCTGGAGGATTGGGAGAAGAATGACCTGTACAACAACCTGATCAAGCACAATGACGGCAAGCCCAAGTTTGTCCTGCACGACGGCCCTCCGTATGCAAACGGCAACATCCACATGGGCACCGCCCTGAACAAGATCATCAAGGATATCATCATCCGCGACAAGAACATGGAGGGCTTCCAGGCTCCCTATGTGCCCGGCTTTGATACCCACGGCCTACCCATTGAGCTGAAGGCTCTGTCCTCTCTGGGCGAGAAAAAGAAGGACATCTCCAAGCTGGAGCTGCGCCAGATCTGCGAAAAGTTTGCCACCGAGCATATCGACATTATGAGCGACCAGTTCAAGCGTCTGGGCGTTATCGGTGACTTTGAGCACCCCTACCTGACCCTGAAGCCTGAGTTCGAGGCCCGCCAGATCGAGATCTTTGGCGAGATGGCCAAGAAGGGCTACATCTACAAGGGCCTGAAGCCCGTGTACTGGTGCCCCGACTGCCGCACCGCTCTGGCTGAGGCAGAGATCGAGTACGGCGAGGACGACTGCGATTCCATCTTCGTCCGCTTCCATGTATCTCAGGACCCCAACGGTGTGCTGGCAAAGCACGGCATCCCGATGGATAAGACCTACTTCGTGATCTGGACCACCACCACCTGGACCCTGCCCGCCAACGAGGCCATCTGCCTGAACGGTGCCTTTGAGTATTCCTTTGTCAAGATCGGCGAGGAGTACCATATCATGGCCACCGAGCTGGTCAAGAGCGTGATGGATGCCTGCCATATTGAGAACTACGAGATCGTGGGCGAGCCTGTTTCCGGCGCTGAGTTCGAGCTGATGCGCTACAACCACGTCTATCTGCCCAAGGAGGGCACCGTCATCCTGGGTGACCATGTCACGCTGGAAAGCGGTTCCGGCTGCGTCCACACCGCAGGCGGCCACGGCGTGGATGACTTCAATGTTTCTCAGAAGTACAACGTGCCCATCACTGTTCCCGTGGACGACGGCGGCTGCCTGACGGAGCTGGCCGGCAAGTACGCAGGTCAGCGTGTCTGGGCTGCCAACAAGACCATTCTGGCCGACCTGACCGAGGCTGGTGCCATCATGGGTCAGGTGCACATCAAGCATCAGTACCCCCACTGCTGGCGCTGCCACAACCCCATCATCTTCCGTGCCACCGAGCAGTGGTTCTGCTCTGTTGCCAAGTTCCGTGACGATGTCTACAAGGCCATCGACACCGTGAAGTGGATGCCTGACTGGGGCCACGACCGCATGAAGGGCATGGTCCGTGACCGCAACGACTGGTGCATCAGCCGTCAGCGTACCTGGGGTGTGCCCATCCCGGCTTTCTACTGCAAGAAGTGCGGTGCTTACCACATCACCGATGCCACCATCAAGGCTGTCAGCACGCTGTTCCGCAAGGAAGGCTCCGATGCCTGGTACAAGTACGAGGCAGAGCAGATCATCCCCGCAGGTGAAGTCTGCGAGAAGTGCGGCGCTTCCGAGTGGACCAAGGATACCGACATCATGGATGTCTGGTTCGATTCCGGTTCCACCCATGCTGCCGTTCTGGAGGAGCGCCCGGAGCTGAGCTTCCCGGCCGACATGTATATGGAGGGCGGCGACCAGTTCCGCGGTTGGTTCCAGTCCAGCCTGCTGACCAGCGTGGCTGCCAAGGGCTGCGCACCTTATAAGTCCGTTCTGTGCCACGGCTGGGTTGTGGACGAGCAGGGCAAGCAGATGCACAAGAGCGCCGGCAACGGCGTGGAGCCCAGCGAGATCATCAAGGACTACGGTGCGGATATCATCCGCCTGTGGGTCGCTTCTTCCGACTACACTGTGGATGTGCGCGCCGGTAAGAATATCTTCAAGCAGCTGAGCGAGGCTTACCGCAAGATCCGTAACACCGCCCGCTTCATTCTGGGCAATCTGGATGGCTTTGACCCCAACACCGATTGTGTGGCAGATGACCAGCTGCAGGAGATCGACCGCTGGGCACTGGCTGCTCTGGATGACCTGATCGTGAATGCCAAGGCAGGCTATGATGTGTATGACTTCAACAAGGTCTATCACGCCGTCTACAACTTCTGCGTTGTTGCTATGTCCAACTTCTACCTGGATGTGACGAAAGACCGCCTGTACTGCACCAACGGTGTGGGCCGCAAGGCTGCCCAGACCACCATGTACAAGATCCTGGTCGCTCTGGACAAGATCATTGCCCCCATCCTCTGCTTCACCAGCCAGGAGATCTGGGACTTCCTGCCCAAGACCGAAGGCATGAACAAGTACGTTGTGTTCGAGGCAATGCCCAAGGCAGGCCAGTACGCTGCAGACGATGCCTTCAAGGCCAAGTGGGCACAGCTCATTGCTGTCCGTGACGAGGTCAAGAAGGTGCTGGAGCAGGCCCGTGCAGAAAAGACCATCGGTGCTTCTCTGGAAGCTTCCGTTACCCTGTACTGCAATGATGCCGTCTATGACCTGCTGAACAGCATTCCCATGGACGAGCTGGCTGACCTGATGATCGTCTCCCATGTGGAGCTGGTCAAGGGCGAGGGTGGTTCCGCCTCCGCTGTTGAGGGTCTGGGCGTTGCTGCTGCACATGCCACCGGCGAAAAGTGCGAGCGCTGCTGGAAGTATTCCGCAGACATCGGCACCCACGCCGCACATCCCACCCTCTGCGCACGCTGCGCAAGCGTGGTGGAAGCATAAGTCTTCCTGAAATAAACGCTGCGGCGCTCCTTTCGAGCAGGGAGCGCCGCTTTTTGGTATCAGAACACAGGCGGCAGCGTGCCGCCGTTGGGAGTATTTTTATGGCATTTGTGATCTTCAATCTGCTGTGCGTTGCGGCGCTGGTCGGCCTCGATCAGGCCATCAAGTTCTGGGCTGTCAGTGCTTTGCAGCCGGTGGGCGCAATGCCGCTGATCCCCCATGTGGTGGAGCTGCGGTTCGTGCTCAATCAGGGCATGGCATTCAGCCTGCTCAGCGGCAAGCAGCTGTTTTTGATCGTTGCAACCAGCGCAGCGCTGCTGTTGGTTGCTTATTGGCTGTTCTTCCGCAGCCGGAACAACCGGCTGCAGCAGGCCGCACTCATCCTGGTGCTGGGCGGCGGCATCGGCAACCTGATCGATCGTGTGCTGAACGGCGAGGTGGTGGATTACATCAACCTGCTGTTCATGCGGTTCGCAGTGTTCAATTTTGCAGATATCTGTGTTTGTGTTGGTGTGGCACTCTGGGTGCTGGTCATTTTCCTGGAGGAGCTGCACGAGGATACGAAAAAGGGCCCGAAGGAGCAGTAAGCCATGGAGCAGCGTGAATACATCGTAGAAGCCGAGGGCGTAGGCCAGCGCATCGACCGCTTTCTGAGCGGCGAGGACACCGGCCTTTCCCGCAGTGCCCTGCAGGGCCTAGTGGCTGAGGGCCATGTGCTCTGCAACGGTAAGGCTCCGGCCAAGAGCCTGAAGCTCAAGGCAGGGGATATCATCCTGCTGGAGATCCCCGATGCAAAGCCCATCGAGGCTGTGCCGCAGGAGATCCCGCTGGACATCATCTATGAGGATGCGCACCTTCTGGTGGTCAACAAGCCCAAAGGGATGGTCGTCCACCCGGCTCCCGGCAACCCGGACGGCACCCTGGTCAACGCTCTGCTCTGGCACTGCAAGGGCAGCCTTTCCGGCATTGGCGGCGAGATCCGGCCCGGCATCGTCCACCGCATCGATAAGGACACCAGCGGTCTGCTGGTGGTGGCAAAGGATGATGCAACCCACATCGGCCTTTCCCAGCAGATGGCAGTGCACAGCGTGGAGCGGGCCTACAATACCATCGTCTATGGCGGCTTTGCCCAGGATGAGGGCTTTGTGGAGAGCAACCTGGGCCGCAGCAAGACCGACCGCAAGAAGATGGCGGTCTATCCGGCCAGTGAGCCCCACACAAAGTACGCCTATACCGGCTACAAGGTGCTGGAACGGCTGGGCGAGTTCACGATGCTGGAGTGCCGCCTGAAAACGGGCCGTACCCACCAGATCCGCGTTCACATGGCTTCCATCCACCACCCGGTGGCGGGCGACCCGGTGTACGGCCCCCACAACTGCATCACCAGCCTGCATGGGCAGTGCCTGCATGCAAAAACGCTGGGGTTCGTTCACCCCATCACGGGGGAACACCTGCGGTTCGATTCTGAGCTGCCGGATTACTTCACCCGCTTCTTGACCACGCTCCGTCAGCGCACAGGAGGAAATACCCTATGAAAGAGACGACCATTGACCAGACCTTAGTCCTCTGTGATCTGGACAGCCTGCTGCTGGATGCCGCAGGCAATCTGCCCCAGCTCCAGCGGGACGTGCTGCAGCTTTTTGCCAGCAGGGGCGGCAGGCTGACCGTTTTCTCTCAGCGCTCACCCCGGGCGGTCCGCTCTCTGCTGGGCGGGGTGCGGCTCAGTGCACCCGCACTGGTCTGCGGCGGCACACTGGCCTACAACTTTTCGGAGGGCTCCGGCACCGCGCTGTGCAGCTTTGAGGGGATGGAGGAGTCTGTCCTGAAGATACTGCCCTCCCTGTCCGGCGTGGGCATTGCCCTGCAGATGCGCGATGGCTCCACCCGCGCTGTGCGGATGAGCGAAGGGCTGGTGTTCCACCTCAAGCAGGAGTGGACTCCCTTTGTGCTGAGCAACGCTGCTGATGTCAAGGGCGAGGACGTTCTGCGTATCCTGTTCTATCAGGACAAAAAGCAGATGCCCATTCTGCCCACGCTGCAAAAGGCGCTGGGGGACGCGGCAGCCTTCCTGCATGCGGAGCGCCTTGCACCGGATACGCTGGTGCTTACCCCGGGCCTTGTCTCAGGCAGTGCCATGCTCAACGCCGTCTGCCCTCCCTCCGGCTATGCCGCCGAGCAGCTGACGGTGCTGGCCGGCTGCACCCAGATGCTCGACCTTGTCCATCTGGCGGGGGAGAGCGTTGTGCCTGCGGATGCCGCGCCTGAACTGCGCCTTGCTGCCAACCGGATGACCTTGACCGACCACGATACCGGTGCAGCGGCAGAGCTTTTGTATGGCATGGTGCGCCGTGCGGAAACTTCTGCGTAAAATCATTGTAAAGCTCTCTGCAAATTCTCCGCAGAGGGCTTTCTTTTTTAGAGAAAGTCGGGTACAATGGAATGAAGAAAGCCAGTCTCACTAAAACGGAACAGAGATTTCTGTGGACAGCGGCCCTTGTTTGCGCGGTGTGCGTCGCGCTGGCGTTTGGGTTTGCCGTTCCGCGGCAGACAGGGCCGGGCCGTGCAGCCGGGAGTGAAACACCGCTCATCCAGCTGGCGCGGGTCGATCTGAACACCGCCGGGCAGGACGCTCTCTGCACCCTGCCGGGAGTAGGGGAGCAGCGCGCCCAGGCCATCATCGAATACCGGGAGCAGTACGGACGCTTTGCTGCGGTAGAAGAGGCCGCCGCCGTGCCCGGCCTGACAGAAGCGGTGGTGGAAGAGTGGGATGGGCTTGCTTACGTGAGCTGAAGCGCTGCGGCGAAAGCCGCAGGTCAGGGAAAAAGGGAGTAAACTACTATGAAAGAGGATACGATCTTCATCAACCGTGAACTCAGCTGGCTGGACTTTAACCGCCGTGTGCTGGTGCTGGGCAAGGATAAGAATGTCCCGCTGGCGGAGCAGGTGAAATTCCTTGCCATTTATGGCTCCAATCTGGATGAATTTTTCATGGTGCGTGTGGGCTCTCTGCAGGAGCGCGCCAACCTTGCACGCAGTCAGAAGGACAAAGACAAGCGTGAGAACAAGACCAACATGACGGCCGAGGAACAGCTGAACGCCATCATGCCCAAAGTTGCCCATCTGCAGGAGGATTGCGATAAATACTACGAGAAGGCGCTGGAAAATCTGGATGCCTGCGGCTATAAAAAGGTAAACTTCGATGCGATGGATAAGGAGCAGGAACGCTTCTGGAAAAAGTACTTCCAGAACGAGCTGTTCCCCATCCTCAGCCCGCAGATCGTGGACAACCGCCACCCGTTCCCATTCCTGCGCAATAAGGAGATCTACCTCGGTGCTCTGCTCAAGGAAAAAGAGGGCCAGAGCCTTGGTATGATCCCCATCTCCAGCCAGATGGAGCGGCTGATCCTGGTGCGCCGGGAGGGCAAGACCGAGTTAGCCCTGACAGAGGAACTGGTGCTGCATTACGCGTCCCTCATCTTTGGCAAGGATGCCGTCCAGGAAAAGTGCCTGTTCCGCGTCACCCGCAACGCCGACATTGATGTAAAAGAGGGCATGATGGACCATGATATCGATTACCGCGAGATCATGGCCGACCTGCTCAAGCGCCGCCGCAAGCTGGCCGCTGTCCGCCTGCAGGTAACTCCCACGGCCCCGCAGGAGATCCTGCGTCTCCTCTGCGACAAATTAGAGCTGAGCCATAAGCGGGTGTTTGCCCAGAAGAGCCCGCTGGATCTGAGCTTCTTCTACAAGCTCACCGGTAAAATGGAGGCCGAGGGCAACCCGGAGCTGTTCTATCCCACGGCCCGGCCCATGCTGCCGCCCCAGGATTATGACCTTGCCGCCGAGGTAGAAAAGCACGATGTCCTGCTCAGTTATCCGTATCAGTCCATCCGTCCCTTCATCGCGATGCTGAAAAAGGCTGCGCGGGATCCGGAGGTCATCTCCATCAAGATGACCCTTTACCGGATGGCGCGGGAATCCCAGATCGTGCAGGCCCTGATCGAAGCCGCCGAAAATGGCAAGGAAGTGGTGGCTCTGGTGGAGCTGCGTGCCCGCTTTGACGAGCAGAACAACATCGACTGGTCCAAGCAGCTGGAAGAGGCTGGCTGTACCATTCTCTATGGCTTTGATGATTACAAGGTGCACTCCAAGTTGACCCTTATCACCAAGAAGGGCCCGCAGGGCTACAGCTACATCACCCAGATCGGCACCGGCAACTACAACGAAAAGACCAGCGAGCTCTATACCGATTATTCGTTCATCACGGCAGATCTGGGCATCGGTGAGGAAGCCTCCAACGTGTTCCAGAACCTTGCCGTGCAGAAGCTGACGGAGACCACCGAGAAAATGCTGGTGGCTCCTCTGCGCTTCAAGAGCGTGCTGCTGGACGAGATGGACCGGGTCATCAATGCCGCCAAGCTGGGCCGCCCCGCATCCATGATCCTGAAAAACAACTCCATCTCGGATCGGGATATCATCCTGAAGCTCGAAGAAGCCAGCTGTGCGGGGGTTCGCATCGATATGATCGTGCGCGGTATCTGCTGTGTCCGCGCCGAGGTGCCGGGCAAGACCGAGAACCTGCATATCCGCAGTCTGGTGGGCCGCTACCTTGAGCATGGCCGCATCTACAGCTTCTACGATGGCGTGACCACCCGCATCTATATCGCCTCCGGCGATTTCCTCACCCGCAACACCGAGTGCCGCGTGGAGGTGGGCGTCCGGGTGGAGGACCCTGTCCTCATCCAGAAGCTGAGCGATATCCTGCAGCTGCAGCTGCGGGATAACGTCAATGCCCGGGAGATGCGGGCAGACGGCAGCTATCAGAAGGTGAAAGCGGCCCCCGGTGAGCCCCTTGTCAACGGCCAGATGGACATGTACGATCTGCTCCGGGATGACTGGCTCGCCCGGGATACCGCTTCTGCGGCAGAACCGGAGCAGCCCGAGCCAAAGGCACCGGAACGGCCGTCTGAGCCCGAAACAAGACCGGAGCCGGTTCAGGTGGCGGAGCAGCCCCCAGAACCAGCAAAACAGCCTGCCACGTTGAAAGCAGCACCTGCTCCGGCTGTGCAGAGCGCACCCGCTCCGCACGCTGTTGATCGCGCGGAACGGCACGGTCACCCCAGCCTCTTCCAGCGGCTCCATGACTGGCTCCGCCGGTAAATACGGAAAGAGCACCCTCTGGGAAATCTCCCAGGGGGTGTTTTGGTTCTCAGTGATCTTCCTCCTGCATACACTTTCCAGAACGGAGGGCGAAAAGATGCAGGCAAAACATGGACGAGCAGGGAAACACAATCGATATCAATGGGCGGCGGTGCTGACTCTGATGGTGCTGCTGATCATTCTGCTGGCGGGCAGGGTGCTCCCGGTCTGTGCGGGCAAAAATATCCCGGCGGGAGCCAGCCTGAAACAGGCAAAGCCGGGGCAGACGCTCTGCTTCCCGCTGGAAACGGCGGCGTGGCGTGTCTCTGACCCTTATGGCTGGCGGAAGGATCCCTTTACCGGGGAAAAAGCCTTCCACCGGGGCGTGGACCTTGCCTGCGCGGAGGGCACACCGGTCCTTGCGGCACTGGACGGTGTGGTGACCGCCGCCCGGCGTGGAACCGCTTACGGCAACTATGTCCGGCTGACCCATGGGGACGGGCAGGAAACGCTCTATGCCCACATGCAGTATCTCTATGTCCGGGCCGGGGAGGTGGTTGCAGCAGGCCAGCGGCTGGGCACTGCCGGACAGACGGGCCGTGCCACCGGGGCACACCTGCACTTTGAATTTCTGACAGGCGGCATCCGGTATGATCCTTCTGCCGCACTGAGCCTGCCATGATGCGGCATCGATTCCGGTATGGGCCGCTTGTGTTCCGGGACCCGTTGCTGCTCTGCGGGGCGCTGTACGTTCTGCTCTATTTCGATGCAAGCGGGTTTCTGCGGCTGGGGCTGCTGGCGGCATTCCTGCATGAGTGGGGGCACATTGGGGTATATCTTGCCCTGTTTGGGCAGTTTCCGGTCATTGAAGTCACCCTTACCGGCTTTTGTATGCGCACCCGGGGCAGGGAAATGACCCTGTGGCAGACCGCTCTCCTTGCCGCGGCAGGCCCTGCGGTGAATTTTGTGCTGGCCGGGCTCTGGATGCTTCGGCTGGAACAGCGGGCCACCATCCGGGCCAGTGCCTTTCTGGCGGCCAACCTCCTGACCGGGGCCTTCAACCTCCTGCCCATCCCGCCGCTGGATGGGGCACAGCTGGCGGCGTGCGGATGGTGGTGCCTCCAAAACAATGATTGCATTTCCCGGCAGAATCGGGTACAATAAAATGAATGAAGTAAAACTGTTCTGTCAATGGAGGAACTTGATGTTTGATCCCAAGCTGAAAGAAGCGCTGGGCCGGGTACAGAAGCCGGGCCGTTACACCGGCGGCGAACCGGGCAGCGTGTATAAAGACAAAGAAAAGGTGGATGTCCGGTTTGCATTCTGCTTCCCGGATACCTACGAGGTGGGAATGTCCTTCCTCGGTGAGAAGATCCTGTACGAGCTGCTCAACAGCCACGAGAACTGGTGGTGTGAGCGGGCCTTCATGCCCTGGCTGGATATGAAGGCTGAGATGGAGCGGCTGGACCTGCCCCTGTACACCATGGAAAGCAAGGACCCCCTGACCGATTTTGATGCGGTGGGCTTTACCCTGCAGTACGAGCTTTCCTATACCAACATTCTGGCAATGCTCGATCTGGCGCACATTCCGTTCTACGCAAAGGACCGCGACGAGCACTGGCCCCTGATCGTGGCGGGCGGCCCCTGCGCCTGCAACTCGGAGCCCATTGCAGATTTCTTTGATGTCATCCAGCTGGGTGAGGGTGAGAACCAGCTGCCTTCCATCTGCGCCGAGATCGAGCGTGCCAAGAAAGAGGGCAGCGTCTCCAAAAAGGAGCTGCTGCGCCGCATTGCAAAGATCCCCGGGGTCTACATCCCTGCCTTCTACGATGTGACCTACTTTGAGGACGGCCGGGTCAAGGCCATTACCCCCAACGAGCCGGGCATCCCGGCGGTCATCACCAAGGCCATCATCAAGGATCTGAACGAGTTTGCCCCGCCAACGAACTTTGTTGTGCCCATGGTGGGGGCCATCCAGGACCGTGCCAGCATTGAGGTGCTGCGCGGCTGTGTGCGCGGCTGCCGGTTCTGCCAGGCGGGCTTCCTGTACCGCCCCATGCGCCAGCGGGATGCCAGCCTGCTGAATAAGGCAGCACAGGATCTGTGTGCCAACACCGGCTATGAGGAGCTGAGCCTGTCCAGCCTGTCCACCTCCGACCACGGCCAGCTGGAAGAACTGCTGGATGATCTGAACGAGTGGGCCCCCAAGGAGCACGTCAGCCTCTCGCTGCCCTCCCTGCGGATGGACAACTTCTCCCAGAGCCTGATCGAAAAGACTACAAAGGTGCGCAAGAGCGGCCTGACCTTTGCGGCCGAGGCCGGTACCCAGCGCCTGCGGGATGTCATCAACAAGAATGTTACCTGGGATGAGATCGAAAAGACCTGCTCGCTGGCCTTTGCCAACGGCTATTCCTCGGTCAAGCTCTACTTTATGATGGGTCTGCCTACCGAGACGATGGAGGACATCGAGGGGATTGCCGAGACCGCCCAGAAGGTGGTAGATCTCTATTACTCCAACCCCAGGCACGCCAAGGGCAGGGGGGTGCAGGTGACCATCAGCTGTGCCTGCTTTGTGCCCAAGCCCCATACGCCTTTCCAGTTCGTGCCTATGGACACGGAGGAAAGCCTGCAGGCCAAGCAGAAGCACCTGCTGGAAAGCGTCCACAGCCGCAAGATCAAGGTGAACTATCACGACAGCACCACCAGTTTTCTGGAGGGCGTATTCGCCAAGGGCGACCGCCGTCTGGCTCCTGTTATTCTGGAAGCCTACAAACGAGGCTGTTACTTTGACGGCTGGGAAGAGTGCTTCAAGTATGATACCTGGATGCAGGTGTTTGAGGATCTGGGCATTGATCCCAAGTTCTACTGCCAGCGTCCCATTGGGCTGGACGAGGTGACCCCGTGGAGCCACATGGACTACGGTGTGACCCATGAATATCTGGTGCGGGAGTACAACAAGGCCCTTGCCGCCCAGACCACCCAGCCCTGCAACCGCGCCTGCCATGGCTGCGGTGCCAATCATCTGTTAGGAGGTCCCTGCTTTGATTACAGTCAGAATCTCGTTTGAGAAGAAGAATGAGGCCTCCTACATCTCCCTGCTGGATCTGCAGCGGGTGATGCAGCGGGTGCTCAAGCGCAGCGGCCTGCCTGTGTGGCACACGCTGGGCTTCAACCCCCACATCTACATGACCTTTGCCTGCCCGCTTTCGCTGGGGCAGGAGAGCGAGTGCGAATGCGTGGATGTCAAGACCGAGGCTGAGAACCCGGACTTTGCCCAGTGGCAGACCGAACTGAATGCCATCATGCCCACCGGCATCCGCATCACCCATGTGGGCCCGGTGCAGATGAAGGCTGACCTCATCGCCTTTGCCTGCTACCAGATCACCTACCCGGCAGCGGCAGCGGCTGTGCTGGAACAGTATAACGCGCTGGAAAGCGCCCCGGTGGAAAAGCACAGCAAAAAGGGCAAAAAGATCGTGGAGCTCAAGGATCACATCCCGCAGGTGGAATATACCACCGCAGGGGATCGTGTCTGCATGGAGCTCTGCCTGCCTGCCGCACAGGAGCTGAACCTGAATCCCTCACTGCTCACCGGCTTTCTGGAAGAAAAGTTTGGTCTGCCTGCCGCCAGCGCAGGCATCCTGCGCAAGCGCTTCCTGACGGCGGATCGGCAGCTCTTTGCCTGATTTCCCGGGCAAAGAATGCCTTTTGGGCAGAACAGAAAATTTTTGGGATTATTTTGGGCAAATCGCTTGATTTTACGGGCGTTTTGTGCTATCCTATTAAGGCGTTAGTGTCCGCTGATACCACAGCGGGGTTAATGACAATATCATTAAACGGGCGGTCCTCTGACGGCAAGGTGCCGTGCATGAACGTCTAAAAACAAATGGAGGATTCAAAAATGGACGCACTGAAGATTATTTCTGAAGGCAGCATCAAGGCTGAGAAGCCCCAGTTCAACGTTGGCGATACCGTCCGCGTTGACGTTCGCATCAAGGAAGGTGAGCGTGAGCGTATCCAGGCTTTCGAGGGCACCGTCATTGCTAAGAAGCACGGCGGCGTTGCAGAGACCTTTACCGTTCGCCGCGTTTCCTACGGTGTCGGCGTTGAGCGTGTCTTCCCCATCAACAGCCCCTTCGTCGAGAAGGTCACCGTTGTCCGCAAGGGCAAGGTCCGCCGCGCTAAGCTGTTCTATCTGCGTGGTCGTACCGGCAAGGCTGCTAAGGTTAAGAGCGATATTTGATGATCCCCGCGTAAAACCGGGAGAAAAGGGACAACTTGTTGTCCCTTTTTTCTTTATTCCGGGCCAGACAAGATTGTGAGGTGCATCGGGAAATGGAAAAGCATGCTTCAACACAGGAAACTGTGCGCGGACAGAATGTGTTTGAGTGGTACGAGGCGCTGATCTCCGCCGCGCTGGTGCTGGTGCTGGTATTCTCACTGTTCTTCCGCATCATTCAGGTGGACGGCGAATCCATGGTGCCCACCTTGCAGAACGGCGATAAGCTGATCGTCTGGGGCGCAGGCTACGAGCCCCAGCGGGGCGATGTGGTCATCGTGGACAGCTACACGGCCTACGGTAAGCCGCTGGTCAAGCGTGTCATTGCCAAGGGCGGCGATGTGGTGAACATTGATTATCAGGCGGGCACGGTCTCGGTGAACGGGGAAGTGCTGCAGGAAGCCTATATCGCTGAACCGACCTATCTTGGCTATGACGTAACGTTCCCGTACACGGTGCCGGAGGGCACGGTGTTTGTGATGGGCGATAACCGCAACGCCTCGCTGGACAGCCGCTCGTCCTATGTGGGCTGTATTGATGAACGCGATATTCTGGGCAAAGTGCTGCTCTGCTTTTTGCCCTTTTCGGATTTTGGGGTGGTAAAATGAACAACGATACCCGCTTTGCAAATCAATATAACATCCAATGGTTCCCCGGCCACATGACCAAGACCCTGCGGATGATGGAGACGGAGATCCAGCATGTGGATGCCAGTCTGGTGCTGCTGGATGCCCGCATCCCACTTTCCAGCCTGAACCCCGAGGTGGAGCGTATTACGGCCCGCAAGCCCAAGCTCTATGTGCTGAACAAGGCAGATCTGGCCGATCCTGCTGTGACAGAGGAGTGGATCAGATACTTCCACGCCGCCGATGCAGGCTGTGTGGCCATCAGCGCCAAGCAGAAGGGCGGTGCCAAGGCGGTGCAGACCGCCATTGAAAAGGAGCTGGCCTCGCTGCTGGAGCGCCGCCAGAACCGTGGTATGGGTGGTGCCAAAACTCAGGTGATGCTCTGCGGCATCCCCAACGTGGGCAAATCCACCTTCATCAACACCTTTGCAGGTTCTGCCCGTGCCAAGGCGGCCGACCGCCCCGGCGTGACCAAGGGCAAGCAGTGGGTCAGCACCGAAAAGTTTGACCTGCTGGATATGCCCGGCGTGCTCTGGAAAAAGTTTGATTCCAAGACCATTGCTTCTAATCTGGCCTTCATCGGCTCCATTAAGGATGATATTCTGGATGTGGAAGAGCTGGCCATGAATCTGCTGGATGAGGTGCGCCGCAATTACCCCGACCTCGTGGCCCAGCGCTACAAGCTGGATGCAGAGACGCTGGCCCTGCCGCCCTACGAACTGATGGAGGCTATCGGCCGCAAGCGCGGTCTGCTGGTGCGCGGCGGCGAGGTGAACACCGAGCGCTGTGCCATTATGCTGGTGGACGAGTTCCGTGCCTGCAAGTGGGGCCGCATCTCTCTGGAGCGCCCGCCCCAGCGGGATGACCTGGCAGACTTTGCCGAGGAGGACGACGAATGAAACGGCGTTCTGACGAGGAGATCTCTGCCCCTCTGTACGAGTATGATGCGGCTATCCGTGCGCAGTACGGCTTTTTTGCCGGTGTGGATGAAGCGGGCCGCGGCCCGTTGTGCGGCCCGGTCGTTGTGGCGGCCTGCATCCTTGACCCGGAGAAGCCGGTGTACGGCATCAACGACTCCAAGAAGCTGACCGAGAAAAAACGGGAAGCCCTCTTTGATGAGATCCTTGACAAGGCGCTGGCCTATAAGATCGTCTTTGTAGGCCCGGAGATCATCGACCGGGATAATATCCTGAACGCCACCATGAGCGGCATGAAGCAGGCTGCGGAAGGGCTGGACATTGTGCCGAATCTTGTGCTGGTGGATGGCAACCGTGTCCCGGCTGCGCTGGAGATCCCCGCCCAGCCGGTGGTCAAGGGCGATGCCACCAGCGCCAGCATCGGCGCGGCATCGATCCTGGCAAAGGTCAGCCGGGATCGCTATATGATGGAGCTGGACAAGCAGTACCCGCAGTATCAGCTGGCAAAACACAAGGGTTACCCGACCAGGCTCCATTATGAACTGATCGAGCAGTACGGGATCCAGCCCTTCTACCGCCGCAGTTTCCTGAAAAAGCAGGGCTATTGGCCGGAGGGCAAGTGATGGATCGGGCCGAGACCGGCCGCACCGGCGAGGCTGTGGCCGCGCGGTATTACCAGAAGCATGGATGTGAGCTGGTAGCCCACAACTACCGCACCCGGATGGGGGAGATCGACCTCATCCTGCGGGAGCCGGACGGCACACTGGTGCTCTGTGAGGTCAAGACCCGCAGCCCCGACCCGCTGGCCGCACCTGCTGCGGCCGTGACCCCTGCCAAGCAGCGCAGGCTCATCCGCACCGCGGAATATTATCTCCAGCACACCGGACAGAGTGATGAACCGGTTCGTTTTGACGTTGCCGAGGTGACCCCTCTTGACAGCGGGCGCTGGATGGTACATATTATAAAGGGTGCATTTACCGCGTAATGCGGGGTGCATCGGTGGGAAAAGGCAGAAAACGGCTTTTGCCGCTGCCGCAAACATGGGGCCAATGCGGGTCCCGCTGGCAAAAAGGAGCGACGACAATGCAGTTTTTCAGCACGAGAGATCATAACCGCGTGGTAAGTGCCTCTCAGGCCATTGCACAGGGCCTGTCGGATGAGGGCGGTCTGTTTGTTCCGCAGAGCTTCCCGCAGGTGGATGTCAAGGCGATCTGTGCGCTGGATTACCCCGAGATGGCTGCTGCCATCGTGGGGCAGTATCTGACTGATTATTCACAGGAGTTCCTGCAGGAGGCCGCCAAGGCCACCTATGGTGCGGCCTTTGGCGGAAAGGCGGGCTATCTGGCCCCTGTTTCGGATGAGGTGTACTCTCTGGAACTGTGGCACGGCCCGACCTGCGCCTTCAAGGATTACGCCCTGCAGCTGATGCCGAAGCTGCTGGTGGAGGCAAAGAAAAATCTTGACCGCACCGAGAAAACATTGATCCTGGTGGCGACCAGCGGCGATACCGGCAAGGCCGCGCTGGATGGCTACCACGATATCCCGGGTGTGGAGATCGCGGTGTTCTTCCCCACGGGCGGCACCAGTGAGATCCAGCGCCTGCAGATGGTGACCCAGGAAGGCGAAAATGTGGCGGTCTACGCTGTGCGCGGCAACTTCGATGATGCCCAGACCGGCGTGAAAAAGGTCTTTGGCGACCCGGCCATTGCTGCCGAGCTGGCAAAGCGGAACATCCGCCTGTCCAGTGCAAACTCCATCAACTGGGGCCGTCTGGTGCCGCAGATCGTTTACTACTTTGCCGCCTACGCCCAGCTGCTCAAGGCAGGGAAGGTGCGCTTTGGCGACAAGGTGGACTTCTGTGTGCCTACGGGCAATTTTGGCGATATTCTGGCGGGCTACTATGCAAAGCAGATGGGCCTGCCGGTGGGCCGACTGATCTGCGCTTCCAATGAGAACAACGTCCTGACCGATTTCCTGACCACCGGTACTTATACTGCCAAGCGGGAATTCTTCAAGACCACTTCTCCCAGCATGGATATTCTGGTGTCCTCCAATCTGGAGCGCCTGCTCTATCACGTCACCGGCAGCGATGCCGAGGTGGCTGACCTGATGAAGAGCCTGTCTGAAACCGGCAGCTATACCGTCCGGCCCGAGACGCTGGCCGCCATTCAGGAGAGCTTTGGCTGCGGCTGGAGCAGTGAGGAAGAGGTGGCAGGGGAGATCCGTGCCCGCTATGAGCAGGATGGCTATCTCTGCGATACCCACACCGCTGTGGCTTTCCATGTGGCAGGCCGTCACAAGCGCGAGGGTGTGCCCATGGTGGTGCTGTCCACTGCCTCCCCCTACAAGTTCCCCCGCAGCGTGCTGGAGGCTCTGGGCCACACTGCCCCGCAGAACGACTTTGAAGCCATGCAGGAGCTGGAAGAAGCCACCGGCCGCACTGCTCCCGCAAGCCTTGCTGCCCTGCGGCAGAAGGCCGAGCGGTTCAATACCGTCATCGACCCGGAGCAGATCGCGCAGGTGGCGCTGAGCTATCAGGAATAAATCTTGTCCTGCCGGACTTAGAACAGGAGAAAAGTGAATGGCACTTTATGTGCTTGGCGATACCCATCTTTCACTGGGCGCTTCCAAACCCATGGATGTTTTTCCGGGGTGGAACGGCTATGTGGAGCGGTTGGAGCGCAACTGGCGCAAACTGATCAAACCCGAGGACACCATCGTGCTGGCGGGGGATATCAGCTGGGCCATGCGCCTGAACGATACGCGCAGGGATTTTGCGTTTTTACAGGAGCTTCCCGGCCAGAAGCTGATCATGAAGGGAAACCACGATTACTGGTGGACCACGGCCAACAAGATGAACGCTTACCTCAAGGCTGAGGGCTTTGACACCCTGCACATCCTGCACAACAACTCCTACTCTGTGGAGGGGTATGCGCTGTGCGGCACCCGGGGCTGGCTGTTCGATGTGGGAGAACCCCACGATGAAAAGGTGATGAACCGTGAGATCGGGCGCTTGAAAATGAGCCTGGATGCTGCGGAACCGGGGTTGGAGAAGCTGGTGTTCCTGCATTACCCGCCGGTCTACACCGGCACCAGCGCCCCTGAGATCGTGGCCACCCTGAAGGCCTACGGCATCACCCGCTGTTACTACGGCCACCTGCACGGAAACGCCATCCGGTACGCGGTGCAGGGCGATGTGGACGGCATCCGGTATAAGCTTGTCAGTGCCGATGGCCTGCGTTTCTGCCCCTACCGCATCAATTAAAGGCGGGAAGTGTGGGCAAAAAGAACAAAAAGTCAAAATTTGGTCTGGCAATTGTGTCTGGAACGTGCTATAATAAGTTTTGACGCGATTGTTGCACCCAATTGAGCGCGCGCGTCCCCGCATTTCGCAAACAGAAAATACAGGACGCGGTGCGCGGTTGCAGGAGACAGGGAAGAAAACCTGTCCCCAACGCAATAGAATTTTTGAGTGGAGGATACACAAAATGAATTTCATCAAGTGCGAAAAGCTCGAGAAGAGCATGGCAGAGCTGCAGTTCTCTATCGACGCTGAGGCCTTTAAAGGCGCAGTGGCCGATGTCTTCAAGAAGGAGGGCAAGAAGTACTCCGTGCCCGGCTTCCGCAAGGGCAAGGCTCCCCGTTCTCTGATCGAGAAGATGTACGGCGCTGATGTCTTTACCTATGATGCCATCAATGAGCTGTTCCCCGCTGCTTACGAGGCAGCTGTGAAGGAAGCCGGCATCGAGCCTGTTGGCCGTCCCGAGGTTTCTGTGGATGCTGCCAGCGAGACCGAGGGCGTGACCCTGACCGTCAAGGTCGCTGTGATGCCCGAAGTCAAGGTCGGCAACTACAACGGTCTGACCGTTGAGAAGACTGTCCATACTGTTACCGACGAGGCCGTCGATGCAGAGCTGAAGCGCGTGCAGGAGCGCAACGCCCGTGAGCTGACCCGCGAGGGTGCTGCTGAGAATGGCGATATCGCTGATATCGACTTCGAGGGCTTTGTGGACGGTGTCGCTTTTGAGGGCGGCAAGGCTGAGCACTACAACCTGACCCTGGGCAGCGGCTCCTTCATCCCTGGCTTCGAGGATCAGATCGTTGGCCACTCCGCCGGTGAGGAGTTCGACGTGAACGTCACCTTCCCCGAGGAGTATCAGGCTGCTGAGCTGGCTGGCAAGGCTGCTGTCTTCAAGATCAAGCTGCACGAGGTCAAGTACAAGGAGCTGCCCGCTCTGGATGACGAGCTGGCTAAGGACTGCTCCGAGTACGACACCCTGGAAGAGTTCAAGGAGTCCATCCGCAAGAACAACCAGGAGCAGCTGGACAAGCAGGATGACCTGGCTGTTGAGAACGCTCTGGTCGATCAGGTCATCGAGAGCATGGAGGCTGAGATCCCCCAGGCGATGTACGATACCCGTATGGACGAGATGGTCAATGACTTCGCCTTCCGTGTGGAGCAGCAGGGTCTGCGCCTGGAAGACTACCTGAAGTATATGGGCCAGACCATGGATCAGTTCCGTGCTTCCTTCATGCCTCAGGCTGAGAAGCAGGTCAAGATCCGCCTGGCTCTGGAGGCTGTTGCCGCTGCTGAGAACATCGAGGCTTCCGAGGAGGATGTCTCCGCTGAGATCAAGCGCATCGCTGACCAGTACAAGATGGAAGAGGACAAGGTCCGTGAGCTGGTCAACGTTGACGACCTGAAGAAGGATCTGGCAATCAACAAGGCCATCGACTTCATCAAGAGCCACGCCAACATCGTAGAGAAGGCCGCTGAGGCTGAAAAGACCGAGGACGCTGAATAATCCAGCTGCCAAGGCCGCAATTTGCAGGAAACGCTGTTTGAAGCGTACCCTGTAAACAAAGGTTGTTAAAATTGACCGATACGGCCCTGTTTCTTTTGCCGTATCGGTCAATTTTGCAAATAGAATTATTTTTCGTATCAGGAGGCGAACTTTATGAGTTTTGTTCCTTACGTTGTCGAACAGTCGGCACATGGTGAGCGTTCCTATGATATCTTCTCCCGTCTGCTGAATGACCGCATCATCGTTCTGAGCGAGGATGTCAACGACACCTCCGCAAGCCTTGTGGTGGCGCAGCTGCTGTACCTGGAAGGGCAGGACCCGGACAAGGATATCAGCCTGTATATCAACAGCCCCGGCGGCTCTATCAGCGCAGGCATGGCCATCCACGATACCATGCAGTATATCAAGTGTGATGTCTCCACCATCTGCATGGGCATGGCCGCTTCCATGGGTGCCTTCCTGCTGGCAAGCGGCACCAAGGGCAAGCGCTTTGCCCTGCCTAACTCCGAGATCCTGATCCATCAGCCGCTGATCGGCGGTCAGGGCGGCGGCCTTTCCGGCCAGACCACCGATATCAAGATCCACGCCGAGCACATGGTGTATATCCGCGATAAGATGAACCACATGCTCAGCGAATACACCGGCCAGCCGCTGGAGAAGATCCAGCTGGACACCGAGCGCGACAACTATATGACCGCGCTGGAAGCCAAGGAATACGGCCTGATCGATGAGGTCATCGCCCACCGCTGAAACTGAAAGGCGCGGGGGAGAGCCCTGCGCGCAAAGACCCAGAATAAGGAATAACAGTTATGGCAAACAACAATTCCGGCAAAAATGAAAAAGACCTGGTGTGCAGCTTCTGCGGCAAGCATCAGGACGAAGTGGAACGGATGATCATCGGCCCCGGTGTCAACATCTGCAGCGAGTGCATCGGCCTGTGCCATGATCTGCTCTCGGATCAGCCGGAGCACCCGGAAGCAAACGGCCGCCCGGGCCGCGGCGCAAGCCGTACCCGGATGCAGGCTGTGGATGGTCTGGATATCAATATCCTGACCCCGGCTGAGATCAAGAACGGGCTGGACCAGTATGTCATTGGTCAGGATGAGGCCAAGCGTGTGCTGGCGGTCTCCGTTTACAACCATTATAAGCGCATTCTGAGCGGCAAAGGTGCGGATGTGGAACTGCAGAAGTCCAACGTTCTGCTGTTGGGCCCCTCCGGTGTCGGCAAGACTCTGCTGGCTCAGACCCTGGCCAAGATGCTGGGGGTGCCCTTCGCCATTGCGGATGCCACCACCCTGACCGAGGCGGGCTATGTGGGTGAGGATGTGGAGAACATCCTGCTCAAG
The DNA here is from genome assembly GCF_023347335.1 of Faecalibacterium sp. IP-3-29. Classification (NCBI taxonomy): domain Bacteria; kingdom Bacillati; phylum Bacillota; class Clostridia; order Eubacteriales; family Oscillospiraceae; genus Faecalibacterium; species Faecalibacterium sp. IP-3-29. The sequence continues at coordinate 1,502,121 of NZ_CP094471.1, read as the reverse complement.
CTGCTTCAGGCGGCGGATTTTGATGTGCAGAAGGCACAGGTGGGTATCATCTACATCGATGAGATCGACAAAATCACCCGCAAGAGCGAGAATCCCTCCATCACCCGTGATGTGGGCGGCGAGGGTGTGCAGCAGGCGCTGCTGAAGATCCTGGAGGGCACCGTGAGCAACGTGCCGCCCAACGGCGGCCGTAAGCACCCCCAGCAGGAGTTTATCCAGATCGATACCACCAACATCCTGTTCATCTGCGGTGGTGCCTTTGATGGCCTGGATAAATACATCCTGCGCCGCACTGATCGCTCTGCACTGGGCTTCGGCAGCAGCCTGAAGGACAACTCCGAGGATGCCCAGCGTGCCCTGCTGCGCAAGGTGGAGCCTCACGATCTGGTCAAGTTTGGCCTGATCCCTGAGCTGATCGGCCGTCTGCCGGTCATCACTGTGCTGGACGATCTGGACGAGGACGCACTGGTGCGTGTGCTCAAGGAGCCCCGCAACAGCCTGGTCAAGCAGTACAAGGAACTGCTGAGCATGGACAGTGTAGAGCTGGAGTTCACCGACGAGGCCCTCCACGCGATCGCCCGCAAGACCATTGAGCGCAAGACCGGTGCCCGCGGTCTGCGCAGCGTCATGGAAGGCATCCTGCTGCCTGTCATGTATGATGTGCCCAATGACCCCACCATCATCCGTGTCACCATCGACAAGGACACCGTGGAGGGCGGCGAGGCCCATCTGGAATACGGCGCTGTGCGCAAACGGTATAAGAACCAGACCGCCCTGAGCTGATATCTGCACTCTGCAGACAGCAGGGAAGGGATGCCCTGTCAAATGCTTCGGCTTTGGCGGGGCTTTTTTTGCAATTTGCTTGTTTCGCGCCCGGAGTTGCGGTATAATATTAAAGTCTGGATGACGGTGGTGGGAGAACTCTCTGGCAGGAACTCCTGAAACACCCGGCATCGGATACTGTGGGAAATTGGAAGTACGATAAAGGAGTGTGTTTTTCAATGGCAAACTATCTTGAGATGAATCGTGAGGAGCTCACTGCCGAAAAGGCAAAGCTGAATGAGCAGTACAAAAAGTTTCTGGCCATGAACCTGAAGCTGAACATGGCCCGTGGCAAGCCCGGCCCTCATCAGATGGATCTGGCAATGGGTCTGCTGCAGATGAACGATTACACCACCGACGCAGGCACCGATGCCCGCAACTATGGTGATCTTGAGGGCCTGCACGAGGCTCGTGTTCTGTTTGCGGATGTGTTCGGTGTCAAGCCCGAGGAAGTGTTCGTGGGCGGCAATTCCAGCCTGCAGCTGATGTACAACCTCATCAACATTGGCTATGTGTTCGGCTTCCCTGAGTCTCCCTGCCCCTGGTCTCAGGTGGAAAAGCGCAAGTTCCTCTGCCCGGTGCCCGGCTATGACCGCCACTTTTCCATCACTGAGGAGTATGGCTTTGAGCTGATCAGCGTGCCCATGACCCCCAATGGCCCCGATATGGACATTGTGGAGAAGCTGGTGGCCGAGGATGACACCATCAAGGGCATCTGGTGCGTGCCCCAGTATTCCAACCCGGATGGTTATACTTACAGCGATGAGACCATTGACCGGATGGCCAAGATGAAGACCGCTGCTCCTGATTTCAAGATCTTCTGGGATGAGGCTTACATCGTCCACCACCTGACCGAGGAGATCATCGAGACCCCTGTTCTGTTGAACGAGAGCAAGAAGTACGGCACGGAGAACCGTGTGTTCATGTTCACCTCCACCAGCAAGATCACCTTCCCCGGTGCAGGTGTTTCCGCCATTGCATGCAGCGTGGACTCCATGAAGTATATCTGCAAGCGCTTCTCCGTGATGATCATCAGCTATGATAAGATGAACCAGCTGCGCCATGTCCGCTTCCTGAAGAACAAAGAGGGTGTGCTGGCCCACATGGCAAAGCACCGCCGCCGCCTGATCCCCTGCTTTGATGCGGTCAAGACGGCCTTTTCCGAGGAGCTGACCCCCTGCGGCGATATCGCTCACTGGACGAACCCCAAGGGCGGTTACTTCATCAGCCTGTACGTTATGCCCGGCTGCGCCAAGCGTGTGGCCCAGCTGTGCAAGGAGTGCGGTCTGACCCTGACCGGTGCCGGTTCCGCCTATCCCTACCACAAGGACCCGCAGGATTCTCACCTGCGTATCGCGCCCACCTATCCCAGCCTGGACGAGGTGGAGACCGCATCTGATCTGCTCTGCGTCTGCGTAAAGCTGGCAGTCATCGAAAAGCTGCTGGCCGAAAAGGTAGAGTAAGCGTTTTATTCTGCAAAAAATCTCCTCCGTGCAGAGGTTTTTCTGCGCGGCGGAGGTTTATTATATTTTGGAGGTTTCCTGTTTCTTATGAAGACGAAAGGCAAAGCATGGCAGCTTGTTGTCACAGTGCTCCTGATCGCCGCGTTTGTCTACACGGCATTCTTTGGTGTGGCAGTCAAGTACGGTGATGTGACCAAGACCTACATCAAGGGAGCGCAGGATATCCGCTTTGGCGTGGATATCAAGGGCGGTGTCAACGTAACGTTTGCCCCCTCGGACAACTACGATGCCACCGATGATCAGCTGGACGCTGCCCAGCTGGTCATTGAGAATCGTCTGGTTGGCCTGAACGTGACCGACTACGAGCTGTATGTGGATTATGACTCCGACCGCCTGATCCTGGAGTTTCCGTGGCAGTCCGGCGAGACCGATTTTGATCCCGAAGCCGCCATTGAAGAGATCGGCAGCACCGCCTACCTGACCTTCCGCAAGGGGAGCAGCGCAGACGGCGAACTGATCCTGGACGGCTCCATGGTCGAGAGCGCAGCTGCTCAGTACGGCCCGGTGAGCGGCAGTACATCCGAATATTATGTGGCCCTCAAGTTCAACGACGAGGGTGCCAAGGCCTTCGGAGATGCCACCACGGAGCTCTACCAGAGCAGTGGAACCATCAGCATCTGGCTGGATGATCAGAACGTGAGCACGGCAACGGTCAATGCGGCCATCACCGATGGTGCCGCCATCATCACCAGTTCCGCGTCCAATCCCTTCACGCAGGAGGACGTGGTCAAGATGGCCCGCCAGATCAATTCCGGTGCACTGCCTTTTGCCCTGACTGTGGACAGCTATTCCACCGTCAGCCCCAGCCTGGGCGAGAACAGCCTGAGCGCCATGGTGCTGGCCGGTCTCATTGCCTATGCCCTCATCGTGGTGCTGATGACTCTGCTGTATCGTCTGCCCGGCTTCCTGGCCTGCATTGCACTGGCCGGTCAGGTGGCGGCAACGTTGGCTTTCGTCTCCGGCTATTTCCCGGTGTTTGAGAGCTTTACCCTGACTCTGCCCGGCATCGCAGGTATCATCCTGGCCATTGGTATGGGCGTGGATGCCAATGTCATCACCGCCGAGCGCATCAAGGAGGAGCTGAACAACGGCAAATCGCTGGATGGCGCGCTCAAGAGCGGCTTTGCCCGCGGTCTGACCCCCATCATTGATGGCAACGTGACTATTGTTATTGTGGCAATCGTGCTGATGGGTGCCTTCGGCCCCTCGGACGGCCTGTTCGCCAAGGCCCTGCACTTCGTGTTCTTCGCCTTTGGGCCCTCCACCGCAGGCACCATCTACGCCTTCGGCTACACGCTGCTGACCGGCGTTCTGCTGAACTTTGTGTTCGGCGTGTTTGCCACCCGTGTGATGATCCGCGGTGCAGCCTCCATCAAGGCCCTGCGGAATCCCTGGCTCTATGGTGCTGTCAAGCCCGGCAAGGAAGTCAAGGAAAAGAAGCCCATCAACTTTGTGGGCCTGCGCAAGCGCTTCCTGACCATCTCCACCTGCCTGATGGCGGCCATCATCCTGTGTGCTGCAGTGTTCGGTGTCCGGCTGGATACGGAGTTTACGGGCGGTGCCATGATCACCCTGAGCTATCAGGGTGAGATCAGCACCTCCGAAGTTCAGAAGACCGCCTCCACCGCACTGGAAAACAATGGCCTGACCCTGCAGACCGGCGAGAATGTCGCCACCGGGGAGCAGACTCTGAAGATCTCCATGCCCGGCAACGAGACCGTGACCACCGATCAGGTGGAGAATCTGCTGACCTCCCTGAACGAACAGTACCCGGACAATGCCTTTGCCCAGCTGTCCCTGAGCAATGTCAGCGCTGCCATGGGCACCAAGTTCCTGCAGAAGAGTCTGGTGGCTGTGGTGTTCTCCCTGCTGCTCATCCTGCTGTATATCGGTTTCCGTTTCAAGAAGATCGGCGGCCTGACCGGCGGCCTGATGGCTGTGCTAGCCCTGTTGAACGACCTGATGGTGGTGTTTGGCACCTTTGTGCTGCTGCGCACCCCGCTGGACGGCAACTTTATTGCCGCCATGCTGACCATTCTGGGCTACTCGATCAACGATACGGTTGTGGTCTATGACCGCATCCGCGAGAACCGTGCCCTGATGGGGAAAAAGACCCCGTTCGAGGAGCTGGTCAACCACTCGGTCAACCAGTCTGCCCGCCGTACCATCATCACTACGGTGACCACTGTAATGGCACTGGGTGTGATGTGCGTGGTCTCCAAGCTGTACGGTCTGGACAGCATCTTTACCTTTGCCTTCCCGCTGATGATGGGTATGCTGAGCGGCGTGTATACCTCGCTCTGTGTTTCCACCTCCGCCTGGGTGCTGTGGAGCGACCGCAAGAGCAAAAAGGCTGAAACCAAAAAAGCCTGACCGTGTTTTGCCCGACAGGCCAAGAACCAACATCAGGAGGAACGATTTATGAAATGTCCCTATTGCGGCGATGAGGAATCCAAGGTCATCGATTCCCGCCCGACCGAAGACGGTGAGCGGATCCGCCGCCGCCGTGAGTGTCTGCGCTGCCGCATGCGGTTTACGACCTATGAAGTGGTGGAGACCGTCCCGCTGATCGTCATCAAAAAGGATAACTCCCGTGAGCCTTTTGACCGTCAGAAGCTGCTCAACGCAATGCTGCGGGCCTGCGCCAAGCGCCCGGTGAGCTACGATGCACTGGAACGGGCTGTCAGCAGCATTGAGCAAAGCCTGATGAGCTCCTATGACCGCGAGGTGTCCAGTGTGCGCATTGGTGAACTGACCATGCAGGAGCTGAAAAAGATCGATGAAGTGGCCTATGTCCGCTTTGCTTCGGTTTACCAGCAGTTTGCCGATGTCGAGAGCTTTTTCACGGAGCTGAAAAAACTGATGGGCGACCGCAAAGAGAAAAACTAAGGTTCCAGCGTTAAAAGCCAGACTTTTTCGTGAACTTCACGAGAAAGCCTGGCTTTTTATTGTGCACAGCCTCATCTGTTCAGCTCAAAGCAATCATCCTCAAAGAATACGATGAGAGAGCCAGGCCAGGGTCTCTACCTGAACCTGCGCCCGGCGCAGTTCCCCGAAGGCTTCCTCGGGTGCATTCAGTTCCAGATGGCCATCGGCGGCGCGCAGGGCGGCTTCCAGCTCCGTGAAGTCCTGCGTGCGGAGCAGGTGGTTCATGCCTTCCCGCATGGTGTCGCAGAGCTCGGCTCCTTCGGCCAGTGCCTGCCGCGCACCGGTCAGATCGCTGTTCCGGATATCCTCCATGGCGGTGTCGATGTCATCGGAGATATCCTCGGCGAATTGCTGTACCCGGAAGCTGCTGTAAAAGGCTGCTGCCAGCAGCAGGACTACGATGCCAATGCAGACATAAATACGTTTCATGCCGCACCCCCTTGCCGGAACCCCGCCGTTTGACGAGGCTCCTTTTTCAGCAGAAAATAATCCTCGGTATCGTTGCCCGCCAGGATCAGGATCTCTTCCAGAAGCAGGCTGTTAGCCTGTGCGGTGCGTTCCAGCCAGGCAGCATCCTTGCCGCAGGTGGTCAGGTTTTCGGCAAGCACCTGACCATCCAGCACAAAGGGGATGGTGGCCTGTGCCCGCTGTACCCTTGCCCCAAGGTCGGCGAGGGTGGCCGGTTCCTTTTCCGGGCGCAGAGCCACCGAGAGACTGCCGTTGGTCTCCACGACCGCATAGGAGACATCCCTGGGGTCGAACACATCTTTGCCGCGCAGCGCCTCCATCAGATCGGCGGCAGTCAGCCGCAGGGTGCGCAGAGCGTTCTGATCGATCTCACCATTCAGGATGACGGTTTTGGGCCGCCCGGACATCAGGTTGAAAAAGCGCTGGCTCCTGAAGCTGAGGATCGATCCCAGCAGCTCCAGCGCTGCAATGAGAAAGAGGGGGATCAGGCTGGCTGTGACCGGTACTTCTTCAGATTCAATGGAGATGGAAGCCAGATTGGAGATGAGGATGGTGGATACCAATTCCTCAGGCTGCAGCTCCCCTAACTGACGTTTGCCCATCAGCCGCATGGCAAACAGGACGCAGAGATAGATCAGGATGGTACGGAAGATCAAGAGTTTCAAACCGGAACACCTCCCAGCGTATAACCGCCGCCCCGGCGGACAAGCTACCAGAAAGGGGGCGGCAAAATGGAACAGCTTTCCAGCCATCTGGCGGCAAACCTTGCGGAGCTCAACGCTAGGTTTGGCCGATCGGCAGATTTTTATGCGAAGGAGCTTGAGCTTTACCACTGCAAAGGAGCCATCGTTCTGTTTGATGGGATGGCCAGCCTGAAAGGGCTGTGGCAGCTGCTGCTGGATGCCGCCAGCCGCCGCACACCGCCCGGCCCGGCAGAACAGCTGACCGGGGAACAGGTGTTTGCGCTGTTGTTTGAGCACTCCGCACTGCCCGCAGAGCCTGACCCTGTGGAGGACTGGGAGGCCCTGATCCGGCGGATGACAGCGGGCATGGCAGTGCTATTGCTGGACGGATGCGCAAAAGGCATCGCCTTTTCGGTGCAGAGCCTGAACGCCCGCTCGGTGGATGAACCGGCAGGGGAGGGAAATCTCCGCGGCTCCCGGGAAGGCTTTGCGGATCTGCTCCGGGTGAATACCAGCCTGCTGCGGCGGTGCTTCCGCAATGATGCTCTGGTCATTGAGATCGGTCAAGCCGATTGTGAGATGAAAACGGAGTATGCTCTCTGTTACTGCCGGGATACGGCAGACCCAAAAGCGGTGCAAAAGGTGCGGCAGACCTTGCAGCGGGCCAGGCCGCAGCTGCTTTTGGATTCCAGCTACTTTGTGCCATGGCTCTTTCCCTGTAAGATCCGCACCTTTGCTCCTGTGCGCTATACCGAACGGCCTATTGTGGCAGCGGCAAAGCTGCGAGAGGGGAAATTCGTCATTCTGGTCAATGGCAGCCCCTCAGCGCTGATCCTGCCCACCCTGTTCTGCGAAAACTTTGAATGCCTGGATGACTATGCAGGAACGGCCTATTTTGCATCCTTTCTGCGGGTGCTGAAATATATCTCGTTCTACCTGAGCATTTTCCTACCGGGCGTGTTCGTCTGCTGGGCAGTCTACCTGCCGGAACTTCTGCCGCCCCAGCTGCTGTTCAAAATCGAGGCCGCCGAGCAGGCAACGCCGCTGCCGCTGTTTGGGGAAATGCTTCTGGTGATCCTGATGCTGGAGATCATTCGGGAGGCTGGCCTGCGGATGCCCCAGACCCTGGGGCACTCCGTCAGCCTGATCGCGGCCCTCATCATCGGGGATGCCGCCATTGCTGCCGGACTGATGAGTACGCCGGTCATCCTGACCGCCGCTGCCGCATCCATTGCAGTGTTCGTCACGCCCTCGCTGTATGAGGTGGCAACTGTTCTGCGGCTGGCGGTGCTGCTGGCAGCTGGGTTGGCTGGCCCGGTGGGACTTGCCGCCTGCGCGCTGGGCGTGTTATTCGGGCTGACCCGGGTCTCAGCGCTGGGTGTGCCCTACCTGCGGGATGCCGTATTTCCCGAGGTGCCGCTCTCGCCGGACGGTGTGACCCGGCGCAGCTACCCAAAACTTTCCCGGCGGCCCTTTACCATTTGGCAAAAACGAGGTGGTTGAAGTTGGAACGATCCTGTTTCTCCGAAAAAACACTGACCCTGAGTGTGCTCACTGCGGAGTTCGCTCGGTGTGTATTACAGACAGGGGCACCTGTCTCAGCCCGCAGTTTTCTGCTGCGCGGCCTGCCCATGACACTGGCGCTGGTTCTGATTACCGCCCTGACAGCCGGGGCAGAGCAGCGTGCAGACAGTTTTTTGGGTACAGACTTGCGTTCCCGGGTAGTCTGCGGAGGGCTGGGACTCTGGTTTGTCTGGGAGGCTGTGGAGACCTTCCGTCAGGCGCAGGAGCTTTGCTGGGGGAATTTTTCTTCCATGGCCATGCTGGGGCTTCTCCCGCTGCTGCTTTGGGCAGGATGGAAGCTGGAACCTTCGGTACTGGTCCGCTGTGCGCCGATCCTGTGCTGGGCGGCGGCGCTGGCGGGTTTGCTCTGCCTGCTGGGGCTGAATGGCCAGTTCCACTGGGAAAGTCTGATGATGCAAGCTGATGCTCAACCGATTATCCTGCCCCTGTATCCGGAATACTTCGCCCTACCGCTGTTCTGCCCGGCAAAGCAGGTGCGGTGCGCTGTCTGGCTTCCGGTGAAAGCTTTTATACTGGCTGGCAGCTTTGCGCTCTGCACGGAACTGGTGTTTGGGGCGGGGAATGCCCTGCCCGGCATCGAGCTTTTGCGGGCGGGCAGGCTGGGCAGCATCTCCCGGTTTGATGCCCTTGTGCTGCTGGTCTGGTTGGCAGCGGCAATGTTCCGGTTTTGCGTGCTGGTGCAGGTGGTGCGTCAATTGGCCGGGCGGATGTGGGGCAGGGCCACGCCTGCGGAGGAAAACGCATGACGGGCCAACAGCGTGCCCTCCGGTGGCTGGCGGCAGGGGTGCTGGTGCTCTGGTGCGGGGTATTTTTGCGGGCAGAGAACACCGAAAAAAGCATGGTGCGTGCCTTGATTCTTACCCCGCCCACGGTGGCGGTGCAGAGTTGGATGGTGAGCCTGCTCTACCAGTTTCCGGAAGCCGCTGCCGATGCCTCTGATGCTGCCGCAAAGGTACAGCTCTGCACCGGGCAGGGAAACACCCTGCAAACGGCTCTGACTGAAGCCGAGCGTGGCCTGCCCCGTAAAGCAAGCTACCGGCTGTGCGAGTATCTGCTTTTGAATGCCGAAACAACTTTAAAAACCATTCGACAGGCGGAGACCGTGTTGAAAGAGGAGCCGGTGCAGGGCTTGTCTGCCCGGGTCCTCTGCATGGATCTTTCCGGAGAAGAACTGGCCGCAGCAGACGGAGAAAACGAACTGTTCCCGGAACGACTTTTGCAGGTCGTGAAAGAAGCTGCACCGCAGGCTCCGCACCTATACGAGAGCCGGAACGCCTTTTTGGCTCCGGTGCTTATCCTGACGGATGGTGCCATTGAGAATGCGGAGGAAATGCTTCTGCTCACCGAAACAGGGAACACCCGGCTCACCCCGGCAGAGAGCCAGATGGCACAATTGCTGCTGGGTCAGAGCGGAGAACACACTTTTCCGCTGGGTAGCGGGCAGGTGACGTTCCGGCGCTGTGTGGTATCGGTGGAAGCCGAAGAAGATGGCTTTGCCGTGACCCTGACCGGCCAGCGCAGGGCGGGCACCGCTCTGCCCACAGCAGCACAGTGTGCGGCGCTGGAGCTGCTCTGCGTGCAGACCGTTCAGCGCTGCTGGGAAAACGGGTATGATCTGCTCTCTCTGGGAGCAGTCCGGGCGCTGAAGCAGGGAACAGTGCGAGAAGCGCTGACAACAAAAAACGCCTGCCCGCAGGTGCAGGCAGACGTGAGCTTTTTGCAGTTTTAGTGGGCGGTCTCAAAAACGACGGTGATGGTGGTGCCAACGTTCACTTCGCTTTCCAACTTGATGCGGGCGTTGTGGATGCGGGCAATGTGCTTGACAATAGCCAGCCCCAGACCGGTGCCGCCGGTGGCCTTGCTCCGGCTCTTATCCACCCGGTAGAAGCGTTCGAACACGCTGGACTGCGCATCTTTCGGAATGCCGATGCCGTTATCCTTGACGGTCAGGGTACAATGGCCGTCCCGGGTGCAGGAGGTGATGAGCTGGACCTTGCCGCCGGGGCGATTGTAGCGGATGGCGTTGTCGCACAGGTTCTGGCACAGCTCATCCAGCTGATCCCGGTTGCCAAGCACTCTGGCGCTCTCGCCCAGATAGGTCAGGGAGATGAAGGAGCGTTGCGCGTTCAGTTTCTGACGTTCCACACAATCCTTGGCCACGTCCAGCAGATCGACCGTTTCCATGTCGGGCTGTGCATGGGTCTCGCTGACGCTGTCCAGGTGCGACAGCTGCAGGATGTCGTTCACCAGCTGGATCATCCGGCTGGCTTCTACATGGATCTTCCGGCCAAACTCGGGCACATCTGCGGGTTTGGCAATGCCGGTCTCAATGAGTTCCGCATAGCCGGAAATACTGGTCAGCGGCGTTTTCAGCTCGTGGCTGACGTTGGCCGTGAAATCCTGCCGCATCTTCTCGTTGTTTTCCCGCAGCAGCCGGTCAGAGTGGATGCTCTCAGCAAAGGGGATGAGTTCCCGGTAGGGAACGTTTTCCTGAATGTGCTCAAGATCATCCGTCATTTTCAGAATGGGCTGGACAAGACTGCGGGTCAGCAGCCCGGCAATCAGCGCTGCGGCACCCATCATCAAAATGCAGCTCAGGATGATGGCGGGCAGGGCCGCGTCGTAGATCGACCAGATGGTCTCAGAATCCTGGGCCACACGCAGGATATCGCCGCCGGGCAGCAGCATGGCGTAATAGTAGGTCTCGTACCCCATGGTCTGGGAATCGCGGCAGTTACGGCCTACACCCTCCCTCATGGCTTGCTGGATCTCCGGGCGGGACAGGTGATTTTCCATCTGCTGGTCAGTGGCGGATTCGAACACCACACTGCCATCTGCTGCGATCAGGGTAATGCGCAGGTCTCCGTTGACGAACACGGAGAGCTGATCCGGAGAGGAAAGCTGCTCGTATCCGGCGGAAACCAGATCAGCCTGATGCTCCAGCGAGGTCCACGCCTGTTCCCGGAACGCTTTGTGAAAGACGAAGAGACAGAGCACGGCGGTGCAGACCAGACCGACGAAGCCCATGAAAAACAGCCGGTAACTGATTTTTTCTTCCATGCTCTGCGGTTTCATTCTTCCTCGCCCTCCTCATTGTCGGCCAGCTTGTAGCCGACCTTGCGCACGGTGCAGATATATCTGCCCGCGTCCCCCAGCTTTTTGCGCAGGGTGCGGATGTGCATATCCACGGTGCGGCTCTCAACAGAAATATCGGTGCCCCATACCACCTGCAGAATGGTCTCGCGGGTCACAACAAGGTTCGTGTTTTCCAGCAGCAGGCGCAGCAGACTGTATTCCTTGTAAGTCAGGTCAATATGGGTGCCGTTCACAGTCACGCTGTGGCGGGCGTTGTCCAGCAGGATCTCATGGAAGGCATAAACATTCTGCTTTTCCTCGGGGGCAGAGCGGCGCAGGGCGGCCCGTACCCGGCTCAGAAATTCCATGATGCCAAAGGGCTTGGTGATGTAATCATCTGCACCGCAGTCCAGCCCGCGCACGGTATCCAGCTCACTGGATTTTGCTGTGACCATGATGATGGGCAGGCGGCGCAGGGCAGGGGTATTGCGGAGCTTTTTCAGAATGGAGAAACCGTCCTCACCGGGCAGCATCACATCCAGAATGACCAGCTCAGGCTCTGCGGTGCGCATGGCCTGCCAGAAAGGCTCAGAGGTTTCAAAGCTCTGTACCTCGTATCCGCTGGATTGCAGTGCATATTGCTCCAGCTCGCGGATGGCGGCATCGTCTTCTACAATGTAGATCATTTGTTGGGTTCCTCCTTTGCGTCTGCGGGTGCAGTGTCGCTGTCAGGGAAGAGATAGCGCTCACGGTAACGATCCAGACGGCGTTGGAACTGTTCACTTTCCTTGGTCTCGTTGCCGTAGCGCAGGTCGTTCAGGTAAGCGTGGGTATCAAAGCTGTCCTGTGCCACCTCGATCTGGGCAACAGCCACATTGCTGCAGTGGTCGCAGACACGCTCATAGTTGGTCAGCAGATCTTCCAGAACAAAACCATATTCAATGGAACAGCTGCCGGTCTGCAGGCGTGCCACGTGGCGGGCCTTGATGGCACGCACCAGTTCATCCACAACGGTCTCCAGCGGCTCGACCTTGCCGGCCAGGTGCAGATCGCCTTTGCGGAATGCGTCGGTGGTGCGGCTCAGCACATCCTGCACGGCCCCCTCCAGCACCTGCAGCTCCTCCTGTGCATCCTTGGAAAACTCAATGCTCTTGGCGTGGATCTCTTCGGCGGAGCTCAGAACATTTACAGAGTGATCGCTGATGCGTTCAAAATCGCTGATGGTGTGGAGCAGAGTGTTCACACTCTGGCTGTCGGCATGGCTCATTTCACGGCTGGACAGCTTGACGAGATAGGTGCCCAGTGCATCCTCATATTTGTCCACCTTTTCCTCCTCCTCCCGCACCTTCTGGGCAAGGGAATCGTCCCACTTGTGGGTCAGGCTCATGGCCTGCACCACGCCCACACGGGCCAGCTCGGCCATGTCTGCAGTGGCGGCGCGGGCACGCTCCACAGCCACGGCGGGAGTGTTCAGCAGGCGCTCATCCAGCAGAGCAAAGCTCTCTTTTTCGGCATCGTCCGGAATGGTGAGGATGGCCAGCTTTTCCAGCCCATTTGCAAAGGGCAGCAGAACAGCGGTGGCCGTCAGGTTGAAGATGGAGTGGACCACGGCAATGCCCCAGGCAGTGACCGTTTCAGTGACAAAGGCAAAGTCAAGCAACAGATTTGCACCATAGAAAACAGCCAGAAACAGGGTGACACCGATGATGTTGAAGTACAGGTGCACCATGGCGGCGCGGCGGGCATTTTTATTGGCACCCACAGAGGAGATCAACGCGGTGACGCAGGTGCCGATGTTCTGGCCCATGATGATGGGGATGGCACTGCCGTAGGTGATGACACCGGTGGCGCTCAGTGCCTGCAGAATACCAACGCTGGCGCTGGAGCTCTGGATGATGCCGGTGACAACGGCACCCACCAGAACGCCCAGCAGAGGATTGGAGAAGCGGATGAACAGGTTGGTGAACCATGCCTCATTCTGCAGGGGCAGCACAGCATTGGACATGGCGGTCATACCGGTCATCAGCACGGCAAAGCCGATGAGGATGGTGCCGACACCCCTGCGCTTTTCGCTTTTGCCCATGTACAGAAGAATGCCGATAAAGGCCAGCACCGGGCTGAAGGAGGTGGGCTTGAGCATATTGATCAGGAAGCTGTCGCCCTGCAGGCCGGAAAGGCTCAGGATCCAGCTGGTGACCGTGGTGCCCACATTGCTGCCCATGATAACGCCGATGGCCTGATGCAGCTCCATGATGCCGCTGTTGACAAAGCCGACCACCATAACGGTGGTGGCGCTGGAACTCTGGATCACGGCAGTGACGCACAGACCCAGGAAAAAGCCCTTGAGCGGGTTGTCAGTCAGTTTGCTCAGGATCTTTTGCAGCTGGCCGCCGGCCTGCTTTTCCAGCGCCTTGCCCATGATGTCCATACCGAACAGGAACAAGGCCAGGCCGCCCAGCAGGGAAAATACATTAAAAACAGTCATTTGAAGTTCCTCGCTTTGTTTGACACGTTTATTTGACGGAATGTTCTCCTGTTTATGAGTATAGAGCTTGAATGTAAAATCGGAAATCCAGAGAATGTAAAATGCGTGTAAAGTGAATGACTGTTTCCCGGTGCGGGGATGTACCATCTCTATTATAAATAGATATGAGGGAGGATGCAACGGGATGCAGGCTCCGGAATGAAGATTTTCCGGCAGAATCATTGTAATCCGAAACCATCTCGTTTATAATAAGGGAAAGAAAAAGCGTGCCCCGCAGCCGGTGTGCTGCCGGGCAGGGAGAGGAAACATTTGTGCAGGAGGAAGAACGATGGCGAATTTCAATGTTTCGCTGAAGAAGCTGACGGAAAAGGTCAGTCTGGATGTGGTCTACACCCCGAAAGGGCTGGAAGAGATCAATGTCGAGATTGCGGAGGTCAACCGCCCGGGCCTGTTCCTTGCCGGATACTATGATTACTTTGATAAACTCCGGCTGCAGATCCTGGGTCTGGCCGAAATGAACTTCCTTTCTGGTCTTTCTGCCGAGAAGCGGTACGAGCGGCTGGACCAGCTGTTCAGCCAGCAGCCCCCGGCTGTCATCGTCTGCCGCAGTGAGGAACTGGAACCATTTCCCGAGATGCTGGAACTGGCTCAGAAGCACGGGGTGGCCCTGCTCCGCTCCAACGAGATGACCTGCACCCTGATGGGCAGTCTGATCAGCGTGCTGAATCTGGAGCTGGCACCCCGCATCACCCGCCACGGCGTGCTGGTGGAGGTGTATGGTGAAGGGATCCTGATCCTGGGCGACAGCGGCATCGGCAAGAGTGAGCTGGCCATTGAGCTGGTCAAGCGCGGCCACCGTCTGGTGGCGGACGACGCGGTGGAGCTGCGCAAGGTCTCCAACCGCCAGATCATGGGCACGGCCCCGGAGAACATCCGCCATTTTATCGAGCTGCGCGGCATCGGCATCGTCAATGTGGCCCGTGTGTTCGGCGTGGGTGCGGTCAAGGAGAGCGAGAGCCTGGACCTTGTGGTCCAGCTGGAAGCATGGGACCCCACCAAGAACTATCAGCGCACCGGACTGGAGAGCGAATATTACGAGATTTTGGGCGTGAACATCCCCAGCACCAGCATCCCGGTCTCCCCGGGACGCAATCTGGCTGTTGTGCTGGAAACCGCCGCCATCAACAACCGCCAGAAGCGGATGGGTTATAATGCCGCCAAGGAGCTGCTGATCCGTCTGGGTCTGGACGGCACCGTTGAATGAAGATTACAGATAAAGGAATCCTGTTTTATGGAACGATTGAAACAACTGCTGCAAGCGGAGGAGATCCGCTTTATCGAAAACGAATCCCTTGCTGCCCACTGCACCTTTAAAATCGGCGGCCCGGCGGATGTTTTTGTCCAGCCGGAGACGGAGGAACAGCTCTGCCGTGTGATCGCACTGTGCAAAGCGTGCGATGTGAAATATTACCTGCTGGGCAACGGCAGCAACATCCTGTTTGAGGATGCGGGCTACCGGGGCGTGGTCGTGGATACCACGGCTCTGAAAATGGGAATCGGTTTTCTGGAAAACGTCAGCCATCCGGGTGCAGAGCCGGGGGCGGTCTACGATGCAGTCATCGCAGGTGCGGGCTTGAAGCTTTCTGCTCTGTGTAAGGCGGCGCTGGACAGCAGCCTGACTGGCCTGGAATTTGCTTATGGCATCCCCGGCACAGTGGGTGGTGCAGTTTATATGAATGCCGGTGCCTACGGCGGAGAGATGAAGGATGTGCTGGTCTCTGTGACGTATCTGACCAGAGAAGGTGAGATCGTGACAGAAGATGCCGCAAACCTCGACCTCTCCTACCGGCACAGCATCTTTGAGGAAAACGGCGGCTGCATCCTGAGCGCAAAGTTCCACCTGAAGCATGGAGATTCGGCAGCCATCAAGGCCCGGATGGATGAGCTGATGCAGAAGCGCATCGATAAGCAGCCGCTGGATAAGCCCAGCGCCGGCAGCACCTTCAAGCGGCCGGTGGGAGCGTTTGCGGCTGCCCTCATCGACCAGTGCGGCCTGCGGGGCTATCGCCACGGCGGTGCTGCCGTCAGCGAGAAGCACTGCGGGTTTGTGGTGAATCTGGGCGGCGCGACCTGCGCTGATGTGCTGGCCCTGTGCGATGAGGTGCGGGCAGTCGTAAAGGAAAAGACCGGGTACGACCTGGAAAAGGAAATTCGAGTGGTCAAGGCATAAGAGGGAAAATGGTATGGATCTTCTGATCGTCAGCGGGCTTTCCGGTGCGGGAAAATCGGTTGCGATGAACGCACTGGAGGATATCGGCTTTTTTTGTATCGACAATGTTCCGGCAGAGCTTCTGCCCAGCATCACGGCGTTCTCCAAGGCAGGCGATAACCAGCTCAAGCGGGTAGCGCTCTCCATGGATGTGCGCGGCTGCCACACCAGCGAGCAGATCGAACAGGCGCTGCACCAGCTGGATGAGCAGGGCGTCGAGTACGAGATCTTATTCATTGATGCTCCGGACGATGTGCTGATGCGCCGTTACAGTGAGACCCGCCGCCGCCATCCCATCAGCATTGCCGAGGGAATCTCCACCCGGGAGGCGCTGGCAAAGGAACGACAGATCCTGCAGCCCTTCCGGGAACGGGCAGACTATACCATCAACACGGAGTTTCTCTCCACGGCCCAGAATAAGGAACGCATTTGTAATTTGTTTGCGCCAGATGGCGGGGCAAAGGCAGCAATGCGGCTCACCGTGATGTCCTTCGGCTTCAAGTTCGGCATCCCAGAGGATGCGAACCTGGTGCTGGATGTCCGCTGTCTGCCCAACCCTTTCTATATCCCGGAGCTCAAACATAAAACGGGGCTGGATGAGGAAGTGGTAGATTTTGTCATGGGCCACCCGGAGGCAAAGGAACTGCTGCGCCGGTACGAAGGTTTTCTGGAGTATGCGCTGCCCCTCTATGTCAAGGAGGGAAAAAGCCAGCTGACCATTGCAGTGGGCTGCACGGGCGGCAAGCACCGCTCTATTACCTTTGCGCGGAAGATCGCGGAATATTGCAAACAACTGGGCTATCAGACCGGCATTCAGCACCGTGATGCGGCGCGCTGACCCGGCAGAGCCCGTGAGAACAGAAATGAGAGTGACATGAGTTTTGCATCCCAGGCACGGGAAGAGATCGCACAGCGCAGTTTACAGCTGCAAAAGGATTGCTGTGTGCGGGCGGCAGCCTATGGCATCGCCTGCTTTGCCAAAGATTTTGATGCACGGGGCCTTGTGCTGCAGACTGAGCAGGAATTGACCGCCCGTGTGGCCGAACAGCTGTTTGCCCGCTGCGGCGTGCAGGGTACGGTGCTGGAAAAGCCCCGCCCCAGCGGTGTGGTATATGAGTTCGGCATCCGAGAGTCGGAGCAGGTGCGCCGGATGCACGAGCTGTTCGGCACCACGGGCAGCGAGACGAGCTTGCAGATCGACCCGGGGCTCATCCGGTGCCAGACCTGCGTGAGTGCCTATATCAGCACGGCGTTTCTGTGCGGCGGCACTGTGACGGACCCACAGAAGGAGTATAATCTGGAATTTCTGACCGGACGCACCAACCTTGCAAAGGATTTTGAGGCCCTGCTTGCTGAGCATGAATTTGCGCCCCACCGTACCCGCCGCAACGGCGTAAACCTGATTTACGTCAAAAGCAGCGCCAGCGTGGAGCGCATCCTTGCGTTTATGGGAGCGGCAGAAGCTTCAGCCCGGATGAATGCCCAGAAGGCAGTCAAGCAGCTGCGCAACCAGATCAACCGTCAGACCAACTGCGATACCGCAAATCTGGGCAAAACGGCCCGGGCCAATGCCCAGACCACCCGTGCAATCCGTTTTTTGCAGGAGCAGGGTGCGCTGGAAACACTGCCCGAGGTCTTGCAGCAGGCTGCGGCCATTCGAATGGAAAATCCGGACTTGTCCCTGACAGCTCTGTGTGCCTGCTTTGACCCGCCCGTGAGCAAATCGGGGCTTTCGCACCGGATGAAGAAGCTGGAAGCGCTGGCAGAAGATCTGCGCAGAAGATTGGAAGAAAACGTAGAAAAGGAGGAAACGAAATGATCGAACCCAGTGAGGGCAACAAGCAGGGAAGAGACTTCGTCCACCTCCATATCCATACAGAATACAGTCTGCTGGATGGTGCCTGCCGCATTGACCAGCTGATGGATCGGGTGAAGGAGTGCGGCCAGACTGCCATTGCCTGCACCGACCACGGTGTGATGTACGGCTGTGTGCAGTTCTACAAGGCGGCCAAAAAGGCGGGCATCAAGCCCATCATCGGCTGTGAGGTCTATGTGGCCACCCGCACCCGCTTTGATAAGGTGAACAAGATCGATGGCAACAATCATCTGATCCTGCTGTGCAAGAACGAGACGGGCTATAAAAACCTTGCCAAGCTGGTTTCTGCCGCCTTTATCGAGGGCTTCTACTCCAAGCCGCGTGTGGATAAGCAGCTGCTGGAGCAATACCACGAAGGCCTCATCTGCCTGTCTGCCTGCCTGGCGGGTGAGATCCCGCAGGCGATCCTGTCCGGCGATTACGAGCGCGCTAAGGCATCTGCCTTGTGGTATCGCGACCTCTTTGGTGAGGGCAATTACTACATTGAATTGCAGGATCACGGGCTGGAAGAGGATAACATTGTGCTGCCCCAGCTCATCAAGCTGGCACGGGAGACCGGCATCCCCATGGCAGCCACCAACGATTCCCACTACCTGCGCAAGGAGGATGCCAAGATGCAGGCGATCCTGCTCTGCATCCAAACCGGAAAAACCATGCAGGATGCCGACCGTATGGAGTTCCAGACTGACGAATTCTACGTTAAAACAACGGATGAGATGTACGATCTGTTTGCCATGGTGCCGGATGCCTGTGCCAACACACAGATCATTGCCGACCAGTGCAATTTTGATTTTGAGTTTGGTAACACCAAAATTCCGTATTATAAGGCCCCCGGCGGCATGGACAACCAGGCGTTCTTTGAAAAGCTCTGCTGGGAGGGTCTGGAGCGCCGCTACGGTTCCAATGTGCCGCAGGCCAACAAAGACCGCCTGAACTACGAGATCAGTGTCATCAAGACGATGGGCTATACCAACTATTACCTCATCGTCTGGGATTACGTCAACTATGCCAAGAGCCAGGGGATCCCGGTGGGCCCGGGCCGTGGCTCCGGTGCGGGCAGTATCGCAGCATACAGCGTGGGCATCACTGACATTGACCCCATCCGCTATAACCTGATCTTTGAGCGCTTCCTGAACCCGGAACGTGTCAGTATGCCCGATTTCGACGTGGACTTCTGCTACGAGCGCCGCCAGGAAGTAATCGACTACGTCAACCGCAAGTATGGCGCTGACCATGTAGCTCAGATCGTTACCTTTGGCACCATGGCTGCCCGCAATGCGATCCGCGATGTGGGCCGTGTGATGGGAATGCCGTATCAGGAAGTGGATGTAGTGGCAAAGCAGGTCCCGGCGGAGCTCAAAATGACCATCAAACATGCGTTGGAGGTCTCGCCAGAGCTCAGGCGGATGTATGAAACGGACCCGAAGGTGACGGAACTGCTCGACACTGCCATGAAGGTGGAGGGAATGCCCCGCCACGCTTCCACCCATGCGGCAGGCGTTGTCATTACCCCGGAACCAACGGATTATTATCTGCCCCTTGCCACCAACGATGGCCTGCCCGTGACCCAGTTCAACATGACGGAGATCGAGGAGCTGGGTCTGCTGAAGATGGACTTCCTCGGTCTGCGCACCCTGACGGTCATCCGGGATGCGGAGCTGGCCATCCAGAAAAAAGAACCGGATTTCTCCATCGCCAAACTGGATTATGACGACCCCGAGACCTACAAATTGCTCTCCCGGGGTGAGACCGAAGGCGTGTTCCAGCTTGAATCCTCAGGTATGAAGCAGGTGCTGGTGGGCCTGCAGCCGCAGAATTTGGAAGATGTCATCGCTCTGATCAGTCTGTACCGCCCCGGCCCGATGGATTCCATCCCGACCTACCTGCGCAACCGCCATGAACCGGACAAAATCAGCTATAAGACCCCGCAGCTGGCCCACATTCTGGATGTGACCAATGGCTGCATCGTCTATCAGGAACAGGTCATGCAGATCTTCCGGGAGCTGGCGGGCTTTTCGTTCGGGCAGGCAGATAATGTCCGCCGTGCCATGAGCAAGAAGAAACACGCTGTGATGGAGGCAGAGCGGGAACATTTTGTCCACGGCTGCACAGACCCCGGCAACGAGTGCCCGGGCTGTGTGGCAAACGGCATCTCGGAAAAGGTTGCAAACGAAATTTACGATGAGATGTCCAGCTTTGCATCCTACGCCTTCAACAAGAGCCATGCCGCCTGCTATGCCTATGTGGCGTTCCAGACAGCCTACCTTAAGTGCCATTACCCCAGCGAGTTTATGGCTGCTCTGCTGACCAGTGTTCTGGACAACACCGGCAAGGTCATCGAGTATTCCGGCGAGTGCGCCCGGCTGGGGATCAAGGTCCTGCCGCCGGATATCAATATCTCGGGCAGCGGCTTTACTGCAGAGGACAGTGGCCGGATCCGGTTTGGCCTGAACGCCGTAAAAAATGTCGGCACCCGGCTGATCGAGCGCTCCGTAGAGGAGCGGCAGGAAAAGCCTTATACCAGCCTGTACGATTTCTGCAAACGGATGCATGGCACCGAGCTGAACCGCCGCACTGTGGAAAGCCTCATCAAGGCCGGTGCCTTTGATAATCTCGGCTCCAACCGCCGCAGTCTGGTCGAAGCAACTGAGGGTGTGCTCAAGAGCATCGAGAGTGACAGCCGGAAGAATCTGGATGGTCAGATCGATCTCTTCTCGATGATGAGCGGCATGGACAATACGTCTGCCGCCGACAGCTATGAGATCAAGCCCTGCCCTGAGTATACCCATGCCGAGCTGCTCCAACAGGAGAAAGAGGTCAGCGGCCTGTACCTTTCCGGACATCCGCTGGATGCCTACCGGGAGCAGTCGGCTCAGTTTGCTACCCACACCATCAAAGCTCTGACCGGTGAGGATGCCAATGTGCCGGACAATAGCCATGTCCGCATCGTCTGCACCATTGTCAAAAGCAAAATGGTGACGACAAAGACCAACAGCATGATGGCCTATACCAGCGTAGAGGATCTGACCGGCACCATGGAGGTCATCGTGTTCCCGCGTACACTGGAAACATTCCGGGACGTGCTGCACGATAACGCGGTCGTGGTCATTGAGGGCCGCCTGTCTATCCGAGAGGATGAACCTGCCCGCCTGGTTGCCGAAAGCATTTCGCCCATTGAAGGCTACAACCCCGCCAGACCGCAGGCCAACCGCCCCAATCAGATGCGGGATGCAGCCCGGCGGCTCTACGTCCGGCTGCCCTCCCGCACCAGCCCGGAGTACGCCAAGGTGGTCAATTTGCTGGAGATTTTTGACGGTGATATGCCGGTGATCTTCTATCTGGAGGACACAAAACAGAAGCTGGCGGCTCCCCGCAGGCTGTATACGTCAGGTCATCCGCTTTTCTTTGAGGAACTGCAGCGCATCGTGGGCGAAAAGAATGTTGCAACAAAATGACATGCGCAGGAACGATTCGAACTTGGTGCAGGTGTGCCAAAAACGACACCAAGACGCACGGTTGTGAATTTTAATAAACTTTTAACGAAGTGCCAAAAAGGTATTGGATTCAAGCGGGAACTGTGTTATAATGTCTAAAGGCAAGTTTTGATCTGAGCAAGGCGATGGAGCCGGTGCCCAAAGAGAGAGGGTAAGTGCTCCATAGGTAAATGACGAAACAATTGGAGGGAATCTTTCCATGGAAAAGCAAATCAAAACGATTGGTGTGCTGACCAGCGGCGGCGACGCTCCCGGCATGAATGCTGCAGTTCGCGCCGTTGTCCGTGCAGGCCTGCATAAGGGCTTCCGTATGATCGGCATTCAGCGCGGCTACAATGGCCTGCTGGATGGCGAGTGCTTTGAAATGAACCTGCGCAGCGTTTCCAATATCATCTCTGCCGGTGGCACCATCCTGTATACGGCCCGCTGCCTGGAGTTCAAGACCAAGGAGGGTCAGGACAAGGGCGCTGCAAAGTGCCGTGAGCTGGGCATTGACGCACTGGTGGTCATCGGCGGCGACGGCTCCTACCGTGGCGCCCGTGAGCTGGCACACCGCGGCATTCCGATGATCGGTCTGCCCGGCACCATCGATAATGATATCGCCTGCACCGATTACACCATCGGCTACGATACTGCAATGAACACCGCCCTGGAAATGATCGACAAGCTGCGCGATACCACCCAGAGCCATGACCGCTGCAGCGTGGTCGAGGTCATGGGCCGCAATGCGGGTTACATCGCTCTGAACGTCGCCATTGCCTCCGGTGCCATGGCTGTGCTGCTGCCGGAGAAGGAATTCGATATGCAGCACGATATTCTGGATAAGATTACCGAGACGCAGCGCACCGGTAAGCGCCACTTCATTGTCATCGTTGCCGAGGGCATTGGCCACTCTCAGGAGATTGCCAACGAGATCCAGGCCCGTACCGGCATCGATACCCGCGCCACCATTCTGGGCCATGTCCAGCGCGGTGGCTCTCCCACTCTGCGTGACCGCGTGAATGCTTCCGCAATGGGCTATCACGCTGTCTGCCTGCTGGAGCAGGGTAAGTACAACCGCATCGTTGGTATGAAGGGTGAGCACCTTGTGGATTACCCCGTGGATGAGGCGCTTGAGATGACTAAGACGCTTGACCCCGTGCTTATTGACGTGTGCAACACCATTTCTATTTGAGAATAACAGACGTATCTACGTTTTATAATGCGTAAAATCAGCCCCCGGAGAGCCGTGAAACGTTCTCCGGGGGCTTTTGTGTCCCGCTTTAAAGCACTTTGGCACCGTTTGCGGTCAATTGAAGGTTGCGCCCAGCATATCCGCTGCCCCGCGGCACATCAGCATCCGCTGCAATCTAATTGCTGTAAAATCTATGTGCAAAAGTGGCTTCGCATTTTCATTTCTCTTTCCAGTAAATCGAATTCGTGCTACAATAGAATCGGACAAATCAAAGAGGGAGAATCTAACATGAAAATACAATCTGTTGCCATTTTGGGCGCTGGAGCGGTGGGCTCTTACATCATCTGGGGGCTTTCTAAAAAGGATAATATCCGTCTGGGTGTGATAGCGGAAGGCGACCGTGCCCGGCGGCTAAAAGAAAGCGGCTGCGCCATCAATGGAGCAGTTTACCGCCCGGAGGTCTGGACCCCGCAGGAAGCGCAGGGTGTAGACCTGTTGGTCGTTGCACTGAAATATGGCTCACTGCCCGGAGCTCTGGAAAGCATCAAGACCGCTGTCGGCAGCAATACCGTTGTGATGAGTCTGATGAACGGTGTGGACAGCGAAGAGCTGATCGCCGCACAGGTAGGTGCAGAGCATCTGCTGTATTCCTTCATTAAGGTTACATCTCACAAGGAAGCGGATGGTTACCATTTTGACCCGGATGCAACACTTGGCGTGATCTATGGCGAGCGATTTGCACCGTTTGAGAGTGAACGTGTCGAGGCAGTGCGGGAACTGTTCACGGATTCCTGGGTCAACTTCCGGGTCACGGAGCACATTCAGGAAGAGATGTGGAGCAAGTTCCGGCTGAACGTCTGCAACAATCTGCCGCAGGCGATTCTGGGAGCCGGTGTGGGCTGCTACCGTGACAGCGTCCACATGAAAGCCATCAGCGATGGCCTGCGCCGGGAACTGGAAGCCATTGCAACTGCACGGGGCATTGATCTGCGCATTGCAGATGCCGTCAGCCACGGATGCGCTGTTCCTGCCACGGCCCGTTATTCCACTCTGCAGGATCTGGATGCCGGACGGCATACAGAGATCGATATGTTCTCGGGAGCACTGATGCGGATGGGAAAGGAGCTTGGTATCCCCACGCCGTATAACGAGTACACCTACCACATGATCAAGGCCATGGAAGAGAAAAATGATGGCCTGTTCGATTATGATGGCACGGAGGAACCCACCTGGGCAAAATAAAGTGACTGTCTTGTTAGGATTCGACACGTTCACTCCCGAGCCACCGGCAGCACTTTTTGCTGTATTTTGTTTTTGAAATATGGTATAATTACAGTATTGGTATTGGGAAAAGGAGAGTAAACGAACGTGGAACTGGAACAGGCACGCAAACGCGCGGAAGAGCTGCGCGTGATCATTGAAAGGAACAACCGTTTATACTATGATCAGGATGCCCCGGAGCTGGAGGATTTTGAATATGACGCTTTGACCCGGGAACTGAAAGCACTGGAGGCAGAATTCCCGCAGCTGGTCACTGCGAATTCTCCGACCCAGAAAGTGGGCGGCACACCCAGCGGGCGCTTTGCCAAGGTGACGCATGCTGTAAAGATGGAAAGCCTGCTGGATGCGTTTTCCTACGACGAACTGCGTGATTTTGACCGCCGGGTACGGGAAGCCGGAATCGAGCCGGAATATGTCGTCGAGATCAAGATCGACGGCCTTTCCTGCAGCCTGGAATATGAAAACGGTGTGCTAGTGCGTGCTTCCACCCGCGGTGACGGCGTGGTGGGTGAAGATGTGACAGCCAATGTCAAGGCCATCAAGCGTATTCCAAAGACTTTGAAAAATGCCCCGGAATATCTGGAAGTGCGCGGCGAGGTCTACATGCCGCACGATGCCTTCCAGCACCTTTGTGCGGAACAGGAATTACAGGGTGCGGCACCGTTCAAAAATCCGCGCAATGCTGCCGCAGGGTCTCTGCGTCAGAAGGATTCTAAGATTACCGGCAGCCGGGGGTTGTCCATCTTCGTATTCAACGTCCAGCAGGTGCGGGGCAGGGAACTGACCAGCCATGCCGAAAGCCTCGATTACCTCAAGAGTCTGGGCCTGCCAGTCTCTCCGCGTTATCATATCGTGCACGATATCGAGGATGCCATTGCAGAGATCGAGCAGATCGGCCAGAACCGTGCCGCACTGGATTTTGATATGGACGGTGCCGTGATCAAGGTGAACAACTTTGCACAGCGGGAACTGCTGGGCTCCACCAACAAATTCCCGCGCTGGGCCATTGCGTTCAAGTATCCGCCCGAGGTCAAGGAGACCACATTGCGCAGTATTGAAGTCGGCGTGGGACGCACCGGCGTTCTGACTCCCACTGCCTGCTTTGACCCGGTGTTTCTGGCAGGTACCACGGTTTCCCGTGCCACCCTTCACAATGAAGATTTTATCCGTCAACTGGGTCTGTGTATCGGAGATACCATTCAGGTGCGCAAGGCGGGTGATATCATTCCGGAGGTCATCGGTGTGACCCGCCACGAACCGGACGCTCAGCCTTACCAGATGCCGGAATTTTGCCCTTCCTGCGGTGCCCCGGCAGTGCACCTGGAAGATGAAGCCGCATTGCGCTGTGTCAACCCGGAATGCCCTGCACAGGCACTCCGCAATATCATCCACTTTGCATCCCGGGATGCCATGGACATCGACGGTCTGGGCACCATGGTCGCCACGCAGCTGGTGGATAAAGGGCTGGTACACTCTGCGGCAGATCTCTATGACTTGACAATAGAGCAGCTGCTCACACTGGAAAAGTTCAAGGAAAAGAGCGCAAACAATCTTCTGCAGGCGATCGAAGCTTCCAAGCAGAACAATCTGGATAAGCTGGTGTTTGCGTTTGGAATTCGCAACATCGGCGATAAAGCCGCCGCATTGCTGGCAGAGCATTTTTGCTCTCTGCAGGCCATCCGGGAAGCAACCGAGGAGCAGATCGGCGAGATTGATGGCTTTGGCGGCGTGATGGCCCAGAGCGTGACTGAATTCTTTGCCAAGGATGGCACTACCGATCTGGTGCACCGCCTGGCCGATGCCGGTGTGAACATGCAGTGGAAGGGAGAGCCCAAGGGCGATAAGCTCGCCGGGAAAACGTTGGTCGTGACCGGAACACTGGAAACACTCTCCCGCAGCGAAGCCGAGGCACTTATCGTAAAGAATGGCGGAAAAGCAAGCGGTTCTGTTTCCAAAAAAACAGCGTATGTGGTGGCTGGTGCCGCTGCAGGTTCCAAGCTGACCAAGGCACAGGCACTGGGTGTGCCTGTGCTGACCGAAGCAGAGTTCCTTGCTATGATCGCAGAGGATAAGTCCCAGCAATAATCAGAAAACCTGTTCTATAAAGCCCGTACAGTTTGGATGCTGTGCGGGCTTTTCTGTGTCCTGTGGGTTCTAACCTCCGGGCCGGTGCATAAACTGATGGCAAAGGACACGGAAGGAGAACAGAAGATGGACGAGTATTATCAGGTGGTGCAGGCTTTGCCCCAATGGCTGGCAAGGCCGCTGGGGCAGCTCCCATCAGAAGACGCAGAGACTGTACATGAGCTGCGGCTCCGGCTGGGCTGTGCTCCACAGTTTACGGTGCAGGGGTGCAGCTGCACACCGACACAGCTGGCACCTGAACTGAACGCACTGCAAACGATGCAGCTGACCCCGTTGCAGATGGAAGAGATCCTGTTCACCCTCTGCGGCGGTTCAGTCCATACCCATCAGACAGAGATCGCACAGGGCTATGTCACACTGGAAAATGGATGTCGGGCAGGGCTTGGCGGGCGTTTTTTGCAAAACCCGGAACAGGGCACGGTTCTGCAGGAGCTCACCTCTGTCAACCTGCGCATTGCCCGGGAAAAGACCGTTCCGCTTCCACAGGAACTGACCGCAGCATTGCGGGGGCATTTCATCGGGATGCTTCTTGTTGGAGAGCCGGGCAGCGGCAAGACCACACTGCTGCGCAGTATTGCCCGGGAGCTCGTCCGGCAGCAGAAGATCCTTTCGGTCATTGATGAACGGCGGGAGCTCTTTGCCGGGAATGCGCCCGGCGAGGCGCTGGATGTTCTTGCCGGGCTCCCCAAGGGACAAGCAGTGCAGATGGTATTGCGCAGCCTTTCGCCACAGGTGATCCTGCTGGATGAGCTGGGAGGTCTGGATGAGGTCACAGCGCTGGAGCAGGGCCTGTTCAGCGGGGTGGATTTTATCGCCACCCTTCATGCTGCCACACCTGAAGAGGCGACCATGCGCCCACAGGTGAAATATCTGATGGAGCGCGGCGCGGTGCGGGTGCTCGTCTGGCTGACCGGCAGACAAGCACCCGGCTGCATCGGGGAGGTGCGGTTTCTATGAGCCCTCTGCGCTGGTTGAGTGTCTGCTGTTTTGTCGTCTGCGGCTGGTGCGCAGGCGACAGCTTTCATCAGCAGGCGCAGGCGCATCTGGAAGCCCTGCACAAAACGCTGGATCTGCTGGAAACGCTGCATCAGGAAATCAGCTTCCGCCGCAGTGACCTGAATCTTCTCTGCCGGAAGCTGATACAGGATGGGCAGCTTCCACCAGAAACGGTTTCGTTACAAACGCTGGAGCCCTTTCCCTCCCTGACCTTAGAAGAACGCACCCGCTTCTCAGAATGTTTTTCAGGCCTGGGACGGTTGGAAGCGGAGCAGGAGTGCAGACGGCTTGAATTGTATCAGGCACAGTTTCAGGCAGCCTTGCAGGAAGGTGAAGCTGCGGCCCGAACGCAGTCGATGCTTTCGCACAAGCTGGGCCTGGCCGCCGGGCTTGCAGCTGCCATTCTGCTGGGATGAATCAGCTCAAAAGGAGAGGACGCGGATGGAGATTGACCTTATCTTCAAAATTGCGGCCATTGGCATCATTGTTGCCGTGCTGAACCAACTGCTGATCCGCTCCGGGCGGGAGGATCAGGCAATGATGACGACATTGGCAGGTCTGGTGGTCGTGCTGTCCATCCTGGTCAAACAGATCAGTGTGCTGTTCGTTACCATCAAGTCGCTGTTTGCACTATGAGTGCAACCGTGGCTGTGTTCGGCATTGCGCTGCTCGCGGCACTGCTCTATGCGGTTCTGGAAAAGCAGGCCCCCGCCTATGCACTCCTGCTCTCCCTTGGGGCAGCGCTGGTGCTGCTGGTGCGGGCCGGGACAAGCATCCGGACAGTACTTTCCGGCATAGCACGCCTGGCTGGACAAGCTGACAGCGGGGCTTTTTCCTGCCTTGTACGGAGTGCGGCTATCGTTCTGCTGACAGATTATACCCGCACCCTGTGTGAGGAAGCCGGGGCAGAATCTTTAGGGTGGTGTGTTGGGCTGGCAGGTCGGTGTCTTGTACTGGCGGCGGCGTGGCCCTTGCTGGAAGAGATCCTGCAGACGATTGGGAGCATTGCAAGATGAAGAACTGGAAGTGGTGGGCTTTTCTGCTGGTGGGGACGAGCTTCTGCCTGTGCGCCCCGACAGCTTTTGCGGCAGAGAGTGCCGGTTTGCACACACAGCTGCCGGGAGCAGAGCTCTGGCAGCCTTATCTCGACCAAAGTCCTGTGGATGCTTTGCAGGTAGCAGAAGACCCGTGGAGCGTTCTGCAAAGTTTTTGCACTTCGTCGCTGTTCCAGACACTGCGGGAAAGCATCCGCGGTTATGCCGCACTGCTGTTGTTTCTGCTCCTGTCTGCCATAGTCAGTCTGTTTCTTGGGGAGGAAGGTGATCACAGCTGGTGTGACCTTGTCTGCGCCGGTGGGTGCGGGATCCTTCTGTGGGAGCCATTGCTTGAAATTGCCCGGCAGCTGTGTGCGCAGATTGAAAGCTGGAACCGCTTTCTCTCCGGTTTTCTTCCTGTCTATGCCGGTGTTCTGATCATGGGCGGTGAGACAAGTGCCGGGGCCGCCGCAAGCGGCTTTTTTCTGACATTGCTTTGTCTGCTGGCACAGGCCCTGACGGCCTTTGTACCGCCCATTCTGGAATGCTACCTTGCATTGAGCATGGCTTGCTGTATCACGGAACAGAGCTGCCTGGGGAACCTGTGCAAAGCGGCAGGGACACTGCTGCAAAAGGGACTTTCCCTTACTGGAAAGCTGCTGGCTGCACTGCTGGGATTCCAGCGCATCTCTGCCGCACAGCTCGACCGAACGGCGCTTCGCACAGGACAGTTTCTCACCGGCACCATTCCCATTGTGGGGCAGAGTTTGAGCGATGCTTCCGAGGCTGTTCTGGCAGGCATCCAATTGCTCAAAAGCGGCCTTGGAATGGCCGCTATCCTGATTTTATTGGCTGAGTTTCTGCCACTGTATCTCGGGATGCTTGCACATCTGGGATGTATCGTTCTCTGCGGGACGCTGTGCAGCCTGACCGGAAACAACCGTGGACAGGCACTGCTTACCTGTTTTGCTTCCGCTGTCCGGTGTATGATGGCCTGTATCGCACTCTTTTTCGGGCTGGCCGTAACAGGAACCGCACTTCTTTTTATGCTGGGAGGCGTTTGATGCAGACATTGAAAAGCGCAGCCGTGATCTTTTGCACTGCCTGTATCTGCGCAGAGCTGCTGGCCCGGCTCACAGGAAACAGCTGGGCCCGACGGTGCATAAAAGCCGTGGCTGGACTATATATTTTAGTGGTGCTTTTACAGGTCATCCCTCAGCTCCGGACAGAAGTTCAGTCCTTTTCTGTGCCGGATCTTTCGCCCGCATCCATGGGCACGCTGGAAGATGCCATTCGGGCTGAACTGGATGCCCGCAGCAGCGGACAGGAAGCAAAGGAGGGGAACCTTTCCAGATGAAGAGCAGGGAACAGAGCCTCTTTGCCGGTTTGCTCCAGAAGCAAAGCCGCACCCAGCTCGCAATCATTCTGGGTGTGGCGGCAATGCTGCTGATCTTATTCTCAGAATTATTCTCGACCCCCGCAAAACCCGCAGCAAGTGCGGGCAGTTCTGCTGCTGTTTCAGAAACTGTCTACCGGGAGCAATTGGAAACGCAGCTGAAAGAGCTGATCGAACAGCTCGATGGGGCAGGAAAAACCGTTGTGATGGTGACACTGGAAAGTGGGGAAGAAACGATCTATGCTGTGGATACGCAGTCCGGCCAGATGCAGAACCAGGAGACCCATGTTCTGCTGGAGGATGGCTCCGCCCTGGAAGAGACGACCTATCTGCCTGCCGTCTGCGGTGTGGCTGTTGTCTGTGATGGTGGGGGAGATGTCCGGGTCGCCGCCCGCATCACAGAGCTTGTCCGGGCACTGCTGGATCTTTCGGCCAATCGAATTTGTGTAGAACAGCGCAAAGGATAACGCACCATGTAATATAAGGAGGAAACAGCTATGAGAGCCATCTCGAAGAATACCCGCAAAGCAACAGCCATTACCCTGGCAGCAGCACTGGTCATTGCCGTTTACCTGAACTGGCAGTATGCCCGCACCGGTGTGACGCTGGAAGAGGATGCAGTCAACGTTTCTGCCGTCAGTCAGGAGACCGTTCCCGTTACGGATGAACTGATGACCGAAGCCGAGGCGGTTTCCAGTGCCAACAAGAATTATGGCGAAGCTCAGCTTGTGAGCGTTGCAAACAACAGCGGCTCCAAGTTCTTTGAGGAAGCGCGGCTCAAGCGGACCAAAGCCCACGATGAAGCCATGGACAGCATTCAGAAAGCGCTGAAATCCGCATCTCTCTCCACGGAAGAAAAGAAGGAGTACACCAGCCAGCTGACCGGAAACCTTGCGGATCTCAACGCGGAAAACGAGATCGAGACACTGGTCAAGGCCAAGGGGTTTGCGGATTGTCTCTGCTTTCTGCAGTCAGGTCGGGCCGATCTGACTGTTATGACCTCGGGCGATGCCTTAACGGCCGCACAGGTAGCGCAGATCCGTGACATTGTGTTGAGCAAGAGCAGTGTGACAGCCCAAAATATCACCGTTGTTGAGGTAAAGTAAGGGAGCAGTTGCGGCAGACAACAGAATGTGGTAAACTAAAACAGAACAATGAAATTGAGCGCCGCTTTTCCAGCGGCGTTTTTGCAGGGAGTGCACCATGAAGGAACCAAAGCTCAAAACTGTTTACGTCTGCTCCAACTGCGGCGAAACCAGCCCGCGCTGGATGGGCCGCTGCCCCAGTTGCGGAAGCTGGAATACCATGAATGAGGATGTTGTTGCGGAAGCGCCCAAGGCAGGGCTTTCCGGCAGCAAAGCGGCAGCACCTGCCCGGCAGGAGGGTGTTACTTCGCTGACAGCCCGGCGGTTGGCCGATATCAGCACTACGGAAGAGAAAAGCCGCATCCTGACCGGCATATCGGAACTTGACCGGGTGCTGGGCGGCGGCATTGTGCTGGGCGGCGTGGTTCTGCTCAGCGGAGAACCGGGTGTTGGCAAATCTACGATGCTTTTGCAGCTCTGCGGTGCCATCTCCAACCAGCATTCTGTTTTGTATATCACGGGTGAGGAATCTGTCCGTCAGGTCAAACTGCGTGCTGCACGGTTGAAAGTGCCGCAGGAGAATATTTATCTTGCTGCGGAGAACGATGTGGACGAGATCTGCGGCTTGATTGAAAAGGAAAAGCCGGAGCTTGTAGTCATCGACTCTATCCAGACGATGCGCTGTATGGATCTTTCTTCCTCTGCCGGTACGGTCAGTCAGGTCAAGGAGAGCGCCGCCCGTCTGCTGGCGGTAGCCAAAAAGCAGGAGATCCCCATGTTCATTGTGGGCCATGTCAACAAAGACGGAGCCATTGCAGGCCCCAAGGTCATGGAGCACATCGTGGATACTGTGCTCTACTTTGAGGGCGACAAGATGCTGCCTTATCGCATTCTGCGGGCCGCCAAGAACCGCTATGGCTCCACCAATGAACTGGGCATGTTTGATATGACAGGGCAGGGGCTGGAGGAGATCGAAAACCCTTCCCAGATGCTTTTGGAAGGCCGTCCGCTGGGGGTTTCCGGCAACTGCGTCGCCTGTACGATGGAGGGCAGCCGCCCCATTCTAAGCGAGATCCAGGCCCTTGCCACCAAAACGAATTTCCCGGCACCGCGCCGTGCCTGCAGCGGCTATGATTATAACCGCATGAATCTACTCATTGCCGTTCTGGAAAAGCGGGCCGGGTATTTCTTTGGCAATCTGGATGTCTATATCAATATAGTGGGCGGCATTGCCCTGCGGGATACTGCCTGCGATCTGGCGGTCTGCCTGTGTATGGTGTCGTCTCTGCTGGACTGCCCCGTGAGCGATAAGCTCATTGCCATTGGAGAAGTGGGTCTGGGCGGTGAGGTGCGCAGTGTGCCCAACCTTGAACAACGCCTGCGGGAAGCCGAGCGCATCGGCTTTGAGCGGGCTGTGGTGCCAAAACATAGCCTTGCCCACCTGAACCCGGCAGATTATCCGGGCATGAAGCTGATAGGTGCGGCTTATATCTCGGATGCGATCCATGCATTGAAATCAGACCGGTTGTAACGAATTTACGGAGAAACTATGTCGATCTATCTTGATGAAAAAAATCCGGGCAAGCACCCACCGTTTGATGATGCTTCGCTGGATATTGTGGAATATGTGCGGTACCTGGAGGTGATCGCGGGCAAAAGCGCCAACACGGCCTTCAGTTATTACTGCGATCTGCGCGGTTTTTCCCGTTTTATGAAACGCCGCCGCGGGCTGGTTCCGGCAGATACGGAGATCAAGGATATTGACCCCAAGGGTCTGGATACAGCCTTCTGGGGCAGTGTGAGTAAAGAGGACATCTATGAATATCTCTATTTCCTGAACCGCGAATGCGGCAACAAAAAATCCTCGACCGCCCGGCGGCTGGCCAGCCTGCACGGCTTTTATGATTACTTGGTCAATCAGGTCAATAAGCTGACAGAGAACCCGACTGCCTCCATCAAGCCGCCCAAGCAGGATAAGGTCCTGCCCAAATATCTGACAGCGGAACAGTCCATGGATCTGCTGGAGAGCACGCAATATCAGAGCGATTTTCCGGAGCGGGATTACTGCATGGTGGTTCTATTCCTGAACTGCGGAATGCGACTTTCTGAGTTGGTGGGCATGGATCTGGGCGATATCGATCTGGAACAGCGGCAGATCAGGCTCTTTGGCAAGGGCCACAAGGAACGGATGGTCTATCTGAATGAGGCCTGCGTCGAAGCCCTGCAGCTCTACCTGGCCAAACGCAACACGATGGAGGGCCTGAATCCAAAGGAAAAGGCTGTGTTTGTGACGCGCCGCCGGAAGGAGCGCATTTCCAACCGCAGGGTGGAGCAGCTCGTCACCGGTGCCATGAAAGCAGCCGGGCTCAAGGGCTTTTCCACCCATAAGCTGCGTCATACTGCGGCAACGCTGATGTATCAGACCGGCAATGTGGATATTTTGACCCTCAAGCAGCTGCTGGGTCACAGCAGTGTGGGTACAACGCAAATTTATACGCATCTGCAAGAATTTCAGGTGCGTGCCGCCATTGAGCAGAACCCGCTGGGCACGGTCACACCCGAAAAAGCACGCTTGGATACAACAAAACGGGCAGCAGGGGAGAACAGAGGGGAAAATAACGTCGATTCGATGGATGTTGAAAAATCTACCGGCCCGATGGAAGCTTTTGAGGGTGCTGCCAATGATGGCATCCGGGTGGATATCTCTTCTATGACCGGGGATAAGGAAACTGTATGAACTATATCAACTTCTCTAAGAGCTATCATGTGCGGATGTTGATAGAACGCGATATTCCGTTGATTTTAAGACTTTGTGAGAAAAACGAGCAGTTTTATGAACATTGTCCGCCATTTGTAACTGCGGAAAGCATTCGGGATGATATGTGTGCCTTGCCGCAGCGCAAAATGGACGAACCTCAGGATAAGTATGATCTCGGATTTTTTGATGATGCCGAGCAGCTTGTGGCTGTGTTGGACTTTATTGACCATTATCCAACGGAACAAAGCTGCTTCATCGGATTCTTTATGATGGAACGTTCTGTACAGGGACATGGCATTGGAAGCAGGATCATCACAGAGCTGTGTGTGTATCTGCACAGTCTGGGTTACGAGTATATCCGGCTGGGTTACGTGGATGGCAACAAGCAAAGTGAATCATTCTGGAAAAAGAATCAGTTCACAGATACCGGATTGAGAAATCACACGCAGGACTATACGGTCGTTGTAATGAACCGGATGCTGTAACAGATCAATAACAGGAAAAACGTGTGTAAAAAACGCAAAATACACAGTTATTGTAAAACAGGCCGCCGGAGCTCAAATCGAGCCGAGGCGGCCTTAAAAACGCCCAAAACTGGAAAAGAGGGCTTTTTCACTCCCCTATATTTCGCATAACCTGCATTATACGAAAAGATAATAATCAAAAAATCAGACCCTCCTCTCTCTTCCCGCTGCTGGTTCTGAGATTTCAGAGGGTCTGACCGATCATATGTACCCATCACTCTTCCGGCAATGGTGTGGTTTCAAAGTATGCGCAGATCGCTTCATAGTATGCACGAGCAGTCCGCCTACATCCGTCCTCACTGCCGAACTGGGCTACGTCCGTATCGCTGGTCACAAAACACTGCTCCGCCAGCACGGCTGGACAATTTACATCTTCCAGAATCGTAAAGCTGCGCTCTACACGCACTTCCTTGTGGCTGCTCTCCACCAACTGTTTTACTTCCCCTTGGTAATAGATATATCGGATTCCCCCGCGTCCCCGCAGGCTGGCCCCTGCCGCCTGCATAGCCCTGGCAAGCTGCTTTGCAAAATAATAGCTCTCCTGATGGTATGCTCGTCCCGGAACAGCCGGATAACATTCAAACCCGGCTGCGCTGGAGCCTTCGGGTGCTGAATTACCATGGATGGACAACAACAGATCCGGATCCTGTGCATTGGCGGCAGCGGCGCGTTCAGCAGGTTTTGCGGTGCTGTCGTAACTTTCCCGGGTGGTCAGTGGGATATAATTGGGGTCACGCTCCAGCCAGGCGCTCAAAGCCTCCGCTGTGGCAGCGGTCATCTCGCTTTCCTGCACCACTCCCCTTGCCCCTGGATCTGAGCCGCCATGTCCTGCATCGATCACAATACGGTACGGCGGCTCACCGATGGTCGGACGAAAATCATCATCGTCTACGGTCGGTGTTGGCTGTCCAATGGAGAAAGCCGCCTGCCACAGATACAGCCCAAAACTGACACCAATAAAACAGAGAACCAGAACCACTGCGCTGCCAAAGGAAAAGCCATTGCCCCTTTTCTTCCTTTTGCGCTGTACCGAATGTTTTGCCATGATGACTTCCCTGCCGTTTTATAAGAAACGCCCGCCTAAAGAATAATCTTCCGGACGGGCGCTGCCGGGAAACTCCCGGTATGTTTTTACTTCAATTCAACCACGGTCACACCGCTCTCGCCCTCACCATAACGGCCCAGCCGGAAGCTTTTGACCATCCGGTTGCCGCGCAGATATTTATGAATCGCGGTGCGCAGAGCTCCGGTGCCGTTGCCATGGATCAGGTACACCACTGTCTGCCCGTTCAGAATGGCGCGATCGATATAAGCATCCACCTCAGGCAGAGCCTCATCCACAGTCAGGCCCAGCAGATTCAGCTCCATTTTGGCCGAACGCTGCACACGCTCTACCCTGCCGTTGGGCCGGTTTGCATCGCCCGTCAGGCGGGAATAGCGCTGCTGTGCCTTGGTTTTGGGCTGAGGCTCTTTGATGAGCTTATCCGGCTGCTTCAGGCCCTTGAGCGGGACCTTAGTCTTGATGATGCCGGCACGCACCAGAACATCGCCGTTTTTATCCGGCAGTGCCAGCACGGTGGCCAGCTGGTTGAGCTCTGCAATGCAGACCTCCTGCCCTACCTTGACTTCTTTCAGTGGGACAAACTCCTTGACAGGGTTATGCACCACCTCAGTGCCGATAAAGAGCTTTTCAGACTCTTTCTTTGCAATCTCGCGGGCACGTTGGGCTTTCTGCTGGGTGCTCAGGCGCTCGTCCTTCTGCAGCTGGCGCAGCTCATCGGTCAGTGCATACGCCTTGCTTTCCACCTGCTGTGCCAGCGCACGGGCCTTGGCACGGGCAGCTTCCAACTCGTTTTCGCCCTGCTGGATCAATTCATCCCGCTTTTTCTGAGCGGCCTCCAGCTGGTGAGAAGCCTCATTCTTCAGCTCCTCAACCTCGTCCTGGCTTTCTTTCAGCTGCAGCTTCAGGTCGTCCAGCTGGCCCAAAACTGCATCCAAGCGCTTATCCTCGGCAGACAGATGCTGTTGGGCTGCCTCAATGACACGCTCCGGGATGCCCAGCTTCTCACTGATGAGGAAGGCGTTGGACTTGCCGGGCACACCTACGCTCAGCTTGTAAGTCGGGCGCAGTGTCTCCAGATCAAACTCACAGCTGGCATTGACTACACCCTTGGTTTCCAGCGCAAACACCTTCAGTTCGGCGTAGTGAGTGGTTGCCATCAGCAGCACACCGCGGCGGCGTAGTTCCTCGATGATGGCCACAGCCAGTGCTGCACCTTCGGCAGGGTCAGTGCCCGCGCCAAGCTCATCCAATAAGACCAGCGTGTGCGGCATGGCAAGTTCCAGAATACCGGTGATCTTCTTCATGTGGCCAGAGAAAGTAGAAAGGCTCTGTTCGATGCTCTGCTCATCACCGATGTCCACAAGAAATTCATCGAACACGCAGATCTCACTGCGCTCATCGGCAGGAATCAGGAAGCCGCACTGTGCCATTGCGCACAGCAGACCCGCCGTTTTCAGGGTGACAGTTTTACCACCGGTGTTCGGGCCGGTGATGATGAGCGAATCGTACTCTTTACCCAACGCAATGTCCACAGGTACACACTTTTTGGGGTCAATGAGCGGATGACGCGCCCGGATGAGCGAAAAGGAGCTGTCGGTGCGGACAGAGGGCTTGAATGCCTTCATATCCAGAGCCAGACGAGCCTTTGCCAACAGCACATCAATTTCCAGCATTGCCTTGTAGCTGTACTGGAACTGAGGCTCAATGGCGGCTACCTGTGCCGTAAATGCCACCAGAATGCGTTCGATCTCCTGCGCCTCCTGTGCACGGTACTGCAGAATGCGTGCGTTTGCTTCCACGACCGCCTGCGGCTCCACAAAGACAGTAGCGCCGGTGGACGAGACATCATGGATGATGCCACTCACCTCGCCGCGATACTCGCTCTTAACGGGCACAACATACCGTCCATTGCGAATGGAGACTACACTCTCCTGCAAATACTTGGAGGTATCCATATTGCGGACCATGCTTTCAAGCCGGTCGCGGATGCTGTTTTCCGTAGCGCGGATTTTTTTGCGCAGCTCGTTCAGGGTGTGGGAAGCCGTGTCTGCCATGGCATCCGGAGCCAGAATGGCGCTGGAGATCTGCTGCTCCAGCCCGGGCTGAGGTGCCAGCGCGTAGAACAGATCATCTGTAGGCAGAGCATCATGTTCCGAGGAACCATACCAGCTGGTCAGGTTCTGAAAGTTGCGCAGAGCGCCGGCCACCATCAGCAGTTCCCCCATGGAGAGCACACCGCCCTTGACCGCACGGGCTACCAGAGAGCTGACACCCTCTACCCCGCCAAAGCGCGGAGACCCG
The DNA here is from genome assembly GCF_023347335.1 of Faecalibacterium sp. IP-3-29. Lineage (NCBI taxonomy): Bacteria > Bacillati > Bacillota > Clostridia > Eubacteriales > Oscillospiraceae > Faecalibacterium > Faecalibacterium sp. IP-3-29. The sequence continues at coordinate 1,465,157 of NZ_CP094471.1, read as the reverse complement.
TTTTTGATGAGCAGACTGTTGATGGCATCGGTCTGTTCCAGCGCGTAACGCACCTCATCAGGATCGCACTGAGGCTCCAGAGCCAGCAGCTGCTCTCTAGCTTCCTTGCACACGCAGCCCTCGGATGCACGCGCAATGATCTTATCAAGCTCTAAAGTTTTCAAATAGCTTGTTTCCATGTTTGTTCCCTATATCAAAATTGTTTATCCCGGTCAAGATTGTTTATCCCGGTCAAGGCAGAACGGATTTCAAAAAGTCGTAACTTTTCAGCGGTTTGTCCAGGTGGGTCAAAGCGTAGCGCTCTGCCACCGCAGACAGCTTTGCCAGACTGCCGACCGAGATTTTAAATGCAAATATTTTCTTATCTTCTACAAGGCAGATATGACGCAAGGCATACAAGGCACCCATGTCCAGATTGCAGGTTTTGCCCGCCTTTTTCGCACAGTCTTCACAGAGCAGAATGCCCTCCTGCGGGTCAAGATAAAACGCGGGACCATCGTATTTTTCACAGATCCTGCAGCAGACCAGCTGCGGCAGAAAGCCGCACTCGCTCATGGTGCGTAGCTCAAACACAGCCTTGACCACACGCAGGTCGGTTTTCCCCTCGCTGATCATATACAGGCAGTTCAGCAGCAGGCGCAGTTCCTTGGCAGCTTCCTCCCCCGTAGGAGAAAGCGCCGCCGCCATCTCGGCAAGATACATGGCAAGGCTCATCCCCTCGATGGTGGAGGAAATGCCGTGAAATACGTTGCGCACTTCCGCTTCTCGGATGGTGTACATATTCCGGCCTGGCAGCAGCACAAATTCGGAGTAGCAAAAAAGCCCGCAGGCGCTGAATAATTTGTTCTTCAGCCGCAGGCTGCTCTGTGCTGAGGCCGAAATGACCCCCAGCTCCGGTGTAAGAATGGTCAAAATCCGGTCAGATTCCTTGTACCGGGTCTCTTTTAACACAAGCCCAGGTGTTACGATCGTATCCATCTGCATATTCTCCCTGCCCGAGCAGTGTCCCGGGCAATGTAAAGAGAAAAATCAACGATTATTCGGGTTCTGTTTGAAGCCAAAGTTGTTCAACAGAAACTCATTGTCCCGCCAATCTGCTTTGACCTTGACCCAGCACTGCAGGTTGACCCGGCAGCCAAGAAATTCCTCACAGTCTGCACGGGCAGAGCTGGCGATCTTTTTCAGCATCGCACCGCCCTTGCCAATGACCATGCCCTTATGGCTCTCGCGTTCGCAGTAGATATTTACGTCGATATCCACCAGATCTGTACCGGGGCGCTCCTTGAAGCGCTCCACCACGACTGCAATGCCATGTGGGATTTCATCCCGCATATACAGCAGTGCCTTTTCACGGATGACCTCCGCCACCAGTTCCTTTTCCGGCATATCGGTGTAGGCATCATCGTCAAAGTAGTGTGGGCCCTCCACAGCATACTGGCTCAGGGCATCGAACAGTTCCTCACAGTGGTCGTCTGCCCGGACGCTTACGGTGTAAATGGCATCAAACACACCCAGCTCCTTGAGCTCAGCCTTGCGGGCTTCCAGATCAGCAGGCTCCTTGACAAGATCGGTCTTATTGATGACTGCAATGGCCGGGCCGCCGCTGCTGCGCAGAGCGTCCACCAGAACCATCTCCGGCTCATTCAGAGCACCGTATGGCTCAAACAGCATCATGGAGACATCCACATCCGCGATGGAATCGCTGGCCGTCTTGTCCATCCGCTTGCCAAGCTTATTGTGGGCCTTATGCACGCCCGGGGTGTCCAGCAGAACATACTGCAGGGGGCCGCGGGTCACAACGCCGGTGATGCGGGTGCGGGTCGTCTGGGGTTTGGAGGTGACAATGGCCACCTTCTCCCCCACCAGACGATTGGTCAGACTGGATTTGCCCACGTTCGGGCGGCCGATGACCGCCACGAACACAGATGAGGTATCGTAATGCTGCTGCATGGGTGCTGCGTTTTTCAAAATAGAACTCCTATCCTTTGCCGGTATCTTTGATCATTCCGTATAGCTGACGGTGCGGGGCAGGCCAAGCTGGGTCAGCACAGCCTCTTCCTTTTCGCGCATCCGCATGGCTTCCAGACCACCGTTCTCATGGTCGTAGCCCAGCAGATGCAGCATGGAATGAACGGTCAGGAAAGCGACTTCACGCTGCAGCGGATGGCCGTAGAGCGTTGCCTGCTCCTGAGCACGTTCCATGCTGATGACGATATCCCCCAGCATCTTGCAGCCGTTGTTCTCATCCACATCGTAAACGCCGTTTTCTCCCAGAGGAAAGCTCAACACATCGGTGGGCATCGGCTTGTTGCGGTACTGATTGTTCAGCTCTGCAATGGCAGCGTTATCCACAAAAGTCACGCTGATCTCAGCAGGCTCATCGAAGTGCTCATATTCCAGCACAGCATTGCAGGCACGGCGGATCAGGATCCGCAGGCCAGAAGGCACTTTTACGGCTTTCTGTGAATTGGTAATCAAAACTTTATTGGACATAACATTCCTCTCCCTTCATTTTATGCTGCAATTGCAGCTTTCCGCGTCGGTTTCAACGCTTGGCCGGGTGCGCAGCCGCTTCGTAGGCCTTGATGATCTCCTGCACCAGACGATGGCGGACAACATCCTTCTCCGTAAAATAGCACTGTGCAATGCCATCCACGTTCTTGAGAATATGCAGCGCATCCACAAGGCCGCTGCGGGTACGGTCCGGCAGATCGATCTGGGTCACATCGCCGGTCACAACCACCTTGGAACCTACACCCATACGGGTCAGAAACATCTTCATCTGCTCCGGTGTGGTATTCTGCGCCTCATCCAGGATGATAAAGGAATCATCCAGCGTGCGGCCGCGCATATATGCCAGCGGAGCAACCTCAATGATCTGCTTTTCCACCAGGCGCTCATAGGTCTCGGCACCCAGCATATCGAACAGGCCATCGTAGAGAGGACGCAGGTAAGGGTCTACCTTCTGCTGCAGATCACCGGGCAGAAAACCCAGCTTCTCGCCTGCTTCCACGGCGGGGCGGGTCAGCACAATGCGGGAAACATCCTTGGCCTTGAACGCTTTGACCGCCATCGCAACGGCCAGGTAGGTCTTGCCGGTACCGGCGGGACCTACGCCAAAGGTCACAGCATTCTTGCGGATAGCATTCAGATATTCCTTCTGTCCCAGTGTCTTGGGGCGGATGGGGCGGCCCTTGACTGTGACCGTGACAAAATCCTCAGTCAGCTCCCGGACACGCTGCTCCTTTCCATCGTGAGCAAGGCTCAGGCAGTAGCGCACCGTCTGATCCTCCAGCGGCGTGTGGTTTTCGATCAGGAGCAGCATCCCCTCCACGGCACGCACAGCAGCGGCCACGTTGGCCTCCTCGCCAGAGAGGCGAAGCATCGTACCCCGGCAGACTGCCGTGACAGAGAACTCCTTTTCCAATAGACGAATGTTGCGGTCACAGTTGCCAAAGATGGCAGCGGCGATCTCCACACTATCCAACTCAATACTTTTTTCGGCCATGTAGCTCCTCCAGCGGTTTATGAATTTCCACATCTATTGTACCACCAAAGGCTCAAATAGAAAACTGTGAAACTTGCACAAAATATTTTCAACATTTTGGAGCGTGTTACAAAGCAGAACCCTGAAACATAAAAAATCGATGCTACTCTGCATTTCTGCAAAACAGCATCGATTTCATTTATTGGATCGTAAAAAACGACTCCTCAGAAACTTTTCAATTAGAACCAGTCGCCGAAGCCCATCTTGACCAGATTGTCGTGGCTGATCTTCAGGCTATCGAACGGATCACGGCCATAGCAGTCATCCTGCTCCACCAGGAAGTACTCGCCGCCGCCCTCCAGGCCAGCCTGGATGATAGCGGGCATATCCAGAGTGCCCTCGCCAACCTCAGCAAACTGCACAATGTTGGTGAAGTTGCTCATGAACTTCATCATGCCTTCCTTGCTGGTGAAGTCCACGCCGCCCTCGGGGATGGGCATCTCACCGATGCGGTAATCCTTCAGGTGGACCAGACGGATGCTGCCGGCATACTTCTTAATGAACTTAACAGGGTCCTGGCCGCCGCGGTGGATCCAATGGCTGTCCAGCTCAAAGCCCAGAGCAGGAGCATTTGCGCGGATGATGTCCAGCAGGAACTCGCCGTCGTAACGAACGAACTCTACGTGATGGTTGTGGTAGTACAGGTCAATGCCGTCTTCCTTCAGCTTCAGAGCATACTCATTTGCTTCCTTGGCGAAATCCACAGCCTTCTGGTAGTTGCCCATGCAGGTCATGGGCAGCATGCCGATGCGCAGCATATCGCAGTCCAGCTTACGGCAGTCCTCAACGATCTTCTTATAGTCGTCGGGATTGCACAGGAACTCGCCGGGCATACCGGGCAGCATGGGAGAGGTGGATGCGGTGCAGGAAGAGACATTCAGGCCCAGCTCATCGATAGCCTTGCGGAAACCTGCAACGTTCTCAGCGGTCATGGGGACCTGAGAGATCTCGACACAGTGATAGCCGATATCGGCCAGCTTGCCCATGCTCTCGTATGCGTCAAAGTGAGGCATCTTAGCAGGGGCAATGGTGCTCATCTGAACACCGATCAAACCTTTGTTTGCCATGGTTCATTTCTCCTTCTATCTGTGTTTTGCGGTCACGGAGCAACGGGATGGCCAGCCTTGCTGCTTGCATGGATGGCATCGATCAGCCGGATGCTCATTTCCGCATCTCTTACATGGATGTAATCGTCTGTGTTGTTCTCAATGGCACGGTAAAATTTGTTGATCAGGATGCCATGAGAAGCACCAAAATAGAACTTGGCACCGGGCAGCTTCTCATTCTCGCACAGCTTGGTGCGCACACCATCTGCGTCGATCCGGAACAAAGCATCATCCTCGATCAGGAAGGAAGCCTTTTCACATGCAACTTTGATCTGGACGCTCTCGTTGGTGTAATCACAGTTGGTGGCAAAGAACACACCGTTTGCACCATTAGCAAAGTGCAGGCGGGCAGCTACGGTGTCCTCGACCTCAATGCCGTAATCTGCCAGCTGATTCACTGAGCCATGGATGGCATCGATGTCGCCGCACAGATAATACAGCAGATCCAGCGTGTGAACACTCTGGTTGATCATGCAGCCGCCGCCAGCAGTTTCCAGCTGGCCGCGCCAGGGCTGTTCGTCATAGTAAGCCTTGCCGCGGAACCAGGGTACAAAGCCGCGGCAGCCGATGACCTTGCCATATTCGCCGCCATCGATGATCTTTTTCAGTTCAACGGTGGTGCGGTTCAGACGATTCTGCAGGCAGATGCCGATCTTGACCTCAGGGTGCGCAGCCTCAAATTCCACAAACTCCTTGGCCTGTGCGGTGTTCAGACCCACCGGCTTCTCGCAGAAGACATTCACACCGTGGGAAGCAAAATACTCCGACACGGGCACATGCAGGTAATGCGGCAGGCAGAGATGTACCACATCGGGATGCTCCTTTTCCAGAAGCTCCTCATAGTCCGTATAGAACGGCACGGCCTTTGCTGCAGCAGGCAGCTTTTCCTGCACAGCGGGATTGTTATCGCACACGGCACACAGTTCGATCTCAGGATTTGCCACAATGATGGGCAGATGAACCTGAAAGATGGTGCCGCAGCCAATGATCGCAGCTCTTTTCATGGAAACGCAACTCCTTGTAAGCCTGGAACAGGCATTGCTTTTTTCAGGGATACTGATTACTCGCGGACAGGGAACTTGCCCTCAGCCTCGATCAGCTTGTTCAGCTCAGCCGCATACTCCTCGGGATCGCAGGGGTTGGAGACCTCACGGCCGGTCCATGCAGACAGTTGGCTGCTGTTTGCCAGGTTGACACCGTTGATGCCGTCCTCGCCGGGAGCCAGCAGCGGGCTGCCGGTCAGGATGTGAGCAGCAAAGTTCTGCATAACGGTGGTGTGCTGGAAGCCCCAGCCATCGTTGTTCTCAAAGGTCTCTTCGGTGTACAGCTTGGAGCCTGCACCATTGCCGCTGGTCAGCATGGCAACTTCCATCATGTTCATGTGCTCGTTCAGGTAATCCTCAGTGCAGGGGTTGCCTTCCTTGTCGATGTAGTGGTAGACATGAGCGGTCTTGCTGTTGTCAACAACGATCTTGCCACCGTCCAGGTCGATCTCCAGACGATCGGTGCCGATGGCATCGTGGGTGCAGGTGGTGAAGGTGCCGGTAGCGCCGTTAGCGAACTCGACCAGCATGGTCACGTCGTTCTCAACGCCGATGTTACGATGGCAGCCGTTGATATTCTTGGAGAAGACCTTCACGGGGATACCGCAGATCCACTGCCACAGGTCGAGCTGATGGGGAGCCTGGTTGACCAGGACACCGCCGCCTTCGCCGCCCCAGGTAGCACGCCATGCGCTCTGCTGGTAGTAGCTGTCAGGACGCCACCAGGAGTTGATCATCCACTGAGAGCGGCGGATCTCGCCCAGCTCACCGCTGGCAACGATCTCCTTGATCTTCTGATACAGCTTGTTGGTACGCTGGTTGAACATGATGCCGAAGGAAACCTCGGGATGAGCCTTAGCGCAGGCGATCATCTTCTGAACATCCTTGCTGCGGACACCGGCGGGCTTCTCGCACAGAACGTTCATGCCATGCTCCATAGCGTAGATGGAGATCTCGTGGTGCAGGTAGTGAGGAACGGTGGTGATGATGGCATCAACAGTGCCGCTGGCGATCATATCCTTCCAATCCTTGAAGAAGGGCACATCGGGGTACTGCTCCTTGCACATTTTCTCCTTCTCGGGGTCGATATCACACAGAGCGCCCAGTGCGCAGTTGTCGGGGCACGGTGCGCAGACCATGCCGGGGAACGGAGCGGGAGCGTTGGTCAGGAAGCGAGCGTAGCTGCCGCCCTGAGCACCGATACCGATCAGGCCATAACGGATCTTTCCTTCAGTCTTTTCCATTTGAATCTTCTCCTTTTTTCTGTTACGTTAGAATTTTGCCAGAATATCGCACAGTGCGTGATACTGTGCGGCGTAACCTTCAGCACCGTTTTTATACTTGTTCTCACGGATGATGTTCTTTGCATCCGTGGTCTCAAGGCTCTGCAGGCTGTCAAACAGCACCAGATGCGGCTCAAGGGTCAGGAAGCCGGTATAGCCCTCTTCCACGATGGCCTTGTGCAGCAGCTCGGGGATCTTTCCCTCGCCGGTACCGCAGAGCACATTCTCCTTGTCGGTAGAAACGGCATCCTTGATGTGGATATATACAATGTACGGGCGGAGAGCATCCCAGCATTTGGCGGTATCCTCGCCGCACTGTACAAAGTTTGCAAAGTCGAATGCGGACTTGAAGTGTGCGCTGTTCAGCGTCTGCATCAGGTCAACACAGCGGGAAAGAACATCACCATAGATATCCTTCTCGTTTTCGTGCATCAGGATCACGTCGTGCTTCTCAGCAATGGCAATGAACTTGCGCAGCTTCTCAATGACAGCGTCACGATAGTCGGCAGGATCCTTGCCTTCCGGCATAAAGAAGCTGAACATGCGGATGTACTTGCAATTCAGGACCTTAGCGATCTCGCACAGCGTTTCCAGCTGAGCACACTGCTTTTCAAAGCCCTCTTCATCGTCGATCCTGACCTTGCCAATGGGACTGCCCAGGCTGGAAACGCCAACACCAGCGGCCTGCAGGCGGGGCAGCAGATCGGTCTTGACTTCCTCAACGGTAAAGTCGGCGATCCCTTTCTTATCTGCACTGCGCAGGCTGATGTACTGCATTCCAAGCTCACGGACTGTCTTGAGCTGCTCATCAAAAGATGAGCTGATCTCATCGGCAAAGCCGGAAATATAAATATCCTTCATAAAAATCTCCTTTTTTGTGTAGGATACAAGCCTTACTGTAAGTAATATATCACAATTGTTAAAAAAATGCCGCACAAATCTTTTTCGGTTTTTTTAGCACGCTGTGCAACAGATTTTGCTGTTTTGTTGCATATCATAAAACAAGGTGCATCAAACCAATCTTGTGGGGTGAAAAAAGGAGAAAAACTGTGCAAAATGTCCATCTTTGACTTCGATTTCTTGGCAGCGGAAAACAGAACAGCAGGATTTACAATGTAAATGGCACAGGATTTACACACGACAATCATCGAACAAACTGATATATTAGACCTTGGAGATCGGCTCCTTTGATTCTTAAGGGCCGTGGCAGACTTTTAAAATCAGACTGAGAACGCCTGATTTGCCTTCCTTCAGGAACACTCACCTTTGCCGAGTGTTCAAAACCGTGAGCTGATCTGCCACTGAGGCTCACACTGACTCAAACCTGTCCCCCGTGGGCAGGTTTGAGTTGTTTTCAGACCAATCAAAGGAGTTCAAACCCATGTCCAAGACGAAGACTGAGACCCCTGTCCTGCGCAATTCCGCTGATATCCCCTGGGAGGAGACCCGCCTCCGCCACAAGGTAGATAAGCGGATCTATGTCCTCTTACTGTTTTTCTGGGCTGGTGCGGTGCACACCGCTTTCTGGAGCACCGCTGGAAACTGGGCATCTTCTACCTGCTTGTCGGCTGGACCGGTCTCGGCCTTGCATTTTCTCTGGTTGACCTCCTGATCGCACTCCCTATTCCGAAGGACGAAAACGGAATGATCGATATCTGATCTCCGTTTCTTGACACGCAAAATCCCCTCAGAGCTCTGACACTGCAGTCAGAAATCTCTGGGGGGATTTTTCTATGCATCTGGTGACGCGACTTCAAAGACGATGGGGCCGCTGATGTGGTAGAAGATCTCATACTCTGCATGGCGGTGCCATCCGCCGGGGATGCGTGTGATCTGCAGATAGAACAATCCAAATGCATCCGCTGGGAACAACTCCTCTTTCCGCAAGTCCGCCATCCCGTCTCACCCTCCTCAGTGAAGATAGAACGAAGCCATACATTTGGCCAGATCCTCTGGTCGTTCTGCAAAGTTTCCATAGCGCCAGCTGTTGAAAAAACCCATATATGCCCCGATGAACGAGTTGCGGAAGTATCGATTTTCGCCCGGCAATGAAACGGGCCATGGCACAAACTGTCTTGCATCCCCGACTTCGATGTTGGAGATCAGAACAAGGATGATCTTCTCGCTCAACGCATCACTGAAAAAACTGGTCAGATGGCAATCCATCAGGACACAAAGGTTCTTTCGCTCCGCATACGTCCAGCGGAACAGCGCAGTCAGGTTTTTTTCCAGGGTACTGTACGCCGGCAGCTGCCCCGCAAGCAGGGTCATCTGCCGGTCGAGATAGTAATCCAGCACATCGTCCTTGGATTCAAAGCTGCGGTAAAAGGTGGTTCGGTCGAGGTCTGCCATGTGACACAGCTCTGTGACGGAGATCTTTTCCAGCGGCTTTTTCAGTAAAAGCTGAAACAGTGCCGTGCAAAATGCATCCTGATTTTTCTGGGCAACGGGGTTGATATGGTTCGTGTACATTGTGCGCTGTGTTCAGCTCCTTCCTCAAAATGATTGGCTTTATTGTACCATATTCTCTGAAATCCGCAAACAATCACATTACAGATGCAAAAACGATGCGAGAATCTTTTTTATACAGAAACAGAATAACAAAAAAGTCCTATAAACCAGACGAAATTCATCGTAGATTCATAGGACTTTTGGAGCTACTGACCTGATTCGAACAGGCGACCTGCTCATTACGAGTGAGCTGCTCTACCAGCTGAGCCACAGTAGCACGCGTTCTGCAACGATAGATAGTTTAGCATAAAAGAGAATACCTGTCAAGTACTCCCTACGCAAAAACAATTCCGGAACTTTGCAAAAAGCCATCTCGTAATGATTTGCCCTATTCAATTCTTATCGTAGGCATCACAAACTCTTTTGCCAGAGATTTTTTCAGCTCATATAAGTTTCGCCTGCCCTGCCAGATACAGCATTCCCACTGCCGCACCGCAAAGTGGCAGGAGCAGAAACAGCATCCGGGAAAACTGACCCAAAAGCGCGCCTGTGCCGGGGGCTTGTCCTCCGCGCCCGAATGCGGCTGAACAGAGCCTTCCACTTACCTGCAGTGCGGATGCGCCGAACGTGCACAGCGTTCCGGCCGCAAGGGATGCAGGGATACCGCAGACGCAGAGCAGCACAAATGCTGTCCGTGGGTTCAAATCCACAAGCAGCCTGGACGAAAGCAATCCGGAGCCTGTCCCATACAGCATCGCAAAAAGGAAGATGGGCAGCGGCCCCAGGGCGGAAAGCCCCAGGAACAGCACTGCCGTCAGTGCACCTGCCACAGTGAAAAATTCCGTTCGGAACAGGCGCACTGCCCCGGCGGCATCCTGCACAGAAAACAGGCTCTGCCAGCAGTTCAGGTAATAGGAAAGCGTTTCAGCATCGCCTGCCACACAACGCGCTGCCGCCACACCCGCCAGAAAGGTCCCCAGAAGGTACGCCGCCGCCAGAAGGATAGTTTCCCTGCTCAGCTTGCTTCGGTGCACAGCGGCTCTCTCCGGTGTGTTTCCGTACCTCTCAGAGAACGCCGCCGGGATGGATCGCCTTTTTTCCTGCGCTGTCTCAGGAAGAACTCCACCGTTCTTCTGTTTTAGCTGCTCTTCCTGTGCTGTCGGCATGATCGCTTCGGGCAGTGCTTTTGCCGCTGCGGTTTCCGGTGTTTCCTGATAGACCCACATACTTCCCTGTCCTCCTGTTTTTCTGCTGTAAATTCTCAATGCCGGTGCCGTTCTGTACGCAGGATGCTGAACACTCCGCCCAGACAGCCAAAAACGAATACCAGTGCAAAGCGGGTCAGCTGCATTTCCGTTGGTTCAATGCCCTCCGAAAGACCGAACCCCAGCAGAAGCAGAACAAACAGTCCGCCCTGTACAGCACCGCAGATAAGGCCTCTGCTGTGATAGAAAAACGCCATGAGCCAGCCGCTGCAAAAGCTCCCGGCACAGACAATGGCACTGACCATGGGCCAGGCAGTGCTCTGCGCAAGGCTCTGGTTTGCCATCAGGTAGGCCAGCCCGGCCATGCAGGCGGCGGTGAATATCCCACCAATGCCGAATGCGGCCAGTGCTTCCAGGATGGGTAACTTCTTCTGTTCCAACATAAAAACCCGCCTCCCTGCACTACTGTATGCAGAGGGGCGGGTAAAAAAGACCTTGCTTTTAGAGATTACTTCTTTGCGTTGGCAGGAGCATTGTCCATGTTCAGCTTCTCAACAGAGCTGATCGCATTCTTGGTGAAGCGGATCTTCACACGGTCGGAACCGGTCTCCAGAACAAAGGTGTCATCCTTGATGGCGACCACACGGCCAACAATACCGCCGATGGTCACGACCTGATCACCAATCTCCAGAGCTGCACGCATGGCAGCATCCTTCTTCTCCTGCTTCTTCTGGGGACGATAGATCATAAAGTAGAGCAGAACCAGCATCAGAGCCAGGGTGAAGAACAGGCTGATATAGCTTTCAGTGGTAGTAGTCAGAAATTGCATGGGACAAAGTCTCCTCTCAAAATTCAGATAAACTCATTATAACCGCTTCTGCTCCCTCTTGCAAGGGAAAAGCATGAAAAAGCTCAAATTCTTGTATCCAGCAGCTTGACGTAACGGTCATGGAAGGCGGTAAAGGTGCCTGCGTCCAACTCATCGCGGATACGCTCCATCAGGTGGTTGTAGAACCACAGGTTGTGCATAACGGCCAGACGCATGCCCAGCAGCTCCTCTGCCTTGAACAGGTGGCGGATATAGGCACGGGAGTAGTTCCGGCAGGCCGGGCAGCCACAGGTGGGGTCAATGGGGCGCTCGTCCCGCTCATACTTTGCGTTCTTGATATTGATGATGCCGCCCCAGGTATTCAGGTGGCCATGGCGGGCATTGCGGCTGGGCATGACGCAGTCAAACAGATCCACGCCGCGGGAAACAGCCTCGATCATGTTGCCAGGGGTACCGACACCCATCAGATAGCGGATCTTATCCTTGGGCATATAAGGCTCCACCTCGCTGATCATCTCGTACATCACCTCAGCAGGCTCACCCACGGCCAGACCGCCGATGGCGTAGCCGTCCAGCTCCAGCTCCGCGATCTGCTTCATGTGCTCTACACGCAGGTCAGCAAAGGTGCATCCCTGATTGATGCCGAACAGCAGCTGGTCGGGGTTGGTGGCCTTGCCCTCCTGCTTCAGACGGGCCATCTCAGCCTTACAGCGCTTGAGCCAGCGGGTGGTGCGCTCACAGCTGGCTTTGGAGTACGCGTGCTGGGCAGGATTCTCCACACACTCATCAAAAGCCATTGCGATGGTGGAGCCCAGGTTTGCCTGGATCTGCATACTCTCCTCAGGGCCCATAAAGATGCGGTGGCCGTCCAGATGAGAGGCAAAGGTCACGCCTTCTTCCGTGATCTTACGCAGCTTGGACAGGCTGAACACCTGGAATCCGCCGCTGTCGGTCAGGATGGGGCCGTTCCAGCGGGTAAACTTGTGCAGGCCGCCCATATCGGCTACCAGCTGATCACCGGGGCGCAGATGCAGGTGGTAGGTGTTGCAGAGCATTACCTGGGTGCCGATCCGCTGCAGATCCTGCGCGGACAGGCCGCCCTTGATGGCACCGGCGGTGGCAACATTCTGGAAGGCAGGGGTCTGCACCGTGCCGTGCACGGTCTTGAACTCACCCCGCCGGGCGTTGTGCTCCTGCTTGAGCAGCTTAAAAGTGGTCAAAGAAGGCATAAGTTTTTTCCTTTCTGTGTACGGAAAACAGCCGTACAGCCTTGTGCCGCCGGGCAGGCGGCAGGTTCAGAAGTGGTGGATACCGAGCTGCCGAAACGGATCCGGCAGTGTTTTGGGCTTTTGGGAGAGCGGGTGCTGAGGGATCACAGGATCAGCATCGCATCGCCGAAGGAAAAGAAGCGGTACTTTTCCTCTACGGCAACTTTATAGGCAGCCATGGTCTTTTCGTAGCCGTAGAGGGCAGAGACCAGCATGATGAGGGTGCTTTCCGGCAGGTGGAAGTTGGTGATCAGGCCATCGATGCAGTTGAACTTGACACCCGGGTAGAGAAAAATAGAGGTATTGCCGCTGCAGGCCTTGATCTCGCCATATTTTGCGGCGGCGGCTTCCAGCGTGCGGCAGCTGGTGGTGCCAACGGCGATCACGCGGTGCCCGGCGGCCTTGGTTTCCCGGATGCGCTGAGCAGTCTCCTCGCTGATGGAATACCACTCGCTGTGCATCTTGTGATCTGTGATCTCGTCCTCCTGCACGGGGCGGAAGGTTCCCAGACCCACATGCAGGGTAACCTCAGCAATTCCGACACCCTTGGAACGGATGGTATCCATCAGCTCCGGGGTGAAGTGCAGGCCTGCCGTGGGTGCAGCAGCGCTGCCCAGCTCCTTGGCATAGACCGTCTGATACTGGCTCTGATCTTCCAACTGCTTGGTGATGTAGGGCGGCAGCGGCATCTTGCCAAATTCATCCAGTTTTTCATAAAGGGTCTCGGTGTCATAATAGAATGTAACAAACTTGTTGCCATCCTCCAGCGTTTCGTCCACCACAGCGGTCAGGGTGCCGTCACCAAAACTAACCTTGGTGCCGGGCTGCATCCGCTTGCCGGGCTTTGCCAGGCACTCCCACTGATCTCCCTTGACCTGCCGCAGAAGCAGCAGCTCACACACAGCACCGGTGGGCTGTTTGACCCCCACGATGCGGGCGGGCAGCACCTTGGAGTTGTTGACCACCAGCAGGTCACCCGGCTCAAGATATTCCGGCAGATCGCGGAAGATCCGGTGCTGGATGCTGTCGTCCTTCTGGCTCAGAACCATGAGCCGGGCCGAATCTCTGGGGTCTGCAGGCTCCTGTGCAATGAGTTCTTTGGGTAAATCATACCAAAAATCTTTTTTTAACATGCTTTGCATTTGCCTTTCCGATGATTGACACGAGTGCCGTATCAATGTTATCATAAAATCTGTATAAACAGTATCTATTATATTGCAAGGTCGGCTTGTTTGCAAGCCGTGTTCGATGTAAATTTGCTTTTTATTGAAAGGAAAGGTGCTGGAAATGGAAAAACAGTATAAAGTTGGTATCGTTGGTGCAACTGGTATGGTGGGGCAGCGTTTTGTGACCCTGCTTGAGAATCATCCCTGGTTCAAGCTGACCACGCTGGCCGCATCCGGCCGCAGCGCAGGCAAGACCTATGAGGATGCCGTTGGCAGCCGCTGGGCAATGACCACTCCAATGCCCGAGAGCGTCAAGAAGATGGTCGTGCTGGATGCCGCCAAGGTGGAAGAGGTCGCTTCTCAGGTCGATTTCATCTTCTGCGCAGTCAATATGCCCAAGGCCGAGATCAAGGCACTGGAAGAGGCTTACGCAAAGGCTGAGTGTCCCGTGGTCTCCAACAACAGCGCAAACCGCTTTACCCCGGACGTTCCCATGGTCGTGCCTGAGATCAACGCGGACCACATTGAGATCATCCCTGCCCAGCGCAAGCGTCTGGGCACCAAGCGCGGCTTCATTGCGGTCAAGTCCAACTGCAGCCTGCAAAGCTATGTGCCTGCCCTGCATCCTCTGATGAAGGAGTTTGGTGTCAACAAGGCTCTGGTCTGCACCTATCAGGCCATTTCCGGTGCAGGCAAGACCTTTGACCGGATGCCCGAGATCGTAGATAACGTTATCCCCTACATCGGCGGTGAGGAAGAGAAGAGCGAGCGCGAGCCGCTGAAGCTGTGGGGCCACATCGAGGGCGATCAGATCGTCAACGCCGAGAAGCCCACGATCACTGCGCAGTGCTTCCGTGTTCCCGTTTCTGACGGCCACACCGCTGCCGTGTTTGTAAGCTTTGACAAAAAGCCCACCCAGGAGCAGATGCTCGAGGCCTGGGCTAACTTCCGCGGCCCTGCACAGGAGCTGAACCTGCCCAGCGCACCCAAGCAGTTCCTTCACTACTTCACTGAGCCCGATCGTCCTCAGCCCAAGCTGGATCGCAACACCGAGAACGGCATGGCTGTCTGCATCGGCCGCCTGCGCGAGGACACCCTGTTTGACTACAAGTTCGCCTGCATGAGCCACAACACCCTGCGCGGCGCTGCCGGCGGTGCCGTGCTGCTGGCTGAGCTGTTGGCGGCAAAGGGCTATTTTGACTGAACAACACGTTCCTGACGGAGCGTACAAAGGAGTTTTATACTATGAAGAATCCTGTCTTTACCGGCGCGGCGGTGGCGATCATCACCCCCATGTACGAAGATGGCAGCATCAACTTTGATGAGCTGGGCCGCATCATTGAAAATCAGATTGCACGGGGCACCGATGCGATTGTGATCTGCGGAACTACCGGCGAATGCTCTACCATGACCGATGAGGAGCAGCTGGCCGCCATCAAGTTTACGGTCGAGACGGTCAACCACCGGGTGCCTGTTATTGCGGGTGCTGGTTCCAATGATACCGATCACGGCTGTGCACTGGCAGCAAAGTCTGCTGCCTGCGGTGCCGATGCCCTGCTGCTGGTGACCCCTTATTACAACAAGACCACGCAGGCAGGTCTGGTGGCTCACTTTACCGCTATGGCCGAGGCGGGCGGCATCCCTGTTATCCTGTATAATGTGCCTTCCCGTACCGGCCTGAACATCACCCCCGAGACAGCGCTGGAGCTGAGCCGGAATCCGCTCATCAACGGCATCAAGGAGGCCTCCGGCAACATCTCTCAGGTGGCCAAGATCGCTCAGCTGTGCGGCGACGAGCTGAACATCTACTCTGGCAACGATGATCAGGTGGTCCCCCTGCTATCTCTGGGCGGCAAGGGTGTCATCAGTGTGGTCTCAAATGTCAAGCCTGAGCTGGTGCACAACTGCTGCAAGGCATGGTTTGAGGGTGACACCAAAACTGCCTGCAAGCTGCAGCTGGAGATCCTGCCCTTGGCGGATGCACTCTTCTGCGAAGTAAATCCCATCCCTGTCAAGTACGCCATGAATGTGCTGGGCTGGGAGGCCGGTCCCTGCCGTCTGCCGCTGGTCGAGCCCAGTGATGCCCACAAGGAGAAGATCGAGCAGGCACTGGAGGCCGAAGGTCTGATTCGGGAATAAACGAAACAACGCACAATGCCCGGTGGAAATGGTTTCTCCCGGGCATTTGCCGTTACAACAGAAAACGAGGAAACAAAAATGACGGATATTATCATTCAGGGCATTGGCGGCCGGATGGGCCACGCCCTCTGCGAGATGATTGCAAACCGGAGTGACTGCCGCGTGGTCGCCGGGATCGACCAGCAGGACGGTGAGCAGAACGGCATCCCCGTATACGACAGTCTGGATAAGCTGGACGGCAAGGGCGGTGTCATCATTGATTTCAGCGCTCCTGCTGCTGTGGAAAAAGCGCTGACCTATTGCGAAGCACACAAGATGCCCATCGTGGTCTGCACCACTGGCCTTTCCGAAGAGCTGCAGCTGAAGGTGGTGCAGCTGTCCCGCATTGTGCCCGTGTTCAAGAGCGCCAACATGTCCATCGGCATCAACCTGCTGTCGGAGCTGTGCAAGCGTGCATCGGCCATTCTGGGTGCAGACTATGATGTGGAGATCGTGGAGCAGCACCACCACAACAAGCTGGATGCTCCCAGCGGCACTGCCCTGATGCTGGCCGATGCCATCAACGAAGAGAACAACGGCGCATATCATTATGTTTACGACCGTTCCTCTGTGCGCCAGAAGCGCGACCCCAAGGAGATCGGCATCAGCTCCGTGCGCGGAGGCAGCATCGTGGGCGACCACGAGGTGCTGTTCTGCGGTCCGGACGAGGTCATCACCCTCAAGCATACTGCATATTCCCGCAGTGTTTTTGCAAATGGCGCAATAAATGCTGCTGTCTATCTTGCAAAAAAAGAGCCGGGCCTGTACAATATGGGTAACATGATCGCAGAGCTGTAAGGTCTCTGCGTCTTCCACCATTTTGAGTGGCAGGAGGGCTGACGGAATGGAACAGGCAAGACACGCTGCATCCACGAAACGACATTCGCGGCACGAACTGCAGAACCGGCGAAAACGAAAACCCGTTTTTCTGAGGATGATGGGCGTGCTGCTGGTGGCTGGTGCGGCATTGGCCTGCTTGGGCTTCTGGCGCTTCCAGACTCCCGGCATCGTGCTTGGCCCTTTTGAGGACGAGCCTTCGACCGCTGAAAGCGTTTCCCCGCCCGAACCGGAACCGCAGCCTGTTACAACCACACTGCGTTTTTCGGCCACCGGGGACAATCTGATCCATGCTCCCATCTACAAACAGGCAGCCCGCCGGGCAGCGGAAGGCCAGCGATATAATTTTGACTACTGCTACGAGCACCTGCTGGATTTTTATGCCGCG
Organism: Faecalibacterium sp. IP-3-29; assembly: GCF_023347335.1. NCBI lineage: Bacteria > Bacillati > Bacillota > Clostridia > Eubacteriales > Oscillospiraceae > Faecalibacterium > Faecalibacterium sp. IP-3-29. The sequence goes on along the minus strand of NZ_CP094471.1, from coordinate 1,447,856 downwards.
CAGGATGTAAACTGGATCAACCAGGAAACGCTCTGCAGCAAGGAACTGGAGCCTTCCACCTATCCCTGCTTTTCTACCCCCGGTGAATGCGCAGAGGCTCTTTACCGGGCAGGCATCCAGGTGTTCAGTCTTTCCAACAACCACACCTACGATAAAGGTGCCAAAGGTATTGCAGCAACGCTGCGGTTCTGGGACGAGATGCCGGAAGATGTGGTCACGACCGGCCTGTGGTACGGAGAGAGCGATTATAGTACCATCCCCCTGCAGACGGTAAACGGTGTGACGATTGCCTACCTCTCCTACACCGACCACACCAATGGCATCCCGCAGAGCAGTGCCATGACGGCCAATGTCATCTACACCAGCCAGCGGGATGTGATGGAACAACAGGTGCGCAGGGCGTGTGAGCTGGCCGATTTCGTGGTGGTGGGAGTTCACTGGGGCGTGGAGGACAGCCACAAGATCACCCAGATCCAGCGGGACCTCGCCCAGCAGCTTTCCGACTGGGGTGCGGATGTTATTCTGGGCACGCACCCTCATGTGGTGCAGGATGCCGAGTGGAAGACCTCTGTGGATGGCCGTCAGACCTTTGTGGCCTATTCCCTGGGAAATTTCCTCAGCACCCAGAGCAAACCGGATCAACTCATCGGTGCCATCCTGACACTGGAGCTGAACAAGACGACGGACCCGGATGGCAGCGTTCACTGCGCTGTCGCTTCCCCGCAATTACATCCCACCGTGACCCACTATGATGCCGGTAAATCCAACGTCCGCACCTACCTCTTCCGGGATTACACGTCGGAACTGGCGCAGGCGCACGGTGTCCGGGCCGCCTACCCCAGCTTTGGGATAGAGTACATTCAGAACGTATTACAGACCAACATCAACAGCGCGTTTTTGGCGCTCGCCTGAATTTGCAGCCCTTTGGGGCAGATTGGAGTGTTCATTATGTATGGTGTTTCCAAAATCAACATTGAGCCCAGCCTGATGATGATCAGTGTACAGGATGTGGAGTTCAAGGGCAACAGCCTGGCCCGCTACCTGCAGATCTTTGCCGATACCGGCGTTGTGGTGGATATGATCAGTCAGAGCGCCCCTCACGGTACCAACATCGATTTCAGCTTTACCGCATCTGCCAGCGATCTGACGCTGGTGATGAAGGCCATCTCTGCCGCCAATCTTGACAAGGATGCCAAGGCCTCCCCGCTGATCAGCGTTGGTTACTCCAAGCTGAACCTCTTTGGTGAGGACATGGTCACCAGCTGCGGTGTAGCTGCCCGGGCCCTGAACGCACTGGCCATGGCTGACATCGAGGTTCTGCTCATTACCACCAGCGATTTGGATATTTCTCTGCTGGTGCGCAGTGAGAACGAGGACTCCGCTTACGATGTGCTGAAGAAGGCCTTTGAGCTGTAAGCTGCCCTTCTCTGTGAATATCACATAAACGTAAAAAGCCCGGCGGCATCCAAAAATCGGATGCCGCCGGGCTTTTATCATACGCTGGTTCTAAAAGATTACAGGGTCACTTTGTGGTAGATCTTCTTGCCCTTCTTGATGACGATACCGTTCTTCAGCTGATCAGCGGTAAAGCTGACAGTGGGAGCAGCTACCTTTTCACCATCCACCAGGACACCGCCCTGCACGACCAGGCGGCGGGCCTCGCCGTTGGAAGCGGCCAGACCGGCCTTGACCATGAGGGTCAGGATGCCGATGGAGCCATCGGTCAGATCCGCTTCGGTCAGCTGAGTGGAGGGCATGTGCTCAGTGTCGGCAGCACCGCTGAACAGGGCACGGGCAGCGTTCTGGGCCTTCTCAGCCTCTTCCTCGCCGTGCACCATTTTGGTCAGCTCGTAGGCCAGGATCTCCTTGGCCTCGTTCAGACGCTGATCCTTCCAGGTGCTCATCTCATCGATCTGCTCCAGCGGAAGGAAGGTCAGCATCCGGATGCACTTCATCACGTCAGCATCGCCGACATTGCGCCAGTACTGGTAGAACTCAAAGGGACTGGTCTTGTTGGGGTCGAGCCAGACCGCATTGCCTGCAGTCTTGCCCATCTTCTTGCCCTGAGAATCGGTCAGCAGGGTAATAGTCATCGCGTAGGCATCCTTGCCCAGCTTGCGGCGGATCAGCTCAGTGCCGCCCAGCATGTTGCTCCACTGGTCATCGCCGCCAAACTGCATGTTGCAGCCGTAGTGCTGGAACATGTAGTAGAAGTCGTAGCTCTGCATGATCATGTAGTTGAACTCGAGGAAGGACAGGCCCTTCTCCATGCGCTGCTCATAGCACTTGGCGCGGAGCATGTTGTTGACGGAGAAGCAGGCACCCACATCACGCAGCAGCTCAACATAATTCAGGTTCAGCAGCCAGTCGGCATTGTTCAGCATCAGAGCCTTGCCCTCAGAGAAATCGATGAACTTCTCCATCTGCTTCTTGAAGCAGGCTGCATTGTGAGCAATATCCTCCTTGGTCAGCATTTTGCGCATATCGGTACGGCCAGAGGGGTCACCGATCATGGTGGTGCCGCCGCCGATCAGGGCAATGGGCTTATTGCCAGCCATCTGCAAGCGCTTCATCAGGGTCAGGGCCATAAAATGGCCTGCAGTCAGGCTGTCTGCAGTGCAGTCAAAGCCAATATAGAAAGTGGCCTTGCCGTTGTTGATGAGGTCAATGATCTCATTGTCGGTGATCTGGGCTACCAGACCGCGAGCCTGCAGTTCTTCGTAAAGGGTCATGGGATTATCCTCCTGTTTTATCGGGCAGAGGACAAAAGAAAACGCCCCCTGCCAAAAATGAATTTGGCAGAGGGCGAGAAAATCGCGGTACCACCTCTGTTTGCCGCCCCCTCACGGAAACGGCCTCACGAGTGCGCCCCACAGAGATGGGATACACTCCTGCGTTTGTAACGCTCGCACGCGGCACAGCCTACTAGCCAAAGCATTCAGCCTGCAACTCCGGGAGGTATTTCCCCTGTTGTTCTGCACACCCCTTGCACCAACCGGGGTCTCTCTGGGCAGACACTAACAAGGTACTTGTTCCCTTCAACGTCTTTCAACAAAAATCAGTTTAGCACAAATCAGCAGGGTTGTCAATCACCGGTTTCATGCTCGGCCAGCCCCAGCATCTCTCTGGCATTGGCACGGGAAAGCTCCGTGACATGGTCACCAGAAATGATATGCGCCAGTGCGTCCACTCTTCCCTCGGTATCCAGCGGGTGGATCTCGGTATAGGTTCGCTCATTCGTGATATTCTTCTGGATAAGCAGATGGCAGTCGGCCAGTGCAGCGATCTGCGCTGTGTGGGTGATGCAGAGGATCTGGTGATCTTTTGCGCTCTGTTTGAGCACCTCACCGATGCGGCTGGCCGCCTTGCCGGATACGCCGCTGTCGATCTCATCGTAGATGACCGTAGGCACTGCGTCCTTATCGGCCATGGCATTTTTGATTGCCAGCGTGATACGGCTCAGTTCACCGCCGGAAGCGATTTTTGCCAGCGGCTTGGGATCCTCACCGGGGTTTGTGGAAATATAAAACTCCACGCTGTCCTGGCCATGGCTGGCCAACGGGCCGCGGGTATGGCGCAGGGTCATGCGGACACCGGGCATGTTCAAAAAATCCAGTGTGCCGGAGATGCGCCTGTTCAATTCCTCAAAGGCTTTCAGGCGGGTCTGGGTCAGCACCTCGGCCTTATCCCGGGCAAGTACATAGAGCCGATGCTTTTCAGCCTGCAGATGCTCTGTCCGCTCCTGTGAGAATTGGATGCGGTCCAGCTCTTCCCTTGCCTGCTGTCCAAAGGCGATGATATCTTCCACAGTATCACCGTATTTTCGCTTGAGCTTGTAGATCAGATCCATCCGCTGTTCGATCTCATCCAGCTCTGCATCATTCGTCTCGTAGCCCTCCAGCCGCCCGATCAGGTCAGCAGAAAGGTCTTTTGCGGTGTAATAAAGATCCAGCAGCTGTCCGGCGGCAGCAGAAAGGCCGCTGTCCAGTTGGGCGGCTCCATCGATCGCATTGGAGGCTTCCCCCAGCAGATCAACGGCACCCGGGGCATCATCTCCGCCCGAAAGCAGCGCATAGCTCTGGGAGATGCGCTCCCGGATGGTGGAGGCATTTGCCAGCACCTTACGGCGGGCCATCAGCGTCTCCTCTTCGCCTGCGGTCAGGCTGGCATCCTCGATCTCCTGTACCTGATAACTCAGCAGATCGATCTTTCGCTGTTTTTCACCCTCATCGGTGATGATGGCATCCAGCTCCTTTTTGACCTTGATAAGCTCCCGGTAAACAGCATAATACTCCTGATACACCGCCCCGTTCTGGGCGTAGGCATCCAGGATACCCTCATGGCGGGCCGGGTTCAACAGGCCTACGGAATCGTGCTGGCCGTTGATGTTGATGAGCCCACCGCACAGTTCCCGCAGAATGGCTGCTGTGGCAGGCATTCCGTTGATGCGGCAGGTGCTCTTGCCCTCGGCAGTGATCTCACGGCTCAGGGTCAGCGCTTCTGAGCGCTCATATCCTGCCTTTTCCAGGCTGTCCAGCACTGCAGGCGGAACATCATCAAATGCCGCCCGGATGACTGCTTTTGCAGCCCCCGTGCGCACCAGATCCTTGGAGGTGCGGTTGCCCAGAATGGCATTGATGGAGTCAATCAGGATAGATTTGCCCGCACCGGTCTCGCCGGTAAGGACATTCAGGCCCTTCTCAAAATGCACGTTGGCCTTCTGGATGACTGCAACATTTTCAATTTGCAGACTGCTCAACATGTTCGTTCTCTCCTGCCTTTATTTCTGCCCGATGTAATGCCCAAGCTCGGTGCAAATGGTCTTTGCGTCCCGCTCTGAGCGGGCCACGATCAGAAAGGTATCGTCACCAGAAAGGGTGCCGACCACATTTTTCCACTTGAGTGCGTCAAACACCTCGCAGGCCGCATTGGCCATGCCAGAGTAGCACTTTACCAGCACCACATGGCCCGCAAAGTCCACCCCCAGGACAGATTCATGGAAGATGGTCTCAAACCGGGCCTGCATCTTGGGGTTAAGTGCCTCGCTGTGGCTGGAAACATAGCGGTAGCCGGTGGTGGTGGCAGCTTTGACAAGGTTCATCTCCCGGATATCGCGGGAAATGGTCGCCTGTGTGGCATCAAAACCTTCCTTGCTCAGGTACTCCAACAGAGTCTCCTGTCGGCTGATGGGATTCTCCTGGATCAGACGCAGGATGGTCTGCTGCCGCTGCTGCTTGCTTTTGTTATCCCCTCGGCTGGTGCGTCCCATGTGATCTTCTCCCTTCGTTGTGTTTGTGTCATCGTCTGCCGCGCAGTTTCTGGTCAATGGCCTGGAACTGGTCGGCCTTGCTGAAGGTGATGAGCTGCACGACCTGATCAGACAGCCGCACCTCCGCGGTGGCTCCGGCTTTTACGGAATAGCCCGCATTCCCATCACAACTGATAAAAACTTCTTCATCTGCCACCTGGCCCACACAGAGGTTGATCTTGCGCTCCTGCGCAAAAACCATGGCCGGGCTGGCAAGGCTGTGGGGGCAGATGGGTGTGACAACGATGCCCTTGGTCTGAGAATCAAGGATCGGCCCGCCTGCCGCCAGAGAATAAGCGGTGGAGCCGGTGGGCGTTGCCACAATGACACCATCGCCCCGGTAATGCTCCACCAGGATATCATCACAATAGATGCTGAAATCCACTGCCTGCTGCAGGCGGCCCTTGGTCATAACCACATCATTCAGGGCATGGCCCTCCCAGCTGTCATCCCCCAGCACACGGACATAAAGCAGCATCCGGTTATCCAGAAAATATTCACCCCGGGCTACGGCGGAGAGCTTGGCTTCCATTTCATCGACCTCACAGGTAGCCAGAAAGCCGCACCGGCCCAGATTGATGCCGAGAATGGGCTTTCTGTATTCCAGTGAGAGGTTGGCTTCATGCAGGATGGTGCCATCTCCTCCGATGGTCAGGATGACATCCGTCCGTTCCAGGCATTCCTTCTGGGTCAGATACTCCACGCCCATGGTCATGCACTCGGCCTGCAGGCCGTCCTGCATCAGCACCTGTGCCCCATGGGTCAGCAGGATCTGCGCCGCACGCTGGGAAATGCCGTAGGCCATAGCCTTGCCGGGGTTTGGGGAAATGTAGACGGTCATCGTCCGCGCCCTCCCTGATTTTATGGATTATGGTTCAGCGGTCCAGCGTAGAATGGCTGGATACCACCACCTGTTCAGCAACCGAATCATCCAGCGCACCGGGTTCATCGCTCTTCTGAACGAACATCAGATATTCAATGTTTCCCTCAGGGCCCTTGACGGGGCTGAAATCCAGTCCGCAGACCTTGAAGCCGTTGGCAGCAGCATAGCCCATGGCATTGTGCAGCACCTCACGGTGGGTGGCAGGGTCACGGACAACGCCGTTTTTGCCCACCTTTTCGCGGCCAGCCTCAAACTGAGGCTTGACCAGGCAGACACCCATAGCGTCCGGAGTGGTGATGGCCTGCGCCACCGGGAAAATATGATGCAGCGAGATAAAAGAGACATCTACACTGAAAAACTCGATTGGCTCTGCCAGCTGGTCAAGGGTCACGTTGCGGATGTTTGTGCGCTCCATATTGACCACTCGCTCATCGGTGCGCAAACTCCATGCCAGCTGACCGTAGCCCACATCCACTGCGTAGACCTTGACTGCCCCATTTTGCAGCATACAGTCGGTAAAGCCGCCGGTGGATGCGCCAATGTCCATGCAGACTTTCCCCTTGGGGGTCAGCGGAAAACACTGCATCGCCTTTTCCAGCTTCAGGCCGCCGCGGCTGACATAACCGATATCATGGCCGCGCACCTCCACCTTGGCATCTTCTTTGATCATCTCACCGGCTTTGTCTACCTTCTGTTCATTGACAAAGACCACGCCGGACATGATCATCGCCTTGGCGCGCTCACGGCTCTGGATCAGGCCATGCTGAACCAGATATTGATCCAAACGAATCTTCAAGATTCTGCTCCTTTCCATGTACGGATGGCCTGTGCCAGATGTTCTGCATCCAGGCCGGTGCTTTGCTTGATCTGCGGAACCGTCGCATGGGGCAGACGCACATCCTCCACACCACGATGGATATAAGCACCCCGCCATCCTGCTTTCCGCAGAGCCATTTCCAGATGCTCACCGATGCCGCCGCAGGCTACGCATTCCTCCGCAAACAAAACAACGTCATATCTTGAAATTTCAGAAATAAGCTCAGGTGTAAAGGGATATATCTTTACAAGCTTATAAACATCACAGGGAACATTTTCTTTGCCCAGAAGCTTCGCCGCAGTCAGCACATCCTCGACTTCGTCGGCGTAACTGACCATTACAGTCTTAGCATCAGGGGCGGTATAGAGCCGGTCATATTCCCTGCCGGAACAGCCAAACTGCGCCAGTGCTGCGCTCTCACCACCGCGGGGATACCGGATTGCCCGGGGACCCTGCATCTCATCACTGAGCAGGATGGGCAGCCAGTGCCGCAGTTCGGCATAGTTGGAGGGCGAATAGACAGGAATTCCCACCTGACTGAGGAAGGCCGGGTCGAAGATTCCCTGATGAGTCTCGCCGTCTGCCGGAACAAAACCGGCCCGGTCGATGGCAAGGACAACATTCTCCTTCAGCAGGTTCACATCATGGATGATCTGGTCATAGGAACGCTGCAGGAAGGTGGAGTAGATGCAGACTACCGGCAGCATTCCCTGGCTGGCAAGGCCCGCTGCAAAGGTCACAGCATGCTGCTCTGCCATGCCCACATCAAAGAAACGCTTGGGGTGGGTGTGTGCAAAGAACTGCAGGCCCGTACCATACTTCATTGCGGCCGTGATGGCACAGATCTTCTGGTTTTCCGCCCCCTCCTTGTTCAGGACATTGCCGAACACCGTCGAGAAAGACTCCTTGGGAGCCACCTCAGGGTCCGGGATGCTGTTGACCAGATCAAAGGTCGAAACACCGTGGAAGTTACCGGGGTTGCTCTCAGCCGGGGCATAGCCTTTGCCTTTCTTGGTCACGACATGCAGGAAATGGGGGCCGGGCTGCCTGTGGATATCGCGCAGGATCCCTTCAAGCTCCGGCTCATTGTTACCATCAAAAGGACCATAATAGTGGAAGCCCATATCCTCAAACATGGTCGAATGATACATTGCCCTGCGCACCATGGCCTTGCTGTTCTGGATCGCAGATTTCAGCGGTGGGCCGATGACAGGCACGCCATCCAGAAAGGAACGCACATTTTCCTTGGCATCGTAATAGCGGCTGGTGGTGCGCAGATGGCTCAGGTAGCGGGACAACGCGCCCACATTCTTGGAAATGGACATCTTGTTGTCGTTCAGGATGACCAGCAGATTGTCCAGCCCGCCGATATTGTTCATGCCCTCGTAGACCATACCGCCGGTAAAGGCACCGTCACCAATGAGGGCAACCACCTGTCCCGGCTCGCCCCGCAGCTTTTTGGCCCAGGCAATGCCCACGGCCAGCGAGAGCGCGGTGTTGCCGTGACCGGCAATAAAAGCATCATGCTCACTTTCGTTTGGGTTCGGGAAACCGGAAATGCCATCCAGCTGCCGCAGCTTGGCAAAGCCCTCGCGGCGGCCGGTCAGCAGCTTGTGGGTATAGCACTGATGGCCCACATCAAACACGATCTCATCCGTGGGGGTGGTCAGCACCCGGTGCAGAGCCACCGTCAGCTCCACAGCACCCAGATTGGATGCCAGATGGCCGCCGGTCTTTGATACGTTATCCAGAAGAAATTCACGGATTTCTGCGCAAAGCTGCACGGTCTGCTGACTGGACAGCTTTTTCAGATCGCTGGGCTGAGAGATTTTCTCCAGCAAAGGCGAATTCATAAATTCACGTCCTTCTCACGTTTTGAAATGGGGCGCTCAGAGGCCCATAGGATAGAGGAAGCCGACCAGTATACCCAGTGCAAAACCGGCCATAACCTGCAGCGGAGTGTGACCAACCATCTCTTTCAGGTGCATATTCTGCAGGAAGGGATTGTTTTTCTCGGTCACTTCGATCCACTGCTCCAGCATCTTGTTCAGCACCTTGGCCTGCTCACCGGTCTCGCGGCGCACACCCATAGCATCGTGCATGGTGATGATGGCAACAACTGCGGCCACCGCAAAGATAGCCGAATGGATACCCTCGCTGCGTGCCGTAGCAATGACCATGGCCGTTACCGTGGCACTGTGGGCACTGGGCATACCGCCATCGCCCCACATCCGCTCCAGCTGGAACCTGCCCAGCAGGACAAAGTTGATGATGGTCTTGAGCACCTGCGCCACAAACCAGGACAACAGGGATACTGTAAGGATCTCATTGAACGTCAGGACGCTATGGATAAATTGCATGGTAGTTCCACCTTCTTATTTTTTCGGATCAGCTGCGGCGCACCAGCAGCTCTTTTGCCAGCTGCTCCAGGAAAGCGGCCTTTTCGCCAAATTCCGCGTGCAGGGAGGCGCAGGTCTCGTTGTTCAGTTTTTTTGCCAGCTCCATGGCACCTTCGGCCCCATACAAGGTCACAAAGGTGGTCTTGCCGTTCTCACTGTCGCTGCCAATGGGTTTGCCCAGCTGTTCGGCGGTGCTGGTCACATCCAGCACATCGTCCACGATCTGGAACACCAGACCAATGCCGAAGGCATAGTCCTCCAGCTCCTTGCACTGGGTCTCATTGGCCTGAGCAGCGGCAGCACCCATCTGAACAGCAGCATTGATGAGCGCACCGGTCTTGTTCCGGTGGATCAGCCGCAGCTGCTCTTCAGTGGCAGCCAGTGCCTCATATTTCAGGTCAAGCTCCTGCCCATAAACCATGCCATGGCTGCCCGCACCAGCGCCCAAGGCCCTTGCGGCCCGCACACTGACAATGGGCGAAGCCGGTGCATTTGCGACCACGTTGAACGCCTCGGTCAACAGTACATCGCCGGCCAGCATCGCAGTGGATTCACCAAAGGCCTTGTGGCAGCTGGGCTTGCCCCGGCGCAGGTCATCGTTGTCCATGCAGGGCAGATCATCATGGATCAAAGAATAGCAGTGCAGCATCTCGACCGCCGCCGCAAACTGCTCGGCTGCTTCAGCGCTGCCGTTGAGCATATCGCACACGGCCAGAACCAGCACTGCGCGGATGCGTTTGCCGCCGCCCAGCAGGCTGTAACGTGCAGCCCGGCAGACCTCAGATTCCTCGGGCAAAAAAGTCTCGCAGGCCTTTTCCAGTGCCTGATTTGCCCGGGCAAGATACTCTTGATACTGCTTCGCGTAATCCATGAAACTTCCTCCTTAATGTGCGGCATCCGGCCGGGGGGCCCGCTGCGCGTCGATCTCATCCAGCTGCAGCGTGGCCTTTTCCAGCGTACTGTTACAATAATCCATCAGGGATGCGGCTTCGGCATAGAGTTTGACCGATTCCGCCAGCGTTGTTTCCGGCTGCTGCATCTGTTCAAGGATGGCTTCCAGCCGGGTCATTCCATCCTCAAAGCTTTTGGGTGCTCTCATCCAGTTCCTCCACTGTATTGACCGTGCAGGTCACGCGGTGTTCCGTGCCCCGGAGTTTACAGGTCTGCCCGGGCCGGAGTGCATCCGGCGTGCAGATCCTTCCCCTATTGTCCTGCACCATGGCATAGCCGCGGGCCAGCACACCGTAGGGGTTCAGGGATGCGGCAAGTGCTGCCGTATGCTTCAGACGCAGCTCTCCGGCCTGCAGCTTACCTCTGGCGGCAGTTTGCAGCCGCCCGGCCAGAGTATCCAGGCGGGCAGCACGCTCCTCCAGCGCTGCCTGTACACCAGCACGGGAAAGCAGCTGTTCGGTCTGTTCCAGCCTATTATAACATAAACTCAGCTTAAATTGGATACAATTGTGAATATTTTCTTCCAAAGTGCATAATTTCCGTCCTTGTTCGGCACGGTCGGGCACAGCAAGCTCTGCCGCCGCTGAGGGTGTGGGCGCGCGCTGATCTGCCACAAAATCCAGGATCGTAAAATCGATCTCGTGGCCAATGGCGCTGATGAGGGGCGTTTTGCAGCGGTAGGCCGCCCGGGCAATGACCTCGGCGTTGAATACCCACAGGTCCTCCCGGCTTCCGCCGCCGCGCGCTACAATGATCTCGTCCACCCGCCCACTTTTGTCCAGCCGGGTAATGGCATCAGCGATCTCCTCTGCCGCTTCAAAGCCCTGCACATTCACAGGAGCCAGCAGCAGACGCACTGCGGGCCAGCGCCGACCGATGACATTGCGAATATCCTGCAGTGCAGCACCGGTCTTGCTGGTGACAAGGCCGATACACTGCGGGAACCTGGGCAGCGGCTTTTTATGCTCCGGTGCAAAAAGCCCTTCTTTGTCCAGTTTCGCCTTCAGCTGTTCAAAGGCCAGCTGTGTCGAACCGATGCCGTCCGGGAACATGTCGTTGACATAGACCTGAAACGCGCCGTCCCGCTCGTAGAGGGTCACACGGCAGCGCACCACCACCTTCATGCCCTCTTCGGGCTGGAAACCCAGCCGCCGCGCATCGGAGCGGAACATCACAGCCCTGACGCTGGCGGCTTCGTCCCGCAGGGAAAAGTAGCAGTGCCCGCTCCGGGCGTTCTGCACAAAGTTGGCGATCTCGCCCCGCAGGGCCAGATCGAACAGAACATCATTCACGTCCAGCAGATTTTTGACGTACCGGTTCAGGGCCGAGACCGAGATCACTTCAGCCATAATCCAGCCCCCTGTGCGGCAAGAATGGACACACCGATGGCGTTGTCGCTGGAATACTGCCCGGGCACGAAATACACCTGCGGCAGGCGCTGCTGCACCCAGGCGCGGATGATATCACTACTCATCACACCGCCCGCACAGACCACCGGCAGGCCGGGGTATTCCTTCTGGGCGGCTCTTGTCATCTTGACCACGGTGTCTGCCACACAGAGCAGGCAGTATTTGCAGACATACTCCGGGGTTTTGCCCTCATTCAGCAGGGCATTGCACTGATTCTCCAGCCCCGAAAGACTGCACTGCATCCCCTTCACGCTGGATCTGGGCTTAATGGGTTCCTCACACAAGGCAGCCAGACGGGAAACTTCCACACCTGCCGGGAAGCCAAACCCCAGCTTGACCCCCACACGATCCACTGCCTGCCCGGCGTATAGGTCGGTGCTGGTGCCCAGTGTAGCGATCTCCTTTACCTCATTGCAGAGCAGAAGATCCGTTGTACCGCCTGAGATGTGGAAGAGCAGCACTTTCTGGCGGAAGAGCTCTTCCCCTTTTGCTGCAAACAGCGCTGCCGCCGCGTGTCCCTGCTGATGGGTGGTATGGATGAGCGGGATGCCCCGGGCCTGCGCAAAGGCTGTGGCCGCGCTGACACCCGCCAGGAAGCAGGGCATGTAGCTTCCCTCCACGGGGCGCGGCTTCTGGGAAACGCCCACTGCCGAGATTTGGGTCAGATCAAACTCCCGGCCAAGCTCCTCCAGCATCTCAGGCAGAGCCGTAGTATGGTGGAAGAGCGCATCACTCTGCCGCAGGCCCAGCTGGCCCTCCTTGACCGGCAGAAAACGTTTCTTTGCGCAAACAACCTCTCCGGCTGTGTGAAAAACCGCCAGAGAGGTTGCATAGTTGCTTGTGTCGATGCCCAGCGTATAGTGGCTCACTGTTCTTCCGACTCCACCGGCTCCGTGTCCAGACCCTGCTCACGGGCAACAGCACCCAGCAGACCATTCACGAACTGATAGTCCTCATCTGCGCCGTATTTCTTGGTCAGCTCCACAGCCTCATTGATGACAACACCGGGCTTACGCTCGTCGCCATACAGCATCTCAGCCAGAGCCAGACGCAGGACAGTCAGGCTGACACGGGGCAGGCGCTCCATAGTCCAGTTGCGCAGATGGTCACGGATGAGGTCGTCCACCTCTGCAGAGTGGCTGTAATAGGCACTCAGCAGGCGCTGGCCGAACACATCCACCGGACGCTCTTCCCCACACTCGTTGTTCGTATCCAGTGCTTCCTGCAGGGGCACATCACCAAAGGTCTGGGAAAAAGCCAGCAGGAACGCATTCTCACGGGCTTCACGACGGGGCAAAATATTTTCCATAATCTTCCTCTTCTACTTTTTATTCCTGTTCCTCAGCTGCAAGGCCGGCAATGACAAGGTTCACACGGCTTACCGTGACATTGGTCATGTTCTGAACAGCAGACTTGACATTCTCCTGTACCTTTTCGGCCACAGCAGGGATCTTTGCACCAAACTTGACCACCAGATTCAGGGTCAGTTCTGCGGTGCCGTCCCGCATCTCCACGGTAACAGGGGGCTGGATGCTGGCAGCAGCCAGCAGCTCCTTGACCTTTTTGTTCTGCTTGCCGCAGGAGACCTCGGACACACCGTCCACTTCCAGTGCAGCACAGCGTGCGATCTTGCCGATGACCTCGGTGGAAATTTGCAGGCTCCCGCCCTTAAGATCCATATTCTGTAAATCCATTCTATGGTCCTCCATCTAAAATAAGCGTGTGCTCATTTATTTTATTTCCATCTGTTCAGGGAAGCTTCCCTGTCATTGAATGCTTACGTCTTATTATAGCAAAGTTTTGGAATTTATACAACACCCACCTGCATTTCTTGCCATCTGTTTCTGTTCAACTTGACGGATTCCACTGCGCAAAGTGCAGGCTGCCATACAGCACACTGCAAAAACGAGCAGGGCACAATCCGGCGGCACCCGCCGCATCAAAAGGACCCGGGCAGGCAGAGTGCTGAACACATCCGCCTCCCCGCCCGGCAGCAACAGATAGAACAGGGCCAGTGAAAGCGGCAGATGGAGTATTCTGGCCCGATAGAGCGGGTGCAGGGTCATTTCCGCCGGGCAGATGGTGCGCACCTGCAGCAACACGGAAAGCCCCTGCACGCTCAGTGCCGCACAGCAGAGCAGGCTCCCCCACCGTCCGGTACGGGAAGCCAGGTCACAGCCAGAGCAGACTTCCAGCAGAATGGCACAGAGTGTGCCCGCACCGGTAGGCAAGAGAGCCCCTGCTCCGGCGGCCAGCAACCGGAAAAAGAGGATAAACCCGCAGAGCTTGCAATACGTTATGGCAGCATCGGCCAGGATCTCATCCAACCGCGGCGGTGCAGGGGATGCTGGCGCTGCAGATTCCTGTTCGACCGAATGCACTCCTGCAAACCGGTTCAGCAGGGCGGCAGTCAGATAGTTTGCAGTAATCTGTGCCGCAAACAGCAGCACACCAAGCTCCGCACTGCCCAGCATGCTCTGCCCTACCGTCAGCACCACAAAGGATGGCCCGGAACAGATACAAGCCGGCAGCAGGGCATCCGCTTCCTCAGCCGTGAGCTGACCGGTCCTGACTGCCTGCGCCGCCGCACTGGCTGCTGGTGCAAAGCCACCCAGGAACCCGATGCAGAGCACCCGTGCCGCACAGGGTCTGCGGATGCCGATGCCCCACGCCGCCAACCGGAACGGCAGGGCCAGCAGGTCGCTTTCCGGGCATTGGATGAGCAGGCGCGATACCACGAGAAACGGGAACAGAGAAAGCAGCAGCGGCCCGCTGCAGAGGGTCAACCCTTCCCGCAGAGCAGCGGCACAAACCTCCGGCACTGCAAACGGCAGAATCCCTGCCGCCAGTGCCAGCAAAAACAAACCCGTCTGATCCCATCTGAAAAGCTGATTCATACACACGCCCTCCGGTTCCATATATATGTGATACGGGGCGCAGTTTTGCCCGGCGGGGAGGGAGCGGGTGTGAAACAGCAGAAAACCGGGCGGCTCTCCCTGCGCGGCTGGTTTGGCCGGATGCTGCGCCAGCCTCCCCGGGGCTTTTATGGGCAGCCCTCTGTCTATCTGAGCGGCGGTGTGATGGAGATCGAGCACTTCCACAGGGTGCGCACCTATGAGGAGGGCAGGCTCTGCCTGGAATTTGCGGGCGGGCTGTTCACCGTGTATGGGGACGGGCTTAGAATCGAAACGCTGGCCGCTCACCGAATTACCCTGCGGGGGCGGTTTTTACGCACAGATTTTTCCAGCAGTTAGGGAGGGATGCAGCATCTTACAGCTTTGGGCCGGGGCAGCATTTTCTGCCCGGAACGGTGATACCGATGGCCTGCTCTCCGAAGCTGCACGGACAGGCCTGCATCTCACTGACATCTTCCCTGCTCCCGGCGGCTTTACGGCCCGGTGCGCGGCATGGCACTACCTCCGGCTGACAAAACTTGCCCGCAAGCGGCAGGTGCATCTGCGCATCCGCAAAAAGACAGGGCTGTTTTTTCTCCTGCGGCCCTACCTCCGGCGGCGGGGGCTGTGGGCCGGGCTTTTGCTGTTTGTGCCGCTTTTGCTTTGGTCCCAGGGCCTTGTCTGGGCTGTGGATGCTTCCGGCCTGACGACCGGCCAGCAGGCGCGGGCAGCTTCCGTTCTGCGGGAAACCGTTTTCCTGATGCCGGGCAGTATCGTCACGCAGGAAAAACTTACCGCCGGGGAATATGCTCTGCTGCAAAGCGGTGAGTTCTCGTGGGTCAGCCTGAATTTTCTGGATGGGCGGCTGGAACTGGAAGCGGCAGAAGCCAAACCGGTGCCGGAGATCGCCGCCGGAACGCTCCATGGCCTGCGGGCAAAGGCTGCAGGTACGGTGGTCAACACAAACCTTGTCAGCGGGACGATGCTGGTGGTTCCCGGGCAGGCAGTGGAAAAAGGCCAGGGACTCATCGGCACTGCCCGGGCTGAACGGGACGGTACGCTGATCTTTCAGCCTGCCGCCGGAAGCGTCCGGGCGCAGTTCGAGTGGGAGTTTGCGGAAGAGCTTCCGCTGATGGCTGCCACATACCAGCTGACTGGAAACACTGTCGTTCAGCGAAGGCTTTTCCTTGCCGGGCGGGTGTTCCCATTGCCTTCCCTTTTCTCCCCTGCGGACGATTCCACGGCGGTCACACGGCATCTTCAGCCGGAGCTTCTGGGGCTGACGCTCCCGCTTTCCGTCGAGGAAAGCACCTATTACGAACAGGCAGAAAATGAAGTTCATTCCTCAGAGGATGAAGCCAGTGCACTGGCCCGTCTGCATGGCTTACAGACCTTGCAAAATGATTACCCGGACGCAGAATTTGTGGCGCAGAAAGTAGATGTCACAACCGAGAACAATATGCTGCATTACCGGGTGGTCTACACCATCATCGCTGACATCTGCACCTGAAAACGGCCCGGAGTTTTTCGCTCCGGGCTGTTTTGCTTATTTAATCTTTTTAATTTTTTCAAGTGCTTCCTTTTGTCGTTGACTTGCCGCCCGAACATACCACCGTTCTGCCCATTTCAAATCCTTCGGCACAACAATTCCATTTTCATAGAACCAGCCAAGATTGAACTGTGCATCACGGTCGCCATGTTGTGCGGCGCGTTCCGTCCAATAAAAAGCTTTTTCTAAATTTTTCTGGACACCGATGCCTTCCAAGTAAAAATATCCTACTTGGCATTCTGCCAGCGGATACCCCTTCTCTGCAAGTTGTAAATGCCCTCGAAAACATTGTTCATACTGACCCGTTTTCCAGTAGCGCTCAATCAGTTCATTGCAGGCATCAAATTCTTTGCAAGGCGTGTAATAACTTTCCATCTCAGGCTTCCGGTTCCTGCGTTTCGGCCTTTTCCTTTTTGTAGGCGGCCTTTTCTACCAACTTATTCAAGTCAAAGTGGTACTTGGTGTGGCAGAAATGACAGACGACCTCGCAGTCAGGGTCCTCATCCCGGAGCTTTTCCAGCTCCTTGCGGCCCAGGCTCAGCAGCATCTCTTCGGTACGCTCTTCACTGCAGTCACACTTGTACTGCACCTCGCGCTCATCCAGTACATTGGGGTTGAAGCCTGCCAGTGCAAGGTTCATCATATCCTCTGGGGTCTTGCCTTCCCGAAGCAGTTCAGTAACGGAAGGCATTGCGGCGATGTTCTGCTCCAGCTGGGTGATCTCGGCATCGGTGGCACCGGGCAGCAGCTGCAGCAGGAAGCCACCCGCGCAGGCAATGGTCAGGTCAGTATTCACCAGCACCCCCAGAGCGCAGACGGTAGGCACCTGCTCACTGTAAGCATAGTAGCTGGTCAGATCCTCGGCGATCTCGCCGGAGACCAGAGGCACCTGGCCCACAGTGGGTTCTTTCTGCAGGCGGTTGTCACGGATGACAGTCAGCACGCCGTTTTTGCCCACAGCACCGCCCACATCCAGATGGCCGTTTGCTTTCAGAGGCAGCTCTACCAGCGGGTGGTCGATACAGCCCTTGACATTGCCGGTGCCATCGGTACAGGCAACAACCGTGCCGGTGGGGCCGCCGCCCGCCACACGCAGCGTAATGGAATCGCCATCGTCCTTGAGCATGGAGCCCATCAGGGACGCACCGGTGAGCAGGCGGCCCAGGGCTGCGCTGCAGGTCGCACTGGTGTGGTGCAGCTGCTCGGCCGTGCGGACAATCTCAGTGGAGTCCACACCGCAGAACACAACACCGCCGTTTTCAGAAATACCGCGGATCAGATTAGACATTTTCTTTTTCCTCCAATTGGGTATACTGCTTGACGGCACAGAAGAAATAGCGTTCGCTCTCTTCGGTCAGGGGGCCGAAGCTCTCACCGTCGCAGACCTTTTCCAGCACAAAGCCGTGCTTTTCCAATGCGGCTTGGATGGTATCCAGGTCATAGGTATATTCATAGAACTGTTCATGGAAGTGTTCACCGGTCTCGCGGTAGTCGATGTCCACCGTGATCTCCACCCGGCGGTCCGCAGGGTGATAGTGGTTGCGCCAGACGCAGGCAGCATCCTCTTCCTCAAAGGTAAATACATTTTCCCCCAGCACCTTCTGGTGCTTGTAAGGGGTATTCATATCAAAGAGGAACACGCCGCCCTCTTCCATGAAAAAAGCCGCGTTGGCAATGGCGGTATCCAGGTCCGGGATGTGGTTGAAGGTATCGAAGGTAGACACCGTACCCCGGATGGTGCCGTAGAGGTCAAGCTTGAGCAGATCCTGCTGCAAAAGCAGCAGCTTGCCGGAAAGGCCCAGCTGTTCCGCCTTATCCCGCACAACACAGAGCATCTCCTCGGACTGATCGATGCCGATCATATCATAGCCCGCCTGGGTCAGCATCAGGGTCAGCTCCCCTGTTCCACAGCCCAGATCGGCCAGAATGCCACCCCGGATATCGTGAGCATTCAGTTCCTGCCGGATCTGCTCATAAAGGGCATCATAGTCGGCTTCGCCGTTGAATTCATCATAGAAATAGGCAAATTCATTGTAGGCCATGGTTTACTCCGCTTCCTCGTCATCGGTGAACTCAGCCGCCACGGCCTCGTTCAACACCGCCTGCAGCTCTGGGATGCCGTAGCCGTTCTCGCCGCTGGTCAGCACCACCTTCTGGCAGCCATAGGGCAGGCAGACCTTTTCAAAATCCTCCCGTGTCTTGGCCAGCTGGCTCTTTTTGAGCTTATCAGCTTTGGTCAATGCCACAACAAAGGGGATCTGATGGTAGTGCAGATACTTCAGCATCTGCAGGTCATCCGCGCTGGGGGCATGGCGGCAGTCAATAAGCTGCACCAGCAGGGTATGATGCCGGGGGGCTTCAAAATAGCTGTTGATGAGGTCATCCCAGCGCTCGCGGTCTGCATTGCTGACCTTGGCATAGCCATAGCCGGGCAGATCCACAAAATAGCAGTTGTCCACCTCATAGAAGTTGATGGTGGCCGTTTTGCCCGGTGTACTGGATACACGGGCAAGGTTCTTGCGGTTGCACAGCTTGTTGATGAGGCTGGACTTGCCCACGTTGGAACGGCCTGAGAAGCTGAGTTCCGGACGGTCACTTTCGGGCAGCTGGCTGGAAATGCCGTAGCTTGCAATAAAATCCGCTTTGTTGTAGTTCATCGTTTGCTCCTTTGATTAGCAGACAGCCCCCGGCTTCGGTTTTTCCGGTGCGGGCGGGATGGCCGCTTCCACCGGCTTTGCTTTTTTGGCGGGGTGCGGATGACGGGCAGAAACGCTCTTGGGCTTAAGCAGAGCGGCATTGAGCACCTGTGCGAGGTCAGACATGGGCAGGAAGGTCAGATTCTTCTTCACCTCGTCATCCACCTCGTACAGGTCCGGAACGTTATCCTTGGGGATGAGCACAGTTTTCATCCCCTCACGGTAGGCAGCCATGCTCTTTTCGCGCAGACCGCCGATGGGCAGCACATTGCCGTGCAGAGTAATCTCGCCGGTCATGGCAACATCACCGCGCACCGGGATGCCGGACAGGCAGGACACCAGAGCCGTGGTCAGAGTAACACCGGCGCTGGGGCCGTCCTTGGGCACGGCACCCTCGGGGGCATGGATGTGCAGATCGCATTTCTTCAGCCGCTCAGGGTCGATGCCGTATTCCTCGGCGTGGACACGGACATAGGTGATGGCCAGCTGGGCACTCTCCTTCATCACGTCGCCCAGCGAACCGGTGACGGTGATCTTGCCGCTGCCATTGTCCATGACCTGCACCTCAATGGGCAGGGTCTCGCCGCCGATGCTGGTCCAGGCCAGACCGTTGGCAATGCCGATGGCGTTGGTCCGGTTGAGGAAATCGGGCTTGACGAAGCGGGGCCCCAGCAGCTCTTCCAGGCTGCTGCCGGTCACAGAAACGTTTTCCGCCTCACCGGACGCGATCTTGCGGGCGCACTTGCGCAGGACACTGGTGATGGTACGCTCCAGGGTGCGGACACCGGCCTCACGGGTGTAGCCGTCAATGATGCCGTAGAGCGCGCTCTGGGAGAAGATGACCTTCCCGGCCAGACCGCAGGCCTTGAGCTGCTTGGGTACCAGATGCTTGCGGGCAATGTTGTATTTCTCCACCCGGGTATAACTGGGCAGCTCAATGACATCCATGCGGTCACGCAGAGGGCCGGGAATGGCGCTCAGATCATTTGCCGTGGTGATAAAAAGCACATGGCTCAGATCAAACGGCATATCGATAAAGTGATCATTAAAGGTGGTGTTCTGCTCGGGATCAAGAGCTTCCAGCAGGGCGGCGGCCGGGTCACCCCGGAAATCGCCTGCCAGCTTGTCGATCTCGTCCAGCAGCATCAGGGGGTTGGAGCTCTTGGCGGAGATCATGGCGTTGATGATCTTGCCGGGCATGGCCCCGATATAGGTGCGGCGGTGGCCGCGGATCTCTGCCTCATCCCGCACACCGCCCAGACTGATGCGCACATACTTGCGGTTCAGGCTCTCGGCAATGGAGCGGGCAATGCTGGTCTTGCCGACACCCGGAGGGCCGACCAGGCAGATGATCTGCCCCTTGACATCCGGGGCCAGCTTGCGGACAGCCAGCACCTCAAGAATGCGGTCCTTGACTTTCTTCAGGCCGTAGTGGTCGCGGTCAAGGATGCGCTGTGCCTTGGCGATATCGAGGTCGTCCTCGGTAAAACTGTTCCAGGGCAGATCCAGGCAGGTGTCCAGATAGGTGCGGATGACCGTTCCCTCCTGATTGCTGCTCTGCATCTTGGCAAGGCGGTCCACTTCCTTGAGCAGTTTCTTCTCCCGCTCCTCGTCCAGATGCAGTTCCTGGATCCTGCGGCGGTACTCCTCGGCCTCTGCCGTGGTATCATCGTCCTCGCCCAGCTCCTGGCTGATCATGTGCATCTGCTCATGCAGGTAGTAATCACGCTGGTTCTTATCCATGGCCTCGTCCACTTTCTGGGCGATTTCCTTGTCGATCTCCAGCATCCGGCGCTCCCGATGCAGGCGTTCCACCAGCAGGCGCAGACGGCCGATGAGGGTGCTTTCCTCCATCACAGCCTGCTTATCCTCAAAGCGGAAGAGCAGATTGGCAGGGATGTACTCGCACAGGAAGGCGGGGTCGTTATTCGAGGTAACAGCAAACACCACATCCTTGCTGATGCGGGGATTCATGGAAAGCACCGCGTCGAAGCTCGTTTTCACGTTGCGGAGCAGGGCCTCCGCCTCGGTCTCTTCCTCTGCCTTGATGGGGCGCACAGGAGCCGGCCGCACCGATGCCAGCAGGAAGCTGCCGTCGGTATCCAGCTCGGTGCGCTTGGCGCGGAACTTGCCCTCCACCAGAATGCGCACCAGATCATCCGAAACACGCATGACCTGCTTGATCTCGGCCACAACGCCGTACTGGTACATCTCCTCTGCCTTGGGGTCCTCAGCCTTCATATCCTTCTGCGCAATGAGGAACACCTCGGATTTATTCCGCACGGCCCATTCCACAGCGGCAATGCTCTTGTCACGACCTACCTCAAAATGCAGCAGGTTGTTGGGGAACACCACCAGCCCACGCAGGGCAATGGCGGGAAGATGGAGGATATTGCGCTCCACCTTAACAGTCACTTTTTCAGACATAAACTCATACCTCCCAGCTGCCCCGCGCCAAAGTGCGCTATCCCGTGGGCAGTTTTTTTGTTGGGTAAAAATTCAGATTTGATTTATTATATCGGATTCCGGCCCCGGTTGCAACCGGACGGCTCATCCTTTGCGGTTTTCCTGGATATTATAACCCAGCCGTCCCAGCGCAGGCAGCATAGCCCGCAGGGTGACACTGGTGAGCATTCCCATCACAAGGCCCAGCACCAGCATAATCGGTGCATAGTAAAGGGACACTGCTGTGGAAAGGATGACACTGGCTCCCAGCAGCTGGCCGATGTTGTGGGCCAGCGCGCCGCAGACCGACAGGATGAACCAGGTAGGCCGCAGCGGGCAGTGATAGTAGAGCAGCCACATCACCAGCAGCGAGAGCAGGCCGCCGCAGAGGGAAAGAAAACCTGCCGTCCAGCCGGAGACCAGAAAGACGAAGAACGCCTTCAGCACATCCAGCACAAGGGCCTGTTTTGGCCCCATGAAGAACAGGGCATACATCACCACAATATTCGCCAGACCCAGCTTCATGCCTGGCAAAAGCCCGGGGATGACCAATGTGCCCTCGATGAAGGAAAGCGCCATCGCCAGAGCAAACAGCAGGCCTGAAAGGGCGATGCTGTGCGTTTTGTTGTAATTGCGGCGGTTATAGGGCATCATTGTTCTCCTTTGCAGCAGATTATTCTTCACCAGCAGCCTGTTCGTACTGCTCCTGCTCTTCCATTGCCTTTTCCCAGGCAGCAAACAGCTCCTCCTGATGGAAGCGCAGATCACTGAGCTCATCGCTCTTTTGGCGGAGCAGATCGGGGTCATTGTAGACCTCCGGGGAGTTGATCTCATTGTCAAGCTCCACTTCCCTTGCCCCGCAGGCTTCCATTTCATCCTCGCAAGCCTTGATCTTGGCCCGCAGCTCCGCGCGGCGGCGGCGCTGCTCTTTGCCGTAACCGGCCTTGGCGGGCTGATCCCCGGCTTTTTCCGGAGCGGCAGCAGGAGCGGCACGGCCCATCAGGGCATCGTAGCTCGGATACAGGGTGGCCTTGCCATCTTCCAGATAGAGGATGGGACAGCCCAGACTGTTCATCAGATGGCGGTCATGAGTGACCATGAGCAGGGTCCCGGTGTATGCCATCAGGGCTTCGGTCAGGTTCTCGCGGGTGTAGATGTCCAGGTGGTTGGTGGGTTCGTCCAGAAACAGCAGATTGGGCCGCTCCAGCACGATCTCAGCAAAGCGCAGGCGGGCCAGCTCGCCGCCCGAAAGTGCCTCGCAGGGCTTGAACACTGTCTCGCCCCGGAAACCCAGCTTTGCCAGATGGCTGCGCACTTCCAGCTCCGTCATCCGGGGATACTTGTTCCAGATGACATCGATCACCCGGCCCTGTCCCAAACGGTTCTGCTGCTGGGCAAAAATGCTGGGCCGGGCTCCCGTACCCAGCCGCACCATGCCGCCAGAGGGGCGGCGCTTACCATCCAGCACCTGCATCAGCGTGGATTTGCCCGCACCGTTGGGGCCTGCGATCACCAGCCGCTGACCCCGGCAGACCGTGTAGGTAAAGGGTTCCAGCAGGGTGCGCTCCCCGATCCTGATGGTCAGGTTCTTCATCAGCACCAGCTCGTTCCACGGCTCCACATCATACTCAAAGCGGAACTTGAGCTGGTTCGTTTCATCCTTTGGTGCTTCCGTGATCTCCAGCTTTTCCAGCTGTTTGCGGCGGCTCTGGGCCATCTTGGTGGTGGAAGCGCGCACAAGATTGCGGTCTACATAATCCTGCAGCTTTTCAGCCAGTGCTACATCTGCATCGTGCTGCTTCTGGCGCAGGGCATCGGCAGCTTCCTTCTGGGGCAGATAGGCTGAGAAGTTGCCCTTATAAGTGGTCATGGTCTGGAAGGAAACCTCCCAGATCCTGGTGCAGATATTGTCCAGGAAATAGCGGTCATGGCTGACGACCAGCACGGCACCGGAATAGCCCTTGAGGTAATTCTCCAGCCATTCCATGGTGGCAAAATCCAAGTGGTTGGTGGGCTCGTCCAGAATCAGGACATCCGGCTTTTCCAACAGCAGCTTTGCCAGACGCAGGCGCGTCAGCTCACCGCCCGAAAGCACAGCGATATTCTTCGTCCAGGTATCCTGCGCAAACCCCATACCGGACAGCACCTTTTTGATGTTGACGTCCATATTGTAGCCGTCAGCGGCATCAATGATGTTCTGCAAGGCATCGTGCTGTTCCAGCAGAGAGGCATCCTCCGGGCTGGCGGCCATTCTGCGCTCCAGGATCTGCATCTGGGCCATGGCATCCAGCACATGGGCAAAGCAGGAACGCATCTCGCCGTAGATATCCAACGTAGGGTCGAGCTTTGCATTCTGTTCCAGATAGCCCAGCGTCACACCATGGGTCACACTGAACTCACCCTCGTAGTCCGTATACTCGCCGGTCAGGATCTTCAGCAGGGTCGTTTTGCCTGCGCCGTTCTGGCCCACGATGCCGATGCGGTCCTCCCGTTCGACACTGGCCGTGACATCATGCAGGACGATCTTCTCGCCAAAGCTCTTGCCCAGCTTTTCCAAATGTATCAGCATTGTTCGTTTTCCAATCTCTCACACAGGCCGCACAGCATTACAGCTGGTGGCGGCGATTCTTCAGGCCCACATTGGCCAGTTCCTCCGGCTCCATCACCAGCGGGTAAAGCTCTTCCAGGCTGCTGATCTCATAGGTAGGAACGACCTTGCCGGGATTCTCGGCGTGGTTGGGGTTATACCAGCAGGTATCCAGCCCGGCGTTCACACCGCCCTGCACATCACTGCTCAGGCTGTCGCCCACCATCAGCACATGCTCACGGTTCTCCACGCCCAGCGCACGGAGCGCGGCATCAAAAATCTTGCGGTTGGGCTTTTCACTGTCCATTTTTTCAGAAACGAACACATCCTCCACAAAATCCAGTATGCCGGATTCCCGCACACGGCGGCTCTGCACCCGGTCAAAGCCATTGGTCACCACAGCCAGTGTTGCCACTTCGGAAAGCTCCCGGAGCACGTCCAGCACGTTGGGAGATGTCAGGTCAGGGTGGGTAGAGAGCTGATCCAGATAGAATTTGTTCATCTCCACACCGTTGCCTGCGGCATTCACTGCCTTCAGAAAGCGGGTGAACCGCTCCCCCATCAGCTTGTCTCGGCGGATCTGACCCTTTTCCAGCTGCCGCCAGAGCTCCTCGTTGATGGTGCGGTAGGTCTGCACCGTCTCGGCATCCGGCTCAATGCCGTACTCCCGCAGGGTGCCAGCCAGCGCCTTGTTTTCCGCTGCATCAAAATCCAGCAGCGTATTATCAGCATCAAACAGAACACAGTAGTATTTTGCCATGGTTCATTACCCCTCTTTCATGCTTGTGTCATTTTCCGGGACGCTTGTCCCCGATCACCGGGGAATTTTTCCCAGATCAAAAGAACAGCGAGAAGCCAGCCCCGCCCCGGCAGAGCTGGCTTCCGGTTATTCCTGAACTATCTCATAGGTTTCATCATCGGTCTGCACCGGGGAATTGTCTGTGCACGGATCTTGTGCGGCGCAGGGTTTGTCAACGTTTCTGGGCATCTGCTCCTCGGTCATGCCGTTGTCCACATTCTCCCAGTCCATCTCATACCAATCCACACTGCCATCGGTCACAGTTCCCTCACCGGGCAGCCCGGGGATCTTGATCTCTTCACAGAACATCCGGCTCCCTCCCTTCTGCCCAGCCTATGCGGGCAGACAGAAAAAGGTTTACCGGCTGGCTTCTGCTTCGGTGGAAGCGGAAGGTTCCTCTGCAGGCTCAATATCATTTTCAACCGAAACGGAGACCGATTCACTGTTGGTCTGCTCCTTGGATTCCGTTTTGCTCTCAGAGGCAGCACTGCTGGAGGACGATGTGCTCTCTGCCTTGCTCTCCGAGCTGCTGTGAGAAGAAGAGGTGCTCTCGCTCTTGGATTCGCTCTTGCTCTCACTTTCCGCCGTGCTGTGGGAAGAACTGCTGCTCGAGCTCTCAGACTTGCTGCTCTCCGAAGAGGACGCGGATGTGCTGCCGGAAGAAGTAGAAGAGCTGCCGGAGCTTGAGCTGGAAGCGGGCTCCGGGCTGACCGTGATGGTCAGCGCATTACTGACCACGGCGCAGTCGTTGTACACGACCACCGCATAGATCTTATAGCTGCCGCTGGTGATGGCCGAAGCGGACACGGTGACCGTTGTCTGGCCTGCGGCCTCCTTCACTTCCTGACCGTTGGCGAACCAATGCAGGTTTTCTCTCTTGGCATATTTACCCTCCAGCGCAGCCTTAAAGACATAGGAGCCGGCGGAAGCCTTGCCTTCCGAGATGTGAACGGAAGCAGCGGCAAACACGGCTGTTACGTCCAGATTCTGCTTGAAGCCGGTATCGGTACGGGTCTTGCTGGTCACGCCGTCGCTCCACTTGACGAACACATGGCCCTCCGCAGGGGTGGCCGTGACAGTCAGCGACTGGGATGCATCTGTGATACCGTATGTCAGGCTGGTCTTGCCGCTCTCGTTCCCACAGCTCAGGGTGCCGCCGCCGCTCTTTTCCACCTGATAACGGGCCTCAAACTTAACGCTGGCAGTCTCAGAGCTGCTGACGCTTTCACTCTCGCTGGAAGAAGCGGGTTCTTCCGAGCTGGGGGCCTGCACCGCCGAGCTGGGGTTGGATACATATTCCAACGTACGGGTGGGGATATTATTGGTGTCCGGGCGGCGATCCTCGGTCTGGTAAGCATGGGTGCGCAGATAGTTCAGCGCAGCCTTGAGACCGGCGCTTTTGAGGTGGATATCACCATCCGTGTAGTAATCCGGCTGGCCGTAGCCATTTTCTCCCTTGAGGACCTCAGCCGTATTCAGAAATCTGACCCCCAGCTGTTCACACATGTTGAGCAGTGCCATATTAAAATCATCGATCTTGGCTTGATCCATATGGGGGTAATTGGAGTGATTCTCCGGGATAGGAGGCACCGTGTTCACGATGATATCGGTGTAGGGGTAAGCCTCCTGAATGGCCTGCACCAGCGCGGTATAGTTACTGATAAAATCAGCCACCTCCATGCCGGTGTCGTTGGTGCCAAAGGTCATCACGACACGGCGGGGCTTCATTTTTGCCACCGCCTGTGCGATGGTGTAGTGGGTGGTGTCATTCTTAAAGGTGACGATTCCTTCGTTCAGGGCCACCTGGGTGCCAATGCCCTCCTTGGCGCAGAACTGCTGCAAGGAGATCAGACCGTTGTTATACAGACGCACGGTGTTGGAGTCTCCCAGAAACAGGGTGCTGTCCAGATATTCCGTGCCCGCATCCGCTGTTTCAGTCAGCAGAGCGCTGGAGGTGTTATCGATCTGATAGTGATTGGCAAGATCTGTGCTTTCACCGTCCCCGGTGGTGTCCGTCGGCACGGAGTCTGCGGGTGTGCCGGGCGTTTCTGGCTTTCCCCGTTTGAGCAGGGTCAGGGTGATGCCTACGGTCAGCAAAGCCGCCAGTGCGCAGACCACACAGACCAGAACGGCCTGCCGCTGCAGCGATGTCATAGACTGTTTGTCCGATTGATTCTTATGATTCATGTTATATTCACCACTTATCCTATCGTTCAACCGTTTGCACGGCAGGCCAGAAGCTTGTCCGTCAGTTCTTCACAACTTTCCGCCAGCAGCACCGGGCCAAAGGGCTCCAGTTCTTCCCTGCTGCCGTAGCCATACAGGGCACCGGCGGCATCCAGCCCGCAATCAGCAGCACCGCGCATATCATCGTTGCGGTCGCCCACCATCAGCACCCGCTTGCCCTGTACACAGGGCTGGGTGAGAACATAGCGCACCACTTCCGTTTTGGTATCCCGGCTCTCATCCATGGACGCGCCGCCGATGAAATCAAAGTAAGGGGCCAGTCCCTGTTCTTCCAGAATGGGGGTCACGACCACAGTCGGCTTGGAGGTTGCGGTGCAGAGCACAAATCCTGCCTCCTTCAGGCGGCGCAGCATCTCTGCCGCACCGGGGTAGGCCGTACCCTCATGGCTGCCCTTTTCGCGGTAACTCTCCCGATAGAGCTCGGTGGCCTCCTCGATTTTTGCAGGGTCAGAAAAATGCTCTCCAAAACTCTTGCGGAGCGGCGGCCCCAGATAGCGCCGCAGGTTCACATGGGTGACATCCACGCCCATCTTGGTAAAAACTTCTTCCAGTGTATTCAGGATGCCGGGGGCGGAATCGATCAGGGTTCCGTCCACGTCAAATAAGATCACGTCATAGTGCTGCAAGTTCGTTTCCCTCTCTTTCACACATATACACGGTATAGTATAGCACAGAATTGCGCTTTCAGCAATTCCAACAAATCGTTTTTGCACTTTTTATACAAATCGGTCACAATCTGGCCTTAAAACGCAAAATGCCTGCCCGCCAGAATGCGGACAGGCAGGGGGTCATGCAGGCTTATTGGGCTGCAGCGCCGTTATCAGCGGAGGGATAATAGAGATTATTGGAGATAAACTCCAGCTTTTCCTTCAGCACCAGCTCCAGATTTGCCACGGCGTGCACCATGTTGGTGGCAGAATCGTTCACTTCCAGCAGCTTGCACAGGTCGATCTCGTTCATGGCGAGTGCGGTTTTCATCTTCTGGCTCTCGGCGCAGAGGATGTGGCTCAGAGCACTTTCCTGCAGTGCGATACTTTCCATCAGATCGATCACAGCCTGACTCAGGGTAACACGGGGCAGGGCCGGACATTCCAGCGTGGTGGGACAATTGATCGTTGCCATAGGGGACTCATCCTTTCTATATAAGGTGTACCCCATCTTATGTCCCCTGCCGTGCAGCCGTTACTGCTTTTTCTCCTGTGCAGAGATCTTTTCAATTACGCTCTGGTAACCGCCGGTTCCGTATTGGATACAGCGATTGATACGGCTGATGGTCGCCGTGCTGATCTCTACCTCTTTCACGATCTGGTCATAGGTGCGGCCGCCAAGCAGCAACTTTGCCGCTTCCAGCCGTTGTGCCATATCGGAGATCTCCTTTACTGTGCACAGATCCTCAAAAAAAGCATAGCACTCCTCCCGGCTCTCAAGGCTCAGGATGGCATCGAACAACGCATCTACGGTCTCGTTTTTTCTGGAATTTTTCTCAGTCATTGCGGTCTCCTCTGCGGCAAACGCCGGAACTTCTGACAGAAAGAATCATATCATGTTATCACTTTAGCACACGAAAGTGTGAAAGTCAAGTCTTTTGCGTGAATCGTTTTCAATTCAGCGTGTCCACAGTTTTCTTCTCTTCACAAGTGAAATAAAATCACCTAAAATTTTTTGCCTGATTTTCTGTCGAATTAGCACATCCTCTGAACTGCTCCGAAAAATATTGACAAATTATGAAAATGGGGATAAAGTATACACAATTTTCAGGCAAAGGAGCCACAGCGTGACCTCTTTGCCGCATGAAAAGCAAAGGAAAGAGGTAAAAGAAATGAACACGCTGGTCATCGTTTTGATCGCAGCCGTGTGTCTGTTTGGTGCTTACACCCTCTACGGACGCTGGCTGGCAAACAAGTGGGGCATCGAACCCACCGCCAAGACCCCTGCGGTCGTCCATGAGGACGGCCGGGATTACGTTCCCACCAACGGCTGGACCGTTTTTGCACATCAGTTCAGCTCCATTGCAGGTGCCGGCCCTGTTACCGGTGCCATTCAGGCTGCTGCCTTTGGCTGGCTGCCTGTTCTGCTGTGGGTCCTGCTGGGCGGCATCTTCTTTGGTGCTGTTACCGACTTCGGCGCTCTGTATGCTTCTGTAAAGAATGACGGCAAGTCCATGGGTATGCTGATCGAAAAGTATATCGGCAAGACAGGCCGCAAGCTGTTCCTGCTGTTCTGCTGGCTGTTCTGCGGCATCGTTATTGCAGCGTTTGCTGACATGGTCGCCGGCACCTTCAATGCTTATGGCGCGGACGGCGCTCTGGTGGACGCTGCTCAGACCAACGGCGCTGCCGGCATGGTCTCCATCATGTTCATGGTCTTCGCCGTGGTCTTTGGCCTGATCCAGAAGAAGTTCAACTTCTCCGGTTGGAAGGAGAGCGTCATCAGCATTGTTTTCATCGTGCTGTCCTTTGTCATTGGCGCAAATCTGCCCATCATCCTGGGCAAGGCCGCATGGAGCTATATCACCTTCGTTTATATCTTCTTTGCCGCCGTGCTTCCCATGTGGCTGCTGAAGCAGCCCCGGGACCACATGACCACCTTCATGTTTGTTGCCATGATCGCAGGCGCTGTGGTTGGTCTGGTCGTTGCACACCCCACCATGAATCTGCCCGTTTACACCGGCTTCACCAATGAGAAGCTGGGTACCATGTTCCCCATCCTGTTCGTCACCGTTGCCTGTGGTGCTGTTTCCGGCTTCCACAGCCTGGTTTCCTCCGGTACTTCCTCCAAGACCGTTGAGAACGAGAAGGATATGCTGAAGGTTGGCTATGGCGCAATGATTCTGGAGAGCCTGCTGGCTGTTCTGGCCCTGTGCGTTGCCGGTGCTGCCGCTGCTGCGGACGGTACCCCCGCTGCAGGCACCCCGTTCCAGATCTTCAGCCGCGGTGTTGCCGGTTTCTTTGAGATGTTCGGCGTTCCCGCTTATGCAGCAACGGTCTTTATGACGATGTGTGTTTCCGCTCTGGCCCTGACCAGTCTGGACGCTGTGGCCCGTATCGGCCGCATGAGCTTCCAGGAGCTGTTCAGTGTGGACGACATGGAGCACGCTGAGGGCTGGCGCAAGCTGTTCTGCAACGTCTACTTCTCCACCTTCCTCACTCTGGCCTTCGGCTTCCTGCTGACCAAGATCGGCTACGCAAACATCTGGCCTCTGTTCGGTTCCGCCAACCAGCTGCTGAGCGCTCTGGTTTTGGCCACTCTGTGCGTCTTCCTGAAGGTCACCGGCCGCAGCAACAAGATGCTGTTCCCCCCGCTGATCATCATGCTGTGCGTCACCTTCACCGCTCTGGTGCAGCGCCTGATTGCCATGGTCAAGGCCATCAGCACCGCCGCTTCTGTCAGCATTCCTGCGGGCGAGACCACTTGGGGTGCCGTGTTCATTGCCAATGGCCTGCAGCTGATCCTGGCTGTTCTGCTGATCGTTCTGGGTCTGAACATTGTGTTCCACTCCTTCTCTGCTTACAAAAAGGCTGAGCACAACAGCGAGGCCAAAATCTGAGGTTTTCACGGTTTGACCGTAAAACGATAAAAATCTCCCACTGACGACATCGAACCCCGTCAGTGGGAGATTTTATTTTATCCTTTTCAGGTCACAGCATCTTCACCATGATGATCTCATCCCGGTAGGTGCCGTCTTTCAGTTTAAAGGCCCGGGGCTGGATGCCATAGCGCTCAAACCCAAACTTCTCATAGAGATGGATGGCACGGGCGTTATCGCTGTACACCCCCAGTTCCAGCTGTTCGAAGCCGTTGGCGCGGGTCTGGTCAATGGCCAGCTGCATCAGATAACTGCCCAGACCGCAGCCCCAGTAATCTTTCCGTACGGAGATGCCCATTACGGCACGATGGCGATATTTGATATGCGGCCGCACTTGTGCAACACCAAACTCCCCCACCAGCTTTTCTCCGGCAAAAGCGCCCACCTCAAAGTTCACAGGGCTTTCCCCGTAGCCTGCGAGCCAGTTCCGCATCGCTTCCAGACTCGCTCCTTCCTCCGGGTATCGGGCCATAAAATGTGTTTCGCTGTAGATTGCATTGCGGAATGCACTCAATGCCTCCGCATCATCGGCGCATAAGCTGCGCACCGTCAGCACTTCCCCGTTGGGCAGTGTGAACGTTCTGGGTTCGATCTTCATGTTTCTCTCTCCTCTTCTTTCAGATATGTGCTCGCTCCCATTCCTGCAGAACAGCCAATTGCAGCTCGGTATGGAACCAGTGTTCTCCTTCTTCCATGATGGTCAGATGCGCACCTGTCCGTTGTTTGAACTGCTCAAGCACTGCCCTGGAAGTCAGGTTATCCCTTGCGCCATAGAGCACCTGCGTGGGCACTTTCCAGCGGTAGGGATGCTCCCTCACCCAGCAGAGATACTGCCACGACAGCGTCTCATCGAAATCCGTGGAAATCTCCCCTGCTTCTTTCAACTGGGCCTCACTCACATTTGCCCACTGCATCATATTGGTGATAAGATCTTCCATATCTACCACTGGTGAGAGCAAAAGAGCACTCCGTAAAGGCTTTGCCTGTAAGGCCAACATGGAAAACCAGGCTCCAATACTTGTAGCCCGCAAAGAGACATTCTTCCAACGCTCTGCGGCATAGGAATAGACCGCTTCCAACTCTGGAACCGCCACCCACGGCAGCAGCTTTTCGGAGCCTCCCTTGCGCTCTCCATGTTCGGGCAAATCAACAGCAAGGACCTGATACTCTGCTGGGCAGGCAAGCTCTGCAAAAGGCAAGGCTTCTTCTTTGCATCCCATTTTGCCATGGACATAGAGATATACTTTCCGGCTTTCTTTCCCGTACAGCAAAGCAGGAATACCGCTGATCTCAAGTTTCTGTGTTTTCATCGTAACATCTCCTGTCAGATGCCGCCTTCCTTTTTTCGGTACAGCGGCTGGTCGAGATTCTTCACTTCCAGCTTTCTCTTCATTGTAATTGTTCCTATGATAACACACTTCCCGTTCAAACACAAACAAAAAGAGCTGTGACACCCTGTTACAGGTACCACAGCTCTTAAATTCATTCAGTCAGACTGAATTACTTCACCATGCTTGCAACTTCAGCAGCGAAGTCATCAGCACGCTTCTCCAGGCCCTCGCCCTTCACGAAACGGGTGAACTTGACGATCTTGATCTCGCCGCCCAGATCCTTAGCGACCTTAGCGGTGTACTGAGCAACAGACAGATCGCCGTCCTTGACGAACTCCTGATCGACCAGGCAGTTCTCCTTGAAGAACTTCTTGATCTTGCCCTCGATCATCTTCTGCTTCACAGCATCAGGCTTGTTGGCGTTCTTGGGATCGCCAGCCATCTGAGCCAGCATGATCTCCTTCTCCTTGGCAACGACCTCAGCGGGGACAGAAGCCTCATCGACGTAGCTGGGGTTAGCAGCTGCGACCTGCATGGCGATGTCCTTGCCGTAAGCAGTGAACTCGTCCTTGCTGTCGATGTCGTTGGTGGTCTCGAAGTTGACCAGGATGCCGTGGGTGCCGCCACCGTGGACGTAAGCAGAGCAAACGCCCTCGTAACGGACAAAACGACGGATCTTGATGTTCTCCTTGATGACCAGGATCAGGTTTTTCAGAGCCTCGTCAACGGTCTCGCCAGCCTCGGTCTTGCAAGCCATCAGAGCCTCAACATCAGCAGGGTTCTGCAGCATGACGACCTTGGTTGCTTCCTTGACGAAATCAACGAACTTGTCGTTCTTGGCAACGAAGTCAGTCTCA
This sequence comes from Faecalibacterium sp. IP-3-29, assembly GCF_023347335.1. Classification (NCBI taxonomy): domain Bacteria; kingdom Bacillati; phylum Bacillota; class Clostridia; order Eubacteriales; family Oscillospiraceae; genus Faecalibacterium; species Faecalibacterium sp. IP-3-29. The sequence goes on along the minus strand of NZ_CP094471.1, from coordinate 1,415,098 downwards.
GCGTTGACTTCGATGACAACACCGACCTTGCACTTGGGGCAGTAGTCAGCGTAGACCATACCCTCGGCAGCAACGCGGCTTGCCTTCTTGGCAGCAGTAGCCAGACCACGCTCGCGCAGGATCTCAATAGCCTTCTCGAAGTTGCCGTCAGCCTCAGTCAGAGCCTTCTTGCACTCCATCATGCCGCAGTCGGTCTGCTTGCGCAGTTCCATAACGTCCTTTGCAGAAATAGCCATTTTTGTAGTCTCCCTTACACGTTATTTCACGGGTTTGTTCTGTACAGCCAGAAATCAGGCGTTGGCAGCTTCCTCAGCGGGAGCCTCCTGGTTGCCCTGCTTGCCTTCCAGAACAGCGTCAGCCATAGCGCCAGCGATCAGCTTGACAGCGCGGATAGCGTCGTCGTTGCCGGGGATGACGTAATCGATCTCGTCGGGGTTGCAGTTGGTATCAACGATAGCCACGATGGGGATGTTCAGCTTGCGAGCCTCAGCAACAGCGATGCGCTCCTTGTGAGGATCAACGATGAACATAGCCTTCGGCAGGGTCTTCATGTTCTTGACACCGCCCAGGTACTTGTCCAGCTTCTCCATCTCCAGCTCGAGCTTAGCAACTTCCTTCTTGGGCAGCAGCTCGAAGGTGCCGTTCTCCTTCATCTTAGCCAGCTGATCCATACGGTCGATGCGTTTACGGATGGTACGGAAGTTGGTCAGCATACCGCCCAGCCAGCGAGCGTTGACATAGTGCATGCCGCAGCGCAGAGCCTCGTCACGGATGGACTCCTGAGCCTGCTTCTTGGTGCCGACGAACAGGATGTCGCCGCCCTCAGCTGCAACTTCCTTCACGTAGTTGTAAGCCTCGTCCAGCTTCTTCACGGTCTTCTGCAGATCGATGATATAGATGCCGTTGCGCTCGGTGAAGATATACTTCTTCATCTTGGGGTTCCAGCGGCGGGTCTGGTGACCGAAGTGCACACCTGCCTCGAGAAGCTGCTTCATAGAAACGACTGCCATAGTAAAAATACCTCCAATATTGTTTTGCCTCCGCACACCGTGATCCGCGGCCATATCGGATGGCCTTGGACTGCCCTCCACTCCCGAAAGAGCACAAAAGGGCATAGTGATGCGTGTGTAATGCTGAATAATAATAGCACAAACAGGCGTGTGATGCAAGGGGTTTTCTCTGTTTTTTACAAGAAAATCGCGTATTTTTCGTTTATTCGCCCGTCTGAGTGCTGTTCAGGCTCTCCATGCCCATCCGGCTGAGGGCATAGCCCTTGCCGAACATCAGGTCATATTGCAGCAGCCAGTGCTTCTGGCTCCAGCTTTCCTGCAGGGAGCTCGGGGTCTGGGTGGTGGTACCGTCCAGATTCATCACCGTACCCCGGGTATTGGCGCGGTCGGCCACCTGCAGCTGGCGGTTCAGCAGCTGGAAATAAAGCGGCTGCTCCAGACCGTAGAGGTTCATCATCACCGGCGAGATATCGTAAGCGGCAATGGTGCCCAGATCCACGGGCTTGTCGGTGTAGTTCGACCACATCAACAGGGTGGTCTGGTGCAGGCGCGGGTCCGCACTGGAATCGCTGGCATAGCCGCTGCTGGTAAAGACATCATAATTGGAATCAATGGGGTTGTAATGGTCGCCCCAGAACACCAGGATCACCGGCTCGTCCACTTGCGAGAAGTATTGGGTCAGCTTGCCCAGCATGGCATCGGCATCCCGGATGCCAGTCGCAAAATCTTCCAGTGCGCCGATGGTGCTGGCCTTGAGGCCCGCCGGGTGCTCTGTCACCTTCACCCGCACATCGTCCGGGTAGTTGTCTTTATTATAATTGGTATGGTTCTGCATCGTGACTGCGTGCAGAAAAACCGGTGCATCCGAGGATGTCTTCATCTTTTCATACTGCTGGATGATCTGGTCCGCCATGGAGTCATCCGTGACCAGACCGCTGGTCCAGTAGTGCCTGCGCACCTTGTTGACGTGGGTCATCTGTTCCAGGCTCAGGAAGGTGTCAAAGCCCAGGTTGGGGTATGCCGTGTCCCGGCTCCAATACCTGGCCCAGAAGCAATGAACTGCCGCCGTCTGATATCCCTGCGTCAGCTTGAGGTAATTGGGCAGCGAGAACATGGGCTTGGTCACATGCTGCTGGTAGGGCTTGCTGCCATTGGGCAGAAAGGAAGCCGAATAGCCTGTCAGCGCTTCAAACTCCACATCGCAGGTTCCGCCGCCGAAACTGGGGCTGTACGCCCGGCCAGAAGCACTGGTCTGCTGCAGGGCGTGGAGGTTGGCAGAGACATCGGTATCAAACTGGAAACCGTACTGCTCCAGCTCCGACACATCCCAGTAGGACTCGTCCATCACGTAGATGATGGTGGGCTTTTTCACAGTCTCGTCCGCAGAGGTGGTGGCACCGTAAGATCCCGGGTAGAGCGGAGCAGTGGAATATTTCTGTGCAGCTTCAGTATCATCCAGGATCTCGTTGACAGCCTCCTCTGAATACCCCTCCGGCTTGGAGATCTCCAGATTGGTCAGATTGGTCAGAAAGCTGGTGATGACACCATAATAGCGGTAGTAGCGATCCTGCATCCAGGCATCCGGCACAATGCCAATGGCCTGTGTCACGGCAGGCTGCAGGAACACGCCAAAGAGCAGGCCGCAGGTAGCTGCCGCACTGGCAAGAAAGCCTGCCACCCGGGGCTTCCAGTTCAGCTTCTGCCGCCCTCTATAAAGGAAGAAAGACACTACGACCAGCAGCACGATAATAACAATGGATACCACCATGCTGGTCTGGATGTGGATACCGGCCGCAGCTGCCACGCCCGCAGCCTCTGACACCTGCATCAGATCCCAGGGCAGGAAGGGCTCGCCGCGCAGCTGCAGTGTGTAGAAATTGACTGCCGCCGGGGCACAGCCCAGCACCGCCGCCAGCAGGGTCGCCAACGGTGCAAACCGGGTCAGCCAGTCCACTGCCAGCCAGCTGAGAAACAGCATGGCCCACGCCAGCAGATAGGCTTCGGCATGGGGGAAAATGTATTGGGTAAAGGTCTCCCCTGTCAGGCTGCCGCGGGCGATCCACTCCGTCAGGAACAGGATGCCCAGCGTTGCCAGCGGCGGGAAGAGCAGCCGCAGCCCATGCAGGGAAAGCGGCGTATGTTTTTTTGCGTTCATAGAGAGAAGTTCCTTTCACTTCCGGAAATCAGATTTCAAGCCGGAGCGGCAAGGCTCTGCCGCTCACGGTTCTCTATTATAATCCGATTTTTTGTAAAATCAAACCCTGATGCAGGAAAAATTCACGAAAAATTTCAGCCGTCCAGCCAGTGCCGCATTTTTTGCCAGAAACCCTGCTTTTTGGCTTCCGGCTCCGGCAGCTCCGTGCGGACCAGGATCGCGTCCACTCCCAGTGTTTCGATGTCCGTCCAGGGGATGACCAGAGTCTCGTCCCGGCCCAGCAGTCCAAACAGATGAGGCTGCCCGAGCAGCAGCAGGCTTTTGACCTGCGCCGTTGCCGGATCGAGCTCCAGATCATCGGCGCGGCCAAGGCAGGCCCCGTTGCTCAGCTGAACGATCTCCTTTGTGCACAGCTCCCGGAATGTCATCGTGCTCCCCTCCCCGCAGTTTGCCTGTTTCATCCTATGCGGCAGCGCAGTGCTTGATGCAGAGCGGGCAGTTGTGCTATACTGTGGACAGAATCTTTCTGGCAGAAACATCCATACAGAATTGAGGAAACAGCGATGTATAAAAATATCATCTTTGATCTGGGCGGTGTCATGGTGGATTTCGACCCCAAGACCTACCTGGTAGACCGCTTCTGCAATGCCGAGGTAGAGGAACAGGTCTCCCAGCTGACTTTTGAAAGCGAGGAGTGGAAGCTGCTGGATGCAGGGCTTATCACCCGCTCCGAGGCCAACCTGCGGATGCTGGCCCGCGCAAAGGAATATGGCCGCGCGTTTGAGGTGCAGGGCGTGCTGGACGATTGGATGCATATCCTCCGCCCCCGCCGCCGGATGCAGGAGCTGGTGCGGAAACTCAAGAGCCGTGGCTACTGTGTCTACTACCTGAGCAATATCCCCGAGGATGTGCTGGATTTTCTGACCGAGCGCGACCTCAAGGGCCTGTTCGACGGCGGCGTGGCCTCCTGCGAGGTGCACATCAACAAGCCTGACCCGCGCATCTATAAGGCCCTGCTGGACAAATACCAGCTCAAGGCCGGGGAAAGTGTTTTCATTGACGACCGGCTGGAGAATGTGCAGACCGCTTTCCGCCTGGGCTTTGCCGGCATCCAGATGAAGGACAGCGTCGGCACACTGGTGCGCAGCCTTGCTACCTGCAGTGTGGTCATCCACTGAACAGCACACAAAAACTCCCCGCTCAATGCCCTGTCTTGGGCGCTGGGCGGGGAGTTTTCTGCCATTACAGATTATTTCTTTTCGTAATTCTGGCAGTAGTGCGGGGTCTCCACCTGCTGGGTGGTGCAGGAGCAGTGCTCTGTCACCTTGATCTGGGGCAGATCACACTTGCAGCTCTGCACATTGTGGCGGCACTCGCAGACATCGCAGGTCACACCTGTGTTTTCCATTTCTATCGCCTCCTTGGCTCTAGGTTGCCCCGGCTTCAGGCGATTATACATGGGTGCTTATTTTTCTGCCCGGGCTTCCCGCTTCGATTTCAAGGTGACGACCACATGCCGGATGGAAAGGATGGGATGCACCGGCAGCATCCGTGGCCCGGCCCAGCGCATGACAGTACGGATCCGCTCCCGCATTTCCGGTTTGTAGCAGTGAACTTTGCAGGCAGAGCAAAAAGTTTTCGTCTCCATAAAGGGGCAATGCTCGATCCGGGCCAGTGCATAATCATGGAGCTGCTGGCACTCCGGGCAGAGTTTTCCCTTCGGGCTATGATGCTGTTTGCGGCAGTAAAGTGCGATCATCTCACTGACCAGCAGTTTTTCATCGTTTCTCTTTTTGGCAAGGTCTTTCGGGGTGGTCTTTGACATTCTTTTCCTCCTGACAAAACAAAAAACCGGCAGAGAGCCGGAATTCTTACACTCTGCCGGTTAGTCTATCAGAACAAACTTCTTTTGTCAAGTTTCCGCTTTACCATGCAGCCAGATCTGCACCCAGCTTGCGGCAGGCAGCCTGAACATCCTCATCCGGTGCCTCGTTGCAGATCAGACCCTCACCGTTGAGCACCTGTGCACCATCACCCTGTGCACGCTCGACCCAGTCGCGCATCCACTGGCCGTCGCCCCAGCCATAAGAGCCGAACAGAGCGATCTTCTTGCCGTTCAGGGAGCCCTCCAGATCGGAGAACATCGGCTCAAACTCGCTCTCTTCCAGCTGCTCTGCGCCCATTGCGGGGCAGCCAAATGCAACTGCATCAAACTCTGCCAGCTTTGCGGCGTTCATTTCGCCACAGGGAACGATGGTGCCGTTTGCGCCCTCTGCCACGTAGTTTGCCATGGTCTCCGTGTTGCCGGTTGCACTCCAGAATACAACTGCTACTTTGCTCATAATGAAGAACCTCTCTTTCAATTTCAGTTAGTATATTCTAACTTTTATCTTCAAGAAATTGCTCTGCCTGACATAAGACAGAGCAATTTGGTTAGGCTTTTCTAACCATCAAAAGAATACCACAGGGCGGGCTCCTTGTCAAGAACCTTTTGCAGAATTTTTCAGAGCGCTCCTTCACCCCGGCGCAGCAACAGGAACACCACCGTCAGCACGCCGTAGATCACCGGCTGGTGGAGCAGATATAGCATCAGCGAGTTCCGCCCCAGCCACCCCAGCGGCGGGCAAACCGAACGACGCAACGGACGGAGACTCTGCGCTGTTCGCTCTGCCAGATGATGCAGGTAAAAACCAGCCCAGAACAGGAAGAGCCACGGGGTCAGCGGAAAGTAATCCGTAGAGAAGAAGCCAAAGGGATAAAACCCCAGATAGGCCGTGAAGTAGTTGGCGTAGAGAAAGCCCGGCAGTGTGATGAGCCAATGGCCCAGCTGCAAATAGCCATCGGCTGCATAGCGGGTGAAGTAAAACAGAAACATGCTCCCTGCAAGGCCGACCACCGGGGGCACCTTTTCCAGCCACTTTTTCAGCAGTCCTGTGATGATCATAGCCGAGCCCAGCAGGGTCAACACGCCGAACCAGACAGCATCCGCTGGCATGAAGATCAGCGTGACCGCCGTGACAAGTGCGCCGCACCCAAACACCACCGCGCCTCGTTTGACCGGGTGGCGGCCCAGCGGCAGACAGAAGCCGGACAGCAAGATGAACACCCAGCAGATGGATTGCTGCCACAGTTCTCCCTGCCAGCTGCCATACCACGGTGCACGCACACCAAACAGATAGACCAGGTCCCACATGCCATGGTAAAGCATCATGCTGATCAGGTCCAGCCCGCGCAGCTCGTCCAGCAGCGCAAAGCGTGTGGAAGTTGATTTCATAAGACTTCCCCTTTTCGGAATGTTTTTTTCATTGTACGCCCTGCCATGGATCCCGTCAAGCAAAAAAACTGCCGTGCAGCTTTGGAACCGCACGGCAGCTTTATGATAACAGGTTCAGAAAAATGCAGGAATTACAGCTCCACGTTGAAGTAACGCTTCAGCAGGCCCTCGAAGCCGCGGCCATGACGAGCCTCGTCCTTCGCCATCTCATGGACGGTATCGTGGATCGCATCCAGGTTCAGGGCCTTTGCCTTCTTGGCCAGGTCCATCTTGCCGGAGCATGCGCCGCACTCAGCCTCAGCACGCATCATCAGGTTCTTCTTGGTGCTGTCGGTCACGACCTCACCCAGCAGCTCGGCGAAACGGGATGCGTGGTCAGCCTCTTCGTAGGCATAGCGCTTGTAAGCCTCAGCGATCTCGGGGTAGCCCTCGCGCTCTGCCACACGGGCCATGGCCAGGTACATGCCGACCTCGCTGCACTCACCCTCAAAGTTTGCACGCAGACCGTCAACGATCTCCTGAGGCACACCCTCAGCCTTGCCGATGCCGACCACATGCTCGGTCACATAGGTGTTGCCGGTCTTTTCGACAAATGCGGATGCAGGAGCCTTGCAGACAGGGCACTGCTCAGGGATAGAGCCTTCAGCGATATAACCACAGACGGTGCAAACATACTTTTTCATAAGAATATCCTCCATTGTTTTTCATTATGATCTTGGCCTCCCCTCTGGTACAGGGGGCCTTGCTTCTGAGCCTATTATAGCAATGATTCCTAGATTAGTCAAGACTAATTTTAAGAATTATTCCTATTTATTTTTTAGACCTGCAGGTTGCCGCTGCTCGGAGCATCGGAACCGTTGGCAGCATCAAACTCGTAATCATTGCCGGGGAGGATGGCGTTGAGCAGGATGCCCACGATAGCGGCAATGGCCAGGCCGGACAGGTTGATGGAGACACCGCCCACAGCGAACGTCAGACCGCCCACAGAGTTGAAGCCCAGTGCGCAGACCAGGATGACAGCGGCAACGATCAGGTTGCGGCTGTTGGTAAAGTCCACACGGTTCTCGACCACATTGCGGACACCAATCGCGGAGATCATGCCATACAGCACAAAGCTGATGCCGCCAATGATGCCGGTGGGGATGGTGTTGATGACGGCCTCAAACTTGGGGCTGAAGCTCAGGATCACAGCCATCACAGCGGCAATGCGGATGACGAGCGGATCGTAGATGCGGCTCAGGGCCAGAACACCGGTGTTCTCACCGTAGGTAGTATTGGCGGGGCCGCCCAGCAGACCGGCCATGGCAGTGGCAAGGCCGTCGCCCATCAGGGTGCGGTTCAGGCCGGGATCATTGATATAGTTGTGGCCGACCGTAGCGCTGATGGCAGCGATATCGCCCACATGCTCCATCATGGTTGCCAGCGCAATGGGGATGATGGTGAACATTGCGCTGATGAACTCAGGGCTGCCGTCGATGGCAAACAGGCCCATGGCACTCTTGTGCAGGGGGATGCCGAACCAGTCGGCAGCAGCAATGGCCTCAAAGTTGACTGCACCAGTGACCAGAGCCACAGCATAGGAGACCAGCACACCGATCAGGATGGGCAGGATCTTGACCATACCCTTGCCCCAGATGTTGCAGACAATAACGGTGCCCAGGGCCACAAAAGCCAGCAGCCAGTTGGACTCGCAGTTGGTGATGGCAGAGGGGGCCAGGATCAAACCAATAGAGATGATGATGGGGCCTGTGACCACCGGCGGGAAGAATTTCATAATGCGGCGGATGCCAAAGGTGGAGATGAGCAGGCTGACCAGCAGGTACAGAATGCCGGACAGTGCCACGCCCGCGCAGGCGTAGGGCAGCATTTTGGTATTGACAACTGTCAGGTTGCCGTCTGCGTCAGCCAGCATGGGGGCTACAATGGAAAAACCGCCCAGGTATGCAAACGAGGAACCAAGGAAGGCCGGGACCTTGCCCTTGGTGACAAGGTGGAACAGCAGGGTGCCCAGACCGGCACAGAGCAGAGTGGTGGAAACGCTCAGGCCGGTGAGCAGGGGCACCAGCACAGTTGCGCCGAACATGGCAAACATGTGCTGCAAGCCCAGGATCAGCATCCGTCCGGTGCCGAGCTGCCGGGCATCGTAAATGCCCTTGGAGTAATCGATCTTTTCACTCATAGAGAAGTTCTCCTTTCATCGCTGCCCAAAAAAAGAGGCATTGCCGCAGCAACGGCAGTGCCTCAATCTTCTGGAGCAGATTCAAAAAACGGGACCGGAAGGCAAAACACGCGCTCCGCAAAGTCGAACGAAACATTTTGCTCTCCCCTTCCCTGTCTGACTTTATAAAGTATACCAGAAACCCTGCCCGGATGCAATCCGTTTGCCGCAGTTTCCCTCAGCTTTTTGGCCGGACATCTTGAAATATGCCCCTGTCCGCACTATAATATAACCTATTGAATTGATTTGTATTTCAAGAGGAATGTTATGATCTATCTGGATTATTCTGCAAACACCCCGGTGGATGCGCGGGTGTTGGAGCAGTTCTGTGCCGTGGAGCGCCGCTGCATCGGCAACGCCAACTCTCACCACCAGGCAGGCTCTGCCGCCAAGGCAGAGATCGATGCCGCCACCATCAAAATCGCCTCCCTGCTGGGCGTTCAGCCAGCAGAGATCATCTATACCTCCGGTGCCAGCGAGGCCAACAACTTTGCCTTAAAGGGGCTGGCCCGTCTCTCCCGCCATGCGGGCAGGCACATCATCTCCACTCCGCTGGAGCATTCTTCGGTCAGCGGCACCCTGACGGCATTACAGGAGCAGGGGTATGAGATCAACCTGCTGGACGTGAAACAGGACGGTACTGTAGATCTTGAGCACCTGAAGGATCTGCTTCGCCCGGATACCATCTGCGTTGCCGTAACGCTGGTGGACAGTGAACTGGGTGTGGTGCAGCCTGTACAGGAGATCGCCGCCATCCTGAAAGCATACCCTCACTGTCACCTGCATGTGGATGCGACCCAGGCTGTGGGCAAGATCCCCGTTTCTTTTGAGGGCGTGGACACCATGAGCCTGACGGCCCACAAATTCTACGGACTGAACGGCATCGGCCTGCTGATCAAGCGGCGGAATCTGGCGCTGGAGCCTCTCATCCATGGCGGCGAGAGTACCACCATCTACCGCAGCGGCACCCCCACTGTGGCGCTGGCCTCCTCGCTGGCCTGTGCGCTTGATCTCGCCGTCACTGACCTGCCCGGACACGTTGGCCATGTGGCAAAACTGAATGCAGAGCTCCGCGCCGCCCTCAGCACATATCCGCTGGTGCGCATCAACAGCCCAGAACACGCCATCCCTCATGTGCTGAATCTGAGCGTCCGTAATGTCAAGGGCACCGTGTTCCAGCGGGAGCTGGATGCCAAAGGGGTCTGCGTCTCGGTCAAGTCAGCCTGCTCTTCGGACGGTCTGCCTTCGCGTGCGGTGTTTGCGGTCAGCCGCGACCGCCGCAACGCACTGTCCTCCTGGCGCATCAGCCTGAGCCATCTGACCACCGAGGACGAGATCAAAGCCTTTTTGCAGACGTTCGATGTCTGCTACCGTGAGCTGACCGCCCTACATTAAATAAAAAGAGGAACCAACATGAAACGTGAGCTTGAACCTTATCAGATGATCGAACGCAGTATCATCAAGAAATACCGCAAGGAGCTGTGGACCCCCTTTATCGTGGCGGTAAAGCGCTACGAGCTGGTACAGGAGGGCGACAAGATCGCCGTCTGCATCTCGGGCGGCAAAGACTCCATGCTGATGGCAAAGCTGATGCAGGAGCTGCAGAAGCACAGCGATGTTCCCTTTGAACTGGTCTTTCTGGTGATGGACCCCGGCTACAACGAGATCAACCGTCAGAAGATCGAGTCCAATGCCGAGCTGCTGCACATCCCGGTGACCATCTTCGAGAGCAACATCTTTTCCGTTGCCAACAACACCGAAAAGAACCCCTGCTACCTCTGTGCCCGGATGCGGCGCGGCCACCTGTACAGCAAGGCCAAGGAGCTGGGATGCAATAAGATCGCGCTGGGCCACCACTTCAACGATGTTATTGAGACGACCGTGATGAGCATGTTCTACGGCTCCCAGATGCAGGCCATGCCGCCCAAGCTCCACAGCACCAGCTTCCCCGGCATGACCCTGATCCGCCCCATGTACTGCATCCGGGAAGAAGATATCCTGGCCTGGAAGCGCTACAATGATCTGGAATTCATCCAGTGCGCCTGCCGCTTTACCGAGAACTGCACCATGTGCGACAACGGCGGCGGTGGTTCCAAGCGGCAGGAGATCAAGATTCTGCTTCGCCGCCTGAAGCGTGACAATCCCAATATCGAAAACAGCATCTTCCGCAGCATCCACAATGTTGCCATTGATACCATGCCGGGCTATCGATCCGAGGGTGTGGATCACAGCTTCCTGGAACGATTCAATGCTATGGAAAACCACTGAGCTGCATCCGGCATTCCTGCCTGCGCAGAATTACACTTTGTACGCGATACAACAGTAAAAAATCCCCCTCAGCTTACGCTGAAGGGGATTTTTTATGCCACCGGCGGGGCTTGAACCCGCACTCTGTCTCCAGAAAGGGATTTTAAGTCCCTCGTGTCTGCCAATTTCACCACAGTGGCGCATAGAAACCCGGCTTACAAAGCCCTGCTGCTCTGGACATTCACAGAGAACCGGGAATAACAGGTGATGAGGTAAACATTTATCACAAGTCCATCGTTACGGAGTTGCAAACATGTATCAAAACATGTAGGATTCACACAACGGCTATTATAATACAATAGAAACCCTGCTTTGTCAAGTTACACCTTTCCGCCATGCAGTTCCGAATACATCTTGGCGCGGCACTCGGCCACAGCGGGGGTCATATTGACATAGTGCTTATGCGGCATCTCGATGCGCAGCTCAGTCTCCCAAGTCTCTTCGGTCAGCTGCTTTGCGATATAGGCCTTTTTCTCGGCAATCCCGGGCAGTTCGATGGCCAGCTCACCGTTCAGGATATGGGGCACAAGCAGCCGCTTGACCTTGGTGGGGGTGATGGTAATGGTGCGCTCGATGGCATCCGGGTCAAGATTGACCATCTTTACCGGTTTGCCCGCTTCGATGACCTCACCATCCATGGCGATCAGATCGCACTGGGCCTGACCATTTTCATCGTAGAGCCGCCAGGGCATTTTCTTGCCCGGGATGATGGCCTTGCTGGCAGAATCCGAGCACTTCATCTTGGGCTGATAGGTGCCATCCGGCAGCTTGACCGCCACCAGTTTATACACACCGCCGAACACAGGGTCAGAAGCGGAGGTAATGAGATTCTCGCCCACGCCGTAGGAATCAAAATGAGCGTGCTCATAGAGCTCCATGTTGGCGATCTTCCGCTCGTCCAGGCCATTGGAGGCCACCAGCTTGATATAGGGCTTGCCTGCGGCATCCAGTGCCTTGCGCAGGCGCTTGGAGCCACGGGCCAGATCGCCGGAATCGATACGGGCACTCTTGACGCGGCGGTTGGGGTCATTGGGGTACTTCTCGATCAGGTAGTCGTCCAGCTTGATGAGGTTGGGCAGGCCGCTCTCCATGATGTTGTAGGTATCCAGCAGCAGGCTGACGGAATCCGGATAGGTATCCGCAAAGGCCTTGAAGGCATCAAACTCCGTCGGGAAGAACTCGATGAAGCTGTGTGCCACGGTTCCAACTGCCTTGACCTCAGAGCCATACTTCATCTCAGCCAGGCAGTTGGCAGTGCCGATGCAGCCGCCCAGAACAGCGGCATACGCGCCATCATTGCCTGCGCTCTCGCCCTGCGCGCGGCGGGTGCCAAACTCCATGACACTGCGGGGCGTATGGGTGTTCAGGCCAGTCACACGGGTCGCCTTGGTGGTGATCAGGCTGTGGAAATTCATCGTCTGCAGCAGGTAGGTCTCGATCAGAATCGCACCCACCAGGTCGCACTCAATGCGGACCATCTGCACATGGGGGTAGCAAACCGTGCCCTCGGGCAGAGCGTACATATCACCCTTCCACTTATAGGTGCGCAGATACTCGCAGAATTCCTCGCTCATACCCTTGGTGCGCAGCCAGCGGATATCCTGCTCGTTGAAGTGATAATTCAGCAGGAACCGGGTCAGCTTGCGCTGGCCTGCGCTGATGGAGTAGCCCATGTTGTCCGGGTTCTTGCGGAAGAACATATCGAACACAAGGGTGGTGTTCTTAAAGCCGTGCAGGAACAGGCAGTTTGCCATCGTGAATTCGTAGAAATCCACCACCATGGCAGGGTTATCATAATCTTCGTCCGGAATGTACGGAACAACTTTGATCTCGTCCATGAAAAGTTTCCTCTCCTTGTACTTCGCAGCAGCGAAAAAGCCTTGCCGCTGCTGAAAAAGCAGCCCCTTCTCCCCCTGCCTTTGTTCCGGCAGTGCGTGGGCCTGCACCCTGTCTTGACAGGACGTTTGTACCATGATAGCATCTTTGCCGCCCGGGTGCAAGGGCTTTTGTAAATTTCCTGCGTGCAGAAAGAAAAATCTTTTTTTCGGTACTGCCAAAAGGGCCGCCCCCGAAAGCTCCGGGAGCGGCCCTGCAAGCCTGTTCAGGCTCAGCCGTTTATAATATTGGGGGTCGCATTTTTCAGCACAACGTCATGGCTGCCACCCTCCACGATGGAGGTAGAGGAAACCACAGTCAGCTTGGCCTTCTGCTGCAGCTCGGGGATGGAGAGTGCGCCGCAGTTGCACATGGTGCTCTTGACCTTGTACAGGGTGGTCTGGACACCATCGGCCAGAGGACCTGCGTAAGGAACATAGCTGTCCACGCCTTCCTCAAAGCTCAGCTTGGTGGAACCGCCCAGGTCATAACGCTGCCAGTTGCGGGCACGGTTGGAGCCCTCGCCCCAGTACTCCTTCATATACTGGCCATTGATGCGCACCTTGTTCGTGGGGCTCTCGTCAAAGCGTGCGAAGTAGCGGCCCAGCATGACAAAGTCAGCGCCCATGGCCAGAGCCAGAGTGATATGATAATCGTGGACGATGCCGCCATCGGAGCAGATGGGCACATAGATGCCGGTCTCCTTGTAGTACTCGTCACGGGCCTTTGCGACCTCGATGACAGCGGTGGCCTGACCACGGCCGATGCCCTTGGTCTCACGGGTAATGCAGATGGAACCGCCGCCAATGCCGATCTTAACAAAGTCTGCGCCGGCCTTTGCCAGAAAACGGAAGCCCTCGGCATCCACAACGTTGCCTGCGCCCACCTTCACGGTGTCGCCGTAGTGCTCACGGATCCAGGCGATGGTACGGCTCTGCCACTCGGAGTAGCCCTCGGAGGAGTCGATGCAGAGCACATCCACGCCAGCCTCGACCAGTGCGGGAACGCGCTGGGCATAGTCGCGGGTGTTGATGCCGGCACCGACCACATAGCTCTTGTTGGCATCCAGCAGCTCGTTGACGTTCTTCTTGTGGGAATCGTAGTCCTTGCGGAACACGAAGTATTTCAGGTTGCCCTCAGCATCCACCAGCGGCAGCGTGTTGATCTTGTTGTCCCAGATGATGTTGTTGCAGTCGTGCAGGGAGGTATTCTCCGGTGCGGTGACCAGCTTCTCGATGGGAGTCATAAAAGTGGTAACGGAAGCATCATCGGGGGTGTGGTTGACACGGTAATCACGGGAGGCCACAATGCCCATCAGCTTGCCGTGAGGAGTGCCATCGGCAGTGACAGCAATGGTGGAGTGGCCGGTGCGGGCCTTGAGCTCCAGCACATCGTGCAGGGTGGCGGTGGGAGCCAGGTTGGAATCGGAGACCACATAACCGGCCTTATAGCTCTTGACGCGGCGCACCATGGCAGCCTCGTTCTCAATGCTCTGGGAGCCGTAAATGAAGGACACACCGCCCTCACGTGCCAGTGCAATGGCCAGTTTATCGCCGGAGACCGACTGCATGATGGCACTGATCATGGGGATGTTCATTTCCAGCGGGCAGGCCTCTTCCCCCTTGCGGTACTTGACCAGCGGGGTCTTCAGGCTGACTGCCGTGGGGACATTCTCTGCAGAGGAATAACCCGGAACCAGCAGGTACTCGCCAAAGGTGCGGGAAGGTTCTTCATAGAAATAAGCCATACTCTAAACTCCTTTTTTCTTAACGCATCAACAACGGGCCAGCATCAAAATAATTCATGTTTGCTGCTTATAAATTGATTGACTATACTTTACCACAAACCCCGTCAGAATACAAACCCCAGCGGCAACAAACTTTAGAACTGTCCTTTGCGGAAAAACAGTAAAATTGACCACCAAAAACGTGCAAGGTCATACTTTTCCGCCTGACAGGCCGGTTTTCTGACACAAATTAGAGTGCAAAAAAGTCCGCACCGGAAAACCGGACGGACTTTTTTGCACACGAAGCGAGATACCGCCTGTGCGATACAGTGGCCGACAGCTGTGAAGGAGAACAGCCGGAGGAGGAGAAGGCCCTGCACCCGATATCTCTTATTCAACAAGAAGAAAAAGATTTCAGTCTCAAAAAGCGCTCATCGCTTTCTGTAACCATATTGTAACTCTTTTGTTCCTGTTTTGCAAGACCTTTTTCGCAGATTTTGTAACATAATTGTAATTTTTCCGGATTTATTTTGTAAATTCCAGGTAGCATTCAAACGCGGCGTGCTCTTCGCGGCGGCCCACCACATACCAGCCATCGGCCGAGGGCGCATAAAACACCTCGACCTGACTGCCCAGCGGGATCTCCCGGTGGTACTTGACGGAGACAAATTTCAACGGCCCGGCCTTGACCACCTCCAGCGGCAGGGCATCGCAGGCAATGTCCAGATAGCAGGCGTTGTTCACATGGCCGTTCAGGTCGCACAAGGAGTAACTGGCTGTCCGGCTGCCTGCACAGGTCAGTTCCTTTGCTTTGTGCACCAGCTGGGGCAGCTCCCCGTCCAGATCCTCGTTCCAGTAACCGGGCGTATACCAGGAGGGCTGGCGCAGGATGCACTCGCGATCGGTATCCACCACGATCCACCGGCTGTCGATCAGGGCACACTCCTTCCCTGCTTCGTCCAGAATGCGGGTCAGCCGCTTCATCGAACCCTTCTTGCACGGCTCACAGGCGGTAAGAAAGGTCAGCTTTTCGGCACGCAGGGGCATCCGGGTGATCTGCGCCGCCTGCTTGCCCACCAGAAACGCCGTGTGGTGCGCTTTGAAAAAAGCATCGTCCATGCCGTAGGCGCGGGCGTGGTCTGCCGCAGCCTGCTCCACATAGCGGAACAGGGCGCTGGGCTTGATCATCCGGCGAAAATCGCCGTCTGCGTTCAGGACGGTGGTATGATAGGTATATTGATTCATACGTTTCCTTTCCAAAAGAGGACCCTCTCCGTCATTGCTTCGCATTGCCAGAGGCTTTGACGGAGAGGGCCCTTTCTTCTCAATACTGATTCCGGGTCTTTTTGCGCAGCTTGCGCCAGATATTGAAGCAGGCCAGCGCTACCATGGCAAGCAGCAGCATCAGGAACACAACGCCGCTGCCGCCCTCATTGTAGCTCTTCATCTCGCTCCACTTTACATCGAGCTCGTTGTTGACCTCATCGCTCAGGGCGGTGAACACCTTTTCCCTGGCTTCCACTTCCTCAGAGGGGTATGCGATCTCACTGTACTTCAGATCCTCGTCCAGGATATCCCACACCTTCTGCATGGGGGTGGTATAGCCGATATACTCCGCATTGGCCTTTCCGATGTCCGGCTCGCACATGAAGTTGATGAACATCTCCGCAGCTTCCTTGTGCTCACTGGTGGCAGGCACCGCCATGCAGTCCACCGACAGCACACTGCCCTCCTCCGGGAACACCCAGGCCAGATCCGGGTTATCATCGATCATGGTAATGGCATCGCCGGAGTAGTACACGCCGATGGCCGCCTCGCCGCCGATCATCTTATCAAAGATCTCATCCATAACGTAGGCCTGCACCAGCGGTTTTTGCGCTTTCAGGGTCTCCACCACCTCGTCCACCTCTTCCGGGGTCTCGGGGTTGATGCTGGTGCCGTTCTTGAACGCTGCAATGGCGTAGGCATCACGGCTGTTATTGAACATCAGGATGTTGCCCGTGTACTGCTCGTCCCACAGGTCAGCCCATTTGGTGGGGGCATTCTCCACCATGGTGGTGTTGTAGATGATGCCGGTGGTACAGAGCATATAGGGCACGGTATAGGCGTTGGTGGGGTCATAATCCGGATCACGGTAGACCGCATCGATGTTCTGGGAGTTGGGGATGTTGCTGTAATCCAGCGGTGCAAGCATTCCCTCGGCGATCATCTTTGCCACCATGTAATCCGAAGGGATGACCACATCGTAGTTGGCCGCACCGGATTTCAGTTTGGCGTACATGGACTCGTTGGAATCAAAGGTGGTGTAGTTGACCTTGATGCCGGTAAGCTTCTCGAAGGCGGCCACCACATCCACGCTGTCATCGGAGCCGTTGGAGATGTATTCGCCCCAGTTGTAAACGTTCAGGGTGAGATTCTGGCCCTGAAAGCGAGTCCAGTCGTAATCGTCCGAGACCGAAACGTCCTCGGTCACCTCAATGGTTCCGGCGGCAAAGGCGGGCGCAGCACAGCAGAATACCATGGCCAGCGTCAGCAGCAGAACAGCAAAACGTTTCATTTTACGTCCTCCCCTCTCAGTGCCTTCTGATCCCGGCGGTACTCCCGGCTCTCCATGGCATTGGAGATGAGGATGATGGTCAGGATCACCACAAACATGATGGTGGACAGGGCATAGATCTCCGGGCTGACCTTTTTCCGGGTCATGGAATAGATGGCAATGGGCAGGGTCTCCACCGTGCCGCAGTTGAAATAGGAGATCATAAAATCATCGATGGAGTAGGTCAGGCAGATGAGGAAGGCAGACAGGATGGCCGGGCTGATCTCAGGCAGGATGACCTTGAAGAACGCCTGCCTGGGATCGCAGCCCAGATCCAGAGCTGCCTCATACAGTTTGATGTCCAGCTGCTTGAGCTTGGGGGTCACGTTGAAGATGACATAGGGCACATTGAAGGCGATATGCGCAATCAGCAGCGTGGGCATTCCCATGATGGTGTCGGGCAGCCAGGAGACTCCCTCGGAAAAGCGCTGGTAAGCCACAAACAGCAGCATCAGGGAGATGCCGGTGATGATCTCCGGGTTGACCACCGGGATATAGGTGATGTTGGTGACCACCAGGCGGCTCTTGCGGCTCATGGATGCAATGCCCAGCGAGGCCGCCGTGCCCAGCACCGTTGCAATGACCGCAGAGATGAGGGCCACCTCCAGCGAGACGCGCAAAGCGCTCAGGATGGCAGAGTTATGGAGCAGGCTGGTGTACCACTTAAGGGTAAAGCCTGTGAACAGTGCGTAGCCCTTGCTCTGGTTGAAGCTGAACACAATCATATAGGCAATGGGCAGGTACATGAAGCAGAAGAAGAGGATGACGTAGGCCCGCTGCATCAGGCGCAGATGTTTCGTTTTCATCAGGACACGCCCTCCATTTCATCTTCATCAAAGCTGGATGTGAAGCTCATGCAGAGCAGGACGATGATCATCAGCACAAGGCTCATGGCCGAACCGACGTTCAGGTTGTAGCTGTTGCCCAGGAACTGCATCTCGATCAGGTCGCCGATCATCAGGTTGGAGCCGCCGCCCAGCATACGGCTGATGACAAAGGTGGACACCGCCGGAACGAACACCATGGTGATGCCGGTGCTGATGCCGGGCACGCTCATGGGGATGAGCACCCGGAAAAGGGTCTGGGTGGTGGAGGCTCCCAGATCCTGTGCCGCTTCCACCAGGCTCTGATCGATCTTGGTCATACTGGTGTAGAGGGGCAGGATCATGTAGGGCACATAGTTATACACCATGCCCAGCACCACCGCGCCGGAGGTGTTCAGCATGGTATAGGGGCCCAGGCCAAAAAAGCCCAGCACCGCGTTCACAGGGCCGTTGATGCTCAGCAGGCCCATCCAGGCATAGGTGCGGAGCAGGAAGTTCATCCACATGGGCAGCATGACCAGCATCAGCATGATATGCTGCTTGTTCACCCGCAGGCGGGACAGGAAATAGCCCACCGGAAATGCAATGATCAGGCAGATCACGGTAGCCACAAGGGCCAGCAGCAGGCTGCGGGCAAACACGGAGCCGTAGCCGCTGACGCTGGTCAGATTGGCAATGGTGAAATTGCCGCTGCCATCGGTCAGGGCATAATAGACCACGATGATCAGCGGAACCACCGTGAACAGCACCATCCAGATAAAATAAGGATAGGCCAGCTTCTTATCGTAAATTTTCATCATTTCCCATTCAGCCCTCCGAACGTGCCATGATATGGATCTCGTTGGGGCCGATGCGCATACCAATGGTTTCACCGGGGGTGCAGGCGCGGGTGGAGTGGATCAGCCACTCACGGCCCTCGCACTCAACGTGCATCTCAAAGTGAACGCCCTTGAAGATGACATCATTGACTACGCCCACCAGCTGACCCTCCACGGGACTGACCACTTCAATGTCCTCGGGGCGGACCACCACCTGAACGCTCTGTTCCCGGGCAAAGCCGCGGTCCACGCAGGGGAACTGCACACCCGAGAAGGAGACCAGGAAGTCGCGGTGCATCACGCCATCCACAATGTTGGAATCGCCGATAAAGTCCGCCACAAAGGCATTTTTAGGCTCGTTGTAGATATCCTCGGGGGTACCGATCTGCTGCACCTTGCCGCCGTTCATCACAACGACGGTATCGGACATGGTCAGGGCCTCTTCCTGATCGTGGGTAACATAAATAAAGGTGATGTTCATCTCACGCTGCAGGCGCTTGAGCTCCAGCTGCATCTCCTTGCGGAGCTTAAGGTCCAGTGCACCCAGAGGCTCGTCCAGCAGCAGGATCTCAGGCTCATTGACCAGACTGCGGGCAATGGCAACTCGCTGCTGCTGGCCGCCGGACATCTGACCGATGCTGCGGCGCTCAAACCCCTTCAGGCCGACCACCTCCAACATATCGCGTACCTTGCGGCGGATGGTCTCTTCGTCCATCTTCTTCAGGCGCAGGCCAAAGGCCACATTCTCAAACACGTTCAGGTGCGGGAACAGCGCGTACTTCTGGAACACGGTATTCACCGGACGCTTATAGGGGGGCACACCGGTAATATCTCGGCCCTTCAGCAGCACCTGACCCGCGTTGGGTTCCAGGAAGCCTGCAATCAGGCGCAGGGTGGTGGTCTTGCCGCAGCCGGAGGAGCCCAGCAGCGTTACGAACTCTTTGTCATGGATGTCCAGGTTCAGCCCATCCAGAATGCGCTGACCGTCAAATTCCACCACGATATCGCGCAGTGAAACGATCACCGAGTTGTCCATTTTTTACTTTTCCTCCTTAAACTCAGATACGAAAAAAGACAGGGCATCCACCCCATCCTTCGTACCAGGGCGACCAGCCCCGCACAACATCCATGACATCCGTAATATTGTGCAGTTATTCTGCCCTGTCATCGCCTATCATAAACAATCCGAACTGAAATGTCAATCACTCTGTCGAGGTTTGCCGAAACTTTACATCCGGCGCAAAAAAATCCCGCGCTGTACCAAGAATTCGCACAGTGCGGGAGTGAAACGTTTTATTCTGCTTTCAGCTGATCCGCAGGGTATAAAAGCGCGCTCACCACACTGGCATCCACCGTATAAACGGAGCTGTCGCCTTCCACCATCAGGTAACAGCCGTCTGTCCCCATGGCATAGGTCAGATTTATTGTGCCATCGGCTGTGGTGACCTCTGCTGTGACCAGCGGAGCCTCAAAACCATACGCCGCCGGGTCGGCATCTGTTGCCTGTGCCGAGACATAGGTGCAGAGCGCCGAGAGGATGGCATCCACCTTTGTCTCGTCGAGGTCTGCGGCGGTGTCCCCTGCCAGCCGCCAGACAGTCTGGTAGGCGTTGCTGTCACTCTCTGCTACAGGCTCCGAGTTTGCTTTCAGGGTCACGGTCTCGCCATCGGCCAGCGTATAGGAGACGGCTTCGATCTCCGAGACCGTCAGCCCCGCCGGGTTGAAGGCACCGAACAGCTCCGCCCTGGTCAACTCAAAGCAGGCGGCTTTGGTCCCCGATACCGTATAAATGACATCGCTGTTATTCTTGCGGACATAGAGATCCCCTGTCATGGTATTGCTGGTCCCGAAGGTATAGGTGTCCGTTTCGCCCGCTGCCGTCACCTCTATGGTCAGCGCAGGCTCCGCAAAGCCGTAGTCCTCCCCTGCCTGCGGGCTCAGCTCCCGCTTTGCGTTCAAAGAGGAAAGCGCGATGAGCATTGTGTTGCAGGCAGAGGTGTCCAGATGGTAAGCGGGATCTTCAGCCAGCGTCCAGCCATCGGCGGTATAGAGCAGGGTGTTCGTCTCGCCCTGATAGTGGAGCACGATCTGCGTCAGGTCATTGCCCGAAACTGCCGCCAGCGGAATGGTTCCATCTGCGGCCGCACTGGCAGCCTGTTCTTCCCGGGCATTCCGCAGCGTCAGCAGGGCAAACACGCCGCCTGCCAGCAGGATGAGGAAAAGCAGCACCCCGAGGGTACGCTGTTTTGCTTTCATGGACAGGTCCTCACTTTCTACGCCGCAGCACGACCACCACGGCACCCACAGCCAGCAGAGCCGCAGGCAGAACGATGACAAAGAGCAGGCCCAGCGTAGAGGCGGCAATACCTGGCACTTCCAACGGAACTGCTTCCAGTGCCTTGCTGTCGATGAGGACAGCGCTCTCCTGCCCGGCCAGCGAAGCCGCACACCCCTGCAAGAAGGTCACATTGCCCGGGATGACCTGATAGATGCCCTCATTGTCCATATTGCCGCAGTTGACCCAGATGACCTGGGCACCCGTGTCCTCATTGCGGGCGTATGCTGCCAGCGTGAAGGGACCGGCAATGTCGCCGCCCGCCTTCTCGGTGGTGGTCATCTCGTAACCTTCCGGTTTGCTGTAAGCACTGTCCGAGCTGACCAGCAGGGCTTCCGAGACCACATGCTCTGTCTCGGTCAGGGTGATGCCCTGTGCCATCTGCAGCAGAACTCGGCGGCTGGTGTTCACACCGTCCAGCGCGGTGGATTCCTCTGTGCTGGCATAATCCGGCAGCAGGTAAAGGGCCGGGTAGCCATTGAGGTAGTGGTTAGTGTCACCCTCCACCACAAGGCCCTCGGTGCGGGTCAGGCCGAACTCGGCCATCACAGCATCCAGATTGGGGGTACTATAATAGGAATCCGTCAGCAGCAGCACGCGGCCTCCGTTGCTCAGGTAGCTGCGCAGCTGGCCCAGCTCATCCACCAGACTGCCTGCGCCGGAAAAGTCCTGCGCCGGATCGTTGATGACAAGCAGGTCACAGTCCTCGGGGATGGTCTGGGAGAGCAGGTCAAGTGCCGAGACGGTCAGGTTCTGGCTTTCCAGCGCATCGGTCAGGGTGGAAGTCAGCGCCTGCTCGCCGTGGTTGGTGGTGTAGTACACATGGCGGCTCTCTCCGCTGGTCAGCTGGTAGATGGCAGAGGTGATCCTGCTTTCACCGTCAAAGGTCACGTTGGCCGCGCCGGTGGCGGCATAATCGCTGTAATCGTAGTCGTAAAGCTCTGCGGCATCCAGCACCTTGCTCTGTTCCCCGCAGACCAGGATCAGCCCACCGGAGGTCAGATCCTGTGCGCCGTACTGGGCCGCAAAGGTCGGGTAGACTGCCGGATCTTTCAGCTCCCAAGTGATATGGCTGCTCTGGGCGGCGTATTTGTCCAGCAGCTTGGAGATGATCTGGTCCTCATTGCCGGTCTGAGCCAGATAGTAAATGGTCACATCCTGCGTCAGGTCGTCGGCCACCTGTCTGGAGCTCTCGCTCAGGGTGTAGAGCCCCGCCTCGGAGAGATCGAACTCGGTATATCTGGAAGGAATGGCCCGGACAATGAGATTAACCAGCACGGCCAGCACGATCACAGCCGCGGCAATGGCTGCCGACCACACCCCGCTGCGGAACACCCGCCCGTCACCCGAGGAGCTCTGCTTTGCAAAAAGCTTCATCTGTGTTCCCTCCTCTCAGTTCCAGCGGCGCTTCTCAATGTCCTGCGCCGTAAGGAACAGGAACACTGCCGTCACAGTCAGATAATAGACCACGGCAGGGATGGAGAAGCTGTTGTTGACAAAATCCTCAAAGGGTGTAAACAGGCACAGGGCACTCAGCACGGCGCTGAAAGCCTCGGTAAGCCATGCACTGCGGAGCAGAAACAGCCCCGTCAGGCCCAGGCAGAGCGCCGCAAAGGTCAGGCACCCCAGCACAAAGCTGCGGGTGCGCAGACCGGCCGCCAGAGAAGCCGCGCCTGCGATCCCGGTGAACACTGCCAGCGCCACGGCGCTGCCCGCATTGAACATGCTGCGCAGGCTGGGCATCAGGTAGGCCAGCAGCAGAGCTGAAAAGCCCGCCACGGCAGCAATGATCTGGTTCTCGGTCAGGCCGGAGAGAAACTCACACAATGCAATGGCTGCACAGCCCAGCAAAAAGTAGCAGAGCAGCCCCGCAAGGTTTGCGAGCAGAGCAGACACGGTGCTGCCCAGCGCCCAGAGGATGAAGATCATCACCGCATCCACAGCGCAGGGCAGAGCGAACACAGCCGCCATGGCAAAGAACTTGCCCAGCACGATGCCCCACACTGAGACCGGGCTGGTGAGCAGCAGCTGGTCGGTGCGGCTGTGGCGCTCCTCGGCCAGTGAGCGCATCGCCAGCACCGGGATATAGAGCAGCAGCATGAAAATGGTCTGGTAGAGGGTGTAGTAACTGAAATCCGTCAGGCCGTAGATCAGGCACCGGGCCAGAAAATACAGGCCGGAACTCGCCACCAGAAACGCCGTGAGGACGTACCCCAGCATCCCGTGAAAGAAGCTGCGGAATTCCCGCTTAAAAATAGCTGTCATTCTGCGTCCTCCTCTCCGGTTGCTTCTTCCGATTCACCGTCGGTCAGTTCCAGAAACACCGCTTCCAGGCTCTTGCCATCGGCGGTCAGCTCCTCCAGACTGCCTGCTGCCGCCAGATGCCCTTTGGAAAGGATCAGGATCTGCTGGCAGACTGCCTGCACCTCACTGAGGATATGGCTGGACAGGATAACTGTATGTGCCCGACCCAGCTCCCGGATGAGCTTGCGGATCTCGATGACCTGTGCCGGGTCCAGGCCGACCGTCGGCTCGTCCAGAATGATGAGCCTGGGACTGCCCAGCAATGCCTGTGCAATGCCCACCCGCTGCTTGTAGCCCTTGGAAAGGCTGCGGATGAGCCGGGGCAGAACGGTTTCCAGCCCGGTACGGCGGGCAGCCCTGCACACCTGCTCCTTCCGTTCCGCCTTTTTCACACCCTTCAACTCGGCGGCAAAGGTCAGGTACTCCTGCACCGTCATCTCCGGGTAAAGGGGCGGCTGTTCGGGCAGATAGCCCACACAGGCCTTGGCGGCATCGGCCTCCTCGGGCAGAGGGTGCCCTGCCACCGTCACCTGCCCACTGGTGGCAGAGAGATAGCCGGTGAGGATGTTCATAATGGTGGATTTGCCCGCGCCGTTGGGCCCCAGCAGACCACAGATCTGGCCATCTGCCACGGTAAACGAGACATCGTCCACGGCAAGATGATTGCCATACTGTTTGGTGAGATGAGAAACTTCGATCACGTTCACAACGCTCCTTTCTAAGGCAGCGCAAAGCGCTTTTTGAAGATACTGGTTTATTTTAGTCCGGAAATGTGTTCAAAATAAGGGAACGGCGTGTAGATTACAGAAAGAGAGCTTTTGTGCGGCATAACAACAAAAAACGCCGCCTCCCAAAGGAGACGGCGCTGAAAAGACCAGTAATTACTTACGGCCGAAACGCTTGTTGAAGCGCTCAACACGTCCGCCGGTGTCAACCAGCTTCTGCTTACCAGTGTAGAAGGGGTGGCACTTGGAGCAAACTTCGACGTGGATCTCGGGCTTGGTAGAACGAGTCTTAATGACGTTGCCGCAAGCGCAAGTGATGGTGCAGTCAACGTAGTTCGGATGGATACCCTGTTTCATTCTTTTTCACCTCATTTCTGGTTCTGACTTATTGGGGCCATATTATAAATGTATGTGCCCATCACAACCTTCAATATCGGCTACCCCCGCGAGCGGCCTTGGAAACGATTGCCTTAATATTATAGCACAGATCTCAGAAAAAGCAAGAGGAAATTTCAGCTTTTTTCGTGTCATTTTTATACAGACTGTACTATGGAATTTTGTATTAAGTTGATTTTCGTTCAACCTTATATAAGCAGCAAAGATACTCTTTGTTATATTCCTTTGCTTTTCCACGCATTCCCGTTTATTTTGAGTTTTTTCACAGAATTGCGACCTACATATTATATCACGCCCGACCCAAAAAGAAAACCCCGCAGTTCCCAACTTCTTGACAAGCCAGCTGCTTCTGATTACAATACGAAAAAAGAGTTCGCAGACGTTCTCTTTGCATATTTCAGCCATCAGCTCCGGGAAAGGATTTTTTCATGGAACCAAAAACAAAACAATATCTGCTCATAACTGTTGTAGGAGTCACGCTTTTTGTGGCGCTGCTGCGGCTTTCTTCCGTTCTGGCATTTGCTGCACAGCTGGTAGACCTGGTATTGCCCATTCTGGCAGGCGGCATTCTGGCACTTTTTATCAACGTGCCTATGACCGGGCTGGAAAAACGGCTGAAACGCCTGTTCTGCAAGGCCAAAAAACAGCCCTCGGATAAAGTACTTCATCTCCTGAGCTTCTTCATCACCCTGCTGGGTGTTGTGCTGGTGTTGGTGCTGGCGCTGACACTGCTGATTCCGGAGCTGGTGCAGTCTTTTCACAGCCTCTATGTACAGATCGAAGCAAACATCCCCCGCTGGACCGCCTATCTCAGCGCACAGGATGCCGACATGGGGTGGCTGATGAGCTGGCTGGAGGGCATCGACTGGGAGCAGCTGCTCCGCAGGGTCACCGACAGCATCGACACCGTGCTGGTCAATGCGGTAGGTGCCGTATCTGCCACGGTAAATATCGTGGTGACCGCATCCTTTGCCCTGATCATCTCCGTTTATATGTCCGTTGGCTCAGAGAGTCTCTGCCACCACGCCCGCACATTGGTCTGTGCCTACCTGAAGCCCAGCCACTCCGCTTGGCTGCTGAAGTTCTGCCGACTGTTCCGGCAATCCTTTGCAAACTTCCTGACAGGGCAATGCAGCGAGGCCGTGATCCTTGGCATTCTCATGGCCCTTGCGTTTTCCGTTTTCAAGATCCCCTACGGCAGCCTGGTGGGAATGCTGACCGCCATCTGCGCCATTATCCCCTACGTCGGAGCGCTGATCTCCTGCGTAGTCAGCGTGTTCCTCGTGCTGTTGGTGGATCCCGTTCTGGCCGTGCGCTGCCTCATTGTTTACCTTGCCGTACAGTTTATTGAAAACCAGTTCATCTACCCCCGGGTGGTGGGAAAATCTGTGGGGCTTTCTCCGCTGTACACCCTTGTGGCCGCTATGATCGGCGGAGAGCTCTTTGGCATCATCGGTATCATCTTCTTTATCCCCCTGACGGCGGTGATCATTGAGCTTGTGAAGGAGGATGCCTGCCGACGCATACAGGCAAGAGAACCCCAGCGATCTGGGCCGTCTGAGTAAAGGGTTTCCCCCAGTGCCGCATCCAGAACCATCATCGTGGTGCGCCGCATCCGATTGTGAGACCTGCCGACTGTTCCGGTGCAGGTGCGGGATTGATATGCATACAAAAATACCGCTGCTCTTGTGCATTTCCCCAAATGCAAGAGCAGCGGTATTTTATTGCGCCGCTTTTGTTTTCTTTTGCAGCGCTTCGTGCATATATCCCATCAAAATCAGGATCACCAGCAGGTAATACGGAAAAATTGCAATCGTGGTGTGGTTTGCGATCACGCCGAACAACGGCGGCATCAGGCAGTTGCCAATATAGGCGCTGGCCATCTGAACCCCAATGACCGCCTGTGACCTGTCCGCACCGAAGCGGCCCGGCGTTGCATGAATGATGCTGGGATAGATCGGAGCACAGCCAAGACCAACCAGCAGCAGCCCTGCCAGTGTCACTGCTTCCCCAAGCGGCAGAAGAAACGCCGCTATCCCAATCGCGATGATCCCCTGCCCCATACGAACCATCTGGGTATCATCGAATTTTAAGGTCAGGAAGCCGCACAACGCCCGCCCCACGGTGATGCCGACAAAGAAAAGACTGGCAAAGCCGGCGGCGGTCTCCGGCGCGATTCCCCTGTTCAGCACCAGATAACTGCTGGCCCACAGACTGGTGGTCTGCTCCAGAGAGCAGTAGCAAAAAAATGTAACCAGAACCTCTTTTACGCCCGAGATCCGGAAAATCTGTTTCAGGGTCAGCGCTTCTGCCGGAGCTGCTTCCCGCTCCTCGGCATTCGCACCCGATTTCGTTTTCCAGAGCGGAAGGCTCAGCAGAATAATGATCGTCAGCACCATCTGCATCACACTGATGACCCGATACCCCGTCTGCCACCCGGCACGGGAAGAAAGCGCCGCGCCCATGATGTAGGGCCCGACCGAGGCACCGATCCCCCACATACAATGGAGCCAGCTCATGTGGCGGCTGGCAAAATGGAGCGCCACATAGTTGTTGAGTGCCGCATCCACGCTTCCAGCTCCCAGTCCATAAGGGATCGCCCACAGGCACATGGCCCAGAATGAGCTGCTGACAGAAAACCCGAACAGCGCTGCGGCGGTCATGGCCACGCTGATGGCTGTAACACCGCCTGCTCCAAACCGGCGGGTCATCCGGTCACTTTGCAGGCTGGAGAGCACCGTTCCCACCGATATGATACAGAAGATCACACCGGAGTAGGAGACCGGAACTCCAAACCCCGGATAGATCGAAGGCCACGCAGCCCCCAGCAGAGAATCCGGCAGGCCCAGACTGATAAAAGAAACATAGATCACCGCTAACAGCAGATGGATCATCTTGCATTCCTCCTTTTGATCGATACAATTATATCACAACAGAAGAAATGCCATTAGGATAAATTCCTCAATTTTGTACAACAAAAGCGTCAACATCGAAAGCACAGATTCATCATCGCACTTCCGTTCGGATCGTGAACCCATCCGGAAGGTTGGAAATTTCTTTTTTCAGGAACAATGGATAAAAAGTTTCATCCTTTAATTGAGCAATCTCTAACCATTTAAATATATGCGTATCGGTTCCCTCTGTTCGAGTGAACGTGTTTTGCCTTTCCAGCAGGCCAGCATCTGCGGTATCCATCAAAAAATAAATACATATCTCGTGATATCGGAGACCATCTGTATCTTTTGTGAAAAAAGATTGATTCAACCATAATGGCCGGGATATCTTCAGTGAAACACCAAGCTCTTCCCGAACTTCCCGTATCATCGCTTGTTCGGCCGTTTCCTCCATCATCACTCTACCCCCGGGCAGAGAGTAGTACTCTGACGGTTTGTCATGGGACATTGCCAAAATTCTTCCGTTAGAAATTATGATTGCACTCACTCTATAATTGAACTTTTCATCGCCCATCTTAAAAGAGATATCCACTTTCCATCACGCTCCCACATTCATTCTTATTCGTACATCCGCCCCTATTTTACCAGCAATAAGAGAACATAGCAATTTCTTCAAACAAAAACGCCAGCGTACCATGTTTTCGCAACACGATACGCTGGTGTCTTATTGTTCTGCTGTTACCCAGCCCTCGGTGTGAGCCATGCTTTTACGATAGCGGTCTTTATACTTGATCCACTTCCGAATCTGCCCTGCCATCTTCTCCGAAAAGAATACCGACTCAGTCCCTTTAACTCACACGCCTCCAGAAACATTTCTACATCTTTTTCCACCACAAAAAACCTCCGGAATCCATTCGGCTCCACACCCAATAAATTCCGGAGATTTATCGCCCTATCAACATTCAATTCATCGCTATGGAATCCATAATTCTATAATGCCATAGCGATAAACATTTTTCACCATCCCAGAATTGCCAGCTTTGCGCACAAAATATCACGTCGGCACGTGTATCCATCACACTGCCCTCTGCCGTTTATCCAGCCGCATCTTATCGGCAATCATCGCAATGAACTCTGAATTGGTGGGCTTGCCCCGCAGGTTGTGGATGGTATAGCCGAAATAGCTGTTAAGAGTGTCCACATCGCCCCGGTCCCACGCCACCTCAATGGCGTGGCGGATGGCGCGCTCCACCCGGCTGGCAGTGGTACCGTTTTTCTTGGCGATTTCCGGGTAGAGACGCTTGGTCACAGCGTTGATGTACTCCGGCTCGTTCATGGTAAGCAGGATGGCATCCCGCAGGAACTGGTAGCCCTTGATGTGGGCGGGAACGCCGATCTGGTGCAGGATCTCAGTGACTGTCAGTTCATCGCTGTCCACGCTGGTATGCAGAATGCGCTTTTCCTGCCCGGCAGCCACCTTCAGCACGCGGCTTGCCAGAACCGTCTCGTCAAAGGGCTTGACGAAGTAGTAAGCAAAGCCCTCGTCCAGCAGCTCCTGCACCATTTCCTCGCTCTGGAACGCCCCCGTCACAAAGAAAGAGGTGTGACGCTCACCGGCTGCATTGTACTTCTGTTTCACGGCCAGCGCATCCAGCCCGGGCATAAAGGCATCCAGCAACACCACCTGGGGCCGCACTGCAAGCATTTTCTGCAGGACCTTCAGGCCGTCTTTTTCCACCACGGTCACCTCTACGCCCTTCTGCTCCAAAGCTTCACGACAGGCTGCCGTGATCTCTGCGCCAGTATCCGACATCAAAAATTTGATCTTGTCCATCGTTCATTCCTCCAATGTGTGCGGTTTTCCTTACGTTTCTGATTTTACCATAAATTCCCATGGATTTCAACTGTTATTTTTGCCATATTATGGAATCTTCAGTCGAATCAGCCTGTTTTGTTTTACCAAATCTGCTCATTTTTCCGCCGTTGCAACCTGTTCAGCCTGCTCCAGCATGGTCTGCGCGAAAATTCCATAGCCCCGTGTCGGATCGTTGACGAGAACATGGGTCACCGCGCCGACCAGCCGCCCATTCTGCAAAATGGGACTGCCGCTCATCCCCTGCACAATGCCGCCGGTCCGGGAAAGCAGG
This sequence comes from Faecalibacterium sp. IP-3-29, assembly GCF_023347335.1. Classification (NCBI taxonomy): domain Bacteria; kingdom Bacillati; phylum Bacillota; class Clostridia; order Eubacteriales; family Oscillospiraceae; genus Faecalibacterium; species Faecalibacterium sp. IP-3-29. The sequence continues at coordinate 1,385,494 of NZ_CP094471.1, read as the reverse complement.
GCTTTGTCCACCACCCGGACGACCATATTGCGGCGCGGATCGGCATCGCTGATCTTCTCGATGCGGACATGGTAGGTACGGGGTGTTTCCCCAGCGACGGTAGCCAGGATCTGTGCATCCCCCGTCTCGACCTCCTGCGCAAACGCCACCGGCATGGTTTGCCCGGAAAAGCCTGTCCGCGTTGTGCCATAAACACCGTTTTCTCCATTGATCCGGATGCTGCCAATGGCGTGGGCGCTCAGGAACTTCCCCTTCAGCTCCCCTGGGCTGCCCACAGTGCCCATGCTGCACCCGGTGATATCACACGGCACGATCTCCCCGCTGCGCAGAGCGATGCTTTCGCCGGTGTCGCCGTCGCTGATGGGATGCCCCAGCCCTGCAAAGACACCCTTTTCCGGGTCCACAAAGGTCAGAGTGCCCACACCGGCGGAGGAATCCCGCACCCACATGCCTGCCCGCCACTGGGCGGCAGCAGCATCCCAGACAGGGGTCAGGGTGGTGCTGCGCTGTTCCCCGCTGCGGACATAGATGACCTCTGCGGCGCTTCCCCGGGCGGCTTCCAGCGCTTCCTTCACAGCGTCATTGTTTTCCGTCCTGGTCTGTCCAATGCGGATCACGCGGTCTCCCAGGCGCAGTCCCGCCGCCTTTGCCGGGTTCACTGTGCTCCCGCCGGGGCTGTCAATATCGGAAAAGCCAACGATCAGTGCCCCCTCGGAGAACATTTTGACCCCGAACGGCGTACCGCAGACCGTGACCTGCGTGCGCTCCGTGACCACCGTGCGGATATTCTTGATGGGAAGCCAGCCGCCCAGTGACAGAGTGGTCTGGTAACTGCCCACGACCTGGGTACTGGCCGCATTCTGGCTGCCGTGAAGCCCCATAGGTTCCACCCAGCCAAAGCGGGGCAAAAGCAAGGCCTGCCCGGGTTCCAGATAAACACGATCCGGCAGGCGGCTGTACAGCCAACCCAGCAGCAGAAACGGCAGCAGGAGAAGATACACTGCTGTCAGTCTCAGCAATCGCTGTGCTCTGTTGCGTCGTTTCACGGTCCTGCCTCCCCGGTGATAATTTGTTCTAGTATGCACCGGAACACGATCGAATATGAAACGAGGAAATTTCTATCAAAATCGCTTGACTTTCCCGGGGTAATGTGGTAGTATATTCAAGCAGTCCGCAACAACGGTTTCGAGCCTCAGAAATCCGGGATTGCAACAATTTTATAGTTGTGCGAGGGTGGCGGAACTGGCAGACGCGCACGTTTGAGGTGCGTGTGGTTTATCCTTGGGGGTTCGAGTCCCCTCCCTCGCATAAAAGAAATCCCACGGTCTAGCGATAGATCGTGGGATTTTCTTATGCTTTCCAACCAAAGCCGCAAACAAAACGGCAGGCCCGGATTCTATCCAAGGGCCTGCCGTTTTGTGTATGCAGGAGAAGGGACTTGAACCCTCACTCACTGGGAACTGGTGCCTAAAACCAGCGCGTCTGCCATTCCGCCACTCCTGCACGGAGAACTTATTTAGTTTATCAATTTTTGCGGAAAATGTCAATTCCTCTGCCTGCTTTTGTATTCTACAAATTTTCAGCGGGTCATATCCTATAAGAGATACTGCAGATCCAATGCGATTTGTCAAGGAGGTTTGGGAGATGGTTTCATGGCTGAGAGCAAACGGGAAGATCTTATTTCGCAGGGCAGCTCTGCTTCTGGCGGGCGCAGCGGCAGGCTTTGGGCTGGGGCTGTTCTTTGCTGTGCCGGCGGGGCCCGGCTGCCAGGAAAGCGACCTGACCCCGGTACCGGATACCGGCTTTGCCTCCCCTGCTCCGGAGGCGGCCCCTGCAAGCTCCTTGCCGCAGGAAGAGCCGGTGCCGGAGAAATGGGTCTGCCTGACCTTCGATGATGGCCCCAGCAAAACGACCCCGGCGGTTCTGGATGCGCTGAACACCGCCGGGGTCAAGGCCACCTTTTTTGTGGTGGCCACGGGCTACAATGAAAAATACCTGCCGCTCATTGCGGATGCGGCGGCGGCAGGCCACCAGATCGCGCTGCATTCCGCTTCCCATGAATACAGTGACATCTACCAGAGTTCAGCTGCTTACTGGCAGGATATCGAGCTGTTGAAAGAGCGCATCTCGCCCTATGTCAACACAGCTTCTCTGCATTACCTGCGCTTTCCGGGCGGCAGCACCAACACGGTCAGCCGCCGCTACGGCGGGCGCGGTGTGATGGCCGAGCTGAAACAGCAGTGTGCCGAAAAAGGATATGCCTATGTAGACTGGAACGTCTGTGCTGAGGATGCCGTAGGCGGCAAGCCCAGTGCCGGAACCATCTACCGGAATGTGGTGCATGAGACCGGTGAGCAGACCCAGTGCATCGTTCTGATGCACGATTCTGCCACCACCCGCACCACCGCCGAGGCGCTGCCGGACATCATACGGTGGTATACGGACAACGGCTACACTTTTTTGACCGTAGCCGAGGCGCTGCCGCTGGGGTAATGCGCCTTACAGCCACTTTTCAAAGCAGCGCCCCAGCAGTACCCCGCCGGATGCCAGCGCCGCCAGCCAGAGCCAGTCCGTGCCGCCGGTGACTGCCCACCCCGCTGCCATGATAGCCGCAAAGACGCACACCGGCGGCAGCACGATACGCGCAATGCGCAGCAGCTTTTCCCGCCGGGAGGGAAGCCCGGTGTCAAGCTGCTCGGGATGCACGGTGTCACAGCAGATCTCGTCCCGGTATTTGCCCGGATTGCGGTAAGCTTTATACGGAATGCCATCCAGCGAGAACTCCGGGTACATCCCCTCTTTGGTCAGGGCGAACTGCATTCCCCGCTCTTCTGCATAGGTCTGCAACGCCGCCGTAAACTCCTGCGGGGTGTTGATGCTGCCCTGCGGAATAAAGAAAAAGTGCTTTTGATGCTGAACCCGCGCCAGCGTGCAGTAATCCTGCAGCCAGCCGGAGAAGAAGCCCTGCTGCGGGGTGGGGCTTTCCATGCGGGTCAGGCAGTCGTCCACATCCAGCTGATCCACCTGAGGAGCCTGTTGGGTCAGCTCTGCGCAAAAGCGGATCGCACCCGCCAGCTGAGCCGCCTGCTGCTCCAGCACAGTCTGCTGGGCTTGCAGCGCCTGCTGCAGGGGCTGTTCCCCGCGCAGCACCGCCTTGATGGTGGGCAGCGGCACATCCAGCATCCGAAGCATTCGGATGAGCTTGAGGGTGCGGACATCCCCGGCGGTGTAATCGCGGTAGTCATTGCCCTGCCTGCGCGCCGGTGTGAGAAGCCCCTCTTTTTCGTAAAAGCGGATGTTCGGGGCAGACACACCGCTTTGTTCTGAAGCCTGTTTGATGTTCATTTGCTTCACCTCCGCCCTTACACTACACCATAAAGTCGGTTAAAGGTCAAGCATTTTTCTTAAAATAGCGCAAAAATGCCCCGGCGGGCGCAAAACCTGCCGGGGCATTCATTCTGGATCGCGCTTACTGTGCGTTGTTGAACAGGGAGAAGGCACGGTAAGCCATGTACAGGTCGTTCTTGTGGATGACCTCGAAGGGAGCGTGCATGGACAGCACAGGCACACCGATATCCAGCACGGGGATGCCGCGGTTTGCGACATACTTGGCGATGGTGCCGCCGCCGCCCAGATCCAGACGGCCCAGCTCACCGATCTGCCATGCAACGTTGCCGTTGTCCAGCATCCGGGTGATATCACTGACCAGCTCAGCGCAGGCATCGCTTGCGGAGCCCTTGCTGCCGCCGCCGGTGTACTTGAAGATGGCAACGCCGCGGCCTGCATAAGTGCCATTCATAGGCTCGAATGCACTTGCCCAGGTGGGATCGTAGGCAGCGGTCACGTCAGCGGACAGGCAGACACTGTGACGGAAGGCCAGGATATCATCCTGACCGGCGGCACGGCAGAGCTCCTGCATGAAGTGGAAGGCGTACATGCTCTGCATACCGGTCACGCCATCGGAGCCGATCTCTTCCTTATCGGTCAGGACGCAGACGGTGGTGTAGGCGGGGTTCTTGGTCTCGATCTCGGCCATCAGTGCAGGATAAGCGTCCACACGGTCATCGTGGCCATAGCCGCCCACCATGGAGCGGTCGAAGCCAACGTCACGGCTCTTGTAAGCCGGGGTGATCTCGATCTCAGCACGCATGAACTCCTTCTCGGTGATGCCGTACTTCTCGTTGAGCAGGATCATGGTATTCAGCTTGACAGCTTCCTTGACGTTCTCGTCATCAACAGCATCAGAGCCGATGAGGAGGTTCAGCTCCTCAGCCTTGATGCCGTCCTTCAGGGGACGGGCGTTCTGCTCGGCACCCAGATGGGGCAGCAGGTCGGTGATGCAGAAGACGGGATCGTTCTCATCCTCGCCCACACGGACGGTGACGGTGGAGCCATCCTCACGGGTGAACACGCCGTGGATGGACAGCGGAATGGTGCCCCACTGATACTTGCGGACACCACCGTAGTAATGGGTCTTGAAGTAGCTCAGGTGGTCAGACTCATACAGCGGGGTGGGGCGCAGGTCCAGACGGGGGCTGTCGGTGTGGGCAATGACCAGATGGAAGCCATCCTCAAAGCTCTTGGTACCGATGGTGGAAGCCACCACAGCCTTGTTGTACTGGACAAAGTAGATCTTGTCGCCGGGCTTGTAGGTCTTTTTCGGGTCGAACTGCTGGTAGCCTGCATCCTTGAGCATCTGCTCGCTCTCGGCGGCAACCTCGCGCTCGGTCTTGCCTGCATCCAGGAACTTCTTGTAGCCCTCGGCAAAGTCGTGGGCCTTCTGCTTCACGTCAGCGTCCTTATCGGCGACGTAAGCAGGCTTATAGAGCAGCTTTTCAGCCAGCTGCTGGTTCGGAGTTTTTTCTGCCATAGAATTTCTCCTGCCTTTCTGTTTCGGTATTCCTAAATATTTCAAACCGGCGCAAGCCGGTTCAAGCGGGTTTGCAGCCTGCTCAGGCTCCGTACAGCTCGGTGTACTTGGCATAGCAGGCGGTGATCTTTTCCACATAGTGGTGCATCTGGTTATAGGGGAAACCCGACAGGGTCAACCCGTCCTCTGAATGTTCCTCCTTCTGAAGCAGGGCATCCACAGTGCCCCACCCGCTGTGGTAGGCTGCGGCGGCCGTGGAGATATCGCCGTTGTAACGCACCAGACAGAGGTGAAGGTAATAGCACCCGAAGCGGATGCTCTCATCGGGGTCGTACAGGTCGCCAAAGGAAACCTCCTCCTCCAGGCCCAGCTTACTGCGGAGCCAGAGGAAGGTCTCCTCCGTCATCTGCATCAGGCCGCGCGCATCAACACTGGAAGTTGCGCCCGGGTCAAAGCCGCTCTCGGTGCGGATGAAGGAATAGACCAGCAGCGGGTCAAGGTCATACTCGGCAGCGTACTGCTCCACAAGGTCGTTGTATTTCCGCGGGTAGAGCCGCTGTTCCACCTGACGGCGCACCGGCGGCAGCGCCAGCAGGACCATACAGAGCAGAAAGAGCAGAACCAGCGTTTTCAAAAACTTTTTCAAAGCGAAGTGTCCGCGCCCCCTTTCCGTGCACCCTCAGCCTGCAGCTGCTCACAGAGCGCCGCTGCCGCCGCTTCCAGAGAAGCAAGGTCAGCATCGTTGCGCAGGACAAGATCGGCCCTGGCAAGCAGGACTTCTTCCGGGGTCTGGGCGTTGAGCCGCCGTGCCGCCATTTCCGGGGCGATGCCGTCCCGGGCCGCAATGCGGGCCACACTGGTGGCAAAGGGCGCAGTGACCACACAGAGGTGGTCGCACTCTTTTTCCGCATCGGTGCCCACGATCACGGCTCCGTCTATCACAAAAAGCGGTGCTCCGGCCTCCCGGGCGGCCTGCTTCAGTCTGCAGACCCGCCGGATGATCTCTGGAAGCACGAGGGAATCCAGAGCAGCCTTTCCTTCCGGCGCAGCAAAGGCGCGGTCTGCCAGCAGGCGGCGGTTCAGGCTGCCGTCGGCATACAGGATATCTGCCCCGAACCGCTGGGCCAGCACCGGCAGCAGCGGAGAACCGGGCAGAAGGATCTCGCGGGAGATCTGGTCGGCATCCACCAGCGGGACACCATGGGCGGCAAACACCGCCGTCACAGTCGATTTGCCGCAGCCGCTGCGGCCGGTGATCCCAAGCGTGATCATAGCTGGATCACCCGGAACGCTGCCGCTCGGATCAGGCGGTTGTACACTGCCATGGACAGGCCGTCCTTTTTCGGGCAGCGGGCATAGACCACGCCGTCCCCCTGCTCATCCAGGGCACGCAGGCTGCGGAAGATATGCTTTGCCTGATCGGCACCATCGTCCTCCCTGCCATACTCCACGCAGGGCCAGCCGAGCTTTTCTGCCTCGCCGGTAAAACAGAGACAGCTGGGGTTCTGGTCGGCATGGGCATCCACATAGGCCTTGAACTGCTCAAAGGTGCCGTCCAGCAGGGTGACATCTGCCTTAGGGGCGTAATGCTTATACTTCATGCCGGGGCTGCGGACAACAGCACCCTCGGGCAGCTTCTCGAGGATGGCCTTGGAGACCTCGACCTCCTCCCCCAGAGCACGCTCCAGATCTTCCAGCGTGATATGGCCGGGGCGGAACAGGGTGGGCTTTTCGCCTACCACAGAGATCACGGTACTCTCCACACCCACATCGCACTCGCCGCCATCCAGGATCAGGGGCAGACGGCCATCCATATCGGTGAACACATCCTGTGCGTTGGTGGGGCTGGGCTTGCCGGAAAGGTTCGCGCTGGGGGCCGCAAAGGCACAGCCGCTCTGCGCAATGACAGCCCGTGCCACCGGGTGGCTGGGCATCCGGATGCCCACCGTGTCCAGACCGGCACAGCACTCCGCGGCCACCTCCGGGCCGCGGGGCATGATGATGGTCAAAGGGCCGGGGCAGAACGCGGCCATCAGCAGCTGGGCACGCTCGGGCACCTCGCTGACAAGGCCGGGCAGCATCTCCGGGCCGGTGACATGGACGATCAGGGGGTTGTCCTGCGGGCGGCCTTTGGCCACAAAGATCTTTGCGACCGCCGCGCCGTTCCGCGCATCGGCGGCAATGCCGTAGACCGTCTCGGTGGGCAGGGCCACCAGCTCCCCTCTGCGCAGCAGATCAGCCGCTTTGGCGATTGCTTCGCCCTCAGCAGGTAAAATTTCAGTTTTCATTTTCATGCGATTCATCGTTCTTTCTATCTGTAAAGTGAAAATACTTTTCAATCATCAAATCAACACAAGCACGTTATTCTTTTCATCACAGCTTCATTCAGCCTGTGCGTTGAGCTGACGCAGTTTTTCGGCCTGTTCATGGGTTGCCAGTGCGTCAATGATCTCGTCCAGATTTCCGTCCATGATCTTATCCAGATTGTGGACCGTCAGGCCGATGCGGTGGTCGGTGCAGCGATCCTGCGGGAAGTTGTAAGTCCGGATCTTCTCGCTGCGATCACCGGTTCCCACCTGCCCTGCGCGGTTGGCATTGATGGCATCCTGCTGTTCCTTCTGCTTCTGGGCCAGCAGGCGGCTGCGCAGGATCTCCAGCGCCTTATCCTTATTCTGGAACTGGCTGCGCTCGTTCTGGCACTCCACCACCATTCCGGTGGGGATGTGCGTGACCCGGATGGCGCTGGACGTTTTGTTGATGTGCTGGCCGCCCGCACCCGAGGAGCGGAAGGTATCGATGCGCAGATCCTTGGGGTCGATGACAAGATCCACCTCTTCGGCCTGCGGCATCACCGCCACGGTTGCCGTGGAGGTGTGGATGCGGCCCTGCGTTTCGGTCTCGGGCACACGCTGGACACGGTGCACTCCGCTCTCATACTTGAGCCGGTTATAGGCCCCTGCGCCGTTCACGGCAAGGATAGCTTCCTTGACACCGCCCAGCTCCGTCTCGTTGAGGTTCAGAACCTCCAGCTCCCAGCCCCTGCTCTGAACGTACATGGTGTACATCCGCATCAGGCTGTGGGCAAACAGTGCGGCCTCTTCGCCGCCCGCACCGCCGCGCAGCTCCATGATGACGCTTTTATCATCGTTGACATCCTTGGGCAGCAGCAAAATTTTGAGATTATTTTCCAGCTGCGCCACTTCCTGACTTTTTTCGCCGATCTCCTGCTGTACCATTTCCTTAAAGTCCGGATCAAGGGTCTCGCCCTCGAGCAGGGCTTTGGCCTGAGCAAGATGATCCTGCGCCGTGATCAGGGCCTGATAGGCCTGCACCACAGGTTCTGCCTCGTGATACTCCTGCATCAGACGGCGGAACAGTGCAGGATCTGCCGCTGTTTCCGGCTGGTTCAGGCGGATGGAAAGTTCTTCAAACCGGTGGCTGACAGCCTCCATTTGGGAAAGCAGTCTTGACATACTGTGCAGTTCTCCTTACATGACCCAATGGTTACTCGGCAGCGCCGGGCTTGAGCACTTTCTTGATGTTTTTTTCAATTTTCGCGCGGGGCAGCATGACCTCACGGCCGCAGCCCGTGCAGCGGATCTTGAAATCCATACCGACCCGGAGCACCTCGAAGCTGGAAGCTCCGCACGGGTGTTTTTTGCGGGTCTGGATGGTATCTCCCACTGCGATATCCATGTTTCTTTCCCTCCTGCCGCCCCTTTGCGGGGCAGTACCCTGTGCAGCAGGTTTCTATGCCGCACATACAGATATAGTATAAACCAAACTCGTATAAAATGCAATTGTCCGCGCATAGAGTTTTAATGCCGACACCTGCTTTGTGTGCCGACGTGCAGCGGAAAACGCTAAAATAACACAGAAAGAGGAACAAACCATGATGCAGACATTTCGTACTGAAGGCAATTACCGTTCCGCAGACCGGCTCAGCCCCACAGAACTGCGCGCCGCCATCGCCAGCCGCGAAATTTTACAGAGCACCGCCCTTGCCTTTGACACCCAGCGCCAGCTCCGGTTCGACCTGGGCGGGGTAAAGGCCGTGATGCCCTTTGGCCAGTGCGCCGATGGGGCCGAGAGCGGCACCGTGCGGGACATTGCGGTGCTGACGCGGGTGGGCCGCCCCACCTGCTTTGTGATCGAAGGGATGGAGACCGGGGAAAACGGCCAGCCCTGCTACCTGCTTTCCCGGGCCGAGGCACAGCGGATGTGCAAGGCAGAGTATCTGGACACCTTACAGCCCGGGGACATCCTGCCCTGCACTGTGACCCACATCGAGCCGTTTGGTGCCTTTTGTGACGTTGGGTGCGGCATCAGCGCCCTGCTGCCCATCGACTGCATGTCGGTCAGCCGTATCTCCTCCCCTGCCGACCGGGTGAGTGTGGGCCAGCAGATCCTGTGCGCCATCAAAAACCGGGACGTGCAGGGGCGGTTCGTGCTGAGCATCCGGGAGCTGCTGGGCACCTGGGAGGAAAACGCCGCCGGGTTCACCGTGGGCGAGACCGTGGTGGGCATTGTGCGGAGCGTGGAGGAATATGGCACCTTTGTGGAGATCGCCCCCAATCTGGCCGGCCTTGCCGAGACCTGCCCTGACCTGCACCCCGGGCAGGCGGTGAGCGTCTACATCAAAAACATCCTGCCCGATAAAATGAAGATCAAGCTGGTCATCGTCAACCACAGCCTGGGCCAGAGCCACCGGTTCGACCTGCGCTATTTCATCACCGAGGGGCATATCGACCACTGGCTGTATTCCACCCCCGAAAGCCGCAAGCGCATTGAGACAGATTTTGCGGTTGCGGCTTGCAATCCGGTCTGAAACCCTTTATACTATAAGAAAGTGATTCTTTACGGCCTGCCCCGAGGCAGTGCCGGGCAGCAATTTGAAATAACAGGGGGATGTGCAGAACGATGGCCGCCAACGATGCTTTTACCGCCGGTGTTCGTCCCGGCGGACTGACCGACAGCACGGAGATCCGGTTGCTGTTGTGTTATCTGGTAAAGAATGCCGGGCCGATCACCCGGACGGAGATCGAGAATGCGCTGATGGAAGAGCAGCTGGTCAACTATTTTGAGATCGGCTCCTGTCTGGATGATATCACTCGCCAGCAGCTGGTCACACTGAAGGAAGATCGCTATTCCATCACCGAAAAAGGACGCAGGGTCGCACAGGAGCTTGCCTATGACCTGCCCCGCAGTGTGCGGGAGCGCGCGGTGGCGGCGGTTCTGCGCAGCCAGACCTGGGCCCGCAAGGAAGCCGAGTACAGCGCCCGCATCACCGAAAAGCCGGACGGCCACTGCTCCATCCGCTGCACCATCAAGGCACTGGATCAGGAGCTGTTTTGTCTGGACATCGGCACGCCTGACCGACTGAGTGCCGATCTGGTCAAGAAGCAGTTCATCCTCAAGGGCAACGAGATCTATCAGATGCTCATCACCAAACTGACAGAGTAACAAAGAAACGGGGCTGTTGCAAAAACAGTCCCGTTTCTTTTAGTTCCAGCACGCTGCTGTGATCAATTCCAGCACACTGCCCGCAATGCAGCGGGCCTTATCCGAGATGAGGAAGCAGTTTTCCAGCTCTGCGCGACGGGGGTCCACATCGGCTACCTTGAATCCTTTGGTCACCGGGTAGCCATCCCGCAGCAGACCCCGCAGGATGCCGGAGATCTGTGTGGCCACCGGTAAACGCTGGCCGTCTGGTGTTTCGATCTCGGCCACAGCCTCGCCTGCCTCCACAAAATCAGCGATAGAATGCAGGTTGCGGAAGATGCCCGCGGCCTGCGCATGGAGCACACGCTCGGCACCATAGCCGCCAATGATGCCCGGCACGCCGGAGTTGGGTGCGGCAGACCCTTCCCGGATGATGCGGCCCAGCTTGTGGCCGCGCTTGGTCTCCACCACCACGTCAACATCCTGCCCCGCCGCAAAGCCAGGACCAAGGGCAATGGTCAGCGGAGCCATCTCCCGGGTGGTGCCCAGATTTTTCTTTGCGATGATGGCATCCACCAGAACAGCAGGCCTTGCCTGCGGCAGACACGCACCTGTTGGGTCTATCAGGACCGGCACGGCGTTCTGTGCCCAGACGGCATCGGCATCCGCCAGCGTCTCCACTCGGATGCCCCGCATTCCTTCCACAGCGGTCTCGCCTTCGTAAACAGCCTCACAGAGAGACACCTGCCGACGGATGGCGGCGGGATGGGCCGTTTCCAGCACCAGCACCCGCAGGCCAGCCGACCAGAGCCGATGCACAACACCGGTGGCAAGGTCTCCCCCGCCCCGGACAACGATCAGGTCATCACGTTTCATGGCTCATTCCTCCGGTTCCAGACGCTGCAAAAAGACTTCCATGGAGCCGCCGCAGGCTGCAATAGCAGCGGCATCGCTAGCCCCCTCTGTGGTAAAGGCGGCCAGCCTGCACGGGGCAGCCCCTGGCTCCAGCAATTCCCGCGCCAGCTGCTGGGTGCGGTACTCCATGATGCCGCCGCCCACACTGCCCACGGCAGAGCCATCGGGCAGGACCAACATCTTGGAGCCTTCCTCCCGTGGCGTAGAGCCATGGCGGCCTACGATGGTCGCCAGCACCGCCGGAGCGGTCTGCTGTTCCAGCGCAGCCAGCAGCACCGGGGAAAAGCCCTCGGTCTGCTGGCGGCTGTTTTTAACAGAGACGATCTCCGCAAGAATAGAAAGTGCGATCTCCTGTGCGGTTTTTGCGCCAATGGAAAGCCCAATGGGCGCGTGCAGGGCATCAATGCGCTCTTGCGGCAGCCCCAGCTCGGCCAGTTGTGTGTGCACCAGAGCCGCGCGCTTCCGGCTGCCCATCATGCCCACATAGGCGGCGGGCTTTTGCAGAATAGAACGCAGGCAGGCGATATCACAGCTGTGGGCGCGGGTCACGACCACAAAGTATGTCTCCTGCCCGCCGGGGATCTGTGCAAGGCCCTCTGCAAAGGGCAGGCAGAGCACAGCATCGGCCCCGACCTGACGCAGCTCCTCCGCAAACTCGGGGCGGTCCTCCAGCGCTGTGACCGGCAGGCCCAGCAGCTTTGCCAGCCGCACCACCGACGCGCCCACATGGCCGCCGCCGCAGACCACAAGCTGCGGGGCTGCGCCAAAGCGCTCCACAAAGATGCGCTGTCCGGCTGATTTCAGAATTCCACTGGAGGTCACAGCGGCCAAGGCAGGCAGATGCTCCCCCCAGAACGCAGGCAGCTCCTCCGGCCAGACCGGTGCTGTGTTCCGCAGCAGGACACGTTCCCCCTGCGCCCGGCCTTCCAGCACCGTGGCCAGCAGAAAATCCCCCTCCCGGTCATGGAGTGCATTGAAAAAAGAACGGTTTCCCATCCAATTCTCCTTTATTTGTTATTGTTCTACCACCGCTGCGGCATCATAGGCGGCGGGGTCGATGCGGCTCTGCCACAGCGGCCAGTCCTCGGGCGGCATCCGCCACGCAAGGCCGCACCCGGCAGAGAGCTCCCGGGGCAGCGGAATAAGCCGCCCGGGGATGTGTTCCGCTTCGCAGTGTTTTTCCCATGCCATTGCTTCCACTGTGGTGCGGAAGGATAACACGATATAGGGTCTCTTTGCACGCATTATTTATTCCTCCGCCAGGCTGCGCACCGCACGGGCAGCGGCAAGCGCCTCCTCCCGGGTGTTGGTGTGGGAGAAGCTGAACCGCACCACGCCCTGCTCCACGGTGCCCAGCGCCTTGTGCATCAGTGGAGCACAGTGCGCACCGGCCCGCACACAGATGCCGTACTCCTCCCAGAGCGCATCTGCCACCCGGGCGGAATCCTCGCCCATCAGGTTCAGCGAGACGATGGGCGCACGCGGCGCAGTGAAGTCACCATAGAGCCGCACACCGGGAATTTCCCGGACAGTTTCATAAAACAGGCGTGCAAGCGCATTTTCTTTTGCTTCCAGCGCTTCCACGCCCTGCGTCAGGAGCCAGCGCACCCCGGCCCCCAGCCCGGCGATTCCCGGCACATTCAGCGTCCCGGCTTCCAGAGCGGTGGGCATTTCGGTAGGGTGGTGTTCATCAAAGCTGTGGACTCCGCTGCCGCCCACCACAAGGGGGGCAACCTGCAGCCCGGGCCGGACATACAGCCCGCCGGTGCCCTGCGGGCCCAGCAGCGCCTTGTGCCCGGTAAAGCAGAGCACATCGATCCCCAGTGCCTGCACATCCACCAACATGGCACCCGCTGTCTGGGCGGCATCCACGAGAAACAACAGGCCGTGCTTTTTTGCAAAAGCGGACACGAACGCCAGGTCCGTGCGGTTTCCGGTGACATTGGAAGCACCGGTCACAACCACTCCCTTGGTGTTTGGACGGAGCAGCTGCTCAAACTGCGCATAGCAGAGCACACCGTTTGCGTCCACATCCACAAAGCTCACCTCAACCCCCTGCCTTTGGAGGCGGTAGAGGGGCCGCAGGACGGAATTGTGCTCGCAGACCGTGGTGATGACATGATCCCCCGGGCCAAAGAGCCCGTTGATGGCCGTGTTCAGCGCCTGGGTCGCATTGGATGCAAAGGCGATGCAGGCCGGGCCTTCGGCGTGGAAGAGCTGGGCCAGCGCTTCCCGGGTCTCGTAGACGACACGGGAGGCGTGCAGGGTGGGCGCATGGGCCCCACGGCCCGGGTTGCCCGCTGTCTGCAGAGCATCCAGCATCGCCTGCCCCACCTCCGGAGGCTTGTGCAGAGTGGTTGCGGCGTTATCAAGGTAGATCACGGCTTGACCACGTTCCCGGCGTTCAGCATCTTTTCAGCGATGACATACATATTGGTCACGCCGCCCACGGCCAGCTTCTCCGTTATGCCGTAGTAGTTCAGGCAGGTGCCGCAGGTCAGGATCTCCACACCCTCAGCTTCCAGTGCCTTCAGGTCTTCCAGCATGGGCGAACCCTCACAGGTCAGGGATGCGCCGCCGTTATAGAAAAGGATCGTCTTGGGCAGCTTGTCCTGCTGGGTCAGGGAGAACACGAAGGCCTTGAGCAGGGTCTTGCCCAGCTCCTCGGCCCCCTCCCCCATCTTGTCGGACGCGATGACCACCACTGTATCGGTGCGGGCATCCGGGATGCAGGTTTCCGCTTCTGCCTGCTGTTTCACCTTGCCCGGCACAGCGGTTTCCGCAGCGGGCGTGTCCTTGATGGTAAAGCGAACACGGTATTCCTGTTCGGCCAGTTTTTCGGAGCTGGACAGATAGCCCTTCTGCTGGGCCATCTTGGTCAGGTTCTGGACAGCAATTTCATTGTCCACCAGCACTTCCACCTCGCCGGGGCCGTGCAGCTCTGCAATGGCCTTTTTGGCCTTGACCACGGGCAGCGGACAGGCATCTCCACGGGCATCGATCTTGATCATCGGTTGTTCCTCCATCATTCGTATGTTACTGTGATCTCCGGTGTCTGCTTTTCCCCAATGGTGCCCACGATTTTTGCGGGCAGACCCGCCGCCTGCAGCTCTGCTTCCAGGGCAGCGGCATCCTGCGGGGCCACGGCAAACAGCAGGCCGCCGGAGGTCTGGGGATCAAACAGGATCTCTTCCATCGGGAAGGGCACTTTTTCAAACCGGACAAAGGGCCCGGTATGATTACGGTTGCGCTGACCGGCGGCGGTGTACAGGCAGGCATCTGCGGCCTCCCACGCACCGGGCAGCACCGGCACCGCATGGGCATCGATGACGCAGGAGAGCTTCTCCCCCATCATCTCGTGCAGATGGCCCAGGAAGCTGAACCCGGTCACATCCGTGGCGGCGTGCACCTCGTACCTGCGTGCGATCTCTGCCGCCGTTTTGTTCAGGGTGGCCATGGAACGGACTGCTGCTTCCATCTGTTCCGGAGCGGCTTCGCCCACCCGGTTGGCGGTGCAGATCAGCCCCACGCCAAGCGCCTTGGTCAGAAGGAGCTTGTCGCCCGGGCGGCCGGTATCGTTGGCCGTCAGGCGGTGCGGGTCTACCAGACCGGTCACCGACAGGCCGTACTTCACGCCGGTATCGGCAATGGAGTGCCCACCCGCCAGCGTGCCCCCGGCTTCGGCCACCTTTTCGGCACCGCCGCGCAGGATCTCTCCCAGCACATTCAGATCCATGCTCTCGGGGAAGCAGACAAGATTCAGTGCCGTTTTGACCTCACCGCCCATGGCGTAGACATCGCTCAGGGCATTGGCTGCGGCGATCTGCCCGAAGGTATAGGGGTCATCGACCATCGGCGGGAAGAAATCCACCGTCTGCACCAGAGCAATGTCCTCGGTGATGCGGTAGACGGCAGCATCGTCCCGGCTGTCGTAGCCAACCAGAAGGTCGGGGTCTTTTTCGCCCCGGGGCAGCTTTTCCAGAATGCGGCTCAGTACCCCGGCCCCCAGCTTGGCGGTGCATCCGCCGCCGGTGCAGAAGACAATGGGGCCTTGTTCTGCCATTTCATGCACGCTCCCTTTCATCAAAATAAGTCAACACGCCCTGCACCTCATATTTTTCGCGCAGGAGCGCGAGGGTCTGTTCGCCCGCGGCAATGCGGGCGGGGGCATCCGCCTGATTGAGCACCACAGAAAAACGGCGGTTCCCTACCAGTTTTCGTCCCCCCTGCTCACTGGCCAGCAGCCTTGCCAGCAGCTCCGGGGTCAGAAGCGTTTCGGGGGCTGCGCCCAGCAGGGCGCAGGCCTGCTTCAGCCGGAAGCAGACCTCCCGCAGAGGTCTGCCCAGCGCAGACAATCCTGCCACGGCCAGCACGATATCGCTTTCCGGCAGCAGCACCGGTTCATGGGCCGCCGGAACTTTGCAGGGCATCCGTTTTGCACCGTCCGCTTCCAGAAGAACCATATCCGCCTGTGCCATCCAGCAGGTCAACTGCTCCGGCGGCAGGGCGGTCAGCTTGCCCTGCTCTGCCGGGACACCGGCCACGGCATATTGCCCTGCCGCCCAGAGGGACGCAAGAGCGGCTTCATCTGCGGCATAATTCTCCCCCGGCTGCCGGATGTGGGTGGTGGTGCTCACCAGCACCCGCCAGCCTTTGGCGGCACAATGCCGGGCAAAGGCATAGAGCAGGGTGGTTTTTCCGCCGCCGCCCACCAGCGAGACCACATGGCCCTTTTCTGCCAGAAACGGAAATTGTTTTTCCGAAAGCATCAGCGGTTTTCTTCCACCGCCATGGCGACCTGCTCCGGGGTGATGGGCAGCTCGTAGAAGCGGGTGCCGATGGCATTGTAGATGGCATCCGCGATGGCGGGCAGCGGGGTATTGATGACCACCTCACCGATGGATTTTGCACCAAACGGGCCGTTGGGCTCGTAGCTGCTCTCAAACTCCACCCGGATGTGGCCGATGTCCACACGGGCGGGGATCTTATACTGCATAAAGGAATTTTCCATCGGCCAACCCTTGGCATCGTAGGTGATGTTCTCGGTCAGGGCCATGCCAATGCCCTGCAGAATGCCGCCCTCGGCCTGCACACGGGTCAGGTTGGGGTTGATGGGGGTGCCGCAGTCCACGCAGGCGGCATAATCCACCACCTTGACCTCGCCGGTCTCCTTATCCAGCTCAATTTCAGCTGCACCGACCATGTAGGGCGGGGGCGAAAGGGGCGAGGTGTGGGTCTCGGTGATCTCCAGCGGCACCATGTGGCCGAACTGGGAGGCGAAGGCCACCTCAGAGAGAGAGACCCTCTTCTCAGGGTCTGCGTTCAGGGAGACGAACTTGCCGTCAAAATCCACAGCATCTTCGGTCGTCTGGAGCAGCTCCGCGCCCAGCTTGCAGATCTGGCCGCGCAGCCGCAGGGCGCACTTTTCCACTGCCTTGCCGGTGACATAGGTGGTAGAGGAAGCGTAGGAGCCGGAGTCATAGGGCGAGGTATCGGTATCCGCGCCAAAGACGGTGATATTGTCCAGGTCACAGTCCAGCACCTCGGCGGCGATCTGAGCCAGCGTGGTGTCACAGCCGGTGCCCATATCGGCAGCGCCGATGATGAGGGAGTAGAACCCGTCATCGTTTACCTTGAGGGTGGCACTGCCCACATCCATGCCGGAAATGCCGGAGCCCTGCATGGCCATGCCCATACCCACGGCACGCACCTTGCCATTGCCAAGGTCGCGCACAGGGTACTTGTTGTCCCAGTCGATCATCTCGTGGACTTTTTTCAGACAGCGATCCAGCGCGCAGCTGGTGTTCACAGCGCCGTAATAGGCGGGCATCACATCGCCCTCTTTGACGATGTTCATTTCACGGATCTTGAAGGGGTCCATGTGGAGTCTGGCGGCCAGCTCGTTGACAGCAGATTCCACCGCAAACAGGCCCTGGGTCGCACCATAGCCGCGGTACGCACCGGCAGACATGTGGTTGGTGTAGACCACGTCGCTGACAAAACGGAAGGCTTGGGCCTTGCCGTACAGCGGGATGGACTTGTGGCCGGAAAGGCCCACCGTTGTGGGGCCGTGCTCGCCGTAGGCACCGGTGTTGGACAGGGTATAGAGGTCGATGCCCTTCACGATGCCGTCCTTGGTGGCACCCAGACGGACGTGCATCTCCATCTCGTGGCGGGGCGAAGATGCGGTCTGGCTCTCTTCGCGGGTGAAGATCAGCTTACAGGGCTTCTTGGTCTTCCAGGTAACAAAGGCCGGATAGATGGCCGAGACCGCCGTCTGCTTGGCACCAAAGCCGCCGCCGATGCGGGGTTTGATGACGCGGATCATGGATTTGGGGATGTGCAGGGCGTTTGCCACATTGCGGCGGGTATGGAACACGATCTGGGTCGAGCTGAGGATGTTCAGCCGTCCGTACAGGTCCATCCAGCAGCAGGTGCGGAAGGTCTCCATCATGGCCTGCTGGCAGGCCTTGGTGTGGTAGACACGGTCGATGACAACATCGCACTTTGCCAGCACGGCATCGATGTCGCCGTCGCCGCACGCATCGTGGGCACAGAGATTGCGCTTGTTGTCGGCACCCACGGGGCTCAGGCTCTCCCAGTTGTCCTCCGGGTGGACAAGGATGGGGTTATCCTTCGCAGTGTGGAAATCCAGCACCGGCTCCAGCACCTGATACTCCACCTTGATGAGCTTCATGGCTTTCTCGACACACTTCTCATCCTTGCCCACCACAATGGCCACCACGTCCCCCACAAAGCGGACGTGGCGGTCAATGACCAGGCGGTCGTAGGGGCTGGCTTCGGGGTAGGTCTGGCCGGCCTGCGTGTAGCGGCGGGCGTTCTGGTCCACATCCTCCCAGGTGAAGATAGCCTCGATGCCGGGCACCTTTTTGGCCACGGACGTGTCGATGCGCTCCACCATGGCGTTGGCATGGGGTGAGCGGTACAGCTTGACGATCAGGCAGTCTGCCGGGGCCAGATCATCCATGTAAACGGGCTTGCCGGTCACAAGCTGCATGGCATCCTTTTTGCGGAATGCTTTGTTGACGTTTTTCATTCGGCACCCTCCTGTTTTGCTTTTTTCCAGGCGAGGAAATTCTGGATGCCTCGCAGCTGACCCTCGTAGCCGGAGCAGCGGCAGAGGTTGCCCGCAAGATATTCCTTGATCTCCTCCTCAGTGGGGTATTCCTTTTCCCGGAAGAGGGCGAGGGCGTTCATAATAAAGCCCGGGTTGCAGAAGCCGCACTGCTCTGCACCCTGATCGGCGATAAAAGCACCGAACTCAGCAGCCTCCTCCTGCAGGCCCTCCAGCGTGGTCACCCTGTGGCCGTCGGCACGGGCTGCCAGCACAGAGCAGGACAGCACCGGCACATCGTCCAGAAAGACGGTGCACAGGCCGCAGTTGGAGGTCTCACAGCCGCGCTTGACACTGTAACAGCCGTGTGCGCGGACAAAATCGATGAGCAGGGTGTCCGGTGCGGCCTCTGCCGTGACTTTGGTTCCGTTCAGAATAATATTCACCTGCATCTTGTCTCACCTATTCCCTTCCAATTTCAGCACAGCGCGCTTGACCAGCACCCCGGCCAGATGATTGCGGTATTCCGCACTGCCGCGCATGTTGCTCTCCGTCCGGATGTTTGCCCGCACCTCAGCGGCAAAGCGGGCGGCGGTCAGCTCCGGCGTTTCGGCGGCATTGGGCTGCAGGGTATACAGCACTGCCTTACCGGGCCGGGCACCAATGGCGACCCGGAAGCCCCCGGCCGTTTTCGCGGCGGCACAGGTCAGCACCGGGAAATCCGTCTGGCTGTTGCGCACCGACTGATAGCAGAATGCTGCCTGCTCTTTCGGCACGATGACCCGTACCAGGATATCCCTGTCGTACGGGCGCTGAGCATACTCCGAAAGCGGCACGATGCCGCCCTTGTAGAGCTCCACCGAGGCGTTCAGGGCCAGGAACATGGTCAGAACATCGGAAAAGCCAAAGCGGCTGTAAATACTGCCGCCCACGGTAGCAAGGCTGCGCAGCTGTACGCCCACAATGTGGCGCACAGATTCCCGCACAGCGCCCTCCGTGTAGGCATTGAGCCCCTCGTGGAGCTCGATCTGCCGCAGGGGCACCATGGCCCCGATGGAAAAGCCCTCGGCCGTTTCCTCAATTTTGTCCAGCCCAAGGCCCGACAGGTCGATGGCGGTGCCGACATTGATATTCTCCATCTTGAGCCAGATCATGCCGCCGATGACCCGATTGTTTCGCTTCTGGTTGAGCTGCCAGGCTTCCTCGAGGCTTTCGGCCCGTTTGTATTCCCGGATCGTCATCATACGCAGTACCTCTCTTTTTTTGATTGCTACTTTTATTTTATCACAAAATCCCTTATAATGCCACTGGAAAGACTGCCGCAGATCCGGCAGATTCAGGAGGAATGATTTTATGGCAGAGTTGTTCAGAAAAAACGCCCGCCCTCCGGTGGGGTGCGTCATCATGGCATCGGGGCTGGCCCGGCGGTTCGGCTCCAACAAGCTGCTGGCCGATTTCGGGGGCCGCCCCCTGCTCTGCCGGGCGCTGGAGGTCACCGCCACCCCCGCCCTTGCCGCCCGGGTGGTCGTGACCCGCTCTGCCGAGGTAAAGGCCCTGTGTGACGCACAGGCCGTTCCCTGCCTGCTCCACAGCCTGCCGGGCCGGAACGACACCGTTCGGCTGGGGCTGGAGGCGCTGCTGGAGCAATGCCCCAACCTTGCAGGCTGCATCTTCCTGCCCGGAGATCAGCCCCTGCTGCAGCGGGAGACGCTGGAAGCGCTGATCACTGCTTTTGCCCAGACACAAAAAGAAACAGAGCGGGCGATCTTCCGGCTGGGAGCCCGGGCCGCAGATGGCCCGGACACCGTTGTCGGAAGTCCCGTTCTGTTTGAATGCGGATATTTTCCCGCTCTGCGCACCCTGCCCGAGGGCAAGGGCGGCAGTGTTGTACTCAAGGCTCACCCTGAGCAGGTACAGATCGTTTACGCCCAGCGGCGGGAAGAACTGCTGGATGCAGATACGCCGGAAGCTCTGGAGGAGCTCTCCGCCATTGCTGCGCAATGGTGCTTCCCCTGACAGGAGAGGCAAGGGCACTTCTTGGCTCCTCTGTCAGGGGAGCTGTCACCGAAGGTGACTGAGAGGTTTATACGGCCTTATCGTCCTTGGGCAGCAGCACGTTCAGCACAATGGCCACAAAGGCTGCGGGCACGATGCCGCTCTCGCCGCAGATCAGCTGGAAGAACTGGGGGGTGTGTGCCAGGATGCTGGCATTGGCACCCATGCCGTAGCCCACGCCCAGTGCAACGGAAACGATGGTCAGGGTGCGCGGGGTCATCTTTTCCTTGGTAATGAGCTGGATGCCGGACACCACGATGGAAGAGAACATCATCACGGCAGCACCGCCCAGAACGGCCTGCGGCATGATGGAGACCAATGCACCCAGCTTGGGGATCAGGCCGCAGAGGATCAGGAAGATGGCACCGGTAGCCAGTGCACCGCGGTTGACGACCTTGGTCATGGAAACCAGGCCCACGTTCTGGCTGAAGGAGGTGTTGGGCAGAACGCCGAAGCAGGCGGCAAAGGAAGAGCCCAGGCCGTCGCAGATAACACCGCCGGACAGCTCCTTATCGGTGGCCTCACGGCCCATGCCGCCCTCCATCACGCCGGAGATATCGCCCACGGTCTCCACAGCGGTGACGATGAACATGATCAGCACGGGCAGGATGGCGCGCATATCAAAAATGATCTTGACGGGGACCAGCTTGGGGATGGCAAACCAATCGGCCTGTGCCACCTTGCCCCAGTTCAGCACCCATGCCTTGGTGAACTCCACACCCTCGGCGGTGACACCGGTGGTGGGCAGGACAAAGCCCATGATAAAGGCAGCCAGATAGCCCGCCACGATGCCGATGAGGATGGAGGAGGAGCTCAGGAAGCCCGTGGTCCAATGCTTGAAGAACAGGATCACCACCAGCACGAACACGGCCAGCAGCAGGTTTTCCGCGGAACCGAAGTCCTTGGCTGCGTTGCCGCCGCCAAAGGAGTTGACACCCACGGAGATCAGGGACAGACCGATGGACAGCACCACCGTACCGGTGACCACCGAGGGGAAGAACTTGCGCAGGGGCTTGAGGAAGAAGCCCAGCACAGTCTCGAACAGGCCGCCCAGAATGGAAGCGCCCATGATGGCACCGTAGGCCAGCACGCCGCCGCCCATGGAAGCAGCCACACTGTTGAACACGCCCAGGAAGCCGGAGCTGGTGCCCATGATGATGGGGACCTGACCGCCCACAGGGCCGATGGAGAACAGCTGCACCAGCGTGACCACACCGGCCACGAACATGGCGTTCTGCAGCAGGCTGACCTGCAGGTCAGCAAACTCACCGCCTGCAAGGCCGCAGGCACTGGTGATGATAAGAAGCGGGGTCAGGTTGCCCACGAACATGGCAAATACATGCTGCAGGCCCAGCGGGATGGCCTGGCGAAGGGGCATCTTGGCATCAAACTGGTATGCGCCCTTCTCCAACTCGATATTTTTGATCATAACTTCTCCTTTATCTAAAAGGCTTTTTTACACGACAAAAATTATTATAGCAGAGCCTTTCTCAAATTGGGAGAGGTCCGGGATGTTTTTTGTTCATTTTTAGTTCATAAGTCATACTTTAGCTTTGAATTGTCCTTCTATGAAGTACAAAATCGGATGGATCAGCCCCCTGCTCCCGGCACCAGAAGCCTCCGAGGCGCATCAATGGCCGTGGTGCCCTCTGCAAGGTCGTTGGCGGCAAGCATCTGGGCCGGGGAGACATGGAACCGCCTGGCGATGGCAAACAGCTCCTCCCCCGCCTGTGCATAATAGATGCGCAGGCTGATCTCCGGGTCTGCCGGGATCAACGGCTCTCCCAGCGCGATGGAGCCCACACAGGTGTTTCCGCTCCGCTGTAGGATGGCTCCTTCTGCCTTGACGGAAAGGCTGACCTCCAGTGTGCCGTTTGCGCAGACACAGCGCAGGTCCTCGGCACGGAGCCAGCACTCCGGGATCAGCTCCGCATCCGAGGGCAGCTCCCGCTCCAGCGGCAGGGCAAGCTCCAACACCTTTTCATAGCTTTCCAGCTCCGAAAGGCTGTTCTCCCCAAAGGCAGTCACAGTTACCCGGCTGGTTAGCTCCCAGTTATTTTCCCTGTATGCCAGCAAGGCCGGGCCAAAGGAGGCAAAGCAGGCCAGAATTTTAGCCCCAGCGTCCGGCAGAGGGCCGGAGCCGGTCAGGGTCACGGTCTCATCCAGGGTGCAGGCCAGCGATTCCGTCTGTACCGTCTGCGGGGTCTGTTCTGTCTCAAATTTCGTGGAGAAGGCATCCGCCACGCACTGCAGCTGATAGGGCCTCCATGCCCGCAGGCGCAGCATCAGGGTGGCGGTCAGGCGGCTGGGTTCCTCCCCTTCTCCCTCCGTGAGCGTAAAGCCCACCGGCTCGGCCACGCAGAGGCAGCGGCAGTCCTCGCTCAGGCCGTCCACATCCAGCACCTGATTGAAGTTCAGGTTCACGCTCTGGCTCTGCAGTACCGGGTCGCCCTCGGCACGCCAGGCGCAGGAAACGACCAGCACGCCCTTGGCAACGGCTTTCCCGTTCAGGAGCTTGAGGTCTCCGACAGAGGCATTGCCGCTGAGGTCCAAAACGGCGGCGGGCGGCGTGGGAAAGCGGATCTCGCCTTCGACCGTGACCAGCTTTTCCAGCACAGCGGCACGCCGCACCCCGGAAAGGGTGAGCAATTTCTGCTCCACACCGCCATCCGACAGAGCCGTGATGACATCCGTTTTGACCTGCGTATGCACCGATACCACCAGCCCATACGCCCCCCGCACCTCGATGCGGCGCGGGTTGACGGTGCGACAGTTCAGATATTCGGTCTGGCCTTCCACCTGCACGGCCCATGCCGTGAAGACGAACTCCGGCAGGTCAAGCAGCTTGGTAAAGGGGAGCTTCTGCTCGGTCTGGCACAGACCCGCCCCATCCTCCCCCTGATAATAGACCACACAGCGCAGATATCCCTCCAATTGCAGCTTGCCGGGCTGCAGCCGCTTTTGCAGCACCACCGGCCTGACAAAGCACTTGACCAGCTTAAACACCGGTGGCAGATAATCAGAGATCAGGATCTCTGTTTCCAGCGGCAGCTCTGCCTTAAGGGTACAGTTTGTCCCCGCCGCCGGCAGGGCATCCCGAAAGATCTTCAACTCCATGGTACGCGCTCCTTTCCTGTCCGCTCTTGGTGTCATTTTATTCCGGGAACAGGTGGGATAGAACGGAGCGCTTTTCCGGAGACGCAAAAAGCCGCCGCACAGCGTTTCCACTGCGCGGCGGCCTTATCACAATCAGGGTTCGGGGAAAATCAGATGCTTATTCAGCAGCCTTGGCAGCCTCGATCTGCTTGATCAGCTCGGGAACGACCTTGAACAGATCGCCCACGATGCCGTAGTCAGCAACACCGAAGATAGGTGCGCTCTCGTTCTTGTTGACGGCGATGATGCACTCGGAATCCTGCATACCAGCGGTGTGCTGGATGGCACCGGAAATGCCCAGAGCAACATAAATCTTGGGGTGGACCGTCTTACCGGTCTGACCGACCTGATGGTCAGCGGTCATCCAACCTGCATCGGTAACGGCACGGGAAGCACCCACAACGCCGCCGCCCAGTGCAGCAGCCAGCTGCTCAGCCAGCTCGATGCCCTTGTTGACATCCTTGCTGATGCCGCGGCCAACGGAGACGATGACATCGGCACCGATCAGATCGACCAGCTTCTCAGCAGCCTTCTCGACGCTCAGGACCTCGGTCTTGATGTCGGCAGCGGACAGCTCGAAAGCAGGCTTCACGATCTGGCAGGCATCTGCCTTAGCCTGATCGAAGGGAGCCTTCTTCATAACGCCGGGACGCACGGTGGACATCTGGGGACGGAAGCGGGGGCAGATGATGGTAGCCATCAGATGGCCGCCGAATGCGGGACGGGTCATCTTCAGGTTGCGGTCTTCCATATCGAACTTCTGCTTGGACAGATCGATGGTGGAGCTCTCCTTCAGGAAGTCGATGTACTTTGCAGTGTCGATATCCAGGTGGGTAGCATCAGCGGTCAGGCCGGTGTGCAGGCGGGCTGCGCAGCGGGGGCCCAGATCGCGGCCAATGTTGGTGGCACCGATCAGCAGGACCTCGGGCTTGTACTCGTTGACCATGTCGCAGACGACCTTGGCGTATGCGTCCGTGGTGTAATCCTTCAGCAGGGGGCTGTCGCAGACCATGACCTTATCAGCGCCATAGCCGCCCAGCTCCTTGGCAATGCCGTCCACGTTATCGCCCAGCAGCAGGCCGGTGACTTCGCAGTTCAGCTCATCAGCCAGCTTGCGGGCCTCGCTGACCAGCTCGAAATCGGTGGGCATCAGTTTGCCCTGGCGCTGCTCGCAAAAGACCCAAACGCCCTTGTACTCGTTAAAATCAGCCATTGTAATCCTATGCTCCTTTCATCAGATCAGGTGCTTCTTGGCCAGGATACCTGCCAGCTGTGCGGCGGTGTCGTCGCCAGTCAGCATGGTGCCTGCGCCCTTCTGCGGAGGAGTGAAGGACTTAAAGACGTTCGTCGGAGAACCCTTCAGACCGATGGTGTCGACCTCGATCAGCGGATCATCCTTCAGAGCGTTGTAATCGAACACTTCCATGGGCTTGTCGTAGCAGGTGAAGATGCCATTGACGCTCATGTAACGGGGCTGGTTCAGCTCCTTGATGCAGGTCAGCAGGCAGGGAGTCTGCACCTTGACCATCATGTAGCCGTCTTCCAGCATACGCTTCACGGTCAGGGTGTTGCCATCCTTCTGGATGTCAGCCACATAGGTGACCTGAGGCAGATGCAGCTTTTCAGCGATCTGGGGGCCGACCTGTGCGGTGTCGCCATCAATTGCCTGACGGCCGCAGAACACAACGTCCTCAGGGCCAACGCCGATCTTATTGACAGCAGCAGCCAGGATCTGGCTGGTTGCAAAGGTATCGGAACCGCCGAACTCACGGCCGGAGACCAGAACAGCCTTGTCCGCGCCGCGGGCCAGCAGCTCACGCAGCATTCCCTCGGCCGGAGGAGGACCCATGGTGATGACAACGACTTCGCAGCCGGTAGCGTCCTTGAGCTTCAGAGCAGCCTCCAGAGCGTTCAGGTCATCGGGGTTGGTGATGGTGGCCATAGAGGCACGATCCAGAGTACCGTCTGCCTTGACGGCGACTTTGCCGGAGGTATCAGGAACCTGCTTTACACAAACAATTGCTTTCATTGTAAATCTTACCTCCCTTACTTCAGCAGAGCGCCGGAAATGACCATCATCTGCACTTCGCTGGTGCCCTCGTAGATCTCAGTGATCTTGGCATCACGCATCATGCGCTCGATGGGGTAGTCACGGGTGTAGCCGTAACCGCCGAACAGCTGCAGGCAGCGGCGGGTCACATCGCTTGCGGTGCGGGCTGCGATCAGCTTAGCCTGAGCAGCCTCCACGCTGTAACGGACCTTTGCGCCGTCCATGGCCTGCTGCTTCTTCAGAGCGGCAGCGTAGACCAGATACTTGGCAGCCTCAACGCGGGCCTTCATCTCAGCCAGCTCAAACTGGGTGTTCTGGAATGCGGAGATGCTGCGGCCAAACTGCTTGCGCTCCTTGACGTAGGCAACGGTCTCCTCCAGAGCGCCCTCGGCAATGCCCAGAGCCTGAGAAGCGATGCCGATACGGCCGCCGTCCAGGGTAGCCATGGCCAGCTGGAAGCCCTTGCCGCGCACGCCCAGCATACGATCCTTCGGGATACGGCAATCCTCGAAGATCAGCTCGCAGGTGGAAGAACCACGGATGCCCATCTTATCCTCAGCCTTGCCGACGGAGAAGCCCGGATCGGTGCGCTCAACGATGAAGGCAGAGCACAGCTTGGTGGGGCGGCCCTTCTTATCCAGAACGCGGTCGGTGACAGCGATGACGATAAAGACATCAGCGAAACCGGCGTTGGTGATGAAGATCTTGGAGCCATTCAGAACCCAGCAGTCATCCTCTTCCTTGGCAATGGTCTGCTGACCCTGTGCATCGGTACCAGCGCCCGGCTCGGTCAGGCCGAAAGCGCCCAGCCACTCACCGCTGCAGAGCTTGGGCAGATACTTTGCCTTCTGCTCGGGGGTGCCGTTCTCATAAATAGGAGCAGCGCACAGGCTGGTGTGAGCGGAGACGATGACACCGGTGGTGCCACAGACCTTGCTCAGCTCCTCCACTGCCATGACGTAGGACAGCACATCGCCGCCTGCACCGCCGACAGAGGTGGGGAAGTAAATGCCCATCATGCCCAGCTTGCCCATCTTCTCGACGGTCTCTTTGGGGAAGTACTCTTCTGCATCAACCTTCTTAGCCAGGGGCTTGACTTCGTTTTCAGCAAACTCACGGTACATCTTCTGCACCATCTGCTGCTGCTTGGACAGAGTAAAATCCATCGCTATATCCTCCTAACGGGTGTTTTTTATCTCCCGGGGTCGGGGTTCTCCCCTTCCCGGTTGCAAACAAATTCCTCCCGACCGCTTTCCCCACGGCCGGGAGAAATGTTTATCAGAAATTACAGCTGGTCAACAGGGGTCTTGGTGCGGTCTGCGTTGTAAACGTAGAAGCCCTTGCCGGTCTTGCAGCCCAGGTTGCCGCCGCGAACCATCTTGCGGATCAGCGGGCAGGCGCGATACTTGCTGTCGCCGGTCTCATGGTACAGGACATCCATGATGGCCAGGCAGATATCCAGGCCGATGAAGTCGCCCAGCTCCAGGGGTCCCATGGGGTGGTTGGCACCCAGCTTCATAGCGGTGTCGATGCCTGCGATATCAGAAACGCCCTCCATCTTGATGAAGGCAGCCTCATTGATCATGGGGATCAGGATGCGGTTGACCACAAAGCCTGCAGCCTCGTTGACCTGAACAGGGTTCTTGCCGATGGCCACGGAGATCTCCTTGATCTTCTCAACGGTCTCGGCGGGGGTGTTACAGCCAGCGATGACCTCGATCAGCTTCATGCGGTCAGCGGGGTTGAAGAAGTGCATACCGACCAGAGGACGGCTCAGGCCCTTGCCGATCTCGGTGATGGACAGAGAGGAGGTGTTGGAAGCGAAGATGCACTCGGGCTTGCAGATCTTATCCAGCTCGCCGAAAGTGGTCTGCTTGACCTTCATATCCTCAAAAGCAGCCTCAACGACCAGGTCGCAGTCTGCGCACAGATTTTCCTTCAGGCCCGGAGTGATGGCTGCAACGATCGCGTCAGCCTTTTCCTGGGGGATCTTGCCCTTAGCAACCAGCTTCTCGTAGCCCTTCTTGATCTTTGCCAGGCCGTTCTCAGCCCACTCCTGCTTGATGTCGCACAGAGCAACGGTGTTGCCCTCAACCTGTGCAAATGCCTTTGCGATGCCCTGGCCCATAGTGCCAGCGCCGATAACACCGATCTTCATAGGAAATCTCTCCTTTAATATCAAAAATTATGTAACGGATTAGTTGTTGGTGAACACTGCCTTGGGCTTCGGTTTCTCACGGCTCAGGAAGCAGGCCATGCCTTCCTGCTGATCGTGGGTCTCGAAGCAAGCACCGAACAGCTTCTCCTCAACTTCCACAGCCTTCTCAATGGGCAGGCTGATGCCACCGTTGATGGCCTTCTTGCAGTTGCGCACTGCAATGGGAGCGTTCTTGGCGATCTTGCCAGCCAGCTTCAGCACGTTCTCCATCAGTTCAGCCTGCGGATACACGGCGTTGACCAGACCAATGCGGTAGGCCTCGTCCGCCTTGATGTTCAGGGCAGAGTAGACCAGCTGCTTTGCCATGCCCATGCCGACCAAACGTGCCAGACGCTGGGTGCCGCCGAAGCCCGGGGTGATGCCCAGACCAACTTCGGGCTGACCAAACACGGCGTTGTCAGAGCAGATGCGGATGTCGCAGCTCATGGCCAGCTCATTGCCGCCGCCCAGTGCAAAGCCGTTGACGGCTGCAATGACGGGGATGGGGAAGCTCTCGATCATCAGGAACACGTCATTGCCCAGCTTGCCGAAGGCCTCGCCCTCTGCCTTGGTCATGGTGCTCATGGAGCCGATATCAGCGCCTGCAACGAAGCTCTTGTCGCCTTCGCCGGTCAGGACGATGCAGCGGATGGTCTCCTGATCGACAGCCTCAAAAGCTGCCTTCAGGTCTGCCAGAACCTCAGGGTTCAGGGCATTCAGTGCCTTGGGACGGTCGATGGTGATGATCTCGACAGCGCCCTGCACCTCGGTTTTTACAAAAGCCATTGTGAAAACCTCCAATTCAGATTCTCAGTGTTTCAAAACAGCTCCCGCGCCCCGGCAGAGTCTCCGGTCTGAGCCGGGGCGCGGGCTGTCATTCAATTCAATTCCAAAGGGGGAGCTTACATCTCAACGATGGTAGCGCAGCCCATGCCGCCGCCGATGCACAGGGTAGCCAGACCCTTGTGAGCACCACGGTGCTTCATAGCGTACAGCAGGGTGACCAGGATACGAGCGCCGGAAGCGCCGACCGGGTGACCCAGAGCGATTGCACCGCCGTTGACGTTCACCTTGCTCATATCGAAGTTCAAAGCCTGGCTGACAGCCACAGACTGTGCAGCAAATGCCTCGTTGGCCTCGATCAGGTCCATATCAGCAACAGTCAGGCCAGTCTTTGCCATGACCTTCTTGGTTGCTGCGATGGGGCCCAGACCCATGACCTCGGGCTCAACACCGGCCAGAGCGCCAGCGACCCAGGTTGCCAGAGGCTCAACGCCCAGCTCCTTGGCCTTTTCCTCGCTCATAATGACCAGAGCAGCAGCGCCATCGTTGATGGCGGAAGAGTTGCCTGCGGTCACGATGCCGTCCTTGGTGAAAGCGGGCTTCAGGGTTGCCAGCTTCTCGACCGGGGTCAGACGGGGGCCTTCATCGGTATCGAACACGGTGTCGCCCTTCTTACCCTTGATGACAACAGGAACGATCTCATCCTTGAAAGCGCCGTCCTTGATGGCCTTGTCAGCCTTGACCTGGCTGTTGTAAGAGAACTCATCCAGCATCTCGCGGTTGATGGGGCTGTAGCCGTACTTCTTCTGGAAGGTCTCGTTGGTGCAGACATTCTCAGCGGTCATGCCCATGTGCTTGTTGAAGCCGGTGGCATCCCACAGAGCATCGTTGACCATGGTATCGACCAGCTCGCTCTTGCCCATGGGAGCGCCCATGCGGTAGCCGTAACGGCCCTTCATCATTGCAAAGGGAGCCATGTCCATGTTCTCCATGCCGCCTGCGACCACGATATCAGCATCGCCTGCCTCGATCATCTGAGCAGCCATGTTCACGCAGTTCAGACCGGAACCGCAGACCACGTTGACGGTGACAGCGGGGGTCTCGATGGGCAGGCCAGCCTTCAGGGAAGCCTGACGGGCAACGTTCTGGCCCAGACCAGCCTGGATCACACAGCCCATGTAAACATGATCGACCTGCTCAGGCTTGACGTTTGCGCGGTTCAGAGCCTCCTTGATGACGATGGAGCCCAGCTCAGCAGCGGGGACGTTGGCAAGGGTGCCACCGAACTTACCAATGGCGGTACGGCATGCAGATGCGATAACGATCTTTTTCATGTGAATAGCCTCCTGATTGTGTATGTTGTGATTTAAGAAAGACTGTTTTATCAAAACGCCGAAGCGTTTCTTGCATAAGGAATGGGGGTCAGACGTTCTCTCCCCTGCTGCGCAGCTCGGCCATCTTCTGCTCCACGGCAGCTTCCACATTCGGAGTAACGAACTTGGAGATGCTGCTGCCGTAGCGAGCGGCTTCCTTTACAATGGTAGAGGAAAGATAGCTCCACTTGATGCTGGTTGCAAGGAACATGGTCTCAATGCCGGGCATCAGCGCGTGATTGGTCTGCGCCAGCTGGATCTCGTTTTCAAAATCCGTTACCGCCCGCAGGCCCCGCACCATGACCGAAGCGTGGCGCTTCTTGGCGAACTCCACGGTCAGGCCGTCGAAGCTCTCCACCGTGACATTGGGGATCCCCTTGCAGCATTCCTGCAGCAGGGCCACCCGCTCCTCCACGGTGAACAATGGGTGCTTTGCACTGTTGATGAGCACGGCCACGATCAGATGATCGTTGATCTTTGCCGCGCGCTTGATAATATCGAGATGACCTCGTGTGACCGGATCGAACGACCCGGGGTAAACTGCAGTTGCCATCGGTTTTGTCCTCCTTGCGCGCCTTTGAAAAGCGCATTGGTTCTGACATGATAGCACTTTCCAGTTTGCTGTGCAAGATGTTCTTTTCTTCTGCTACGGTGTATCGTTAATTTTTAAACAATCTTACCCGCAGTGCCACGCTGCATCCTGCTACGCTATAAGTAAAGCACATCGTCAAAATTTTATCAAGTATTTTTTGTGTAAAATTTATTTTTTGTGCACCAAAGAATCTCTACAAAAAGCTAAGATTTTTAGTTATATTGCATCCAGCCCTGTTTTTTGCTAGGAAAGTATTGATTCTCCCGTTTGTTAATGATATAACTAAGTTGGAATTTACAATTCCTTTATGTTATTGTAAGAGAGGATGGTTTATAATGGATTTTACGGAATTGTATGCGCAGAAGAAAATGACAGCTGACCAGGCTGCCGCGTTGGTCAAAAGCGGCGACTGGGTGGATTACGGCTGGGCCGTGAACACCCCCGTTGCAGTGGACGCTGCCATTGCAAAGCGTCTGCCCGAGCTGGAGGATGTCAACTTCCGCGGCGGCATCCTGATGTGGGTGCCCGCCATCTTCCAGATCGAGGATCCTGCTGCCCACATGACCTGGAACAGCTGGCACATGGGCGGCATTGAGCGCAAGGCCATCGCCCAGGGCTTCTCTTTCTACTCCCCCATCCGCTACTCTGAACTGCCCCGCTATTATCGCGACAGCTCTGACCCCGTGGATGTGGCGGTGTTCCAGGTGACCCCCATGGACGAGCATGGCTATTTCAACTTTGGCCCCTGTGCTTCCCACCTGGGTGCCGTCTGCGATAAGGCCAAGAAGATCATCGTTGAGGTCAACCGGAACATGCCCAAATGCCTGGGCGGCACCGAGAACTGGGTGCACATCTCCCAGGTTGCCGGTGTTGTGGAGGGCAGCAACCCGCCCATCGGCCAGATGGCCGCTGCCGGTGCCGCCACCGAGGTCGATCTGAAGGTAGCAAACCTCATCGTCCCGCAGATCCCCGACGGTGCCTGCCTGCAGCTGGGCATCGGCGGTATGCCCAACGCCATCGGCAACCTGATCGCGCAGAGCGACCTGAAGGATCTGGGCGTGCACACCGAGATGTATGTGGATGCCTTTGTGGATATTGCAAAGGCAGGCAAGATTACCGGCCGCCACAAGAATCTGGACAGGGGCCGTCAGGTCTACGCCTTTGGTGCAGGCACCCAGAAGATGTACGATTACCTGAACGACAACCCGGAGTGCATGGCCGCTCCCGTGGAGTACACCAACGACATCCGCAGCATCTCCGCCATCGACAACTTCATCTCCATCAACAATGCGGTGGATATTGACCTGTTCGGTCAGGTGAACGCGGAGAGTGCAGGCATCAAGCACATTTCCGGTGCAGGCGGTCAGCTGGACTTTGTTCTGGGCGCATACCTTTCCAATGGCGGCAAGAGCTTCATCTGCCTGTCCTCTACCTTTATGAATAAAAAGACCGGCAAGCTGGAGAGCCGCATCCGTCCTACCCTGGAAAACGGCAGCATCGTCACCGACACCCGCGCAAACGTGCACTACCTGTGCACCGAGTACGGCTGTGTGAACCTGAAGGGTCTGACCAGCTGGGAAAAGGCAGAAGCACTGATCAGTGTGGCACACCCCGATTTCCGGGACGAGCTGATCGCCGAAGCCGAAAAGCTGCACATCTGGCGCAGGAGCAACAAGCGCTGACATTGCCGCAGGGAATCCTGCTGTCTGCGGCAGGAATGGAGTTTCCATGACATGATGGACAAAAAACCGCATATCAAACCCTATCTCTACGGAATGTTCGCAGGCTTTGGCGCGATCAGCCTGAGCATCCTCTTCTTTTTCCTGATCTACCGCTTTCAGGGCTTCGGCAATGCCGTTTCAACCCTGACCGGCATCCTGATGCCCTTTATCTACGGCAGTGTCATTGCCTATCTGCTCAAGCCGGTGTGCAACTGGATTGAAGCATTTCTCCACAAGCTGTTCCCGGAAAGGATGCACCGCTTTGCCAACATGCTGGCCGTTGCTCTGACCATCCTGTTCGGCCTGCTGCTGATCTACGCTCTGATCATGATGATCGTGCCGCAGCTCATCAACAGCGTGACCGCCCTGTACTTCACGGCGCGGGACAACATCGGCGACTTTGTGGAGTGGATCTCCAAGCAGGAGTTCATTGCCAACAACAAAAAGCTGCTGGACTTCATCGAGAACTCTTACGACAGCCTGGATGCCAACCTGGATGCCTGGATCAAAAACACCCTGCTCCCCTCCATGCAGAACATCCTCAGCGGTGCCGCTGTGGGCGTGGTGAACGTGGTGACCTGGATCAAGAATTTCGTCATCGGCCTCATCGTTTCGGTGTATCTGCTGGCCAGCCGGAAGAAGTTCGGGCAGCAGGGCAAGCTCATCCTTTATAGTTTGGTCAAGCCCCGCTGGGCCGACCTCATCATGGAGGAAGTCCGTTACGCTGACCGGATGTTCGGCGGCTTCATCAACGGCAAGATCCTGGATTCTGCCATCATCGGCGTGCTGTGCTATATCGCCTGCCTGATCTTCAAGTTCCCCAGCGCCCTGCTGGTGTCGGTCATCATCGGCGTGACCAATGTTATCCCCTTCTTCGGCCCCTTCATCGGTGCCATCCCCGCCACCCTGCTCATTCTGATCCAGAACCCCATCAAGGCGCTCTGGTTCGTGCTGTTCGTTCTGGTGCTGCAGCAGGTGGACGGCAACATCATCGGACCCAAGATCCTGGGCAACACCACCGGCCTTTCCAGCTTCTGGGTGCTGTTCGCCATCCTGCTGTTTGGCGGCCTGTGGGGCTTTGTGGGCATGATCATCGGTGTGCCGCTCTTCGCGGTCATCTATGATGTCATCAAAAAGCTGGTGTTCCACGGCCTGAATCGCAACGACGAATCCGGCATGGTAAACCTCTATCACGATGCCTTCGGTGACCCCGACGACGAGTGATCCCAAACACAATAGAATCGCAAAACCGGCTCTGTCTCCTGCATGGGAGGCGGGGCCGGTTTTTGTATTCCTACCACACGATTTTCTCAGAGCAGCCGAGAAACGCAAAGCTCCCCCTTCCCGGCGCTGTCTCGGCGCTTGGGGAAGGGGGAGCTTCGGCTTTCAGGGCAGATATACCAAAAGGGGGATTTCAGGGGGAGTACCTGCAATTACTGCTGATTGGGCTTCCAATCCTTATAGTTCTCGTAACGGCTCTCGCGGATCTTGGTATGGGACCAGATCTCGTCGGCGGTCGGCTGCCAGTTGGCGGCGTAGCTCTTGCACTTGTCGCACAGATGATCCACGCTTTCCGGGCTCTGGAGGTCGGTGCTGTGGGCGCCGGTCTCGTGAACCATCTTGCGCAGCAGCTCGGGGTTTTCCAGCATGGGGCAGGGGCGCAGATGGTTCTTATTGAAGGGCTGGCCGTTGTGGTAGGCCATGAACAGCGGACTCTGCAGGATCTCCAGGATGCTGCTGTCGTGGATGTTGGCGTTGGAATAGTGGATGAACACGCAGGGCTCCGCGTCACCGGCCGAGTTGATGTGGAAGTAGTTGCGGCCGCCGGCAATGCAGCCGCCCACAAACTCGCCGTCGTTCTGGAAGTCCATGGGGTAGAACGGGATATCGCAGGCTTCACTGCGCAGATAGCGGATGCGCTGGATCATGTACTTGCGCTGCTCGGGAGAGGGCATCAGCTCAGGCGCTGCCTCGTTACCCACGGGCATGTAGTGGAAGTAGAAGCCAAAGTGTGCACCCTTATCGCAGAGGAAACGCATGAACTCATCGCTGGTAACGGCTTCGATGTTGTCGCGGGTGTAGCAGATGGAGGTGCCGAACAGGATGCCGTGCTCCTTGAGCAGATCCATCGCGCGCATAACGGCAGCATAGTGGCCCTCGCCGCGGCGGGCATCGTTGGTCTCCGGGGTGCCCTCGATGGACAGCATGAAGGCGATGTTGCCTAGACGGACGACCTCTTTGCAGAACGGTTCATCGATCAGGGTGGAGTTGGTATAGATGGCAAACTGCACATCGTTGTGCTTCTCGGCCAGCTTGAGGATATCAACCTTGCGCACCAGCGGCTCACCGCCGGTGAGCATGTACAGATAAACGCCCAGCTCCTTGCCCTCGGTGACGATCTTATCCATATCGTCAAAGCTCAGGTTGTTCTTGTGACCGTACTCACCGGCCCAGCAGCCCACGCAGTGCATATTGCAGGCGGAGGTGGGGTCAAACAGGATCAGCCAGGGAATGTTGCACTGATATTTGACACGATTCTCGCGGATGGTCTTGGTACCGCGGAAGAAGGCCTCATAGCCCAGGTTCAGGGCCGTGGTGCGGGCCACGTTGGGGTCCAGCTGGTTCAGCATACAGTTGATGAGCTTCGACCACTTGCTGTTGGGGTCGGTCAGGGTCTGCTTGGCATGTGCATAGGTCTCCTCGCTGAAGGAATCGCCGTAGAACTGCTTTGAAAGATCTACGATCTGTCCAACCGTCTTGGCGGGGTCCTTCTCGGCATGAGAAAGCACGAGATCCACAGTCTTGCCCAGTGCAGCACGCTGCATTTTGTGCGTCAGAGAATCAAATGCGGTATTCATTTTTATTTCCTCCAGATTCAATAGAATTTTACAGGGCTCTCTTCCCTGCCTGCCGGGCTGAATTCCCGGCGCTCAGATGATCTTATACTCCAGCAGCAGACGGCCCAGGTCGGTGTCCTGTACCTTTTCTACCGCTTTGCCCAGTGCAAATTTTTTGATCCAGTTCATTTTCAGATCACTCAGGGGTTTGCCATCCCGCAGCTGAACAGCGGCGTTCAGCAGGTCGCGGACATCGTAGGTGCTGCCCCAGACCTCCGGCACGCCCCGGTCGATATCCAGCAAGGTGTACACAGCTTCCATGCCGGTGCGCATGGAATACTCGGTGGTGAAGATGGTATCCCGCTTCGTCTCGGCAAATTGGCCGATGAAGGCAAAGTTCACTGCGCCCTCCGGCACCACCGCCGGGCGGTCGCCTGCGGTGCGGGGCATGAAGAAAGCTGTGATATAGGGCATCATCACAGGCACAGTATTGGCACTGTGCTCCGCCAGGTCCTCGATCTGGTTTTCGGGGACCCCCAGATGATACAGCCACTCCATGCAGATCTCTTTGCCGGTGCAATCCCGCATGGGCTTCTTGATGTAGTCACCGGGCGTGTTGCTGAACAGGCCGTAGATCCAGCCCACGAGCTGGCCCTTGGGCTGATCCCGGAACTGGGGCTGACGGTTGAATGTCCAGCTGAGCAGCCAGCCGGAATCCCGCGCCGTGACGATGCCGCCCGTGACAGTCCTGCCGCTGAAAGGGTCACGCTGGCAGATGTTCTGGATGTAGGGCACGATGCGTTCGTCCAGCGTGGTGACCGTGGCACTCATCCAGTTGGTCTGCTCCGGATCGGAGCAGAACTTCTCCGGGCGGCCAAAGGCCTCATCCTGCGCGGCGATCTTCTTCCACAGATCCCAGCCGTTGCCGGGCCGGAGGGTGGGGTTGAACACTGCAGGCTGATCCTGGGAGCCGATGGAGGTGCTTTCCACGCAGCCGCCGTTGGTGATGAACACCAGATCATTCTCGGTCAGGTCCACCCGTTCCGCTTCATCGTCCACCAGCAGGCAGATGGTCCTGGCCTGCTTTTTGCCCTCGGTCAGCTCAAACTCAATATTGGTGACCTTGGTGTTGTAGTGGAAGCGCACACCGTGTCCTTCCAGATAGCGGATCATGGGCAGGATCATGCTCTCGTACTGGTTGTACCGGGTAAAGCGCAGTGCCCGCAGATCAGGCAGACCACCCACATGGTGGATGTAGCGCTTCAGATAGAGCTTCATTTCCAGTGCGCTGTGCCAGTTCTCAAAGGCGAACATGGTGCGCCAGTAAAGCCAGAAGTTGGAAGAGAACACCTCCGCGTCAAAGACATCGGTGATGCGCTTATCATAGAGCTGCTCATCCGGGGTAAAAAAGAGCTTGATGAGTTCCATGCAGCCCTGATCCGAAAGACCGAACTTCCCATCGGTGTGGGCGTTCTGCCCCCGGTTTTCCGTGGCGCGGCAGAGCGAGTAGTTGGGGTCTGCCTTGTTCAGCCAGTAGTACTCATCCAGCACGCTTGCGCCCTCGGTCTCAAGCGACGGGATGGAACGGAACAGATCCCACATGACTTCAAAATGGTCATCCATCTCCCGGCCGCCCCGCATCACATAACCGATGCCGGGGTACTGGCAGCCATCACAGGCACCGCCGGGGATGGGTCCCTTTTCAAAGAGATGGATGTGTTCCCCTTTCATCTGACCGTCGCGGACCAGGTAGCAGGCAGCTGTCAGCGCCGCCAGACCGGTGCCCACGAGATAGGCCGATTTCCGATCCACTCCCGCAGGCTTTTTCGGGCGCGCAAAGGCCTCATAGTTCCCGCTGGAATAATACATTTTATTCCCTCCGTTTGCTGTGGTTTCCAGGTTTTCACCTTTCATTTTGCGCTGACCATACTGTAACATTTTGTCAAACGGAAGGCCATAAACAGAAAAAGCACCGTGATGGAAAACCCATCACGGTGCCCGGATTGATAAAATATTGTCAGTCGTCAAGATCTGCGGGGCTGCGGTCGGTGCGGAAGCGGCGGAGCGCCCGCTCAAGCTCGCCGTGGAGCAGAACATTCAGCCGCTCGGTCATCCGGACGGGGTCCTCCTTCATATCCCTGCGGATCCATTCCAGTGCCATGCCCACCAGCGCGTATTTGTAAAAGTCGATGATGAACTGCTTGTCGGAATCCTGCACGGTAAAGCCCTGCGCACTGCGGTCCACAAAGTCCCGCAGCATGGAGTCCAGCAGTTTATATAAGTACTGTTCCAACTGCTCACGGCTCACGGAGCGGTAAACATTCATCACCAGAACCTTGTTGTCCTGCACCTGATGCAGGATGTCCAGAAAGGCATCTGTCCAGTTCTCAAAGCTCTGTCTGCCCTCCAGCGCCTTGGCGGCATCCTCGACCATGATCCAGTCCACGAGGTCGTAGATGTCCTTGAAGTGGTAGTAGAAGGTCATACGGTTCACGCCGCAGTCCTCGGTGATATCATTGATGGTGATCTTATTCAGCGGCTTTTGAAGCAGCAGCTTTTTCAGCGATGCCTCCAACGCCCTTTTTGTAGTTTGCGACACGAGATCCATCCTTTCCCAGCGGCACACACTGTGCCGCTGACCGTGGTAGCCGCCCTATGGGGCCAGAGAAGTAAGAATACTTCCTTTATACTATAACGCAAATGCCCCCCGTTTTGCAAGTTCAAAATCTCTCATTTTGATATTTTTTTCACATTCCTCTCCATTTTGCAGCCGTCCCTCCGCCTTTTTGCCGGGTTTCCGGGAGGTTCCTCTTGATTTTCTGGCTCCGGATGCTTACAATGGATGGAGTGGAACGAATGTGCGTTCCATTTATTTCTTTCTGAGTGAGAAAGGAAGGGAAAGCAAGTATGATCAAGACCATCGGATTTTTAGGCTGTGGGAACATGGGCGGTGCCATTGCGCGGGCCGTCTGCAAGGCTGCCGACCCACAGAACGTTTATCTTGCCAACCGCACTGCCGCCAAGGCAGAGGCGTTGGCCGCAGAGCTGGGCTGCAACACCACCACGAACGCCGAAGTGGCGGGCCGCTCCGACCTGATCTTTCTGGCGGTCAAGCCCCAGATGATGGAGGCCCTGCTGGCTCCGCTTAAGTTCACCCTGAACGAGCGGCCGAGCCGCTTCATCCTTTGCAGCATGGCGGCAGGGCTTTCCATCGCGCGCATCCAGGAGATGGCGGGGGAAGATTACCCCGTGATCCGCATCATGCCCAACACCCCGGCTTCGGTGGGGGCAGGCATGATCCAGTATTGCTCCGCCAATGTGACAGCGGAGGAGGAGCAGGAGTTTCTGAAGCTGATGGCACCCGCCGGGCGGCTGGACGCTGTGCCCGAGGCCCTGATCGATGCGGCAAGCAGCGTTTCCGGCTGCGGCCCGGCCTGGGTGTATCAGTTCATTGAAGCGCTGGCCGACGGCGGCGTGGCCTGCGGCCTGCCCCGGGCCAAGGCGCAGGAATATGCTGCCCAGATGGTATTGGGCAGCGCCAAGCTGGTGCTGGAAAGCGGAAAACACCCCGGTGAGCTCAAGGATGCGGTGTGCAGCCCCGGCGGCAGCACCATTCAGGGCGTGCGCGTGCTGGAAGAGCACGGCTTCCGCGGCGCGGTGACCGATGCGGTGATCGCCGCCTACGACAAGACAAAGGAAATGGGAAAGGGTTAAGTTTATGCGCATCGTCGTCAAAGTGGGCACCTCCACGCTGGCACACTCCACCGGGCGGCTGAACATCCGCCACACGGAGGATCTGGTCAAGGTGCTGAGCGACCTGAAGAACGCAGGGCACGAGGTCATCCTCGTCTCGTCCGGTGCCATCGGCATGGGGGTGGGCAAGCTGTCCCTGCCCTCCCGCCCCGGTGATATGGCCACCAAGCAGGCCTGCGCCGCTGTGGGCCAATGCGAGCTGATGTACACCTACGACCGCCTGTTCACCGCCTACAACCACAACGTGGCGCAGATCCTGCTCACCGGCGTGGATGTGGAGCACGAGGGACGGCGGCTGAATTTCCAGAACACCCTGACCCGGCTGCTGGAGCTGGGTGCGCTGCCCATCATCAACGAGAACGACACCGTTGCCACCGACGAGATCACCTCCATCGGCGACAATGACACGCTGGCCGCCATCGTCACCTGCTGCATCCATGCGGATCTGCTGGTGCTGCTGAGCGACATCGACGGCCTGTACACCGCCAATCCCCACACCCACCCGGACGCAAAGCTCATCCCGCTGGTAGAGCGCATCACTCCGGAGGTGCTGGCGCTGGCAGACGGGGCAGGCTCCGCATTGGGCACCGGCGGCATGTCCACCAAGCTCCGTGCCGCCCAGATGGTAACGGCAGAGGGCGCGGACATGGTGATTGCCAACGGTTCCCACCCGGAGCTGCTCTACGACATTGCAGACGGCAGACCCGCAGGCACCCGCTTTGCGGGCAGAAAGGAGGGCTGATCCATGACGACACAGGAGATCCTGGAAGCCGCCCGCGCAGCAAGAAGCACGCTGGGCCTTTCCTCGGGCGAGGTGCGCCGCGCCGCCCTGCTGGGCATGGCAGAGGCACTCTGCTCCCCTGCCCGCCAGCAGGCCATTCTGGAAGCCAATGCCGCCGATCTGGAAGCAGCCAGGGAGCACATCTCGGAGGTCATGCTGGACCGGCTGGCCCTGACACCGGAGCGCATCAGCGCCATGGCAAAGGGCATCCGGGAAGTGGCTGACCTGCCCGACCCGGTGGGCAAAGTTCTGCGCCGGGTGGAGCGCCCCAACGGGCTGGTCATCGAAAAGACCGCCGTGCCCATGGGCGTGATCGCCATCATCTACGAGAGCCGCCCCAACGTAACCAGCGATGCCGCCGCCCTTGCCATCAAGAGCGGCAATGCCTGCATCCTGCGGTGCGGCAGGGAGGCATGGCGCAGTGCCAACGCCATTGTAACGGCTCTGCGGGAGGGTCTGCGGGCAAACGACCTGCCCGAAACAGCGGTCTGCCTGATTGAGGACACCACCCACGCCTCGGCCAACGCCCTGATGACGGCGGTGGGCTATGTGGATCTGCTCATCCCGCGCGGCGGGGCCGGGCTCATCCGCGCCTGTGTGGAAAACGCAAAAGTCCCCTGCATCCAGACCGGTACCGGCATCTGCCACATCTTCGTGGATGCTTCTGCCGAGCAGGATAAGGCGCTGGACATCATCGAAAACGCCAAGGCCAGCCGCCCCAGCGTCTGCAACGCGGAGGAGGTGTGCCTGGTGCACCGTGACATTGCGGCAGAGTTCCTGCCCAAGCTGTCCCGGCGGCTGGGCCCTGACCGCACTGCAAAGGGACTGCATCCGGTGGAGCTGCGGTTGGACCCGCGTGCCGCCGCCATCATCCCCGGCACCCCTGCAGGCCCTGCCGATTTTGACACCGAGTTCCTGGACTACATCCTGGCTGTCAAGGTCGTGGACAGCGTGGAGGAGGCCGTCGGCCACATCGCCGCGCACTCCACCGGCCACAGCGAAGCCATCCTGACCCGGGACGAGGCCCATGCCGCCCTCTTTACGGCGGCGGTGGACAGTGCGGCGGTCTACGTCAACTGCTCCACCCGCTTTACCGATGGCGGGGAGTTCGGGCTGGGGTGCGAGATGGGCATTTCCACCCAGAAGCTCCACGCCCGTGGCCCCATGGGGCTGGAAGAGCTGTGCAGCTACAAGTACATCATTCACGGCAGCGGCCAGATCCGCTGAACCGTTCAATTGCGAAAACATTTTTCCGTTTTTTTCTTACAGGCCGCCGTGGAAGGACAGCGGCCTGTATTTTTGTTTTGCAGGGATGGACTGTTTTTGTTATAGAAACACTTTCGCCCCAAAATTTCGAAAATTATTTTTCCGTTTGTGCCATGATGTATTTTTCATTTCTCCATTCTGTACAAAAACAAAGTCATACTTTTAGCCGAAATTAGGGCAAAAATTCACATTTTCCCCTTGACAACCCATATTTCGACGCGGTAAAACTATATTGGAAAGTGTGGGAATGAGTTCAGCGGGGCGTTTTGAAATGTGCCCGGAACTGTTCTTCTCACAACTGCAATCCATTTCAAACAGCTGTCCGCATGACGACACTAGTACAAAGGAGAGGGCGAATTATGACAATTGCCATTCTTGCACATGATTCCCGCAAAGAACTTGCACTTCAGTTCTGCACCGCCTACAGTGGTATCCT
Source organism: Faecalibacterium sp. IP-3-29 (assembly GCF_023347335.1). Taxonomy (NCBI): domain Bacteria; kingdom Bacillati; phylum Bacillota; class Clostridia; order Eubacteriales; family Oscillospiraceae; genus Faecalibacterium; species Faecalibacterium sp. IP-3-29. Next base: position 1,344,192 of record NZ_CP094471.1, on the reverse strand, counting down.
GTCCCGGAACACTGTCATTGCCACCGGTACCACCGGCCGGATGTTGAACCAGGCCACCGGCTTGCCAGTTCACTGTTACCTCTCCGGAAAGCTGGGCGGCATTCAGCAGATCACCGCCCGTGTTGCCTGCGATGAAGTGGATCTGGTGCTGTTCTTCCGCGACCCGCTCCGGGCCGACAGCGGCAGCTCCAACGAGCAGAATCTGCTCCGCCTGTGCGATATGCACAGCGTACCCATTGCCACCAACATTGCCACCGCCGAGGTACTGCTCCGCGGCATGGATCAGGGGGATCTGGACTACCGGGAAGGGATGCACCCGCCGGTGATCGAGCCTCTGGCCGCGCCCCGCCGCGCCGTGTGCTGAGGACTGCCTGACATTTTTTGTGTATAGAGGGAAACGTAAAACAGCGCCGCCGAAGCTTTTCAGGGCTTCAGCGGCGCTGCATTTTTATGCGGTTTTCAGTTCATTTTCCGGGGAGTGACATCATTCCAGACCGGCCATCTGCTTGACGGCCTTCATGGCGAAGGTCAGGGTGCGGCCCATAGCCACACCGGCCATCAGGCAGGGATAGTTGTTGGCAAAGAAGCTGCCGGACATATCGCCGGTGATATACAGGCCGGGCATGGGCTTGTTATCGTTGTCCAGAGCCTGACCCTTTTCGTTGATGGCAATGCCCTGCTCAGTGGTCAGCAGAGAGGCACCCAGCCAGCAGCCGTAGAAGGGCGCGGTGCGGATGGCGCTGAGGCGGTAAGCAGGCTTGCCGAAGTCCTCGTCGTTCTGCTTGTCGTAGAGCTCGTTGTAGCGCTCCACGGTGGCAAGGAAGGTGTCCTTGGCAGCGCCAGTAAAGCCCATCTTGTCAGCCAGCTCGTCCAGCGTATCGCACTTGAACAATGCACCGGCCTCGATCGCCTCGTCCATCTTGCCCTGAATGTACTTCTCACCGCCGTTACGGGTCTGGGCAGAGCAGCCGATGGTGTGGAAACGCTTTGCGTCCTCCAGAATGTTGGCATCGCAGATCTGAGCGTAGACACGGCCCGGCTGGTGAGCAGCGGCGTAGACGATGTCATTGTAGGGGCTGCTCTCGTTGGCAAAGCGCTCGCCGTTGCGGTTCACCTTCAGGAAGGGCTGGGTGCCGGGGTTGTACTGACGGATGGTACCAGGGAAAGCCTTGCCGCCAAAGGCAGTGTCGCTGTCCACATAACCGCCATCCACGCCGGGGGCCACGATGCCGCGGTCAAACAGCATGGGAGCGGCCTCCTTGTCCAGATTGGCACCGGCCCACATTGCAGCCCGAATGCCGTAGCCCTTATCGGAGGGAGAGTAGGAGCATGCGGTGGTGACGGAAGTGCCCAGCGGGTCCAGCTGCTCCATCATGTAGGGGTTGCCGGGGAAGCCGCCGCAGGCCAGCAGCACGCCCTTGTTGGCGTTGTAGCGGATGAAGTGGTCATCCTCGGTGCTCTGGGCGATGATGCCGGTAATGCGGCCATCGCTGTTCTTTTCCAGCTTGGCCAGACTGGTCTTGAAGTCCACATCGTAGCCCAGCTCCTGAATGTACTGAAGCAGCAGCTCGTTCCGGGCGGCACCACTGGAGCGATCATAGGTATACTCGATCTCGGGGTACATATAATCGGTGTTGTGCTCGGCGTTTTCTGCAGGCCATTTGGCCTCGTCGCCGTAGGTGTAGATCATCTTCACGCCGTACTTGTCCTCCATGATGGTGCGGACAAATTCGATCATCTCGGCAGACTCGTTGATCCAGGTCTTGACCACGCGCTGGTCGCACTTGCCGGAGGCGTAACGGGAGACCTCGCTCAGCAGCTTGGCACGATCCATCTTGATGCCCTGTTCCTGAGCGCCAAAGCCATCCACAGCACCCACCCAGTGACGGGTATCCTGCACATTGCCGTTCTGCTCGATGACACGGAAGTTCAGGCCCTTGGCAGCGGCATAAGCAGCAGCGAACATACCGCCGTTGCCGGCACCCACGATGAGGATGTCGGTGTCCACGGTCTCGGTGATGGCAGCCTCGTCAATGTCAGGCTCCTTGCCCAGCCAATCGGTCTCGTCACCGGTGGGCAGCTGAACGGAAGTTACAGTTGCCTCTCCCTTTGCCTGTGCAAAGCAGCTCTTGGCGGCCTTCTTCACGGCATCGGAGGTGATGGTAGAGCCGGACACGCCGTCGATCTCGTCAGAGCCGGCATTCAGCAGCTGGTTCTTCAGCTCCTCGGCAGCAGCAGCGCCGTAGGAAGCGGTCTCGCCGGAGGTGTCGACCACAACGTCGGTCACAGCACTGTCAGAGAAGGTCATGGTGACCTTGACGGTAGAGGAAATGCCCTCGGCAGTGCCGGTATAGGTACCGGGGGTGTAGCTGCCTGCTGCACCGGAGGAAGCGGCGGTGGAGGAGTTTGCAGCGTTGCAGGCAGCCAGTGCACCGGCGGTGACACCGGACATGGCAGCGGCAGCGGCGATCTTCAGAAAGCCTTTACGCGAGATCTTGTTCATGCTTGGATGATCCTTTCTTCTCTTTTTCTGTTCTTATTCTTTGATTTTCCTTCTTATCCGAAACGTACCGCCACAATGCGGTGCAGACTTCGTTCGATAATAAATTAACACAAAGTCTGCCTGTTGTCTTTTAAGAATTCTTAAACATCTTTGCCGTTTCTTCACTGGGAAATTCCTGTTTTCCACTTTGTTTGATAAATAACGGTCAAATCAGAGCAGAAAAAACACCCACGGCTTAAGTTTCCTTAAGAAGTGGGTGCTTTGAGGATTAACGATATTTAAGACAGCAAAACCATTTCAGGCTTCCGTCTCCCCTTCCGGGCGGAAAATATAGCCTTTGCCCCAGACATTTTTGAGGTAGATGGGCTTTGCAGGGTCGGGCTCGATCTTACTGCGGAGGTTATGGATGTGCACCTGCACAGTGCGGACATCCCCCAGGCTCTCCTTCCCCCAGATCTTCCGGTAAAGCTCGTTTGCGGTAAAGAAAGTGTTGGGATACCGGATGAAGAGGGTCAGGATGCGGTACTCCATGTCGGCCAGATGGATGCTCCGGCCATCCTTTTCCACGCAATGGCTGTTGGGATCCAGCGTAAAGGCCGCACAGTGGTAGCCGCTGACGCTGGGCTCTGCGGCATCCATCTGGACACGGCGGATGTTTGCCATGATGCGGGCCAGCAGAACTTTGTGGTTGTAGGGCTTGGTCAGGAAATCATCGCCGCCCAATTCCAGCGCCCGTACCACTGTGTCTGTATCGTCCAGACAGGAAGTAAAAATGATGGGGCAGTGGTACCAGCTGCGCAGGCGCTGGCACAGTTCCATGCCGTTGGTATCCGGCAGAAGGATATCCATCAGGATCACATCGAACTTTTCCCGGGCGTGGCTCAGCGCTTCGCCGCCGGTGTCAGCGCAGACCACCTCAAAATTCTGCTGACAGTTCAAGAAATAGCTGGTAGTATCCCGGATCACCGGATCATCTTCCACCAGAAGAATGCGGATCATCCTGTTTGCTCTCCCCTTTTCGGCGTGAATTTGCTATAATATCCTTATCTAGTATACCGTATTTCCGGGCTGTTCTCAACCGGTTCTCCAAAGTTTTTGCAGGGGGTCTTTTTATGATAAAAAAGCGATTTCTGCTTCCGGCTGCTGCCGGGGCACTGGCACTGGCCATTGGGTTGGCAGGGATCTGGTTCAACCAGCGACTGCCGGCGCTGGCGGATTTTGGGGTCCCCGGCATGGACTCCGAAGCCCAATTGATGGCATGGGCTGCCCTGTTCCCGGAAAAAGGAGTGGCTGCCCTGACCTTCCGCACGGTGCTGCAGTGGATGGCCATTGCAGTATTCTGCACTCTGGGGGCGGTGGTGCTGGCCCTGTACCGATACAAGCCGCAGAAGGAACTGGGGTATTTTCTGCTGTATCTGACGGTGCTGACCCTCTGGGCTCTGGTGATCATTCTGGCTCCGGTGGGAAGTTCCGGCTGGAGCGTCTTTTTCCGCCGGGGATTCTTTACCGTCACGGTTCTGGCAGGCATTCTGCTGTGTGCCGCCCTGACAGGGGCTGTGCCGGTGTCTCACGGGCAGCGGCTCCATTCCCTGCTTCTGACGCTGGGGTATCTTGTTCTGACGCTGATTCCCCTCAGCCGCGTACGGGCGGTGGGGCTGCTTTTGGGCATGGGCTACTGTCTGGGCATACTGATGGCAATGTATGCCCGGGGCTCCGATGCTGCCCTGCTGATGCTGTTTCCCTGTGCCATCACCATTGGCTTCCGGGTATGGGTGGTCCTGCCGGGCATGCACGTGCCGTTTTTTCAGGAGAGCGTGTTTTTCTACCTGTTCCGGTGTGCCCGGATCTACGACGCTCCTTTTACTCTGGGCTGCATGGCCTACGTCTGCCGCCGGTATGCCCTGCAATTTGATCGGGCGGAGCAGCTGGCCCGGGAGCTGGATGCCCGTGTCATTCAGCGGACAAAGGCCCTGACGGAGGAGACCGAGGCCCGGAAAAGCATGATGCTGAACATTTTCCACGACCTGCGCAGTCCCCTGTTTGCGGTCAGCAGTGGCCTGGATACGCTGGAGGCTGCACCGGAGGCCCTGCCGGCCCTGCTGCCCGCCTTACAGCAGCGGACGGCCTTTCTCCGCCGCCTGACGGAGGATCTGTTTCTGGCTGCAAAGCTGGAGCAGAAACAGGTGATGCTCAACGAGGACCGGATATCTCTGGGGGATGTCATCGCTGCGGTCTGTGACAGCTGCCGGGAGGAGGCTGAGAAGAAGGGCGTGGTGCTTCAGGCTCCCCCGGCTTCGGAGCTGCCGGTGTGGGGCGACCAGATCCGGCTGCAGCAGATCCTGCAGAACCTGTTGACAAATGCCATTCACTACACCCCTGCAGGAGGGAACATCACCGTCAACAGCCGGGTGGAGGCCGGTGCTGCTCTGGTGAGCGTCCGGGACACCGGCTGCGGTATTGCGCCGGAGGATCAGGCCGCCGTATTTGACCGGTATTTCCACACCACCACCTCTTCCAAGCACGACTCCACAGGTCTGGGACTGACCATTGCGCAGGAGCTTGCCCACCTGCACCACGGAGAAATCCTATTGGAAAGTGAAGTAGGCAAAGGCAGCTGCTTCACGTTGAAGCTTCCCCTATTACCCGCTTAACAGAGAAATCCCCCCGCCTATGACGAGGGGATTTCTTTATAGCATCTTATTTGAATTTAAGCCAGCGGGTCCCACAGCTTCATGGGCAGGGGCTCCTGATCCAGCAGGGCACGCTGGGCATCGCTCAGCAGGCTCTTGCGGACGGTGATCTGGTATACATTGGCCTTGAACCACTTCTCGCTGCCGATGTAATAGCCCTTCTGGCCGGAGGCATCGCCCCAGCTGTTCTCGATCTTCCAGCGGTCAGCCTTGCCGTTCTCGTCCAGATTGACACCGCAGAACATCATGCAATGGTTCATGGTGCTTTCACGGGTGAGCAGCCGCTCGGCCTTGGTCATGCCAAAGGTCAAGCCGCCCAGCACCTCGCCGTACTGGAAGCAGTCGGGGTCCCAATAGCCGTTGGCGCGGTCGCCGTCGGGGTGGCAGTCGCAGCTGAACATGACCCCCTCCCCTGCCTGCAGCTGACGGATGGTCAGATCCTCCAGCTCCTCCTGCGAGAGGTTCAGCCAGAACATATTCTCCTCCACCACGTCACCCATAAAGGGCTGGCAGTAGGTGTGGTTCAACGCATGGATGGGCGAGGAGATGATGACGACGTAATCATCCAGATCATTGCCCACATATTTTTCCAGGAAGGTGTGCGGGGTCAGGTTCCGGTCGCAGTGGTAGTGCTCATCCTTGTCGGTATACTCAAAGTCAAAGCTCCTGGGAGGCTGGCCGTAGAGGATGCACAGGGCGTTGTAGATCTCCGCCAGCATCTCCTCGCGGCGGGCGGCCGTGTCCTTTCCCTCTTTTGCCATGGCCCGCAGTTCCAGCGCATCCTCCCGCAGCTTGCGGTTCAGGATGGGCAGATACTTGGCCGTGCCGGTGGAGTGGACAGTTTCCGGCATGACCCAGGAGGGCACCACGCCGTACTTTTTGATCAGGCTGATGGCCATATCCCACTGGCCGCCGTCGGGCAGCGGGTTGCCCAGCAGGGTGTAGGTCTCACGGTCGGTCAGATCCTGATCCGCAAAGTGGAGGATGTTCTCAAGGAAGAGATTTGCCTTTTCCAGCTTATCGTAGAACGCCAGATAGGTGGGAGAGAAGGAGAAATCCTCCAGATCGCACTTGGCGATCACCCGCTGGCGCAGGACGTTCAGGGTGGAGAACATCCAGCAGCGGCCGCTCTGCTTCTGGTTGGTGATGTTATTGGTCTTGACCAGCACAGAGAAGTCCATCCGCAGCTTGGCAGCGGCGGCGGGCACAAAGGCCGCGTCCGGCAGCGCCGTGCGGGAAACTGCATTGGACATCACATTCAGCTCCGGGCGGGCAGCATAGCCCTGCTCAAAGCGTTCCAGCATCCGGGCATCAATGGGAGTAACACGATTCATTTGATTCACGCTTTCTTTCTGAAAAGATCAATCCTTGAAATAAGCATTCTGCACGGCCAGCAGGACACCGGCACGGCTTGCGGCAAAGTTCAGGCCGCCCTGCAGGTAGCAGGTGTAAGGCTCACGCAGGGGGCCGTCGCAGGAGAGCTCGATGGTGCTGCCCTGAGTAAAACTGCCGCTTGCCATGATGACCTCATCGGTATAGCCCGGTTCCGGAGAGGGTTCCGGTGCGGCATAGCTGTCCACGGGGCTGGCGGCCTGAATGCCGCGGCAGAAGCCGATGAGGGCATCGGCGGTATCGGCATCGAAGCAGGTCACGATATCGTTGTGGTCCTCGCAGTAGCGCGGGATGGGCTTTTTGCCCACCAGCTCCAGCAGGCACTGGGCATAGATGGCGGTCTTGATGGCCTCACACACCACGCCGGGGGCATAGTAGAAGCCAAGGTACATATCACGGGGCGTTTCCAGTGTGCAGCCCAGCTCCTTGCCCAGTCCGGGGGCGTTCAGGCGGTAGGCACACAGCTCCACCAGATCCTTCCGGCCCGCGATATAGCCGCCGGTGGGGGCGATGCCGCCGCCCGGGTTCTTGATGAGGCTGCCCACCACAAGGTCAGCACCGGCCTGGCAGGGCTCCTTCATCTGGGTGAACTCACCATAGCAGTTGTCCACAAAGATGATGATCTCGGGGTTGGCGGCACGGGCCGTGTCGGCGATCTTCTGAATGGTATCCAGATCAAAGGCATTGCGCTGCAGGTAGCCGCGGCTGCGCTGGATATGGCAGACCTTTGCCCCCGGGGCCTTTTGAGCGATCAGCGCGTAATCCGGGGTGAAGTCGGCCTTGAGGGGGGCTTCGTCGTACCGGATGCCGTAGTCCATCAGGGTGCCGGTGCCCTTGCCCTTGCCGTCCAGACCGATCACGCCCTCCAGCGTATCGTAGGGGCGGCCGGTAGCAGCCAGCAGGGTATCCCCTGCCCGCAGCAGGCCGAACAGGGCCACCGCCAGCGTATGGGTGCCGCTCTGGAACTGACTGCGCACAAGGGCATCCTCCGCGCCCATCACCTCGGCAAAGATCTGCTCGAGCTTGGCGCGGCCGGTATCCCACAGGCCGTAGCCGGTGGTGCCCAGCATATCGGTGGAGGACATCTGGGTATCGGCAAAGGCCTTGAGCATTTTCAGCTGGTTGTAGTCCCGGATCTCCTCCATGTGGTGGAAATAGGGCTGGCAGAGCTCCATGGCTTTTTCGTCCAGCGCCAGGACTTCGGGTTTGTAATCAAAAAAGTGGTTCAGCATTGACATTTTGGTTCCTTAATCTTTTTGTAAGTTTATGCTATGATGACCCGTCGGCAGCTTTCTCCTCGGACACGAAACGGGCCATTCCATCGCCCGCCCTATTGCCTGCGGCAACAGGGTCCCACCCCAGCGGACGGTCCTCAGAGAAACTCCCGCCGTGTCAGACTGTGGCTTCGTACCGGGCATACTCTCCCAGCTTTTCAAAGCCGAGGCGGGTATAAAAGTGCACCCGTTCCGGGGAGCAGAGGAAAAGGGGCTGCAGGCCCTGCGCCGAGAGGGTGTTGGCCAGCCGGACGATAAGCCGCCCGCCGATGCCGCGCCCCCGCAATGGCTCCGCAGTCTCGCCGCAGGCCATGTAAGCCTGCTCCGTTCCAATGGCGTAAGCGCCCACGGTGCAGGCAAGCTCCCCTCCCTGCTCCAGAGCCCAGACCACAGCCCTGCCGCGGGCGCGCTTTGAGCAGAGCTCAGAATAAAAATCATCCCGCCGCGTGGGGCGGTCCGGAAACAGCATCTGCGCAACGGGGCCCGCCGGCGGCTCCGGGTCAAAATGCAGGGAGGCCCAGAGCGTTTCTTCCACAGCGGGTTCCGGCAGCTGCTTTCCGGGTGCCAGGCCAAAGACAAAATGGGACTTTGCACGGGCCCAGCCGGTGGGCGGCGGGCACTCGGCCTCGTCCAGGACAACCGCCTTACAGCCGCAAAAATGCAGGAAGCTGGCCAGTTCGTCCGGGTTGGCGTGGCCCGCCAGCCAGGCGGTACTGCCGCCCACATCCAGCGCCAGCGTTGGCCCGGCGAAGAACCGGCCCGGCTGGCTTTTGCCGAAGAGCGCCAGCGCCTGCGGCATCGTGACCCCAAGGCAGAGCTTTCCGCGGCAGGCGCTGCGGAACCGCTGCCTCTGGCGAGGCGTTCTGACCTGCGTGATCATTTCAGTGCGTTGACGATGTTCTTGAACTCGCGGCCGCGCACCTCAAAGTTGGGGTAGAGGTCGAAGGAGGCGCTGGCGGGAGACAGGATGATGATATCGCCGGGCTTTGCGGCGGCACGGGCCAGCTCCACGGCGTGCTGCATATTGTCCGCGTGCTGGATGGGCAGTGCGGCCTCGTTGAAGCCGGGGTCTTCCCGCAGGGCCTTTTCAATGCGGGGGCCGGTGGCACCCATCAGCACCAGATCCTTGACATGGGCCACGATCTCGGGAGCCAGCGGCTCATAGGGGATGTGCTTATCATAGCCGCCCGCAATGAGGATGACCTTCTGGTCAAAGCTGCGCAGGCCCGCAATGGTGCGGGTGGGGCTGGTGCCGATGGAATCGTTGTAGTAGAGCACGCCGTCCAGCGTGCGCACCGGCTCAATGCGGTGCTCCACGCCGGTAAAGGTGCTGCCCACCTTCTGGATGGCCTCTATGGGAACCTCACCCCAGACTGCGGCGGCAGCGGCCAGCAGATTCTCGATATTGTGCAGGCCCCGCAGCTTGATGTCCTTCTGGGCCAGGAAGGGCGTTACCACGCCGTCCTCGGCCATGCAGAGCATGTTGTCCTCTTTGCGCAGGAAGGCACCGTTGTCGGTATCGTGCAGGCGTGTAAACCAGACCTGCCCGCCCTTGCAGTCCTTCTGCATGGAGCGGCTGATCTCGTTCTCGTAGCCCAGCACGGCACGGCAGGGCGGGTTCTGGTAGAGCAGGATGTTGCGTTTTGCGTCGATGTACTCCTGCATATCCTTATGGTGATCGAGGTGGTTGGGGGTGACGTTGGTCACCACCGCGATCTTCGGGCTCTGGTGCATGCTGATGAGCTGGAAGCTGGACAGCTCCACCACAGCCACATCCTCCGGCCGGACCTCAGGCAGCATGGGCAGCAGGGCCGCACCGATGTTGCCGCCCAGATGCACCTTGCGGCCTGCGGCCTCGTAGAACTTGGAGATGAGGGTGGTGGTGGTGGTCTTGCCGTCAGAGCCGGTCACGGCCACGATCTCGCAGGGGCAGAAATCGAAGAAAAGCTCGACCTCGCTGGTGACCATGGTGCCCGCCGCCATGGCATCCTGCAGGGGCTTTTCAAAGTAGCCCACAAAGCCGGGGGTGCGCATGATGATATCCTGGCCCTTGAAGCCGTCCAGATAGTGTTCGCCCAGGCTCAGGTCAATGCCCAGTTCCCGGATGGTAGCGGCATAATCGCCAAACTCTTCCACGCTCTTTTTCTGGTCGCACAGGGTCACATGGGCCCCCAGCTCCACAAACTCCTTGATAAGAGTCTTGTGGCTGACACCGGCACCGATGAACGCCACCTTTTTGCCCCGGATGAGTTCTGCAAGCTTCTGCTGATCTTTCTGCATAAAGAAAGAACCTCCTCTATGAAAATTCAGGCTGAAATTGATTCACTGCTCCATTTTACACCTTTTCCAGCCAATTGGCAACGCCAAACCTTGTTCTGGCCCCGGATGCACCGAAATCCTATCTGAATTCACAAAATGTCGATTGTCTTTTCCGACCGTTTCCGCTATACTTTAATTGTATCATCTTACAAGGAGCGCATTTTCTTGAAACATTCCCTGATCCGCTTTTCCGCAGTGGTGCTGACCATTGCGTTTGTTTTTGCCCTGACCGGCTGTGGTTCGGGCTCCAACAGCTTCACCTGGTTCGTGGACAGCATCCCGGCCAACCTTGACCCGCAGGTGGCCTCGGCTTCTGCGGATGTCATCGCCTGCGAGAACCTGTACAGCGGCCTTGTCCGCAAAGATCCCAGCGGCAAATATGAGCCTGCCCTCTGCGAACGGTGGGAGAAGTCCTCCGATGGCCTCACCTACACCTTCTACCTCAAGGACGGCCTGACTTACACCGCCGCCAAGGGCAACGCCACTGACTACGCCATCACCGCCGAGGATTTTGTGTTCGCTTTCCGGCGCTTGTTCCGGGCGGAGACCAACTCCCCCTACACGGTGGAGTTTGCGGCCCTTGAAAACAGCGCCGCCGTGCTGGCCGGGCAGATGCCCGAGAGCGCACTGGGAGTCACGGCCTCCGGGCCGCTGACGCTGGTGTTCCACCTGAGCAGTGCCGACGACAATTTCCTCGAGAAGCTCACCCTGCCCGGTGCCATGCCCTGCGATGAGGAATTTTTCAATTCCACCCGGGGCACCTACGGTCTGAATGCTTCGTCCACCCTTTCCAGCGGCAGCTTCTACATCTACAACTGGACAGCCAGCGGCCTGTTCCTGCGGCGTGCCCCCTCGGGCAGCCTCATCGACAGCCTGCGGCTGGTGCAGAACACCAACAGCGCCGGGCAGTCCGCCGCAGAGCTGATTGCCAACGAGAAGTGCTCTGCCGCCCCGGACGACACCGCCGCGCCCACCACCCTGACTTCCCTCTCCTACTCCGATACCACATGGAGCCTGCTGTTCAACTGCAGCAGCGTGTTTGCTTCCACCGAGCTGCGGCAGGCACTGGCCTCCGCCGCGCGGGGTGCAGCCGAGGTGCCGGACGGCGGGCTCTATGCCGCCGCCAACGGTCTGGTACCGGATGGCCTGACTGTGGACGGCATGAACTACCGGGATACCGCCGGGGATGTGACTCCCGCCGCGGTGGATGCCCGAGCGCTCTACCTCACGGCGCGGCAGACGCTGACCACCTCTGACTTCAACAAGGTCAGCCTGATGGTGCCTGCCGGTTCCGGCGTGACCAGCGCCGCTGAGGAGATCAATGGCGTGTGGCAGAAGGAGTTTTCCCTCTTCTTCTCCGTAGAGGAAGTGGACGAGGAGACCTTTGCGAAACGGCTGGCCGAGGGGGACTACACCATCGCCTTGGCCCCCATCAGCGCCGAGGGCGGCAGTGTGTACAACATGCTGAACCAGTTCACCGCAGCGGGCGGCAGCCTGACCGGCTATGCAGATTCCCTGTATGCCACCCAGCTGCAGGCCAGCACCCAGGCCACCGGAAGCTCCCGCTGCCGCCTGCTGGGCGATTGTGAGCGCCAGCTGCTCAGCAATGCCGTGGCGGTCCCTCTGTTTGCCCAGCAGAAGCGCCTGCTGATCGCACCCGGCATCCAGAACCTCATTTTTGACCCCTTTGGCCCGGTGCTGGATCTGACCTATACCACAAAAGAATGATGTGCCACAAAAAATACCGGAGCAGCCGCCTGCCCCGGTATTTTTCTTATCCTTTTTTGATGCCGAACAGCTTGCGCAGAACGCCGCGCAGACACTTCGGGCTTTTGATAACGACCACCTGCATCGCTCTCCCGCCTTTCGTGGTGTGATACCACAATATAAGCGGCAGGACGGCAAAGTGTGCGGCTCAGGCCTTGTTCCCGGTCAGGATCGGTGTATCCGGCACTGTTTCCACGACCACCAGCGCCCCCTTGCGGGTGGAGATGGTGATGCAGTCTGAGCCTTCGGCATACTCATTGCTGACTCCCAGCGGGTAACCGGCCACCAGCACATCATCGGTGAGCTCATAGTAGGAACCGCGCTCACACACGCCCTCCGCCCTGCCCTCCATGGGGAAAGCGGAGAAATAGAAAAATTCCTCCTTCGGGTAGGCGCGGGTCTCGCCGGAGCGGACAAAGGTAATGCGGCTGCGCTCATCCTGAAGCGTTGCCCGCACCCCTCGTTCTTCCAGCCCAAGGCCGGTGGCAAGATTCGAGAGGGTATGCTCGATCCGCCTGCCGCCCAGCGCCCCCAGAAGAAGCACCTCAGTAAAGCCCTTCTCACTGGCAAGCTTAGCGGCATATTCGGTGTCGGTGTCGTCCTTGACGTGAGGCAGGACGATGATATCGTCGTTCTGCTGCACCGGACAGGGCGCGGTATCGAAATCTCCCAGGATGATATTGGGCTTGCAGCCCAGCGGCGCGCAGTTGCGGTAGCCTGCATCACAGGCGATGATGAAGTCATCGGGGCGGAGCAGACACTTCAGCTCCGGCGAGACCGGGCAGGCCGAGAGGATCACGCAGCGCATCACATTCCCCTCCTCTGCCAGTCCTTGACATCCTTGACTTCCTCATACATGGCACAGTAGCTGTCGTACCGGGTCCGGGAGACTTTTCCCTCGGCCAGAGCGGCACGGATGGCACAGCCCTTTTCCGTGCGGTGGGAGCAGCCGGTGAACTGACACTGCCCAAGGTAGGGCCCGAACTCCGGGAAGGCGTGCTCCAGATTCTCCTTGGGGATGAACCCGGCGCGGTTGGCTTCCAGGCTGGCAAAACCGGGGGTATCCGCAATGCGGCCCCCAAAGGCCTCAAAGATGGTCACCTCGCGGGTGGTATGGCGGCCGCGCCCCAGCTTCTGGCTGATGGCACTGGTCTCCCGCTCGGCCTGAGGCAGCAGGGTGTTGAGCAGGGTCGATTTGCCAACACCGGAGTTGCCGCAGAAGGCGCAGAGCCGCCCGCTGATCCACTGCCTGACCTCGTCCAACCCTTCCCCGCTGTCGTAGCGGATGGCAATGAAGGGCAGAGTGGATCTTTCATAGGCGCTGCGCAGGAACTCCACCTCACCGAGGTCAGCCTTGGTGCAGACGATGACGGGCTGCACCCCCTTGTCCACGGCGATGGCCGAGAGCTTGTCCAGCACCAGCGTGCTGGGGGTGGGCTGGGTGGTGCTGGCCACAAGGAACAGCACATCCAGATTGGCCACAGGCGGCCGGACAAACACGTTTTTGCGGGGTGCGATCTCGGCAATGACTGCCGCGCCGTTCTCGGTCTCCAGCGTCACCTCATCGCCCGCCACGGGGGTGATCTTCTGTTTGCGGAAGATGCCCCGGGGCTTGCACTCGATCACACCCTCTTCGGTCTTGACGTAGTAAAAGCCGCCAATTCCTTTTACGATATATCCCTTCATCCGTTCCTCCCTCAGGACAGCAGCGCGCTCCACCAGTCGCCCAGGCCGGTACCCTCGCTGCTGGAAGAATCGCCGCTGCTGGAAGAGCTGCCCCCGATCAGGCCGCTCCACCAATCGCTGGAGGAGCTGCCCGGCTGTTCAGCCGGGGTCTCAGGCACCGGCTCGGGGCCTGCGCTCACGGTAATGCTGACACGGCTGTTCACCTTGACGGTAGATCCTGCCGCCGGGCTCTGGCCGATGATGGTACCTGCGGGCTGGTCGCTGTACTGCTCGGTGGTGCTGCCAAGGCCCAGCTTGTTCTGCACCAGCACGGAGCGGGCATCGTTCACGCTCTTGAGACCGGTCAGGGCAGGCACCTTGGCCGTGGTGTTGACCTGCGGGCGGCTGACATAGACCACCACTGTGGAACCTGCGGCAACCTGACTGCCCGCAGCAGGTTCGGTGCGGATGATGGAGCCTGCGGCCACGCTGGGTTCCACCGCCTGGGTGATCAAAACAGAGACCCCCAGATCCTTGAGCTGCTGCTCACCATCTGCCTGCACATAGTTGGAGACATCCGGCACGGTGACATACTGGATGCCCAGGCTGACGGTCAGGGTCACGCTCTGACCCTCGCGGACGGTACGGCCCGCCACCGGGGACTGCCGGTAGACGTAACCGGCGGCGTAATCGTTGCTGTAGGCCTGCTCCCAGTTGATGACGATCTGGCCGGATGCCACCTGCTGGGAAGCGTTGACCTCATCCTGGGTCATGCCGCTGTAATCTGCCAGCACCACATCGGCCTTTTCCCCCATCAGGGAACTGGAATCATTCAGGATCATCCAGCACAGGGCCGCGCAGGCCAGTGCAAAGGCCACGGTGATGCCAAACAGCACCGGCAGGAACACGGTGCGCTTTTTCTTTTTTCTGCCTTTTGCCGGGGCACTGCCGCGCTCCGGACGGGATTCTTTTCTGGGCATAGGGGGTTCCACCACCTTTTCAGGAATTTCATCGGGAAGATAGGTGTAGTTGAACACGATGGCCGGGTTCTCTACATAGGCGTTGAGGGCTTCCAGCATCTCAGCGGCGCTCTTGTAGCGGTTTTCGGGCCGCTTTGCCATGGCGCGCTCGGTGATCTCCACCAGCCCCACCGGCACCCAGGGAGCCAGTTCCCGCAGGCTCCTGGGCTGATCCGAGATCTGCTTGATGGCCACCTCCACCACGTCATCGGCATCGAAGGGCAGATGCCCCGAGAGCATCTCGTACATCATCACGCCCACCGAATAGAGGTCGCTGGTGAAGTCGGTCTCATCGCCCTTGGCCTGCTCCGGGCTGATATAGTGGACGCTGCCCATGGCCTTGCCGCCCGAGAGCTGGTTCTCAGCCCGGGAGATGCGGGCAATGCCGAAATCCATCATCCGCAGCTGGCCGTTGTCCAGCAGCATGATGTTCTGGGGCTTGATGTCCCGGTGCACCACGCCGTTGTGGTGGGCATGGTCCAGCGCTTTCAGGATCTGGGAGATAAAGTGAACGGTCTCCCGGCTGGTCAGCTTGCCGCCCCGCTCGTTCAGATACTCGCGCAGGGTCATACCGTCCACATATTCCATGACGATATACTGCAGATGGTCGCTCACCGAGACATCATACACCTTGACGATGTTGGGGTGGTTGAGCAGCGAGATGGCCTTGGACTCGTTCTTGAAACGGCGCACAAGGTCGGGGTCGTGCATGAGCTCCTGCCGCAGCACCTTAACGGCCACGACCGTGCCCTCCGGCACCGGGCCCCCCGGCCCCACAACGGCCTTGTAGACATTGGCCATGCCTCCGGTGCCGATGAGCTCCCGCACCGTGTACAGACCATCCAGCGTTTTGCCGATCAGGTTATCCATGGTGCACCTCCGTAGGTTCCACAGCCAGCAGCAGGGCGGTGATGTTGTCGGAGCCGCCGTTCTCGTTGGCGGCATCCACCAGCCGGTCGGGCAGATCGTAGAACGGGCCCTGCGCCAGCAGCTGCTCCATCTGCTCCACCGGCACCATGTTGGTCAGGCCGTCCGAGCAGAGCAGCAGCAGATCCTTTGCCTGCAGCTGCACCGAGGTGACCTCCGGCTCCAGCCGGTAATCCACGCCCAGCGCCCTGGTGATGATGTTCTTCTGGGGATGGTGCTCGGCCTCCTCCTCCGTGATGGTGCCGCAGTCCACCAGCTCCTGCACATAGGAGTGGTCGTGGGTGAGCTGGGTCAGTTTGCCGCCCCGGCAGAGGTAGGCGCGGGAATCGCCCGCGTGGCAGAGGGTTGCTTCCCCGCCCCGCACCAGTACGCAGACCGCCGTGGTTCCCATACCGGCCAGCGATTCCTCGTGGGCAGCTTTGTTGAACACATAGCGGTTGGCGCTGATGAGGGCCTTTTTCAAAAAAGCTCCCTCCTGCCCTGCTCCGCACTGGGCGTACTGCTCCTGAAACACCTGTTCGATGACATTGCAGGCCCCCTGTGAGGCCTCGCGGCCGCCTCTGGCACCGCCCATACCATCACACACCAGTGCCCAGACAGCACCGCCAGGCAGCTCCCCGGCACGGTAATCATCCTGATTTTCCTGCCGGACGCGGCCCACATCCGTTTTTCCTGCTAGTTTCATAGGCTTCTCCTCTTGCGATTTACGCCTTACCATTCATTTCGTCCCGGCGCAGCTGACCGCAGGCGGCGCTGATCTCGCTGCCAAGACGGCGGCGTACCGTAGCGTTGACCCCCAGGCTCTCCAGCTTTTTCTGGAAGCGCTGGACATTGGCGGCATCGGTAGCCGAGTAGGGGCTTCCGTCCACCGGGTTGATGGGAATGAGGTTCACATGAGCACCCATGCCCCGGATGAGGTCGGCCAGCTGTCTGGCACAGGCATCGGAATCATTGACACCGCGCACCATCGAATACTCAAAGCTGACCCGGCGGCCCGTGGTCTCCTGATAGCGGCGGACGGCGGGCATCAGCACCTCCACGGGGTAGGCATCATTGACCGGCATCATGCCGCTGCGGATCTCGTTGTTGGGGGCATGCAGGGAGACCGAAAGGGTCAGCTGCAGCTTTTTCTCGGCCAGCTGGTCGATTTTGGGCACCAGACCGCAGGTGGAAAGGCTGATGTTGCGCATTCCGATGTTCACGCCCTCCGGGGAGGAGATGTTCTCAAGGAAGCGCATGACCTCGTCAAAATTATCCAGCGGCTCCCCGATGCCCATGAGGACGATGTGGGAGATGCGCTCCCCGATGTCCTTCTGGGCGGTATAGATCTCAGAGCAGATCTCACCGGCTTCCAGGTTGCGCACCCGGCCTGCCTGGGTGGAGGCGCAGAAGCGGCAACCCATCCGGCAGCCCACCTGCGTGGAGACGCAGACCGTGTTGCCGTAGTGGTAGCGCATGACAACGGTCTCGATGCAGTTGCCATCGGCCATCCGCAGCAGATATTTCACGGTGCCGTCCTTGGCTTCCTGCCGGCGCTCGATCTTGGGGGCAGCAATGTAAAACTGCTCTTCCAGCTTTGCCAGCAGTGTCTTGGGCTGGTCGGTCATGGCAGAAAACTCGGTGACCAGCTTCTGGTGCACCCAGTGGAAGATCTGCTTTGCCCGGAAGCCCGGCTGACCCATAGCTTTCAGCGCAGCGGTCAGCTCGGCCAGCGTCAGGGAAGAGATACAGCGTTTTTGTTCCATGGTATTCTCCTATGAATCAATACGAACCGGACGGCGGGTTCATTGGGTTTTCTGCATGGCGCAGAGGAAAAAGCCGTCCATCCCGGTGCGGGTGGGCACCGAGAGCGCCCCGTGCTCCCCCACTGTCATTCCGTCAGGGAACGCCACAGCGGGCCGGACCACCCGGAACTCCGGGTGGCGGGCAAGGAATGCCGCCACCTGCTCCTCGTTCTCAGCGGGGTCGATGGTACAGGTGGAGTAAACCAGCCGCCCGCCTGCTTTCAGCAGAGCGGCTGCTGTGTCCAGAATGGACGACTGGGTGGCCAATAATTCATCGTGGCGTGCTTTTTCCAGCGTCTTATAGCGGATATCCGGCTTTTTTGCCAGAATGCCCAGGCCGCTGCAGGGAACATCCACCAGAATGCGGTCTGCGGCGGGCAGCTTTGGGTTGGGGCGGGTGGCATCATTGCAGAGGGCGGTGACATGGGCAAAGCCCATCCGTTCCACAGCGCTCCGGATGAGCCCGACCCGGTGCTCTGCCACATCGCAGCTGTACAGTGCGCCCTGCCCCTGCATCTCCTCGGCCAGCAGCAGCGTTTTGCCGCCGGGTGCCGCGCAGAGGTCGATCACGGTATCGCCGGGCTTTGCCTCCACACAGAGGGCTGCCAGCTGGCTGGCCTGCCCCTCCACATGGAAACAGCCCTCCTTGAAGAGCGGGTGCTCCGCCGGGCTGCCCTCGAACTTTGCCAGCACACTGCCGGGCACAAGGCCGGGCTGCGCGCTCTTCACGCCGCTTTCCAGCAGTTTTTCACAGAGGGCCGCGGCATCCATTTTCAGGCAGTTGGCCCGCAGGCTGGTGCAGCCGCCGTCGGCGGTGTGGGTCAGGATGCCCAGCGCTTCCTCGGGGTAATGGGTGCGCAGGAACTCTGCCACATCCTGCCCCGCAGAGCCCAGCACCATGAGGCGCTGGGTCTCGTTCCGGAAACGGGCAGTTTCCAGATCATAATTGCAGGCCTTGCGCAGGACGGCATTGACCAGCCCGGACGCACTCGCCTTTTTGAAGGTGCGGGTCAGCTTGACGGCCTCGTTCACCGCCGCCGACACCGGCACCTGCATATAACGGGCCTGCGCCAGTGCGGCCCGCAGGATCTCACGCACCTGCGGGTCCAGCCTGGCAAGGCCCTTGGGCAGGAACTGTTCCAGAATGAAATCCAGCGTGCCCTGATGTTCCAGCACGGTGTAGAAGATGGCACCAGCAAAGGCCTTATCCCGGCCCTCCAACTTCTGGCGGCGGAGTTCGGCATCCAGCACAAGGTTTGAGAAGCCGTCCTGCTCCTGCCGGACCAGTGCAGCCACTGCCGCTGCCCGTGGATTGGCCGCCATCAGAGGGTATCCCCCGCTTTGAGGCGCAGACCAGCCGCAAAGGAGGTGCCATCCATCAGCTTTTTGCCCTCAGGCACCACATGGAGCAGCTGGACCGCGCCATCGGCACAGGCCACCGTCAGGGGCTTTGTGGAAAGCACCGTGCCGGGAGCCTCACCGTTGGAGGCAGCCACGCGGCACTCGGTCACCTTGACCTTTTTGCCGCCTGCGGTCACGAACCAGGCCATGGGCCAGGGGTTCATGCCGCGCACCCAGTTGTGGATGTGCGCGGCAGTATCGGTCAGCTTGAACTCCGCCAGCTCCTTGTCCAGCATGGGGGCCAGGGTGGCATTCTCATGCTGCTGGGGCTGGGGCTGGAGGGTGCCAGCTTCCATAGCGGGCACCGCCTCACAGAGGACGCGGGCACCTACGGCGGTGACCCGGTCGAACAGCTCGCCGCTGGTCTCCTCCGGGCCGATGGCGATCTTCTCGCAGACCAGCACATCGCCGGTGTCCAGCCCCTCGTCCATCTGCATGATGGAAACGCCGGTCTCGGTGTCGCCGTTCAGAACAGCCCACTGCACGGGGGCGCTGCCGCGGTACTTGGGCAGCAGGGACACATGCAGGTTGATGCAGCCATACTTCGGAGCTTCCAGCACGGATTTGGGCAGGATGCAGCCGTAGGCCACCACCACGATGAGGTCAGGGGCCAGCGCCCGGATGTTGGCATCCTCGCTGCCGTCCCGCAGGGTACGGGGCTGGAACACGGGGGTCCCGTGCTCCAGAGCAACTTCCTTGACCGGGGGCGCGGTGAGCACCTGCTTGCGGCCCACCGGCTTATCCCGCCGGGTGTACACGCCGCAGATCTCGTGACCGGCGGCATACAAGGCCTTCAGGCACTCTGCGGCGATACCCGGGGTCCCCATAAACAGAATGCGCATCAGTTGTTTCCTTTCGCTTCACGGGCAGCCTTTTTGCCCTCCTCGGTGTCCTCGTAGAAATACTCGCTGGACTCCATGATGGTAATGCCGTCCAGATGGTCATTCTCGTGCTGGATGCAGCGGGCCAGCAGGTTCTCAGCCTCCAGCTCGAACCAGTTGCCGTTGCGGTCCTGCGCACGCACCTTGACGGCAACGGGACGGGTCACAGCACCGTTGTGGCCGGGGAAGGACAGGCAGCCCTCGTAGGCGGTCTCCTCATCCTCAGAAACAGCCAGGATCTCGGGGTTGACGAAATCGATGAACTTGTACTCATAATCCTCGGGGATCTCCTCGGGAGCATCGGTGGTGTCCCACACCACGAACACGCGGCGCAGCATGCCCACCTGAGGGCCTGCCAGACCCACGCCGTCGGCGGCGATCATCGTCTCCCGCATGTCATCCAGCAGGGTGGCAAGACGGTCGTCAAAGTTGGTCACGGGGCGGCAGACCTTGTTCAGGATGGGGTCGCCCTCTTTTACGATATTGCGGATAGCCATAGTGGTACCTCCAAAATTTGTTGTGTTGTATTGTTGTGTTGTATCAGATATCCCCGTCCGAGTGCAGATCGACCACAACGGTGGCCTTGCCGGGCAGTTTTTCCTGCTCGTAGAGGGTCAGCGTTTCCCGGATAAGGTCCCGGAAACGGCGGTCGTTGCGGCACTTGACGGTGAGTTTATAGCGGTAGGAATCGTTGATCTTTTCAATGCTGCCGGGGGTGGGGCCCAGCACCCGCAGGGGCAGGTCGGGCTGTTTGGCCGCCTGTCGGCCCAGCAGGGCCGCAAAGCGGGCGGAAGCCCGGGCCACCTCGCTCTCCTTTGGCCCGGCAAAACCCACAACGCAGAGCCCGCAGAAGGGCGGATAAAGCCCCAGCTTCCGGTAGGCGATCTCCTGCTCGAAGAACGCGTCGTAGTCCTGCGCGGCGGCAAGGTTGAGCACCGGGTTGTCCGGGTCGGTGGTCTGGATGATGGCAAAGCCGGGGTCTTTTGCCCGGCCGCTCCGGCCCACCACCTGCGTGACGAGGCTGAACACGGTCTCATAGGCCCGGAAGCCCTGGGCGAACAGGAGCGAATCGATGCCCAGCACGCCCACCAGCGTCACATCCTCGAAATCCAGCCCCTTGGCCACCATCTGGGTGCCCACCATGATGTCGTATTCATGCCGGGCAAACTTTGCCAGCAGCTTTTCGTGGGCATCCTTGGCGGCGGTGGTATCCTGGTCCATCCGCAGGATGCGGGCCTCCGGAAAGAGCTTTGCCAGCTCCTCCTCGGCCTTCTGGGTGCCAAAGCCCCGGTACTGCAGTTTTCCGCCGCAGGCGGGGCATCTGGCAGGGGGCGGGTCCAGCTGGCTGCCGCAGTAATGGCAGAGCAGCTTGTGGGCCGATTTGTGGTAGACCATGGGCACGCTGCACTTCTGGCATTTGAGCACCTCGCGGCAGTCCTCGCACTGAGCCACGGTCTGGTAACCCCGGCGGTTGAGCAGCAGAATGGTCTGCTTGCCTGCCTCAAGGTTGTGCCGGATGGCATCCTCCATGGCAAGGCTGATCTCCCGGGGGTTGCCGGAGGCAAGCTCGGCCCGCATATCCACGATCTGGACTTTGGGCAGCGGGTTGCCGCCATAGCGTTTGGTCAGGCGCACCAGCTGGGTGCGGCCATGCTGGGCGGCATAATAGCTCTCGGTGCTGGGGGTGGCGCTGGCCAGCAGGAGCAGGGCCCCGTTCTCCGCCGCGCGCTGCCGGGCCACCTCGTGGGCCGAGTAGCGGGGCGCGGATTCGGAGCGGTAGGTGTGCTCCTGCTCCTCATCAATGATGACAAGGCCGATGTTTTCCAGCGGGGAGAAGATCGCGCTGCGGGTGCCCACCACGATATCCGCGCCGCCGTCCTGGATCATCTGCCATTGGAGCAGGCGCTCGGTGTGGTTGAGGGCGGAATGCTGCACGGCCACCCGTTTGCCAAATTGGCTTTTCAGCCGCAGGATCATCTGAGGGGTCAGGCTGATCTCAGGCACCAGCACCAGCGCCCGGCGGCCCATCTGCAGGCAGTGCTCAATGAGCTTCAGGAACACCAGCGTTTTGCCGCTGCCGGTCACGCCGTAGAGCAAGGCCGAGTGCGGGGCTGCATCCTCCAGCCCGGGCAGCAGCGTGTCATAGGCGGCCTGTTGCTCCTCCGTGAGAAGGATGGGCTCGTTCTTCAGCGGGATGGAAGAATACAGGTCGATGGATTTGTTCACCTTGCTGCATTCCAGCACGCCCTTGGCGCAGAGGTTGTCCAGCACTGCCCGGCTGATGCCCTTTTCCTCCAATGCCGACAGGGTGCGCTCACCCCCGGCCAGCAGGGCTACTGCGGCCAGCTGTTTGGCGGTCGGCCTGGGCTTTGGGGGCAGCGTGCCCACCAGCTTATAGGCATTTTCCGTGTGGCGGACGAGCTGCTTTTGTAGCACCGGGGTCACGCCGTCCTCCGCCACGGTGGGCTTGTACTGTGCGCCGTAAGGGATGACCGCCTTGACGGCCTCGTAATAAGTGCAGAAGGTGCGCTCCTTCAAAAAATGCACCAGCCGCAGCAGCTCCGGGGTGAGGCAGGCAGAGGCCGGGGCCACATCGAACAGGAACTTGAGCTTTGCGCTCTCCGGTTCGGCATCGCAGGCCAGAACCACGCCCATCCGGGCACGGCTCCCCCGCCCGAAGGGCACCAGCACCATGCTGCCCAGCCGGACGGTATCCTGCTGGTCGGGCATGACGGCATAGGTATAGAGTTTGTCGAAATGAAAGGTCGCGTTGCTCACTGCAACGCCTACCGTTTTGGGCATTCAGGCAGCTCCTTCAAAGCGTTTTAGCGGGTCAGGCCCGCACGCTGGCAGATGACATCATAGAGCCTTGCGGCGCAGGCATCCACCTCGTCGTTGACCAGCTTGAGGGTGAATTTGTCCTGCTGGGCCAGCTCATTGCGGGCGATCTCCAGGCGCTCCCGGATGCTCTCCTCGCTCTCGGTGCCGCGGCCGCGCAGGCGGCGCTCCAGCTCCTGGGTGGAGGGGGGCAGCAGGAAGATGGTGGTGGCACCGGGATACATGCGGCGGATATTGGCCGCGCCATGCACATCGATGACCATGACCACCAGCTTGCCCGCGTTCAGCCGCTTGTTGACCTCTTCCTTCAGGGTGCCGTAGTAGTTGCCGTTGAAAAAATTGTGCTCCACGACCTCATCCTGATTGATGAGCTGCTGGAACTGCTCCTTGGTGCGGTAGTAGTAGTCTACCCCTTCCTGCTCCCCGGGGCGGGGGGAACGGGTGGTGGCAGAAACCGTTTTTTCGATCTCGGGGTGGGCCTTGCGCAAAGCGCTGACCACACTGTCCTTTCCGGTACCGGCGGCACCGGAAACGACAAACAGATATTTTTCATTTTCCATGGTCTTACTGCTCCTCTTCTGTCACTGCTTTGCCCTCGGCCTGACCGGCGGCACGGCTGGCCACCGTTTCGGGCTGAAGGGCTGAAAGGACAACGTGGTCGGAGTCCATGATGAGGACGGCGCGGGTGCTGCGGCCATAGGACGCATCAATGAGCATCCCCCGCTCCCGCGCTTCCTTGACCAGACGCTTGACCGGGGCAGAATCGGGGCTGACCACAGCCACCACCCGGCCCGCGCTGACCAGATTGCCAAAGCCGATGTTGATCAGTTTCATCTTTTCCTCCGAACCATCTGAATCTCAGGGTTTACTCCAGATTCTGGATCTGCTCACGGATCTTCTCGATCTCCGCCTTCATATCCACCACGATGCGGGTGATATCCAGATCCTGACACTTGGAGCCGATGGTGTTGGTTTCACGGTTCAGCTCCTGGGTCAGGAAATCCAGCTTGCGGCCCACGGGCTCGTCCAGCTCCAGAATGGAGCGGTACTGGGCGATGTGGCTGCGCAGGCGGACGGTCTCCTCATCCACGGCGGTCTTGTCGCCAAAGATGGCGGCCTCGGTCAGGACACGGGCATCATCAATGTTCCGGTCCTCCAGAATGACCTTGAGCTTTTCGTACAGGCGGTTGGTGTAGTTCTCCACCCGGCCGGCGCTCAGGGTCTCCACCCGGCCCACGCATTCTTCCAGAAAACGCAGGCGGTTCTCCACGTCAGCCTTCATCTTGGCACCCTCAGCGGCGCGCATCTCCACAAAGCGGTCCAGTGCCTGGGCGGTGACAGCGGAAACATCCTCCCACAGCTGCTCCTCATCCACATCGGCGTGGCGGGTGGTCAGCACATCGGGAAAACGGGCGATCATCCCGGCGGTCACATCGTTCTTGACCTCCAGCGTCTCAGACAGGGCCCGCAGGGCCTGCTGGTAGCTCTTTGCCAGCTCCTGATTCACAGCCACCACAGTATCGGCGGCATCCACGTTCTGCACCGTCAGGCTCAGTTCTACCTTGCCGCGGGTCACCCGCTCGTTCAGCTGCTTTTTCAGGCGGCTGTCCAGATAGCTGCAGGTGCGGGGCATCCGGGAAGAATACTCAAAGTACCGGGAATTGACGCTGCGCAGCTCCACCGTGATCTCACGGCCATTGCGCACAGCAGTTCCCCGGCCAAAACCGGTCATGCTCAAAATCATGCTTTTTTCCTCGTATTCCAAAGGGTTTTCTGCGGACATTCTTCGTATATGTATCCGCTTTGGGGCACACAGACCCATGTTACGATACATATACTATATATTTTACTCTGCCGCCCCTTTTTTTGCAAGCAATGCGGCGAAAAAAATCTATTTTACCCCCCTTGACAAGGGGCAGGAACAGCGCTATACTATGCATCGTGAACAGCGTTCATGTTGAGGAGGTGGTCATACGAATCCGATGGCAACGTCCAAGGAGGAGATCCTGAAAACGAGCCGGGTCCTCATCCAGCAGAATGGATGGGAAGCGGTCAACATCCGTGCCGTGGCAGCAGCCTGCGGGGTATCCGTGGGGTGCATCTACAACTACTTCGGTTCCAAGACCGAACTGGTGAGCGCGGCGGTGGAAAGCATCTGGAGCGATATCTTCCGCCACCCGGACGACCCGGCGGTGTTTGAGGATACCCTGTCCTGCATCCGCTGGATGTACCGGCAGATGGAGTACGGCTCTGAGCAATACCCCGGCTTCTTCACCCACCACGCGCTTGGCTTTGTGCGGCAGGATACCGCCGATGGCAAGCAGCAGATGCGGCAGACCTGGCAGCACATCCTGGATGCGCTGACCATGGTGCTGACCAGGGACAAAAAGATCCGGCCAGACGCATTTACTGAGGAATTCACCCGCCAGAAATTTGCGGGCATCCTGTTCTCCCTCATGCTTTCTGCCGTGGTGCAGCAGGATTTTGACCCCATAACGGTATTGGAGATCATCCGCAGGACCATTTATGAAGTGTAAAAAACATCCCACAGTCTTGTGGGAGTTTTTTACGGCCAAAAGTGAACAGCGTTCATATTGAGTGATGCAGGACATCTTCCCCAGCATTCCACCCACGGCAGTCTGCACATCACAACGATGCAGTCCGGTCGGCAATCGCTGACCGGATCGCGATAGAGCAGCAAACCAACCGTAAAGGAGCAACATTTTTATGAGAGCAATCATTGAGACCGTTTTCGACATCTTCTATCTGGTCACCGTGCTGACCTTGGGCATCCGCATGATCCGCGGCAGCAAGGCTGGCACCCAGTTCCGCCTGTTCGGCCTGATGGCCGTGGTGCTGGGTGCAGGTGACTCCTTCCATCTGGTGCCCCGTGCCCTGGCACTGTGCACCACCGGCCTGGAGAACTACGCTGTGCCTCTGGGCCTGGGCAAGTGGATCACCTCTGTGACCATGACCGTGTTCTATGTACTGCTGTACTACGTCTGGCGCAAGCGCTACCAGATCGAGGGCCAGAAGGATCTGACCATTGCCGTGTACGCCCTTTCTGCCGTGCGCATCGTGCTGTGCATGATGCCGCAGAACCAGTGGCTGACCAACCACACCCCGCTGACCTGGGGCATCTTGCGCAACATTCCCTTTGCACTGCTGGGCCTGCTGATCATCGTGCTGTTCTACCACAGTGCCAAGGAACACAAGGATCAGGCTTTCCGCTGGATGTGGCTGACCATCGTGCTGAGCTTCGGCTTCTATATCCCGGTGGTGCTGTGGGCAGATGTCAACCCCCTGATCGGTATGCTGATGATCCCCAAGACCTGCGCCTATGTCTGGACCGTGCTGATCGGCTACAACGCCATGAAGGCTGAGAATGGCAAGAACAACTGAGACCTGCGGGAACACAAAAAACAATAACAAAAAGAAGGGGCTGCTGCATCAAACGGTGCAGCAGCCCCTTCTGGTATTATGATTTAGACAGGGTGAGACTGATTGGTGTAATCAGCGTGGTCAGCGTCCACGCCCTGCTTCTTGGCATTGCGCTTCTCGAAGAACTTGGGTGCGACCTGCGGGAACATTGCGTAGGTCAGAACATCCTCTTCCTGAGTTGCCCACTTGGCGGCCTCAGCCTTCAGCTTGTCCATCTCGGGAGCCAGGGTGTCGGCAAAGCGGCAGGTGATGGGCTGCTCGTCGCCCAGGATCTTCTTGGTGAACTCGGGGCTGATGGGAGCGGGAGTCTTGCCGTAATCGCCGTGGACCAGGCCCTTGAACTCCTTGGTGACCATCTTGTAGCGCTCGCCCAGGATGACGTTGAACACAGCCTGCGTGCCAACAATCTGGCTGGTGGGGGTGACCAGCGGAGGATAGCCTGCGTCCTCACGAACGCGGGGGATCTCAGCCAGCACTTCGTCCAGCTTATCTTCCTTGCCTGCATCCTTCAGCTGCTTGAGCATGTTGGAGAACATGCCGCCGGGCACCTGATACAGCAGGGTGTTGGCATCCACGCCCAGGCTCTTGGGGCTGATCTGGCCGTTGGCGATGTACTTCTCGCGCAGCTTTGCAAAGTAAGCGCGGACAACGTTCAGCTGCTTCAGATCCAGGCCGGTGTCGTAATCGGTGCCCTGCAGGGCAGCGACCAGGCTCTCGGTGGGCATGTGGCTGGTGCCAAGGCTCAGGGGGCTCATGGCAGTATCGATGATATCAGCACCTGCCTCGATGCCCTTGAGGATGGACATGGAAGCCAGACCTGCGGTGTAGTGGCTGTGGATATCCACGGGGATGCTGACGGTCTCCTTCAGCTTCTTGACCAGATCATAGCAGGTGTAGGGAGTGAGCAGGCCAGCCATGTCCTTGATGCAGATGGAGTTTGCACCCATCTCCTCGAGGGTCTTGGCGTAGGCTGCAAAGTACTCGTTGTTGTGCACGGGGCTCAGGGTATAGCTGATGCAGCCCTGAACATGTGCGCCTTCCTTGTTGGCAGACTTGATGGCGGTCTGCAGGTTGCGGGGATCGTTCAGTGCGTCGAAGATGCGGATGACATCGATGCCGTTTGCAACGGACTTCTGCACAAAGTACTCGACAGCATCATCGGCGTAGGGGCGGTAGCCCAGCATGTTCTGGCCGCGGAACAGCATCTGCAGCTTCTGGTGGGGCAGCTCCTTGCGCAGGATGCGCAGACGCTCCCAGGGGTCCTCATCGAGGAAGCGGATGCAGCTATCAAAGGTAGCGCCGCCCCAGCACTCGACAGAGAAGTAAGGGATCTTATCCATTTCGGGCAGGATGGGACGCATCTCATCCATCGTCATACGGGTGGCCAGCAGAGACTGGTGAGCATCGCGCAGGACGACTTCCGTAATCTTGATCGGCTTTTTGGCCATGGTTGTCACCTCTTCCTCAGTTCTCAGTTCATGGAAACCAGAACGTCACCGGAGTTGACGGTGTCGCCCTTGTTGACGTTGACGGAGGCCACAGTGCCATCCTGAGGAGCAACGATCTCGTTCTCCATCTTCATGGCCTCGAGGATGACCAGCACGTCACCGGCCTTGACGGAAGCACCGGCTGCGACCTTGACATCCAGAATGTTGCCGGGCATGGGAGCCTTGACGGCGACAGCACCGGCAGCACCGGCGGGAGCAGCAGCCTTGGGAGCGGCAGCGGGAGCAGCCGGAACCTTGGGTGCGGCGGGAGCAGCGGGAGCTGCAACGGGAGCAGCGCCTGCGGCGGTCTCCTCAACGGAAACGCTGTAAGCAACGCCATTGACGGTAATATTGTAGTACTTCATGGAAGGATCCTCCTGAACAAAATCAATGTATGGATTCGATGTACGGTTTACGTTCCGGAACCGCTTACAGAGCCATGTTGCCGTGCTTCTTGGGCAGGCGGGCGGCACGCTTGGTGCTCAGCAGCTCAAAGGCGGCAACCACGCTTGCACGGGCGTTGGCAGCGTCGCAGGTCATATCAGCGGCACCGGCGGCAACGGCGTTGGCAGCGCTGCACACCTCAGCGGTGTACTGGGCAGCCTTGGCGTTGGTGGCGGCAATGATGTTGTCGGAAGCGTCGATCTCGGCCTTGTACAGGACGGAGACGGCAGCGTTGGGCTCCAGAGCGCTGACGGTGCAACCGTTGACGGCGATCTTCAGGTCAGCGTTGGCCAGAGCGGTGTAGACAGGGCCCACAGCCTTGCCGGACAGCAGAGCCACCTTGGCGGTGGTAGCATCGGCATAGGTAGCAGCCAGACGGGCAGCCTCACGGATGCCGCCTGCGATGTCATCGGTGGCGCTGGGTACAAAGCCGTTGGTGTTGACGATGGTCAGCACGGGCACGCTGAAAGCATCACACAGGCGGACAAAGCGGGAAGCCTTGGCCACGCAGTTGTGGCACAGGGTCTCGCCGGTGGCCACAATACCCACAGCGTTGCCGCCGATGGTTGCGAATGCGGTGTAGACGTGCTTGCCGAAGCCTGCGTACAGCTCCACAGCGCTGTCCTTGTCGATCAGGGCAGCGGCAGCTTTCTCGGGGGCAGCACCGGCGCTCAGAACGCTGGTGGGCTGCTCGAACTCGAAGATGGCGGGGCCGGTCAGGTTGTTGGCGGGCAGCAGACCCACGATGTGGGCAGCCTTCTCGGCAGCTTCCTCAGCGTTGGCAGCCACGATGGTAGCCACACCAGCCTTGGCAGCAGCCTCGGCAGTGCCTGCGCCGGGGACCTTGTCGCCCTTGGCGGCGGAGGTGAACGGAGCGGTGAAGAACAGCTCTGCATCCTCAGCCATGACGCACACGTCAGCATTGGCAGCGCTCAGTGCGCTGGTACCGCCGCACACGCCGGTGACGACTGCGATCTGGGGGATGACACCGGAAACCTTGGCGATGGTGGCGTTCAGCTTGGCGCTGGCGGTCAGAACGTCCAGACCCTCAGCCAGCTTAGCGCCGACAGAGTTGTAGAACGTGACCACCGGGCAGCCGGTCTGAGCAGCCATCTCCAGGACTTTGATGTTCTTCTCAACGTCCTTGACAGAGACAGCCTCGCCGTTCTGGTAAACAGCATAAGCCTGCTGACCAGCCGCATAGCCGCAGGCAGCACTCACTGCGCCGTCCGCAAACAGTGCGGTATACTCCCCGTCATCGAAAAACTTGGCGAGGATTTCTCCTTTGTTACTCTTTGAAGCCATGGTAAGACCTCCTGCTTTTCTATTTTGAGCTTTTTATTTTGAGCTTTCAAAATTAGTATTATTATACCTTATTTTGAGAGCGTTCACAAGGGCTGAAAGGCCCATTTTGCGGAAAAATTTCACAATCTTTTCCAGGATCAGACGGTTTTTGCGCCGTGAAAGCTGAAAAAACGATCACTTTCTCCGTTTTGCGGGGGCATTGCCGCTGCCCACAGGGCCCTTGGGGCGGCGAGCGGCAGCCTTGGACTGCAGCGATGCGCTGCGGGTCTGGGCGCGGCCCTTGGCGGCGGCGGCACGCAGACCGTTGACCTCTGCCTTGGTCAGTTCACGATAGGTGCCGGGCTTGAGCATTCCCAGCTTGACCACGCCCTCGGCGTTGCGCTTCAGGCGGACGACCTCCAGACCAACGGCTTCGCACATGCGGCGGATCTCGCGGTTCTTGCCCTCTTTCAGGGTCATCTCCATCACGGTGCGGCCGGGCTCATCGGTGACGACGTTGATGGCGCAGGGCATGGTCTTGGTGCCATCGTCCAGAACAACGCCGGAGCTCATCTTCAGGATCTGGCTCTCATCGGCCCGGGGCTGCACGGTGACGCGGTACAGCTTGGAGATGCCGCCCGACGGATGGGTGACAGCCTGCGCAAAGGCACCGTCGTTGGTCATCAGCAGCAGGCCCTCGCTGTCCTTGTCCAGGCGGCCCACCGGGTACAGGCGGGCGGGGATATCACTGACCAGCTCCATAACAGTCTTGCGGCCCAGCTCATCGCTGGCGGTGGTCACATAGCCGCGGGGCTTGTACAGGGCCAGATAGTAGAGCTGCTGGTTCTTCTGGATGTAGATGCGCTCGTCATCCACATGCAGCACATCCCGGTTGGGGTCCATCTTGTCGCCCACCTTGACGGGGTGGCCGTTGACCTTGACACGGCCCTCGGCAATGATCTGCTCGGCCGCGCGGCGGGAGCACAAGCCCTGCTCGGCCATGATCTTCTGAATACGTTCTTCTGCCATAATAAAACTCCTTGTGCGCCTCCCGGCGCTCAAAAGCGCACGCCGGAGCATGCGCTGAAAAAACTGCAAGTTGGAATCTTGCAGTTACGGCGGTGTGTTGGAGGACGGCTGGCCGTTACTGCTCGCTTTTAGGAGCAGCAGGCTCGTCCTTTTTAATGAGTGCGCTGACCTTTTCCACCAGTTCGGGGATCATGGTCAGGGCGCGGTCCACGGTGTTGTTGCCGTCAGAGAGCTGGATGGTGCGAACACAGCCATCCTTGACCACCAGGAATGCCACGGGCTGGATATTGACACCCGCGCCGGAGCCGCCGCCGAACAGATCCTTGTTGGCGGCGTTCTTGCCGTCGAAATCGGTGCCGGCAGAGGCAAAGCCGAAGCTCACCTTGGACACCGGCAGGATGGTGGTGCCGTCATCGGTGGTGATGGGCTTGCCGACGATGGTGTTGGAATCCACCATCTGACGGATCTTGTCCATTGTAACGTTCATCAGGTTTTGAATGGGATGCTCAGCCATAAATTCGGCCTCCTTACTTCTATATCAGGGAGCGGAACGCCGCTCCCACGGAACCACTTCCCTGCCCTGTACGGGCCGGGACGCGGACGCACCATACAAAAATATTATACCCGAGCTAGATAAAAACGTCCAGTACCTTTTCGCGCCAGAACGCATACAGAACGCGCAGAAGCGTGAAAACAATGGCATAGGCCCGGGCCGTGACCCGGAAGGAGACGTGATCCTTTACGGTGGGCTCGGCGCTGCCGAAATCCGGCAGGAGCCGGAGCTGCTCAAAGTCCAGATAGAGGAACCGGTCCAGAAAGCCCAGCGTCGGGTAGAGCCAGGCGTTCAGCCTGCCATAGCTGCGGGCAGCCTCGGCAGGGTCTTCGCCCCGGACACCGAGGACAACGTCGATCCGTGTGAAGCGCAGGGAGCCGATGATGGCCCGGGTGAGCTTTCCCGCCCCTTTTAAGATGGTGCAGACGATCTGCAGGGTCAGCTTCGCCTTCTGACGGGGCGGGGCTTCCTTTTGGGGCTTCTGTGCGCCGGACGCTTTCTTCTTTTTTTCTTTTTTCTTTTTCTCAGGCTTTTCCGGCGCGGGATACCGGAACACCGGGAAGGTGATGCCCAGTGCACCGGCCTTTACCTGAAAGATGCCCTCCGCCCACTGCACATCGGCGCAGAAGGGGCAGAACATGAGCAGCAGACCCAACACCAGCACCACCAGCAGCAGGATGCCCACTCCTTTTAAGAGGAACAGCAGCACCGTACCGATACCAGCGAGAATACTCCACAGGACACTCATTGGGCCGCCTCACTTTCCGTGCCCCGCACCGGGGGCAGATCCTCCAGACTGGACAGGCCGAAGCACCGCAGGAACACGTCCGTGGTGCGGAAGGCCACGGGTCTGCCGGGCAGGTCGAGACGGCCTGCTTCTTCAATGAGCCCCTTTTCCAGCAGGCCCGACACACTGGAGGAGGAATCCACGCCGCGCACCTGCTCGATGAAGGCGCGGGAGACAGGCTGGTTGTAGGCGATGACGGTCAGGGTCTCTATGGCCGCGGGGCCCAGCGGGATGGAGCGGCGGGTGTCCAGCACACGGCGGACGCACTCCGCAAATTCCGTCTTGGTGGCCAGCTGCCAATGGGTGTTCAGGTGGAGCAGGCACAGGCCGCTGTCCTCTTTCTGGCAGCGCTCGTGCAGTGCTTCCAGCGCAGATTCCACGCTGGCGGTGGGCAGCTGCAGCGCCTGGGCCAGCTTGTCGGCCCCGATGGGCTCCGCGTAGGCAAAGAGCATTGCCTCCACGGCGGCACGAATTTGTTTCTGATTCATTGCTCCTCCTTTGTGCGGTCGATGCGGCCCCGGCGCATCTTCAGCTCGCCCTCCGGGCCAAGCGTCACACGGCCGCCGCGCACCAGCTCCAGCAGCGCCAGAAAGGTGGCCACATTGGCCTCCCGGGTCTGGCGGCGGGAAAACAGCTGGTCCATCTTTTTTGCACCGCCTGCAATGAGCTGGCGCAGGATGTAGACCACCCGGCTGCTCACCGAGACCTGCGGGGCCGACACCAGCGGCTCGAACTGCTGCTGGGTGGGCATTTTGCGGACGGTGGTGCGCCCCATCAGGGCCTGCCAGCAGTCTGCCAGCACCTGCGGCGAATGGAAGAGATCATAGGTGTTGTCCCATTCCAGCCGGGCCGGGGTGCGCACGAACACGGTATATTCCTCTCCCCGCTCCCGCAGACGGGCGGCCATCCGGCGGCACTGGTCATATTCAATGAGCTGGCCGGTGAGCTCCTGCTTCATCCGCTCGCCCTCTTCACTGCGGGGCAGCAGCAAATAGCTCTTCATCTCCACCAGGTGGGCGGCCATCTCGATAAAGGCGCTGGAAATTTCAGGGTCGGTGCTCTCGGCCGATTCCACCGCGCGGGTGTACTGGTCGATAAGCTCCAGAATGGGGATGTTGTGCAGGTCCATCTTGTGCTTCTGCACCAGCGTGAGCAGCAGCTCCAGCGGGCCCTCAAAATCCTCCAGACGGAAGGTCAGTTCTTCTGCCACTCAGATCACCGTCCCGATGGCTGCATAATACGCAGAATAGGCGATCTGGTCGATGTAGCCGGTGCCGAGATCCAGCAGATCCCAGACCACATCATTGAAGGTGCCCAGCACGCCATCCAGCACACCGGCCCAGACAGCCGCCAGCAGGATGACGAAGATGACGCGCTCGTACCGCATGATCTGGAAGTAGATGCGCTGGGGCAGCACCACCAGCAGGATGCGGCTGCCGTCCAGCGGCGGGATGGGGATGAGGTTGAACACCGCAAGGCCCACATCCATCATCACTAAGTATTGGAGGAAGCGTGCTGCGAAAATCGTGATCATGGTGGTAGGGGCCCAATAATACAGGATCTTCCACGCCACCATGCCGAGGTAGGCCAGCAGCAGGTTGGCCGCCGGGCCTGCCAGCGCGGTGAGGGCCATGCCCCACTTGGGGTTTTTGAAATTGCGGGGGTCGGTGGAAACAGGTTTTGCCCAGCCCACCCCCGCAAAGATCATGCAGAGGGTGCCCACGAGGTCAAAGTGGCGGAACGGGTTCAGGCTGATGCGGCCCTCCCGCTTTGCGGTGGGGTCGCCCAGCAGCCAGGCGGCCAGCGCGTGGCCCGCCTCATGGAACGGGATGGCGATCAGGGTCACCAGTGCCCGGATGAGATAATACATTCCTTGTGCGGTCATTCGTTTCTCCCTCAGTTGGTTTTTATCCTATTGTACTATTTTTTCGCTTTTGGGGCAAGGGTTTGGCCCTGCAAGAAAAAAGTTGCGGAAAAATCAAATTTGCTCTTGCTTTTTCTCCGCATCTCTGGTAAAATAGTCAAGCTGATTATTTTGAATTCCATACTTCACTGTAGGAGGTGCAAGTACCATGGCTAAGTGTGAATGCTGCGGCAAGGGTGTTACCTTTGGTATCAAGGTTTCCCACTCTCATCGCCGTTCCAACCGTACCTGGAAGCCGAATGTCCGTCGTGTCAAGGCGGTCGTGGAAGGCTCTCCCAAGTATATCTACGCATGCTCTCGCTGCCTGCGCGCTGGCAAGGTTACCCGCGCTGTCTAAGTAGCTGCATCTGCCGGTCACTTTGTCGAGTGGCCGGCTTTTTTGTTATCTTCTGGAGGGATCGACGATGGCTCTGCCAAATGACCCGATCATGCTGCTGAGCATGATCAACCTGAAGCTGCGGGACTTCTACCCCACTCTGGACGCGCTGTGCGAGGATCTGGATGAGGACAAGGCCGCGCTGTGTGCCAGGCTTTCCGCTGTGGGGTACGCCTATGACCCCCAGCGCAATCAATTTGTGTGACAACAGGAGGATGCTGCATGATCCAAGGGACGTATTATAAGGAATGGAGCCGGATGCTGGGCCGCGACATGGAGTTCAAGGTCTACGGCCATGCCGGTACGCCGGTGCTGGCTCTGCCCGCGCGGGGCGGCCGCTTTTACGACTGGGAAAACAACGGAATGCCGGATGCCATTGCCCCGCTGCTGAATGAGGGCAAGGTGCAGCTGTTCTGCGCCGACAGCATCGATGCCGAGAGCCTGCTGGCCGGGGACACGGCTCCCCGCCGCCGGGCCGAGATGCAGGAAAAGTATTTCAATTACCTGACAGGTGAGCTGGCTCCCCGCATCCTGACCCTGAACGGTGCCAAAAAGGACACCCTGCTCTGGGCGGTGGGCGTGGACACCGGTGCGTATCAGGCAGTGAACTGCCGCCTGCGCCGCCCCAAGGTGTTCGCGGGTGCCATCGGCCTTTCCGGCCTGTACGATGTGCGCCGTTTCCTGGGCAATGCAGCAGATGACCTGGTCCTGCGCAATGCCCCCCTGGCCTATCTGGCAGAGGACGGCCTTGTGGACAAAAAGCTGCTGGAAAAGGCTGAGGAGAATGCCCTTCTCCTCTGTGCCGGTCAGGGCAGCTACGAGGGCGACGCGCTGGTGGACACCCAGGCCATGGCCGATGCACTGACCGGCTGCGGCCTGCCCGTGCATCTGGAAGTGTGGGGCAGCGATGTCTCCCACGACTGGTACTGGTGGGGCAAGGAGCTGAATCTCTTTGCCGCCCGTGTGTTCGGCTGATGGAGGTGGAGGATGCCTGAATTCATTCTTGGTGCACGCGGCCACGATTTTGGCCGCCATGACCCCGAGACCCTCTTTTCCTCCATCGGGCAGGCAGGCTTTGCCTGCACCCAGCTGGCCTTTACCAAGGCGGTGGAAGGCGTAAAGAGCTATGCCGATGTGACCCCTGCGCTGGTGGAGCGGGCAAGAGCAGCTGCGGCAGCGTCCGGCGTAGGCATTGCCGTGGACGGCACCTATGTGGAGCTGAGCTATGCCGACGAGGACAAGCGCCGTGCCGAGGTGGCAAAGGTGCTGAGCCAGATCCCTGTTGCCAAGGCGCTGGGTGCAGGCTGCATGGGCAGCGAGACCACCAACATGGCCAAACAGCCCGGTGTGACCCGGAAGGAGGCGCAGGAAGCGCTCCTGCGCAGTCTGGGCGAGATCCTGCCCGCCTGCGAGGAGCAGGGAGTGCTCTTTGCCGTGGAGTGCGTCTACTACCATGCCATGAATACCCCCGAGGCGGTGCGGATGGTGCTGGACACCATGGCAAGCCCCAACCTGCGCGTCATCTGCGATTTTGCCAACTATGTGGGCCCGGAGGCCTCGTCTGTGGATGCACAGCGCCGCATCTGGGACAAAGTAGGCAGCTGGTACGGCGACAAGATCACGGCGGTCCATTTCAAGGGCCAGAACTTCCAGCCGGATGGAACGCTCTATTCCACCAGCCTGGAGGATTCCTGTGTGGACTACGCCGGCGGCTTTGAGATGCTGCGGCAGATGCCGCAGGCTTCCCTGCCCGTGCTGCGGGAGGAAGCTGTGCCCGCCCGCGCCGCAAGCGACCTTGCCTTTATGCGCAGATTCGCCTACTGATCGTTTTGGATGCTTCAAAGGCTCTGTTCCCCGTTTGGGGCGCAGAGCCTTTTGTTTTATCTTCTTTGTTCATAAAAAATTCACAATGATACCCCCCAGCCCTACTTGCAGAAACAGGACCGCCGTGCTATAATGCAGCTATGGAGCAAGATACCCCCAAGGGGTAATGAAAGGAGAATAGACATGAGCGATGTGAACAAGATCCCGGAGGGAAGCTGCCCCCACTGCTCCCCCGCCCCGGCAGAAGCACCCTGCTGTGCCCCGGCTGAGGGAAGCACCGGCTGCGGCTGCCGCCACAAGCAGCGCACCGAGGAGGAGTACAAACACCTCATCACCCGGCTGAACCGCATCGAGGGCCAGATCCGGGGCATCCGGAGCATGGTGGAAAAGGACGTGTACTGCACGGATATTCTGGTGCAGGCCGCTGCCGCCAGAAGCGCCCTGAACGGTTTTACCCGGGAGCTGATCGACCAGCACCTGAGCACCTGCGTGGCTGAGGACCTGAAAAACGGCGGTGAGGAGAAGCTGCAGGAGTTTTTGTGGATCCTGAACAAGCTCGTTTGATCCCATTCACGCAGCGTTTTTATCGGAGGGAAACAATGGAACAGTATACTGTTACGGGCATGAGCTGCGCGGCCTGCTCTGCCCGGGTGGAAAAGGCCGTAAAAGCTGTGCCCGGTGTGACCAGCTGCTCGGTGAGCCTGCTGACCAACTCCATGGGAGTGGAGGGCACCGCCAGCGCATCAGCCATCGTCAAGGCAGTGCAGGAGGCGGGCTACGGCGCAAGCCCCAAGGCTGCTGCCGCCGAGACCCCCAGCGCCGAGCTGGATGCCCTGGCTGACCACGAAACACCCAGGCTGAAAAAACGGCTCATCGCATCACTGGTCTTTCTGGCGGTGCTGATGTATTTCTCGATGGGCCACATGATGTGGGGCTGGCCGCTCCCCCACTGGTTCGACGGCAACCACGTTGCCATGGGTCTGGTCCAGCTGCTGCTGGCGGGCATCGTAATGGTCATCAACCAGAAGTTCTTCATCAGCGGCTTCAAGGGCCTGCTCCACCGTGCCCCCAACATGGATACACTGGTGGCGCTGGGTTCCTCGGCCAGCTTTCTCTGGAGCACCTACGCCCTGTTCGCCATGACCCGCGCTCAGGTAGACGGCAACGATGCGCTCGTCATGCACTACATGATGGAGCTCTACTTTGAATCTGCCGCTATGATCCTGACCCTGATCACCGTGGGCAAGATGCTGGAGGCCCGCTCCAAGGGCAAGACCACCGACGCGCTCAAGAGCCTGATGAAGCTGGCCCCCCAGACCGCCACCCTGCTGCAGGAAGGGGCCGAAGTGACTGTACCCATTGCACAGGTGAAAAAAGGCGACCTCTTTGTGGTGCGCCCCGGTGAGAACATCCCGGTGGACGGCCTTGTGCTGGAAGGTTCCAGCGCCGTGAATGAGAGCGCCCTGACCGGCGAGAGCATCCCGGTGGACAAGGCTGCGGGAGACAAGGTCAGCGCCGCCACCACCAACCAGTCCGGTTTCCTGAAGTGTGAAGCCACCCGTGTGGGCGAGGATACCACGCTGGCCCAGATCATCCGGATGGTCAGCGATGCCGCCGCCACCAAGGCCCCCATTGCCAAGATCGCCGATACCGTTTCCGGCTTCTTCGTGCCCGCAGTCATCTCCATTTCGGTGCTGACCACCCTTGTCTGGCTGCTGCTGGGCCGGGAGTTCGGCTACGCGCTGGCCCGGGGCATCTCGGTGCTGGTCATCAGCTGCCCCTGCGCGCTGGGTCTGGCAACGCCTGTGGCCATCATGGTGGGCAACGGTCTGGGGGCCAGGAACGGCATCCTGTTCAAAACTGCCGCCTCGCTGGAAGCTGCAGGCCGTACCCAGATCGTAGCTCTGGACAAGACCGGCACCATCACCAGCGGCGAGCCCCGGGTCACTGACATCCTGCCCGCGGAGGGCGTTTCCGAGAGCGAGCTGCTGACGCTGGCGGCCTCGCTGGAGCAGAAGAGTGAGCACCCGCTGGCCAAGGCAGTGCTGGCCTATGCCGAGACCGAGACCATCGCCTGCCCCGATGTGACTGATTTTGCCGCCCTGCCCGGCAATGGCCTTTCCGCCCGGCTGGACGGCATGGAGATCTACGGCGGCAATGCAGAGTTCATCGCCACCAAGGCATCCGTACCCGCCGAACTCCAGGCCGAAGCCGCCCGGCTGGCCGCTGAGGGCAAAACGCCCCTCTTCTTTGGCGGTGCAGGCCGCCTGATGGGCGTGATCGCTGTGGCGGACACCCTCAAGGAGGACAGCCCCCGCGCCATCCGGGAGCTGCAGAACATGGGCATCCGGGTGGTCATGCTGACCGGCGACAACCAGCGCACCGCCGATGCCATTGGCCGACAGGCGGGCGTGGACGAGGTCATTGCAGGCGTTCTGCCCGACGGCAAGGAGGCCGTGATCCGCAGGCTGCAGGAGAGCGGCAAGGTGGCCATGGTGGGCGACGGCATCAACGATGCCCCCGCCCTGACCCGCGCGGACACCGGCATCGCCATCGGTGCCGGTGCCGATGTTGCCATTGACGCGGCCGATGTGGTTCTGATGAACTCCCGGCTCTCCGATGTGCCCGCCGCCATCCGGCTGAGCCGCGCCACCCTGCGCAACATCCACGAAAATCTGTTCTGGGCGTTCATCTACAACATCATCGGCATCCCGCTGGCCGCCGGTGTGTTCATCCCCTTCGGCCTGACCCTGAACCCCATGTTCGGGGCTGCAGCCATGAGCCTTTCCAGCTTCTGTGTCGTGAGCAATGCCCTGCGGCTGAACCTGTTCGACCTGCACAGCACCAAACACGACCGCAAACCCAAGTCCGCCGCCCTGCCCGCTGCCCCCGTGCAGCCTGCAGCGGCTGAAAATACTGCCGAACCCGTTTCGGCTCCCGTTGTCAAGGAGGACAATGCCATGAAAAAGACCCTGCATGTTGAAGGTATGATGTGCTGCCACTGCGAAGCCCGCGTGAAAAAGGCGCTGGAAGCCCTGCCCGCTGTGGACGAGGCCGTGGTCAGCCACGAGACCGGTACCGCCATCGTCACCCTGAACGCCGAAGTTTCCGACGCAGACCTGAAGAAGGCTGTTGAGGATCAGGACTACAAGGTAACCGGCATCGAATAACGGATGCGCAAAAAGCAGCGCCCTGTTTCCCATTGCGGGAGACAGGGCGCTGCTGCTTTTTCTGGATTCTTTGGGGATTGGGATCACACCCAGCTGAGGATGCTTTTGTGTTCAGACTCGTACCGCTTCAGCGCAATGGCCTGCTGGTAAGCATCCAGCACCTGCTGAGCGAAATGCTCTGCCGAGTAGCGGGCCGCGGTGGCCAGAGCGTTCTGGTGCAGCTGCCCGCGCAGGGCGGGGTCCGAGATGATGGTGTTCAGTGCCGATGCAAACTCGGCTTCGTCCTTCCACTGCCAGCCGTTGAAGCCGTTTTCCACCACGCCATCCAGGCAGGGGTCCGCACGGCAGAGCACAGGCAGACCACAGGCCATGCCCTCGAAGTAGGTCAGGCCCTGGGTCTCGCTCTGGGAGGCGCTGACGAAGATATCGCCCACGCGGTACCACCGGGGTACCTCATCGGGCTTGACCATGCCCACAAAGCGGACACGGTCGGTCAGCTTCAGCTCCTTTGTCAGTGCTTCCAGGTCAGGCCGGGCGGGGCCGTCGCCCACAAACACCAGCCACGGGCGGCTCTGCTCCGGCTGCGCGGCCAGCAGACGCACCAGCTGGGCGTGGTTCTTCTCGGCAGCCAGACGGCCCAGCGAGAGCAGGACGGTATCCCCTTCCGGGATGCCCAGCTCTGCCCGCATCCGGGCCTTTTCCTTGCCGTTGTCCTGCGCCGGGCCAAAGGCGGTCAGGTCGATGCCGGTGGGCACTGTGACCACCGGGCAGCTGACCCCGTAGCGGTTGAGCATGGCGCGCACCTTTTCGGTGGGGGCCAGCATGAGGGAGCAATAGCCCGAGAGGATGCGGGTGGCCTTTTCGGCGGTCATCCGGCCCAGACGCTCACTGAAGAAAAGGTACTGGGTATAATCCTCGTAGACAGTATGGTAGGTATGTACCACCGGGCAGTGGCACCGGCGGGCCACCCGCTGTGCCAGCATAAAGGTAGAAAACTCGCTTTGCGTATGGATGACCTCCGGGCCCCAGGCTTCCAGCTCGTCCAGCCAGTGGGAGATGGGCAGAGCGCCCGCCGCACTGATCCGCACGCCCGGGTAGACCCGCTCCGCGCTGATGCTGCCCACATACAGGATGCCGTTTTCCTCATGGGAATGGCCATTCTGGGCAAGGGTCACCACCCGCACGTCGTGGCCCAGCGCCAGCAGCTGGTGGTACAGCAGCTCCACCGAGCGCACCACACCGTTGACCATTGGGGACCATGTATCTGATGCAAGAAGAATTTTCATTGGAACACCTCAGATTACCGCATAGAATAGGGGTTATGTTCTCTGTTCTATCCTTAATACGTTTCAGAGCCGCAGAATCTTGCAAATCCGCCCTGATTTTTCAAAATTTTTCCGGTTTCACCACCGAGACCGTCTCCACGCCGTAGGCTGCGAAAAGCTCCAGCGCCGCCGGGCCGATCACCTCGCCGCTGACCACGATGGGAATGGCGGGCGGGCAGGACACAGTGGGCAGAGCGCAGACCCTGCCCAGCGCAGACCCTGCCGGGATGGTCTCCTGCGGGGCAAACACAGCCTGCCGCACGGTCAGGCGGGGCTCCGCCTGCCGGGCCAGCGCACAAAACGCCTCCCGGTGCTCGGCAGGGGGTTCTGCCGGGGGGATGCCCCGCGCACAGAGTTCTGCCAGAGCCGCCTCCAGCCGGGCCATGTCCTCCGCCGGGTTCTCTGGGGTGAACATCAGCACAAGGTAACGGGGGTCGGCATATTCGCACTCCATTCCGTTTTGCCGCAGATGGTCGGCCAGTGCCTGCCCGGTCAGGCCCAGCGCCGCTGCGTCCAGCGTCAGCTTCATGGGTTCCCGGGCGGGACCGTCCAGTGCCAGCGGCAGGGCCGTGCCCTGTGCGGCAGCCAGCGCATTCAGGCGGGCACGCAGAGCGGCCAGCCGGTCACAGCACTCCTGCAGGCGTGCCGGGTAATCGGTGGAAAGCAGCCGGTTGCAGGCATCGAGAGACTGCAGGATCAGATAAGACGGGCTGGTGGAGCCGAACAGCGCCAGCGCGCTGCGCACGGTACTTTCCTCCTGCACGGGGGCCTTGGGGCCCAGATGCAGGTAGGCTCCCCCGGTGAGCACCGGCAGGGTCTTGTGGCCGGAGTCACAGCAGGCCGCCGCGCCCAGGTCGATGGGGTGGCGGCTCCCGCCGGGCAAAAAGCGCAGGTAGGCCCCGTGGGCGTTATCCACCAGCAGGGGCACGCCCTGGGCATCGCAGACGGCAGAGAGGGCCGCGATGTCCTGCATCCCGCCCAGATAATCCGGGCTGGTCAGGTAAACGCCAAAGGGTGTCCTCCCCTGCCCGGCCAGCTCCTCAAGGGCGGCGGAAAGGGCCTGCACCGTTACCGGGCAGCTGCACAGCGCGCCGGTATCCTCCGGCGCGGGCCAGAGCCACCGGATGTCGAAGTCCAGCAGAGCCGCTGCATAGAGCAGGGCTTTGTGGGCATTGCGGGCCGCCAGCAGCACCGGGCGCTTGCCGGTGCAGGGCGCACCCTGCATAGCAAGGCAGAGCATGGCCCGAATGCACTGGGAAGAACCCTCGGTGCTGTAATAGGTGTGGGCCGTGCCGAACAGCCGGGTGGCGTTGGCCTCGCTCTGCGCGATAATGCCCTCGGCCTCGTAGAGCTCATCGGCCCCCCGGATCTCGGTGATATCCCACGGCTCACAGCCCAGCAGGCTTTGCCCCTTATGCCCCGGCATGTGGAGCCGGGCAGTGCCGGACTGGGCGTACTGCCGCACAAAATCGACGATGGGGGTGGTCATTTATTCGCAGGCCTCGCCGTCGGCGCAGGCATTGCAGGTGGAGCCCAGCTGGATGGGCACTTCGATGCCCTGCGCGGCCAGCTCCTGATTCTGTGCCACCTGGATCATAATGGCGCACTCCATCCGCTTGCGGAACAGCTCACAGCCGTACTCGTACACGCCGGTGATGCTGCCGGTTGCGTGATAGGAGTTGGCTGCACAGCCGCCGGAGCAGTAGAGCTTTGCCCAGCAGTCCTGGCACTCCTTGCGGGCGTAGGCGTTGCAGTGCTTGAACTCGTCCCGGACTGCCGTGTTGGTGACACCCTTCCAGATATCGCCCATCAGGTACTTGGGATCGCCCACGAACTGGTGGCAGGGGTACAGATCGCCCCAGGGGGTCACAGCCATGTACTCGGTGCCGGAGCCGCAGCCCGAAATGCGCTTGTAGATGCAGGGGCCGCCGGTCAGGTCGATCATGTAGTGGTAGAAGGTGAAGCCGCGGCCCTCACGGTTCCGCTTGATCATCTCCTTGGCCAGGATCTCATACTGCTCCTTCAGGATGGGCAGATCTGCCTCGGTCAGAGCGCTGGGGTCACTGGGGTCGCAGACCACGGGCTCCATGCTCAGCTCGGTAAAGCCCAGATCTGCCATGTGGAAGATATCGTTGGTGAAGTCGGTGTTGTAGTGGGTAAAGGTGCCGCGCATGTAATAGCCCTTATCGCCGCGCTTCTTTACAAACTCCTGGAACTTGGGCACAATGGCATCGTAGCTGCCATGGCCGGCGTAGTCCTTGCGGAAGCGGTCGTGGACTTCCTTGCGGCCGTCCAGGCTCAGGACCACGTTGTGGCATTCCTTGTTGCAGAAGTCGATGACATCATCGTCAATGAGCATGCCGTTGGTGGTCATGGTGAAGCGGAAGTTCTTATTGTGGATCTTCTCCTGCTCACGGCAGTAGGCCACCAGCTTCTTGACCATATCAAAGTTCATCAGAGGCTCGCCGCCGAAGAAGTCCACCTCGAGGTTGCGGCGGCTGCCGGAATTCTCAATGAGGAAATCCATTGCACGCTTGCCCACCTCAAAGCTCATCAGGGCACGCTCGCCCTGATAGCGGCCCTGCGAGGCAAAGCAGTAGGAGCAGTTCAGGTTGCAGGTGTGGGCCACATGCAGGCAGAGGGCCTTGACCACGGTGTTGCGGTTCTTGAAATCGAACGCGAGGTTCTCATAGGTATCGGGGCTCCACAGCTTGCCGGATTCCTTCAGGCTTGCCACATCATCGATGCACTGGCGCAGGTCGGCCTCGGTCACGTCCTCACGGTCGCCGTACTTTGCCATCATGGCGGCAACGATCTCGTCGGCGGTGTGGTCGGGGTACATGGCAATGACATCATACGCCACCTCATCCACCACATGCACCGAGCCGCTGCAGGTATCCAGCACGATGTTATAGCCGTTCAATTGATACTGATGTACCATTTTATTCTCCATTCCATTGTTACATAAAAAAATGCCGCCCGGCAAAGGCGGCATCCGATTTGCAGAAATTACTTGTTGCTGTTCTCGCACTTCTGGTTAGCCACGCCGCAGGAAGTCTTGCAGGCAGACTGGCAGGAAGTCTGGCACTCGCCGCAGCCACCGGTCACAACGCTCTTGGTCAGGTCACGAGTAGCGATCGTCTTAATACGTTCCATAATGAAAAACCTCTCTAGCTCCAAATAGTTGATACGCAGAACCACCTGCGCATTGTTATCTTGATATAGGATAGCACGGTTCAGGGATTCTGTCAAGATTTTTGTCGCATCTTCTGTGGGCAGTATTTTGTAAGCTGTACAAAGACGAAGCCTTACCCCACCGGCTGATACTTTTCCAATATTGTATGCAGCCCCAGCTCCCGGGCTTTTCCCAATAAGTACCGGTAGCGGGCCAGAAGGGCCTGCCGCTCATAGATGTGCTGTTCGATGAGGTCGGTGTCCACCTCAAGGTCGAACATCATCTCGTTCCGGTGCAGGCAGAACAGGCACTCTTTCAGTTCCTCCTCCAGCTCCGGGTGGTAGCGCTCGTGTTCGGTGTCCCGCGGGATGCGGGGCGAAAGCAGGGTCTTTTCCTTTTGCGTGGTCTGGGTCATAGCAGTTCCTCCTCTTTGTGCGTCTTTGCTTCTTCTGATTTCCAGTATATGCAAAGAGCATGAGAAGGATGACGGAATCAAGCAGCCCGCAAGAACTCCTGCGAAAGTGCGTCTTTTTTTCGATTTCTGCAAAAAATTTCAAAAAAGCGCTTGACAAAGCGGCGCTTTTTCCGTATAATAGCACACGTTGAGCGGTTCACCCCGCAAGACAGACCCAAGCTGATGGGGATTTGCATAGTGGTAGTGCGGTAGACTCTGACTCTACTTGTGGGAGTTCGATTCTCTCATCCCCAACCAAAAGACATCCGAACTGTTCGGATGTCTTTTTTGTTCTTTGTTCATAGAGAAAGCAAAAGAGCGATACAGCAAACGCTGTATCGCTCTTTTTTCGTTAACGGTAATCAGTAATTCAGACCGAAGCCGCTGCGGTAGTAATTGCCGTCGGCATCGCAGTAGGCGTAGCTGCCGCCCTTGACGTTGGCGAGGATAGCGGGATCGATGTACTGATCCTTATCGTAGCCGGGAACGTCGTTGGGAGAGGCGCAGATCTCACGCACCACACCGTCGATCTCCTGCTCGGTGATGGCAATGACGGCGGGGTCAGAGACCATGGTCAGGCTCAGCTTGCCGGTGGGGGCAAAGTCGCCGCTGATGACATCGACCTGAGCGTTCAGGGCGTTGTTCAGGGCAACGGTGCTGACGGTGTACTGGATGGTCAGTGCATCGCAGTAGGGCTCCAGCTTGTCCAGCAGCCAGGGGTTGCAGACCACGCAGGTGCCAACCACCTTGCCGCCGCGGGCATGGATGGCATCGGCCAGTTCCTTGATCTTCTCCACGTCCTTCAGGGTGACAATGGTGACCTTGCTGCCGGTCTTTTTCTGGCTCTTGTTGCGCTCGCGCTCGTCGGTGACGATCTCGCCCATCTCGATGACGGGCATTGCATACTGGTTGAACACCAGACCGTTGCTGATGGGCCAGACGTGCAGGTAGAGCACATCGGCTTCCTCCGGGGTGGCCACCACGGTGTAGCCCTTCTTCTCAAAGGCTTCCGTCAGGGTCTTGCGCAGAGCGGCATCCTCGTCCGTGTTTCCCAGACCGGCACCCATGGCCTGTGCCATCTGTGCAAAGCCGGAGTCCACACCCTTGAAGGTGACGATGCAGACCTTCTGGCTCTTGGCCAGAGGCAGGAGCTTCTCGTGGTTCTTGACCAGAACAACAGCCTTCTGGTTGGCCTCGTAAGCCTTCTTCTTGGCACCATCG
Organism: Faecalibacterium sp. IP-3-29; assembly: GCF_023347335.1. NCBI lineage: Bacteria > Bacillati > Bacillota > Clostridia > Eubacteriales > Oscillospiraceae > Faecalibacterium > Faecalibacterium sp. IP-3-29. The sequence goes on along the minus strand of NZ_CP094471.1, from coordinate 1,299,238 downwards.
AAGTTATCCACGCGGGCCTGATCGGCCTTGTCGGGGTCAAGGTAGGGGTTATCCACCCGCTTGGTGCGGAACAGGCTCAGCAGACGGTTGTAGCTGGCGCGGTCCAGATCTGCCTTGGGCAGCAGACCATCCTCCACAGCCTTGACGATGTTCTCGGGGTCGGTGTTGCCGCCGATGACATCGGTACCGGCAGAGATGGCCTTGGCGTAGCGCTCAGGCTCGGTGAGGTTCTCCACGCCATAGATCTGAACGGTGGTGATGCCGGAGTCGGAGTTGACATAGCCGTCAAAGCCCATCTTGTTCCGGGCCAGATCGGTGATCAGCTCCTTGCTGTAAGCGCTGGGCACTTCCTCGGTGCTGGTGATCTCGCCCCGATAGGTCTGGGGCACAGCACGGCCATCGGTGGCAATACGGGAGTAGTCCGGCATGATGGAAGAGACCTTGTGGTCAAAGGCGCGCTGGAACGGGGGCAGATGATACTTTTCCATCGAGCCGGGGGTGCGGTAGATGCGCCACTGGCCGATGGGCACATGAGGCTCAAAGCCATTCTCAGAGGGAGCATCGCCGGGGAAGTGCTTGATGGTCAGAACAACAGAGCCTTCGTTCAGGCCGTTGTCGCCATCCTGATAGCCCTTGACCAGAGCCTCGGCAATATCGCTGGTGACATCGGGACGCTCGCCGTAAGTACCGGAGGTACGGGGCCAGCGGGGGTCAGAGGTCACATCGACCTGAGGGCCGTACATGATGTTCAGGCCCTCGGCCTTCATCATCTTGCGGTCGGTCTGGGCCATCTCATAGACCATGTCGGTGTTGCCGTCGCCAATGACAGCCGCGCCGATGCCCAGAGAGTCCGGGTAACCAATGTTGATGGGGTTGGTGTGGAGAGAGTACGGAATGGCCACGCCGCCCTTGCAGGCCTCGTATTCCAGCATCTGGGTGCCGGCGTTGTGGTACAGGGCCACCATGCCGGCCTCGCAGCGCATGTCACCGCGGTAAACACCGGCGGCGATGTGCTTTTCCAGAACATGGCTGTCATCAATGCTGACGGTCATGCCGGGCAGAGGGCCGGGCATGGGCTTTTCACCGGGGTTGTGGTGCTTGTAGATCTTGCCCAGCTCCAGCTTGCCTTCGGCGTTGGTGGCCTCGGCACGGGTGGGCACCACAGGGGTGTTGAACAGGGTGTTCAGCACAAGGCCTGCCTGCTGATCCAGCCGCAGATGCTTGACCATATCCTCAGCGCGCTGCTCAGGGCTCAGCCGCCAATCCTTGTAGGGGGCCAGCTCGCCGCTGTTGTCCAGATCCTTAAAGTACAGGCCGTCCTTGACGATCACGCCGCAGGTGGTCACACCGATGTCGGGGCCGTTGACGTTGTGGAAGATGACCGGCTCAAGATACTGGTCAATGATCTGCTCGCCCTCTTCCAGAGCGTAGGGTGCAGGGATCACGCCGTCCTTGGCCTCTGCCCACTGGTCGGCGCTGGTATACCGTGTCTGCATAATGTTTCTCCTTTGTCTCTGTGCCTGCCACAGCACAGCTGATATATTACTTGCCTGTTTATTATACTTCCAGCGCAGATCGTTCGCAAGCAAACAAATAAAAAAAGTTACAAACTTTGGCGTAGTATACAAGGATGTTCTGCCGGATTTGTGCAACTTTCCCCTATCCTGATCCACAAGCCGGGTTCGCTTCCTGCTGACAATGCTGCATAAAAATAACCCTCTCCGTCAACGCCGCAGGCTTTGACAGAGAGGGTCGTATCCTTAATTTACCAGATCATCTGGATGCGGCCTGCGCCGTACGGGTCCTCGTAGTTGAGCAGGTAGCCGGGGTAATCGGCCAGCGGGCTGTTGGCGCTTGCCAGATGCGGCAGACCGTTGGCATCCACGCCGCCGAACATGGCTGCGTAGCTGGACATGACAAGGTAGTCCTCAGAGACATAGTCCTTGATGAGGGTCGCGCCATCGAACATGGCAAAGCCATCGCCCAGATTGCGCAGGGTGTAGTTCATGCCGGCCAGAGCGTAGGTGGCGTTCGGGTCAAGGGGCTGATAAGTACCGGTGGTCTTGTCGTAGATCTCCACATTGCTGACACGCGGGGTGGCGGCGCTGCCGGTCCAGACATTCTTGTCGTTGGTCTGAACGGTGTTGGGGATCATGGGGTGGATCGTGTACCTGGCACCTGCCACCTGCAGGAAGCCGCCGTTCTCCTTGCCCTCAGCACCGGCAAAGCGGGCACCAAACTCCAGAGCGTCCTGGATCTGCTGGCCGGTCACGGACATCAGGCAGGCCACGTTGCCAAAGGGGCTGACGGTCTTGCAGGTCTTGAAGCTCCAGGGGCCAGCCTCCACATCGGTGCGGATGCCGCCGCCGTTCATAATGGCGATATCACAGTGGAGCTCCTCGATCTCGTTGAAGTAGGTGTAGATGCCGTCGGCCACGAAGTCGCCGAGGTTGGTCTCGCCGGAGCGGATGCGGCGCTTGCCGGTGGCGGGATCGTTGATGTAGAATTTGGTATCGCCCACTGCGATCTCCTCGCCCAGCATATCGTCCACTGCGCTGATCCAGTTGGAGGCGGTGGCGGCCACGGCAGCATCCAGACCCTCGTAGGTGTCGATGAGCTCAGTGGTGATGGTGCCGTCCGCGCCCACGGTCATCTTGCCGATGTTCTTGAAGTAAGAACCGGTCTGGGTCAGGGTGACTGCCTTGCCGGAAGCATCGGTGACCTGCTTGTTGGCCATCACGGTGTGGGAGTGGCCGTCGATGAAAGCGGTAAAGCCGTGGGTGTGTGCAATGACTTCCTCACTGGTCCAGGGAGAGGAGGAGGGGTCAACGCCCAGATGGCCCAGACCGATGATGGTGTCAGCGCCCCAGAACTCAGCCTTGTCGATGGCCTTCTGAACGGCATCGTAGAGCTTCTGGCCATCCTCGCCGCCCAGAATGTCATAGATGTACCTGGTCTGGGCATCGTTCATAAAGTAGGCCGGGGTGGACTTGGTGAAGGTCTCGGGGGTGGTCACGCCCACAAAGGCGATCTTGCGGCCGCCCACAAAGAAGAACTTGACGCTGGGCAGAACGTTGAAGCCGGTGCGCAGATCGACCCAGTTGCAGGAGACATAGGGGAAGTCGGCTTCCTGGATCACAGCCTTGGCACGGTCCATGCCGTAGTCGAACTCATGGTTGCCGGGGGTGGCCAGATCGTAACCGGCCTCGTTCATCAGCTCGATGATGGTAGCGCCGTCATCCATGGAGCCGTAAGCGGTGCCCTGGATATGGTCGCCTGCATCCACCAGCAGCACATCCCGGCCGGTGTCCTCGATGCTCTTTTTCAGGGCAGCAATGGCAGCATAGGTGGGCTTGGGGGACTTGTTGTCGATATAGGTGTGGACATCGTTGGTGTAGAGGATGGTCACATCCGCTTTGTCACCAAAGAAGCAATTGGTCTCCTCCGCAAAGGCGGCGGGTGCACCGACAGAAACTGCGGTCAGTGCCGTGGCAGCACCGGCAGCCTTGATAAAGCTGCGGCGGGTAATGAACTGTTTCACAGGGAAAGACCTCCTTTGATTCAATACGCTCTTTCAGCCCTCTCCGTCAATGCCGTGCAGCGTTGTTTTCCCTTTTGGGGAACTGGCGGGCTTCAGCAAGACCGAGAAGGCTGTTTGTTACCTAAATCTTAACATAGAACCCCAGTTTCCGCAAGGGATTTTTGTAAAATTCGTGTCAAGAAATCCCACAACAGTCATACTGTTTTGGTAAAACATTTGAAAATTCCGAGAAAAAGGGCAAAGCCCCGCATCCCATGGAAAGGGTGCAGGGCTTTGCCGCATTCAGAAAAGAGGGTCAGAGGATCGGGGGACGATTCTCAGACAGCATCAGATGGCATGGTATTCCTTGAGGAACTTCTCAAGGTCGGTGCCCTCGATTTTCTTGAGCACTTCCTTGAGGGCCACCCGCTGGATGAAGGGCAGATCCATATCAGTGATCTTCTTGCCGTCACGCAGTTTGACCGTTGCATCGATCAGGCTGCGGACATCATAGGTGCTGCCCCAGACCTCGGGCACGCCGCGGTCGATGTTGAGCAGGGTGTAAACCGCTTCCATGCCGGTGCGCATGGAGTACTCGGTGGTGAAAATGGTGTCACGGCCGGTCTCGGCAAACTGGCCCAGGAAGGCGAAGTTGACAGCGCCCTGGGGCACGATGTCGGGGCGGTCGCCGAAGGCACGGGGCATGAAGAAGGCATCGATATAGGGCATCATCACAGGCACGGTGTTGGCGCTGTGCTCAGCCAGCTCGGCAATGTCCTCCTCGGGCACGCCGATGTGGTACAGCCACTCCATGCAGATCTCGCGGCCGGTGCAGTCGCGCATGGGCTTCTTGACGTAATCGCCGGGCTTGTCGCTGAACAGGCCGTAGACCCAGACGCAGAGCTGGTTCTTGGGCTGGTCACGGAACTGCTGCTGGCGGTTCAGGGTCCAGCTGAGCAGCCAGCTGGAATCCTTGACCGTGACGATGCCGCCGGTGACGGTGTGGCCGCTGAAGGGGTCACGCTTGCAGATCTTCTTGATATACTGGGGGATCTTGTCGTCCAGGGTGGTGATGGTGGCGCTTTCCCAGTTGGACAGCTCCGGCTGAGAGCAGAACTTTTCGGGATGGCCGAAGGAGGGATCCTGTGCAGCGATCTTCTTCCACAGATCCCAGCCGTTGCCCGGCCTGATGGTGGGATCAAAGCCTGCGGCCTTGTCCTGAGAGCCGATGGTGCAGCTCTCCACGCAGCCGCCGTTGGTGATGAAGAGCAGGTCGTTCTCGGTGAGGTCGATGGTCCTGCTCTCACCCTTGTGATCCACGGTCACGCTGCTGGCCTGCTTTTTGCCGCCCTCGATCCGGAACTGGACATCGGTGACCTTGGTCTCGTACTGGAAGTCCACGCCGTGATCCTTCAGGTAGGTGACCATGGGCAGGATGATGGACTCGTACTGGTTGTAGCGGGTAAAGCGCAGGGCGGTGAAATCGGGCAGACCGCCGATGTGGTGGATATAGCGCTTGAGGTAAAGCTTCATCTCCAGCGCGCTGTGCCAGTTCTCAAAGGCGAACATGGTGCGCCAGTACATCCAGAAGTTGGAGGAGAACACCTCATCGTCGAAGATATCGGTGATCTTTTTGTCCTGCAGCTGCTCATCCGGGGTGAAGAAGAGCTTCATGATCTCCATGGCACCCTGATCGGAGATGGCGAACTTGCCGTCGGTGTGGGCATCCTGGCCGCGGTTGACGGTGGCACGGCAGAGGGACTTGTTGGGGTCCTCCTTGTTCAGCCAGTAATACTCGTCCAGCACGCTGGCTCCCTCGGTCTCCAGCGAGGGGATGGAGCGGAGCAGATCCCACATGACTTCGAAATGGTTGTCCATCTCACGGCCGCCGCGCATGACATAGCCGATATCGTACTTGTAGCCGTCGCAGGCACCGCCGGGCAGCGGGTCCTTCTCAAACACATGGATGTGGTCGCCCTGCATCTGGCCGTCACGGACCAGGTAGCAGGCGGCAGTCAGGGCCGCCAGACCGGAGCCGATGAGGTAAGCAGATTTATTGTCAACGCCCTCAGGCTTTTTGGGGTGTGCAAATGCTTCGTAGTTGCCACTGGAATAATACATACTGGGAACCTCCTGTAAATCGTATTGGGAAGACCGCGTTCATGGTTCTGTGTCGTCTTCCCTTTCGTTGTGCCTAGTATACCCCAGTGGTTTTTTCAGAACAACAAACAAATCCTGAACAGTGTATAAAATTTATACAAAACACAACCATTGTCGGAAATATGGCGAAACTGTGTATAACCCCCCAGTCACCTGCGGTGACAGCCCCCGCTAATAGGGGGGCCTTTGGCATTGCATAAAGCTTTGCAAGTCCCCCTTTCCGCACAGACTGCACCATTATGCCAAGGGCTCCCCTACTAGGGGAGCTGGCGCAAAGCGCCTGAGGGGTTTAGTCCAACAAAAAAAGCGCTCACCCTCCAGGGAAGGTGAACGCTTGCGTTTCTTTATCAGTTATTTTGTTTCGGGTGCCACCTCAAAATCGACCTTGCCAAGGTTGATATCGGCGCGGACGATGGTGATCATCATGCTGTCGCCCAGGCTCCAGGTCTTGCCGGAGGCGGGGTCAGAAAGGCGGATGCCCTCGGTGAGGGTGGTGCCGGTGGCGGTCAGGCTGGAAGCAGGCACAAAGCCCTCCACGCCGTTCTCCAGCTCCACGAAGATGCCGCGCTGGGTCACGCCGGAGATGATGCCCTCGTAGCACTCACCCAGATGGCGGCGGGCGTACTCGGCCTTGTAGTAATCCTCGGCCTTGCGCTCGATCTGAACGGCCAGCACTTCCCGCTCGCTGGACTGCTTGGAGGCCTTCTCCGCGAAATCGGTGTAGCGGACGATCATGGTCTCCTTGTCGGTGCCGCTGAGCAGGTCGGTCATCATGCGGTGGATGGCCAGATCCGGGTAGCGGCGGATGGGGCTGGTGAAGTGGGCGTAATCCTTGAGCACCAGACCATAGTGGCCCTTGGGCTTTTCCTCATAGCAGGCCTTGGACATGCAGCGGAGCATTCCGGTGTTGACGATCTGCTCAAACGGGGTGCCGCGCACACCTTCCAGAATGGCGCTCAGCTCCTTGGGGGTGGGCACTTCCTTGGCAAAGTGGTCGTTGATGCCGCAGGCCTGCAGCAGGCTGTGCAGGCGCTCCAGCTTCTCGCCGTTGGGCTCCTCGTGGACACGGTAGACAAAGGGGATCTGCTTGACCCGGGCAAAGTGGGCGGCGCACTGGTTGGCCAGCAGCATGAACTCCTCGATCATGGCCTCGCTCTCGCCGGAGGTGCGCTTTTTCACATCGATGCAGTGGCCGTTCTCATCCAGAATGAGCTTGACTTCCCCGCTCTCGAAATCGATGCAGCCGCGCTCCTTGCGCAGGCGGGCGCGGTGGGCGTACAGCTCCTTCATGGCGGGCAGCTGATCCAGCACCTCGGCGTACTTGGCCTGCGTCTCGGCATCGGCAGTGCCGGCCAGCAGGGCGTTGATCTCAGAATACACGCCCTTGACCCGGCTGCAGATGATGGACTTGACGAACTTGTAGTCGGTCAGGTTGCCGTCCTGATCCAGACGCATCAGGCAGGAGAACGCCAGGCGCAGCTCCTTCTCGTTCAGGGAGCAGATGCCGTTGGAAAGGCTCTTGGGCAGCATGGGCACGACCTGATCCGCATAGTAGACCGAAGTGGCGCGGTTGAAGGCTTCCTCGTTCAGCTCACTGCCGGGCTTGACGTAGTGGGAGACATCGGCGATGTGAACGCCCAGCTCATAGCCGCCACCGGGGAGCCGGGTCAGGCTGACGGCATCGTCGATATCCTTGGTCTCGGCGCTGTCGATGGTGAAGATGGGCAGAGCGCGCAGATCCATGCGGCCCTTGCAGTCCTCCTCAGACACGGTCATGTCCTCGAACTTCTTGGCCTCGTCCCGCACCTTCTCGGGGAAACGGGTGTGGATGTCCTTGGCATAGAGCAGGGCCTTGGCGCAGCGCTTGGCCTCCTCGCAGCTGCCAAAGCGCATGGAAACGCCCACGCGGTGATCCTCCTGCCGGGTCCCGCGCTGCAGGATCTCCACAGCCACCTTGTCGCCGTCCTTCGCGCCGCCCTCGCAGTCGCGCTGGATGGTCATGGAGATGGCCGGGCAGTCATCGGGCACGAACTTCAGGCGGCCCTCGATGCGGCGGACAGTGCCCACCATGTCGTTCTTCTGCTCGAGCACGGCAAGGATCTCGCCCTCATCGCTGCCCTCCACCCGGGGGTGGGCAAACTTTTCCACCAGAACGGAGTCGCCGGGCATGGCACCGCGGGTGAAGCGGCCCGGGATGAAGATATCGCCGGATTCATCCTCCAGCATCACAAAGGCAAAGTTCTTGCCCAACTTGACCACCTTGCAGAGCAGGGCCTTTTCGGCACGGCCGGAGCGGGCAGTGAAGAACACGCCGGACTTCTGGCAGACCACAGCGTCGTGCACCAGCTCGTCCAGAGCCTCCATCACCTTGCGGTCAGCGGAACGGTCGCCGCCGAACTTTGCCTTGAGGTCCTTGACCATGCAGGGCTGGTTCTGGATGGCATGTTCAATTTTATCGCGTAATGACATATTTTTCTCCTTAACACTTTTCCGGCATTCTCCAACGGAACCCGGACGACATCTTTCCCACTAAAGGTTGCAGACAGAAAAACAGCCCCGCCTTACACGGGGCTGTACACGGGTGCTCAGGCCAGACGGCTGGCGAACACACAGGCCAGGATAGCCACCACAAAGAACACGATGCCTGCAATGCGGGTCACCTTGGCCAGCATCTGATCCGCAGGGGTCAGGCGTGCATTGTTGGCACCGCCCACACCACCGTTGATGGCACCGGCCAGACCCTGACCGTGGGTGTGCTGCATCAGGGTGAGGAGGATGATGACGGCCGAGACGACCAGCAGGATGGCACCGCCGACGATTTCAATGACAGACATGGATGGAACGCTCCTTTTATCTTTAGTTTCATAGAGACTGCATACAAATACAAGTGTATGATAGCACAAAAACCCGGGAAATGCAAGAAAAACCGTGGGCTACGGGGCCAGAATTTCCAGCCCTGCCGCCACCCGGGCAAAGATGGCCGCGCTGGAAAAGGCAGGCTCGGCCTGCGTGTCCTGCAGCACCACGATGGTATAGCGGGGCTGCTCTGCCGGGACAAAACCCGCAAACCAGTAATTTTTCAGCTCTGTGCCGCTGGAAAACTGACCGGTCTGGGCCGTGCCGGTCTTGCCTGCCGCGGTCTGGCCGGGCAGGGCGGCCTCATGGCCGGTGCCCCCGGCCACCACACCCGCCAACAGGGCCTGCAGGGCGGCGGCGGTGCGCTTTGTGAGCACCCGCCTGCTCCGGACATGGGAAAGCGCCGTGAGGGGTGTGCCGGTGGTCTCGTCCAGAGTGGTCTCCAGCAGCAGCGGGGTGCGGCAGATCCCCCCGCAGGCAATGGTGTTCATCATGGCGGCGACCTGCAGGGGGGATGCCAGCAGCTCCCCCTGCCCGAAGCAGAAATTGGCGTAGGCCCCGCTGGACGCAAGAGCCTCCCGCTCCGGCAGGACCCCCGCCGCCGTGTGCAGGGCATCGGTGAGCGGGATCGCCTGCCCGAAGCCCAGCTGCTCTGCCATGGCGCGGACGGCATCGGCCCCCAGCGCCTGCCCCAGCCGGATGAAGTAGCCGTTGCAGCTCTTTTCCAGCGCGCCGGCCAGATCCACCTCGCCATGGGGGATGCCGCCCGCACAGCGGAAGATCCGGCCATCCACCGCGCACCAGCCGGGGCAGGTGTAGACAAAGCCGCTCTCCCCTGCCTCCAGCGCCGCTGCCGCCACCACCGGCTTGAACACCGAGCCCACGGCATAGCACTGGAACGCCCGTTCCAGCAGGGGGCTGTCCGGGGCGTTCAGGCTGGCCGAAATGTTCTCCGGGTCATAGCCGGGGCGGCTGACGCAGGCCCGCACCTTGGCGTTGGCGGTGTCCAGCACCAGGATGCAGCCGCTCTGCATCGTCTCGTTGGCCACAGCTTCGGCGGTCTGCTGGATCTCCCGGCAAAGGGTCAGCTGCACCCCCACGGCCCCGCTGTCGGCGGGGATGAGGGCAGGCTCGGCCCGCAGCTTTCCCTGGGCGTTGACGGTGCAGAGCAGGGTATCCCCCGCCCCGCTGCCGGTGAGCAGTTCGTCAAAGGCGGCTTCCAGCCCGGCAGCACCATGGCCCTCGCCATCGAGATACCCCAGCAGCTGCACTGCCAGCGGGGCGGCAGAGCTTCGCCGTGCCGCTGGCCAGCAGGAAACGCCCAGCGCGGAAACATCCCGGTCCACTTCCAACAGAAACGGGGATGCGGCGTTCCGCTTCTGGTAGAGCGTCGCCTGCCCGGCGGCATCGGTGTAGGCGAACAGGCGGGCATAGCTGCCTTCGCCTGGCACGCAGAGGGCCATCCAGCGGGTGGTCTGCCCCGTGAGGAGCTGGCCCCTGTGATCATAAAAATTGCCCCGCCGGGCGGGCAGGTGGAGGGTGACCACGCTCTGCGCCGCCGCCCGGACCCCGTAGGCCGTGTCGGAGCAGAGCCAGTACAGGCGGCAGACCACCGCCGCAAAGCAGAACAGCAAGGCCCCATACAGGGCCAGCACCCGTTTGCCGGACATGAAAACGCCCCCTCTCCCGCTTAGGATGGGCAGGAAAGGGGGCATTGATGCGTTCAGGAGCAGATTTTTCGGACGAGCTCAGCGGCGCGGGCGGCATCCTCGGCCGTGGCGGTGCCATTGTAGCGGGCTTTGAGGTAGATCTGGCGCAGCTCGGCCTCGGCGGCAAAGTCCATACCGAAAGCGCGGCCGGTCAGGTCAAGGCTGGTATCGCCCCGCAGGATGGTCACGCCGTGGCGCTGGCAGTGGTCCAGATAGATGGCATACTCCCGCCGCACCTTGTCCACCGGGCTGAGGAAGAGCCCGGGCCAGCGGCGGGTACGCTTATGGGTGCTACGCCGCACAGTGGTGTCCGTGCAGGCAGTGTCCGTGTGCCGGAACTTCTGGCGCAGGAAATGCCGCACCGCCAGCACCGCACAGAGGACCGCCAGCAGGATACCGAGCACGGTCAGCATCAACATCCCGTCGATGAGCGGTTCTGCGTCCTCGGCGGCTTTTTGGGCGTTGGCGATGACCTCATCGGTAGAAACGATCTCGGTGCGCTCCAACGGTTTGGGCGGAAAGAGGGTGAAGAGCCAGTGGATAAACTGCAGGATGCCGTGGAACAGCCAAGTCACACCCTGCACCACAATGTTGTTCAAAAACAGCTGCAGCACCGGCACGATCCCGTCAAAGTAAACGGCAGACGCAGCCTCCTTTGCACCGGCAACCACAACACTGCGGCTGAGCAGGAACGGCCCTGCGCACACCGCCGCCAGCACGCCGCCGGAAAGCAGCAGATAGCCCGGCCGGGTGGAGATCTCCGGGTCCTGCCGGGTGGTGCGGTTGAACCCCACCAGAAGCACCGCTGCCGCCGTTGCAAAGGGCAGGGCCGCCGAAAGCACCGCGTTGGCGTTCCACAGCAACATTGCCACTGCAAAGAAGGGCCATACCCGGCAGAGCCAGCGCAGGCGCTCGGCCTGCCGCATCGGCGAAAGGGTAAAATCGCCGGTGTAGGCCAGCAGCACCGGATAGACTGCCGCCGGGAAATAGCAGAACTTGTCCGCCCCTGTAGGCAGGAGGAGCAGCGCCGCCGCGCTCGGGGCCGCAAGAGTGGTGCGGAGGGGGCGGCTGCCCTCAAAGCAGGAGGCCAGACCAAAGCAGAGGGCAGGCCAGACCAGCACCAGCGGCATGGGTGTCCCACCGAAGCTGGCGGCAAAAAAGCCCGCAAAGGCATAGTAAAAGCTCAGATCACCTGCCAGGCGCAGGGCATGTAAGAACATCATGCGCCCGCCTCCCCTGTCTGGACCGTCTCTACGGCCATTTCCGGAGTGAGCACCAGCAGCGGAATGCCAGGCAGGGGCCGCACGGCAGCACGCACAGCTTCTTCCGGCTCCGTTGTCACCACGATGCAGCCGACCTGCTCCTGCGGGTGGTAGTATTCGGCGCAGAACCGCGCACAGGAAAGGGCGGTCTGTCCGGTGGCGCGGCCCAGAATTTCCAACACCCTGCGGTAGTGTTCGGGGCCGTAGCCCTGCGGGGTTTCCAGCGGCTTTCTCCACTCCTCACCGGAGAGAGCCGCATTGAGCAGCAGATCAAAGGCAGCGTTTGCCGCAAAGCGGTAGGACACCGCCTTTTCTTCCAGCCTCCGGCAGATTGTGCGGGCCATGGAGTAGCAGAGCTCCGCTGGTTCCGGGTGGTCGTAATCCTTGGTATCCGCATGGACTAGCACCACTGCCCGGGGCTCAGTGGTGTAATCCCACTTTTTGACCATAAGCCCCTGCCCCCGGACGCTCTGCTTCCAGGCGATGGAACGCATGGGGTCACCGCTGGTGTAGGGACGGTAACCCGCCGTGAGAATAGGATCCTCGTAGAGATAGCGGTTCACCGAAAGCTCGCCCAGAAAACCGCCCAGCATCTCTTCCAGTTCCGGCAGAGTGCACTCCCTGGGTGGAACAATGAGCTCGTGGAAGCCCCGCTCGGTGCGGGACTGTTCCACAAGACCCAGAAAGTCGCCGCCGATGACCTGCATCGGTTCCAGCACATAGCGGCCCCGGCGTTCCAGCCTGAGAGCGGTGGAGAAATCTGCCTCCTGCCCCGGGCGCAGCCAGGTGGTGAACCGCACCGTGTGGCCCCAACCTGTCTGATCCTGCGTAATGTGATGCTCCGCGCAGGGAAGAAACTCCTTGTTCAGGTGGAGCTTTGCCGCCAGGAACATCTTCCAACGGGGGCCGCTGTTCCGGACAACGAGGTGGATCACGGCGGGCTCCCCGGCTTCCACAAGATGATCCTCCACTTCCAGCCGCCCCTGCACATCGTCAAGGCTGTGGACTGTGCTGTAACGCTCCAGCCCAAGGGCTGTGGCCACCAATAGCAGCGCGAAGATGACGGCGCTCATTCCGCACTCTCCAGCGGCACAGTGATCTCGGCCAACAGCTTGCGCATCCGCAGAGCGGCGGCTTCGGCGTTCATGCTGCTGCCCAGAGAAATGCGGTGAGAAAGCACCGCCGGGGCCAGCCCTTTGATGTCCTCGGGGATGACGTATTCCCTGCCCTGCAAGGAGGCATACGCCTGCGCAGCCTGATAGAGCGCCAGCGCACCGCGGGTAGATACGCCGCTGACAAAGCCGCTCTGTGTGCGGGTGGCTTCCACGATGTCCATAAGGTAGTGCTTGACCTCCTCGGAGACCTTGACCTCCCGGTAAGCCGTGCGGACGTATGCGGTCTCCTCGGGAGTGACGACGGCCTGCAGCTCGTTCAGCACGGTCTGGGCCGAGGGGCGGGAGAGCACCTCCAGCTCCTGCTCCCGGGTCATATAGCCCAGCGACAGCCGCATGAAAAAACGGTCCATTTGGGCATCTGGCAACGGGAAGGTGCCAAAGGATTCCAGCGGATTCTGGGTGGCCAGCACCATAAAGGGCTCAGCCAGGCGGCTGGTCACGCCGTCCACGGTAATCTGCCTTTCCTCCATGGCTTCCAGCAGGGCCGACTGGGTACGGGGCGTGGCACGGTTGATCTCGTCCGCCAGCACAAAGTTGGTGAAGAGCGGGCCGGGCCGGAACTCGAACTCACCGGACTTCTGGTTGTAGAAATTGATGCCGGTCAGATCGGAGGGCAGCAGGTCGGGTGTGAACTGCACCCGTTTGAAGCCCCCGCCCACCGTGCGCGCAAATGCACGCAGGAGCATGGTTTTGCCGGTGCCGGGCTTATCCTCCAGCAATACATGGCCTCCGCAGAGGAAGCTGACCAGAATTTTCTCGGTAGCATCCTCCTTGCCCACAATGACGCGGGCACAGTTGGACACAACTTTTTCGCGGTAGGCGGTAAAAGCGGCAGTGTTCATTGGTGTTTCCTTTCCCAAAAACAATTTTTCTAAGTGTACTCTTGTTTGGAAAGGGTGTCAACAAAAAAGAAGGCAGAGCCTCCCGGGTGGGAAGTTCTGCCTTCTGCGGCGTATTGAATTGGTATGGGGAGCCGGTGCGGCTTAGTACATGCCGCCCTTCCAAACCACACTTTTGGAGCCGAATCACGAATATCGGGAAACGTAGACTTTTGTAGAATTATCAAGGCCACAAGCCGATTTTTCCAGATTCTCCGTTTTTGCATGATCCACGCTTTTCTACGCAAATCTACGCCACTTACCGGGTGATTGGCGTAAGTTTTGGCGTAAGCAATTCCGCTTCATACGTCGAAAATCACAGGTTGCCGGCGATTTGTTCAAAGGCCCTTTCAACCGATTCAAAGCTGCTGTGCGTGTAGACATCCAGCGTCACACTGGCATTGGAGTGTCCCATCAGGTATTGCAGGCTCTTCACATCCAACCCGGCCTGCTGAACATTGGTGCAGAAGGTGTGTCGCAGCACGTGAGGTGTAATGCGCGGAACAGGTTTGCCGTATGCCTTCTCAAACTTTCCCTGCACGCCACGCATATAGTTTTCCAAGTGCATTGCCACCTTCGGCATTCCGGACTTGTCCAGAAAGAGAAATCCGCTGCAACCATCTACCAGCGCTTCCACTTTCGTGGACGCTCTGGCTTTTACTACACGCCGCAACGCTGCACAAACGGTATCTGTCATGGGAACATTGCGGATACCGCTTTTTGTTTTCGGCGGTGTGACAAAATAGGGCTTTTCAGCCGTCCGACAAAGCTGCCGCCGGACATGGATACAGTGCCGTTCAAAGTCGATATCTGCTCGTGTCAGGCCATACAACTCACTCACACGCAAGCCGGTTCCCATAAGAATGACGATATCATCATAATAGTTGCCGCCATAGTCTTGAACGAATTGCAGATATTTCTCCTGCTGCTCTCTGGTCAGGGCATTGCGCACATAAGCGTCCTTCGGCACAACGTCCGACAGCTTGAACTTGAACGGATTCTTGCGGATAATGTCATCCTCTACCGCCATCTCAAACGCCGGTCTGACAACGCTTTGCAGGATTCCTATGGTGTTTTGCTTGAAACCGCTGTCATGCAGAAACACGAACCAGCCTTTCGCATCGGACAATTTTACCGTTTTGATGGCTTTTTGCCCGAAAGGGTCAGCATGAATCCGCTTGACCGCTGTGTTGTACGACCGAAGTGAATTGGGTTTCAACCCACGTTTCAGGTTCATATAGCGGTCAACCAGATCAGCCACTGTCATCTCCCCGGCGATGTAGTCGATCCCGTCTGCCAGATCGCGCCACAGTTCTTCCTCTTTTTTCCGCAGCTCTGTCAGGGATTTAGCGTAAATACAACGCCGTTTCTTGTGGATATCGGTATAACGATAGTCGTAGGTGCCGTTTGCTCTCTGGCTTTCGCCATCCTTCAAAACACGGCCCTTGCTATCTTTGCGCTTTTCAGACATTTAGAAACTCCTTTCTGTGAAAAGCGCATATAGGGGTTAATTTTAGTATACCATACCGACCATGCGATTTCCACCGATATCGAATAGAAAAGACGTTGCATCATTCTCAAATAGAATACGCCTGCTCGATAAAGCAATCAAACAGACGGCGCTTGATCAAACGCTTGTTGCCCACCCAAAGGACAAATTTGCACTTATCCTCGTTGGTGATCTCACGCAGTTTATTGATGCCAATGCCGGAATAAGCCGCAGCTTCTTCCAGCGTCAGATTGCTCTTTTCCCAGATCGGAACTTGTCGGGACTTGGTCCCTCCATCTTGCTGATGCAAGACCATTTCATCGCTTAAAGTCCCCACCGGGGACTTCATTGCTTTGCAAACGCGAACTTCCTTCATAGGCAGACCTCCAATTCCTTGTAACCGAACGCCTGTAACCAGGCAGGAAAACTCTCTTTTTCTGTACGCAGGACATTCGGTGGACTTTATACTTTTTCTTATCTTTTTAAGGTTACATGGTTACAGAAAGCGAAAAACGCAGCAATCATGCGGTTTTTGCGCTGTAACTGCAGCGTAACCAAACCTGTAACTGACCGTGTAACCGCTGTCCATCAGAAGGGAAATCCCAGTTGCTGGGCTTCCGCATCCGTTATTTCGGAGAAATCTTCAGCCCCGGTTTCGGGGCTGGTTACGCGCTCCCAGCCTTTCTGAACACCGTACTTCGGGTAACGCTTGGCGGTCTTGTGCGCCTGCCAGCCTTGGATATCGCCGCGCGAAATGCCGGTGTTCATGATCTCGCAGATAGCGCGGGTCTCCCACTCTGCCGGGATATTGGTGTTGCCCAGTGCTTCCGCATAGAGCTGCTTGGAACACACCCGGTCACCCGTATAGTCCTCCAGAAATGCGTAGATCATGCCCGCCTGTGCATCCTCCTGCATAAAGTCCTGCTGATGGGCTTGCAGCGTTTCCTGCATGGCGGGGCTGAACGCCAGCTTGTAGTTGCCGCTGTTGTAAATCGTCATGGCTTCTGCCCAAAGCTGGTCGATATAGGCACGGGAATCCTCCTCGTTGTCCAAAATGTGGGTCTCAGCCAGTTCCGCATCCACCGGAACAGGGATGAAGCGGCGGTTGCCTGTGCGGTCACGGGGCAAAAAATCCTGCCGATTGGTCGTACCGGCAAAGACGCACTGGCGCAGACGGTCGGCAGGATGGGTCTCGTAGGGAACTTTATAGGTTTCCTTCTGCTTGCTGAGAAAACTCTTGATCTCCTCGATGCTCTTGGCATTGGCGGTGGCGATCATCTCCGACATTTCGATGATCCAGTGACCTTGCAGCTTGCGGTACACGTTGTCATCATCCAGCCGCCGCAAGTCATCCGAGAACCACTCATCCTTGACCGCTAGCAGCCGGAAGAAGGTGGACTTTCCTGCACCTTGCCCGCCCACCAGACAGAGCATGGTTTCAAATTTACATCCCGGCTGGAACACCCGCTTGATGGCTCCCAGCAGGAATATCTTCATAGCTTCGCAAGTGTACTCGTCCTCCGCAGCACCGAGAAAATGGTACAGGACATGGGGAATCCGTTCAGTCCCATCCCATTTTAGGCTGTTCAGGTAATCTCGGATGGGATGGTAGCGGTTCTCGTTTGCAACAATACGGATAGCAGATTCGATTTTCTTTTCGCTGGAGATGCCGTATTTCTCCATCCGGCGCAGAATATACTTCATGTCGGTATCGTTCAGCGTCTTGCCAGAGCGGGGCCAACCTACAGGCTTTACGATGTCGATGCGCTCGCTCAACAGGTTCAGCCGGATGGCATCAGCCAGCACATGGTCGTTCTGCAGAATCGTGATGCAGTTTTGGATCGTCCGCTGGATCTCGCCGTTGGAGTGCTTGGTCAGCATTTCTTTTACGTCCGCAACGGTTCTGGGAGTACGTTCTTCGTCGACTTCTTTGTTCAATAAACATCACCTCGTACTATTATTGAAAACGACTTTTCGAGTTTTCCGCAAGATGCGGTTCTCCGGGCTTCCGCTGTGCCTGTTCTGCCTGCAAGCGATTCAGCAGTTGCAGAACGGAATCCCGTGCTTTCTCCTTGACCTGTTCTTTGCCTTTCTGCCGGACTTCCGGTCTCAGGAGCTTTTCCTGCAGACGTGCAGCGGTGGTCTGCATGGTCTTGAGAAACTTGTCCAACACGGTATCCAGATGCTTGGCGGTGTACTCCCGTGTAGCCTGTGGTGCTTTGCGCTCTGGGGACAGTACCCACCTTTTCGTATCCTCGATCATCCGCATATCTTCCTTGCGGGTTTCGGTGCGTACCACGTCCGTCACGACCTCCACCGCCTTGTCGTAGGCCGCAGCCGAAACATCTTCCAGCAAGGTCTCCATATCCGAAACTTTCAGGGTCAATTCGTCCAGTTTGCTCTGCTGGATGGCAAGCTGTTCCTTCTGCTTGGCAAGAATGAAATCCTGCTTTTCCAGATATTTGCGGTTGCCGTACTCCGCTTCTTCCTCCAATTCCAGCCCGTGCCGCTTGGCGATTTCAAACAGCATCTTCCGACAGGCGGCATCAAAGGTGATTTTGCGGGTGTTGCGGCGGCTGAGGGGCTTGTCCGGGTCAGGCAGCTCGAAGCCCAGTGCTTCCAATGCCTTTTCCTGATGGGGTGCCACCTCGCCGTATTTGTTCTCGCAGTCGAACACATGGCGTTCGTGGATGTGGGGTGTGCTTTCGTCCAGATGCAGCGCCCAGTCTAGTACATGAACGTGTTCGCCATACTTGACCTTGAACTCCTCAATGAACTCTGTGACGATGTTCATCAAGTCCTCTGCGGAGGCGTGTTCGTCCAGCGTACCCATCTGGTAGATGGTCTCCTCCGGGCAGGTCTTGCGGCTGGACAGTAGGTCGGGAATGCTGCGGTTTCGTTCCGTGTGCCGAATTTTGGCGTTGCGCTCGTTCTGCTTTTCGATGAACTCCGAATAGCTGCTCTCGTAAAATTGTCGTTCTACCTCCGAGAAGGTCGCGGCCAGATCGTCCGGGTCTTGCGGATCGAGAGCCGAACGGAAGCCGTGGAAGCAGTCCCAGTAGATGTTGCCTTTGGCTCGTTCCGGGTCGATATGCGCACTGTTGGCAAGGTCGAAACTCCGGTCATTGTGCTTGGGGTTGTAGGTGCCGTGGGTTCCGGCTCGTCCATTGTGTCGTGTCAATTTCAGATAGACATCCCTCTTTTCCTATATTTTTTTGTACGGTCACTCGTGCGATCAAATCACAGGAGTGATACAATTCTTCTAAGCAACGGGTCTCGCATTTCAAGACCGTGTCTTGAAATCTTCTCTCGGAATCGAGAGGTAGTCCTTTCAGAAAAGGATTTATGTGGTTGTCATACTGCAAAGAAAGTGACCTATCGCTCCTTCCCTCAGTGGGAGATCATGGCGTTTGTCGCTTTCCGCTTAGAAGAGTTTGCTTTCGCTCTGCAAGAAAAGTATAACAGAGAAACTTGGAATCGAACAGGAACTGAGAGTTCCTAATTTTCGGTGAAAGTAGGAAGCATCGTTCCCATTTCTTGTTGCATCGCTATTCTTTCTTTGCGGGGAATCATTAAGATGCTGCATCTCTGTAATTATCATAGCACCTGAAATTGCAAAAGTCGTGGGCTTCGTAGGCCTATTATTGGCCCCCTAAGTGAACCTGTTTTGATTACTTTTCCCCGATTTTGGTATAAAGTTTAGCGGAGGCTTCTTTCATTTCAACAGCTTGCCGGGAGAGTGCGCAGCAGCGGAGCTGCTGGATCTGCCGCCATTTTGCGCCAGATAATACCCAGTAGGATATGACGCACAGCATCATATCACTGGGGCAAAGGACTGCGTCCTCTGCACTCCTGCACCGGGCAAGCTGTCCTGGAATGGGCAGCTCGTCCGGCTCCGATGTAACGAGAATTGACAAATTCGTCTGTTTTCGTAATCGTATAGCACAAAAAAGCGGCCATCTGCACCCATGCAGACAGCCGCCTTTGGTTTTATGCCGTATTCTATTGGTCAATCTCTGAAGATCTTATCCAGTGCCCTTTCCATGGTGCCCGCCTTGGCAAATTCCATCGTATCGGCCTGACGGATATGGTGGGCGGTGATGCCGTGACCCTTTGCAAAACCCAGAATGTAGCTGATGGCAATGCGGTAGATGATCTCAGTAGGCGCAAGCCCATAGACCTGTTTGGCAAAGATATGTTCCAGCCGGGCGTTATCGTCCGGGAAGGCTTGCCGCATCTTCTCGCTGCGGTAAAGGCGCTTGACGATTTCCGTAATGTACAGGCCGGACTTCATGTAGGGGTCCAGAAAGGTCTTGCCGGGGTCATCGAAGCAGCCGGGGTTTTCCTGTTCCAGCAGGTCCACCATCTTTTTCACCACCCATTTGGGGGTGAAGATCTGGTTGGTCTTCTGGGGCGGGATGTAATCGAAGATATCCTCGGTACGGCTCTCGTCAAAGTAATCTGCCAGCTTGACCTTCAGGTTCAGAAATTCCTTCACCGAATCGTCAAACACCACCGGGTCGAACAGGTGGCCTGCAAAGTGCTCCTCCTGTCCGGTAGTCTGGTTGATGTACGGTCCGCCGTCCCGCAAAAAGCGGAACTGTTCCAACGTGATGCTGGTGACCTCCTGAAAGACCTTGTCCGGGATGATTTGGTCAAAATTTGCCAGCGTCACAGTCTCGTCGCCGTAGGCCATGAGGAAGGACGGGATGGTGCGGGAAAAGCCCCGGAGATGGTCACGGACGGTGTCCTCGTAGCCCTTTTTCTCCTGCTCTTTCTGGTTGGTCTCCACGGTGCGCACGATGGTCTGCTGCATTTCCTGCGCCGTCTGCTGGATGGTGGATTGCAAGGTCTCCATCAGGGCGGCGGTGCTCTGCTGCTGCTTTGCGTCAAACTCCCGGTTCACCTGCTGGCGCTGCTGGACAGTGGTGCAGTTCTGTAACTGCTGGGTGCGCTGGGTCTCCAGCTGGCTCTGGTCGATGCGGTAGTTGTCCACCACCTTGTTCACCGCCGCGTCCATTTTTGCCTTGGCGGCGCTCTCAAACCGCTTCTGGTCGGACAGCTTCAAATCCCGCCCATACTCCTGCTTTGCCTGCTCCACCATAGGAGCGATGATCTCCTTGGTGATGCTCTTTTTCAGGGGTTCCAGATGCTCTTCTTTGGCAGGAGCCGGGGCATCGGTCAGGTCTTGCAGGGCGGTGTCCAGTGCCGGGGTGCTTTCGTAGATCTTTGCCCCGAATACATCCGCCGCCTTTCCGATGACGTAGCCCTCGTCCAAATCCACCTCGCCCTTGTCGTTCAGGGAGAGGTCTGCGCCGGTCTCCGGGGTGATCTGGATGGGCTTTGCCTTGGCTTCGCTGATAGGCTGGAAGTTTTGCAAAATGTCCAGCACCTCCTGCGGCGCACTGAACACGTTGGAAATATTCTGGAACAGGAAGTTGCTCTGGAAGCCCATCCGCACCACTTCCTTGGATTTGATCTTCCGGGGGATGCTGAGGACTTTTTCTGCATCCAGCGGGATCATCTCTCCTTCCTCGTCCTCGCCGATGACCGGGAAGAAGTTGAGCAGATTCTGGATGTGTGCCTTGCGCTCCTCGGTGTCGCCTTTGCCGCTGGCGGTGTCCTGAGAAAGGTCGTTGGCGAACTGCTCGTAGATCAGCAGGGTGCGGGCGGGGTCAAAATCGAACACATAGGCGTTCTCTTTGCGGCGGAAGGTGCCGTTTTCGTGGAAAAGACAGGGGTTCTGGGCACGGAACGCCGCCTGCATATACAGCGCCGGGCTTTTCAGGTTGGAGAGCATCAGCACCGCCGACCACTCCGGGATGGTGACACCGGTGGTCAGCTGCCCCACCGACAGGGTAATGGTCTTTTCGTGATGGGCGATGGCGGCTTTTACCCGGTCAAAACTCTTCTGGTTCTCGTCCGTGTCATCCAGCTTGCCGTCACCTGCAGCAAGGATCACCTCATAGTCCCGGAACACCGGGTGCGCCTGCAGCTTTTTCGCCAGCGCTCTGGCACTGTCCACCCGGTTCAGCAGCCAGAAGGTGTGCTTCAGCTCGGCACGCAGCTCCGGGGTGGAAAACGGAAATTTGTTCTGGGTGGTCATGGCATCCAGAAAGCGGTCCACCTCGGCCTCATGCTCAAAGCCGCCATTGGGCTTTACCTTAAAGAACTCGTTCAGATCAAAGGCAAATTCCTGCGTTTCGCCGTCGATCTCCACGCCCTGCTGAATTTCGTCCCGGATGATCTCGGACATCTGGTAGGTGTAGAGGTTGAGCATGGGGAGGTTTGCGTAGGGGTTCTGCTGCCCCGGTGCGCCCTGCCAGTTCCGCTTGGCGGCCTGCTCGTCGGCGTAGGTCCAGTTGAAGATAGCATCCCCGGCAAACTTGTCGTTCGCCAGCGCCTTGAAAGGCGTGCCGGACAGGTGCAGCGTAAACTTGCGGCGGATGCGGTCAAAGGCAAGGTCGGTCTTGTAGGTGTCCACGCCCTCGTGGGCTTCGTCAATGACCAGCACATCCCAGTTCAGCTCGGTCAGGTGGCGCAGCTTGTCGTACTCGCCGCCGAAATATTTCGAGCCTTTCATATCCTGCAAGCTGACGAACTCAATGCGCTTATACAGTTTCTCGCCCTGTGCGGCGGCATCCAGATAGCCTTGCTCGTCCAGCACATGGGGCTGCCCGGCAAGGGCATCCACATGGCTGACGAACAGATAGCCGGACTCCCTGCCCAGAAAGCGCACATAATCGCTGTACCAGCTATTGGCGATGGCTGGACGGTTGGTAACGATAAGCACTGTCTGTGCATCGACCTGTTTGCAGAAATCGTAGACGGAGAGGGTCTTGCCAAAGCGGGGCTTGGCGTTCCAGAGGTATTCCCCGCCGGGGTGGCTCTGGTAATAGATTTTGGTGTCGTGGACAGCCCTTTCCTGTTCTTCCCGCAGGGTGTAGGCGATGGCGGCATCCAGCTGCACGCGCCCCCGGTTCATGCGGAAATCCTGAAAATACCGCCGGGACTGCTGCCCATCCAGATGGAACCACTCGTTTTTGCGGTCGTTCTCCACGTTCAGCTTGCGGAGGTAGGCGTGGAAATCGTGGTCGGTGAACACCTCGCCGCTGCCGTCATCGTAGACGGCATTGCCCCGCCACTCCTCGTGAAACAGCACATCGGCGGTGTGGGTCTGCTGTTTCAGGCGCTTGTCCACCGACTGCTCGGTGTAGCCAATCTTCGTCCAGCCGTTGTGCCGGGCAATTTCCGGGGTGGTATAGGCGTAGATCATGGGCACCACCTGCCGGGCAGTGCGCAGGGTTATGCCAGCCATTATGCCATCTCCTTTACATGAGTCTCGATAAATTCGATCTCGTCCGCGGTCAGGTCATACTTGCGGTAAAGCTGCCGGTCAATTTCCGCCACCGACTTGCTCCAATCAATGTCGGAATGGGCGTTAAAGTCCTGAAGGGGAACGTATTTCCATTTGTCTGGTGTAATATCTTGTGTAGTTTTCAAAACACCTAATAATGCCCGTGCAAATTTTGTTTTTATGTATTTTAATGCTGCATCCATCTCATACTCGGAGTCTAGGATACCAATGCTCAGAAATGTCTCAGTTGAACCAACTCCGGGTGTTGCCGTGATTGGTGACGATATTACTTCTCCAAACGCACCTATTCCATTTGCTTTCGGAATAAACAGCTTGAATTTATCAAGGTTTTTCACCTTGTTGACATAATCCCTTCTCACATACTTATATGCACGTTCATTGTTTGTTCGTCCTAATATTCGAATATAATCGTTTCCATCTGCTGGCTTCGCATCAAAAAATATTTGTGGCAATCGGTCAAATATATTTGTTGCCATATCGTAAGCATGACCCTTGCTCAACTGACCGATTGCTTCTGGATGATCCTCGTGCATTTTGTCGGTCAATCTATATGCTGTTCTCGTCACCACAATATTGCTTAACGAAATAAAATCAGCCGTTTCTGTGATCTTACGGAGAATCGCATTCAGTTTTGCATATTTAGTAAACACTCCGATTGCTCCAAAATCCGAACAGCTATCCCTATATGAAACAACCACTCCTCCTTTAATGTCAGTATTCGGGAAAATCGAGCTTGCATCAGCTTCATAGTGCAAAACCTTAAAGTGCGGGTCACTCAGCATCTTCTCATTCCATGCCTTCGGCGTAGAACCAGCATTGAACAGAAAGCGTGCCGGATGTATCATCTCTACTTTTTCTGCAATCTCATAAGACGCATCCAGAAATTTGTTATATACCGGCGGTGCAAAGCCTTTGTTATCGCCAAGAGTTTCATCCTGATACGGCGGGTTTCCGATGACATAATCAAACTTCATGCTGGTACTCCCTTCCTGAATGGTTTCAAAGTTCTGGGCGGTTCCATGGCTGCCCTTGCGCCAGTTTTTCACTTTACAGGATACCGTGGGCGGCTGCGGCTCTGCCGCCCCGAACATGGAAAAGAGGTCGAGCTGTTCTGCCTCCGGCTGAGGCTTGCCGCCGGGCACAGAGAGGTGCAGGCCGTCCATTTGCCACAGGTTCCAGGTGATGATGGTGGCGATAGGCTGTAACTCTTCTTTTGTGGGTTTGCGCTGCCACCGGGCTTGCAAGTGCTCTGCATAGGTCAGCAGAAGGTTGACCCGTGCCAGCAAAAGATTATCTCCCTGATACTCATAGCCGTAGGTAGACTGCACCGCATGGGTGGCATATTTGCGCCATTCGTCCTCTGTGGCGGCGTTCTCGCTTACCACACGCAGCTTGCGGTCCAGAATGCCAATGCGCCGGGCTACCGGGATCATCTCGCCTGTGGCGGCATCGTACCGGAACGCCAGAAAGGGGGCTTCGCCGCAGGTCACCTCCAAGCGGCGGCTCTGCACATACCGCACCCATGCCGGGGTCCTGCCCCCGCAAACCGGGAACTGCACCGGCGTTTCCACCGTCTGCCAGCCTTGGGGCAGCTCCACCGTAAACTGCCCGGCGGTCTCTCCTGCCCCCAGCCCACGGAACCAGTCGGCGTCCAGTGCGTTGTTCATCTTGTTGCAGACCCATGCGGGGCTGAACACCTCGCCTTTTTTGCGGGTGCGCTGCTGCTGGGTATCGGTCTGCTTCATCATCCGGGGCAGCACCACCTCGTAGTGGGTCAGCCCGAGCTGCTGGGTGGTGATCTGCGATCTATCCGTCACCGGCTCGTACATCACCGTTTGCAGTTCTTCCGGCGGGTCGGTGGCCCAGATGATGTTTTTACCGGTGGATTTATCTTTTAGTAGTGTCTCCAGCACCGCCTGCACTTCCGGTGCGTGAAAATCGATCAGTTGTTCCAACGGGGATTCCCTCGCTTTGCCTTAGCGTTGCGGCGGAAGTAGTATTTTTGTACTAGTTCCGCCTTATACTAGCATTATAACTACTTGTTTGCATCGTGTCCAGCATTTTAAGTGCGTCTTTCGTCAAAAACTAGTAGAATTCCCTATACTAGTAACAGGAAAGGTGGTATTGATAATGCTTGGAGAGCGACTGGCAGAGATCCGAAAGAACTACCATGACACCCAAAAGAGCCTTGCGGATAAGCTAGGGCTTACCGTTTGGGCTGTCAGCGCTTGGGAGCAGGGGCGCAATTCGCCGCCCAGCGATGTGCTGCTTGCCATCTGCAAGCTCTACGGCACCTCCGCCGACTACCTGCTGGGCTTGACCGACATCGACCCATCGGACGAAGCCCGCAAACAGCGCCAGCGCCTGACCGAAGAAGAACAGAACGAGATGCACCGCTACGAAGAATATTTGCTCTGGAAACGCAAAAAATAAGCCGCCCAGCGAGACCGCAAGGTCGCTGGGCGGCTGTTGTTGTATGTTCTTTGCATCATATCTATTATGTTTTTTAACAGTAAAATTGTATACTTATGAATTCTTTCGTGGAATTCTTTCATATTATGTGTTATAATACTCAACAATAGAGGAGGTTTGTCGATATGAATAATGGCGATATTATTACTTTTAATACCAAGAAGAACCTTACATATATAAAGCCATTAGGAGCTGGAGGCACGGGTGATACACATTTGTTTCTCGATGAAACAACAGGTATCCAATTTGCAATCAAAAAATATGTTCCAAAAGATTACCGACACGTTGATGAATACTACAATAGATTTGTCGATGAGATTGTCATTCTCTTCAACATCTCGCATCCTAACATTGTACGGATATACAACTATTATCTCTTCCCTGAAGTAAAGACAGGCTATCTTCAAATGGAATATGTTGATGGTACCACCATTGACAAGTTTGAACCTACTCCATGGGGAAAAGATTGGAATGACATATTTCGAGAAGTAATATCAGCTTTTGAATATCTCGAACAACATAATATATTGCACAGAGATATCCGACCAGCAAATATTCTTATCGACAAAAATGAAAACGCTAAGATTATTGATTTCGGATTTGGAAAGCATTTAGAGAGTACAAGCAAGGATGAAAACAGCATCGTACTCAATTGGCCTGCTACGGAAATGCCAGATGAAGTAAAATTGAGTGGAGACTATAATGAGCAGACAGAAATTTATTTCGTAGGAATATTGTTTGAACATCTTCTCAAGGAAGATACTCGGGATTTTCAGTTTCATCATATCATTGAAAAGATGGTAAAAGTAGACCCTCACCAACGATATGTATCTTTTCATGATATCACGAATGATATATCGGCCGGTGTAATGAGTCAAATAAACTTCTCAAACCGTCAAAAAGAAATATATCGTCATTTTGCAGATATATTGTCGAGCCACATCAATCACTATCTAAATAAATATTCTCCAATCAATAATATATCGGTTACATTATCAAGATTGGAGGAGTTCATTAAATCTTCTTCTTTAGAGTATTATGTTCAAAATAATACGAAGTTGATTGACTGCTTTATCTCGTGCGATTATAATTACAACGCCCAAAGAGATATAGATGTCCAATCTGTAATAGATTTCTATAAAATGGTAACAAGTCTTTCCCCCAGCAAGCAAAAGGTATTGTTTGATAATATTTACGGTCGCCTCTCAACAATTAGCGTACAAATTAATGACGATGAACTTCCTTTTTAACATCTAGTTCTTTTGAGCCAACAAAGAAAACTTGGGTCGAACAATTCACATTAAAACAAAATCCCACGATTTGCAGGCAGGCAAGTACTTGTAAATCGTGGGATTTCTTTTTATACCATCTTAAAATGCTCCAACGCATCCACAATGGCATTCTCTTTTTCCTTCAGACACTTGGGTTGTTTGGCATTTTAGGATTTTGGCTTATTGTATCCCTACCTTTGTTCTTCGTCAACAATAAAGCCGCTGACAGTCTGCCGCTCGCAGAATCCATCAGTGGGTTTCATGAGTCTTCAAATCCCCTAGACACAAAAAATCGGCACCCGCTTTTCAGCGAGTGCCGATTTTGTTACCCTATAGCGCGCTTTGATTTTTGGCGTAAGTGGCGTAAGTTTGGCGTAAATCCGCTTTTGCGTGCTCCAAAAATCAAGGATTCATGCGGTTTTCAGGCAGTTATTAGTACATGCCGCCCATGCCGCCCATGTCACCACCGGCTGCGGGAGCAGCAGGGGGTTCGGGCAGGTCAGCGACCAGGCTCTCGGTGGTCAGCACCATCTCAGCAACGGATGCTGCGTTCTCCAGAGCGGAACGGGTGACCTTGGTGGGGTCAACGATGCCGGCGGCGATCATATCCTCAACAAAGACCTCGTTCTGAGCGTCGAAGCCGTAGTTGGGCTTGTTGGCAGAAACGATCTTGTCGATGATGACGCTGCCTTCCAGACCGGCGTTCTTGGCGATCTGGCGCAGAGGTGCCTCCAGAGCCTTCAGGACGATCTTGGCACCGGTGCGCTCGTCGCCTTCCAGCGTGTCGCACAGGGCGCGCACAGCGGGGATGGCGTTGATGGGAGCGGTGCCGCCGCCAGCGACAACGCCTTCCTGAACAGCAGCCTTGGTTGCGTTCAGAGCGTCCTCGATGCGCAGCTTCTTATCCTTCATCTCGACCTCGGTAGCAGCACCGACCTTGATGACTGCAACGCCGCCGGCCAGCTTTGCCAGGCGCTCCTGCAGCTTCTCACGGTCGAAATCGCTGGTGGAAGCCTCGATCTGGTTGCGGATCTGTGCAATGCGGGCTGCAATGGCATCCTTATCGCCTGCGCCGCCCACGATGGTGGTGTTCTCCTTGGTCACCTTGACCTGACGGGCATGGCCCAGCATCTGGACGGTAGCGTCCTTCAGCTCATAGCCCAGATCAGCGGACACAACGGTACCGCCGGTCAGGGTAGCGATATCCTGCAGCATCTCCTTGCGGCGGTCGCCAAAGCCGGGAGCCTTGACAGCGCAGACGTTCAGGGTGCCGCGCAGGCGGTTGACGATCAGGGTGGACAGAGCCTCGCCCTCGATGTCCTCAGCCACGATCAGCAGCTTCATGCCGTTCTGCATGACCTGCTCCAGCAGGGGGACCAGATCCTGGATGACGCTGATCTTCTTATCGGTGATCAGGATGGCGGCGTTGTCCAGAACAGCCTCCATCTTGTCGGTATCGGTGACCATATAGGGGGTCAGGTAGCCGCGGTCAAACTGCATGCCTTCCACGATCTCGTTGTAGGTCTCGGCGGTGGTCTTGTTCTCCTCGATGGTGATGACACCGTCGGAGGTGACCTTCTCCATAGCCTCGGCGATCAGGCGGCCGATCTCGGGGTCACCGGCAGAAATGGTGCCGACGCGGGCGATATCGTTGCTGTCCTTGACCTTCTGGCTGTGGGCCTTGATGGTCTCAACAGCCTTGGCAACAGCCTTGCTCATGCCGCGGCGGATATCCATGGGGTTGGCACCGGCGGTAACGTTCTTCATGCCCTCGGTGACCATGGCCTGTGCCAGAACGGTTGCGGTGGTGGTGCCGTCGCCTGCGGCATCGTTGGTCTTGGTTGCGACCTCACGCACCAGCTGTGCGCCCATGTTCTCGAACTCGTCCTTCAGCTCGATCTCCTTGGCAATGGTCACGCCGTCGTTGGTGATGACGGGTGCGCCGAACTTCTTGCCCAGCACCACGTTGCGGCCCTTGGGGCCCAGGGTGATCTTCACGGTATTTGCCAGGGTATCAATACCGGCACACAGTGCCTTGCGGGCATCCTCGCCCTGCTTGATCTGTTTTGCCATAATCAAATCGCTCCTTCAAAGCTCAAATTTCAATTTCAGAGGGGAAACTTACTCCACGATGGCCAGAATATCGCCCTGACGCACGATGGTGCACTCCTCGCCGTCCACCTTGACCTCAGTACCGGAGTACTTGCTGGTCAGGACCTTATCGCCAACCTTCACGGTCATCTTGACTTCGTTGCCGTCCACGATGCCGCCGGGGCCAACAGCCACGACCTCAGCCACCTGGGGCTTCTCCTTGGCGCTGCCGGTCAGGATGAGGCCGCCCTTGGTGGTCTCCTCGACTTCAACGGCCTTGATAACAACACGGTCTGCAAGAGGAATGATCTTCATAGTTCTTGCCCTCCTATAATAAAATATAATGAAAACTTTTTTGGCACCTTCGGCCCGTTTCTGCCGGGCTTCCGGTTGTTTAGCACTCCTTTTCTCTGAGTGCTAAGTGTATTGTACTCATCTCAGGGGTAAAAATCAAGGGTTTTCTCAAAATTTGTTTGTTAAGAATTTATGACAACGCAAAAGCGCCCGGATATCGTATTTTTTCGTTGCGATACCCGGGCGCTTTTTCTCCTGTTTCAACCTGCTTTCGGCGTGAGCCATTCCTCCACCTTCTCGGTGCTGTACTCCACCATATCAGCGATCTCCTCAATGGAGTATCCCTTTCGGTACAATTTCTGTGCCATCATTCTGGCCTGTTCTTCCCGGCCTTCCGTATAGCTTTCCACTCTCAGGTCTTCCATCACTTTACACATTTCGCTCACTCCTTTCGGGTTTTCTTTCAGATAGCGTGTTCTCTCTGCCAGCAGTTCAAAATTCATTTCATCCGCGCTGGTGCAATTGAAATCGTGCATCAGCCTGCCGATCTCTGAATCATCCCGGTATTCCCCATTCACATACAGGATATGGGCACCATCATTGAACGGGCGGTTCAGCGTCAGATTCATGTTCTGGATCGTATAGACCGGCTCGCCAGCCTTGTAGTAATCATTTTCCGTGATGAAAATAACATAGGTATCCGGCAGTTCTTTATAATCCTGCTTTTCGTCCAGATTTTCCACGTCCATCACACTGGAATGATATCTTGCCCGGTGCGGGTCTGCGCCATTGTCCGCGCGCTGGACCTCAATGTCATACTTCTTGCCCGCACTGTCGGTTGCATAGGCATCCAGACAGATTGAACGCGCACCGGTCACTCGCTTCATATCAGCCTGTGTCTCGCATTTTGTCAGGATCAGATCAGGCTTTCCGGTAATGATCCGAAGCACCAACTCTGCCAGCGGAAGATTTTCCTTAAAGAGCCCTCGCATAAAGGTATCATCCATAGGGCGAAAGCTGCGCAGACGGTCAAGGTCTTCCTGATGCCGCTTTTCTTTTTTCTCTGCATCCGACCAGTTCATAGCCCCATCCCTCCTGCTTTTTCCAAACATCTTCTTACGGGTTCATCTTATCATAGAATTCTTCATAAATCAAGCGTATTTCTGTAAATTTTATACCACGGCGTGTTTCGCCACAAACCGCTCATACGCCGGGGCGGGCAGGAGGATGCGGCCGCTCAGGGGGCGCAGAACAGCCTCCACCGCATCACAGGGGGCGCACTCGCCGTCGGCGGTGGCAACGATAGGGCCGCGGCCATCGGCGGGGCGCAGCGCCACCCGCCGGGCACGGCGGTAGAGGAAGTAGGGCTTTGCCTCCTCGGTGAGCTGGCCGTTCACAAAGTGCCGACCGCTCTTGTACATCCCCAGCAGCTTGGCAATGGTCAGCCGCCCCACCCTGCGGACGATCATCACGTCCAGCCAGCCGTCGGCGGGGTCGGCCTCGGGGGCGGCAAGGAAGCCGCCGCCATAGGCCCGGCCATTGCAGATGGCGCACATCAGGCAGTCCACGGTCAGTTCCTCGTCATCGATGGTAAAGGTGACCCTGCGGCCGATGTGGCCGCAGAGCTGCTCCACAATGGAGAGCAGGTAGGACACCTCGCCGCCGCACAGGGGGATGCGCCGGAACTTGGGGATGCCGTAGGCCACCTGCGCGTCCAGACCCGCCGCGCAGATGGTGGCAGACAGGCCCAGATTGGTCTCCAGCAAGTCGATGGTCACTTCCCCGCCCGCCAGCTGGGCATCGAGGTCGGTGAACTCTGCCCGGGTGCCGTAGGTGCGCAGGAAGTCGTTGCCGCTGCCGTAGGGCAGGCAGCCCACAGCGGCGTTGGCAAAGCCCTGCACGCCGGTCATGGCTTCCATGAAGGTTCCGTCGCCGCCCGCTGTCCAGATGCGCAGGCTGTCCCCTGCCCGCGCGGCCTCCTGGGCTGCGGCACGGGCCAGCTCCCGGGCGTGGCCCGCATATTCGGTGGTGTGGATGGTATAATCCGCCTCGCTCCACCCGGCCCGGGCGGCAGCGGCTCTGATCTGCGGGATGAGCTGGACAGTGCAGTCCTGCTTGCCCGCAGCGGGATTCAGTAAAAACAAATAGCGCATGGTTTCCTCCTTGGGGCGTTTCGCTTTCTCTATGATAAACGAAAACGCCGGAGGATGCAAGGGGGATGATCAACCCCACCGTCATTGCTTCGCAATGCCACCGCCCCTAATAGGGGCGGCCTTGGCAAAGAGGATAGGCTTTACGCCATGCCAAGGGCCCCCCTACTAGTGGGGGCTGTCGCCGCAGGCGACTGGGGGGTTAAGTCCGTAAGCTGCTGCTGGAGTCAAACCCCACCGACATCCCTACGGGATGCCACCGCCCCTAATAGGGGCGGCCTTGGCAAAGAGGATAGGCTTTACGCCATGCCAAGGGCCCCCCTACTAGTGGGGGCTGTCGCCGCAGGCGACTGGGGGGTTGAGCCGGGAGCGACTGCTGGAGTCAAACCCCACCGTCATCCCTACGGGATGCCACCGCCCCTAATAGGGGCGGCCTTGGCAAAGAGGGCAAGCTTTACGCCATGCCAAGGGCCCCCCTACTAGTGGGGGCTGTCGCCGCAGGCGACTGGGGGGTTAAGTCCGTAAGCTGCTGCTGGAGTCAAACCCCACCGTCATCCCTGCGGGATGCCACCGCCCCTAGTAGGGGCGGCCTTGGCAAAAAGGCAGGGTTTTACGCCATGCCAAGGGCCCCACTATTAGGGGGGCTGGCACGCGGAGCGTGACTGAGAGGTTTAGCCGATGGTTTGCTCTACTGCTTCCCCCTCTTCCAACACGATTGCCCCATCCACCGTGCAGTCGGCGGTCCAGTGCTGGCCGGTGTGGGCCGTGCCGGAGGCGATCTGGTTGGCGAGGGCCTGTTCCACGGCGCGGTCCACCTGCCGCCGCAGCTCCCGGGCCCCATAGGGCGAGCGCGCCCTTGCGGCCAGCACTGCCCCCACCCGGGGCGTATGGGTCAGCTGATACCCATTGCGGGCGGCACGGGCTTCCAGCTGGCCCAGCAGCTTCTCGGCGATGGCACACAGGCTGTCCTCTGCAAGGGGACGGAACACGATGAGCTCATCCAGCCGCCCCACCAGCTCGGGCCGGAACCACTTCTTGGCTTCCTCAATGGCCTGGGCCGACTGCTTCTCGAACACGGCTTCGCTGCCCGCTGCAAAACCCAGCGGGGCGCTCTGCCCGGCCAGAAAGCGTGCCCCCAGGTTGGAGGTGAGCAGGACGATGGTATTGCGGAAATCGGCCTTGCGGCCCATGGCATCGGTGAGCTGGCCGTCCTCCAGGATCTGCAGCAGGATATTCTGGATATCCGGGTGGGCCTTTTCGATCTCGTCAAAGAGCACCACGCTGTACGGGCGGCGGCGGACGGCTTCGGTGAGCTGACCGCCCTCATCGTGGCCAAGGTAGCCCGGAGGCGCGCCCAGCAGGCGGGCCGTGGTGTGCTGCTCCTGATACTCCGACATATCGAACTTGAGCAGGGCCTTCTCGCTGCCGAACCAGCTGGCGGCAAGGGCCTTGGCAAGGGCGGTCTTGCCCACGCCGGTGGGCCCCAGAAATAGCATGGCTCCCATGGGGCGGCCCGGCTCCCCCAGCCCGGTGCGGCTGCGCCGGATGGCCCCGGCCACCGCCGCCACGGCCTTCTGCTGGCCCACGATCTCGGCGTTGAGGCGGGATTCCAGCTTGTCCAGCCGTTCCCGCTCCTTCTCCCCCACCCGCTCCACGGGCACGCCGCTGGCCTGCGCCACCACCCGGGCAATGTCCTCCCGGGTGAGGGTGGGATCTGCTTTCCCCTCCCGCTCGGCGCGGATGCGGGCAGCGGCACAGGCCTCGTCCACAAGGTCGATGGCCTTATCGGGCAGGAAGCGCCCCGGCAGGTACCGCACAGAGAGCTCCACGGCCTCCCGCAGCGTCTCGGGCGGCAGATGCACGCTGTGGTAGCGCTCGTAGCGGGGGGCAAGCCCCTCCAGGATCGCCGCGGCCTGCGCCGGGGTGGGCTCCTCGATCTGCACCCGGCCAAAGCGGCGCTCCAGTGCGGCATCTTTCTGGATATGAGTGCGGAACTCCTGATCGGTGGTGGCCCCGATGAGTTGCAGCTCCCCCCGGGCCAGCACGGGCTTCAGGATGCTGGCCGCATCAATGGCTCCCTCTGCCGCGCCTGCTCCCACGATGGTGTGGAACTCGTCCACAAACAGGATGGCGCTGCCGTCCCGCACAAGCTCCTCCAGAAGGGTCTTGAACCGCTCCTCAAAGTCGCCCCGGTACTTGGTGCCCGCCACAAGGCTGGCCATATCCAGCGCCAGCAGCCGCCGCCCCTGCAGCATCCGGGGCACGTTCCGGCTGGCGATGCGCTGGGCAAGGCCCTCGGCAAGGGCCGTTTTGCCCACGCCCGGCTCCCCCACCAGACAGGGGTTGTTCTTCTGGCGGCGGCACAGGATCTCCACCATCCGGTCCAGCTCCGCATCCCGGCAGAACACCGGGTCCAGCTCGCCGTCCACTGCGCGGCGGGTCAGGTCGCGGCAATACTTATCGCTGGCGCGGCTGCCCCGGGGCATGGCGCTGGCCCGGGGCGTACCGGGCAGGATGAACTGCCCCGAGATCTGGCGGCACTCCCGCACGGCCTCGGCCAGCTGCACCCCCATGGAGGCCAGCAGCACCCCCGCCGCGCAGTCGGTATCCTCCAGCATGGCGCAGAGCAGGTGCTCCGGCTCCGCCTTGGGCAGGTGGGCGTTCTGTGCCCCGATGAGGGCATAATCCATAGCCCGGCGCAGATCTGGGGCCAGCGCCTTTCTGTCCAGCTGGCGGGCCGGGCTGGTGCGGCCCTCGGCCAGCTGGCGGCGCACGGCGGGCTCGGTGATGTTCTTGCCCGCCAGAAACCGCCCCGCCGGGCCGCGGTCGGTCTGCAGCATGGCAAGCAGCAGGTGCCCGGTATCCGCCCGGGCACAGCCCATGCTGCCCGCAAGCTCCACGGCTTCGTCCAGCAGCAGCCCTGCCTCCCGCGAAAAACCCTTGTGTCTGCCCATGCCGAATGCTTCCCAAATGCTCATGCTCTGCTCCTTGCTGTATTGTTTCATACACAGCAAAGTATAGGACCGGTGAATGGAAAAAAATCAGTTGTTTTTGTCGGGCCGCAAAGGTAAAGCTTTGGGGCTCAACCCCCCAGTCGCCTGCGGCGACAGCCCCCGCTAGTAGGGGGGCCCTTGGCATGGCGTAAAGCTCTGCCTCTTTGCCAAGGCCGCCCCTAGTAGGCAACAATGACGACCGCCGCCAGTGGCGGAAGCAGGGAGGAGTTGTTGGGGCAGCGGCCAGCAGGACGCAAGTGCAAGACCTTGCACGAAGCGGACGCGGGGAGCCGCAACCCGTACGGTGGCATCCCGCAGGGATGACGGTGGGGTTTAACATCGCCAGCAGCCCGCAGAGAGGATGGATCGCGCTGCACAGCAAAAAAGCGCCGTGCAATGCACGACGCTTTCTCTGCGTTGATGGTTACATCTCTGCCAGGGCCTTTTTCAGGTTCTTGGCGATCTGGTCGGGGCAGCTGGTGGGACGGGGGCCGCAGGTGGTACCCTCCATGCGGGCGATGGCATCCTCAGCCTTCATGCCCTTGAGCAGGCGGCTGATGCCCTTGAGGTTGCCGTTGCAGCCGCCGATGACCTCAACGGACTCGATGGTGTGGTCATCGTTCAGCACGATGTTGGTCTGCTTGGAACAGGTGCCCACATTGGGGAAGCTGAAAGATTTGCTCATGGAAAACATCCTCTCTTTTTGACTTGCCTGCATTATACTACAAAAACAACGTTCCTGCAAGGGGCGGAACCTGCCCTCTTTGCCAAGGGCTCCCCCTTCGGGGGAGCTGTCGAGCAAAGCGAGACTGAGAGGGTGAGGATGCTCACGGACTTTACCGAACTCACCCTCTCCGTCATTGCTGACGCAATGCCACCTCTCCCGAAGGGCGAGGCCTTGGCAGTTCTCATAAGAATGCTCAAATCGGTTTACTTTTTTCTCTTCCTCGCCAGCTCCTCGATCCGCGCGATCTGGTCATCGGGGGTGGTGCAGGTGCCCACGGGGTAGACCTTTTTGTGGTTGGCCCCGTGGAAGTCGGTGCCGCCGGTGTGGATGAGGTGATACTGCCCACAGAGGGCGGCACACTCGGCCTTGTCCTCGGGGCTGTTGCTGGGGTGGTCGATCTCGATGCCGTCCACCATCCCCTCCCTGACCAGTTCCCGGAGCAGGGGCATACTCTTGTACACGGTGGGGTGGGCGAACACCACCACGGCACCGGCGGCTCTGGCCGTGGCCAGCACCTCCCGCACCGGGATATACTCGGGCGAGTGGAGCACCCTGCCCCGCGGGTTCCAGCCGAACAGCTCATGGTAGCGCTCGCCGTAGATGCTGTCGGCAAGGCCCAGCTCCCGCAGCGCCTGCATGATGCCGCTCTTATAGAGCACGCCGCTGTCTCTGGCGTATTCCAGCGCCTGCTCGGTGCGGAACTGGGGGAAAATGGCTTCCAGCTCCCGGGCGCTCTGCAAACAGCACTCGTTGCGGCGCTGGCGCATGATATCGCAGTGGCGGCGCAGGGCCTCGCTCTCGGGGTCGGGCCAGTAGGCCAGCAGGTGGACCCGGTGCTGGCGCTCGTAATCGTAACCGGTGAGCTCGGTGGCCGGGATGAGCTTTACCCCATCCTGCACCGGGTGGTCGTAGGCATACTGCACGCTGCGCAGCGTATCGTGGTCAGAAATGGCCATGGCATCCAGCCCCACCCGGGCTGCCATCAGGGGCAGCCGGGCCACGGGCACGGAACCGTCGGAATAGGTGGTGTGGTTGTGTAGATCGCCGGGCATGGGATGGAACCTCCTGAGAATAAAACGGATAACCCCACCGTCATTGCTTCGCAATGCCACCGCCCCTAATAGGGGCGGCCTTGGCAAAGAGGCAGAGCTTTACGCCATGCCAAGGGCCCCACTATTAGGGGGGCTGTCGCCGCAGGCGACTGGGGGGTTGAGCCGTAAGCGGCTGCCGGAGTCAAACCCCACCGTCATCCCTGCGGGATGCCACCGCCCCTAATAGGGGCGGCCTTGGCAAAGAGGCAGAGCTTTACGCCATGCCAAGGGCCCCACTATTAGGGGGGCTGGCACGCGGAGCGTGACTGAGGGGTTTAGTCCCGGGGAGCTTTATTTAATGCTTATAATAATTGATCAAACACCCGTCTGCCAAAATCTCCCGCTCATCGGAGGTCAGCGGTGCCATATAGAGGGCAAAGGGCTTCACTTCCTCCCCCAGCACATAGGCAGGGATGTTCTGCAGATCGCCCTTAAGGGCTTCCCGGACACGGGGGATGAGGATGTAGTCCCCCAGGCCGAAGGGAGCCGCACCGTTGAGCTGGAAGGGCAGCATGCCCCAGTTGATGAGGTTGGAGCGGTAACGCTTGGTGGCGTACTCGTTGACGATGTTGGCCCCGGCCCCCAGCACACGCTGGCAGCTGGCGGCCTGCTCACGGGCAGAGCCGTCGCCGGGCTTGACGGCAAAAATGGTGGAGGCCAGCTGTACATCGTCCCAGGTCAGGGCCTCGCAGCCGGGCACGGCACGGATCTTTGCCAGCAGGGCGGCATCCCCCTGCCCTGCCCGGCGGGCGGCTTCCTCGGCCTGCACGGCCTTGGCGCGCCCCACATAGGCGGGGTCCTTGCGGCTGAGGGTGAACTCGGCCAGACCCAGGGGGTTGGAGCGGTAGGAAGAGGTCTCACCCGAGGGGATGAGCTCGTCCGTGGTGGTGACGGGGTCGGTGATGTAGGAGGCCACCTTCAGCAGCAGGTTGTCGCCCAGCGGGGCGATCTCGGGCCAGTCCTTGATGTTGGGGCCCAGCTTGAGCAGGGCATCATAATCGCCGTGGCCAAAGCCCTGATACACCCGGGCCTCGTAGCTGGAGGGGTCGTAGTGGTATTCGGGCACGGTGGGGTCGTAATCCACCTCCGTTGCGGGGGTCAGGATGCCGCCGTTGGCCGTGGTGGCGGCAATGCTGCGGGCATCCATCAGGGCCACGCCTGCCAGCTGGCCGCTGCCGGGCTTGGAGCCCTCGCGGCTGGGGAAGTTGCGGGTGGTGTGGCGGATGGACAGCGCCCCGTTGGCAGGCACATCGCCCGCGCCGAAGCAGGGGCCGCAGAAGGCCGTGCGGATGGTGGCACCGCTGGCCATCAGGTCGGTGAGCACGCCGGTGCGGTTCAGCTCCATCATAATGGGCTGGCTGCCGGGGTAAACGCTGAGGGCGTAATCCCCGCAGCCGCCGGTATGGCCCTTGAGGATGGAAGCGGCCTCGTAGATGCTGTCGAACAGGCCGCCCGCGCAGCCCGCGATGACTCCCTGATCCACCCGGAGCCTGCCGTTTTCGATCTTGCTGCACAGATCCAGTTTTACGTCAGAACGGCCCACCAGCTTCTGGACGTTCTCCTCGCATTCGTGGAGGATGTCCTTGAGGTTGGCGTTCAGCTCCTCGATGGGAAAGGCGTTGGAGGGGTGCATGGGCAGGGCGATCATGGGCCGGATCTTGGAAAGGTCCACGCTCACCACGCCGTCGTAATAGGCCAGCTCTGCCGGGTGCAGGGGCTTGTAGTCCCCTGCCCTGCCATGGACCGTGAGGAACTGCCGGGTCTTTTCATCGGTCTCCCAGATGGAGGAAAGGCAGGTGGTCTCGGTGGTCATGGCATCAATGGCGTTGCGGGTGTCCTGCCGCAGGGAGGCGATGCCGGGGCCCACGAACTCCATGACCTTGTTCTTGACATAGCCGCTCTTGAACAGCTCGCCCACCAGTGCAATGGCCACATCGTGGGGGCCGCAGCCTGCGGGCAGAGCGCCGGTCAGGCAGATGGCCACCACGCCGGGGCGGGCCACATCGTAGGTGCGGCCCAGCAGCTGCTTTGCCAGCTCGCCGCCGCCCTCGCCGATGGCCATGGTGCCCAGTGCGCCGTAGCGGGTGTGGGAATCGGAACCAAGGATCATTTTGCCGCAGCCCGCAAAGCGCTCGCGCATGTACTGGTGGATGACCGCCATGTGGGGCGGCACAAAGATGCCGCCGTACTTTTTGGCAGCGGACAGGCCGAAGCGGTGGTCATCCTCGTTGATGGTGCCGCCCACGGCGCACAGGCTGTTGTGGCAGTTGGTCAGCACATAGGGAATGGGGAACTTTTCCAGCCCCGAGGCCCGGGCCGTCTGGATGATGCCCACAAAGGTGATGTCGTGGCTTGCCATGGCATCAAACTTGATCCGGAGATCCCGGTCGCTGCCGCTGGTGTTGTGGGCGGTGAGGATGCCGTAGGCCATGGTGCCCTTGTAGGCCTGGCCGGCCTGCTCCGCAGTCACGCCCGCGGCTGCCAGTGCCGCAGGAGCCTGCGCGTCGTCGGGCACCCACTGCCCCCGCAGGTAGTATGCACCCGAGGTGCTGCATTTGATCGATTCCAACATAGTACTTTCCCCTCGCTTTTGCAAAAAAGGACTGCGGCGCTCCGGAAAACCCCACCGTCATTGCTTCGCAATGCCACCGCCCCTGATAGGGGCGGCCTTGGCAAAATGGCAAAGCTTTACGCCATGCCAAGGGCCCCACTACTAGGGGGGCTGTCGAGCAAAGCGAGACTGGGGGGTTGCCCCGGAGCACCAGCAGTCCTGTCAATCAGTCAAACAGCATATCGTGGATGGCGCTGACCGCCTTGTCAGCGTCGTCACGGGCAATGATGCAGGAGATCTTGATCTCACTGGTGGAGATCATCCTGATGTTGATGTTGTTGTTGGAGAGTGCCTCGAACATCTTGGAGGCAACGCCGCTGTGGCTCTGCATACCGGCACCCACGATGGAGACCTTTGCGCAGGTCTCGTCGCAGGTGGCATCCTTGAACTTGCCGCTCTCCTTGAGCACGCGCATGGCGGTCTCAGCCTCGCCCTCGGCGCAGGTGAAGGAGATATCCTTCTTGCCGTCGCGGCCGGTGGACTGCAGGATGATATCCACGTTGATGTTCTTCTGGGCCAGCAGGCCAAAGATCTTGAAGCTGGTGCCCGGCTCATCGGGAACGTTCAGGATCGTGATAACGGCAACATCGGTGTCCTTTGCAACACCCTTGATCAGCATACCTTCCATGTCTTTTGTAACCTCCTTGACCACCGTACCGGGCACGGGATTCAGGCTGGACAGCACTTCCAGCTCCACATTATACTTCTTTGCCAGCTCCACGCTGCGGTTGTTCAGCACCTGCGCACCCAGAGAGGCCAGCTCCAGCATCTCGTCAAAGGTGATCTCTTCCAGCTTGCGGGTGTTGCGCACCTTGCGGGGGTCTGCGGTGTAAACGCCTTCCACATCGGTGTAGATCTGGCAGCGGTCTGCGTGCAGGGCCGCTGCAATGGCCACGGCGCTGGTATCAGAGCCGCCGCGGCCCAGGGTGGTGATATCATCCAGCTTGTTCAGGCCCTGGAAGCCTGCCACGACCACCACGCGGTTGCGCTCCAGCTCGGAGGAAATGCGCTCGGTCTCCATGCGGGTGATGCGTGCCTTGGTGTAGGCACGGTCGGTGCGGAAGCCCGCCTGCCAGCCCGTCAGGCTGGTGGCGTGGCAGCCCAGCTCGTTCAGAGCCATGGCCAGCAGCGCGATGCTGATCTCCTCACCGGCGGCCAGCAGCATATCCATCTCACGGGCCGAAGGGTTGTGGGTGATCTCAGCAGCCTTTGCGATCAGGTCGTCGGTGGTGTCGCCCTGTGCGGACACCACCACCACCACGTCATTGCCCGCCTTGTGGGTGTTGGCCACGATGCGGGCCACGTTGAAGATACGGTTCCGGTCCTTCACCGAAGAACCGCCGAACTTCTGTACGATCAACGCCATAGTTTGTCACTCTCCTCTAGTTTCTCCCAATTTATATCATTCCACAGTTGCGCCGGCATTATCTGCATCCAGCTCTAACAGTGTAAATGCTTCACATCCGTCCAGGCCTTCCAGCGTTTCCAGCCCGGCACGCAGCCCGGCATAGAAGCGCTCAGCCTCCGCGCGCTCGGCCACCGCCATCACGGTGGAACCGGCACCCGATACATACACGGCCTTTGCCCCGCACTGCTTTGCCAGCCCGAACACCTCCCGGGAACCGGGCATCAGGGGCATCCGGTAGGGCTGGTGGAGCTTATCCTCGGTGGCAATGCCCAGCAGGTCATGCCGGCCCTCACAGAAGGCGGCAGGCACCAGCGCGGCCCGGGACAGGTTATACACGGCATCCTTGTGGGCCACCTGCTTGGGCAGGGCCGCGCGGGCGGCCTCCGTCAGCAGCTTGTAGTCCGGCACGATGGCCGCAAAGCAGAGGCTCTGATCCACATCCCGCTTGACGGAGTAGACCACGCCGTCCTCAAAGACGCTGCTGGTCAAACCACCCAGCAGGGCCGGGGCCACGTTGTCGGGGTGGCCCTCAATGGCCGTGGCCAGCGTCAGCAGCTCCTGGGTGTTGAGCACATCGCCCAGCATCCGGTTCGCGCCCAGCAGGCCCGCAATGATGCAGGCCGAGGAGGAACCCAGGCCCCGGGCCATGGGGATGGGGTTGGTCTGCACGATCTTCAGGGGCGGGATCTTCTTGCCCACCTTGTCGAACAGGCCCTTGGCCGAGCGGTACACCAGATTGCTCTCGTTGCGGGGGATGCGGGTGCCGTCCGCCGCCGAGATGTCCAGCTTATCGCTCTCCTCAAAGGTCACGGTGTTGTACAGGGTCACGGCCAGACCCAGCGCGTCGAAGCCGGAGCCTACGTTGGCGCTGGTGGCCGGAACAGAAACTTTGATCTTCATCGTCCGTCCCCTTTTCTCATGCTTCCTCGGGCAGCTTTTTCAGCACCAGCTTCACGCTGCCGCCCACGGTCTCCACCTTGCGGGCTGCCTCGGCCATGGCCTTTGCATCGGCCTGCTCCACCAGATAGGAGCAGCCGTCAAAGTGCTCATCCACCACACGGCCCTTACCGTAGATGGCTTCCACCACGGCGGGAGCAACGCCCGCTGCACGCACATAATATGCGGCGGGAGCCGGGTCGGTGAGCATCCCCTCCACCGGCTCCGCAGGCTGCCAGAACAGGCTGTCGTGGACCTTGGAGCCGTTCTTGAGGGCATCCACCACATCAGCCACCACGGCGCTGGCGGTGGGCAGCTTGCCCGCGCCCTTGCCGTAGAACACCACGTCGCCCAGCATATCGCCCTTGACCAGCACGGCGTTGAACACATCGTCCACACCGGCCAGCTGGTGGCTCTTGGGCACCAGGCAGGGCTCCACACCGGCGGCCACGCTGCCGTCGTCGCCCCGCTTCATCCACGCGATGAGCTTGATGACGCAGTTCAGCCGCTCCGCCGCAGCCACATCGGCCACGGTGATGTCCCGGATGCCCCGGGTGGGGATGTTCTGGGGGTAGATCTGGTGGCCGCAGACCAGCGAGGACAGGATGGCGATCTTGCGGCAGGCATCCCGGCCGTCCACATCGTCGCCGGGGTCTTTGGTCTCGGCATAGCCCAGCTCCTGCGCGATCTTCAGGGCCTCGTCAAAGCCCAGGTTCTCCCGCACCATCTTGGTCAGCATGAAGTTGGTGGTGCCGTTCACGATGCCCTCCACCTCGGTGATGACGTTGGCGGCCAGGCACTGATGCATGGGGGTGATGATGGGGGTGCCGCCGCCCACGGAGGCCTCGAACAGGAAGGCACAGTTGTGTGCCTTGGCCAGCGCCAGCAGCTCCGCGCCGTAGGTGGCCACCATCTCCTTGTTGGAGGTGCACACGCTGCGGCCGCTCTCGAGGCAGGCCTTGACATAGGGGTATGCAAAGCGGGTGCCGCCGATGGTCTCCACCACCACCCGGATCTCCGGGTCTTCCAGAATGGTATCGAAGTTCTTGATGAAGAGGTTTGCCGCCGGATGGGCGGAGAAATCCTTGGGGTCAAGGATGTACTTGACCTCCACCGGCTCACCGGCCCGGCGGGAAACACCGGCGGCATTGCGGCACAGCACCTCGTACACGCCGCTGCCCACCGTGCCAAAGCCTAAAATCGCGATCTTTGCCATAGTTCAACCCTCGTTCCTATTTCCTGACTGTTCTGGTGCTCTTACAGGTTATACCCGCAGTGCACGCCCACCACCATGCGCTGGCGGCTCAACCGCTCCGTCAGCTCCTCAGGGGTCATCTGCATGGTATCGGTGCGGATGGTAACGGCAACCAGCGCTGCGCCATTTTCCGGCGTGGACTGGTTGATGGTAACAATGCTTGCCCCGGCTGCGCTGATGCCCGCCAGCAGGCTTTGCAGCGCGCCTGTTTCATCCCGGAGCGTTGCCATTACGGTCACGACCTCGCGGCCATTTTCGGAATCAAAGATGCAGTCCTTATATTTATAAAAAGCACTGCGCGAAAGATCCACGCTGCGGGTGGCAGCCGAGATGCTGCGCACTTCCCCGCTTGCCAGAAGCTCCTTGGCCTTGACCACTTTCAGGAAGACCTCGGGCAGGACCTCCGCGTCCACCAGATAAAAACGGCGTTCCAACTTGTTCACCTCACAAACACAAGTGTTCTTACAGGGAATATAATAGCATCCGGCCCCCTGCATTGCAAGAGACCGGATGCTTTTTTGTCAGATTATCCAGTTTTGGAGCGTGAAGTGGCAAGCTGTCGCACCGGAATTGAGAAAGTGTGACTTTTAACCCCCCAGTCGCCTACGGCGACAGCCGCCGGTTCAATCCGTATCCAGCCCGGTGGTATCCTGACCCACAACGGGGGCGGTGTCTGCGCTCTGCGCTGCGGCCACGCCGCTGCTGTGGGAGTAGTTGCAGGTATCGGGCAGGTCATCGGCACGGTAGTAGCCGGTGGCGCGGCTGGGGCAGTTGGCCCCGGCCAGCAGGCCGCTCTGGGTGCAGTAGGCGCGCTCCACCACGCCGTCGCTGGTGGGAAATGCCTTATAGGGCAGGTTTGCCTGCACCTGCTCCATATAGGCCTTCCACGCCGTGACACAGGTGCGGGTCTTGGCCTGATTCTTGCCCAGGGTGTTGGTCATATCGTAAGGCGCGTCGTAGCCCCACCAGACAGCGGTAACGTAGTAGGGCGTGCCGCCCACGAACCACAGATCCTTTTCGTCGCTGGCGGTACCGGTCTTACCAAAGGACTCCATGCCGTTGGAGTTGGGGTAGCGGCCGCTGGCGGTGCCCACGTTGGAGTAGAGCACGTTCTTGAGCAGACGGTTCATAATATAGGCTGTCTGCGGGGTCAGGGCCTGATAGCTGGTGGCGTTGTTCTCCAGGTAGATGTTGCCGTCCCGGTCCAGCACACGGGTGTACAGGTGCGGGGTGGTGTACTCGCCGTCATAGAAGATCTGGAAGGCAGCGGCCAGCGCCGTGGGGGTCACGCCGTGGGTCTGGCTGCCCATGACCATCTGGGCAAGGCCCACGTCGTTGGCGGGGTCCAGGGTGGTCAGCTGCAGGGTGTTGTAAACAAAGTTGAAGATGTTGCTTGCGCCCACCAGGTCGCCCACCCGGATGGCGATGGTGTTCAGGGAGCGGGCCAGACCGTTCCACAGGGGCAGGTCGCTGCCGTCGCCATAGTTGCCGCCGTAGTTGCGGGGCCAGCTGCGCCATGCGTTGGGGTAGGCCTTGAGCTGACTGTCGGAAAGGCCCATCAGGCCGTTTTTGCGGCAGTAGTCCTCATCCCGGATGACCATGTCCTGCTTCTGGTACAGGGGCGAGTTGTTGAGCATGGTGGACCAGTTCACCAGCCCGTACTCCACGCCCAGCGCGTACGCGCCGATGGGCTTGATGGTGGAGCCGGTCTGCCGGGTCACACTGTAAGCACGGTTCAGGGAAAGACTCTTGGTCTTTTCGCCCAGACCGCCCACCATGGCCAGCACATTGCCGTCATAGTCCAGCGTGACCATGGCCGCCTGGGTGCGGACATTGCGGTAGTAGTACACGGTGCCGTCGTCGCCGGTGCGGGTCTTGGGAGTGCCATCGGCGTTCATCACCTGCACGTCATCGTCCGAGATGCTGGTCACCTCTTCCTCATGCCAGCCGGCCGGGAAGTAAGCGTCGCCCTCGTTGAGCATCAGGTTCTCCATGGCCGTCTGCATCTTGGGGTTGACGGTGGCCTCGATGGTATAGCCGCCGGTGTAGAGCATGGACTGGGCCGTGGATTCGTCCACGCCCTCCTTGTCCATGATGTCGTGGACCACCTCGGTGAAGAGGGCATCGGTGAAGTAGCTGGTCACGGAGGAGGTCTTCTGGTTGGTGTCCTCCTCGGCCAGCACAAGGGGCTGGGCCGCGCCGTTGCGGTAATCCTCCTCCGAGATGATGCCCTGCTGCCACATATTATACATGATGAAGTTGCGGCGGTGGATCAGGTTCTCGGGGTTGGTGTAGGGGTTGTAGTTGGTGGGGTTCTTGGTGATGGACGCGATGGTGGCGCACTCCCAGAGGGTGAGCTGGCTCACGTCCTTGTTGAAATACTCGTTGGCCGCTGTCTGAACGCCCTGAATGGTGCCGGTGAAGCTGATGGTGTTCAGGTAGGCCTCCAGAATGGTCTCCTTGGAGTAGGCGCGGCTCAGGCAGAGGGCGCGGTAGATCTCGCGCAGCTTGCGCAGCGCACCCTCCACGCCGCTGGCGCTCTTGTCGCTGGTCAGGTTCTTGATGAGCTGCTGCTCCAGCGTGGAAGCGCCCTGCTTGGAGCTGTAGATGGGCAGCAGATACTCGTTGATCATGGCACCGATGGTGCGCTTGAAGTTCACGCCCGGCTCGTTGTAGAAATCCTTGTCCTCGGTGCAGATGAACGCATACTGCAGGTTGGTGGGGATCTGTTCCAGGTCTGCCCAGACGCGGTGGCTGTTGGAGGAGCGCAGGGTGGCATACTCCACCTGCGCGCCGGTGTCGGGGTCGGTGGCCACCACGGTGCTGGACT
This sequence comes from Faecalibacterium sp. IP-3-29, assembly GCF_023347335.1. Lineage (NCBI taxonomy): Bacteria > Bacillati > Bacillota > Clostridia > Eubacteriales > Oscillospiraceae > Faecalibacterium > Faecalibacterium sp. IP-3-29. Next base: position 1,254,682 of record NZ_CP094471.1, on the reverse strand, counting down.
GGCTCAGCTCGATGTTGTCCAGATCCAGCAGGTTGCCGTCGTTGGCCGTGGCCTGCACGGCGTAGTACACCGCCGCCACTGCCGCCAGGCTGCACACCATGATGCCCAGGCAGATGAGGGTGGCCAGCGTGCGGCCCAGCGCCCTGAGGATGGGGTGCTTCGCCTTTTCCCGGGGCTCCTTTGGCTCCCTGGGGGCACGCCCGCGCTTGGGCGGCTCTTCCCTGCGGCTGTTGCTCACATTCACTTTACGTCCCCCCGTGGGCTGCACGTCCGTGCGTGCAGCGCCGCGGTGGATCTTTCTCGATTCGTTTGAGATAAGGATCGCCTCCTGACGTGGTATCTTTACAACCCTCTTGGTCAAAGTCCTGCCATCTCCCCTCAAAAAGGGGAAAACAGCCCTCTCAGTCTTCTCTGACGGTTAAACCTCTCCGTCATCATCGCTTTGCTCGATGCCACCTCCCCTAGTAGGGGAGGCCTTGGCATAGGGCTCATTTTTCGCAATAATCGCTGATGCTCCAAAACCGGCATCTGCCGCAAGGATAAGGCTTTGCGCCAGCAGGGCAAACAGGAGCGAAGCGCCAGACCTCGAAAACGCGACGGCCTGCCAAGGGCCCCCCTACTAGGGGAGCTGCCGAGCGTCAGCGACGGCTGAGAGGTTTAACACCGTTAGCTGCTGCTTACAGGCTGAAAGGTTGGACAAAGGCAGGCCTTGCCGTGGGCCTGCCGCCCCTATTTCTAATCAGATACTGCTAGTATAGCACACTTCCCCCCGTAAAGTACAGCATTCCGGTGTGAAAATTGTGCACTTCTGTCTCAGGGACGGCATTTTTGCGCATACTACCGCTGGAAAGACCCGCTGGAAAGGAGTGATTTTCTCCATGCGGAAAGTAGTTCTCTGCCTGTTTTACGCCCTGTGCGCCTTTGCCATCGCCTTCAGCCTGTTCTGGATGGCCCTGCCCCGGCTGGCGCTTCCCTCCCCTGCACCGGGAGCGGACAGCGCCGCCGAAACGCCGGTGCCCTCCGAACCGAGCCTTGCGGCCCAGACTCTGCCCGACACCGGCCAGCCCACCCAATACCTGCTCCGGGACGAGGGGGGCATGGTGGCCGTCTACACCTGCGGGCCGGATGGCTCCCCCACCCGCCTTGCCCGGCAGACAGACATTTACGTCAACCTCCTGCCAGAAAACGACGCACTGCGTGTCAAGCAGGGCATGACAGTGACGGGAGATGCCGCCCTGCAGGAGGTGCTGGAGGACCTGGGCGGATGAACCGCTCCGTCCGGGCTGCGGCCCCCAGCTTGAACTTGACAAACCATCGCAAATCAACTATACTATGAACAGAAAGAGCGCTGACCGCAATATGGCCAGCTCCACGTTCCCTTTTAAGTCAAAAAGATTGACCGCCGAGTTTGTGAGACTGGGGGCGGTCAATCTTTTTTGCTTTTATCGTTCTTCTCGTGAGAAATTTTCCAGCCAGCATCAAATGCCGCTTTCGCAACTGAGACGAGCAGGCTCAAAAGAGCAATTGCTACCGTCAGTACCGCGCAAACTTCTGTCAGAGTCATCCGACATCCCTCCCTTCGCCGACAGGCGGCTCCGGGAAAGGATCCAATTCAAAAAAGTTCCGTTCCCATCCGCCTGGCTTCCTTCCGGAAAATAGGCATTCGGGAGCGCGAAGTTGACCACCTGCATTGCAGACAGCGCTTTTCTCCTGCTGTTTCCAGCATTAGCTACAGTATAGCATAGAAACCGACAATGTGCAATCAAAAACCCCCTGTGCCATGGTCTGGCACAGGGGGTTTGTTTTGCGGTTCTGTTTCAGCCGGAGTGCAATTTTACTCCACGCTGATCATATAATAGTATACGGGCTGGCCGCCGCGGATGTGGCTGACCTCAACGTGGTTGGGGCACTTTGCCTTGACGATCTCGGTCAGCTTCTCGGCCTCCTCGTCGGAGACATCGCAGCCGGAGATGATGGTGACAAAGCTGGAGTCCTTCTTGCACATGCTGCGGGCCAGGCGGTAGGTGGCCTTGGTCAGGTCGGTGGAGGTGGCAACGATCTTGCCGTTCTCCAGAGCCATGATCTCGCCCTTCCGGATCCGCTTGCCGTCAAACTCGCTGTCGCGGGCGGCGTAGGTGATGAGGCCGGTGCTGACCTTGTCGGCGGCGGCCATCATGTTGATGGTGTTGGTCTCAGCGTTGGCGGAGGGGTCGAAGTTGAGCAGCGCGGTGATGCCCATGGGCACGGTGCGGGTGGGCAGAACGATCACCTGACGGTCGGCCAGCTTCTGGGCCTGCTCCGCTGCCATGATGATGTTCTTGTTGTTGGGCAGCACGAACACGGTCTTGGCGGGCACGCTCTGGATGGCGGCAAGGATGTCCTCGGTGGCGGGGTTCATGGTCTGGCCGCCGGAGACGACAGCGTCCGCAGCCAGGTCGGTGAACACGGCCTTCAGGCCCTCACCGGCGGCAACAGCCACAAAGCCGTAGTCACGGCTGGGGTCCACTGCGGCGTAAACGAACTCGCTGGCCTGTGCGGGAGCCTTTTCAGCGGAGGCCTGCTTTTCCAGGCTCTTGCCCTGCTTCTGGCGGGCCAGGAACTGCTCGTGCATGTTCTCGATCTTGAAGTTGGTCAGGTAGCCGTACTTGATGGCCTCGCTCAGGATCTTGCCGGGGTCAGCGGTGTGGACATGCAGGTTGATGACATCGTCATCCTCGATGCAGACCACGCTGTCGCCGTTGGATTCGGCAAAGGCGCGCATCTTTGCGGCGCTTGCGCCCTCGTACTTGTTGATGAGGAACTGGGTGCAGTAGCCGTTCTTGATGTCCTCCACCTTCATCAGGTCGTCGGTGAACACGCCCTTGCCTGCGTTCTCGGTGGAGAGCTTGGCCTTGTTGGGGGCACCCTCGCCGCCGGCCACCATGGGCTCGCCGTGGAACACCTTGCCCATGCCCTCAAAGATGATCATGATGCCCTGGCCGCCTGCGTCCACAACGCCGGCCTTTTTCAGCACGGGCAGCAGGTTGGGGGTATCCTCCAGCGCCTTCTGGCCTGCGGTCATCACCACGTCCCACAGGGCGGGGATCTCCTCGGCACCGCAGGCGGCAGCTTCCTCGCTGGCCACCCGGGCAACGGTCAGGATGGTGCCCTCGGTGGGCTTCATCACGGCCTTGTAGGCACCCTCCACGCCCTTTTTCAGGGCGGCGATGATGTCGGCAGTGTCGGCTTCCTTCTTGCCTTCCAGCGCCTTGGAGAAGCCGCGGAACAGCAGGCTGGTGATCACGCCGGAGTTGCCGCGCGCACCGCGCAGCATGGCGGAGGCAGCGGTCTTGGCGGCCTCACCCACGGTGCAGCCGTCGTCCAGCGCGTTCAGCTCTGCCACGGAGGCCCCCACCGTCATGCCCATGTTGGTGCCGGTGTCGCCATCGGGCACGGGGAAAACGTTCAGCTCGTCCACACGGGAGCGCTGGTTGTTGATGTTGTTCGCGCCGGAGATGATCGCGTCGCGCAGGATCTTACCAGAAATCATTGTCCTTACTCCTTAATATACAGTTCCATCAGGCGATCACGTCGTCCACCGACACGATCACACGGGCAACCTTCAGGCCGGTGGCCTGCTCCACTTCGTCCTTGACGCGGTGCGAAATGCTGCGCGCGGCGGTGGAGATGTTGAGCCCGTAGCTGACGGCAATGTGCAGCTCGATCACGAGACGGCCCTCTTCCTGTGTGACACGAACGCCCTTTTCAGAGTAATCGTTGCCGCGCACCACGCTCATGACCGCGTCGGTCAGGTCGCGGGGGGTCATTGCGGCCACGCCGTAGCATTGTTTGGTTGCTTCGCCTACCAGCGTAGAGAAGTACTCGGCGGAAAAGCTGACATCTCCCAGCGGGAAACGGGAAGTGATCATAGTCGCTCTGCTCCTTTATTTGAAATCTTGTTGGGGTGGCCCGGCTTGCCGCGGCAAACCCGCCGCATACCGGGAAAGGAATCGGTATCCCTATTATACAACTTCCCACGCCCTGTGTACAGCACAATTTCCAAAGGGCGGGCAATGTGAGCCGATTCGTGTTCCTATTATACCACAAAACCCTGCCCTGTGCACGGTTTTCCTGCATGTTTTGCAAAAAGGCCGGGTGCGACTGTGAATAAATTCTAAAAAGTATGAGTTTTGACTTTATCCGCCTGTGGAAAAGTGCTAAAATCAAAGTAGAGGAACGGGAGCTGCGCCCTTACGGCAGAACCACTGTTTACGATAGGATAACGATTGGAGAGCTGTTTGATGAACATTTTGTTTTTCCTTTCCCCCAAGCAGGACCTGATGTATGTCTACGATGACTTCACCCTGCGGCAGACGCTGGAAAAATGGGAGAACAACCGCTACGCATCCATTCCGGTGCTCAACCGCAAGGGCGAGTATGTGGGCACCCTGACCGAGGGGGATATCCTCTGGGGGCTGAAACAGCAGCACGGGCTGGACATTGAAGCCGCCGAGGATGTGCCCATCTCGAGCTTTGCCCACAAGCGGGATTACAAGGCCGTGACTGTCACCACCAGCATGGACCAGCTGATCGAAGCGGCCATGAACCAGAACTTTGTGCCCGTGGTGGACGACCGGGGCATCTTTATCGGCATCGTGCGGCGGCAGGCCATCATCCGCTACTGCTATGACAAGGCCCGCACCGAGGCCCGGAAGGCCCAGAGCGCCCCGGATGCCTGCCCCAAGGGCAGCCTTGCGGCGGGAGGGTAAACCTCTCCGGGCCTGCGCCCTCTCCGTCATCCCTGCGGGATGCCACCTCTCCCAAAGGGAGAGGCAATTGCAGCATGACCTTTTGGGGGTGCTGGCGGGGTTAAACCTCTCAGCCGTCGCTGACGCTCGGCAGCTCCCCTAATAGGGGAGCCCTTGGCAGGCCGTTGCGTTTTTGTGGTCTGACGCTTCGCTCCTGTTTGCCCTGCTGGCGCAAAGTCTTACCTTGCGGCAGGAGTGCGTTTTGGAGCCGATAGGCGATCATTGCGAAAAATGAACCCTATGCCAAGGCCTCCCCTACTAGGGGAGGTGGCATCGAGCGAAGCGATGATGACGGAGAGGTTTAACCTTCAGCATCCTCTCCCCTTGCAGATGCGTTGGCTCTCCCTTCGGGAGAGCTGTCGAGCGCAGCGAGACTGAGAGGGCACGCCATCCAACCCCAACGAACCCCCTTCGGTACACACCATACCGGAGGGGGTTCTCGTTATACTCATTATTTTCGTCAAAACCGGCCAAATCGTCATAAGGCAGCATTCTTGATTGACGAAAAAGCCGGAAAGGCCGAAAATTAAGTCTTAACAGTTATTTGTTCGGAACGGCAGGTTTGGGTATTTTCCAGCCGTTCCTGCTTGAAGCAATGCCGCATTCCTCCATTTTCACGTCGGTTGCGCCAATACTTCACCGCATCCCTCTCCCACAGCATCGGCTCAAGCTCGGTGATGCGCTTGGCCAATGCCTGCGAGGTAGGTGCCAGCTCGGTATGGGCGTACCGCTGGCCCATCTCCATCAGGTTCTTGGAGTAGCCGCTCCATGTTCCATCCCCCTGCTGCAGAAGCACCCGCAGGGTCTTGACGATGGGCTCTGCCTCATACTCGGCCACCCGGCGCTGCGCGGCCAGCTGGGCCGCCGTGCCCTGCATGACCCAGCGGCAGCGGGCCTTATCGAAGCGGATGACCCGCTCGCACTGCTCGATGTCGCGGCCGGTGAGCAGAAAGCCTGCTTCATCGTCCATCCGGCTCTGCTTGTCCAGCACGATGGTGAAATCCGCCGCGCCCAGGATGCCGGTGGAACCGTTGATGTTGTCGAAGCTGTCCTCGGGGTTCTTGCTCTTGCGGGTGTGGTGCACCAGCAGCACGCAGATGCCCCGGCTGTCGGCAAAGGCCTTCAGCCTGCCCATGTAGTCGTAGTCGGCATCGTAGGCATTTTCAAAGGGCTTTGCCTTGGGCTTGATCTTGGATAAGGTATCGATGCAGACCAGATGGATGTCCGGGTTGGCATCCAGATACTCCCCCAGCGTTTCCAGCAGGCCCTCGCCCAGCCGCTGGGCCTGAAACATAACGTGCATGTTGGCCGGGGCGGGCCTGCCCTCCAGCAAACGGCGCAGGCGGGTCTGCATCCGGCTCTTGCCGTCCTCCAGGGCGAGGTAGAGCGTGCCGTGCTGCCGGGTGGGGAACCCCAGAAACGGCTCCCCCTGTGCCACGGCAAGGCAGAGGTCCAGCACCATCCAGCTCTTGCCCAGCTTGGGCTTTGCCACCAGCACCCCCATGCCCATGGGCAGCAGGCCCTCCACCACATGGCGGATGGGCGGCAGCACCATTTCAGACAGCTCCCGGGCCGACCACGCCTGCACCCCGGCAGGCTTTGCGGTCTCCGGCTCCGGGGCAGCCTGCTGCGGGGCGGCCTCCGGGTCGGTCAGGCTGTTGATGTAATCGGCGTAGTCCTCGCCGATGCGGGCCGCGAACGCCTCCTTTCCGATCTGCTCGTACTCGTCGGCCACACGGTCCTGCCAGCGCCGGAGCTTGAGCTCCAGCCCGTTCCAGAGCCGCAGCTCCCGGGCCCGCTCCTGCACCAGATGATACCGCTGGTTCTGGTCCGCAGGCAGGCCCCGGAAGGTAAACCAGAAGGTCAGCCGGGAAAAGAGCTTCTCCTCGGTGTCGGCCTTGTCCAGCCACCGCAGGAAATCGTTCTCGTCCGCCGGGCTGAACTGCTTTGCCTCCCGCCAGTTCCCCACTGCTTCCTTCATTTCGTCCATTGAAACACCTCTTTCTTTTGCATTACACAGCGTTGTTTTGTTACCCAAAGTGTAACACCTTTTGGTTGTGTCGTCAACGAGTATGTTCCGGCGATTTTTCGAGTGAAAAATGCGAAAAAAGAGGGAGAAAAGCAGTATAGTGCATCGTCGTTTTTGATATTTTGTCCAGGCACTCCTGAAAGTCCCCCTTATCGTACCCCACATCTGGTATACTCCTCTTGTCGAACAAAACAGGAGCGGCCCGGAGGCGGGCTGCAGGAACAGGAGGGAACACCATGAGTGAGTACGAGATCCGATCTGTAGGCGGCCATGTGGAGGTTTATACCCGGGGCGGGGTGTTCCTCTTCTCGGCAGACACGGTGCGGGAGGCCATGGAGGAGCTGGACGAGGCCGCATGACATATTCCCGGCACTTCCCGGAAGCATGTCAGGAGCGCGCGGGGAAAGTTCAAATGTAAAATACCTGTAAAATATAAGAAAAGAACAGTTGACAAAAGGACAAAACGGCGCGGAAATGCAGTAAAAATGCAAAAAACATGTAAAATAACGCTTGTTGTCCGGGGGAGTTCAATGCTATAATAAAAAGGACGGCGTTCGGGGCAGGAAGCCCCGGGCGGCCGTCCTTGGTTTGTTTTAAGAGCAAAAGGAAGTTTTTAGGAGTATCGAGATGGATATCACACACATCACCTCATTGTTGGGCGGTATTGCGCTGTTCCTCTATGGTATGTCGATCATGGGTGCCGGCCTGGAAAAGCTGGCGGGCGGCAAGATGCAGGGCGTGCTGCAGAAGCTGACCTCCTCCACCATCAAGGGTGTCATTTTCGGCACCCTCATCACCGGCGTGATCCAGTCCTCCGCAGGCACAGTCGTCATCTGTGTCGGCCTTGTCAACTCTGGCATTATGACCCTGACGCAGTCGGTGGGTGTCATCATGGGTGCAAACATTGGTACCACGGTCACCGGTCAGCTCATCCGCATGGCGGATATCTCGGGTGAAAGCCTTCTGCTGACCCTCATCCAGCCCAAGACGTTTGCGCCGGTGGTGGCATTTGTCGGCTGTATTTTTTATGTGTTCCTGCGCAACGCCAAAAAGAAGAACATCGGCCAGATCATGCTGGGCTTCGGCATCCTGTTCACGGGCATGAGCCTGATGGACACCGGCGTGTCCCCCCTGCGGGAGAGCGCCTCCTTTCAGGAGCTGTTCGTCAGCATGACCAACCCCGTGCTGGGTGTGCTGGTGGGCATGGTCGTCACCGTCATCATCCAGTCCTCCTCGGCCTCGGTGGGTATCCTGCAGGCCTTGTCCAGCACTGGCCTTGTCACCTTTGGCAGCGCCATCCCCATCATTCTGGGTGCCCACATCGGCACCGCCTTTACCCCGCTGCTGACCATCGGCGGCTCCTCCAAGGACGGCAAGCGCGCCGCCCTGATCCACCTGTATTTCAACATCATCGGCAGCTTTGTGCTGCTGGGCGCCATTTACGCCGTGCGGTACACCATCGGCATCCCGGTGTGGGGCGACGTGATGAACAAGAGCACCATTGCAAACATCCACACCCTTTCCAGTGTGGCGGCCATGCTGCTGTTCCTGCCTTTCAGCAGTGTGCTCTCCAAGCTGGCCATGCTCACCGTGCCCAACAGTGCCGAGGAAGCACAGGAGATGAGTATGCCCGTGCTGGATGAGCGTCTGTTCAAGAGCCCGGCCGTGGCCCTGCAGCAGGCCAAGAGCGCCGTGGTCAAGATGTCCCGCCGTGCCGCCCGCAACGTCAGCCTCTCCACTCCCCTGCTGCTCAAGATGGATGAGGACGTGGTGAGCGCCATCAATGTGCGGGAGAACCTCATCGACCGGATGGAGGTGGAGATCTCCAACTACCTCATCAAGATGACTGACCAGGAGCTGGGCGACGACGAGAGCCACGCCGTGACCGAGCTGCTGAACTTTGTCACCGAGTTCGAGCGCATCGGCGACTACGCCGTGAACATTCAGGAAAAGGCTGTGGAGCTCTACGAGAAAGAGGCCTCCTTCAGCGACATTGCCAAGAACGAACTGAAGCTGCTGGATTCCGCGCTGGAGCAGATCCTGACCCGCACCGACGATGCCTTTGAGAACGATGACATCGCGCTGGCCCGTCAGGTGGAGCCGCTGGAAGAGGTCATCGACATTCTGGTGGAGAAGCTCCGCGACGGCCACATCAAGCGCCTGAAGGATGGCATCTGCTCCATTGATACCGGCGTGGTGTTCCTGGATGTGCTGAACAATGTGGAGCGCATCTCCGACCACTGCTCCAACGTGGCGGCCCGTCTGGTGGGCACCAGCGAGGGCGATGACTACGATTCCCACACCCTCAAGAGCCTGATGCACCACAACCCCAGCAAGGAATACTCCCTCATGTACGAGGAGTGCTGCAAGGAGTACCTGACCCCGCTGGCCGCTATGGAAAAGGAAGCGTAAAGGGGCCAATGCCCTGCGAGGGAAGCGGGCTGAATGGGTAAAAACCCCACCGTCATCCCTACGGGATGCCACCGCCCCTAGTAGGGGCGGCCTTGGCAAAGAGGGCGAGCTTTACGCCATGCCAAGGGCCCCCCTACTAGCGGGGGCTGTCGCCGCAAGGCGACTGGGGGGTTCAGCCGTAAGCAGCTGCCGGAAGTCAAACCCCACCGTCATCCCTACGGGATGCCACCGCCCCTAGTAGGGGCGGCCTTGGCAAAGAGGGCGAGCTTTACGCCATGCCAAGGGCCCCCCTACTAGCGGGGGCTGTCGCCGCAGGCGACTGGGGGGTTCAGCCGTAAGCAGTTGCTGAAGTCAAACCCCACCGTCATCCCTGCGGGATGCCACCGCCCCTAATAGGGGCGGCCTTGGCAAAAAGGTAAAGCCTTACGCCATGCCAAGGGCCCCCCTACTAGTGGGGGCTGTCGCCGCAAGGCGACTGGGGGGTTCACCGCCAGCAGCAGCTGCACCACACAACTCAAAAATCCCCTGCCGGATATTGGCAGGGGATTTTTTTTTTTTGCACTTGATGAACGATTCGGAGCCTGAGCCTGCCTCCCCCCAAAAGTCAAGGGGTCAGAAGAAGCTCACCTGGCTGCTTTCGGGCAGGTCTGCCAGCACACCGGCGCTGCGCAGGCTTTCCAGCACGGCGCTGGTCACGCCGGTGGCCTGCTGGAGCTCCTCCACGGAGATATACTCCTGCCCGTCGATGGTGGCCCGCTCCAGCGAGGCAGCGGCAGTGCCGCCCACGCCTTTCAGGGCACAGAAGGGCAGGCGCACCTTGCCATCCTCCACGATATACTTGTTGCCGCGGCTCTTGCCCAGCTCAATGGGCAGGAACGCATACCCGCGGGAGAGCATCTCGTTGACCAGCTGCAGGCTGACCAGCACGTCCTCGTCCTTGGCGTTCTTCTCCTCTTTCAGGCGGCGCTTCACCGCCTCCATGTGGGCGCGGGCCACAGCCGCACCGCCCACAGCGGCCTCATAGTCGATATCATCGCCGCGCACGGTGAAGTAAACGGCATAGAACTCTGCCGGACGGTAGAGCTTGAACCACATCAGCCGGATGGCGCTCATCAGGTAGGCCACAGCGTGGGCCTTGGGGAACATATACTTGATCTTGCGGCAGGACTCGATGTACCAGTCCGGCACCTCGTGCTCCCGCATGGCTTCTTCCCAGCCGGGCTTGAAGCCGCCCTTGGCCACCTTGCCCTTACGGACAGCCTCCATGATATCAAAGGCCATCTTGGGCTCCAGCCCCTTGCGCAGCAGGTAGAGCATGATGCTGTCACGGCAGCCGATGACCTCCGCAATGGTGCAGGTGCCGCTGCGGATCAGCTCGTCGGCGTTGCCGGTCCAGACATCGGTGCCGTGGGACAGGCCCGAGATCTGGATCAGCTCCGAAAAGTTCCGTGGCCGGGCCTCCACCAGCATTCCGCGCACGAAGTTGGTGCCCATTTCCGGGATGCCGAAGGTGCCGGTCTGGCTGTCGATCTGCTCCGGGGTCACGCCCAGCTCCTCCGGGCTGGTGAGCAGGCTGTACACCCGGGGGTCGTTCATGGGGATGCTGTCCACGGGGATGCCGGTGTACTCCTCAAAATACTTGTAGAAGGTGGGCATATCGTGGCCCAGCTCGTCCAGCTTGAGCAGGGTGTCGTGGAGGTACTTGAACTCGAAATGCGTCGTGAGCAGGCCGCCCGCCACATCATCCGCCGGGTGCTGGATGGGGCAGAAATCGTAGATCTCGTAGGTATCGGGCACAACCACCATGCCGCCGGGGTGCTGGCCGGTGGTGCGCTTGACACCGGTGCAGCCCAGGGTCAGGCGGTTCTCCTCGGCGTGGTTGACGGTTTTGCCGCGGGCCTCCAGATACTTTTTGACGTAGCCGTAGGCGGTCTTGTCCTGAATGCCGGACACCGTGCCCGCCTTGAACACATTGGCCTTGCCGAAGAGCTCCTCGGTGTAGCGGTGGACGTTGGACTGATACTCGCCCGAGAAGTTCAGGTCGATATCAGGCTCCTTGTCGCCGTAGAAGCCCAGGAAGGTCTCAAAGGGGATGTCGTGGCCGTCCACCAGCATCCGGGTGCCGCAGTGGGGGCAGTCCTTATCGGGCAGGTCAAAGCCGTCGTCCACGCTGCCGTCGGTGATGAACTCGCTGTACTTGCATTTGGGGCAGCGGTAGTGGGGCGGCAGGCTGTTGACCTCCGAAATGCCGGAGAAGTGGGCCACGGCAGAGGAGCCCACCGAGCCACGGCTGCCCACCTGATAGCCGCCCGCGTTGGAGTAGGCCACCAGCTTGACGGCAATGACGTACAGAACAGCGTAGCCGTGGCCGCAGATGGAGTCCAGCTCCTTTTTCAGACGGTCCTCCACGATCTTGGGCAGGGGGTCGCCGTAATCCCGCCTGGCGTGTTCCCAGGTGGCATCGCGCAGCTGCTGCTCCGCACCCTCGATGCTGGGCGGGTAGGTGCCGCGCGGGATGGCCCGCACGTTGTTGTCGATGGTGGCCGCGATCTTGCGGGGGTTGGTCACCACGATCTCGTAGGCCTTTTCCTTGGGCAGGTAGCTGAACTGCTTCAGCATATCCTCAGTGGTGCGGTAGAACAGCGGGGGCTGGGTGTCCGCATCCTTGAAGCCGTTGCCCGCCTGCAGCACCGTGCGGTAGATGGCATCCTCCGGCTCGGTAAAGTGCACGTCGCCGGTGGCGATGACCGGTTTGTGCAGGTCCTCGCCCAGCCGGATGATGGTGCGGTTGAAGTCCTTGATGACTTCCTCGCTCTCCACCTTGCCGTCCCGCACCATATACTCGTTGTTGCCCAGGGGCTGGATCTCCAGCACGTCGTAGTAGGAGGCGATCTTCTTCAGTTCCTCGTAGGAGCGCCCCTCCACAACGGCACGGTAAAGCTCGCCCGCCTCGCAGGCGCTGGTCAGGATCAGGCCGTCGCGGTACTTGTTCAGCAGGCTGCGGGGCACACGGGGCTTTTTGAAGAAGTAGTTGACGTGGGCCTCGCTCACGATCTTGTACAGGTTCTTCAGGCCCATCTGGTTCTTGACCAGAATGATGAGGTGGAAGTACTTCTTTTTCAGCACCTCCCGGTTGCCGCCCAGACCGGTGTTGATGCCCTCCACGGTGGTGACCTCTTTCTCGGCAAGGTCACTGAGCATGACGCAGAAGATGCGGCCCAGCGCGGCGGAGTCCTCGCAGGCGCGGTGGGCCTCGTAGCTGGGCAGCTCCAGATGCTTGTTGATGGTCCCCTGCTTGTAGTTGTGCAGGCCCGGGTACATGGCCTGGGCCATGGTCAGGGTGTCGATATAGGTCGGCTCAAAGGAAATGCCGCTGCGCTTGGCGGCAGCTTTCAGGAAGCGGATATCGAACGCATGGGCATTGTGAGCCACCAGGATGCGGCCATCCGCGAACCGGAGAAAGGCTTCCAGCGCTTCCTTCTCCCCGGGGGCATCGGCCACCATCTCGTTGGTGATGCCGGTCAGCTCGGTGATCTTGGGGGTGATGGGCTTGCCCGGCTTGACAAAAGTGTCGAACTCCTCCACCACTTCCCCGTTCCGCACGATCACCGCGCCGATCTCGGTCAGGTACTCCACGCCGGGGTCCAGGCCGGTGGTCTCGGTGTCGAACACGCAGAACTCGCCGTCCAGCGGCTGGTCCTTCACGCCGTAGACGCAGGGCACCATATCATCCACAAAGTAGGCCTCGCAGCCGTAGATCAGCTTGAAATCCGGGTCGCTCTTGTGGATCTCATCGGCGGCCAGCATGGCCTCCGGGTAGCCCTGACAGACACCGTGGTCGGTGATGGCAATGGCAGGGTGGCCCATCCGGTGGGCCAGCTTGACGATGCCGCCCGGGTCGCAGAAGGCATCCATGCTGGACAGCTTGGTATGCAGGTGAAGCTCCACCCGCTTTTCCGGGGCGTTGTCCTCCCGCTTTTTCCGCTCCACGAACAGGACATCGTAGGGGTAGACGATGTAGTCGTGCTCGTACTTGTCGTAGGTGCAGTCGCCGCGCACCAGCAGGGTGGTGCCCTTGGGGATGTTCTCCCACTTGGAGCAGTCCTCCCCTTCCTGCGCGCGGATCTTCAGGTTGATGGAGCCGGTGTAATCGGTGATGGACACCGTGTAGATCTTGCGGTAGTTGCCCTTGACCTCGGTAAAGAACACGTCGCCCCAGATCACGCACTTGCCGCCCTCGCCGCCCAGGTCCTTGAGGGGGGTGAGGTTCTTGGGGGTGAACATCTTGCCGTGGAAAATGGTCACGGGCTTGTCGGTCAGGTCAAGGCCCTCCACCTTGATGGAGGGGGCGGTGTTCTTTTTCTCGAACTTGACCACCGGCGGGGCGATCTTGCGCTCCAGCTTTTCCTCCATCTGGCGCTGTTCGGCCTCGCCCACCGCGCTTGTCAGGGTGACTTTGGGCCTGACACCGGTGTGGGCGGCAACACGGTCCGCCAGCAGGCGCTCAAACTCCATCTCCTGCAAAAACTTGGTGCCGTGGCAGACCCCCACCGTGATGTTCTGGCCGGTGATGGTGATCCGGCACCGGTCCAGAAAGCCGTTGATGGGGATGCCGTCCCGCTTCATCTCCTCCATCAGCTCCCGCAGGGCGGCTTCGTCCAGCGTGGCATAGCCGAAGAGGTTGTCGATCTTCAGTTCAAAGCCCTCATAATCCGGCTGCAGGGAGGCCAGCAGCCGGGCGCACAGCCCCTTGTCCAGCGGGGCGGCACTGCGCAGGGTAAAAACGACCTGCCGCTCCTGCCGCAGCATCCGGGCATGCTCCACGATCACGCGCCCGAAACTGGCCGCGAAATCCGGGTCCGCCATGAACTGCGGCCATAGCTGAGATACAAGTGGTGTCACGATGGGTTACTCCTTTTGATGTTATTTCTGAACCTCTCAGGCGCTTCGCCTGCGCCCTCTCCGTCATCCCTGCGGGATGCCACCTCTCCCAAAGGGAGAGGCAATTGCAGCATGACCTTTTGGGGGTGCTGGCGGGGTTAAACCTCTCAGCCGTCGCTGACGCTCGGCAGCTCCCCTAATAGGGGAGCCCTTGGCAGGCCGTCACGTTTTCGTGGTCTGGCGCTTCGCTCCTGTTTGCCCTGCTGGCGCAAAGCCTTATCCTTGCGGCAGGAGTGCGTTTTAGAGCCGATAGGCGATCATTGCGAAAAATGAGCCCTATGCCAAGGCCTCCCCTACTAGGGGAGGTGGCATCGAGCGTTAGCGAAGATGACGGAGAGGTTTAGCCGTCAGCACCCTCTCCCCTTGCAGATGCGTTGGCTCCCCCTTTGGGGGAGCTGGCGAGCGCAGCGAGACTGAGAGGGTTGTCTCTCAGATCTTATAGATCTCCTCCATGAACTGGTCGAGGATATTATCCCCGGTCAGCTTCTTGATGGGCTGGCCGTGGATGAAGAGGACAGCCTCGCCCTTGCCGCCTGCAATGCCGATATCGGCTTCGCGGGCCTCGCCGGGGCCATTGACCACGCAGCCCATCACGGCCACCTTGATGGATTTCTTATAGCCCTGCAGGCGCTTTTCCACCTCATTGGCGATCTCGGTGCAGGGGTACTGGGTGCGGCCGCAGGTGGGGCAGGTGATGACCTCGGGGCCAGCCACGGGGAAGCCCACGGCGCGCAGGATGTTGTAGCCTGCTTCCACTTCCTTCTCGGGCTCGGCGGCCAGCGAGACGCGGATGGTATCGCCGATGCCCTCCAGCAGCATCCCGCCGATGCCCATGCCGCTCTTGAGCAGGCCCATCTGGTAAGTACCGGCCTCGGTCACGCCCACATGCAGGGGGTAATCGGTCACAGCGCTCAGCTGGCGGTAGGCCTCCATCATGCGGGGCACGTTGGAGTTCTTGATGGAGATGACGATGTTGTTGAAATCGAACTTCTCCAGCAGGCGGACATGGTACAGGGCGCTTTCCACCATGGCCTCGGGCACGGGCGCGCCGTACTTTGCCAGGATGTGCTTTTCCAGGCTGCCGCCGTTCACGCCGATGCGGATGGGGATGTTCTTCTGCTGGCAGGCCTGCACCACGGCCTTGACCCGGTCGTCGTCGCCGATGTTGCCGGGGTTGATGCGGATCTTGTCCACACCAACGTCGGCGCAGGCCAGCGCTGCCTTGTAGTCAAAGTGGATATCCGCCACGATGGGGATGTTCACCGCGTTCTTCACGGCCTCGATGCACTTGGCATCCGCCGCGCTGGGGCAGGTCACACGCAGGATCTGGCAGCCCGCCGCCTCACAGCGCTTTGCCTGGGCAACGTTGCCCTCAATGTCCTCCACGGGGACATTCAGCATGGTCTGCACCGCAATGGGGTTGTTGCCGCCAATGGTCACATTGCCGATCTTTACTTCTCGTTTCAGCTGCCGCATGGTCGTTTTCCTTTCCGTATCACATTGCCCCGGTAATGAGCCGGAGGATATCGTTGTAAGTTGCAAAAATCATCAGCCCGAACAGCAGCGCAAAGGCTGCCACGGTCAGGCCGCTCTGGATCTTTTCGGGCACGGCATGGCCGGTCACGCCCTCAATGAGCAGGAACACCACCTTGCCGCCGTCCAGCGCCGGGAAGGGCAGCAGGTTGAAGATGCCCAGATTCACGGTGATGAGCGCCAGCAGCTCCAGCAGGTCCTGCCAGCCGTAGCTGGCGGCCTGCCCGATGGCCGTTACGATGCCCACCGGGCCGGAGAGGTCGTTGATGCTCTCCCGCCCCCGCAGCAGGTCGGAGAGGGAGGCAAAGATGATGCGCCCGTAGTAGAGCACGCTGTTGCCCGCCTCTTTCAGCACGTTCAGCGGTGTTTTTTTGATGCCGTAGACCGTAAAGCCCAGGCTCATGTGGGTCTCGCCCTTGTCATCCTGCCAGGTGTCGAACTGCACACCGGGCAGCTCCACCTTTTTGCCGTCCCGCAGAACGGTGAAATCGGCGGTGTAGTCCTCCGTGCGCATCAGCTCATAGAGGATATCGTTTGCCACAAAGCAGCGGCGGCCGTTCACCGCAAGGATCTTATCCCCTGCCTGCAGGCCGGTCTGGCCGCAGAGGGCGTTTTCCTCCACCTGATAGAGCACCTTGCTGGTGATGGGCTCGCTCTGGGCCGTGATGAGGATGGCCATGACCACAAAGCCCAGCACAAAGTTCATCCCGGCACCCGCCAGCATAATGAGGGCCCGCTGCCAGACAGGGGCCTCATTCAGAGGAATACCAGCAGGCTTTTCCTCCTCGGGGGAAGTCTCCGCTATGCCAAGGGCTCCCCTATCAGGGGAGCTGCCGCCATCGGCGGCTGAGGGGTTTGACCGTTCCTCCGCCTGCTTGCTCTCAGGGCTTTCCTCCCCTTCCAGCGCCACAAAGCCGCCCACGGGCAGGGCGCGGATGCTGTACTGGGTGCCCTTGCGCACCCGCTTGCACAGCACCGGCCCCATGCCGATGGAGAACTCGTTGACCTGCACGCCGCAGAGCTTTGCCACCATGAAGTGGCCGAACTCGTGGATGGCGATCACGGCGCTGAACACGAACACCGCAGCAATAAAGGTGACAATAAAAGACATCAGTTCTCCTTACAGGTGCGCTCTCACAAAGGCGCGGGCCATCTTGTCGCACTCATACACATCGGCCAGGGTGTAATCGCCGCCAAAGCTGTCGCTGTCCACAACAGCCTCCACCAGACGGCCGATATCGAGGAAGCCGATCTTATCCTCGAGGAAGAGCTTGACTGCCTCCTCGTTGGCACCGTTGGCGGCGCAGGGGCCCAGACCGCCCTTCTTGATGGCCTTTTTGCAGGCAGCCAGGCAGCGGAAGGTCTCCTCGTCGGCCACATCGAAGGTCAGCAGCTTCAGGGTGGTAAAGTCCAGCTCGGGCACCACACCGGGCACACGGGCCGGGTAGGTCAGGGCGTACTGGATGGGGATGCGCATATCGGGCACGCCCAGCTGGGCGATGATGGAGTTATCGCTGTACTGCACGGCAGAGTGGACAATGCTCTGGCGCTGCACCACGATCTGGATCTTCTCGGGGGGCAGGCCGAACAGCCAGACTGCCTCGATCAGCTCCAGGCCCTTGTTCATCAGGGTGGCAGAGTCGATGGTGATCTTGGCACCCATGTTCCAGTTGGGGTGCTTGAGGGCATCGGCCTTGGTCTTGCCCCGCAGTTCCTCGGTCTTCATGCCGAAGAAGGGGCCGCCGGAGGCCGTGAGCAGGATCTTGGTCAGGCTCTTGGCGCTCTCCTTGTCCTGCAGGCACTGGAAGATGGCGGAGTGCTCGCTGTCCACAGGCAGCAGCTTCACACCGTGCTTTGCCACGGCCTGGGTCACCAGGTGACCGCCCGTAACAAGGCTCTCCTTGTTGGCAAGGGCCAGATCATGGCCGCTCTCAATGGCGGTCAGGCTGGCACCCAGACCGGCGATGCCCACCACACTGTTCAGCACCACATCGGGGCCGTCCA
Source organism: Faecalibacterium sp. IP-3-29 (assembly GCF_023347335.1). Lineage (NCBI taxonomy): Bacteria > Bacillati > Bacillota > Clostridia > Eubacteriales > Oscillospiraceae > Faecalibacterium > Faecalibacterium sp. IP-3-29. Next base: position 1,236,976 of record NZ_CP094471.1, on the reverse strand, counting down.
TGGCGGCCAGCTCCTTCAGGCCCTCGGGGCCGGTCAGCAGCCGGGGGGCGTTGGCACGGCCCGCCAGCGCCGCGTCCAGCCGGGCGGCGGCATCGGGGTCGGTCATGCAGACATACCGGGGGTGGAACTCCTCGATCTGCTCCAGGATCTTCTCCACATGGCTGTGGGCGGAAAGGCCGAACACCTCATACCCCTGGGCACGGATGACATCCAGGCTCTGGGTGCCGATGGAACCGGTAGAACCCAGCAGCGTGATTTTTTTAGACATAAGCTACCTCCTGCATTCAGTGATAGAAAACAGCGATGACCACCATGGTGACGAACGGCGCAATGAACATGACGCTGTCGAAGCGGTCCAGAATGCCGCCGTGGCCCGGGAAGATGGTGCCATAATCCTTGATGCCGCACTGGCGCTTGACCACGCTGGCGAACAGATCGCCGTAGATGCCCAGCACAGCGGCCACGCAGGCCAGCAGGGCAATGATCACGTACATCGAAACGCCGATGTTGGTGCGGGTGAACGCCTCCATCCGGTTGGCCGCAATGGAGTAGATCACGGTGGCGATCACGCCGAACACCATGGTGCCCAGCACGCCGCCAATGGCTCCCTCCACGGTCTTTTTGGGGCTGACCACGGGGCAGAGTTTGTGCTTGCCAAAGGCTCTGCCTGCAAAGTAGGCGCAGGTATCGCCGCCCCAGGCAAAGCAGAGGATGAGCAGAATAAAGAACATCGCGTCATAGCCGTAGGTCTCCACCGGCAGCAGCTCCTTCAAACGGATAAAGGAGTAAAAGCAGAAGATCACGATGCCGGAAAACATCACCAGACCGCTGGCTTTTGCAAAATCCACCTGTGCGTTGCGCACCACCAGATAGATGCCGAAGAACAGCACCATCAAAAAGGAGGCCGGCATGACCAGCCGCCGCCACACCTGATAGCTGGACAGCATGATCAGCAGGGTGTAGGGCACAAACACGGCGTACATGGGCCATTCCTTTCTGCCAAAGCCCAGGGCCTTGAAGACCTCGTGGATGGCGATCAGGGTAATGGCGGCAATGACAAAATTGAACACCAGCGTGTCAAAGGTGAACAGCACCCCGATCAGGACGAGGATGCCCACAATTGCGGTTATGATACGAGTTTTCATTCAAATTTCTCCTTTTGGGAATTGCAAGGGTCAGATGCCGCCAAACCGGCGGGAGCGCTTGTTGAACTCCGTGATGGCGGCATCCAGGTCATCCCGGGTGAAATCAGGCCAGAGCACATCCATCTCCACCAGTTCGGCGTAGGCGGCCTGCCAGAGCATGAAGTTGGAAAGGCGCTTCTCGCCCGAGGGACGCAGGATGAAATCCGGGTCCTTCTGGCCGGCGGTATACATGTGGTCGCTCATCATCTCTTCGGTGATGTCCTCGGGCTTGAGGGTGCCCGCTGCCACCTGCTGGGCCAGCTGCCGGGCGGCCCGCACGATCTCGGGGCGGCCGCCGTAGTTCACGGCAATGTTCAGGGTCATGCCGGTCTTGGCGGCGGAGTCCTCCTCCAGCTCGTTCATCAGCTTCTGGAGCTTTGCATCCAGCGCGGCCCGGTCGCCCAGGAACTTGATGCGGATGTTGCGGTCCTTATAGTTGAAGCCCTTGAGCAGATACTCGCCGAACAGCTTCATAATGGCAGAGACCTCTTCCAGCGGGCGCTTCCAGTTCTCGGTGGAGAAGGCGTAGAAGGTCACGGACGAAACGCCCAGCTCCTCGCAGTAGTTGGCGATATCCTGAAATACGGCGGCACCCTTTTTGTGGCCCGCGGTGCGGGGCAGGCCCCGCTGCTTGGCCCAGCGGCCATTGCCGTCCATGATGATGCCGATGGAAAGGCCCTCGGCAAATTCTTTGGGATGGTTCATAATCATTCTCCTGCGTTTGCGGGGCGGGGGTTCCCTGCCCCGGTTTCGGCAAAAAGTGCCGCGCACTCGTTCCAGCGCACGGCACCTCACACGTTTCGTTTCGCCGCGGCGATCAGACGGACATGATCTCCTTCTGCTTTTCCTCAACGGCTGCGTCGATGTTCTTGATATACTTGTCGGTCAGCTTCTGGACCTCTTCTTCCATGGTCTTCTGGGTGTCCTCAGTCAGCTCACCGGCCTTCTTCATGGCCTTGGCCTTGTCCATAGCGTCACGGCGGACATTGCGCACGGCCACCTTGGCCTCCTCGCCCAGCTTGGCAACTTCCTTTGCCAGCTGCTTGCGGCGCTCCTCGGTGGGGGCCGGGAAGTTCAGGCGGATGGTGGAGCCGTCATCAATGGGGGTGATGCCCACATCGCTGGCCATGATCGCCTTGCTGATGGCGCGCAGCAGGGTGCGGTCCCAGGGGGTGATGGTCAGGGTGCGGGCCTCGCTCACGGCCACAGAGGCCACCTGCTGGATGGGAGTGGGGGCACCGTAGTAGTCCACGCTCACCTTGTCCAGAACGGCGGGGTTGGCGCGGCCTGCACGCACAGCGGCCAGCTCGCGGTCCAGATGCTCCACGGAGCTCTTCATCTTTTCTTCAAATGCCTTGGTGTTGCTGCTCATTGTCCTTTTCTCCTGTTATATATTGTTCTGCACAGGCGCTGTAATTGCTGCCTGTTCCATTCTATGGTATGGGGATGCGGGCTATGCTCAGCCCTCGTAGACCAGGGTGCCCACGTTCTCGCCCTGCACGGCCTTTGCAATGTTGTCCGGGTCGGCCAGGTCAAAGACCAGGATGGGGAGCTTGTTGTCGCGGCAGAGGGTGGCGGCAGTGCCGTCCATCACAGCCAGACGATCCTCCAGCACCTTGGTAAAGGTCAGGGTGTCGTACTTTTTGGCATCGGGGTACTTATGGGGGTCCTTGTCGTACACACCGTCCACCATGGTGGCCTTGAACATGATATCCGCACTCACCTCAACAGCACGCAGGGCCGTGGTGGTATCGGTGGAGAAGAAGGGGTTGCCGGTGCCGCCGCCGAAGATGGCGATCTTGCCGTCTGCCATGGCCTTCAGGGCATCCTTGCGGGTAAAGGCGGGGGCCACCTGCGGCATGGTGATGGAGGTGAACACCTCGGTCTCCACGCCCAGCTGCTCCAGCTTGTCGGAGACGGCCAGCGCGTTCATCACGGTCGCCAGCATTCCGATCTTGTCGGCCAGGGTGCGCTCCATTTTGCCGCTGGAACGGCCGCGCCAGAAGTTGCCGCCGCCCACCACGATGCCGATCTGCACGCCCAGGTCGTGGGCCTTTTTCACGCCGCCGCAGATCGCGTCCATGGTCGGCTCGTCAAAGCCGGTGCCCTTTTCGCCGCCCAGGGCCTCGCCGCTGATCTTCAGAAGGATCCGCTGATATTTCAATGCCATATCAATACACCACCTAAATCATTTCTCTCATCAGGCCAAAGTTTCCCCTGCCCCTGATTTATTCATCTTATTTTACTATAAAATCGCTTCAAAGTAAACAGGTAAAGTGAACAAGCTCTCCCCATCAAAAAAGCAGACAGCCCGCAGGCCATCTGCTTTGAGGTTCACTTTGCCGGAACAAATTCGATCTTGACCCGCATCCCCATCCCGGCAGCCAGCCGCTGCAGGGTGCGAAGCGAAGGATTTCCGTTGCCACGCTCCAGCTTGCTGATGTCTGTCTGGGCAATGCCGGTGCGCTCGGAAAGCTGTTGCTGGGTCAGTCCGCTTTCCTTCCGGGCGGCAAGGATCGCCTCGATCACAGCAAATTCGGGGTCAAGGGCATCCCACTCTGCCTTGAACTCAGGGTCTTTCATCTGTTCGTTGAGAAAATCATTGAAATTGGTCATTTGGAGCACTCCTTTCGGCTGAGATAATCGGCACGGTACTGCTTTGCAAGTGCGATCTCGGAAGCAGGTGTCTTCTGCGTCTTTTTGACAAAGCCGTTCGTAAGGATGATCCTTCTGCCGATCACAAAAAAGTACAGCACACGGGTAATGTCGGAGCCGAACTTGGTGCGGATCTCAAAATGCCATCCTCCAGATGCTTGGAGTACGGCTCCCGCAGTGAAGGCCCTTCCTCCCGGAGAAGCCCCACCGTGCGCACGACCTTGGCCCGCATTTTCGCATCCAGAGCCAGAATAAACTCTTTCGCCGGTTCGGAGCCATCGGCTTTGTCATAAAATTCGATTTCGTATTCCTGCACGCCGCCGCCTCCATTAAATAGTGGTTTTATCCTATATTCAGTATAGCGGATCAGGCTGCCATTGTCAAGTGGGTTACAGGCAAAATAAAAAGCGCCGATTCTGAACGAATCAGCGCCTTTTCTGCATGGAGCGGGCAATGGGAATCGAACCCACCTCCTCAGCTTGGAAGGCTGATATACTAGCCGATGTACGATGCCCGCGAATGCAGGAAGAATTATACCACGTTTTGGCTCAAATGTCCAGTGCTAATTTTTAAGAACCGGACTTCATGCCCAGGTAGACGGTGCCCACGCCCGCAGCGATGTTCAGCAGGCCCATGCCGATGCCTGCCACGCTGGAGAAGTAGGTCAGGGTGGAATCAATGATGAGGTTGCCGTTGATGGTGCCTTCCGGCTCAGGGTACTTCTCGGGGTCCTTCTTCTGCAGCTGGACCGCCACACCGGCAATGTTGGAGACATTCAGGTAGGCCAGCATGCTGGTGGCCAGGCCCATAACGGTGGAGCCCAGTGCCATCCAGTTGATGGACAGGCCGCCGCTGGTGTACTCCATTTCCTCTTCCGCCAGAGGAGCATAATTCTTGGGATAGTTGATCATGGTTTTGTACCTCCAAATGTGTTTCAAGAGGGGTCATCGTGGTTTCATTATAGGTTCTGCGGCTCCGGCTGTCAAGGGTCGAAACTTCAGCAGACAAAAGCAGCGCCCTCCCTTCTTCAGGGAGAGCGCCGCATTCCGGTTCTCTCTTATTTTTTCTCAGAGTTGCTCTGCTGCTCCTGTTCCTGCTCCCTGCGCAGCTTTCTGATCCGCTTCTTCTCACTTTCCACATGGGGCCAGGGCCAGGAGAAGCCCTCGTTCTCGCGGCACCATTTGACCAGCGGATAGAACGAGAACGCCAGCCCGAACAGATACAGCAGGACGTAGAGCGCGCCGGAAAGGCTCACCAGTGCGTCCAACGCGCCGATGAGCGCCATGATCAGGCCCGCTTTCAGGAAGAACAGGCCGTTCTGGCGGCAGTATTCCGGGAAATTCTCCGCCTTGACCGCCTGACGGCCCTGATCTCCCCACACACGGGGATTCTTCATCACCGAGTAGCCGTAAAAGACCATCATCAGGCCGCAGGTAAGCTGGAATCCAAAAAACATATCACACCTCGCAGGTTTTCAGGGGGACTCAGTCGTCGTAGCCCTCGAACAGGGGCTTCATGGCGGGCAGGAAGTCCAGCGTTGCAAAGTAGTCGCGGGGGGTCTCAGCGCGGCGGATGAGGCGGTGAGAGCCGTCCTCGCAGAGCAGGACCTCGGCGCTGCGGAGCTTGCCGTTGTAGTTGTAGCCCATGGCGGAGCCGTGGGCACCGGTGTCGTGGATGTAGATCAGGTCGCCGATGTCGATCTTGGGCAGCATCCGGTCAATGGCGAACTTGTCGTTGTTCTCGCACAGGCCGCCGACCACATCGTACTTGTGGTCGCAGGGGGCGTTCTCCTTGCCCAGCACGGTGATGTGGTGGTAAGCGCCGTACATGGCGGGGCGCATCAGGTTGGCAGCGCAGGCATCCAGACCGATGTACTCCTTGTAGATGTGCTTTTCGTGGATGGCAGTTGCCACCAGCGCACCGTAGGGGCCGGTGGTAAAGCGGCCCATCTCGGTGAAGATGGCCACATCGCCCATCCCTGCGGGCACAAGGATCTCCTCAAACTTCCGGCGCACGCCCTCGCCGATGGCCATGATGTCGTTCTCGGTCTGGTCGGGGCGGTAGGGGATGCCCACGCCGCCGGACAGGTTGATGTAGCCGATGTGGGCACCGGTGGCCTTCTGCACACGGACTGCCAGCTGGAACAGGATGCCTGCCAGCTCAGGGTAATAGGCATCGGAGATGGTGTTGGAGGCCAGGAAGGCATGGATGCCAAAGTTCTTTGCGCCCTTTGCCATCAGCTTCTTGTAGCTTTCGATCATCTGCTCCTCGGTCATGCCGTACTTGGCATCGCCGGGCTTGTCCATGACCTGGAAGCCTTCCTCGCTCTCGCCCAGCTGGAAGGTCCCGCCCGGGTTGTAGCGGCAGAAGATGTTCTCGGGGATCCCGGCCACACGGTCCAGGAAGTCCACCATGGTGGCATCGTCCAGGTTGATGTATGCGCCCAGCTCGTATGCCTTCTTCATGTCCTCCACGGGGGTCTGGTTGGAGGAGAACATGATATCGCTGCCGGTAAAGCCGCAGGCCTCGCTCAGCATCAGCTCGGTCAGGGAGGAGCAGTCCACGCCGCAGCCCTCTTCCTTCAGGATCTGCAGGATGATGGGGTTGGGCAGCGCCTTGACGGCAAAATACTCCCGGAAGCCCTTGTTCCAGCTGAAGGCCTTGTTGATGCGGCGGGCGTTCTCACGGATGCCCTTTTCGTCGTAGACGTGGAACGGGGTGGGCACGTCCTGGATGATCTCCTGGGCCTGCTCTTCGGTCAGAAACGGTCTCTTTTCCATAATATACTTCCCTCTCATTTTTATAGCGTCACCGGCAGTTTCCGGTGCAATAGCATCAGGTCTTCAGGTTCTTTCTGGTGGGGGTAAAGGTGGGGATCATCTTTTCCAGCTGATCCACCACGCCCTCGTCGTTGTGCTGGGCGGCAGCGGCAAGATCCTGCAGCTGCTGGTAGAACACGGCCAGGTCGATGTCCCGGGGCGATGCCACAAAGATCTTGTTGTGCTCGGTGCGGCGCATCTTGCCCTGCTCCTCGTCCATCATCAGCTCCTCGTAGAGCTTCTCGCCCGGGCGCAGGCCAACGATCTTGATCTCCATATTCACGCCCGGCTCGTAGCCGTAAAAGCGGATGAGCTGCTTGGCCAGATCCATGATCTTGACCGGCTCGCCCATGTCCAGCACATAGATGCTGCCGCCCTCGGCCAGCGCGCCCGCCTGCAGCACCAGCTGGGCCGCCTCGGGAATGGTCATAAAGTAGCGCTCGATGTTGGGGTCGGTCAGGGTGACGGGGCCGCCCTTCTTGATCTGAGCCTCGAACAGCGGGATCACGCTGCCGTGGCTGCCCAGCACGTTGCCAAAGCGGACCGCCACGCACTTCATGTCGGTGTTGCCCGCAAAGGTCTGGATGAGCATCTCACAGATCCGCTTGGTGCAGCCCATCACGCTGGTGGGGTTGACCGCCTTGTCGGTGGAAAGCTGGACGAACCGCTCCACGTCGTGCTCGCTGGCGCTGGTGAGCAGGTTCTTGGTGCCCAGCACGTTGTTCTTCACGGCCTCAGCAGGGCTGATCTCCATCAGCGGCACATGCTTGTGGGCCGCTGCATGGAACACCACGGTGGGGTGGTAGGTCTCAAATACCTCGTCCAGCCGCTTTTTATCCCGGATGGAGCCGATCAGCACGGTCACGGGGATGTCGCGGCCGTACTTCTGCTGCAGCTCCATCAGCAGCTCGTAGGCGCAGTTCTCGTAGATATCAAAGATCAGCAGCTTGCCGGGCCGGAAGCGCATCACCTGACGGCAGAGCTCACTGCCAATGGAGCCGCCGCCGCCCGTTACCAGCACGGTCTTGCCGGTGAGGTAGCCGGAGATCTTCTCGTTGTCCAGCGTGACCTCGTCACGGGAGAGGAAATCGGCGGTGTTCAGCTCACGGAACGCGCCCTGCTGGGGGCCGTTGCTGCCCACCAGCTGGGGGTCGCTCAGGATCTGCACCGGGCAGTGGGTGGAAACGCAGAGGTCGATGACATGGTTCAGCCTGCTGCCCCGCAGGGTGGGGATGGCAATGATGATGTTGTGGATGTTGTACTGGGTGCAGAGCTGGGGGATCTGCTCCAGCGTGCCCTTGACCGGAACGCCGTGGATGGTCTGTCCCTGCTTGACCAGGTCATCGTCCACCGCCACAACGGGATGGCCGTAGCTGCTGTTGGATTTGCAGACATTGATGGCCCAGGCACCGGCCTCGCCCGCGCCCACGATCATCACGGGGCGGTTGGGGTCCTTGTTGGGCACGCCCCGCAGCCGCTCGCCGATGGGATGGTTCAGGAAGAGCCGCCATGCCAGACGGCTGCCCCCCACCAGCAGGAAGATGAGGACAGCGGCCATGGCGTTGGCAGAATCGAACAGCACACCATGGACGCAGAAATGGTTCACGAAATAGACCACCCCCGTGGGCACGGCGATCATGCCGCCCAGACGGATGAGGTCACGCTCCCCGGCATACTTCCAGAGCACATGGTACAGCCCGCCCGCCAGAAAGCTGAGCAGGTAGAGCGCCACGATCCAGGGCAGATTCTGGTAGAGCAGGGCACGGTTGTGGGGCCACCAGCTGGCCTCCACCGCGCCGTCGGCCCGGAGCAGCAGGGCAAAGTAAAAGCTGAATATCACGATGGCCGCGTCCAGCAGCACCAGGATCATCCGGCGCAGCAACACCTGCGGCACAAGCTTCTCTGTTTTCTTCACAAAAATCCTCTTTTGCATCGGGGCGGGATCTGTCCGCACCCGTTTTTCCCGGCGTTGCCGGCCACAGGGTCCAAAGCCCCATGCGCCTGTTCTGCCATAATATCCATTGTATTATACTCAATTCTCCCCCCTGTGTCCAGAACAATTCCGATTCTCCGGGCTTTTCTGCCGCTCCCTGCGGGATTTTTCCGTCCGCAGGATGGCCCGCACCTCTTCGCCCAGCCCCAGCGGCCACTGCACGGCAAGGCAGACTGCCGCCATGCCAAAGCCGCCCGCGCAGAGCGCCGCCAGCCGGGTGGGCGTGCTTCCGCTGCCCAGCCACCCCGCCAGCAGAGTGCGCAGGCCCTCGCCCGCCCCCGCTGAGACCAGTGCCGCCAGCGCCGGAGCCCCCAGCCACCGCCAGAGCCTGGGCTTCAGCCCGCTGACGTGCAGCAGACGGGCCGTATTCATCTGGCAGGTATAGGCACTGGACAGCAGGATCACCCACAAAAAGCCCTTCATCCCCCATCTGGGCAGGAGGAGCAGCACCCCCGCAATGCGGAGCACCGCGTCCCACAGGCTGTACCGGAACACGGCCTTCTGCTCCCCCATCCCCTTCATGGCACCGTCCACCATGCTCTCCAGATACATCAGCGGCATGGCCGGGCCCAGCACCCGCAGATAGAACCCGGCCTCCCGGCTGTGGTAGAGCAGCAGGGCCAGCGGCTCGCCCCACACCCAGAACAGCGCCCCCGCCAGCGCCGAGAAGCAGCCCGTCAGCCGGAGCATCCGGTCCAGCAGGCAGCCCAGCCGGGCGCGCTCGCCCCGGATGTGGGCCTGGGTGATCTCAGGCATCAGCAGCACCGAAAGGCTCCCCAGCAGCCCGAAGGGAAAGGTGAGCAGAGGCAGGGCCATCCCCTTCAGGCTGCCGTACTGGGCCACCGCGGCACTGCGGCCCCCGGCATCCAGCAGGCAGACCGTCAGGCAAGCGGGCACCAGCATGTTCTCCGCCGTGTGCAGGGCGCTGGCAAGGCACCGCCCGCCCTCCACCGGCCACAGGATCTCCCAGAGCCGCCGGGCAGGGTCCGCAGGCCGTCGGGCCTTTTCTGCGCCGAACGCACGCACCGCCTCCCCACGGTAAAACAGCAGCAGGATGCAGGCCGACACCGCTTCGCTCACCGCCGTGGCGGCCAGCACCGCCGTGCAGCGGGCGCTCACGTCCGGCGCGTTCCCCCATTCCAGCGCGTACCAGATGATTCCGATCCGCACGCTCTGCTCCACCAGCTGGCTCAGCACGTTGGGCTCCACCCGCCGCCGGGCGATAAAGAACCCCCGCAGCACAGCCGAGAGGGCCATCCAGGGCATCCCGAAGGCCGACACCCGCAGCGCGCCCGCTGCCCGCACATCTCCCAGCCACCACCGGGCAGCGGCCCCGGCCAGCCCGTACTGCGCCGCCATGGCCGCCGCACCCAGCAGCAGCCCCGTGCCCGCCAGGCGCACCAGCATCCCCCGCGCCTGTGCCCGGCCCCGGGCCAATTCCTCAGCCATCAGCCGGGTGGCCGCCACCGAGACCCCCGCCGTTGCCAGCGTGACAAAGAGCGAGTAGACCGCCAGCACCAGCTGGTACAGCCCCATCCCCTCGCCGCCCAGGGCGTTGGCCAGATAGATGCGCAGGCCCATCCCGGCCAGCCGCAGCAGGACATCCGCCCCAGTCAGGAGGGCGGCGTTTTTCAGATAGCTCTGCCCCATGGTCTTCCTCCTTCCCCCGCACAGGCGTTCGGTTCAGTGTATGCGGTCTTTCCCGGGCAATATGCACTCTTGTGAAGATGAGCGCCCCTGTGGGTTGTTTCCCACCCGGTTTTATGGTATGATATGGGTTGGTCAAGACGATCTGTCTAATTAAGATAAAGGAGAAAAGGTTAGAGTATGAGCGAAGAATGTACCCATGACTGTTCCACCTGCGGGGCAGCATGTTCTTCCCGCACCGCCGCACCTGAGCACGATGCCCCCAACCCCAACAGCAGCGTGAAAAAGGTCATCGGCGTTGTTTCGGGCAAAGGCGGTGTCGGCAAGAGCATGACCAGTGCCCTGCTGGCCTGCGCCATGGCCCGCCGGGGCTACCACTGCGGCATCCTGGATGCCGACATCACCGGCCCGTCCATCCCCAAGCTGTTCGGCATCCATGGCCGTGCCATGGCCGATGAAAAGGGCTGCTGGCCTATCCAGAGCCGGATGGGCATTGATGTGATGAGCATCAACCTGCTGGTCGAGAACGAGGAGGACCCCGTTGTGTGGCGCGGCCCCGTGATCGCCGGTGCGGTCAAGCAGTTCTGGACCGATGTGGTCTGGAAGGACGTAGACTTCCTGTTTGTGGACATGCCTCCGGGAACCGGCGACGTGCCCCTGACCGTGTTCCAGAGCCTGCCTGTGGACGGCATCGTGGTCGTTGCCAGCCCCCAGGAGCTGGTCAGCATGATCGTGGCCAAGGCCGTGAACATGGCTGAGATGATGAAGGTACCCATGCTGGGCATCGTGGAGAACATGAGCTACATCGTCTGCCCCGACTGCGGCAAGAAGATCAGCGTGTTCGGCGAGAGCCATGTGGATGAGGTGGCTGCAAAGCACGGCCTGCCCGTGCTGGCCAAGTGCCCCATCGATCCCCAGCTGGCTGCCTGCTCTGATGCCGGCATGATCGAGGCCTACCCCGGCCAGTACCTTGAGGGTGCCGCCGATGCCTGCGAGAAGCTGCTGAAGAAGTAAATCATGCACCTGTCCCCCGCCAGCGCCAGCCGCCTGCGGGGGATTTTTGTTTGCATTTCCGGCATTCTATGGTACAATATTGGTAGAGAATTTCCGATTGGAGGTGTCCGCATGAACACGCTTTCCCGCACTGAGATCGAGCAGGTCATCCGGGAGCTGCTGCACAAATATCACGCCGAGTACGCCCTGCTGTTCGGCTCCTATGCCCGGGGAGAAGCCACTGCCGCTTCGGATATCGATGTGATCGTGGTGGGCGGTGCCAACTTCCGGCCAAGGGACATCTTTGCTTTTGGGGAGGAGCTGCGCCAGCGCACCCAGAAGGACGTGGATGCCTTTGAGATCCGGGAGGTCAACACCGGCACTCCCTTCTATGAAAGCATCATGCGGGAGGGGGTCAAGATCGCATGAAGAGATCGGACAAGGAGCGCCTGAAAAAGATCGTTGCCACATGGGAAAGCCTGAAAGCCGAGATGCACAAGCGCGGCATTACGCCGGAGCTTCTGCTCGAGGACGAGTTTTCCCAGTGGGCCGTCACGACCCCGCTCTATAACATCGGGGAACAGGTCTACCAGCTCAGTCCGGAGTTCAAGGCCTCTTATCCGGAGCAGCCCTGGAATATGGTTGCCGGGCTGCGCCACCGGCTGGTGCATGACTACGACGGTATCAACTGGAGCATCATCGTCGAAGTCCTGTTTGAGGATATGGAGCCCTTTGTGACTGCCGTGAATGCCATTTTGGCTGGAATGTAAAGGAGAACGCAAATGCCGAACGAACTCAAGATCGGCCGGGTGTACCGGCACTTCAAGGGCGACTTTTATCTGGTGGAGGCCGTCGCCAACGATTCCGAAACGGGGGAGCCCTTTGTGGTCTACCGTAAGCTCTACGGGGACGGCGGGCTCTGGCTGCGGCCCCTTGCCATGTTCCTCAGCCCCGTGGACAGGGCAAAATACCCCGATGCCGCGCAGGAATATCGCTTTGAACTGCAGGAGATCCCCAGCGCCGCCGGCCACTGACGCTGTGAAGCGGATTCATTTTTATTTTGGCTTCACTGAAACATTTTCCGATTTCCTCTATTGTAAATCGCTGCACAAAGCTTTATAATGATAAAGCGCTCTGTGATAGTGGGCAGAGCGAGTGTAAATCATGGGAAAAGGAGTATTCTATTATGCTGACGAATGAATACCTGAAGCGCGTTTACGATGGCCTTGCACAGCGCAATGCCAATGAGCCTGAGTTCCTGCAGGCTGTCCGCGAGGTGCTGGAGAGCATCCAGCCCGTGGTGGAGAAGCATCCCGAGTACGAGAAGGCTGGCCTGATCGAGCGTCTGGTCGAGCCCGAGCGCATCATCACCTTCCGTGTGCCCTGGGTCGATGATCAGGGCAAGGTCCAGGTGAACCGCGGCTACCGCGTCCAGTTCAACAGCGCCATCGGCCCCTACAAGGGCGGCCTGCGCTTCCATCCCTCTGTCAACCAGGGCATCCTGAAGTTCCTGGGCTTTGAGCAGACCTTCAAGAACAGCCTGACCACCCTGCCCATGGGCGGCGGCAAGGGCGGCTCTGACTTTGACCCCCATGGCAAGAGCGACATGGAAGTCATGCGTTTCTGCCAGAGCTTTATGACCGAGCTGTACCGCCACATCGGCCAGTTCGTGGACTGCCCCGCCGGTGATATCGGTGTCGGCGGCCGCGAGGTAGGCTACATGTTCGGCCAGTACAAGCGCCTGACCAACAGCTTCCAGGGCGGTATGCTCACCGGCAAGGGCCTGACCTTCGGCGGCTCTCTGGCCCGTACCGAGGCCACCGGCTACGGCCTGTGCTACTTCACCGCCGAGGCTCTGAAGTGTATGCGCAACGACAGCCTTGAGGGCAAGACTGTGGTCATCTCCGGCTCCGGCAATGTTGCCATCTATGCCTGCCAGAAGGCCCAGGCTCTGGGCGCAAAGGTCGTTACCATGTCCGATTCCAACGGCTACGTCTACGACCCCAATGGCATTGATCTGGCTTACGTCAAGGAGCTGAAGGAAGTCCGCCGCGGCCGCATCAAGGAGTATGCCGAGACCCACGCCGGTGTAACCTACGTTGCCGACTGCTCCAAGGTCTGGACTGTCCCCTGCGACATCGCCCTGCCCTGCGCGACCCAGAACGAGATCAACAAGGAGTCCGCTGAGGCTCTGGTCAAGAACGGCTGCACCGTTGTCTGCGAGGGCGCAAACATGCCCAGCACGCCCGAGGCCATCGAGGTCTACCTGTCCAACGGTGTCCTGTACGGACCCGCAAAGGCAGCAAACGCCGGCGGCGTGGCCACCTCCGGCCTGGAGATGAGCCAGAACTCCGAGCGTCTGAGCTGGACCTTCGAAGAGGTCGATGCAAAGCTGAAGGGCATCATGGAGGGCATCTTCCACGCTTCCTATGACGCTTCCGTTGCCGCTGGTTCCGAGGGCAACCTGATGGTCGGTGCAAACTGCGCCGGTTTCCTGAAGGTGGCCACCGCCATGATGGCACAGGGCATCACCTACTAAGCATTCCTTTTCAGAGGGCTGCATCCGAAGGGGTGCGGCCCCCTTTTTTTTCCTGCATATTTCCTCTGTCCGTTGTCCATACTCCCTTTGCCAGAAAGCGAAGGGAGTATTTTTATGGATGAGCAGATGTTTTGTTTCCAATGTGAGCAGGCGGCCAACGGGACTGCCTGTACCGGTCGGGCAGGCGTGTGCGGGAAATCGGCTCCGACCGCAGCGGCGCAGGACCGGCTGACCGGTGCCCTGATCCGGTATGCGGAGCAGCTCATTGGCGAAGGCCGTGCTCCGGCTCCGGAGCAGGCTTTGCTGCTGATGCAGGGGCTGTTCACCACCATCACCAATGTAAATTTTGACGAGCACACCGTCGGGCAGCTGATCGAGAAGATCCACGCTGCCTGTCCGGGCATTGCCGAGGACTATGATATGCAGCAGCTCTGGCAGGAGCCTGACCCGGATGTGCGAAGCCTGAAATGCTTTGTGCTGTTCAGCCTGCGGGGAATGGCCGCTTATAACTATCATGCTCGGGTGCTGGGCCGCATCGACCCGGAGCTGGACAAATTTTACTGTACCGCCCTGAAGGCAGTGGGCACCTCGGGGCTATCCATGGAGGAGCTTTGGCTCCTGGTGCAAAGGACCGGAGAAGCCAGCTTCCGCACCATGGAACTGCTGGATCATGCCAACACCGGTGCCTTTGGCGAACCGGAACCGACAGAAGTCCCTCTGACCATCGAGAAAGGGCCTTTCATCGTCATTTCCGGCCACGACCTTTACGACACCCAGCAACTTTTGGCCCAGACCGAGGGCAAGGGCATCAACGTTTATACCCACTCGGAACTCCTGCCCGCCCACGGTTATCCGGAGCTGAAAAAGCGCTATTCGCACCTCAAGGGAAATTTCGGCACCGCCTGGCAGAACCAGCAGTCGGAGTTTGAGGACATCCCCGCCCCCATCCTCTTCACCACAAACTGTATCATGCCGCTGCGCCCCAGCTACGCCGACCGGGTCTTTACCACCTCGGTGGTCTCCTATCCCGGGGTGCCGCACATCGGGGAGGACCGGGACTTCACCCCCGTCATCCGGAAAGCGCTGGAACTGGGCGGTTACCCGGAGGATACCATCATCCCGGGCATGAACGGCGGCAAAACGGTCACCACCGGCTTTGCGCGGAGCGCTGTGCTCTCCCACGCCAATGAGATCGTTGCGGCCGTGAAAAGCGGGCAGATCCGCCATTTCTTCCTGGTGGGCGGCTGCGACGGTACCCGGCCCACCCGCCGTTACTACACCGAGTTTGCCCGGCTGACACCGCCGGATACGGTCATTCTGACCCTTGCCTGCGGAAAATTCCGGCTGAACGATCTGCCTCTGGGCACAGTGCCCGGCACTGGCCTGCCCCGCCTTCTGGATGTGGGCCAGTGCAACGACGCATACAGCGCCATCCGGATCGCACTGGCTCTGGCCGATGCCTTCGGCTGCACCGTCAACGACCTGCCGCTCTCGCTGGTGCTCTGCTGGTTCGAGCAGAAGGCAGTCTGCATCCTGATTGCCCTGCTGGCTTTGGGCATCCGGAACATCCGCCTCGGCCCCACCCTCCCGGCCTTTCTCTCTCCGGGGGTGGTGCAGGAATTGCAGCGCCGCTATGACCTGAAAGCCATTACGACCCCGGAAGAGGACCTGCGGGCCATTCTGGGACGCTGACTGCCGCCGCAGGGAATTTCTTGCTTCGTTTCTGCTATACTCCCGGGATTTCCCGGGAGTTTTTCTTGTGTCGAAACTTTTTCATAATTTCTGGGAATTTCCGGCGTAGGGACAAGCTTTCACTCCTGTGCAGGAATCATTTTCCGGAGAAACTCCGGCGCGGTTCCCCGCCGCTTCAAAAATTTGGATCTTTCGGTTTCAAATTCGTTTGAACCTCTTGTATTTCCGAACATCCGATGCTACTATATTAGCAGTACACAAAATGTACTATATTTTAGAAAGAGGAGGAGAAAAAATTATGAAAAAGAGATGGTTCGTAGTGATACTTACCATCGGATTGCTGCTTCATGTTCTGCCGCTGAGTGTACTTGCACTGAGCCCCGACCCCACCATCACGGATTCGGACGGCACCATTCTGGACTGGAGTGACCTTTCCACCGTCCCCTACTCCCTTGATGATTCGCAGGAACAGGAACCTCCTGTTCCCGACCTTTCGGAGACGGGCTCGGAGAAAAGCCTTGCGGATGCGGACAACGATGAAGCACCAGCGGATGACCTGCCCGCAGGGAATCCCACCCCCAAAACTCTTGACAAGGAATCGGGTGGCGATGACCCTGCGGACGCGGACCGCGATAAAGCAGCAGCGGATGACCTGCCCGCAGGGAATCTCACCCCCAAAACTCCTGACGAGGAATCGGGTGGCGATGACCCTGCGGACGACGACGACAGCACCACAAGCCCCACAACCCAGGCTGTGTGCAAGATTGACAAGATCGACGATACGTACTACTACTCCACACTGGACGATGCAATCACTGCCGCGACGGATGGTGATCAGATCGACCTGCTGGCGAACATTGAGCTGTATGAAGGTCTTACGTTCGATAACAAGACCCTGACCATTTCCGGCGGCGGTACCCGCACGCTGACGCTGAACCAGAACGGTATGTATGCATCGCACAGTGATATCACGTTTAAAGATCTTACGCTGAATATCTATGCGCATACTCATACCCATGAAGGTGGCGCAGGAGGAACGGCCAACCTGATCAGCAACTCGAATCTGAGACTGAACAACGTCAACTTTACGTTGATCCCGGATGGAAGCTGCGGCAGCGGCATCTATCTGTATCAGAAGAGCAACCTGTATCTGGATGGATCATACGCCGTGATCCGTGGTGTCTCTAATTATCGTGCAAGTGGTATCTACGCCGATGACTCGGAATTTAAAGGACAACCTAACCGTGAGATCAAGATCAACAACTCTTATCTTGAGATCACAGGCTGTGCCCATGCGGCCATGACGATCAATCCGATCGACATCACACTGTCCAGTTCAAATGTCGTGGTGATGGACAACGGCAAATCCGATCCTGATGGCTACGGCTTCGGCATTGGCTGCTATGGCGGTAAGCTGACCATGGAATCCTCGACCCTGACCGCCACCGGAAACACCGGCGCATGGTATGGCTACGCTGTTTTCGTTGATGGCCTTGACGTGGATTCCGGTTCTACCCTTGATATCCGCGACAATGGCGGTTCCGGCCTTGGTGTCGGCGGCATTGGCGTGATCCAAGGCGGTTCGCAGGTCATCTGCGACGGCAACGGCACAAATGACCCGGGCTACGGCTCTGGCGGTTTGTATGTGTATGCAGGCGCCGACCTGACCATTGAAAGTGGTGCAAACGTCTCCGTATGTCAGAACAAGGGCCTGGCTGCCATCGTGAACAGCTGTAAGCTGCACATCCAGAATGGTGCCAATGTTTCAGTGGACAACAATGCTAAGCTCGGTATCTACAACAGTTACGATTCCTATCTGACGATTGAGTCCGGTGCAAATGTCACCGCCAACCACAACGGTGCCCATGGCATCTACAATCAAGTGATGGGTGATCTGAAGCAGGGTGCTTTTCTGATAGAAAGCGGTGCAAATGTCACTGCCAACTACAATACGGTGTCCGGTATCGTCAACTGCAATCTCTTCACCGTGGAAAAGGGTGCCAATCTGCAGGTGGAATACAACAGCAACTGCGGTATCCAAAACGATGAGCATGCGACGCTGAACCTGCTGGCCGGCAGTGTACGCTATAACCATGCCGGTTCTGTAGGCGGCGGACTTGTGAACTCTGGCACTGCGATTCTTTCAGACGATGTAGAGCTGTACAACAATCACGCAAGGCTTTCTGGTGACGACATCTACAACGCAGACGGTGCCACCATCACCTTTGGCGATACCGGCAAAGGCTGGGCGCTGGACGGCGAACCGGACTGCTATGATTTCATTACCGGCTGGTACGACGACTATGAAACCACCCGCTGGAACGCCCACGGGGACGAAGCGGATCTGCACATGGTTCTCGTCGCACCCGTCAATTCTTACACCGGCCCCCTGTCCCTCAAGGCCGCACACGGCAGCATCGGCAGCCTGACCGTCTGCAAAGAGACGCTCGGGGAACTGCTGCCGAGCGACTATGACACCGCGTTCACCTTTGAGCTCACGCTGGACGATGATACCATCACCACGATCGACGACAAATGGTGCGGTGTCCCGTTCAAAAACGGCAAGGCATCCTTCACCCTGAAAAGCGGCGAGAGCATCACGCTCTCGAACCTGCCCGCAGGCATCGGCTATACCATCACCGAAACCGCTCAGGACGGCTGGACCCTGCTGAATCTCAACCCTGCAGAGACCGGCGTTGTGCCCCAGAACGACACCGCCAAGGTCGTCTTTACCAACCTGAAGAACAGCCCGGACACCCCCTATGTTCCGGTCGTTCCCGTAGACCCGGAGACCCCCGAGATCCCCGAGGAGCCTGAGGGGCCGGAGACCCCCGAGACCCCCGAGGAGCCTGAGGAACCCGAGATCCCCGAGGAAACCGAGGAAACCGAGGCCCCCGGCGAGCTGCCTGCGGAGAAACCGGCTCAGACTGACACGTCCGCGTCGTTGGCCCAGCCGGAGGAAACGCCCACGCAGAACACCACGACCGTGACCCTGATCCAGACCGGTACCACCGATTGGCTGGCTGCCGTGCTTCTGATCTTTGGCATCGGTCTGTTGGTATGCGGGTGGTTCTTCGACCGCAAACAGCGCGCCGCAAAGCACTAAGGACAGAAACGCCCCGCAATCATACGCAAACCGCCGCATCCCCTGCCCCAGACCGGCAGCCGGATGCGGCGGTTTTTTCAAGGTTTTGATGAAATGCGTTCATCATTCCATCAAAGCGCACAAGAAGTGCGGGCTTTGGTGTACTAAAGTTTGTTGCACCTCCCACTTGAACAATCTTCACGAATCATTATAATAAAGCTAACGGAACAAAGGCGTTCCAGAAGGGTGAAGTTTGCCCTTCTGGAACGCTTTTTTGTTTTCTGTGTAAGATCGGCTGCGGATTGTGCCGCGGCCCAGAGGATATTTTGAGAGATAAGGATGGGAAAGGCAATGGATCAATTTACGGAAAACGCCACGCCTCTTGGCCTGTATGACCCTCAGTTCGAGCACGATGCCTGCGGCATCGGCGCTGTGGTGGACATCAAGGGCCGCAAGAGCCACCAGACGGTCAGCGATGCCCTGAGCATCGTGGAACGGCTGGAGCACCGCGCCGGTAAGGATGCCGAGGGCAAGACCGGTGACGGCGTGGGCATCATGCTGCAGATCAGCCACAAGTTCTTCTCCAAGGTGGCCGATGAGCTGAACATCAGCCTGGGCAACGAGCGGGAATACGGTGTCGGCATGTTCTTCTTCCCCCAGAACGAGCACCTGCGGGCACAGGCCATGAAGCTGTTTGAGCTGGTCACCCGCAAGGAGGGACTTGAGTTTCTGGCATGGCGCAGGGTGCCGGTAGACCCCGATGCCGTGGGCCAGAAGGCCCGGGACTGTATGCCCTCCATCTGGCAGTGCTTCATCAAAAAGCCTGCCCGTGTGAGCAAGGGCATTGATTTTGACCGCAGGCTCTACATCGTCCGCCGGGTGTTCGAGCAGGCCAGCAACGGCACCTATGTGCCCAGCCTGTCCAGCCGCACCATCGTCTACAAGGGCATGTTCCTGGTGCACGATCTGCGCCTGTTCTACCTTGACCTGCAGGACGAGGATTACGAATCCGCCATCGGCATGGTGCACAGCCGCTTTTCTACCAACACCAACCCCAGCTGGATGCGTGCCCACCCCAACCGGTTCATCCTGCACAACGGCGAGATCAACACCATCAAGGGCAACACCGATGCCATGCTGGCCCGTGAGGAGAGCATCGAGAGCCCCATCCTGCAGGACGACATGAACAAGATCCTGCCCATCATCAACACCTCTGGCTCGGACTCCGCCATGCTGGACAACGCGCTGGAGTTCATGGTGATGAACGGCATGGATCTGCCTCTGGCGGTGATGATCACCATCCCCGAGCCCTGGGAGAACAACAAGAACATCAGCCAGAAAAAACGTGATTTCTACCAGTATTACGCCACCATGCTGGAGCCCTGGGACGGCCCTGCCGCCATCCTCTTCTCCGACGGCGACGTGGTGGGCGCGGTGCTGGACCGCAACGGTCTGCGCCCCAGCCGCTACTATATCACCAAGGACGGCCGGATGATCCTGTCCTCTGAGGTGGGCGTGCTGCCCTGCGCCCCGGACAACATTCTGATGAAAGACCGCCTGCGCCCCGGCAAGATGCTGCTGGTGGATACCGTCAAGGGCGAGGTCGTGGATGACGAGAAGCTGAAGGAATACTACGCCAGCCGCGAGCCCTACGGCGAGTGGATCGACCGGAATCTGGTCCGGCTGAAGGACCTGAAGATCCCCAACATCAAAGTCCCCAGCTACACCGGCGAGGAGCTGACCCGCCTGCAGAAGGTCTTTGGCTACAAATACGAGGAAATCAAGGAGCTGATCCTGCCCATGGCCCGGGCCGGTGCCGAGCCTTCCGGAGCCATGGGCACAGACACCCCGCTGGCTGTCCTGAGCGACCAGCATCCCCCGCTGTTCAACTACTTCAAGCAGCGGTTCGCACAGGTCACCAACCCGCCCATCGATGCCATCCGTGAGAAGGTGGTCACCTCCACCAGCGTCTATGTGGGTGCCCACGGCAACCTGCTGGAGGACAAGCCCGAGAACTGCAAGGTGCTCAAGGTGCAGAACCCCATCCTGACCAGCACGGATCTGCTCAAGATCAAGCACATGAACGTGCCCGGCTTCAAGACCGCCACGGTTTCCATCAATTACTATAAGAACACCAGCCTGGAAAAGGCTATCGACCGCGTGTTCCTGGAGGTGGACCGCGCCTACAAGGACGGTGCCAACATCATCATCCTCTCTGACCGCGACATCGACGAGTACCACGTCTCCATCCCCAGCCTGCTGGCTGTTTCTGCCGTGTCCCAGTACCTCATCCGCACCAAGAAGAGCACGGCCATGGCCCTCATCCTTGAGAGCGCCGAGCCCCACGAGGTGCACCACTTTGCCACCCTGCTGGGCTACGGTGCCTGTGCCGTCAACCCCTATCTGGCCCACGACACCATTGCCCAGCTCATCGACGAGGGTCTGCTGGACAAGGATTACTACGCCGCCGTGGACGACTACAACAAGGCTGTGCTGAACGGCATTGTGAAGATCGCCTCCAAAATGGGCATCTCCACCATCCAGAGCTACCAGAGCAGCCAGATCTTTGAGGCGGTCGGCATCTCCAAGGATGTCATCGACAAGTACTTCACCGGCACGGTCAGCCGTGTGGGCGGCATCGGTCTGGAGGACATTCAGGCGGATGTGGAAGCTGCCCACAACGCCGCCTTTGACCCGCTGGGTCTGGACATCAACATGGAGCTGGCCGACGGCGGTGCCCACAAGTTCCGCAGCGGCAAGGAAGAGCACCTTTTCACCCCGCAGACCATCCATCTGTTCCAGAAAGCCTGCTTCACGGGCGACTACAAGGCCTTCAAGGACTTCACCCGCACCGTGGACAACATGGGTGCCGAGGGCATGCACCTGCGCAGCCTGCTGGACTTCAGCTATGACCCCAACGGCGGCATCCCCCTTGAGGAGGTGGAGCCCGTCAGCTCCATCGTCAAGCGGTTCAAAGCCGCTGCCATGAGCTACGGTGCCCTGAGCAGCGAGGCCCACGAGACCATCGCCATCGCCCTGAATCGTCTGGGCGGCCGGAGCAACACCGGCGAGGGCGGTGAGCCCGAGGAGCGCTACCAGAGCGAGAGCAACTCCAAGATCAAGCAGGTAGCCTCGGCCCGCTTCGGCGTGACCAGCAAATATCTGGTCTCCGCCGAGGAGATCCAGATCAAGCTGGCACAGGGTGCAAAGCCCGGCGAGGGCGGCAACCTGCCCGGTGCCAAGGTCTACCCCTGGATCGCCAAGACCCGCCACAGCACCACCGGCGTGGGCCTGATCTCTCCCCCGCCCCACCACGACATCTACTCCATCGAGGATCTGGCCGAGCTGATCTATGACCTGAAGAACGCCAACCGCCACGCCAACATCAACGTGAAGCTGGTCAGCGAGGCCGGTGTCGGCACCATTGCCGCCGGTGTTGCCAAGGGCGGCGCGCAGGTCATCCTCGTCTCCGGTTACGACGGCGGCACCGGTGCAGCCCCCCGCACCTCCATCAAGAATGCGGGCCTGCCCTGGGAGCTGGGCATCGCCGAGACCCACCAGACCCTGATCCTGAACGGCCTGCGCAGCCGCGTCCGCATTGAGAGCGACTCCAAGTTGCTCTCCGGCCGCGATGTTGCCATCAGCTGTATGCTGGGCGCTGAGGAGTTCGGCTTCGGCACCTCCCTGCTGATGTGCGAAGGCTGCGTGATGATGCGTGTCTGCAACCTGGACACCTGCCCCATGGGCATCTGCACCCAGAACCCCGAGCTGCGCAAGCGGTTCAAGGGCAAGCCCGAGTATATCATCAACTACCTGACCTTTGTGGCGCAGGAGCTGCGGGAGTACATGGCCAAGCTGGGCGTGCGCACCATCGACGAGCTGGTGGGCCGCACCGACCTGCTCCATGTCAAGCCCAGCGCTGCCGGCAGCCGTGCCGCCAAGATGAATCTGGACTGCATCCTGCACAACCCGGCCATTGCAAACAGCAACGTCCACTTTGTGCCTGCCGACACCTATGACTTCCACCTTGAGAACACCCTCGACATGAAGGTGCTGATGAAGAAGTTCAAGCTGGGCAGCAAGGCACCCCAGAGCGTCCGGCTGGAGGTCTCCAACACCGACCGCGCCCTGGGTGCCATCTTTGGCAGCGAGATCACCCGCAAGTACGGCAGCTCCCTGCCCGACGATGTCTACACCGCCGAGTGCATCGGCGCAGGCGGCCAGAGCTTTGGCGCGTTCATCCCCAAGGGCCTGACCCTCAGCCTGACCGGCGACTGCAACGACTACATGGGCAAGGGCCTGTCCGGCGGCAAGATCATCGTCCGCCCGCCCGAGGGCATCGGCTACAAGCCCGAGGAAAACATCATCACCGGCAATGTGGCCCTTTACGGTGCCACCAGCGGCAAGGCCTTCGTCTCCGGCGTGGCCGGTGAGCGCTTCTGCGTCCGCAACAGCGGCGCGACCGCCGTTGTCGAGGGCGTGGGCGACCACGGCTGCGAGTACATGACCGGCGGCACTGTCGTGGTCCTGGGCCAGACCGGCAAGAACTTCGCAGCCGGCATGACCGGCGGCGTGGCCTACGTTCTGGACGAGAACTGGGATTTCTACCAGCGGGTCAACAAGGAGACCGTGAGCCTGGAGCCTGTGGAGCACAAGTACGATGTTGCTGCCCTGAAGGAGCTCATCCGTGAGCATGTGGAAGCCACCGGCTCCCCCCGCGGCAAGGAGATCCTGGACAACTTCAGCGAGTACCTGCCCAAGTTCAAGAAAGTCCTCCCCTACGATTACGACCGGATGCTCCGGATCATCGCTTCCATGGAGGAGCGCGGCCTGGACGGCGAACAGGCACAGATCGAAGCATTCTACGCTGTGCAGAAGAAGAAGTAAGGAGGGCCGGATCATGGGCAAGATCACTGGATTTATGGATTACACGCGCAAGACCAGCACGGATGTCCCGCCGCTGGAGCGCATTGAAAATTTCAACGAGTTTCACGTCTGGCTCTCCCGCGAGGAACAGCAGACCCAGGCCGCCCGCTGCATGGACTGCGGCGTGCCCTTCTGCCAGGCCGGCATGATGATCGGCGGCATGGCATCGGGCTGCCCGCTGAACAACCTGATCCCCGAGTGGAACGACCTGGTCTATCAGGGCAAGTGGGAGCTGGCACTCCACCGTCTGCGGGCCACCAACCGCTTCCCGGAGTTCACCAGCCGGGTCTGTCCCGCCCTGTGCGAGGCCGCCTGCACCTGCGGTGATGTGACCGGCAGCAGCGTGACCGTGCGCGAGAACGAGCACGCCATCGTGGAAACGGGCTACGCCAAGGGCTGGCTCCACGCCGCCCCTCCCCCGGCCCGCACCGGCAAGAGCGTGGCCGTCATCGGCAGCGGCCCGGCCGGTCTTTCGGTGGCCGAGTACCTGAACATCCGGGGCCACGCCGTCACCGTGTTTGAGCGCGCCGACCGCGTGGGCGGCCTGCTGATGTACGGCATCCCCAACATGAAGCTGGACAAATCCGTCATCGAGCGCCGCATCAGGATCATGCAGGCCGAGGGCGTGGAGTTCCGCACCAGCATGGATGTGGGCGGTGCCGTGGATGCCGAGAGCATCCTGAACAGCTACGATGCCGTGGTGCTCTGCTGTGGTGCCAAAAAGGCCCGTGACCTGAACGTTCCGGGCCGGGATGCCAATGGCGTGCATTTTGCCGTGGATTACCTCACCAGCGTGACAAAGAGCCTGCTGGACAGCAAATTTGCCGACGGCAGGGCCATTGATGCCAAGGGCAAGAACGTTCTGGTCATCGGCGGCGGCGACACCGGCAACGACTGCCAGGGCACGGCCCTGCGGCAGGGCTGCACTGATCTGGTGGCTCTGGAAATGATGCCGCAGCCTCCCAAGGAGCGTGCCGCCAGCAACCCCTGGCCCGAGTGGCCCCGGGTGCTCAAGGTGGACTACGGCCAGACCGAGTGCATGGCAAAGTTCGGCAAGGACCCCCGTGTCTACCAGACCACGGTCAAAGAATTCCTCAAGGACGATGCAGGCAACCTGACCGCTGCCGTCATCTCCTATCTCAAGCCCGAGCGTGACCCCGAGACCGGCCGCACCAACATGGTGCCCACCGGCGAGGAGTTCACCTACAACTGTGAGCTGGCCTTCATTGCCGCCGGTTTCGTGGGCTGTGAGAGCTATGTGGCCGATGCCTTCGGTGTCAGCCTGACCGGCCGCGGCTGTGTGGACACCGACCACTTCCGCACCAACGTGGACAAGGTGTTCGCCTGCGGCGATATGCGCCGGGGCCAGAGCCTTGTGGTCTGGGGCCTGCGGGAGGGCCGCGATTGCGCCGCCGAGGTAGACCGCTACCTCATGGGCTATACCAACCTGTAAGCCCGCATCCCGGCCATTACTGAACCATTCTCTTTCCTATCCTAAACAAGCGGAAAGCCCCATCGGTATTTTTCGTACCGATGGGGCTTTCTGCGTTATTTTCTTGGGGTTTCTCTCTTCGTGAAGGGGAGCGGGCGAACCCTCTCCGGGCAGTTGCCTTGCCCTCTCAGTCAAAGCCTAACAGCTTTGCCAACTCCCCTAGTAGGGGAGCTGTCGCCGCAGGCGACTGAGAGGTTGTACGAAGGATCACTTCATCTCTTTCACCCTATTCCACCCCCGGATCACTTCCCACCGGCCCACAGAAGCGTCTGCGGGCTTATCGGCGGAGATGAGCTGGCTTTCAACAGCCCAAGTCAGAGCCTTCTGCTCGTCGGTGGCATCCTCAGCCATCACAGCGGCAGGGGCGGGTTTGCCAGCTTCGGTCCAGAGGAGTTTTGCCAGTTCGGTGGTGTTCTGGGGGATAGCTGCACCGGCAGGCAGGACAGTGTTCAGGTACAGTTCCGTGCCGATCATGTAACCGGTATAACCCAGCACAGCCGTACCGGCACCGGCAACACCGATCATGGCAGCGGTACCCAGCACGCCGGGACCTTCGCTTTCAATGGTGGCATCCTGCGTCATGGCCTCGATGGTCACAGCCTGTGCAGGCATCTTGAAGGTCAGGGGGTTCTCCTTGACGTTCACATCCAGCTTCGCATCACTGTTAATGCTCCACAGGTCAAACACAATCGCATCGGTGGGGGCGGTGTATTTCACCGTCACTTCGGCATTTTCGGGAACTTTAGCCGTCAGGGTGCCATCCTCGGCCTTGGTAAATTCCACTGCCTTGCCGTCAGCATCCTTCACGGTCACTTCGGCGTTCTTGACGGTCAGGTCGTACCGCTTGACAACAGGAGCAACCGGTTCGGTATCTTCCTTCTTGTCATTGTCCTTGTTGGTGTCATCCGGCTTGTTGTCGCCCGGCTTCGGGGGCAGGGTGCCGCCGTTGTTGGTCAGCTGGCTTTCGTCAAACTTGCCGCCGGAGATCACACCGGTTTTCTCATTGGTCACAGCACCGGTAAAGTTGCCGTTGCCAATGGTTCCGTTGTTTTTCACCTTGCCGGAAAACGTACCATCGTTAATTGCGCCATTATTGGTCACTTCGCCGGAAAACGTACCATTCTCAATTTTACCATCGCTCTCGTTTGTCACGCCTCCAGAGAATTGGGTCGCCTTTTCTCCGGTCGTTGTGATTGTGCCCTTATTGGTCACTTCACCAGTTACGGTACCGCCGTTGGCGTTCAGGGTTCCGTAGTTTTCAATGGGAATGCTCAGGGTACTACCCGTACCACTGTCAATCAATGTCAGATTACCATAATTGATGATTTTCTTTTCGGCGTCTTCTCCAGCAACCTGCTTGCCCGTCAGATCAACAGTAACTGTAACGCCCTCGGGGATGGTCAATGTATTTGTCATCGTAGGTGCAGACACATAGCTCAAAAACTTCAGCGAAAAACTACTGCCCGGTTGCGAATTGAACTCCGGCCAACCGGTATTAATCAGGTGAACAAATTCGTCACATTGGATATTACCAAATGTGCCGCCTTGGCGTCTATCTTCAATTCGATTGAATATTCCGGATTCGATCTTGCCCGTACCTGCATTTTCTACCGTACCGGTAAATTGGGCAGTTCCATCTCCCTGAATCGTGCCCCTCATATTGAATACTTTTCCACTGACAGTAACACCGTTGTTCGCTGTCAGTGTAGCTCCAGATCGGATATCAACATTAAAATTCTCCGGGTCTGTGTATTTAATTGTACCACCATTCAACGTAATAGATGCGTTATCCTCAAACGCACACACACCACGACCTTTTGTGCCCTGAATGGTGCCACCGTTCATGATAAATTCAGATTCCTGGCCCCCAGCAGCCGAAGTAACCGATACACCATCATTGCTGCAATTTTTGATTTCAGCCGAACCGCTCATGGTAAAAATGCAAGTCTTACCAGGGTCAGGGTACACCTCTACGCCTGCGCCCTCATGTGCTGTACAATTTTCAATGGAACCACCGCTCATATCAAAGGTTCCTTCGGCCATATATACGCCGCCGCCAGAAAGATTCGTACCGCTGGAGCTGCAATTGTAGATTTTACCGCCGGTCATCGTAAAAGTACCGCCACTCATATACACACCACCGCCATGCGCACTGATGGTAAAGCCCTGAATGGTGCCGCCACTGATCGTCAGGGCACTGCCGGAGCCTTCCATATAGATTGCTCCGCCGTGCCCTGTTACCGTACCATTGCCCTGAATGATACCTTTGCCCACACTATCCTTGATTTCCAGCGTGCCGCCATTCGAGATGTTAAACGCTCTCTGGTTATTTGCCGCTGTAATGGTGTGGCCGTTCAGATCAATGCTCAGTTTTTTATTATTGATAGAGAGAGTGCCTGTTAACGTAATATCGCCGCTCAACTGGACATTTCCGCCGTTTGTAGCAGCAGCTGTCAGCCCCGTCAAATCTGAAACCGATGTAGCTGTACCGCTCGAAGTGCCGCCCGTTGCGTCCGACAGCGTTATCGCATCATCTCCCAGGGTTGTACCCCCCCCCCTACTGTTGCCAGAGCGGGTGCAGGCATTATGCTGACTGCCATACTGACTGCCAGTGCCATACTAATCAATCGTTTTTTCATCTGCAAAAGCCTCCTTATAAAAATATGTTCTGCAGATCTGCCCCGGCAGGAAAGCCGGACGCATCCGTTG
Source organism: Faecalibacterium sp. IP-3-29 (assembly GCF_023347335.1). Classification (NCBI taxonomy): domain Bacteria; kingdom Bacillati; phylum Bacillota; class Clostridia; order Eubacteriales; family Oscillospiraceae; genus Faecalibacterium; species Faecalibacterium sp. IP-3-29. The sequence continues at coordinate 1,209,242 of NZ_CP094471.1, read as the reverse complement.
CTTTTTTGTCCACGGCGGGCAAATCATCAGCATCATTGTAACAAATTTTGGAGCATTTGGCAATGTTTTAAGGCAAATTGTCGAATATCCGGTAAAATGGCCTTTCAGCCTGCATTTCGTCCCGAGGAAGGCGGTGATTCTGTCAAGCCACTTGCAAATGACAAACCCACACAGAAACAGCAACAGCGCTCTGCCTTATCCGGCAGGCTGCTTTGCGTCAATCTTCTCTCTTCAATTCTTCTTGCAGCAGCCGTTTGAACAAAACAGGGTAATTACTTGCACCATGCACGATATGGTAGACGAACACAGTATCCACAATCAGCCGATAGACGCAGAGATACTGCCCGGCGATCACATAGCGATATCCGCTTTTCAGCAGTTCGGCATCTCTTGGAAGCGAACCAGACAGAGGGAAACGTTCCAACCGCGAAAGAGAATCCAAGATTCGATCCGTGATTTTTCGGGCAGAATTCGGCCCTACCAGATTCATGTGAAGCTCTGCGATTGCTTCCAGTTCCCGCTGTGCCGACTCCAGAATTTCGATCTTAGCCACGACGATAGATCTCCTCCAGCCGTTTTCTGGAATCCTCCAGCGTGTAAGCCGGAGCACCAGCAAGCCTTCCCTGTTCCGCTGCTTCCAGCTTTGCCCGGAGTTTCAACGCCTCTTCCCGCTGTTCAAATGCTTCAATGCTCATCACAACAAGGTCACCCTCTCCATTTTTTGTAATGTAGATTGGCTCGCCCGCTCCGTGCGCCAGATTTGAAATGGAACCGTAGTCATTGCGAAGCGCCGTAGACGACTTAATAATCATAATGCGCACCCCCTAAATGATTCTAATATAATTCTATCAGAATCATTCATTTTCTTCAAGCGTTCTCATCAAAAAAGCGGCCTGCCCTCTCCGGCAGGCCGCTTTGCGTCAATCCGTATCGTATTCGGTGCCGGCCCCACCGGTCGGCGGCTCCGTCTGCGCGGCAGACGGTGTGGTACCGGCAGAAGGGGTCGTGGTCTCGGGCGGGGTGGCGGGCACCTCGGCCTCGACCTCTGCCGCCATATAGACGATGATAGTCGAGCCGACCTCCACCATGGCACCGGGCTCCTCGCTGCAATAGGCCACACAGCCCGAAACATAGGAGCCATCGTTATAAATGGGATAGAAGCTCGCATTCAGCCCCACCTGCGCCAGCTGCTGCTCCGCGCCGTCCCGGGTAAAGCCTGCCACGTTGGGCATCTCCACCATCTGTGGGCCGCGGCTGACCACCAGATCGATGGTGCTGCCCTCTTCGATGACCTCCCCGGCTTCGGGGGTCTGACGGATGATCTTGCCCTTTTCCACGGTATCACTGTATTCCATGGTCACATAGAACAGGTAATCCCCGGCATAGCTGTTGTTGTTGCGCACCTGCGAATCGTAGTCCATCCCCACAAAGTCCGGGGCCAGATTCACCGGCTCTGTCACCAGCGAACTGGCCGGTTCGGAGGCCGGGGTGGATTCCGCAGGCTTTGCGGTGTGCAGCCCCTGATTCACCAGCCCCCACACGATGAGCAATGTCAGGATGGCCAGCAGGATCAGGATGGCCGCCAGCAGGTTGCGCAGGCTGAGTATATGCTTTTTCCGCTCCTCTTCCTCGGTGGACTGAGGGCGCGGCGCGGCCTGCTGCAGGGTCTGGGTAAGCTCCGTGGTATACTCCTGGCTGCTCAGTGCCCGGAACAGCTGGGGCACGGTCTGGATGCGCTCGGCAGGCCTGAGCTGCAGGCCCATCCAGAGCACATCCGAAACATACTCCGGCACCGCCCGTTCCAGCGTGCGGGCGCGGGGGTTGGAGTCCGACACCAGCCGCTGTGCCGCAGGAACAGGGCTCTGCCCGCAGACCATCCGGTAGACCACGGCGGCAAGGCTGTATTCGTCGGTGTAACGGCCCTCGAATTCGGTGGTGGAATACTGTTCCGGTGCCGAGTAGCCCTCATACAGCTGCTCGTGCAGGCCGCTGCCCGCCGTGCGCAGCCCCACGGTGGCGTAGCCCGTCAGGCGTGCCCGGCCGTTTTCCAGCACCCGGATGTTTTCCGGGCAGATGCCCCGGTGCACCAGCCCCACCTGATGCATGGCCGCCACGCCGTCAAACACAGGCTGCAGCATATTGCGGGCCGTCTCGGCCGAAACCGGGCTGGGGCGCTCATCCAGCCACTGCTGCAGCGGGATGCCGCCGGGGTTTTCCATCACGGCGTAGACGGTGTTGTTCTCCTCGAACACGTCCAGCACAGCCTCCAGACCGTTTGCGGGGGTGATGCGCTGGATGGAGCGGTAGAGATCGGCAAAGTCCATCCGGGTGGTCTTGAACAGCACCTCGCTGCCCAGCTTGGGCCGGAGCAGCGCGTCCGTGCCCCGCTCCGCCGACAGTGTCAGGGGCATATACTCCTTGATGGTCACCCGGAACCGCCCGACGTTCTCCACGCCCCGGTACAGGATGCCCTCGCCGTCGATGCTCTGCATCTCGCCCACGGTATACCGTCCGGCCAACAGCGTGCCCACCGGCAGACTGCCCGCCGGGTTGCGCCCGGCCAGTACCCCGCCGCAATGGGGGCACACCGACACCCGGCTTTCCAGTTCTCCCATGCAGTACGGGCAGATGCGTTTTGCTTCCATATGCGCCACCTCGTTTCATCGTGGTCTGTTTCAAATCATTGTACCATATTTACCCCCGCCGCGCAATCGGCAAAGCAAAAAAGCGCCGCCCTCTGAGTTTTTTCACAGGGGGGCAGCGCTTTGATTTTCTATTACAGAGTCAGCAGGCGCAGATACACCTTATTCCGGCAGATCCTCTTCGTTCTCCAGGCTGTGCCAGACATTCTGGACATCGTCGTTGTCCTCCAGAGAGTCCAGCAGCTTGCCCATTGCCTTGAGCTGATCGGGGTCGGTCAGGCGGGTGGTGGTCATGGGGACCATGGCCAGGTCGTCGCTCAGGATCTCGTAGCCCTTCTCTTCCATGGCCTTGACCACAGCGGAGTAGTTCTCGGGATCGGTGGTGATCTCAGCAGCCTCTTCGCCTGCATCAAAGTCCTCGGCACCGGCATCCAGAGCGTCCATCATGGCCTCATCGGCATCCTTATCCTCCAGAGAGATGTCAATGACACCCTTCTGGCTGAACAGGAAGCCAACACAGCCCATAGCGCCCAGGTTGCCGCCGTTCTTGTCGAAATAGTGGCGCAGGTCGGCAGCGGTACGGTTGCGGTTGTCGGTCAGGGTCTCGACCATGACAGCAACGCCGCCGGGGCCGTAGCCCTCGTAGGTGATGGCCTCGAACTCGGTCTTGTCACCGCCCTCAGCCTTCTTGATGATGCGCTGGATGTTATCGTTGGGCACGCTCATGCGCTTTGCCTTGGCGATCAGGTCTGCCAGCTTGCTGTTGGAAGCCGGGTTGGGGCCGCCGTCACGGACGGCAACGCTGATCTCACGGCCGATCTTGGTAAAGACCTTTGCTCTTGCACCATCGGTCTTTTCCTTCTTGCGCTTAATGTTGTTCCATTTGCTATGTCCAGACATGGGGAACCTCCTAAAGTTTTATCGAAATCTCCGCCTGCGGGCAGACGGGCTGTGGTCGCCCGCTTGTGGCAGCACACAAAATCTAACTCTATTATTGTAGCACAATCACGAATCCCATTCAAGGGCTCCGGGCGTGTTTTTCGCTTATTCGTGTTGGAAAACCGGCTTTTCAGGCCGGTTTACAGCAGCCGCAGGGCCTTGGGGTAATGGTTTTTGACCCGTCCGCCCGACACCTTACCGCCGCCCATGGGGCAGCCATCCACGGTCACGCAGCACCAGCCATCGGCGGCAGTGTCCGCGGCGATCTCACGGCCGGAAAGGTACTCCGTTACCCGCGGGTCGGCAAGGGTCAGTGCTTCGCGGTTGGTGCAGAGCGCGCCGAATGCCGTGAACAGGTGGTGCTCCGGCACGAAGCGGCCCTTCTGCACGCTGCCCACGAACACCCCCGCCCGCAGGACATGCAGTCCCGTCTGCGGGAAAGGCACGGGCAGCAGAACGCTGCCGCCATGCACCACGGCAGGGCGGTCCGCCAGCGCCGGGAAATACTGCCGGGCAAACTCCTGCCATGCAGCAAGGCTCTGGGCCGGGGTGGCCTCCCCCGCCCCGGCATCCCGGCTGCGGGTGCTGCGGCCCTGCACCGCCTCCCGCAGGGCACGGCTGCTCTCCCGGCGGACACTGCGGGCATCCGTGGCCTTGGCAGGCTTGCCGCCCTTGCTTCCCTTCTGCTTTTTGCTCTGCTCTGCGGCAGCAGCCAGCCAGAGCTCTTCCTCTGCCGTATAGGTTCCGGGGGCAGGCAGCGCCCGCGGCGTGCCAGCCTTGACCAGACGGGCAATAAAATGCCCCTCGCCGCCCTGACAGGGCCAGATCCGGCGCACTTTGTTCACATCCAGCGGCAAGCCGCCGGTGCGGTTTGCCTCACCCGGGCTGCCAAAGCTGTAATCCACATTGCCGAACACATCGGCCAGCGTGAACTCCGGGTGGCGCTGCAAAAATGCCGCCACCTGTCCCTCGTCCTCTTCCGGGGCAAAGGTGCAGGTGGAGTAGATCATCTCGCCGCCGGGGGCCAGGCAGGCTGCCGCGTTGTCCAGGATCTGTGCCCCCAGTGCGGCGCACTGCTTTACCAGCGCTTCACAATGCTGGGTCACAGCCACGGCTTCCTTGCGGAACATCCCCTCGCCGGAGCAGGGCGCATCCACGAGAACACGGTCAAAAAACTCCGGCAGAGCAGCGGCAATGCGGCCGGTGTCCTCGTTCAGCACCACGGCGTTGGGCACGCCCATCCGCTCCAGATTGCTCCGGAGCACCTCGGCGCGGGCGGCAACGAACTCGTTGCTCACCAGCAGCCCCTGCCCGCCCAGCGCTGCCGCCAGCTGGCTGCTCTTGCCGCCGGGGGCCGCGCAGGTATCCAGCACCCGCATCCCGGGCCGGACCCCCAGCAGGGGCGCGGCACTGGAAGCGGAAGGCTCCTGCGAGTAGAACACGCCCGCATGGTGGTAGGGGTGCCGCCCGGGCTTGAAGGCGGGGTCCTGCACCACAAAGCCCGCCTTGCAGAAGGGCGAGGGCTCCACCGGAAAATCTGCCTGCGCGGCAAACTGCTCCGGCGCAGCACGCAGGGCCGAGACCGTCACGCCCCGGGCAGCAGTATCCTGCGGGGCGGCATAGAGAGCATCGAACCGATCGCCCAGCAGAGCGCGCTCCCGGCGCTCAAAATATTCCGTAGGCATGAAAGCTTATCCTCCCATGAATAAAGCCGCCGTTCGCGGCAAAACTAAGGCTGTGAGGGAAAGCCCCCTCACGAAAGGAGTAACGAACCATGAAGGACCACAGCGAGAATCGCACCGAAAACCGCACGAACAACTGCAAGAACCAGAGCCAGAACCGCACCACCAATCAGACCACCAACGAGCACAAGCACCCCAACCAGTATACCAAGGGTGCTGACGATGAGGGTGCCAAGAACAAGAAGTAACACCGCATAAGAAAGCCCGCTGCCTTCCCTGCACTGTTTTCCAGTGCGGAAAGCAGCGGGCTTTCGCGTTTTATTTCTGGTTCGGGTCAAACTGCTGCCACAAGGCATCGAACAGCTCTTCCACACGGGCCATCTGCCCGGTGAGGTAGAGCCAGCCCAACAGACACTCAAAGCCGGTGGAAGCGCGGTATTCTTCAGGGGAAGCGTGCTTGGCCACACTGGCCTTGCTGGCGTTGCGGCCCCGCTTGAACACAGCCAGCTCCTCCTCTGTGAAGAGCGGCTCCAGCAGCTGCTCCTCCCGGAACTGTGCCCGGGCCGAGACATACTTGACCTTTTCCACATTGAGCTTGCCTGCGGACATCCGGTGGTGCCGTGCCAGACGGGTGCGCACCAGCAATTCCAGCACGCTGTCTCCCACAAAGGCCAGCGCCAGCGGGTTCAGCTCACGGGGGTCGATGGTTTCAGGTTCGTTCATAAGAAAATCCCTTTTGTCAGCGCCCTCACCCTCTCCGTCAGTGCTTCGCACTGCCACCTCTCCCGAAGGGCGAGGCTTTGGCAATCCACGCAAAACAGCTTGTTTTTGCCAAGGGCTCCCCCTTTGGGGGAGCTGGACGCGAAGCGGCCTGAGAGGGCGAGCCAGTTAACCTTTTAGAAGATATAATCGAACTGATATTCACCAATGAGGATGGTGTCGTTCTCCTGCACGCCCTTTTCCACCAGTTCGGCCAGGATGCCGCTCTCGTCCAGCTGACGCTGGAAATACTGCAGGCTCTCGTAGTCATCCACATTGCTGCCGGCCAGGATATACTCCAGCCAGGGCGCGTCGATGCTCCACACATGGGCCTCCATCCGCTGGATGGTATAAGCACGGTCGTTGGCCTTGGGCTCGGGCTTCTTGTACTCGGGGGTGAACACAGGCACCGGCGGGATATCCTTCAGGCGGTTGTAGACCAGGCCCGGCAGCTCCCGCACGCCCTGCATGGTGGCGGCAGAGATGGGCACAAAGGTCAGGCCCTTGCCCTCCACATAGCTGCGGAAGCTCTCGATCTGCTCCTCGGTGGCCAGGTCGCACTTGTTGCCCACCACGATCTGGGGGCGCTGTGCCAGCTCGGGGCTGAACTTTGCCAGCTCCTCGTTGATCTTTTCAAAGTCCTCCACCGGCTCACGGCACTCGCTGCCGGAGACATCCACCACATGCAGCAGCAGGCGGCAGCGCTCCACATGGCGCAGGAAGTCGTGGCCCAGACCGATGCCCTCACTGGCACCCTCGATCAGGCCGGGGATGTCGGCGCAGACAAAGCTGGCACCCTCACCCACCGACACGACACCCAGGGTGGGCACCAGCGTGGTGAAGTGGTAGTTCGCGATCTTGGGCTTGGCTGCGCTGATGGTAGAGATGAGGGTGGACTTGCCCACATTGGGGAAGCCGATCAGGCCCACGTCAGCGATCAGCTTCAGCTCCAGCGTCACCTGGATGTCCTCGCCAGGCATACCGGGCTTGGCAAACTTGGGGATCTGGCGGGTAGGCGTTGCAAAATGTGCGTTGCCGTAGCCGCCGCGGCCGCCCTTTGCGATGGTGACGGGGGTGTGGTCGGACAGGTCCGCGATGACCAGCCCGCTCTCCGCATCCTTGATCACGGTGCCCAGCGGCACCTTGATGATGAGGTTTTCGGCATTCTTGCCGTGGCAGAGGCTTGCGCCGCCCTTGCCGCCCTCGGGGGCAGTGTACTTGCGCTTGTAGCGGAAGTCCATCAGGGTGGAAAGATGATCATCCGCCACAAAGATGATGTCACCGCCGCGGCCGCCATCACCGCCGTCCGGGCCGCCAGCGGCCACGAACTTCTCACGATGGAAGCTCACTGCGCCATCGCCGCCCTTGCCCGCATGGAGCCAGATGGTGGCGATATCGATAAAATTGGTTTGTGCTGCCATACAGCCCCTCCTATTCTTAAAAAGCCTTTTCCCTCTGTTCCGCTCCCCTACCCGGGGAAGCCGGCCGCGCCAGAGCACGGACTGAGAGGTTTGATTTCTAAACAGAACAGGCTTTTTCGTTACCTAAAAAGAGCCGGGCCACGAGGGTCCGGCTCTTCGGGTTGCAGTTTTTCAGGCAGAAGTTACTGCTTCACGCTGCACTTCTTGCCGCTCTTGCCCACGCGCTCAAAACGGACAGTGCCGTCAACCAGAGCAAACAGGGTGTCATCGCTGCCCTTGCCAACGTTCTCACCCGGCATGATGTGGGTGCCACGCTGACGAACCAGGATGTTGCCGGCCAGAACGAACTGACCATCTGCACGCTTGGTGCCCAGACGCTGTGCTGCGGAATCGCGGCCGTTCTTGGTGCTGCCTACGCCCTTTTTATGTGCCATTGTAATTTACCTCCTTAGCCGTTGATCGCAGTGATCTCAACCTTGGTGTAGGGCTGACGATGGCCCATGCGGCGAGCACTGTGCTTCTTTGCGCGATAGGTGATGATGTTCAGCTTCTTGCCCTTGCCATTCTTGATGACCTTGGCAGAAACGGAAGCGCCCTCAACAACGGGAGCGCCAACCTTGACAGAACCCTCCTCGCCAATAGCGAGAACCTGATCAAACTTCACTTCGGAGTCGGCCTCAACGTCCAGCTTTTCGATGTAGACGATGTCGCCCTGCTCCACGCGGTACTGCTTACCGCCGGTAACAATGATTGCGTACATTTTGTTCATTCCTTTTCGTTGTACTCGCTGGTCGTAAAGGCAGACCCTCACGGGGCCGTTTCCGGTGCCCACACCATGCGGCTAGAATATTATAGCAGAAAAAAGTCCGCTTTGCAAGGGCTTTTTGCACTTTACTCCGGATTTTTTTCGTTCTTTTCCGGGTGTTCGCGCCGGTCCAGCGCTTTCTTTACGGTTTCATTCCACGCTGCCGTTTTCTCAACGAACTCCGCGCGGGATGCAGAGGCCGGCAGAGCAGCGTCCGTCCCCGCAAAGGCAGTGGGGCCGTCCAGCTTTTTCATCCGTGCCCGGTTCTCGCTGTTCAGGGGCAGCTCTACCATCAGGGGCTTGTCCCTGAACTTCCTTGTCAGAAGGATCTCAGCGATCACACCGCCCACCACGGCAATGCCTGCCACCAGCTGGGACACCCGCAGGCCGATGCTGGGCACCAGCAGCAGGCTGTCGGTGCGGAGGGCTTCGATCCAGAAGCGGCCTGCGCCGTACCAGATGAGGTACCGCAGGGCGATATCTCCTGCAAACCTGCGCTTTTTGATGTATCGCACCAGCAAAAACAACCCCACAAAGCACCAGATGCTCTCATATAAGAAGGTAGGATGCACCGGCAGGTTCGGGTCGATGGTCACACCTTTGGGCACCGTGACCACGCTGCTCGTCAGGTAATCGTGGGTCGCCTGGCTGTACATGCCCCAGGGCAGGGTGGTGTTGCAGCCAAAGGCCTCCTGATTGAAGAAGTTGCCCCAGCGGCCGCAGCCCTGCCCGATGAGGAAGCCCATGGCCGCCAGATCAAACATGGGCAGCACGGGAACTTTCCGCCACTTACAGGCCAAACCTCCGAACAAAAAGGCTCCGATGATGCCGCCGTAAATGGCAAGACCGCCATCCCGGATGGCAAGCACATCTTTCAGGCTGTGGTACTGATAGGGCGAAAGGGCCACATAGTAGAGCCGGGCACACAGGATACCCATGACCACACCGATGAGGATGACATCCACCATGGCATCGGCATCCACACCAAACTCCACACTGTGCCGGAAGGCGAACACCAGCGCCAGGCACATGCCCACGGCAATGCAGACACCGTACCAGTAAATGTTCATGCCTCCGATGGAAAAGGCCACGCGGTCAAGCTCAAAGCTCAGCCCCAGCCCCGGAAACTGCACCAGATTCGTCATTCTTCCATCTCCTCTTCATCGTCCAGCTCTTCCCCGGCCGTGCCATCGGGCTGGATGTACATCACAGCCATCCGCTCTTCGCTCAGGATCTTCTGCAGCGCCGCGTCGGCATCCTCTGCCGTCAGAGCCGCCAGCGTGGCGATCTGCTGGGCCACGGTCTGGCCGCTGAGGGCAAAATCTGCCATCTGGCTGGCCGAGTCCTCCACGTTCTCCAGATTTTCGATCAGCTGGCCGTATTTTTCATTCTTGCACAGGGTAAAGATCTCCCGGTCCACACCCTCAGCACGGATGCGCCGGATCTCCTCCAACAGCAGCTGCTTCACAGTGTCGGGCACATCGCTCTCGCCGGTGAACAGGATGCAGCAGCAACCGTCCACCCGGAGCACCTCCCCGCCAAAGCCGGGGTTGGTCAGGCCCTCATCATAGAGCTTCCGGTAGAGCCTCGACATGCCGCCAGAGATGCAGCAGAGGATGAGATCATACAGGATCTCGCTGCGCAGGTCGTCATGCTGCAGCGGCTGCTCCTTGAAGCCGATGCCGAAGCAGGGCTTGGACACCGGCATTGTAATGGTCTTTTCAGTGGCGGCCAGCGTCATGGGTTCCTCTGTCCAGAGCCGCTGCACCCGCTCCACCGGGCGCGCTTCCATCAGGCCGTGGCGCGCACAGGCCGCCAGGATCTGTTCCATGCTGGTGCTGCCTGCGGCGGCCAGCACCATGTTGTTGGGGGCATAGAACGCCTTGCAGCAGTCGTACAGCATCTCCGGCGTGATCTCTGCAATGCTTTCCACCGTGCCCGCAATGTCGCTGCGGATGGGGTGGCTGTGATACAGGCACTCGCACAGGCCGGTGATGAGCCGCCAGTCGGCGCTGTCATCATACATTTTGATCTCCTGCCCGATGATGCCCTGCTCCTTGGCGATGGTCTGCTCAGTAAAGTAGGGACGGCCCACCATGCCCAGCAGCACATCCAGGCTTTCGTCCAGCTGCTCGGTGGCGGTAAACAGGTAACAGGTGCGGTCAAAGCTGGTAAAGGCATTGGCGTTGGCACCGGTCTTGGCGAACTTTGCAAAGGCATCGCCGTCCTCATCCTCAAACATCTTGTGTTCCAGAAAATGCGCCACCCCGGCGGGCAGGTGCACTTCCCTGCCGTCCACCCGGAAATCCCGGTCGATGGAGCCAAAGCGGGTGGCATAGATGACATGAGTGCCGGAATAGCCCGGCATGGGCCGCACCAGCACCGTCAGGCCCGAGGGCAGCACCTTCCACTCATCGGCGGCAGCCTCGGTCAGGGCACGGTTCGTGTTCTGTTCAGGCATGGGCGCTCTCCTCCTCTCGGGTCAGAAGATAGCTGACCGAAAGGGTCAGCTGCCGCAGGACGGTGCGGACATTCTCCTCGGTCACAGCCTGCAGGGCCGCGCGGGCATCGTCCGGGGTCTGCACCGGGCCGCCCCGCAGCACCTCCATGTAATACCAGGTCTCAATGCCGCCCAGCGTATCCTCAATGCCCGCCATCCCGCTCAGCAGGGAGCGGCGGCAGTCCTCAAGCTCCTCAGCCGTGATGGGGCCGCTGCGCAGGTCATCCAGCTCCTTCAGGATCGCTTTTTCGGCCCGGGCCGCGTCGGCGTGCTCCACGCCGCTGTTCACAGCCATGCTCCCGGTAAAGCTCTGGAAGCTGGACGAGCAGTAATAGCACAGATGATCCCGTTCCCGCACGTTCAGGAACAGGCGGCTGGTCACACTGCCGCCATACAGCGCCATGGCAAGCCGCACCGCCGCCATCTGGTCGGGGCGCATGGGCACGCCCAGCGTGAACAGCATGCAGAGCTTGGCCTGCACCGTGTCAAAGCATTCCACCCTGCGCACGGCATCCTGCCGGGGCATGGCAAGGTTCTCGCACAATGGCAGCGGGGCCCGCCCGATGTGGGAAAGCTCTTCCAGGAGGGCCTGCTTCACCTGCTCGGTCTCCGCTTCCCCGCAGCCCAGCACCAGCAGCTCGATGCTGGCGGTGCGGAGCATCTCACGATAAGCCTCTGTCAGCGTTTCCGGGGTCAGGCCGTCCACCTCGTCCAGATAACCCTCCTGCCGGATGCCGGCGGGGCTGCTCCCAAAGAACTCCCGGTTGGCCTGCCGCTGGCAGTAGATGCGCTTTTCGTTGATCTCATCCTCCAGCGCCTTTTTCAGCATCTGCTTTTCGATGGTGACCGCCTCCGGGTCAAACACACCGCCCACAAAATAGGGATGGAACGCCGTGCCCAGCGCCAGCGCGGCATACTCCCGGGTCAGGGCCTCGCCCTCCAGTGCAAAGCGGTCCTTGATGCCGGTCACACTGACGCAGAGGTTGTGGTTTGCACCCAGCGGGCGGGCATCCACGGTCAGGTCCGCGCCGTACAGCCGGGCAAGCTTTTTGGTCATCTGGGTCATATCCGGGCAATCCGCATAGCCCCGCTCCATCAACAGAGGCAGCAGAGCGTGAGCGGTTGCCGTCTCCCGCCGTGCCGGAAACGCAAAGTGGATGCTGATCCGGCAGCGGTTGAATTTCTGCGCCGGGTCCCAGGAAAGATGGACCCCGGGCGCGATCTCGGTTCGTCTCAACAGTCGTTCTCCTTTTTTGTTACAGCTTTGTGCGCTCCAGCGCAAGGAACTCCTCCAGCGAGAGTCCGGACGCGCGGATGGCGAGGGCATTTTCCACCCCCACATAGCGCCAGTGCCAGGGCTCGTATATCATGCCGGTGGCGGCCTGCCGCTCCTCCGGCCAGCGGAGGACAAAACCATACTCCGCAGCGTAGGCGGTCAGCCACTCGTAGGCGCGGGTATCGGCAAAGCGGGTGGTCTTTTCGGTGCAGTCCGGGCTGAGGATGTCCGCCGCATAGCCGGTGGCCTGCTCGCTGGCATTGGCCGGAGGGCAGACGCTGGCGGCATAGGCCGCTGCCTCCCCTTCGGAAAGCCCCTTTTCCAGATACACCTGCTTCCCAGCATCAAAGGCCGCTTCCCGTGCGGAAACATCCTGATAGCCCGTCACCAGTTCCAGCGTGACACCGTCTGCCGCCGCAGCTGCCGCCATGGCGCGGTACTGCTCTGCGGCTTCCGCTTCCAGCTGCTGGCCCGTGGCATCATCCGCCACCGCAAGGGCCGGGGCAGGCTCTGCGTCCAGCGGCAGATTGCCGTTCACCAGCACCAGCCGGGCATCGGCAAGGTTCAGCTGGTATTCGGTGCCATCGTAGTTTCTGGCCACAAAGGCCTCCGGCCCCGCGATCAGGGCGTGGGCCTTGGGCAGCAGCCATAAAATGCCGCTGGTCATCAGGGCAACAGCCGCGCCGCAGGCCGCCAGAAACACGGCCCAGTTCCGTGCCAGACGCAGGCAGCGCCGGATCCTCCACTCCCGCCGGGTCATCCTCCGCCGGGGCGCTTGCTTGTTTTGGTTCATCGATATCGGTTCCCTTCTCACATCATTTCGCAATGCACAGCCGCACAATTACATTATTTTATTATACACTTCTTTCGCCGGGGTGTAAACGGAAAGGGATGTTAAAAAATTGTGTCTTTCAAAAAAGGGAGTTCCGTTACGGACGAACGTCCGAACAGAACTCCCTTTGGGGGTTATAAAAATCCCGCGTTAAAGCGCTTTCCTCCATTCAGAATTTTCCCGTCAATGGAGAGGGTGACCGGCTACCGTGGCAGAGGACTCGTTCAGGACAGCTTGATCTTCAGATCTGCCAGCAGATTCACGGCCTCCGGCAGCGAAAATTTTGCATCTTTCAGGCGGCTGCCCAGAATATCCACCTTATAGCCTGTGGCATCCCGGAAGTCGGCTTTCCGCAGATCACACTGGTAAAATTCCGTTTCGTGCAGCTCTGTGCCCATGAAATTCACCATCTGCATCTCGCACTTGGCAAACATGGAACCCACGATCTCAGTTTTCTTCTTTGATAAATCAGAAGTTATTGATTTTCTGAATCCAATCCAAGCTCTTTCAGTTCTTTTTCGTTTTTGATGTCTTCATCAGTTTTCTTTCCGGTGATAGCACTGTATGCTTCTTTAATACCATTTTTCACTGCCCACTTGATAACAAAATACAGCGCAATTAAAATAACGATTGCGGTTCCACCGCTGATTCCTAGTTCATTCCACATAATAATATCAATGCCTCCGATTTCATAAATTCCGAGTTGTCGTTCTCAGTATACCATGATTTCTCTCTGCGGAAAAGATACCAGGAAACAAAAATGGCCCCGGAGAGCTTGTTGCAGCTCTCCGGGGCCACTTTATGTGCGTGTGTGACTTGGCACACACGACCGGCATTTTACTCGATTTCAATCAGATTCGGGTTCTCAGGCAAAGCCTTCGTCTGCTGAGGAGCAGGCAGCTCGATGTGCAGGACACCATCCTCGAACTTTGCGTGGATGTCCTCCTTCTTCACATCGCCCACGTAGAAACTGCGTGCGCAGGTGCCGGAGAAGGATTCGCGCCGCAGATAGCGGCCATTCTGATCCTTTTCGTCATTGCTGTGGCTGCGCACTGCCTGAATGGTCAGGTAGCCGTCGTTCAGATCCATCTGAACGTCTTCCTTCTTGCAGCCCGGCAGGTCAACAGCTACTTCGTAGCCGTTGTCCGTCTGTTTGACATCGGTCTTCATCATGTTTGCACCGCGCTTACCAAAGGTATCACGAGCCTCACGGTTCATCATACGTTCCAGTGCAGCGTCATTCCAGAACGGATCGAAGAAATCATCGAACAGGTTTTCATGGAAAACAGTCGGCATAAGCATAAATCATTCCTCCAATCCCGGCGTTCGGGTCGGGGCAAAAAATCTGAAGCGTCCACTCGGAAAGGCTTTCCGGGGAGCCTTGCGGCTCTCCTTTTGCCCTTCCTCCTGAGCACGCCACTGTTATAGCACCATTTTTTAGCAGTGTCAATAGCAGAGTGCTAATATTCACGAAAAAATAATACTTTTGCAACAATTTCTTGGTTCTGGCTCTCCCCGTTTTCCCCTTTGGGGCGGGCTGTCACGCCTTTTTTCGTTGCCGCCTGGTTTGGCACTTTTCAACGGTCCCATTCCGTGTTACAATAAGAAAAAACGAAACCGGGTGATTTTTTTGGAATTTTATGGTACCATCGGCCCCGCCTGTGCCCAGTTGGAGACCTTGCAGCGCATGGTGGAAGCTGGCATGACGGGCATCCGCATGAACCTTTCCCACGGGCCCCTTTCGGCCCACAAAGACTGGCTGGATATCATCCACGCCGTGGGCATCCCCCAGCTGCTCATCGACCTGCAGGGGCCGGAGCTGCGCATTGGCACGCTGCCCCAGCCCCTTGTGCTGGAACCAGGCCAGAGCCTCCGGCTGGGGCAAGGGGGTGTCCCCTGCCCGGCGGCGCTGGTGCATGCAGCCCGGCCGGGCCAGAACCTCCTGCTGGACGACGGCAGGCTCCTTGTGCAGGTGGCCGAAGCCGATGGCGCTGCCCTGCAGTGTACTGTGGTACGGGGCGGCACCCTGCAAAGCCGCAAAAGCCTTGCGGCACCGGGGCTGACGGTGGCCTCCCCCACGTTGACGGAGGAGGACCTGCAAAACCTGCAGCTGGCGGGAGCCTGCGGCGTTACCGGGGTGATGCTGCCCTTCGTGCGGGGGGCTGAGGACATCCGCACCCTGCGCCGGGCGCTGGAACAGGCCGGGGCCGGGCAGATCCGCATTTTTGCCAAGATCGAGAGCCTTGCGGGGGTACAGGCCCTGCCGGAGTTCCTACCCCTTGTGGATGAAGTGGTCATTGCCCGCGGGGACCTTGGCAACGCCATGCCCCTGTGGGAGCTGCCCCGGTGCCAGAAACAGCTTTCGGCGGTCTGCCGGTCTGCCGGGGTGCCCTTTATGGTGGTGACCCAGATGCTGGACAGTATGTGCAGCCGGGCGGTCCCCACCCGCGCCGAGGTCAGCGACATCTACAACGCCGTAGCAGACGGCGCTTCCAGCGTGATGCTCACCGGGGAGACCGCCGCCGGGCAGTACCCGGTGGAGGCCATGGAGTATCTTGTGCGCACTGCCCGCACCGCCTTGGAATAACCCAAAGTCAAAGACACTCGGTCGATCTGTGTTGCCGCATTCAGTCCAGAATTTTTCCGTCAATGGAAATGGTGACCACCTGCCACGGAATGAACTTTCCGCTGGCTTGAAGTGCCTTTTTCGCTGCCATCTCCAAGCCGCCGCAGCAGGGCACCTCCATGCGGAGGATGGTCACGCTCTGGATGTCGTTGCTGCGCAGGATCTCGGTGAGCTTTTCGCTGTAATCCACAGCATCCAGCTTCGGGCAGCCGATGAGAGTCACTTTGCCGCGCATAAACTCCTGATGGAAATTGGCGTAGGCGTATGCCGTGCAGTCCGCTGCAATCAGGAGTTTTGCGCCCTCAAAGTAGGGCGCATGGACAGGTGCCAGCTTGATCTGCACCGGCCAGTTGCGCAGGCGGGAAACCGGCTGCACGGGGGCAGCAGCTGCGCTTTCGGCAGCCTCCGACTGTTCCAGCATCCGCATCCGGGAGCCGGGGCAACCGCCCTCGTGCAGGTGCTTCATCTTCTCCTGCAATTCCTTTTTCTTTTTGTTCTCCTGCACCGCCGCCTCGTCGTAGGCAGGGGCTTCCCGCTCTTCAAAGGTGATGGCACCGGTGGGGCAGCCCGGCAGGCAGTCGCCAAAGCCATCGCAGAAATTTTCCCGCACCAGCTTTGCCTTGCCGTTGATGATGTCGATGGCTCCCTCGTGGCAAGCGGTTGCGCACAAGCCGCAGCCGTTGCATTTATCTTCGTCAATATGGATAATCTTCCGAATCATATCTATACTCTCCTGTTGTGGGTGTTTTTTGCATTTGCATCCTTATTATAGTATACTAAAGGCAACTTGTATGTTTGAATTCAAACAAGGAGAGACTTTATGCAAAAATATCTGCCTGTTCTGCGGAACTGCCCCTTCTTTACCGGGCTTACCGATGATGAGATCCTGTCTATCCTGCACTGTGTCAGTGCAGCGAAAATCACCCGGCCCCGGGGCTCCTACATTTTCCGCGCCGGAGATTCCACAGAGGTCATGGGGCTTATGTTGTCCGGCTCCACCCTTGTGATCCAGGAGGACCTTTGGGGACACCGCAACATCCTGTCCAAGTGCAATACCGGAGACTTTTTCGGCGAACCTTACGCCGCCACCCCCGGTGCCATCCTGAACATCAGCGTGGTGGCAGAGGAGGATTGCGAAATTCTGCTGCTGAACGTCAAGCGGCTGCTCACCTCCTGCCCCACCGCCTGCGACCATCACCAGAAACTCATCCGCAATCTGGTCAGCGTTCTGGCAAACAAAATACTGCTTTTTAACGATAAGATCACCCATGTCAGCAAGCGCACTACTCGGGAAAAACTGCTGTCCTACCTGTCTGCCGAATCCATCCGGCAGTCCTCCCTTTCCTTTGACATTCCCTTTGACCGTCAGCAGTTGGCGGATTTTCTCTGCGTGGAGCGTGCCGCCATGTCGGTGGAGCTTTCCAAGCTGCAAAGGGAAGGGCTGCTGATCACCAAACGGAACCATTTTGAGCTGTTGACCCGTTGACCGCTCCATGCGCCGCCATGGGCGGTTTTATCGGGCAGATTTCCCCTGCCGGGATGTCCAGGCATAAAAACAGCGGACAACCATTTTGAGGCTGTCCGCTGAAGGGATGGTTTGATTTTGTTGGTCGACTAATGGAAATTATCTGTTATAAAATATCAGCAATAAATCCCTCTATCAAACGATTCACCTGTTCGGGTTTGTCTGTATTGGAATTGTGTCCTGCTCCTTCTATCCACGTCAAAGGAATTTTCGTATTGCGATGCCATGCTTTGTTGTACCGTATACACGAACCTGCGTGATCTTGTGTGCCGCATATCAATAAAGCCGGGCACTTGATCTCATACGGCAGATTCTTTTCCATGGCCGCTGCCAAAATGCGATAACCTTGTCCGGCAATTTGTGCATAGCGTTTCTGATTTCCGTCATAGGTTAGCATCATTTCACGCATGAGGTTTCTACCGTAATCAGACGTGGCAACACCTTCCGACCCCGATTTCAGGAGCCATTTCCACGGATAGTGAGCATATACCGGTTCCATCCGTTTCAAGAGCCAAATTTCAACTGCCGTCACATAGCTTCGTTGCAGCGGTGCAGAGTCAATGGAGACAAAACCCGTCATTTTGTCTGGGTAAAGCTGCGCATAAGCCTGTCCCACATATCCACCCATAGACTGCCCAACAATGACAGGCTTTGTGATTCCTTCTTGGTTTAAGATATCGTTCAGCCATTTTGCCTTATCGAACAGATCAAAATCAAATCGAAACGGCCATGAGGAACCTTGTGCCGGCGCATCCCAGACGATAACATTATACCTGCTCTCGAAATACTGAATCTGCTTATCAAACAGTCGATGATCCGCAGTCAATCCCGGCAGAAAAACAAGAGTAATTGTATCCGGGTTTGACACACTCACCCAATAGTGAATCGTTCCGCAACGGGTCTGATATGTCCGTTCCTCCATTGAGCTTTCCTCCCGTAACTTCCAAGTTGTCAAGTTCAGTATACCACACCAAACCGCATTGTAAAAGAGCTATGGTAATTTTTCTCCGGTCAAACAAAAAAGCTCGTCTGCAAGCCACGATATGTGGCAGCGCAGACGGGCTTTCGTTATGGAGTCATCCTGATATTCACTCTATCTTATACCATTCTCCTCTATTTGTTCTTATTTTATCTGCGGTGTATCCTTTTGCTGCCGTGTGGATTTCAGATATTCCAGCAGCGTCCGGCTCACCACCGAGCTGGCAGTTTTGGAAAACGCCAGCCCCAGCGTCCGGCAGCAGGCAGGCTCCAGCGGACGGGACACTACCCCGGGGCAGCCGAATGCCTGCATCACCAGCTCCTGCGAGATGGTCACGCCCAGCCCGCTGCGCACGAACGCCATGATGAGGGTATCGTCCCGGAAGCTGTAAGAAATGTTCGGCTTCACCGGGCACTTGAGCATCAGGTGCTGGATATCGTTATCGCAGCCGGGCGTTTCAATGATGAGCGGATACTGAAACAGCTGCGACAGCGTTACGCTGGGTCGTGCAGCCAGTGGATGCCCCTCCGGGAACACGGCACACAACGGGTCGTCCCAGAGCGGGTAGAATTTCAGGTCGTCTGCCACAATGGATGAGAGGAAACCGCAATCCACCTGCCCATGGATGATCCATTCCCGGATCTCATCATAGTTGCCGTCCAGGATCTCTATACTCACCTTCGGGTAGTTCTCCTTGAAATAGTGCACCACTTCCGGCATCCAGAGCGTTGTGATGCTGGAAATGCTGCCCACCCGCAGCTTGCCCTCCACCTTGTGGTTGATATTGAACGCCGCCTGCCGCAGCCGGTTCTTCTGGTTGGCCAGTTCCCGGATGTAGGGCAAAAGACGTGTCCCGTTGTCGGTCAGGGTCACGCCCCGGTTGATGCGGGCGAACAGCTTCACGCCCAGTTCTTCTTCCAACCCCGCCATCATCTGGCTGATGCCGGATTGGGTATAGTTCAATGCCTCCGCTGCTTTGGAAAAACTGCCCGTTTCGCACACTTTCAAGAATATCTCGTATCGGTCTTTCTGTTCCCGCATCTCAAATACTCCATAAGTAAAATTTATATGTCGTAGTAATTTTATTCTGTTTACTGATATGATACTCCATGTTATCCTATATTACAATAGGAAATACGGATAGGAGTTTCAGAATCATGGAAAAGAAAGCAAGCAGTTTCTCCGGACAAATCGGATTTGTCCTTGCTGCCGCCGGAAGTGCGGTGGGTGTCGGCAACCTGTGGCGGTTCCCGTACCTTGCCGCAAAGGATGGCGGCGGTTTGTTTTTGCTGGTGTATCTGGTGCTGGTGCTGACCTTCGGTTTCACGCTGCTCACCTCGGATATCGCCATTGGCCGCCGCACCAAGCAGAGTGCCATCCGTGCCTACGAGAGCATGCGTCCCAAGTGGAAATTCCTCGGCATCCTGACCTTTCTGGTGCCAGTTCTGATTATGACCTACTATGCCGTCATCGGCGGGTGGATCACGAAATATGCGGCAGTCTACCTGACCGGACAGTCTGCTGCCGCTGCTGAGGACGGTTATTTTACCAGCTTCATCACCTCGCCGGTCTCCCCTGTGGTGTTCGCTCTGCTGTTCATGGGCGTGACTGCTTTCATCGTGTACAACGGCGTGGAGGGAGGCATTGAGCGGGTGTCCCGCTGCATGATGCCCATTCTGCTGGTACTGGTGGTGGTGATTGCGGGTTACGCCCTCACCCTGCGCCACGAGGATGCCTCCGGCCAGATGCGCACCGGTCTGGAGGGTCTGCGCTACTACCTGACCCCGCACATGGAAGGGCTGACTGTCAGCCGCTTTTTGCAGATTTTGCTGGATGCCATGAGCCAGCTGTTCTTCTCCCTCAGCGTGTCCATGGGCATTATGATCACCTACGGTTCCTACGTCAAACCGGACGTAGACCTGAACAAAGCGGTGAATCAGATTGAGATCTTCGATACCGGCGTAGCCCTGCTGGCCGGTGCCATGATCATCCCCGCCGTGTATGTATTCTCCGGCACCGAGGGCATGAGCGCAGGCCCCAGCCTGATGTTCGTCTCGCTGCCCAAGGTATTCAACGCCATGGGCAAGGCGGGCGTGTTCGTTGGCATCCTGTTCTTTGTCACTGCCATTTTTGCCACCCTGACTTCCTGCATCTCGGTGCTGGAATCCATCACCGCCAACTGCATGGAGATCTTCCACTCGGGCCGCAAAAAGACGGTGCTTGTGCTGGCGGTCATCTATCTGGCCGCTTCCGCCATCATTGCGCTGGGTTACAGCATCTTCTATTTTGAAGTACAGCTCCCCAACGGATCGGTGGGGCAGCTGTTGGATATCATGGACTATGTCAGCAACAGTGTTATGATGCCTTTCATTGCCCTGCTGTCCACCATCCTGATTGGCTGGGTCATGACACCGGATTACGTCATTGACGAGATGCAGCGCAGCGGCGAGACCTTCCGCCGCAAGAAACTCTACCGGGTGATGATCCGATACGTTGCTCCGGTGATGATGCTGGTGCTGTTTTTGCAGTCCACCGGGATCCTTGCTTAAGCCGAAAAGCCCCCGTGGGCTTTTGGGAAACCGGACGAGCAGAAAGGGATTTACCCCAACAGGCCCGGTTCCGTTATCATCTGGTCCACGCCATTGAGGGTGCATATAAGTATCGGAAAGACTGATGATACCAGTTTTAGCGGATGGTTCTGCGGAGCCATCCGTTTTTTCTTATTCAGATCGCATTTTTTCTGTTTTCTCTTGACGATGCCCCGCCAATGGAGTAGGATGGTGCTGCAAAAACGAATTGCAAAAGAGGAGATCCAAATGCAAATCAGCCTTTTATTGATGCAGCAGATCGCGCAGCTATTTCTGATTCTGCTGATGGGATATGCCGTTGTAAAAACCGGCTTGTTGAAGGCATTGGACAGTAAGGTGCTGTCTGTGGTCTTTGTCTATCTGGTCATGCCCTGTGTCGTTCTGAACGCCTTTCAGATCAAGGATACACCGGAGATCCGCACCGGGCTGCTTTATTCCATGGGCATCGCCGTTGGAATGCACGTTGTATTTCTGCTTCTGAATGCGCTGTTCCGCAAAGCTCTCAAGCTGGACGCCGTGGAGCAGGTCAATATCATTTACAGCAATGCCGCCGCGCTGGTCATTCCTATTGTACAGGCCCTGCTGGGGGAGGAATATGTTGTCTACTCCTGCGCCTTTGTCATTGTACAGCTGGTGCTGCTCTGGACCCATGCCAGTGCCTGCTTGCAGGGGTCTGGCCGGCTGGAATGGCGCAAGCTCCTTACCAATGTCAATCTGATCGCCATTGCAGCCGGTGCTCTGCTGTACCTGCTGCACATCTCGCTGCCTGCCCCGATCACCAGCACACTGAGCAGTGTCGGCAATATGATCGGCCCCATGGGAATGCTGCTGGCAGGCATGGCCATTGCGGAAGTGCCCCTGAAAAAGGTTTTCTGCACCCCGCGCAACTATCTACCGGTATTTCTGCGTCTGCTGGGTGTTCCGCTGGTCATCGTTCTGCTGCTTTGGGTAGTTCACGCATCCCTTTGGATCCCGGACGGCAAGCCCATCCTGATGACGGTTTACCTTTCTGCCATTACCCCCGCCTGTGCAACGGTCACCTCCATGGCACAGCTCTATGACCGGGATGCTTCTCATTCCAGCGCGATCTATGTCCTGAGCACGCTGCTTTCCATCCTGACCATGCCGCTGATGATCGGGTTGTTTGAACTGTTGCTCTGAAATACGAAAAAAGGCCGTCCGGCACCGTAGCAGGGCAGCCTTTACAACTACAAGGATGTGTCTCTATGAAACTACTCAAACAATTCATTCAGCAGGAAACGGTCCTCACCGCAGCCGCTGTGCTGGCCGTCGTCTCCGCCTTCTTTGTTCCGCCGGATGTGCAGTATCTCGGCTACATCGACCTGCGCACGCTGGCGATCCTGTTTTCCCTGATGACGGTCATGGCCGGACTGCGGCGGCAGGGCTTTTTTGATGGACTGGGCCGGGCATTGCTGTCCCGCACCCACAGCACCTTTCAGCTGACACTGGTACTGGTCGGGCTGTGCTTTTTTGGAAGCATGTTCATCACCAACGATGTTTCCCTGCTGACCTTCGTTCCCTTTACGTTCGTGGTCCTGAGCCGTCTGGGAGCGGATGTCCGCCGTTCCCTTCTGGTCCCGGTGGTCTGTATGCAGACCATTGCAGCAAACCTTGGCAGTATGCTGACCCCCATCGGCAACCCGCAGAACCTCTATCTTTACGGAAAAAGCGGCATGAGCATCGGGGGCTTCGTTCTTCTTATGCTGCCCTACACCCTAGTCTCTCTGCTCCTGCTGCTGGCTTGGGCAGCGCTGGTCTGCCGGAAAGCCTCTGCCGCCCTCTCCGTGGATGAGCTTGTTTCTTCCTCTGCGTCTCAGGGGGATCAGAAGATCATCCTGCTGTATCTGGTTCTGTTTGCCGTTTGCCTGCTGTCCGTGATCCGGGTGCTGCCCTATGGCATCGCCTTTGCCGCTGTACTCGTCTGCGTTCTTTTTGCAGACCCGCACACCTTACGGGCAGTGGACTATTCCCTGCTTTTGACCTTTGTGGCTTTTTTCATCTTCATTGGCAATCTGGGGCGCATTCCGGCCTTTTCTGGCTGGCTGCAGGAGTTTCTGACCGGTCGGGAAGTGCTGGTGGCGGTCCTTGCTTCGCAGGTCACCAGTAATGTTCCCGCCGCCCTGCTGCTGTCCGGGTTCACGGCAGAGACACAAGCCCTCATCATCGGCACCAATCTGGGAGGTCTTGGCACTTTGATCGCATCCATGGCCAGCCTTATCTCCTACCGGCAGATTGCACGGGAGCTGCCACAGGGGAAGAAGCAGTATTTCGGGCTGTTCACCCTGTCCAACCTGATTTTCCTTGCGATCCTGCTGGGTGTGTGGTTTTTGCTCCGCTGAGCGTGGCAGATGACTTATGGATTTTCTATACCCTTTTTGTACCCGCAGTCGCAGTAGGGTCCGCCGGAGGCAAGGGTGTACTGCCGCACAAAGTTCGTCACACCGCCTGCTTCGCTCATGGTGTAGTCCAGACGGCACAGGGCGGGGGCCAGGTCGTACAGACCCAGCTCCTTCATCAGCACACACATCCCAAAGGGCATCCCTGCGTATTTCATTGTCTGTCTCCAAATCCGATCTTCACGATCTGCATTTGCATCCCGTTGTCCCCGACCCTTGCAAGAAACCGGAAAAAGCCGCTGACAGAAGGATCTTTCAAATCGTTGTACCCCAGCATATAGCCCCGGCTGGACACTTGCAAACGGCTGTCCCATGGGGAAAGCTCACTTTTCGCATCCGAAACCGCGAAATATGCTCCCACATCCTTGATTTTCGCCGTCCTGAGCCACGTTTTGGCGATCATCTTCACCGCCGTACGGTTGGCAGCATCAAAGACCAGCACTCCGCCGGGGAAAGCCTCCGCCATCCCCTGCACCAGATCCCGGACCTGCTGGGTCAGGAAGTAATAGAACACCCCGGAGGCAAAGAACACCGCCCCGCCGGAGGCATCGATCTTGTCAAACCATGCGGGGTCTTTCAGGTCACAGGGGATGTTTTGCTCCCGCTCCCCGGCGGGCAGCAGCTGCTGCCGCAAGGCGATCACATCCGGGAAATCCAGATTGTAGATCTTGCATCTGCCGTTGTCGCAGGCTCTGCCGGTGTTATCCAGCCCGCAGCCCAGATTGACCACTGCCGCACAGGGGTGGTTTTTCAGGTACGCCCGCACCTCATAGGCAAGGTCATTCTGCCGCATGGCCACCTCCAGCGCACCGAAACGCTGCATCAGGCTGCGAGAATTTTTCTCTGCCTCTGAAAAGTCGTAGTCGATTTCATCGATCAGGCGCACCGCTGTTTCGTCCCGATAAAGGTTTGGATACAGCTCTGTGCACAGCTTCCGGGAATACAGTGGGAGAATCAGCGTCTCCTGCACGGTGTTTTTCTCGATTTTGTATTTCATAGGTTCCTTCCTGTTCTCCTCATTCTGCTTTCCGGCAGGCAAACCATGCCATGCTCTTCACTGTTCCAAGTGTTACGGTTGCACTACTTCACCGCTTTTGCGCCGTAACGCACAGCCAGCCCTTTTTATTTTTGTGACTTTGGATCTGACAGAATCCTGCTTGTTCCAGATACTCTTTCAGTGCAGTATCCGTATAGATGGTCATCCCATTGATAATTTGTGTCCATCTGTCGTCTTTTGTTGTTTCGCCGTTCGCTTCGTTACAGATGAAAAAGACCCCGCCTGGCTTCAGCACTCGATAAACCTCTCTGAAATTCTGTGCAAGCTCCGGCCAGAAGTAGACTGTTTCAAAAGCGGTCACCACATCAAACTGCTCCGCTTCAAACGGCAGCTCTGCCACACTTGCCTGTTGCACGGTACACCGTCCTGCCGCAATGGCTCTGGCATTGACTTTTCGCGCTTTTTCCACGCTGACGGCTGAGTAGTCGATGCCCTGCACCTTGCCGTTGGGGCACAGTTTCAACAGCGTTTTAATGTTCGCTCCACCGCCGCAGCCGCAGTCCAGCACCATGGCATCCGGGGCAGGCTGTAAAAAGCGCAGCCCCCATTCTGCCATTGCGCTGTGTCCAAAGTTCATCATAGCAACCATGATCTTCCCGCCAAAGCCTACGGGCTTTCGAGTGTTTTCAAAAAAGGACATAACGCCCCCCTCTTTCTATTTACCGTTCACAATGCAATACTTTTTACCAGATGCGCCCACTGTTCCGGGTGACAGGCCAGCAATTCCTCGTGCCAAAAGTTAGATAAAGCTAACTTTTCGTTCTATAAAAAGCCGCTTCTCAGCGGTCCTTCTGCCAAAATAATACGCCCTGCCGTCTCCTCTGTCAAGAAGTTTATGCATTTTCGGAGATTCCAAAAGAGATTTCGTTTTCAAGACCCCCAGCCGTCACCCCAGTGCCACATCCAGCACCATCATCACGCTGAAGCCCACCGCGAAAAATACCGTGCCAACGTTGGAGTGTTGTCCCTGCGACATTTCCGGGATCAGTTCCTCCACCACCACATACAGCATGGCTCCGGCGGCAAAGCTGAGCAGATAGGGCAACGCGGGCACCACGATGCCTGCCGCCAGAATCGTCAGCACTGCCCCGATGGGCTCTACGAGGCCGGACAGCACGCCGCCCCAGAACGCCCGGCCTTTTTTCATTCCTTCCGCCCGCAGGGGCATGGAGATGATGGCCCCCTCCGGGAAGTTCTGGATGGCTATGCCAAGGGAAAGTGCCAGCGCCCCGGCGGCGGTGATCTGAGCAGTTCCGGCAAGATACCCGGCGTAGACCACGCCCACTGCCATACCCTCCGGGATGTTGTGCAGCGTCACCGCCAGAACCATCATGGTGGTGCGCTGGAGCTGGCTTTTTGGCCCTTCGGCCTGCAAACTGTTCTGGTGCAGATGCGGGATGAGATGGTCCAGCAGCAGCAAAAACAAGATACCCAGCCAGAAACCCACCACTGCCGGGAAAAACGCCAGTCCGCCCAGATCCGCGGCCTGCTCCATGGCCGGGATCAGCAAGCTCCATACCGATGCCGCCACCATCACTCCGGCGGCAAAGCCGGTGAGGGCGCGCTGGATGCCGTCACGCAGAGAGTTTTTCAAAAAGAACACACAGCCCGCCCCAAGACTTGTGCCCAGAAAGGGGATCAATATCCCCCAGAATGCATCTTGTATCATGTAGTACCTCCTTACGGTTAAATATAACTAACTGCACAAGCAGTATACTGCGCTCCGGCAAAAAGGTCAAGGGCTTTGCGGTATAGAGGATGCAGATCGTTTCCTGCATCGAAAAATTCACCTCTGCAAACTTGCCGGTTTCTACTTGACAACGCCCGGTGGGAGTGCTATTTTTACTTCATGAATTTGTTTTGCCTAACCATCTGAGGCGCTTTGCCTCTGCATTTTTTGCATCAATTGTTAGGTAAAGCTAACTGTTTTTTCAAAACTGAGATAGAGGTGTGTTACCATGAGATTGAAAAAAGTATTTGCAGGTGCACTTGCGGCCGCTATGCTGGTATGCGCTGTGGCAGTCCCGGCCTTCGCTGCGGAAGAGGTGGAACAGGAAAACTGCCTGACCTCCAGCTATGTCCAGATGAACATCCCCTACGCCGACTTCTACAAGGCTGCCGGTGTGGACAACGCATCTGAGATCGACGCTGTGACCAGCGCCACCAAGAACAAGACCCGTTCAGGCAAGCTTGCCGCCGGTTCCTACCATGTCAACGCCGACGGCACCGACATCACCGGTGTTTCCTTCCCGGTCAAGGTACTGACCCCGTGGGCGCTGGAGAACGCAAAGCAGGTCACCGATGCCGACAGCTACGACATTACCGTTACCCTGAAGGGCAAGGAATCCACCACCACCTACACCGGCGCAGATGCCCTGTTTGAGAACGAGAGCTACGCTTACTACAAGCTCAGTGAGACCCCTGCCTACTACATCACCGCATGGTATAACCTGCTGAGCGGCAAGTGGGAGTTTGGCAAGGTCAACGCCACCGAGACCACCGTAGAGGGCGCCACTGTGGAGCTGAATACCAACGGTCACCACACCACCTACGAAATGAAGATCTCCGGTTTTGATCTGGACTACAAGGCCAACAAGGTCTACGGCGTAGTTCTGACCACCGCCGATGGCAGTGAGTACGGCCTGCATCATGTGACCAACATCTGGCATGGTACCAAGCTGGGCTTCAATGCCGATGATCCTTACTTTGCATCCATCATCGGCAAGACGATTACTCAGATCACCTTCTACGCCGCCGACGGCGTGTATGTCCTGCCGGTCAATGTGGCGCTGTGAATACACGGAAAACTGCCTGATTTATTGTAAAATATAACACAAAAGGGTCCATCCAACTGCGGGATGGACCCTTTTTATTCGCCTTCCGGTTCTTTGCAGACATCCACCCAGCCCTCGGCTCCGGCGGCTGCTTCCAGCTCCTGCAAGGTCAACTTGACGGCGGTGTGACCATTGCCCGCTGCCGGGTAGACGGTATCAAACTTGCGCAGGCTCTCATCCAGATAGACCGCCACGCCCTCGTTCACTCCAAAGGGGCACACACCGTCGGGTGCATGACCCACATAGGCCTCCACCTCATCGTAGGGGATCATTTTGGCCTTGATGTGGAACAGGCTCTTGTACTTGTGGTTGTCCAGCTTTGCCGTGCCCTCGGTGACGATGAGCACCGGCTTTTCGCCCTGCAGAACCGACAGCGTTTTGGCGATGCTGGCAGGCATGAAATCATTGAACGGTATCGCCCCGGCGAAGACGACCCCCATTTGAAAGTGTTGCAAGCCGCCCATATCAGTGATGATGAATATTTCAGCCACATGGTTCTGGATGACCTCAGCCTCATTATCCGGGATATTCGAGAAGCCCATAAAAAGGACAGTGAGAGTACACCCCAGACCGCTGTTGCATGGTTTGTTGGCTTCCATGTAGCAGCGGTTCGTGCTGTGGTTATTCAGTTGATATTGTATAAAGCGATAAACTGTAAGCTATCAATCGCCACTTAGGCGTGTTTTCCCAATAACAATGTAAAACAACGGTATCATTATAATCATTGCTACTATGATATGTACATATATGAAACTTTGTGTTCCTGTAACAAGAAACAAACTTGTTATTGTATAATTCCATAACCAATGAAATCCTGTGGGCATCCAAATACTCTTTGTAGTGTAAAACATTTCATTGGCAAATATTCCATATAGAAAAGGAAAAATAAACATTACCAGAACAGAAATATTATCGGTATTAAAAATATGTGGTAGTGTAAAAATAAGTGCAGCTATTACGCAACTCAAATACTTATTTTTACATTTTTGCAGCAACAGCCCAAAAATAATTCCTCTAAAAATAACTTCTTCAATAAAGGACACGAAAAAGTAAAATATGAATTTCCCTTTATGATTCATCAACAGTGATAAAAAATCAGTGTCTTGAAGAATTATATTTGATTTGACTGATGAATAAACTATAAACAATACAATGATTGGCATTATAGCTCCAACTGCAAAATTCAGAAAATCTATTTTTCTAAAATATAACCCTATGCTTTTTAACATAACGCACCTTTTAACCTCTGATTTGTCATAATCCTGACACCATACTATTATGAATAAATTATCTCATGTAAAACAATTTCTTCTGCCCGATTGTGGATATTATTGCACCGCCGCACCCATTCCATTTGACGGGTACACTTTAATTCCTCGGTTACGCCCTCGGCAATTTTCATCTGCTCCATGATGGTATCTAACCGTTCCTGTGCCTGTTCGTTCAGGTCTGAAAGATATGTCCATAACTCCCCAGTCAAGGTCAATGTGTTCAATCGGGCTGGATGGATTTTCCTTAAATATTCCCGGTGCAGCCGTCCATACTTTCCAATGGGGCGGTGTTCTTCCGGCAGTTTCAGGTCTAGGATGTAGTAATCTCCAACAAGGATATAATCAATTCCATTTTCCGTTATGCTTGGTTTCAATTCGCTCATGTTTTAATCTCCTCATTCTGGCTCATTTTTTTGCAAGTCTGGCTCTCCAGAAATATTGGTAAATCTTTGGTAAATTTGAGACTGAAGCACAAAAAACGCTTAAAAACGGGGCTTATGAGACGATATGAGACTTTTCATCATGCCCGGTAAATCCTGCCGTGGCAAACAAACAGGATCTTCTTCATCTTACTCTCCCAGCACCTCGCCCAGTGCCAGAACAGCGTTGCGGACGCACTCCGGGCACGGGCACAGCGGTGCGCCGTTCTCTATCCCCTTCAGATCCTTGCAGATGGTAGCACCGCACTTTTCCTGAAAGTTTTGCAGCAGCTCCTTGGAAATGCGGGGTGTGCCCTTGCCGTCGGTGACGATGCCCGCCACCATCACAGCGCCGATCAGTGCGCCGCAGGTGCTCTCCATGCAGCCCATGCCGGCGGCATAGCCTGCGCCCAGCTTCATCAGGGTGTCGGCATCCACCGGCAGCTTGTCCTCAAATGCCTTCAGCACCGCCTGTGCACAGTTGCACTGTCCAGTAGCTTTCCATGCGGCAGCCTGTGCCGCCCGTTCTTCGATGTTCATTTTACAGTCCTCTTTCTTTGATGAATCGTAGTTTATTCAACATTATCATAAAATTCCTGTAACACTGTTGCCAATTCCTCCGGAGATTCTATGTTTGCTTCATGACCTGCTTTCAGAAGTTCATGGAAGTGGGAATCGCTCAAATAACTGGCAAGTTCCTTTGAGGCTTTTTTGTTTGCGTTGTCCTTTTCCCCACAAACGATCAATGCCGGACAGGACACCTTACATAATGAATCCCTGAAATCCAATTCCGTCATCGTACCGCACAAACTGATCACATCAGCTTTTTTGAGGCCAAATTGCTTGAACATTGTATTCGGCATAAAGCGAAACAACATATTCTGGAACTTCAATAGCTTTTCAGGCATTTTATATTGTGCTGCAATTAGCACCAGTGCCTTTACTTTATTCGGATGGTCTATCGCATAATTAAGTGCCAGAACAGCACCCAAGGAAAGCCCGCACAAGACGATTTCATCATGTTCCTTATCACACTCTCCTGAAAATGCAGCATACAGTTCCCCATAAGTGGCCGCTTTGTCCTCCAGCATCTCTGCCAAACTCAAGCAGACGCTGCTGTCCGAGACCTTCGTTTCTTTTATTACTCTGCCCCAACTGTCTGGTTTTTGTCCCAACCCATGCAAGTATAAAAACTTCATCTAATTTCCGCTCTCCTTCACACGTCCTGCTGCTTCCTTTCCAGCGCTTCAAAGTGATACCGTGGCTTTCCCCTGCTCTTTTTGCCGTACTCGATGGCCTCTTTGGGGCAATAGCAGATGCACGCCATGCAGTGGGTGCAGTTTTTGCCCCAGACCGGTTTGCCGTTTTCCAGATGGATGTTGTTCAGGGGGCACAGCTCCACGCACTTACCGCAGCCGATGCAGGCATCCGTTGCCCGGAAGGCCTCTGCTTTTACAAAAAACCGATAGAACACCGGGTTCACCGGGCCGCTCATAAGGCGGTCGTAGAGGTTGTCTCTCGGCGGGGGAAATTCCTGCCCGGCTTTGAGCTGGGTCAGCACCTTCTGAAGTTCAGGCTTTGCCTGCTCCACGATGCTCTTTGCCTGCTCTTTTTGGGGCGCATTGAACATGGCAATGTAGTTTTCCGGCATGATGATCTGAGCTGTACCCATGTACTGCAGCTGCTTTTGCACCGCAAGCTGCCGGTTATAGCCTGCTGCATTGCCGATCTCGCTGCCGCAGTCCATCACAAACCAGATGCGCTCTGCCCCGGTCAGCGCGGTCTTGTCCAGCCACTCCGACACCACCCGGGGGATACGCCATGCGTAGGTAGGCGTGACCAGCACCACATCTCGGCCAGTCTGCACCGGGGCAGCATTCCCTGCCTTGATGCAGGCGTTCAGGTCGTAAAGCGGCATCTCCAACCCTTCGGCAATGCGCCGCGCCAGATACCGGCTGTTGCCGGTTCCCGTAAAATAAAGTACCATGGCTGCTCCTTCGTTTTGTGTTATTCAGATGCCTGTCTGCCCGGCAAACTGAAATTTACAAACTACTTTTTAACAAGTTTTAGCTCTATATTTCTTCTATCAGCAATTTTTTGAAGTATATCAACTATATATGAACATTGTTCTTTGACGGACAAGACAGACAATTCATCATTTTGTTGTATTTGTTTCATAGCTTCTTGTAATTCTGAAAGCTCTAATAAATTGACTGCTACACAGAAGAAATTTTTTCTGCGACCGTCATTATAGTTAGCAAGTAAATGAGAAAGAATTTGCATTTTTTCCCGTTGTTGAAGATTATACTGTTCAACACCAATGTCCTGTATCATTTTCAAGTCTGCTTTTTGGCGTTTATGAGTTATAAAAGAATCATATTTATCAATATACCGATATTTTTCACATGGATAACTTTCACATTCATAACAATATTCAATTTTACCATGTTCAAGGCTACACTTAGCAATTCCGCACGATTGATTACCATTCCCGCAACCGCCACAGTGCTTTCCTAAAAACATAGGGCATAACCCACAATTCAATCCGCAAAGGGAAAATAATTGATTTTTTCGCTCAAATCCTTTCATATTATCAGTTCCTTATAAATTCCGAGTTGTCGCTCTCCGTATGCCATAGTCTCCGCACGCCAAAAAAGCCCTTTGCGGCAAGGTGTGCGCTTACGCCTCCCCCGCAAACTTCATGCCCCAGCTCATGCGGGTGTCGTACATCAGGCGGGTCAGGGCAAGGCTGTCCTGCGGGGTGTAGCGGTCGCTGTCGGTACGCCCCAGCTTGACGCAGCGGCTTGCTTCCCGGATCTCGTACTCAAAGCCGTTGATGTCCACTGGGCAGCGGATGACCTCCGGCTCTTTGCCCTCCACTTCCAGCGTCATGGTCTCGGCGTGCTGGAAATCCGGCAGAAAGATGCTGCCCTTTGTGCCAACGATGCGGGCGTTGCGCTCCAGTTCCTGCCCGATGGTCTGGACAGACTCTGCCATGCAGCCGCCGGGGTAGGTCAGCACAAGGCGGCTGTAATCGTCGGTGCCGTACTCGTTGATGTGCACCTCTTTGGTTTCCACCTTCTCCGGGTCCTGTCCGGTAAGGATGCGCAGAAAGCCCAGATTGTAGATGCCGATATCCAGCAGCGCACCGCCGCCCAGACCGGAATCAAACTTGCGGTCCTTCCGGGCACCGGAGGCAACAAAGCCGTACTGACAGGTGATCTGCTTCAGTTCCCCGATGGTGCCCGCCGCAAGGATCTCGCGCAGGCGGTCATACAGCGGCAGCAGCCAGATCCAGAATGCCTCCATGAGAAAGAGGTGCTTTTCCTCCGCCAGACGGTACAGCTCCTGCGCCTGTTCCGGGGTGATGGTAAAGGGTTTTTCGCACAAAACGTGCTTGCCCTGCTCCAAGCAGAGCTTGCAGTTTTCGTAGTGCAGGGTGTTGGGGGGGGCGATATAGATGGCCTCCACCTCCGGATCCGCGGCAAGGCCTTCGTAGGAGTCATAGCAGCGGGGGATGCCGTACTGCTGTGCAAACGCCTGTGCGCTTTCCAGATGCCGTGAGCCCACGGCAACAAGCTGCTCCCCCTCTGCGCCCATCTGTTCCACCGTAGACGCAAACTTTTTGGCAATGGTGCCGGTGGCTAAGATTCCCCACTTCATAACGGTACCTCCCGGTTTATTACTTTGGATTCGTTGCATCCAGTATACCATGGTTTTCCCCTGCGGAAAAGATAGTGAAAAGCAAAAATGCCCCCGGAGGGCTTGTTCCAACTCTCCGGGGACCGATTCTATGCACCGGTATCTTTCATCTTGTTCCAAACATTCTCATCCATTATAATAGAGATAGAAAGAAGGTGCCAACATGCAACATCGCATTGTGACGGCTGCGCAGATGAAGGAAATTGAACGTGCCGGGGATGCCCACGGTCTGCCCTACCTGCAAATGATGGAAAATGCCGGACTGGCGGCTTACGCTGAACTGCAAAAGCAGTTCCCACATTCCGGCAGGCTGCTGGTGGTCTGCGGAAAGGGCAACAACGGCGGCGATGGGTTCGTGATTGCCCGCACCGCCGCAAAAGACGGTTGGAATGTGACCGTTCTTCTGGCCGAGGGCGAGCCGAAAACTGCGGATGCCATCCTCAATTTTGAGCGTCTGCACTCCCTGCCGGTGCACATCTGCACTGACTGCTCTGTACTGGAAACCCAGCACTTTGATGCTGCTGTGGATGCTCTCTATGGCACCGGGTTCCATGGTGCACTTCGGCCTTCCGGTCTTGCTGCCTGCGGGCTGATACGCCGTCTGCACAAGAGCGGTGCCTTTGTGCTTGCCGTAGACCTGCCCAGCGGCATCAACACGGATACCGGGGAGGTTGCCGAGGGTGCTGCCCATGCAGATTTGACCGTAACCTTCGACAGCTATAAGCCTTTGCATATCGCAGAATCTTCTGCGCCGCTGTGCGGAAAAATCGTCTGTGCCGACATTGGCATCCGGGACGAATGGCACCCGGAGTTTTGACGAGGCTTACCGCTGCGGAAAAGCACCTGCACGCAAAAGACCCCGGCAGCTTTCAAGGCACGCCGGGGTTCTTTTTGTCATTCTGCTGCAAAATGTCTGCACTTTCTTGGCAGAACGCAGAAAATGCGGAAACCGCTTGATTTAGCTCGGTTTCCGCACTAGAATGGAAACCAGAAAAGCAAACACAGTTTCCACAAGGAGGACGCTCATGCAGGAAAAGCTCGATGCGCTGGTGCGCACACAGGCGATGCAGTTATTCCGTCAACAGGGGCTGCATTTCACCATGCAGCAGGTGGCAGAGCCGCTACACATCAGCAAAAAGACCATCTACACCGTTTACCCCTCCAAGGAGGCGCTTCTGCTGGACATGGTAGACCACGCCTTTGCGGAGATCCACCACTGCAAGCAGAAAATTCTGGCGGGCAGCGGTACTTTGCAGGAGAAGCTGCAGGCGGTCATCATTGCCATGCCGACAGAATACGCCGCGCTGGACCTGCGGCAGATGAAGGAGCTGGACGAGAAATACCCGGTGGTGGCGGCGCGGGTGCGCAGTCAATTGGAAAACGGGTGGGAACCCACCATGGCGCTGCTGGAACAGGCTGTGGCAGAGGGGGTTATGCGTCCGGTGTCCCTGCCGGTGCTGCGGCAGATGATCACCGCATCCATCGAGAGCTTTCTGGCAGACCGCAGTCTGGCAGAAAGCGGGGTGCATTATGTGGCCGTACTGGAGGAAATGATCTCGATTCTACTGGAAGGAGTGCTGCCGCGATGAAACACAGCTTTTGCGATGATTGGGAGTTTACCCACCACTGGACCGAAGCCTTTGGCAAGGGGCTGCCGGTGCCAAAACAACAAACCGTCCGCTTGCCCCATACCTGCCGGGAGGTGCCGCTGCACTATGCCACCCCCGCCGATTACGAGATGGTCTGCGGCTACCGCAAACGGTTCCGGGTGCCGCCGGTGCAGGCTGCGCCCCGGCTGTTCCTCCGCTTTGACGGAGCTGCCCATCAGGCGGTGGTGCGGGTCAACGGCAGGGTTGCCGGGCAGCACCGGGGCGGCTATACCGGCTTTGCGGTGGAGATCACAGACCTTGTGGACCGGGAGGGTGAAAACCTGCTGACCGTGCAATTGGATACCCGTGAAGACCCGGCCATTCCACCCTTTGGCTTTGTCATCGACTACCTGACCTACGGCGGGCTGTACCGGGAGGTCTGGCTGGAAGCTACGGCAGAGAGCCGCCTGACCGATTTGTTCGTCTACACGCCCACCCTACATGATGCCGTGGTGCAGTGGACGGCAGAGCTCACACCCGCAACCGTGGCGGTCCGCATCCGACTGGAGACCGCAGACGGCACTCTGCTGGCAGAGCAGACCGCACAGGCGGCAGAAACCGGGAAGATGCAGTTTTCCGTCCCGGACGCACAGCCGTGGGATACCGAGCACCCGGTTTTGCATCATGCCGTGGCAGAGCTTTTGAACGCAGCCGGACAACCCATCGATCGCAAACAGGTGGTCTTTGGCTTCCGCACCGCAGAGTTCCGGGCGGATGGCTTTTACCTCAACGGAAAAAAGACCTTCCTGCGGGGTCTGAACCGACACCAGAGCTACCCTTACATCGGCTACGCCGCACCGGAAAGCCTGCAGCGGGAGGATGCCCGCATTTTGCAGGAGGAACTGCACTGCACCGCCGTGCGCACCAGCCACTACCCCCAAAGCCCATATTTTCTGGACGAGTGCGACCGGCGGGGTCTGTTGGTGTTCACCGAGCTGCCGGGCTGGCAGCACATCGGAGATGCTGCATGGAAAGACGCTGCCTGTGCAATGTTACAAGAGATGATCTTGCAGAACCGCAATCATCCCAGCATCATCCTGTGGGGCGTGCGCATCAACGAGAGCGTGGACGACGATGCCTTCTACACCCGCACCAATCAAATTGCCCATCAGCTGGACCCCAGCCGCGCCACCTCCGGTGTGCGATATCTGGAAAAGAGCCATCTGCTGGAGGATGTCTACGCCTACAACGATTTTTCCCACAACGGCGTAACGCCCGGCGCAAAGCCCAAAAAGGACGTGACCCCGGATATGGGCAAGGCGCTGCTCATCTCGGAGTGCAACGGTCACATGTACCCCACCAAGCCCTTTGACGATGGCCCTCATCGACAGGAGCACGCCTTGCGGCACGTCCGGGTGCAGAACTCCGCCTATGCCAGCGGAGAGCACGCCGGGTGCTTTGGCTGGTGTATGTTCGACTACCAGACCCACAAGGACTTTGGCTCCGGGGATCGCATCTGCTACCACGGGGTGCTGGACAGCTTCCGCAACCCCAAATTGGCGGCAGCGGTCTATGCCAGTCAGGGTGATACTGACCCGGTGCTGGCGGTCAGCTCTTCCATGGACATCGGCGATAACCCTGCCGGGCAACTGGGCACGGCCTACGTTTTCAGCAATGCCCAGCAGGTCAAGCTCTACAAAAACGATGTGTTCGTCACCGCCCTGCGCCAAAGCGAGTGGACGGCGCTGCCCCACCCTCCCTTTGTGATGGACGATCCCATTGGCGAGCTGCTGGAAACGCAGGAGCACTTTTCCCCCGCCAAGGCAGCTGCTGTGCGGGACTGCCTGCTGGCTGCCGGGAAATATGGGCTGCCGGGACTGCCGCTGGCCTACAAGGTCAAATTCGGCTGGTGTATGCTGCACTACAAAATGAGCTTTGAAGATGGCGTGGCGCTCTACGGCAAATATGTGAGCAACTGGGGCGGCGAAGCCACCCGCTGGCGGTTCGATGCCGTGCAGAACGGCAACGTGGTGCGCAGCGTGACCCTTTGCCCCAGCGCAAAGCTGCACTTGGAAGTCAAGGTCAGCCGGACGGCTCTTCGGGAAAAAGACACTTACGATATGGCGGCTGTCCGGGTACGCATTCTGGACGAGAATGGCACCCCAGCCCCCTACGCACAGTTCCCGGTGCAGTTTGCGGTGGAGGGCAGCGCCGCCCTTGTGGGCCCGCAGACGGCGGTGGCCGAGGGCGGCATGACCGGAACCTATCTGCGCACCGTGGGCACTGCCGGAGAAGCCCTGCTGACCGTTTCTGCACCGCAGACCCAGCCCGTTGTGCTGCGGTTTACCATTGAAAAGGAGGACGCTGTATGGAACTGACCCTGAAACAGAAAACCGCATTTGGTATTGGTGCCGTGGGCAAGGATATGGTATATGCTCTGTCGGCTTCTTACGTCATGTATTATTATCAGGATGTGCTGGGGCTTTCGGCCAGCTTTGTGGGCGTCGTGCTCATGGCTGCCCGGTTCTTTGATGCCTTCAACGACCCCTTTATGGGGGTTCTGGTGGCAAAGACCCGCACCCGCTGGGGACGTTTCCGTCCGTGGATCTTTTCTGGCACGCTGCTCAATGCGCTGGTGCTCTACGCTCTGTTTGCCGCCCCGGTGCTGGACGAAGCGGCGTTGATGATCTATTTCAGCGTGGTGTACATCCTGTGGGGCATCACCTATACCATGATGGATATCCCCTACTGGTCCATGATCCCGGCCGTGACCCGCACCCCAAAAGACCGGGAGAACCTTTCCATGGTGGGGCGCACCTGTGCAGGCGTTGGCTCTGCCCTCATCGCTATGTTCACCATGCTGCTGGTGGGAGCCCTTGGCGGCGACAGCGAGCGCGCTGGCTTCCGCTGGGTGGCATTGATCGTAGCGGCAATTTTTGCAGTGACAGAGCTGGTGTGCTGCATTTCCATGAAAGAAACCACCCCCAGTGAGATGAAGACCGCCACCGTAAAGGAGATGTTCTCCGCCCTGTTCCGCAACGATCAGGCTATGGTAGTGGTAGGCAGCATCGTGCTGATCAACTCAGCGCTGTACCTTACCTCCAACTTCATCATCTATTTCTTCAAATACGACCTTGGCGGTGCAGGCTGGAAAGCCACCTACACCCTGTTTTCCACCGTGGGCGGTGCGGCACAGATCCTTGGCATGATGGTGCTTTACCCCTTACTGCGCAAAAAACTCAGCAGCACGCAGGTGTTCCAGCTCAGCCTTGTGCTGGCACTGTGCGGCTACGGCACGCTGCTGGTGTTCTGCCTGACCGGCCTTTCCCATAGCCTTGCCCTGCTGTGCATTCCGGGCGTGGTGGTGTTTGCCTGCAACGGAATGCTGACCGTGCTGACCACCCTGTTCCTTTCCAACAGCGTGGATTACGGTCAGCTCAAGACCGGACGCCGGGAGGAGAGCGTTATCTTTTCCATGCAGACCTTTGTGGTCAAGGCTGCCTCCGGTGTGGCGGTATTCCTGACCGGCATCGGGCTGGACCTCATCGGTCTTGTGGGCAACACGGAGGAGACTGGCCCGGTGGCAGTACAAAGTGCCGGAACCCTGCTGGGTCTGCGCCTGATGATGACCGTTCTGCCCATGCTGGTGCTGGCTGGTGCGCTGGTGCTGTTCCGCCGCAAGTTTGTTCTGACCGATGCCCGCGCTGCCGAGATCAGCGCACAGCTCCACGGGGAGGAAACGCACCATGACTGAAATGCTGCACTGGTACGCAGAAACTTCCGGCGGCGTACAGACAGGCAACTGCACGGTCACGGAGAATGGCGGTGCGCTGCATCTGACGGCAGACCTGCCCGCCGGGACGCTGAAGGCGGTGCGTGCCGAGATGCCGTGGACGATGGAAGCAGACGAGCGTCTGTTCATGAACGGCTACCAGACATGGACCTACAGCCCGGAGCTTGACCGGAACGGCAAGTTGCGTGGCACCGACCACATCCCCGGCTTTCTGCGCAAAAAATACGCCTTTGACCGCTACGGCGATTATCACTTTGTACCTTACGGGCATCAAAAGGGGCAGAGCCACGGCTTTTCCTACTGCTATTTCCGCAAGGGCACACAGTTCCGGCTGGTGGCATCGCTGGACGAGAAGCCGGGCTACACCATCCTCCGCTACGACAGCGGCAGAGCCCTGCTGACGCTGGAGC
Source organism: Faecalibacterium sp. IP-3-29 (assembly GCF_023347335.1). Taxonomy (NCBI): domain Bacteria; kingdom Bacillati; phylum Bacillota; class Clostridia; order Eubacteriales; family Oscillospiraceae; genus Faecalibacterium; species Faecalibacterium sp. IP-3-29. The sequence goes on along the minus strand of NZ_CP094471.1, from coordinate 1,171,176 downwards.
GTGACTGCGCCGGGGTGGAGCATCCCGGTGGCAGTTTCCCACTCCTTGACCTGTTTTTTGCCGAGGGCTGCGAGACCGAGGTGTTCGACGGCTGGTTTCAGGCTATGGGCGTCAAGCCCCGGACTGAAAAGAAGCTGGCAGGCTATTCCAGTTGGTACAACCGCTATCAGGACATCACCGAGGATACCATTCGGGAGGATCTGACCGGATGTCGCAGCCTGCTTTGCCCGGGAGACCTGTTCCAGATCGATGATGGCTGGGAGCCGAAGGTGGGCGACTGGCTGGAAACAGATGCACAGAAATTCCCCCACGGGCTGAAAGGCATGGTGGAGGAAATTCATGCCACTGGCTTTCAGGCCGGGCTATGGCTTGCACCCTTTGTGTGCGAAAAGAACTCTGCCCTTTTCCGGCAGCACCCGGACTGGCTGCTGAAAGTGGACGGCAAACCGTGGTGCTGCGGCTGCAACTGGAGCAGCTTTTATGCGCTGAATCTCGACAACCCGGCCGTGCTGGACTATCTGCGCCGGGTGTTTGACCTGGTGCTGAACGACTGGGGCTTCGACCTTGTCAAGCTGGATTTTCTGTACGGCGCTGCCCCCTTTGGCAACGCCCGCGAGAGCCGGGCAGCCCGGATGTACCGTGCTATGGAGCTGCTGCGCACATGGTGCGGGCAAAAGCAGATTCTCGGCTGCGGCGTACCGGTGATGCCGGCTTTCGGGCTGGTGGATTACTGCCGTGTCAGCTGTGACGTAGGGCTGGACTGGGACGATGTGTGGTATATGCGCCTGTTCCACCGGGAGCGGGTGTCCACAAAGCAGGCCATCAACAACACGCTATTCCGGCGGCAGCTCAATGGCCGTGCCTATGGCAGCGACCCGGATGTGTTCTTCCTCCGGGAGGAAAACTGCAAGTTGACGGCAGAGCAAAAACGCACCCTTGCCACGGTCAATGCCCTGCTTGGCAATGTGTTCCTTACCTCGGATATGCCGTCCCGCTATACAGAAGCGCAGCGGGCAGAATACCGCCGTCTGCGCACCCTCTTTGAGCACGCCACGCAGGTGCAGGCAGAAGCGGAAAACGACCGTCTCTATATCCGGTATCTGCTGGACGGAACTCCACAAAAATTATGTTTCGACCTGTTCTGACAGTGCGAACGAACCACAACAAAACCACACCCGCCCATGTACTGTGCTTTGCACACAATACGCAGGCGGGTGTTTTGCTGTTCTTCCGGTACGATCTTCAGTTTTTTAAATACAGCTTGGGTTTGTGCAGCACCGACGGTGTCACATCCTGCGCTCAAGGTTCTGCCGGAACAGCTCATACGCTGCCCGCATCTCCTCCGGCAGACGCTTCAAGGTCCCTGCCCGCAGTTCCTGTGGCATCCCGTAAAAGGCTTCGGCAATGCCGCCGGTGATGCAGGCAAGGGTGTCGCTGTCGCCGCCCAGAGAGACTGCATTGCGGAGCGCATCTTCAAAGCTATTGCTTTCCAGAAAGGCAATGATGGCCTCCGGCACGGTCTGTTGACAGGTCTCCACATGGCAATAGTACGGGCGAATTTCATCGCAGGTGCGGCTCAGGTCATAGCCGAAGGTCTGCTCCACATATTGTTTGATTTCCGGCTTGCTGCGGCCGGTGCGTGCCAGAAAAATGGCCGCAGCCGTGGCCTGTGCGCCCTTGATGCCCTCCGGGTGGTTGTGGGTAACCTCGGCGGTCGCCTTGGCCATCTCCAGCGTTTTGTTCAGCGTGTCAAACAGCCAGCCTGCCGCAGCCACCCGCATGGCAGAGCCATTGCCAAAGCTGCCGTAGGGCTGCGGATGCTCCGCACACAGCCACCGACGGAACATCCCGCCGTAACCGGCATCTGGATACACATTGCCCAAACGCCGCATTTCGTACCGCACTTCGTCAAAGGTTTTCTGTGCATCTCCCTGCCCCGCCATCAAGCCCCGTGCCACTGCAAGGGTCATAACGGTATCATCCGTGAAGTGCGATCTTTCGCTCAGCAGGGGAAAGTCCTTGTGCTTGTAATTGTTGTGGTCGAATTCAAACGGACTGCCGACCATATCGCCCAAAATTGCTCCTAACATAAAATACCCTCCGTATCTGTGGTGTTTCGTCTTTCTGACAAGAGGATACCACAAACCGAAAGGCAAAAGGTCAACGGGCAGGCGACAAATCACGCACCCAGCTGTTCCTGATTCCATTGGAACAAAAGGGTGTTGACCTGATTGATGTTATAAATTTTTTGTTCCAGACAGTACCGCACGATCCAATCCCGCTTGGAGCCATCGGAGAAGGCATAGCCTGCGCTTTTAAGCAGGTCGATGGTCTCATCCTCCGACAGATGCAGCCCCACGGCAAAGGCAAGCACGGTCTTCTTTTTGGGGTTGTAGTCCCGGTTGCACTGAATTTTGGAGAAGTGCTGCCGGGAGATGTTGGACTGCTTGTACACGGTGGAATCCTTCAGCCCCCGCTCATCAATGAGCCGCAGCAGCCGGGTGGTGAAGCTCTCGCCCAGGTTGTCCATCAGGTGTTCCAGACTGCGGGCTGCCCGAATGCCGGGGTACACACTGCCCTGCCCGGCTCGCAGTGCCCGATGGCTTCACAGGCGGCGGTCAGCTCCTGCTCCCCTGCTGCCTGATAGATAGCACGGCTGGTGCCGCCGCCCTGCAAAAGGTTCCGGTTCGCCGGATTGACGATGGCATCCGCTGTTACCTTGGTGGTGTCGTTGCGGATCATCAAAAAAGGCATGGTGGTTCCTCCCTCATGTGGTTTTTCACATTTCCCGCTGCTCCACGATTTCCAGACTGTCCCGCCCGACATGGCAGAGCAGGAACAGCACCCTCACACCTGCGGCTTTCGCTTCGGCCAGCGCTGTGCCAAACTCCGGCTGCGTATCAACATTCGGCCTCACCTCGGTGATGCCTTCCATCTGAATTACAAAGGCCACTATGCACCGATACCCTGCCCGCTGCGCCTGGGCTAGCTCGTGCAAGTGCTTCACGCCCCGTTCGGTGGGCGCATCCGGGAAATAACCGATGCCGCCCACTTCCAATGTGCAGCCTTTGACCTCCAGCAGGTATTTCTGTTCGCCCTTTTCCATGTAAAAATCAATGCGGGATCTGCCATAAGCAAATTCCGGCCTGACAAGGTCAAATTCCTGCTTTGAGAGCCATTCTCCTACCACCTTGTTGGGTGCCTGACTGTCTATATTGACCCAACCAAGTTCCTGCTTGTGTACCGCCACAAGGTCGTATTTTGTCTTGCGCTTCGGGTTGTCCGATACTTCCAGACGCACCGCCGCACCGGGCAGCAGCAGTTCCTTTCACCGTCCGGTGTTTTTGACATGGACGGTTTCCACCGCACCGTTCACGTCCACATGGGCAATAAAACGGTTGGGGCGGTCAAGAAAAATGCCGTCCGCGATCTCTCTGTATTTCAATGTTTACTCCATTTTCATTTTTGTCTGATACGCCTGCGCCGTCCGGGCATCAAAGCAGCAGAAGATGACCCTCATATCGTAGTCGGCGTGGTTTTGCAGCCAATCCACCACGGTACAATATCCTCGTACGTTGGTTTCTTGCGAGTATAATACTTCATCCTCTGCACAAGGTCAAGCAGAACATTTTCAACGCTGCATCAATCCTCTGGCTACACGCCAAAACAGGCTCCTGCAAGCGTTTAACCACTGGCAGGAGCCCGTTTATTTCTTACAGCTTCGTCATCCACAGACCATGCAGGTTGCAGTAGGCGTATATTACCACCGACTTTGGGCTTATCGGCAATAAATTTCAATGGCTTTCTGAGCAAATTCTGCCGCGCCCTCTCCCCCGACAGCGTTGATATTCTCTGTAAACTCGCCGCCAGCACCGTACATCTGTCCAAGTTGATACAAAATGGGCTTCGTGCAGGTATAGTAATTCTCGGTGATAAAGTCCTGCAGCTTTTTCACCTGTGCCTGTACTGCGGGGTCTGCCGGTTCTCTGGTTTGCAGCGTTCCGAATGCCGCTACGAGCCCCATCAACTGCTCGTTGATGTTGTCAGATTCCTTCTGCGTCCGCCGGGCATTTTTTGCCTCAAATTCCTGATACTCTGTGGTTTTGCCCCACTCTTTCTTTGCACGTTCTGCGTATTCCTTGATCTTCTGTGTGTCAAATGCGTTGAAGTCCATAACGTTTCCTCCTGTCGTCCGAATCTTCTCCGCAAGAGCGATCAACTTTTCCAGATGCTGTTTTTTCAGGTTCAGCAATGTGATCTGCTGTTCCAGCGCCTTTTCCCGGTCAAACTCCGGGTTTTTCAGAATTTTTCGGATATCCTCCAGTGAAAATTCCAGTTCTCGGAACAGCAAGATCTGTTGCAATCGTTCCAGTGCAGCATCATCATACAGGCGATATCCCGCCTGCGTTCGATGCGCCGGATGCAGCAGACCGATTTTATCGTAATATTGCAGCGTCCGAATGCTCACCTCGGTCAGATTGCTCACTTCCTTGACAGTCATCATTTCGTTTTCCTCCCTTGCGACAAGCTCAGTATACGCTATGACGTAACGTCAGGGTCAAGTGCTTTTTTAGTTTTTTCCGCCGTTTACCACAAGCAGCTCTGCACCGTGGGGATGCCCTCAGCTTCCCATGGCAATAAGCACCAGCACGACCACCACCGCAATGGCGATGAGGCAGCCGCAGCCGCTGCCGTCTCCACCACCACCGCCGCCATTGTTGTGATTTCCGCCGCCACCGCCGGACGAGCCACCAAAGTTGCGGTTGAAGGCCGTCATGTACTGGGCATAGCCCGTGTCGCCTTTGCCGAAATAGCCGTAATCACCGTTTGCCATTGTATTTTCCTCCGTCTGAAGTGTGTTTTGCTTCTTCTGAGGTCATTTTACCAAAGATGATATCCCATAAAGCTCTCTTTCAGAATTTCTTTGCAATGTCATTCTTCTCCGATTCCCAGATACGCATCGATGTCTGTGATGCCCTCCCCGCTGACCTCCACCAGATCCTCAAAGGGCACTACGGTGTCGCCCACCTGAAGGGTGCGGAACACCGGGTCGATGCGGTCTGCTTTTCCGGTCAGCGTGATGTAGTTGCCCACCGCCGGAACCTCCGGGTGGGCGGTATCCTCCTTGAAGTACCGCACCGTGATGGTCATGCCCTTGGTGACCTGCATCAGCCGATCGGACAGAGCCGACATTTCTTCTTCGGTCAGAATGCGCTTGGGCACACGCTCAGTGCGCTGTTTTTCTGCGGCAAGCTGCTCGTCGTAGCCTCGTAGCGGAGAGAAGGGCGAGAATATCTTGGCACGGTTCTGCAAGGTCATGCGGGGGTGCTTGCGGAGAGATTCTTCGGTCTGAGGGCGTTCCATCTCCAGAATATCCCCGTACTTTTGGGCGGTTTCCCGTCCGATCTTGCTATTTTTGTAGTTTTCCATCCGAACCTCCTGCCGAACCTCCCGCGCTGTGCCCGCCGATCTGCGCGTTGCGCTGTCGCATGGTGGCACCTTCCTCATAGCTGCTGGCCTTCAGCACGGCGTTTTTGCCGTACTTGTTCTTGATGCCCAGCATGGCTTGCTGGAGTTTTTTCTCCTTTTCCAGCTTCCTGGTGTCGGTGAAAAAGTCCACCTGATAGAAGCCCTCGTCCGGCGTGACCTTGTTGGCGTTGATGGTAATGCGCCGCACCGTCAGCGCTGGGTTAGTGATGCGCTCAAACAGCTTTGCGCTCTCGTTGATGAGAGTACTGCCCAGATTGGTGGGAGCATCGAACCGGACAGTTCCGTGGGCCGCTTTGGGGATGATTCTGCCGTAGCGGTCGGTCTGGGTCAGACCACGGTAGCCGCCCTTGTCCACGTTCTCCCGGTCGTAGCCTATCTCCAAGGTGATGGATTCGGTCACCAGCTTCTTTTCGGTGAGCCGGAACATCAGCATCTCCGCCATCTCCCGGACAATGAGCTTCGCCTTGTCGTTGGGGTAGGGACAGGTCAGCACCTGCCCCTCGCTGATGCTGTTGGTGCTGGGCTTGTAGCTTTTGATCTCGGCCATGCCGCAGGGCTCATAACCCCATGCGTGGTCGATGAGAATTTCCGCGTCCACGCCGAAAATCTCATACAGACGATCATCCCCGTGGATAGAAAACCGTGCCAGGTCCCCCATGGTGTAGATACCGTGAGCTTCCAGCCGCTTGACCGTGCCGGGACCGGTCATCCAAAAATCCGTCAGCGGTCTGTGGTTCCACAGCAGATACCGATAGGACTGCTCGTCCAGCTCTGCAATGCGGACGCCATCTTTGTCTGCCGGAATGTGCTTTGCCACAATGTCCATGGCCAGCTTTGCAAGGTAGAGGTTGGTGCCGATGCCTGCCGTTGCGGTGATTCCAGTGTTGTACAGCACTTCCCGCACCATGGTCATGGCAAGCTCATGGGCGCTCATCTGGTAATAGGGCAGATAGCCCGTCACATCAATGAAAACCTCGTCGATGGAGTAGGGGTAAATGTCTGCCGGGGACACATATTTGAGGTAGGTCTTGTAGATCTGGGTGGAAACGTCCAGATACCGTTGCATCCGGGGCGGCGCAACAATGTAGCTCAAGCCCAGCGCAGGGTCTGCGTTCAGGGCGTTGGCATCAAAAGAGGTTCTGGCAAAGTGGTACTTGCCGTCCTCTCCCCGGACTGCTTTTTTCTGCCGGATGGCAGTTTGCAGCCGCTGAGCGTTGACCTCTTTCACCCGCTGAACGGCTTCAAACAGCCGTGCTCTGCCGGGTATCCTGTAGGCTTTCAGGGAGGGCGACACCGCAAGGCAGATGGTCTTTTCGGTGCGGGAGGCGTCCGCCACCACCAGATTGGTGGTCAGGGGGTCCAGATGACGGTCTACGCACTCCACCGAGGCATAGAAGCTTTTCAGGTCGATTGCCAGATAGGTGCGCTGCGCTGCCATACTTCAGCCCTCCTTTGCAAAAGTCACAACTATTTATCTTATTATAATAAATCTTTACGCTGTTTTCAAGATAGAACGGCTATTTTATCTGTGATATAGACAACAAAAAAGAGTGGCAGCATTTCAAGCTGAAACGCTGTCACTCTGTAGGAACTGCGTAATGACTGACGATTATCCTTCTACTTTGACCGTAGCGCGATCGCTCTTTGCGTTTCCATCCGCATCCAGCGTGATATGCACAAAATGTTCCGGCTTATCATAATCCTTTGTCTCGCCGTCATCGGTATAGTATTCATAGGATGCACCATCGGGAGCATAGGCAAGCAGGCGCAAGTCTGCAAAATCCACATCGGCAACGCTCTGGATCTTTTTGCCGTCCTTGGCAAGGGGCAGAAGGTGTCCCTTGCGCATAAAGAACACCACTTCATCCAGCTCCACCGGAATGTAATGATGGCCTGCTGGCAGCACGCTGGTTTCGATGCGGTTGCTTTCGCTGCACTTTACCCGCACCTGCAGCATCTCCTCCGGCAGATAAACATACCGACCTCGGGCATTTTGCTCATATACCGGGGCGATCAACAGGCTTTCACCGATCATCACCTCATCCTCCACCCGGCGGGCAAAGTCGTCCTCCGGGAAGGCGAACGCCAACGGCATACAGTACATGCCGTCGTGCAGAGCAGCCTTCATGTACTCGCTGTAAATGTAGGGCAGCAGCAGGTAGCGCAGCTGTAAAATCCCGGCAAAGGCGGCCTTGTTCTTAAAGCGGTAGGGTTCCTGCCGACGGGTGCCGTTGGCAGAGTGGTTCCGCAGCAGCGGGGAGAAGATGCCCAAGCCATACCAGCGCAGCACCAGATCCTCCGTGGTATTGCTGCCAAAGCCGCCAATGTCGGGGCCTTCGTACAGGAAGCCGCACATATTCAAGGAGGGCATCATGTGCAGCGCAAGCAGAATGTGGCTCCACCAAGAATGGTTGTCGCCAGTCCAGATGCCGCCATACCGGTGCATCCCGATGCAGGCAGAACGGGAGTATATCAAAATGCGCTTGTCCGGCTCCAGCCGCTCGAAAGCCTCGCCTGCCGCACGGGTCATGTTATAACCAAAAAGATTATGTACCTTGTCGTGCCGCATACGCCCCTGTTTGGTGTTGTGGTAGAACAGCTTATAATCGTTTTCGTTGTTGGAAAGCTCTGCCACCATGCCGGTAAAAGCACCAAAGCTGGAAATATCCAGGTTTTGCTTGCTGTATTTCTCAATTTGAGCAAAGGTCTTTTTCAGTCTTTCCTCTGCGTAGAAGATAGCAGGCTCGTTCATATCATTCCAGAAGCCCTCGATCCCCTGATCCAGCAGAACTTTATATTGACTGCCAAACCAAGCACGGGCTTCCGGGTTGAGCATATCGGGGAAGTGTACCCGTCCCGGCCACACACCGGCTACAAAGGGGGTGCCATCCTGATTCGTGCAGAAGTAGCCGTTTTTCACGCCTTCCTCGTACACATCATATCCATCTTCGACCTTGACTGCTGCATCGATGATGGGGACAAGATGGATGCCCTGCGCTTTCATCTCGGCGGCAAAGTCTGCAAAACGCGGGAAGCGCTGCGCATCCACCGTAAAGTCCTTGTAACGCTCCATGTAATCGATATCCAAAACCACAGCGTCCAGCGGCATATGATTGGCACGGTAATTTGCCACCACCTCGCGGACCTCGTCCTCGTTCATGTAGCTCCAGCGGCTCTGGGCGTTGCCAAAAGCCCATTTGGGCGGAATATAACTGCGCCCCACCAACTGGCGGAACTGGTGCACAATATCGGTCAGGCTCTCGCCCTCAATGATGTAGAGATCGTAATTTTCCTCGGCCACCGTGATGCGTAAGGTATCCAGGTCAGTGTAGCCGCAGTCAAAGGTGACCTTGCCCGGGTAGTCGATAAAAAAGCCAAATGTATCCTTGCCGGACACGATCATAAAATTATAAGCACCGTACAGCGAGGATTTGCCCTCGGTATGGTTGCCGTCATCGGAGCATTTGCTTTCGTACACCCACCCGCGCTTGTTGATACCACGGACGTTTTCGCCGAGACCATACAGAATATCCTGCGGTTCCATGGCATAGGAGAAACCATCCGGCTCCTTGGTCAGATAGGGTATCGTTTCCATCATGGGCAAAAAAGGACCCACTACACTTTCGGTATCAAACGGTTGACCGTATTGCTTTTTGTAGATCATAGTAAAATATCTCTCCTCTGTTTTTTGAATCGTCACAGTGTAAAACGTACCAACGTATTTCTGATGGACAATTAAGAAACTCTGACATTGGCTGGAGCAATTGGGGCTTCAGCCTATCTGCCGTGGATGCCGATGCGGTCTTTGCTGTCGTTTTCAGCGCAGACGGAGGCGGCGGCTGGAGTTGTGATACGCCAGCGACATGGCTTCAAAGACGAGAAATCCGCACACAAAGCCCATGCCGGCAAACAGCTTTTTCCAGAAGTTCATTTCTTGCACCTCGTCCGCTTACAGCGCCGCATCCATTTCTTCCAACCGATCGATCCAACGCAGGTCGTCTTTTTTCTCCTGCCGCCGGTGCGCACCACCTCAAAGCTGCGTTCTTTCGTAGAAAGCGCACCCTCCACCCGGATCCGCAGATTTAGCTTACAATATAACTAATATAGTATAGTATACTTGCGCAGCGTTTCGATTTCAAGCGCTAATTGGCATTGGCTGTGAAAAAAGAGAGGCCAATCTGCGTAAAAATTTACGCAAGTTGATTCCTGTACTTTTCCACAATCCGGCTATCAGTATAGACAGTCGTCTTGCGATGCGGTATACTCGAATCAGATCAACATTTTCAGGAGGAAAGTCATGGCAGGAGAAACCAACAAGGTCGTCATTGTTACCGGAGGAAGCTCCGGCATCGGACGGTGCACGGCATCCGCTCTGAAAGAGAATGGCTGCATCGTCTATGAGTTCAGCCGCAGAAATATCCCTATGGAGGGCGTCACCCATCTATCCGTCGATGTGACCGATGAAGATGCGGTCAACGCCGCTGTGCAGCAGGTCATCCAAAAGGAGGCCAAAATCGATGCAGTGATCAACTGTGCAGGTTTTGGCATTTCCGGTGCGGTGGAGTTTACGTCCATGGAGCAAGCCAAAGCACAGTTTGACGTAAATTTCTTCGGAACGGTCAATGTAAATAAAGCAGTTCTCCCCTTCATGCGCCATCAAGGGAAGGGGCATATTGTGAACATCAGCTCCGTTGCCGCCGTAGCACACATTCCGTTCCAGACCTTCTACTCTGCAAGCAAAGCCGCCGTTTCTTCTTACTCTTACGCTCTGGCAAACGAAGTCAAGCCCTACGGCATCCATGTTACCGTCGTAGAATTGGGTGACATCTGCACCGGATTTACAAAAGCACGTCAGAAAAGTATTCTCGGCGATGATGAATACGGTGGGCGCATCTCCCGGAGCGTCAGTCAGATGGAGCATGACGAGCAAAACGGCATGGACCCGGCACGCATTGGACGGTACATCGCCGGTATTGTGGAGAAAAAGAATCCGGCAGTCGTTTATGTTGCCGGCGCACAGTATAAATTCCTGAGCCTTTTGTGCAAGCTCCTGCCCGCCGCAGCACGCGGAAAGATCGTGGGGAAAATATACGGGTAACAGGCACATTGCTCCGCAAAGCTGCTAAAAGAGGATATGTACGCCGCCCGCAGGCGGCACCCTTTATTCTCCCGGTGATTCTTGAAGCCAACCTTTGCGCAGCTGATTCAGTGCGTGGGTCTCGAGCCTTGAGACATAACTTCTGCTGATCTGGAGCAGCTGTGCCGTTTCCAGTTGGGTCAGGGGCGGCTGACCCGCCAGCCCGTACCGCAGCAGAATCAGCTTGCGCTCCCGGGCGGGCAGGCCCTCGATCAGCCTGCGCAGCCGCCGGGCCTCGTCCTGCCGCTCACAGGCATCCTCCATGCAGAAACCGTCCTGCAGTACATCGGAAAGGGTCAGTGCGCTGTCCTCCTTTCCCGCTTCCAGTGTTTCCTGCAGGGAAACGACCACACCATTTCTGCGCTCCCTGCGAAAATGCATCCGCAGCTCATTTGCTATCCTCTCCCCAGCGCACTTTGGGATGGAAAAGAGAATCCACCTCTTTCACGCAATGACGTATCTACGTCAAAATGGATTTTTGGGAGCCGAGAGAGCGGTTCCTTTTTTCTGCTTCAGAGGGTGTCATGTGAGGGTTGTGGTCTAACCCCTCTATACATCTTACAGGTAAGTTTGGCAGGCCCCCGCACCACCGTAGAGGCGCAGGCGTTCTACCGTATGTACCACTCTTACGCCGACATCCCGAACCCATGGGACCGTCTGCGTTGGTGCCGCTATGGTCTTGACCTGCTGCAAAAAGAGGTTGCTGCCATGGTTGGCATGGAGGAATGGCTCTATCGGGATCTGGAAAGCGGCATATTTCACCGCAGCTTTACGCCGGAACTTGCGGACAAGCTCGCCGCCCTTTACGGCATCCCGGTGGAGGATATTCTGGACGACTACACCCTGTTTCTGCACCGGGGCGGAAGAGCCTTCCTCCGCAGATACCGGGAGGCAAAAGGCTGGAGCCGTCAGCAGCTTGCCGGCCACGCAAAGGTCAGCCGGACAAGCATCCGCTGCTGGGAAAGCGGACAAAAGACCATCAGTCAGAAGTGCTTTTGCCATCTGATGGAAAACCTTGGTTCCGATTTTCCATCTATGCTTCGCATGTGAGGTATGGTAATTTTTTTCCGGCCAAACGAAAAAGCTCGTCTGCAAGCCACGATATGTGGCAGCGCAGACGGGCTTTCGTTATGGAATCATTCTGTTTCAATTATTCTGATATTCGCTCTGACTTACATGGCGTTCCGTAAAACACACAGTCGTTCTTCAAACGTTGCTTTCCATGCCGGATGCTCGGAGAATACGGTGTGCTCCACCTGACGGACTTGGTTCAGTCCGATGTTCCGCACCGCTTCCACTGCAGCATCTTTTTGGCTCAGATGGCGTTTTCCCACGGTCAGACAGTTTGCGCCTTCTGGCGTGTCGTACTGCTGAAACGCCCGGTTGAAGTCCATCAGGTCATGCAGACGGATGGGCTGATTGGTTTCGTTATCTACCAGCAGACCCCAATTTTCCCAATGACGGTCGGTATTGCCCACCAGATAATCCAGAATGTTCATCATATAGTAGCTGGGAGCATCCAACTCTAAGATCTTATCCAGCGTGTTCCAATCATGGTTCGTGCAGTAGACGTCATAGGCTGCATAGGTCACAAGACTGTATCGCTGAGATGTCATGATTTTGCTGATAGAAACCGGCTCATTTTCAAACATCCCCTGCTCATACAGTACCTGATGGCAGTCAAAGCACCGGCAGATTTTGCTTGCCAGCACTTCACGTTCCACCGCTTCCCTGCCACCATCCTTGTAAAGATAGAAGCCATCCTCTTTTCGCACCCACGCCTTGGGGTACAAGCCGCCCGTAGACAGGTCATTTGCCAGAAGATGGGCGTTTGTCACCGTCATTTGGTGCCCCCGCAGCGCAATATCCACAAGCGCATTGCTTAAGGAGTGTGCAAAAAGGTTGATATCCTCGAATCGAATCTTCTCGTTTTCTTCTTTCACCCAGAACACATCCAGCAAAGACAGACAATGGTAGGATAATGCAATCTGTGCTCGTTCCCTGTCCGTAACACTCTGAGATGCACCGATACTGTTCAGGATCTCCTTGGCGTAGGTGCGATCCAACGTCAACATCCGGGAGGCGCACCAATAGTAAAAGTTCGTTACATTATTGATGCGCTCGTCAAAATCATCCGATTCCACCAGAACCAGATCATAGGGCATGAAATCCTCGAGGCAGACCCTGCATTCCCCTGTCGTGCTGAGTTGTGCCACACAGCTTTCCCGGTGCATGATCTCGTAAAACATGGTTTTCATCCCTCCCTGCGTTCTGTGTCTTGCTCTGTATTTATATTACCTTCTTTTTTCACGGGACGCAAGAGCTTTTACTTTTCAAAAAGCTTTTTCTGCTGCTCTATCAGGACGGTTTCGATACGCTCTTTCAGCAAAAAGTGGAACTGTTTTGGGTAATAGCACAGATATTTGTCGAGGATCGTATCGATACTTGCTCTATCAATATTCACCTCAAGCTGCTTTCCGTATGCAGCGTCAAATAATTTCCAGCCATTTGTGATCCTCCGCCATTCTTCCCTGCGTCTTTTCAACAAGCAGAACCGGGTCATATTCCGGAACGCCAACAGCATCCAGATAGTAATCCAAGCCCTTTCGTGTTTTCGGAATGCATCGGTCTGCCAGAAAGGCCAGGAAGTCTTCCCATGAGGGCGTTTCGTTCACACCAAACGCAGTATCCAGTATTTCGTCAACTTTGTTTTCGATGCAGATCTGCTCCGCTGTAAAATCTGCCAAAATCACGGTACACAACGTATCTCTGTCATAATACCGATATTCTTTCAGCTGATGTTCTTTCTGTTCTGCATTTCTGCGGAACAGTTCCGAGTCTGTTGATGCAAGCGGTCGGACGGTGATTTTTTCACCGTCAAAAGAAAGTTCTACCCGGTTATCTTTCTGGATTCCCATCGCACGAAGCCACACTGCCGGGAGATTGACCGAATACTTTTCTGCATTCTTTCCTGCTGTTCCCCCGGCTTTTCTTCTCATAATTTTCACGCTGCGACGATTCATGCACTTCACCTTCCCTTGCAAAAAGAATACCATATTGGCCGCCAACAATCAATGATTTTATTTTGTCAGCAAAATTCCAAAAACTTATGTAACGCAAAAAGCCCCACGCTCAACACTGCCTCTGAATCTGACCGTCTCTGGTCAGAGCAGAAAAGCATATGTTGAGCGTGGGGCTTTGTTTATCGGCTCGGCTGCCAGCCGGGCTTTTGGTGTTCTTTGGGTTTGTAGGTTCCTTTGGTAGTATCGATCACCGCCTGCAGCAATTCGAGCTTCTGCCATGTGGGGCAGTTCAGACGGTCGATTTTTTCGATCACATAGTTGGCGTGGGCGGTTGCGACCCGTTTTCCGAGTTCGTCCCATCCCTCTTTCGTTTTGGGGTAATGTACCACCACTTCAATGGGGGCACTCTTTCGCATGGCTCACTCACCTCCGGTTACATCGCTATCACCTCATTTTTACGGGTTACTGGTTGTCCGCTATTCGCTGCGGTTTCCGCTCAGAACATTCAGAGCCAGACTGACCAGCAAAACCATATCAATGCGGAGCATTTCAGCCTTGCTGGCATAGCCCATAAAGCGTTCGATGCGGGATTTATCGATCGTGAAGATCTGCTCCAGAAGAATCATGGACGGTTCTTCAAAGGCAGGGTTGGAATCCACCAGCACATGGGTGGGCTGGTTTTTCTTCTTTTCCGTCCGGGTAGTAACAGTTGCAACGATCAATGTAGGCGAATGACGGTTTCCAATGTTATTCTGCAGAACCACCACAGGACGTTTTCCGCCCTGTTCCGAGCCGATATGCGGCTCCATGTCTGCATAGTAGATGTCCCCTCTGAGATATCTCCAATTGTTCGGTAACATAAAAATCAACCTCCTTTTTATGTAAGAAACAGCCGCCGCAGACGGATACCACGACGGCTGTTGTTCAGGAGGTAAAACGAAACTGTCAGTTTTTCAGCGGCAGGCTCATCTCACGGCTGGCACCGTTATAGATGCGAAGAATCTGCCGCATGTGGCGGTTTGCAGAACTTCCGGTGTCTTTCTGAGCCAGCTGCGTGATGGTTTTCGGATGTGTCCTTGCCAGCTGCTGCACCAGGCGCTCCCGGCTGTACTCGCCCTCGTATACGGAGATGAAGCGGGCCACACCCCGGATCACACCGGCAAGGTAGGCGTCTACATTGCCCTTCCACGCCTCGTTGATGATGTGAAGCATCTCGACGTAGCGCTCACAGCCATACTGTTTGTACAGCTCGTATGCCGTTTCGATGCAGTAGATTTTCCAGGGTGCCCGGATGCCGTCATAGGCAAATTCCACACCGGCATTCGACGTGATCCACCTTTTTTGTGGTCTTACGGTTCATTTGCGTACTCCTTTTCGCTGATATATAAAAACGCCGTCCGTAGTTACCCTCGAACGGCGTTTGGAAAAGGTTTTGTATGGTTTCTCTTAATTTGCCCCCGGCACCCCTGAGAAAGGGAAACATTCAGGTGTTGGATTTGCACAACTTCATTGGCCTCTCGGCCACCCCGTCTTCTTTATGACCGGGCCGCGAATTACGGAAGTATCATTATCTGGAAGTACCTGAAGCTGCATATTCAATTTTCAAGGTCCGCCCGGCTGCGGCTCCCGCTCCCTTTCGGAGCTGGGCCGCTGCCGTGACAATAGTGTATCGTACTTTCGAGCAAAAGTTTATGGACTCGTAGTCCAAGTCACCCACCCTCTTAGTCTATATATTGTATACAACAGTCTCAAAAAGCAAAAAAATCCCGCCTGAAGAGCAAAACCTTCGCTTTGCCCTCAGACGGGATGTCTTTCGACACGACTGTTATAAATTCAAAAAAGCTCTTGACCTGAAGTCAACTTTAAGGATTATACTGAACCTGTCAGAAAAATTTTTGCCGCTCTTATGCGGCATGTATGATGATAAAGAAGAATTCTCTGCACACCAACTTTTTATGCTCTGCCCACTTTGTTTCGCTGTAGTGATCGTCTGATAAAGGAAAAAGTTCTTTAGGACGAAGTCATGCAGATATCTTGTATTACACTATCATCCCGACAATTTTCCATGCACTGTTTGATGTGACCGCAATTCAGAAGACAGAAGATAGAGATGTTGTACTGCTCCGTGAGCCGAAGGATGCAGCGTATTATGAGTTCTCCGCAAAGGATGATCTCGTGATTACGAATAAATACCCCGGATTTACGCCAGATGAAGTGCTCAAGAGCTTCCATGCGGATACATACTGCTTTGATTCGCTTCCCGAAAAGGAATGCTTCTTCCAATATATCAAGAGTGATAAGGTACAGGAAGTGTACTTTACCGGAATGTTCACCTCGAACCAAGGTGATCTCTCCGTATACTACTATGATCCTGAATCAGGTCGTATCCGGCAGTATTATCCTGACTTCCTCGCTAAAATGAAGGACGGCACTTACCAACTGATTGAGGTGAAAGGCGACAACAAAATCGATGATGTTGTCGTGCAGGCAAAGAAGGAGGCCGCGCTGGAGATGGCAGCAGCCAGTGGAATTAAGTATGAAATGTACGCAGGCAGCACCATTATGAAAACGCATATTCTTGAAAGTCTTCCAGTTCAGCAAACCAATTTGCTGCCGTAGTTACACAGATGCACCCGCTCAAATGAACGGGTGCATTTTTCATATCATAGGAGTATTTGACATTTCGTTGCAAAAGTGATGTGCTGATGAAAACACAATAAGATGTGGAATGAGATTCCAAATTCCACAATATTTAGATTTCTCGTAATATAGGGAGGCTTTCATGAGCGATAACACAAACGAGTATCAAGTATTGCTAGATATTGTCCGGCAAAACTACGCGAGTGTCGTTTGGACACATAAAATTCAAATAAAACAAGCTGATATTTATGCCACTCGTTATAGGCGACTTGAAAATTTCAACGTTATATTGGCGGCTGCAACATCATGTGGAGCAGTTTCGATTTTTGCGGATCAAGATTCTTTCGTACTAAAGATTGCAACAGTTATCCTTTCGTTCATTACAACTGCCGTAACAACATACCTAAAATGTTTTGATTTGAAAGCAATGGAAAAGCAACATAAAGATGCTGCAGAACATTTTCTTGTCGTTCGCAACGAACTTCTGCATCTAATTGGAGAAATTCATATGCAGGAAAAGTCTGTTAACGAACTGGATGAAAAATTCCATGGGATTGAAGAAACGCTTAATGCTCTGTATCTTTCAGCTCCATCAACAACGGATGATGCTGTTGTAGCTGCGTCAATAGCACTCGGAACTAACAAGGATTACACTTATACAAATGATGAAATAGATCGTTTTCTACCTCCCACACTCAAGGGAACCATAAAGAAAAAGGAGTATGTCGATGGCACTAGCAACTAAGGTTGGCGGATTTGATGTCCTTTGTTCAAACATTGAACTTGATAACTTTGACGAAAAGGATTACACTTATACAAATGATGAAATAGATCGTTTTCTACCTCCCACACTCAAGGGAACCATAAAGAAAAAGGAGTATGTCGATGGCACTAGCAACTAAGGTTGGCGGATTTGATGTCCTTTGTTCAAACATTGAACTTGATAACTTTGACGAAATGGAAAAGTCCTCAAAATCTATCGCCAAGAAATTAAATAGTGTATATTACGATTTAGATAACGATGATACCTCCCATTTGTATATCGTTGGCTCTGTAGGAAGAAAGACAGCAATAAAAGGTAGCAGTGATCTTGATATTCTGTTTGACTTACCATCTGATACATATAAGAAATTTGATGCATATGAATCAAATGGACAAAGTGCATTACTCCAAGAAGTAAAAAAGTTCTTGCAAGAGCGCTATCCTAAAACAGATATAAGTGGCGATGGACAAGTTGTTGTTATAGAATTTAGCCGCTATACAGTTGAACTTGTCCCGGGGTTCAAACAGGCTGACGGTCGTTTCAAATACCCGGATACAAACAATGGTGGAAGTTGGAAATATACTGACCCTCTTCCAGAACAAGACACATGCCAAGAGAGCGACAATAACTCTAACGGCATATACTTTGATTTTTGCCATATCCTTCGCAAGTGGAAAAATGAGCAGGGGTTTAAATTTGGTGGATTGTTAATTGACACGCTTGTCCATGACCACTTTGAGGACAACGAATTCTATAAGGACTCATCAATTGATGATTACTTTGACATTCTGGAAAATCTGTTTTCGTACTTGAGTGAACAAGACAAAGAAAGAACGTACTGGTATGCGCTTGGAAGTAATCAGCAGGTACTGAACTCTGGAAATGGAGCTTTCGTAGACGAAGCCAGTGATGTGCTAGAAAAGATCGATGTTGCAGAGCAAGAGGACAATGTTTCGGCTACCTTACAGGAAATATTGGGCACCGAATATCCTGTTGAACAGCGAGTTCTGGAAAAAGCAGCATTTGCAACACGTTCTTTCGAACACACAGAGCAATTTATTCAGAATCTGTTCCCGGTAGACATTCGATATTCCTTGTCAATTGATTGTGAAGTCAAGCAAAATGGTTTTAGAGAAAAAATGTTAAGCGCAATTCTTCGTGACAGGCAGATATTAAGACATAATAAGCAATTGAAATTTTTCATTTCTGAAACAGACTGCCCCGAACCTTATGATATATATTGGAAAGTAAGGAATGTGGGTCCTGTTGCTGAAAGTAAAAACTGTATCCGTGGCCAAATCGAAAAAACAAATTTACATACTCATCGAGAGCATACAGATTTTCAAGGCAGCCACTATGTTGAATGCTATCTGGTGAAAAATAATATTTGTGTTGCCAGAGCACATATCAGTGTGCCTATTGGAGTAGCTTGATATCGTTTCTTGAGTTGCATTCAAACTTCATCTTTTTTACAAAGAAGGACATTCTTTTGTGAGAGTGTCCTTCTTTACTATCTGGAGGGAAAATTGGACTACGAAAATACAAAACTTAAAAATCTCCGCAGCGAAAAAGCCAAAGTAGAACAGAAGCTGCGCTCTTGCCAGCACCGGGAGAAGATCCTTGAACGCCAGATGTCAGAGCTGAATCGGAGAGAACGTGTGCATCGTCTTTGCACCCGTGCCGGAATGCTGGAAAGCTTTCTGGTCTGTCCGGGAGAGCTGACCGATGATCAGGTGATGGAGCTTTTGAAGATCTCGTTCCGTCAACCGGAAGTCGTGCTGGCTCTTGCAAAGATGGTGCATGATGTTCACGAACGCAGCAACGTCCAAAACCCTTTAGAATAAAGGGCGCAATTATACACCGTTCCGGTGAAATTGCGGTCTTGCAGACGGCTCGATGAAATCGAAGCTGGCGTTTGTGCGCCAGCCCGATTCCATCCCAAGGAAAACTGCATTTTCCTTGCGCTGCTTTGCAGCTATCCTTTTGCCCGCTACCATAAAACACGCATGAAAAAGCCGATTGGAAACAGCAACATTTCCAATCGGCTTATCTTTTTGTTAGGCAGATTTCTTTTCAGCTAATGCCCGGACTTCCTCAATTGAAAGGTCGGTGTACTTTGCCACCTTTTCACAAGGCACACCATCTGCCAACATTGCCAATGCGTGTTTGACCGATGTTTCATGCTCGGTTTCATCCCGCATCTTTTCCATAGCTCTGCACATAGCTGCCACTCCCTTCGTATCTTCTTTAAAATAACGAACTCTCTGTGCCAAAATGGAATAATTCATATCCTTTGAGTTGGTACAGAAAAAGTCGTGCATCAGTTTTCCTAATGCGGTTTCGTCCTTGATTTGTGAGTTCACATAAACGATGTGCGCCTGATCGTTGAAAGCCGTTCCAGTTTCCCGAACTGTACGGTCAACATGATAAATTGGAAGGCCTGCCTTTAATACGTCATTTTCCGTGATAAAGATAACGTATGTTTCGTTCAGCGCATCATAATCATCGCCCGCATCAGTCAGGTTTGCATCCAACAGACTACTGTTATACCGTGCGCGCTTTTCACTCGCACCACGGTCACTGCGCTGCACCTCAATATTATATGCACGGTTTTCCCGATCCACTGCCAAAATATCCAATCGGACTGAACGCCCTTGCAGATTTTTGATGCTGTACTGGCCGTGAACCTCTTTGACGGTCAAATCATCCCGTTTCAAGATGATCTGCAAAAGAAACTCAGCACAGGCACGTTCTTCAAACACCGCAGCCATGAAATCATCATCAATCAACCGCAATCCACACAACCGCTGCAAATCTTCTTCATGTTTCCGTTCAAAATCCAGTTCCTGTTGTGATTTTCTTTCCGACATTGGCTCACCAGCTTTCTGCTTACTTATCCAAAATAATAGTACCATAATTCCGTGATTTTTACAAGAGAACGATTCAAATGTCATCAGGAGGTGATGCCTATTCCGTGTCCGCATTTCAAAATCACCATCGTCAAGCGCAGCCAAGGGCAGTCCGCTGTTGCCGGGGCCGCTTACCAGAGCGGCGAACGGCTGTTCAGCGAGTACGACCAGAAAACGAAATTCTACAACAAGAAGAAAGAACTTGTCCACGCCGAAGTCATGCTGCCGTCCCATGCACCACCCGGATTTGCAGACCGGGCAACCCTCTGGAATGCCGTGGAAGCCGTGGAAAACCAGTGGAACTCCCAGCTTGCCCGACGCATCGTGCTGGCGTTTCCGGTGGAGGTGCCGAAAGAACAGTATCTCTCCATGATACAGGAATTCTGTCAGGAGCAGTTTGTTTCCAAAGGGATGATTGCTGACTTTGCCATCCACGACAAGGGCGATGGGAACCCACACGCCCACATTCTGCTGACGATTCGGGCAATGGACGAACATGGCAAGTGGCTCCCGAAAGCCCGCAAGGTTTATGACCTTGATGAAAATGGAGAGCGCATCCAACTCCCATCCGGCAACTGGAAATGCCACAAGGAAAACACGGTGGACTGGAACGACCAGAAGTACGCCGAGGTCTGGCGGCACAGCTGGGAAACCATCACCAACCGCTATCTGGAAGCCGCTGGCAGACCGGAGCGTGTTGACCTCCGTTCGTTTGAACGTCAGGGAGTGCAGCAGATTCCGACCGTGCATCTCGGCCCCGCTGCTCACCAGATAGAAAAACGTGGGATAGAAACCTTTCTCGGCAACCTGAACCGGGACATTCGTGCCGCCAACAGCCTGATGCAGTCCATTCGTAACACCATCCGTGGGCTGCAACGCTGGATCGCAGACCTGACCGAAAAGAAACAGCTTCTTCTGGACGCTCTGGAAAAGGCGAAAGAACCCACGCTGTCCGACCTGCTGGTGGACTACTTCAACCTTCGCAATGAGCAGCGCAGCGATTGGTCTGGCAAGGCAAAACTGAAATGCACTGTCCGGGACTTTGAGGAAGTCAAACAGGCGGTGGACTATCTGAAAGCACATTCCCTGAACACCATCGAGGATTTGGACACTGCAATTTCTAACCTGAATCAGACCGCCGCCCCTCTCCGCAGGCAGTTGAAGCAGAACGAAAACCGTATGCGGACAATCGCCCAGATCAAGGACGCTGCTGCCGTCCATGCCAAGCTGAAACCTGTCCACGATACCTTTATGAAGAAAAACTTTAAGCTGACCAAGGACGCTTATGCCGCCCAGCACAAGGAGGAAGTGGACACCTTCAACAAAGCCGTCCGCACTCTGATGAAACTGAACGGCAGCACAGCGGTGAATTTTTCGGCATTGGATGCCGAATTTTCTGCGCTGCAATCCAGCAGCGCAGAGCTGCGCACCCAACTGGAAACCTTGCAGCCGGATATATCCGCCCTGAAAAATATCCGCAAGTATATCGACATGGTGCTGAATAAACAGCAGCTTTCTGCACCGGGCGGTAAGACCCCGGAGAAGGAATCGGTGCTGAAAAAGCTGGAAGAAGTCAAGGCGGCGCTTGAACAGAAAAAATTACAGCCCCAGCAAAAGGCAACTGAACACACATTGTAAAAGGAGAAGCACAAATGAGCAAAACTATCACTCTGACCGAACATCGCCCCGCTGACGGACTGTTGACCATGCGAGTCAGAAACACAACTTACAACGTCAACATCTTTTTCAATCCGAATGCAAAGAGCACATTGGATACTCAAATGCGAAAAATCATCCAAAAAGAAGCGAAAGCTGGCAATTTTTAAATTTGCAGCAGCATCTTGATTTTTTATCTTGACAAAATGCAGCCCAACGGTAACGCAGATTTTACCGCAATTTGATGACGGCAAGTTCTGGATGTTCTCGGAAGGCGGGAGAAAGTTCATCGGACTGGAAAAGAACAGTCACGTCTTCCTTGCCATTTACGACAAGTACGATGGTTTTGGCAATCTCAGAAGCCTGCAGGTCACCGGCGATGGTCGAGCCTTTCTCGGAGGAGTACAACGCCCATGCTGCTTTCAAGAAGATCCCGCTGGACGCTCTGAAAAAACTGCCCTCACCGATGAATCTGATCTGCGTGACGCCTACCCGCATCGATGCTCTGTTCTCCGATTTCAAGAAAGACGGTTACAGCGTCCGGCAGGTCCTGCATCAGCTTGCGTGAACAGAATTAGCTAAATCAACCAATAAAGGCCTCCGAATCTCTTTCTTATTAGGAAAAGATTCGGAGGCCTCTGTTTTACGATTTTTTCGGAATAGCGGCTTTCACCAGCAGCGTCATGGGACGGCCCAGTTCATCTTTCATTCCGGGAATCCTCAGCATCTCTGCAGAGGTTCTTTGTCATATTCGCTGGTATGGAGTGGTTTCACTGGCTGCATTGAGCTTCTGATAACATCCAAAATGGTCTGATCCGCCGGGAGCCACGGAACAGAATCAAACTCCTCCTTCGTCAGCCACCGCGCAGCTTCCGCTTCTTTCAGAACAAGCTCGCCGGAAACCACTTCACACCAGAAGCAGTCCATGGAAAGATGAAACGCCGGATAATCGTACTCGACCGTACCAATCCGGTCACCCACGGCGATTTCCGTGTCCAGTTCTTCTTCGATTTCCCGCTTCAGAGCCTGCTGCGGGGTTTCGCCCGGCTCGATTTTGCCGCCCGGAAACTCCCACTGGCCTTTGTAGTCGCCATAACCGCGGGCGGTAGCATAGATTTTGTACTTTTCCTGCATGGAGTCGCAAATCACAGCGGCCACAACACGAATCGTTTTCATAACGTTCTCCTTTTAACCGACCACCAGTTTATTGGTCTTTTTGAGGAACTTTGCCGGAATCGGACGATCCAGCTTCCAAGTAATATTCATTGGGCGGGAGCCTTCATGCGTTACATAGTTCACTGTGCCTAAGTAGGTGTAGGCAGCTGCACCGCCAAAACGGGAGTCCGACTTAAACTCACGGACAAATAGCAGTACACGGCTTCCCTTCTCCCGATGATGAATATATCGTTGACCGGTAGCCGAATTTTCTGCGGTCGTGCTCTGGCTCTGCCAGTGGAACAGGCTCTCGTTGATGGAGTAATCTTTGTACATGGTGGTTGGCGAATAATCCTTGTCCGCTTTATTCAAGGTCACAAAGAACACGTCCAGATTCTTGTCCGGCAGCCATTTCACGCCCTCGCGGACAGTAGCAGGTTTCAGAAAGTCCAGTGCCACCAGCAGCTGGTCACGAGTATAAGTACAGTGCAAATCCAGCGGGCAGTCAAAACCAACATCTACCGGCTCATCGATAAAGTCGATTCGATTATACTGATATTGCAAGAGTGCCTGCAATTCGTGCAGCAAAACCGGGCTGTCCGAGAGAGCATATAGGTTATCGAGAACTTCCTCATCGTCCCAACGTTCCGCAGCTTTGCCCCATACGGTCACATAAAACATTTGCAGCATTCGCTGTTCTCGCGGCGATAGTGCTGCAAAATCAGTGTCGTCCAACTTGAGCAAAAGGTTCAACAGAAACTGAATCCACCTGCGGGAATCCACGACCGCAAAGCGTGCAAGTGCTTTGGTCATGGTTTCTTCCAGTAGTTCCGTAAAGTCGGAAGCTGTCCCTGCACGGACACACAGACGGGCAAAGCAGATTTTCTTACTGTAAATCGCCCGTGGGTCGAGATGGTAGTAATCGAGAAAAATCCCCAGTGTCAACGGCAGGCCGGTATCTTCTGTGAAGGAGGCTGCCCGTGCCACAAGGCCGGAAGTGCGGTCATAAGATGCACTGATATTATCCAGCACATACTTTGCTGCGATTTTTTCCAGCTGAATGTAGCAGCCTTTTGGCGCAGAGAGAAAACCTTCCTTGATTTCCCGGCTTACACTGCGGGCAGTATTGGAAAGCAGTGCTGCAAACTTCTCCTCAAAATTATACTTTTTGTTTGCCTGACCGATAAAATCCAGCACAGTCAGGCATTCTTTGTTTTCGGCCAGACGCAGGCCGCGGCCCAGCTGCTGCAAAAACACGGTCAGCGATTCCGTGGGACGCAGGAACAGCACCGTGTTCACTTCCGGAATGTCCACGCCTTCATTGTAAATATCCACAACAAAAATGAAATGAAGCTCCCCAGAAACAAGCCTTTGTTTGGCTGCGTTGCGCTCCTCATCCGGAGAGTCCCCTGTCAATGCCATGGACGAAATGCCACGTGCATTGAAATAATCAGCCATGAACCTGGCATGTTCAATGGAAACGCAGAAGCCCAGACCTTTTACCTCGTTGATGTCTGTCACATATTTCAAAATCGAGTTTACCACAAGGTCGGCACGCCGCTCTGCCACCAAACCGCTGAGGGTGTACAGATTGGACAGTTCGTTTTTGTCGTATCCGCCCGTTCGCCATTTCAGGCTGCTCAAATCTGCCGTGTCGGTCACACCGAAATATTGAAAGGGACAAAGCAGTTTCCGGTCAATGGCTTCCGGCAGACGAATTTCGGCAGCAATGCGCCCACTGAAATAGTCCAGAATGTTCTTTCCGTCCATGCGTTCCGGGGTGGCGGTCAGGCCCAGCAGGATTTTCGGCTGATAGTATTCCAGCAGCTTCTGGTAGGTCGGTGCAGCGGCATGATGGAACTCATCCACAACGATATAATCGTAGAAATCCGCATCTGTTTTCGTGGTAAAATCCTGCGAATTGAAAGTCTGAATGGAGATAAACAGATGGTCGATGCTGTCAGCCTTGTGGCTGCCCACAAACAGCTCGCCAAAATTGGCGTCTTTCAGCACTGCCCGGAAAGTATACAGGCTCTGCTTCAGAATCTCCTCCCGATGCGCCACGAACAACAGCCGGCAGGGGTGACCCGGATGCTGTTTGCAGAAACGCTTGTAATCCAGTGCGGAAATCACAGTCTTTCCGGTTCCGGTAGCAGCCACTACAAGGTTTCGGTTGTACCCTCGCACCGTGCGTTCTGCATCCAGCTTATCCAGAATCTCCTGCTGGTAAGAATATGGCAGAATGTCCAGCGTGTAGATGCCACTGTTGTCGGTTTCGCTGTACTTTTCATCTTTTAAGGCACGGGTCAGGCGTTCCTTCTGCCCTTCATCATAATATTCAAACTCGTTGGAGTTCCAGTAGCTTTCAAAGGTGGCTGCAATTTTGTCAATCGTCTCCGGCAAGTCCTTCTTTGTGACTTTCACATTCCATTCCAGACCGCTGGAAATTGCGGCATTGGACAGGTTAGAGGAACCAACATACGCCGTCGTGAAGCCGGTATCCCGGTAAAACACATAAGTTTTTGCATGGAGCCGGGTACGCTTCGTGTCATAACTGACCTTGATTTTGGTGTTCGGCAGCTGACGCAGTTCTTCGATGGCCTTCACATCTGTAGCCCCCATATAGGAAGTCGTAATGATGCGCAGTTCGCCTCCACTCTGCGTGAACTGGCGCAGCTCGTCCATAATAAGCCGCAGACCACTCCATTTGATGAAGGACACCAGCATGTCAATGCGGTCAGCAGACACGATTTCCTTTTTCAGCTCGGTGTACATCTGAGGCTCATGAATGGCACCGGTGAACAACGAGCTTTGTGCAATAGAGGTCTCCGGTCGTTCCAGCTCTTTTGCGCTTTTTCCTGTGGCAAGACGCGGGTCGTTGTCTCGTAAAAGCGCAAGAAGCTGCTCTGCCCGCTGGTCAACGCCCAGCGAAGCAAAGTCAGCTTCCTGTGTGGTGTTCTGGATCGTGTTTACGATCTGATTTGCCAGCTGAATCTGCGCTTCGAGTCCTCCACCGTTGTCCTGTACATTCTCAAGGCCCTTCTGCACCACGTCGGTCAGGTACTGTGCCAGAACTTTGGAGGCTTCTGCTGTATCGATGGGTGCAGTGGACTTGCGGGCCTCCGGAATCTCCGAAAGCTCGCTGCTCAGTGCGTTATTGATGACCTGTTCATACAGTCCGGGTTGGAGCATGGCAAATTCCCCCTTGAATTTTTCGCCTCATTACAATGATAGGACATCAGACGCTCCACCGACACGATAGAACACCCTGTTTCCTGCTTTTCTTGCAGTAAGCAGCCCCATCTCATGGAATTTCATCACAAACGTCCGAATGGTTGCATACGCAGCGTTTCGGAAATCCTTTTCCAGCTGCTTTGTGGTAAACTCCTCTGCACCATAAGCAGACAGAACATACTCCCAGAGCAGCCGTTCTTTTTCTGTGATTTTTCCTTCCGCAAGAGCAGTTTGATATACCTCAAGATCAGTTTTCGGCGGGACTGCATCCACCTGCAGGCGGTTATAGACCTCATTGCAGAAGTAGAACAGAAAGGGAGTCACATCCGTATAACCGGAAATCAGAGCATTTCTCTCCACGCGTTCGTAGGCTTTGTAATATGCGTCCTTGTTTTCAGCGATGTATCGGGAAAACGGCGTGAACAGTGCCGCAGGATAGCCCTGCTGAACAAGATACCAGAGGTGAAATAGTCGTGCAGTGCGTCCATTCCCGTCAAAATAGGGGTGGTAGTACGCAAAGGCAAAGTGCAGAATGGCAGCCTTATGCAGCTCATTGATGCCGTCATTGGCATTCGCAAAATCGACAAGACATTTCATGGCACCGGGAAGCCGCTCTGCCGGAAGTCCCGGTCTGGGTTCTTCACCGCCCACAATAAAAACCTCGCCATGCCGATAAAAGTGGTTTGGCAGTAATCGATCTTCATCCGGGAGATAATCCCCTGTGCTGATCTGATATAGGTGATGCAGATTCTCCTCGGTGATCCTATTCTGACGATTCGCGATAAACTCCAGTCCGCGCTTCATACCATAGATGCGGGCTTCTTGTTCATCACGAGGGGCATAACCATCGAGGATATAACGGATACTGCTGCGGGTCGAGCGGATACTTTCAATTTGAAAAGTAGCATAAATTTCCTCGGTCATCGCCGACAAGCCGAAATTTTGTCCACTGACCGGGACAGAGAGCAACTGCTTCATACCATTTGTTGAAATTTGCGCGAGGTTCGGCAGGTAAAACAACTTATTTCCAGAAAAATCAGTCAACGGCAGAGGCTGCGCAAAGTTTTGCCGCAGCAATTCGGCAAATTCTTTGACGCTGACAGTCGAGTACTTGTATTCCATCTGATTGAGTTCAAACAAATGCTTATCTGAAAGCATTTTGGCAAACTGTGCCCCATCCATTCTGTCCACCTCGCAGTTGATACTTATTGATACTACATAGTATCAATATACCGATTCTTTATAAAAAAGTCAACCGAAACAGGCCGAACCAACTTTTTTCCATACTTTCCGTCAAAATTCCCGTGGCACAGCCACGAATCACATCTCCATCGGCTTATTCCCCACTTCGTCCAGATACGCATTCAAAAATTCCGCCGCAAGGCTGTTGGGACGGATGTTTTCTCTGGCTGCCTGTGGGGTGAACCACTTGCAGCGGTCCACTTCGTGGTTGATATGCAGCGCCTTTGCGGTTCTGACGAAAGCCGTAAAGTTGCACATCAGCGTGTTGGACGGCTCAAAAAACTTAGTACGGTTGAACCGGAGGTGCTCTACTTCCAACCCGGTTTCTTCCCGGACTTCCCGCACCACGGCGTGTTCTTCTGCCTCACCGCGGTTCACATATCCAGCCACCAGAATATAAGAGGGCTTGCCGTACTGCTGGATGAGCAGGATTTTCCCGGTCTCCTCATCCACAACAATCATGCTGACCGCCACATTGTACATCGGGAACCGGTATTGCTGGCATTTCGGGCAATAAGGCACAATGCCCTCTTCTTCCAGTTCTTTTTCAATCAATGCCGTACCGCATTCAAAGCAATGCTTCTGAATCATTTTTACACTCCAAACACTGTTTTCGTCAGCCGGATACCTGCTGCCGTTTTGGCATAGGTCCACACGCAGCTCAGGTGCGTGATGTCATGGATATTCCCTTCGGAAAAGGCGATCATCTTTTCCATGATCTGTGCAATGGTCATCATTTGTTTTCACTCCCGTTTTTAATACTTAAATGTTCACCTCGATAAACGCGAATTGACCGAGCTGATAGTTACCGTTTTCTAACACTCCATTCATCATCTTGAGCTTTTCTTTCAGCATAGTAACCGCAAGGCATATCCTTTAGAATACCAACAGAATTATCTAAGTCGAATACTGATTTTAAGGATACTAACTTTGCTTCGTCTGTTTCATGTGCTTTTCCACATAGAAATTGCCACATTCCATCATCTTCATCATGTGATACATACAAAATAGGCTCTCCATTCTCTAATATGTGGAAACAGGTTATTGTAGCTGTATTTGGTGCGTCATAAAATGGGAATTTCATATTTAACACTCCTTCAAATTCCGATTTATCAAATAAGAATTTCCGTCAATTTTTCTCTTGATGCGGCTCGCTTCTAAGAGTAGGAACGAACTGTTCTGTTGCCGGAGACGGACCATTCGGGTCGGTCTCCGGCAGTATTTTTGTTATCGCGTATTAAAAAACAACCGGAACGACTTTCTGCTGCGCTACATCGATGATGCCGTATGTATTCAGTCTGAGTTTTGGAATGACCGGAAGGCTGACGAAGGCGAGGGTCATAAAGATGCCGATATCTTCCGCTACACCATGTGCCTTGAGGGCATCGTTCAGCGCCTGCATTTTCGCCGCAACGCTCTCTGCGCTTTCGGTGCTCATCAATCCGGCCACCGGAAGCGCAAGTTCTGCCACGACCTGTCCATCTGCCACAAACGCAAGTCCGCCTTTGTTTTTCCGCACAGTGTTGCCGGCCAGCATCATATCGGTATCGTTGTCCCCTGCCACAATCAGGTTATGGGAATCATGTGCGATGCTCGATGCAACGGCTCCGCATTTCAGGCTGAAGTTTCCTAAAAAGCCAATGCCCACATGGCCGGAGTGATGATGCCGCTCAAAAACGGCCAGTTTTACGATGTTGTGTTCCGGGTCCACACCGGGAGCTTTGCCCGGATGCCGTTGGAACGGGATGATTTTTTCCTCCGTAAGCAGCTCGCCCCGGTTCAGGCAGATGACACGCTCCTGCTCCCCGCTTTCCCGAAGTTCCAGGTCCTGCAGTGTGATCTCATCCAGATCAAAGGAATCCATAACGTGGGAAAATCTCACACGGTCGATGTCAAGCGGTGCAGGTTTCAGCGTTTTTCCGTGCTCGGCCACCAGCGTGCCATTCTTGTAAACCTGTTCGACCGTAAAGGATTCCAGATCAGAAACCACAACCAGATCTGCCCGGTACCCCGGTGCTACGGCACCGCGCTGCTTGAACCCAAAATACTGTGCCGGGACCAGCGTTGCCATTTTGACGGCCACTGCCGGGTCTGCGCCCAGCCGGATCGCTTTACGGATGTTGGAATCGATGTGGCCGCTGTCCAGCAGGTCACCGGGGTGCTTATCATCCGTCACCAGCATACAGCGGCTGCAATAAGGCTCCCGGAACAGCGGCATCAGGGCCTCCATATTTTTGGCAGCCGTTCCTTCCCGGATCATGATGTATTGTCCGCGCCGGAGTTTTTCCATGGCTTCCTCGATGTTGGAGCACTCGTGATCGGACCGAACGCCTGCCGCAATATAAGCATTCAGGTCCTTATCGCTCAAGAGCGGTGCGTGTCCATCCACGATCTTTCCCGCTTCGGTGCAGTCGCGGATCTTCTGCAGGATCTTCGGGTCACAGCGCACCGTCCCGTAGGCATTCATCAGTTCCGCAAGCCCCAGCACACGGGGATCGCCGTAGTAAGGCCGGAGCTGTTCTGCGTTCAGCACCGCACCGGATTCATCCAGATCCGTGGCCGGAACACAGGAGGGCAGCATGAAATAAACCGAAAGGGTCAGATTTTTTGTCGTTTCCAGCATAAAATCCAAGCCTTCCAGCCCCGCAACGTTCGAGATCTCGTGTGGGTCTGTGACCACCGCAGTGGTACCGTGGGGCAGCACTGCCTGCTCGAAAGCCGGACCACAGAGCATGGAGCTTTCGATGTGGATATGCCCATCGATCAGGCCCGGGCAGACATATTTGCCGTGCAGATCAACTTCTTTCCGGCCATGATACGTGCCCACGCCCACGATTGAATTTCCGCTGATGGCAATATCAGCGGTGTCGATCTCATCGGTAAACACATTGACGATTCTGGCATTTTTCAAAACCAGATCGGCCAAAGCATCTCCTCTGCCTGCCGAGATCCGGCGTTTCAGCTCATCAGACTGCATAGAAACATCTCCTCTCTCTGAAGTTCGATTTTCTCACCTGTGGATTGGTTCTGCCCTTATTCTACCACGCCTTGCCGCTGCGGAAAAGATGCCAGGAACAAAAATGGCCCCGGAGGGCTTGTTACAGCTCTCCGGGGCCACCTTATGTGCGTGTGTGACTTGGCGCAGACCGTCAGCACTCCACTGCCACCTTGATCACGCCGTCCCGTTTCTTTTCAAACAGCTCGTAGCCCTCTGCGATCCGGCGCAGGGGGTAGGTGTGGGTGATGAGCGGTTCGGTATCGATCTTGCCTTCTGCGATGAGACGCAGCGTTTCTTCACAATCGCAGCCGTCCACGCCGCCGGTCTTAAAGGTGAGGTTTTTGCCGTACATTTCCGGCAGCGGCAGGGTCTGTGCCTTATCGTACAGTGCCACCACCGTCACAATGGCGTTGGGCCGTGCACACTCCCATGCCAGCCGGAAGGTGGAGTCTGCCCCTGCCACCTCCAGCACCACATCGGCCCCGCCGTGGTCGCTGTGGGCACGCACAAAGGCGGCGCAGTCCTCCGGCTGCACGGTGAGCACCTGCGGGTAGTGCCGACGGATGAACTGCAGGCGGCTTGCGTCCTTTTCACAGACGATGATGCGCTTGGGGCTGTGCAGCATGACGCACAGCAGCGTGCAGATGCCAGTCGGCCCTGCACCGAGGATCAGCACGGTATCCTCGGGGGTGATTTCCGAGATGCGTGCCGCCCAAAAGCCGGTGGCCAGCACATCGCCCACCAGCAGCGCCTGCCGATCGGTAACGCCGTCCGGGATCTTGTTCAGTCCCTGATCCGCAAAGGGCACCCGGACATACTCGGCCTGCCCGCCGTCGATGCGGCAGCCCAGCGCCCAGCCGCCGTTTTGATCGGTGCAGTTGTTCACAAAGCCTTTTTTGCAGAAAAAGCACTCTCCGCAGAAGGTCTCCACGTTCACCGTCACCCGGTCGCCGGGTTTCACATTGGTCACCGCACTGCCCACTTCTTCTACGATGCCCACCATCTCGTGCCCTACCGTGATGCCGGGCACCGCCCGTGGCACGCTGCCGTGCTTGATGTGCAGATCGCTGGAGCAGATACTGGCAAGGGTCACCTTTACAATGGCGTCCCGCTCGTGCTGCAGCACCGGCTTTGGTTTTTCCATCAGGGCAAACGTCCCCTCTGAAACATAGGTATAGGTCAGCATGCTTTTTACCTCCATGCGCTTTGATATTTCCGGACTTGAGTATACCACGCAGCTCTCCGCCGATTAGATCTTGGGCTGATACTGCATGCTGGACACATTGTAAACGGTAACAAAAGCCTTGGGGTCTTCCCGGTTGATAAAGTTCATCAGCTTCTGATATTCGCTCTTGTCCACGATGGTAATGATCTCGTTGTGCTTTTCCAGATTGTATGCACCGATGGCCTCGTACATGGTCGCACCGCTGTGCAGGTCATGGAGGATGAACTGACGCAGCGCCTCCTCTTTTTCGGTGATGATGCAGACGCGGCGTTTGATGCTGTTATCAAAGATGAAATGGTCCAGCACGATGCCGTTGAAGTAAGTACCGAGGATACTCAGCACCACGGTCTTTTTATCGTAGACCAGGGCCGCGGAAAGCGCCACACACATTCCCGACAGAGACATGGCTTTTCCCAATTCCATGTGCAGGTACTTGTTCATGATCTTTGCCACGATATCCAGCCCGCCGGAGGATGCATTGCGATTGAACAAAATACTCAGCCCGATGCTGACCACCAGAATATAGCACAGCACGTCCAGCTCCTGACTGCCGGTCATCGAGCCGAACTCCGGGAACAGCTTTTCAAACAGCCCCAGAAACACCGGCAGCAGCACACTGGTGTATACGGTCTTTGCGCCAAATTCTCTGCCGCAGGTAAAGAACCCGATGATGAGAAGCACGACGTTCAGGATCATCGTAATGACCGACAAGGGCAGCGGCACAAAATTGGACAGCACGATGCCAAGGCCGGAAATGCTGCTGACGGATGTATGGCTCGGCACCAGAAAAAAGAAAACGCCCGCCGCAATGATCGCCACCGCCCCGGTCAGGACTGCCGTCTCCCTCAGGACTGCGCCGGTCTTTCCTTTTACATCACTCATCTTTGTCCCCCTAAAATCAAATTTGTTTCACCGAATTTCTCATCTTTGTCGATGCGGACAAGGAGCTTACCGCCAAAGCGTTTGTATTCCATAGTGAAGTACCTCCATAAATTCCGAGTTGCTGTTCTCAGTATACCATGTTTTTCCCTTGCGGAAAAGATAGCGAAACAAAAATGCCCCCGGAGAGCTTGTTGCGGCTCTCCGGGGGCATCTTATGTGCGTGTGTGACTTGGCGCACACGACCGGCGTTTTACTCGATTTCAATCAGATTCGGGTTCTCAGGCAAAGCCTTCGTCTGCTGAGGAGCAGGCAGCTCAACATGCAGGACGCCATCCTCGAACTTTGCATGGATGTCTTCCTTCTTCACATCGCCCACGTAGAAACTGCGTGCACAGGTGCCGGAGAAGGTCTCGCGCCGCAGATAGCGACCCTTCTGATCCTTTTCGTCATTGCTGTGGCTGCGCACTGCCTGAATGGTCAGGTAGCCGTCGTTCAGATCCATCTGAACGTCTTCCTTCTTGCAGCCCGGCAGATCAACCGCTACTTCGTAGCCGTTGTCCGTCTGTTTGACATCGGTCTTCATCATGTTTGCACCGCGCTTACCAAAGGTATCACGCGCCTCACGGTTCATCATACGTTCCAGTGCAGCGTCATTCCAGAACGGATCGAAGAAATCATCGAACAGGTTTTCATGGAAAACAGTCGGCATAAGCATAAATCATTCCTCCAATCCCGGCGTTCGGGTCGGGGCAAAAAATCTGAAGCGTCCATTCAGAAGGGCTTTCCAGGGAGCCTTGCGGCTCTCCTTTTGCCCTTCCTCCTGAGCACGCCACTGTTATAGCACCATTTGTTAGCAGTGTCAAGTGTAGAGTGCTAAAATTCACAGAAAGATAATTTTCTGATAATCTTTCATGTAATCTTAGGCGTTTTTCAGGCATATGTTAGCCTTAAGCATTTGGCATCCACTCCATTCGCCACCAGAGTAGCAGCGATTTCCTCGAATGTCTTTACTACCTCCATTGCTTTTACCGGAACGACGATTTCGTCCGGTTCTCCTTTCTCCAGGAGACCTTTTGAAAAGCTCATGCCAGGGGTTTTCACTTCGCCAATATTAAAAGCCATCAAGTTCACTTTTCGTCCATCAGATGCCTCAAAATCAAAAAAATTCATAACTCCATCAAACACATCTGGCGACTCAAGTTCTTTACTGTCATAATCCAATATATGCGTATGTTCTGAAACGATTGATTTGATTTTATCCACTTCTGCCTTTTCCAGTTGCAGTCCTTGTGTATTTTCTCTGTTCTCCTGACATTGAACGAAGCCATCTTCTGACACGGACACACGGCAAAGCGGCAAACCCCAGGCATTTGCCAGCAAATAATCAAAAACGATGTTTTCTCTCATCCGAATCTCCTTATCCTTCCACCTTCTGGATCACCGCGCCCAGCCAACGGCACAGGGTATCGCCTGCCTGATTTGCGATCTCCAGCACGCGGGCGTGGCTATGCTTGACCGTCTGGATGCCGGTGGCCATGTTAGTGATGCAGCTGACGGCCAGTACCTTCATGCCCATGTAGTTGCAGACCATGGTTTCCGGCACGGTGCTCATGCCCACGGCATCGGCTCCCATCCCCGCAAAGGCGCGAATTTCAGCCGCCGTTTCATAGCAAGGGCCCATAAAGCCCATGTAAACGCCCTCCTTGTAGGCAATGCCCAGTTCATCGGCGGTCTGCTTGGCAAGGTTCCGCAGTTCCAGACTGTAAGGTTCGGTCATGTCCGGGAAGCGGGGGCCGAAGCGCTCGTCGTTGGGGCCGATGAGGGGGTTCGTGCCCATCATGTTGATGAAGTCGGTGAGGAGCATCAGGGTGCCCGGCGCAAACTCCCGGTTGATGCCGCCGCAGGCGTTGGTCAACACCACCTTTTCCACGCCCAGCAGCTTGAACACATAGAACGGGTAGCAGACTTCCTTCATGGAGTAGCCCTCATAGAAATGGAAGCGGCCTTCCATGGCGTAGACTTCCGTGTCCCCCAGCTTGCCAGCCAACAATGCGCCTTTGTGTCCTGCCACCGTGGATACCGGGAAGTTGGGGATATCCTTGTAGGACAGTTCTTCCGTATCCGTAAAGTCCGCGGTCAGCTTGCCAAGGCCGGAGCCCAGCACCACCGCGATCTTCGGGCGCTTTTTCGTGTGTGTCTTGATATATTCCGCACTTTCCAGTACCTTTTCATAAAGATGTTCCATACCGTTCTCTCCTTTTCCCAAAAAATTCGATATACTCTCTGGGTTCAGTATATCGGATTTTTCAGGCCGATGCAAGACACCCTCCATCGAGTCTTATTAAAAACCAAGGAGCAGATACTTCACATCACGAGTGTGTTGTATCTGCTCCTTGGTTCTCCGAATGTCTTATCTCTGGCCGATGTTCCACCGAAACAGCTCATATGCTTCCCGGATATCCTCCGGCAGACGTTTCAAAGTCTCGTCCCGCAGTTCCTGCGGCATCCCGTAAAAAGCTTCGGCAATGCCGCCGGTGATACAGGCAAGGGTGTCGCTGTCGCCGCCCAGAGAGACCGCATTGCGAAGTGCATCCTCAAAACTGACGCTTTCCAGAAAAGCAATGATTGCTTCCGGCACAGTTTCCTGACAGGTCTCCACATGATGATAGGTCGGCCGAATTTCATCGCAGGTACGGTTCAGGTCATAACCGCGGAACATCCCGCCGTAACCGGCATGGGGATATTCACGGCCCCAGAACCGCATTTCATGCTGCACTGCACAAAATGTTCTCTCCGGCAGACCCTTTCCGTCAATCAGACCAACTGCCACCGCAGCGGTCATGACGGTATCATCGGTGAAGTGCGATTTCTCGCTCAGCAGCGGAAAATCCTTGTGCTTGTAATTGTTGTGGTCAAATTCATAGGGACTGCCCACGATGTCACCCAAGATTGCTCCTAACATGGCTGTTTCCTCCCTTACCTATGATGCCGCTTCTGGAAATCAGCTTCGATTTGTTCTTTCCACTCTGCGCCGATGGTATCCTGCTCCAGCCCACCCATGGAGCCGCTGCGGTCGAGGATAAAAACAAGCTCTGTAAGATTCTTTTTCATAATAAATGCCCTCCGTTTTTGTGGTGTTCTGTCTTTCTGACAGAAGGATACCACAAACCGGCAGGCAAAAGGTCAACGGGCAGGCGACAAATCACGCACCCAGCTGTTCCTGATCGTATTCAAACAAAAGGGTATTGACCTGATTGATATTATAAATTTTCTGTTCCAGACAGTACCGCACGATCCAATCCCGCTTGGAGCCATCGGAGAAGGCATAGCCTGCGCTTTTGAGCAGGTCGATGGTCTCATCCTCCGACAGATGCAGTCCCACCGCAAAGGCAAGCACAGTCTTCTTTTTGGGGTTGTAGTCCCGGTTGCACTGAATTTTGGAGAAATGCTGCCGGGAGATGTTTGACTGCTTGTACACGGTGGAGTCTTTCAGCCCCCGCTCGTCAATGAGCCGCAGCAGCCGGGTGGTGAAGCTCTCGCCAAGGTTGTCCATCAGGCTTTCCAGACTGCGGGATGTCCTGGGTGCCGCGGCGGGTGCCGGAACTGCACCTAGCATCGGCAGGGCAGCATCTTCTTCCGGAAGCCTCCGCCGACGCTCTGTGGATTCTCTGCGCCGACGGCCAAATCCGTAGCCTTCATCGTTCTGTGCTACATAGTGGTCGTCAATGTACTCCTCCACCGAGGCGAACAGCTTCCGGCTCACGGCCAGCGAGTCCCGGTCGTAAAGCACCAGATACACAGTCAGGTCGTGCTCCATGACGTACTGTGTGATGGTGTCCACCGCAATGCGGAAGGCCTGTTCTTTGGGGTAGCCATAGTTCCCGCTGGACAGCAGCGGGAAAGCCACGCTTTCGCAGTGGTACTTTGCGGCTAATTTCAGCGCAGAGTGGTAGGCACCGGCTAATTGTTCTGCTTCGCCGAACCCGCCGTCGTGCCACGCTGGGCAGACTGCATGGAAAACGTACTTTGCCGACAGCCCGAATGCCGGAGTACACACGGCTCTGCCCAAATCGCAACGGCCGATGGCTTCGCAGGCGGCGGTCAGCTCCTGCTCCCCTGCCGCCTGATAGATGGCACGGCTGGTGCCGCTGCCCTGCAAAAGGTTCCGGTTGGCCGGGTTGACAATGGCATCCGCTGCCACCTTGGTGATGTCGTTGCGGATCATCAGAAACGGCATGGTGGTTCCTCCCTCACATGGTTTTCTTCATCCTATCACATCCGATGGGGTGGCGCAAGGGGTGCTCTTGTTTCCTGTCCGCGCAGCTATTATAATAATAGGTACCGAAAGAAGGTGAGCTTCCTGCACGACATCTGGAATCCATGGCACGGCTGCGTCAAGTGCAGCGAGGGCTGCCAGAACTGCTACATGTATTTTCTCGACCGGATGCGGGACCAGAACGGAGCCGAGATCTACAAAACGAAAAGCGGCTTTTCCTATCCGCTCCAGAAAGACCGCACCGGACACTACAAAATCCAGAGTGGTGAGCAGATCCGGGTCTGCATGACCTCGGATTTCTTCTTGGAAGAAGCCGACCCGTGGCGGGCTGAGGCGTGGGACATCATGCGCCAGCGCAGCGATGTGGTGTTTTTTCTGCTCACCAAACGGCCGCAGCGGGTACGTGAGTGCCTGCCGCCGGACTGGGGCAGCGGTTGGGACAACATCTTTTTCAACGTCACCTGTGAAAATCAGCGCCGCGCCGATGAGCGCATTCCCATTCTGTTTGACCTACCCTTCAAGCACAAGGGCATCATGTGCGCGCCCTTCATCGGGCCAGTAAGCATCCGGCAGTACCTTTCCGCCGGGCAAATCGAGCAGGTCATCTGCGGCGGCGAAAACTATGATGGTGCCCGCCCCTGCAATTTTGATTGGGTCAAGTCTCTCCGGCAGGAATGCGTGGATGCCAATGTGACCTTCTGCTTTATCGAGACCGGTACCGTGTTCATCAAGGACGGCAGGCGCTACCACCTGCCAAACAAGCAGCTGCAAAGCCGAATGGCCTGTAAATCCGGCATGAACTATCAGGGCAGGCCCATTCATTTTGACCTCGTGGACGACTGGGGCTACCCCATCCCGCAGGAAGATCTCTATGTGCCCCATTTCCGCGCAAACTGCGAGACCTGCGGCAGCAAGTTGATCTGCAACGGCTGCAGCGATTGCGGAAAATGCTTATAAAATAAAGGAGTTCTATCAGGAATCAATACAAATGGAACTTATGGCTGATCTGGTGTGCAATTTCATCCGGCAGCGGGCGGAAACCGATGCAGGTCAGGGTCATGCCTTCTCCGTTTTCATCAAATTCTTCCGGCTCCAGCTCGGTGTGGCAGGCATCCCGGATAAGGAAGAAGTCTTTGTTTTCCACAAGGCCCAATTCCTCGGCAATTGTCTTTGCTTTCAGCAGCTGATTGCGGTTCTTTGCCCCGCAGATAGTTTTGGTAAAAGAGCCATCGAACCATTCTTCATAGGTTGCTTTCTCCAACATGATTTCTGCCCGATAGCCGGTAATTTCTCCGTCTTTCTCAATGGGTTTCACGCCCTGTCCCATGCCGATGGGGTCGGTGAGGAATGCCAGCGAAGCGTGGCAGCACTGCGCCGCCAGCTTGCCAGGCGACATCTGCAGATCTTTTCGTGCAATGATGAGTTGACGCATTTTTCCTCCTTCTTACGACAGCTTGATCTTCAAATCCGCCAACAGATTCACCGCTTCCGGCAGCGAAAATTTCGCATCCTTCAGGCGGCTGCCCAGAATGTCCACCTTATAACCGGCGGCATCCCGGAAATCCGCCTTGCGCAGGTCACACTGGTAGAATTCCGTTTCGTGAAGTTCCACGCCCTTGAAATTCGCCAGCTGCATCTCGCATTTGGCAAACATTGAGCCGACAATTTCGTTGCCATCCGAAAAGTCGAAGCGGTTAAAGTTCATTTCGGTGAAGGTGTTATATTTCAGACTGCACTCTTTCAGCGTGTGAATGGGGTCTGGGAAGGCACCGTTGGACATCAGTGGTGCCCACTCGATTTCCTGCAAACGGCAGTCCTCAAAATCCAGCGACTGCACCGAAGAATGGGTGCTGCGCAGACCTGTGATCTCACACCGCACGAATTTGCACTCATTCAGCGTGGTATGATCCAGTTCGCATTTGGTAAAGGAGCAATCCACAAACACGCAGTCGGTAAAGCCGCAATCCTCAAAAGCCTCCTCGGTGAGCGACAGGTCAGCAAACCGTTCACCCTCACAATAACGCTCTGTCATAAAATTCTCCTGTCAGCGCAGTTCGCCTCTTTCCATCGTGGGACAAGCCGTTCCGTGTAAGATTCTACGCCTTCGTGCAGATACACCGATACTTTTGTGATCTCCTCCGGCACCTCGGAAGGGTCATGGATGATTTGATAATTGTTCCCGATGAACTGAATACGCTTGAGCATTCCCAGACCCCGCTCCATCAGGTATGCAGTATTCTGACCGGAGAGCATCACTTCGCCCTGCCCGTCGCTGCGGGTCCACAGGTCGTTGGCGATTTCTTCGGCCAGTGCACGGGGCATCGGGTTCTTGGCGATGCACTGTTCGTCTTTATAGATCACGCCGCCGTTCTCACAAAGAAACACACAGCAGTCTGCCACCGGTGCAAAGAGCTTGCGCAGGCTGGTATACTGCCGGCCGGATGCCGGGCAGAACAAAATACCGCGCCGATGCAGCTCCCGTATCTGTTCAACGATCTCTCCTTCCAGCTCTTTCCTGCCGTATTGCAGCAGCGTACCGTCAATATCGCTGCAAATCAGTCTGATTGACATTTTCCGTCCTCATTTTTCAAGATAATTTTAGGCAATTCCCCGGCATCCAGAACGCGGATGCCTTTGTCCATCAGCATCTTGGCAAAAACACCCTGTCCGGGAATCTTTGTCCCAGAAAACGTTCCGTCGTAGATTTCCTTCACGCCGCAGCTGGGACTGCGGGATTGCAGGATGGCAAGCTCCACCCCATTTTCTTTTGCGATGGCAAGGGCCTTGGCTGCGCCCGCTCGGAACTCCCGGTCCACATTGATGCCCTCTTTGTTCGTGACAACGCCCTGCACGATTTCCGCCGGGCACCGCGGTGTGGGCAGGCCGCCCAGCACCTCCGGGCAGACCGGAACCACCTGATGCCCCCGCGCAAAATCGCAAACCGCCTGATTGTAATTGTTTCCGCCGCTGTATTTGCAGTTTTCGCCCAGCAGACAGGCGCTGACCAGAATCTTCATTGTTGCGCGCTCCGTTTTTCAGATATTGAATCTTTTCCCTATTCTACCACGCTTTTGGGCATTGAAAAAGAGGATTTTGCTTTTCCTATCCCCATACCGGGAGGTCCGCCGTAATCTTTTCTAATTCCTGTGCAAGAAACGTCAGTCTTTCCCTCAGATGGTTGTTATGCGGTGCATCTCCGTTCAGCAGATAGTCCGTTCTGACATTCAGGCAGGACGAAAGATCCTGCAGCAACTCAATCGAGCAGCAGCGGCTTCTCGTTTCAAAAGCATCAATATGTCTTAGTTTGCAGCGCAACCATATCAAATTTTCTACGTTTTTCACAGGTCTCATTTTCACGATTCCACGCAAAAAATTGAACGCTATCAGCGTTTAACAAACGCATATAGTGTGCCTACTCATTTTATCCATCCCATTTATACACAGTTCCGAACCAAAGGAACCGCATAAAGTTCTCATCAAAAAAAACAGGGAGTGACATCAAATCACTCCCCGTTTGCATTGATTGTATCAGAGTTTCGTCATCCAGAGCCCATGCAGATTGCAGTATGCGTAAACGGCCACCGGTTTTTCACTGCCCAGTTCAAACACCGCGTTGGGAGCCTGCCCCGGATTCAGATAGCGGATCTGCCCGCCGTTCTCAGTCTCCACGAAGATCCACTGGATATAGTGAACATCCGCCATGGGGTGCTCCACCGCGCCCACTGTGACCGTGAGACGACTGCCAGAAAGCTCTGCCACCGGCAGATGCTTCTCGCCGCTGGCTTCCACCGTATTGGGAACCAGCTCTTTCATTTTCTCCCCGCAGCAGACCAGCGGAACGCCTGCGTTATGGATGGTAGTGACGAGGTTGCCACAGTGATTGCAGATGTAAAACTTTGCCTTCATATCGAAATCCTCCATTGGAATGTTATCGGTGTGTTTCTTGTATCTATATGATAACATTTCCTATTTATGATTTCTGTAACTGAATCACGCAAAGCGTTTTTCTGCCGTCTTCACCCTTCCCTCTGCTCCACGATTTCCAGACTATCCCGCCCTACATGGCAGAGCAAAAACAGCACTTGCACACCTGCAGCCTTTGCTTCGGCCAGTGCCGTGCCAAACTCCGGCTGTGTGCTGACATTTGGCCGCACCTCGGTGATGCCTTCCATCTGAATCACAAAGGCCACAGCGCACTGATATCCTGTCCGCTGTGCCTGTGCCAGCTCGTGCAGGTGCTTCACCCCCCGCTCGGTGGGTGCATCCGGGAAATAGCCGATACCGTCCACTTCCAGTGTGCAGCCCTTGACTTCCATCAGATACTTTTGCTCGCCCTTTTCCATATAAAAGTCGATGCGGGACTTCCCATAGGTGAATTCCGGCTTGATATAGTCGTAGCCCTGTTTTGCAAGCCACTCCCCTACCACCTTATTGGGTGCCTGACTGTCCATATTGACCCAGCCAAGTTCCTGCTTGCGTACCGCCACAAGGTCGTATTTTGTCTTGCGTTTCGGGTTGTCTGACACTTCCAGACGCACCGCCGCACCGGGCAGCAGCAGTTCCCTGCACCGCCCGGTGTTCTTGACATGGACGGTTTCCACTGCTCCATTCACTTCCACATGGGCAATAAAGCGGTTGGGACGGTCAACAAAAATGCCGTCTGCGATTTCTCTGTATTTCAATCTTTACTCCATTTTCAGTACAGGATTCGGGAGCCATGCCCATCCTGTTTACTAAGATACAGTTCCACGACCATCCTGCCGTTTTCGCTGTTGCAGAGTTCTTCCTTGCAGTAGCCGCAGAGTTTTCCTTCCGCTTCCGATACGTAGCGGTGCAGAGGTTCCTGCAGGTCTTTCGGGATGCTGCTCCATGGAATGACATAGCTCATGCCCGTATCCCCCACATCCACGATGCAGGCCCGTTCACTGTCCTCATCGGATAAAATCAGGTTCACCAGAAACACATCCGCAAACGGTGCCCCCTGATACTCTGCCTTTTGCCGTCTGCGCTCTGTCCGAAGCTCGTCCAGTGCCCGATTCAGGTCATTTTCTGGCAGCGTGGACTTGTACAACAGGACATGCAGTTTCTGCTCCACCGCCCCACTGTCATTCTGACCGTCCGTCGGGAGTTTCACGTCTGCATGAATACACAATCACTGACAAGCATCCGAAGAACAGAAATCCTGCCGCAAACCCGATCCCTGTAAACAGCTTTTTGAAAAAGCCCATCTCTCACACCTCTTCCGGTTACAGCCTTGCCTGATATACCCGCTCCGTCCGGGCATCGAAGCAGCAGAAAATCACCTGCATTGCGTAATACGCATGTGCTTCCAGCCACTGTGCCACTGTTTTGACTGCAATCTCCGTGGCATCTTCCAGCGGGTAGCCATACACGCCGGTCGAAATTGCCGGG
This sequence comes from Faecalibacterium sp. IP-3-29, assembly GCF_023347335.1. NCBI lineage: Bacteria > Bacillati > Bacillota > Clostridia > Eubacteriales > Oscillospiraceae > Faecalibacterium > Faecalibacterium sp. IP-3-29. The sequence goes on along the minus strand of NZ_CP094471.1, from coordinate 1,129,134 downwards.
AACGCAATGCTATGGACATCATGCTCTTTGGCAAGGTTCAGCGAATTGCGGTAGCAGTCCGCCAGCTGCGCGGCATCCTCTGCTGTGCCGGAATATATCGGGCCTACCGTATGAATGATATACTTTGCTTTCAACCGGTAGCCCTTAGTGATTTTTGCTTCTCCGGTGCGGCAGCCGTGCAGCGTACGACACTCCGCCAACAATTCCGGTCCTGCTGCCCGGTGGATGGCACCATCCACGCCACCGCCGCCCAACAGACTGCGATTGGCCGCATTCACGATGCCGTCACAGTCCAGTTTGGTAATATCACCCTGCACCACTTGAATCTGATTTTTTACTTTTTCAAAAATCATTGTAAACACATCACTTTTTGAGCAGTTCCAACGCTTTCTCCATAGGCACGCAATCGGCATAACAATCTGGCCAGAGGAATTCATTGTAATAGTGGTAGCTCTGCTCCCCTGTCATATACTCGTTGTCCTGCGTGGAATTTGCATAGGCAGGGACGATCATATGAAAATCGTGCTCAAAGCCTGCTTCTATCGTTGCATTGATGCAGAAGTCGGTCATGATGCCGCAGACCATCACATCTTTTTCGCCCTTTGCGGTCAGATATTCCAGCAATCCGCTCTCTTTCTTGAAAGCGTTGCATACAGTCTTGACGAACCGTTTTTCGGTCTGCAGTGGTGCAAACTCAGAATAGATATCAAACTCATCATCCCCGATGGAGAAACCGGTGCCGGGCCCATCGTCATGCTGGACATAGACGACCTCGATTCCCTGTTCGCGGGCAGTCCGGATCAGCTCCTTGATGTTGCTGACAAACTTTTCAAACGCATACAGGCGTTCATCCACGATACCTTTCTGTGTATCCACAACCAATAAAACCATGTGTTAGCCCTCCTGTTTTTCTTTGGTTTCATTCTACCATAGACCGTTGCTTTCTACAAGCGGATTCAAAAAATCCCCACAGGGAAAACCTGTGTTTCACCTGCAGGGATTGATTCAGCCATCCAAGATGATCAGGATCAGCACCACGACCACTGCAATAGCGATCAGGCAGCCGCATCCGCTGCCGTCCCCGCCGCCACCGCCATTGTTGTTGTGGTTTCCGCCACCACCACCGCCGCCGGACGAGCCGCCGAAGTTGCGGTTGAACGCCGTCATGTACTGGGCATAGCCCGTATCGCCTTTGCCGAAGTAACCATAATCACCGTTTGACATTGTTTTGTCCTCCTCAGAAGTTTCTTTTTGTTTCTTCTAAGGTCATTTTAGCAGAAGTAATGTCCCATAAAGTTCTCTTTTGCAAAATTTTCTTCAGGTTTCTTGCAAACTATTGCGTAAATCAGTGTAGGCTTGCCATCCTGCAACATTTCGACCGCAAGAACGCAACAGAACACAGAATTCTTCTCACATACTTTCCTTCGAATCAATTTAGCACTCACAGAAGGCAGCATGCCGTGATCGTCTGATACCATTGCTGCTCCCGTACTGCCAATGCTTTTTTCATAGAGGCTTCCTTTTCTCGGTGGTGTCCTTTTCAGGTCACTCGCTTATGGAATCTATTTTTTCGCGTTTGCCTTACGGATTTTCATTTCATTTTGCACCTTCTCGTTTTTCAATTTTACGAATTCAGTATACCACACCAAATCCCATTGCAAAAGAGGATATGTACGCCGCCCGCAGGCGGCACCCTTTATTCTCCCGGTGATTCTTGAAGCCAGCCTTTGCGCAGCTGTTCCAGTGCGTGGGTCTCGAGCCTTGAGACATAACTTCTGCTGATCTGGAGCAGCTGTGCCGTTTCCAGTTGGGTCAGGGGCGGCTGACCCGCCAGCCCGTACCGCAGCAGAATCAGCTTGCGCTCCCGGGCGGGCAGGCCCTCGATCAGCCTGCGCAGCCGCCGGGCCTCGTCCTGCCGCTCACAGGCATCCTCCATGCAGAAGCCGTCCTGCAGCACATCGGAAAGAGTCAACGCGCTGTCTTCTTTCCCCGCTTCCAGTGTTTCCTGCAGGGAAACGACCACACCATTTCTGCGCTCCCTGCGAAAATGCATCCGCAGCTCATTCTCAATGCATCTGCTGGCATAGGTCGCAAACCGCGCCTTGCGGGTGGTGTCAAAGGTATCCACGGCCTTCATCAGCCCAATGGTTCCAATTGAGATCAGGTCCTCCTGGTCGCCGGGCTGGGCGTAGTATTTCTTTGCCACATGGGCCACCAGCCGCAGGTTGTGCCGGATGATCTTCTCCCGCGCACTCCTGTCCCCCGCCCGCAGAGCCGCAAAGGTTTCGATCTCCTCCCGTGCGCTGAGCGGCTTTGGGAAACTCCCCGCTTCCAGATGCAGCGCCAGCACCAGAAATTTTGTAGCGAAAAATTGCAGCAGCGTTAATAGCATACACAGCACCCCCTGGTGCTACTGTATGCTGTTGGAAGATCACAAAGTATTCCTCCGAATCCGGAGCGCAGGGATGGCATTCTGCAATTTTCCTGCGGGTTCGTTCGTATTAAGGATAAGGGACCGAATTTTGTTGGTAAAACGGAGGAACCATTATGGCGATCTTTGAAAAGACCATTCAGAACAAGAAATTTGATCAGCTGCTCTGGAAGTTGGAAAACGAAATTCCGGCCAGCAGCTGGTCGGCAGAGCTGGAAGCCGGAAGTGATTTCAAAGAGGGCGATGCCCGGTGCAGCGTCCGCGTCTTTGAACGGTACAGCGTGATGGGCGGTAATCGCCTGAGTCTGACGCTGACCATGTTTCAGAACGGGGACAGCCCGATCCGGTTATCCGCCATCACCGCAGGCGGCAGTCAGGCGGTGTTCTTCAAAGTGAACACCCTTGGAGAGGAATCCTTTTTGGAGGACGTAAAGGGACTGCTGGAAGAAATTTTGGAGGAGTAAGATGTTTTTCGCTGGATTTGATCTGTTGTTCAACATCCTGTTTCCCATCCTGTTCCTTGTGGTTCTGGGCATGATTCTATACACCATCATCGGAAATATCCGCACATGGAATAAAAACAACCATTCGCCGCGGCTCACCGTTCCGGCAGCGGTGGTGGCAAAGCGCACGGAGGTCTCTCATCACCACACGGACAACACGATGATGCATACGTTTACCACCTATTATGTGACCTTTCAGGTAGAGAGCGGCGACCGCATGGAGCTTACCGTAAGTGGTTCGGACTACGGAATGCTTGTGGAGGGCGACATTGGAAAGCTGAGTTTTCAGGGCACCCGCTATCTTGGGTTCCAGCGGAACTGAGTGTTTCTGCACTGCTGCCCAACTGGATGAATCGTAAGTTGAACAAGGCAGGATTACACACAAAAAAACATCTGCTGCCCCTTTGCCGGACGTGACAGCCTCCGGTGTGGGACAGCAGATGTTTTTCCTTTTTTACGATGCAGTCAGATTCACTCCGCAATGGGCATGGTCTGGTAGAACCAGTCCTCAATGGCCTTGCGGGTCCGGGCGAAGAACTGCTTCACCGGGCAGGCAGCGTCGCGGGCTTCCTGCTCCAGATCCGTACCTGCGGGGAAATTGCGGATGACGGTATAAGCCACCGACTGCGGCGGCAGCGACATCATCACGGCAGGGTCGTGCACCACACAGATCTGCTCCCCCACTGCAAGGGTAGCGGGATCGGAGGTGGTCTTTTCGTCATGGTCCTGCCACTGGGTGCGCTCAGTGATCACCATTTCATAGGTCTCCTGCCCCTCTGCGGTCACCAGTACGGACTCCACCGTGCCGTCCTCATTGCGGCTGATCTCTTCCACCGTACCATAGTAGTAGAGCCGCTCCGAAAACAGTGCCGAGGCAGCGGGCAGTGCACTGACACTGAGCAGCAGCACTGCAAGCAGACAAAAGAACGAGCGATAGGTCTTTTTCATAAAAAGCCTCCATTTTTCATGTTGAAGCGGAGCACCCGCCGCATGGCGCTCCCGGATGCCTTATTCTAACACAACTCTTGTCGGATTTCTATATCCAGTCTTAACCGACGGAAAAATATCGCAGAGGGCGGCCAATGATCACGTCTTTTCCCGAAAAAAAGCAAGCCCGGAAGGCACACAGACCTTCCGGGCTTGCACTTTTGGCGATGCGCTGTGCGCATCTCAGACTACTTTACAGCTGGCAGGCGGTATCGTAGCCGGTACGGATGGCGTTGGAGATATCTGCAGCCTTGCCTGCGGCATCGCCGATGGAGTACACCGGGATGTTGGCAGCTTCCAGCGCAGCAGCGTCAAACTCGTTGGAGCGTGCGCCCATAGCCAGCACGATGTAATCGCAGGGGATGGTCACCTCTGCGCCGTCCTTGTTCTCACAGACAACGGCATCCATGCGGAACTCCTTGACCTTGTGGCTGGGGTACTGCTCCACGCCGTAGGTCTTGTAGTTCTCCAGCAGGGTGGGCAGAATGGTGGTGCTCTCGCCTGCTGCGATCTTGTCCATCATCTCAATGACGGACACCTTGCAGCCGCGGGCAGCCAGATACTCTGCGGTCTCGCAGCCCACCATGCCGCCGCCGATGACAGCCACAGTGCCGTACACCTGCTGCTCACCGGCCAGCACCTTCCAGGCATCGGCCACGTTCACGCCGTCAATGCCGGGGATGCGGGGTGCGGCGCTGTGGGCACCCACAGCGTTGATGACTGCCTCAAAACCGGCATCCTTCAGCTGCTCGGCAGTGCGGGTCTGGCCCATGCACAGGTGCACACCGGCGTTGCAGACTGCATGGATCAGATCCTGCGTGGCGCGGCGCATCTCCTCCTTGCGGGGAGGCACGCAGGCGATGTTCAGCTGACCGCCCAGAGAGGTGGTCTTTTCAAACAGGGTCACATCATGGCCGCGCAGGGCTGCCACACGGGCTGCTTCCAGACCGGCAGGGCCGCCGCCCAGGACAGCGATCTTCTTTTTCTGCTCTGCAGGCTGGATGCTGCGGCTGTTCTCGTAGCCGTTCTCTGCGTTCAGCACGCAGGAGAGGAACTGGCGGTTCTGGATAGCATCGGTGCAGCCCTTGTTGCAGCTGATGCAGCGGCGGATATCGCAGGCCTTACCGGCAGCGATCTTGGTGCCCCAGTCGGGGTCAGCCAGCAGCGGGCGGCCCATGGCAACGATATCAGCCATGCCGCTCTCGATGACGCGCTCAGCCATCTCGGCATCCACGATACGGCCCACGGCGCTGACCGGCACGTTGACAGCCTTTTTGATGTCGCCGGCGATCCTGACAAAGAAGCCGTAGGGCTGCACACCCATGGGAGGAATGGTATCGGCCATGTTGCCGGTGTGGTTGGCCTGGGCAACGTGGAACATATCCACGCCGTCCTCCACCAGCCACTGGGCAAACTGCACGGCATCGGCCTCGTCAATGCCGCCCTTGCCGCGCTGCGGGGTGACGATGGACAGCTTGTAGTCGATGATCATATCCGGCACAGCCTTGCGGATGGCGCGGGTCAGCATCCGGGCAAAGCGAACCCGGTTCTCCAGACTGCCGCCGAACTTGTCGGTGCGGTGGTTCATCCGGGTGGAGCACAGGCAGCCGTTCAGGCGGTCGCCGTGGATCTGGATCACGTCCACACCGGCCTTCTGGGCACGCACCGCGCAGGCGCACATCTTATCGATGATAGCCATCAGCATTTCCTCGCTGACCTCATCGGTAAAGAACATCATGTCGTGATGCAGGCGCTGACGCATCTCGTCAAACTTCTTCTGCATGAACAGGCTGTTGATGGCATCCACGTCGTACTCCGGGTGGAAGAGCTGGACACCCAGCTTGGTGCCGTAGGCGTGAACACTGTCGGCCAGCTCCTTGAAGGCAGGGATCTGGCTGTCGTCAAACAGCTTAGGGGTGGGAGAAAAGCTGTTGATGGGTGCAACGTCGCCCAGAACGATGTAGCCTACGCCGCCCTTTGCCAGACGGGTGTAGAAGCCCATGTCCTGCTCGCTGATCATGCCGTTCTTCTCGTAACCGGTGGTCAGCGGGGGGAACATAATGCGATTCTTAAAGGTCTGTCCGCCCACTACAATGGGCTGCAGGATCATGTTTTCCATACAAATGCCTCCTTACAGATGTGCTTTGATGAATGCGGCGGTCTTTTCCTCCACGGCGGCACGAGCGGTCAGCGTGGCAAAGTTGTGTCCGCCGCCTGCAATGGTATCCACCTCGGGTGCGGTGTACCCCTCGGCATAGCGGCTGCAGGTGCCCTCGTCCACCAGACGGTCATCGTCGGCCCGCAGCAGAAGCACCGGGCCGTTGTAGCCCTTGGCCTCGGTAAAGGGATCGGGGTGCTTGGCCATCTCATAGTTAAAGGCCATCTTGTAGCACAGACCCTCCATGTCGGCGTAGTCCTTGCCGGTCTGGGTCACACCGTCGGCGCGCTGGGCGCAGCCGAACCACATCCCTGCGCCCGGGCACAGCAGGATCAGGCCGTGGGGCTGGATCACCGGAGCGCAGGAGGCAGCAATGTAGCCGCCCATGCTCTGGCCGGAGAGGAACATCTTTTCGCTGTCCACATAGGGCTGCTGGGCTGCCCATGCAAAGATATCCTGTGCATCGGTGTGCAGGCCGTCAAAGCTCATATCCTCGAACTCGCCGTCACTCTCGCCGTTGCCGTAGAAATCAAACCGGGCGCTGCCGATGCCCTGCGCTGCCAAAGCGCGGGACAGGTGGGTGTACATGGACTTGTAGCCGCTGCAGCTGCCGGCAAAGCCGTGCAGGTGCACCACAAAGGGCACCTTGCCCTCCGTATCAGGCAGGGTCACGATGCCGCGCAGGGTGTGGCCATTGCGGTTTTGAAACTGGACCTGTAAGATCTTCATTTACTTGCTCTCCTTTGCGGCACGGCGGCTCTTCAGCTCGGTCAACATCTCAGCAGTCTTCTGCTTGGTCAGGGGGTAGACGAAGAACAGGATGGCAACTGCAATGCCGTAGCCCAGGAAGTAGACGCCGGTGTAGCTCTTCCAGATAGCGTTCACAACGCCTGCGGTCTGCACAGCGCCAGCGGTAACGTTGTAGCCGATGGCACCCAGCACAAAGCTGGACAGGCTGCCGGAAATGGCGCTTGCAAGCTTGCGGAAGAAGGAGTAGGTGGAGTAGACGATGCCCTCGTTGCGCTCGCCGGTCTGCAGCTCATGGTAGTCGATGGCGTCGTTGACCATGGCCCAGATCAGCACCTGCATACCGGAAGCGCCCAGGTAGCAGATGCCGTTGATGACGATGAAGGCCACGGGGTTATGGACGGGGAAGAAGAACAGGATGCCGAACACGATGGCGGCAAAGCCGGCACCCATGCAGCACCACTCCTTCTTGCCGAACTTGTTGGCCAGAGGCTGGGTGATGGCAAAGGACAGCACAGCGTACAGCACGCTCAGCATGCCGGAGACAGCCTGGATCTTGACGTTGCCGAAGAAGTCCTTGTACAGATAGGTGTTCAGGCCGTTGACCACAGAAGCGCCGATCATGCCGGTCAGGCTGAAGAACATCACGCCCAGCAGAGCCTTGTTGTGAGAGATCTCCTTGAGCACGTGCAGGTAGTTCAGCTTTTCGCCCTGCGGACGCTCGGGCACTTCCACGCGCTCCTTGCACCACACGCAGGTGATCTGCAGGCACAGCAGGCCCAGCATAGCGCAGATGCAGGCCAGCATCAGGAAGCGGCCAGCCACGGGCTTGTTGTCCACATACAGGAACAGGGGGCCGATCATGACCATGACGGTCATGAAGATGGTGCCGCCCAGGCTGCGGTAGCGGGACAGTGCGGTGCGCTGGCTGACATCATCGGTCATCACGCTGGACAGGGTACCGAAGGGCACGTTGACGCAGGTGTACAGTGCCTCGTACAGAACGTAGGTGACGAACATATAGGCCAGACGCAGGCCGTAGTTGATATTGCCCACATTGACAAAGCCAAGTATGCACAGCACTGCCATGGGGAACGAGAAGGCGCGGATCCACGGGATGAACTTGCCGCCCTTGGTGGCCTTGCGGGAGTCCACGATCGCACCGATGATGGGGTCGTTCACGGCATCCCAGATCTTGGTGACCAGCAGCAGGATACCCACATGGAAGGGGTTGACCTGCAGGATCAAGGTGTAGAAGATCGACAGATACATGGCGCGGTACTGCTCCGTGAAGCAGCAGCCCAGATCGCCCAGTGTATAGCCGATCTTGTCCTTCATGGAGAAGGGCCGAACGGTCTTTTTCTGGTCCATTTCGTTTTATCCTCCTTAAAAAACAGATGAAACCACGAGGCTTTTCACACAAGCCTCTTCTCTTCAATTGTATTATACGTTAATTTTGCGTCAAAGCATATCCAAAAAATGATTGAAAACTATCGCAAATTGATGTATTATGCAATTATGACAGTTGTACTTTTCAGTTGTGTACAACAAACTGTCGCATCTGACAGTTCCACGGAGGGAATTTTGGTGAATTATACAGCCAAACGTTATCTTTTTGAACAAAGCACGGTTCGGGAATTCTTTTCGGGCGCGTATTATGACCTGTTTCTGGTCATGCGGGGCAGCGGTGTGTTCCGGTGCAGCGAGGTGGTGCTGCCCGCCCAGCAGCAGAACCTGATCATCCTCAAGCCCGGGCAGGGCGGCAGGCTGGAATATGCCGGAGCCTACGGCCCGCTGGAGATCATCCGGGTGCAGTTGTCTCCCCAGATGCTGGCACAGTTGTCGGATGAGGACACCGACTTTGAAAAAAGCTTCAACGTGGTGCCCTTCCGGCAGGTGGCTGTCCGGCCGGACAGCCAGATCTATATGCTGCTGAAGAATCTTGCCCGGAAGCTGCTGGTGCTCCCCCAGGAGAGCAGCCAGTTCGGCGCGGCGGCGTTCGAGCACGGCATCCTGCAGATGTTCGTGGTGCTGGCACTGCGTGCCTGCATCCATGCCGAATTCCACACCGCTTCGGTCAGCCGCCACCACCTGATGCTGGATGAGGTATTCCTGTTTATTCAGTCGCACCTCACCGAGGAACTGACGCTGGAGCGTCTGGAAAAGGAGTTTTTCGTCTCCCGGGAGCATATTGCCCGGGAATTCAAACGCCAGACCGGCCAGACCGTACACCGCTACATCGTAAAGGCGCGGCTGGACCGCTGCTGCACCCTCATTGAGCAGGGCCTGCCCATTACTGAGGTGTACAAGACCAGCGGTTTCGGGGGCTATAACCACTTTTTCCGCGCCTTTAAAAAGGAGTACGGCATGACCCCCAAGGAATATTTCAGCACCACCCGGCAGGATGCCCGGGGATGAACCTTTGCAAAAGAAGTCCCGGCTGCAATTTTTGTGCAGGCTGAAACGTATTCTGTATAAAACGGCAGCTGCCGTTTTTCAACAAACGATCTCCATTACAGACAGGAGGAAAGCTCTATGAAATTTTCTGCTGATTATCGTGCCCTTGCGCTGGATGCCCTGCGTGGCAGATGGAAGACAGCTGTTCTGGCCGGACTGGTTGCCAGTGTGCTGGGAGCCAACATTGTGGGCAGCTCAGGCAGGGTCATCTCCAACATGAGCCAGAACGCCAACGGCGACACCCCGGGGTTTGCCGGGCTGTTTTCCACCGGCAGCGGCGGCGTGCTGGCGGTTCTCGTAATCTGCATCCTTGCCTGGGCAGTGTTCACCGTCATCGTGGGCGGTGCGGTGCGGCTGGGCTACGCCCGGTTCAACCTGAACCTTGCAGACGGCAGGGACGCTGCCCTCTCCGACCTCGCTTCCCAGAAGCACCGCCTGTGGGACGGCTTCTGCATGAATTTCCTGCAGGGGCTTTATGTGGCGCTCTGGTCGCTGCTGCTGTTCATCCCCGGCGTGGTAAAAGCCTACAGCTATGCCATGACCCCCTATATCATGGCCGAGCACCCCGGCCTGACGGCCAACGAAGCCATCACTGAATCCCGGCGCATCATGGACGGCAACAAGTGGCGGCTGTTCTGCCTCGATCTCAGCTTTCTGGGCTGGGAGCTGCTCTGCACCCTGCCCATGCTGATTGGTTTCTCTCTCGTCTTTGCCTTCACCCACTCGGCGGATACGGTCCTCGTTCCGCTGATCCTGCTGTCCATCCCACTGAGCGCCGGCTTTTTCTTTCTGCACCCCTACGAGGAAGCGGCCTGGGCGATCTTTTACCGGGATATCACCGCTGCACCTTCTGACGCCGAGGAAATCTGAGAATGAAACACACCGCCTGCTATCACCTGCCCGGACTGTTCGAGTTCTACGAGCTCTACCGCCTGTTTCTGCCCCTGTTCCGGGAGCACCGGGAATATTTTTATGACTGGTGCGAGATCGGCTCCATCTACGGCGCTCCGCCGGACTGCATCTGGGGTGGGGGCCGCGTGGAGGCCGGGGAGCACTCCCCCGCCGAAGTTCTGGCCCTGACCCAGGAATACGGCATCTCTGCCCGGCTCACATTCAGCAATTCCCTGCTCCGCCCGGAGCACCTCTCAGACCGGAAATGCAACGCAGTGTGTCAGCAGTTTGCCCAGCGGGGCACTGTGCAGAATGGGGTCATCGTCCACTCCGAGCTGCTTTTGAACTACCTGCAGCAGCATTACCCGGAGCTTTATCTCGTATCCTCCACTACCAAGGTCCTGACGGATCTTCAGGCGTTTCAGGCAGAGGTCCGGCGGCCGGAGTTCCGGTATGTCGTACCGGACTTCCGGCTGAACAAGGCCTTCGATGCTCTGGATACGCTCTCCCAGCCCGAAAAGGACAAAGTAGAATTTCTTTGCAACGAGTGCTGCTGGTTCGGCTGCACCGAGCGCAGGCGCTGCTACGAAGCCGTCAGCCGCAAAAATCTGGGGGAGATCTGCGAGCATCGGTGCACCGCCCCCGGCGCGCAGGAGGGCTACCGCTTTTCCAAGGCGATGGAAAACCCCGGGTTCATCGGCACTGCGGACATCCGGAGGCGCTATCTGCCGTTGGGCTTTTCCAATTTCAAGCTGGAAGGGCGCGGGCTGGGCAGCGCGCTGGTGCTGGAGTTTCTGCTCTATTATCTGACCCGGCCGGAGTATCAGATCCACGTCCGGGAGGCGATCTATCTGGACAACATGCTGGATCTCTTTTAAGGGTTGCGCCACCGGCGCAGTGTGGTATAATCAGCATAACAGAGCACTTGCAAGCGGCGCTCTGTTCCGTCCAATCCAAGTCAGGAGGAGATCGTTATGGAATTCACTCAGCTTATTGCACAGCGGTATTCCTGCAAAAATTTTGGTACAGGCAGGGTAGACGCTGCAGCACTCCACACCATTCTGGAAGCCGGTCGGCTGGCACCCACCGCCAAGAACACCCAGGAACAGCGCATCTACGTCGTTCAGTCCGAAGAGGGGCTGGCAAAGATCGATGCTGCCACTCCCTGCCGCTACGGTGCCCCCGTCTGTCTGGTGGTCGCCTATGACAAGAACCACACCTTTACTTACCCCGGCGAACGGATGAACTCCGGCATGGAGGATGCCGCCATCGTGGCCACCCACCTGCTGCTGGGCGCTGCCAATGCAGGCGTAGACAGCTGCTGGGTCAACTTTTTTGACCCGGACAAGCTGGCAAAAGCGCTGGGTCTGCCCGAAAACGAGGAAATCGTGATGCTCCTTGATCTGGGCCACGCTGCCGAGGGTGCAGGCCCCCTGCCCAACCACAGCTCCCGCAAGCCTCTGTCTGAAACCGTCACGTTCCTGTAACCATCACAGGGATGCAAAAAAGCCCCCGCACGTTGGTTTTCCGGCCAACATGCGGGGGCTTGTGTTTTATTCCAGTTTTCAGTTCTGCGGGTGGACGATATCCCGCCAATCCAGATCTCCACGCTCCAGACCGTGGATGAGCACCTCCGCGGTGGCGATGTTGGTGGCCAGCGGGATGTTATGCACATCACACAGGCGCAGCAGGGTCATCTCGTTGGGCTCGCTGGGCTTTGCGTTGATCGGATCGCGGAAGAACAGGAGCAGATCGACTTCATTGCAGGCAATGCGGGATGCGATCTGCTGATCACCGCCCTGAACACCTGCCAGAAAGCGCTGGATCTGCAGACCCGTTGCCTCGGAGATCAGCTTGCCGGTGGTGCCCGTAGCCACCAATTTATGCTGGCTCAAAATCCGACAATACGCCGTACAGAACTGAACCATCAGCTCTTTTTTGGAGTCATGCGCAATCAGTGCAATCGTCATCGGTCAACCTCTCCTTTGTTTTGCCAGTGGGCATTTTCTTGCATATATCATAGTATCACAGTTTCCGTTCTTTTACAACCGTTTTTTAGACAAACTTCATACTTTTTTCGGAAAAAAGCGCCCGGATTCACCAAAAGCAGTGTTTCAGCGTTTTATCCTTCTTCAATTGTCTAAAGCATCCTGCCCGGCGGGTGCGGTCTCCTGAGCAGCATCCGTGGTGCCTGCGGCGGGGTCTGTGGCCGTATCCGTGCCGGTTTCGGTCTGGGCGGGGGCAGTCTGGTCAGCGGGGGTGCTGTCTGCGGCGGTCTCCTGCTTGCCGATGGTGCCATCCTCATTCAGAGTGCCGTCCTGCATGGCGAAGTAGGCGTTGAAGATATCCGCCATCAGGTTACCAGCACGGGCACCGCCGCCGCCGTATTCCACAACAATGCCAATTGCGATCTGGGCATCCTCTGTCGGGCCGTACGCGATCATCATGGTATTGGTGTAATGCCTATAGCTGCTGCCGGAATAGTAACCCTCACTGCGCTGGGGGGTACCGGTCTTGCAGGCGATGGTATACGGGTAGTTCGCCAATGCGGAGATCGTCTGAGACACGCCGATCATTCCCTGCTGTATCAGATCAAAAGTCTCCCCCTTGTCCTCAATCACATCCATGACCTCGGGCTGGGTCTCCTGCAGCACTTCACCAGTGTTGGAATCCAAAATCGCCTTGACAAAGTGGGTACGATAACGGGTTCCCCGGTTGGCAATGGTAGCGGCATAGGTCGCCAGCTGCACTGGCGTGACCACCGTGTTGCCCTGGCCAATGGCCGCCTGGATATCCAGGGATTCCATATAGTTGGAGTCGTTCTTGGTGGTCAGGTGGCCTGTGGCCTCGCTGACCTCCACGCCGGTGCGCTGGCCCAGGCCCAGCTTATAGGCGTAGGCATCGTAGACATCACTGGTCAGGCGGCGGCCCACATCATAGAAGAAGATATTGCAGCTCCACTTGATTGCGTTGACCACATCAATGGGGCCGTTGCCATGGCCGTGCTGTGTACATTTGGGGCGGTAATCCTTATAGTAGGTATAGACCCTGGTACAGTTGACCGTGGAATAGCGGTTAATGAGCCCGGTATCCAGCGCGGCGATCGCCACAGCGGGTTTGAAGGTGGAACCCGGAGTATACAGGCCCTGTAAGGCCCGGTTGAACAGGGGCAGGCTCTCGTCGGCACTGTACTCGCTGTACTGGGTAGCATACAGGTTCTGGTCAAAGCTGGGGTAATTGGATGCGGCCAGCACACTGCCGTCCTTCACATCCAGCACCACGGCGGCACCGGCGGCGGCTTTCATGCTGCCGGTGTTGTAGACCCGGTTGATCATGTCGATGTTCTCGGCCAGTGCCTTGTCCACCGCCTTCTGGAACCGGCTGTCGATGGTCAGCTGCACGGTGTGGCCCGGCTCGGGCACTGTGGTCAGGGCCGTATCCACAATGACACCGTCGGAGTTGCGGGTGATGGTCTCCACGCCATCCTTGCCCCGCAGTTCTTCCTCGTAAGCCGATTCCAGGCCCGAAATGCCGATGATGTCGTTCATGTTGTAGCCTTTTTCGCGCAGGGGGTAGGTGGTCTGGCCGTTTTCGTCGGTCACCTTCCACTTTTCAGCGGTGATCTTGCCCACCCGGCCCAGCACATGGGGCAGCACCGTGGATTGCTCATAGCTGCGGGTACTCGTTTCCACGATCTCCACACCCGGCAGCGAGAGGCTGTGCTCCTTGATGGTCGCCACGGTGGCCTCGCTGACATTTTCCGCCATGATAAAGTTGTTCACATTGGAAAACGCCTGCAGCTGCATCTCGTAATGGATGCCGCCCAGCGTGCGCTGCCAGCTCAGCGGATAGCTGGCAAGGTCGTAGTCCTCCACCAGCTTCTCCATCACATCATTGGCCGTTGCATACTGCTGTAAACCAAGATTGTCCTTCATGGCGGCAAGGGCTTTCTGATCCCTGGTGCTGCCCGCTTCGGCGGTAAAGGTATAATTGCCCGCTGCATCCGGCTGGCTGATGAGCAGAGTATCGTTCCAGCTCTCACCGTTGGCACGCAGCAGCTCGACGATCTTCTGGAGCATCCCGTCCAGATCTTCGTCTCCCATCAGCAGCTTGTTGAGCACCACGTTGTAGCCCGTGACGCTGGTGGCAATGCGCTCCCCCCGGCTGTCCACAATGTCACCGCGTGCCGCCGTGACCGTAAACTTGTAGTCGGTGGTGTTGGTTGCCTGGGATTTGAAATCGTCCCCGTTGACCAGCTGCAAAAAGATGAGCCGCAGCCCGTACAGCAGCATCAGGATGCAGGCGGCGGCAACGAGAACACGCATCCGCCGGATGGCGGTTTTCCGTTCTTCTTGGTTCATGGATTCTCCTTCCGGCGCGGGGTGCGTTACACCACGCCGTTGTCGATCTTAAATTCTTCGTGGATGCGGCGCACGACCCCGAACAGAGGGAAGCAGACGGGCACCGAGAGCGCCGCCGTGGGCAGCACGAACCACAGCCAGCGGCTGGCCGCGCCGCTGTAACCGGGCATGTAGTAGAAAAACAGCCAGTCCAACGTGAGCACCAGCAGGGCGGCAGCAGACGCAATGAGTGCAAAATTTGCGGCCGAATTCTTGAAGTAGAGCTGCGTCACCGCCGAAACGGCAAAGCAGAGCAGCAGCAGCTCCAGCGCCAGCATGCCCACGGTGCGCCCGGCCAGCCAGTCCCACATCAGGCCGCAGACCGCCCCAAAGACAGCCCCGGCGAACTCGCCCTCAAACACGGCGACCGCCAGCGCCAGCGGCAGCAACCAGAGCGGCTTTGCCGCCCCGAACTGGAACAGCCCGGGCGTGGTCTGCAAAACAGCACAAAGAAGGCCCAGCAGCGCATAGCAGATCCATTTGACGATCTGGCCCCGGCTGCGTTTCCGGCGTGATTCCATCAGGGTCCCTCCTCAGAAACTGGTAATGATGAACGCATGGCGCACCGTGCGGGGGTCGGTACCGGGTTTGATGACGGCAATGGTCGATTTGCCGCTGACCTCGGGCACCAGTTCCTGTACCACGCCCACCAGCAGGTCAGCCGGGAACACCCCGCCCAGCCCGGTGGTGATCACCTGGTCGCTTTTCTCCGTCAGGGTGTTGCGCGCAAGGTTGGTCAGCACGCACAGGCCATCGGCGGCATATTCGGAGCTGCCGGTGACGATGCCGTTGTCACGGGTGCGGGATACCACGCCCGCCGCGTTGAAGTTGGGGTGAAGAATGGTCATCACCTTGCAGCTGGTGGGCTCGACCTCCACCACCATGCCCAGCAGGTAGCCCTGGTCGCTGACCACGGCATCGTTGACGGCCACGCCGTCCAGCGTGCCGCGGTCCAGTGTGAAGCCATAAAAGGAATCCAACGGATCTCGGCCAATGACAAAGCTGGAAAGATAGCTCATCTCAGGCCGCTGGCTCTGGATGCTTTCCAGTGCCTTGTAGGCCTGGTTCTCGGCCTTGACGCGGTCGTAGTCCACCATCTGCTGGCGCAGCTCGGCGTTTTCGGCCTTGAGCGTCTCGTTCTCAGCCATCACGTCGTCGATGCTGGTGTATTTTTCCCACAGGGAGGCCACACCGCCGCTGACCACAGCAGCCACTTTCTGGAATGGAGCAGCCGCCACGCTCAGCAGCTCCTGCGGAGCGGCAGTCAGGCGGCCGTTGGCACCGGCGTAGGCCATGATGCCCACCAGAAACACCGCGATGCCCACCAGGATCTTGAATTTCCAGGTATCGAAAAAGTCTTTCAAGGGGTTTTCCTCCGATTGCAAAAGGGCGCGGACAGCCCAGAGCCGTCCGCACCCTCTGTTACATCGTTACATGTGAGCTCCATCGGTGTCCAGCACGTCGTGCAGAACATCCACATGATCCAGCACCGCACCGGCACCCTTGGCCACGCAATCCAGCGGGTCCTCCGCAACATGGACATCAATGCCGGTCTCGCTCTGGATCAGCTGATCCAGGCCCCGCAGCAGGGCACCGCCGCCGGTCAGGGTGATGCCGTGGTCGATGATATCGGCACTCAGCTCAGGCGGGGTGCGCTCCAGGGTCTCCTTGATGGCGCTGGTGATCTTAACCAGGCACTCCAGCAGGGCCTCGCGCACATCCTCAGAGTGGACGACGATGTTCTTGGGCAGGCCGTCCACCAGGTTGCGGCCCTTGATCTCCATGGTCATCTCGGGGTCCATGGGGTAGGCCGAGCCGATCTCGATCTTGATCTGCTCGGCGGTGCGCTCACCGATGAGCAGGTTATACTTGCGCTTGATGAAAGCGATGATGGCCTGATCGAACATATCACCGGCCATCCGGACGCTGCGGGAGGCCACGATGCCGCCCAGAGAGATGACAGCGATCTCAGCGGTGCCGCCGCCGATGTCCACGATCATGCTGCCGGTGGGCTCGCTGATGGGCAGGCCCGCGCCGATGGCAGCAGCCATGGGCTCCTCAATGACGGAGACCTGACGGGCACCGGCCTTGAGGGTCGCCTCACGCACAGCGCGGCGCTCCACCTCGGTCACGCCCGAGGGGATGCAGATGACCACGCGGGGGCGGGAGAACATGCTGTTGCCGCAGGCCTTTTTCAGGAAGTTCTCCAGCATATTTGCCGTGATATCGAAATCGGCGATGACACCATCCTTCAGGGGGCGGACTGCCACGATGCTGCCGGGGGTACGGCCGATGACAGCCTTTGCCTCAGCACCCACGCAGCGCACCTCATCGGTCTTGGTATCCACAGCCACGACCGAGGGTTCCCGCATGATGATGCCCTTGCCCTTCATGTAAACCAGGGTATTGGCAGTACCCAGATCAACGCCAACGTCCTTTGACAAAAAACTCATAATGAAGCTCTCCTTCGTATTTCCGGTCTATTCCAAAACGCACAGCAGCCCAAACTTCACAGGGTTTGACCGCCTATCGCAGAATAACACGTTTCTATTATAGCCGCAAGTCAACGTTTTCTCAAGCGTTTTGTCAAGTTTTTCCGTATTTTTCATTTTTCTGTGCATTCCGCCGCGCAAACTGTCAGAACTGTTCAAGCAGGCGGACCGTCCGGCTGACGGGCAGGCCCATAATGGTGTAATAATCACCCTCAATGGCATCCAGCCAGACCGCCGCGCGGCCCTGGATGGCGTAGGCACCGGCCTTATCGTAGGGTTCCTCTGTGGCGGCGTACCGCTCGATCTCCTCCTCGCTCAGCGGGAAAAAGGTGACCTTGCAGGTATCCACAAAGCTCTCAGTGCGGCTACCATCGGAAACGCAGACACCGGTGTGCACATAGTGGGTCGCGCCGGACAGCGCACGGAGCATCCGTCTGGCATCGTCCGGGCTGTGGGGTTTGCCGAACACCTCGCCGTTCACATCCACCACGGTATCGCAGCCCAGCACCACGGAACCGGGGTGTTCCTTGGCCACAGCAAGGCACTTGCCCCGGGCAAGCTGTTCCACCAGCCGGGCGGGGGTATCCGCCGTCACGGCATCCTCGTCAAAATCGCTGACACAGACGGTAAAATCCGTCGTGTATAAGCTCAATAGTTCTTTCCGGCGGGGGCTCTGAGAAGCCAGGATCAGATCTTTCATACGCTTCACTTCCCCGTTGAGCCAAAGCCGCCCGCGCCGCGCTGGGTATCCCCCAGTTCGGCCGCCTGAGCAAAGGCGGCGGTATACACCGGTGCAATGCAGAGCTGTGCCACACGCTCACCGGGCTGGATGGTATAGGCCTCGGTGCCCAGATTGATCATGGGCACCTTCAGTTCCCCGCGATAGTCGCTGTCCACCACACCCACGCCGTTTGCCATGCACAGGCCGTGCTTGATGGAAAGGCCGCTGCGGGCATAGACCAGCGCCACAGCGTGGGGGCCGGGCAACTCGATGGCAAGGCCGGTGGGCACCAGTGCCCGCTGCATGGGGGCCAGCGTCAGGGGCTCATCCAGCACGGCGCACAGGTCGGCCGCCGCTGCCCCCGGTGTTGCATAGGCGGGCACCTTGGCCCGGGGGTCCAATACTTTATAGTTTACGGTGATTGGTTCCATAGTATACCTCTTGTTAAAGTTATATTCGGGCGTGTTCCGGGAGCTTTCTCCTCGGACACGAAACGGGCCATTCCATCGCCCGCCCTACTGCCTGCGGCAGCAGGGTCCCACCCCAGCGGACGGTCCTCGGAGAAACTCTCGGCTCCCGCCCGGGGAAACTGCATCTTCAGTTGGTTCCTTTGAAATAAAGTCCTCTTGTAAACTCTCCCTCAAAGGGTGCGTGGACACGGATGCTGTCCAGAATGGCGGCTGCTTCTTCCCGGGATTCCAGTGTGAAGTAGGCCACACCGTAGTCCACAGTCAGAGCACCGGGCTTATCGCCCATATAAATAGGTACGGGGTTATAGATCGTCCGCACGCCCATGCCGCAGCGCACCGGGAACTTTTTGGCCTTGCGGTCGGTCAGTTCCCCTGCTTTATTGCAGTGGGCGCAGTCATGGATGTTCTGCAGCGGGCAGGCACGGGTGACCATCAGCGGCATGTGGCCATAGACCAGCACACCGGTGGGCACAGGCTTGCCGTTATGGGTGGGGGCAATGGTGCTGATATCGCTGTCCTTGACTTCGGGCAGGATGAGCACACTGTTCAGGCCATGGTCGGCGTAGAACTGTGCTGCCATCTGGTTGGTGACATTCAGGCCAAAGCCGCCGGTCATCGGCAGCCCACGGCAGAGCCGCAGGTGGGCGATGTTGCTTACCTCATAGCCCGCAAAACCCGCATCCTGGGTGGCGGCAATGCGGCGGGCGGTGTCCTCCTCCAGCGCGCCGAACATCACGCGCGGAAGCTCCAGAAGGGTCTTTCCCCGCCACTCCCGGGGCACCCGGTCGGCCTGAGCAATGGGCAGGATAAGATATTCCACCCCGCTCAGGGCCTGCTCCGGCACCTGATCCCACGTTTCAAAGCGGGCACGCAGGGTGCGGCGGGGCGGCAGGGTGCGCAGGGGCAGAGCGTCCGGCTCCGCCTCGTATACAGGCCAGGGGCGCAGGACCTCCCGCTTTTTCAGCAGGGCCTCCAGCGCATCCCGGCGCAGCTCGTTCACGGCACTGCCTGGCACGAACCAGGGGCCGCCGTCCATCTCCACATCGATCTTTTCCACCGCAAAGGGGGTGCCGCCCGTCTTGGAAAGACTGCGCTGCAGGCTCTCGGTGGGGTCGGTGCGGGCAGGCTGCGGTTCCGCATCGCCGTAGGCAAAGGCCTTGTTGCCGTCCGCGTCGGTCACGGTCAGCTTCTCGCCGCCCTCTTCAATTTCCAGCCTGAACTGCACCGGCACCCGGCTGCGCTCGCGGCGGTAAAGCTCACGCAGGGCAGGCAGGGTCTTTTTGGTCAGCTCTGCATCGGCTTCACTGCGCACGCCGAACATGGTGCCGTCGATTTTTCCATCCAGGTAGCCGGAGGTGAAGCCGGAGCGGCTGAACGCATTTTTCAGCAGGTCACGGTCGTAGGCGCGGCCCTCGCGGCCTGCCAGACAGGCGCTGACCGCCGCCGCCACATACTCCGGCGTGCGCAGACGGCCCTCGATCTTAGCCGATGCCACGCCGACGGCCTGCATCCGATCCAGCTTGTCGATAACAGAGTTGTCCTTCAGGGAAAGGTGGTGCAGACGGCCCGGCTTGCCCTCGGGCAGCGGGTTTGCCTCAAAGGGCAGGCGGCAGGGCCCGGCGCAGGAGCCCCGGTTGCCGCTGCGGCCGCCCAGGAAGGCCGACATATAGCATTGGCCGCTGACGCACATGCAGAGCGCGCCATGGACAAAGCACTCGGTCTCGATGCCGCAGTGCTTTGTGATGTGCTCTACCTCGGGCAGGCTCAGCTCACGGGCCAGCACCACCCGGGTAAAGCCCAGCTCCTTCAGCTCCAGTGCGCCCTGCAGGGTGTGGACGCTCATCTGGGTGGAGCCGTGGCGGGGCAGGTCGGGGGCGATCCGCCCGATGAGCTGCGCCACCGCCAGATCCTGACAGATGACCGCATCCGCGCCGCTCTCGGCCACAGCCTTCACGGCAGCGGCCAGCGCGGCCAGCTCCCCGCCGTAAACGGTGGTGTTCAGTGCCACGTGCACCTTGACCCCCCGCGCGTGGCAGAACCGGACCGCCTCCTTCAGGCTGTCCGCATCAAAATTTCCGGCTCCTGTGCGGGCATTGAAGCCCGAAAAGCCCAGATATACCGCGTCCGCACCGCTGAACACCGCAGCGCGGAGCATCTCTTCACTGCCCACCGGGGCAAGGATCTCGATCTTTGGCATAATACTCCCTTTGTTCCGGCGCGCTCACCGCGCCCCCATTCACGCTTCCGTCTTTGCTTCCCGGTCGGCCTTCTGCTTGGCCTGCAGGCGTGCCAGCTGCTCCCGCAGGGCATCGTTTTCACGCCGCAGTGTTTCATTTTCTGTTTTCACCTTATCCTCAGCCAGCTTTGCCCTGGCGGCATCGGCAATATAATCCTGGATCTGGCTGCGCATATTCTCGGCGCTGCCGGTGCTCTTTTTGTATTCATCCAGATAATCCATGGCGCAGAACACCGCCGCCTTGGTCACCGAAAGGTTTTCGTTGGTGTCCAGCAGTTTGGTGATATCCTCATCCAGCCGTTTGGCCAGAGAGGCGATATACTTTTCGGAATCCGTCGTTGCGATCGCATAGGGCGCGCCCGCAATGGTCACTCTCACTTTATTAACCATCGTATCCTCACTAATAATTACTCTGAGCGGAGTTTGTGGCCGAGTTTCCTGCCCCGGCGCACGCTTTTACCCCCGCCGGGACAGCCGTTCACTTCTTATTATAATATAAATGCGTTCCAAGAGAAAGTGTTATTTTTGAATTTTTTGCATATTTACCAGAAAGATTGTGACAAAAATGTCAGTTACGGCAAAAATCGGCGTTTTTCCTTGCTTTTACGAATAGAACTGATTATAATGTTCTTGTTGTGGTAACAGGGAGAGGGAAAGAGGAGAAATTCTCTGTTACGATATTTCAAAACAGCACAAGTGTGTGTGCGGATAGGAGTTCCTTATGACTACAAAAGAATTTGCAAAAATTCTTCAGGACAAGCTGACCAGCGAGTACGGCGTGGATCTGAGCGTTGCTTCCAAGCAGCAGATCTACCGCTCTCTTGCCCTGATCTGCCGTCAGATGATGAGTGAGAACCACAAGAAGTTCCAGTCCAAGGCCATTGGCACCGGCACCAAGCAGGTATACTACCTCTGCATGGAGTTCCTGATGGGCCGCAGCCTGAAGATGAGTCTGTTCAACCTGGGTCTGGAAGATGTTGCCCAGAAGGTGCTGGCTGATGCCGACATCAACATCGAGGGCATCTTTGAGGAAGAGCCCGATGCAGGCCTGGGCAACGGCGGTCTGGGCCGTCTGGCTGCCTGCTATCTGGACGGCATGGCCACCACCGGCATCTGCGGCACCGGCTACTCCATCCTGTACGAGTACGGCATTTTCAAGCAGAAGATCGTGGACGGCTGGCAGCAGGAGCGCGCTGACAACTGGCTGCCCGGTGGTCAGGTCTGGCTGAAGAGCCACCCCGATCAGGCCATCGAGGTCCGCTTTGACGGCGAGATCCGCGAGAACTGGGATCACGGCTTCCACTATATCCAGCACACCAACTACAACAGCGTTATGGCTGTGCCCTCCGACATGTATGTGCAGGGCTACGACGGCAAGGGCGTTGCCAAGCTGCGCCTGTGGCAGGCCAAGGCTCCTGACTTTGATATGTCCAGCTTCTCTCTGGGCAACTACAACACTGCCATGAGCAAGAACGCCAGCGCCGAGCTGATCTCCAAGGTGCTGTACCCCAACGACAACCACATTGAAGGCAAGATCCTGCGCCTGCGCCAGCAGTACTTCCTCTCTGCCGCATCCATCGGCGATATCGTGCAGAACCACCTGTCCACCTACGGCACGCTGGAGAATCTGGCCGACAAGGTCGCCATCCAGCTGAACGACACCCATCCCACGCTGGCCATCCCCGAGATGATGCGCATCCTGCTGGACGAGTGCGGCTTTGACTGGGATAAGGCCTTTGAGATCTGCCAGAAGGTCTTTGCCTACACCAACCACACCGTTATGGCCGAGGCTCTGGAGAAGTGGAATGTGGACATCTTCAAGATGACCCTGCCCCGCATCTACCAGATCGTGGTCGAGATGAACCGCCGTGCCCGCGAGGAGCTGGAGAAGGCATTCCCCGGCGACGAGGGCAAGATCAACTACATGGCCCTGATCGGCGACAACCAGGTCCGCATGGCAAACATCTGCGCCTACACCGCCAACAGCATCAACGGCGTGTCCAAGCTGCACAGTGAGATCATCAAGGAGAGCGTGTTCCACGATTACTACCTGTTCAAGCCTCAGGCTTTCAAGAACGTGACCAACGGCATCGCTTACCGCCGCTGGCTGCTGGCCTCCAACCCTGAGCTGTGCAAGCTGCTGGACGAGACCATCGGCGAGGAGTACAAGCACGACGCTTCCAACCTCTCCAAGCTGAACAAGTATGCGGACGATAAGACCGTGCTGAAGCGCATCAACGAGATCAAGCTGGACAATAAGAAGAACTTTGCCGCCTATCTCGAGAAGAGCACCGGCCAGGTCATCGACCCCAACTCCATCTTCGACTGCCAGGTCAAGCGGATGCACGAGTACAAGCGTCAGCACCTGAACGCCCTGAACATCGCCGCTCAGTACCTGTACCTGAAGGAGAACCCCAACGCTGACTTCATCCCCAAGACCTATATCTTCGGCGCAAAGGCTGCTCCCGGTTACTACATGGCCAAGCAGATGATCCGGATGATCTGCAAGCTGGGCGACCTGATCAACAATGATCCCGCCGTGCGCGACAAGCTGCGCGTGGTCTATCTGGAAGAGTACTGCGTCTCCCTGAGCGAGCACCTGATGCCCGCTGCCGAGGTCTCTGAGCAGATCTCTCTGGCTGGCACCGAGGCTTCCGGTACCGGCAACATGAAGTTCATGCTGAACGGTGCCATCACGCTGGGCACGCTGGACGGCGCAAACGTTGAGATCGCCGATGCCGCCGGCAAGGAGAACGAGCTGATCTTCGGTATGCTGACCCCCGAGGTCAACAACCTCAAGCAGGTGGGCTACCACCCCAGCGCCTTCATCATGGGCGATGACGTGGCAAATGCCGCTCTGAACTTCCTGGAGCGCGGCTGGAACGGCGAGGACTTCCACGAGGTCACCGAGAACCTGCGCACCAGCGATCCTTATATGGTCATGGCCGACTTCAAGGATTACCGCCGTGCTCAGGCCGACCTGCAGCGCCTGTATGCTGACCGCGAGAAGTGGGCACAGATGAGCCTGAAGAACACCGCCAACAGCGGCATCTTCAGCGCAGACCGTTCTGTGCTGGATTACGCCCGCGACATCTGGCACGCTTCTGCTGTGAAGTAATTGGACAGGTTAACCCCCAGTCACCTACGGTGACAGCCCCCCTAGTAGTGGGGCCTCTGGCGTTACGGGAAGTTTTACAGCTTTTCCTTTACGCACAGACTTCACCGTTCTGCCAAGGCCTCCCCTACTAGGGGAGGTGGCAATGCGAAGCATTGACGGAAGGGTTCAGCATAAATATATCTCTGCCCCGGAGCCATTACGGAACCGGGGCTTTTTTTGAGAAAGGAACGACCCCACTTGTCTTGTCTGTTCAACAGTTTTGACCCCTATTTCAAGCAGCCCTTTGGTGCGGTGCGCGCCGGGCAGACTGTCCGGCTGTCGCTCTGCATCCCCGAGGAGCTGGGCTATGTAGACCCGCACCTTGTCCTGAAAAAAGAGGGCAAGTTCGATGTTCCCGTCTACTACCGGATGAACTTCGATGGCCAGACCCCCAGGCAGAACCACTTTTCTGTGGAAGTGCCTCTGAATGACCCGGGCCTCTACTTCTATTACTTCGACCTCTACACCGACTTCCGCCGCATCGTGCGCGGCCCCGACAACTGCGGCGTGATCAGCTGGCAGGATGGCGAAAGCTGGCAGATCACGGTCTATGAGCAGGACTTTGAGACCCCTGAAAGCATCAAGGGCAAGGTGTTCTATCAGATCTTCCCGGACCGCTTCTGCGAAGGCGTGGAGAACAAGCCCATGCCCTTTGCCGACCGCATCTATCAGGCCGACAAGCACGCCGAGCCCTTCTGGCAGCCCAACGAGGTAGGTGGTCACCTGAATGAGGATTATTTCGGCGGTGACCTCAAGGGCATCCAGCAAAAGCTCCCTTACCTGCACGAGATGGGGGTGGATTTCATCTACCTCAACCCCATCTTTGAGGCCCACTCCAACCACCGCTACAACACCGCCGACTACCTGAATGTGGACCCCCTGCTGGGCACCAACGAGGATTTTGAGGCACTGTGCACCGCCGCCAAAAAATACGGCATCGGCATTGTGCTGGACGGCGTGTTCAGCCACACCGGCTCCGACAGCCGCTACTTCAACCGCGAGGGCCGCTATGGTGAGGGCGGCGCGTACCGGGACCCCAACTCCCCTTACCGCTGCTGGTACGATTTCGGCCCCCAGTACAAGGACGGCTACCGCAGCTGGTGGGGCTTTGAGACCCTGCCCGAGGTCGACGAGGAGACCCCCTCCTATGTGGAGTTCATCACCGGCCCGGGCGGTGTCATCGACACCTGGCTGCGGCGCGGCGCGGCAGGCTTCCGGCTGGATGTAGCCGATGAGCTGCCCGACGAATTCATTGAGAAGGTGCGCGCCGCCGTCAAGCGGGTCAGCCCCGAAAAGTTCCTGCTGGGCGAGGTGTGGGAGGATGCCACCACCAAGTTCGGCTTCAATAAGCGCCGCACCTATCTGCTGGGCAAGGGCCTGGACAGCGTGATGAACTACCCCTTCAAGAACGCCGTGCTGGATTTCGTCAAGGGCAAGCCCGCCGAGCAGGCCATGACGGAGATCCTGACCATCTGCGAACACTACCCTGCCCCGGCCATGGACACCGCCCTGAACTTCCTCTCCACCCACGACACCGAGCGTGCCCTGACCGTGATCGCTGACGAGCCCGCCAATGGCCGGGGCCGCGCGTGGCAGAGCGGCCGCTGTGTGACCGGCGATGCCTACGAGGAGGGCCTGCTCCGCCTGCGGATGGCCTACGCCATCATCTACACCCTGCCGGGTGTGCCCTGCCTGTACTACGGCGACGAGATTGCCATGCAGGGCTACCGGGACCCCTTCAACCGGGCTTTCTTCCGGTGGGATGCCCACGAGCAGCGCCTGCGCCCCGTGCTGGCACAGCTGGCACAGCTCCGCCACACCTGCGAGGCTTTCCGCACCGGCCAGCTGCGGGTCCTGCGTGCCGAGGACGGCATCCTGCACTACCAGCGGGTGGGCAAGGTGGAGACCGCGGAGATCATCGTCAACCGCACCGAGCATATCATCGTGGAGACCCTTGCCAGCGGCAAGAGCACCGAGGTGAATCCCATGGGCTTCACCATCGTGGTGGAAGAGGTGGGGCATAACCCGAACCACAGCTACTATGATTATGTATAAGGAAACGGATTAAACCTCTCCGTCATCTTCGCTGACGCGGCGAAGCCTGCGACTGAGAGGTTGAACAGAGCAGCACTCGCCCTTAAATAACAACATATTGTCATTTCCACGCCTTTGTTATATAATAAACGAAGAAGGAGGGATGTTCGATGTCCATTGACCCCATTTTCTGGCTCCTTGCCGCCGTCGGTTTCCTGGCGCTGGAGGGCATGACCTTCAGCATGGTATCCGTCTGGTTTGCGGCAGGCAGCGCGGCAGCCCTGCTCTGCTGCCTGTTCACCCACTCGTTCCGGGTGCAGGCGGTGGTGTTCATTGCGGTCAGCGCGGTCTGTCTGCTGGCATTCAAGCCGCTGGCCAAACGGCTGCACAAGCAGCCCACCCCCACCAACGGTGACCGCGCCCTTGGCCGGGAGGCCCGGGTATTGACCCCCGTTTCTGCCCAGCAGACGGGCCGGGTGCGGCTGGATGGCGTGGACTGGAGCGCCCGCTGCGCCACCCCCGGCGATACCCTGACCCCCGGGCAGGCCTGCCGGGTCACCGAGATCCACAGCACCCTGCTCATCGTGGAACCCATCCTGACCGAATCCATCAACCACTAAAAAAAGGAGCGTCTCTATGCCTATCATGCTGTTCGTGATCCTCGCGCTCATCTTTGTCATCCTGCTCATCGTCGTCACCAACATCGTCATCGTGCCTCAGTCCATGGTGTACGTTGTGGAGCGTCTGGGCAGCTACTCCGACACCTGGTCGGCCGGCCTGCATGTCAAGATCCCGTTCATTGAGCGGATCGCCAAAAAGGTCAGCCTGAAGGAGCAGGTCGCGGACTTTCCTCCCCAGCCTGTGATCACCCGCGATAACGTCACCATGCAGATCGACACCGTGGTGTTCTTCCAGGTCATGGATGCCAAGCTCTACACCTACGGTGTCAACCAGCCCATCGCAGCCATCGAGAGCCTTTCCGCCACCACCCTGCGCAACATCATCGGTGAGATGGAGCTGGATCACACCCTGACCAGCCGCGATGTCATCAACGGCAAGATCACGGCCATCCTCGATGAAGCCACCGACAAGTGGGGCATCAAGGTCAACCGCGTGGAGGTCAAGAACATCATCCCGCCGCGCGAGATCCAGGAAGCCATGGAGAAGCAGATGAAGGCAGAGCGCGAAAAGCGCGCCGTCATCCTGAAGGCCGACGGTGAGAAGCAGGCCGCCATCACCGCCGCCGAGGGCGAAAAGGAAGCCGCCATCCTCCGTGCCGATGCCGTCAAACAACAGCGCATTCTCGAAGCTGAGGGCGAGGCGCAGGCCATTCTCGCGGTGCAGAAGGCCAACGCCGATGCCATCCGCCTGCTGAACGAGGCCATGCCCAACGACAAGGTGCTGGCTCTGCGCAGCCTGGAAGCACTGGCCAAGGTCGCCAACGGCAAAGCCACCAAGATCATCATCCCGTCGGAGCTGCAAAATCTGGGCGGCGTTGTGCCCAGCATCAAGGAGCTTCTGACCGACCCGAAAGAGGACTGATCCATGATCTACGATACCCTGAACAATCTCCCCAACTATCTGGGCCTGTGCAGCAGTCTGGACAGCGTCATCGAGTTCATCATGGCGCGGGATATCAACAACCTGCCCGCCGGGCGCACCCACATCGATGGTGACAAGGCTGTGGTCATGGTGAGCACCGTGACCCCGCAGGCCAGCGACAAGGCCCCCTTTGTCCGGCACGACAACCACCTGACCCTTGAGACCGACCTCGAGGGCAGCGAGCTGTTTGAAGTGTCCCTGGGCGAGTTCAGCCCCACCCGGCCCGCTGACGAAGCCGCTGATACCACCGTGGGCACCGCCGGCACCAGCATTGCCGGAATGCTCTGCGAGGGCCGCTTTGCCCTCTATCTGGCCGGGGAGCCGTACAAATCCGGCTTGAAGGCCCAGGGCTGCGGCAAGCTGAAAAAGGCCGTGTTCACCATGGAGCTGGACCCGGACGAGGAAGACGAGACTGATGCCGAATAATTCCTGAAAGCACGAACTCCACGCAGCGTAGGTTGCGTGGAGTTTTTTTGTATGGTAAGCTGGCAGCAACAAACCCCACCGTCATCCCTGCGGGATGCCACCGCCCCTAGTAGGGGCGGCCCTGCGGGGCTGGGCAGCACACCCGGAGAAGCAGGAGCTTACGGTTTTGCCAATGGCCCCCCTATTAGCGGGGGCTGTCTGCGAAGCAGACTGGGGGGTTATTCAGGAGGGTTATTACTATGAACACATACGTCACAGGCAGCACCATCCGGCAGCTGCGGGAAGCCAAGGGCTTGACCCAGGCAGAGCTTGCCGGAACGCTTTCTGTCAGCGCCAAGACCATTTCCAAGTGGGAGACCGCCAAGGGTCTGCCCGATATCTCCCTGCTGGAACCGCTGGCTGCGGCTCTGGGGGTCAGCGTGCTGGAGCTGATGCAGGGAGAACCCATCATCAACCGGAACCGGGCAGCCAACCTGCTGCGAAGCAAGCTCTACGTCTGCCCTCTCTGCGGCAATGTGCTCCACGCCACCGGACAGGCCGTGGTGAGCTGCTGCGGCATCACCCTGCCTGCGCTGGACATCGCCGAAGCCGAGGATGCCGACGAGCATCATCAGCTGACCGTGGAGCGGGTGGAGGACGAGCTCTTCGTCACCCTGCACCACCCCATGGAGAAAAACCATTACATCTCGTTTCTGGCCTACCTCACCGGCGATAAGCTGCAGCTGGTCAAGCTCTACCCCGAGGGAGATGCCTCTGCCCGCTTCTCCCTGCGGGGCGCAGGTGTGCTTTACTTCTACTGCAACTGCCACGGCCTGATGAAGGCTCCGGATTTCCGCACCGCCACCCGGCGCACCTCACCCCAGAAGATCCACCTGCGGGAGCCGGATGAGGGCGACCGGGAACAGGTAATGGCCTACCGGGAAGAATTTCTGGCCATCAACTCCCGGATGGACGGCACCTCGGCTCTGGACAAATATGCCGACTTCGATGCCTGGCTGGCCCAACTCCGCAAGCTGAAAAACCCGGCCACAACCCCCGCCGGTCTCGTGCCCGCCACGGAGTATCTGGCTCTGGATGAGCACGAGCATCTGGTGGGCATGACCAACCTGCGCCACCGGCTCAACGATTACCTGCTGACCTACGGCGGGCACATCGGGTACAGCGTCCGCCCCTCGGAGCGGCAGAACGGCTACGCCACCCAGATGCTTCGCCTGACGCTGGAAAAGGCAAAAGAACGAGGCATCGAAAAGGTGCGCATCTGCTGCGACCATTACAACGTTGCCTCAGCAAAGACCATCCGCGCCAACGGCGGCGTGCTGGAGGATGAGCAGTTCGATTCCTCCGATGGAACGCTGACACAGCGGTATTGGATACAGAATAAGTAAAAAGAGGCTGTTGCCAAACTCCTTCCGTCATCGCTCACGCGATGCCACCTCCCTCAATGAGGGAGGCTTTCACAGATTGCCATTACGTCAAGGCTCCCTCCAAGAGGGAGCTGGCGCGGCGAAGCCGTGACTGAGGGAGTTGTCGGCAGCAGCCTTTCTCTATTTCAGCCCAAATGGAACATATCGATCAGCACCACGGCGGCCAGGCCATAGTAGACCACCACAGCCACCAGATCATTGATGGTGGTGATGAGTGGACCGGAAGCCACGGCGGGGTCGATGTGGATCTTATGGAACAGCATGGGGATGACCGTGCCCACCAGGCTGGAGATCACCATGGCCACGACCAGAGATACGCCCACACAGCCCGAGAGCAGGAAGGCTTCACCCCAGGCGTAAGCCTTGAAGAAGTGGATGTAGCAGCCCAGGAAGCCCAGCGCCAGTACGGCCAGCAGTGCACCGTTGGTCAGGCCCACCCGCATTTCCTTCCAGAGCAGCTGGAGTTTTTTGGCAGTGGTCAGGTTCTCGTCCACCAGCACACGGATGGTCACAGCCAGCGACTGGGTGCCCACATTGCCGGCCATATCCAGCACCATGGACTGGAAGCAGATGACGATGGGCAGCACCGCCACCACCGATTCAAACGCCCCCACCACCGAGGACACCAGCATCCCGAGGAACAGCAGGGCGATCAGCCAGGGCAGGCGCTTTTTCACACTCTGGAACACACCCTCGTTCAGGTCCTCTTCACTGGTCAAGCCGCCGAGTTTTGCGTAATCATCGCCCATCTCGTCGTCCACCAGCTCGACCACATCCGCCGAGGTGATGATGCCCAGCAGCTTCCCGCTGTCGTTCAGGACAGGGAGCGAGCGCTCGGCATAGTCCACGATGCGGTCGATGCAGTCGCTGATCTTCTCGTGGTCGGTGACGTAGGGGTAGGAGCGTGCGATCAGCTTTTCCAGGCGCTCCTCCGCACGGGCCACAATGAGGTCTTTCAGGTCGATGGCACCATAAAAGTGCCCGTTCTCATCCACCACATACAGGGTGGAGATGTTATCGTTCTCGCCTGCCTGCTTCACCAGCTCACTCATGGCCTGCCGGATGGTCATATCCCTGCGGATGCAGATGTAGTTGGTGGTCATGCAGCTGCCAATCTCGTCCTCGTGATAGGAGAGCAACAGCTTCACATCATCGGCGGCATCCTTGTCCAGCTGGTGGACGATCTTTGCCTTATCGTCCTCTTCCAGGTCATCCAGAGCATCTACGGCATCGTCCGAATCCATGTGGGAGATGACCCGGGCGGCCCGCTCGGGGTCCAGCTCCTTCAGGTAAGGCTCTGCATCGTCCAGATAGGAGAAGATCTCTGCCACCGTATCCACACCCAGTGCGGTGTACACCTTCTGGCGCTCCTCCGGTGTCAGGGCCGTCAGGGCATCGGCCAGGTCATTTTCATGGTAATCGGACAGCTTTTCAGCCAGCTCTGCCTGGGGCAGACCGCTGTGGATGATGTCCAGAATCTCCTGCACATAATTTTTCTTCTGCATGGTTTGGTCCCTCCGTTTCCCGTTTCCGGGCATAAAAAATACACCGCATCGGTCTGGTTACAACTCCTGCGGTGTACAAAGGGCATGCAGTTCAGGATGCGGCTAACACGTTTGCACGGCCCGCATCGCAGGAGAAGCGTTGTTTGGGGTGATCCGTATGGTCACTGGACATGGAAACAAACTCCTCCTTGGTGTAAGATTTTTCTTTCAGCCCCGTTATCATACTACGCCGGGCCGGATTTTTCAACCCCTTTTACAGTTTTTTTACCGGATTATTGCTATATTGCACAAAGAAGAGCTTACTTCTTATACTTTCCATACCATGCCACCGACACCCGCCAGGACACGGCATACAGGGCCAGTACCGCCAGCAGAAGCACTGCGGCCAGCCAGAGGGGCACAGGCAGCGGCCCACTTCCCGGGCCGTTCTGCTGCAGTTCATCCATCACGGCACCGCCGCCGCCCAGCAGGGCACCCAGTCCGGCAAAGGTCAGGACGTAGATCATGCGGGCTTTTTCGGCCCCAAAGCGGTACAGCAGCGGCAGGGAAATACCGTTGATCAGCAGGATGGCACACACACTGCCCGCCAGCAGGGACAGCACATCCTTGTCCGGGGCCGTTCCGGTGCGCAGAGGGATCACCGTTACGAACAGTCCTCCGATCACAACAGCCGCAGCAGCGCAGAACAGACCAATGAGGTACTTTTCCGCCACCAGCGTCTTTTTGCTCACCGGAAGCGTCCGGCCATACTCCACCCAACCGACACTCTGGTCGTAGGCAAGCAGGTTTATCGGCAAGATGCCCAGAAAAACGGCCGCATAACTCACCGGGAACACATAGGCGCTCGATGTGCTGAACACCCAGATCACCAGCACAAATGCAACCGTCAGGTACATGGCTTTCATACTGGTTCTGACCTGATACCAATCCTTCAACAGCAAGCCTTTCATCGTGCGTTCTCCCCTTTCACCATCAACACAAACAGTTCTTCGATGCTCACCGGTGTCAGGGTGCTGCCCGCCGGGACAAGTTCCCTCTTCACCAGTGCCTCGGCTCCGTAGGCTGTCACCCGACGGCTGACGATGGCGTTCTTGTCCAGCTCCTCCAATTGCCCGGCGGTGCCGTGCCAGAGGGCGTACTCCTCCCGCAGGGTATCTTTGTCCTCACAGAGAAGCAATTTTCCCTTGTGCAGAAAAGCAATGGTATCGCAGAGCTTTTCCAAATCGCTGACGATGTGAGACGAGATCAAAATCGCGTGATCCTCGTCCCGCACAAAGTCCAGCAGCAGATCGATGAGCTCATCCCGCACCACCGGGTCCAAGCCGCTGGTGGCTTCGTCCAACAACAGCAGCTTGGGGTGATGAGAAAGTGCCACGGCAAGGCACTGCTTCATCTTCATGCCGGTGGAGTAGTCACCGTACTTCTTGTTCTCCGGAAGGTCAAAGCGGCGGCACCAGTCGGCGTAGGCGGCGGCATCCCAATTGGGATAGATGCCCGCCATCACTTTACCCACCTGCGGCGCGGTCAGGCAGGTAGGGATGCCCTCGCCGCCCAGCACCACGCCGATATCGGCCTTGGCAAGCGGAGTAATTTCCTCCTGCCCGAACAGCTTCACGGTACCTGCCTCCCGGTCGATCATGTCCAGGATCAGCTTAATGGTCGTGCTCTTGCCCGCGCCGTTCTCACCGATCAGCCCGCAGACTGTGCCGCCGGGCAGTTCGAGATCAATGGGCCCCAGCGCAAAATCCGGGTAGTGCTTTTCAAGGCCGTGCAGTTCTAATGCGTTCATGGTTCATTCCTCCCACAGCAATTCCAACATTTCGGTCAGTTCCTGTTTGGTCAGCCCGCAGGGAGCCGCCAGCCGGACGGCTTCCGTCAGGTGTGCTTCGATTTTTTTCAGGTTTTCTTCCCGGAGCAGCTCGGTGTTTTTCGCCGCCACGAAAAAGCCCTTGGCGGGCACCGCATACAAAAAACCCTCCTGTTCCAGCTCATCGTAGGCCCGCTTTGTGGTGATAACGCTGATGCGCAGATCCCGCGCCAGCCCCCGGATGGACGGCATAGCTTCCTCCGGCTGCAGTTCCCCGCTCAAAATCTGGTTCTTGATCTGGGTGTAGAGCTGCTCGTAGATGGGTGCGCCGCTCTTGTTATCGATGAAGAGATTCATGTCTGCCGCCTCCGTTGCATCTGTATATTTACAGTATATACAGTAGATACATGGTTGTCAATAGGCAGATACAAAAAAACAGCTTTCCCGTTTGAACGGGAAAGCTGCTTTTTTCATCGGATCATTCTCTGACTGTGGAGCGGCTTAGTAGGCCACGCCCCAGTAGACCATCTTGCTGGCGGGCTTGCCGCAGCAGGGGCAGACATCGCTGATGTGCTCCTGCTCAAAGGGCATGCAGCGGCTGGACAGGCCAGCCTCTTCCTTCATCTTCATCTCGCAGGCCAGGTCGCCGCACCACATGGTCTTGATGTAGCCGGTGTTGGCCTTGGCCAGCTCCTTGACTTCCTCCATGGTGGTGGCTGCCCAGGTGCGCTTCTCGCGGTTGGCGAGGGCACGCTCGTACAGGTCCTTGCGCAGGGCCTCCAGCTGGGCCGGGATCGCGGTCTCCAGCTCATCCAGGCTCACGAAGATTTTTTCACGGGTGTCGCGGCGGACCAGCACGCACTGGTTCTTTTCCAGATCCTTGGGGCCGATCTCCAGGCGCAGGGGAACGCCCTTCATCTCCCACTGGGAGAACTTCCAGCCGGGGGCGTTGTCGCTGTCGTCCAGCTTGACGCGGGCATACTTGCTGATCTTCTCAGCCAGCTCGGCGGCCTTCTCGGAAACGCCGGGCTTGTGGGCGGCGATGGGCACGACCACGACCTGGATGGGAGCCACTGCCGGGGGCAGGATCAGGCCGTCGTCATCGCCGTGGGTCATAATGATGGCACCTACCAGACGGGTGGAAACGCCCCAGCTGGTCTGGAACGGGTGATGCAGCTGGTTGTCGCGGCCGGTAAAGGTCACGTCGTAAGCCTTGCTGAACTTATCGCCGAAGTAATGGCTGGTGCCGCTCTGCAGGGCCTTGCCGTCCTTCATCATGGCTTCGATGGTATAGGTAGCCTCGGCACCGGCAAACTTCTCCTTATCGGTCTTGCGGCCCTTGACAACAGGGATGGCCAGATCCTGCTCGCAGACATCCGCGTAGCAGTTCAGCTGCTGCTGGGTCTCGGCCTCGGCCTCGGCGGCAGTCTCGTGGATGGTGTGGCCTTCCTGCCACCAGAACTCACGGCTGCGCAGGAAGGGACGGGTGGTCTTTTCCCAGCGCACCACGCTGCACCACTGGTTGTACTTCATGGGCAGCTCACGGTAGCTGTGCAGCACGCGGGACCAGTGGTCACAGAACATGGTCTCGCTGGTGGGACGCACCGCCAGGCGCTCTTCCAGCTTGTCGGAGCCGCCCATCGTGACCCATGCCACCTCCGGCGCGAAGCCATTGACCAGCTCGCCTTCCTTCTGCAGCAGGCTCTCGGGGATCAGCACGGGCATGGCCACGTTCTCGTGGCCGGTTGCCTTGAACCGGGCATCCATGTCCTTCTGGATCAGCTCCCAGATGGCCTGACCATAGGGGCGCAGGATGATGAAGCCCTTGACACTGGAGTACTCCACCAGCTCTGCCTTGACGCAGATGTCGGTGTACCACTGTGCAAAGTTTTCTTCCTGGCTGGTGATCGCCTGCACAAGCTTCTTGTTGTCTTTTGCCATTTTGTTATATCCTCCTAAGCCGTGCGCCAAACGCCTGTGTTCCAGCCGTTCCGCACGAGCTCATATTAAAAGCCCCGCTGCAGCGCCGCCGTGTGCAGCGCTGCGGGTGCGGGGCCTTTTTGCAAAGCTGTTATCAGCCCTTGTGGCTGTCCACAAATTCCACCACGTCGCCCACGGTGCGCAGATTCTCGATGGCATCGTCCGGCACTTCAATGCCAAACTCATCCTCCAGCGTCATCACCATGTCCACGATATCCAGGCTGTCGGCCTCGAAATCACTCATAATGTCGCTCTCCATCGTGATCTTAGCAGGGTCAATATCCAGCTGCTCTGCCAGCAGTGCACGGATCTTTTCAAAAGTATCCATCGTCGCGGTCTCCTTTTGTCAATGATTCTTTCTTCTCTGCCTGCACGCCCTCTCCGGCGCGCAAAAGCACTCTCTCTTTTTATATCCCATGGGCCGTATCTTGTCAAGCCCTGTTTTGCATTCCGGCCCTTTACGGGCAGAAAAAACCGATGAAAATTGCACAAAGCCCTCTTTTTTGCTTGACAGAAGCCCGTTTGATTCTTATGATTATATGTGACGAACCAAGCCTCTCAGCCATGCTGCATCAGCATGGCCGCAGAGATCCCGCCTGTAAAGGAGAATGCTCCATGAAATTGTCATTTACCAAGATGCAGGGCTGTGCCAATGATTACATCTATCTGGACTGCCGTGCATCCGGTGTGCCCGCAGACATTGCCGCACTTGCACAGCGGCTCTCTGCCCGGCATTTTTCCGTGGGTGCGGACGGCATCATCTGCATCTGCGCCCCTGTGACCCCCGGGGCCGATGGCCGGATGCGCATCTTCAACGCGGACGGCAGCGAGGCCCAGATGTGCGGCAATGGCGTGCGCTGTGTGGCCGAGTGGCTCTACACCCACGGGGTGGAAAAGCCTGTCCTGACCATCGACACCAACAGCGGTGTCAAGCGCATCACCCGGCAGGGCGCACAGCTGTGGCAGGTGGAGATGGGCGCTTACAGCACCCTGCCGGCTGACCTGCCTGCCATCCACATGGGCGAAGGCCCACTGGTGGATCAGCCGCTCACCGTAGAGGGAAAAGTGTGGAAGGTGACCTGCATCAGCGTGGGCAACCCCCACTGCGTGACCGTGGTGGAGGATGTGGACAGCCTGAAGCTGGAAGCCATCGGCCCGGCGTTCGAGCATCACGCCAACTTCCCGGAGCGCATCAACACCGAATTCGTGCAGGTGGTGGATGCCGCCCACCTGAAGATGCGGGTGTGGGAACGCGGCAGCGGCGAGACCTGGGCCTGCGGCACCGGCACCTGCGCCACCGTGGCGGCTCTGACCGAGCTGGGCATCTGCCCCGCCGGGCAGGATATCCATGTGCAGCTGCGCGGCGGTGAGCTGGTCATCCGGGTGCTGCCCGGCAGGCAGCTGCTGATGACCGGCAGCGCTGTCACGGTGTACGAGGGAGTTGCGGAAGTTTAACATCCTCGCCCTCTCCGTCATTGCTTTGCAATGCCACCTCTCCCAAAGGGAGAGGCAATTGCGGCTCAACGGTCAGCTTCTGCTGGCGTAGACGCTGCATCGGCTCTCCCTTTGGGAGAGCTGGACGCGAAGCGGCCTGAGAGGGCGGGCAATCTTATAAAGTGAGGGAACAACTTATGAAAATGAATCATCATTACGGCGAGCTGAAGGCAAGCTACCTGTTCGTGGACATTGCCCACAAGGTGGCCGCCTATCAGGAAGCACACCCCGAAAAGGAGATCATCCGCCTGGGCATCGGCGATGTGACCCAGCCTCTGGCAAAGTGCGTGGTCACCGCCATGCAGGATGCCGCCGCTGAGATGGGCACCAAGGAGGGCTTCCACGGCTACGGCCCCGAGCAGGGCTATCCGTTCCTGAAGCAGGCCATTCAGGGCTACTACGCAGGCCGCGGCACCCAGCTGGCTGAGGACGAGATCTTTATCTCCGACGGTGCCAAGAGCGACCTGGCCAACGTGCTGGGCCTGTTTGATGTGGACAACACCGTTCTGGTCCCGGACCCCGTTTACCCCACCTATGTGGACGACAACGTGACCGACGGCCGCAAGATCATTTACGGCCGCACCAGCCAGGAGAACGG
Organism: Faecalibacterium sp. IP-3-29; assembly: GCF_023347335.1. NCBI lineage: Bacteria > Bacillati > Bacillota > Clostridia > Eubacteriales > Oscillospiraceae > Faecalibacterium > Faecalibacterium sp. IP-3-29. The sequence goes on along the minus strand of NZ_CP094471.1, from coordinate 1,092,614 downwards.
CTTCCTGGGGATGCCCGATGACAGTGTGAAGGCTGACATCATCTACATCTGCAGCCCCAACAACCCCACCGGTGCCGCCTACACCCGCGAGCAGCTCAAGGCCTGGGTGGACTACGCCAAAAAGAACAACGCCGTTATCCTGTACGATGCCGCCTACGAGTGCTTCATCACCGATCCCGCTCTGGCACGCAGCATCTTTGAGGTGGAGGGTGCCCGCGAGTGCGCCATTGAGATCTGCTCCTTCTCCAAGATCGCAGGCTTCACCGGCACCCGCTGCGGCTACACCATCGTGCCCCACGAGCTGGAGCGCGAGGGCATGAACCTGAACAAGCTGTGGCTGCGCCGCCAGACCACCAAGTTCAACGGCGTGCCCTATGTCGTTCAGCGCGCTGCTGCCGCCGTGTTCACCGAGAGCGGCATGGCTGAGATCCAGGCCAACCTCGATTACTACCGCCAGAACGCCAAGGTCATTGCTGACGCGCTGGATGCCTGCGGCGTGTGGTACTGCGGCGGCAAGAACAGCCCCTACATCTGGCTGCGCTGCCCCGGCGGCATGAAGAGCTGGGAGTTCTTCGACTGGCTGCTGGAGAACTGCGGCGTGGTCGGCACCCCGGGTGTCGGATTTGGCGAGTGCGGCGAGGGTTACTTCCGCCTGACCGCCTTTGGCGATGCCGAAAAGACCAAGGTCGCCGCCCAGCGCATCAAGGCCGCCATCCAGACTCTGTAATCTTACACAAGCAAAAAGGCGATGCAGTTTTGAACAGCTGCATCGCCTTTTTCTTTTATTTCCGGCCCGTCAGCCGGTTGAGCAGCATCACTGCCAGAACAATGATACCGATGACAAGGATGATGCCGACCATCCCGATCAGCATCATCGGCAGCGTGGTCATCCACGAAGTAAGATGAAGCATGCGATCACCTCCGTTAAGCCATCAGGGTCAGGATCAGGCCGCCTGCAATGACGGACGCGATCTGTCCCGAAACGTTGACGCTGATGGAATACATCAGCAGGAAATTCTGGTTGTCCTCTTCCAGGCCCATCTTGTTGACCACACGGCCGCTCATGGGGAAGGCCGAGATGCCGGCCGCACCGATCATGGGATTCAGCTTTTTGCCCTCCGGCCGGAAAAGGTTCAGCAGCTTTGCAAACAGTACGCCGCCTGCCGTATCAAAGACGAAGGCCACCAGACCCAGTGCAAGGATCAGCAGGGTGTCGGGCCGCACGAACTTGTCGGCGGTCATCTGCCCGGCAACGGTCAGGCCCAGCACGATGGTGATGAGGTTTGCCAGCACATTCTGGGCGGTTTCGCTCAGCGCATTCAGCACCCCGCACTCCCGCAGCAGGTTGCCGAACATCAAAAAGCCCACCAGCGCCACACTGGCCGGAGCCACCATGCCTGCAATGATCGTGACCACGATGGGAAACAGGATCTTGGTCAGCTGGGAAACACTGCCCTTTTCATAGGACATCCGAATGCGGCGCTCCTTCTGCGTGGTCAGCAGCCGGATCACGGGCGGCTGCACGATGGGCACCAGCGCCATGTAGCTGTAGGCTGCCACCATGATGGCACCGAGGTACTGGGAGTTGAGCGTATTGGCCACGAAAATGGCGGTAGGGCCGTCTGCCGCACCGATGACAGCGATGGAGGCAGCATCCTTCAGGTCAAAGAAGAAGCCCGCAAGAAACAGGGTGAAAAAGATGCCGAACTGGGCCGCCGCGCCAAAGAGCATCAGCCACGGCTTTTCCAGCAGCGGGCCAAAATCGATCATGGCACCGATGCCTATGAAGAGCAGCAGCGGGAACAGCTCGTTGGACATGCCCGCTTCAAACAATGCAGAGATCGGGCCGACCGTATCCCCCTGCGTGATGGCACCCGAGAGAGGCAGGTTGACCAGAATGGCACCAAAGCCCATGGGCAGCAGCAGGCTCGGCTCCATCTTTTTGGCGATGGCAAGGTAGATGAGCAGCGCACCGATGCCCCACATCACCACCATCTGCCAGGTCAGATTCCCAAAATTGGAAAAGAGACTGGCGAATGTGTTCAGAAGATCCATATTTATTTTTCCTCCTTGTGTTCCGGTGCCGGGCAAGAAAAAAGAGACCCCTGCCACAGCACTCTGTCTGTGACAAAAGTCTCAAGCCAACACATGACATCGGGCATTTCTGCCGTGATGACGCTGCCATGCAGCACCCCGCAGGCCCTGCGGAATGCCCTTTACTCCCTTTTATCGATTCTAATTAAATCAGAATGCAGTCCCCTCTGTCAAGGGGTTCCTGCATTTCTTTGCCAAACTTTGCTTCAGCGCTCAAACGTTGTGCTGAGGGTGGTCTCCCAGGTCTGGCCGGGGGCAAGGCAGGCGGCAGCGGCGCGCCGGCTCCACTCCTGGGTATCGGTCTGGGCACCGGGCAGGGAGTGCCACGGCTCAATGCAGACAAAGCGCACAGGCTTTGCCGGAGCCGACCAGATGAGGGTATAGGGGTAGCCCTCCACATTACAGACGATTCCCTTGCCGGTGTCCTTCTCGTAGATGCCCAGCGTGCGGCTGCGCAGACCGGCCATGCAAAAGCTGTCGTTTTCAAACAGATCGTCTGTCAGGGGGATGCTCTGCTCGTTCTTCCACCGGTAACCGCACTTGCCGGTCAGCAGACCGTTGGGGTAAGCGTCCAGGATCATCGGGCTCTCCGGCTGGTCGAAGCGGAACTCGTAATCGGTGGTGGTGTGCTTGTCATCAAAGGGGATGCGGAACGCCGGGTGGTAGCCGATGCCGAACCGCAGCTCCTCGGCGGCATCGGCGGGGTTGGTGACGGTCAGGGTGTGGTGCACCGTCCTGCCCTCCAGCTGGAAGGTGCTGGTCAGAACAAAATCAAAGGGGAAGCGCTCTGCCTTGCTCTTTTCATCCGAGCGCAGCTCCAGCCGGATGGTGTCGCCCTCGGCGCAGAGCAGGGTGTGCTCCACATCCCGGGCAAAGCCGTGCTGACCGCCGGGGTAGGTCTTGCCCTTATGGGTAAAGGCCCCGCCGGTCAGCTTGCCCGTCCAGGGGAAAAGGATGGGAGCGTGGCGCTTCCAGACAGCCGGGTCGGCCTGCCAGAGCATCTCCTGCCCGGCGGCATTTTTCAGGCTGACTGCTTCGGCACCATGGGTATCCACGGTCAGGGTCAGGAATTCGTTGTGAATGGTTGCCTGCATGATTCATCTCTCCTTTTTATCTGTTGACGATGTGCTCGCCGTTTCCTTCCAGCCAGGTGCGCAGGTTCCGGGTGGTAATGTCCATCAGGTTCTGCAAAGCCTCCCGGGTCGTCCACGCAATGTGCGGTGTGAGGATAGCGTGGGGTTCTGCCCGCAGGGGACTTTCCTGGGGCAGAGGCTCGGCGACAAAGGCATCGGCCCCGTAAAAGCCCAGCTGACCGCTGTGGAGAGCCGCTGCCACGGCCTCCTCATCCACCAGTGCGCCCCGGGCCGTGTTGAGCAGAATGGCCCCGGGCTTCATCTTCGCCAGCGCCTCCGCGTTGACAAGGCCCCGGGTCTGGGGCGTGGCCGGGCAGTGCAGGCTGAGGATATCGCACCGCCTCAGCAGGGTATCATAATCCACAAACTCCACACCGTCAGCGGCGTATTCGGGCCGGACGGTGCGGGTGCAGACCAGCACCTCCATGCCAAAGGCTCTGGCAATGCGGGCCGACTGCCGCCCGATGCTGCCATAGCCGTAAACGCCATAGGTCTTGCCGTAGAGCTCCATCTGGGGCAGCAGGCCGATGCTCTCCGGGATATCCAGCTGCCAGCATCCCTGCTTGACGGCACGGTTGTAGCGCTCCGCGCACTGGCAGATGGCCAGCAGCAGGCTGAAGGTCATCTGGGCCACGCTGTAGGTAGAATAGCCCGGCACATTGGCCACTGCAACGCCGTGGCGGCGGCAAGCTTCCAGATCCAGGTTGTCGGTGCCCGTGGCAATGATGCCCACCCATTTCAGGTTCGGGCACTGCTGTAAGATCTCCTCATCCATGCGGCACTTGTTCAGCAGAACGATGTCCGCATCTCCAATGCGGGGGGCGATTTCCTCGTAGGCCGTGCGGACATAGCTGGTAGTATCGGGCACCAGCGCCTTTACCCCCGACCAGTCGAGGTCGCCTTCCTCCATGACATAGCTTTCCAGAATGACAGCTTTCATCTCAGTCCTCCAATAAAACGTCCTCGCTCAGTACCTGACCGATGGGCTTGGCAATGCACAGGTCGGCCTGTGCATCCGCCCCGGTGGGCTGCATGTTGATGACCACCAGATGGCGGCCCCGGAAGTACCGGATGAGCCCCGCCGCCGGGTAGACCACCAGACTGGTGCCGCCGATGATGAGGGTATCCGCCTTGCGGATGGCAGACACAGCCCCGGAGAGCACCTCCTCATCCAGCCCTTCCTCGTACAGAACGACATCCGGCTTGACGATGCCGCCGCACTTGGGGCAGCGGGGCACGCCGGTGCTGTTGGCAATGAAGTCCACATCGTAGAACGCGCCGCACTTCACGCAGTAGTTGCGCAGGGTGCTGCCGTGGAGCTCGTAAACGGTCTTGGCCCCCGCAGCCTGATGCAGGCCGTCGATGTTCTGGGTGACGATGGCTTTCAGCCTGCCCTCCCGCTCCAGCTTTGCCAGCCGCAGGTGGGCAGCGTTGGGCTTTGCCCCCTTCACAATAAGCTTATCCCGGTAGAATCGGTAGAACTCCTCGGGGTTCTCCTCCCAGAAGGTGTGGCTCAGGATGGTCTCGGGCGGGTAATCATACTTCTGGTGGTACAGGCCGTCCACGCTGCGGAAATCGGGGATGCCGCTTTCGGTGGAGACCCCCGCGCCGCCAAAAAAGACGATGCGGTCGCTCTCGGCAATGATTTTTTCCAGTGCAGGAACCATAAAAGAAACGCTTCCTTTCCGGCAGATCGTTGTGTTTTGGATAGCTCCAGTATAACACAAATCCAGAGGAAAGGAAGCGTTTCTTTTTTGATGGGATCGTCCCCTTGCTCAGCGCCCGTTCTCGGCAAACAGGGTCCCCAGCGCATCCAGCAGATCATGCGGGAGCATCCCGGTTTCCCCGTGCAGGGCGGCGGCACGGTCGGCAGCTGCACCATGGAGATAAACGGCACAGGCAGCGGCCTCAAAGGCAGGCAGACCGCAGGCCAGCAGGGCACTGATCATGCCCGCCAGCACATCCCCGCTGCCGCCCCGGGAAAGCCCCGGGTTGCCGGTGGGATTGACCGCGCAGCGGCCATCCGGCCCTGCAATGACGGTGTGCGCCCCCTTCAGCACCACCACAGCATTCCATGCTTTCGCATAGCGCAGCGCCATGCCTTCTCGGTCCGCATTGATCTCTGCCGCAGAGTGTCCGGTCAGCCGGGCCATCTCGCCGGGGTGGGGCGTTAAGATCAGTTCCCCCTGAGGGTGAAGCATTTTTTCCGTTTGGAGCAGGTCAGCGGCGGCGTTCAGGCCGTCCGCATCCAGCACTGCACTGCCGGAAAAACCGGGCAGGAGCGTTTTTACCAGCGCCCGGGTCTCGGCGGCACGGGCCGCGCTCTGGGCCGTATAGCCCAGCCCGGGGCCCGCCAGCAGAACAGAGGCCTTCTGCCGCCGGATGCGGTCGATATTCTGGGGCGAGATGCCGCCCTCTGCCCCCGCCTCGCAGGGGCAGAGGCAGCACTCGGGCAGGCGTGCGGCCACCGCCGCCAGCACCGGCTCTACACTTGCCAGCGTAACGATGCCGGCCCCTGTGCGCAGGGCACCTTCCACGGCCAGCGCCGCCGCGCCCCGGTAGGACGCGCTGCCCGCCACCGCCAGCACGGAGCCAAAGGTCCCTTTATGCGCGTCCCTGGGGCGGGGCTGGATGGCCTGCCAGACAAAATCGGAAGTTATTGTCATTTTATCACGCACCCTTTCATACAACCTCTCAGTCGGGCTTGCGGCTCAACCCCCCAGTCGCCTGCGGCGACAGCCCCCACTAGTAGGGGGGCCCTTGGCATTTCGTAAAGCTCGCCCTCTTTGCCAAGCAATGACGGAGAGGTTTAATCCGTTCCCTGCAAATACCTCCGGATCTCCTTCTCCGCTTCCTGCACCTCTTCATGGAACATGCGGGCAGAGACACGGAGGGCACCATGGCCCAGGATGATAACCTGTTCCATGCCATCGGAGGTGGCCACGCGGACGCGGCGGCCCTTGCCGATCTCATGGGTGACACGCTCGATGAACATATCGGCGGTCTCGGCTTCCCGGGTGTAGACCACATGGATATTGTGGTACTGCTCTATGCTGCCGGGGCTGCCCGGCACACGGTAGGCATCAAACACAAGGATGAGCACGCACTTTTTGAAGCCCTGATAGTTGCAGAGGATGTCCATCAGCCTGTGGCGGGCCGCTTCCAGGCTCTCTTTGGAGAGTGCGTTCAGCTCGTCCCATGCAAAGATGATGTTGTAGCCGTCCACCAGCAGGTATTCGGGCTGGATCTCCCACTGCTCGGCGTTGAAATCAGGGCGTTCCCGCTTCTGGGTGGGGCGGAACGCCGCCAGCGGGTCCCGCTTGATGGGCCCATAGGTCTGTTCAAAGATCTTCAGCAGCTCGGCATCTTCTTCCAGGGTGGCGCGGTAGGCGGACATCCGGCGGGGGTGGGCCTGCACCGTTTCCTCGGTCTTTGCAGTCTTGCCCCAGCCGCTGTCCACATGCATGTGGCTGCGCACCTGCTCCCAGGGCACCACAAATCCGGCCCCGTGGGCACAGAACACCGAATCCGCCGGGTTGTCGAGGTCGTGTTCCGGCTCATAGCCCGCGGCCTCGATGACCTCCGCTGCATTGTGGCAGGGGCGGTAGCCGTCCAGCGTCAGGGTCAGGTGTCCCCTGCCCCGGGTGTAGCCCACCACCTCCATGGGGTAGCTGCGCATAGTGGAGGCCGGTGCCGTGCCGATGAGCAGGGTGGTATCCCCGTCGGCTCCGGTCTCGGGCGGGTCAAAGCTGCCGCCCATGTTCTGGATATCGTTCATGGCGCGTCCCACGTTGTCAGAGGGCAGTTCCAGCCGGAAGGCATACCACGGCTCCAGCAGCTGGGTCTTGTGGATCTGGTCTGCCATCATCAGGCCCTGCCGGACGGCGCGGTAGGTCGCCTGCCGGAAATCGCCGCCCTCGGTGTGCTTGAGGTGGGCGCGGCCCGCAATGAGGGTGATCTTCACATCGGTCAGAGGAGCCCCGATGAGCACACCCAGATGCTGCTTTTCCTCAAGATGCGTCAGCACCAGCCGCTGCCAGTTCTTGTCCAGCACCTCTTCCCGGCAGTCGGCGGCAAACTGCATCCCGCTGCCCCGGGGCAGCGGCTCCAGCTTGAGGTGGACTTCCGCATAATGGCGCAGAGGCTCGTAGTGGCCCACGCCCTCCATGGCTTCGGTGATGGTCTCCTTATACAGGATGCCGCCGGGGCCGAAACTGACCTCCAGCCCGTACCGCTCGGCCAGCAGGCTTTTCAGCACCTCCAGCTGGATCTCGCCCATCAGCTGGACATGGATCTCGCCCAGGGTCTCGTTCCAGACCACATGGAGCTGGGGCTCCTCCTCTTCCAGTCGATGGAGCTTTCCCAGCGCGGCGTGCACGTCTGCGCCCTCGGGCAGCAGCACCTGATAGCTCAGCACCGGCTCCAGCACCGGCAGGTCGCTGTCCCGTTCCGCCCCCAGACCCTCGCCCGGGCGGGCTTTGGTCAGGCCGGTAACGGCGCACACCTGGCCGGGGCCGATGCACTCTGCCAGCGTAAACTTTGCGCCGGAGTAGAGCCGCAGCTGGTTGGCCTTTTCGGCCCATGGCTCCCCGTCGACCTCTCCGGTGAGCTGGGCTTTCACCTTGAGCGCGCCGCCGGTCACCCGCAGCCAGGTCAGGCGGTTCCCCTGCTCATCCTGGCTCACCTTGAACACCTTGGCCCCGAAGGCCTCCAGCGCGGGGGCCGGGCGGGTATAGCGGTCAAGGCCCTCCACCAGCGCATCCACACCCTGCAGCTTCAGGGCTGAGCCAAACCAGCAGGGAAACACATGCCGCCGGGCAATGGCGGGGATGAGGTCGGTATCGGTCAGGATTCCCCGGTCCAGCATCGTCTCCATCAGCCGCTCATCGCAGAGAGCCAGCGCCTCGTCCCGGTCGGCCTGCTCTGCCCCAAAATCCACAAAGCCATCCCCCAGCCGACGGTTCAGCTGGGTCAGAAGCGCTTCCCTGCCCGGGCCGGGCAGGTCCATCTTGTTCACGAACACAAAGGTGGGGATGCGGTACCGCCGCAGCAGCCGCCAGAGCGTCTCGGTATGGCTCTGCACGCCATCGGTGCCGCTGATGACCAGCACCGCATAATCCAGCACCTGCAGTGTCCGCTCGGTCTCCGTGGAAAAATCCACATGGCCCGGGGTGTCCAGCAGGGTAAAATCGGTATTGCCCGCCGTGAAGAGGGCCTGCTTGGAGAAAATGGTAATGCCGCGCGCCTTTTCCAGCGCGTCGGTGTCCAGAAAGGCATCCTTATGGTCCACCCGGCCCAGCTTGCGGATGGTGCCGGTGCCGTAGAGCAGGGCCTCGGAAAGGGTGGTCTTGCCGCTGTCCACATGGGCCAGAATGCCGATGACCAGCTGCTTGTGCTCTTGTTCCATGCCGCGGCCCCCTTACAGTGCGCTGGCGATCAGCGCAGCAGCGACCAGCGGCAGGCCCAGCACCAGATTGGAGAGCAGGCTGCAATAGGTGCGCTCCTCGGGTTCCAGCTCCTCAAAGGAGACGATCTTCTCATCCGCATAGTCGATGATGGAGCGGGTGGAGTGGATCTTTTTCTGCCGCTTGCCCATCCCCTTGAATTCCTCCAGCAGATGGTGGATGGTCACGCCATCCAGCCGCAGGTAGTCCACCCAGGCCCAGATGAGCAGCACCACGCCGCACAGAAAGCCCGGGGCCTCCCAGATGGTAAACGTGCCATCGCTGACATAGCGCTGCCACAGCAGCATCAGCACGGCCACGATGGAGGTGCGGGTCACGGTCTTATATAAAATGGGGTGGAACATGTAGCGTTTGTACATCGAGGTCAGTTTCTTCATGGTGCGCTCCTTATTGATACAGATACACTTTATTGTATCATGTTTTTGTGAAAAAAGATAGCTGTTTTGTGCGCACACTGTGAACAGTTTCTCTCTTTCGCCTGTTCTTCACAGATATACAGTTCTTTCCATTTTATAGTAATTTTTTCCAAATTCTTTTCCCATGAAAGCGTTTGTCACCGTTTTGTTTTCAATTCTATGCTTTGGCGGATTGACTTCTTTCCAGTAAAGTGCTAAAATATACAGTGGTGCGACTTTTGTCTTTCCTGTGCACTTTTTGGAAAGGCAGACAGCCTCACTGCGTTTAGGAAAAGGAAAAACGCGCGGCTCTGTCCGCGCAAGATCTGGGAGGATCATCCAATGAGCTTCAATTTTGATCGCCGCACCTTCCTGAAGGGTGCAGGTGCTGTGGGTGCCGCCAGCCTGCTGGCAGCCTGCGGCGAAAAGTCCAACAACACCGGCAATGGTGCTGCCGCCAGCGGCGCTGCTGCCCCCAACTCCACCGGCGCTACCCCCCTGAAGGAGTTCATCTCCTTTGAGAGCGGCAACCGTGAGCTGGAAAGCTGGAACATGCTGTACACCCAGAAGGCTGAGGATGCCAACGTGGTCACCAACCTGTGGGACGGCCTGCTGAGCTTTGACCGCTACGGCAAGGTGGTGCCCGCCATCGCTTCCAGCTGGGAGCACAATGAGGATGCCACCGTCTGGACCTTCCACCTGCGGGACGACGTGGACTGGGTGGATTGCAACGGTGAGGTGAAGGCTCACCTGACCAGCAAGGACTTCCTGGTTGGTTTTGAATGGGTGATGAACGCCATCAAGAACGAAGCCAACAACACCTCCATGCCCAACGATACCATTGTGGGTGCTTACGAGTACTACGAGCTGACCAAGGAAGCCGGTGACGCTGCTGCTGACATGACCTACGAGGACATGCTGGCTGCCGGTGTGGGCATTGAGGCTCCGGATGATTACACTCTGGTGTTCACCTGCCCCAGCGCCTGCCCCTACTTTGATACCGTTGCCGCCTACAACAGCTTTTACCCCGTGGCTCCTGCTCTGATCGAGGAGCTGGGTGTCGATGGCTTCCGGAGCTGCGACAACACCACCATGTGGTACAACGGACCCTATGTGGTGGAGGAGTACATCCAGGGCAACACCAAGAGCTACATCCCCAACCCCAACTACTACGATGCTGCCAACGTCAGCCGCTTTGAGCGCTTCACTGTCACCATGATCAGCGACGGTTCCATCAGCCTGCAGCTGTATCAGAACCGCGAGCTGGACGAGGTGGACCTGGGCGAGAGCAACATCACCACCATTCAGTCCGATCCTTCCAACGAGTACAATCAGCAGCTGTGCGAGAAGCGTGCCAAGAAGTTCAGCTACTGCTTCATCTTCAACTACGACAAGAAGAACACCGATGGCACCCCCGATGAGAACTGGAACAAGGCCATTGCCAACAAGGCCTTCCGTCAGTGCTTCTCCAAGGGCATGGTGCTGAACAAGTTCTTCGCCCGTTACAACCCCATCAATCCCCTGAAGTGCGAGAACGACTTCTTCACCATGAAGGGCCTGTGCTACACCTCTGACGGCACCGACTACACCAACCTGGTGGCCAAGGAGATGGGTCTGGACGGCGAGGCTTACGATGGCAAGACCATGAAGCGCCTGCGCGCCAACAACGGCGACATCACCGAGCTGAAGAAGCAGGCCATGGAAGAGCTGAGCGCCATTGGTGTCACCTTCCCTGTTCACTGCTCCTACTATATTCTGGCTGGCTCCACCTCCGCTCTGGACAGCGCAACCGTGCTGAAGCAGTGCTTCACCGACAGCTTCGGCGATGACTTCATCGTGCTGGATATCAACACCTTCGTGTCCTCCACCATGAAGGAAGTCGTGGCTCCCAAGCTGCAGAGCTTCGTCCACATGGGCTGGGGCGCTGACTTCGGCGATCCCATCAACTTCCTGACCCAGATCATCGTTCACGACGACAATGCTTACTACAGCTGCAACATGACCAACATCGCAGGCATTGTGAACAATGGCCCCGCCAGCTACCAGAAGGATCTGGTTGCCGCCTACGAGAAGTTCACCGATCTGGTGAACGAGGGCCGTGCCATCGTTGACGACACCGATGCACGCTACGCTGCATTTGCCAAGGCTGAGGCTTACTTCCTGGACGAGAATCTGATCTTCCCCACCGTCTATGATATCACCTGGTGCCTGACCCACGTCAACGAGTACAGCAAGATCAACGCAATGTATGGTCCCTGCAACTACAAGGCTGTGAACTGGGAGACCAGCGAGGAGGCTTACACCACCGAACAGTACGATGCGTTTGCTGCCGCATTCGATGCAGCCACTCAGGCCTGATCGAGTGAACCCATAGCAAAAAGCAGAACCGGACGTTTTTGAAGCGTCCGGTTCTATTTTTTCTCCCTGACAGCACAAAACCCCGCCGCGCGGGAAAACTCCCAGCGCGGCGGGGTCATTGTGTTAAAATACAGGAAAGCGGTTCAGCTTACAGCTGGCTTTCATACTCCTTGCGGTAGCCTTCCAGCTCACGCTGGTTGCCATACACAAAGTGGCCGTTTGCGATCTCTTCCCAGACCGGCTTATCCACGCTGTAATCGTGGATCGAGGGGTCATAGACCAGCAGCTTCTTGTGCTTTTCGAGGCTGGGGTCAGGGATGGGAACCGCGCTCAGCAGGGCTTTGGTGTAGGGATGCAGCGGATGGAGGAACAGCTCCTCCGCCTCAGCCAGCTCCACGATACGGCCCTTGCTGATAACGGCGATACGATCCGAGATGAACCGGACCACCGACAGGTCATGTGCAATGAACAGGTAGGTCAGGCCGCGGCTCTTCTTCATCTCGTTCAGCAGGTTCAGTACCTGTGCACGGATGGAGACATCCAGTGCAGAGATGGGCTCATCGGCCACGATGAACTCCGGCTCCATGACCAGTGCACGGGCAATGCCGATGCGCTGACGCTGGCCGCCCGAGAACTCGTGGGGGAAGCGGGAGGCAAACTCCGGCAGCAGGCCGACCTCATGCAGGGCGTTCATCACCTTTTCATGCAGGTCTTCCTGATCCTTGTAGAGATGATGGTTCAGCAGGCCCTCGGCAATGATATACTCGACCTTGGCGCGCTCGTTCAGCGAAGCCATGGGGTCCTGGAAGATCATCTGGATCTTACGGATGACCTCTTTGTCCAGTTCCTTGGAGATCTTGCCGTTGATCTTCTGGCCCTTGAAGAAGATGTCACCGCCGGAGGTCGGGTTGATGCGGCAGATGGCACGGCCAATGGTGGTCTTGCCGGAGCCGGACTCGCCGACCAGCGAGAAGGTCTCGCCCTTATAGATGTCAAAGTTGACATGATCGACAGCAACAAATTTCTTCTTACCGGAGCCAAAGGTGATCTGAAGGTCTTTCAGCTCAATCAGCTTTTCGCGTTCAGCCATTTAAGTTGGCGCCTCCCATCTTTCCCATTTTCTCACGCAGGTTCTGGATGGAGTGCGGCCGCTCGATCTTGGGAGCGCGCGGGTCCAGATACCAGGTCTTTGCGGCGTGGGTCTCGGACACCTGGAAGAACGGAGGCTCTTGCACAAAGTCGATTGCCAGCGCATGCTTGTTGCGGGGCGCAAATGCGTCACCCTTGATCTCGTTGAACAGGTTCGGGGGAGTACCATCCACGCTGGGCAGGGCCTCACCCTTAGTGCCCAGCTGCGGCAGAGCCTGCAGCAGAGCCCAGGTGTAGGGATGCCATGCGTCGTAGAAGATCTCCTCCACGGTGCCGTATTCCACGATCTGGCCGGCGTACATCACGGCCACACGGTCTGCCACGTTTGCCACAACGCCCAGGTCATGGGTGATGTAGATAACGGACATGCCCAGCTCCTTCTGCAGGTCGCGGATCAGCTGCAGGATCTGTGCCTGAATGGTCACGTCCAGTGCAGTGGTGGGCTCGTCGCAGATCAGGATCTGCGGGCGGCAGGCCGCTGCAATGGCAATGACGACACGCTGACGCATACCGCCGGAGAACTCGTGGGGGTACTGCTCGTACCGACGCTCGGGGTCGGGGATACCCACCTTGCCCAGCATCTCGATGGCAGCCTTTTTGGCTTCCTCGCCCTTCAGACCCTGGTGATGCTCAATGCTCTCCTGGATCTGCTTGCCGATCTTCTTCAGCGGGTTCAGGCTGGTCATAGGATCCTGCATGACCATGGCGATCTTCTTGCCGCGGACACCCAGCCAATCCTTCTCGGTGAACTTGGTCATATCGCGGCCTTCAAACATGATGGAGCCGCCGGTGATCTTACCGTTGGCATCCAGCATACCCACAAAGTTCTTGGTGAATACGGACTTGCCCGAGCCGGACTCGCCCACGATGGCAAGGGTCTCGCCTTCGTACAGGTCCAGCGAGCACTTGCGGATGGCGTTCAGCTTACGACCGCGCAGGCTGAAAGTGATCTCCACGTCTTTGGCAGAGATAATCGGTTGTCTATCCATTTACGTCTCTCTCTCCAATCTATCAAACGTGGTTGCGCGGATCAGCCGCATCCGACAAAGCGTTGCCCATGATATAGAAAGAAATGGAAATGATGGACACGATGGATGCAGGGAAAACCAGCAGGTACGGATAATCCAGGAAGAAGCCGCGCACCTTGCTCAGGATCAGGCCCAGAGAAGGCGTGTCGATGCCCAGGCCCAGGCCCAGGTAGGACAGCGTGGATTCCAGATTGATGGTGCCCGGAATGGACAGTGCCATACGCAGGATGATAACGGAGACCAGATACGGCAGGATGTTCTTGGTCAGCACGCGCCACAGCGGGGTGCCCAGGCAGCGGGACGCGAGGTTGTACTCGCGGTCACGGAACATGAACACCATGTTGCGGACACGGCGTGCCATAGAAAGCCAGTTGATGGCGATCATGGAGATGGCCATGATCCAGAAGCTCTGGCCCACCATCAGGGCGATCAGGGTCATATAGATGATATAGGGCACGTTGTCGATCAGGTTGTACAGCTCCGTGAAGAAGCGGTCCAGGCTGCGCACATAGCCCCAGATCAGGCCGAAGATCACGCCCACGATGCTCTCGCCCACGGCGACCACCAGAGCCAGACGGATGGAAACCTGGGTGGCGTACCACACCTGGCACCAGTAGTCACGGCCCAGGTTGTCGGTACCGAACCAGTACTCACTGTTGGGCTTGATGAAAGCCTTGCTGGAATCAGAGATCAGGGTAGTGTAGTGATACTTGCCGATGCCCAGCGCAATGAAGGAGAACACCGTCAACGCCAGGAACAGGATCAGGCAGAAGACAGCGACCTTCTGCTTGAGGAAGTTCTGGATGACAGAACCCCAATAGGAATAGTTGGAGTAGCCGATGCGTTCAGCTTCTTCCGGGGAATAATCCACAAAGTAGAACAGTTCTTCGGGCTTCTTGCCCTCAAAATCCGATGCCTTAGCCATCAGCGAGCCTCCTCCTTTCCGGTCAGAGTAATACGGGGGTCAACCACCATCATCAGCACATCGCCCAGGAACACGCCCACGATGCCCAGCACAGCGTAGAGGATGACCAGGGTCTGAACGACGTTCAGGTCATAGCGCTGGATGGCATCCGTCAGCAGGGGGCCCATGCCGGGAACGGAGAAGAACCGTTCCATCAGCAGGGAGCCGCCCACCGTCAGCAGGATGGACTGGGGGATATACTGCACCATGGGGACCATGGCGTTGCGCAGAACATGCTTGAACATGATCTCGCGGGAGCTCAGGCCCTTGACACGGGCCAGCTTGATATAGTCGCGGGTCAGCTCATCCACCATGTAGCGGCGGGTCCACAGGGCATAGCCTGCAATGGATGCCAGCGAAAGGCAGGTGATGGGCAGCACGCTGGAAGCACTCACATTGCGGGTGGAATACAGCGTGGGGAATCCCAGGTACTTGGAACCAAAGACCAGCACCAGAGAATACGACACCAGCGAAGGGACCGCGTTGACGAACACGGTGTAGGCCGTGCCGATCCAGTCGAATACCTTGTCCTTGAATGCCGCCTGCAGGATGCCCATCAGCACACCGACCACCAAAGAGATGCCGGAGGCGATGAGGCCCAGACGCATGGAGACACCAAACTTTTTACCAATGACCTTGACCACCGGGGCACCGTTCTGAATGCGGCGGGAAGTGCCGAAATCCAGATGCAGCAGGTTGTTATAGAACTTGACCAGCTGGGTGGGGATGGGATCGGTCAGGCCAGCTGCTTCCAGAGCGGCGGTCTTCTGCTGATCGGTAAACTTCATGAGCTGTTCCTCAGTGAAGTAGTAGTCCGTCGGCAGGCAGCGCATCATCAGGAAAACTGCTGTTGCGATCAGAAAGATTGTGACAAGCGACTGGAGCAGCCGCTTAACCGTGTATTTTAACATGTTATCGAACCCTTAACTTTTATTTCTACCCTTTCGGGCGGGGAAACGGGGAACTTAAGCCTTGGTAGCTGCGTCGAATGCAGCGGCGAACTCCTCGTACTGCTCGGTGGTGTAAGCCTCTTCGCTGGTCTCCCAGTTCACAGCCTTGTAGTTGCAGGGACCATACACAGCGTTGATCTTGCTGTACTCGTTGGCGTGGGTCAGAGTCCAGGCAACCTCGAAGTAGCAGGGGCAGGCCAGAACGTTGTTCAGCATGCTGGCCTCAGCCTTTGCGAAGGCAGCGTAGCGGGCATCGGTATCATCAACGATGGCCTTTGCGGTGTTGACCAGATCGGTGAACTCCTCGTAGCAGGCCACCAGATCCTTCTGCCAGTCAGCGGGGCCGGCCTCCACGACCTTGGCGATGTTGGAGTAGTACCAGCTGTAGTAGGCGTTGTCGTCGTGCAGGATCTCCTGACCAACGAAGTTGACGGGATCGCCGAAGTCAGCGCCCCAGCCGTTGATGACGAAGCTCTGCAGCTGAGGATTGCGGACTTCCTGAGTGAGGGAAGAAACAAAGGTCTTGATGTCCAGCACGATGAAGTCATCGCCGAAGCTGTCGGTGAAGCACTGCTTCAGCACGGTTGCGTTGTCCAGAGCGGTGGAGTTGGCGGCGATGATGTAGTAAGCAGCGTGGACAGGGAAGGTAACGCCGATGGCGCTCAGCTCGTCCATGGCCTGCTTCTTCAGGTCAGCGATGTCGCCGTTGTTGGCGCGCAGGCGGATCATGGTCTTGCCATCGTATGCTTCCTTGTCGAAGCCCATCTCCTTGGCAACCAGGGTGGAGTACTCCTGGCCCTGGGTGTTGTAGCAGACACCGGGCATGGTGTAGTAATCGTTCTCGCACTTCAGGGGGTTGATCTTGTTGGTACGTGCATACCAGTTGGTCATCTCCAGGCCCTTGTAGAAGCACTGACGGAAAGCAGTGTTGGCAATCGCCTTGTTCCAGTTGTCGTCGGGGGTGCCGTCCTCGTTGTTCTTCTGGTAGTTGAAGTGCATCTGGTAGCTGAACTTCTTGGGGCGCTTCTCGCACAGCTGATCATTGTACTCGCTGTTGGGATCAGCCTGGATGGTGGTCAGGGTGCTCTCGCCCACATCCATCTCGTCCAGCTCACGGTTCTGGTACAGCTGGAAAGTAACGGTGCCGTCGCTGATCATGGTAACGGTGAAGCGGTCGAAGCGGGACACATCGTTTGCACCAAAGTAGTTGGGGTTGGGGATGTAGCTCTTGGTGTTCTGGCTGATGAACTCCTCCACCACATAGGGACCATTGTACCACATGTTGGTGTAATCGCAGGCACGGAAGCCCTCAACGCCCAGCTCGTTGATCAGATCCTCAGAGGCGGGGTAGAAGCTGGTGTAGGCAGCAACGGTATCGAAGTAAGGGCAGGGATCCTTGCAGGTGAAGACCAGGGTATAATCATCCGGAGCCTCAACGCCCACGCCTGCGTCCAGCATATCCTGGTAGGTCAGGTCGGCAGCAGCATCGCCCATATCGCTGGTCTTCTGATAGTAATCAGCAGCACCGGCCAGGGTTTCGTTGGGCATGGAGGTGTTGTTGGCCTGGTTCTTGGCTGCGTTCAGCACCCACTCCAGACCCACGAGGAAGTCCTTGCTGGTCAGGTGAGCCTTGACCTCGCCGTTCACATCCACCCAGTCCACATCGTCGCGGAGGTTGAAGGTCCAAACAGAAGAGTCCTCATTGTGGCTCCACTCCTTGGCCACGGAAGGCACAGCCTTGCCGTAGCAGTCAAAGCTCAGCAGGCCTTCCCACAGGTTGGTGGTGACATTCATGTCGGAAGCCATCTGGCTGTACAGCATGTTCCAGCTCTCCAGCTCACGGTTGGTGCTCTCCCAGGAGATGAACTCCTTCAGCGGGGTAGCGCCGGTGGTGTTGGGAGCGCTGGTAGCACCAGAGGAAGCAGCGGTGGAGCTGCTGCCAGAGTTGCCGCCGCAGGCGGCCAGAATGCCGGCGGCACCAACGACACCGGAAGCCTTCAGAAAGCTGCGGCGGCTGATTGCATGAGACTCGTAGTTGTTGTTCATTGTGTTTTCCTCCCTATAAT
This sequence comes from Faecalibacterium sp. IP-3-29, assembly GCF_023347335.1. Taxonomy (NCBI): domain Bacteria; kingdom Bacillati; phylum Bacillota; class Clostridia; order Eubacteriales; family Oscillospiraceae; genus Faecalibacterium; species Faecalibacterium sp. IP-3-29. Next base: position 1,075,012 of record NZ_CP094471.1, on the reverse strand, counting down.
AATTCCGTGCTTCAGTGCATGGTGCAGGGCGGGATGTCCTGCTGTTTTCCCACTATTCTGCGGAGGTTTTTTGAATCCTGTATTGCCAGGGAATACAAAAGAGCGCAGAAACAGACCCCTCTGTCTGCACCTGTGCTCCTCCCGCAAAACCTTAACACGTCATATATTGTACCATTGAAATAAAAAGATGTCAATGGAGCACACACAGCTTTTTCTTCAAAAAGCAAAGTCTGCCGCACAAAAACGATGAAATATATTTGCTTTTACATGGTAAAGCGTGCAGGAAATTTAACAAACAATGCCACAGACAAAACAACCGGAATTGTTCTCGTCAAAAAGACACTGTATTTTTGCTTTATATTCTAAAAGAGCAGGCGCTCCACGCTTTGCGAAGAGCCCCTGCTTTTGGAAAACCGAATTATTAAAACAAGTCACCGGGCCAGTGTGCTCTGGATCTTTGCAAAATCCTCCAGCGTCAGGGCCTCGGGACGGATGCGGGCATCGAAACCGGCGGCTTCAATGGCAGCGGTCACGGCATCCTTGGGCATCCCCAGGCCGCTGGCAATGGCATTGGCCGCAGTCTTGCGCCGCTGGCCAAAGGCCGCGCGGACAAGGGCAAAGTAGCCCTCCTCGTCCTCCACCTGCACGGCGGGGGTGGGGCGGATCTCCATCCGCACCACGGCGCTGGTCACCTTGGGGGCCGGGTAAAAGCTGCCCGGGGCGGCGGTGAACATCATCTTAGAGGTCGCGTAATAGCTCACCGCGCAGCTGATGGCGCTGGAGGCCCGGGTACCCGGGGCGGCGGCCAGACGATCGGCCGCTTCCTTCTGCACCATCACAGTCAGGCTCTCGATGGGCAGGCGGTCACCCAGCAGCTTCATCACAATGGGGCTTGTGATATAGTAGGGCAGGTTGGCGCAGACCGCCACCGGCATCCCGGGGAACTCCTGCGCGATCAGGGCTTTCAGATCCACCTTGAGCACATCCTGCAATACCAGCTTGAAGTTGTCCACACCGGCCATGGTCTCGGCCAGCAGGGGGGGCAGGCGCTCGTCCACCTCGATGGAGACCACCTTTGCCACCCGCTTTGCCAGCTCCCGGGTCAGCACGCCGATGCCGGGGCCGATCTCGAGCACGCCGTAACGCTTGTCCACGCCGCTGGCATCCACGATCTTGGGGGGAAGGCCGGGGTTGACGATGAAGTTCTGGCCAAAGCCCTTGGAAAGGGCAAAATCATATTTTTCGCACAGGGCGCGCACATAAGACAGGTCGGTCAGTTCGGGCATGGCTCTATCCTTTCTTTTCCAAAATAACCCTCTCAGTCTCGCTTCGCTCGCCAGCTCCCCCAAAGGGGGAGCTTTTGACAAAACCGCAAACTTTGCATGAATTGCCAAGACCTCGCCCTTCGGGAGAGGTGGCAGCGCGTCAGCGCTGACGGAGAGGGTTGTTCTCTTATTCTTGACTACTGGATGCAGTGCTCTCCCCTGCTGCTTCACTTTCGGCGGGCGCGGTCTCTGCCGGGGTGCTCTCGGCAGATGCAGCCTCAGCGTCCCCTTCCGCCACGCTCTCAGCGGCGGCGCTGTCGGCAGCTTCACTGGAGGCAGCCTCGTTGACACCGCTCACGGTGGTGGTGCCGCTCATCTGCTGGGCAGTGCTCACGGCACGCTGGATCTGGGGATCGTTCTCCACAGTGTAATCATAGTATGCGGTCTGCTCGTCCGCAGTCAGGGGGCGCTCCACATCCACGGTCAGGCCGGTGCCGTCAAAGCAGCTGCCGTCGCCGCAGACCAGCTTTGCCACGGTGACCACCACGGCACTGCCATCGGACAGGCGCTGGGGGCTGCTCTGGATGGTGCCCTTGCCCTGCGTGGTGGTGCCCACCAGACGGGCACCATTCAGGGTGCGCAGACTGCTGGCAAAGAGCTCCGCCGCGCTGGCGGTGCTGCCGTTGACCAGGCAGACAACGGGCAGGCCGATCTGGGATTCGCTGGTGCTGGTGCCCAGCAGGGTCTGGGTGCCGTTCTTGTCCTCAGCAAAGGCCAGCGTGCCCTCCGGGGCGATCAGGTCGATGCACTGGATGGCATCGTCCAGCAGGCCGCCGCCGTTATCGCGCAGGTCAAACACCAGGCTGCCCGCGCCGTTGGCGCTCAGGCTGCGGATGGCGTAATCCAGCTCGCTGGGGGTGGTGGAATCAAACTGGCGGATCCGGATGTAGCCCACATTGCCCTGCACCATCTGGTAATCCACGGTGGTGGAACTGTAGCCGGAGTGGGTCAGGTCAGCGGTATGCTCGGAGGCCTCGCTGTCCAGCCAGGTCACATTGACGGTGGTGCCGCTCTCGCCGCGCAGGCGGGTCTGGATGGCATCCACGCTGCTCATGCTCTTGACATCGGTGCCGTCCACAGCGGTGATGTAGTTGCCGACCTGAATGCCTGCCTCCTTGGCGGGGGATTCATCGTAGACCTTGATGACCTTGGCATAGCCGGACTGATCCACAGCCAGCTCCACGCCAATGCCGATCAGGGTGCCGTTCTGGGTGTTCATCAGCTCCGTATAGGCGGTGGCGCTGAAATAGCGGGCGTACTTATCGCCGGTGCCCAGCAGGTAGCCAGCCGTCAGGCGGTCGTAGAGGGTGGTCTCGTCGATGGGATAGTAATCGTTGCTGCGGACATAGCGGTCCACCTCAGCGATCTTGTTGTACATGCTCTCCTTTTCCTTCACGCTGGAAACGGTGCTGTCAAACAGGCGCATCGCCACCAGCATGGTAATGGAAAAGGTAACGGTCATGGCCAGGATGACGATGCTGACCGCCATGCCGACCGATATCTTACGGTTCATCTTCTTCCCTCCTCTGTCAGACCAGCAGCATCATAACCACGCTGCCCAGCATGGAAAGTGCAAAGATCCCTGCCAGGATCAGACAGCCCACGCGCAGGATGCGCTTGCGTTTTTCTTCCTTCATAAGCCCTGACGGCCTCCTTTGATACAATGCAGATTATTTCATGGGGATATAACCACGGGGGTTGACGGCATTGGCCTTGGAGCCGCCCTTCCAGACCTCCAGATGGAGGTGGTTGCCGGTAGAGTTGCCGGTGCTGCCCACATAGCCGATGATCTCGCCCTGCTGGACATACTTGCCCGCCGAGGTGGCGACCGACCGCATGTGGCCGTACAGGGTGCTGTACTGGTTGCCATCGGACATTTTGCCGTGGTAGATGATGACATAGTTGCCGTAGCCGCCGCTGGACCAGCCCGCCACCTGCACATAACCGCTGGCGGCTGCATAGATGGGCGTGCCGCCCGGGGCGGCAAAGTCGGTACCGGCGTGGAGCTTGTTGACCCCCGTAACGGGGTTCTTGCGCCAGCCGTACTCACTGGAAATGCGGCTATAGCTCTTGAGCGGGCAGATGAAGCCGGTAAAGCTCAGGGTGGGCTTGGAGGCAGCGGCCGCGGCGATCATCTTCTGGATCTGCTTCTTGACGGCCTCATAGTTCATCTCGTCCGATTCAATGGCGGCCTGCGCGTCCTTCTGGGCCTGCTGCGCCTCGGCAGCGCTCATCTGGGCGGCGGCCACGCTGGAGTTGAGCTCGTTCTGCTTGGCACGCATCTGGCTGTTCTGGGCATCCAGATCTGCCTTTTTGCTTTGCAGCTCGCTGCGCTGGGATTCCAGCGTCAGCTTATCGCTTTCCAGCGCTTCCTTGGCGTTCTTCATGTTGTCCAGGATCTCGGTGTCCTTGATGGAGATGTCCTGCATGACCTCGTTGAAGGTCAGCAGTTCATACAGGTCGTTCACCGCGGACAGCATGGCAACGCTGCCGCCGTCCCGCAGCTCCTGCATGGCGGCCATGTGCTGCTTGAAATCCCCCCACTGGTCGGCGATCTCCGCTTCTTTTTCGGTGATCTGCTGCTCCTTGGCGGCGATCTCCTGTTCCTTCAGGCCGATGCTGTTCTGCACCTCGGCGATCTGGCCCTTCAGCACGCTGATCTGGCTCTGAACCACCGTGACCTTTTCCTTCAGCTCCGATTCCAGCGCCTTGGCGGCCTGCTCCTTCTTTTTTGCATTGGACAGTTCCTTTTTGTGCTGTACAATGGACTGGGAGAGCTTATCCAGCTTGTTCTGCAGGCTGGACATGCTGGTAGCCGCCGTGGCCGGGTAGACCGAAACGCTCAGCAGCAGGCAGGCCGCTGCCAGAAACAGGCTGGCGGCGCGCATGGCACGGCTGTGCCCGGGGGCGGGTTTTGCGTGGGTGGGGGTATACATGAGGTGCAGGCGGAAGCCCGCAGAGTGTTTTGCTTGTTTCACAGAGAAGGCTCCTTTCGCTTACACATTCAGATGTTTGCGGATGGAGAACATGCTGCCCAGCGCACCCACCAGCGCACCACCGGCCAGACTGTACGTCAGGATGGTAGGCCAGACGGCATCCACAGGCACCATGGCGGTGCCCATGAGCAGCTGCCACAACCCGCCCAGCGTGCTGGAGGCCTGCACGATGTAGGCATAGCCGAAGATACCGGCTACCGAGGTGATGGCACCAGAGATCAGGCCCATGGTCAGACCCTCCACAAAAAAGGGCAGGGTGACAAGGTGATTGGTCGCGCCCACATACTTCATGATCTCGATCTCACGGCGGCGGGCAAAAACGCTCAGGCGGATGGTGCTGCCCACCGTGATGATGCTGACCGCCATCAACACCAGGATCACGATCTGGCCCACCTTGGTCACGGCCCGCTGGACCTCCACAAAGGTCTGGGTCATCTCAATGGGGGCGGTAACGCTGTACACACCCGGAATGCTCTGGAAGTTCTGGCTCATGGCCTGCATCTGGCTCAGGTCTGCCAGAGAGACACGGTAGTTGGCCTTGAAGGGGTTATCATTCTCAAATTCGTCCAGCAGAACGGCGTAATCCGCCATGTACCCACGGTACTGGTTGAGCACGTCCTCCTTGGACATGTACTGCACCCGGCTCACGCCCGGGGTGGCAGTGATGCGCTCCCCTACCGACTGGATGGTGGCATCGTCGGCTTCGGGGTCCACATAGACCACCATTTCGTTCTGCTGGCCCAGATAGTTCACCATGCTGTCCACATTGACTTCCGCCAGCGTGGCAAAGGTGTTCAGGGTCATACAGACGCTCAGGGAGGCGATGCAGGCAATGGTCATGGCCCAGTGCTTGCCCAGGTTGCGCACGCCGCGCACCACAAGAAAACCGAACGTAGAAGGCTTCATCATACCAGCGACACCTCCATTTCCAGTTCCTTCGGGTCTACGGGCGGGTGGGGGATCATGGAGCCCGTGGGCACATCCGAGATGATGTGTCCGCCGGACAGGGTGACCACGCGGCGGTCAAAATGACGGACCAGCTCGTGCTCATGGGTGACCACCAGCACAGTGATGCCCATCTCGCTGACACGCTCCAGCAGCTCCATCATCTCAAGGCTCAGTTCGGGGTCGATGTTGCCGGTGGGCTCGTCCGCAATCACCAGCTTGGGGGCGTGGGCCAGGGCGCGGGCCACAGCCACACGCTGCTGCTCACCGCCGGAGAGCAGGTCGGGGTAGACCTTTGCCTTGTCCTCCAGGTGGACAAGCTCCAGCATGTAATTCACGCGCTCCTTGATCTGCTTATGCCCGATGTTGGTAACATGCATGGCAAAGGCAATGTTCTCGTAAACAGTCATGGTGGGGATGAGCCGGAAATCCTGAAAGATGATGCCCATCTGACGGCGCAGGTAGGGGATCTTGCGGCGGCGCAGGCGGGCAACATCCTGCCCGTTCACCAGCACGCGGCCCTCGGTGGGGGTCTCCTCGCGCAGGATCAGCTTGAGCAGGGTGGATTTGCCCGCGCCTGAGTGACCCAGCAGAAAAACAAACTCGCCGTCATCCACATGGAAGTTGACATCCTCCAGGGCAGGCTTTGCGTTGTGCTTGTACTGCTTTGAAACGTGTTCAAAATCTATCATGCATTTTTCGCTCCCAATAATTTTCTCCAAACCAAAAAGAACCGGCCAGCATCGGTTTCGAGCGGCCGGTTCTGCGCCGACGGCTTTGCGCCGCAAGCGTCTGCTTAATATTTGGCCGGGTTGTTGGACAGGTACTTCTTGACCATCAACGCCACCTTAAAGACGATGGCATCGTCGAACTCACGCAGATCCAGACCGGTCAGTTTTTTGATCTTTTCCAGACGATACACCAGCGTGTTGCGGTGGACAAACAGGCCGCGGCTGGTCTCAGACACATTCAGGTTGTTCTCGAAGAAGCGCTGAATGGTGAACAGGGTCTCCTGATCCAGGCTCTCGATGCTGCCCTGCTTGAACACCTCGCGCAGGAACATCTCGCAGACAGTGGTGGGCAGCTGGTAGATCAGGCGGGCAATGCCAAGGTTGTCGTAGCGGATGATCTGCTTCTCGGTGTCGAACACCTTGCTGACCTCCATGGCGATCTGGGCTTCCTTGAAGGAGGTAGCCAGATCCTTCACGTTGGAGATGGGGGTGCCGATGCCGACCACAGCCTTGATGTAATGCTCGCCGGACAGGGTGTCCACGATGCTGGCAGCCAGCTTCTCCATATCGGTGCGGTCGATGCCCTTGCGGATCTCCTTGACCAGCACGGTGTCGGTCTCGCTGATATTGAACACAAAGTCCTTCTGCTTGTCCGGGAACAGGCTGCTGACCACATCGTAAGCGGAGATGTCGCCGCCGGAGGTCACGCGCACAATGAACACCACGCGGGAAACATCGGTGGCAAAGTGCAGCTCACGGGCCTTGGCGTAGATATCGCCGGGCAGGATGTTGTCCAGCACCACGTTCTTGATGAAGTTGGCTTTGTCGAACTTTTCATCGTGGTACTGCTTGATGCTCTGCAGGCTGATGGAGAGCAGGGCCGCAAACTGGCCCGCAGTCTCGTCCGCGCCTTCCACAAACACGGCATAGTCGTTATGCTTTGCGCTGGAGAACTGCTGATAGGTGTAGCCATCCCGCACAAAGCGGTCACCGGCCGTCAGGCGCTCTGCCATAAAACCCTCGCGCACCTCTCCGATCAGGTTCAGCTCCGAGCAGGAGATCACAGCGCCGGTCTCATCCACCACACCGACCACACGATCGATGGCGTCTTTCATCTGGTAGATCACGCTCTGGAATACTCTATTGGCCATAAATGGATACCCCTTTTCCTCTTTTGTGCAAGCCGCAGGGGCGAGATTGTCGTTTTTAACAATTTCGCCGCTTTACATTATCTATTTTACACAAAAGAATTTACTTTTGCAACATATTTCACCAAAATATTTTTGACTTTCTTGGTGAAATTATCTTTCGGGGGTATTTTCAGGCCCAAAAAGCACTGTTTTGCGTGGTTCTTGTGAATATTTTACCGGCAAAATGTGATGTTTTTTTGAAAATCAGGTGAAAAGCAGTCAGGCTCCGGTGGTAATTGCTGTCACTTCCTCCGCAGAAAGCTCCCGCCACTGCCCCGGTGCAAGGGCCGGATCCAGCGCAAGCCCGCCGATGGCATCCCGATGCAGGGCGTTCACGCCCGCGCCGTACACACCGAACATCCGCTTGATCTGGTGGTACACCCCCTGCCTGAGCCTGACTTTCACGGTCAGGCCGTCCGGGGTCAGGGCTTCCACCTCTGCCGGGGAGAGGGCGGTGCCATCCGCCAGCGTCACGCCCTCGGCAAAGCCCTTGCACATCTCCTCGGTCAGCGGTGTGTCAATGACCACCGTGTAGGTCTTGGAGACATGGCGCTTCGGGGCAAGGATCTCGTGGGCGAAGCCGCCGTCATCCGTCAGCAGAACAAAGCCGGTGCTGGTCTTGTCCAGCCGGCCGGCCGGGAACAGCTCCCGCCGGGGGTAGGCATCCCCGATCAGATCCACCACGGTGGTATCCCGCTTGTCGGTGGAAGCGCTCACCACGCCCTCGGGCTTGTTGATCATCAGGTAGACGAACTGCTGGTAAGCAAGCGGCGCACCGTCCACCGCCACGCTGTCCCCTTCCCTGAGCTGGGTGTCCCCCTTTTTGCACACCGCGCCGTTCACCGTCACCCGTCCCCTGCTCAGCAGGGTCTTTGCCTCGCTCCGGGTGCATTGCGCCGTCTCGGCCAGATATTTGTCTAGTCGCATAGGTTCTCCTTTTCCGGTTATAGCAAAGCTGCGCCCTGCCCAAAGGCGGAGCGCAGCGATAGATTTTGCAGTTCAGTGGACCGGGAGTTTCTCCGAGGACCGTCCGCTGGGGTGGGACCCTGCTGCCGCAGGCAGTAGGGCGGGCGATGGAATGGCCCAAGCCGTGTCCGAGGAGAAAGCTACTGGGCCACACCCTTAAACGCTCAGAGAAGCGTGCTGTTCCACAGCATCGGGGTTGGCATCAAAGATGGGCTGGAGCACATTTGCAATGAACTCCTCCACCTGCTGGGGTGCACGGCCCACAAAGTTTTCGGGCACCAGACCGGCCACGATCTCCTCCTTGGTCAGGCCAAAGGCGGGGTCGGCTGCAACGCGGTCCACCATATCGTTGGGCAGGCCCTCTTCCTTGACCTGCTTGCCAGCGGCAATGGCGTGCTGGCGCAGGCGCTCGTGGAGCTCCTGACGGTTGCCGCCCTTTTCCACAGCCTGCATCATGATGTTCTCGCTGGCCATGAAGGGCAGCTCTGCCATCAGGCGGCTGCGCACCACTTTGGGGTAGACCACGATGCCATCGGTGACATTGAGCATGATGTTCAGGATGGCATCGGCAGCCAGGAAGCCCTCGGCCATGGCAACGCGCTTGTTGGCGCTGTCGTCCAGAGTGCGCTCAAACCACTGGGTGCCGGTGGTGAAGCTGGGGTTCAGCACATCCACCATCAGGTAGCGGCTCAGGGCGCAGATGCGCTCACACCGCATGGGGTTGCGCTTGTAAGGCATGGCGGAGGAACCGATCTGGTTCTTCTCAAAAGGTTCTTCCATCTCCTTGAAGTTGGCCAGCAGGCGCAGGTCGGTGGCAAACTTCATGCAGCTCTGGGCAATGCCTGCCAGAGCGTTCAGGATAAAGGCATCCACCTTGCGGCTGTAGGTCTGGCCGGACACGGGGATCACGGCATCCGGGGCAAAGCCCATCTCCCTGGCAATGGAAGCATCCACAGCGCGGATCTTGTCTGCATCGCCCTTGAACAGCTCCATAAAGGAAGCCTGCGTGCCGGTGGTGCCCTTGACACCGCGCAGCTGCAGGGTGGCAAGGCGGTGGTCGATCTCGGCAAGATCCATCACCAGCTCGTTGGCCCACAGGGTGGCACGCTTGCCCACGGTGGTGGGCTGTGCAGGCTGGCAGTGGGTATAGGCCATGCAGGGCATGTCCTTGTACTCCTCAGCAAAGCGGGAGAGCTTTGCCAGCACACCGATCAGCTTTTTGCGAATGAGCTCCAGGCCCTGCCGCATCACGATGATATCGGTGTTATCGCCCACATAGCAGCTGGTGGCACCCAGATGGATGATGCCGGCTGCCTTGGGGCACTGCTGGCCGTAGGCGTAAACGTGGCTCATCACATCATGGCGCACCAGCTTCTCGCGCGCAATGGCGACCTCGTAGTTGATGTCGTCCACATGGGCTTCCAGCTCGGCCACCATTTCGGGGGTGATATTGGTCAGGCCCTGTTCCATCTCGGCCCGGGCCAGCGCCACCCACAGGCGGCGCCAGGTGCGGAACTTGTTGTCATCCGAGAAGATGTACTGCATCTCATCGGAAGAATAACGGGTAGAGAAGGGGCTGATATAACGATCATGCTGTGACATTGGTTGTTTCCTCCTGAAAGTAACTCCCCCAGCCGCCTTCCGGCGACAGCCCCCTCGAAGAGGGGGCCTTTCAGCCTCCCTCGGAGAGGGAGGTGGCATCGCGTCAGCGATGACGGAAGGAGTTTTTCTCTATTCTACCATCAAACCTTGAAATAGTCTACGCCGCCCTCAAAGATCGGCTGATATTTGTCGCCGGTGACATTCTTGTACAGGTACTCGCCGCTGCGCTCCGAGTGGCCCATCTTGCCGAACACGCGGCCGTCCGGGCTGGTGATGCCCTCAATGGCCAGCAGAGAGCCGTTGGGGTTGTAGCGCTGATCCATGGTGGGCTCGCCCTCCAGATCAACATACTGGGTAGCCACCTGGCCGTTGGCAACCAGCTGATCCAGCACGTTCTGGGGTGCCACAAAGCGGCCCTCGCCGTGGCTGATGGCGATCTCGTACTCGCTGCCTGCATCGCAGTGGGACAGCCAAGGGCTGCCGGTGGATGCAACGCGGGTGCGCACCAGCATGCTCTGGTGGCGGCCAATGGTGTTGAAGGTCAGGGTCGGGTCATAGGCCGTGATGGGGCGGATATCGCCGTAGGGCACCAGACCCAGCTTGATCAGGGCCTGGAAGCCGTTGCAGATGCCCAGCATCAGGCCGTCGCGGTGCTGCAGCAGGTCGCGGACCGCCTCGGTGACCGCAGGGCTGCGGAAGAAGGAGGCGATGAACTTGGCGCTGCCGTCCGGCTCGTCGCCGCCGGAGAAACCGCCGGGCAGCATCACGATCTGGCTCTCGCCAATGGCCTTGACCAGTGCCTCGCAGCTGGCGGTAACGTCCGCCGGGGTCAGATTGCGGATGACCAGGATCTCAGGGTCGGCACCGGCGCGGGCAAAGGCCTTGGCGGTGTCGTACTCACAGTTGGTGCCGGGGAACACAGGGATGATCACCTTGGGCTTTGCCACACCGATCTTGGGGGCAGCGGGGGCGTTCAGCTTGCCGTTGATCTTTTCCACGGTGGGGCCTGCCTTGCGGTAGGGGTACACAGGCTCCAGCTTGCTCTCCCAGATCTCCTGCAGCTCAGCCATATCCAGCGTCTCGCCGCAGCTTTCAAAGGTATACTCCCTGGTGGTCTCGCCCAGCAGCTCGCCTGCGGGGGAATCAGAGACCATTTCCAGCACGATGGAGCCGTACATGGGCTCGAACATCCGGTGGGTGGGCATATCAGCGCGCATCTTGAAGCCGATGTGGTTGCCCAGGCCCATCTTGAACAGGGCCTCGGCAATGCCGCCGTAGCCCACGGCGCAGGCAGATGCCACCATGCCCTCTTCGATCATCTGCTCCACGATCTTGTAGTTTGCCTTCAGGGAGAAGAAGTTGGGGCAGCCGGTCTCGGGGTCCAGAATGGGCCGGATGAGGACAACAGTGCTCTCGGGCTTCTTGAACTCGGTGGAGACCACCTTGCTGGCCTTGCCGATAGCAGTGGCAAAGGAGACCAGCGTGGGGGGCACATCCAGCTGTTCGAAGGAGCCGGACATGCTGTCCTTGCCGCCGATGGAGGCAATGCCCAGACCCATCTGGGCATCCAGAGCACCCAGCAGGGCGGCCAGCGGCTTGCCCCAGCGCTCGGGCTTGGTGCCCAGGCGCTCAAAATACTCCTGGAAGGTCAGGTAGGCATCCTCATAGCGGAAGCCGGAGGCCACCAGTTTGGTGACACTGTCCACCACGGCCATCCGTGCGCCGATATACTGGTTGGCGCTCATCAGGTAGGGGTTGTAGCCCCAGGCCATGCCGGAGCAGGTGTTGGTCTCGCCATCCACGGGCAGCTTTGCCACCATGGCGTTCTGGGGAGTCAGCTGGTAAGCACCGCCAAAGGGCATCAGGACGGTGGCGGCACCAATGGTGCTGTCGAACCGCTCAGAAAGGCCCTTCTTGCTGCAGATGTTCAGGTCGCCCACCATGTTCTTCATCTTCTGGCTGAAGGTGATGCCGGCCCACTGGGGCTGCCAGACGGTGCCCTGCTCCACATGGACGTTCTGGTGCTTCTCCGCACCGTTGGAGTTCAGGAACTCACGGCTGATGTTGACGATGGACACGCCGTTCCACACCATGTTCAGGCGCTTTTCCTCGGTGACCTTTGCCACGGGGGTGGCCTCAAGGTTCTCCTCGGTGGCAATGGCGATGAACTTGTCCACATCCTCGGGGGCAAGGGCCACAGCCATGCGCTCCTGGCTCTCGCTGATGGCCAGCTCGGTGCCGTCCAGGCCGTCATACTTCTTGGTGACCTTGTTCAGGTCGATATACAGGCCGTCGGCCAGCTCACCGATGGCAACGGAAACGCCGCCCGCACCAAAGTCGTTGCAGCGCTTGATCATCTTGCAGGCATCCTCACGGCGGAACAGGCGCTGGAGCTTGCGCTCGATGGGCGCATTGCCCTTCTGCACCTCAGCACCGCAGTGGTCCAGGCTGCCCAGATTGTGGGCCTTGGAGGAGCCGGTGGCACCGCCGATGCCGTCGCGGCCGGTGCGGCCGCCCAGCAGGACGATGACATCCCCGGGGGCGGGGCACTCGCGGCGGACGTGGGAAGCGGGGGTCGCACCCACCACAGCGCCGATCTCCATTCTCTTTGCCACATAGCCGGGGTGGTAGATCTCATCTACCTGGCCGGTGGCAAGGCCGATCTGGTTGCCGTAGGAGGAGTAACCGGCAGCGGCAGTGGTCACCAGCTTGCGCTGGGGCAGCTTGCCGGGCAGGGTCTCGCTGACAGGCTTGAGCGGGTCGCCTGCGCCGGTCACACGCATGGCCTGATAGACATAGCTGCGGCCGGACAGCGGGTCGCGGATGGCACCGCCGATGCAGGTGGCCGCACCACCGAAGGGCTCGATCTCGGTGGGGTGGTTGTGGGTCTCGTTCTTAAAGAGGAAGAGCCAGTCCTCATCCTTGCCGTTCACATCGCACTTGATCTTGACGGTGCAGGCGTTGATCTCCTCGGATTCGTCCAGATTCTTGAGGATGCCCTGCTTCTTCAGCTCCTTGGCACCGATGGTGGCAAGATCCATCATGCAGCGGGGCTTCTCCTCACGGCCCAGGTCGGCGCGCATGGCCATGTAGCGGTCAAACGCTGCCTGCACCACGGCATCGTCGATCTGGACATCATCCAGAATGGTGCCGAAGGTGGTGTGGCGGCAGTGATCGGACCAGTAGGTGTCGATCATCTTGATCTCGGTGATGGTGGGGTCGCGGTGCTCAGAGCGGAAGTACTCCTGGCAGAACTTAATATCGCCCAGATCCATGGCCAGGCCCTTTTCGTCGATGAACTTCTTCAGGCCCTCTTCGTCCAGCTCGTTGAAGCCCTCCAGCGTGGCCACAGCGGTGGGCACGGGATACTCCATCTTCAGGGTAGCTTTGGTCTCCAGCGAAGCCTCGCGGGCCTCCACCGGGTTGATGACGTACTTCTTGATCTCTGCCACCTGCTCCTCGGTCAGGGAACCCTCCAGCAGGTAGACACGGGCAGAGCGAACCAGCGGGCGCTCGCCCTGGCTGATGAGCTGGATGCACTCGGCGGCAGAATCGGCGCGCTGGTCGAACTGGCCGGGCAGGTACTCCACAGCAAAGGAAATGCCCTCGAATTCAGGCAGCTCCGCATAGGTGTTGTCCACCGGCGGCTCACTGAACACGGTGGTAGCGCACTGGTTGAACAGTGCCTCGTCGATACCCTCCACGTCATAGCGGTTCAGCAGGCGCAGGCCGCTCAGGGACTGGATGCCCAGCAGGCTCACCAGCTCATTTTTCAGGCCCTGGGCTTCCACATCAAAGCCGGGCTTCTTTTCTACATAAATACGATAGACCATGGGTGAATCCCCCTCTTTTTTATTGTTCAGCGATTGCTTTCAGCGCTCTCATACCAATATCCGTGCGCTTGTGCAGCTTTTCAAAGCTGATCTTCTCAGCGGCGGCGTATGCCTGCGTGATGGCGGCGGTCAGGCGGGGCGCAGTTGCTGTCACGCCCAGCACGCGGCCGCCGTTGGTGACCAGCGTGCCGTCCTCACGCAGTGCCGTGCCGGAGTGGTAGACTGTGATGTTACTCTCCCCTTCCAGCTGGCCGTTGGTCAGGCCGGAAATGGGCTTGCCCTTTTCATAGGACACCGGGTAGCCGCCGGAGGCCAGAATAACACAGCAGGCCGCACCCTCGGAGAATTTGACCTCGGTATCGGCCAGTGTGCCCTCGGTGCAGGCAGCCATGATCTTCAGCAGGTCACTCTCCAGCAGAGGCAGCACCACCTGGGTCTCGGGATCGCCGAAGCGGCAGTTGTACTCGATGACCTTGGGGCCGTCCGGGGTGAGCATCAGGCCGAAGTACAGACAGCCCTTGAAGGGGCAGCCCTCGGCGTTCATGGCCTGAATGGTGGGCAGGAAGATCTTTTCCATGCACTCGGCAGCAATGGCCGGGGTGTAGTAGGGGTTGGGGGCCACGGTGCCCATGCCGCCGGTGTTCAGGCCGGTGTCGTGGTCGTTGGCACGCTTGTGGTCCATGCTGGACACCATGGGCTTGACCAGCTTGCCGTCGGTAAAGCTCAGCACACTGACCTCGGGGCCGGTGAGGAACTCTTCCACCACCACATGGTTGCCGGAAGCGCCGAACTTTTTGTCCAGCATGATCTCCTTCACGCCGTCGGCAGCCTGCTCCTCATTTTCGCAGATCAGCACGCCCTTGCCCAGTGCCAGCCCGTCGGCCTTGATGACCACGGGGTACTTGCCCTTTGCCTTGATGTAATCCATGACCTTGGCGGGGTCATCAAAGGTGGCATAATCTGCGGTGGGGATGCCGTATTTCTTCATCAGGTCCTTAGAGAACACCTTGGAGGCCTCGATGCGGGCAGCGGCCTTGTCCGGGCCAAAGGCAGGGATGCCCACTGCAGCCAGCGCGTCCACCATGCCCAGCGCCAGCGGGTCATCCTGCGCCACGACCACATAATCAAACTTTTCCTCAGCGGCAAAGGCCACCATGGTCTCTACGTCCGTAGCCTTGATGTTCTTGCATTTGGCATCATAGCTGATGCCGCCGTTGCCCGGAGCGCACCAGATCTCGCCGCAGTCCGGGCTCTTTTTCAGTGCCTTGATGATGGCATGCTCGCGGCCGCCGCCGCCGACCACTAAGATTTTTTTAGCCATTTTAACATCTCCTAAAATATTCGTTTCTGCTTCTCTGTCAGCGTCCTCACCCTCTCAGGCGCTTCGCGCCAGCTCTCCCAAAGGGAGAGCCAAGACTGGCACTAACACCAGCAGCTACTAACGGGATGCTGCCAAAGGCTCCCCCTTTGGGGGAGCTGGCAAAGCCGACAGGCTTTGACTGAGAGGGCGAACCAGTTTTCCTTTTAGTGATGGAACAGCCGGATGCCGCAGAACGCCATGGCGATGCCGTACTTATTGCAGGTGTCAATAACCTGCTGGTCGCGGATAGAGCCGCCGGGCTGGACAATGGCGGTCACGCCGGAGCGGCGGGCACGCTCGATGTTGTCGCCAAAGGGGAAGAAGGCATCGGAACCCAGGCAGACACCGGTAACATGGCTCAGGTACTCTTTCTTTTCCTCCGCGGTCAGGGGTGCGGGCTGCTCGGTGAAGGTCTCGGCCCAGACATCGTCGCCGATGACATCCTCGGGGGTGTCACCGATATACACATCAATGGCATTGTCGCGGTTGGGCTTGGCAATATCGTCACGGAAAGGCAGGTTCAGCACCTTGTCCATGTGGCGCAGCTGCCAGTTGTCGGCCTTCTGGCCCGCCAGACGGGTGCAGTGGATGCGGCTCTGCTGGCCGGCACCCACGCCGATGGTCTGGCCGCCTGCGGTGTAGCAGACACTGTTGGACTGGGTGTATTTCAGGGTGATGAGGGCAATGATCAGGTCCCGCTTCTGCTCCTCGGTCACGCTCTTGTTCTCGGTGACCCAGTTGGTCAGCATGGTGTCGGCGTTGATGGTCAGCTCGTTGCGGCCCTGCTCAAAGGTGATGCCGTACACCTGCTTGTGTTCCACCGGGGCGGGCTTGTAGTCGGGGTCAATGGCCACCACATTGTAGTTGCCCTTTTTCTTGCCGGCCAGAATGGTCAGAGCCTCCGGCTCATAACCGGGGGCAATGATGCCGTCAGAGACCTCATGCTGGATGAGCTTTGCGGTGGGCACATCGCAGACATCGGAGAGGGCGATCCAGTCGCCAAAGGAGGACATACGGTCAGCACCGCGGGCACGGGCGTAAGCGCAGGCCAGCGGAGAGAGCTCAAAGTCCGGAGCAATGTGGTACATCCTGCGCTCCACATCGGTCAGGGGCAGGCCCAGGGCGGCACCCGCCGGGGACACATGCTTGAAGGAAGCGGCGGCGGGCAGACCGCAGGCCGCCTTCAGCTCCTTGACCAGCTGGATGGAGTTGAGGGCATCCAGAAAATTGATGTAGCCGGGCTTGCCGTTCAGCACAGTCACGGGCAGGTCGGAGCCATCTTCCATATAGATGCGGCTGGGCTTCTGGTTGGGGTTGCAGCCGTACTTCAGTGCGAGTTCGTTCATTGATGCATCCTCCTTAAGTCTTCGTTATTCCGCTTCGGCATCGCGCTTTGCCAGCAGCTCCAGCTCCTCGGGCAGCAGTTCAGGCTCCTCGGGGTCGTCCAGATCGCTGTTGACAGCATCGTATTTGTTGAAGATCATATCGCCGGTCTCGCCGCTGTCCAGATCGATGACGCGTGCAAACAGGCTGACCTTGTTGTCGGGGTTCAGGTTCTGCCACAGGCCATGGGCAAAATCGCCGATGGTGCGGGGGCAGGCAAAGCGCAGGGGCTCACCCTCAAAGCTGGGGATGGGGTTTCCGTTGTGCTTGTAGGTGCTGATGAAATGACCCTCACCGGCCACAGGCTGGGGGTAATCAAAGAAATAGCGCTGGACGCTGTCGCCGTTGCCGTCGGCAGATTTCAGGATGCTCATCTGGTAGCTGCCATCAGCGTACACCACAGCGGAGATGCGGGGGGTGTAGTTGGGGCCGTCCGGCTCAAAGGTGCGGGTGCGCAGGGCATCGGCAAAGCTCTTGCCCTGACTCATCAGGTCAAAAATGGTATCGGTCTGGTCGCCGTTGGTCACGATGTGGGTCTTGCCCAGGGTCAGCACGGGGTTATAGATGATAAGGCTGGGGTCCTCCAGCTTGTCAGGGTCTGCAGCCATGGTGCAGATGCCGCCGCGCTCGGGCACGGGGTCGAACACGCGGTTGCGGCTGTTCTCACTGCGGCCCATGATAAAGTAGCCGATGAACATCTGACGGCCATCGGGAGCCATTGCCACTGCAATGCCGCGGCCGGGGTACTCGTTGGAGGCCAGATAATCGTTCAGGTTGATCTTTTCCATGTCAAATTCTCCTATTACGGAACTCCCCCAGTCGCCTGCGGCGACAGCCCCCTCGGAGAGGGAGCCTCAAGCCTCCCTCCTTGAGGGAGGTGGCACACCGTCAGGCGTGACGGAAGGAGTTTTTACTCGATCTCGCCGCTGCACACCATGGCAACTGCCTTGGGCAGCAGCTTCCACTCGGCCTGTTCCATCACCCGCTTCTGCAGCACCTCGGGGGTGTCGCCGGGCAGGATCTCCACTGCCTTCTGCAGCAGAATGGGGCCGCCGTCGCACTCCTCGTTGACAAAGTGGACGGTGGCACCGGTCACCTTGCAGCCCCGGGCCAGAGCAGCCTGATGGGGGCGCAGGCCGTACATACCGGGCCCGCAGAAGGACGGGATGAGCGCCGGATGAACATTCAGGATGCGGCGGGGATAGGCTTCAATGACACTGGGGCCCAGCACGGAAAGGAACCCGGCCAGCACCACCAGATCGATGTTGTGGCTTTTCAGCGTTTCCAGCAGGGCTGCGTCAAAGGCCTCACTGGTGGCGTAGTCCTTGCGGCGAACCACAACACCCTCCACACCGGCCTTTGCGGCCCGCTCCAGCGCAAAGACACCGGGCTTGGAGGCTACCACCAGCGTAATTTTACCATTGGGGTTCTCGCCCCGGGCTTCGCTGTCCAGCAGGGCCTGCAGATTGGTGCCGCCGCCGGAAACCAACACAGCTACGTTCAGCACAGTTCCACACCGTCCCCTTCAGCGATGACACCCAGCTTGTAAGCCTCGGGCTCGCCGTTGGCGTGGAGGATCTCCAGCGCCTTGTCGGCCTGTGCGGCAGGAACGGTGAGCACCATGCCAACGCCCATGTTGAAGGTATTGAACATATCGTGCTCGGAGATGTGGCCGGTCTCCTGCATCAGGTGGAACAGCGCCGGGGTGCGGACATCCTCCTTCTTGATGCGGGCGCAGCAGCCCTTTTTCAGGCTGCGGGGGATGTTCTCATAGAAGCCGCCGCCGGTGATGTGGGAGATGCCCTTGACATCCACCTCTTCCAGCACCTTCAGCACCGGCTTAACGTAGATCTTGGTGGGAGCCAGCAGGGCATCGCCCAGGGTCTTGCCGCCCAGCTCGGCGGGGGTGGTGTGCAGAACATCGGGATCGTTGTCAATATCAAAGATCTTGCGCACCAGCGAGAAACCGTTGGAATGAACACCGGTGGAGGGCAGAGCGAGGATGACATCGCCAGCCTGCATGGTCTCGTTGTTCAGGATCTTTTCCTTGTCCACAACGCCCACAGTGAAACCGGCCAGATCGTACTCATCCTCCGGCATCATGCCCGGGTGCTCGGCAGTCTCACCGCCCACCAGAGAGCAATCAGCCTGCACGCAGCCCTCGGCCACGCCCTTGACGATCTCGGCAATCTTCTCAGGGATGTTGCGGCCGCAGGCGATGTAATCCAGGAACACCAGCGGCTTTGCACCGGCGCAGATCACATCGTTGACGCACATGGCAACGCAGTCGATGCCAATGGTGTCGTGCTTGTCCATGATCATGGCGATCTTCAGCTTGGTGCCCACGCCGTCCGTGCCGGAGATCAGAACCGGGTGCTTGTAGCCGGTGCAGTCCAGCTCAAACAGGCCGCCAAAGCCGCCCAGACCACCAATGCAGTGCTCGTTCATGGTGCGGGCAACATACTGCTTCATCAGTTCAACGGAGCGGTAACCGGCGGTGATATCCACACCGGCAGCTGCGTAACTCTCAGAATAGCTCTTTTCCATCTTCTTACTCTCCTAACTTCTTCTCGTTTTTGGGACGGTCGTTCAGGTGGCGTTCATGGATATCGGTGGAAAGCACCTCCTCCGGCTTCACGGCATACTCGCCGGTAAAGCAGGCGGTGCAGAAACCGCATTTTGCGTTCTTGGCCAGCTGCACCACATGCTCGGTGGACAGGTAGCCCAGGGTGTCGGCCCCGATGATCTCATTGATCTGCTCCACATTGCGGCCCGTGGCCACCAGCAGCTTCTGGTCGGGGATGTCGGTGCCGAAGTAGCAGGGGTATTTGAACGGGGGGGCCGAGACCCGGAAGTGGACTTCCTTTGCACCGGCATCCCGCAGCAGCTTGATGATGCGGGCGGAGGTGGTGCCGCGCACGATGGAGTCATCCACCAGCACCACCCGCTTGCCCTTGACGGTGCTGGACACCACGTTCAGCTTGATGCGCACGCTGTTTTCGCGCTGCTTCTGGCTGCCCTGGATAAAGGTGCGGCCGATGTATTTATTCTTGATGAAGCCGATGCCGTAGGGGATGCCGCTCTCCTGCGAGTAGCCAAGCGCCGCATCCAGACCGGAATCCGGCACGCCGATGACCACATCGGCCTCCACAGGGTGCTCCTGTGCCAGGAACCGGCCTGCCTGCTTGCGGGCCTCGTGCACCGAGCTGCCCTCAATGATGCTGTCCGGGCGGGAGAAATAGATGAACTCGAACACGCACATCTGGGTGTCCGGGCGGCCGCAGTGATCCTTGATGCTCCGCAGCTCACCGGTCTTGGTGTCGGCAATGACGATCTCGCCGGGCTCCACGTCCCGCAGCAGGGTCGCGCCCGCAGCATCCAGCGCGCAGCTCTCGCTGGCAAAGACGTAGCCGCCGCCGGGCAGGGTGCCGATGCACAGGGGGCGGTAGCCCCGGGGGTCCCGGACCGCAATGAGCTTGGTGGCGGACATGATCACCAGACTGTATGCACCCTCCAGCACATCCATGGTCTTGCTGATGGCGGTCTCAATGCTGCCCATCCGCAGGCGGTTGCGGGTGATGAGGTAGCAGATGACCTCGGTATCGGAGGAGCCGTGGAAGATGGCACCCTCGTTCTCCAGCTGACGGCGCAGCTCCAGGGCATTGGTCAGGTTGCCGTTGTGGCAGAGGGCCATGGTGCCCCGGCCATGCCGGACGATCATGGGCTGGGCGTTGGCCCGCACCCGGCTGCCGGCCGTGGCATAGCGGACATGGCCCGTTGCCATGTGGGCCGTGGGGGTGGAAAGACTGCCCAGCACGGCGGGGGTGAACACCTCGTTCACCAGGCCGAGGTCGCGGTGGCCCTGGATGACACCGTCATCGTTGACCGCAATGCCGCAGCTCTCCTGCCCGCGGTGCTGCAGCGCATACAGGGCAGAATAGGCGGCAGCGGCCACATCCTCAGTGCCCGCCCGGTCGTAAATGCCAAAAACGCCGCATTCCTCGTGCAGCGGATATGCAAAATCAGACATTGGTTCTCCTTACAACTCTTTCAGTTCGTTCTGCAGCTTTTCTTCCTTAGCTGCGATCTGCTGTGCCATGCTCACCCGCTCGGCCTCCAGCTTCCCGGCCAGTGTGTCATCGCTCAGGGCCAGGATCTCGGCAGCCAGCCAGGCGGCGTTCTTGGCCCCGTTCAGGGCCACGGTAGCCACCGGGATGCCGCTGGGCATCTGGACCGTGGCCAGCAGCGCGTCCAGACCGTCCATCGCGCCGCCCTTCATCGGGATACCGATGACAGGCAGGGTGGTGTTGGCGGCAAAGGCACCGGCCAGATGGGCCGCCATGCCCGCCGCGCACAGGATCACACCAAAGCCGTTGGCCCGGGCATTTTTGGCAAAATCCGCGGCCTCGGCAGGGGTGCGGTGGGCCGAAAGGATGTGTGCCTCAAAGGGGATGTCCAGCGCCTTCAGCTGGGCACAGGCCCCCTTTACCACCGGCCAATCACTGTCCGAGCCCATGATCACTGCAACTTTCCGAATCATATCCGAACCTCTCTTTCTCCGTCTGCAAAACAAAAAAAAGCTGTGGTACACCTGCACCACGGCCTTTATTTCTGCGTATGCTCTCCCAGCGCTTTGCACAAAGCTGCACGATGCCCCTGAACAGCACGAATGGTGTTCTGTTCTGTGAAGCCCGACAGCATCTTCATCTTTGAAGTTCCCCTTTTGCTCTGCGCTTTTTCAGGCGGCACCCGGCATCCGCCGGGGTACCGTCCCTGTACTACATACAGTTTACGGCAAAAATTCCACTTTGCAAAGGCCCTTAGGGCAATTTCTCCCTTGTGTTCTCCCGCGTCAAAAAACTTTCAAAAGTTTTGTGCAGTTTCGACACCGTATTTCTTTTTAAGTATGACTTTTTTAGAAAATATAATAAAGCAAGTTTTATCGCACTGAGCAGGCCCCGCTCTGTACAGCCTCTCCGTCATTGCGTTGGCAGTAAGGGCGTTTTACCTTAGAAGATGATCTTCGCTGTTGCTGCCCTTGCTGCCCGGACGAGGTCGGCGGGTGCGCAGCACACCTGCGTACCAATGCGGCCGCCGGAGACATAGACCTTTTCTTGAGCCAGCACGCTTTCATCAAACACGGTGGTGTACTGCTTTTTCATACCCACCGGGCTGCAGCCGCCGCGCACATAGCCGGTGACCTTATTGATATCGGCCACATGGATCATGGCTACGCTTTTTTCGCCCACGCTGCGGGCAGCGGCCTTCAGGTCAAACTCTGCCGCCACCGGAATGACGAACACAAAGTAGTTTTTGCTGCTGCCCTGGGTCACCAGCGTCTTATATACGCAGGCCGGGTCCTCCCCCATGCTGGCGGCCACGGTCACGCCGTCCACCGCCACGCCTTCCTCGTGGGCATACTCGTGGGCTGTATAGGGCACCTTGGCCCGTTCCAGGATGCGCATGGCATTCGTTTTTGCTTCTTTTCCCATTGATGATCGCTCCTTGTAAACTCCTTGCCCTCTCAGGCTGCCCCTATTCTACCACTTTCTTTCCTAAATTTCAAAATTTCTCTTGACTTCAGTTCCCTGAAGTGTTATCATAGGCCCATGCTTCAGGAAACTGAACTTCACGAAAATAAA
Source organism: Faecalibacterium sp. IP-3-29 (assembly GCF_023347335.1). NCBI lineage: Bacteria > Bacillati > Bacillota > Clostridia > Eubacteriales > Oscillospiraceae > Faecalibacterium > Faecalibacterium sp. IP-3-29. The sequence continues at coordinate 1,053,039 of NZ_CP094471.1, read as the reverse complement.
TCACGGCAATGGAGCCGGTCTCCTGTGCCGTTTGTGTGAGAAGGATAAGGAGACGACCACCATGATCATTGTACTGAAACAGGATGCCCCTGACGCACAGGTCCGCGAGTTCTGCCACGAGCTGCAGGATATGGGGTTGCAGATCAACGACTCCAAGGGCAGCGACACCCACATTCTGGGCCTGATCGGCGACACCAAGGCCATTGCCGAGAGCTGGGTGCTGGCCAACCCTGTGGTCGAGACCTGCCGCCGCGTGTCTGAGCCTTACAAGAAGGCCAACCGCAAGTTCCACCCCGACGACAGCGTGATCGATGTCAACGGCGTGAAGATCGGCGGCGGCAACTTCGCCGTCATTGCAGGCCCCTGCAGCATCGAGAGCGAGGAGCAGATCACCTACTGCGCCCAGCGCGTTAAGGATGCAGGCGCTTCCCTGCTGCGCGGCGGCGCATTCAAGCCCCGCACCTCCCCCTACTCCTTCCAGGGAATGCGGAGCGAGGGCCTGGACCTGCTCAAGCTGGCCCGCCGCGCCACCGGCTCCCCCATCGTCACCGAGATCATGAACACCGAGCATCTGCCCCTGTTCGAGAATGTAGACCTCATCCAGGTGGGTGCCCGCAATATGCAGAACTTTGAGCTGCTTAAGGCCGTGGGCCGCCAGAAAAAGCCTGTGCTGCTCAAACGCGGCCTGGCCAACACGCTGGAAGAATTTGTGATGAGCGCCGAGTACATCATGGCCGAGGGCAACGAGAACGTTATCCTCTGCGAGCGCGGCATCCGCACCTTTGAAACCAGTATGCGCAACACCCTGGACCTTGCCGGTGTGGTCATGCTCCACAAAATGACCCACCTGCCCGTGGTGGTGGACCCCAGCCACGCCTGCGGCCATGCCTGGATGGTGCCCCAGCTGGCCAAGGCCGCTGTGGCCGCCGGTGCTGACGGCCTGATGATTGAGGTGCACAACAACCCCGCCAAGGCCAAGTGCGATGGTGCCCAGAGCCTGACCCCCGACCAGTTCGATGAACTGATGGGCTTTATCACCAAAGAAGTCGAGTTCTTTGGCAAGAAGATGAACTGAGAATGGAACGACCCTCTCGGCACGCTGCCGCGTGACTGAGGGGGTTGTTTTCTTTTGTCATCAAATATGGTATACTATGGTGTATTTTGAATTCACCCTTGAAACGAGGTATTTCTATGAAAGCTCATATTGCACGCAACCAGAATGCCGGCATCCCGCTGGCGCTGGGCTGGAACCTTTCTGCCGCCGACCGGGGCATTCTGGAGGGGATGGCTCCCGCTTTCGGGATGAAGCTGCTGCTGGTCTCCCCTGCCGATGCAGGCAGGACCGTGGCCCAGCTGCTGGGCGAGGTGGAAGTCAAGACCACCCGCACTCTGGTGCTGGAGCCGGGTGCTTATCCCCCGGCGCTGGTGCTGGCCAACTTCAAGGATAAGGATGTGGACACCCTGCTCGACCTGATGAAGCAGGCACAGGTGAACATCCCCCTCAAGGCCGTTGTGACCCCCACCAGCAAGAACTGGGTGTTCGGTGACCTGCTGGCACATCTGCAGGAAGAGCACACCGCCTTTACCGCCGCAAAGGAGACCGCCAAAGCATGATGACCAAGCGTATTTTTTCCGCCCTGCTGGCGGCTGCGCTCAGCCTGAGCCTGCTGGCGGGCTGCGGCAGCTCCGCTTCCGGCTCTACTGCGTCCAGCGCCGCCGATGGCCCGCAGCGCTACTCCACCGTGTTCTATGATGTGTTCGACACCGTGACGCAGGTCATCGCCTACTGCGACAGCGAGGAAGAGTTCACCGCCCAGATGGACGCGCTCCACGCCGACCTTGTGGAGTACAACCAGCTCTACGACATTTATAATGATTACGATGGCGTGACCAACATCAAGACCATCAACGACAATGCGGGCATTGCCCCGGTGACGGTGGATGACAAGATCCTCGGGATGCTGGAGCTGGCCCAGACCATGTACGACACCACCGGCGGCAAGCTGAACATTGCGCTGGGCAGTGTGCTGAACATCTGGCACAACTACCGCGAGGCCGCACTGGCCGATGACAACGACAGCAACAACCAGCTGCCCACGCAGGAAGAGCTGGATGCCGCCGCACAGCACTGCGATATCGCCAACCTCATCATTGATGAAGATGCCAAAACGGTCTATCTGGCCGACCCGGCCATGTCGCTGGACGTGGGCAGCGTGGGCAAGGGTTACGCCGTGGAGCAGGCCGCACAGGCCGCCGAAGCCCGGGGCCTGACCAGTGCCCTCATCAGCGTGGGCGGCAACCTGCGGGCCATCGGCACCAAGCCGGACGGCTCCCAGTGGGTAGGCGGCGTGGAAAACCCGTGGAACTCCTCCGAGGTCTACACCAACGGCAGCTCCACTGTAGCCGCCGTCAGGATGAGCGACCTCTCCCTTGTGACCAGCGGCGACTACCAGCGCTACTACGTTGTGGACGGTGTGCGCTACCACCACCTCATCGACCCGGCCACCCTCTGGCCCGCCGCCTACTTTGACGGCGTGAGCGTGCTGGCTCCGGACTCCGGTGTGGCCGACTGCCTGACCACCGGCCTGTTCTGCCTGCCTCTGGAAGAGGGCAAGCAGCTCGTGGAATCGCTGGACGGTGTGGAAGCCCTCTGGTGCACCACCGATGGCGAAGTGATCACTTCCAGCGGGTGGAGCGAGCATACGAATTAAATAAGGAACGACCCTCTCCGTCATTGCTTCGCAATGCCACCTCTCCCGAAGGGCGAGGCTATGCTGCCTTTATCCCAGGCCAGCGATAGGCTCCCCCTTCGGGGGAGCTGGCAAAGCCAACAGGCTTTGACTGAGAGGGTCGTTCTTTTACTTGATATCCAGTTCGGGCGGCACGTCGATCTGGTCAGAGACGTACTTGCCGTTCTTTTTGCGCTGACGCACACACTCGGTGAGCAGATACTCGATCTGCCCGTTCACCGAGCGGAAGTCATCCTCAGCCCACGCGGCAAGGGCATCGTAGAGCTTCGCATTCAGGCGCAGGGGGATCTGCTTTTTCGGCTCTGCCATCAGTACAGGCTGCCGCTGTTCACAATGGGCTGCGCGTCACGGTTGCCGCAGAGCACCACCAGCAGGTTGGAGACCATTGCCGCTTTGCGCTCATCGTCCAGTTCCACCACTTTGTTCTCACTCAGGCGGTCCAGCGCCATCTCCACCATGCCCACGGCACCGTCCACGATCATCTTACGGGCATCAATGATGGCGCTTGCCTGCTGACGCTGCAGCATGACCGCAGCGATCTCGGGGGCGTAGGCCAGATAAGTGATGCGGGCTTCGATGATCTCGATCCCGGCGGCGGTGACGTTCTTCTGGATCTCGCCCTGGATGCGCTTTGCCACCACTTCCGAGGAGCCGCGCAGGCTGCCCTCGTCGGCCACACCGTCGCCGGTGGTGTCCACGTTGGGGGCCACATCGTAGGGGTAGATGCGCACCACGTTGCGCAGGGCGCTGTCGCACTGCAGGGACAGGTACTCTTTGTAGTTGTCTACATTGAACACGGCCTTGGCGGTGTCGGTCACCCGCCAGATCACCGCAATGCCGATCTCCACCGGGTTGCCCAGGCAATCGTTGATCTTCTGGCGGGAGTTGTTCAGGGTCATCACCTTCAGGGAGATCTTCTTGCCGTCCTTCTCACGGTCAGCCTGCACCACAGGGCGCTGCTGAACATCACCGCTCTGGCTCAGGACCGTGCCCGCAGCCGGGTTGACGGCAGTGCAGAAGGGATTGACCCAGTAGAAGCCCTCCCCCTTCAGGGTGCCGATGTAATCACCGAACAGGGTCAGCACCAGCGCTTCCTCGGGCTTGAGGACTTTCAGGCCCGCGAACAGGAAAATACCGATGATGGCATAGATGACAGCGATCGCCAGCGGGATAAACCCCAGGAAGGTAGTATACAGCATTACAAAACCGATGCCGCCCACCACAACCGCAGCCACATAACCCAGCAGGGTCAGCAGAAGCATGGTCATGCCGTTCTTCTTGGTCTGTAAGATCTTCTCTTCCATAAAATGTCCCTCCTTTACAGGGTTCGGAAGTTTCTTTCTGATATCAAAATCATATCACATTGTATTTTAATTGTCAAGTACAAACTGCTCTTGCAGGTGTGGTATTATTATGGTATAATAAAGCCACAGAGAGGAGCTGATATCATGCCGCGTATTATTCCGATCCGCGACCTCAAAAACACTGCCGCTGTCTCCCAGATGTGCAGTGAATCCAAAGAACCTGTCTATATCACCAAAAATGGCTATGGCGATATGGTCATTATGAGCATGGAAGCCTATGAAGAAAAGATGCAGCTTCTGGACGCTTACGCCAAACTGGATGCTGCCGAACAGCAGGTGGAAGCCGGACAGACACAGGATGCCCGCAGCGCCTTGCAGGAATTGAGAGCACGTTATGGCATATAGGTTGGTTGAAACAGCCCTTGTTATAACACAAAACCTCCCACTCGAATGAGCGGGAGGTTTTATTACGCACAGTTATAATTACCAGAACCAATACCGTTTCTTGACGGCAATATACACGATCAGGCAGACCACGGTCAGCGCACCGGCGGCGATGAAGAAGGTCCAGTTGATATTGGTGAAGCGCAGATTCTGGTTGGTCAGCAGGTAGCTGCCAGCCGTATCGGCGGTGATGGTGCCATCCTTGTAACTGTTCAGAAACTGCCACTTTTCGCTGGCAGTGTTGTGCAGATACAGGCGGCTGTAAGCGGCGTTCTCACCGGTCAGGGTGATCTGCACCACGCAGGGCAGCGCGCCGCTTTCGCCCAGCTGGAAGCTCAGGCCGTTTTCATCGGGGGCAAAAGTCAGGGCAGTGCTGAACCCGCCCTGGGTGCTCTTGATGCTGGTGCCATCGATCCGCAGGGTATAATCCTCGCCCAGCACGATCAGGCTGCGGCCCGTGGTGCGCAGGGCGCTCAGGATCTCGCCGGTGATGGCGGGCACGTCGCTCTGATAGAGGGACACTTCCTCCCCTGCGGCGTTCTGGATGGCGGCCACGGTGGCATCGGTGGTGACATTTTCCTCGGTGCCCTCACCGCTGGTGTCGCTGCTGCTGCCGGAGGTGGAGGCGGTGCGGTTGACGATGACCGTGACCGAGGTGGAGGCGGTGCCGTTGGAGACCACCACGGAGGTGGCACCCGTGGCAACGCCGGTGATGACACCGGAACCGCTGACGGTGGCAATGCTCTTGTCCTGGCTCTTGAAGGTCAGGCTCTGGCTGGCGGAGGCCGGCGATACTTTGCCGGTGATGGTCTTGGAGGAGCCCGGCTTGAGCACCACATAGTTGGTGTTCAGGGAGATGGACTGGCTGGAGACGGTGCTGGTGTTGGCCGCAACCACCGTAACGGTGGCCGTGCAGCTCACGTTGCCGTCCGTGGCGGTGATGGTGGCCTTGCCGGGGGCAACGCCGGTCACTTTGCCAAAGTTGTTGACGGTAGCCACCTTCTCATTGGAAGAGCTCAGGCTGACGTTGATATAGTTGGCCGCCGAGGTGGGCAGCACTGCCAGCGAGAGGCTGGTGGTCTCGCCCACGGCAATGGTGCTGGATGCAAGGGTGATATCCATTTCGGTGGCGATCATGCTGGCATCCGGCTGAGGGGTGATGGTATAGGTGCAGCTCACCCCGCCGCAGGTGGCGGTGATGTTGGCCGTGCCCAGGCCCACAGCCTGCGCCACGCCCTCACTGTCCACCGAGACAACATTGGGGTTGTCAGAGACATAGGTCACGCCGTTCTTGCTGGCGGCATTGGCGGGGGTGGTCACCGGGGAGAGCTGCTGGGCCGTGCCCGCCAGCGGGGCGGCATCGTAGCTGCCGGTCTCGATGCTCTCGGCGGTAACTTTATCCCAGGGAAAGCTCACCTTGGGCAGCGTGAGGGCCAGCGGCGTGGTAACAGGGCCGGCAGCCGACGCAGGCAGGGCGGCGGCACAGGCCAGCACACCCAGCAGAGCCGCGCTGGCGGCCAGCTGTTTCGGGTTCAGTTTCATTCTTTCGTACCTCTTGGGCGTGGAATCGGCGGGCGCTTAGCGGAACAGCACGCCCAGGGCCTCCATCACATAGTCAAAGTAAGTCAGTTCATCGTACTCCACACGGGCGGTGACGCTCATGCCGTTGGAGAGATCCACCTTGTCGCCGCTGGTGCTCACGACATAGGTGTTGTCCGGCTTGATGGTCATCTTGTAGTAGGACCCGCTGGTGTTGGTGGTCACGTCACTGTCGATGGAGGTAACAGTGCCGGTCAGGGTGCCGTAGGAATACTCCGACAGGCCGGTGATGGCGATCTTGCAGGGGTCGCCCACGTTGATCAGCGGCCGGTCGTTGACGGTGACAGCCGCCACGATCTCAAGGTCGCTGTTCTCGCTGGCAACGGTGGCCAGAGCGGAGCCTGCGCTGAGCACCATACCCACCTTGTAGGGGGTGTCCATGTGGATGACACCGGAAGTGGGAGCGTAGATGTAGTAATCGTTTGCGCCGGTGTTCAGGGCATCCAGCTGGGCCTCGATGTTGTCAATGTTGGCCTGCACGCTGGTCAGGTTGGCAGAAATAGACTGCAGGGTGGAGTAGTACAGGCTCTCCACCTCGCTCTGGTTCTGCTCCATCATGGTCTTGATCTGCTCGTCGGTGTAACCGGCGGCCTGATAGGGCGAAGCGTCGAACGCCTTCTGGCTGACCTGGCTCTTGTAGCTCTCGTACTGGTAGTAATAGGGCTGATCATCGATGTCGGTCTCGCTGAAGTAGTTCTTGTCGTCCTGAATGGACTTGAGCAGCTTCTCGTACTGGCTCTTTTGCTTTTTGTAGATGTCCAGCTGCTTCTGGTAGCTGTCCTGCTGGATGTCCAGATCGGTGCTCTTGATGTGGGCAATGAGGTCGCCCTCGGTGACATAGCTGCCCTCCGAGATGTTCAGCTCGGTGATGGAGCCGGAGTAACTGGACATGATATAGGTCTTGTTGGCCGCCTGCACTGAGCCAGTGGACTGGCTGACGTAGGTGCGCTTGTTCTGGGTGCTCCAGATCACCAGAAACACCATGAGGAAAGCCACCAGAAGAATGAGCGCGTAGCCAAAGGCCGGCAGCTTCTTCTCCATCATAATGCGGCGGTCCTGCAGGTCGGAAAGATTCTGAATGCGAGTGGTCATATTACTTCGTCTCCATAAAAACGTCCATGACACCGTTTTCGCTGTCCTGATTGACGTAGATGCTGTAGGCGGTGCCGGTCAGCTCGATCTCGTGCTCGTAGGCATAGATGTTCAGCTTCTGGCTGGCAAGGCTGCTGTGGTCCATGGGGCCGGTGAAGTGGGCGTACAGGCAGCCCTTCACCCGCAGCACAGCGTCCTGCTCGTAGCCCGGCTCCAGGCGGGGGATGAGCTGGTTGACCTGCATCATAAAATAGATCTGCGGCTCCGGGTTGGGGCCGGAGGTAAACTTGACGCACTGGATCACAGGGCCAACCGGCATGGCGCTGTGGCTCTTGATAAAGTTCTGCATCTGGGTCAGGATCACGCCCAGGTTGCCCAGCTCGCTGGCATCGATCTTGCGTGCCAGAACGTTGGTCAGCTTCAGGGTCTTGTTTTCTGCAACTTGGATCTCTCTCATAATAATGTCCACCTGTTTCTTTTTTGTTTGCAATAAGCAATTGTCTGGGGGAAAAGATTCTTTTTTACCGTTTTGCCAAAGACTCTCCTCAAAGCGGTCTCACCCTCTCAGTCAAAGCCTAACGGCTTTGCCAGCTCCCCCAAAGTGGGAGCTCTTGACAAAAAGGGTCACAGCTGCTTTTATATCCGAATTTGTACTTCCCTATCAATGGTCTCGCATACAGCATCAAAATGATTGTTAACATCCCGATTAGAGAACCGTAAAACTTTCAAGCCATAGCCATGCAGGATAGCACTTCGTTCCTCATCGTAAGCTTTCCCCTGTTCAGTATAATGCTGTGAGCCGTCAAGTTCAATAACCAATCTTGCATCCGCGCAATAAAAATCCACAATAAACGATTCAATGATCCGCTGTTTGTAGAATTTTACCGGATATTTCCGCAAGAAAACATACCAAAGCCGTTGCTCCTGTGGTGTCATTTCCCTCCGAAGTCTTCGGGCTACATCCAGCATGTCGTTATTCTTGACAACTGTCGTCTTTTTCATCAGCTTATACCTCTACCGGGCTCACCCTCTCCGTCAGCGCACACGCGCTGCCACCTCCCCCAAAGTGGGAGGTTTTGACAGAACGATTCACTCCCTGCACTGTGGGCAAGTCTGCGTTCACACTACGCAAAGGGAAACCCGCCGTACACTGCGCTATGCCAAGGGCTCTCCCTTCGGGAGAGCTGGCGCAAAGCGCCTGAGAGGGTGAGGATGCTCACGGTAAGCCACTCACACAGCGATAAAGTGTCACTATGTAAAGAGCATTCCTGTAAGGATAAACATAATCTTCTACCACACACAATTGCCTACCGCAACGCGATAAGCAACATAAAAATAAGGTGTGCCAGGAGGCACACGCCTCCTGGCACACCATAACGAGGCATTGTTGTCTGCCCCGCGCTAACAAGTAGGGCGGTGCAGTTTCCTCAACGCTTCATAATTTCAGATCACGTCTAATTAGACAGTGAACTTAACGTCAGTCTCCTTGACGGTGTTCTTGGTGGGAGCCACGCCCAGGTTGTAGACAGCAGCAGCAATGCCCAGAGCGTTCATAGCATAGTCACCAAAGTTGTTCTTCTCGATCGGGTTGCCCTTAACATTGGTGCCGAACAGGTTCTTGCCGATGTTGCCGACTTCCTTCCAGGTGGTGTTGCCGCTGAACAGGACACCGATGGTGCGGTCAATGGTGGACTGCAGGAAGGTGTTGCCAACCAGAGTCACGATGTTGGTGTTGAAGGTCTTAACGTTGTCCAGAGTCCAGATAGGAGCGGTAACAGCGCCGATAGCGTCGATGAAGTTAGCGCCACCGTTGACGTAGGTCATTTCGTTCTCTGCGATAACAGAGTAGTTTGCAGGCATCATCATAATGAATTACTCCCTTCAAATGAATGAAAAAACTTATTTTAGCGATCTTTTTCCGGCTGCGCATCCATCCAAAGATCATTTATGTAACCGAGTGCGCACTCGGCTGCAACTTAATAGGTCATTGCCTCGCCATCGTCGTCTTCTTCAACAACTGCCGCGGGGGCAACGGGTGCAGGCTCTTCCTTCTTACGGCGGAAGATGCCCTGCTGCAGGTTCCAGAGCTCGTAATACTTGCCCTGCTTTGCCAGCAGCTCGTCATGGGTACCGCGCTCCACGATCTGGCCGTGATCCATGACCAGGATCAGGTCACAGTCTCGGATGGTGGAAAGGCGATGTGCCACGATCAGCATCGAACGGTCAGCCAGCTGGTTATAGATCATATCAAAGATGGTATTCTCTGTACCAAAGTCCAGGCTGGAGGTCGATTCATCAAAGATGTAAAGGCTCGAATCCTTCAGGAACGCACGGGCCAGTGCAATGCGCTGCTTTTCACCACCGGACAGGCCGTTGCCAGCTTCCTCCAGATAGGTGTTGTACTGCAGCGGCAGCTTGCGGATGAACTCGTGTGCGTCGGCCTTCTTGGCCGCCTCCCGTACCTGATCGAGGGTAGCCTCGGGGCGGGAGATGCGGATATTCTCGAAGATCGTCTTGCTGAACAGCTCAACGTTCTGCGGGACATAAGAAATGCAGCGGCGGACGGATGCATTGCTGTACTCGTCCAGATCAACGCCATTCACGCTGATGGTACCGCTCTCCGGCTCGTAATACTTGAGCAGGAGCTTGGTGATGGTGGACTTGCCGGAACCCGAGGAACCAACCAGCGCCACCTTTTTCCCCTGCGGGATGGTGAAGGAGATGTGGTCCAGTGCCGGGGTGCGGTTGCCATACCGGAAGGTGACATCCTTGAACTCAATGTCGCCCTCCATGCTCTCCATCTCGGTGTACTCGCGGTCATCGTCCTGCTCGGATTCATAATCCATGATCTCCGTCAGGCGCTTCATGGAGATGGAAGCTTCCTGAATGGACATCTGCATACTGATGAGCTCGCTCACCGGAGAAGTAAAGTAGCCCGAAAGGGTGCTGAACGCCATGTAGCCGCCCAGCGTCAGCTGGCCATTCAGCACCTGCGTGATGCCCACATAGGTGGTGACCATGTTCAACACGGTCATGATCACGCTGGAGATCAGGCTCTGGCCGGTGCTGATCTTGCTGGAACGCAGGCTGATCTTCAGGCTCTTGATGTATTCACGCTCAAGGGCTTCCAGCTCGCGCTCTTCGCAGGCGTTGCACTTGATGGTCTCGATGCCGCGCAGGCTCTCGATCATCTGGCTGTTCAGAACCGCCGACTGTACCATCGTCTCTTCATTGATCCGCTTATAGGGCTGCTTGAAGATGATGACGAGCAGCAGGCTCAGAACGGTGGTAAACAGGGTAATGGAGAACAGCGAGGAGTTCATCCGGAACAGAACAAAACCTGTACCCACGGCCATCACAATGTCCATGACCACGCTCATTGCAATGCTGGTCAGCACCGATTTGATGGTGCTTGCATCGGAATAGCGGGTGGTGATCTCGCCGGTCTTACGGGATGCAAAGAACTTCATCGGCAGTTTGTACACATGCTCGAAGTAGCCCAGCATCAACGGGATATCGATTTTAATGGAAAGGAAGATCAGGATCCACTGTCTCACGGTCGAAAGCAGCGTGCTGGTCAGGTTGACCACGCTGAACACGACAATGAGCGATATGAGCAGGTTTTTCAGCCCATAAGGCAGCACCTCGTCCATGATCGCCTTATTAAAGACGGTGGACACGATGCCGATCAGTGTCAGGATCACTGAACTGAGAATAGCGTAAGCAAACAGCTTTTTCTGGGGAAGCAGCAGATCCATGTACCGCTTCAACATGTTGTTGCGGGCTGCCTTGGCTTCCTCTTTACCCTCCACCTTATGCTTGCCTGTGCCGCCCTTGAACTCCGCTGTGGGGTTCAGCAGCAGCAGCACGCCGGTGAAGTTTTTATAGAACTCATCCAGGCTGATTTTTTTCAGTTCATTTGCAGGGTCGCCGATGACGACATAATCCTTGCATTTGTACTTTTTGCTTGCATCAGCCTTGCGTTCTTCTTCCTGCACCACATGCTTGCGGCGGGCATCGTCATCCTTGATGGTCGTCTTTTTGAAGATGACCACAAAGTGGGTCAGGCCCTGGTCGGTAATGACCTGCGCAATCGCGGGCAGTGTGAAATCGCTTAAAAAGTTTTCGCGGTCAACACGGACAGCCGCCGTGCTGAAGCCCAGCTCATTGGCTGCTTTCTGCAGGCCAACGAGGTTCGTGCCTTTCATGTCGGTTCCCATCATATCCCGCAGGCGGGTGATGGTGATTTCCTTTTTGTAATGGAGGCACACCATTGCGAGCGAAGCGGCCGCGCAGTCCGTAGAATCGTGCTGCCGCACATAGGTATAACGCATACGATGTTTCCTTTACAAGAGACCGACAACCAAAAGCAAACGATCTCTTTTTCAATGTACTGTGTCTATTTCAAAACTACGGCTTTTATTCTAGCACACCCGGTCTGTTTGCACAAGCCCCAGTTTGCTGTTGTTTTGGCTGTAGGTCTGACAAATGAAAAAGGTTTTCTTTTTGCACTCCGGTTTAACAGCGCATAGCCTTCTGCTTTGCCCTGCCCTGCGGAGAACCAGGGCAAAGCAGAAGTCCGCTGCTATCAAAAGAAGGGAGCGCCTACCCTTTGATCTGAGTCAATCACCACAGAACGTTTAAAAACTGTTCCAAGGTTTGGGTGTAGTATACCACAATCTGACAGCATCTTCAAGAGGACATTTTTTAAGAAATCATTAATTTTGAAGATTTTGTGAAAAAAGTCTCAGATTGGTTACAACATCCGGTTAAAAAACAAGCGGCGAAGTTGCCCTCGCCGCCTAATGGCGCCTCTTGCCTGACTCGAACAGGCGACACCCTGATTAACAGTCAGGTGCTCTAACCGACTGAGCTAAAGAGGCACATCTTTCAAAACGCAATTGCGCAGCGCACAATTGACTGCGAGATGTATTATAACTCTTCCCGCTCCCTTTTGCAAGCCTTTTTTGGAAATTTGTGAAAAAAGTTTTTCAAAGGGGCTCAACCCTCTCAGTCAAAGCCTTGCGGCTTTGCCAGCTCCCCCGAGGGGGGAGCCTTTGGCAGGACCACCGCAAGCAGCTGCTAAAGGCCGGGGCAGTCTTGGCTCCCCCTTTGGGGGAGCTGGCGCGTTAGCGCCTGAGAGGGCGAGCCCGTGTTCCGACATCCTTTTTCTTACGCTTCTGTTACCCTATCAATACCAGAAAGAAGGTGCCGCCCATCAAGACTGTGATCTACCTCGATGTCCTGCTGCTGACAAATTTTGCGCTCACGCTGCTGTTCCTGCTGGCGGCGGGGCTGCTGGCCGGGGTGGAGTGCCGGGCCGGGCGGCTGCTGTTGGGCGGGGCGGCGGGGGCAGCTTCCTCGTTGGCTCTGCTGGCCCCGGAAGCGCCGGACGCTGCCGCGCTCTTATATAAAGTGTCAACCGCCGCCCTCACGGTGGCCGCCGCCTACGGCCGGCCCGGGGTCAGATGCTTTGCCCGGCTTGTTGGGTGGTTCTGCGCGGGAAATCTGCTGCTGGCGGGGGCGCTGCTGCTGCCCGGGGCACAGACCAACAACGGCTGCATCTACCTACCCCTTTCGCCGGGGGCACTGCTGGCGGGCGCGGGCGGGGTGGTGCTGGCTGTGCAGGGGGTGCTCCGCTTTCTGGGCCGGGGCGGCGGGCGGGTGTTCCCCGCCCGGCTCACCGTGGCAGACACAGCGCTGGATGTCCGGGCCTTCTGCGACACCGGCTTTTCGGTGCAGGAGCCGCTTTCGGGCCGGGCGGTGGTGCTGGTGCGGTTCGGTGCCGTGCAGAGCCGCCTGCCGCCCGCCCTGGGTACTTATCTGGAGCAGCACTTTGCCGGGGCCGCTCCCCTGCCCGTCCCGGCGCTGGGGGTGCGCCTTGTCCCCTGCACCACCGTGGCCGGGCACTGTATCCTGCCGGCCGTCCCGGCAGCTTTTGTGGTTTGCAAAGCCTCTCTTGGCTCCCCTGCCAGGGGAGCTGTCGAGCAAAGCGAGACTGAGAGGTTCTATGCCGCCTTCGCCGACCTCCCCCCGCCGCCCGATGGGTGGGATGTGCTGGTGGGGGTGGAAGCCGGGGACCATTTTCAGCAAGCTCACCCTCTCAGTCACGACTAGCGTCGTGCCAGCTCCCCCAAAGTGGGAGCCCTTGGCAAATCGGGCCACTTCTGCTAATTACTTTTGCTCAAACTCTACCAAAATGCCAAAGCCTCTCCCTTCGGGAGAGGTGGCAATGCGTTAGCATTGACGGAGAGGGTTTACCCGTCAAAGGAGGAACCATCTTGCATCGTCTTATTTCACTTCTACGCCGCCTTTTCCTCTCGCTTCTTGCCCCTTCCGCCGCCCACTACATCAACGGCGGGCCCAGCCTGCCGCCGCCGCTGACACCGGAACAGGAAAAGGCCCTGCTGATCCGGATGATGGCGGGGGATGCCGCCGCGCGCGATGACCTCATCACCCACAACCTGCGGCTGGTGGTCTATCTTGCCAAAAAGTACGAGAACAGCGGCGTGCCGCAGGAGGACATGATCTCCATTGGCACCATCGGGCTGATCAAGGCGGTGAACACCTTTACGCCCGCGCGGAACATCAAGCTGGCCACCTACGCCAGCCGGTGCATCGGCAACGAGATCCTGATGTACCTGCGCAAAAGCTCCAACCGGCGGCAGGAGGCCAGCATCGACGAGCCCCTGAACACCGACGGCGACGGCAACGAGCTGCTGCTCTCGGACGTGCTGGGCAGCGACGAAAACCTTGTGGGCCTGCAATTGGAGCAGGCCGCCGAGCGCGCCACCCTCCGGCGCTCCGTGGAGCAGCTGGCCCCCCGGGAGCGGCAGATCATGGAGCTGCGCTTCGGCCTTGTGGACGGCGTGGAGCACACCCAGAAGGAAGCCGCCGATGCCCTTGGCATCAGCCAAAGCTACATCTCCCGGCTGGAAAAGCGGATCATCCGTCAGCTGAAAGAGGTGCTGGAGCGGGAGTAACCGGCAGCTGGCTCACCCTCTCAGGCGCTAACGCGCCAGCTCCCCCAAAGGGGGAGCCAAGACTGCCCCAGCCTTTAGCACCTGCTTGCGGTTGCCCTGCCAAAGGCTCTCCCTTTGGGAGAGCTGGCATTGCGAAGCAATGACTGAGAGGGCGAGGCTGCTAACAATTCCCATGTATCTTCCCCGCCCTCTTACCCCATACTTCCGGTATCAACGTAACCGGAGGTTCGGGGGATGTACAACAAAGTGGAATTATGCGGGGTGGACACGGCCCAGCTGCCGGTGCTTTCCGAAGCGGAAAAGCGGCAGCTGCTCACCCGGGCGCGGGCAGGCGATGCCGCCGCCCGGCAGGCCATGATCGAGGGCAACCTGCGGCTTGTCCTGAGCGTGGTGCAGCGGTTCGCGCAGCGGGGGGAGAATCTGGACGACCTGTTTCAGGTGGGGTGCATCGGGCTCATCAAAGCCATCGACAACTTTGACCCGGCCCAGCCGGTGCGGTTTTCCACCTACGGCGTGCCCATGATCATCGGGGAGATCCGGCGCTTCCTGCGGGACAACAACGCCCTGCGGGTCAGCCGCAGCCTGCGCGATGCTGCCTACAAGGCCATGCAGGCCCGGGAGACGCTGGAAAAGCAGTTGGGCCGGGAGCCCACCGTGGACGAGGTGGCCCGGCAGGCAGGGCTTTCCCGCCGGGAGGTGAACGCGGCGCTGGAATCGGTGGTGGAGCCCATCAGCCTGGAAGAGCCCCTTTACACCGATGGCGGCGATGCCATGTATGTCATCGATCAGGTGCGCGACCCGGACAGCGAGGACAGCTGGATCAGCGGGTTGGAGTTCCGGCAGACCGTGGCCGGGCTGACCCCGCGCGAAAAGCGGATCATGGAGCTGCGCTACCTCAAGGGCGAGACCCAGATGGAGGTGGCGCGGGAGATCGGCATCAGCCAGGCGCAGGTCTCCCGGCTGGAAAAGGCCGCGCTAGAGCAGTTCCGGCACAAATAAACAGGAGAGCGGCACAGGCCTCCCTGCACCGCTCTCCTACTTTTTGTATTTGCGTCTGGTCGCCGCCCCGCCCCGCAGATGGCGCTCGGCCTTGTTGCGGGCCAGCACGGCCTGCACCCGGGCAAACAGGGCCGCATCCACGGCCCGCAGGCGGGTGGATACGTCCTTGTGCACCGTTGATTTGCTGCACCCGAACGCCCGGGCGGCTGCCCGCACCGTGGCACTGTGCTCTGCAATGTACTCTCCCAGCAGCGCCGCCCGCTGCTCCGGCTCCACGTTCATCCGGTCACGCCTCCCCTGTTTGCGGTCTCCCTAAAAAATATGAGCCAGCGGCCGCCAATATGCCCGCCGGGGCTTGACATTTGGGCGCTGACCGCTATACTGGGAGCTGGACATAAAAACAGGGGCGCTGAAAAGCTGAGATCCGCACCTGAGCGGAGTACCCTCGAACCTGATCCGGGTAATGCCGGCGTAGGTAGTTTGCGGAAAGGTCCACCCTCTTCACAAACGAAGCCCATGCGCCTGCCTTTTTGTGCAGGTGCATTTGTTTTTGTGTACTATTATCTGAGAAGAGGAATCTCCCATGTCAAAAACCTATTCCAAGACCCGCATTCTTGTGGAGTGCGCCCTGATGATTGCCATTGGCACCGTACTGAGCAACATCAAGTTCTTCACCCTGCCCAACGGCGGCAGCGTTACCCTGCTGAGCATGCTGCCTTTTGTGCTGGTCTCCTTCCGCCACGGCGTGAAGTGGGGCCTGTTCACCGGCTTTGTCAACGGCTGCCTGCAGATGCTGCTGGGCTTCTGGGCACCCCCGACCCCGACCTTCCTGTATTTCCTGGGTGAAGTCCTGCTGGACTACCTGGTGGCCTTTATGGCACTGGGCACTGCCGAGTTCTTTGCCCGTCCCTTCAAGAACCGGATGGTCGGCGTGGCCGTGGGCACCTTTATGGCAGGCTTCCTGCGCTTTATGTGCAGCTTCCTGTCCGGTGTGCTGGTCTGGGGCAACCTGAACGAAGGCCTGTCCGCCTGGACTTACAGCCTGGTGTACAACGGCAGCTACATGCTGCCCGAGACCCTGCTGACCATGGTGGCCGCCGTTCTGCTCTGCCGCGTGGCTCCGCAGATCTTTGACCGCCAGCACGCAAAGGCCTAACCCATCCTCACTTTGTTCCGCGCCCTGCCCGGCTCTGTGCCCGGCAGGGCTTTTTTGTTATTGCAAACTTTTTCAAATTGGGTGTTGACAACCGCCCGCCCGGCTGGTATAATAATTCACGTCGCAGGACACCAACCGAATATGTGGGGGATTAGCTCAGCTGGGAGAGCGCTTGCATGGCATGCAAGAGGTCAGCGGTTCGATCCCGCTATTCTCCACCAAAAAAGCACTGTACTTCGTAGGAAGTATGGTGCTTTTCTTTTTTGTTCCGACAAAAAGATCAGGGGTGCACCGCTCGCCATGCAGGCGGGCCAGTGACACCCCCGATTTCAATCGAAACCGTTATCTGATTTAACGCTTGCAGTGTTTTCCGCGCCGCGCCGCCAGCTCCATGCCAAGGCCCGCCAGCGTATCTCTACGCTGACGGTCTTTTATGGGCGCGGGTGGATTACGCAAGCCGCGCATCTAAAAAGCTTTTTTCCCCGCCGGACTGTTCGGCGGGTCGATGCTGTTCGAATCCACCCGCCTAGCCTCCGGGAAGGTTATTACAAAACAGAAACTCCAGTACCCGGTTCGGATACTGGAGTTCTTGGTGGAGCGAAGCAACCTAAATCCGAACCATTGCCCTCTGGGGCATTTTGGGCGGCGATTTCATCGAAAGTGATAGTTTTTGTGCCGTCTTTGTAGTTGAATGCAATCAAAACTTTTTCATCGTAGAGATAAACAGCATTCACGAATGTATTGATAAGCGTTTCCCGGTGGCTTTTCACGTTCGGGTCGAGCTTGCGGAACCGGGTCAGCCAGAAACGAACTTGATTTTCGCTCAACCGCGGCCGAGCGATTTTTTCTTCGGCAATCCGAACTTCAAGTTCTTTCTGCTGGGCTTCCAGCTTTTCCAAACGCGATTTGGTGGAGTTGGTCAGCACACCCGCCTGGATAGCGTTCAGCATATTCTCAATGCCGTTCTCTACCTCGCGCATCTGCTTTTCCAGCAAAGGAAGCGTGGTGTTTTCCTGATCCTGCAACTCCATGACTTCTGCAACGATGGCATCAATCACGGCATCGTCCTGAATCAGCTTCATGGTTTCAGCTACGACCAAATCTTCCAGCCATTCCTTACGGACG
The DNA here is from genome assembly GCF_023347335.1 of Faecalibacterium sp. IP-3-29. Lineage (NCBI taxonomy): Bacteria > Bacillati > Bacillota > Clostridia > Eubacteriales > Oscillospiraceae > Faecalibacterium > Faecalibacterium sp. IP-3-29. The sequence continues at coordinate 1,035,587 of NZ_CP094471.1, read as the reverse complement.
GTCTTTTTCTTGCAGGTCTTGAAACGCTTCGCGGTGGCGCACTTATAATAATGATGAACAACTTTGTTCCGACCCGTGCCGCACTCGCCGAACATCATGGCACCGCACATTCCGCAGAACAGCTTGGTGGTGAGCAAGTAATCATCCTCGGCCTTGTGACGGGCAGGAGCACGGCTGTTCTTCTTGATTTTCAGCTGCACTCCTTCAAACAAGTCCTTGTCCACGATGGCCGGGATGCTGTCGGGCATTACGATGTCCTTGAAGTGGTTTTCTCCGATGTACCGTTTGTTCGTCAACAGCTTCTGAACACTGTTGTAGGTAAACTTCTGATTGCGGTTGGTGGTCACGCCACTGTCGTTCAGCCAGTTCATTAGTTCTTTCATGGTCGCGCCCTCATTGTACCGCTGGAAGGCTTCTACCACAAAGGGAGCTTTCAGCGGGTCGATTTGAAAGAACTTCTCCTCGTCCACCTTAAAACCAATGGGAATCGTGCCGCCGTTGTACTTGCCTTTCAGCACATTCTCAGTCATGCCGCGCACAACTTTTTCAGAAAGCTCTGCCGAGTAGTACTCAGCCATGCCAGTGAGCATACTCTTGACCATGATACCCGCAGGGCTGTCAGAGATAGGCTCCGTGGCAGATACCAGCTTGACATGATTCCTCTCTAACTGGTACTCATAGTGCGCTGAATCATACCGGTTTCGGGCAAAGCGGTCGAGCTTCCAGACCAGCACGATGTCAAACAGCCGTTTTTCGCTGTCCTTGATCATCTGCTGGAAGTCCGGGCGGTTATCGGTTTTGGCGGAAAGGGCGCGGTCAATGTAGTGCTTGACCACGGTGATGCCGTTTTTTTCGGCATAAGCCGTACATTCACGAATCTGGCCTTCGATGGATTCCTCACGCTGGTTGTCGCTGGAATAGCGAGCATAAATCACGGCGGTCATGCAAACACCCCTTTCACTTCATTCTCCGCAGACGGCGCACAAGGTCGGATGCACTGTACAGCACACGGGCCACCGACACGGTATTTTCGCCCACGATGTAGAATACCGAGTAGTTGTCCACCAGCATCTGCCGCAGTCCTTGGGTGCGCTCCGGCTCGCTTTCAACCAGCGCACAGCGTTCCGGCAGGATGTTCAGCGATTGGATGGCCTCTGCAATGCGGTTATACTGCCCCATAGCTGTGTCAGGCTCCAGCAGACGGTCAGCAATGTAGCTGTAAATCTGCTCCATATCACTGAGTGCCGAACGGGAAATTTTCACGTCATACTGCTTCATCTGTGCTGTTCCCTGAACTGTGCGAATGCGCTTGCGGCATCCACGGTATCACCGTTCTGAATCTCCTTGATGCCCACCTGCAAGGCTGCATGGAACTGGTCATCGGTCATGGTATCGGCGTTCAGCGCCGCAGGAGCCTTCGGCAGGGATAGCGAGAACGGAATGCCGCCAGTCAGCGTGATTTGGCGCAGGTACATATCAATAGCTGTTGCCATCGGGATGCCGAGTTGCTTCAGCACGTCTTCGGCTTGCTGCTTGACAGTAGGGTTGACACGGAGATTGAGTGTCATCGTTTTTTCCATGGTTATCACCTCAAGTTTATTGTAACGTATTTTGCGTTGCAAATCAACAACTTCCAAACTTATAATTAAATTTCTCCATATTGCACAACATATTTATTGCAGAATTGTTCAAAGATCAAAATATCCACCCTGTTGCTGAAATGAAATCAAGCTAGTCATTCTTATTTTTCATGTATCGATTATCTTTTTTACCATTGTACCGAACAAAATCATCAGCGGAATCGTAAAAAGCAAACATAGGACATTTTTTAATTCAGCATTATCCGTTGAAAGCTGCATCAAAATCATAGAGAGCGGATACTTTTCTTTGCTCTGCAAAAATGTCATGGGTTGTTCCAAAAGATTCCAGCTCTCAGCGATAGAAAGGAATGCCGCAATCATAACATACGGTCGTACAATTGGAGCATAAATTTTCCTAAAAAGCCCCCAGTTGCTTGCGCCGTCACAAATTGCTGAATCGAACAGGCTACTGTCAATTCTTTTTGCTGCGAACCAAAAGAGTAAAATCATCCAAGGCTGGAAAGCCGTCATTATCAATAGCCCTTTCAGAGAATCCAACCATCCAATATTCATCAGAACCAGATATTGAGGGAGCATAAGTGCTTGCTGTGGCAAAAGCAAAAAGAAAACACAGGTCAAAAGAAAAAATGTCTGCGCTTTCGGAGATGGGATTCTGGCAATCGCATAACCTGCAGGCAGTGCAATCACAATTTGAATAAGCACTCCGACAATTGCAAGAATCGCGGTATTTTTATAGGCGCAAATGAATTCCATCAGAGAATCCATCTGCCACAAGTCATCTGGGTTTATATCAAATATCGGGAAAACAAGAAATACGCATGGCAGCACAAAAATCACAGCAGCTATCAAAGATAACATCCTATATGTAGCTTCTTTTCGTGGGTTCATCAGTTATTCCTCTTTTTTCTTGCCAAGTACATTCCGATCAGCACAACGGCCCCAACAAAAAGCACAACCAAAACAGATGCCGCTTCCAGTCGTGCATAGTTCATATTCATAAAATTGTTTTGTAGAAAGTGCTGAATACTATATAATTGTTCATTCGGATGACTTCCTCCAATCAAATAGGCTTCACGGAAACATCGAAAGCTATTGTAAATCGTCAAGATTCCACAAATCAATAAAGAACTCTTTATTATTGGAAGCTTTATGTACCAAAAACATTGTAAAGGGTTGACTCCATCCAGCATGGCGGCATCTATGATCTCAGATTCAATGGATTTCATAGCAACCATAAAAATTAAAATTGAGAATCCCAGCGTTTTCCATAACACAATTACAAGGAACACATAAAATGCAAATGGTGTTTCACCCCACTGGCTAGGAGATTTTCGTAAGATGCTTGATGCGATTGTCACAACACAAGCTGCCGGAAGTATTGAAGGAACAAGGAAGAACAGACAAAGTTTTTCTTGTCGGAACTTTATATAAACTTCCGCAATGAAAATGCCAATAACCAAATTGACGGGTATAATAATAGCCCACAAATGAAACAGATTTCTAACGGCAAGTGAAAATGCCTCATTTTCAAAAAGATCCACATAATTTTGTATGCCGACAAAATCAGTTCCTGTTCCAAGAAAGAGACTTTTCCAAAAAGCAATCAAGATTGGAAACAGATAGCAAAAAAATCCGGCAATAAGTGCCGGCAGAAGAAGGATATTGCTCTGAAGATTCTTTTTCATTTTATTCATCAAGGTACAATTTGAGCCGCGGAGTAAGTCGATCAACAAGCTCATCAAGGGTAATTTCATCATTCCAATACTGAACCATCGTTTCGCTTAGAAGATTTCCGCCATCCTCACTTTGATCAAGCTGCAAGGCACGGTACCAAATTGTGTGATATTGCGCTGCATTGATCTTGTCACATATTGTTTCAAGTTGATCTAGCTGTGCATCAGTCAAATTGTCACCATACATCTCTTTTCGGTTTTCAATATCTTCTTGCCCTATTTTTTCATGGGATGCATCATAGACACTGAATTGATATTGTGCTTCCATACATTTTTTAAGACATCCACGTCGGACAGGAAACATATCTTTATCTGCAAACGCCGAACTCGACTGGCATTCTTCACTAAGAAGATAAGCTAAAAGTGCTTTTACCTCTGTTGGATGCTTTGTGTTTCGATTTCCCATTGCGTAAGAACCGATTTCAGCAGTAACACCGCCTAGCTCATTGGGAATGGGAAGTGTTACGGTTTTGATTCCAAGAGCTGCACACTGCCGAAGAAGTCCCACCGTCATATAGCTTGGGTCAAGACTAGCAAAAGGTTCACCGTTTGCAAAATAATCTTGGACTACTTCTGGATTGAAACTGTCAAACAAACCATTTTGCATCTCATAAGAAATTTCACCCGTACGGAATTCTTTCTCGTATGCTAATGTTTGCCGACAACTAGCTGTGTCCAAGTTAATAATGTGATTCTTGTAATCGATGATCGGCTGCGATAACGCGCTTGTCATGCTAAAGTCCGTCACAACCAGCATTGGTTTTTCCTTATAGATGCGCAGCAGTTCATCCATCGTGGCAGCAAGGCTTTTTGATGCGGCTTGCATATCAAATCTGCTGTCTTTCAGAACGCTTTCTGCACTTGTCAGAGTTGGAACTGAAAAGCACAAAGGTAAAATATACTGTTTTCCTTTTAGTTTTCCAGCATCTAAAAGAGGCATATAAAAATTCTCTGCGGTGAATCCGTTTGAATCCATTACATCGGTGAGATCGAGAAAAGCTCCATTCATTATACTCTTTTCGATATCTGGAAATAGATTAACATTTGTCAATCGGTTTCCTTCCATAATAAAAAGGTCGGGACCCTTGCCTGAAAGGATTTCCGTATTTAGCTGATGAATCTCTGCCTCACGCTCTGCGGTATCACCCTCTTTGGGCGATACGAACTGTATTGTGATATTCGGGTTCTCTTTTTGATAATCTAGCAGTTTTTCATAGATAGGACAATGTGTATCAGGATTTGCATAGTGAGCCGTAAGGTAGACTGTTAACGTAACTGGATTTGAGCTATCCTCTGTGATTGGCTCGTCTGTATTGATTTCCTTTTGGGCAGATGAGCATCCTGTGATAAGAACAAGTAGGCTTACTACAATAGCACCGATGAATATGCTAAATCGGTTATTTTGTCTATTGTCATACATGATTTCAGATTCTCCGACATCTAAAACTTTACTTCATACCAATACCATGTCATAGGCTATGTACAATATGTAGTGCCATGTCCGCATTTTCTTTGTCCACGAATATCTCTGTGACATACTTCGGTTTTATGCCTAAAGATCCAATTCTTGCCTGATCGAACGTATTCCGCCGATTGACATCTTTGGTTTTGCAATAGAATTTGATTCCAGCAGCTGCCAGTGCATCCGTGATGCGATTGCACTGGTAGGGGTCAGAAACAGCTGCAACTTGTGATTTGAAAAATTGCTCGAACATAAAAAGGCCTCCTATATACGCTCTAAATGATGTTCTTACAAATATTTATTAGAACAACGAAATTTAAGCTTGCTTTATTTCAGCCGCCTACGAATTTTTTCAAAATCGTATAGCTGCACATAACCAATTTAGATGTGCAAATCATTAGAACACATAAGGCCGATTCTATATGTTTCTGAATTACTACCAATAAAGCTTTGTGATACTGAAAGGATGCGAAGTTTCGATTTTACACCGTTGAATTTTAGAATCACATAATATTCTTTGCTTTTTGAAATATTTCTGCAAATCATTTCATATATCGTATTAGATTTGCACAAAAAACTTATTAAAAAGCTGTTTCTGTCTTCAAGCATTTCATTGTCAACAAAAATATCAACCTGTATTACTACCCCTTCAAGTTCAATTTCACCACGATAAGTACGAAATTGGGGAATATCAGTATTTTCCATATAGGACCCCTTTATAACGGTAATCACTTCAAAAAATCAAGTGTGCCAATAATAGCACGATCATAATTCCTGCCGTGATTTTGATCTTAGGAGAGAACTCCTCTTTTTGAAATTGCTCTTTCTTAACAAGAGAGAGAGAATCATCTCCCCTACAACTGAAATCGACAAAACCAGCCCAAATGCTTTCGTTGATAAAATGTCCGGGTTAATCATCATAACCACCCACAAAAGTACAAACCATCCGAAAAGTACTATACGCAATAAATTTCTCTTTATTGTCCATATCTCAGTTTTTCAGATTGGATTATTTATGGTCTTTGATATTTTTTATAACAACAAAAACTATTATGAGAACGCAAATGCTTCCACTTGATAAGCAAAGAAATTTATCTTCTCCCCTTAGAACGCCCACAGCACTTCTCATTTTCCAATAATATAAATCGTAAGATAAGCTCATTATTGCAAATGTAAGAAGACCATAGTATGCTTTCTTCATTTTCTATACCTTCTTTCACTACTGCCCACATTGCTGGAAATATCAAACGCCTACTTTATTTTTATGCCCTCATTTTTTACAAATCATCAAACCTTCCCGCCTTGCTTTTTTGTTTAGATAACGAAATTTAAGCCTGATTTATTTCGTTTGTCCACAAAATTTTTCAAAATCGTATAGATGCACATAAACTTCCTGAAAATTTGTAGCACAATCGCAATCTTCTTTTAAATAAACACGCTATAAGGATAAACTTTTTGTTTTACCTCGATTGAAAGCCATCTTTAGCTTTCTGGTTTGAGAACTGTACTTCGGGCCGGATTCTTTGGGTCTACTAAAATTTTTATTGGTGCCCCTTTCGGAATACATGGATTGAACCAAAACCACTGCGACTTTCCATTATAGGTTTCACCTTTAACTTTATACTGATAATGTACCACATATGGATAGATTACATCTTCATCGGCAAGGTGGTAGGTACTCATATGAAATTTTATATGTACTCGTTTTGTTGCTGTAACCTTTCCGATGATTCTTGTTCCATTTTTCAAAAGTTCTGCCTTTTTATAGTCGGAAATAATCGCCAATCCGATAATTATACCTGCTACAATCCATGCTAATATCGCAGCCACCCAAATACCAGACTTACACGCTCCAACCGATATAATTGCCGCCACGAACATTCCGACATATGCCAGTGTATGAATAAGATCTTTTGAAAAAAACATTTTATCTCGTGTAATTTTCATAAAACGGCATCCTCCTCAAATCCTACAGTCGGTAATCAGCAGCTTCGTGAAATCAACGTTCCTTAGATATTTAGATTTAATCCTATTTTGTTTCATCCGTCTACAAAATTTCTCAAAATCGTATAGCTGCACATAAATTTCCAGAAAACTTGTAGCACAATCACGATTTTTCTTTTCACTCAGATAAACCACCACGGCAATTCCAGCCACAGGTTATCCATAGCCTGTTCCTCGGTCTTTTGGGCGCGGCCTTTCGTCAGGTGAAAGTATATCGCCGTGCCGATCAGCGGATGTTCCTCGCCATCGGTGAAGCCATAGCGGTACAGCAGATAGGTCTGCTCTCGCTGGGTCAGCCGTTTCAGGCCATCGTACAGTTCCCGGCGCGATTCCTGCTCCTCCATAATGCTCTGCGGCTGCATGGCGTAAGGGTCAGCTATGGCTTCGATGCGCCGCAGCTGCTCTTCTCCCGGCAGAACATCATCCAGCGAAACACGTTGGTAACAGACGCCGTCCTTGCCCTCCGTCAACATCCGCTGCTCAAAAGCAGTAAAGGCATCCCGCACCATGTCCATCATGGCGTTGCGGATGGCCGGAGCTGCGTAGGTCAGGAACTTCATGCCGCGCGCTGCATCGAACTTCGGCACAGCTTTCCATAAGCCCAGATTGCCAGCCTGTTTCAAATCGTCCGTGTCAAGGTTCAGGCCAGCCTGTGCTAGATTCATGCTGCGAAAAAAGTCATTCGCCACCTTGCCGATAAAGGACTTGTTGTTGTCGATCAGGCTGTCCAGCGCAGTTGCATCGCCTTTCTGTGCCAGCGCACAAAGCCGTTCATTCGTCTGCTTCATGGGCGTTTTCCTGCTCTGCGGCAGACTGCAAGATTCCCAGCAGACCGTTCCGCAGCTGTTCCAGTGCTTCCGGCGTAGCTCCCTCCATGCCCGAAACGCTACCCAACATTGCGTCTGTCAGCTGCTCTGCCGTAATCGTTGGGTGCTGCACATCCTGCCCTTTGGTTAATTCGGTGAACATCTTCTCTGCCACTTTCTTGCTCATGGCTTCCTGTTTGGCGTAATGGCTCCCGATGCCCTTTTTGATTTCCTTGACCGCTGTCATGAAGTACATTTCAATGTCATCAAGGTCGCCTTGGTACACTGGCTTTCTTCGGAGACTGATGTCCTTTGCGGCTTTGGCTGCTTCCGGGGTCTTGACCTTTGTGCGCAGCAGGGTGCTCAATGTCGTGAGCATGGCGTTCTGTGTCATCAAAATACTGCGCTATGCGGTAAGTAAGCTCTGCAAAGCGGGCGTTTTCCAGCAGCAGATTGACCACCTCTGTATTGACACGCCCTGTGTAGAGGTTCTTTGTAGCTTCTACGGACAAGCCCAGTTCGGCAATGTCGTAATTTTTGCGGTCGGGGATGTTGGTTTCTCCCAGCAGGAAATCCGTAGATACGTTGAACAGCCTTGCGATCTTCAGCACCTGCTCATGGGTCAGCGTCCCTTTTGCACCGCTGATGAAGCGGCTGATGGTGCTTTTGGAGCAGCCGATTTCCTTGGCAAGCTCCGGTTGGCTTATGTTGTGCTCTTTCATCAAGTCCGCAAGACGGACGTTGGATGGTGCGGGCAGATATTCCTGTGCCATGTGGTCGGCCCTCCTTTTTGATCTTTTTCCTCATTATAATACGCTCTGCCGTTTTGTTCAATATACGGTTACCTCTCCGCCCTTGCTGTTGCAGTCCTGCAACCAGTAAGGGCTTTTTTCTTTTTCCGTTGCAGTTTTGCCGCTTTTTTGCTCTTTCTGCAAAATTCTCCGTATATTCAGGCACAAGACAAAAAATACCAGAGTTCCCACTTTGGGGTCTCTGGTGCAGTACATAACATCGCCCTGCCCGGTGGCCGCAGGGTGCGGGGCTTTGTGGGCATCGAGCCGCTTGTCCACCCCTGTCCATAAAAAGTGCATTTTTTCACGGAAGAAGTTCGTACAACCTGTACGGTCTGTACTTGTACGCACCCGTACGGCAAATTGAAGCAAATTCAAACGTGTTATCGTTTGTATTTCAGATTTCTGTACGCCGTACAGACCGTACAGGTTATTTGAAGTCCGTACGCAATTTTTCAGATGCGTACGGAGCAATCAAGTTCGCATTGTGCGAACTTGATCGTAGCTCTCCCGCAGGAGACGTTCCCCCTCGGAGAGTCCTCGAAGAGCCCACTACACTTTGCAGCCCATAGGGATGAAAGTGTCATAGTGGGTTATTACACTTCCGGGGAAGTGCATCTCCGTCCCCGTCACCTCTCGATGAACTTTGAAAGGAGGGATGCCCTTTGGCAAGAAACGATGGCGTTGACCGCACCAGTGTCCGAAATCTCGCTGTTTCGGACAAGGCAGTTGGTAACACCCAGCAGCACAATGAACGCGAAAAGGACAGCTATCGAAACCCCGACATTATCCCCCAGCGCACCTCATGGAACGTCCACTTCAAAAAGCCAACCGCCAGCTACACCGACCTATTCGCCCAACTGGAAGCCGCCGGAACCATTTCCACGCGCGGCCTGAAGCCGGATGCCACCCACTACTGTGAGCTGATCTTTGATGTCAACTCGGCCTACTTTGACAACCACGGCGACTACGAGTTCGCCAAGCAGTTCTATGCAGATGCCTACAAAGCTGCTATCCAAATCGTAGGTGGTGAGCAGTATATCCTCTCGGCAGTCATGCACGCCGATGAGATCAACCTCGCCATGACCGAAGCATTAGGCCGGGAGGTCTACCACTACCATCTTCATGTGGTCTATGTGCCTGTGGTGAAAAAGCAAATCCTCTGGTCGAAACGCTGCAAGGACAAGGCACTGGTCGGCACCGTCAAGGAGACCGTCATGCAGGTCAGCCGAAGCAAGAAGTGGGCATCCAAGCCCCTGCTGGACGATGCCGGAAAGCCTGTGCTGCAAAAGAACGGCAAGCCAGTCCTGAAGAAGTCGTACAGCGTCCTGCAAGACGATTTCTTCAACTATATGCGCAACGCCGGGTACACGGATGTGGAGCGCGGTGAGCGCGGCAGCACCGAAGAGCACCTGACTGTCACTCAGTTCAAAGTCCAGCGGGAGCAGGAGCGTCTGGACAGCCTGACCGCACAAGCCGATGAACAAGCACAGGCGCTTGCCAAAACCTGTCAGACTCTCTCCAAAAAAGAGAAGGAGCTTGCCGCTGTGCAGAAAAAGACCACGCTCACGAAAGAAGCCCTCATTCATGCGCGCGATCTGGATTATATCGGCAAGCGCACCTTTCTCGGTAACTACTCACTGACCGAAGAAGAATTCTCCAAACTGAAAAAGCAAGCCGACCACGGCTATATGATGGACGTGGAGAACCGCCGCTTGAAAGAAGAACTTTCCACCGCCAAGAAGGAGGCCGTTCGTTGGAGCAACAAGTACCACGACCTGTGGTACGACGTGAAACCCTATCTGGATGCTCTCCACCGTGCGCCGGAACTGGTGCGCGGCTTTCTGGAAAAGATTCTTGCCCCCAAGCAGGAGCGCACCATGAATGTGCCGCAGCAAAACCGTAAGCGTGGGCAGGATATGGAACTTTGATTTTCGGAGGATACCATTTGAACAAAAAGAAGAAGTCGAACAAATCCGGCTACCCGGATGAAGCAATCAAGACCCTTGCACGTTGCTTTTATCCCTCCATAGTTGAGTTTTTCAACAGCGAGGAAGGCCAGCGTGAATATGAGGAATGGCTGAAAGAGCAGGAAGTTCTACAAGCCTTGCCTGTTGCAGCATAAAAACAGCAGGACGCTCCCAGTAAAGGGAACGCCCTGCCTTATATAGATGTATCTCACCGAGGTGTGTCCAGTTGGGCACACCTCTTATTTTTTTGCCCTTAATCTTCTAACCCATGGCTCCCGGCTACATTTTTCAAATATTCCTCCGGGTCACCATTCAAAATCAAATCCGCATATCCCAGCGGGTCATTATAGATGAGGTAATCCAACTCCGACCTCTGCGCCATGGTCACGTCCAGTGCATCCTCGACCCCGGTGCAGTCAATGGAGATCATTCTTCCATCCCGGAGCAGCAATTCCACGCAGCCAGTGTCCATATTAAACTTGCAGGCTCTTTCATCGTACTTCATAATCATACCCTCCAAATCTTGTTATTGGCTTACGGTCTATGACAAGGTATCGGAGTTTTACGCCGTCCACGGGAGCCTTCATTCTCAAACCCGAAGAAAACGAAAAATCCGAACCCTTCTCCAATCGGAAATAGGTTCGGATTTTTCTTGTTTGGTGGGCGCGGGTGGATTCGAACCACCGAAGCTGAAAAGCAGCAGATTTACAGTCTGTCCCCATTGGCCACTCGGGAACACGCCCATATCCTATTTGCAGTCATCGCTGACTGCCTGTATATTTTATCATCTGAAGTGGCATTTGTCAACTACTTTTTCCACGGATTTTCTCTTTTTCTGTCGTTCTCTATTTTCCTGCGTTTTACCGCAATAAAAGCACTTCCTATAACAGCAAAAGACCCCAAAACGTTTTCCGTTTTGAGGTCTTTTTGGAGCTGGTGACAGGAGTTGAACCTGCAACCCACTGATTACAAATCAGTTGCGCTGCCATTGCGCCACACCAGCATCGGTTACCTAAATAGTATACCACCAGCGGGCGGGTTTGGCAAGGCTTGATTTCTGATTCTACGGTTATTCCACGGTCACGCTCTTGGCGAGATTGCGTGGCTTATCCACATCACAGCCGCGCAGAACAGCCATATAGTAGGCAAACAGCTGCAGTGGAACGATGAGCTGCAGGGGCATCAGCAGGTCATCGTAGTCATCCAGACGCACCACATAGTCGGCCACGCCATCGGGCACCACAGCATCCCGGGTGGTGAAGAGCAGGACTTTTGCGCCGCGGCTCTTGGTCTCCTTGGCGTTGGAGATGGTCTTTTCGTAGACCTGCTTCTGGGTGGCAAGGGCGATCACCGGCACGCCGTCTGTTACCAGACTGATGGTGCCATGCTTGAGCTCGCCTGCCGCATAGGCATCCGAGTGGACATAGCTGATCTCCTTCAGCTTCAGGCTGCCCTCCAGCGAGAGCGAATAGTCGAACCCGCGGCCGATGAAGAAGCAGCTCTGGGTATTGACGAAACGGCTGGCCAGATACTTGATCTGCTCACAATCAGCCAGACGGGGCTTGATGACTTCCCCGGCCCGGAGCAGCTCTGCCGTCAGGCGGCGGATCTCGGCATCGGTCTGCATTCCCCGGGCGTAAGCCAGCCGCAGGGCGAACAGGTAGAGCACGCACATCTGCACCATGTAGGCCTTGGTGGAGGCCACGGCGATCTCAGGGCCGGCATAGGTGTACATGACATAATCCGCCGCGCGGGCAATGCTGCTGCCCACCACGTTCACAATGGCCAGCACCGGCACGCCCCGGCTCTTGGCCAGCTTGAGGGCTGCCAACGTATCGCTGGTCTCGCCCGACTGGCTGATGATGATGACCAGATCCTCCGGCCGCAGGATGGGGTTCCGGTAGCGGAACTCGCTGGCGATCTCCACCTGTGCGGGCACTCGGGCCAGCGCCTCAATGGCAGCCTTGCCCACCATGCCCGCGTGCATGGCCGTGCCGCAGCCCACCAGATGCACCGTGCCGATGCGGCGCAGCCGCTCATCCGTCAGCTCAGGAACGCGCAGGTCGGGCAGACCGTTCTCCACACGGGGGCTCACTGTGGCCGTGATGGCCGCAGGCTGTTCGTTGATCTCCTTCAGCATGAAGTGCGGGTAGCCGCCCTTTTCAGCAGCTTCCTGATCCCAGTTGGCGGTCAGAACTTCCCGCTCCACCGGCTCCGCGAACTCATTGTAGAAGCGGATGCCGTCGGCGTTCACCACCGCCATGTCCCCCTCTTCCAGCACGCTGTACCGGCGGGTATATTTCAGCAGCGCCGGGATATCCGACGCAATAAAGTTTTCCTCTTCGCCCCAGCCCACGATGAGCGGGCTCTCCCGCTTGACCGCGAACAGGGTATCCGGGAAATCCCGGAACAGGACAGCCAGCGCATAGCTGCCCCGCACCATGGCCAGGGCGGCGCGCAGGGCTTTGAGAGGCTCGCCCTCATAGCAGCTGTCGATGAGCTTGACCAGGACCTCGGTGTCGGTCTCGCTCTCAAAGGTATAGCCCTTGGCCATGAGCCGCTCCTTCAGCACACCATAGTTCTCGATGATGCCGTTGTGGACGATGCTCACCCGGGGCGTGGAATGCGGATGGCTGTTCACATCGCTGGGCTCCCCGTGGGTCGCCCACCGGGTGTGGCCGATGCCGCAGCCGCTCCGGGCCAGGGCCTCCACCGCCAGCCGCTTGCGCAGCTCCGCCAGACGACCCTTGCTCTTGACCACCCGGATGCCGCCCTCCAAAGCCAGGGCCACACCGGCGGAATCATAGCCGCGGTACTCCAGCTTTTCCAGACCATCCAGCAAAACATCCTGTGCATTCCGTTTTCCAACATAACCAACAATGCCACACATACAAAACACCTCCATGCCGACAGCCCGGCGCAAAAAACGCGCGCAGCACAGCTGTCAGCCTCCTGTAACAGTTTATGTTCTTGTATGGCTTTCTTTGAGGGGATCTGTTACGGTATCACTGCCGATTTTTGCCCCTCTCTGCGGCTGGTATAGCCCATGGTCAGCCGGAGAAACATCCGCCGAAATTTTCGATGATTCCTCTCCTCGTCACCCTCACGGCTGTCACCCGTGTGGCCCGGCGCTTTGTGTCAACTGGTGGTAGACATCACTCCTCTCAATTAGAATCCTCTTAGACAAAGCCCTGCTATTAAACCCCACCGTCATCCCTTCGGGATGACACCGCCCCTACTAGGGGCGGCCTTGGCAGAGCAATACAGTTTGTGTATATAGGGAAACTTTACGAAATGCCAAGGGCCCCACTATTAGGGGGGCTGGCGGGCGTAAGCCCGCCTGAGGGGTTTGACCCATTATCTTTTTCCCAACATCTTATGCAGTTTCGGCCGCCACACCAGCTGATACACCTGCAGCAGGTTGTGGAGCGCCCGGTCATACAGCAGAAAGGCAACGTTGCCCATGGCAAGGGTGGCCAGCGAGACCACCAGCGCGGTGGTCTTCAGCTCCTGCGAAATGCTGCCCGCAGGCACCAGCAGCAGCACCAGCCCGTACATGGCCAGCACGGCACCGTTGCAGAGCAGCAGCTTGCACAGCACCCGCACCAGCGGCAGACGAATGCGCTCAAACCGGGGCTTGACCAGCGGGTAATATCCCAGCAGGAACACAAAGACCAGCGCCACCTCCTTATCCGGCACAAAGAGCAGGCTGAGCAGGCTCACCGCGCCGTAGGCTGTCAGGGCCATGGTCCTGCCGCACTCCACGCAGACCGTGGCGATAAGCAAACTGGCCACCGCCGGGGCAATGAACATCAGCACCGGCACCACGGCCCCCAGCAGCATCAGGGCCACGCTCAGGGCAGCCGCCATGCCGCAGTAGGCCATCGCCCAGCTTTTGCGGGCCTTCACGGCAGCTCCCAGCGCACGGGCTGGTTCTCCGGGTCCAGCGGCTCCACCGCATGGCGCAGGCCCAGGATCATAATATTGTCGATCAGGCTCTTGTTCAGCTTGACATCCAGCATCCCGTAGGCGCGCACCAGATCGTTTGCCGCAGCCAGCGACTGCCGCCGGGCATTTTCCAGTGCAGCACCGGGGTCCTCGACACCATTGACCAGATACACATTGTACCGCCCGGCCCGCTTGTCACCGGCCACACGGCCCGCCTTATCCAGCAGGTAGAACACCCGCCCGATGCAGCTGCCGATATAGCGCATACTCTTGCGCTGGCTGTTCTCATCGGTGGCAAGCGTGGAGTAGAGCGCGCCGTAGATGTTGCTCATAGGCTCGGCAACCTCGGTGTAGTTCTTGGCGTTCAGGTTCATCTGAACGATCGCCTGCTCCTGCTCCTGTTCAAACAGCCGCTCCAGCGCGGGGTTCTCCTGCACGGCCTTTTCATAGGCGCGGCGGAGCAGGATGCGGTCGATGGTGCGCTTCACCCGCTGTTGGAAGGGCAGCTCGTCACAGCGGCGGTCCTGCAGCTTATGCCAGCCCAGCAGCACCTCCACCTGCGCGGCCAGCCGGATGCCCTGGGTCTGGCACATCATCGGCCTCCAGCAGAGCGTCCAGGGCAGGCGCACCTTTTTGCAGGTCGCCTCCCGCCCGGCCAGGCTGTCTGACAGCAGTGCGAACAGAACCCCGTTGTGCTGCAGCAGACTGCACGAGTAGAGCCCGTAGGTCGTGTTCAGCTGATACTGCACGCCCCGCAGATACCACTGGTAGATATTATAATCCCGGATGGTAAGCTCCGGAAGATAAGGCCGCATCGGACCGTCCATGTCTTTTTGTTCTCCTGTTTACTTTTTCTTGAACTCGACGGTACGCTTTCCGTCAAAGCCCTGCTTGGGCATCGGCTTTGCCTTGTGCTCAAACTTGGGGGCCTCGTAGTACATATACAGCTGGCAGGGGATCATACCGTTGTACATCTTGCGGCGCTTGTTGGCGCGCTTGCCGTAGTGGCTCTCAAACTCCATATCGGCAGTGATGGCGTACAGGCCCGCGCAGGGATGCTCAGCCATCTGCTGGCCCAGGGTGCGGGCCAGCTTGGCGGCACCCTCGATGGTGCTCATCCGCTCGCCGTACGGGGGATTGGTCAGAACGATGGCTTCAGGCTTTGCCGCAAAGTCAGCGACATCGGCCACCTCAAAATGGCAGCGCTTTTCCACACCGGCCAGCTTTGCGTTGGCATTGGCCAGTGCCACGGCGGCGGGGTCGATATCATAGCCAAAGGCTTCAAAGCCCACATCCAGCTTGGACTCTGCCAGCGCTTTCTGACGCTGCTCGGCCCAGAGGGAAGCAGGCACAAAGCTGTAACGCTCGGCGGCAAAACGGCGCTTGAGGCCGGGGGCAATGTTCATGGCCTTCTGGGCGGCTTCGATCAGCAGAGTACCGCTGCCGCAGAAGGGATCTTCCACCAGACTGTCGCGGCGGACACGGCCCAGGTCGGCAATGGTCGCGGCCAGCGTCTCACGGATGGGAGCTTCCATGGCGTTGCGGCGGTAGCCGCGCTTGTGCAGGCCCTCACCGGTGGTATCCAGCATGATCTCGCAGACATTCTTGCGCAGCATGAAGCGGATCTTGTACTCCGCGCCGGTCTCGGGCAGAACAGAGGTATGATGCTTGTTCATCAGGCGCTTGACCACAGCCTTTTTGATGATGCTCTGGCAGGCAGGCACGCTGGTGAGCTGGCTGTTCAGGGAAGAGCCGGTCACAGGGAAGGCGGCATCGGCGGGCAGCAGCTCTTCCCAGGGGATGCTGTACACGCCATCAAACAGCTCATCGAAGGTGGAAGCGGGGTAGGTGTTGAGGAGCAGCATCACGCGCTCCACCGTGCGCAGGTTCAGGTTGGCGGCAGCGATCATCTCCGGCCCGCCCGCAAAGGTCAGGCGGCCATCCCCTACCCGGATGTTCTCGGCCCCGATGCGGGTCAGCTCAAATTTCGCAGTTGCCTCGCAGCCAAAGAAGCAGGGCGCGATCAGTTCAAATTTTGCAGGCATTCTGGTTCCTTTCTTGTCCGTGGGCGTTGCCGCACCACCAAAAAACAGGCCCGCCCCGCTGGGGCAGGCCCGGTTCGTTCTATGGCTCAGCGGCCGCGGCGGGAGCGCGGTGCATAACCGCCGCCGCGGCGGTTGTTGGTCTCGTGGTCGAGGTCGGCCATCTTCTCCTCGCTCTGGCTCTTGAAGCGGCTCATCATATCCTCAAAGCTCAGGTTATCGCTCTTGGCCGGGGCCTTGGGCTGCCACACACGGGGTGCAGCGTCCCGGGCAGGGCCGCGCCCGCCCTCACGAGGGGGCCGTCCGCCGCCGCGGGAATTGCCGAAATGGCCGCCCTCGCGGGGGCCGTTCTGGCGCGGGCCGCCGGGCCGGGGCCCACGGTCACTGCGCGGCTGACGGGGTGCCGGCGGCAGCAGCCGCTTGATGGACAGCGCGATCTTGCCGTCCGGTGCAATGTTGATGACCTGCACCTTCACAGCATCGCCGTCGTGCAGCACCGTGTTGATATCCTGCACATATTCATTGGACACCTCGGAAATGTGGACCATGCCCGATTTGCCCTCAGGCAGCGCAACAAATGCACCAAAGGGCTTTACGCCGGTCACACGGCCTTCCAGTACGTTCCCTACCTCAATTGCCAAAACTCAATACTCCTTGCTCTCTTTTTGTGGGGGCACCGGGTCTGTCCGCAGAGCTGCCCGGCGGGGTGTGCCCTCAGTTGCCGGTCACATCCACAAAGATGCGCTCGTTGGGGGCTGCGTAGTTGTAAGAATCCCGGGCGACCCACTCGGTCACATCGTCAGCATCGCCGCTGAGGATGCGCTTCATCTCCTCGTTCTGGGTCTTTTGCTGTTCGATCTGCTCGCTCAGCGTCTGCAATTCCGCACGCCGGGAGCTGATGGACACCTGATTGGAGATGTAGGCCACCAGCATACTCAGCAGCAGCAGAATGAAGAAAAGACGAAGGATCGTCCGCACAAACGGGCTGCGTCTGCGCTTTTTCCGGGTGGTATTTGCCATTTTTCAGCGCCTCCTGTGCTCAGCAGGCCCGAAACGCCTGTACTCTTACTTTGATACGTTAGAATTATACAACAACCGCCGTGTGCTTGGCAAGTTCTTTTTCGGTTTTTTTGCGCTTCTTTTTTGCGTGCGGCGCGCTCTGACCTGCTCCGCCCGTTTTTTGCGGGCTGCTGCCAGCGGCTGCAATGCCCGCCGGGCCAGCCGGAGCGGCCCCGCTGCCAGCCAGAACAGCCCCTGTTCCAACGCCCGCAGGGCAGGCCGCAGAAGCCGTTCGGCCCCAAAGGCGCAGAGAAAGGCGCTGCCCGGCATGTACCACCGCAGCACGCCCCCGGCGCTCAGGGCGGCGGCATAGCTCTGCAGCCCCAGCAGGACAGCCCCCACAAGGGCCATATCCGGCAGGAACGCCGCCCGCCCCCTGACCGGAAACACCGCGCGCACGCTGCCCAGCACAAGGCCCAGCAGAGCGCAGGCAGCCGCCTCCTGCCCGATGAGCGCGGGCGCAAGAGCCGGTGCCATCAGCGGAGCAGCCGGGACAGAAAGCCGCCCGGGGTGCGCGCGGCGGTGTACTCCACCGTGTCGATGCGGCCCGTCAGCTTCACTTCCCCGCTGTCGAGGTCAAGGCTGGTCACGTTGAGCTGTGCCCCGGCCAGCTGCAGCACGCCCCGGGCTGTTTCAATGGCGGCGCTCTCCGCGTTGCACTGCAGCACCCGCCTGACTCCTGTTACCGTCAGCTTTTCCCGGTTCTCCAGGATGAGGTCGCTGTTCCCCGCCTGCTCTGCCATGCACCTCTCCCCCTTCTGGTGAAGGTTATGCAAACAGCTTCCGGGATAGAACCTCTCCGTCAGCCCTTCGGGCTGCTATCTCTCTAATAGGCGAGGCAAGAATGCAGCAGCATAAACCTGGCTTCCCTATTAGGGGAGCTGGTGCAAAGCGCCTGAGAGGTTATTCCGAAATGATCTCGTACATCTCCCGGGCCACATCCTTGGTGCGGGGCTCCACGTCAGAGAGCACCTTTACCTTGATGGGCCGGTTGCCGAAGGTGACCTCGATGATGTCTCCTTCCTTGACCGCCTGGCTGGCCTTGGCGATCTTGCCATTGATGAGGATGCGGCCCGCATCGGCCACCTCGTTTGCCACGGTGCGGCGCTTGATGAGCCGCGAAACTTTCAGGTATTTATCCAGTCTCATGTTATGATCCTCCAGAAAAGCAGAACCTCTCTGTCATTGCGCTTTGCCCGCCGCCGCGCCTCCGGACAGGAGAGCCGACGCAATGTGCCTGAGAGGTTTTACAAAAAAACCGCCGGAACCACTGCGGCCCCGGCGGCAAAAATCAAACTTACAGGGTATCCTTCAGAGCCTTGCCCGGCTTAAAGACAATGCTCTTGGAAGCAGCGATGGTGATGGGCTCACGGGTGCGGGGGTTGATGCCCTGGCGCTCTGCGCGCTCACGGATCTCAAAAGTGCCAAAGCCGGAGATGGTGATCTTCTCACCCTCGGCCATTGCCTTGCTCAGTGCATCGAAAGCGGCGTTGACAGCCAGCTCGGCGCTCTTCTTGCTCATCTCGGTGTTTGCTGCAACCTGTGCGATCAGATCGGTCTTGGTCATAATGGGGTACCTCCACAAAATTTTACTCAGCTTTTTCTATCAGACAGTGGCAGGGCGTTCCTGCCCGTCTGAATCTTCGGTCTTTTGCAGCAGCTCCAGACGGAACCGCCCGGATGCAAAGGTCAGGGCCTCTTCCGCGTCCACACCGGCCAGCCGCATGGCATTGGCCGCTGCAAACAGCAGCGCCCCGGCCCGCTCGGCGGCATTTTCCGGCACCGCTTCCTCCCAGCCGCGCTCGGCAGCCTTCAGGGCAGCGGCGGCATCCTCTGCCGTCTGCGCAAACGCGCCCTTGCGGGCGGCACGCTTCTGCATCTTCTGGGCATACATCAGGGCGGGCAGGGTGGCCGGAACCGTGTTCAGCTCATCCGCCAGCGTGGTGCGGCCCTTTTCCTTATTTTTGAGCGCATCCCAGCTGTTTATACCGGCATTTTCAGCCGCCGAAGAGGCAAAGATGTTCGGGTGCCGGAACACCAGCTTCTCGCACACCTCCCGGCAGACCTGCTCGAAATCGAACCGGCCCCGCTCTTCCTCAATGACGGTATGGAACGCCACCTGCATCAGCACGTCGCCCAGCTCCTCGCGCATCATGGCTGCGTCGTCGGCATCAATGGCTTCCAGCGCCTCGCAGGTCTCCTCCAGAAAGTTCTTCCGGATGGATGCGTGGGTCTGCACCTTATCCCAGGGGCAGCCGTTTTCTCTGTCACGCAGAATGCGGATGATCTGCAGCAGATCCTCCGCCGTGTAGCGTTCCCGTTCGGGCCAGTCCTGCATGGGTGCACTCCCCTTTCCTCTGCTCAAAAACCTGAGCTCGATTGTACCGCAGAATCTGCGATTTTTCAAGGGGACAAGCGCATTTTCCGGCTTTTCATTTCAATTGTTTCCAGAATTTTCACACTTTACCCTGTTTCTGTGCAGAAAGGGCGGCATCCCCCTACGGGGACACCGCCCTTTCAAGGCTTTTGGGGTTACAGCTGTGCGCCGCACTTGTTGCAGAACAGCGCATCCTCAGAGACCGGCGCACCGCACTGGGGGCAGGTCTTTTTGTCCGTGTCAGGCTTTTTGTCCTTTTCCACGGTCAGCTCAATGGTGATGCCGCTGCCCTCGGCGGGCTCCTCGTCCAGATCGTGGGTGATGACCTCGGCAGCGGGGCCAAGGCTCTCTCTGAGGGCGTTCAGGTTGGCCTCGATGCTGCCGATCATCTCGATATACTTATCCACAAGGGGCTGGTTCTCCTCGTTGCCCTTGGCCAGGCTGTAGACCAGCGCACCCAGCTGACGCTGTGCCCGGGCAAGCTTGGTCTGCTCCGAGACGATCTTTGCCTGCGTTCTGCCGCGCTCTGCCAGATCCATGGCGGCATTGCGGCCCTTTTCCGCGTATTCCAGACCCATTTCCTTGATCTTATTGAAATCCATAATGACACCTCTCTTACGGGCATTGGCCCTGTGTGTGCTGTCAGATGATGGTTTCATTATAGCGCACTCAGGCACTGATTGCAACGAATCCACCGCAACTTTTACAGTTTCGTGCGGATTTGGAAACAGTTTTTTCGCATTTGGACAAGAGAATGGAACATTTTCCCCGCAGAGCGCGATTTTATTTTACGGCACTGCCGTAGAACTCCCGCAGCATGCTGTCGGCGGGCAGAAGCTCCAGATCCAGCGGGACCACGTGCTCAAAGCGGCGGGCAGTCTCGTCCCAGAGCTCGGCGTTGTGGCCCTCCAGCGTGAACTGGCGGCGCACGATGCCCAGCAGCCTGGAGATCAGGCCAAGCTCATAGGTAAAGGAGGTGTCCAGCAGAAAATCCGCCGTGGTCTTGAAGCCCTTGATATACCGGGTCTCGCCGTCCAGCACCCGGTCCCACATGGCAAGGGTCTTTTCGGGGCTGCGGCCCCGGGCGGCAGCGTCCCGCAGGGTGCGGCGGCACAGGCGGATGTCCTGGGTGTTGATGACCCGGCGGCCGTCGATGGCATATTCCTCCCGCAGGCCGGCGTAGATGCGGTAGACATCCTCCGCAGGCACAAGGCCGGTGAGCTCCGGATTCAGGGCATGGATACCCTCCACGATGCAGACACCGCCCTGCAGGTCCACGGCCTCGGTCTCGTCGGAGCGCCGCTCGTTGGCAAAATCATAGATCGGCAGGGTGGTCCGGCCCGTCTCGCTCAGCTCATGCAGGCACTGCCGGACAAGGGGCAGGTCCATGGTATCGGGATTTTCGTAATCCAGGGTGCCGTCTGGCAGGCGGGGGTAGAACTCCGCCCCACGGAAAAAATTATCCAGGCTGACCACATGGGCGTATGTTCCCTGCCGGATCAGCTCCTCGGCCAGCTTGTGGGCGCTGGTGGTCTTGCCGCTGGCCGACGGGCCGGTGAGCATGACGATCTTGGTGCCGGAAAGGCGCACCTTTTCGGCGGCGTACTTCACGCGGTCGCGGTAGCTCTGCTCACTCAGGGCGGCAAGTTCCTGCGGACTGCGGGCGGCAACGTTGTACAGCCCGACTTCAACCAGACGTTTCGGGACCCAAATCGTGATCATAAAAATCAGCCACTCCTTTTTTGCGCTCCAGTACCTCCGCAAAGCGCTGGATATACTCTGTCGGATACTTGAAATTGAAGATGCGCTGCATCCGTCGGCCGCCGTCGGCCACCAGCTTGGTGCTGCCGCCTGCTCCGGCCGAAAGGATGGTCTGGACTTCCTCCATGATATAGATATTATAGTACCCCTCGTGGCCCGGCTTGCACCAGCCCACATTTTCCAGATTCTGCAGGGTGTTCTTTTGGCGGTAGAGGTAATAGGGGCGATATCCTGCATCGGCCAGCAGCTGGCATTTTTCCAGCATGGCCGCCACGTCTGCGTAGTCGTTCTCCTTCTGGTCCTCGATGACGATGCGGGAGGCCCGCTTGAGGGTCAGGGTGTGAACGGTGATGTTCTCAGGGTCCAGCGCGATGGCCTGCCGCAGGCTGTGCTCAAAGCCCGCGACCGTATCGCCGGGCAGGCCCGCGATGAGGTCCATGTTGATGTCCTCATGGCCCGCCCTCCGGGCATCGGCATAGCAGTCCAGAATATCCTGCGCCGAGTGCCTGCGGCCAATGCCCGCCAGCACCTCGTCCGAGAAGGTCTGGGGGTTGATGGAAATGCGGGTGGCACCATACTCTTTGATGACAGCCAGCTTTTCGGCATCGGTGCAGTCGGGGCGGCCCGCCTCCACCGTGTACTCCATCACCTTGGAAAGGTCGAAGTTTTCCCGCACCGTACCCATGAGCTGGCGGAGCTGGTCAGCGGACAGGCTGGTGGGGGTGCCGCCGCCGATATAGATGCTGCACAGCTTCAGTCCTGCCTTGTCGGCCTGCTCCCGGATGGCCTCCACCTCTCTGCACAGGCAGTCCACATAGGGCTGCACCAGCTTGCGGTCCCGGTCAAGGTTGCAGCTGACAAAGCTGCAGTAGCTGCACCGGGAGGGGCAGAACGGGATGCCGAGATACAGGCTGTACGTTTTTGGGGCGCTGCCCAGCTTCAGGATGGGCTCCTGCAGGTCGGCGATGGCCTTGGCCATGTCGTACTTCTGCCGGGAGCAGTCAAAACGCTCCAGAAAGAACCGGTCGATGTCGGCTTTGGTCCAGCCCGCGGCCCGCTTGTCGTGGATGAGCCGCACCGGGCGCACGCCGGTCATCTTGCCCCAGGGCGGGCGGATGCCGGTCCAGCTCCGCAGCAGGTCATAGGTCAGGCTGGCAAGGGTGAACTCCACCGTCTCGCCGCCTGCTTCCACGGGGCGGGGCAATGGAGCCGCCGCATCCCTGCTCTGGCCCTGCTCCCGCACCATGGCGTACAGACTATCCTCTTTTTTCTCGGCCCAGACACAGTCCTCGCCCTCTTCCGGCGGGGTAAGGGTGAGCGGAGCCATGGGGTAAAACAGGCGCACCAGATGCTCCACCTCGTAGCCGGAGGGCAGGCCGGTAATATAAATCTTCATGTTTTTCTCTCTTTATCCTTAAAAATCCGCATTCCCGCCGCGCAGGGCGCTGCGGATATAGAAATTGTTCGCCAGTTCCTCGCCAAGGGTAGAAAAATCCCCGTGGCCGGGCAGCAGCTGGGTCTCTTTGGGGATGGGCAGGCCCGCCAGCTTGCGCAGGCTGGCATCCATTTTCTGCATACTGCCGCCCTCCAGATCGGTGCGGCCAATGCTGCCCTGGAACACGGTATCGCCCACAAAGAGATAGTCCCCGCACAGCAGCACCACACCGCCCTCGGTATGGCCGGGGGTGTGCCAGACGGTAAAGGTCAGCTCATCCACGGTGAGCTTTTCCCCCTCCTGATAGCCGCTGTCCGCGCTTTTCAGGGGAAAGAGCTGGCTGCCCCTGCAGTCGGCAGGCTCACAGTAGATCCTGGCCTTCCACTCCCGGCTCAGCACCCCCGCACTGCCCACATGGTCATAGTGGCCGTGGGTACAGAGGATGGTGGTGAGCGTTGCGTTGTTCTCTTTAAAAATTTTATCGTACTCCTGCACTTCGGCGGCAGGGTCAATGACCACTGCATGGCCCGCATCGGAGATCAGGACAAAGCTGTTGGTATAAAGCGGCGCAGCGCCGAGAAGATGAAATGCTTTCATATCCTATATCCTTCTAACTGTTCAGATGTTCCGGCTTTGCCGGGGGCGGGCCGTTACGAGTGGTGCGCCCACTCGTCCGTGTCGATGACAATGGTGCAGGGCCCCTCGTTCACCAGAGACACCTGCATATCCGCGCCGAACTCGCCGTGCTGCACGTCCCTGAGGCCCTGCCGGTTCATCTCGGCAAGGAACAGCTCGTAGGCATCCACCGCAAGCGGGGCCCGGGCCGCTTTGATAAAGCTGGGGCGGTAGCCCTTTTTCGTGTCGCCGTAAAGCGTGAACTGGCTGACCACCAGTGCCGAATAGCCCAGGTCCTTTGCACTGAGGTTCAGCTTGTCGTTTTCGTCCTTGAAGATGCGCAGGCCCGCACACTTATCCGCCAGCTTGGGCACGATGTCCAGCGTATCGGTATCCCGGACACCCAGCAGGATGACCAGGCCGGGGCCGATGGAGCGTGGCTCCCCGCCGTTGACCCGGACAGAAGCGGAGGACACTGCCTGAATGACTGCACGCATGGTTTAACTCCTTGTCACTTTGAGCACATCCTTGACCTTGGACAGACGCGCCACCACACGGTTCAGGTGCTCGGTATTGTTGATGCCGATGGTCAGGCTGACCACGGCGCAGTTGTTTTCCACCTGACGGGCGTTCATGGTGTAGATGGGCACCCGGATATCGGCCAGAGCGCTCAGCACATCCCGCAGCAGCTCGTTGCGGTCCAGCGCCACGATCTCAAGGCCGGCCTTGTAGCTGTCCTTGACGCTGTCGGCCCAGTAAGCCTTGACCCAGCGGGGGGCGTTGGTGGGGTCCTTCATGCTGGAGATGGCATTGACACAGCTCTGCTTGTGGATGGACACGCCAAAACCGCGGGTGATAAAGCCCACGATGGGGTCGCCGGGCAGCGGGCTGCAGCACTTGGCAAACTTGATGGGGGTGTTGTCGAAGCCCTCCACCACCACACCGTCGGTGGCGTGGACCCTGCTCAGATCCACCTTGGCCAACTGCTCGTTCTTGCCCTCCTCGCTCTTCCGCTTCTGCCACTCTTCCTTCAGCTTGGGCAGGCAGTTGGCAACGGTGATGCCGCCGTAGCCGATGGCGGCATACAGCTCCTCGGCGTTGTTCTGGCGCAGGCGGCGGCAGCAGCTGCCAATAAATTCATCCAGCTCGTCGTCGGGGATGAAGATCATCTCCCGGCGCAGCTCCCGGGCCAGCGTGTCGCGGCCCTCCTGGATATTCTCCTCCCGGCGCATCTTCTTGAACCAGTTGCGGATTTTGCTCTTGGCCTCGCTGGTACGCACGATCTTCAACCAGTCGCGGCTGGGGCCCTTGTCCGCCGGGCCGAGGATGACTTCAATGATCTCGCCGGTGGAAACAACGTGGTCAATGGGCACCATCCGGTTGTTGACCTTGCAGCCCACCATCCGGTTGCCGACGGCGGAGTGGATGGCATAGGCAAAGTCGATGCAGGTGGCACCCGTGGGCAGGTTGATGACATCGCCCTTGGGGGTAAAGGCAAAGACCTCCTCGGGCAGCAGGTCGCTCTTCAGGTCATGGAGCAGGTTGCCGGAGTCCTCGCTGACGCGCTGGTTTTCCAGCAGCTGGCTGACCCAGGCCAGGCGCTCGTCCAGCTTATCGTGTCCATCCAGCCCTTCCTTGTACTTCCAGTGGGCGGCAACGCCGTACTCTGCCTGTTCATCCATCTTGCGGGTGCGGATCTGCACTTCAAAGGGGATGCCCTCGTGGCCGATGACGGTGGTGTGCAGGCTCTGGTAGCCGTTGGGCTTGGGGGTGGAGATATAATCCTTGAAGCGGTTGGGCAGCGGGTGGTACATATCGTGGATGAGGCCCAGGGTGCTGTAACACTCGGCCAGCGTATCCAGAATGACACGGACGGCATAGATATCGTAGATCTCATCGAAGGACTTGTTCTGCATGATGGTCTTGCGGTAGATGCCGTAGATGCTCTTGACCCGGCGCTTGATGGTGGCACCCTCGATGCCGCTCTCCTTCAGCCGCTGCTCGATGACACCGGACACTCTGGCAAGGAACTCCTCCCCTGCACGCTCGCTCAGCATCTTGCTGATCTCCTCGTAGCCCACAGGGTCAAGGTAGTGCAGGCTGCGGTCCTCCAGCTCCTCCTTGACGTTCAGGATGCCCAGACGGTTGGCGATGGGGGCATAGACCTCCATCGTCTCACGGGCCTTGTCGCGGCGCTTCTGCTCAGGCCAGGCATCGCCGGTGCGCATATTGTGGAGCCGGTCGCAGAGCTTGATGATCATCACGCGGACATCCCGGCTCATGGCCAGCAGCATCTTGCGCAGGTTCTCGGCCTGCAGCTCCTCGATGTTGGAGAACTGGATCTTGGTCAGCTTGGTCACGCCGTCCACCAGCAGGGCCACTTCCTCGCCAAAGGCGGCGGTCAGGTCCTCCAGCGTGGTGGGGGTATCCTCCACCACGTCATGGAGCAGGGCGGCGGCAATGCTCTCCGAATCCATGCCCAGATCCAGCACCAGGCGGGCCACGGCCAGCGGGTGGCAGATGTAGGGCTCGCCGCTGCGGCGGCAGACCCCGTTGTGCGCCTTGTTGGCAAGGTCGTAGGCCTTGGTGATCATCTCCATGTTGTAGGCCTTGCCGCTGGCCTTGATGGCCTCGCAGAGCTTCTCCCAGGTAACGATCTCAGGCCGCACCTCGCTGGGCAGAGCACCCTCGGGCGCATCGGCCGGCAGGGCCGTAGCGTTCACGGTAGACACCTCCGGCACCGGCTGATGCAGATGCGTTTTTGCGGAGTAAAGATCCTCCGCCGGTTTCTTTCCCTCTGGCATATTTTTATTCCTCCAGACATTTCAGGATGGGGGCATCGGCCAGGTTCTTCTTGCCTGCCGTGGGAACCAGCTCCCAGAACTTTGCCCCGCCGCGCTCCACGGCGGCGATCAGGCCCACCTGTTCCAGGGCCGTCAGGGCCACCAGCGTTTTGCCGGTGTGCTCCTCCCCCAGCTTTGCAAACAGGGGCTGCATATCCTCGGCGTGCCAGCGCCGGGCCTGCAGTTCCCGGTAAACGGTAATGATATCACTGCGCTCCGGTGCGATCAGGGCGCGCTGCTGGGCAGTCAGCGGGCTGCCGCGGCGCAAAGCCTGCACCAGCGCGGACTGCTGAGCGGCGGCGTTGCCAAAGCCCGCCGGGTGCAGCTCCAGAATGCGTCCCGAAAGCTGCGCGCCCCGGGCAGCCTCGTAAACCGAGAGGCTCAGGGCCGCGTCCACCACATCGCCGGTGGCATAGGGCAGCTGCTCCGGGTGCATCCCGAACCAGACCGCATAGATGCAGGCATTGCCCTGCCGCAGGCGCAGGCGGCAGTGCCGCCCCTCCGAGACAGGGTAGACTCCCTCCACCACGGCCTTTTCCAGCAGGAACACCGGGGCGGGGTTCTCGGCACCGTAGGGAGCCAGCTGGTCCAGCCGCCGGACGGATTCCACCGTGATGCGGTCGAGATGGATGGACAGGTCGCATTCCAGCGGCGGGGTCACCAGCACCGGGCACTCCCGGGCGGCCCACTCGTTCAGGCGGCGGCGCAGCTCCGGCAAATTCTCCTCCCGTACCGAAAGGCCCGCCGCCATGGCGTGGCCGCCGAAGCGGAGGAGAAGATCCTCACAGGAGGCAATGCAGGCGTGCAGGTTGAAGCCCTGCACACTGCGGCCGCTGCCCTTGCCCTCGCCGTGCTCATCAATGGACACCACGATGACGGGGCGGCCGGTCTTTTCCACCAGCCGGGATGCCACGATGCCAATGACACCGGGGTGCCAGTCCCGGCCCCAGATCAGGATGACCCGGTCCTCCAGAATGGCGGGCTCGGCCTCCAGCTGGGCCTGCGCGGCCTTGGCGATCTCGCCCTCGGTCTCCTGCCGGGCGGCGTTGATCTCGTTCAGTTTATGTGCCAGCTCGGCAGCGCGTTCCTCATCCTCACACAGCACCAGCTGCAGGGCGGTCACAGCGCTGTCCATCCGGCCCGCCGCGTTGATGCGGGGGGCAATGGCATAGCTGACATTCTCGGCGGTCACGGGCTTGCCGCCCAGCCCCACCTCATCCAGCAGGGCCAGAAGGCCGGGCCGGTCGGAGTGCTGCAGCAGGTGCAGGCCCGCCTTGACCAGGGTGCGGTTCTCGCCGGTCAGGGGCATCACGTCCGCCACGGTGCCCACGGCGGCAAGGTCGCCGCAGTAGTCCAGCATCTCCTCGGGCGGACAGCCGTCCAGCGCGGCACAGAGCTTGAAAGCCACACCTGCGCCGCACAAGCCCTTGAAGGGGCTGGTATCATCGGCGCGGCGGGGGTCCACCACGGCAACGGCCTTAGGCAGAGTATCATGGGGCAGATGGTGATCGGTGACGATCAGGTCCACCCCCAGTGAAGCCGCATACTCGGCTTCCTCCAGCGCGGAGATGCCGTTGTCCACCGTCACGATGAGCTGGCAGCCCTTATCGTGGATGGACTGGATGGCATTTTTGGAAAGGCCGTAGCCATCGCCTTCACGGCTGGGCAGCATGCACTTGACGTTGGCTCCCATCCCCTTGAGGTGCTGGTAGAGCAGGGCGGTGGCGGTCACGCCGTCCACATCGTAGTCGCCAAAGACAACAATGGTCTCTTCCCGGTCGATGGCATCGAGGATACGGGCACAGGCCTTGTCCATGTCGGTCAGGAGCATGGGGTCGGTCAGTTCTTCCTCGCCCGACAGCAGGGTCAGGGCCTCGGCGGGGTCGGTGATGCCGCGTGCGGCCAGAATGCCTGCCAGCAGGCCCACCTCCTTCTGCTGGGCGGCCAGCGTCATCTGATATTTTTCCTCGCTCCACGGCTCCCCATCCATCGTTTCCATGGCGCGGTTTTCCAGCTCCTCAGTGCTCTGCTGGGCAATGGCCGCGGTCAGCTCCTTCAGGGCAGAGCGGTCCAGCGGCTTCAGGTTCCAGGCCCGGTAGGTCGTCATAACAATCCCTCCCCGGTCAGGCCGTCATTGGCCAGCATTCCCTGCAGCGCGGCGATCTCGCTGGAAACATCCATGGCAACGTCAGAAAGCAGGTTATCATACAGGTTGCTGTACGCCTGATTCAGGGTGTGCAGGATGCCCGCGATGTCCCGGCGGATGGTCTCTGCATTTTCGCCCTGCTGGCCCTGCACATCGTTGTAGGTGTGCAGCAGCTTGAGGGTGGTGGGGATATAGTATTCCGCAAAGCGGCGGGCCTTGGGCAGGCTTTCCGGGTGCGCTTCCAGCCACTCGCAGATGGCGGTGGTGGTCTTTTGCATCGTTTCCAGCTCTTCCCGGCCCTGCGCGTCCTGCATGAGCTGCTGCTCCTGCTCCAGCACCTTGGCAAAGCGGCGGGCCGTTTCGAGGTTGAGGGGCGTTTCCGGCGCGGCCTCCTGCTCCGGCTGCGGAGCCGGGCGGGCGTGCTCTGCGGCGAGGGCCTCCTGCGCGGCGCGGTAATCCTCCGCCGTCAGGTACACAGTCTCCGTTTTCTCATCCAGCCATGCATTCAGCCAGCCCTTGCGGATGCTTTTTTTCAGCCGCTTGAGCGTTTTTTTCTTTTTCTGGTGGGTCAAGTCGGCCAGCATCTCCACCGGCAGGCCCTTGCCGCTGTCCATGCTGTCGGCAAGGTCGGCCAGCTGGCCCATCTGCCTGCCCGCTTCCCTCTGGGAAACGCCGCAGGCCGCCATCCAGCCAAAGCCCGCCGTGGCAAGGCCCAGCACGCTGCTGACGATGCCAAGCACGTTGTAGACGGTGTTCATAGCGTAGTCCGTGCCCGTCATCAGGATGCCGCCGCCCTCAGCAGTCGACACCACAACGTCGCCCAAAGCAGCCGGTGAAATAATGCCCAGCCCGATGAGGCAGCCCACTGCGCCCAGCCCGAAAAGCACCGCAAAGATGATGCCCACGGCCAGCAGAGCCACGCCCGAGCTGTAACGCTCCTTGGCGCATTTCCGCAGCTTTTCCACCGGGGTCAGCTCCGGGCGCGATGCAAAGAAATTTCTGGCCCACTGGGGCATCCCGGCGTACTGCTCTGCCGTGCCGCCGTTGGCATGGGCCTGCCGCTGGCTCTGGTAGTAGCTGTCCCGGGCCTGCCGCATGGCCTTGCCCGCCTCCGAGATGCCGTAATTGGCCGCATGAACAGCGGCCTTGCCCACATCAAAGGCCCGGTCGCCGATGTCCATGCCCCGACCCTCAAAGCCATGGGCAAAGGCATCGGACATGGTGTCGCCAAAGGCGCGCAGCTGCTCTTCCAGCTCCTGCTGCACCTGTTTTCCCTCGTTTTCTTGTG
The DNA here is from genome assembly GCF_023347335.1 of Faecalibacterium sp. IP-3-29. NCBI lineage: Bacteria > Bacillati > Bacillota > Clostridia > Eubacteriales > Oscillospiraceae > Faecalibacterium > Faecalibacterium sp. IP-3-29. The sequence continues at coordinate 1,005,706 of NZ_CP094471.1, read as the reverse complement.
TTGTATCGTTTTCACGATGATTCATCAATATTTCTCACCCTTCTGCCGGTGCATACCGGCCGATGATCGCACGGGCGACCCGCAGGCCGTCCACGGCGGCGCTCATAATGCCGCCCGCATATCCGGCCCCCTCGCCGCAGGGGTACAACCCCGCCAGCTGGGCCGATTCCAAGGTCTCCTCCCGTTTCAGCCGCACGGGGCTGCTGGTGCGGGTCTCAAGGCCCGTGAGGATGGCTTCCGGTGCGGTGTAGCCCGCAATCTTGCGCTCGTAGGCGCGCAGGCCCGCCCGCAGGGTATCGGCCAGCTCCCCGGGCAGCAAAGCTCCCAGATCCGCAGCCACAACGCCCCGGTCATAGGTAGGCTCCACCCGGCCGATGTTCAGCTGGCCTTTGCCCTCCAGAAAGCTCTGCACGTTCTCAGCCGGAGCCGCATACGCCCCGCCCCGGCAGCCTGCAGCGTAGGCTTTGGCCTCCAGCTCCCGCTGGAAAGCGATGGCCCTGCGCGGGTCGCCCGCAAAATCCTCAGCTCCCACGCTGACCACCACCGCCGCGTTGGCATTTTTGCCGTCCCGGGCGTGGTAGCTCATGCCGTTGGTGACCACATGGCCGGTCTCACTGGCCGAAGCCACCACCTGACCGCCGGGGCACATGCAGAAGGTGTACACGCACCGGTCTCCCACATGCTGGGAGAGCTGATACTCCCCGCGCGGCAGGGCCGGATGCCCGGCAGCCTCGTGGTACAGGCTCTTCTCGATCTCACTCTGCAAGTGCTCTGCCCGGAAGCCCACGCTGAAGGGCTTGCACTCCAGCACAAAACCGCTGTCCATCAGCATCCCGAAGGTATCCCGGGCCGAGTGGCCCACGGCAAACACCAGCGCTTCACAGGGGAAGGTCCCGCCGGTGGTAAAGATGCCGGTCAGCCGTCCGTTCTTCTGCTCAAAACCGGTGAGGGCCGTGTTGAAGTGCACCTCGCCGCCCAGAGCCTCGATCTCCCTGCGGATGGAGGTGATAACGCCCCGGAGCAAGTCGGTGCCCACATGGGGCTTCTGCTTCCAGGCGATCTCCGCCGGAGCACCGTGCTGCAGAAACACCTCGGTGACAAAGCCGCAGAGCTCATCCCCGATGCGGGTGGTCAGCTTGCCGTCCGAAAAGGTACCCGCGCCGCCCTCGCCAAACTGGATGTTGGCGTTGGGGTCCAGCTCACCGGTGGCAGAGAAGTGCTCCACCGCCTTCACACGCTCGTCCAGCGCGGGGCCGCGCTCCAGCACGATGGGCTTATAGCCCTGCCGGGCCAGCAACAGCGCCGCAAACAGGCCCGCCGGGCCCAGCCCGCAGACCACAGGCCGGTGGGGCAGGCGCTGGGTGCCGTTCTGAACGCTGAGATCCGTTTTGCCGCGGATAGCAACGCAGGGCGAGGCCCCTGCATACGCAGATTCCTCACCCTCGTCCTTGAGCGTTACCGCTATGGTATACACCAGCTTTGGCTGCCCGTGACGGGCATCCACCGACAGCCTGGCCACGCCCAGATGGGCCGCCTTGCTGCGGGGGATGCGCGCCAGATGCAGCGCTTTCTCGAATGCCTGCGGCTCCCCGGCGGAGAGCGGCAGGCGGATATCACGCACTAATATCATCTATCAAGTTTCGCTTTCTATTTTCAGCCTCCTCACCCTCTCCGTCATTGCTAACGCAATGCCACCTCCCCCAAAGTGGGAGGCCTTGGCAATATTTGCAAACTTCATCTTTATGCCAAGGGCTCTCCCTTCGGGAGAGCTGGCGAGCGAAGCGAGACTGAGAGGGTGAGCCAGCTCAGTTACTTTCTATCTTGCACTGGATAACATAGCTCCCCAGCGCAAAGATTCTGCCATTGGAGGGCACGTACAGGCGGCAGGCAATGTTCTGCTGCCCTGCGGCCACATAGAAATCATCCGCATCGATCTCAATGACCACCTGCTCGGGCACCAGCGTATCCAGCAGACCCGCCGGGCCGCAGAGGGTCACATTCATCAGCCGCTCGGTCTGCACGGTCAGGGTATAGGTGGAGGGCAGATTGACCACCTGCACGCAGCTGGCGGGCAGGTTCATGGTCTTGGTCTCGAGCCTGGAGCTGTCGAAGCTGACCGTGATGCTGGAAATGTTGTCCAGCAGGCGGATGTTGCCCGGCAGCTCGATGGGCAGCTCATACACCTTGTTCGGCGCAAAGGTGGAAAGATCGATGGTGCCAACAGACAGGGTGGAGAGCTTTTCGATCTGGCTCTCGGGCCCGGCGACATTCAGGGTCTGCTTGCTCAGGGAGTAGACCAGCACCGAGGGATCAAAATTCCGGGGCGCGTTGATAAAGCTGACCGACACGGGCAGGGTGGCCATCTTGTAGACCTCCAGCGTGACCTCCACGCTGGACTCCTCCAGATTCGTGTATTCAAACTTGACCTCACTGCCGCTCTTGGTATAAAAGCGCAGGGCGGTGTCCAGCGTGACAGAATCGGTGAGCTCCCCCTTGTGGGTCACCTCGGCGGTGCAGGTCTCCACCTTATCGATCTCGGTGCTGGGGCCGGAGAGGGTCACCGTCTCCTTGGAGAGCTCGGTGTCATAGAGGATATAGCCGTCCGCAATGGTCAGGTAGTTGGTGGTCACGGTGATGGGCACCGTTTTCTCCTCCACCACATCAAACACCACGTCCACGCTGTTGTCGCCGCCCTCAATGGAAACGGACACGCCATTGAGCAGGGTATTCACGCCCCGCACCTGCAGATGCAGGGTCTTTTCGCCGCTGTCCCGCACGCCGGACCAGTCCGGGTAGACCACGAAATCAGAGGAAGTCAGGCTGCCGATGGTGTAGCCATCGCCCGAGAGCTTCAGGCTGACATACTTTTCCGGCGCGCTGACGATGCTCAGGCCCCGGGAGGTGTACGCGGCGGAATCATAGGTGAAATCCACCGGCACGTTGTTGATGGTGCGGGTGGTGCCGGGCTGGACGACGATGGTGACCACCATCCATGCCACAATGGCACCCACGATGGCCAGCAGCAGCCGGATGCGGCGGTCGTCCAGAATGCTCTTGGTGTGCTGGATGGCAGGCTTTGTGCCGTTGGTACGATTGCTGCTCACTGCTGCTCATCCTCCTCTTTCTGGTTCATCCAGTTCAGCAGGCTCTTGACCTTGCCGCGCCAGCCGTCGGCAGCTGCCTTTTCGCTGGCGGTCTCCTTGGGGATCATCTCATCCACCAGCCGGGTGTACAGGGTCTGGCGGTCAAAGTGGCGGATCAGCACACCGTTCTTTGCCATGGAGATGATGCCGGTCTCCTCACTGACCACAACGGCAATGGCATCCGAATTCTCCGCAATGCCCAGGCAGGCGCGGTGGCGGGTGCCCATATCCTTGCCCAGATCCAGGTTGTTGGACAGGGGCAGCACACAGCCCGCCGCCTTGATGCGGCCATTCTCAATGATGGCGGCACCGTCGTGCAGGGGGGTACCCTCATAGAAGATGGTGCCCAGCACCTCCAGATTGACGGCACTGTTCACAGGCGTGCCGGTGCGCACGATCTCAGAGAGGTTGGTGTTGCGCTCCAGCACGATCAGGGCACCGGTCTTGGTCTCGGAAAAGCGCTCGGCGGCATCGCAGATGGCAATGATGGCGCTGCGCCAGGCCCCCTTGAAGCTGGGGTCGTTATAGCGTCCCTTGATGTTGAAGAGCTTGCCCGCCCACTGGTCGGTCTGGCCCATCCGCTCCAATGCGCGGCGGATCTCCGGCTGGAACAGGACCACCAGCGTCAGCAGGCCGACCTGCAGCAGCGAGTTCAGCAGCCAGGTGACGGTGCGCATGTTCAGCACGTTGGCCACCAGATAGACCGCCAGCACCAGCAGTGCGCCCTTGGCCAGCTGCCCGGCGCGGGTGCGGTTGATGATGCCCAGCAGCTGGTAGATCAGGAAAGCAATGATGACGATATCCAGCAGATCGGCCAGCTTGAAGGTTTGGAAATTGGCGATGATCGAATTCAGAGTCATCAGAGTGTCTCTCCCGTTACAGCTTCTCGATCAAGGCGACAGCATGGGCGGCAATGCCCAGGCCCTCGCCGGTAAAGCCCAGATGCTCCTCGGTGGTGGCCTTGACGCTCACAGCATCCACCGGCATCCCGAAGGCTGCGGCCAGATTTTCCCGCATGGCGGGGATGTAGGGGGCCAGCTTGGGCTTCTGGCAGAGCAGGGTGGAATCGATGTTCACGATCTTCCAGCCCTTCTCCCGCATGATGCGTGCCACATGCTGCGCCAGCTGCAGGCTGTCGGCACCGGCGTAGGCGGGGTCGGTATCCGGGAAGTGCTTGCCGATGTCGCCCAGCGCGGCGGCACCCAGCACAGCGTCCATCACGGCGTGGGCCAGCACATCGGCATCCGAGTGGCCCAGCAGACCCTTTTCAAAAGGCACCTCCACACCGCCCAGGATCAGCTTGCGGTCCTCGACCAGACGGTGAACATCATAACCATGACCAATGCGCATATCATTTCCTTCTTTCTGTTCGGCGCGGGGCAGATCCTCCCGCGTTGTGATCTTCAGATTGGCGTAATCCCCCTGGGTCAGCTGCACCGGGCGGCCGGTCAGTTCAAACAGGCTGCAGTCATCGGTGACCAGGCGGGCTTTTTCCGCATCCAGCTCGTCCAGCGCGGCCAGATACGCCGCACGGTCGAAGCACTGGGGGGTCTGCACCGCATACAGGGTGCTGCGGTCAGGGGTATCAGTGACCATGCAATGCTCCGGCACGGTCTTGCCGTCGCCCCGCACAGCCCGCTTGACGGTATCCTTTACCGGCACGGCGGGGGCGGCAGCACCGCAGGCAGCGGCTGCCTCCAGCGCCGCCGTGATGACAGCCTGACTGACAAAGGGACGGGCGGCATCGTGGACAGCCACCAGCTCTCCGTGGGCGGCCAGTACGCCGTTCTTCGCGCTCTCGGCGCGGGTCGCGCCGCCCTGCACCACCTGCACCGGCTTTGTGCAGGCCGCAGCCTGCTGTTCCAGAAATGCCCGGTTCTTCCCGGCCACCAGAACGATCTCGCTGACCAGCGGACACTCCGCAAAGGCGCGGATGCTCCGCTGCACCACGGTCTCCCCGCCCAGATCAAAGCTGAGCTTGTCAAACCCCATGCGGGTGGAAGACCCTGCCGCCACCAGAACGGCTGATACTTTCTTTTCCAATTTCTGCACCTGCCCTGCTCTTATTCTCCCGGGAAATACCACCCGGGGCACAGATAGAATAAACCATGTTTTATTATACCGTATCGCCCGGCAAACTGCAACCGATTTTATACAGCAAAAACGCCCCTCTGCGGCAGGGCAGAGGGGCAAAAACGCTTCTTGGGGGAGATTATTTCAGGATGGGCTCAATGGCGGCAGCCAGAGCGTCCTTCTGTGCCTGTGCTTCCTCCAGGGTCTTGCCCAGGGTGGTGAAGTAGGTCTTGATCTTGGGCTCGGTGCCGGAGGGGCGCACCACAACGGTCGCGCCATTTTCCAGCGTGTAGATCAGGACATTGGCGGCGGGCAGGCCGGTCTCCTCGGGCTTCTTGTAGTCCGTGACCTTGACGACCTTGTGGCCGCCGATCTCGGTCAGGGGCTCGTCACGCAGCTTCTGCATGATGGAAGCCATCTTCTCCATGCCGGTCAGGCCGGGGAACTCAAAGCTGTCCACCTTGTTCAGGTAGCGGCCGTACTGTGCGTAGATCTCTTCCAGACGCTGCTTGATGGAGGAACCGATGCTGCGGTAGTAAGCGGCCATCTCGCAGATCAGCATGGAGCCGATGACGGCATCCTTATCGCGGACATAAGGGCCTGCCAGGTAGCCATAGCTCTCCTCAAAGCCGAAGATGAAGCGGTCCACTTCACCGGCAGCTTCCAGATTGGCGATCTGATCGCCGATCCACTTGAAGCCGGTCAGAACGTTGCGCATCTCCACGCCGTAGTGCTTTGCCACAGCGTCGGCCAGCGGGGTGGAAACGATGGACTTGACCGCCACGGGGTTTGCGGGCATGGTGCCCTTTTCAATGCGTCCGGCGCAGATGTAATCCAGCAGCAGAACGCCCATTTCATTGCCGGAGACCAGCTCATAGCTGCCGTCCGGACACTTCATGGCAATGCCCACGCGGTCTGCATCGGGGTCGGTGGCCAGCATCAGGTCAGCACCGGTCTTGGTGGCCAGCTCCAGACCCAGCTTCAGGGCCTCAAAGATCTCAGGGTTGGGGTAGGAGCAGGTGGTAAAGTAGCCGTTGGGGTACTCCTGCTCAGGCACGATGGTGATATCGGTGATGCCCATATCGTTCAGCACATGGGTCACGGGCACCAGACCGGAACCGTTCAGGGGGCTGTACACCAGCTTCAGGCCGGCAGTCCGGCACAGGCCGGGGCGCACCTGACGTGCCTCGATGGCATCGTACAGGGCCTTTTTGCAGTCATCGCCCACAAAGCGGATCAGGCCCTGCTCCACGCCCTCGGCAAAGGAGATGTACTTTGCGCCGGTCAGAACATCGGTCTTCTGGATCTCATCATAGACGATGGCGGCGGCATCATCGGTCATCTGGCAGCCATCCGGGCCGTAGGCCTTGTAGCCGTTGTACTTGGCGGGGTTGTGGGAAGCGGTGACCATGATACCGGCATTGCACTCGTAGTAGCGGGTGGCAAAGCTCAGGGCAGGCACGGGCATCAGGGCATCATAGATGCGCACCTTGATGCCGTTGGCGGCCAGAACACCGGCGGCAGTCTTGGCAAAGACATCGCTCTTCAGGCGGCTGTCGTAGCTGATGGCGACAGTCTGGCTGCCACCCTGGGTCTTGACCCAGTTTGCCAGACCCTGGGTAGCCTGACGGACAACATAGATGTTCATGCGGTTGGTACCGGCACCCAGCACACCGCGCAGACCGGCGGTGCCAAACTTCAGGGCCACGGCAAAGCGGTCCTTGATTTCCTCGTCATTACCCTCGATCCTGCTCAGCTCCGGTTTCAGATCCGCGTCCTCCAGATCCGCTGCCAGCCAGCGCTTATACTCATCCAGATACATATTGCACACCTTACCTTTAATTCGTATTTCGCACAGGGATAGTTTTTCCAAACCTATTTATACTATAAACCTTTCCCCGGCACTGTGTCAATTCCATATTATGTAAGAATTTTTGCTCCGCAAATCATACAAATGCCACAAAGAGTTCAGCCTTTTCCATCATTTGGGGCTTTCGGGCTGTCTGCAGGGCCTGCGGCAGTGCCCGCGCATTGACAAGCCCCCTGCCCGACACTATAATTGGAACAATAGAATATTTTGCCGAGGCCGGACATTTTCCCGGTCATTTTCCCGTCGGGCCGCAGATGCGGCGTGAGGAGGCCCCCATGTATTCCGTTCTGAAAAGCTATGGTCTGAACGGCCTGAACGGCTTTGCCGTGGCCGTGGAAGCCGATGTCTCCGGCGGCCTGCCTGCCTTTTCGCTGGTGGGCCTGCCGGATTCCGCCGTGCGGGAAAGCGGCGACCGTGTCCGCTCTGCCATGAAGAATCTGGGCTACAAATGGCCCGACCGCCACATCACGGTCAACCTTGCCCCGGCGGACATCCGCAAGAGCGGCCCGGTGTATGACCTGCCCCTGCTGCTGGCGGTGCTGGCATCCTCCGGCCAGATGGAAGAACCGCCTGCCGACGCGGCCTTTCTGGGGGAGCTGGCACTGGACGGCAGCCTGCGCCCGGTTTCTGGCGTACTGCCCATGGCGCTGGCGGCGGCAGCAGACGGCATCCGCAGCCTGTATGTGCCCGCCGAAAACGCCGCCGAAGCCGCCGAGGCGGGCGGCGACGCGATGCAGGTCTATCCCGCCCGCACAGCCCGGGAGGTCGTGGATGCGCTGCGGGGCCTTGTGCCCCTTTCCCCTGCCGCCCCCATCCCCTTTGACCCCGCTTCCGGCTGGAATGCCGCCCCGGATTTTGCGGACGTGATGGGCCAGCCGCTGGCCCGCCGGGCCATGGTGCTGGCAGCAGCCGGTGGGCACAACGTACTGCTCATCGGCGCGCCCGGCACCGGCAAATCCATGCTGGCCAAGCGCCTGCCCGGCATCCTGCCGCCCCTGACCCGGGAGGAAGCTGTGGAGACCACCAAGATCTATTCCATTGCGGGCCAGCTGCCCAAGGGGCGGGGCCTGATCTCTGCCCGGCCCTTCCGCAGCCCGCACCACTCGGCCAGCGCGGCGGCGCTGGCGGGCGGCGGCACCACCTTCCGGCCCGGCGAGTGCAGCCTTGCCGACTGCGGCGTGCTGTTTCTGGACGAGCTGCCGGAGTTTTCCCGGGACAGTCTGGAAGTTCTGCGCCAGCCGCTGGAGGACGGCCAGATCACCGTGAGCCGTGCGGCAGGCAGTGCCACCTACCCCAGCCGGTTCCAGCTGGTGGCCGCCATGAACCCCTGCAAGTGCGGCTACTACGGCCACCCCACCCGTCCCTGCACCTGTTCGCCCAGTGCGGTGCGGCAGTACCGCAGCCGGGTATCCGGCCCCCTGCTGGACCGCATCGACCTCTGTGTGGAGATGGACCCCGTTGCCTTTGACGAGCTTCACACCAGCACCCCCGCCGAGAGCAGTGCAGACCTGCGCAAGCAGGTGCTTGCCGCCCGGGCCGTGCAGGCCAAGCGCTATGCCGCCCCCGGATATGAGGGCGTGCGCTGCAATGCCCAGCTCACAGCCGGGCAGGTGCGGCGTGTCTGCCGGATGACCCCCGCCGCCGAGCGGCTCCTCCGCGCCTCCTACGACACACTGGGCCTTTCCGCCCGCGCCCATGACCGCATCCTCCGGGTGGCCCGCACCGTGGCTGACCTGGCAGGCAAACAGCTGCTGGATGAAGAGGCCCTGCTGGAAGCATTGCAGTACCGCGCGCAGGAAAAGGTGGAGACGTTCTGACCCGCCATTTTACCGCAGCGTCAATGTTTCTCATCCTCACATTTCACGATCTGATCTCCGGATGCGATCCAGACACTGGAACAGCAAAGCTGAAGATCATCCATTTTCCTGACACCACAAAAGGGACGGCGTGTGCTCCACGCCGTCCCTTTTTACTTGTTCTCTCAATCCACCACCGGGATATCCAGCCCGAACTCAAGGGGGCGGAAGCGGGGGCAGACATTTTCTGTGATGCAGATGACCGAAGCGGCCAGGCGGCTGCCGATCTCGCAGGATTCAGCCAGAGTCTTGCCGTAGGTCAGGCCGATGACGGTTCCGGCAAAGAAGGCATCCCCCGCGCCGGTGGTATCGATGACATCCACCTTTTTGGCGGGCACGATGCCGCACTCGCCGTTGGCGCGGGCGAACACAGCCCCCTTGCTGCCCATGGTCACCACCATGCAGGGGATGTTGGCGCTGTGCACATTGCCCGCCAGCACCCTGCACATCTCCTCAGGCTCGAGATGGTCGTAATTGTCCGAGAAGAGCAGCCCAGCCTCCTGCTGGTTGCAGACAAAGCAATCGATCTGCTGCAAAAAGTCCCGGCGCTCCATGGCGATGCTCATGTTGGAAACGGCCGCATACACTTTTTTGCCGTACTTTTTGGCGTATTTCAGGGTCTGCTTGACCGTCTCCTTTTCAAGGTCCAGCTCCAGCGCGATGCTGTCGCAGTCGGCAAAGATCTCATCCCCCTGCTCGGCCAGCAAGCCGATGAGCGGCGTGGTATCCGGCCGCTTGGAGATGGCGGCAGTCACATCACCCCTGTTGTCAAAGATGGCCAGCCAGGTGCCCATGCCGTCCGGTACCTTTTTGATGAACCGGGTGTTGACCTTGTGGTTCTCCAGCTTGTCAATGACATCCTGACCCATGCCGCTGTCATCGACAAGGCTCACGAAGGTGGGCCGGAGCTCCACGTTGGCGATATCCTCTGCCACGTTGCGGCTCACGCCGCCGTGGACCTGCTCCATTCTGCCTGCGTTGCGCCCGCCGGGGATATAGGTAGAAAGCGGATATCCCTTGATGTCCACAAACACTGCGCCGATGACTACGATGCCCATAAATTTCTTGATTCCTTTCCGGATTTTACTTTGATATCTCCTATTATATAACAGCTCCTGACAAAAAGCCAATTTTTTCTCTCAAAGCCTACTCTGCCCTTGAAAAACTGTGGCAGAGCTGCCCCGAAGAAAGAGCCTCCGGCATCCACCGATAATCGCTGCTCAGGCTCAGGATCGCATCATACTTCACGCAGTCCGGCCGGGCAGGCGAGGCCAGCAGGGTATCCGCCTGCACAGGGGCCGCAAGCGCAGCACTGCCGCTCAGGGTAACAAAGGTCTGCCCGGCGGCCTGGATGCGGGCCACACAGCCGTTCCGGGTGCGGAGCACCTCCACCTCTGCCGGGCCGCAGCGGACACGGCGGGTGGCATAGAGCGCCATCCGGTCAACGGCAATGCGCTGTTCCGCCCCCATCCGCTGGGCGCTCCGGGGCCTGAGCCGCAGGTCGATCAGGCACTCCACGGTCCGGATATTCCGGCGTTCCAGCGTGGTCTCCACGGCGCACCGGGTCACGTCGCCGCCGCGGAAGAGGATGACGGCGCTCTCGTTCCGGCTGATGACCACCGCCGGGGCATTCCGGCTGCCCACCAGCTCCACCCGGACAACATCCCGGTTCAGGGCATTGCCGGTGAAAACAGCAAGCCCCGCCGTCAGCAGAAGGGCAGGCAGGGCCACCCGCAGACGCACCCTGTTATGGAACGCCAGCCAGCAGAGCCCGGCCAGCAGCAGGCAGACCAAAGCGGCATAGGCGGTGTCGAACCAGATCTGTGCCCCGGGCCAGCCGGACACCCAGAGCGCCCAGCGGTCCAGCACCTCTGCCAGTAATTCCGCGCAGCACGAGCACACCCGCTGGGCCGGGGCCAATGCAGGCACCAGCCCCAGCAGGGCCGCCCCCAGACCGGTGAGTAGGATGGGTTCCACCAGCCAGAGCACCGCCGCGCCGGACACCAGCGCGTACAGGCTGGTGCTCATCCCCCGCAGCACCAGCACCGGGAAGGTGGCCATGGAGGCGCAGGCCGAGATGCAGACCGTTTCCCACAGACTTCCCGCAAGTCCAAGCGCTTTCCGCTTCCAGAACCGGAGGCGGGGGTGCTTTTTCTTTGCCTGCTGTTTTTCCCAGGCTTCCTGACTGCGGCGCACCACGGCCCCACCGGCCAGGGTGCCCACCACCGCCGCAAAGGAGAGCTGAAAGCCCACGTCACAGACGGCGCAGCTGTTGCCCGCCGTCATCAGAACACCGGCTACGCCCAGCGAGGTCAGGGCATCCGGCGGGCCGTAGACCCAGACCCCCAGCGCACTGAGCCAGACGGCCCCCGCCGCGCGCAGAACAGAGGGCGTAAAGCCCGTCACTCCCACCAGCAGCAATGCCAGCACCGCACTGAACAGCGCCCTGACCCGGCGGCCGGTATAGCCGCGCAGTCGCTTTTTGCGGCTGGGCAGCAGCCTGCCCAGCACATCGCCGCACAGGATCGAAACGTGCATTCCGCTGACCACCAGCACATGGGAAAGCCCCGCGCCCCGGTAGGCTGTGCGCAGCTCCTTCGAGAGATGGGTGCGGTCGCCTGTAACCATGGCGGCCAGCACGCCCGCCGGGCCGGAGGCCATCCCCTGCCGCAGGGCGGCGCTCAGCCGCTTCTGGAGCCGGGCCGTCCGGGCACGGAAGGAGGTGCTCTGCCCCAGCAGCGCAAAGCCTTTCTCATAAGCAGCGTTCAGGGCAATGCCATCGGCCAGGGCATTCAGGCGGGCGGTGTCATCGGACAATTCCAGCGCAAAGCGGCCCTTGACCCGGTCGCCGGGGCTGCAGGCGGGCAGGCTGGTGCACTCCACCCGGAGGGAGGCCGCCTCCCGGTCCACCATTTTCACCTGCAGGACCGCCCACACCCTGCCGGGGAAATAGGAAGAGGTTGTGCTCTCCACCTCCGCCTCCAGCAGGACACTGCGGCCATCGTAAGCGTTCTGGAGCTTTTCCCATTTTGCCTGCGTGGAGCCGGTCAGCACAAGGCCCAGCGCGGCCCCCAGGATCAGGCAGATGCCATAGCCCCAGGCCGGACTTTTGCGCAAACGGCCCGCCAGCGCCCACAGCAGACCGGCAATAAAAAATGCCGCAAACGGCACAAAACGTCCCGTTTGCGGCAAAAAGGCGCACACCAACTCCAGCCCCAGCGTTCCTGCGCAGAAAACACAGAGCGGGCGGCGCATCTTACTTAGTGGAAGAACAGGGGCAGCGGCTCAAGGAAAATGATATCCTTGCGCTCGGCTGCATCGCCCTCGGCCAGAACAGCGGCCTGGCCCACGATGGTGCACTGGGTCTTTTCTGCCAGTGCGTCCAGCGCCTTCAGGGAGCCGCCGGTGGAGATGACATCATCCACCACAAGCACACGCTTGCCGCTCATCTTGTCCAGCTCCTTGCGGTCGATAACCAGCTTCTGCTTGCCTGCGGTGGTGATGGACTGATCCTCCACCACGACAGGGTCGGCCATATAGAGCTTTTCGCCCTTGCGTGCGCAGATGTAGGGCTTGCCGCTCTGGCGGCTCATCTCGTGTGCCAGAGGGATGCCCTTGGCCTCAGCGGTCAGCAGGATATCAAACTCGGGGCACTTTTTCAGCAGCTCGGTGGCAGCAACCACGGTCAGCTCTGCATCGCCCAGCATGATGAAGGCCGCAATGTCCATGTGGTCGTTCACCTTGCAGATGGTCAGTTCACGGGTCAGGCCCGCAACATTCAGGGTATAGGTCTTTGCCATAACAATTCCCTTCCTTTTGTTCGATCCGTTATTTTTACGCGCGGCTCAGACAGGCAGCTTCTCGCCGCCCAGCACATGGAAATGCAGGTGCTTCACGGTCTGGCCGGCATCCTCGCCGACATTGGAGATCACGCGGTAGCCGTTGTCCAGGCCGACTTCCTTGGCCAGCTTGGCGATCACGGCAAAGATATGGCCCAGCAGGGCACCGTCCTCCTCCGTCAGGGCAGCGGCACTCTGGATGTGCTTTTTGGGCACAACAAGAAAGTGCACCTTGGCCTGAGGGTTGATATCGTAAAACGCCACGACCTGATCGTCCTCATACAGCTTTTTAGAGGGGATCTTGCCCTCGGCGATCATGCAAAACAGACAATCTTCCATGGGAATTGCTCCTTTCACTCAGCCCAGCTGCTTCTCAACGATGCCCTTGACAGCGGCCAGAGCCTCGTCGATCTTGGTCTCGTCCTTCAGGCCGGCCATTGCAAAGTCGGGCTTGCCGCCGCCCTTGCCGCCTGCAATGGCGCTGATCTCCTTGACCAGCACGCCAGCCTTGAGGCCCTTTTCCTGTGCCAGCTTATTCACGGTAACGGCCATGGTGATCTTATCCTCAGCCTTGCCCACCAGAACAGCCACCACGGGGTTCACAGCCTTGTCGCGGATGCTGTCGCACATGCCGCGCAGGGTTTCGCCGGTGGTGCCGGTGAAGTAGGCAGAGGCGATCTTCACGCCGTCTGCTTCCTCGGCGTTGTCAAACAGGCTGTCCACCTTGGAGGCGGCGATCTTAGCCTTCAGCTCCTCCAGCTCGCGGCTCATGGCCTTGTTCTCAGCCATCACAGCCTCAGCACGAACAGGCAGAGAGGTGACGTTGTTGGCCTTCAGGGTGTTTGCCACATCATGCAGCATAGCCTCCTGCAGGTTTGCACGAATCAGCAGGTTGCGGCCGGTAACAGCCTCGATGCGGCGGATGCCTGCAGCCACAGAGCTCTCGCTGACGATCTTGAAGCCGCCGATCTGGGCGGTGTTCTTGACGTGGGTGCCGCCGCAGAACTCGGTAGACCAGCCCTCGATATCCACCACGCGGACCACCTTGCCGTACTTTTCGCCAAACAGAGCCATTGCGCCCAGCTTCTTGGCCTCTTCCACCGGCATCTCCTGCACGGTAACGTTCATGGAGTCGAAGATCTTATCGTTCACGATCTTCTGCACCCGGGCCAGCTCCTCAGGCGTGACGGCGCTGAAGTGGGTAAAGTCGAAGTGGGTGATGGAAGCGTCCTGATAGGAGCCTGCCTGATGCACATGGTCGCCCAGCACCTCGCGCAGGGCAGCCTGCAGCAGGTGGGTCGCGGTGTGATTGCGGCAGACGGACATCCGGTATTCCTTGTCCACCTGAGCGTTCAGGTGGTCGCCCACCTTGACGATGCCGCTCTCCAGCACGCAGGTGTGGACGTAGTAGCCCTTGGGGGTCTTTTTCACGTCCAGCACACGCAGGCTGCACTCGGGGCCGGTCAGCAGGCCGTTGTCCGCCACCTGACCGCCCATCTCAGCGTAGAACGGGGTCTTGTCCAGAACCACCAGCACGCCGTCCTTTGCCTCCTCATCGGTGGCAATGGCATCGGTCAGGTTCTCCTCGTCGCTCAGGGCAACCACAACGCCGGTGTCGTTCAGGGTCTCATAGCCGGTAAAGACAGTGGGCTCAACGGTCAGGCCGCCGAACAGGTCCTCGCTCCAGCCGGAGATGTTCTTCTTCAGGCGCTCGGCACGGGCGCGCTCCTTCTGCTTCTTCATCTCAGCATGGAAGCCGTCCTCGTCGATCTCAATGCCCTGCTCGGCAGCGATCTCCTTGGTCAGGTCGAGGGGGAAGCCGAAGGTATCGTTCAGCTTGAACACGTCCAGACCCTTGAGCAGGTGCTGGTGTGCCTTTTCCAGGCCGTCGATCATGTTGTTCAGGATGTTCATACCGGCATCGATGGTGCGGGCAAAGTTTGCCTCCTCGGTGCCGATGACCTTCTTGATATAGGCATCGTGCTCACGCAGCTCGGGGTAAGCGCTCTCGCTGGACTGGATGACCGTCTCCACCAGTTCCACCAGGAAGGGGCGGGAGATGCCCAGCATCCGGCCATGGCGGGCAGCGCGGCGGAGCAGACGGCGCAGAACGTAGCCGCGGCCCTCGTTGGAGGGCAGGATGCCGTCAGACACCATGAAGGTGCAGCTGCGGATGTGGTCGGTGATGACACGGATGGAGATGTCATCCTTGGCGTTCTCACCGTAGGTCTTACCGGCAATGTGCTCCACATGGTGCAGCACGCTCTGAACGGTATCGACCTCAAACAGGTTGCCCACGCCCTGCATCACGCAGGCCAGACGCTCCAGGCCCATGCCAGTATCGATGTTGGGGCGTGCCAGACGCTCGTAGTGGCCCTTGCCGTCGGCATCAAACTGGCTGAACACCAGGTTCCAGATCTCCATATAGCGGTCGCAGTCACAGCCCACGCCGCAGGTCGGCTTGCCGCAGCCGTACTCGGGGCCGCGGTCAAAGTAGATCTCAGAGCAGGGGCCGCAGGGACCGGAGCCGTGCTCCCAGAAGTTGTCCTCCTTGCCCAGACGCACCATGTGATCCGGAGCAATGCCCACCTTCTTGGTCCAGATATCGTAAGCCTCGTCGTCCTCTTCGTAGACGGAGATGTGCAGCTTATCCTTGGGGATAGCCATCCACTCGTCGCTGGTCAGGAACTCCCATGCCCAGGGAATGACCTCTTCCTTGAAGTAGTCCTGGAAGGAGAAGTTGCCCAGCATCTCAAAGAAGGTGCCGTGGCGGGCGGTGATGCCCACGCGCTCGATATCCGGAGTACGGATGCACTTCTGGCAGGTGGTCACACGATGGCGGGGAGGCTCTTCCTGCGCCAGGAACCACTTTTTCATGGGGGCCATGCCGCTGTTGATCAGCAGCAGGCTGGGGTCGTTCTTCGGCACCAGCGGGAAGCTGTCCAGACGCAGGTGGCCCTTGCTCTCAAAGAAGCTCAGGTACTTTTCACGCAGTTCATTCAAACCGGTCCATTGCATAGGTTTTCTCTCCTCAATTGTCCTTGGCGTTTGCACGTCAGTTTTTATGATGTTATGGCAGAGGGGCGGGCAGGCGCAAAAACAAAAACAGCCCCATCCCAAAAGGGACGAGGCTGTGTAAAACTGCTCCGTGGTACCACCCAAATTGCAAAGGATAAAACTGCTTGTCCCCTGCCGCTTTCGGCGCGGTAACGCTGCGCTGCGTCCGACTTGTTTCGCCGGAAGCTCCGGGGCGGCACGAAACGAGACCTGCCGGAGCGCCTTGCAGCTGGGAGCGCTCTCTCTGGGCGGCGGTGTGCATTTCTGACCCCATCATTGCCATCTGTCATAATTCACGTTTTGCCGCAAAGGCGCATATTCGCCCCTTGCGTACACTTAAATTATAGCATGGGCTCTGCGTTTGTCAACGGGTTTTCCACAAATTTTACGGCACCCAGATGCGGTCTACATGGGTCATCTCGCCGTTTTGGATGGTCACGGTCGTGTTTCCCGCATTCCACCCATAAACATCTTCTTCGCTGCTCATTGCATCGCAAACCGCCCGGTCTCCCTTGACCATCACTGGGTCGGCTCCAAAGTCTGCTGCGCCGTCCGATAGTTCGATATCGTCTGCCATAACAAGCTGCTTCACCACACCAACTTCATAATAAGCGGGAAAATCATCCCATGTCAGAGTCCGGTAATGGTCCTCCTCTTTGCATAAGTCGATGCCGCCTTCTTCTATTCCGCCGTTGATGGTCACATAGTTGTTTTCCCGCTCGATGCTCTCCACGGTCAGGGCTGTAGTTTCCTCTGTCCCGTTTAGATGTGTTACAATGGTATCGCCTTCGCTCAATGCTTCTATCTCTGGGGCTGTGTACCGGTCATAGTCGTATACGACCGCGTCGTTGATGGTATTCTTGCGTTCACCGACCCATACTTTATCGCTTTCAAAGCTGATGTGATAGGTGCCATCCGAAAGGGGGTCGCTCAGTAAAACGCCTTGCATGGGCTGTACTTCCGTTTTTTGCGCCTCCTGCGCCTCCGAAGAGGTCGTGCTTGGCGTGGAAGCCGCTGTGCTTCCCGCCGTGGAACTGGAGGCCCCACAGCCCGCCATGGTGATCCCAAGCGCCAAAAGCACCGTAAATGTTCCTATTTTATGGTTCCATCTCATACGAAAACCTTCTTTCTCTTGCTTGACGGAACGTTTCCGTTCCGCTACAATAAAAACGATTCAAAGACACATTCTATTTCAAGATAGAGAGGAAAATTTCCGTGAAAATCTTAAAAGTAAAATGTCTGGCCCCCACCCGGCTCGACAACTATCTGATGCAGCAGTTCCCGGCACTGAACCCGGGCCGCCTGAACAAGGCTCTGCGGGAGAACAAGATCAAGCTGAACGGCAAAAAGCAGCCCCTTTCCACCCGCGTGATGGCGGGCGACGAGATCAAGCTGTTCATTCTGGACGAGGTGCTGGATGCCGGCAAGCGGGTGGAAGGCCCGGCGTGGAAGAACGCCCGCGGCCCGGCACAGGTCATCTACGACTGCCCGCAGATCCTGGTGGTGAACAAGCCTGCTGGCCTTGCCGTGGACGGCCCCGAGGACGACACCCTGCTCAACCGTGCTCTGCTCTACCTCAACCAGCAGGGCGAGTACAAGGAGAACGATCTGTACACCCCGACCCTCTGCCACCGGCTGGACACCGGCACCAGCGGCTTGGTCCTCATTGCCAAGACCCCCGAGGCCGAGCAGCTGTTCCTTGAGGTCATCAAGAACCGCGAGGTCAAAAAGACCTACCTCTGCGTCACCTTTGGCCGCCCCACCCCGCCGGACGGCACCCTGGGCGGCTACCTGCTCAAGGATGCAGACCGCGGCATCGTGAAGATCGTGCCCGACAAGCAGCCCGGTGCCAAGGACGTGGAGACCCAGTACGAGACCGTTGCCGTCTCCGGCCGTCTGGCCCTGCTCAAGGTCCGGCTCATCACCGGCCGCACCCACCAGATCCGTGCCCACATGGCAAGCATCGGCTGCCCCATCCTGGGCGACAGCAAGTACGGCAACAACACCGCCAACCGGGAACTCAAGCTCAAGTATCAGGCTCTCTGCGCCTGGGAGCTGGTCCTCCCCCGCTTCACCTCCCCCGACTTCGTCGACCTTTCCGGCAAAGTCTTCCGCGCTCCGAAGCCCTGGTATTACCAGCAGGTGCTGGATGGAACGTTGAAGTAATTTCTTGATATGCAGCAAAAAGCGGCACCTCTCCGTGCAAACGGAAAGATGCCGCTTTTCTTATGCTAGTTCATCAGATCCTCACCATATCCCGGGTGATCTCGGCCAGAGAGTGCGCGCCGCACATCTGCATGGTATCGGCCAGCTCGGCGGCGATCTTGTCGATGTAGCACTTCACGCCTTCCTCGCCGCCGCCATAGACTGCGGTGACAAAGGGGCGGCAGATGAGCACAGCGTCAGCACCCAGAGCCAACGCCTTGAACACATCCACGCCGGAGCGGATGCCGCCATCCACCAGAATCTTCACACCGCTGCCCTTGAGGGCCTCAGCGATCTCCGGCAGGACCTCGGCGGTGGCGGGGCACTGATCCAGCACACGGCCGCCGTGGTTGGAGACCACGATGGCAGCAGCACCGGCCTCCTTGGCCTTGAGGGCACCCTTGACGGTCATCACACCCTTGACGATGAAGGGGCGCTCGGCCAGCTTGACGATCTCGGCCAGCTCGGCGACACTCTTGCTGCCGGCGGGCGGGGTCATATTCTTCAGGAAGGGCAGACCGGCGGCATCCACGTCCATGGCCACGGCAAAGCAGCCGCTGGCCTTGGCCTGCTCCATCTTGGCCTTGACAGTGTCGATGTTCCAGGGCTTGATGGTGGGCACGCCGCAGCCGCCTGCTGCACCAATGGCCTTGGTGGCCATAGTCATCACGTCGGGGTTGGTGCCGTCACCCGTAAAGGCGGCAATGCCGTTTTCGGCACAGGCGCGCACCAGCACGTCATTGTAGGTCATATCGGTGTAGGTGTCGGAATAGTGGAGGTTCACCGCACCCACAGGGCCTGCAAAGAAGGGATACTTGAAGGTTTTGCCAAACAGTTCCACACCGGTGTCGGGGGTGCCGTTCTCGCACAGGGTGTCCATGTTCACCCGGATCTCCGCCCACTTATTATAATTGCGGATGGCCGTATCGCCCACGCCCTTGGCACCGGGGCCGGGGATCTGGTTTTTGCAGGCCACACCGTTGCACACGGGGCAGGCCTTGCAGTACTGCCCGATGCACTGGCGGGCATTGTTCAAAACATCAGCGTAATTCATATCGCATCCTCCTGTTCAGGCTCTCTTTTTCGAGCGGAACCTGCAAATTCCAACCGTTCTCTGCCCACATCATAGTCCGTTTTTATGGGTTCGTCAAGGGGATTATCAGGTTCTGCTTTTTTAAACGAAAAAACGTATGGCGCAGAACCGTTGATTTTTAGATTTTTCAAATTTTTTCAAAAAAATCCTTGACAAAAGTCATCCTTTCAGGTATTATAGTGGAGCGCTGAGGGCCACGGCCCGAAACGCTGAAAACTGAAGATGTGGAAAGATGGCTGAGTTGGTCTAAGGCGCACGACTGGAAATCGTGTAACGTGTCAAAAGCGTTCTGGGGTTCGAATCCCCATCTTTCCGCCAGAAACCCCGGAACGAATGTTCCGGGGTTTTTCTGTTGACGTAAAAAGGAGTTTCTACAATGTCTGCTGCTATTACGATTGCAATGCCGCGCATGGTGCCGAACCAGCTGCTGGCAGAGGCCCACGCAAAATATCCCGAAAGCCTTGCCCGGGCCGGGGCAGAGATGCGCTGGATCGAGCTGGACGACCCCGAAAAGGCCGTGCAGGATGCACTGGCCTGTGACGGCCTGCTGCTGCCGGGCGGCGGCGACATCGACCCAAAATTCTACGGGCAGGAGCGCATCCCCGCCTGCGGCGAGCCCAACGTTCTGCGGGATACCGCCGAACCGCTGCTGCTGCGCGCCTTCCTTGCCGCCGACAAGCCGGTGCTGGCCATCTGCCGAGGCATCCAGCTGATGAATGTTGCGCTGGGCGGCGATCTGTATCAGGACATCAAACCCTTTGAGCACGTCCCCCACAACGACCATTGGGGCAAGATCCACACCGTCACCGTGCGGCGGGATACCCTGCTCTCTCGCATTCTGGGGCATGATACCGTTCTGGTCAACAGCCAGCACCATCAGGCGGTGGACAAGGTCGCCCCCGGCCTTGTGCTGTCGGCCCTGAGCGAGGACGGCATCGTAGAGGGCATTGAGAAACCGGACGCGAAGTTCTGCCTGGGCGTGCAGTGGCACCCTGAATGGCTCAGCGCTGCCGACCCCGCCATGCAGGGGATCTTTGATGCCTTTGTGGCGGCCTGCAAATAAATTATAAAAAAATCAGAGCCATCTTGAACGATTTTTAAGCTCTGGATCGTATTCCTTATAAAGAGAACAGGAGGTTCTGCCATGAAATCTTCCAAAAAGCGTTCCCGCGCCGTGGTCACGGTGGTGGCCTGCATTCTGGCGGTGTGTCTGGTGGCTGTGCTGGTCCTTTTCAGTCTGGTCAACAGCAAAGTCCGTGCCTTACAAAAGGGGGCGGCCTTTGAGCTCAGCTATAACATCACCGCACAGGACAGTGCCAGTACCCCGGCCCTGTACAATATTCTGAAACAGGTGGGTGCAACTTCCGGCGATGTGGCCGGGCTGTATTCGCCGGGGCAGCTGCAATTGTACCTGTACCCCTCCGGCGGGCTTACCCGCGCGGAGACCGGCGGCACCGACTTTTTCACCGACCTCTATATCGATGCCAACGATACCTACTTCGATGCCGGGCGGCTCTACCGCACCCTGCGGGATTCCATCGTGGACAGCGCGCCGCTGGTGGGTGCGTTCCTGCCGGAGTGGTCTCTGCCCAACTACATCACGCAGTCCCAGCTGGCAAAGGTCCTTGGCGTACCCAACACGCAGGTGGCCATGCAGGAGATGTCCGGCTATACCATGACCCTCAGCCGCCAGTGCATCGTCCACCCCGATTATGCCAAGAAGGACTACACCTACTATCAGTTCCCGTCTGAGGGGGAGGACGCTGCTGTCCTTGTGGTGGGCCTGCCGCTGAAGTCCCTGCTCTTCGATGACACCATCCCCGTGGATGTGCATGTGGAGATTCCCGCCCACGGTGTCAACGCAGCCCTGAGCGGCACGCTGGAAGCCGGTGTCAACAGCCTTTCGGCTCCCGTCAGTGTCATTTCCGACAGCGACATCGATTCCATTGTCCAGCTCCGGGAGCGTCTGGAGCAGTTTGCCGATCTCATCAACACAGCGTTAAAGCGTGTGCAGTAACATAAAAAGCAGAGCCGTGCAGCGTTTGAACTGCACGGCTCTTATCTATTTCAGCGCTTATGCTCAATGTGTTCCTGGATCCATTTGCCGCCATCACCGCTGCCCACCGCACTGTTATAGACAATGCCGGTCAGCTCACTGGTCAGGTCGGACTTCATCTTTTTGTACTCCTGCTCTGCCTGATCCGCAACGCTCTGGTCACGGCCATTGTCCCGCAGGTACTGGCGCAGCTCTTTCAGGATGGCGTTGAACTCCTTGTCACACTCGCCCTGAACACTGGTCAGCTTGGCGGTTTTGGACACCACGATGGAGACCTTCATCCCCAGATTGCGCTCCTCCACCGGGTGGGAGATATACTCATTGTAGGCCTCGTAGATCACGCCGTAGAGCTTGGATTCCGTCTGCCTCTTCAGGTTCTGCAGCTGGCGGATGTAGCTGTCGATCTTGGCATCCACCTCATTCTCCGAAGCAGCGGAGCTGCTGGAGGCATGGCTGCTGCCGGGGGCCTGACTGCTGGCCGCATGGCTGCCGGAAGCCGCAGAGGACGCAGGCACCGAGTGTGCGGCACTGGAACCGGACACTGCGGAGCTCACGCTGTCCGCCTTGCCTGCGCTGGCGGCAGAGGAGGCTTCACTGGACGAAGCTGTCTCCGAAGAGGAAATGCCAAGTTCCTCTTCCAGCTGTTCCAAAAAGGACGAAACCGGGGATTCTTCCGTCACCTCACTGCTGACGGCGCTCTCGCTGGAGGCTGCGGCGCTGGAGGGCCCCTCAGCTTCCCCGCCGGGCAGAGCGGAGGACGGCACAGAGCTGACCTGCGCCTCGGACACAGGGGTGCTTTTCCGCATCCCTGTCAGGATCAAAGCAGCTGCCACGGCCACCACAAAAACGATGGCCGCAGCCAGCTGATAAAGCTTCTTTTTCTGCATCTGGTACAAAATTCTCCCACTTCAGATTTCGTTCCCGGACTTTTGCCGCGCAGGAACAGGTCTATCATATCATCCCCGGGGGAGAATTTCAATGGATAAATCGTGAAAAATGTCGCCTAACTGCCTTTTTATGACCGGATTTCGTCCCATTTCACAGCCTGCCGGAGACGCGGTCAGTCTTTTTTCACGGCCACAAGAACGCGGATCTTTCCACCCGCCGCGCTGCCGTGGGCATCGTACCAGCCGATGAGGCTGTAATCCTCGGCGTTGATCTGGGAAAGGGTGGTGGCGTAATACTTGCCCTTGTACCACAGATACACCTGCATGTCATCGGCAGTCTCATAACGGGTGGAGCCGCTCCGCACGGAGGCGGCCCCCAGCTGATCCACCGTGACCGGGAGCAGCTGGGCCATGGTGCCCACACTGCCGGAAGCAGTCTTGCGCACCGAGATGCCGCCCGCCAGCACGGGATACTTCACGCTGGTCTTATAGGTAGTTTGCTCACCGTTGACATAGCAGACATAGTTTGCGCCGCTGCTCAGGTAATCCAGCACCGAGCTGACCACGCCCGTGGTACTGTTGGCACCGATCTTGAGCAGATAGCTTGCCAGGCTGGCGGTGCTGCTGGTCACGCTCTCCCACAGGGTGCTGCCAATGCTGCCATCGACCAAACCATACAGCAGGGTGCTGGTGGAGGGCATCACGCTTTCCACCGCACCGGCCACAAGGTCAGAGGTGCTGGAACTGGTGGTGTTGGAGGTGGACGAGCCAGAGCCGGTGTTCGTGGTGGAGCTGGCTGCGGTGCTGATGAGGTTGGTCACATCATCCAGCACACCGTCCCGGATATCCGGATCGTCCTCCGCGATCAGAATGGTCTGCTCTGCCATGGTCTTCTCCCCTTTTTGTCGTTCTCGGTTCTAGTATAACAGCAGTTTCCTGCATTTTCCATGAAATTTTTCTAAGGATTTCTTAAGAAAGCGCCTCTTCCGGTCAGACCCTGCTGTGGGGACAAAAAAAGGCATCCCCGCAAACGAGGATGCCTTTCTCAAAACGATTTTCTGCCCCAAAGCGCCCGCTCCGGCGTGGAGCCGGGCCGGGTCTCCGGCGCAGAGGCTTACATTGCAAACTGGACGGCGCAGAAGGCTGCATAGATGCAGAGCAGCAGCACGCCCTGCCAGCGGGAGAGCCTGCCCTTAAGCAGAGCGGGCACAGTCAGGAGGAGCATGACCACGAACATCACGGGCAGATCCATGACCAGAGAGGAATTGATGCCCATGATGGTGGAGTTCTGCGGGATGCTGAAAGGCGACACCGTGATGGACATGCCGCTGACCAGCACCAGATTGAACACGTTGGCACCAATGACATTGCCCAGCGAGAGGGAACCGTGGCCCTTTGCCAGCGAGGTGATCGCCGTGACCAGCTCAGGCAGAGAGGTGCCCAGCGCCACAAAGGTCAGGGCGATGACGGATTCCGGCACGCCCAGCGCCTGCGCAATCAGGGTGCCGTTGTCCACCAGCAGGTTTGCGCCCACAGCGATCAGGGCTGCGCCGAGGATGAGCAGGCCGATCTCCTTGGCAAAGGACATTTCCTTTTCCGGCTCGTCCTCATCATCTTCCGGGGCGGGGGCGTTTTTCATAGCCAGCACATTGCAGACCATGTACGCCACGAACATTGCCAGCAGCACAATGCCGATGGGGCGGCTGAAGTAGCCGGTGGTGTAGGCCACGCCCGCATACAGGGCCGCTGCCACAAAGAAGAACAGCACCGGCACCCGCAGGCTCTTGGGGTCCACCTTGCCCGGGCGGACCGCAATGGTGATGGCCGCGATCAGGGCCGCGTTGCAGATGACCGAGCCAATGGCGTTGCCATAGGCGATCTCGCCGTGGCCGGTCATGGCCGAGGTGGTGGAGACCATGACCTCAGGCAGAGTGGTGCCGATGGACACCACCGTGGCACCGATGAGCAGCTCCGGCACCTTGAAGCGGCGGGCGATGCCGGTTGCACCGTCCACGAACCAGTCGCCGCCCTTGATGAGGCAGAGCAGGCCCACGATAAACAATAATACAGGGATCAGCATATAAAATCTCTCCTTTTTAATCCAAAAAGTATTATACCTGTTTTCCCTGCAAAACGCAAGCAAAATCGTGCATTTTTACCCAGCCTTCTCCACCTTTTTGGCGTTGGGGTAGATGCGCTCCATCCGGGCATTGTCAAAATGCTCATCCAGCAGCACATCCACCGCATTGGCCGGAGCCGCGCCGCTGGTGCGGGCATCGTAGCGGGCCAGCGCCAACGCACTGGTCACAAGGTTCACGGCCATGAACACGGCCAGCAGAGCGGTCATCCAGGGGCGGATCCTGCGCTTGACCGCCTTCATCCCCTTTGCCACCAGCGGGTAGCCATAGCGGATCCAGGTCACGGCCGCAATGCCCCAGAAGAAGCAGTACAGCAGGTTGATGCGCCCGCCCAGATTGAACTTGAAGCCGCTGTAATCCCAGAACACGGTGCCGAACAGCAGCTCTGTCACAGCGCTGCACACATACTCATACGCACCGCCCAGGATCACACCGAACCAGAAGATACGGCTCTCGCTCTTCTGTTCGCCGCCCCGCAGCAGGATGGCGGCCAGCACCAGCGCCAGCCCCCACACCACGCTGAACGGGCCCCAGACCAGGCTGGAACGGCTCATCCAGACCCCGGCGGTGATGCGGCAGAAGATGGTCTCCACCACATCTCCGAGGAAAGCCCCGATGACAAAGAGCCAGAGCAGGTCGGCAAGGGAGAGCTGCTTTTCGGCATTGGTGGTGGGCTCCGGACGGGCCGCAGCAGGGTACGCCCGCTGGATCCGCTTTTCCACGCTGGCGGTAATTTTCTGCCGCAGCCTCTCCGAGCCCCTGCCCAGCTCCCGATTCAGCTGCTCGAGCCGTGGGTGGCGGTTCGCATACCGGCTGACCGCCACCATGGCAGAGATCTGGTCAAGGACGGCCAGCGCCATGCCAACCCATACCACAGCGTGGAACAGCAGCGGCGGCAGGTGGGCGCAGAGCCGGAACAGCAGGTCGTTGCCCCAGCGGACTGCCGCCATGCCCAGCAGACCCCACAGCAGGGAGTATTGCAGGCAGACATAGCCGTCCAGATTGAACTTTTTATCGGAGTAGTCCCACCAGCGGCGGTGGTGGATCCGTTCCAGCAGTTTGGCGGTCAGCCACTCCACCACCGTGGCATAGATCATGCTGCCGAAGAACAGTGCCGCCAGGCTGGCGCGCTGGTCGTTCAGGCCGATGGTGATGAGCACCCCTGCCGTGCCGTACACAAAGCAGAAGGGGCCGGAGGCTACGCCGCGGTTGGTGAACCGGCGGCCCTTTGCAGTTGCAACAACGGTCTCGCCTACCCAGCCTAAAAAAGAATATACCAGATAAATTACACAAAGAGTATAGAAATTCAGGTTCATAGTGCTCCTTTCCCGGAACAAAAAGGGGCCGGGAAGCGGCGTTCCCGACCCTCTTTGTTCAGTTTACGAATTACAGCTGGCTCTTATACAGTGCCTCGATCTCCTCCACGCTGGTATCGCGGGGGTTGCCGGGGCAGCAGGCATCTGCAAAAGCAGACTTAGCCAGGAAGTGGATGTCCTCCTCCTTCAGGATGCCCTGCAGGTTTGCGGGGATGCCCACATCTGCGCTCAGCTGCTTGACAGCGGCGATGGTGGCATCGGCGGCCTCGGCATCGTTCATCTCGTCGATGCCCTTCACGCCCATGGCCTTGCCGACCGCGCGGTAGCGCTCCCCGGCAACGGTCTTGTTGTACTCCAGACCCACCGGCAGCAGGATAGCGCAGGCCACGCCGTGGGGGGTATCATACAGAGCGGACAGACCGTGTGCCATGGAGTGGACGATGCCCAGACCCACATTGGAGAAGCCCATACCGGCAATGTACTGGCCCAGAGCCATGCCCTCGCGGCCCTCCGGGGTGTTCTGCACGGCACCGCGCAGGTTCTCGCTGATGAGCTTGATGGCTTCCAGATGGAACATATCGGAGATGGTGCAGTGGCCCTTGGTGATATAGCCCTCGATGGCGTGGGTCAGAGCATCCATACCGGTAGCGGCGGTCAGGCCCTTGGGCATGGAGGACATCATATCGGGATCGACCACAGCGATCTCGGGGATATCGTTGGTGTCCACGCAGACGAACTTGCGCTTCTTCTCCACATCGGTGATGACGTAGTTGATGGTGACCTCGGCCGCAGTACCGGCGGTGGTGGGCACGGCAATGGTGAACACAGCGTGCTTCTTGGTGGGAGCCACGCCTTCCAGAGAGCGCACATCCGCGAACTCGGGGTTGTTGATGATGATGCCGATGGCCTTTGCGGTATCCATGGAGGAGCCGCCGCCGATGGTCACGATGCAGTCTGCCTCAGCAGCCTTGAAGGCTGCCACGCCGTCCTGCACGTTGGCGATGGTGGGGTTGGGCTTGATCTCGCTGTAAACAGCGTAGGCGAAGTTTGCAGCATCCAGCAGGTCGGTGACTTTCTTGGTCACGCCAAACTTGATCAGGTCGGGGTCAGAGCAGACAAAAGCCTTCTTGTAGCCGCGGGCAGTCAGCTCGGGAACGATGTTCTCAATGGCACCGTGGCCATGGTAGGAAATGGTATTCAGAACAATGCGGTCAGCCATAATTATTTTCCTCCAAAATCATTCTGCCCGCCTGCCAGCGGGCTCTCTCTGTTGTTAAGGATACCACATTGTTAAACAATATTCAATGTACTTTTCTTTTGATTTCTATGAACTTTTTACACTTTCCAGCAAAAGAAAACGCTGTCCCACTCCCTCAGTCTCGCATTCGCTCGACAGCTCCCTCCAGGAGGGAGCCTTAACGCGGCGGCCAACGCAAAAGCCTTCCTCTGAGAGGAAGGTGGCATCGCATCAGCGATGCCGGAAGGAGTGATACAGCGTTTTTATCGTTTCATTTACCACAGCCGGATGACCTTGATGACTCCCTCGGCCTTATCGCGGGCCAGCTCAAGGTGATGCTGCAGCGCATCGGCGGCGGTGTTCCAGTTGTCGCTCAGGGCGGCATTCAGAATTTCCAGATGCTCCTCACAGGTCTGATCCTGATTGATCATGCTCACCTTGCCGGTCATAATGCGGAAACGGGTGTTCAGGCCGGTGATGCGGTCATAGCCAGAGCGCAGATATTTGTTGGGCAGGCTGCTCATCAGCAGCTCATGGAAATCATCGTCGGATTTGCAGAAGTCACCGATCCGCTCGGGGTGGTGCATCAGCTCAGTGTATGCCTCCAGCTGCTCCCGGGGGATCAGGTTGCCGTAGGTGCGCAGGGCGTAAGGCTCCACCAGCAGGCGCATCTCGAACATGCTGTGCACGTCCTCTTCGGTAATGCCGGAGACCATCAGCCCCTTTTTGGGCAGGATGGTGATCAGCCCCTCCTGCTCCAGGCGGCCCAGCGCGTCACGCATGGGGGTGCGGCTGATGTTGCCCATCTCGGCACAGAGCTTCTGCTCGTTCAGAAATTCGTTGGGGCGGTACTCGCAGTTCAGAATCTTCGTTTTCAGGTACTGGTAAGCCTGCAGCTTCAGGCTGGTCTTTGACTGGGAATCCATCTCTTTCATTGTTCTATCTCCTAGTTCGCAAGCAGGACCATTCAGGCAGCAATCAGTCGCCCGCCGGACAGCTTGTATCCCTTAAATAATCCAAGTAATCATTAATATTATTATCACATATCTGGACAATGTTTACAAGGCTTTTTTGAAAACTTTGGGAGCTTTTCCGTTTTGAACAGATGTCATGCATTATTTTGCTATAAATTGAACAGTTTTTTTGTGCTTGTCGCCAGTGTTTCGTTCTTGTTTTGCATCGAAGGATAAATTGTGGTACACTTGACCCAGAAAGGAAGGCTGATACCATGGCAGGTCGCGGGGGGTACAACACCAAAACCCGGCAATTGATCCTGGATTATCTCATCAACAACCGCCAGCACGCGGTCAGTGCATCCAACATTCTGGAACATCTGGAGGCGGAGGGGGCCAGCCCCAATCCCACCACGGTGTACCGGTATCTGGACAAGCTGGCAGGCGAGCAGCGCATTATGAAATATGTGGCCGATAAGGGCGAAAAGGCCGTGTTCCAGTATGTGGACGAGGGCCGCCACTGCCGCGAGCACCTGCACCTGAAGTGCGTGCAGTGCGGGCGCATTTATCACCTGGACTGCCACTTTATGGATGAGGTGCGTGCCCATCTGATGGCGGAGCACGGCTTCACCCTGCAGTGCGAGGGCAGCGTTTTGTACGGATTGTGCCGCAGCTGCGCACAAAAGCCTCCTCAACCGGGGCAGACCTCACAAAAATGCGAACACTGTGTTGACACGGACAAAGAGCCGTGATACAATGCAGGCAGGAAAAGCGTTGATCGGGAAAAGTAAGTGCTCAAGGTTCTTTTGCAGCGAGTGCGGGCCGGTGGAAGCCGCACAGAGAATGAGCCCCGAACGAACCCCCGTGAGCTTCCCCCTGAACCTGCTTCGGGCAGTTAGTAGGGGCCGACGGCAGCCGCTCGTTATCGCGGCAGTGCTTTCAACGGGGAGAGTACACAAAAGTGACTGGTGTGTTCGCGCACCGGTAATTTAGGTGGCACCACGGATACGGCAGCATTCGTCCTAGCAATGGGATGAAGGCTGCCGTATTTTTTTATTTGCAAAAACCTCTCAGTCACCGGGAAACCTGCCTCTCCTATCAGGAGAGGTGGCAATGCGAAGCATTGACGGAGAGGTTTAGAGAGAGGGGTAAGAAATATGTGTTGTGTTATGGGTTACACGGGGCACGACCTGAGTGCCGCCAAATTCAAGGAGTATCTGCTGCGCACCGTGATGCGCGGGCCGGACGACCAGCGTGTGGTGGAAGGGCCTTTTGGTCTGATGGGCTTTGGCCGCCTTGCCATCATGGGCCTGACCCCGGAGGGGATGCAGCCCTTCTACCGCGGTGCCGACTGCGTAGTCTGCAACGGTGAGCTCTACGGCTTCCGCTTTGAGAAGGAGATCCTGAAGCGCCGGGGCTACAAGTTTGCCTCCGACTGCGACTGCGAGATCCTGCTGCCGCTGTATTACGAGTACGGTCTGGATATGTTCCGCCACATGGACTCCGAGTTCGCGCTTATTCTATATGATTCCCGCAAGGACCGGCTGATCGCAGCCCGCGACCCCATCGGCATCCGTCCGCTGTTCTACGGTTATTCCAAGTCCAGCCACCAGATCGCCTTTGCCTCCGAGATGCAGAACCTGATCGGCTGGTGCGACGACATCCGCCCCTTCCCCATCGGCAGCTACTACTGCGATGGCCGCTTTGTCCGCTATGAGGACATTGCCGACGTGCCCGCCCCCATGGAGGATGACATGGAGACCACCCTGCGGAACATCCGCGAAAAGCTGATCGCAGGCGTGGAAAAGCGTCTGGATGCCGATGCCCCTGTGGGCTTCCTGCTCTCGGGCGGTCTGGATTCCTCGCTGGTCTGCTCCATTGCAGCCAAGAAGCTGGGCAAGCCCATCCGCACCTTTGCCATCGGCATGGACACCGATGCCATCGACCTGAAATATGCCCGCCAGACCGCCGATTATCTGGGCAGCGAACACCATGAGATCATCATCAACCGGGACATAGTCATCCAGAGCCTGGAGGAGGTCATCCGACTGCTGGGCACCTGGGATATCACCACCATCCGCGCCAGCATGGGCATGTACCTGCTCTGCAAGGCCATCCACGAGCAGACCGATGTGCGCGTGCTGCTGACCGGCGAGATCTCCGATGAGCTGTTCGGTTACAAGTACACCGACTACGCCCCCACCGCCGATGCCTTCCAGCAGGAGAGCCAGAAGCGCATCCGGGAGCTGTACATGTACGATGTCCTCCGGGCCGACCGCTGCATCTCCGCCAACAGCATCGAGGCCCGCGTGCCCTTTGGCGATCTGGATTTTGTGCGTTACGTCATGGCCATTGACCCCGAAAAGAAGCTGAACAGCTACGGCAAGGGCAAGTACCTGCTGCGCAAGGCCTTTGAGGGCGACTGGCTGCCCCCGGAGATCCTCTGGCGCGAAAAGGCCGCCTTCTCCGATGCCGTGGGCCACAGCATGGTGGACGACATCAAGGAGTACGCCATGCCGTGGGCCACAGCATGGTGGACGACATCAAGGAGTACGCCGAGAGCCTGTACACCGATGAGGAGTTCCAGCTCCGCCGGGCAAACTACTCGGCCCACTGTATGCCCTTTACCAAGGAGAGCCTGTTCTACCGCGAGATCTTCGAGAAATACTACCACGACCAGAGCCGCACCATCGTGGGCTTCTGGATGCCGAACAAGGCATGGCCCGGCTGCAACGTCAACGATCCTTCTGCCCGTGTGCTGGCAAACTACGGCGCTTCCGGCGTGTAATCCTTTTTCCAGACAGCAAAAGACGGTGTGTCCGCTCCGGGCACACCGCCTTTTTGTTTACTCCAGATTCAGTTTATTTTTCATCAGCCACCGGGTCAGGAAGAAGTATGCCGCCGCAATGGCTGCAGTCACGGCAAAGCAGAACAGATAGCCAACGTCTGTTCCAAGTGCCGCCGTCAGCCAGCGCATCGGGGTCACTCCATAGCTCACACCGGTCACGTTCACATCCACGACCCGGTACGTGACATCCACGATCATACTCACATCATTCGTGCCCAGCAGCTTATCGAGCTGGGTCTCCACGATGTTCAGGCCGATAAACGCGAGGATTCCGGCCACCATCACATGCTTGGGGAATTGATGGGCGATCATACAGGCAGCGTAAACGCAGAGGATGAGGCTTACCAGCCGGGCCAGATTGATGAGGATGGTCCAGAACGTCACCAGCCAGAACTTCGCGCCCAGTTCCCCATACAGCATCCCACACAGCTGCATCCAGCGGTCCCAGTTCTCCGTGCCGAGGACTTCCGCGTCCAGCACACCGATGCTGACCATCCCTGTGATGCAGACGATGCCCACCAGGCCGCTGCACAGCACCCAGACCATGCTGGTGAGGAGCTTGGAGAGGATGAGCTGGGTCTCGGTCACGGGCAGGGTGTGCATCAGGTAGCCTTCACGTCCCAGCAGATTTTTATAAAAGCGCTGGATGGTGTTCACGAAGCAGAGCACCGCGATGGCAAGGATGACCGAGACATACACGATCATCAGAATCACTTCGAGATTCTGGAAGCTTGTGCTGTGAGCCAGCGCGTGTTCCTGCCGGAAGGTCACGCCCAGCACCACGCTCAGCAGCGCCAGCGCCAGATACAGCCCGAAGTACAGGCTTTTGGTGGCCTTGAACTCATATTTCAACAATTGCTTCAGCATTTGAATACCTCCCGGAAATACGCATCGACACTCTTGCCCTCAGTCTCGCGGATGTCGTCCACGGCGCGGTGGGCGAAGATTTTGCCGTCCTTCAGGAACACAGCCTCGTCCAGCACCGGCTCAATGTCCTCGATGAGGTGGGTAGAAATGACAACCGTCGCGTCCTTGCTGTAGTTGGAAATGATGGTGTTCAGGATGTAGTCCCGGGCCGCAGGGTCCACGCCGCCGATGGGCTCATCCAGCAGGTAGAGACGGGCGTTGCGGCTCATGGCCAGCACCAGCTGAACCTTCTCCTTGTTGCCCTTGGAAAGGGTCTTGAGCCGGGCATTGGGGGCGATGTTCAGCCGGGCCAGCATCTCATTGGCCTTGTCGGCGTCAAAGCCGATGTAAGCCTTGGCCTGACTGGGCGTGCCGTAAAAATCCCGGAACATCTCCACCAGCTCCTCCACCCGCATCCAGTCGGGCAGCCAGTCGGCATCCGGCAGGTAGGAGACCAGCTCCTTGGTCTCCGGGCCGGGGGCCATGCCCGCGATCCGGATGCGGCCTTCCGTGGGCTGCAGCAGACCATTGGCCAGCTTGAGCAGGGTGGTCTTGCCGCTGCCGTTGGGGCCCAGCAGCCCTACGATGCGGCCAAAATCCAGCTCCAGATCGATGCCGTCCAGCGCGGTCTTTTCCTTTCCGTATACTTTTGTCAATTTTTCACAGGTCAGCACCTTACTCATGGGGTTCTACCTCCTCTGTATCCCAGTGCTCCAACAGGGCTGCCGCCTTTTCCGGCGTGTAGCCGATGCTGCGCATCTTCTCCAAAAAATCTGCCGCGATGTCATGGGCGGCGGCAGCCCGCAGTTGTTCGATCAAATTCGTATCCTCCGTGACGTAGCGTCCGCTGGTGCGCTCGGTGCGCACAAGGCCCTCACTTTCCAGCTGGGCCAGAGCCCTCTGCATCGTGTTGGGGTTGACCCCGGCAGCTGCGGCCAGATCCCGCACCGAATCCAGATGGCCCCCCGGCGGGTAGGTGCCCGCCAGAATTCTGGCTTTGAGCCGTTCCACCAGCTGGGCATAGATCGGGCGGCCGGCATCAAACTGTTCACTCATTCTGCTTTGCCCTCCTTATGTGTTGCTGTATTAAGTAGCTAATACAATAATACACATTTTTGCATTTCTGTCAAGAGGAAACCCAAAAATTTTTTCGGACAGCAAAAAGGGACCCCGCAGCCAACCGGCTGTGGGGTCCCTCTGATTTATGGATTACTGCTGCTCCTGCGCGGCGCGCTTGGCTTCCAGCGCCAGAATGGCATCGCGGCGGCTCAGGTTGATGCGGCCCTGCTGGTCGATGTCCGTGACCTTGACCACGATGGCATCGCCCACGGCGACCACATCCTCCACGCGCTCCACACGCTTGGTGTCCAGCTTGGAGATGTGCACCAGACCTTCCTTGCCCGGTGCGATCTCCACAAAGGCACCAAAGTTCATCAGGCGGGTGACCTTGCCCTTGTAGATGGCACCGATCTCGGGATCCTCCACAATGGTCTTGATGGTGAAGATGGCGCGCTTTGCGTCCTCCTGATCCACGGCGGAGACGAACACATGGCCGTCCTCCTGCACATCGATCTTGCAGTTGCAGGTGGCGCAGATGTCCTGGATGACCTTGCCGCCCTTACCGATCACGTCCTTGATCTTATCGGTAGGGATCATCATGCTGAACATCTTGGGAGCCCAGCGGCTCAGCTCCTCACGGGGCTGTGCGATCACGGGCTTGATGATCTCGTCCAGAATGTACAGGCGGCCCTTGCGGCACTTCTCAAAGGCCTCGGCAATGATATCGTAAGTCAGGCCGTCGATCTTGATGTCCATCTGGATGGCAGTGATGCCCTTGCGGGTGCCGCCCACCTTGAAGTCCATATCGCCGTGGAAATCCTCCACGCCCTGAATGTCCAGCATGGTCATCCAGCGGTCGCCCTCGGTGATCAGGCCGCAGGAGATGCCGGCAACAGGTGCCTTGATGGGCACACCGGCATCCATCAGAGCCAGCGTGGAACCGCAGATGGAAGCCTGAGAGGTGGAGCCGTTGGAGCTCAGGACCTCAGAGACACAGCGGATGGTGTAGGGGAACTCCTCCAGAGAGGGCAGCACGGGAACCAGAGCGCGCTCTGCCAGTGCGCCGTGGCCGATCTCGCGGCGGCCGGGGCTGCGGGGTGCGCGGGCCTCGCCGACAGAATACGGCGGGAAGTTATAGTGATGGATGTAACGCTTGGTCTGCTCGTCGGTCAGATCGTCCATCAGCTGGTTGTCCTTGGTGCCGCCCAGGGTGCAGGTGGTCAGCACCTGGGTCTGGCCGCGGGTGAACATACCGGAGCCGTGGACCCGGGGCAGGATGCCCACTTCGGCAGCCAGCGGGCGGATCTCGTTGATGCCGCGGCCATCCACGCGCTTGCCCTCATCCAGCAGCCAGCGGCGGACAACGTACTTCTGCATCTTGTAGCTGACAAGGTCGAGGTCTGCATCAGACAGATCGGGGTACTCCTCAGCGATCTTGTCCATGATGGGCAGCAGAGCAGCATCCCGCACATTCTTGTCATCGGTATCCATGGCGGCCTTGAAGTCGTCCAGATACTTGTTCTGGATGGCGTGGAACACGTCCATATCCAGACCCACCACCTGGAAATCGATCTTCGGCTTGCCGCGCTCAGCAACAATGCCGTTGATGAAGGTGATGATCTTCTTGATCTCAACATGGGCGGCCTTGATGGCATTGAGCATGGTGTCCTCGTCCACCTCGTTGGCACCGGCCTCGATCATCACGATCTTGTCCATGGTGGCGGCAACGGTCAGGGCCAGGTCGCTCACCTTGCGCTGCTCCTGGGTGGGGTTCAGGACGATCTCGCCGTCCACCAGGCCCACCTGAACACCGCCGATGGGGCCGTTCCAGGGGATCTCAGACACAGCGGTGACCAGAGACGCACCGATCATGCCGGCGATCTCAGGGCTGCAATCGGGGTCCAGGCTCATCACGGTCATGGTGATGCAGACATCGTTGCGCATCTCCTTGGGGAACAGCGGGCGCATGGGGCGGTCCACCACGCGGCTGGTCAGGATGGCGCGCTCACCGGGGCGGCCCTCACGGCGCATAAAGCTGCCGGGGATGCGGCCTGCGGCGTAGAGCTTTTCCTCATACTCCACGTTCAGGGGGAAGAAATCCACACCTTCACGGGGCTTGGGGCTCATCACAACGTTGCACAGCACGCAGGTCTCGCCGTAGCGGATCAGGGCGCTTGCGTTGGACAGGCCGCACATCTTGCCCATCTCGACCTTGAACGGACGGCCAGCCAGCGTGGTCTCGTAGACCTTGAAGTTTTCAAAGGTCTCTTTGCGGGAACCAAATTCAATTGCCATTTGGTTTTGCCTCCTTTGTCCTTTTGCGGTTTATCTTCTTATCTTCCAAAAGGCAGCGGCCAGCGCATCATAGCAATAAAGCCAACGCCCGTGCCTTTTACAGCACAGGCGCTCGATTTACTGCTGCAACGCGCAGCAGCGGCCTGTTGTTCCTCAAAAAGAGCAAAGGGCAGGCACCACATTGCGGTACCTGCCCTCTGTTTTCTATTACTTACGCAGACCCAGGGTTGCGATCAGAGCACGGTAACGCTCGATGTCCTTCTTCTGGAGGTAGGCCAGCAGATTGCGGCGGCGGCCAACCATCTTCATCAGACCACGGCGGCTGTGGTGATCGTTAGGGTTCTTCTTCAGGTGCTCGTTCAGCTCGTTGATGTGAGCGGTCAGCAGAGCGACCTGAACCTCGGGGGAGCCAGTGTCCTTCTCGGTCAGAGCGACTTTGGCCATAACTTCCTGCTTGTTCATAGTAACAGTACCTCTTTATAAAATTTTATTTGCCGTCGGCACAGAATGCGGGAAAACGGTACTCCCGAACGGGCATACTCCCAGCCCCGTGCCGCGGTAACATGGCTAGTATAACAGAAATCCGTGCAAAAAGCAAGAAATATTTTACTGTGATCTCGCAAAATATGCCTTGGCACGCCGGGCCGCATGGTCGATGCAGGCCTTCAGCTCATCCAGGGTATCAAACTTTTTGCTGGGGCTCAGGTAGGCGTAGAACTCCACCACCGGGTCGGTGCCGTAGAGGTCGCCGGAAAAATCCGGGATAAAGGTCTCGCAGGTCACCTTGGTCTCGTCCGAATTGACGGTGGGCCGGGTCCCCAGGCCGGTGGCCGAGGGATACCAGGTATCACCGATCCGGGTGCGGGTGATATAGATGCCGTAGCGGGGCATCTGGAAGCCCGCCGGATAGATCTGATTGATGGTGGGCACGCCCAGCGTGCGGCCCAGACCCGCCCCGTGCTGCACCGCAAAGCGGATGGCGTAGGGCATCCCCAGCATGGCGTTGGCGGCAGGCACATCGCCGCCCTCCAGTGCCGTACGGATGCGGGTGGAGGACACCGGCTTTTCCTCAAACTGTGCCATGGGCACCACCACGACCTCCACCCCCAGCGGGGAGCAGAGCTCCTTCAGCAGCTCGGGGGTCCCGGCGGCCTTGGCACCAAAGGTAAAGTTTTCGCCGCAGAACAACGCCTTGGCGTGGCAGTCCTGCACGATGCCGTACACGAACTGCTCCGGGGTCATGGCGCGGATCTCCTCAAACTCGGGGCAGAGGTAATACTCCACACCCAGGCTTGCGATCAGGGCGTGCTTGTCCTCGGTGGAGAGCAGGCGGCGGCCCTTCATTTTGCTGTCAGCGGGCAGCTTGAAGGTGAACACCGCCGGGGCAGCGCCGTGGGCCTTTGCCCACTCCACTGCTCCCTCAATGACGGCACGGTGGCCGATGTGGATGCCATCGAAGTAGCCCATGGCAACAGCAGTGCCGCCCTCATGTTCCAGCGCCAGGGGCGACAGAGATGAAACGATTTGCATTGGTCGTCAGTTCCTTTCCACGAACAGCTTTTCCACCTTGAGCACACCGTTCACCACATTGGCAAGACCCAGAAACTGCCCTCCGGCGTTCCGCACGCGGTAGCGGCCGTCGGCAGCGGGATAGCGGCTGGTGGGGCACCCGTTGTAGAGGTGCTGCTCCACCCGCTCGTCCGCCACCAGCAGCGGCAGGCTGGCGAACACGCTTTCCACCGGCAGCATCAGAGCCTGCAGGGCCTCCGGCCCCGCGTCCTTTGCCGCCTGGATCTCTTCCAGCGTGTGGGCATCGGCTTCGGAATACACCCCGGCGGCCACGCGGCGCAGGGCGCTCATGGTGCCCTTCTGGCCCATGGCTTCGGCGATCTCCTCCAGCAGCACCCGGATATAGGTGCCCTTGGAGCACTTTACGGTCAGGGCATACTCGTTTTCCGCAGGGCTGCCCTCGTACCGGATGTCCAGGATCTCGATCGGCCGGGCCTTGCGCTCCACGGTCTTGCCCTCACGGGCCAGCTTATAGAGCGGCTGGCCGTTGATCTTGACCGCCGAGTACATGGGCGGGGTCTGCATCCGGGGGCCAAGGAACTGCGGCAGAACGGCCAGCAGCTCCTGCTCCCCTGCCGTTACCGGGGCGGTCTCCAGCACAGTGCCGGTCACATCGCCGGTATCGGTGCGCTGGCCCAGCCTGAGAACAGCGCGGTAGGCCTTGGTGTGGTCCAGCTGCAGATCAACTGCCTTGCTGGCCCCGCCGCAGAACACCGGCAGAACACCGGTCGCCATGGGGTCCAGCGTACCGCTGTGGCCCAGTTTCCGGGTGCCCAGAATGCCCCGCAGCTTGGCAATGACATCAAAGCTGGTCCAATCGGTGGGCTTATCAACAATGAGGATCCCCTGCATCATGCTTCCTCCTGCGGTGCATCAAGAACAGCTTCCACCTCAGAGAGGATCGCGCTCTTGGCATTGTCAAGGTTGCCCAGCAGCTCACAGCCCGCCGCACGGGTGTGGCCGCCGCCGCCCAGACGGCGGGCAATGGCACAGGCATCCACGCCCTTGGCAGTGCGCACGCTGATGCGATAGCTGCCGCCGGGCTGCTGGCGCAGGGTCAGGCCGACCTTCACGCCCTCAATGCTGATGGGCAGGCTGGTCAGCTCTTCCAGATCCGCAGGGTCTACCCTGCTCTGCTCGATCTCATCCCGGGTCAGGTAGATGAGGGCGCAGCGGCCATCCAGATGATATTCCAGATGGTTGCGGGCGATCCGCTCGGCTTCCATCCGCTCCCGGGACTTGGTGTCAAACAGCAGGGTGTTCAGCTCCTCCACATGGGCACCGGCCTCCATCAGCTTGGCAGCAGTGATGTGGGTGCTGGCCTTGGTGGAAGAGAACCTGAAGCAGCCGGTATCCGTGGACAGGCCGGTATACAGGCAGTCGGCAATGTGGGGGGTGATCTCCACATGCATGGCACAGATCACCTCATACAGCAGCTCTGCCGCAGCGGCGGCGCTGCCGTCCAGCAGCGTGAACTCGGCGTAGCCGCTGTTGCCTGCATGGTGGTCGATGCACAGGTCCACATGGCGCGTGTACTGGGGAACGCCGTTGCCCTCGCCAAACAGCTGGACGCTGGCAACATCCACAGCCACCACGATCTGCGGCTCAAATTCGCCCTTGAACAGGCGGGGGTTGGTAAATGCGTACCGGCCGGGGATGGGGTCGGCGCAGAGCACGGCTGTGTGTTTTTCCAGTGCAAGCAGCGCATAGTAGAGCGCGCTGCCGCAGCCGACCGTATCACCATCCGGGTTTTTGTGGCACAGAATCAAGATGTTATCTGCAGCAAGCAGCTTTTCTGCCATCTGCTGTACATTCAGCTGTTCTGTCATCCCATGTTCCATCCTTTCCGCAAGGCTGATTATTCCTCGGTCTCTTCCGGCTGGCTGGTTTCCTCAGCGTCACCGTTCACGTTCAGCGTGCGGAGCAGCTCATTGATGTGGGCTGCGTAGGCGGCACCGTCGTCCTCCACAAAGATGAAGCGCGGAGCCTTACGGATGTGCATCTTCTTGCTGACCTCGGTGCGCACATGGCCTGCGGCACGGTTCAGTGCCTCGATGGCGGGCTTGGGGCCGTCCTCGCGGCCCATCACGCTCACATAGACCTTTGCAACATCCAGGTCAGGTGTCACATCCAGACGGGTGACGGTCAGCAGACCGCCCTCCAGGCGGGGGTCCTTCAGCCGTCCGATGATGGCAATGACCTCACGCTTCATATCCTGGGCAAGACGACCCATATTTTTCTGAGACATAAATTTCTCCTATAATAGCCTCTCCGTCATTGCTTCGCAATGCCGCCTCTCCTAATAGGAGAGGCAAGCACACGCCCCGCCTGGCTCCCCTGCCAGGGGAGCTGGCGAGCGGATGCGAGCCTGAGAGGTTTTTCAATTAGTCCCGATATTCTTCCATCTTGAAGGCCTCGTAAACGTCGCCTTCCTTGACATCGGCAAACTTTGCCAGCGTAACGCCGCACTCGTAGCCCTCGGCCACTTCCTTGGCATCATCCTTGAAGCGCTTCAGAGATGCGATCTCGTCCTCCGTGATGACGATGCCGTCACGGACAACGCGCACCTTGCTGTCGCGGGTGATCTTGCCGCTGGTCACGCGGCAGCCTGCAACGGTGCCCACGTTACTGATCTTGTAGACCTGGCGGACCTGCAGCTCACCCAGAGCGACCTCGCGGAACTTGGGAGCCAGCATGCCCTTCATAGCATCGGTGACATCGTTGATGGCATCGTAGATGACGCGGTACATCCGCATCTCGACCTTGGTGGCAGCGGCTTCTTCCTTGGCCACGTTGTCGGGGCGGACATTGAAGCCGATGATGATGGCGTTGGAGGCATCGGCCAGGTCAACGTCGGACTTGCTGATGGCACCGACACCGGCGTGGATGACGCGGACGCGCACCTCATCATTGGAGATCTTCTCCAGGCTCTGCTTGACGGCCTCGGCGGAGCCCTGCACATCAGCCTTGACGACAATGGCCAGCTCCTTCATATCGTTCTGTGCCATCTGGCTGAACAGGTTATCCAGAGTGACCTTCTGGAAGGAGGAGAACTGCTTCTCCTTGGCAGCGGCAATGCGCTGCTCTGCCAGCTCACGGGCCAGACGCTCGTCGGCAACGGCCTCGAACAGGTCGCCTGCCTCGGGCACAGCGGTCAGGCCGGTGATCTCCACGGGGGTGGAGGGGCCTGCATCGTTCAGCAGCATGCCCTTGTCGCTGCGCATGGTACGCACACGGCCCACAGCGGTACCGGCAATGATGACATCACCGGCATGCAGGGTGCCGTTCTGCACCAGAATGGTGGCGATGGGGCCCTGGCCCTTGTCCAGACGAGCCTCAACAACAGCACCCTTGGCGCGGCGGTTGGGGTTGGCCTTGAGCTCCATGACCTCGGCCTCCAGCGCGATCCGCTCCAGCAGGTCGTTGATGCCCATGCCGGTCAGTGCGGAAACGGGGATGCAGGCCACATCGCCGCCCCAGTCCTCGGTGATGATGCCGTACTTGGTCAGGCCTTCCATCACGCGCTCGGGGTTTGCAGTGGGCTTATCCATCTTGTTCATGGCCACGATGATCTTGACATTGGCAGCCTTGGCGTGGTTGATGGACTCCACGGTCTGGGGCATGATGCCGTCATCGGCGGCAACGACCAGAACAGCGATATCGGTCATGTTGGCACCACGGGCACGCATGGAGGTGAATGCCTCGTGGCCCGGCGTATCCAGGAAGGTGATCAGGCTGTCGTTGATCTTGACCTGATATGCACCAATGGCCTGGGTGATGCCGCCAGCCTCGCCTGCGGTGACATTGGTCTTGCGGATGGCATCCAGGATACTGGTCTTACCGTGGTCAACGTGGCCCATGACACAGACAACGGGAGGACGCTCCACCAGATCCTCGGCGGAATCCTCCTCCTGGGTGAACAGGCGCTCCTCGATGGTCACATGCACCTCGTGCTCGACCTTTGCGTGGAACTCCTCAGCCAGCAGAGATGCGGTATCGAAATCGATCACATCGTTGATGGCGTGCATCTCGCCCATCTGCATGAACTTGGCAATGACCTTGCCGGCCTGCTGCTTCAGGCGGGCAGCCAGCTCGCCGACAGTGATCTCATCGGGGATCATCACCTTCAGCTGTGCGTTGCGGGCCTTTTCCAGCTGGATGCGCTGCAGGCGCTCGAACTCGGTCTCGCGCTTGCCCTTCTGGAACTGCTGGCGCTGGCGCTGGCCGCGCTGGGTGAACTTCT
This sequence comes from Faecalibacterium sp. IP-3-29, assembly GCF_023347335.1. Taxonomy (NCBI): domain Bacteria; kingdom Bacillati; phylum Bacillota; class Clostridia; order Eubacteriales; family Oscillospiraceae; genus Faecalibacterium; species Faecalibacterium sp. IP-3-29. The sequence continues at coordinate 965,063 of NZ_CP094471.1, read as the reverse complement.
GCTTGTTGCCCTGCGGGGTGGGCTTGCGGCGGTTCTCGGTGTTCTTGGTGGAAGCCAGATCGTCGTAGCGGGCATCAAAGCGGTCCACGTTCACATCCACAGTGCGGGTATCGACCGTCACCTGGCTGTCCTCGCGGCGGACAGAGACGGACTGAGCGGGGGCAGCAGAGGCCTTGGCACCGGTCTCGCGGGCCAGCTCGCTCAGGGAGACAGTCTTCTCCTCGCGCTTCTTGTGCTGCTCGTTCTTCTTCTCGCCGTGCTTATTGTTGTTATTGTTTGCCTTGGGCTGCTCTGCCTTTGCGGCAGGGGCAGCGGGCTTTGCCTCGGGCTTCTTCTCAGCAGCCTTGGGCTCTGCCTTTTTCTCCGCAGGCTTCTCGGCCTTTTTCTCCGCCTTCTTTTCAGGCTGGGCAGGCTGCTTTGCGCTGTTCAGATACTCGTCCAGGCTGGCAACGCTGTTGTCCTTGCTGAATTTCTCCAGCAGGTAGTTCAGCTCGTTCTCCTCCAGGGTGGAGCTGTTCTTCTTGCCGGTGCTGCCCATGGCAGCCAGCTCATCCAGGACCTTCTTTGCAGAAACATTCAGATCCTTTGCAAAATCGCTCACTTTATATTTTACGGTCATTCGCTCATATCCTCCTCATTTTTGATTGCCCCGCAGTCCGAAAGACGGTCAAAGCAGAGCTTTGCGAGGTTGCGGTCAGTCACCGCGTAAACAGCCACAGGCTTGCGGCTGATATCGGCCAGGCGGTCCTGGGTCAGCGGCATGGAGATCACGTCCACCAGGTCGCCCACAGCGTAGTTCAGGCGCTGCACGGTCTTGGCGCTGGCATCGGACGCGACCATTACCAGCCATGCCTTGCTCTTGACGCAGGCATCTTCCACGGCATCAAAGCCCATGGTCAGCGCGCCTGCCTTGCGGCAGAGGCTCAGCGCCTGGAACAGCGCTTCTTCCGGGGCCATTTTGGGCTTTTCGGGGGTATTGTTATGCTTCGCCATTCGGCTGGGCCTCCTTTTCCACGTCGGCCAGCTGTGCGGCCAGCGCATCGTAAACCTCGGCGGGAACCGGCTGCTCAAAGCAGCGCTCCAGCGCCTTTTTCTTTTTGACCTTTGCCAGACAGGCCGGGTCCGGGCAGAGGTAAGCGCCGCGGCCCGGCTTCTTGCCCACAGGGTCGATGCTGATCTCGCCGCTGGGGGCGCGCACCACCCGCACCAGTTCCTTTTTGGGGCGGCTGGTCATGCAGCCGATGCACTGGCGGGCAGGGATCTTTTTTTGTGCCATCCGGTTTCCCTCCTTCAGGTGCGGTCACAGCCGCTCTTACTCAGCGTCCTCGGTCTTGGGCTCGGCAGCCTTGGGCTCCTCGTCCTCGCCGTAGTAGCCGCTCTCGGGGCGGATGTCGATGTTGTAGCCGGTCAGGCGGGCGCACAGGCGGGCGTTCTGGCCCTTGTTGCCAATGGCCAGGCTCAGCTGCTGGTCAGGCACGGTGACGCGGCAGGAGCGGGTCTCGCCGGGCAGCAGCTCGACCTTGAGCACCTTGGCGGGGCTCAGGGCTGCGGAGATGAACTCGGAGACATCCTCGCTCCACTTGACGATATCGATCTTCTCACCGCCCAGCTTCTCGACCACAGCGGCCACACGGTCGCCGTGGGGGCCGATGCAGGCAGAAACGGGGTTGACGTTGGCATCCTTGCTCCAGACAGCCATCTTGGTGCGGGCACCGGCCTCGCGGCTGATGGCCTTGACCTCAACGGTGCCGTCATAGATCTCGGGCACTTCCAGCTCGAACAGGCGCTTGACCAGGCCCGGGTGGGTGCGGCTGATCATCACGCGGGCACCGCGCTCGCCGCTGACCACGTCCACAACGTAGACCTGCAGGGTCTGGCCCTCGGTGTAGGTCTCGCCGGGCACCTGCTCGTTGCGGGGCAGGATGGCCTCGCCGCCCTTGCCCAGGTCCAGGGCCACGATGCCCTTCTCGTTGTCCACGCGGGTAACGGTGGCCTGGATGATATCATGGGCGCGGGACTGGATCTCGCTCAGCTGCTGGCTGCGCTCGGCTTCCCGGATGCCCTGACGGATGACATGCTTTGCGGTCTGGGCAGCAATGCGGCCGAAGTCCTTGGTCTTGAGGGGGGTCACAACGCGGTCGCCGACCTCATAGCTCTTGCGGATCTTCTGGGCCTCGGTGATGCCGATCTCGGCGTGCTCATCGTACCAGTCCTCATCGGCGACAACGTTCTGCACCAGAGCGACGTTGAACTTGCCGCTGTCGGGGTCGATCTCCACCAGAACGTTGTCGTCCTCGACCTCATAGTTCTTCTTGACAGCGATCACGATAGCAGCCTTGATCTTCTCGATCAGGTACTCTGCGGTGATGCCGCGCTCATGCTCCAACATGGAGAGAGCTTCAAAAAATTCATTGTTCGCTGCAGCCATTTTTCGGGTTCCTCCTAAATATCATTCTTTCTCTTTTAATCAAACAGGTCCTCGTCGTCACACAGGCGCACCGTGCTGACGGCGGAAAGCTCAAACTGCATGGGGCCGGCCGGGCCTTCCAGCGTGATGGTATTGCCTTCGCGGGAAGTCAGGAGACCGGAAAACTCCTTAACACCGTTCTCGTTGGCCCGGTACAGCCTGACGCTGATCTTCTGGCCCCGAACGGCTTCGTAGTGCTCCGGGCGGGTCAGCTTGCGGCCCAGGCCGGGGCTGCCGACTTCCAGATAATAGCTCTGTTCAATGGGGTCTGCCTCATCCAGGATGGGGTCCAGCGCATGGGAGACATCGGCACAGGTGTCGGTGTCCATGGTGGTGCCGTCCGTTTTGTCGATGAGGACACGGAGATACCAGTCCGGCCCTTCCTTTTCAAAGACCACGTCCCACAGGCGCAGGCCCATGCCCTCCACAGTGGGGCGGACAAGCGCTTCGACTCTCTGGGCGGTATTTCCGCCAGACTGCTTCGCCATAAAAACCTCCAAACAAACAAGAAACGCGGACCTTGCGGCCCACGTTTCAGTAAAAGTTATATCGTACTATTAGAATATAGCATACTTCCGGTAATTATGCAAGGGGTTTCGTGAAATTTTGCCTTATCCTTTGCCGTACCACAGCACTTCAAGAATCAAAACCTTCTCACAATCTTCTTATGCATCATAGGTTTCCACTTCTGTTTTTGTATCTCCACACTTGGTACAGACATAATAATAAGTCACCTTGATAAAATCTCTTCCAATCGGCATATTCCGGAATTCCTCCCGGACAACCTTATCAAGATCATAATTATGCTTGCAGGTATCAGGTATAATCGGTTCCGGGGATACATCACGTGCTTTTTGTTCTGCCGCTTCAATCAAACGGAACATTTCGCTCGACTGCTGCGCCACATGCTGATTTACATACGCTTCCACTTGCGTAAAATCATAGCTGGAAGTTCTTGAAGTTTCAACAAGTTCTTCTGCCTTTTCTTTTCCCAGAACCAGCTCCAGCATACTGTCAATCCGTTTCTGGGTCTCTGTTTCAAAATATCGATCGATTCTGGAGGTGTCAAACGCCGCAAAAGCCGTTGCGCCAATTGCTACTACAAAAATCAGGCTCAATAATACAGCAGTCAAACGTTTCATAATTACATCTCCCTTCGGCTTATGATGCAGTTCTGTCAAAGTACACTTCTTACAATAAAAGTATAACACGCCTTTTTTTGATGTCAATATTTTTCTTTCATGTGAAATATCTTTTGTGCATTCATACAATTATCAAGTTTCTAGTCGTTCTAAATAAGCAAAAATCCTTACAGACTAATCACAGACTGTAAGGATTTAACGAATTATTTATATTGAACGATTACAGCACCCAGACACCGTCACGGAAGAGTTCCACGATTCGTCCGTCACGGCACTTGCCGGTGATATGGCTGTCCTCTGCACCGATCATCACATCCTCATGGATGGTGGACTGGTTCATGCCGCGCTCTTCCAGCTGCTCCTTGGTCAGGCCGGTGCCGCCCTCGGTGGTACCGGGGTAGCTGGCACCAAAGGCGATGTGGCAGGCAGCGTTCTCATCGAACAGGGTGCTGTAGAACAGCGCGCCGCTGCGGTTGATGGGGCTGGATGCAGGCACCAGTGCCACCTCACCGATATGGCGGGCTCCCTCGTCGGTATCCAGCAGCCGGCCCAGCAGGTCAGCGCCCTCCTCGGCTCCATGCTCAACGACCTTGCCATCCTTGAAGGTGACATGGAATCCCTTGATGAGCTGGCCATTGAACACATAGGGCTTGGTGCCGTAGACGATGCCGTCCACCTTATCCTTGTGGGGAGCAGTGAACACTTCCTCGGTGGGGATGTTGGGCAGGAAGAACACGCCCTTCTCGTTCTTGCTGCCGGCGCTCTCCCAGCTGGCCTTCTCGGCCAGGCCCACGGTCAGGTCAGTGCCGTTGGCGCTCTCAAAGTGGACGCTCTCCAGATCAAGAGCATTCATCTTCTCGCCCAGACTGGTCAGACGGTCCAGATGTGCCTTCCACTCGTTGACGGGGTCACCACCGGTCACGCGGCAGACATCAAAGATGAGCTGCCACAGCTTCTCGATGGCAGCATCCGTATCCAGCCCGGGGAACATCTTCTTTGCCCAGGGGGCGCTGGGCATGGCGGCAATGGACCACTGCACCCTGTCGTTCATGGTGTACTCCCGCCAGGGAGCCATAAATTTCCGGTTGGCGGCGTTCACACGGCTGATCTTGGCACCATCCAGACCGGCGTAGACCTCGGGGTCATCCGCAATGAGGTGCAGCACGCAGACACTGCCCTCGCTCTCTGCGTAGTCGAGGTAGCGGCGCAGCTGGTAGGGCTTGCTGTCGGTCAGGGCTTCCTCGCTGCCCAGCTCCATCCGGGTGCGGGATACGGCATTGTCGCTCCAGTCCACCTGAACATCACGGGCTCCGGCCTCGAAGCCGCTGCGCACGCACAAGCGGGCCAGCGGGGCAGCCTCCAGCGGGCAGCGGATGATCATGGTCTGGCCCGGCTGAGGGTTCACGCCCACCCGGACGATAAAGTCAGCATATTTTTTGAGCAGTTCATCAAAGTTTTTCACAAAAGGTTCCTTTCTGCCGCAAGAAACGGCATGGTCATTTGTTTCAGTATAACCGTTTTGCGCGGAGATGTCCACCCGAACAACAAAAAAGGAGCCGCCACAAAACGCAGCAGCTCCCAGAAAATGCTATTTTCAGAACTCGATCTTGCTCTCGATATAGCTCTTGAGCTCGGAGATAGGCATACGCACCTGCTCCATGGTATCACGGTCGCGGACGGTGACGCAGTTGTCAGCTGCGATCCCCTTGGCCTCGTCACCCACGGTGTCGAAGTCCACGGTGATGCAGTAGGGAGTGCCGATCTCATCCTCGCGGCGGTAACGCTTGCCGATGGAACCGGTATCATCGTAGTCCACCATGAAGTACTTGCTCAGCTCGTTACGAATCTCCATGGCCTTGTCGCCCAGCTTCTTGCTCAGGGGCAGCACAGCACACTTGTAGGGAGCCAGAGCCGGATGCAGACGCAGGACGGTGCGGACATCTTCCTTACCCTTGGCATCGACCAGATGCTCCTCATCGTAAGCCTCGCACAGGAAGGCCAGCGCCACACGGTCGCAGCCCAGAGAGGGCTCGATCACGTAGGGGATGTAGTGCTCGTTGGTCTCGCTGTCGAAGTACTCCAGGCTCTTGCCGGAGGCCTCCTGATGGCGGGTCAGGTCGTAGTTGGTGCGGTCTGCAATACCCCACAGCTCGCCCCAGTCGGTGAACGGGAAGGCGTACTCGATATCGGTGGTGGCACGGCTGTAGAAGGCCAGCTCTGCAGGCTCATGGTCACGCAGACGCAGGTGCTCCTTCTTGATGCCCAGGCTCAGCAGCCAGTTCTCGCAGTAGTTCTTCCAGTAAGCAAACCAGTCCAGATCGGTGCCGGGCTTGCAGAAGAACTCGCACTCCATCTGCTCGAACTCACGGGTGCGGAAGGTGAAGTTGCCCGGGGTGATCTCGTTGCGGAAAGCCTTGCCCACCTGGCAGACACCAAAGGGCAGCTTGCGGCGGGTGGTGCGCTGGATGTTGGCAAAGTTGACAAAAATGCCCTGTGCGGTCTCGGGACGCAGGTAGCAGGTAGAAGAGCTGTCCTCGGTAACACCGATGGCAGTCTTGAACATCAGGTTGAACTTGCGGATGGGGGTGAAGTCATGCTTGCCGCAGACAGGGCAGACGATGTCCTCGTGGTCGGCGATGAACTGATCCATCTCATCAAAGCTCATGGCATCCACATTGACCTCGGGATGCTCCTCACCGATCAGCTTATCGGCACGGTGGCGGGCCTTGCAGGCACGGCAGTCCAGCAGGGGGTCAGAGAAGCTGGAAACGTGGCCGGTGGTCACCCAGGTCTGGGGGTTCATAATGATGGCGGCATCCAGGCCCACATTGTAGGGGCTCTCCTGGACAAACTTCTTCAGCCATGCTTTCTTGACGTTGTTCTTGAACTCAACGCCCAGGGGGCCGTAGTCCCAGCTGTTGGCAAGACCGCCATAGATCTCAGAACCGGGGAACACGTAACCACGGTTCTTGCAGAGATTGACGATCATATCAAGGGTCTTTTCGCTCTGTTCCATTGTAATAACATCCTTTCCGTCCGCGGCTGGCTTGCCGTGTCGTGTGTGTTGTTTCGGGCAGCTTTCCCCACTGCCGCGTATCTTTACTTTATCATGTTTTCTTCTTTTTGTAAAGATAACCTCGCCGTCAATGCTTCGCATTGCCACCTCTCCTAACAGGAGAGGCAAGACAGCAGCTGTGTAAATAGGGGAGCTGGCGCAAAGCGCCTGAGAGGTTCTTACTTATGATACTTCATACCGGCATTGATGGTACAGGCCCGGTAGATCTGTTCGGTCAGCACCAGGCGGGCCAGCTGATGGGGCATGGTGATGCGGCCCATACTGAATCTGAGGGCTGCGGCTTTTTTCACCTCATCGGACAGGCCGTGGGAGGAACCGATGACGAACGCCACATCCCCTGCCCCGCTGTTTGCGCGGTCGGCCAGAAACTGCGCCAGCTCATCGGAGGATATCTGCCTGCCCTCAATGCACATGGCAACGATGGCAGCACCCTTGCGGACGTTGGAGAGGATGGCTTTTCCTTCCTTCTCCAGTGCTTTTTTCACCACAGCATCGGAGGCATTTTTCTCCTCGATCTTTTCCTCCGGCAGCTCAATGATCCGGAATGCCGCAAAGGCAGCCAGACGCTTCTGGTACTCTGCCACGCCCTCGGCAAAATATTTTGCGTTCATTTTACCAATACAGATCAGGTCGATGTTTTGCATTGGGTCGTCCTTTCTTGCATATCATCATGTTCTTTGTGAAAACAAACCCTCTCAGGCGCTCCCCGCCAGCGTCCTCGCCCTCTCAGTCACCTGCGGTGACAGCTCTCCCAAAGGGAGAGCCAAGGACGTAGAGGAAACGCTTCTTGCCTCTCCCTTTGGGAGAGGTGGCAAATCCGTCAGGATTTGACGGAGAGGGCGAGCACGCTGCCCTTTACAGCAGGCTCATCTGCTCACCCTCGTCCTCGGCGCGGATAAGAGCGCCGGTGGCGGGCAGGCTGCGGACACGGTAGCGGTGGGGGTTGGCAAGCTCCAGCGTTTCTGCCGGAACGACAGATGCAATGGTCTGGTTCTTTTTCAGGGTCACAACAGCAACACCCTGGCTGTCGCGGGTGGTCTTGGCAGCGATCTGCGCCGTGTTGACCAGCAGCATCCGGCCTGCGCTGGTGCGGATGGCCAGCTCCGTGTCCTCGGGCAGGAAGAGCAGCTTTGCCAGCGGCTCCTTGTCGGAGTAGGCCTTGAGCAGCTTGCGGCGGTTCTGCTTGGTGGCGTAAGAGGCCAGCGGGATCTTTGCGCACTTGCCGCCCGCAAAGAAGAAGAGGACATAACCGCTGTAATCGCCCGTGATGACCATAGCGAGGATATTCTCGCCCTCATCCATTCCCAGACGGCCCGGCAGGTAGATGCCCATCTGGGCCACCTTGCCGTCCTCCAGCTCGTTCAGGCGCACCTTGTACACCTGCTGTTTGTCGGTAAAGAAGAGGGCCTCCACGTTGTTCCGCGTCTCCACCTGATGGATGATCTCATCGCCCTCTTTCAGCTTGTGGGCACCGGCGGTGCGCAGGCTCTGGGGCGGGATCTTTTTCAGGTAGCCCTCACGGGTAAAGAACACGGTAACGGGATAATCCGGGACAGCCTCCTCTTCGGCACCGCTCTCCTCCTCGGGCAGATCATACAGGATCTCGCTGCGGCGGGGCTGGGCGTACTTTTTGGCCACATCGTTCAGCTCATTGATGATGATGCGGCGGATGCGGGCAGGCTTTGCCAGAATATCGTTCAGGTCGGCAATGTCCTTTTCCAGCTGTTCGATCTCACCCGTCCGCTTGAGGATATACTCCCGGTTCAGGTGACGCAGCTTGATCTCAGCCACATAGTCGGCCTGCACCTCGTCGATGCCAAAGCCGATCATCAGGTTGGGCACCACCTCGGTCTCCTCCTCGGTGGTGCGGATGATATGGATGGCCTTATCGATATCCAGCAGAATGGCGGCAAGGCCCTTGAGCAGGTGGAGCCGCTTTTCCTTGCCGTGGAGATCGTAGTAGGTGCGGCGGCGGACACACTCCATCCGGAAAGCGGTCCACTCCTGCAGGATCTCCCGCACACCCATGACCCGGGGCTGACCGGACACCAGCACGTTGAAGTTGCAGCTGAAGCTGTCCTCCAGCGGGGTGGTCTTGTAGAGCTTGGCCATCAGCTTTTCCGGGTCCACGCCGCGCTTGAGGTCAAGGGTCAGCTTGAGGCCGTTCAGGTCGGTCTCATCCCGCATATCGCTGATCTCTTTGATCTTGCCCGCCTTGACCAGCTCGGCGATCTTGTCCATGATGGCTTCCACAGTGGTGGTGGGCGGGATCTGCGTGATCTCCAGCATATTCTCGCCGGGCACCACATTGTACCGGGCACGCACCTTGATGCTGCCCCGGCCATTCTCATAGACCTCCCGCATCTGGGCCTCATCGTACAGGATCTGGCCGCCGCCCACGAAATCCGGGGCTGGCATAGTGGTGGAGATATCGTGTTTGGGATCTTTCATCAGGGCCACAGTGGTGGCGCACAGCTCTGCCAGATTGAAGGAGCAGATGTTGCAGGCCATACCCACCGCAATGCCAAGGGTATTGTTGGCCAGAATAGTGGGGAAGGTCACGGGCAGCAGGGTCGGCTCGGTGGTGGTGCCGTCGTAGTTGGGCACAAAGTCCACGGTCTCCTTATCAATGTCCCGGAACAGTTCCTCGCAGACACCTTCGAGCTTGGCCTCGGTATAACGGGCAGCGGCGCAGGACATATCCCGGCTGTACGCCTTGCCAAAGTTGCCCTTGCTGTCCACAAAGGGCACCAGCAGGCTCTCGTTGCCCCGGCCCATGCGCACCATGGTATCGTAGATGGCGGCATCACCGTGGGGGTTCAGGTGCATGGTGCTGCCCACGATGTTGGCCGACTTGGTGCGGGCACCCTTCAGCAGGCCCATACCGTACATGGTGTACAGCAGCTTGCGGTGGGCGGGCTTGAAGCCATCGATCTCGGGCAGGGCGCGGGAGACGATGACGCTCATCGCGTAGGGCATATAGTTGGTCTCCAGCGTGCTGGTGATGGGATCTTCCAACACACTGCCCGCATTCAGGATCTCAACGCCGTCACCCAGCTGCGGGCGGACAGGCTTGGTCGTTTTTTTGGTTGTTCGTTTTGCCATTTTTGCTCCTCTATATCAGCATCTATATCCCGGATCCAACCCCTCAGTCTCGCATACGCTCGACAGCCCCCCTAATAGTGGGGCCCTTGGCATAGAGGGGAACTCGCAGGGCGTTCCGCAACGCCAGGGCCTCCCCTACTAGGGGAGGTGGCAATGCAAAGCATTGACGGAGGGGTTTACCTCGTCAGCTCACATCCAGATCATCCAGATATTCCGCGCCGTGCTGTGCAATATGTTCTTTTCGTCCGGCCAGGTTGTCTCCCAGCAGCAGGTCAAACACCCGGGCCGTTTCCTCCACGTCCGTGGGCAGCACCTTGATCAGGCGGCGGCTCTCGGGGTTCATGGTGGTCAGCCACATCATCTCGGGGTCATTTTCGCCCAGACCTTTGGAGCGCTGGATGGTATACTTTTTGTCGCCGATCTCCTTCAGGAAAGCTGCCTTTTCTGGCTCGGTGTAGGCAAAATAGGTGTGGTCCTTTGTGGTGATCTCATACAGCGGCGATTCCGCGATATAGACATAGCCCTCGTTGATCAGAGTGGGGGTCAGCCGGTAGAGCATGGTCAGCACCAGCGTGCGGATCTGGTAGCCGTCCACGTCAGCATCGGTACAGATGACAATCTTGTTGTAGCGCAGGTTATCGATGTTGAAGGTGGCAAGCTCCTTGTTGTGCTTGCCGCCCAGTTCCACGCCGCAGCCCATGACCTTGATAAGGTCCACGATGACATCGGACTTGAAGATGCGGGCGTAATCGGCCTTCAGGCAGTTCAGGATCTTGCCGCGGATGGGCATGATGGCCTGATATTCACTGTCGCGGCTCTGCTTGACCGCGCCCATAGCGGAATCGCCCTCCACGATGTAGAGTTCCCGGCGGGAAGCATCCTTGGTGCGGCAGTCCACGAACTTCTGCACCCGGTTGGCCAGATCGATCTGGGTGGAGAGCGTCTTTTTGATGCTCTGGCGGGTCTTTTCGGCGTGCTCGCGGCTCTGCTTGTTCACCAGCACCTGCTGGCAGATTTTCTGGGCCTCCTCCGGCTTTTCAAGGAAGTAGACCTCCAGGTAATGCTTGAGGAAATCAGTCATGGCCTGCGAGACGAACTTGTTCGTGATGGCCTTTTTGGTCTGGTTCTCGTAGCTGGTACGGGTGGAGAAGCTGGACGAGACGTAGACCAGGCAGTCCTGCACATCCTGGAAGCTGATGGCGCTCTCGCCCTTCTTATAGAGGTTCTTGTCCTTCAGGTATTTGTTGATCTGGTAGACAAAAGCCGTGCGGACGGCGTGCTCGGGGCTGCCGCCGTGTTCCAGCCAGGAGGAGTTGTGATAGTATTCCAGCAGCTGCACCTTATTGGAGAAGCAGAAGGCAGCGCTCATCCGCACCTTATAATCCGGCTGATCCTCACGGTCACGGCCGGAGGCCTCGCTTTCGCAGCTGAACACCGGGGTCAGGGTGTCCTCTCCTGCCACCTCCTGCACATAGTCGGCGATGCCGTTCTGGTAGCACCAGCTCTCCTTCCAGGGCTTGCCGGTGGCGGGGTCCTTCTCCTTTTCGTCCGTAAAGTTCAGAGTCAGGCCCGCGTTGACCACGGCCTGACGGCGCAGCACATCCTTATAGTAGCTGCCGGGCACGTCAATGTCCGTAAACACCTCATCGTCGGGCTTCCAGTGGATGATGCTGCCGGTACGGCGGCCCTTGTAGGGCTCCTTCTGCAGGCCGCCCACGTTCTCACCCCTTTTGAAGTCGAGGTGGTAATGAAAGCCGTCGCGGTAGATATCGGCGGTCATCCAGGCAGAAGCGTACTGGGTGGCGCACAGGCCCAGACCATTCAGGCCCAGGCTGAACTCGTAGTTGTCCTCGCCCTCACCGTATTTGCCGCCCGCGTACATCTCACAGAACAGCAGCTCCCAGTTGTAGCGGCCCTCGCCGTTGTTCCAGTCCACGGGCATACCGCGGCCAAAGTCCTCCACGATCACGCTGCCGTCCTTGCAGCGGGTCACATTGATGGTATCGCCGTGGCCATCGCGGGCTTCATCGATGGAGTTGGAGACGATCTCAAAAATAGAGTGGGCGCAGCCCTCCACGCCGTCTGAGCCAAAGATGACGGCCGGGCGCTTGCGCACACGGTCGGCACCCTTCAGCGAAGTAATGCTTTCGTTGCCATATTCCTGTTTTCTTGCCATGCTGTCCTCCGGGCCTGTTCTCTTGTAATGAGCAGGTCGTCAAATCAAAACGCCTTTGCTCTTTCCCTTATAATAAGTATAAGCGATGTGTAAAGAGCAAAAGCGTCGGTGTTCTTTTCTTTTATTAAACCATAGGTTGTATTACTTGTCAATTTCTTCGGGCAGATTTCTTGTCCTCCCGATCCGGCAGAAAAACGCGCAAAAAGTCATTCTTATTTTGCGCGTTGAAACGCACAAAACGAAAAAAATTTCAGTTTTTTTCAAAAAATTTGAATTTACCCCTTTACAAAATCAAAATTTCAGGTATAATAATCATCGTCCGGTGCGCCTCTGTAGCTCAGTCGGTAGAGCAGGGGACTGAAAATCCCCGTGTCATTGGTTCGATTCCGATCGGAGGCACCACCTTTCAGAAGAACAAGAATTACTCCTGTTCCTCTGATATGCGGCCGTAGCTCATCTGGTAGAGCGCCACCTTGCCAAGGTGGAGGTAGCGAGTTCGAGCCTCGTCGGCCGCTCCATAACGGAGTGGTAATAATCACTCCGGATATGGCCCGGTAGCTCAGTTGGTTAGAGCACCAGCCTGTCACGCTGGGGGTCGTCGGTTCGAGCCCGATCCGGGTCGTCTTTCCCTGTGGTGCAAGGGTAAATGCACCAATATGCGGCCGTAGCTCATCTGGTAGAGCGCCACCTTGCCAAGGTGGAGGTAGCGAGTTCGAGCCTCGTCGGCCGCTCCAAATGGAGTGGAAATATTCACTCCAAATATGGTGACGTGGCCAAGTGGTAAGGCAAGGGTCTGCAAAACCCTCATCCACCAGTTCAAATCTGGTCGTCACCTCCAAAAGTTCCCGGAAGCTGCGGCTTCCGGGATTTTTTGTTTTGCTTTTCTTTTCCCCGTTCCCGTGTTACAATGGTGATACTATTTTGCGAAGGGGGCCGGCAAAGTGCTCTTGAATTCCAGCGAATATCTGAATACCGTTGAATCCATCAAGCAGGAAATTCGCGCGGCGCAGTATCGCGCATCTGTCAGTGTCAACCGAGAGCTTCTGCTTCTCTATCATACGATCGGCAATACGATCAATGCACATAAGACCTGGGGCAGCAAATTCATTGAAAGCCTTTCTGCCGATATCAAACTTGCTTTTCCGGACGCTTCCGGTTATTCCGTTCGGAACTTGAAGTATATGGCAAAATTTGCCCTTGCTTACCCTGACGAGGAATTTGTGCAACAGCCTGTTGCACAAATTCCGTGGGGACACAATACCGTTCTCCTGGATAAGCTTTCCTCACCAGAAGAACGCCTATGGTACGCTGAAAAAGTTATTGAAAACGGTTGGTCTCGGAATGTTTTGATTCATCAGATCGAGGGTGGATTATATCAACGTCAGGCCATTGCATCAAAAATCACAAATTTTGAAGCTCGTCTGCCCGCCTCGCAAAGTGAGCTTGCCTTGCAAACGATGAAAGACCCCTATCTCTTTGATTTTATCCCTTTGAAAGAAAATATGCTGGAGCGGGATATCGAGCAGGCTCTTGTCAAAGATGTCACCAAGCTTTTGCTGGAGCTGGGCACTGGCTTTGCTTTTTTGGGCAACCAGTATCATCTGAATGTCGGCGGTGATGATTTTTATATCGACCTGCTGTTTTATAATCTGAGCCTGCGCTGTTATGTTGTGATCGAATTGAAAACCGGTGAATTCAAACCAGAGTATGCCGGACAGCTCAATTTCTATCTTTCTGCGGTAGATGGATTACTGAAAAAAGAGCAGGATCACCCTTCCATCGGCCTTCTTCTCTGCAAAAGCAAGAACGATCTGGTTGCAGAGTACTCCCTTAAAGATATGAGCAAACCCATCGGAGTCAGCGCATACCGTATCACAAGTTGCCTGCCGGAAGAGTTTGAAAATCAGCTGCCTTCTGTTGAGGATCTTCAAAAGCGAATTTTGTAAGGCAGATTTTTCCCCGTTCCCGTGTTACAATGGGGATACTATTTTTGCGGAAAGGAGGGCCTGCCATGCCCGCTGAACATCACACCACCCTGACCCCGGACACGCCGGTGCGCTACCTCAAGGGCGTGGGGCCCAAGACCGCCGAGCGGTTCGAGAAGCTGGGCATCGTGACACTGGCCGACCTGCTCTGCCACTATCCCCGGCGTTACATCGATTTTTCCCGTCCCTACTCCATTGCCGAGGCCCCGCCAGACACCGAGTGCGTGGTGAAGGCTGAGGTGTTCGCCAAACCTGCCGGGCGCATCCTGCCGGGCGGGCGGCGGATGGAGCGCATCACCGCCGGAGACGATGTTTCCAGCCTGGAGATCACCTGGTTCAACAATCCCTATGCCACCCAGAAGCTGGAGCTGGGGCAGGAATACTATTTTGAGGGCATCGTGACCGGCGGGATGCTTCGCCGTCAGATGGTCAACCCGCAGGTGCGCACGGCGGCACAGATCACCGCCGCTCCCTTCGAGGCCGTTTACCCCCAGACCGAGGGGCTTTCCAGCACCGTGATTGCAAAATGCATCCGGCAGCTGCTCCCCCATGCGGAACTCCTGCCCGACCCGCTGCCAGAGGAGATGCTGAAAAAATACCGCCTGCTCTCCAAGGCCGATGCCGTGCGGGCCATCCACTGCCCTGCCACGGAGGAGGAGGCTTTTGCAGCCCGGCGGCGGCTCATCTACGAGGAGCTGCTGGTGCTCCAGTTGGGCATTGGACGAATGAAGAACCGGGGCAGCGCCTCCACCGGTGCACCCATGCAGCGGCTCGACCCGGCCCCCTTCTGGGCATCACTCCCCTTCTCCCCCACCGGTGCCCAGCGCCGGGCCGTAGACGAAATTCTGACCGATCTGTCCGGCAGCACCTCCATGAACCGCCTTTTGCAGGGCGATGTGGGCAGCGGCAAGACGCTGGTTGCCGCCGCCGCCATCTGGGCCTGCATCCGCAGCGGATATCAGGCGGCCCTGCTGGCCCCCACCGAGATCCTTGCCGCCCAGCACGCAGAGAATCTGAACCGGATGCTGGCCCCCTTCGGGATGCGTGTAGCCCTGCTGACCGGCGGCATGAAGGCCGCCGCCCGCCGCACCACGCTGGCTGCCATCCGCAGTGACGAAGCCGACCTTGTGGTGGGCACCCACGCCATCCTGAGTGAGGGCGTGGAGTTTGCCCGGCTGGGTCTGGCTGTGGTGGACGAGCAGCATCGCTTCGGCGTGCGCCAGCGCGGAATGCTGGCCGAAAAGGCCGCAAACCCCCATCTGCTGGTGATGAGCGCCACGCCCATTCCACGCACATTGGGCCTGCTGATCTACGGTGATCTGGACATCTCTATCCTTGATGAGCTGCCCCCGGGCCGCAAGCCCGTCAAGACCCGGTGCATCACCGGAAAAAAGCGGCGGGATCTCTACGGCTTTCTTGACCGGGAGATTGGAGCCGGACGGCAGGTATATATCGTCTGTCCCGCCATCGAGGACACGCCGGACGGCGGGCTGAACGCCGTAAAGAGCTACTACGAGGACATTGCCAAAGCCCTTCTCCCTGACCGCCGGGTCGGTCTGATGCACGGTAAGCTCAAGCCAAAAGAAAAAGCCGCTGTAATGGACGATTTCAAAGCCGGCCGGCTGGATGCCCTGGTATCCACCACCGTCATCGAGGTGGGCGTGGATGTCCCCAACGCCACCGTCATGGTCATCGAGAATGCCGAACGCTACGGCCTGAGTGCCCTGCACCAGCTGCGGGGCCGCGTGGGCCGGGGTGCCGCCGAGAGCTGGTGCTTCCTTGTCAGCGACAACACCGCCGAGAGCGTCCAGAAGCGGCTCAAGTTCCTCTGCTCCACCTCGGACGGCTTTGCCGTGGCGCAGTTCGACCTTGAGACCCGCGGCCCCGGCGACTTTTTCGGCAGCCGACAGCACGGCCTGCCCACCCTGCAGATCGCCGACCTGATGAACGACACCCGCACCCTTCACGCCGCTCAGGCCGAGGCCGCCGCTCTGCTGGCCGCAGACCCCCTGCTGGAAGCGCCGGAGCACAGCCTGCTCGCCGCGCAGGTCGAACAGATGTTCACAAAGGCTGGAGCTATGAATTGAAACAATAAAAAGAACCGGTTTCCATATATTTTAAATGAGAAAGGCTCCTGCGAAAGCAGGAGCCTTTCTCATGATTACGATTCTGTCATCGGTTCAGGCTTTGCGCCGCCTTGGCGATCACAGCCAGCAGATCGACCAGATGTTCCACGTCCATCTGGCCGCTGTTGTTGGCAAAGGCATAGAAGCAGCCCTGCACGCAGAACGAAAGCAGGATGCCCCGGTCGGGGTCCGCTGCAAAGGCGGGGTCTTTGGCAGCCAGACGGTCTCGCAGACCCTTTTCAATGCAGTTGGCAAAGATCCCCTGCCTTGCCCCGGAGAACAGGATGTTCACCGCCTCCTGGTTCTGAACAAAGGCATGGAACAGTTCACGGGTCAGCTGCTCTGTGTGTGCAGCGGTAAGCCCCACATTGGGCACACTGTCCAGAATGACATGGATGAGCTTGTTCTCCAACCGGCTGGACAGCTCATAGATATCCTCATAGTGGGCATAAAAGGTGGATTTGTTCACCTTGGCCAGTGTGCACAGGTCTTTGATCCTGATCTTCTCCAGCGGCTGGCGGGCACGCAGCTCCATGAATGCCTTTTCGATGGCGCGGTCAGTCTTTTCAATGCGGATGTCCAAAATAATCCACCACTTTCATTGTTTCGTTGGATATCCAACGCTTTTCTTTTTTCGGGGATAGACAGTTTGTTCGAGTTTTCTTACAATATCAATAGAGAATCCCTTTCTCTCTCAATGCGGCTTCGATCCTCTGGAATGTTTCTTCATCCGGGCAGCGAAGAGTGTGCAGATGCACGCCGCCGGTCATCCGGCTGAGCAGGCACTCCGGGGTATTGGCTGCCTGGGTGATAAAGGTGTCCACATCGTATCGGCTGGCGAGGTTCAGGTTGCCCCGCAGTTCGCCGTAAAGCGGGTTTTCCACCGCCACATCGACCACCACGCCTCCCTGATCCACCACCGTGTAAAGCTCGGTGCGCATCTCATCGGCGGTCCTGTGCACACAGGCCAGGATGCCGGTGTAGCCGCCGGGGGTCGGGTGGAACTGATACCCGCGCGGGGTGGCCTCGATTTCGGCCCCGCCTGCCCGCAGAAGGGCCACGTCCCCCACCACGATCTGGCGGCTGACCCCCAGCTTTGCGGCCAGTGCACTGGCACTGATGGGTGCGCTGGCCCCATGGAGCTGTTGCAAGATCTTTTCCCGGCGCTGTGCTGCGTTCATTGTTGTTCCCCCTGTCAGCATTTTTCCCTATTATAATAGTGCATGACAGGTGTCCTGTCAATCCAGACGCAGGACCGTGGCATAATTGGAGGGCAGCTGGACCTTCATCCGGCCAGATGCAAGGCTGGTCATCACATTCTCAGCGCCCACGGTATCGGCCAGCAGGTCCGTTGCAGCGTTGGCCTCCACCGGCAGCTGGAACTCCATTTCCGCCGGGCCGTCGCCGTTGTTGAATACGGCCACGAGGGCTTTTCCATCCAGCACCCGGGCAAAGGCATAGCACTGGGTGGTCAGCTGGAGCTCCTTCACCTCGCCCCAGCTCAGGGCCGGGTATTCGGCCTTCAGCCTGCCCAATGCGGCGTACACACTGGTGACAGGGTTGGTGGTCAGGTCATCCCGGAATTTATCCAGCTCCAGGCAGGGGCGCAGGGGCCAGTCACTGCCCCACTCCTTTTTGCCCTCGATGCCAAATTCGGAGCCGTAATAGATGGACGGAATGCCCCAAAGCGTGTATACTAGAATTGCAATGTGCCGGATGTGCGCCTTGTTCCGCAGTTTATTGGGCAGGCGCTCCACATCGTGGTTGTCAGAGAAGGTATAGAGCCGGGTGTCGTGGCAGAGCCCCTGCAGACGGCGCATGGTGTGTGCGATTTCAAAATAGTTGTGGTCGTTGTGGCCGCTCCACAGGCCCTTGTGCAGCTCATAGTTGGTAACGGAATGGAGCATTTCAGGGTTGGCCCAGCGGCTGTAATCGCCGTGGATGACCTCGCCCATCAGCCAGAACTCAGGCTTGACCTCGTTGGCAAGGCGGCGCAGGCCCTTCATAAAGTCGAAGTCCAGCACATCCGCTGCATCCAGCCGGATGCCGTCAATGTCGAATGCATCGACCCAGAAGCGGATGGTATCATAATGGTAGTTCTGCACCTCGGGGTTGCGCTGGTTCAGCTTGACCAGCAGGTTGAAGCCACCCCAGTTGCCGTAAGAAAAGCCGTCGTTGTACTCGTTGTTGCCCCAGAAGTTCACATCGCAGAACCAGTCCTTATAGCGGGAGTTCTCGCGGTTGGCCTGCAGGTCTTTGAAGGCAAAGAAATCCCGGCCCACATGGTTGAACACACCGTCCACAATGACCTTCTGGCCCCGGGCGTGGCAGTTGGCCACGAACTCCCTGAACTCCTCGTTGGTGCCCAGGCGGCGGTCCACCCGGCGGTAATCGATGGTATCATAGCCGTGGGAGCCGCTCTCGAACAGCGGGCCGATATAAATGGCCGTGCAGCCCAGGTCTTTGGAGGCGTGCTCGGCCCAGGCGTTCAGCTTTGCGAACGCGCCCGGTGTGGGCCGGCCGTCGTTTTCGTGCGCACAGCCGCACAGGCCCAGCGGATAAATGTGATAAAAAACTGCGGTATCATACCATGCCATAGTTACTCTCTCCCATATCATTTCTTCTGCCGCCCAGCAGCGGCAGGCTCAGTATACCACAAACTCCGCCAATTGTGTGGATATTTGATAAATTTTCTACATAGTCTCTGTTAAAATCAGCAAGTGTGATGATTTTGATTAAAAATTATTGGTAAATATGACCGGGTGTATCCCGTTGAGAAAAGGAGAAATCTGCATGAATTTTCCCACCATCGACCGCTCGTTCTTTGCGGGCGAATGCTTTGATGCCTACCGTGTGCTGGGCGCGCACCCCTGCCGGGATGACTTTGGGCAGGAGGGCTGGCGGTTTGCCGTGTGGGCCCCGGGTGCTGTGGCTGTGGAGATCTGCGGCGGCTTTGACGGCTGGGGGCCGGGCGTTCCCATGCAAAAGGCTGACACCGGCGTGTGGAGCGGCTTTGTGCCCGGCCTTGCCGAGGGAGAGCTGTACAAATACCGCATCCATGGCAAGGATGGCAGCACCGTGATGCGGGCTGACCCCTACGCCTTTTCCACCGAGCTGCGGCCCGGCACGGCCAGCAGACTGGCCCGGATGGACTTTGCCTTTGACGATTCCAGCTGGATGGAGCGGCGGGACAAGTGCCGCAATCTGCCCCTGAACATCTACGAGCTCCATGCAGGCAGCTGGAAGCACAAGCCCAACGCCACCCGCGAGGACGGCTCGGACGGCTGGTACAATTACCGGGAGCTGGCCCGGGAGCTGATCCCCTGGCTGCTGGATCACCGCTTCACTCATGTGGAGCTGCTGCCGCTGGCAGAGCATCCCTTTGACGGCAGCTGGGGCTACCAGACCACCGGTTACTTCTCTGTCACCAGCCGCTACGGCGACCCTGCCGACTTTGCAGCCTTTGTCAATGCCTGCCACCGGATGGGCATTGGTGTCATCATGGACTTTGTGCCCGTCCACTTTGCCGCCAACGGCGACGCGCTCGCCAACTTTGACGGCACCCACCTCTACGAGTACGACAGCGATGTGGGCCACAGCGAGTGGGGCACCTGCAACTTCAACTATTACCGCCGGGAGGTGTGCAGCTTCCTGAACAGCGCCGCTGCCCTCTGGATGGATGTCTACCACTGCGACGGCATCCGGATGGATGCCATCTCCCGCGCCCTTTATTGGCAGGGCGACCCCAACCGCGGCGTGAACGAGGGCGCTGTTACCTTCCTGCGGAACCTGAACCACGGCCTGAACGAGCGCTGGCCCACCGGCATCTACACCGCTGAGGACTCCACCAACTTCCTCAAGGTCACCGCCCCCACCCGCTACGACGGCATCGGTTTCGATTACAAGTGGGACATGGGCTGGATGCACGACACGCTGGATTATTTTGCCACGCCCTTTGGTGAGCGGCCCGATGCCTACCACAAGCTGACCTTCAGTATGCAGTATTTCTACAATGAGCTGTATCTGCTGGCACTCAGCCACGACGAGGTGGTGCACGGCAAAAAGACCATCATTGATAAGCTGTGGGGCACCTACGAGGAAAAATGTGCCCAGCTGCGCACCCTTTACTTCTACATGTACACCCACCCGGGCAAAAAGCTGAACTTTATGGGCAATGAGCTGGGGCATTTCCGGGAGTGGGATGAGAAAAAGGAGCTGGACTGGGGCCTGATGAAGTATCCCTTCCACGACAGCTTCCAGAAATATTTTGCCGAGCTGGGCCGCCTGTATGCCACCGAACCCGCCCTCTACGATGGCGAATACAACCCGAACTGCTTTGAGTGGATCGCCTGCGAGAGCCGGGACGAAGGCGTGTACGCCTGGCTGCGGAAGGGCGCGGGCCAGACCATCCTCTGTGTGATGAACACCCAGAATACCTCCCACAAAAAGTTCCCGCTCTACTTCCAGTATCCCTGCGCCGCCGATGAGCTGCTGAACAGCGAGGCTGCCTGCTGGAACGGTGCGGACCGCAGCCGCACCAGACACCTGCACACCACCGATGGCGGCGTGTACGGCCGGGACTACACCTTGAGCGTGGATCTGCCCGCCATGGGCAGCCGGATGTACCGCATCACGCCGGAGGCTCCCCACCCGGAGGCCGCGCAGGCCTCTGCCCGCAAGGCCGCCGCCCAGAAGCGCAAGGCCACCATCGCGGCAAAGCAAAATTCCAAAAAGTAATATCACATTCAAAATATCCCGTCTGCTGAAATGCAGGCGGGATATTTTATCTTCCGGGGGCCTGCCCTCTTGCCTGTGCCGCCCGGAACCATTATACTGTAAGCTGTAATATTGTGGTTCAAAACCGAGGAGCATGTACAATGTCAACGATACTTTCTGAAAAGAAGACCCTTTCGCCCTGGGCAAAGGGCGGCATCGGGCTTGGTGCCGGGGCACTCCTGCTGGTGCTGGTGGGTCTGCTGTTCCCCACCGCGGCGGCGTTCTTCCCGCTGGTGAGCCTGTGGTGCAGCTGTGTGCTGTTCTACGGCGCGCTGTGGGTGCTGCACACTGCCGGTGTGGAGCTGGACTTCTTCCACCGCGCAGCCATCATCGCCTTCTGGGCCGGAGCTGTGCTCTACTTCTATTGGGCGCTGGGGCGGCGGCAGTTCATCTACGCCTGGGATTATGTGAACTACATTCAGAAGCAGTTCAATACCGAAGCGGCTTTTGCGCTGGGTCCGGTGGCCGGTTTTAAGTATATCATAAGCACATTTTCTGAAGACTACACCAATTTCATCACCTTGTTCACTGAGTTCCCGTTCTGCCTCACCGCAAAAACGGGTGACAGCTACGCTTTTGCGCAGGTTTTCTGTGTGCTCCCCAGCCTTATGCTGATGCTGGCTGGTCTCACGATCAAAATCGGGCAGATTCTGGAGGTCAAGAATAAGTTCTGGTATTTTATCATCGGCTTTTCCTGGGTGCTGACCTATCCGTTCCTGCGAATGAGCGCTATGCTGGCACAGCCGGACTGGTTCGGTCTGATCTTCGCTTTTGCCATTCTGCTCCTCACATTGGACTACCGTTTTGAAAAGCTGGAGCCGGGGCGGTTCGTGCTCATCTTCCTGGCAACGGCCGCGATTATCCTGAGCCGCCGCTGGTACTTATATTTTGTGGTGGGCTATTATTTTTCCTATGCGCTTCTGCTCTTTGTAAGCAGTGCAAAGCTCGCAAAACAGGGCCAAAAGGGCCTTGCCCTGCGCCGAGTACGCAACCTCATCCTGTTTGGTGTCTGCGCCATGGCAGCAATGGTGGTTCTGCTCTGGCCCATGGTCAGTAAGATCCTGGCTTTTAACTACTCCGACCGCTATTCGTACTATAATGTCGGCGGCATTGCAGTAGAGCTCTATTATCATGCCATGCGCACCGGCCTGCTGAACCTTATTTTGATCCTGTTTGGTTTGTGGCTCTGCGTCAAGCGGAAAAAGCCCAGCCTGCCTGTGTTGGCGCTGTGTGAGCTGATGCTCAGTATGCTCTTGTTTACCCGAGTGCAGAATTCCGGCTCCCATCAGATGCTGCTGTACGTGCCCGCCTATGTCATTCTGTTTCTCTGCGGTGCGGCGGGTCTGGCAGAGAGTATCGAGCATTTCAAAATACCAAAGCTTTGTTTCTGGGTCTTTACACTGTTGTTCGCCGTGTCGGTGCGGTGCTCCCCGCTCACTGTCATGGCCTTGCCAGAGTTCGTTATCCATGCGTTCCACCCGGCAGACCTTGCTGAGTATCAGCGGCTGGACGAGCTGACCTATGACCGCAAGGACAAACCGCAGATTCAAGCCATGGCGCAATGGCTGGTTGAACATCTGGGGGAGGGTGAGGTCGCCTATATGATCCCGGATGACATGCTCTACAATCCCGGCCACCTGCGGAACTGTGACCTGCCCAACCATGCACTGGACGGCAAGTTGCCGGACAGCTTCTCAGTGCCGGGCACCCACTATTTCCCCACCGGTTTCTTTGATGCCAGATATGTGGTAACTGCAGACCCGTTCCCCCTCTCACTGGCTCCGGACACGGAACTGGGCCACCGGTTCAACGCCGTTTTTCTTCAGCTGAGAGAGACTACCCACCAGCAAGTTGCGACCTTCGATATGGGCAACGGCACGGTGTTCACGATCTGGGAACGCACCACTCCCGTGACACGTGAGGAGGTGGAGACCTATCTCCATGAATTTGATGCTGAAAACGCCAAATACCCAGAAATGTTTTCCGCAGTTGTGGAAAACTGGCTGGCTGTTCATGGTTTATAAAAGGAGAGTAAAACGATATGTCCAACAACGCAAAAAATCTGCCGGAAGTAAAATTAGGCCAGTACAAGGGGCTGGCTGTCACCCGCCATGTGCGGCCGCTTTCCGAAAAGACCATTGACCAGGAGATGGTCCACCAGGCCCGGATGCGCTCCATTTACCACAACTCCACTGCCCCCGCCAAGCGCGGCAGCCGGGTCCTGCTGGATTTTGTCGGCTTCATGGACGGGGAGGAGATCCCCGACAGCCGGATGGAAAAGGTGATGGTGGTTCTGGGGGACGGCAAGCTGATGCCCGCCGCCGAAGATGCTATCTACGGCCACACCGCTGGCGAGACCTTCCGCTTTGATTTCACTTACCCGGAGCAGTTCCGGGTGGAGGAGCTCTCCGGCAAGACCGCGCAGTTTGAGATCAAGCTGCACTCCGTGGCCGAAAAGACCACCCCGGAGCTGAACGAGGACTTTGCCCGGGCACAGGGCTATGCAGACCTTGCCGCCATGCGCGAGGCCGTGCGGGCCAAAAAGCGGAAGATCCACGAAGATGCCGCCGACCGCGCCGCTGGGCAGGAACTGCTGGCAAAGGCCGGTGCCAACCTGACCGTGGACCTGCCCGAGGCCATGCTGGACCGTACCGCCGACAACGAGATGCGGATGCTGGAGCAGCGGCTCTCCCGCAGCAACATCACGTTGGAAAAACACTGCAAGAACAGCCACACCACCGCTGCCGCCCTGCGGGCAGGCTACCGTGATGCTGCCGAGCGGAATCTGCGCTCCATGCTGGCCTCCCGCTCCATTGCTGAAGCCGAAAACATCACCGTGAGCACGCTGGAGGTCAACAACGAGTACCGCCGCCTGTCCCAGCTGCAGGACACCCCGGAGGCCGATATCCGCCGGGTGCTGAGCCCGGACACCCTTGCCGCCGCACTGGTTGCACAGAAAGTCCAGCGCTTCCTGCTGGACAACGCCGCCATCACCACGGTGATGGACCCTGAAAAGGAGTGATCCTATGAGTATCTTTACGCGCTACGCCATGGATGCGCTGATGAAGACCACCCACCCTGAAGTAAACCGCAAGCAGTGCTGGAACCTGCACCCCCACCGCACCCCCTGCACAGCCTGCAAGGATATCTGCCCCTATGGCGATGAGATCTTCACCCGCCCCAACCTTGTCAAGGACTGGGATCCCTGCACCGACTGCGGCCTATGCGTCTCGGCCTGCCGGTCGGGCTGCATTGCCCCCTCGCCGGAGCAGGTGCAGCGGGATATCTCCCCCGCCGACAGCGATGGCGACACCATCTGGATCGGCTGCGAAAAATCCACCCGGAAAAACACCGTGGTGCGCACCTGCGTCTCGGCTTATTCGTGGGAAGCGCTGGCCTACCTTGCCCTGAACAAGAAGATCGTCCTCGACCTGACCCCCTGCGGCGAGTGCGAGAACGATGTCTGCGCCGAGCATCTGCGTGCCGTTCTGACCCGGCTGGTGGAGTTCTTCGGCCAGCCCCTGTTCGAGGCCCGGTTCACGCTGGCATACGAGCTGGACGATGCCCCCTTCCACGTCAAGGAATACTCCCGCCGTGAGATGATGGAGCAGGTGACCTCCGGCTCCAAAAAGGGCACCAAGCAGCTGCTGCGGATGCTGCCCGGCCTGCGCAGCGAGGACGAGAGCAGCCAAGATTTCCGGCTGCTGCTCCACCAGTACACCAAGCAGCTCAAGGCGGTGTCCGAAACGCCCCTGCGCTATGGCTACCACCTGCCCAACTTCACCCAGAAGTGCTTTGCCTGCGGCCGGTGTGAGAAGAGCTGCCGCAGCGGTGCCATCAAGTTTGAGGACCTGCCCGACGGCCAGACCCGCGCGGTGATCACGCCGTGGAAGTGCAGCGAGTGCGGGGTCTGCGTTGCCGCCTGCTCCAACGGCGGTCTGGACGGCCTGAAGCTGCGCCAGCTCACCAGCCTTGGCCCTGTCAGTGTCTACAAGTGCACCAAGACCCTCTGCAAGGAATGCGGCAAGCCCATTGCGCCCAACTGTGCGGACGGCATCTGTTCTGTCTGCCGCATCAAGCTGCGCACCAAAAAGCGTCAGGAGGAGGCTGTGGCTCGTGCCAAGGAGCGTCAGGCCGAGCGCGAGGCCAAAAAGGCTGCAGAAGCAGCTGCAAAGGAGCTGGCAGAAGAAATTAAAAATGCCTCACCCTCTCAGCCGCCTATCGGCGGCAGCTCCCCCGAAGGGGGAGCCCCTGGCGTTCCGGTCACTTCCACTGTAAATGAATAAAACTTGCTTTCCCAGTTTGCCAAAGGCTCTCCCTTTGGGAGAGCTGGCATTGCCGAGCAATGACTGAGAGGGCGAGCATGTTTCCCATTGACGCAACCCCAAAATAATGCTATAATTCTTCTTAACCACCCAGCTGTGGTCGGAAGGACAAGTTACAAAGGCGTAACGGATGTGTTTCCGTTACGCTTTTTTGCTTCCCGCTGCCGGGAAACAGCGGGCCTGTCGGCTTTGGGCGGCAACCAGACTTCAACACGAAGAAAAGAGGGAATTTCATTATGAAACAGTCTATTTCTCGTCGTCAGTTCCTCAAGGCAAGCGGCCTGGCAGCCGCAGGTGCCTGCGCCGCCGGTCTGCTGTCCAGCTGCGGCGGCAAGAGCGGCGGCAGCTCCTCCGGCTCTGCTTCCGGTGCGGATACCAGCAAGTACACCGTGCTTTATTCCAGCCAGCCTGCGACCCTGAACTATCTGACCACCGCCACCGACCTGGAAATGGTCGTGGGTGCAAACTGTGTGGACACCCTGGTCGAGTACGACAACAAGGGCGTGATGCGCGAGGGCCTGGCCACCAAGTGGGAGTGGGATGCCGACACCCTGACCTGGACCTTCACCCTGCGCGAGGAGAACTGGGTGGACAACAACGGCGAAGTCGTTGCCCCCGTGACCGCACAGGACTTTGTGGATGCCCTGCAGTATGTGCTGACCCCGGATTACGCCTCCTCCAACGTGGGCCTGGTCACCGCCTACATCGCCGGTGCGGATGATTACTACAACTATCACGTCTACCTGACCAATGCCGAGAACGGCACTGTGGACGATGACGGCACCACCTATGTCACCGATGGCAGCGGCAACGTGACCGTGACTGCAGCAGACGGCACCGCTTCCACCTACGCCCCCGTGGACTTTGATTCCGTGGGCGTGACCGCTGTGGATGACCACACCCTGACCTACACCCTGACTTACGATTTCCCCGGCTTCCTGAGCCTGCTGTGCTACCTGCCCTATGAGCCCGCCTACGGCCCCCTGCTGAGCGAGATGGGCGACCAGTATGCCACCAGCGCCGAGACCCTGTACAGCTGCGGTGCGTTCTACCTGTCTGATTACGAGTCTCTGGAAACCTGGATCATGAAGAAGAACCCCGAGAACTACGATGCGGACAATGTCTTTATCGACACCATCAGCCGCATTTACAACGCCGAGGCTGCCGTGAACGGCCCCGAGATGATCAAGCGCGGCGAGATCGACGAAGCCACCATCGGCTCCGATATTCTGGACAGCTGGCTGGCTGACGATACCACCAAGGACATGGTCTCCATGGATCGTCCCAACACCAACTACACCTACTTCTACATGTTCAACTTCATGCCTTTTGCACACGAGTTCTCCAACTGGAGCGTTGAGGGTGTGGATGCAGAATACGAGCCCGAGAACTGGGCCAAGGCCATCAACAACACCAACTTTCGCAAGGCCTTCCTGTACGGCATCAACAACGCTGTTACGCTGGCTGTCAGCGCACCTCTGGCCTACGACAGCTACAAGCTGAACACCATCACTCCCCCGAACTTCTGCGCCACCACCGATGGCGTGGACTACACCAAGTGCGGCGGCCTGGCCGACCTGACCGAGTTCTTTGACGAGGCCAAGGCCAAGGAGTACCGTGATGCCGCCATTGAGGAGCTGACCGCACAGGGGGTCACCTTCCCCATCAAGGTGCAGCTGCCCTACAACCCCTCCTCCACCGACTGGGACAAGCAGTGCCAGGTGCTCAAGCAGCAGCTGGAGGGTGTGCTGAACGACGGCACCGACTTCATCGACATCATCATCACCGCCGGCCCCTCCGACAGCTTCCTGTCTGCTGTGCGCCGCAACGGCAAGTTCGAGTTCCTGCTCTGCAACTGGGGCGCTGACTACTCCGACCCCGAGACCGAGACTGACCCGTTCTATCAGGCTAAGGATTCCCGTGGAATGCGCTATGCTTACCTGCGCACCGGCGTGGAAGACGGCTTCATCACCGGCGAGACCGCAGATGCTGTCATGGCCTACATGAACGCCATCGAGGCTGCAAAGCAGATCACCGATGACATCGATGCCCGCTACAAGGCCTTTGCCGATGCCGAGGCTCTGCTCATCACCAACGCACTGGTCATTCCGCGCGGCATGAGCGTGCCCGCCTATCTGGCGACCCGCCTGAACTACTGGGAGGGCCAGTACGCTTCCATCGGCTTCTCCAATAAGCGCCTGAAGGGTATCCACGTCCTCGACCACTACATCTCCATGGACGAGTACGAGGCAAACCGTGACGCTCGCTAAGCGTTCCATCTGCTCATAACACAAAATACACCCCCTCTGCACGGCAGTTTCTGAAGCTGCGCCGCAGAGGGGGTGTTCTTTTTGCATGTTCAGTTACACTTCAAAGTCCAGGCAGACGCGGGTCTTGGTGTAGGGGCGCACCTTGCCATCGGCCACAGCCACATGGGCGGGGTGGGTGGAGTAGCCCTTGAGGGCGGCTGCATCGGTAAAGGTGGTGTCCAGCATCAGGTCTGCGTTGGAAGAGGGCAGGCCGTTGATGTTCACATGTACCTCCACAAGGCCCGGGATCTGCCCTGCCAGGCCCTCCAGCCCGGTTTTGATGTTCGCCTTGATCTCTGCCTTTTCGGCGGCAGAAAGCTCGTCCTTAAGCTGCCAGAGAATGATATGCTTGACCATAAAAATACCTCCTGCGTTTTCTCCATTGTAGCAGAGAAATGCAGGAGGTGCAATTGGTTTTTGAGAAACGGCAGAGCTCTATTTTTAGTCGTTGCTGTGCTCCCACGATTCATACGCAACGACGTAGATGACATCCACGATCACCATAATCACCAAGACCACGGTGCGGGCTGTGCGGGCCTCTGGGAACACGATCAGAACATTGGAAAGGCCAAACGTAATACCGTTTGCCAACTCCCAGATGCCATTTTTCTTCTGCCAGAACGCCCGATATTCAGGGTCACGGTTATACTGGTTGAATGGGAGGTTAATGAGCGGATCCTTGCCCATCAGGTCGCGCACGCCAGTAATAAACCACAGTACCGTGAGTACGATTGTAAAAAGAACAGAACCTGTCATAGGAAATGCACCTCCTTTTCTATCAGAATAACACACGGCCATGGAAAAAACAAGGACGGAATTCAACTCTACAAAAGGGAAGGCCCCGCCCGCAAACAACGGCCGCACAACAAAAAACCAGCCGGATCGAGGCGTTTGCAAGCGCTCGTCCGGCTGGATACTTACTTCTTCGGAGTCATAAGCCTCTTCTCCTTGGGTTCTCTCATTTTCGGAGTATGCGTTTCATAGGGTGACTCTCCTTAGAAACTACCTGAAACTGAAGAGTTCTATGCAAGGGGATGAACTACTCTAGTACATTGGACTGACCCTTCTCTTAACTGTTGGACTGCGGTACCGAGATTCTGAAGATGAATTTCATATTACCACATTCTTTCGAGTTAGATTTGCCAGGGATTCCATTGCTTAGTACATTGGAGTTACTCCTTTTTGGTCATTCAAACAGGTGCATCCGTGTAACTGTCCTCATCATGGGAGATCACCTCGGGCGGATCTATTTGAATTGCCAGGGGATTTATTCTGACAGACTGTACTGTTTTCGCATTTTTGATGCTCAAGACCGGCTCTTTGATTTGTTTTGTTATACGGGGGAAACATCCCGTTTGTGGAGAGCCTCTGTTTTGCTTCTCAGCGAATCCCGACAGTCTGTCCGAACTGTGCGGGTTCCATATCAACCATCGGTCTCGCTCCTTTCTGCTTAAAGTCAGCGGGGTTAGCTCTCATTTGAGCTTCTGCTGTACTTCTCTGGTTTCTGGCTTTATTATACAGGAAGATGGACGGTTTGTCTATTCGCAGAGTGCACAACAAATTGGACATACTTTTGCATCAAAAGTCCAAATTTCTGGGATACATGAATTTCATCTTTCCGGTGCACTGCTCCACCTCCCCGGGCAAAGGCTCTGCCCCGCAGATCGTGCAGGGCCATCGCAGACACTGCTCCGGCATGTTAAATAGGTATCATCGCAGAGCATGCAGCTATATAAATCTGATATGCCCGCTATGAAATCTGTGAATAATATGGCGATTTCACCTCATCCAAAGGCCAGAAAATGGTACAGATGGTTAAGAATCAGCAAAGAGATTGTGCAAATCGCATAGTTTTCCCCCTGTACTTTTTGCAATCTGCACAACTGTTTTCATCCAAAGCAGAATTGGAATATAACAAAAAGTAGAATGTTAGGTGGAGGGCTGTAAAACCGACAGAAATCGTGCTATGATACCATCACAAATTAAGAAAGGAGAGAGTGCTAATCAATGAATGCGTTGACTGCTGCTTTGAAAGAAGAGCTGAATGTTGACATGGTCACGGTGTTCGGGCTTTCCATTCCGGAGTCCGTGGTCGTGAGCTGGGGCATCATGGCGTTTCTTGTCATCGTCTCCATCCTGCTGACGCGGAATCTGCGGGTGGATCACATCACCAAGCGGCAGGCCAT
This sequence comes from Faecalibacterium sp. IP-3-29, assembly GCF_023347335.1. Taxonomy (NCBI): domain Bacteria; kingdom Bacillati; phylum Bacillota; class Clostridia; order Eubacteriales; family Oscillospiraceae; genus Faecalibacterium; species Faecalibacterium sp. IP-3-29. Next base: position 935,390 of record NZ_CP094471.1, on the reverse strand, counting down.
CCTGGAAACGGTCGTTACTACGATCAATGATTTCTTTGTGGGCCTGCTGGGCGAAAGTGGAAAGCGCTATGTCCCCTATCTGATGAGCGTGGCGCTGTACATCGGCTGCTCCAACCTGATCGGTGTGTTCGGCATCAAGCCCCCCACAAAGGACCTGAACGTCACAGCGGCCCTTGCTCTGATGAGCATCTGCCTGATCGAGTATGCCGGCATCCATGCACGCGGCGGCGTTGGCTTCCTCAAGAGCCTGGCTGCCCCCACCCCCATCATGGCCCCCATGAACGTGCTGGAGGTGGCCATCCGGCCCACCAGCCTGTGCATGCGACTGTTCGGCAACGTGCTGGGCGCTTTTGTCATTATGGAGCTGATCAAGCTGGTGGTGCCTGTGTTCGTGCCTGCCATCTTCAGCCTGTATTTTGACCTGTTCGATGGTCTGATCCAGACCTACGTCTTTGTGTTCCTTACCTCTTTGTTTATGAAGGAGACCATGGGAGACGAAGAGTAAACCCTTTCCATCATCAAATCAAAAGGAGATTAAAATTATGAACGGACTTATCGCTCTGGGCGCTGGCATTGCAGCGCTGACTGGTATTGGCGGCGGCATTGGCATCGGCATTGCAACCGGCAAGGCAACCGAGGCTATTTCCCGCCAGCCCGAGGCTTCCGGCAAGATCCAGACCAACCTGCTGCTGGGTGCTGCTCTGGCCGAAGGTACTGCAATTTTCGGTTTCGTCGTTGCACTGCTGATCATCCTGTTCCTGGGTTGATAACGGAGGCATGACGAATGCTGACACTGAATCTGAATCTTCTGTATACAGTCGTCAACGTTCTGATTCTGTTTTTGCTGCTGCGGAAATTCCTGTACAAGCCTGTTATGGGAATCATCGCACAGCGTCAGAAACAGGTGGATGACGCACTGAACGCCGCCGAGACCTCCAAAAAGGAGGCCGCTGCGGCCATGAACGCTGCGCAGGACAAGCTGCGCAATGTGGACACCGAGGCTGCTGCCCGCCGCGAGACTTACGAGCAGCAGGCCGAAACTGCAAAGCAGCAGCTGCTGGCCGAGGCCCAGAAACAGGCCGATGCCATTGTAGCCGAGGGCAAGGCCGCTGCTGAGGCAGAGCGCCAGCACAAGCTGCGCGAAGCCGACGCACAGACCACCGCACTGGCCCGCGCCATGTGCGAGAAGCTGCTGAGCCGGAACCTGACCGAGCAGGACGATTCCCGTTTGCTGGACGATCTGCTGGAGAAAGCAGGTGCTGAGCATGGCAACTGAGTTCAGCCGCGAATTCTTCTCTGAGAACCGCATCGTCAAGGCCGACCTGCGCGCCGCACATCAGCTCCGTGAAGAGGATATCGCCCGCATCAAGGCCGAGGTCAAGAAGCTCTATGATGCCACTGAGGTCATCCTGAATGTCTCGGTGGACGAGAGCCTGCTCTCCGGCTATGTGCTGCAGGTGGGCGACCGGGTATTCGACAACTCCGGCCGCCACCAGCTGGATCAGATGATGGCTGGCAAGCCCTCTCTGGCCACCCTCAAGACCCGCATCGAGGATTACAAGCCTGCCCAGACCTCTGCCGAGGGCGGCGTGGTCATCTCCTCTGCCGATGGCATCGTGCAGGTGGAGGGCATGGACAAGGCCGTTTACGGCGAGATCGTCACCTTTGAGAACGGTGCCAAGGGCATGGTCGAAAGCGTGGACCCGGGCAAGCTGGGCATTATGCTGTTCGACGGTGCCGAGACCGTGGGCGTGGGCACTCTGGTGACCCGCAGCGGCAAGCGCGCCGGCATCCCTGTGGGTGATGGTTTCCTGGGCCGTGTCATCGACCCGCTGGGCGAGCCCATTGACGGCAAGGGCCCGGTGAACGCCGAAGGCTACAACCCCATCGAGAAGCAGGCCCCCGGCATTCTGGAGCGCCAGAGCGTGGATACCCCGCTTCACACCGGCATCCTGGCCATCGACTCCATGTTCCCCATCGGCCGCGGCCAGCGTGAGCTGATCATCGGCGACCGCCAGACCGGCAAGACCTCCATTGCCACCGATGCCATCCTGAATCAGAAGGACACCGGCGTGCTCTGCATCTATGTTGCCATCGGCCAGAAGGCTTCCTCCATCGCCCGCGTGGCCGAGGACCTCAAGAAGCACGGTGCCATGAGCTACACCACCATCGTGGCTGCCACGGCCTCCGATTCCGCTCCCCTGCAGTACATCGCACCCTATGCGGGCACTGCACTGGCCGAGTATTTCATGTCCAAGGGCAAGAGCGTCCTGATCGTCTACGACGACCTTTCCAAGCATGCGGTGGCCTACCGTGCCATCTCCCTGCTGCTCCGCCGCTCCCCCGGCCGTGAGGCTTACCCCGGCGATGTGTTCTATCTGCATTCCCGTCTGCTGGAGCGCTCCTGCCGGATGCGCGACGATCTGGGCGGCGGTTCCATCACTGCCCTGCCCATCGTCGAGACCCAGGCGGGCGATGTCTCTGCTTACATCCCCACCAACGTCATCTCCATCACCGATGGTCAGATCTTCCTGGAAAGCGCCCTGTTCAACGCAGGCAACCGCCCCGCCGTCAATGTCGGCCTGTCGGTCTCCCGTGTGGGCGGCGCTGCCCAGACCAAGGCCATGAAGAAGGCCAATTCCAACCTGCGTATCGAGCTGGCCCAGTACAAGGATATGGAGTCCTTTGCCCAGTTCAGCTCTGATCTGGACGCTGAGACCCGCCGCCAGCTGGAACACGGCAAAGCCCTGACCGAGATGCTCAAGCAGCCGCTGTACCAGCCCAAGTCCGATGCCGAGCAGGTGGTCGTGCTGACCCTGGCTTCCCACGGGATGCTGGACGACCTGCCGCTGGCTGACCAGCGCGCAAAGACCAATGCCTTTGTGCGCCAGTTCCACGCCGATGTTTCCGGCACCATGGACGCGATCACGTCCACGGGCAAGATCACCCCGGAACAGGTGGACACCATCCTGACCGCGTGGAAGGCATTCGCGGGAGGGGAGAGCAATGGCATCCAGTAAGCTGCTCAAGGAGCGGATCGAGAGCATTCAGGATACCATGAAGATCACGAATGCCATGTACCTGATCTCCTCCTCCAAGCTCCGCAAGGCCCGACAGAACTACCAGAATGTTCTGCCCTACTTCACCCGGATGCGGGATACCATCTCCCGCGTGGTGCCCCACCTGCCCGACGAGCCGGAGCACCCCTTCTTCCACGAGCGAGATCTGGAAAACCCCAAGCGGGCCTATATCGTGCTGACCGCCGACAAGGGCATGGCCGGTGCTTACAACCAGAACCTGCTCAAGTTCCTGCGGGAGCACGCCGACCAGAACGACCGGTTCTATGTCATCGGTCAGGTAGGCTACCGTGCCCTGTTCCGCAAGGATCCCCGTCTGGTGGAGGATTTCCATTACGGTGCCACGGCTCCCACCCTGCAGCGCGCCCGTGATATCACGGTGGATGCCATCGATGATTTCAAGTCCGGCAAACTGGACGAGATCTACATCGTCTACACCAAGATCCAGAACGCGCTGACCAGCGAGCCGGTCATGGAACGCCTGCTGCCGCTGGACCGTGCCCACCTCACGCCTGCTCCCAAGGGTCTGGGCGACCCCCGCGGCGAGGTGGAGATGTTCCCGGATGCCTGGACGGTGTTCGAGCAGACGGCCCCCATCTATATGCACGGCATGATCTTTGGTGCCATGACCGAGAGCTTCTGCGCCGAGCAGAGCGCCCGCATGACCGCCATGGATTCCGCCACCAAGAGCGCCAAGGATATGATCCACGATCTGGAGCTGGAGTACAACCGCTCCCGTCAGGGTTCCATCACCCAGGAGATCACCGAGATCATCGGCGGCGCGGCGGCGGTACAGAATAACGAGTAATGCTGGATGTGTTTCTCCCCTGTCGGGGGAGAAACACATCCCACACAACATAATGCAAGAGGCAATTGTATGATACAGGGAACTATTATTCGAGTAGCGGGCCCCGTGGTGGATGTCAAATTCACCGGGGGCAAGCTGCCTGCCCTGCAGGAAGCGCTGACTGTGACCGCAGAGGACACTGAGCGCACCATGGAGGTAGCGCAGCACGTCGATGAAACGACGGTGCGCTGCATCATGCTTTCTGCCAGCGAGGGTCTGGGCAAGGGGATGGAAGTTACCGCCACCGGCCACGGCCTGAATGCCCCTGTGGGCGAGGGCACTCTGGGCCGCATGTTCGACCCGCTGGGCCGCCCCATCGACGGCAAGGGCCCGGTGGACGATCTGCCCCACTGGCCCATCCACCGCAAGGCCCCCAGCTTTGCGGAGCAGAAACCTGCAACTGAAATTCTGGAGACCGGCATCAAGGTCATCGACCTGCTGGCTCCCTACGCCAAGGGCGGCAAGATCGGCCTGTTCGGCGGTGCCGGTGTCGGCAAGACCGTGCTGATCCAGGAGCTGATCCACAACGTGGCCACCGAGCACGGCGGCTACTCCATCTTCACCGGTGTCGGCGAACGCTCCCGTGAGGGCTGTGACCTCTGGGGCGAGATGAACGCTTCCGGCGTTCTGAACAAGACCGCGCTGGTCTTTGGTCAGATGAACGAGCCTCCCGGAGCCCGTATGCGGGTCGCCGAGACCGGCCTGACCATGGCAGAGTACTTCCGTGAGGAGACCCACAAGGACGTGCTGCTGTTCATCGATAACATCTTCCGTTTCGTGCAGGCAGGCAGCGAGGTCTCCGCCCTGATGGGCCGGATGCCCTCCGCCGTGGGCTATCAGCCTACTCTGGCCAATGAGCTGGGTGCCCTGCAGGAGCGCATCACCTCCACCCGCGACGGCTCCATCACCTCGGTGCAGGCCGTCTACGTCCCCGCCGACGACCTGACCGACCCGGCTCCTGCAACCACCTTCGCCCATCTGGACGCAACCACCGTTCTGAGCCGTAAGATCGTGGAGCAGGGCATCTACCCCGCTGTCGATCCGCTGGCTTCCACCTCTCGCATTCTGGAAGCCGACATCGTGGGCGAGGAGCACTACCGTGTGGCCCGCAAGGTGCAGGCCACCCTGCAGCGCTATCAGGAGCTGCAGGACATCATCGCCATCCTGGGTATGGATGAACTGAGCGAAGAGGACAAGCTCACCGTCACCCGTGCCCGCAAGCTGCAGAAGTTCCTCAGCCAGCCCTTTGCAGTGGCCGAGAACTTCACCGGCCTGAAGGGTGTGTACGTCCCGCTGGCAGAGACCGTCAAGGGCTTTGCCGCCATTGTGGACGGCCAGTGCGATGACCTGCCCGAGTGGGCATTCTTCAACGTGGGCACCCTTGCGGATGCCCGCAAGAAGTACGCAGACAAACAGGCGGAGGAAAAGGGCGGTGCCAACTGATGGAAAAGTTCATCCTGAACATCACGGCTTCCAGCGGTGAATTCTATCAGGGCTACTGCGAGAGCCTGACCCTGCCCACCGGCGACGGCGTGTACGGCGTGCAGGCCGGGCACAACCCCGTGCTGGTGGCCCTGCACATGGGCATTGCAAAGTTCACCGTGGACGGTGAGACCCGCGAGGTGCTGGTGGGCGACGGCATTGCAGAAGTGACCCCCACCTTTGTCCTGCTGCTGGTGGACAGCGCCGAGCGGCCCGAGGATATCGACCGCAACCGCGCCGAGGCTGCCCGCATCCGGGCCGAGGAGCGCCTGCAGCACAAGCAGAGCATGCACGAGTACTACCAGAGCAAGATCGCACTGGACCGCGCCATGCAGCGCCTGCAGACGGCCGCCAAATACAAGCGTTAAACGCTCCCCTCAAACAGAACACCGTCAGTCTGACACAACGGGCTGACGGTGTTTTTGTTGTTTTACTGCGCTTCGATCTGCGCTCCCCTGCTGCACCCTCTTGTAAATTGCCGCGGAAAAGCGTATCATAGAATCAAATACAAGCAAAGGAGCATTCTTATGCGTGCATACGAGCGACTGTTGAATTATGTCCGCGTTTACACTACCTCCGACCCCGAGAGCGGCACCCACCCCTCGGCAGAGCGGGAGTTTGACCTGGCCCGCCAGCTGGTGGAAGAGATGAAGGCTCTGGGCATCGAAGATGCCCGGGTAGACGAGCACTGCTATGTCTACGGCAGCATCCCCGCCACCCCCGGCTGTGAGGACAAGCCTGCCCTGGGCCTGATTGCCCACATGGACACCGCCCCCGATGCTTCCGGCGAGGGTGTTTCCCCCATCCTGCACGAGAATTATGACGGCCGTGATGTTACCCTGCCCGCCACCGGCATGGTGATGAAGGTCTCCACCTTCCCCTTCCTGGCCGACCTCAAGGGTGAGACTCTGATCACCACCGACGGCACCACCCTGCTGGGCGCAGACGACAAGGCCGGTGTGGCAGAGATCCTGACCGCCGCCGAGATCCTCCTTGCCGAGGGCCGCCCCCACGGCAAGCTCTGCATCGCCTTCACCCCCGACGAGGAGATCGGCGAGGGCGCTTCCCTCTTTGATATCCCGGGCTTTGGTGCGGATTTCGCCTACACCGTTGATGGCGGTGACGTGGGCGGCATCGAGTATGAGAACTTCAACGCAGCTGCCGCCACCGTGACCATCCACGGCTTCTCGGTGCATCCCGGCTCCGCCAAGGATGCCATGATCAACGCCTCCAATGTGGCCATGGAGTTCCACACGGCCCTGCCCATCATGGCCCGTCCCGAGACCACCGAGGGCCGTCAGGGCTTCTACCACCTCTGCCAGATGTACGGCGACGTGACCAACGCAAAGCTGGGCTACATCCTGCGCGACCACGATGCCGATAAGCTGCAGTACAAGAAGGATAACCTCCTCCACATTGCCGATTACCTCAACGGCAAATATGGCCCCGGCACCGTGGAGGTGGAGATCAAGGACAGCTACCGCAACATGCTGGAAAAGATCAAGCCCCACTTCCATCTGGTGGAGAACGCCCGCAAAGCCATCGAAAAGGCCGGTCTGACCCCCGAGGAAGTGCCTGTGCGCGGCGGCACCGATGGTGCCACCCTGAGCTGGAAGGGGCTGCCCTGCCCCAACCTGGGCACCGGCGGCTTCAACTTCCATGGCGTGTGCGAATGCACCACCGTAGAGCGCATGGACAAGGCAACCGAAATCCTGCTGAATATCGTGGAGATCTACAGCAAATGATTCCGCTGCCGGAACGTTTCCACGCTGACCGCACATAAAAAATGGACGGCTCTCGTTTTCGAGAGCCGTCCATTTTTTCTTATCCCACGTTGATTTGTCCAACGGGCAGGATCTTGCGTTTGTTGTCATCGGGTTTGCTGGTCAGGCTGATGGCAAAGGACACCGGGCCCACACGGCCCATGAACATCACCAGCATATACAGCAGCTTGGCCCCGGTGTTCAGCTGGCTGGTCACGCCCACCGAAAGGCCCACGGTGCCAAAGGCGGAGCAGGATTCAAAGATCGCATCAATGACCGTTACGGCATCCGAGGTGTTGTAATAGACCACCACGGCAGAGCCCAGCGCTGCCACCATGCCCAGCATGATGATGGTCAGCGCACGGTAAACGGTCTTGGATTCAATGTGGTGGCCGCCGATGACACAATCGTCCCGGCCCTGTGCCACGCTGCGCATGGTCAGGATCAGAACAGCAAAGGTGGTCACCTTCACACCGCCGCCGGTGGAACCGGGAGCCGCGCCGATGAACTGCAGAACGCTCATCAGCAGCTTAGTGATGGGCCCACAGGCGGCCAGGTCGATGGTGTTCATACCGGCAGTACGGGTTGACACCGACTGGAACAGGGCAGCCATTACCTTGCCCGGCACGGACAGCCCGCCCATGCTCTTGGGGTTGTTCCACTCCATCAGGCCGATGAGGACAGCACCGCCCACCCACAGGATGCAGGAGAAGAGCAACACCATCCGAGCATGGAGAGACAGGTGCCGCTTCTTGCGCCACTCGCCGATCTCCACCCAGACCATAAAGCCCAGACCGCCTGCCATGATCAGGAACATGATCACAGCCTGTACATAATAATTACTGACATAGGGAGCCAGCGAGGAATACTGCCCGAACCGGCCAAACAGATCGAAGCCCGCATTGCAGAACGCCGAGATGGCCGTGAATGCGCTGATCCAGATGCCCTCCGCACCAAACTGCGGCACAAAGGCGATCATCAGAAGCACCATGCCAATGATCTCAAAGGTCATCGCCAGCTTGACCACGATCTTCAGCACATCGGTAGCCTGCGAGTAACCGCTGGCCGAAACGCTTTCTCCCAGCAGCCGCAGGTCCTTAAAGCCCATCCGGCGTTTGGCAGCCAGCGCAAAAAAGCTGGTCAGGGTCACCAGGCCCAGACCGCCCACCTGGATCAGCAGCAAAACCACCGCCTGCCCAAAGGGCGTGAACTGCGTCCAGGTATCCCGCACGACCAGACCTGTCACACAGGTGGCACTGGTGGCAGTGAACATGGCATCCACCACGCCCAGCCGACCGCTGCGGCTGGAAATGGGCAGTGTCAGCAGCAGCGTTCCCAGCGCGATCAGCAGCACAAAGCTGATGCAGATGACCTGCGTTGCACTGCTGCCCAGCAGCCAGCCGCGCCGACGCGATGCTCTCTTTTTCCGTTTCATCCCCATAAGTTGGCTCCTTTTTGTGCCGGGCCGCCTGTGCTGCACCTGCACTTCATTCTGCACCCATGCCGCGCATGAGCACCTCTCCTATAGGATACACCTTTTTTCTTTCCGATTCAACTTGATTTTGTGGGGAAGTTGCGGTATTATAATATGGTATCCGTCTTCATAGCTCAGCTGGATAGAGCGTTCGCCTCCTAAGAATTCGGTCAACCTGATACCTTGGGGGCAGAAGTGATTGCTCTAATCAAAAGCAAGACCGGGAATCGAAGTTTTCTCAACAATTTTTGATGCAACAAGTTTAACACCGTTCCGGTTGCAACGCAGTCGGTCACTTCGTTGTGAAAAGCATTCCATACAAAGTGCAGAAAAGTCAAAAATCAACGATAATACATATATGTCTCTATACCTCAGCTGGATAGAGGGTTCGCCTCCTAAGCGAAACGCCCCCGGTTCGAACCCGGGTAGGGACATCCTTTTAAGAAATGCGAAGGTCATTTTTCCATGTGAAAGACGATCTTCGCATTTTTCATTTTGAACCTATCACCAAAATTAGCCAGCTAATGCCATTAGCAGAATTTTCAGCTCCAGCTAATAAAATCGGCTTTCCAGCTAATGAAGCCTCATAAAGCGCCTTTTGAACCCTGTTTTCTGGCTCTCTGCTAAGATTGGTAAACGCTTTCCTGTAAATCCATGTAAATACAAGATAATCTGTGTGAATCTATTTTCCACCTTTCTGCTGGAAGCCGTGCAAAACACTTTTCTCCATACATAGCGCGTTCACTCGCTGTTCTCTCGGAACAGAAAGAGGAACGCGCTTTTTTGTTTTCGGGCCGAACTTCCCGAATCCACCAAAGGAGGGTTTACCGATGAAAAAAGTTCTGACCGTCACGATCGACGGTATCCGCTACCATGCTTCCCGCCCGGCAGATTGCCGGCACTGCTTCTTCTGGAAGAATCGAAAGAAGGGCTGCGTTCTCGGCAAAGAGAACTGCTACTACCTGATCGAGCCGCCCAAAGGCCCCAGCAAGTGCGAAGGGTGCCCCTACAAGCGGGCAAAGCCCTGTGTGCTGGTTCCCTGCTACAAAGACCTGATAGCACCGCTGGAGAAACGAGGTGATGCCAAGTGAGCCACAAGCGAAACGAAGCTCTGCGCCATGTTCAGCACTCCATGCACCATGTGATCGCCGCTGGCGAAGGTTCCGACCGTGCCCCGGACAGTTGCAAGCTGTGCCCGTACTATCGACCCGATTTCAAGTTCCGCACCTGCCTGTATGCCCACTGCCCTTATAAGAAGCAGGTCAATGTATTCCGTTCCACACCTGAAAAATGGGATATTCTCTATGCCCGAAAAAAAGCCGACAAGAACCGCAGACCTTGATTACTTCTATGGGCAGTCCAGCGAGCTGTTCTCCTTCTACCGGATTCCCAAGCTGTTGTTTCAGGATAGCCGCTTCCAACCGCTTTCCACAGATGCCAAAACCCTGTACGGTATCCTGCTGGACCGCATGAGCCTTTCAGCCCGGAATGGTTGGTTGGACAAAGCTGGGCGGGTGTTCATCATCTATACTGTGCAGGAGGTGCAGGATTCACTGGGCTGTGCCGATAAAAAGGCGACCAAGCTGCTGCGAGAACTGGAAGAGTACGGCCTGATTGAACGCAAACGGAGGGGGCTGGGCAAGCCCGATCTCATCTATGTGAAGAATTTTTCGTCAGAATCGTCAAAACTACGCTTTCTGAATCGTGATAATGACGATTCTGGAGTCGTCCAGAATACGCTTCAAGACCCGGCCAAACTACGATGTAATAAGACTGATAGAAATAACACAGAGGTAAGCGATACTGATCCTATCTATTCCGATGAAAACGACTGGATGAGCAAACGCGCCCAACTGGAAGAATATTTTTCACGTTCTTTGGAGATGGACCTTCTTCTCCGGCTTTACCCGGATGATGAAGATACCCTCTACCAAATCGTGGATTTGCTGGTGGATACCTGTGCCACCAACCGCAAGACGCTGCGCATTGCCGGGGACGACAAGCCCGCCGAGGTGGTACGCAGCCGGTTTATGAAGCTGAACGCCGACCATATTTGCTTTGTGCTGAAGTGCCTTGCAGAGAACAGCAGCCCGATCCGAAACATGAAACAGTATCTGCTTGCTTCTCTATATAATGCACCCACCACAATGCAGCTTTTCTATCAGAACCAAACCAACCATGACTTAGCGATGCGGAGGTGATGAAAATTTCAAAGAAAGCAACCACAATAGCCATCGTCAACCAGAAAGGCGGCACCGGCAAGACCACGACCTGTGAAAATCTGGGCATCGGTCTGGCGATGGAGGGCAAGAAGGTCCTGTTGGTGGACGCTGACCCGCAGGGCAGCTTGACCATCAGCATGGGCTGGCAGCAGCCCGATGAATTGCCCACAACCCTTTCCACCCTGATGCAGAAAGCCATGAACGACCAAAGTATTCCGCCCGGCGAAGGTATCCTGCACCATGCGGAGGGCGTTGACCTGATTCCAGCCAACATCGAACTGGCAGGGATGGAAGTGTCTCTCGTTAACTGCATGAACCGGGAAAAGATGCTGAAACAGGTGTTGGAAGGTGCAAAGCATGAATACGATTTCATTCTGCTGGACTGCACTCCTTCCCTTGGGATGCTGACCGTGAACGCACTGGCAGCAGCAGACACCACCCTGATTCCTGTGCAGGCGCAGTCTCTGTCTGCAAAAGGCTTGGAACAGCTTTTGCAGACGGTGCAGAAAGTCCGGCGGCAGATCAACCCGAAGCTGAAAATCGAGGGCATCCTGCTCACCATGACCGACAGCCGCACCAACTACGGGCAGCAGATCGACAACCTGATTCGGGGTGCTTACGGCAGCAAGATCAAGGTGTTTGACCAGACCATTCCCCGGTCTGTCCGTGCTGCGGAAATCAGTGCCGTGGGCAAAAGCATTTTCCAGCACGACCCCAAAGGCAAGGTGGCAGAAGCCTATAAATCTCTGACCGAGGAGGTGATGGCGAATGCCGAAAAACAGCTTAAACGTGTCGCTGAAAGGGGCAGATGACATCTTCTCCACGGAAGAATCCCGACAGGAGCAGCAGAGGGAACAGGTTCAGCAGATTCCCATCGGAGAACTGTTCCCTTTCAAGAACCACCCCTTTAAGGTTTTGGATGATGAGTCCATGCAGCGCACGGTGGAAAGCGTAGAACAGTACGGCGTGCTTTCTCCGCTGATTGCACGTCCACGCCCGGAAGGTGGCTACGAGATCATCTCCGGGCACCGCCGTCAGCACGCTGCACAACTTGCTGGGCTGGATGCCCTGCCTGTTATCGTCCGTCAGATGGATGATGATGCCGCTGTTTTGCTCATGGTGGATTCAAACCTCCAAAGAGAGAACATCCTGCCCAGTGAAAGGGCTTTCGCCTACAAAATGAAGCTGGAGGCTCTAAAAAATCAAGGTGCTAGGTCAGATTTAACTTGTGGCCAATTTGGCCACAAGTTAATTGGTGCAAAAGCGCGAGATATTGTCGCTGATGAATCAGGTGACAACGCTCGAAATGTCCAAAGGTTTATCCGTCTGACCAGCCTCATCCCTGAACTGCTGGACATGGTAGACGAAAAGAAAATTGCCTTCAATCCCGCTGTGGAATTGTCCTATCTGGACGAAAGCCAACAGCGGGATTTTTTAGAAGCGATGAACGACACCCAGAATGCGCCGTCCCTATCCCAAGCGCAGCGGCTCAAAAGGCTGGCGCAGGAAGGGCACTTCTCGTATGATGTTGCCTTTGCGGTCATGGGAGAAGAGAAAAAGGACGAGCTGGACAAGGTGGTCATCAAAAACGACACCCTGCGGAAATATTTCCCGCGCAGCTACACCCCGAAACAGATGGAGGACACCATCATCAAGCTGCTGGATCAGTGGCAGCGTAAACAGCAGCGGCAGAATGAACGCTGATACACCTTTTGAACGTAAGACCCGACCGGGTCTTTCTTTTTTGCAAAAATTTGGAGGAAACCCACTATGAATACTACCATTGATCTCAAGACCGCAAAGACCATCGAAGCCATGAACCAGAAGATCAACCACATGGACAATGCTGTAACCGACTTCTTCAACAAGATGAGCGATGTGCTGGAGCGGCAGCTCGGCGATGATGAAGTTTACGCCGCCGTGATTGCCCCGGAGATCGAACTGACCATCACTCCGCTGGCGAACGTTCGCAGTTACCTGCCTTGCTTCGATGAAGCAGATTCCTGCTACAGCATCAGCGAAGATGTGCCGCTGGCACTCTGCTACGATCCTCGTCAGGTCATTACGCTGGCTGGCAAGCGTTACCTGTCCGGCGCAGTCATCTTTGTACGCTATGACACCGATGGCAACTTTGTTGCACTTACCACCGGCGACCTGTATCTGATCCAGTGCTATCTGGCCGAGAACAGCGTCCCTCTGATGGCTGGCTGCGAGAAGATGGTCTGCATCTGCATTGACTGAGAGGTGCAGCATGGATACCGAAATGACCCGCTATGAGAGTTTCGCAGAAGTCACGGAGGACTTTTACTGTTCCGCCGTTGATGTTTTGAAGATTCTGGTTCTCCGTCTGCACGACTACCATGCTCGTTGCTTCCATTCTCTGTGGGATGCTCTGTACGACTATTTTTCTACCGATGCCGCACCGCATACTCATGCCAATGTTTCCACTAAGCATACCGTCACCGCGTCTTGCGCTCCCCGTCCTCCCTGAGAGGATTCTTCTCACAGTTCAGTCAATGCAGGAGGTTCGCTATGAATTATATTTATTCGTTTATCATTTTTGAAGCTGGTTCCTTTTTCGGCTTCTTTGTGGCAGCTCTGTTGAACGCCGCCCGTGCTGGGCAGGAAATCACTATCAAATTCGAGGAGGAAGATAATGGAACAGACCGAGAACACCTTGTCGGTGCTGAAAATTGCGCCGGGGCAGTATCCGCAGCAGGTCGAGATCGATAACGACCTGAAAGCATTGCAGCAGGCTGTCGGCGGCTCCATCGGCGCAAGCTACCCTTTTGAAGATCCGGTTGCCATCGTCTATAACGATGACGGCAAGCTCATGGGACTGCCGTTGAACCGTGCCTTATGGGACGAGGACGGGCTGATGTACGATGTTATTGCCGGGACCTTTTTGGTGGTAGGTCTGGGTGAGGAGGATTTTGTATCGCTCTCCCCGGAGCTGGCGCAGAAGTATGAAGAAGAATTTCATCAACCCGAAGCCTTTCTTCCTCTGGGGCGTCGCCTGATAGTCATTCCGGTTCCGGATGAATCGGTTCAGAATGACGCAGAGAAGGCCGTAAACAAGCCCCCGGTGGAACATGACCGCTAAGACGATTTTCTGCACAGGAGGTGGTAACGATGCAGGAAGAAATCGAGCATAAGACGGTCAACCTTGCCATCTCGACCACAAAACTGTCCGCCCGCACCCTGCTGCGCGGGATGCAGTTTCTGTTGCGGCAGTACGACAAGCACGCTTCGCAGGGCAAGCAGTCCATGAAGCGGTTGGTACGGCAGAACCGTGGCGTGACCAATGTGGAGATTCAGAAAACCGGTATCAAGGATTTTGACCGCTATGCCAAGCGGTATCACATCGACTACTCCATCCAGAAAGACCTGTCCTGCAAGCCGCCCCGGTATCTAATCTACTTCAAGGCACAGGACACGGATGCCTTGAATGCAGCTTTCAAGGAATATTCGGCATCGGTGCTGGATAAAACCAAGCGTCCTTCCGTGCTGGCAAAGCTGCATGATCTGGCGCAGTCCGTTGCAAATCTGCCGGACAAAGTGCGGCACAAGCAGGAGGAGCGCGGCCTATGAGCAAAAAGGAGCTTTCCAAGCTGCTGGCGCTCTATCTGCCCTATGTGGTAATTGGCTTGCTGGCAACCAATCTGGGCGAGGCGTGGCGGCTGGCTGCGGGTAAGGAACTGGGCGATAAAATCGTATCGCTGATGGATACTCTCCCGGCTGCATTTTCCAATCCGCTGCCCAGCCTGCGCCCATTTGACTTGTTCATTGGTCTGTGCTGCGGTGCTGGAATGCGGCTGGCGGTGTACCTGAAAGGCAAAAACGCCAAAAAGTACCGGCATGGCATGGAGTACGGCTCTGCCCGGTGGGGAACTCCGAAGGACATTGAGCCGTTCATGGCACCAAAGTTCGCCGACAACATCATCCTAACCAAAACGGAACGGTTGATGATGAGCAATCGCCCACCGGACCCCAAGAATGCCCGGAATAAAAATGTGCTGGTGGTGGGCGGTTCCGGCAGCGGTAAGACAAGGTTCTTTATCAAGCCGAATCTGCTGCAATGTGATTCCAAGAATTTTCCGGTATCATTCGTGGTTACAGATCCGAAAGGTAGTATCGGCGTGGAATGTGGAGAAGCCCTGTTAAAGCACGGCTACAAGCTAAAATTCTTCAACACGATCAACTTTTCCAAGAGTATGCGCTATAACCCTATGGCGTACATCCATAGTGAAAAGGATGTGCTGAAACTCGTGACTGCACTGATGACCAACACCAAAGGTGAAGGTCAGGGCGGCGACCCATTCTGGGACAAAGCGGAACGGCTTTTGCTGGTTTCACTGATTGCCTATCTGCATTATGAAGCCCCAGTTGAAGAGCAAAACTTTGCAACATTGCTGGAAATGCTAAACACTATGCAGGTTTCGGAAGATGATGAAACCTATCAAAATCCGGTAGACCTGTTGTTTGAGGATTTGGGCAAGAAGAAGCCAAAATCCTTTGCCGTGCGGCAGTACAAACTTTACAAGCTAGCTGCCGGTGTTACATAATACAGACAGAATTTTAATACAGCTTGATTCAAACCGAATCGAGCTACATTAAAAGGCTATCTGCCAAAATTTTACGAAAGGATGTGATAGTTGTGGCGAGGAAACCTGAACGCTATCCTGCGCTCTACGAACGCCTGAGCCACGATGACGAGCTTCAGGGCGAATCGAACTCGATCTCCAACCAAGATGTAATATGTAGAGGGTGGTTTCTACCGCCTAATACTATTACATGACTGGCGGCTCATTTGTGGTGAATTGGTCTGGCAGTTGTGGGAAAGGAAAAAAATCCGCATAACTGCTGACATTTTAGCACGAAGGGAGCATGAAAATGAAGTCTATTTTTGAAGAAATGGGCGGCACATATACGAAGGTTGGCGATTACTATATCCCCGACCTTGCGCTGCCGGAGACCGAGGAATATCAGATCGGTAAGTATGGCCGTATGCGCCGCCGCTACTTGAAAGAGCATCGTCCCGTCCTTTATGCACACTACCTAACAAGCTGCACCCTGCATGAACATCTTGCAGAGATAGACAAATCCTGCAATCAGCGTATGGAGATCATGTGCGAAGCTATGGCACGACTGGAAGGTGTGACCGAGGCACTTAAAGCTACCGATCAAATGGAATGGGTACGGCGCATGAACAACATTCATAACCGTGCAGAGGAAATTGTTCTGACGGAGCTTGTATATTGCTAAACACATGTTAGCCCCGCATCAGCATGAATGAACGCTGGTGTGGGGCTAATTCTGTATCACTTAGCTCTTTATATTCCAGTAGCCTTTTCGGTCAGACCCGATGCGCTCGATGATTCCTTTTTCCTTCAGCTCCTTCAGACGCTGAGAAACTGTTTTTCTGCTGATAGATAGCTTATCTGCTATGGTGGTAGATGTGTATGCAGGATCTTCGGAAATCAGGGCCAGAATTTGCATGGATTTTTCATCCAAGGTTTCTGTTACCTTTTCTGTTACCTTTTCTGTTACCTTTTCTGTCACCTTGTAGGTGGCAGATCGAATAACCCGATCCTCTGACGCTGTAAACTGAATCATAATATCGCCGGGATGCACGGTGTACGCAGGAAGCGGGCTTCCATCTTCCTTGCAAGCCTGACAGATTTTCTCAATACCACGTCCCCAGCTCTCGATGAAGCCGGCCAAATAATACACATTCGCAATCGCCGTGTTGTAAGGGCGGGATGCGTGTTTGGACATCAGGCTGTCTGCCGTCCAGTTGTCTGGAAGCCTACCACAGTTAGCGATATACAGCTTATCCTCATACACGCTGATCTGAATCGGAACGCCGCTTTCATATTGCTTGTGGCATAGAGCGTTAAGAAGGGCTTCACGCAGGGCAGCGTCGGGAACAAAATAACGCTCAATGCGCTGCATCCCTTCGTAAGTGATTTTCGCTTTCATATATTTCAGATGGATGACTTCAATGATCTTGTCAATCTGTTCCAACAAGGAGCCGTGAATTTCATCCTGATAACGGAGATCGGCATCATTCTCGAAAAAGCCGATTTTTGTGTATGCGCCCAGCTGCCAGCGGTCAGGGTCTTTGCAGAACAGCAGCATCGCTGCGTTGGTATAATACCCGGCATTGGTCAGACGCAGCTTTTCCATTAAATCCGCTTTGTCCTCGTCTAAAACGCTTTGGTCGATCCGGCCCTTCTTGGCGGCAAGGGTCTTGAATCTCTTGACCAACTCATCATCAATATCATCCAACGTAAATCCCGGCAAGGGCATATTATCCCACGAAGCACCACGTTTGCGTAGAATGAAGCTCTCCAGTTCTGGGCCAGAAAGGGTCTGCATGGTGCTGCCGCTTCTATAATAATAGACACCTTTGCAGTTTATGGCAACGGGATATGGTGGAACAACGATTTCCAGATATTCTTTCCCGTCACGCTCCAGCTGATTGACATCCACCACGATGCTCATGGCATTTCGGATTTTGTTTGGAACATCCTCCAGCAGCTTGCGGATATTGGGCAGGCCGATAACTTTTCCATCATCGTCACAGCCAATATAAATCTTGCCGCCCTGTGCATTGGCGAAGCCGCAAATCCATTCCAGATAGTCATCCTTCCACTTAGCTTTCCATTCTATGTTCTGATTTTCAGGCATTATTATCACCATCCTCTGATTTATTCTTTCCCCGGCTCTTATAAACATTATACTGATTTTTACACCTTGCACTGCAAAAAGCGGAGTTAGCCCGGTTACTCAGGAACACTTTCTGACACTGCTTGCACATCCGCAACGGCTTTGTGCTGTCCACCAGCATGAAGCTGAACATCATCTGAATCCCCAACAGCAGGGAATGGAAATCCCAATAGATCGTTGGCCTATCCAACAGCTCTATATGATAGGTGGGTGCAATGCCGCCAAATGCAGCCATAGACTTACGCAGCATATTCCGGCTTTCTTCCTCCATGGAATCATAGTCATTATAATAGAAGAAAGAGGTCAGCATATTAAATGCCCAATCCTTGAGTTGCTGTGCCACCCAATCGTAAGGCTCTGCATACGCCCGCTGGAAGCTCATGGTCTTTGCCATCGGCTCGTCCATAAAGGTCATGGTCAGTGCAATCATTGCCCGGTCGCTGGACACATTCCAACTGGATTCCACACCGTTCTTGACCACATCCAGCTTATCAAAGGGGTAAAACAGGGACAGATACTTCTCCGTCTCCATCGTTTCTTCCTTGATAAAATGGTTCTTTGGCAGATATACCGCCTCATAATCCATAAAGGACGGCGTGGTGGGCAGGGCCGTCATCAGGCCCAGCAGCCCATAGTGGGTAATAAATTCCAAGATTGCCTTTTCTACCTCTGGCTCAGAGCTTTTCTTGCCGTTCATCATCAGCATCCCCACATTCAGAGCATCCAGCACAATGTCCGGGGCTTCCTTGAGTGGGTTATAGACATCCGGCCTGGCATCCTTTGCCGGGGTGATGTATTTCTTCCCGTCCTTGCCTGTTTTGATTTCATAGCGTTCATACCGCACCCAATGGGAACGGGATTGCTCAAAAAATGTATTCATAACGCAAATCCTTCCTTTCGGTCATCTGCTTATCAAATTCAATC
Organism: Faecalibacterium sp. IP-3-29; assembly: GCF_023347335.1. Taxonomy (NCBI): domain Bacteria; kingdom Bacillati; phylum Bacillota; class Clostridia; order Eubacteriales; family Oscillospiraceae; genus Faecalibacterium; species Faecalibacterium sp. IP-3-29. Next base: position 916,869 of record NZ_CP094471.1, on the reverse strand, counting down.
AGATCATTCGCTGTCCTTGCTGCTGCCAAGGGCAGCTTTCTTTTTCCTCGGCTTTGATTTGTTCTCCCGGAGGATAACGGCGTCCTTGCCATAGGCTTTCAGCAAAAGCCCATATTCCTCTAAGAACTGCCGTTCCCGCAGCGTTAGGCTTCCACAGTCGTTCTGTTTTTCCAAAAGGTAATCATAAACCGCTCTTTGCAGCTTCTTGTGGATATTCTTTCGGAGCTTTCTAATGTTTCGGTCTGTCTGTCCCCGTATCATACCCACCTGTATGGTGCTGTACTGCCGGATGGACAGGTAATACAGCACTTCCTTCTGATCAATGGTAAGGCTGCGTATCAGCTCAGAAATAAATGAGCTTGCAACCAACTCATGCAGTTCATAGGGGCAAGAAAAAATGATATCCAGAAAATTGCCGCTGGCAAGCTGGCGGTATCGTGGCAGATTCAAATACAGCGGAATCATCTTCGGATTGGGAACTGCCATGTATTCTAACGGAACATCTCCCCGGAGATTTTCATGGTCACGCTCCCGTCGTTCCCGATTCCGATCCAACCTGTCCCATTCGCTGACAACGTATCGAAAGTCGTCCTCTGTTCTTGCAGCATCCTCCAGCCGTGCCAACGCCTCTGCCCGTATCTGGCGCTTTAAGCGTTTTTCGCTGACAGGAGCAGCTTCTTCCTCTTCGTCCTCCAGTTCTACGGTGTAGTCCCTTGGGTTTTCGTCCTGCTCCAGCTCTCTTTCCAGCTCTAAGGCTCGTTCTTCGGAGAGGATTTCCTCTAACTGCTCGTTTTGTATCGTCAGATCGGAGGCTTCATCCCATTCGGTTAGGTCATCACCGTCATCCGGGAACAGGAGAAATGTTCTATTTTCATCTGTCATGACCTCACCTCCGAAAATTTTTTGAATTTCTTTCAAAAACAGTTCCGATTTACACCCCGGATTTCTCCTATTAGTGAGAGGGTAATCTGATAAGCGGTTATTTAGGTTACTTTTTCAACCCGTATCAAGAGAAAGGAGGACGCAAGTTGCGGTAGCTTTATGAAACATGACACAAGATGCCACCGACTTACATCAGTCGGAACCACCATTAGTATATCAAACGAACATGAATTTTTCAAGGAGGAACGCTATGGATAAAAACAAACAGGCACAGTATATGATAAGACGTATTGGCGGCACCACCTACAAGGTGAGAGTCGCTTTCAGTGAAAGTGGGAAAGAGACAATGGAGGATAAAATTTTACGAATGATACGCAACGAAGTAGTTACAAACGACGGAACTTGTGATATAATTGGTGTACCACAAATGAGCCGTCAGTCTGAAAGGAGCGCATCATGAGCATCATTCAGACTGAGGACAAGATCACCGCCTTATACGAACGACTTTCCCGTGACGATGACCAGATTGGGGATAGCAACTCCATTGTGAATCAAAAGAAATACTTGGAGGGCTATTGCGCACAGCAGGGGTACACAAACTTTGCCCATTACACGGACGACGGATTCTCAGGCGGCACATTTGAAAGACCGGCATGGAAAAAGCTGGTGGCAGACATTGAAGCTGGCAAGGTGGCTCGTGTGATCGTAAAGGATATGTCCCGAATCGGACGTGACTACTTGCAGACCGGCTTTTACACGGAGGTTATGTTCCGTCAGCATGGCATTCATTTTATTGCCATCGCCAACAGCGTGGACAGCAACGACCAGAACAGCAATGAATTTGCTCCGTTCCTCAACATCATGAACGAGTGGTACTTGCGTGATCTGAGCCGCAAGCAGAAAACCGCTATCCGTGTGAAGGGGGAATCAGGCAAGCCTACCACCAACAGTGCCATCTACGGCTATAAGAAAGACCCGAACGACAAGCACCATTGGTTGATTGACGAGGAGGCCGCCGCCGTTGTGCGGCGCATCTTCCGTCTGACCATCGAGGGAAAAGGCCCCTATGACATTGCCAGAATCCTTTTTGAAGATAAGGTAGAAGCTCCGGCGGTCTATTTTGCAAGGAAAGGCATTGGCGTTTGGAAAAGTAAGACCGAGTTCGCATATCCTTATAACTGGAGCGGCTATATTGTGGGGCAGATATTGTCTAAGCCTGAGTATATGGGGCATACGGTCAATTTCCGTTCCCACAAGCTGTCATATAAGGACAAGACCTCTATTCCTAATCCCAAGGAGGACTGGCTGATCTTCGAGAACACCCATGAGGCCATTATCGAGCCGGAAACATGGGAGCTTGCTCAGCAACTGCGGAAAACGCCACGGCGTATTGATACCATAGGCGAAGCCAATCCCCTGACCGGGCTTTTATACTGTGCGGACTGCGGCGCAAAGATGTATAATCATCGTTCCAGAGGCGGTACAGAAGGCACTCCGTATCCGTCGGATTTCTTTGACTGCTCCTCTTATACACTGGCACATCAGAAGCATGGAAAGGACTGCTGCGGGCACTATATTACCACTAAGTCGCTGCGTATCCTTATTTTAGAGACAATCCGCACTGTCAGCCAGCTTGCCATAGCAGATCGGGAAAAATTCACCGAGAAGATACGAGCCGCTTCACAGGTCAGGCAGGTGGAGGCGGCCAAAGATGCCAAACGAAAGCTGAACAAAGACCGTAAGCGCCACAGTGAGCTGGATACGATCATTAAAAAGCTCTATGAATCCTTTGCCGTAGGCCGAATTTCTGAGGAACGCTTTGACAGCCTGCTTGCTGAGTACGAAGTCGAACAGAAAAACCTTTCCGCACAGATTGCAGAAACGGAGGAAAGCCTGACGAGCTATGAGGAAGATACTGCCCGTGTAGAGCAGTTCCTTGCTTTGGCAGAAAAGTACACCGATTTCTCCGAGCTGACTACACCGATGATCAATGAATTTATTGATAAAATCATCGTTCATGCCCCGGAGCGCATCGACGGGGACAGAACGCAGGAGGTAGAAATCTTCCTGAAATTCATCGGAAAGTTTGAACTTCCTGCCCCGGAGCTGACAGCAGAGGAAATCAAGCGGCAGGAGCAGCTACGCCAGCATCGCATCAAAAGCCGGGAGCGCTATCAGTTGATTAAGGCCGGGAAGCACACCGTTGGGCAGCCTTTTCAGCTAACCTGTAAGTGCTGCGGTCAGGGATTTGAATCCAAAAGCTCGGCTGCTATGTTCTGCGGACCGAATTGCCGGGCGAAGTTCTACCGGCAGGAAGCGGCAGAAAACAGGCGGCGTGACTGCACTTGTGAAAACTGCGGTAAGACCTTTTCCACCACAAGAAGCAATGTCAAGTATTGCAGTGATGAGTGCCGATATGAGGGGCATATCAAAGGCCAGCGGGTTCGCAATGCAGCGAACAGGAAGGAAAAACTGGCAGCGGAGACAGTTACCTCTCCGGCTTAATATTTCCAATAAAACAATAAATTTTGAGGAAGCGGTTTGCCTTATATCAGGGCAAGCCGCTTTTTCTACGCAAAGGAGGACACATGAATTTATTCGAAACCGTAAAAAACAACGTCAGCCTGCGGGAAGCGGCACAGGCGTATGGCCTTGAGGTCAACCGGCACGGCAAGGCGCTCTGCCCCTTTCACAATGACAGACACCCCAGCTTGTATGTGGCAAACGACCATTATTATTGCTTTACCTGCGGAGAGCATGGAGATGTCATTGACTTCACTGCAAGGTTGTTTGATCTCAAGCCCTACGACGCAGCCATGAAGCTGGTGATAGACTTTCATCTTGACCCGGACAAGCCGCCCAGCGCAGCGGCACTCAATGCAAAGCGTATCCGAACAGAAGCACAGAAGCTCAAAGAAAACGAGCGTCTGTGCTTTTCTGTTTTATCGGACTATTACCGTTGCTTGGAGGAATGGAAAGCATACTATGCGCCGCAAACGCCGGATGAGCCAGTCCATGATTTATTCGTGGAAGCCTGCCACAAGCTCAGTCAGATTGAATATGAACTGAACATTCTCACCTTTGGTGACAGCTATGAGCGTCGGGAAATTGTACAGGACTGGATGACGGATGGTGAAATCATAGCACTAAAGGAGCGTCTGGAACAACTGCGAAAGGAGGAAACCTATGGACGAATTGAATACCCCAATGGTTATGCCGCCTGAAGAAAGCATTCCCGATTGGTATGATGGAAAACGCATCAACGAAGTGCTGTTTTGTCAGCAGTTCTTAAAAAAGCATCCCATGAAATGTGTCAGAGGAAGGCTGTTCACAGTGGATGGACTGATTGAGGACGAGGCGCAAATCGGCAATCTCATTCTGGAGGAGATCTCCGGCTGTCTGACCTCCGGGCTTTCCAAGGTGGTGGCAAATCTGCTGGCCAGTATCAAGCTGCAAGCCTATTCGCCGCCCCTGCCCATCGAGACTGACCGTATCCATGTGGCAAACGGGACACTCTTTCTGGATGGGCGTTTCACCGAGGACAAAAGCTATTGCAACAACCGTCTGAGTGTGGCCTATCTCCCCGATGCACCGCCGCCTGTGCGCTGGCTGCAATTTTTATCCGAGCTGCTTGTCCCGGAGGACATTCCCACCTTGCAGGAGTATATGGGCTACTGCCTATTGCCTACCACAAAGGGGCAGAAAATGCTCCTGATGATTGGTAAGGGCGGCGAAGGAAAGAGTCGAATCGGACTTGTAATGCGCTCCATGCTGGGAGATAACATGAATACCACCAGCATCCAGAAGGTAGAGAACAACCGTTTCAGCCGTGCAGACCTGGAAAACAAGCTGCTGATGGTGGATGACGATATGGATATGAGTGCCCTGCCCAAGACCAACTATATCAAATCCATCGTGACCTCAGAGTGCAAGATGGATATGGAACGCAAGGGTGTTCAAAGCTATCAGAGCCAGCTTTATGTCCGCTTTCTTTGCTTCGGCAACGGCGCTTTAACCGCTTTGCACGACAAGTCAGACGGCTTCTTCCGCAGGCAGATCGTGTTGACCACCAAGGACAGGCCAGCAGGACGAGCCGATGATCCATTTCTGGTGGATAAGCTGACACAGGAGCGTGAGGGCATCTTTTTGTGGTGTCTGGAGGGTCTGCGGCGGTTGATTGGGAACGAGTATCAGTTCACCATCAGCGATAGAGCCAAAGAAAATATGGAGACAGTAAAGCGCAGCAGCAACAATGTGATCGAGTTTTTGCAATCCGAGGGCTATATCCGCTTTAAGGCCGACAGCGAAGCCAGCTCCAAGGCTATCTATGAAGCCTATCTCCGCTGGTGCGAGGACAACGCACAAAAGCCTATGTCAGCAAATCGTATCAGCTCAGAGCTGGCCCAGAATGAACGGCTTTATAATGTGGAGGCTACCAACAATGTGTACGCAGCCGGAAAGCGGGTGCGTGGATTTATCGGAGTGGAGGCGATGAACTTGCTTCCTTATTAAATATGAGAACTGGACTTCAAAACTGCCGTACATGCCGTACACGATGTACGGCAGTTCTCAACTCCGTTTTCAAAAAGCTATTTTACCGCAAAATCAGCGTTCTTTATGTGCAATGTGCTGCGATTACCGCATTTTCTTGCGGTATAAACAGCGATTTGACAAAGCAAACGCAAAATCCAAAGACCAATCGGTGTACAGCGGCGTACAGCACTGGCGTTTACCGTACAGAGCCGTACACAAACAATCTATTTTCAAGGCCGCACAGCGGCAGAAAGGACAAACTATGAACTATATGAACAATAACCCTATAATCATCGGCATCGACCACGGCTATGGGAATATCAAGACTGCACATTGCTGCTTTCCTACGGGCGTGATCATCTCTGACAAGGAGCCGACCTTCAAAAGCAATCTGCTTGTCTACAACGGCAGCTATTACACCGTGGGCGAAGGTCACAAGGAGTTTATCTCTGACAAAATGACAGACGGTGACTACTATATTCTGACCCTTGCTGCCATTGCAAGAGAGCTGAATATCCGCAAGCAGACCTCTGCCCGTGTGCATTTGGCGGCGGGGCTCCCTCTTACTTGGGTCAGCGAACAGAAGGATAGCTTCAAGGCGTACCTGTTGCAGAATGAAATGGCGGATTTCATTTTCCGTGGTGTCAGCTATCATGTGGAGTTTGCCGGAGCGGACATCTTCCCGCAGGGCTTCTCCGCTGTGGCGGACAGACTGCGGGGATTCAAGGGCATCAATATGCTTTGCGACATTGGCAACGGAACGATGAATGTCATGTATATCAACGAGCGCCGTCCGCTATCTCAGAAGTGCTTCACGGAGAAGTACGGGACAAACCAGTGCATGATTGCTGTCCGGGAAAATCTCATGCGGCAGTTTGGCGCATCGGTAGATGATACGATTCTGGAGCGTGTGATTCGCTTTGGGACGGCAGACATCAGCGAACGCTACCTAACTGCTATCCAGAACACAGCGAGGGATTACACCGCAGGCATCTTCCGCAGACTGCGTGAGCATGAGTATGACCCGGAACTGATGAGGCTCTATGTTGTCGGCGGTGGAAGCTGCATGGTGAAGAATTTCGGAGAATATGATGCCAGCCGGGTGATGATCAATGATGACATCTGCGCCACAGCCAAGGGCTATGAGCTGCTGTCTGCACAGAAAATGCAAAAGAAAGGCGATCTTGTATGAAGCAAATCTACACAACAACACTTCGGCTGAATCTGGAGAACGAAGCAGACCGCAGGGCGTGGGAGCATTTGCAGAGCCTTGACAGGCGAGAATATCGTTCAGTCAGCAAGGCAGTCGTTTCGGCGGTCAACGCTTACTTTGACCGTAGCAAGCAGCTTGCCGATGATCCCTATCTGGAAACACGGGAGAAGGAGGACGCTTTCCTCAGCCGGATCGAGGATACCATCTCACGCAGCTTGCAGAGCTGTACGCCGGTAAGCCTTGGCGGTATCCTACAGCTTATGCAGAGCGCACAGCCTGCCGCTGCTCTTGTTTCGGAGGAAACCGAGGAGGACATTTCAGCTGCGCTGGATTTTGCAGACGGCTTTTGAAATTACTTTTCTTGATTTTACTACTATGTTGGTGGCAATACAATCCGTCTTTGCTACCAAATTGGCAATTCTCAGAATGAGGAAAACAATTTACCATCAGTTCTGCAGGGAGTTGGTATCTGTGTGATACCAGTTCCCTGCTTTTTACTATCACGAAGCCGCCCAGCGGCAGAAAGGAGCCAGATATGGCAAATAAAAAGATCATGACCAAGGAAGAATTGCAGGCCAAGCACCGATTGGAGGAGGCACAAATGCGGGATCGGGCGAAAGAGCGAAAGGCCCGTACCAGACGCTTGATTCAGGAGGGCGCTGTTTTGGAGAAAGTATTTCCAGAGGCTCAGCAAATGGAGCTTGAAAAATTAGAGGACTTGTTATATGAGAAGCTACACTAATCTGCGAGGGGCGTTCCGGGCAACCGGGGCGTCCCTTCCTTTTTTATCCCGAAGGGCGCACTTACTCACCACCTGCGAAGCAGGCGGTGGTATCCCTTCCGTTGGTCGGGCTCGTGCGCTCTTCACGAACTGTCCATCGGACACTTCTCCAGAGAGGGCAGGAAATGCCGCAAGTCAGCATTCCCTGTGCAGTCGGCGCTTCTGCTGATGCAGAGATTGCTGCTTGTCGCACCAATCCGGCAGATACTCTGCCCGCCTCCTGCCTGCGAAAACCTGCCACCGGCAGCTTTATCGCAGATATGGGCAGCAATGCAGCCCATTTTCTCTTTGCAAAGAGAAACAGAAACCAAGGGGTGGCGTTTTACCACCCCCTCACAAAATACGAATCGAGGTGAACGCAAATGGCAATTTACCACTTGGAGGCAAAGGTGGTCAGCCGGGGAGCCGGACGCTCCGCCTGTGCAGCCTCCGCTTATCTCAGCTGCTCCCACATCCTCAATGACTATGACGGAGTACAGCACGATTACACCCGAAAGCAGGGGCTTGTGTGGCAGGAGGTATTCCTGCCGGACATGGCCCCACCCGCATGGCAAGACCGAGAGGTTCTCTGGAACGCCGTGGAGGAAAACGAGAAAACCAAGGACAGCCGCTTAGCCCGTGAGTTTGTGGTAGCCCTGCCCATAGAGTTGTCCCTAGAGCAATGGCAGACGCTGTTGACGGACTTCGTACAAAACCAATTTGTCGCAGACGGGATGTGCGCCGATCTGGCAATCCACGATCCTGATCCACCGGGTCATAATCCACATGCCCACATTCTCTTGACGGTGCGCCCGCTTGATGAAAGCGGCAAATGGCAATACAAAACGGAGAAGGAATATCTCTGCAGCCGTGACGGTGAGGAACGGGGCTTTACCGCTGCCGAGTTTAAGGCTGCACAGGCTGACGGATGGGAGAAACAGTACCAGTACAAGGTAGGCAGGAAGAAAGTGTATATGACACCATCCGCAGCTGAGGAACATGGATATGAGCGTGCCAGCAAGTATCCCAAAAGCACCAAATACGGGAGACAGAATCCCATTTCTGAACGCTGGAACAGCGAGGAACAGCTCCTTATCTGGCGCAAAGCATGGGCAGATGTGACAAACAAATATTTGGAGCGATACGGTCATGAGGAGCGCATCGACCACCGCAGCTTTGTCGAGCGAGGCATTGACGAGCAGCCCACCATCCACGAGGGCGTGATTGCCCGTGCTTTGGAACAGAAAGGTATCGTGTCCGACAGGTGCGAACTCAACCGTCAGATCAAGGCGGACAACAGGCTCCTGCGGGAACTGAAGGCGCAGTTCAAGAAAATTACGGAGGCGGTGAAGAACACGCTGCCCGCTATTGCAGAAGCGTTGGAAAAGCTGCGGGAAAATATGCTGATCTTCTGCTATCAGTTAGGGCATATCCGCAGCAGCAAGAAACAGATGACCGGTGCCTTGAATATTCTGAAGCCAAATCTGGCACAGTACCGCTCCCTTGTGCAGCAGATAAAGGAAACAACCAAAGAACGGAAGTCCCTACTGGCTGAAAAGAAATCCCTTCCTGCGATCCACTTTGTCAGGCACCGTGAGCTTGCCTCCAAAATAGCCGAGTTGACGGAAAAGTTAGAGGAGCTAAAAAGCGAAAAGGCTATGCTGCTTCATTCTCTGGAATACCCAGAGGACGCCACAAGCGATATCTTCCAGCGCCAGATTGACCGCTATGAAGATAATCTCAAACGGCTTGAGGCGCAGGAGAATAAGTATGCCGGAGAGCTGGAGGCTGCATTGTCTGAGTATGCCGAGCTGAAAGAGCAAGCTTCCGGCTTTGATTCCTTGCAGCTTTATCTGGAGCGGAAGGCACTTCGACCTGACAGAGAGAAAGCAGCAGCCCAACGCATTGAAGCGGCTTATGGCGACAAGTTCAGTTGGTGGTTGATGGAGAGTGGCCTACGGGATGTGTCTGGCTATCTTGACGAATATGCACAGGAAAAGACAATGGATCGAGAACTGCGGCAAAGGCGGCGATCGGAGCGGCTTGAGCGTAAGATGAAAAACAGAGATATGGAACGTTAAAAGTGCTGGAGGTTGAAACTTCAGGTGAAGTCTGTGACATAGGGGGATGGAGATAATCCCTATACGTCAAGCGTAAAATAAGCACCGGTATGGGTTTTCCATACCGGTGCTTGCAATATTTAATCGAATTCTATCACTTAAAATCAAAAGAGTTTTCCAACAACTTATCAAGTGCTGCCATCAGTTCCGCTCGAACAGCCTCTCTTTCACTTTCTCCGCCTGCATTTTCGATATAGATGGAATAGTTATCAAATGTGATATAGGCGTAATAGATCACAGTCTTAATTCCTTCGCTGTTTGCATTTGTAACGAAGTAGCCAGCTTTAACTGGCGTATCTCCAACCATAGATACATTTCCCTTGCCAATTACGGTAGTATCCATAAGATTGTTCCCAGACAGCGAAACAACAAATTTCATATCGCTGTAATGACCATCAAAGCCAACAAATGCTACATCGTCCAAGGTAAAGAGGGCATCTCCGGAAATCGGAAGATCACCGAAAATAGTCTGAACCTCATCTTTGGTCAATGCTCGTGCTTGCAAGTTCAAACTCAGAGCAGAGGCTACCGTATCTGCTTTAGTGAAAGATATGGTAGTTCCATCACCTAATGTAGCTGTTTCTGTACTTTTGCCGAATAATCCCATACTAAACACTCCCACCACGATTAGACAGAGACACGCAGCAATTGCCCCAAATTTCAGCCAAATGCTTTTTTGTTTCTTTGCCTGATAACTCGCCGTTTCTTCGATATGACGGCTACCAATGCCACCAACGGCGTCAGAGATGTTCTTTCGTGTCATAAATCATACCCCGCTTTCTGTAAATGATTTTTAAGTTTGCTTCTGATTCGGGAAAGGCGAACAGACACATTGTTATTTGTTGTACGAAGCCTCTTTGCAATTTCTGTAATGCTATCTGAGTACCAATACCTTGCTACAAACATAACCCTGCTTTCCTGATCCAAGCTGTCAAGGAAACGATCAATTTCCTGTGACAGCTCCTTTGCATCCACTTCCTGTTCAATAGTAGATGCAGAAGTTAGGCACTCTTCCAACTCATCAAGTGCAACATCATAGTAACTGTTTCGCTTTAGTGCAGTATTTGCGTGGTATTTTGCGGTAGCGATATTGCGGGTAATACGAAAAATATAGGTTCTGAGTGGGTCAGGTCTTTCTGGAGGAATTGCATTCCACGCAGCAAGGTATGTATCATTTACACATTCTTCTGCGTCGGGTTCGCATTTCAAAATGTTGTTTGCAATTCTTTTGCAAGTTGAACCGTATTTTGCAGCAAGTTCAGCTATTGCCTGCTCAGTACGAGCAAAGAACAGTTCAATGATCTTCACATCCTCTAACAAGGTATCCACCTCCTCACCTATGTACTATGGATCTGGCGGACAATCTTACAGAAGCGAGGGAAAATTTCACACCTTTATTATAGTACATTGCAATTCTATTTTCTATCGCCTCAGCAAAATCGTTTGGCACCAGTCGAGGTCGCTCGGCAGTCTGAAAATATGGTCCTTCGGTTTTGGTAGAGTTGCTCGCAGCAGAGGAGGCGTAACAAAAAATTAAAGGTAGCTGCCCGGACAGAATGGGTTGGGTGGAAAAATAAATAATATCCGAAACAGGATGACGGAAATTGTTAGCGCCGAGTTAATTCGTACACAGTTAGTGTTTAAGTGTTTACAAACAGCCCATTGATATTGTTCGTTTGTGCGTATATAATATATATAACTATTTGATGCGGAGGTAAACTATGTTTGAATACATGACAGTACAGGATGCGGCTAAACTTTGGGGAATATCGGTGCGTCGTGTTCAAAAGCTGTGTGAGGAGAATCGCATTGATGGAATTGTTCGGCTACCTCGTGCATGGCTAATTCCCCAAGATGCCCAAAAGCCGGCTGATGGAAGATATAAACAAAATAAAAATGAATTTATAGCTGACAACAAGGAGAACACACGATGAGTAAATTGTTATTAGTGGAGGATGACCAAAGTATCGTATCCTCATTATCAGACTATTTAGGAAATGAAGGGTTCAAAATCGAAAATGCTCCCGGTCAAAAAGAAGCAATAGAAAAATTGGATAGCGACCAATACGATATAGCCTTGGTGGACATTCAATTATCAAACGGAAATGGTTTTTCTGTTTGTTCTGCAATTAAAGAAAGAGGAACTATGCCAGTTATTTTCTTAACGGCTTCTGATGATGAATATAGTGTTGTGGCTGGGTTAGATATGGGGGCTGACGATTATATCAGCAAACCGTTCAGACCAAGAGAACTGCTTTCAAGGATCAACAGCGTATTAAGGAGAACTAAGAACACACAAAACATTATCAGTTACCTCGACTTAGTTGTGGACACAAATCAAGCAACCGTATCAAAGAATGGGAAAGAGATTTTGTTGTCTGCTATGGAATATAAGTTGCTGTTAGTCTTTTTGCGTAACAAAGGTATTGTCCTTTCTCGCAGAAGATTGTTGGAGCTTTTATGGGACACTACTGGGGAGTTTATCAATGATAATACATTGACTGTCTATATGAAAAGGCTACGTGACAAAATTGAAACCAATCCGCAGGAGCCGGAAATCATAATTACCGTTCGTGGGCTTGGCTATAAGGTGGGTTGATATGGACTTTATCAGAAATAAAGAAGTTAAAAGGCAAATTGTTGTCAGCAGTATTCTTATTCTATTTTGGGGCGGCATTGGCATTATCGTTGATAGCAAAGCTGTGTGGATTGTTCTGTCGGCTATCATTTCATCCAGTGCAGTTTCCCTCTTTTTCACATATCAGAGATACAAGAAAATTGCTGATTTTAGTTTGCATATTGATAGGCTGTTACATGGAGATGAAAAAATTTCTTTTGGGCAGTTTCAAGAAGGTGAGTTATCTGTTTTACATGATGAAATATCCAAGATGACAAGACGGCTTATTGAACAGGCAGAAGCTCTGAAAATGGAGAAAGGTAATTTGGCAAATGCTTTAGCCGATATTTCACATCAATTAAAAACACCTTTGACATCGCTGAATATCTTAAATGCTTCTCTGTGTAATGAGGAACTGACTGACGAAGAAAGGTATGAGCTGATCCGCGAACAGACTATGCTCTTATCAAGAATGGAGTGGCTGATAGCCACACTTCTGAAAATATCCAAGCTGGATGCAGGAACGATTACTCTAAAGCCACAGGCGGTATACTTAAAAGATGTGGTAGAAAAAGCAATTCGTCCTCTGGAGATTGCGGCAGAATTAAAAATGCAGACAATCACGCAAGTGATTCCGGCAGAATTAAAACTATCTCTTGATACTGATTGGACTGCTGAAGCCTTGGGGAATGTAATCAAAAACTGTATCGAACATTCACCAGAGGGCAGCACTATCGAAATCAAGGCAATAGAAAGACCTCTTTTGACACAGATCATTATAGAGGATAGCGGAACAGGTTTTCAGGAAAAAGACATCCCCCATTTATTTGACCGATTTTATCAAGGAAGTGGCTCTACAATCGGTAATGCCGGTTTGGGGTTGGCTCTGGCAAAGACGATCATTGTCAATCAGGGTGGTGTCATCCAAGCGAAAAATCGGGAGTCAGGCGGTGCAAAATTTGAAATCTGCTTTTATCGGGGGACTGCTTAATGCAGCCCCTTTTTAAGTGACATTTTTGTAATGAAAAAGTAATGAAGCAGTCACTTGGCTTTGCTATACTGAATTGCAAAAATATATGGAGGAACTTTTTATGGAGATATTAAGAGTAGAGAATATCTGCAAAACCTATGAAATGGACAATGCTCCTGTCCATGCTTTGTCAGATGTTTCTTTTTCCGTCGATAAAGGAGAGTTTGTTGCAATCATTGGAGCATCTGGGTCTGGCAAGTCTACCCTGTTGCACATTTTAGGTGGTGTTGACAGACCGACTTCGGGAAAAGTATTTGTGGATGGACAGGATGTTTATGAGCAAAATGAAGATGAATTGGCTGTATTCAGAAGAAGGCAGGTTGGGCTTGTCTATCAGTTTTATAATCTGATCCCGGTTTTGACTGTCGAGGAAAATATCACGCTGCCGATTCGATTGGATGGGCGTAAAATCAATCAGGAGCGTTTGAAAGAACTGCTATCCACACTCAAACTGGTAAAGCGTAGAAAGCACCTGCCAAGTCAGTTATCCGGCGGTCAACAACAAAGAGTGGCAATCGGACGAGCGTTGATTAACGCACCTGCGATTATCCTTGCGGATGAGCCAACGGGAAATCTGGACACGGAGAACACAAGGGATATTATGAAACTTCTGCGTGAATCCAATGAAGTCTATCGCCAGACAATGATCCTGATTACCCATGACCGTGAAATCGCAATGCAGGCAGACCGTATTCTGGAAATTCAGGATGGCAGACTTGTGAGGGATGAGGTGATACGCTGATGAATATGATTTTCATGCTTACACTCAGGAATCTGTTGTCGAATAAAAAGCGTACCCTACTCACACTTTTAACCATTCTTTTGTCAATCAGTATGATAACCGCTATTCTCTGTGGGGGATGGTCGTTGGTTGATTTTTTGAAAGAGAAAGAAAAAGTGTATGGTGGCGATTATGACTACTACATGGAGGATTTGACTTGGGAGCAGGTTCAAGAGCTATATAGTCAAAACAATGTAGGCGAAGTTTCGCTTCTCCGCTTTGCCGGAAACAGTTTTTACGGGGAGAAATCCAACAGTACAATGCTCTCCGTTGGCGAGATTGACGAGAACTTTACCCAAAGATTTTCGTTAAATCAGTATTTGCTTGCAGGGCGTTTCCCGCAAGATGAAAATGAGATTGTTATTTCAGAATCTTTTTTGAAGAAAAACAACATGAATACAGAGATTGGAGATACGATTTCTTTAACTCTTGGTTCAAGAATTTGGGATGAATATAATGCCCAGCTTTCCGGGCTGACAAATTATAGGGGCGAAGAAGAAAGCTTCGTTCCAACAAAAGAGAAAGCGTATGTAGTTGTTGGTATTCTGTCAGATGTGAATGACTCAAAAATCGCAGCAAACTATAATGCCTTTGCAGGTGTTGACAAAACGGCATCCGATTTTGCTGCGTATGTCAAGGCAAAGAATTTATCCAATTCGATCTATACAGAAGCCGAAGAAGTGGCTGCGGCAGTAGACAGTCATGTAGCAAAGTTTCATTCGGAATTGTTAGTCTATCATGGAATTACCGGGGGTAAAGGAGCTGCAAAACTGATTGCTTTGGTGGTCATGGTCGTTTGTCTTTTGATGGCTGCATCTGCTTCAATGATCAGCAACGCCCTCTCCATTTCCTTACAGGAACGAATTAAGCAGATGGGAATGCTATCCAGTATTGGAGCCACAAAAGGGCAAAAACGCCTTAGCGTATATTTAGAAGCCTTCCTTTTGGGAGTGGTGAGCATACCCTTTGGATTGGTTGTTGGTATCCTGCTATCTGCTCTGTTATTAAGTGTGGTCAGGGCAGCTTTTGGAGAAACATTCACTTTTGGCATCGTAGAACTGTCCTTGAAGGTAAACGGATTGATCCTGCTCGTCAGCGGATTATCCGGCATTGCTTCTTTGTACTTCGGAAGTAGAAAGCCTGTGAAGCAAGCAGCTAAAATTACAGTTATTGAAGCGATCCGCCAGTCTAACAATGCGGTATCAAGAAAGAAATTCCGTGACGGAAAAATCGTTTCTTTGGTTTTTGGCATTTATGGTTCGTTAGCAGCAAAAAATATTAAGCGTAATCCAAAACGCTTCCGAGCGATTACCGGCTCTATTTTCTTGTCGGTGGTAATTGCCCTTTCCTTATATAGTTTCTCTGATTTTATGCTTTATCAGACATCCTTGGATATGAAGGAGGACGGTTCCTGTTATACTGATGTGATTTCGATGATTCAATACAAAGATATTCCTGTCGCAATCGGGGCATTATCGGATGAAAATATCACTGCGGATGTTTCCTATTCTTTTCAGCGATATATGACCGCTGAATTTTCGCAGGAACAAATCAATCCTGATATGCAAGGATATTTTATCAATGGTACGAAAGCAGAGGTATATGTCGTAGGATTGGACGAAGAACATTTTGTCTCTTTTTGCGATGAAAATGGATTCAGTCTGGATGTGACAAATTTCAATCATGGAATTTTGCTCAATCAGACTATGGGATACTATAATTCGGCACAAAATCGGGTAATTGCAGGCTCACCGTTTCTTATTGAACCGGGAACAGAAATCATTCCGCTGGGGGCATCCGAGGATGCCTTGCCGATTATCGTGGAAGAAATCGTTTCAGAAGAAAATGCAAATATCCAATCCATGTTTGTGAGAGATCGAGCTGTCCTCATCGTGCCTTTAAGTTATTTTAACTTGCTGATAGATGATAACGCCTATGTGGAAATGAGAATACAGACAGCACAGCATAAAGAAGCAATGGAATGTCTGGCTGACAGAGGATTTCCGCAAACTGTGGACATTGCAGCCGCAACGAATAATTCCAGACAGGTATATACGATTGCAAAACTGGTAATCTGCCTGTTCTCGATCCTGATGACGGTTATTATCAGCTTGAATGTTTGTAACACTATCTCGAATACGATTCATTTGAGAAGAAGCGAATTTGCTGTTCTGCGTTCTGTTGGTATGACTGCCAAAGGATTAAAATGTACGCTATTGCTCGAAGCTGTTTTGTACGGCGTAAAAGCATTGGTTCTTGCGTTGCCTGTGAGCTTTTTGATTCATTGTGCTATCTACTACTTCATATCGTCGGGTATGACACCATTTGCTTTTTATATGAACGGCGGTATTTATGCTCTTGCAGTTATGGCTGTCGGCGCTATGGTATGTATCGCTATGCTGTTTGCTGTTAGAAGCGTATCAAAGGTGGAAATTGTAGAGGAACTGAAATTGAGCAATATGTAATCATTCAATCTAACAAAGCAACTGAAACAGAGGTAATAGAAATTGCGTAAAAAGAAACTGGTAAAGAGAGTTGCAGGCATTGCTTTGACTGTTGGTGCAGTTATACTTGCCATTGTATGTGTTGGTAAAGTAAATCGCATTCAGAACGAAAAAGATATTATTGGCACATGGAAGGATGCAAATGCTGAGGAGATATTTACCTTTCAAGAAAACGGGGAACTTGCTGTGAGTAAAGATATGCCCGATTCGGGTCTATCCTGCGGTGACGCATATTATAGTTTTTCTTACTCGGATATAATCTGTGTTACACAGGGAAATAGTAGTGTAGAATTTGAGATAGAAGTAGATCAAAACGAATTGAAAATCTTCTTCATGGGACAAGAATATCTGGAATTGGAAAAGTAATGATTACAAATAAAAGAAAACCATTGAGCCGATAATTCGCATCCTTTGCGGACTAACGGCTCTGCATATATTTTGAACGCTATTTTCAGAAACATTGTGTTTTGCAGAAAAGCCCCTTGACAAATTCCATCTCAAAAGGCGATGCTTATGGAGTATGCCACACGCAACGGTTTCGGGAATTGCCAGTTCTATGTCGATGATGGTTACAGCGGTACGAACTCTGACCGCCCTGCCTTTCAGGAACTTCTGGATGATATCCGGGAAGGAAAGGTGGCAACAGTCATTACCAAAGACCAGTCCCGACTTGGACGCAACCACATCGAAACCGGAACGTATATGGAAATCTTCTTTCCTGAACACGGTGTCCGCTATATTGCAATCAACGATGGTTATGATTCCAACGAGCAATCTCAGATGGATATTGCCCCGTTCCGAAACATCATCAATGAAATGTACGCCAAAGACACTTCCCGAAAAATCAAGAGTGCCCTTCGGACACGCAAGAAAAGCGGAAAGTATATCTCCAGCGGCGCACCGTTTGGCTACCAGAAAGACCCTGCCGACCACAATCACCTTGTGATCGACCCGAACACCGCCCCCGTTGTTGAGTATATCTATTCAATGGCAGAGGAAGGACTGGGGCTTCACCGCATCGCCAAGCGGCTCCACGATGAAAAAGTCTTGAAGCCGTGTTACTACAAGAAAGAGATGTTTGGCCGCTTTATTGATGATGAAAAGATGTATGATTGGGACAGTGCCTATATCAGTCAGGTTCTGCACAGCCCAGTCTACGCCGGACACATCATCTACGAAGCCAAGCCCACCGTGTCCATGAAATCCAAAAAGCGGCGTTATATTCCGTTTGAAGAACGCGCTATCGTTCCGAATACACATGAAGCAATCATCCCACAAGACCGCTGGGAAAACGTGCAGCGAATCCTTTACAGCCGTTCCGGTTGTTTTATGTGTGATAAGACCGACTACGACAATATCTTCAAGGGCATCGTCCGCTGTGCAGACTGCGGCAGAACGATGTTAGTCAAGGTCGAGCACAGGCGCAAACGTAACAGTGTTCTGGATCAGACCTTTTATTGTTGCAGCACTTATCGGAAATATGGTGCGAAAGCCTGTGACTCTCACAACTTGGAAGCCCGTGTTCTGCATGAAGCTGTCTTTGCGGACATTCAGGCACACGCAAAGGCCGCTGTGAGCAATCGGGAAGCCCTTGTGAAGAAGATTGCAAATCAGATGCACCTCCGGGTGTCCTCTGACCGGGCGCAGCACAAACGGGATTTGAAGCAGTGTAAAGCACGAATCGCAGAAATCGAAGACCTGTATGCAAAACTTTATGAGGACGTATCAAAGGGACTTCTCCCGGAGAAACGTTTTCAAATGCTTGCAGATCGCTACGACAAAGAACAGGCTGAACTGACCGAGAAGATTGAGCAGTACGAGCGGGAAGGCCGTGCTGAACACGGTCAGCTGGACAAGATTCAGGATTTTATTGATGAAGTCAGCAAGTACGCTGGCATCACCGAACTGAACTATAAGATTCTGCATCAGCTGATTGACAAGATTCTGGTATCCAAAGCGGAAAAGGTCGATGGCGAATACGTCCAGAAAATCCAGATTTTCTATCGCTTTATCGGCCCATTGGATGCCATCGAGTAACAATGTCAGAAAAGTCACCTCCGAGAACTATCCTACAGACGCAGGGCGCGAGGGAGAACTGATCTTCCGCTTGGTCTACCAGCAAGCGGGCTGTAAAAAGCCCGTTTTCCGCCTGTGGCTGTCCAGCATGGAGGAAAACGCCATCCGGGAGGGTTTCGCCCATCTCAAACCGTCAACTGAATACGATGCGCTGTACAATGCAGCACTCTGCCGGGAACGTGCCGACTGGATGGTCGGCATCAATGCGTCCCGGCTTTTTTCGTGCCTGTACGGTCAACCGCTGGCGGTAGGGCGTGTTATGACCCCAGTACTTGCCATGACGGTGGTGCGGGAAGCCGCCATTGCTGCCTTTACCCCGGAAAAATTCTACACGGTGGCTCTGACCCTTGCAGACGGCGGCACCGCATCCAGCAAGCGGTTTGCCCAGAAAGCGGATGCCGAACTGCTGCTTTCCAAATGCCGAAAGGAGGGGCGCGTCACGGTACAGAAGATGGAACGCAAGGAGAAATCCGAAAGCCCGCCGCAGCTCTATGACCTTACCGCATTGCAGCGGGATGCCAACCGTCTGCTGGGATTTACGGCACAGCAGACCTTGGATTATGCTCAAAGTCTTTACGAAAAACGGCTCATCACCTACCCCCGCACGGACAGCCGCTTTTTGACGGAGGATATGGCGGCATCCCTGCCGGGGCTGGTGACAGACACGGGCAGGGCGCTTGCCGTGGAGGAACCGTTTCCCATCCATGTGCAGCAGGTCATCAATGGCAGCAAAGTCACCGACCACCATGCGCTGCTGCCTACGAAAAGCATGGCAAACGCAGACCTTGCCGCCCTCCCTGCCGGGGAGTGGAATGTCCTGCGGCTGATTGCTGCACGGCTGCTCTGCGCTGTGGGTGAACCGCACCGCTATGCAGAAACTACGCTCACCACCATCTGCGCCGGGGAAGAGTTTTCCGCAAAAGGCAAGGTGGTGCTGTCCGACGGATGGAAAGTCATGGAACGAAAAATGCTGGGGGAACTTCTGGGCAAGCAAAAGGAAGCAGTTGTTCTGCCCGATGCGCAAGAGCAGAGCCAGTGCAGCGTTGCTGATGCCGAACTGAAGGAAGGTCAAACGTCCCCGCCGAAATCCTACACGGAAGATACGCTCCTGTCCGCTATGCAGGCAGCGGGTGCGGACAGTATGCCGGAGGGGGGTGAACGTCGGGGCATCGGCACTCCAGCAACCAGAGCTGCCACCATCGAAAAGCTGGTGCAGAAGGGTTTTCTGGAACGCAAGGGCAACAAGAAAACCAAGGTGCTGCTGCCTACCGACAAGGGCAAAGCCCTTATTACCGTAATGCCCGAAGAAATTCAGTCCCCGGAAATGACCGCCGACTGGGAAACAAAGCTGCTGCAAATCGAACGTGGCGAAATGGAGCCGAGTGAATTTATGACCGAAATCAATACGATGATTACCGAACTGGTAAAGAACACGGAAATGAAAAAAGGAGTGAATGCGCTTATGAAAAACAAGATTATTGGTGTCTGCCCGAATTGCGGTGCAAATGTTGTAGAGCGTGAAAAGGGCTGGTTCTGCGAGAACCGGGAGTGCCGTTTCGTGCTGTGGAAGGACAATGCTTTTCTGAAACGGCTCGGCAAACGCATGGATGCTCATGTGGCGGACAAGCTGCTGCGGGATGGTCGGGTCCGCCTGAAGGACTGCAAGAGCGCCAAGGGCAAGACCTACAACGCCACCGTGCTGCTGTCCTGTGAAGCGGATGGCCGCAGCAAGTTTTCGCTGGAATTTGAAGGTGGGTGCTGATGGAGCAGATAAAAGAAGCGGTCTACCTTATCAACGATGAACGCTATCTGCATCTCCGGGAAAACGGTGCAGGAGTCGGCTTTGCCACTTATAACAAGGTAACTGGCGAGCCGCTGGAAAGTGGGCAGATCTCGGAAAAGAATCTGCCGCCAGATGGACAAAACACCATCCCTGCCGCCCGGAACTGGTATCTGTTTGAGCTTTCGGACGATGACCGCAAGATCATCCAACAGGAAAGCGTAAAGATCCTCGAAAACATCCCACAGGCGGGCATCGGCAGACGGCGCATCTGGGAGCCGGAAACGCTGCCGAAGGATATTCGTCTCATCAACAGCCACTACGACGACCTCTATCGTATTCCAGATGGCGGCGTGATTCAGGTGGATTACCCGGATGGGCGCAGTTTTACGGCACGGCTGGAACATCTGGATGATTACCACTTTGACATGGGCGGTCTGGGCAATGTGTTCCACATCTGCCAGTTTGCCGAGGTCATGGAACGAAACCATGCCGACTTCTACCCGGAGATTCAGACACAGGACGAGCAGGCTGCATGGGAACTGGGCGGCAAGGGCTATCTTGCTATCCAGTCCTGTGAGGATGGCTGGGACTACACCATTTACCACAGCGATTATTCCGTGATGGACGGCGGGCAGTTGGATGCACCGGAACTGACCATTCAGGAAGCCCGTGAGCAGATTCTGGAAGCGCACCACATGGAAAAGGGGCGGCGGCTGTTGCAGGACTACGATGCCGTCATGGATAAAGTTGCGGAAGCAGAAGAACTGAGCGCAGACCATCGCCCCTCCACATTGGAAAAGCTGGCAGAACTGGCAAGTGATACGTCTGCGCCAAAATCCTCTGCACGTTCTGCGCCAGAACTGTGAGGTGGACGATGCAGCAAAAATGGAACCAGAACTTTGACGGTGAGCCCATGACGGACATCCCGCAGAAGTTTCTGAACGCAGGGTGCGATGTTTATATGGTGATGCAGCTGCGGTATGACGAAAAAATCCTCGATGAAAGATTTGCTTCTATGCGGGAGTTGAATCGTCGAGGCAAAACGCCCGACCCGGAGCATTACGAGGTCACCTACTATGCTGATCTGCCCGCCATGTGGCAGGATGTGCCGAGCGACGAGATTTTGGAAGAACTATTTCAGATGTTCAACCTCTCCCGTCCGCAGGATTTTGAGGGGCACAGCCTGTCGGTCAGCGATGTGGTCGCACTCAAACGCAATGGCGAGGTGTCTGTGCATTATGTGGACAGCATCGGCTTCAAGGAACTGCCGGGGTTTCTGGACAAGCAGCCGGAACGCCCTTCGGTGCTGATGAATCTAAAGGAAAAGTGCGATGCCCCGGAGTGCAATCCCACGGTATGCCGGAAA
The DNA here is from genome assembly GCF_023347335.1 of Faecalibacterium sp. IP-3-29. NCBI lineage: Bacteria > Bacillati > Bacillota > Clostridia > Eubacteriales > Oscillospiraceae > Faecalibacterium > Faecalibacterium sp. IP-3-29. The sequence goes on along the minus strand of NZ_CP094471.1, from coordinate 895,204 downwards.
GTGAGGGCTGAACATGAACTTTGACCACGAGGAATTGACCCTGATGATGCTCTACAACACCGGCACCCGGCTGGGGCTGGTACACGAGTTGCGGCTGATGCAGTGCTATCTGATGCCCGATGAAACCGCCCTGCGGGAGTTGTCGGAAGGTGTTATCGAAAAGCTGAAACTGTTGACCGATGCGGAGTTTGGCGAGTTGGAATTTCCCCCGGACTGATTATTGCCGCCTGCAGGCGGCGTACATAAAGTATTTTGTTCTTCCAAAAGATATGCTATAATCAAATTAGACAAAATTCCTCTCTTCAAGCGATTTCTCCGCAATTTTCCTGTGGCTCTGCTCGTATCAAAAATAAGGGACCGATTTTTAATTGTCAGAACGGAGGAACCATTATGGCAATCTTTGAAAAGACCATCCGGAATCAGAATTTTGACCAGCTGCTCCGGAAGCTGGAACAGGAGATTCCGGACAGCAGCTGGTCGGCCAATCTGGAAGCAGGCAGTGACTTCAAAGAAGCCGACGCCCGGTGCAGTGTCCGTGTGTTTGAGCGGTACAGCATGATGGGCGGCAACCGCCTGAGCCTGACTCTGACCCTTTTCCAGAATGGAGACAGTCCGATCCGCCTGTCTGCCATCACCGCAGGCGGCAGTCAGGCGGTGTTCTTCAAGGTGAACACCCTCGGAGAAGAATCCTTTCTGGACGATGTAAAGGACCTGCTGGAAGAAATTTTGGAGGAGTAAAATGTTTTTTGGATGGTTTGACGCTATATTCAGCTTCATTTTCCCAATCCTGTTCCTGCTTTTTATTGGAATGTTTTTCTTTGCTCTAATTTCAAATCTCCGCACATGGAACAAAAACAACCACTCGCCGCGGCTTACCGTTCCGGCAACAGTGGTAGCAAAGCGCACCGATGTTTCGCATTCCAGCAGTGCCAATGCCGGAGATATGTCCGGTGCGCACGGATACGACACTAGCACATTTACATCGTACTATGTGACTTTTCAGGTGGAGAGCGGCGACCGGATGGAATTTGAAGTGGACGGAAGCGATTATGGTCTGCTCGTGCAGGGCGACATCGGAAAGCTGAGTTTTCAGGGCACCCGCTATCTTGGGTTTGAGCGGAGCTAAGTGTTTCTTACATTATATAGTATGGAGTGCTGTATGAACGATTTGTTTATCCAAGGGCTGACCATCGACTGGAACAGAGTTCGCCCATACAATTATATTCGTCAGATTCCTGCCATCAGTGGAATCGACACTTTTACATTCCATAAGCCCATTACGTTCTTTGTTGGCGAAAATGGAAGCGGAAAATCTACGCTTCTGGAAGCAATCGCTGTTGCTTACGGCTTCAACGCAGAGGGTGGAACGAAGAACTATTCATTTTCCACCTACAACTCCCATTCGGAACTATGTGAGGCTATGACGATTTCCAAAGGGTATCGTAGACCAAAGTTCGGGTATTTTCTCCGGGCAGAGAGCTTCTACAATGTAGCCACCAAGGAAATCGACTATTCCGATGACGATCATCCCTCCAAAGGCTATCACCAAAAATCACACGGTGAAAGTTTCCTCGCCATTGCGCAGGACTACATGGGTGCAGATGGAGTCTATATTTTTGACGAGCCGGAAGCCGCTTTATCCCCGCAGCGGCAGCTCACGTTACTGATCAATATTTACCGGTGTGCCCAAGAAGGGGCGCAATTCATTATTGTATCACATTCACCCATTCTCCTTGGAATGCCTGATGCTGAGATTTTTAGCTTCGACAATGGCACGATTCATCCTTGTCAGTATGAAGATACGGACAGCTACGTTATCACCAAAACATTTGTAAATAATCGGCAGCATTTTTTGAACCAGCTTCTGAACGAAGAAACGTAATGCCGGGAAAGGACATTCCATATGAGTGATTCTACGTTGAAAGAGCTTTGGCAGCAGGTCGCTGAAAAGAAAAGCTGCGAAGCAAAACAGAAAGAACTGACCGCCCAGAGAGATACGCTTGCTGATCGCCTGAAAAAGCTGGAAAAATCCAAGCTGGCAGAGCAGGCTGATGTGGACCGTCTGGAGGGACACAGCCTTGCCGCATTTTTCTATCAGGTGATCGGAAAAATGGATGAAAAGCTGGACAAGGAACGGCAGGAAGCCTATGCAGCCCGTGTCAAGTACGATGCGGCTCTCCATGATCTTTCTTCCGTTGATGCCGACTTGGAGCAGATTCAAAATAGACTGGAACGGCTGTCCGATTGCGAAAGGCAGTATCAAGCTGCTCTTTCCGAAAAAATCAAAAGCATCAAAGCATCTGCCCACCCTGCCGCACAGCAGGTTGCAGAAAGCGAAAGCCGCATTGCCGCGCTGAAAGTCCAAAAACGGGAGCTGCTGGAAGCCATCAACGCCGGAAAGACCGCCCTGCATACGGTCAATGAAGTTCTGGAAACCCTCGACAATGCCGAGGGCTGGAGTACATGGGACGTAATGGGCGGCGGTTTGATGGCCGATCTTGCCAAGTATGAGGAACTGGACGATGCACAGGAACAAATCGAACAGCTCCAAGTGGAACTGCGGCGGTTCAAAACTGAACTTTCCGATGTTGAAATCACCGCAGACCTTCAGGTTACGGTGGACAGCTTTTTGAAATTTGCGGATTTCTTCTTTGACGGCCTCTTTGCAGACTGGGCAGTTCTGGATCACATCAATCAGGCACAGAGCAGAGTGGAGAATACCAAAGGTCAAATCAAGCGAGTCCTCGCACTTCTGAAAAAGATGCGCGAAGATGTTGATGTCCAAATCGCTGACGAAAAAGAGAAGCAGGAGCAGCTTGCAGTTGAAACTGAACTGTAAGTTTGAAGAGTCCGCTTATGTGATATGATTCGATAAAACCGAATTTACAGGAGGTGTTTCGGTGAAAACAAGAAGGTTTGCCTTATGTCTGGCAGCGGTTTTTCTGGTGGCGATTTATATCAATATTCAGAGAAGCCATACTTTCACCCTTTCAAACGATGAGGGCACCATAAAGACAGAACAAATACAGCCACTTTGGGGAACTGTAAAAGTAAGCGGCGATTGTGATACTGATGTGGTCTTTACCGATGTAGAGACTGGAGAAAAATACAGAATCGGATATATTACACAGGGCGTAACGGAAAGAATCAAACTCGAAAGAGGCAAATGGTATAAGGTGGTAGGCAGAGGCAACCTTACACTGAATCCGGTAAACATTCGAGTCGAATAAATGTAAGTTCCTTGCGGGCAGCTATGAAAGCTGAAGCTGAGAAGAGAGTTTTGAATATTCACATATGAAGGAGTACAGTTCTATGAATTACGGATGGGCAACTGTTTTCACTTTAGCGGCATGGTTTGCAGGGCTTGTGATTGATGTAAATGTGCGGGTCGGCGACCTCGGTTTACGAACCGTGCTTCCCGTCATCGTGATGGGGTGCTGCGTTATGAAGTACATAAAGGGCAATAGCAAATAATCTTATCTCGATACACTTTCCAGCGGGCAACCCCAAAAAGGTTGCCCGCTATTTTTATACCCTGAAAACTAAAGAAGGAGGCCAAAATGCCAAGCAAAACCGAAGAATATCTCGCCCTTGCCCAGCAAACGGCAAAAGAATTGACCCGGTATTGGGAAAACTGGACGGACTACCTGACCACTGCATCCCGGCTGTACAAGTACAGCTTTGCAGACCAGTTGATGATCTACGCCCAGCGGCCTGATGCCACTGCCTGCGCCAGCTTCGACATCTGGAACAACCGGATGAACCGCTATGTCCGGCGCGGCTCCAAGGGCATCGCACTGTTAGACCAGTCCAGCAGTGTGCCGCGTCTGCACTATGTCTTTGATGTGAGCGACACCGGGGTGCGCCGTAATTCCCGTGACCCCGACCTGTGGCAGTACAACGATGACCTGAAACAGCCGGTTTCAGAAATGCTCGCCGCCACCTACGGCATCAGCGGAGAGCGTGTCAGCCAGCAGCTTGCGGATGTTGCCGGGAAACTGGTGGCGGATTACTGGGACAACAACAGCGAGGACATCAGCGCCATCGTTGACGGTTCGCTGCTGATGGATTATGATGAAGCCGGGGTGGAGATGCAGTTCAAGTCTGCCGCCGCCATTAGCGTCACCTACACGCTGCTGGAACGCTGTGGATTTGAGCCGGATGGCTATTTTGACAAAGACAGTTTTCAGGCCATCTACGATTTTTCTACCCCGGACACTGTCTACACACTCGGTGCCGCAGTCAGCGACATCAGCCGCGAAGTCCTGCGCACCGTCGAGCGGGCAGTCAAAACGACCATCCGCCGCCGAAACAATGAAAGGAGCCAGCATGAATATGAGCAGCAATCTGAACTACACGCAGACCGGGGATTATCTTCTCCCGAACCTGACTCTGCATCAGCCGAAGAACCCGCTGGGCAAGTACGGCAGGATGCGCCTGAACTTTCTGAAACAGCAGCACCCGGTTCTGTACCACACGATGCTCCTGAACGGGAGCCTGTACCCGACCCTGACCGAACTGGAGCAGACCGCAGCAGCGATGAAGAAGCAACTGATGGCCGATCTGCTGGCGAAGAACCCGGCCCCGGACAAGGAGAAGAATCAGATGGCGTGGGTACAGCACATGAACAGCCTACAGGAGCAGGTCGAGGAAGTGATTCGGACGGAACTGATCTACAGCTAAGTTTTCTGGATGCCGTCATCCCCACCGAAGCCCAGCAAATTGAACATATCGACCGAGCGGAGAGCGAAAAATCGCCCTCCGCTTTTGTTTTGTCGCAGGCTGAAATTGAGAATGAACTGCGCAAGCATGGTTCCGGTTTTCAGGATGGCAAGCAGCGGATCATCGAACTGTACCAGACACAGCCCGACCGCAAACTCCGCGCTAAAGCATTGGCGAAAGAGTACGGCATCGGCGGACATTCGCAGGATTTTCTGGATGGCAGCAGCGGTTTTGTAAATCATGATGGAAAAGGACTTGAATTTGACCACTACCCGGATCATCAAAAGGTTACGTTAAGCTGGACACAGGTCGAGAAATACATCGACCTGATGATTCAGTCTGACCGCTACCTGACCGATAAGGAAAAAGAGCATCGTGCCGCCGTGCAGGAAGCGGAACGACAGCTCCCAATGCTGGATGGTGATGCCGCTGCCGAATACAATGCTCTGAAAGAGCAGTACCCCAATACCCTGATTGGCTTTGAACTGGGCGGATATTTTCTGTTCTATGACAAAGATGCAATCACTGTAAAGGAAGTTTTTCGTTCTAATTTGCTGTCACAGGAAAATGCGCTGGGAAAAGTCAAAGTGACCGGCTTTTTGCGCAGAGAGTGGGTAGCAAAATCGCAGAAGCTGTGGGCCGAGGGCAACAGCATCTATCTAGCCGGACAGGGCGGAGATGGTACCCACCATCAGACAAAATATCTGCGAGAGGAAGATTATCTGCCGATCGGCATCATCATCAAGCTAGATGGCCGGGATTTCCGTGTGGATCACGTCAACTTCATGTTCAAATCCGTCAGCTTGCAGGACATGGACTTGACCAACAGCGGACAGCCCATCTTCCGGGTTGAACGGTTGCCCAATATCCGGGAACTGTATGAACAGCAGCAGGATGAAATTATTGACGTTTCTCCTGAAAAGGCTGTTGATTACAAGGTCGGTGACGAAGTTGTTGTTGACCTTCCCACCCGAACCATCGAAGGCAAAATCGGCTATGTTGGCGAAACCGATGTGCGCATCGACACCAGCGCGCATGGGCAGTCGTGGGATAACGAGGTACTCAACAAGCAGCAATTCGAGGACGGTCTGCGGCGGGATGAACCTACACCTGATGAGGAACTGGACAAGTTGCCTATCTCTGTGGAGGTCAATGGCGAGTGGCAGACCTTTCCGGATGCTGCTGCCGCAGACGAAGCCCTGAACGCTGAACCGATGCCGGAAGCCGCAGGAAATTTTCACATCACGGATGATAATTTGGGTGTCGGAGGCCCCAAGCAGAAATTCGCCCGCAATATTGAAGCCATCCAGACCTTGCGCACTTTGGAGCAGGAGCATCGCGGTGCCACCGCCGAGGAGCAGCAGGTGCTTTCGCAGTATGTAGGCTGGGGCGGTCTTGCAGATGTCTTTGACCCCAACAAGGAAAACTGGTCTGCCGAGTACACCCAACTGAAAGGGTTGCTCACCGAAGAGGAGTATGCCGCCGCCCGCGCTTCCACTCTGAATAGTGTACGATGACAAAAAGGCTGCAGGCGAACGGCTGCTGCTGGCTCGGCAGGAGATGCCCAATGCCGATATGATGCTGCTGGGCACCTACCGTGGCTTTGAACTGAACATTCGATTCGACAGCTTCAAGAATGAGCATCAGGCCGTACTCCGGGCAGAGTTGAGTTACCCGGTGTCGCTGGGCGATGATACGCGCGGCAACATCACTCGTCTGGACAATGCCATCGACAATTTCGCTGACCGTATTGCAGATGCCGAAAATGCTCTGCAAAACCTTGAACAGCAGAAGCAGGCCGCAGAGATCGAAGTGGCAAAGCCCTTTGCACAGGAGAAAGAACTGGCCGAAAAGTCTGCCCGTCTTGCTGAATTGAACGCCTTGCTGAACATCGACCGTGACCGCAGTTCCTCGCAGGATGCTCCCGAAGAAACCGAGGAAACCGAAACACCTGCAACTCGTCCGTCTGTGCTGGCTGCACTGGGGGAAAAGACCAATCAGCCGGAGCCTGTCAAACCGTTCCGCAGCTATTATGATAAGGATGGTGATGCACGATGAAAGAAAAGCGGGATGAAACCATCATCCTGCGCTTGAGCAAAACAGAAAAGAACCGTATCTATGAAAAGATGCTCAGCATGGGCATCCGAAGCCTAAGTGCCTATATCCGCAAGATGGCACTGGACGGCTATTGCCTGCACCTCGACTTGAAAGAACTGCAACGCATGGCATATCTCTTGCAGATGTGCAGCAACAATCTGAACCAGTACGCCAAGCGTGCCAACGAGTGCGGCAAGGTCTACGCCGCCGATATGGAAGATCTGCGACAGCGTCTGGATGAACTGATTGACATTGGCAAGCAAATTCTTTCCAAGCTGGCAGAGTTATAAAAATTCCCGCAGTTGGAGGACTGCGGGTGTACATATAACGCTTGACATCCTTGCAACGCAGTAGTCGATACCTTTATAATAAGGGCGAACAGAAAGGAAGTGCTTGATATGATGTCTATGCTGAAGAAAATTGTTCTTTTCCCGATTTCTCTCTTTGTGGCGTTTCTAGCTCTGCTGGCAAGGTGGCTGCTAACCCTGTCCAGCTATGTAGTTGCTCCGCTGATGCTCTACATCTTCGGCTGCGGCATCTACACTGCTTACCGTCAGACTTGGAATCAGTTCTTTATCCTGCTGGTGGCCGAGTTCATCTGCTTCATCCTCTTTTTCGGTGCAACTGCCATCACCGAGGGTATCGGGCGTTTCAGTGAGTGGCTTGCAGAACTGTGAGGGATGCTATGAGCAAACAGAGGATAGAGGATTGTTATTTTGAACACAACAGCACGATTTTTTCTGAGATGCTGGGTGAGGATGAAGAGTATCTGCGACTGAAAAAAGCCAAAAGAGCAGCTGAGGAAGCCTTGCAGAGCGTTATCAGCAAAGAAGCGTGGAATCAATATCTCGCCTTAGATGAAATCTGCAATGAGTTGGAATGCGCCAGATACAAGGCAATGTATCTGGCGGGTGCCGCCGATTACGAAAAAATATCCAAATGATCTCAATGCCGCCTCCGGGCGGCATTTTTTCTTTGCAATAGGGGGTGATGATGCTGGCAGCAACACGGCTGATTGCGCTGCACAAAAACAAGGGCATGACCGTTGCGGCCTGCCTGAAAAATCGCACGGACTATATCGAAAACCCGGACAAGACTGAGCAGGGGCAGTTTGTCAGCAGCTATGCTTGCAGCGCCCTGACAGCAGATGAAGAATTTATGCTTACCAAGCGGCAGTACGACCTTGTGAACGGACGAAGGCAGAAAAGCGATGTGATCGCTTATCAGATACGGCAGTCCTTTCGTCCGGGGGAAATCACTGCAGAGGAAGCTAACAAGGTGGGCTACGAACTTGCCATGCGTTTTACCAAGGGCAAGTATGCGTTTGTTGTTGCCACCCATACGGACCGGCAGCACATCCACAACCATGTGATCTTTAACTCCACGGCACTGGATGGCACCAGAAAGTTCCGGGATTTTTTCTTTTCGGCGTTGGCAGTGCAGCGGTTGAGCGACCTGATTTGCTTGGAACACCAGTTGTCCATCATTGAGAAGAAGCCCTATCGGGAACGGCAGAAGCGTGTTCTCTATCCTCCCAAGGAAAGCAACAGGGACCGCCTATGCGGAATCATCGACACAATCCTTGCAGAAAAACCGGGAGATTATGAAACGTTTCTGCAAAAGCTAGAGCAGCAGGGCTACGAGGTGAAGCGTGGCAAGTACACGGCGGTGAAGGGCAAGGGACAGAAACGCTTTATTCGGTTCCGAACTCTGGGCACCGGCTATGGCGAGGAAGAAATCAAAGCTGTGCTGGAGGGTAAGGCGAAACACCAACCTTATCAGAAGAAGCCGCCCAAAGAACAGCCCTTCCAGTTGCTGGTGGACATTCAGGGAAAAATGGCAGAGGGCAAAAGCGTCGGCTACAAAAAGTGGGCGACCAAGTTCAACCTGAAAGAAATGTCCAAAACGCTGCTGTTCTTACAGGAGCAGAAGATCAGCAGTGCCGAGGAACTGCGAGAACGTGCAGCGGTGGCAACCGAACGCTATCATACCATGGGCAATTCTATCAAGGCAGCAGAAGCAAGGTTGACAGAGATCGCCGTGCTGAAAACTCACATCATCAACTATGCCAAGACCCGCCCGGTCTATGATGCCTACCGCAAGTCGGGGTACAGTAAAAAGCTTTTGGAAGCCCATCGGGAGGAGATTACTCTGCACAAGGCGGCGAAAGCTGCCTTTGACGAAGCCGGGCTGCAGAAGCTGCCGAAGGTCAAGGAGTTGGATGCGGAGTTTGCAGAGCTACTGACCAAGAAGAAAGCCGCTTACCCGGACTACCGCAAGGCACGGAACGAGATGCAAGAACTGGTTCGGGCACAGAAAAACGTGGAACGATTTTTTGCGGGAGAAAAGGACACCATCGAAAAAGCGCAGACCCAATAAACGAATACCGCCGAGGACTCTTCCCATTTTGGGGAGATGTCCTCGGCGGCTTTTTTAGTTTATATAGCAGCGGTCCTGTTTTATAAGCCAATCTTCACACAGCCGCTGGGCTTCGTCCTTTGTGCAGCAGGTGCAGTTGAAAAGTTTGCCACGGATGGAACAGTAAGTGTAGTGTACCTTCGGGACTCCATTAGCATCTCGAAAATCAACGCAGCGTTCCTCACCGGGCAGCAGATAGATCGTATCCACGTTCAGCAGCTCCTTTTACCTTCGTTCATGTGCCAAGGGGCACAACATTTGCTATTGTACCATGTACCGTCCCCAAAGACCATTGCTTTTTTGACCAAAGATACGCACAAAAATTTTCCACCTTGAAATTACCCGAATAGCGTTGAATGAACGCAAATTGATTGTGTATAACAAAAATTGCGACAGGTATGCTATTGGTGTGCAACAAACACAATTAGAATGTGAGGTCGCTATGAATACGCTTTTGGGTCAACGAATACGAGAGCAGCGCAAGGAAAAAGGCTGGACGATTGAACAGTTTGCAGAACGGGTCGATTTGTCAGCAAATTATGTTGGAGATTTAGAGCGCGGAGTAAAAATCCCCAAACTGGAAACCTTTATCCGAATCGTAGAGGTGTTGGACGTATCTGCTGATGTGCTAATCCGGGATTCCGTTCCATCCGCATCCCATGTGGCAGATGACGAACTGAGCAGAAAGCTGAGCCAGCTCACACCGGGGCAGAAGAAAGCTGCCATTGACATTCTGAATGCATACACCGACAACATTCCCTATATTACAAAATAACACCTATGTCAAAGAACGCCAGCAAACGTGCTGACGCTCTTTCTTTTTGCCCACAAATAGTCTATAATCAACACTATAAGCGTGCATATAACGCTAACAGTGAGTGTTTGAGGTGAACGACATGACAATCCTACCCAATATCGAAGAAGCAATGGAAGATGCCCGGAATGGAAAGCTGAGTCCGTATTGGCAGAACGACCTATACCGTGAATGTCACCGTCAGAAGTTATCGGCTGAAGAACGGCAGGCGCTTTCGGAACTGAATCGCATTTTGTCCGAGACTCCGCAATGGAGCGGCGAAGAAGAACTGTGTATCGAAATGGAGAACATCGGTGGCAGGGTTCGCTTCTGTCACTTTTGGGATGAGCACTACTCCATGGTGCAGTTGACGGAAGACCGCAACCGAAAATACTCCGCAGCCTACGTTCTGGATGCAGAAACTAACCCGAATGTGCGTAAGGAGGCGGCATTGCAGGCACAGAAAGAACTTGCGGACTGTATGCAGGTGTGGGGCATTTTGCTTCTGGATGCGCCTGTTCCTGAACAGATGAAGTACGATTCTCTTGCAGAAGCCGCTTCTCACCTCATGCAAGTTCTTAACGACCCGGAGCATATCACCGGGTAAAAAAGCGTCCCATCGGGATGCGCAGCCTGCATTGGGAAAAATGCAGATCAAAGGGGTTTGGGGTGTTCCCCAACAAGCGTTTTGCAACGCAAAATAGGCAGATGTATATACGTCTGCACTGCTTGCTGGTACAATGTCATCGATGAAACAAAAATAGTTTCATCAAGGACGGTTATATGGTTGTGCCGATTTCCAAAACATAGTAATATTGAAGTACTAACTGGGGCTGAAAGTGGCAAAACTGCTTGCTTGGTTTCCATTCAGGAATTACTAACAGCGTAGACCGTCCGTTCGCTTCGTATACCGTCAGCGTCACAATTGACACCAATTTCTCATTCTTCACGAAGGATGTGCCAAAATCTCTTGACAGCACCTCACAAAATATGTTATCTTTTGTAAACATCCTTGAAAAGGTATGACCTTTTCTGGGGGCCGAACAAAAACCGATTTTTCTCTGGAGGAAAGACCCATGAAACAGGAGATCATCCGCAAACTGAGCGCTGCCGTGGCCATGAGCCTCGTTGTTGGCGTCTCTCTGGCCGCCTGCGGCGGCAGCAGCAGCTCCACCGCTGCCAGCGCGACCAAGACCGGCTCTGCCGAAGGCTTTGGCGGCGCTGTCACCGCCACCCTGACCGTGGATGCCAACGGCACCGTTACCAACTGCAAGCTGGAAGGTGCACAGGAAACCGAGAGTATCGGCGGCGCTGCACTGGAAGAGCTGTCCAAACAGGTCGTGGCCGCCAACGGCCCCGCAATCGACGGCGTTGCCGGTGCCACGGTGACCACCAAGGCCGTCCGGAAGGCCGTTGCCGCCGCACTGGGTGTGGAGCTGGCCGAAGAAGCCCCCGCCGACTCTGCTGCCGCAGCCCCCGCTGAGCCCGCCGCCATCGTCCCGGTGGAAGGCGGCATCCAGATCGGTCAGGCCTATGCTGCCGCCCACGGCACCAAGTGCTTCACCGAAGCGGTGGCTGTGGTGAAGGATGACGTCATCCTCGCCGCCTACCTCGACGATTTCCAGTTCACCAGCGCCGATGCAGGCGTGACCGCCGTGCCCAACTCCGACTCCGACTTTGCCGCAGGCTACGCCGAGGGCAAGGTGCTGATGTCCAAGCGGGCCAACGCCGATTATTACAGCAAGATGATGGCTGAAAAGGGCGGCTCCACGTTCGCTCTGGATGCAAACTTCGACGCCATCCAGAACTTTGCCGTCGGCAAGACCATCTCCGAGCTGGAGGATGTAGCCGCCAAGGGTGCCGAGGCTGTGGACGCCGTCTCCGGCGCAACGCTGGTGGATACCGCCGGTTATCTCTCTGCCATCGTGGATGCCGCCAAAAATGCCCAGACCACGCAGGCCGTGGAGTTCAACGGCAGCTCCGAGGACCTGAAGCTGAATGTGGTCTATGGGGCTGCACACGGCACCAAGTGCTTCACCTCCGGCGCTGTCGCCACCGCCGGGGACACCATCGTGCTGAGCTACATTGACGAGTTCCAGTTTGCCGGTTCGGACGCCGGGGTCGTCGGTGTGCCCAACTCCGATTCTGACTTCGGCGCAGGCTACGCCGAGGGCAAGGTGCTGATGTCCAAGCGGGTCAACGCCGATTACTACAGCAAGATGATGGCCGAAACGGCTGGTTCCACCGTTTCGCTGGATGCCAACTACGACGCCATCCAGAACCACGTGAACGGCATGAGCATTGCCGACGCCGAGGCTCTGAGCAAAGATGAAAAGGCTGTGGACGCCGTTTCCGGTGCCACGCTGGTGGATACTGCCGGCTACGTTGGAGTGCTGGTGGATGCCGCAAAGTAAGGCAAGAAAAATAACGTTCCTCTAAACACAGCAGCGCCCGCCGGAAGATCTCCCGGCGGGCGCTGCTTATTTATTATATGTTTTATTGTATGCACGCCACAACAATACCGGCGCACCATGAGGGTAACGGTTTCAATCTCCTTTTCCTTGTTCAAGTTCTGAAGTCTTTTCTGTTTTATACGCAGTTAGCACAATCTAACCGTCTGGTGGAAGAAAAGGCAGACCACCTGTATGCAGTCTGCCTTTTGCCTGATGCGAAAGCCCGCAGACGCGCGGGGCTTACAGCACCAGCGAGGGCGCGGTGTAGACCCGTGCCTTCAGCTCGCTGTTTAGCATATACAGCCCCTTGCTGTCACCGCCGAACAGCTCCATCTTGGTAATGAGGTCGGCGGCGTTCTTCTCCTCCTCGCCCTGTTCCTTGATGAACCAGTCCAGCGTCTGCATGGTACGGAAGTCCCTGACCTCGTGTGCGGCGGCGTAGATGGCATCGATGCTGGCGGTGACCAGCTTCTCATGCTCCAGTGCCTTTTTCAGCGGGGTCATGTGATCGACTCGCTCCCACTCCGGCTTTGCGATAGCCTCAAAGGTGACGCCCTCGCCGTTATTCTGCAAATACTGATAAAACAGCATGGCGTGATCCCGTTCCTCCTGCGCCTGTACCCGGTACCAGTTCTCAAAGCCGTCCAGTCCGACGGCGGCGTAGTAGTTGGCAAAGTCCAGATACAGATAGGCGGAGTAGAACTCCTTATTGATCTGCTCGTTGAGCAGCTTAGATACGTTAGCGTTCATAATACTTCTCCTCCATAAGATTGTCTTTTTCCTGCTCCCGGCAGGGGGGCAGATATACCGTACCCAGAGCGATGCTGGGATGCTCCCTTTTCATCTCCAGGAACACCTGCTCCGCCTTGGGATGCTGCTGCAGCTCCGTTACGGCGGCCAATATCTCCTCTGCGTATTTTGGCATACCGCCAACCCTCTAAATGCAAGAATGAGTCTTATTATTTTGCTTTTATTATACCTATATTTTCTTCTCTGTCAACAACCACAAAGGGCTTGTGCGCCAAAAGCTGCCTCGAAGTACCTTAACAGTTTTAACTGTATCTGTTATATTTCAATATAAACTGTATCAGCAGTAAACACAGTTGCATTGGAGGTTGATTATGCGTCAGATATTGCTTTTCGCGGCACTTGCCGCCGTGCTTGCACTGCTTCTGGTGAGTTGCGGGGGAACCAAGGACAAGCCGGTGCCGACAGAGGAGGACGCTCCCGGCAAGGCGGCGTATCATAAGATCAGCGCCGAGGAAGCCTATAAGATGATGATCTCGCAGGAGATCGTGGTGGTGGATGTCCGCACCCGGGAGGAATACGATGGCGGGCATATTGAAAACGCCGTCCTTGTGCCCAACGAGAGCATCGGGAGCGAAATGCCCGAGACGCTGCCCGATAAGGAGGCGACGCTGCTGATCTACTGCCGCAGCGGCCGCCGCAGCAAGGATGCTGCACAAAAGCTGCTGGCGCTGGGGTATCAGAGCGTCTACGACTTCGACACGATCCTGATTGTCCAAACTCAATTCAAGGTCATGGTCGATGATGGGCAGCTTGAACCGGACGGACTTCAGCCACTGTCCATTAGGCTGGCGTTCCGGGTAGATCTGCACCTCGTCGATCAAAATTTCCACCAGTCTTCGGCGTTCCGACTCGGTCATGGTGGCATAAAGCTTGTCAAAGCAAATCAGGATCTTATAGATGTTGTCGCCTGTGATTTTGTCGGCTTCAATGGCCTGCTTCTTTGCCCGGGCATCCATCAGTCCATTTTCCACCTCTTCGATTTTATCGTACATCTTATAAAGGCGGTCGATCTCCTCCATAAGCCGGGATTTTGTGGAGTAGTGCTGCCGTAGCTGCTTCTCATAGGCGGCGATCTCCTGCTCAATGGCAGTGGTATCTACCTTCATGTGTAGACCTTGGTCTTTTCTGCTGCCATTTCCAGCACCTCCCATTCGTACCGTCTTGTTCGGAATAGACTTTGCAAGCAAAGTCGTGTGCCAAAGGGCGCTGCTCTCGCCTGTCGGCTCGGTCAAGCGCTTCAAAATGCAACGCATTTTGAGGTCGCCACTGGCGACCCGCGCCCCTTTGGATTCTCCGTTCACATTGTCCTACGGACGATGTGATTTTATTGTTGTAGCGATTTGCTTCATCCCGGTTTCGTCCCGGTTTGCAGAATGCCCTTGCAATCCGAAAGAAGCCGTGCTATAATGCCGCTGTAATTGAATCAGAAATCTTCAGGGCAGGGTGCAATTCCCTACCGGTGGTACAGCCCACGAGCCGTAAGGCATGATTCGGTGAAACTCCGAAGCCGACAGTACAGTCTGGATGAAAGAAGATATCAAGTGCAGAACCCGTACGGTCCTGCGCTTGTGGAGGCTGCTCTGGGATGCGTTTGCATTCTGGAGCTTTCTTTTTTGCACAAGGATCCCTTGTGTTTTTTCGGCTTGCCCTGAACGTTTTTGTTCAGGGCTTTTTCTTTTGGAGGCAACACGATGAACGACAAAGACTATATGCGTCTGGCTTTGCAGCTTGCAAAAAAGGGCTGCGGGTGGACATCGCCCAACCCGATGGTGGGTGCCGTGGTCATAAAAGAGGGCAGGATCATCGGACAGGGCTGGCACCAGAGATACGGTCAGGCTCATGCGGAGCGCAATGCGCTGGCATCCTGCACCGAAGATCCGCAGGGAGCGACCCTGTATGTGACATTGGAGCCGTGCTGTCATTACGGAAAGCAGCCGCCCTGCGTGGATGCGATTCTGGGTGCGGGCATCCACCGGGTGGTCGTGGGTTCCGCTGACCCGAATCCGCTGGTAGCCGGAAAAGGAATTGCAATCCTGCGCGCACACGGCATAGATGTGACCGAAAATGTTCTGCAAGAGGAATGCGATGCGCTGAACAAGGTATTCTTCCACTATATCACCACAAAACGCCCCTTTGTTTCCATGAAATACGCCATGACGATGGACGGAAAAATCGCCACATACACAGGCGCTTCCAAATGGATCACCGGGGAAATTGCCCGGACTCATGTTCAACGGCAGCGGCACCGATTCCGCGGCATTATGGTGGGAGTCGGAACCATTCTGGCAGATGACCCGCTGCTGACCTGTCGGATAGAGGGTGGCCGTGATCCTGTCCGGATCATCTGCGATACACATTTGCGGACACCGCTGCAATCACAGGTGGTCATGACCGCCAAACAGGTTCCCACCATTCTTGCGACCTGCTGCGGCGACCCAGAGAAGCAGGCGGCATATCAACAGGCCGGGTGCCGGATTCTTTTTCTGGAAGAGCAATGCGGTCATGTGAATCTTTTGCAACTGATGGAACAGCTGGGGCAGGAGCAGATCGACAGCATTCTGCTGGAAGGCGGCGGAACCTTGAACTGGTCTGCACTGGAAAGTGGCATCGTGCAACAGGTACAGGCTTACATTGCCCCGAAGCTGTTCGGAGGAAGGGATGCCAAAGCACCCATTGAGGGTGCAGGTGTCCCGCTTCCGGATGCTGCATTCCGCCTGAAGAACAGCCGATTGGAACAGCTTGGCGAAGATTTCCTGATTGAAAGTGAGGTGGAGTACCCGTGTTTACCGGAATCGTGGAAGAAGTCGGAACAATAAAATCCATCAATCGGGGACAGCATTCTGCTGTACTGACTGTTCGTGCAAAAACGGTTCTGGAAGAAACCAGGATCGGCGACAGCATCGCCGTCAACGGCATCTGTCTGACCGTCAGGCAGCTCTTTCCGGATGGCTTTGCTGCAGATGTCATGCACGAAACCTTGAACCGCTCTGCACTTGCACAGCTCACCGTTGGAAGTGCTGTCAATCTGGAACGTGCCATGCCGGCCAACGGACGTTTTGGCGGACACATCGTAGCAGGCCATGTGGATGGCGTCGGACGCATTGCTAATATCCGAAAAGACGATACGGCCATCTGGTACACCATTCATGCAGATTCTGCGATCCTTCGCTATGTCGTCGAAAAAGGCTCTATCACAATAGACGGTATCAGCCTGACCGTGGCTGCGGTGGAACCTACGGGCTTTTCCGTGTCCACGATACCGCACACCGTCCGTCAGACGAACCTGCACCAGCGGCACAAAGGAGATTCTGTCAATCTGGAAACCGATGTTGTCGGAAAATATATCGAGAAGCTGCTTCCATCAGAAGCACTAAAGCAAAACACGCTCACAAAAGAAATGCTGCTGCGCTGCGGCTTTTAAGGAGAGTTTACGATGAACTTCAATACCATTCCCGAAGCTTTGCAAGACCTGAAGCAAGGAAAAATCATTCTGGTAACGGATGACCCCGACCGTGAAAACGAGGGGGACTTCATCTGTGCTGCCGAATTTGCCACCACCGAAAACATCAACTTTATGGCGACCCACGGCAAAGGTCTGATCTGTATGCCGATGTCCGAGGCTTTCGTCCAGAAGCTGCAATTTCCGCAGATGGTGCAGTATAACACCGACAACCATGAAACGGCATTTACGGTGTCCATCGACCACGTTTCTACTTCTACGGGCATTTCTGCCGCAGAGCGTTCCATTACGGCGATGGCTTGTGTGGACGATCACGCAAAAGCAGAAGATTTCCGCAGACCGGGCCATATGTTCCCCCTTCTGGCAAAAAAGAACGGTGTGTTGGAGCGCAACGGTCACACGGAAGCAACCGTTGACCTGTGCCGTCTGGCAGGGCTGAAAGAATGCGGCCTGTGCTGCGAGATCATGCGGGAGGATGGCACGATGATGCGCACCGCTGAACTGGCAAAGCTGGCAGAGCGTTTCCAGATCAAATTCATCACCATCCGTGATTTACAGGAGTACCGCAAGTGTCACGATAAACTGGTCGATCGGGTGACGGCAGTGAACCTGCCCACCAAGTATGGCACCTTCAGAGCTTATGGTTTTGTGAGCCGCCTGAACGGAGAGCATCACATTGCACTGGTAAAAGGTGACATTGGCGATGGAAAGGATATTCTGTGCCGCGTCCACTCGGAATGCCTGACAGGAGATACATTTGGCTCTTTGCGTTGTGACTGCGGCCAACAGCTGGCCGCTGCCATGACGCAGATCGAAAAAGAAGACCGGGGTATCCTGCTCTATATGCGGCAGGAAGGCCGGGGCATCGGTCTGATCAACAAGCTGCGTGCCTATGAACTTCAGGAGCAGGGCATGGATACGCTGGAAGCCAATCTCGCTCTGGGGTTCCATGGAGATGAACGGGAGTATTATCTCGGCGCACAGATCCTCCGGGAACTTGGCGTAAAAAGCCTGCGCCTGCTTACCAATAACCCGGACAAAGTATATCAGCTCTCCGAGTTTGGGTTGGAGATCTCCGAGCGCGTACCCATTCAGATGACGGCGACCCCGTATGACCTGTTTTACCTGAAAACAAAGCAGGCACGGATGGGACATCTTCTGGAATATTAACAACGAAAGAGGTATTTAAAAATGAAAACATTTGAAGGCAAGCTGGTTTCTCAGAATATCAAGGTCGGTATCGTAGCTGCCCGATTCAACGAATTTATCACGTCCAAACTTCTGAGCGGAGCAATGGATGGTCTGCTCCGTCACGATGTGCAGGAGGCTGATGTTCATGTTGCATGGGTTCCGGGTGCTTTTGAGATCCCACTGGTTGCCTCTAAAATGGCAAAAAGCGGAAAGTATGATGCTGTAATCTGCCTTGGTGCAGTGATTCGCGGTTCTACCAGCCATTACGACTATGTGTGCAATGAGGTTTCCAAAGGCATTGCCACGGTCTCGCTGGAAAGCGGGGTTCCCGTCCTCTTTGGTGTTCTGACCACCGAGAACATCGAGCAGGCCATCGAGAGGGCAGGCACCAAAGCAGGTAATAAAGGCTATGACTGCGCAGTCAGTGCCATCGAGATGGTAAACCTGCTCCGGGAAATGGATGCCGCCGCAGAGTAAAATACACGCAGGAGTTTGCCATGATTGTTATAAAAACCCGACAGCCTGACCCGGAATTGGAGCAGAAGATCCGGATGCTTCTGGAACGAGAGCACATCGAGGCAGAGCAAATATCCATTGATTCATGGGAGAAGTTGGTTCTTCCGGGGCTTACACTGGATGGAATGACCCATGAAGTGTCGTGCAACGGCAGAAAAGTCTCCCTTACACGACTGGAGTTCGATTTGCTGCTGATGCTTGCTTCCCACGAAGGACAAATCTTCTCAAAAGAAGAGCTTTTTCGTGCTGTGTGGGGACAAAACTGTAACGACACCTTAAAGGTCGTGGCAAATACCGTTTCCAATCTGCGAAAGAAGCTGGCCGGCTGCGGCAGCTTTATCCGCACCACCCACGGCGGCTATATTTTTGTAAGCCAAAAGGAGAACGACCCGGCATGACCAGGATCTTATTTGTTTGTCTCGGAAATATCTGCCGAAGCCCGATGGCCGAATCCATCATGAAAGATCTTGTGTCCAAGGCAGGTCTTTCCGAGCAATTTGAAATCGCATCAGCCGCCACCAGTGCATGGGAAATCGGAAATCCGGTCTATCCTCCTGCGCGGCAGAAGCTGGCAGAACATGGCATCGACTGCAACGGCAAGACCGCCCGGCAGATGACTCGGCTGGATTATGCACGGTATGATCATCTGATTGGCATGGATGAAAGCAATCTGTGTGACATTCTGCGGCTTGTCGGCGGTGACCCACAGCATAAAATCTCGCTGCTGATGGCGCATACGGATCATCCCCGTGAAGTGGCAGACCCATGGTTCACAGGAGATTTTGAAGCCACATGGCAGGATATACTGGAAGGATGCACGGCATTGCTTGAGGAACTGCGATCATAACAGATTATCATAAAAACGGACGGATGTCTGCCAGTTGACAGACATCCGTCTATTTTTTTATTTCAAATCATCTTAAAATACTTCAGTGTCTCCCGGATGGCTTTTTCCTTCTCCGGCGGGCACTTGAGCTGCTTGGGGTTCTCAGCCTTAGGCTTGTTGTAGTTTTGCCGATCCTTGATGCCGCACTTGCGCTTGACCTGTGCAATATAGAGGTTGCTCACGTTCAGACCGGTGTGCTCCTTGACGTACTCCCGGATCTCTTCATAGGTAGCCTTGTTCTCCGCAGCAGTCACGTCCAACTCATCCATCTTCAGGTCTACCGTGATCTTCTGGTAGACATCTAGTTTGGACAAAGCGCATACCGTCTCGGCGGTGTCATCGACTGGCCCTACGAGCTTGTGAAGGAGGGATGATTGTGGACAGTTCTTTTAATCTGGCCGTCCATGCGCTGGTCTGCCTGAGCCACAGTGGACGCTCCCTCAGCAGCGAAGCGCTGGCGGAGAACATCTGCACCAATCCCACCCGCGTCCGCCGGGTGCAGGCGGTGCTGAAAAAGGCGGGAATAGTGGAGACCCGGGAGGGCTTGGACGGCGGCTATCCGGGAAACGCTGGCGCAGTGAGGGCGTGGCTATGGAGCAGATCTATGATACGCTTCCATGTAGCACACTTCGTGTCTCTTTAGAAACCGAGGGTAACGGTCAAAGCCATCCGTTTGCACCATGGTCAAAATGCAAAAAGCGCAGCCGCAGATATTCTCTGCGGCTGCGCTTCGATCCATTTTCAAAGCTTCGGCATCACTCAACGCCATATTGTTGTCTAAATAAATCAGCGACGATGTTTTGCTTTTGAGGCATCGGGCGGCCGGACGAAGCCAGACTCGCCGCCTACTCCGCGCAGAGCTCAGCCACCAGAGCGTCCATCTGCGCTTCGCTGGTTTGGTTCAATGCACCACGCAGAGACACTACCGTTTCGTAAAGGTGGATATCCTTCATCTCCTCCAGTTTGGTGCGCATCAGCCGCGCGGCAGCAGGTGCCCAAGAGCCGTTTTCAATAAGACCAACCCGGCGGTTCCGGAATCCCTTTGTCTGTAAATGTTCCAAAAACTCCTTCATGGGCGGAAACAGTCCTCCGTCATAGGTGGAGCAGGCCAACACCAGTTTCCCACAGTAGAATGCGCTGGTCACGGCATAGGAAAGGTCTGTTGCCGTCAGATCGCACATGGTGACTTGCGCACCTTTTCCCTCCAGCTTGCTCTTGAGGGCCTCCGATGCGTATGCGGTATTTCCATGGATGGACGCGTGGACGATCAGGATGCCCTCCGGTTCTTCCGGTTTCCATTGTGACCAGAGATCATAGAGCCGCAGATACTCTCCCAAGTCTTCTGTGAGCATGGGGCCATGGAGCGGGCAGATCGTTTTGATCTCCAGCGCGGAGATTTTTTTCAGCAGCGCCTGCACCTGTGCGCCATACTTTCCGACGATGTTGTAATAATACCGCCGGGCCTGCGGCGCCCAGGGGGCACGGGCAGTCCGTTCCAGTGAACCGAAGCGGCCGAAGGCATCCGCCGAGAACAGGATCTTTTCCTCCTCTTCATACGCTGCCATCACCTCCGGCCAGTGTACCATCGGCGCCAGCAGAAAGCGCAGCCGGTGCAAGCCCAAGGAAAGCGTATCTCTTTCGCCAACCTCCAGCATACGGTCTTCCGACAATGCACCTGTGCCGAAGAACTGCTTGATCAGGGTAAATGTTTTCGCGTTTCCCACAATCTTCATCTCCGGGTACTTTTGTGCCAGTCGCATGAGGCTGCCGGAATGATCCGGCTCCATGTGTGTGACCACAAGATAGTCGGGGTTGCGCCCCTCCAACACCTGCGCTACATTGGAAAGCCATTCCTCCGCCGCCCGTGCATCCACGCTGTCCATCACGGCGATTTTCTCGTCCAGAATGACATAGGAGTTGTAGCTCACTCCCATAGGCTGGACGGGGTACTGGTTTTCAAAGAGTGCTAATGTGTTATCATCCACCCCTACATAGCGGATGGCATCTGTTACCGTTTGAATGGTCATAATACAAAACAACTCCTTATCATCTGTTCAAGACCTGCATCTCTGGGTTCTTCTCCCCGAATTTCTCGCGCAGCGCACTGCAGATATCCTCCCGGGACTTGCCCTGTTTCTCACCGTTTTTAATGAGCTTGTACGCCTGGAACAGCGCCGAGGGGCCGATTTCGCTGCTGAAAAAGCCGATGCCCTGATTCCATGCCAGCAGCTCGAACACGTCGTCCAACGCGGCACTCTCCACACCGTGGATATATGCCTTTACCAGCTCCCGCGCCGCCTGCCTCATCCGGCCCGCACCGACAGCGTTGGTCAGGGACAGCAGCAGCCGCGTTTCGTAGGGCAGTACGCGCTTCTCGCTCTGCCATGTGGTCTCCCAAAAATCCACGGCGATCTGCCCCAGCTTTTCATCGATCATGGGATAGTTCAAAAGAGCCAGCGGCTTGAAGGGAGCGGAGCTGTCGCCTTCCTTCTTCTCCACACGGCAGAACCAGACATGGAACTCCGCCTCACTCCGCCGCTCGGTGTGGTGCTCGTAGCCCAAGCCCTCCATGACAGCGTACAGTGGATGCGGCTCAAAGGTCTGGATGATGTGTAATCCTTCGCCCACCTCCAACGCCTCGGCTCTTTTCTTCAGCCCTTCAAAGAAGCTGCCCTGTATATGGCGCACATCCACGGTCTGAAACCCCTGCGCCTTATTCTTCCAGTTTTCGTAGCTCATGCGGTTATTCTCCTTTCTTCACTCGATAAAACCAGATGTGATATTCGCTGCCGCTCACCTTCTCCGTGTGATGCTCAAAGCCCATAAGGGCCAGCACCGGGTACAGGGGGACAGGCTCGAAGGTCTGGATGATATGCAGTCCTTCGCCGTTTTTCAGCGCGGCAGCCTTTGCCTTCAATGCGGGGAAGAAGTCCATCTTTTTGCCCCGCACGTCCATCACTTCAAATGTGCCGATTTTGTCCTTCCAGTTTTCATAACTCATAGTCTTTGCCTCTCTTGCAGAAAGCTCACGCCTCTTCGAAGGAATCCTTACCCACGCCGTCCAGCTTAGGACAGCCCACCAGGGTGATGTGTCCCTTGATGAACCACTCGTGGAAAGCGGCGTAGGCGTAGGCGGTGCAGTCGGCGGCAATCAGGAGCCGTGCGCCGTCAAAATACGGGGCGTTTATCCTGATCGATTTCAATGATCCGTCGTTTCATGTTCGATCCTCCTGTTGCTTTTGTGCGTTCATTGTACTATACTAAGAGCAACAAGTCAGTTGAATTTTCAACGAAAGAGAACTTTTTATGAAAGAATTTTTTCCGGTACTTCATACGGCGGCGCTTTTCTCCGGCATTTCCGACGATGAGCTTGCCGTCATGCTCTCCTACCTTGGGGCGAGGATCGACACCTTCCCCAAAGGCTCACGCCTGCTCCGCGCCGGGGAGCAGGTGGAGGAGGTGGGTCTCGTGCTGGCGGGCAGCACCCTCATCGTGCAGGAGGATATCTGGGGAAACCGCAACATCCTCTCCAAGACCGGGCCGGGGCAGACCTTCGCGGAGGTATTCGCCTGCGCGCCGGGAGCGGTACTGAACGTGAGCGTAGAGGCGGAGAGCGCGGTGACGGTGATGTTTCTGCATATAAGGCGCGTTTTGAGCGTGTGCCCCTCCGCCTGCTCCCACCACAGCCGGATCATCCGCAACCTGCTGGACGAACTGGCAGAGAAGAACCTGCGGCTCAACGAAAAGCTCACCCACATGGCCCAGCGCACGACGCGTGCAAAGCTGATGTCCTATTTTTCCGCCGAGGCCCAGCGGCGCAGCGTCTATGAGTTCGACATTCCGTTTTCAAGGCAGCAGCTTGCGGATTACCTCGGTGTGGAGCGCAGCGGGCTGTCTGTAGAGCTTGGAAAAATGCGGGATGAGGGCCTGCTCGACTTTCACAAAAGCCATTTCCTTCTCAAAACGCCGGAGACTGACCGTCCCTTTCCTTCTGCGCGTTAAGGAGCCCTCTTTGGGCGTATTGGCAAGTGCGGATAACCCCGTCAGCCACGGAGCGTCGGGGTTTTGCAGATGGAAGAAGCAGCTATACTACGCAAAAAAACACAGCCGCAGAGTACTGAACTGCACCCCATTTGTTAGACAGTATGGTATACTGTTTAGGAAATGGGGTGTTTTTGTATGCCAAAGGGACAACGAAAGTACAACGGAGCTCAAAAGGTAGAAATCATCAAACAGCTTCACAATGAAAAATTAAGCTTTTATGAAGCATCCAGCAAGTATGGAATTCCAAGACGTACGCTTCAAGATTGGGAGCGCATCTATCTGGAAGAAGGCGAAGAGGCACTTCTGGTAGAACGTCGAGGTCGAGCCTGTGCCGCCGGTGGGACACAGAAAGGTCGGAAGCCAAAGCTGGATAAGCAAGTAGAAGAAGATCTGATTGCAGAAAATCAACGGCTTCGGATGGAGATCGATTACTTAAAAAAATTGAACGCCTTGGTACTGGAAGAGGAACGCCAAAACAGAAAGCACAAGTAGTTCAGGAGCTAAGGCAGAAATATCCATTGAAAGCATTGCTGCAACTTGCCGGACTTCCTCGCAGCACATTTTACTACTACCTGCATCGGTCTCAAAATCCTGCGAAGTACCAGATGGTAAAAAAACAGATCATTACAATCTTCAATGAGAACAAGAAGCGATACGGATATCGCAGAATTACACAAGAACTACACAACAACGATATTTGTGTGAATCACAAGACGGTTCGGAAACTCATGAAGCAGCTGGGCTTAGTCTGTCAGGTTCGCGCAAAAAGAAAGTACAACTCCTACAAGGGTGAAGTCGGAGAAGTTGCGCCAAACTTGCTGGAACGGCACTTCAAGACAAACCAGCCAAATCGAAAATGGGTCACAGATGTTACTGAATTCAAAGTGAACGACCAAAAACTCTATCTGTCTCCAATTCTCGATCTGTTCAATGGCGAAGTTGTCAGCTATAACCTGAGCCGCCATCCAAATTTCAAACAGATCACGGATATGCTGGAAGGTGCTTTTCAAAAGCTGCCGGACAAGGTTGACAATCTGATTCTGCATTCGGATCAGGGCTGGCAATACCAGATGAAGTCCTACCAGAATCTACTGAAAGCAAAAGGAATTACGCAAAGTATGTCTCGGAAAGCCACTTGTCTGGACAATGCGGTTGCCGAGAACTTCTTTGGACTGCTCAAGACAGAACTGTTCTATTTGGAAAAATTTGATTCCATTGACCAGCTTGAAAAGGCCATTATCGATTACATCGACTATTACAACAATCGCCGAATCAAATTAAAACTAAACGGCCTGAGCCCTGTGCAATACAGGATTCAGACCGTTGGGGTCGCTTAATTTGATTTTTGTCTAACTTTTGGGGTTCATATCATACATCTGTGGCTGTGTTTTGTGTTCAGTTGCTTACTGTTGCGTGGACTGGATATGGAGAGACAACATATCTCCCGATCTTACATGGGTTTCTTATCTGCCATCACTCTGGCAGTTTGCCTTGCAGATATGTCGGCATCCCCACTGCGGCCGTATCCGGCCTGACCTTAAACATGGCTTTTTCAATCTACCTCCCTTATCGGTTTTCCGCGATATATTTCTCCGCCATGTGAACTGCCACCGCGCCGTCCGCCACTGCGGTGACCACCTGACGGAGGGGCTTCGTCCGCACGTCGCCCACGGCGTAAACGCCGGGAATACTGGTTTCCGTGGTCTCTCCGGCCACGATATAGCCGCCGCCGTCCAGCTCCAGTTGACCCACCGCCAGTGCCGTGGCGGGCTGTCGGCCCACGCTGACAAATACGCCGTCGCAGTCCACCACGCTTTCCTCACCGGTGACGGTGTCCCGCAGGCGGACGCCGGTCAGCCTGTCCCCGGAAAGCAGCGCGGAAACGACGCTGTTCCAACGGAATTCCACGTTTTCGGCCTGTGCCAGCGGCTCGTG
Source organism: Faecalibacterium sp. IP-3-29 (assembly GCF_023347335.1). Taxonomy (NCBI): domain Bacteria; kingdom Bacillati; phylum Bacillota; class Clostridia; order Eubacteriales; family Oscillospiraceae; genus Faecalibacterium; species Faecalibacterium sp. IP-3-29. Next base: position 869,879 of record NZ_CP094471.1, on the reverse strand, counting down.
ATAGATCTTGGTGGCCCGCAGGGTGTCTCTGCGGTGGACGAGGATCACTTTTTTCGCCACGCGGCTGAGAAGGAGGGCATCTGCCGCGGCGGAATTGCCGCCGCCCACCACGACCACCGTTTTGCCCTTGTAAAACATCCCGTCGCAGGCGGCGCAGTAGGCCACGCCTCGGCCCACCAGTTCCGACTCTCTGGCCACGCCCAGCGTTCTGGGGTTCGCACCGGTGGCCAGCACCACGGTTTTCCCCAGGAAAATCCCCTCGCTGGTCTCCACGAGCTTGGGAACCGCCGTCAGATCCATGCGGAGGACTTCTGCGTATTCGCTGCGTGCCCCGAAGCGCTCCGCCTGCTTTTGCATCTTCTCCGCCAGAGAGAAGCCGTCGATCCCGTCCTCAAAGCCGGGATAGTTGTCGATCTGCTCGGTCAGGGCCATCTGCCCACCGGCGGACAGTTTTTCCAGCACGATGGTGTCCAGCCCCGCCCGTGCCGCGTACAGGGCGGCGGTGTAGCCGCCCGGGCCGCCGCCCACCACGAGCATATCATAAACATGATTGTTGTTCATATCTGAACCCTCCGTTATTTCGCCAAGGCTTCCTGAATGAAACGGTCGATTTCTGCCTTTGAGCTGGGCGCGGTGATGGAATCCACGGCCTTTCCGTTCCGGTACAGCACCAGAGTTGGGATGTCCTCGATCCCCTCGGCCCCCGCCAGCCGCGGCTCCTCGTCAATGTTGATTTTGCCGACGGCAAGACTGTCCGCGTATTCCTCTCCAATCTTCTCATACGCAGGGCCGATCCTCCGGCAATAGCTGCACCAGGGCGCCCAGAAATCCACCAAAACAGGCTTTTCCTCCCGGATCAACTGCTTAAACTGCTCCTGATTCATATTCATAGCTGCCATATCTGTCAGCTCCTTTCCTTTGTTTGGGTATTCTCAAGACTCCGGTCTCGCCCCACACCACATTGTGACCTCATCCTGAGATGACGGTAGCCATATAAAAAATACCTCCTATTTTCCTTACTCAGACTCTGACGGATAGGTTCTTCTTTTCTAATGAAACATACGCTCAACCGCGGATCGACGGTCGCGCATTTTACCGTTGCCTTGCTTCCCCCAGAGTCGTTATATGTGGCACACCGCAGCGGAGCGAAGTCCTTCCGGCAGGCCGTCGGGCGCAGCAGGTGAAAGTTCCCAGCGTACCTGCCCCGCCCACTGGGAGGCGACGGCGGAGAAGTGGAGCATGACAATACCGAGATCCAATGCGGCATCCAAATTATCGGTGTAGGCATCCTCCTGCTGCACCAAATAGATGCTGTGATCCTGCACAAGGAAGCTATAGGGCTGACGGTTGAGATAGCTGGGGGAGAGCGAAGCGGCGTAGAAGGACTGCCAGAGCATATCGTCGTAGAAGTCCATCATCTCGTCAAGCCCAGACTTGTTGCTCCAGCTCCCCATGTGAACCAAATCATTCACGCCCTTTTTGGGCGCGTAGTACTGCTGCTCGGCCCGCACATCGATCTGAGACATACTTAGGATATTCAGCCGCAGCTTTTTTGCGGTCTTTTCCCCGTAGCCAAAGGCAACGATTGCCGCCACCTCTAACGGGGTGGCGAGAGACAGTGCCTTTTTGATTTTGTCGCTGTCGGTGAAGGTCATCCAGCAGGTGTCAATGTCCAACTCAGTCAGCTTGAGGACGAGATCTTCCATCATGTAGCCGGCGTTGATGGCCGCATAGGAATGCGGGGCAGACATAAGGAGCAGGTAGTGCGGTGCTCCGATGAGAAATTGATTATAGCCCGCTGAGCTCTCCAGCGCCGGCTGTGCATCCTTGTCCAAGACGATCAACTCCGTTGCAATCTCCGGGACAAGACGGGGGCAGGTCTTTTCATAGTAGGATCGGAGCTGGCCGATAGCCTCGCTCGGAACTTCCTTTTCGCGGAATGCGTGAACGGATCTGCGATTTTGAATCATAGCGCTGTAATTCATAGTAGTATCTCCTATTCTGATGTCTTTGGTTTTCTTATAAATCGTCTATCAGTGCGGTGCTCTTGGCGTAGGCGGTACTGCGTGCCTCAAAGAAATCGGTCTTGACCATGTTGGCGTCGGCGTACTGGCTGACCCATTCCATGCTCTCCGGTTCGCTCTCAAAGCCTGGATACAATGCGGGATAGCCAAGGCTCGTCCAGCGGAGGTTGCCGAGATAGCGGATGTAATCGCTGATCATCTGCCGGTTCAGCCCCGGGATGTCGTCGCCGATTACATAATGCCCCCATGCGATTTCCTGCTCCACGCCCTCACGCATCATCTCGCGCAGCGCTTGTACGCTCTCGGCGGTGAACAACTCCGGCTGCTCCTTTTGCAGCTCCGTGATGATATTGCGGAACAGCCACAAGTGCGTGTTCTCATCGCGGTTTATGTAGCGAATCTCCTGCGCCGAGCCGGGCATCTTCCCGTTTCGGGAGAGATTGTAGAAGAACATAAAGCCGCTGTAAAAATAGATGCCCTCCAAAATATAGTTTGCCATCATCACGCGCAGCAGCGTGGGAGCGTCCTTCCGCTCCTGAAACTCGTTGTAGCAGTCCCCAATGAAGGTGTTGCGGCGCAGCAGATGCTCGTCCGATTTCCATTGGTAGAGGATGTCATTGCGCTCCACGGGGGAACAGATGGTGTCGAGCATATAGCTGTAGCTCTGTGAGTGGACACACTCCTGAAACGCCTGAATGGACAGGCAGAGATTGACCTCGTTGGCGGTAATGTAGGCGCCGATATTAGGCAGGTTCGCTGTCTGAATGGAATCCAAAAAGACAAGAAAACTCAGAATTTTATCGTAGGCGCTGCGCTCGGCTGACAGCAGGCGGGGATAGTCCTTCACATCCTGCGAGAGATTGATCTCCTCAGGGATCCAAAAGTTGTTCATGGCCTGCCGGTACCAGTCGCTGACCCAAGCGTACTTCATATTGTTGAAGTCGTTGAGGTTGGTGGTATTGCCGCCGATCATGCGCCGCAGGCGCACATCAGGGTCGCCCTCCGGGTTAAAGAGGGGCTTTTTCTTCAGTTCCGTCATGCTATCCTCCTTATGACGAGCAGCTTTCGCAGGTCTCGACCTCAAGGGCCTTGCTGCGGACATAGTAAATGGTCTTGACGCCGGCCCTCCACGCCTCCAAATACAGTCTGAGCACCTGACGCATGGAATAGTCGTTGGTGATATAGAGATTCATGCTCTGCGCCTGGTCAATATGTCTCTGGCGAAGGCCCGCAGCGCGTACCGACCAGCTTTGGTCGATCAGATGCGCTGCCTTATAGTACCACCATGTGTCCATAGAAAGCTCCGGAGCAACGCGGGGCAGCATGCTGCCCTTTTTTTCCTCTAAAAAGAATTTCTTCATAATTGGATCTATGCCCGCCGACGTGCCGGAGAGGATAGATGTGCTGGAGGTCGGTGCGACCGCCAGCAGATAGGCGTTGCGCATTCCCTGCACCGCCACCGTTTTCGCAAGCGCCCGCCACTTTTCGGAGGTATAACCCCGCTTTTCAAAATACGCGCCCGTCTGCCAGTCGCTGCCCTCAAAGAGCGCGTAACGACCCTTTTCCCGTGCCAGAGCTGTGTCCGCCTTGACAGCGGCGTAGTTGATGAGCTCGAACACTGCGTCGGTGAAGGCAAGGTGCTCATCGCTCTCCCAGTGGATGCCGCGCTTTGCCAGCATGTGGTGGTAGCCGCTGACGCCCAGGCCGATGCTGCGGTACTTCTGATTGGTAAGCCGCGCGTATTCCAACGGGTAGAAGTTGAGATCGATCACATTATCCAGTGCGCGGATGGCCGTTTCCACCGTGCGTTCCATATAGGCCTCGTCCTCCACCGGCAGATTACCGAGAGACAGACTCGCCAGGTTGCAGACCACAAACTCACCTGGACGTGTGGCCGTCACCACAATTGTGTCGCCGTTCTCCGTGTGCACCTCAGTGCTGATGTGCTCGATGGGTGCCATGTTCTGCGCGATCTCCGTACAGAGATTGGAGCAATAGATCATTCCCGTGTGGCCGTTTGGGTTCATATGATTTACACTGTCGCGATTGAAAGCGAAGGGTGTGCCGGTCTCCACTGCCGAGCGAAGCACCAGCCGCACGATGTCCTTGACGGTGACGCTGCGCTTTTCGATGCGCGGGTCATTGACGCAGTCCAGATACCGCTTCTCCCATTCTGTACCCCAGTAATCCTCCAGTGCGTAGCCCTTGACCGTGAGGATCTCATGCGGACACATGAGATGCCACGGCGCGTCTATGTTCTCCTCCGCCAGTCGCCAGAAGAGATCCGGATAGCACACGGCGGGAAACACATCATGTGCCTTCATGCGGTCGTCGCCGTTGTTGGTGCGCAGTTGAAGGAATTCCGGCAGATCCCGGTGCCATGCGTCTAAGTAAACCGCCACAGCGCCCTGCCGCATCCCCAACTGATCCACCGCCACGGCGGTGTCGTTGACCAGCCGGATCCAGCGGATAACACCGCCCGCCGCCCCTTGAAAGCCGCGGATGGTGCTGCCTGCAGCGCGCACCTTACCGAAGTACATCCCCATTCCACCGCCGAATTTAGAGACCTTTGCGAAGTTGTCCAGCGAGCGGTAGATGCCGTCCAGACTGTCCGGCACAGTGTCCACAAAGCAGCTTGAAAGCTGATGGTAGGGCTTTCGTGCGTTGGACATGGTAGGTGTCGCCATCGTGACCTCCATACGGCTGAGCATATCGTAAAAGCGTTTTACCCACCCCATGCGGTCAGAGCCTTCGTTCATAGCAAGATGCAGCGCGATACCCAAAAACATCTCCTGCGGTGTTTCCAGCGGCACGCGGCTGCGTGACTGGATCACATAGCGTTTGAGCAGCAGGTCAAGGCCGGAGTAGGTGAACAGCTCGTCCCGTTCCGGGCAGAGAAAGTCCTCCGCCATGGCAATCTCCTCGTGGGTATAGTGGGCAAGGATATAGTCACCGTAGAGTCCCTTATCCGTCAGATAGCGAAGCCTGCTATAGAGGTCGCCGACGCCGCGCCCCTCCCATTCCTGTGCGTTGCGACAGCGAAAGGAGTGGTTCAGAAGCCGCGCCGCGATGAACTCCCACTTGGGTGCCTCTGCCGTAGTCAGCTCTACCGCCGCCTTGGTCAGTGCCTCAGCCCGCTCATCCTCAGTCATGCCCAGGCGACAGAAACTCTCAAACTTCATTTGAAGCGCCGCGAGGGAGTAGACTTCCTCGGTAAAATCCATCTGGATGCGGCGCAGCACCTCGTCAAGCGAGTCATCCCCCACCGTCCGCGCGATGGTATGCCGGACACGGCGCAGCGCAGACCGCTTTTCGCGGTAGAGGATGTACGCCTTGGCCACCTCATAGTGTCCGCGCTCCATGAGCGCTCGCTCCACCTCGTCCTGCACACGTTCTACGGTGAGCGGCACTGTGACGGAGAGATTGTTGAGAACGGTGGCGAGGATCTCATCCATCTCTCTGCTCCCGATCTCCTTGCCCTGTCCGTCAAACGCCTTTTTCATGGCGTTGAAAATTTTCTCCTGTTGAAAGGGAACAGACTCCCCGTTTCGTTTTCTGATCTCCATTTCGATCCTCTCATCTTCTCCGGTCACTTCTCATGTCCTTTTGGGCAAAGAGCGGGCAAGCGCAGTATCACGCTTGCCCGCTCTGTTTTTGAAAGCCGGTTTTTCTGCAGCCGACGCGGCAGGGCTGTTTGTTGTCTTGGCTTTGGCTTCTCTGCCAGTCACTTCATAGATTCCAGAATAGCGTCCGCCAGTGCTTCCAGCTCAGTGCGCTTGTCCGTGCCCATGGACGAGGCGAGGCTGAGCCGCTCGTTGAGCACCGTCATGTTCTTAAGCTCATCGTTGACGAATTTCTGCATGAGGTCACCGGACTTCACCGCCCATGAGCCGTTTTCAATGATGGCAAAGGTGCGGTTTTGCAGATTCAGTGCCTTCATATCCATGAGGAAGTCATGCATGGCGGGGTAGATGCCGAGGTTGTAGGTCACAGAGGCCAGGACAATGTGACTGTACTTAAACGCCTCGGAGATCAGCTGGGAGACATGAGTGGAGGACACATCGTACATCGCCACCTTGCTCATGCCCTTATCGCAGAGCGACGTCGCCAGCGCCTGCGCCGCGTTCTCCGTGTTGCCGTACATAGAGGCGTAGACGATGAGCACGCCCTGGGTCTCAGGGGCATAGCGGCTCCATGTGTCGTACTTTTCAATGAACCAGCCCAGATCCTTGCGCCACACGGGGCCGTGGAGCGGGCAGATGTACTTGATCTGATCCAAAACGCCGCCGGCCTTTTTCAGCAGGAGCTGGATGTGGGGGCCGTACTTGCCCACGATGTTGGTAAGGTAGCGACGGGCGTCGTCCAGCCAGTCCCGCTCGAAGTCCACCTCGTCGGCGAACAGCTTGCCGTCCAGCGCGCCGAAGGTGCCGAAGGCGTCGGCGGAAAAGAGGACGCCGTCGGTGACGTCGAGGGTCACCATGGCCTCCGGCCAGTGAACCATAGGCGCGCCCACAAAGGTGACGGTGTGCTTGCCGAAGGAGAAGGTGTCGCCCTCCTTCACCTCGATGCACTCATGTCCGTCCACATGGAAGCCGAACTGCCGCATGAGCATGAATGCCTTCTCGTTGGAGATCAGTTTCACCTTGGGATGGCGCAGCAGGATCTCCTCGATGCAGGCGGCGTGATCCGGCTCCAGATGGTTGACCAGCAGGTAGTCCAGCTCGCGGCCATCCAGCACATACGCCAGATTTTCCAAAAGCTGGCGGCAGGCAGACCAGTCCACCGTGTCAAAGAGCACCGTCTTTTCATCCAGCAGGCAGTAGGCGTTGTAGCTTACGCCCCGGGGAATGGGAAAGCAGTTTTCAAACAGGGCCAGGCGATGGTCGTTGGCGCCCACCCAGTAGAGGTCGTTCGTTACTTTACGCACGCAATACATCTTATCTTGCCTCCTTCACGGCCTCAAGCCTTTACAAATTGATCCTTCGTCTCCGCGCACTCGGGACACACCCACTCGGCGGGAAGCTGCTCAAAGAGCGTACCGGGCGCGATCTCGCCGTCCTCGTCGCCCAACTCCGGCACATACTCGTAGCCGCAGCCGCTGCAGACGTAGCGGTCGCCGATGGGGGCGGGCTTCGGCGGCGTGGGCCGCTTCATCTTTACCATGGGCGGCGCGGGCAGCTTTTCGCCGCTATCCAGCGCGGCAGTGAGCAGGGGCAGGATCTCCTCCACATCGCCCACGATGCCGTAGTCGCAGTTCTTGAAGATAGGCGCGTTACCGTTCTTATTGATGGCCACGATGGTGGAGGCGTCCTTGATGCCCTTAAGGTGCTGGGATGCGCCGGAGATGCCGCAGGCGATGTACAGATTGCCGGTGAACTTCTGACCGGACATACCCACATAGCGGTTCAGCGGCAGATATTTGAGAGTCTCCGCCACAGGGCGGGAAGAACCGATGGCCGCGCCGGCGGCCTTGGCCAGCGACTCTACCAGTTTCATGTTCTTTTTCTCCCCGATGCCCTTGCCCGCGGAGACCACCCGCTCCGCCTGCGGGATGGGCGTATCCATAGGGATGCCCACGGAGAAGTCGTGACCATCCTTCTTCAGCGCTGCCACAAGGTCGGCCACCTGCTGGGCAGCGTCCCCCTCCCGGAAGATGGTCTTTTTGCGAATGCCGGTGATGGGCGCGGGTTTCTTGGCCGCCGAACGGCTCTCGCCGCCGGAGCTCTTGCCCAGCCTGCCCAACAGATGAGAGGCGATGACCACCCGCTGGATCTCGTTAGTGCCCTCGTAGAGGGTGGTGATCTTGGCGTCGCGGTAGGCCCGTTCCACCTCCATGCCCTTGAGGTAGCCGCTGCCGCCGTGGATCTGCAAGGCATCGTTGGTGACCTCCAGCGCGATGTCCGAGGCATACATCTTCGCCATGGCGGACTCCATGCCGTAAGGCGCGTGCTGCTCCTTCAGCTCCGCCGCGGAGTAGATGAGGAACCGGGCGCAGCGCAGCTTGGTTGCCATATCCGCCAGCTTGAAGGCGATGCTCTGCTGGGCCGCGATGGGCTTGCCGAACTGGACGCGCTCCTTGGAATAGCTCAACGCGTGCTCAAACGCGCCCTGGGCGATGCCCAGCGCCTGCGCGGCGATGCCGATGCGTCCGCCGTCCAGCGTGGACATGGCAATCTTGAAGCCCTCGCCCTCCTTGCCCAATAGGTTTTCCTTGGGAACCTTCACGTCGTTGAAGATCAGCTCCGCCGTGGAGGAGGAGCGAATACCCATCTTGTCATAGTGGTCGCCGAACTCAAAGCCCTTCCAGCCCTTCTCCACGATGAAAGCGGAGATGCCCCGGGTGCCGATGTCCGGCGTGGTGACGGCGAAAACCACATAGGTGTCCGCCTTAGGGGCGTTGGTAATGAAGATCTTGCCGCCGTTGAGGAGGTAGTAGTCCCCCTTATCCAGCGCCGTGGTCTCCGTGCCGCCGGCGTCGGATCCGGCGTTGGTCTCCGTAAGGCCGAAGGCGCCGATTTTCTCGCCCTTAGCCAGCGGAACCAGATATTTCTTCTTCTGCTCCTCGGTGCCATAGGCGAAAATGGGCCATGAGCCGAGGGAGACGTGGGCGGAGAGGATTACGCCCGTGCCGCCGTCCACACGGGCCAGCTCCTCCACCGCGATGGCGTAGCTCAGGGCATCAAGACCGGCACCGCCGTACTCCTTGGGGTAGGGAATGCCCATCCAGCCCAGCTTACCCAGCTTCTTGACAGCCTCCTCGGGAAACTCGTTGTTCTGATCCATTAAAAATGCGAGGGGCTTGATCTCCTCCTCCGCAAAACTCCGGATCTTCGCGCGCAGCTCTTCGTGCGCCGCCGTGGTTTGAAACAGCATACGGGTACCTCCTTTTAAAATTTTACAGCTTGCTTGTATCTTGGGGATCGGATCCGCCGGTCAGCAGCCTGCGCAGGCTCACGGCACGGAACGCCTCGTCCTGCTTTTGCTGCAAGGCCGCCAGCTGACAGTGGATGGCGCACCGCCCATGCTTGTCCTGCCAGCGGCATTCATATCCCGGCTCCATGCAGGCGCACAGGATGCCCCGCTCCCCCACGACCCCCATGAGATCGTAGAGGGAGGTCGCGTCCAGATCGCAGGACAGCTCGCAGCCGCCGAGAGCGCCGCGGCTCACCCGCACCAAATTGCCGGCGGAGAGCTTGCGCAGAATCTGGTAGGCAAACTGATTGGGGATCAATTCCGTTTCCGACATCTCGGCCACCGAATGCTTCTCCCCGTCCAGCAGCACCCGCAAAATGCGCAGCGCGTAGTCCGTCTCTTTGGTGATGATCATGCTCCACATCCTCTTTTCGCTTGCTTGTTAATACCATCATATCAATCTTGATAAATTTTGTCAAGATTATTTCAAAAAAAATATCGCTTTCATACAGACCGCCCCAGCCCGGGTCAGCTTCGCTTTCCATTCAGCGAAAAGCCATGTTCCTTACAATTATAGAAGCCGAAAAAGCTGTGCCGTGGCAGTCCGCCGAAAGCAGAAAAGACTATGCCTGAAAACCAGAAAGCGGAGAAATTGGTTGGGGCTCGCAGGGGTCGCCCATCCAAGGCGGATGAGGCGATCCCTGGCAAGTCCAAGGCAAGCACCAAAGTGCGTGCTTTTCATTTTATATCCGACGCATTATGTTAAGATGTGCAGTAGATGTTCCATTTTACCATCCCACTCTCTGCTGGAATCGGCGCACTCTTTCAGTTCAGTTTCGATTTCAGCATTTATCGGCAGATTTTTCTTATAGCGGATGGTATGCTCAAGGCTTGCCCAGAAGTCCATGGCGATTGTACGGAGTTGTATCTCCACTGGCACATGGATCTCTTTTTCCGCAAAGAATACCGGCAGCCGGATCGTCAGGTGCAGACTGCGATAGCCATTTGGCTTAGGGTGTGAAATATAATCTTTCTCCGTGATGATTTCAATGTCAGACTGATCTTTTAAGCACTTTGCCAAAAAGAACACATCCTCCTCGAAAGAGCAGATCACCCGCACACCGGCAATATCCATGATATTTGCCTGCATGGTCGGAAAATCCAGAGAAAGTCCGCGCTTCTGCATCTTATTCATAATGCTGGACGGCGACTTCAAGCGACTTTTCATACTTTCTATCGGATTGCGATCATGCTGCAATGAAAACTCTTCGTTTAGAATTTCCAACCTGCTTTCCAGTGCTTTCAGCGCACATCGGTATTGCAGCATGACTTCCTGATACCTGCGATTTTCGCTTAAAAGGCGCTGGCACTGCAGATCATCTAAGCCTTTATCTGCCGCAACCGTCAAGCCAAATAAATTTTCACTCATAGTTTCTCCATTCCGCAGGGATAGGCGCTCCGCGCTGTCTGCTGCTCTTGTGTTACGACCTGATAAAAACTGTATCCGCCGGAGAGATGGGAACAGCTGAAACCATACTGCGTCAAAAGCCGACAGGTCAGATAACTGCGAAGCCCAGTCTGGCAATTCACATAGACAGGCTTGTCCCGCTCTAACTCGTCCAAGTGCTCCCGCAGATCGTCCAGTGGAATATTGCGGAATCCATTCAAGTGCCCACGCCGATATTCGCCTTCCGTACGGACGTCCAGCAGCGTCGCACTGCCATCGCAGGGCAAGTCCTCAACATCATTCCAATGGAACTGCTGCACTTTCCCGCTCTCCAAATCCTCGATCATAAAACCGGCCATATTGACCGGATCCTTGGCAGAGGAATAGGGCGGCGCATAGGAAAGGTCAAGTTCCGTCAGTTCCAAAGCTTTCATTTTTGCGCGAATGGCCGTTGCCAGTACATCAATACGCTTGTCCACGCCCTCGCCGCCAACGATCTGCGCACCGAGCAGCCGCAGGCTTTCTTTTTCATACAGTACTTTCATTGCCATTGACCGTGCGCCGGGATAATAGGCAGCGTGGGATGCCGGGAAAAGTACGACTTTGTCGTAAGCGATTCCTGCTGCCTGCGCTGCCTTTTCATTGATACCCGTGGAGGCCGCTGTCAAGCCAAACAGTTTCAGAACAGACGAGCCCTGAGAGCCGTGAAAGTGGCTATTGCCGCCACAGATATTGTCAGCGGCAATGCGTCCCTGCTTGTTGGCGGGTCCCGCCAGCGAAATCAACGCTTTCTGCCCGGTTACAAAATGGGCGACCTCTACGGCATCGCCCACAGCATAGATGTCCGGCACGGAGGTTTCCATCCGTTCGTTGACAGCGATGCTGCCACGAATACCAAGCTCAAGACCGACATCTTTTGCTAAATGCGTATCTGGGGTAACACCGATGGCCAGCAAAACCATATCCGAATGCAGCGGCTCACTACCCTCCAGCAGCGTCAGCACGGAATCTCCGTCCTGCCGGAATCCGGTGACGGTTTCACCCAACCGCAGAGTCACGCCGTGTCTGCGCATTTCCGCATGGACAAAGCTCGCCATGTCCGCATCCAGTGGTGCTAATAGCTGATTGGGTCGCTGAACGATGGTGACAGAAACGCCCATTTCTGTAAGGTTTTCCGCCATTTCCAGACCGATAAAGCCGCCGCCAGCCAAAACAGCGGTTTTCGGCTTCTGATCCTCTACAAAGTGCCTAATGCGGAGGGTATCCTCCACGGTGCGCAGCGTGAAAACACGCTCACTGCTGACGCCGGAAAGCGCAGGAACCGTCGGCTTTGCGCCGGGTGCGAGGAGCAGTTTGTCATAGGTTTCCGTGTAGACCTTTCCACTATCCAATGCGTGAACGGTGACGGTTTTCTCTGTGGGATCGATCGCAGTTACTTCCTGCCGTACCCGCACATCAATGCGAAAGCGGTCCCAGAAGCTCTCCGGAGTTTGCAGTGTCAGTTCTTCTTGCTCCTTGATCACACCGCCCACATAATACGGCAGACCGCAGTTGGCATAGGACACATAGCCGCTGCGCTCGATCATGATGATCTGGGCGTGTTCATCCAAACGGCGGATGCGGGCAGCGGCAGAAGCACCGCCCGCCACACCGCCTACGATCACAACTTTCATCTTGCGCCCTCCACCATTGCGGCAATCTCCGACTTAGGCCGATAGCCGACCGATTTGGTAATGGCCTTTCCATCCTTGAATACGACCAGCATCGGGATGCTGGATACCTGAAAACGCATCGCCAGCTCCATCTGCTCGTCCACATTGACCTTGCCCACCTTGAGCGCACCGCTTTTTTCTTCGGCAAGCTCATGCAGTACGGGATAGAGCATTTTGCACGGTCCGCACCAGTCCGCATAGAAATCCAGCAGGACGGGCTTGTCGGAATGCAGTACCTCATTTTCAAAATTCGCAGCAGTAATTTTCAGTTCAGCCATGAGAAAGGCTCCGTTCTGTTATCTTTGTTTATTCTTTGTTTTTCAGCTTGCAAATGCCCTGCGTCATGGTTCCCATCGGACAAAACGCACACCATGTGCGGGGCTTGTAGAGCACCATAACGATCAGACCCAGCAGCAGAGAGGTCAGCATGAGGCCATAAAAGCCAAAGCTGAACTGCGCCACCCAGTCAGTGACCGTACCGGCTGTATAAGTCCAGCTCCACGGCACACGGAATGTCCAGAACAGCTTAATGGCCTCCCGCAGGGACGCAGCACCCGCAGCGACCAGATAGGTCTGGAACACCATGTTGCCGAACATCGTCAGGAAAAAGAGCAAAAAGCCATAACGGAACCACTTGGAGGACATCCAGCGGGGCGTGGGCTTGCAGCGGGAGCATTTAAGATCTGTCCCCAGCTTGCTGAACAGTTGACCCCGTCCGCAGAGGTGGTTGCAAAAGAATTTGTTCCCGCCAAAGATGGCTAAAAGCAGCGGCAGAAAAAAATCGATCATACCCAGCCACGCGAACAGGATATTGAAAAAGCCCAGTGCAAAATAGATGATGGCATATACCCACAGGTAATCGTACCAATGCTTTGCTTTCATGCGTCAGCCCTCACTTTCACCTCAATGCAGCCGACGGGACAGAGCTTTGCGCACTTGCCGCAGCCTACGCAGCGTTCCGCCTCCACGGCGGCGTAGCAGCCGCAGCGCACCTTGACGGCCCCCAGTGGACAGGTATTTTCACACACACCGCAGGCGACACACCGCGTCTTATCTATGGCAGCCAGTTTCTTTGACAGCATAGCTTTCCTCCCTTAATCCTGCAAGGATTTGTAATAGAGCATACAGTGGCAGACCCCTCGAAGCCCGGATCTGCAATTGGATTCTTGAACTCCTGGCACATACATTTGGTTGCCTCTGTGCGCTCCCTGCGGCAGGGGCAGTACCCGCCGGTGCGCTTGAGTCCTTTTCTGATGGTGCTGACAATCTCCTGATCGGGATTGAGCTTGATTTTCATGTTCGCCAGCTCTTTCTTGATTGTGGCTTTATCATACCGCAGGACAAAGTCTTTTTCTGTGACGAGGTTACATTGATAAAAAAATCCGGTGCTTTTTGAGCACCGGATTTTAAGAAGGTGAATTACGCTTTCCACAGACTGTGGAGGTTGCAGTAGGCGTAGACCGCCTCGACCTCATCGCCCTCGCAGAGAGCGAAGCAGACCTCCGGCTTTTCGCCGGGATGCAGTTCCTTACGCTGATTGCCCTGCTTGGTCTGGAGAGATACCCATTCGATGTAGTGCTCCGGCAGCATGGGGTGCTCTACGGAGCCGACCTTGACATGGACGATGCCGTTTTCCACCGTCCAGACAGGAACGTGCTTCTCTACGGCGGCGTCGGTGGTGCCGGGAACGATCTCGCTCATCGGCTCGCCGCAGCAGACGACAGGGACGCCTACGTCCTTAACTTTGGCAATGATGTTACCGCAATGCTTGCAAATGTAAAACTTCTGCTCCATGATAATTCTCCTTTTCTTTCTTTAATAGTTTTCTGCGTGAATTTCAAAATAGCTCTGGGGATGGTTGCAGGTGGGGCAAACCTCCGGAGCTTTCTCACCGATCACAATGTGACCGCAGTTGCGGCACTCCCATACCTTGACCTCACTCTTGGCAAAGACCTCTGCCATCTCCACATTGTGCAACAGGGCACGGTAGCGCTCCTCATGGTGCTTTTCAATGGCGGCTACCAGGCGGAAACGCTGGGCCAGCTCATGAAAGCCTTCCTCATCGGCAGTTTTGGCAAAGCCATCGTACATATCCGTCCACTCGTAGTTCTCACCCTCAGCGGCGGAGAGAAGGTTTTCTGCGGTGTCGCCAATGCCGTTCAGTTCTTTGAACCACAGCTTGGCGTGTTCCTTCTCATTATCAGCGGTTTTGAGGAACAGTGCCGCGATCTGCTCAAAGCCTTCCTTCTTGGCCTTGGATGCAAAATAGGTGTACTTGTTGCGTGCCTCGGACTCACCGGCAAAGGCAGCCATCAGGTTTTTTTCGGTTTGAGTTCCTGCGTATTTCGTTTCTTTCATGGTGGATACTCCTTCCTGCTTTTCTGCTTTTCTGCTTTTCTGCTTTTATTGTAGCAAATCTATGATTTTATTCCGTGACGAAGTCACATTCCTTTTTATTTTAGACGATTTAGTCTGTTCTTATCCCGCAGCGTGATTGCACCACGCTTCAGCTCCACCAGTCCGTCCTCCGAGAAGCTTTTGAGCATCCGTGCCACTGCCTCCCGTGCCGAGCTGATGTGCTGGGCGATCTGCTCATGGGTCATACGTATCGTGTCGGAGCCGGTACGTTCCGCTTCGGCAAAGAGAAATTCTGCCAGCCGCTGATCCAGCCCCTTGAACATGATCTGCTGCATCGCCCACATCACATCAGAAAACCGTTTCGTTGCCAGTTCATAGAGAAAACAGCGGACATGGAGATTTTTCTCCTTGAGTGCAGCAATGACATTTGCAGGGATAACCAGAACGTCCGTATCCATTCCGGCAGTCATTTGCGTATCAAAGGTGATCTGACTGATCACGCAGGAGGCGGAAAGCACACATAGTTCGCCCGGATACAGGCGGAACAGCGTTACCTCCCGCCCCTCATCAGAGAGAAGATAGGTGCGAATCTCGCCGGAAAGAATAAACAGCATTCCGAGACATTCATTGTCGCTGCTGTGAACGAACGCACCCTTTTTATAATGACGGACAAAGGCACTGCGGCGTAGTGTGTCCATTTCGCGTTCGGTCAAGGATGACCAGAACGGAAGTTGTGTCAGTGTGCGTTCCATATCAATGGCAGCTATGCTTGCCGCAGCCGTGGTCACCGCAGGAGTGACCAGCCTCGCCGTGCTCATGATCATGGTGGTCACAGTGAACATTGGGATCGTAGCCCAGATTTCCGTTGAGCAATGCGCTCACCGCAGCATCAGCGTCCCCGCTGACACCGCCGTAGAGCTTGATGCCCGCTTCGGCCAGAGCTGCCTGCGCACCGCCGCCGATGCCTCCGCAAATCAAAGTGTCCACGCCGTTCTGCATCAGGAAGCCTGCCAGTGCGCCGTGACCGCTGCCGTTGGTGTCAACGACTTTCGCATGAGTGATTTTGCCGTCCACAGCTTCATAAAGCTTGAACTGCTCGGTGTGACCGAAATGCTGAAAGATTTGACCGTTTTCATAGGTAACTGCAATTTTCATAATGGAATCTCCTTTGCAAGTTTTGCCTAATTTTTCCATGTTGGTTCTCTGCATCCGGCAGCAACGGCCGCAGTGAGCTGCCTCCTGTCCTCCGCAAATGCGGTAGTTTCCCCCGGTGATGTGCAGCGGTTTCCCGTGGACAAGACACGCTGCAATCTTGCGCCGTGCGCCTTCGTAAATCTCCTGCACGGTAGAGCGTGAAATGTCCATCTGCGCGGCACACTGCTCGTGGGTTTGCTGCTCCAAGTCAACCAGCCGAATGACCTCGTATTCGTCCAGCGTCAGCAGGATCGGCTCGGTATTCTCGCACCCGTTGGGACAGAATGTATCGACCTGTGATACGCCACAAATTTGACGGCACCGTGGCGGTCTTGGCATGGGAGCTTTCTTCCCTTTGTATTCGGTATATTCCGATTGTAGCACTTTGAGCAGAAAAAAGCAATTTTTTTCAAAAGCTGCTACATTTTCCGTCCTCATATGTGTGCTGGCTGATATTCGGAGTCGAATGCTACATGTGAGCCTTGTTCGTAATGCCCACCGATCATGACCGTAGCGGCAGTCACAGCATCCACATGAAAGCGTTCCCGGTAATGCTTGCATTTTCGTAAAAAAACGTTATAATTGAATCAGTTAAATCAAAGGAGGCATCAAATCATGAAATCACATAAATACTGGGCCTTAGGCGCACTTTTCTGTATGTTGGGATGCATTTATTCTGGAATCAAAAAATCTATGACTGCGCATAAATACTTTGCCTATTCTTCATTGATTTGTATGGGCATGTCCATTTATTCCGGTCACAAACTGGTTTCTCCAAAGAAGAAAAAAATCACTAAATCAAATAATAGTGAGAATAGTTAAACAAAAAATTTCCTTTATTCATCAAAGACAAAGTTGCTGGAGAATTTTTTTCTCCAGCAACTTTCTTCATATAGAAAACCACAAGCTATGCTTGTGGAAGAATAGAGCCGTAGCGTTGAAACGGTAGAAAAAGAACCTCCTTTTGCTATAATTAGAAGCGGGTAACGCCAACCGCATAGGGCCTTTGGTTCGGCCTACTTTTTGGAGCTGGACCTCTCGTGCCAGCAGCTCGAACAGAATATCCCGGCCCTCTTCACCGAGCCCGCGTGCGGCCATGTGCTGCGGGCGAAAGGCTTCGTACAGTACGAGAACGGCTGGGTGGAGCTGAACGCCACCGCCGACGGCCTGACGGCAAACGCTATCCCCAAGGGGCAGGAAGTGCTCATCGTGATCGGGGAGGGGCTGGAGAAAGAACGGATTGAGGTGAGATTAAAGGGGTAAGGCGGATCCCCCGTATATCGTTGTATCTTTCCATAAATAGTTTGTCTCCCGCCCAAAGTAGGCGTATAATAGGGGAAAAGAAACGCTAAAGGAGAATCTCCTATGAACGGCACCGCATTGCGCAAACCGACTGCCCGGCGGGTGGTGGGCATGGTGGCGGGCATCGTCATCATCGCCCTTGGCATTGCGCTTTTCAAGCAGTCCCACCTCGGCAACGACTCCATCAGCGCCCTGAACATGCGGCTGGCGGAGCTGCTCGGCATCTCGCTGGGCACCCAGAACCTGTGCACGAACATCCTGTTTTTCCTGCTGGAATTCTGGTTCGGGCGCAAGTACATCGGCCTTGGCACCTTCGTCAACGGCATCTGCATCGGGTACATCGTCACGGCGTTCTATGACCCCATTCACGCCCACTTCGGCGATGCGCCGTCGCTGGCGGTGCAGTTGGCGTGGGTCATCGCGGCGGTGCTGGTCACGGCGCTGGGCGCTTCGCTCTACCAGACCGCCGACCTCGGCATCGCGCCCTACGATTACCTTTCCCTCGGTCTGCGGGACTACACACCCTGCCCGTACTTCGGGTGCCGCATCTTCACCGATGCGCTCAGCGCCCTGCTGTGCTGGCTGCTGGGTGGCCTTGTGGGCCTTGGCACCTTGATCTGTGCGTTCTGCCTTGGGCCCTTCATCCAGTTCTTCGATCGGACGTTCTCCCAGAAGGTGCTGCAATACAAACCGAACAATTGAGAAACCCCGCGGCGTCAAATCATACGCTGCGGGGGTCTTTTTTATTGCTGCCGTTAAGCAGAAAATGAAGGAGATTTATCTTTCAAAACCGCCTGTGGACAGCTGCAAGCCCCTGCACACAGCTCCAAGCTCCGCACCCTTCTGCGGTGAGATCGTCTGTGCCGACATCGGCATCCGGGACGAATGGCACCCGGCAGGTCTTGCACAGCTTTAAACGCGGAATTTTGCCCTTACAAAAAAGCACTTTCCCTTATATTTGCATTGCAAATAAGGGAAAGTGCTTTTGTCTTGCTCACTATGAGGTTACTATCGCAAAGGATACGGTCAACTCCCAATAGCGAAAAGATAATACGGCAGCCTTCACTTTTTCAGCACTACGCACTCATAGGGGCGCAGCGTGTCGGCGGTGTCGGGGTAGTTACCCAGCAGTTTCTCGGCATCGGTCCAGCCTACGGGCAGGGGCTTGGCAATTTCCCGCTCCCGCAGGTTGCAGAGAACCAGCAGCTCCGTCTCGCCGTCGTACCGGTGATAGGCCAACAAATCCGCGTTGTCGGGGTACAAGAACTCGATTTTTCCCGCACTGATGACCGGCATTTTCTTGCGCAGGGCCACCAGCGTTTTGTAAAAGCTGCGGATGGAATCCGGGGCGTCCATTTGGGCAGCGGCGTTGATGGCCTTGTAGTTGTCGGCAATGCCGATCCACGGCGTACCGGTGGTAAACCCGGCGTTCTCGCTCGCGTCCCACTGCATCGGGGTGCGGCTGTCGTCGCGGCTGCGCTGGGCGATAATGTCCAGCGTCTCGGCCTCGGACTTGTCCTGCTGGCGCAGAATCTTATAGTAGTTGAGGCTCTCGACGTCGCGGTATTGCTCGATTTTCGTGAAGTGCGGGTTCGTCATGCCCAGCTCCTCACCCTGATAAATGTACGGTGTGCCGCGCATAAAGTGGATGGCCACCGCCAGCATCTCGGCGCTTTCCTTCCAGTAGGTCGTGTCGCTGCCAAAGCGGCTGACCGCACGGGGCTGGTCGTGGTTGCACCAGAACAGCGCATTCCAGCCGCCGTGGGCCTGCATCCCCTCCTGCCATGTCTGGAACAGTTTCTTCATGGCGAGGTAATCAGGCTCCCTCAATTCCCACTTTTGCCCGTCCTTGTAGTCGACCTTCAGGTGGTGGAAATTAAAGCACATCGTCAGCTCGTGGTTACCCTCAGCGGTGTAGCCGATGCAGTTTTCCAGCGTGGTGGAGGACATCTCCCCCACCGTGATCATGCCATCGATGCCGCCCGCGGCGACCAGCTCCTTCAGGTACTTGTGGACGTTGCGGCCATCGGTGTAGAAGCGGCGGCCGTCGCCCTCAAAATCGTCCTCATAGACCTCCGGCTTGGAAATGACGTTGATGACGTCGAAACGGAAACCCTTGATGCCTTTCGCCTTCCAGAATCGCAGGATGTCGGCCATTTCCTCCCGCACGGCGGGGTTCTCCCAGTTCAGGTCGGCTTGCATCACATCGTACAGGTGCAGATACCACTTGCCGAGCCATGGTACATATTCCCACGCAGGGCCGCCGAATTTCGACACCCAGTTCGTCGGGCAGCAGTCGGGCGTGCCGTCCTTGAAGATGTAATAGTCCTGGTACTTTTTGTCGCCCGCCAGTGCTTTTTTGAACCACTCATGCTCGGTGGAGGTGTGGTTGAACACCATGTCCAGCATCAGGCCGATGCCGCGCCTGTCCGCCTCGCGGATAAGCTCCTCCAGATCCTCCATCGTGCCGTAGCGCGGGTCAACGGCACGGTAGTCGGCCACATCATAGCCGTTGTCGCGCTGGGGCGAGGGGAAGAACGGCGTCAGCCAGAGATAGTCAACGCCCAGGTCGGCGAGGTAGTCCAGTTTCGCGGTGACGCCCTTCAAATCGCCGAAGCCGTCACCGTTCGAGTCCATGAAGGATTTCGGGTAAATTTGGTAGACAACTTTATCTTTAAAATCATTCATGGTACACACCTCACAAAATCAGGCAACGCCTTTTTTCCTGCCGACGATGACGGTCAGCACAAAGGGGACGACGATGGCAATGGCCATGCACAGCGCAAAGCTGAGCATATAGGCGGGCTGGATTGACAAAATACCAGGGATGCCGCCGACACCGATGGCGTTGGCCGTGGTGGAAGTTGCCACACAGACGACCGCTGCGATGGCAGATCCAATCATGCCGCAGATAAACGGGAAGTGGAATTTCAGGTTGACACCGAACATGGCAGGCTCGGTAACGCCCAGATAGCAGGAGATGCAAGAGGGAACGTTGACTTCCTGTGCGGCAGCATTCTTGCGCTGCAGGTAGATCATGCCCAGCACGGCGGAGCCCTGTGCAATGTTGGAAAGGGCGATCATCGGCCACAGCATGGTGCCGCCAAAATCGGCGATCAGCTGCATATCAATGGCATTGGACATGTGATGCAGGCCGGTGATGACCAGCGGGGCATAAACAAAACCGAAGATTGCGCCAAAGACCACGCGGAAGGAGCCGGAAATGCCGGCGTAGACGATGTCAGAAATGAAGGTGCCGATCTTCCAGCCGATGGGGCCAAGGACAGTGTGGGCGATGATGACGGACAGCACCAGCGAGCAGAAGGGCACCACGATCATGGAAATGACCGCCGGGCAGATCTTGCGGAAGAATTTTTCTAGATAGACCAGCGTGAACGCGGCCAGCATGGCGGGAATGACCTGCGCCTGATAGCCAATCATGTTGATGGTGAAGAAGCCAAAATCCCATTTGGGGATATCTACCGCTGCCGTGGACGCGACGGCGTAAGCGTTGAGCAGCTGGCCGGAAACCAGCGTCAGGCCGAGGACGATGCCCAGGCTTTGGGTCGTGCCCATTTTCTTTGTGACAGACCAGCAGATGCAGACCGGCAGCATATGGAAGATGGCTTCGCCAATCAGCCACAGGAAGCTGTCAACGCCGGACCAGAACTGACTGATGTTGCACAGCGTCTGGGTGCCGTTATTAAAAAAGTAGATGCTGTCAATGCAGTTGCGGAAGCCAAGGATCAAACCGCCGGTGATGATGGCGGGAATCAATGGGGCAAAAATCTCCGCAAGCACGCTCATGACCTTCTGCAATGCGTTCTGGTTCTGCTTGGCCGCGCTCTTGACAGCTTCCTTCGAGACACCGTCGATGCCGGAGACGGCAATAAAGTCATTGTAGAAATCGCTGACCGTATTGCCGATGATGACCTGGAACTGGCCCGCCTGGGTGAAAGTGCCCTTGGCGGATTTCAGTGCCTCGATCTTGGCAACGTCCGCCTTGGCGGGATCGTTGAGGACAAATCGCATACGCGATACGCAGTGGGATACTGCTGCAATGTTCTCCTTGCCGCCAACGTACTCAAGCAGCAGCCGCGCGTCCTGTTCGTATTTACCCATAATGTTTTCCTCCTTTTGCCCGGTAGAGCGGGCATCTTCGAACTTGTTCATACGGGCATCTTCGAACTTGTTCATACGGGCATCTTCGAACTTGTTCATACAAGTTCTCCTTACAGCCACAGGATACCAGACTTGTTCATACAAGTCAATATGCTTTTGCAAAAAAGCATTGCAGAATGCCTATTTTCGGCACTGCTCACAAGTTACCCCCTTGAAATTTAGCCGAAAAGACGGTATACTAAAGTAAATGTTTGAACAAGTTGCGAGGTACACACCATGCCAAAGGCAAAATATGATGGCATTTATCACAGCATCAAAAAACGCATCGAGGCGCAGGATTACCCCTATCAATCGCTGTTGCCCAGCGAGAATACCTTAATAGAGGAATACGCCTGCTCCCGCAACACAGTTCGACGCGCATTGGCGGAGCTGGTAGCCGACGGCTATGTGCAGACCATGCAGGGGCGCGGCGTGCGGGTCATCTACCAGCCGGTGGGCAAAACGACGTTTACCATCGGCGGCATCGAGACGTTTCAAGAAACCGCCCGCCGCAACCACCTTCGCGCCGTGACGAAGGTCACGAAGTTTGAGACTGTCATCGCAACGGAACAGTTTGCCGCGGAAAGCGGATTTTCTGAGGGCGATGAATTGTGGGCGGTACAGCGTGTGCGTTATCTGGACGGAAAAGCACTGATTCTGGACATCAACTACTTTTTAAAGGAGTTTGTCCCCGGCCTGACACCGGAAATTGCCGCAAACTCTATCTACGATTATATTGAGAACACACTGGGAATGCAGATCATCACCAGCAAGCGCCGCATCACGGTGGAGCACGCCACCGCCCGCGACGAAAATCTGCTGGACATGGGCACCTATGGCTGCGTGGTCGTCGTCGCAAACCAGACTTTCAACGCCGCCGGTCTGCTGTTTGAGTACACCCAGTCCCGCCACCAACCGGACTATTTCTGCTTTCAGGACATTGCCACGCGGAAAAAGTGAGCGGCAGACACCTGGCGCAGGGGGATCCACCTGGGATTTTGCGCTGGGCCGGGGCTCCGGCAAAATGGGTTTTAGGGTGTCCCTGAATCAGAATCTGTTTTATCCACAGTCATCATATATCTTCTTTTGGGCCGAGATCCTTCTAGGGATCCGTTTCAAAATGAACTGCAAGCCGCTATGGATCATCTTGAAAAAATCAAAGGTCTTTTATAATCACTTCAACAAGAAACGCTCCTGCCAGTTTTACACCGACAAGAGCGTTTCTTGTGTTATTCAAAAATATCGGCAAGGGTAAGCAGCTGTACTTCTCCGCGTTCCTGTGCCTGAAGTAGTCCGTCCGTAAATCCGCCTTTCGAGAAAATGTAGTAGTGGTAGTTTGTTCCTTTCCCAAAGACTGCTGCATATTCCCGAATCAGTTCCAGTTCGTCCAAACCGATTTTTTCATTACGGTATTTGCAGGAGCCAATGATATAGTCATTGCCCGCAACCGGCGTTCCGACAATGTCGATCTGGATCTGCTTCTTTTTTTGAGGGTCGGTTCCCCACCACTGCCCGATCTCACTCAACTCGATAGGAAGATCATTCGCATAATAGAGCAAGTAGTCTTGGCACATCTTCTCAAAAATCAGACCCATATAGTCTGGAAAATACTGCTTCACCGCATGGGGGTAGGTCTTTGCGATCCGCCCCGAATCAATGGCACTTGCATTGACCGGCACAAAACGGTACCAAAAACGAAAAAAATTGTCCGCCAGAAGATAGATCGTTTTTTTGCCCGGTTTCTCTGTGATCGGCGTTTCCTTTTTGACGATTCCAAGGTCTATCAACGTTTTGAGGTACTTCGCCACCACAGAGTTTTCTTCACCAACCTTCGTGGTGATATCATTCAGGCGAGAAGCCCCCTCTGCAATTGCCTTGATGATTGCATTATAAATTGCCGGTTCACGCAGCTCCTGCTTTAACAGGTTGGCCGGTTCCTCATAGAGGTAGCTGGAACGGTCAAACAAGTTTTCCATCAGTGCTTCATCTACGCTGTCCCGAACATCCAATTTGTTGATATAATGCGGAACGCCGCCTGTAATGCCATAAATCAGGGCGTTGTCTTCCTCGGACAGATTCGGATGGAATACCGCAGTTTCCCTATAATCCAGCGGCATGATCTTGAATTGCGCTGTTCTGCGCCCATACAGAGGGCTTTCTTTGCCCAAGACCTGACTTTCCATAAAACTCATGGACGAGCCACACAGGATCAGGTACATTTGGGAATCTGTCCATTTATGGTCGATGATGTGCTGAAGCATTGCGGAAATAGCGGGTTTAGCCTTTGCAAGATAAGGGTACTCATCAATTACAAATACGATTCGCTGCTCCTTGGAGAGAGCTGTCAGTTCGTCCAATGTTGCATCGTAGGTTGTAAATTCCGGAGATGATTCTGCATTGGGTCGTTCAAAACTCATGATTGCCTTGGACAAGGCTTCCAGATTTTCTTTTCCGGTCGTATTCAAGGCAGAGAAGAAAATGGTCGGTTTGTCCTTGCAGAATTCATTGATCAGCGCAGTTTTTCCGACACGGCGTCTGCCGTAAATGACAACGCATTCAAACTTTCCATTCTCATATCGTTTGTTTAACTTCCGAAGTTCCTCATCGCGGCAGTAAAATTGGCTCATTTTGTTCCCTCCCCAAAGTGTATTTATCGAATTTATATACTCGTAAGTTAGTTTCTTACGAGTATAATACTTCATTTCTTACATAAAGTCAAGAAATATATTTTTGACGGCTCATCGAGAAACAGGAACGATACTTCCTATTTTCCTCAAAAATTGTGAACTCTGAGTTCCTGTTCATTTCGTTCCGCATCGGTTACAATACAGCCATAGCCTCGGCAAGCGTTCAAAGCAGCCCTCAAGCTATCCCGCCCCTTGAAAATTGAACACGCATTCTTCAGTCACGTTCCTGTGATGATGAGCCACGTCCGTAACAAATGCGATGATCTCCCACTGAGGGAATGAGCGGTAGGTTGACGGTAAATACGAAGCCGTTGACCCTATGTGTGGAAAGCGTCAGCATCAATACGTTTCTCCCGGCACGGTTCGTTCGGTTCACAAAATTTTGAGAAGTGCCTTTGAGCAGGCTGTAAAGTGGGAACTTATGGAAAAGGATCCCTGTGTTTATGCCACCTTGCCCAAATACACTGCAAAGAAGCGTGATATCTGGACTGCCGAGACCCTGTTCCATGCCTTGGAAGTGTGTAATGATCCACGGCTCCGGCTCTGCATCAACCTCTCCTTCTCTTGTTCTCTGCGCCTTGGCGAACTGCTCGGTTTGACTTGGGATTGCGTGGATATCTCTCCTGAAAGCATCGAAGCCGGGCGAGCCTCCATTTACATAAATAAGGAATTGCAGCGTGTAGACATTGCTTCGCTAAAAATCTTGCAAAGAACCTATAAACCTCTATACATAAGCAGCGGCAGCTTTCCGATTTGGAAAACCGCCGCTGTTTTACTTTTTCCATGTCTTGCACATCAGTCCCCGACATGATACACTTCTATAAAAGGGGTGGTCGGCATGGAGCAGGTGCACACAATGCGGAAATATGAATATTATGACCGTGATACCCTTTGCAGTATCATTGACGTAGATTTCACCACAAAGCAGGTGCGTGTGGAAAACAAAGTGGATTCTATTCTGGACACCGCTTTCGGGGTCAACACGGAACCCACTTGGGATGATTTTCTGATTTTTTTAGAGAGTCGTTGTATTCCAAGAACTCGCTGCGGGCTTAACTATTACCTTGATGCTGTCGGGGTTTCCGAATATGATCCGATACAGCTAATGGAAAAGACACATGGTCGGATGGCAGAAGATCATAGGATAGCAATTCCTGACCGTATCTTTTTGTTAATAACTATCTCGTTTATATACACACACCGAGTCAAAAGCCGTTTTGCAGAACACTTTACCAGGAGAGTTGACAAACTCGCCGTTTTTGCGTATTATAATAGGAACAAGGGGGTCGTGTGCCCCTTTGGCAAAAAGCGAACAGCCTTGACGAGGAGAGTACGCCCCGCCTGCGCCTGACAGAAAGCCCGAAGGATGGAACCGGGCAGGTGAGCACGGAGTGGAAGATGGCCTCTGAGCTGTGGGGGTGAAGCGGCACGCCGCCAAGCCCCCGCCGGGTGCGCCCGTTACCGCGCAGAGGCCGGGTTCATCCCGGCACGCAAGGCCATGCCTGCAAGGGCGCGGCGAAGCAAGGTGGTACCACGGAAGTTCAGCTCCCGTCCTTGTCCGGTGCATTCCGGCAGGACGGGAGCTTTTTTGTGACACAGCCACAACAGAAAGGAAGAATCATCCCCCATGAGCGAACACAACACATTCTACATCACGACCCCCATCTACTATCCCAGCGACAAGCTGCACATCGGCCACAGCTACACCACCGTGGCCTGCGACGCGCTGGCCCGCTTCAAGCGGATGCAGGGCAAGGAAGTCATGTTCCTGACCGGCACCGATGAGCATGGCCAGAAGATCCAGGACAAGGCCGCCGATGCAGGCGTGACCCCCAAGGAGTACGTTGACCGGATCGTTGCCACCGTCAAGGATCTGTGGAAGCTGCTGGATGTCAGCTATGACCGCTTCATCCGCACCACCGATGACTACCATGTGGAGACCTGCCAGAAGATCTTCACCCAGCTGTATGAGCAGGGCGATATCTACAAGGGCGAGTACATCGGCCACTACTGCAAGCCCTGCGAGAGCTTCTGGACCGACAGCCAGCTGGTGGACGGCAAGTGCCCCGACTGCGGCCGCGAGGTCTATGATGCCCACGAGGAGGCCTACTTCTTCAAGACCGGCAAGTATGCCGACCGCCTGCTGAAGTACTACGAGGAGAATCCCCAGTTCATCCAGCCCGAGAGCCGGAAGAACGAGATGATCGCCTTTATCAAGCAGGGCCTGCAGGACACCTGTGTTTCCCGCACCTCTGTCAAGTGGGGCATCCCCGTTCCCTTTGACCCCAAGCACACCATGTATGTCTGGGTCGATGCGCTGAGCAACTATATCTCCGCGCTGGGCTACGGCAACGAGACCTACCACGATTACAACAAGTTCTGGCCTGCTGACCTGCACATGGTGGGCAAGGAGATCCTGCGCTTCCACACCATCCTGTGGCCCGCCATGCTGATGGCTCTGGATCTGCCGCTGCCCAAGCGCGTGTTTGGCCACGGCTGGCTGCTGATGAACGGCGGCAAGATGTCCAAGTCCGTGGGCAACGTTGTGGACCCCGTGGTCCTGTGTGACCGCTACGGCGTGGACTCCATCCGCTACTTCCTGCTGCGTGAGATCCCCTTTGGCAACGACGGCATGTTCACCAACGAGGCCCTGATCAACCGCATCAACAGCGACCTGGCCAACGACCTGGGCAACCTGCTCAGCCGCACCGTTGCCATGTGCGAGAAGTACTTCGGCGGCACGGTCCACAAGGCCGCTGGCACCGTGGCCATCGACACGGAGCTGGAGACCATGGTCAATGAGCTGCTGGGCAAGGTCACTGCCGATATGGACAACCTGACCATCCCCCAGGCCCTGATGGAGATCTTTGCCGTGATCCAGCGCGCCAACAAGTATATCGACGAGACCGCTCCCTGGGCTCTGGCCAAGGACGAGGCCAACAAGGCCCGTCTGGAGAGCGTGCTCTACCACCTGTGCGAGGCACTGCGTGTGGCAGGCATCCTGCTGAACGCTTACCTGCCCTCCACCGCTCCCAAGATGATGGATCAGCTGGGCCTGTCCACTGCCGACATCGACCTGAGCAAGGCTGCCTACGGCGTGCAGGAGACCTACACCGTCCACAAGGGCGATGCCCTGTTCCCCCGCATTGATGTGGCCAAGGAGATTGCCCACCTGAAGGAAGAGGACGAGAAGCGCAAGGCCGCTGCCGAAGCTGCCAACAAGGCCAAGGCCGAAGCCGAAAAGGCTGCTGCCGCCCCCGCCGCTGAGGAGAGCACCGTTGATTTTACCCACGAGGAAGAGATCGACTTTGACACCTTCTGCAAGGTGGAGCTGCGCGTGGCCGAGGTGCGTGCCTGCGAGAACCTGAAGGAGAGCAAGAAGCTGCTCCACCTGACCGTGTTTGACGGCGAGCGTGAGCGCTGCATCCTGTCCGGCATTGCCAAGTGGTTCAAGCCGGAGGATCTGATCGGCAAGAAGATCGGCATCGTCTGCAATCTGGCCCCCCGCCCCATGCTGAAGGGCAAGTATGTCAGCGAGGGCATGATCTTTGCTGCCGACACCGCTGACGGCGGCTGCTCCATCGCCTTCTACGGCGACAACACCCCCGTTGGCAGCCGCATCCACTGAGCCATGGAGACACAGCTGAGCCGCGCCGAAAAGCTGGACCGGCTTTTCGGCACACCGGCCTTTGCCGTTATCATTGCCATTCTCTGCAACGCCATGTGGGGTTCGGCTTTCCCTTTCATCAAGCTGGGCTACCGGCTCTTTGCCATCGACACCGCTGACACGGCCTCCATTCTCTGCTTTGCAGGGGTACGGTTCATGCTGGGCAGTGTGCTGGTACTGGGCGGCAGCCTGCTGCTGGAGGGCAGGCTCCCCGCCATGCCCAAGGGGAAGATCCTGGCCGAATGCTGTGCATTGGGCCTGTGGCAAACCACAGCGCAGTATGCCTTTTTCTACAGCGCTGTTGCCCTGCTCACCGGTGCCTTTGGGGGCATCCTGAACAGCACCCAGAGCTTTCTGGGGGTCATCTTCGCCCATTTCCTTTACGGCAGGGCTGACCGCATGACCCCGGCCAAGGCGCTGGGCTGCGGCATCGGCTTTGCGGGCGTTCTCATCGCCACGTTGGGCAACCACGGCGGCGGCAGCGCCCGGGGCGTAGCCTATATGCTCATTGCCACCGTCCTTTTCACGCTGGCAGGCCCC
Source organism: Faecalibacterium sp. IP-3-29 (assembly GCF_023347335.1). Taxonomy (NCBI): domain Bacteria; kingdom Bacillati; phylum Bacillota; class Clostridia; order Eubacteriales; family Oscillospiraceae; genus Faecalibacterium; species Faecalibacterium sp. IP-3-29. The sequence goes on along the minus strand of NZ_CP094471.1, from coordinate 841,875 downwards.
TGGAACAAATCCGTCACCCGCCGGGCAGACAGCTTTGCCGTCTGCTTTGTGAACCTGTTCGTGGGCGGTGCAGCCCTGTTCCTGCTGGGCGCTGTTCTGGGCGGACGGCTGGAACACTGGTCTGTGCTCAGCGTGCTGGACCTGCTGGCGCTGGCTTTCATCTGCGGCGCGGGCTACATCGTCTGGGCCCTGCTGATGAAGAACAACCCCGTCAGCCGGATTGCCATCTTCGGGTTCGTGAACCCGGTGGTGAATGTCCTGCTCAGCGCCCTCATCAATGGGGAGCCGCTGTTCCGGTGGCAGTATCTGGGGGCGCTGGTGCTGGTCTGCATCGGCATCTGGCTGGTAAACAAGGCCCCCGCCAAAAAGGAGCGTGCCCTGTAATATGGAATACCCCATTTTTGATACCCACGCCCATTACAGCGCCCGTGCCTTTGACGCGGACCGCTTTGCCCTGCTGGACAGCCTGCCCGGCAAAGGGGTGGTGGGCGTGTGCGAGCAGGCCACCCATTCGGGCGATGCGCCCAAGGTGCTGGAGCTGGCCCACAAATATCCCTGGGTGTACGCCGCCGTCGGCATCCACCCGGAGAGCCTGCTGGCCCCGGAGGATTGCGGTGAGGAAGGCCCCGCCCCTACTGTCTCGGTATACAGCGGCGACTGGGCCGCAGAGATGCGTGCCCTTGCCCCCTATTACGAGGACCCCAAGGTGGTGGCTGTGGGGGAGTGCGGACTGGATTACCACTGGCCCGTGCCCAAGGATGCCCAGCTGGCGCTGTTTGAGGCCGAGATCCGGCTGGCACTGGAACTGGACAAGCCCATCATCGTACACGACCGCAGCGCCCACGCCGATGTCTACGCCTTGCTGAAAAAGTACCGGCCCAAGGGCATCGTCCACTGCTATTCCGGCAGCGCCGATGACGCGCTCTGGCTGGCAGAGCAGGGGCTCTACATTGGCTTTGGCGGGGCCTGCACCTTCAAGGGGGCCAAGCGTGCCGCCAAGGCCATTGCCACCCTGCCGCTGGAACGCATCGTCCTGGAAACTGACTGCCCCTATATGGCCCCGGAGCCTGTCCGCGGCACCCGCTGCGACAGCTCCCTCATCCGCTATGTGGGCGAGCATATCGCCAGCACCAAGGGTGAGGAACCGGAGCAGGTGTTCCGGCAGACGGTGGAGAATGCCTGCCAGGTATATAACCTCTCCGTCTGAAACCGACAGCAGCCGTGCATAGAGGGCAGGGCCTATCCGTTATCTACAAAAGCATTAAGCTTCTGTATAAATCAAGCAATAAACTACAAATAGTCAATTAAGGAGATATCACTTATGAAAGCTCGTATTCCGCAGCACCGTGAATTCATCATCAACTTCCCCGACACTGTTGACAACGCCAAGGCCAACGAGGGCTGGGCAAAGCTGCAGCAGATCGTGGAGGACTACAAGAAGGACCACAACGGTGCTTCCGTCTACGCACCCAGCTTCATCGAGGACTGCGAGCCTGCCGTCAAGAAACTGCAGGAAGAGTATGGTTTCGAGTACACCGTTGAATACGTGAAGTAAGTTCTGAGTTTTCAGTATATTGCATTAAAAAGAGCAGAGTGTTCCAGCCAGCTGGCTGGAGCGCTCTGCTCTTTGTTTTATTCCAGGTACTGCGGCAAATTCCATGAGCCGCGCAGTACACGGTGGATCTCCACCACCTTGACGTTCTCATTGACATGGTAAAACACCAGATACTGGTCTGCCACCAGCTTGCGGTAAGTCGGGTCAAGGGCATAGACTTCACACATCCGTGGGGTATCCCCCAGCTTTGTGATCTTTTCCCGCATTTCTTTCAGCACACGGCGGGCCGTTTGGGGGTAGAAGCCGGACAAATACCGGGCAATGTCATTCAAGTCCTGTACAGCAAGGGGCAGGTATTTGATCTTATACGTCATACTGTTCGTGGAGCGTCTCCCATACGCTTTCATGCTCTGTCCACTGCGTGTTGGGGTTTGCCGCCTGCTGTTTTGCCTTGGCAAGCTCCTCGGCAACATACCGCTGGTGCATGAACTCCTCATACTTGGCGTAGTCCTCAATGTTGATGAGGACGGATTCCCCACGACCATGATTTGTGATAATAACATGATTGTGGTCTTTCAACATCTCTGAAATTTCCGCGTAGTGGTTGCGCAGATCACGGGATGGGCGAACAAATGTCTGCATCATAAGTGACACCTCCTGTCAAAAGCATTGTATCACATTATGACTACATATACAAGGATCATTACAATCGTTTTATTTCAGCTCCATATTGATGGACTTTTCCGTAAAGCCATAGTTCCGGTACATCTCATACGCCTTTTTATTTCTGGCGTTCACCTGCAGTTCTATGGTGTCGCATCCCTTTTCTGCTTTGAGCTGTTTCACCTTATCAAAGAACTGGTGCCCGATGCCCTTCCCGCGATACGCCTCATCCACCGCCATGGTACTGACGAACAAAATATCTTTCGTCACCTGTGCCGGGCCTTCCACATGGCGCTTGAAGACTTCCAGAACACCAACAACGATGCCGTCCGTCTCGGCAATATACCAGCTGTCCCCTTTCAGGAGCTGAGCAAACAACCCTTTTGTGATCAACGGACTAGCCGGTTTGTAGACATCCGGCCGCCACTCGACATGCATCTGCTGCACCTGATCCATAATAGCAGAAAATCGGTCATAATCCTGCATCTGCGGGGTACGGATCGTAATTTTCATCTCGTTTTCTCCTTGTTGTATTAAAAATACCCTGTCTGACACGGTTTTGGGTCCAGACAGGGCATTTTGAGTTTCTTTTCAGTTGCCCGCTTCCACCTTGCTCAGCAGGATGCGGTCATTGTCCAGGGCCTTACCGGCGTTCTCGCGGAATTTTTCCAGCAGGTCGTCCACGGTCATCTTCCTGCGCTCCTTGCCCTTGACATCGAACACGATGCGGCCGCCGTCCATCATCAGGGTGCGGTTGCCCAGCTCGAGGGCCTGATGCATGTTGTGGGTGACCATCAGGCAGGTGATCTTTTTTTCTGCCACGATGCTCTTGGTCAGCTCCAGCACCTTCTCCGCCGTGGCAGGGTCCAGGGCTGCGGTGTGCTCGTCCAGCAGCAGGAGCTTGGGGGTAACGAGGGTGGCCATGAGCAGGGTCAGCGCCTGCCGCTGGCCGCCCGAGAGCAGGCCCACCGGCTGCTTCATCCGGTCCTCAAGGCCCATGTTCAGCAGGGCAAGTTTTTCCCGGAACAGTTCCTTATCCTTGCGGGAGATGCGGGAGAAGATGGCGTGGGGGGCGGTTCCTGCCCGGAGATAGGCCAGCGCAAGGTTTTCCTCAATGGTCATGTTGGGGGCCGTGCCCTTGAGGGGGTCCTGGAACAGGTGGCCAATGACCTTGCTGCGCTCGTACTCAGGCGCAAAAGTGATGTCCTGCCCGCCCAGCACGATGCTGCCCTCGTCGGCAATGAAACCGCCGGTGATGGCGTTGAACATGGTGGATTTGCCCGCGCCGTTGGAGCCCACGATGGTGGCAAAGTCGCCTGCCTCCATGTGCAGGCTCACACCGTTCAGGGCCACTTTTTCGTTGACGGTGCCGGGGTTAAAGGTCTTGTGCAGGTTGTTCAGCTCCAGCATTTCCATCTCAGTGCACCTCCTTCCGGGCATTGTGCTTGCGCTGCTCAAAGGCAAACTTTGCCCGGATGGCGGGCATCGAGATGGCCACAGCCACGATGAGGGCGCTCACCAGCTTCATGGCGGCGGCGGGCACATTGAAGCGCAGGGCCACGGCCACGATAAAGCGATACAGGCAGCTGCCGAACACCACGCCCAGCACCCGGCGCACCATGGTGCGCTTGCCCACCAGCGTTTCGCCGATGATAAGGGAAGCCAGTGCAATGGTCACCATGCCGGTGCCCACGTTGATGTCGCTGCTCTTCTGGTACTGGGCCAGCAGGCCGCCGGAAAGGGCGGTCAGTGCGCCCGAGATGCACAGGCCTACTGTGATGGTGAAGGCCGGGTTGATGCTGGAGGCCCGCACCATGGCGGCGTTGTCGCCGGTGGCGCGGATGGAAAGGCCCAGCCGGGTGCCCAGGAAACCCACCATAGCGGCACAGGCGATCACAATGACCGCCGCCGCGATGACCAGCTTATACCAGCCGCCCGTAAAGGCCAGTGCGGATTTTGCCAGCGAGAACACCGTATCGGTCTTGACCAGGGACATCGTGGACGAAAAGCCCATGACCGCCAGATTGATGGTATACAGGCCGGTGTTCACGATGATGCCTGCCATGATGCTCTCAACGCCCAGACGTGTCTGCAAAAAGGCGGTGACAAAGCCCGAACACACACCCGCCGCCATGGCCGCGAACAGGGCCAGGATGGGGTGGCCTGTCAGCGCCACCTGGCAGGCCACGGCACAGCCAAGGGTGAAGCAGCCATCGGTGGACAGGTCGGCAATGTTCAGGATCGAATAGCTCAGAAACAGCGCCAGCGCCACCAGACCGTAAATGCAGCCCAGCTCCAGCGCCGTCTGGATCACGTTGAGCGAAAAGATACTCGCCAGCATGGTTGATGTACTCCTTTTTAGAAATTCTCCTGCGTGGTCACTACCACAATTTCGGTGCAGTAGGGCTTGAAGGCTTCCTTAATCATGTTCAGGGTATTGTCGTCCATGCCCAATGCTGCGGCCGTTTCTGTATTGATGGTCACGATGCCGTTGTCGAAGGTCTGATAGGGCAGGTCTGCGGGGGTCTTGCCGCCGCAGAGCAGCTCCACCACCATATCGGCGGTGGCCTCGCCCAGCTGGACGTAGTCCACGCCGTAGCCCACAAAAGCACCGTTCAGTGCAAAGCTGTCCGCGCCGGTGAAGTGCTGAATCCCTGCCTCCAGGAAGGTCTCATAGATGGACAGCTCGGCGGTCATCACGGTGTTGTCGGTGGGGGTGAACACTGCCTTGACACCGGCAGCCACAAGGGCCTCGGCAGCCATCTGCACCTCAGCCGTGGTGGTACCGTTCTTTTCAATGTACTTGATGCCCTTGCTGTCGCAGAACGCCTTGGCATCGGCGATGGCCTGGGTGGAGGCATCCTGGCTCAGGTCGTACAGCAGGCCGATGGTGTCGATGTCGGGGTTGATGGCAGTGATGAGGTTCATAATGGCCTCGGTGTTCAGGGCATCGGAGGTGCCGGTGATGCCCTCCTCCCCGTCAAACCCGGCGGAAACAGGATCGGTGACGGCAGAGTAGACCACAGGGATGTCGGTATCTTCCACAGCGGCCAGCATGGTGGCGGCGGTGGGGGTGGCCACGGCCACAATGACATCTACCTGGTCGGCCACGAGGTCTGCACCGATCTGGTTCAGGTTGGACTGGTCAGCCTGGGCGTTGGCGTAGTAATCGGCATAGTCGAAGGTCACGCCCTTCTCCGCGCCCACCTCATCCAAACGGCTCTCAACAGAGGCCACGATCTGGTTCAGGGAAGCATGATCCACATAGTTGACGATGCCCACCTTAAAGGTCTGGCCTGCCTCAGAAGCGGCGGCAGCGGAACCGGCAGCGCTGGAAGCGGTGCTGGATGCTGCGGCAGAAGAGCCGGAGGAACCGCAGCCGGTCAGGCCCAGTGCGGATACGACAGCGGCTGCGGCGGTAGCCTTCAGGAAGCTGCGGCGGGAGATCATGTTCATGGTTTTCATAGCGGTTGCTCCTTTCCCGGAGCGGGCGGCCCAAAAATAAATAAAACCCACTCCACCTGCGGAACGGGTAAAATAAAAACGGCCCCGTCCCTGTGTGTTCATCCACAAGGACAGAGTCGAGAAATTCGAATCTGCGGTGCCACCTTGCTTGCTCCGCTCGTCTTCCCACCATGGAAAACTGCAGGAGCCCCTCAACGGAGAGCCAACACTCCCCTGCCCTGTAACGGAGGCTTCCGTCCCAAGCTACTAAAGGCACTGCCCTGTTTGCCCGGCCCTCGGCGGCCCACGAACTCTGCCCCGCTCTCTGCCCGTTTTCACCATTCGGGCTCACTGTAAGTGCGCTTGCAGTTTCTCTTCCGCCTCATCGGTTTGTTGATTGCATTATACGCTTTATTTTCATAAAGTCAAGAGGGAATTTTTCATTTTTTCGGCCGCAAAGATGAAATGCTTCTTGGATGCCCCGCAGCAGCCTTCCTGCCCGGATCTCCCCGGTGCGGCCCGGGCAGCTCTGCCGGGGCAAAAGAAGCCTTCTTCCAGCCATAGGTCATACTTTCTCTCCGCTCCGGGGCGCGTTTCCACTTTCAGTATCCCCGTTGCTGCGCACAAAGTTCGCAGTTTCTGCCACAGATTCCACACTATTTTTATTCTTTTCCCGAGTTTTGCTCTAAATTCTCTTCAAAGGGCTTGACAGAAAAATGTTTTTTGCGATAAACTAATTCTATGAAATATTTTCGTTGTATCCAACGATGTCAAACATGCAACTCGGAGAGGACACTACCACCATGTCGATGACCCTGAATCCCGTCAACGAAGCCGCTTTTCAGAAAGCTGTACAGTCTCTGGAGACCCTGAACCGGGCCGCCGTGTTCCACCCCACCGGCACCGGCAAAAGCTGTATTGCCTGGAAGGTGGTGGAGGCTCACCCCCAGACCACCTTTTTCTGGCTGGTGGCCGGTGCACAGCGTCTGGCCCTGCGGCAGGCAGAGCTGACACGCTACAACGGCGGCACCCTGCCCGGCAATGTCCGCTTCTGTGATTGCGAAAAGCTGGCCGCTGCCACCCCGGAGCAGTGGGTGCGGCTGGGGGAGCAGAAACCCGGCTGCATCGTGCTGGACTGCTACCATGAGTTGAGCGCCGTGTGTTGGGCACAGTCGGTGCAGAAGCTGCTGCGGATGTGCCCCCAGGCAAAGGTGCTGGGGCTGGGTGTGCCCAACGGTGCCCCCGTCTGCGCCGCCGCGCAGGAGCTGTTTGCCGACTGCATCGTCTCCCACATGACTGTGGCCGAGGCCATGGCCGCCGGGACCATGCCGGTGCCCTCAGCCTATGCAGCCCTGCTCTGGCCTCAGGAGGAGGAGCTGGCCACCCTGCGCGCCCGGATCAAAAACCTGTGTATGCCCAAGGGCGACACCTCCCTGCGCGTTCAATATGAAGAGCTGAGCTGGTCTCTGCGTCAGGTGGAGAACCTGACCGTTCTGCTGCCCCGCCTGCTCAGCGATACCAGCGGCCATTATCTGGTCCTGTTTGAATCCGCCGCCTATCAGGAAAAGCTGGGCACGGAGCTGGAACAGCTGCTGCGCACTGTGGACCCTGCCGTCCGCTTTTACGCTGCAGATCACGCCTGCTTTGCGGATTCTGCTGCCGTGGAGACCTTCCTCTCCGATACAGCCCCCGGCCCCAAGGTCCTGCTCTGCGTCAACGCGCCGGGAGTCCAGCAGCCGCTGGAGGGGCTGGCCGGGGTCATTCTGGTGCGCCAGTCCAGCCTGATGTCCACCTTCAAGCAGATGCTCTGCCGCGCGCTGGTGGCTGCAGGCAGCCGCAGCGTGCCGGTGTTCGACCTTGTGGCGCAGTTCGAGGGGCTGGGCAACGGCCGTACCCTGCAGCGTGACTGCACCGAGGCCATGACCAGAGCCGGCAGCAAAACGCCGGGCTTCCGGCAGGAGCGCCCCATGCAGCAGACCTACCGCCTGTATGGCAAGCTGCGCCGGGAGATGGAGGCCCGCTGGGAGGTGCTGTGCCAGGCCGCCGCCGATGCCTCCGCCAAAGAGGGCACCTTGGAGCTGCCCCGGAGCTATACCATCCACAGCGGCGTGCCCGTGGGCAAGTGGCTCGAGCTCCAGCGGCAGGTACAGGCCGGGCAGCGCCCGGGCCGCCTGACGGCTGAACAGGCCGCCAAGCTGGAAAAACTGGGCATCCGCTGGAACCACCGGCTGGAAGCTGCCTGGGAAAAGGGCTTTGCCTCCGCGCAGAAATACCGCACCGAGCACGGTGACCTTCTGGTGCCGGTGCGCTACCGCGATAAAAATGATTTTGCACTGGGCGAATGGATCGTCTACAACCGCCAGCGCTATCTGGGCGGCAACCTGACCCAGAACCGCATCGAGCGGCTGGAAGCCATCGGCATGGTGTGGAGCACCTCCAACGATCTGTGGGAGCAGAACTATGCCGCCGCCACCCAGTATTATCTGGAACACGGCGATCTGGAAGTACCCATCAAGTATGAAACACCCTCCGGCTTCGGTCTGGGGGTCTGGCTGGGGGCCCAGCGCGCCGCTCACAAGGCAGGCGAGCTGCCACAGGAGCAGGTGGAGCGGCTGGACGCTCTGGGCATGGACTGGACCAACCGCAACGACCGCAAGTGGATGTCCCTGTACGATGTTGCCGCCGCCTACTACCATGAGCACGGCAACCTGAACGTCCCCTCGGAGTATGTCACGCCGGACGGAGTGCTGCTGGGCAAGTGGGTGGCGCGCCAGCGCTATGCCTACCTGAACCCGGACCGCTCCAGCGCCCGGGTCACCCCTGAACGCAAGGCCCTGCTGGACAAGCTGGGCATGGTGTGGGAAAAGTACGACCCCTGGCAGGAGCGCTATGATCTGGCTCTGGCCTACAAGACAGAGCACGGTGATCTGGAGATCCCCTCTGTCTACAAGACCGCCGACGGCGTTTGGCTGGGCAGCTGGGTCAGCCGCCAGCGGCAGACCCTGAACTCCGGCAGCAGCGCCCTGAGCAGTGAGCGCCGCAAGCTGCTGCGCACCCTGTTCAAGGGCGAGCGCCGCCCCAGTGATCCCGCCGCTGACCACGGCACCGTGCGTGAGGCCAACTGGGAGCGGAACTTCCGCAGTGCCGCCCGTTACGCCCGCAAATACAAGCACCTGCTGGTCCCCGCCAGCTATGTGGACAGCGATGGTGTCCGGCTGGGCGTGTGGATCTCCAATCTGCGTGCAGCCCGCAAGAACCGCCCGGATTCCTATCAGGTCACGCCCGCCCACATCAAAAAGCTGAACAGCATCGGCATGGTGTGGGATGCCCGGGATGCCAAGTGGGGAACTGCCTATCAGCAGGCCAAGGCCTACTACAAGGCCCACGGCAACCTCCACGCCGCCGCCAACTACAAATCCGACGAAACCGGCTTCTGCCTGGGCGACTGGCTCCGCCGGATGCGGGAGTGGGATACCGCCCACGACCCCAAGCTCACCCCTGAGCGCCGCGCAATGCTGGATAAAATCGGGATGGAGTGGAGCGAATAAGAGAAAAGAGCCACCGGTTTGGACGGATGCTCGTAAGACAGTAATTCTAAAAAATTACTATTTTACGGCATCTGTCTGACAGGGTTGGAAACATCAACGAAAAGAACGATGTCGAGTCGAAAGACTTAGCATCGTTCTTTTTTATCTCAAAATCATTGAAATTACGGAGGTTTGCTATGAAGCGTCTTTTATCTTGCGAATTTAACATGGATACCGCCTGTGTGGAGCTGAAGTTCTCGGATGGCAGCATAATTGCCATTGATACCATTGCCGTTGAAAACGAGGTCGCAGACAATATGTATCAGCGTTCAGAACTGGACTATCTCATTTACAATGACCCGATTGCATACGCCGATTTGATACTCAACGGCGATCCCGTAGCCTATCTAAAGGCAGTAACAGAATACAGACCGCTTGATTGATGTTCACACGCTCCAAGGTCAACTTGGGGCGTGTTTTCAAAATGTTTACACTTTAATGCGATAAATCTTTGCGTATCATATTGAAGATATAGCAGAAATCCTGTATAATATGTGTGGACACACATATAGGGTTTTGATTTTTCTGATATGTTGAAAAGTGACAACAGATAAGCTCATTCTATCGCTAAGGAACTTGCAAGAAGAATTTCTTGGCATTTATATTAAAGTTGTGAGGAGGTATGTTCATGAAATTAGTTGGTCCCAAAACATTGCTGGCATCTCTGTTGGGATGTGCATTTGTTGTGATAAAAGTGATGCGCTTTGATGGTTTTCCAGATTTGTTTTGGATCATCTTCATTGGATATATGTCCATCAAAGGACTGGTCACAGCGTTTTCGCAGGAGGCCTATGACGAGGATGTTAAACAGGCGCAATACGGGAAAGTGTTCTACAGTGATTTGTTTGGTAGATTTGCGTATATCGCATCGGATATTCCGATCATCCTGATACTTTTAGCCGGTCTACTGGCTGCAATCTGCCCGGTTACTACGCTGCTCAGAGCCTTCCTGATTGTTCTTTTGCTGACAGCGCTGGGATATGCGGTTTGGTTTACATGGTATGTTTGCAAGCAGAAACGACTGCGCACGGAGAATGGCGCATGGGAGACGGGGACTTTGAGCGAAGTGGAAGCGGCGGCGTGGAAACGCTCTGAGCGCTGGCACGGCGTTGGCCTCGGAATTATCGTCGTACTGGCTGTTCTGTATATGATTTTTGGAGATCCCATGATTTATATGAACAACGCAAAATTAGAGGAGGCCCTGACGGGGATCACCAGTGACAATGTGACCTTGGAAGAAGTGGTGCCTTTTGAATGGACATCGGTTTATACCTTTGATCCCTATACATCCATTGACCGAATCAAAAGAGTCACAGGATCAAAAAGCCCCGCTTTGAAGGAGAGTGTCAGCGAGGGCATGACCAATATTGTGTTTACAAACAGAGGACGGACTGTGGCAAGTGTCTGTGCCTATCCTTCAAGCATCGGTTATTCCCTTTCTTTTGCCGGAGGCAAAAACACCTATTACGATTATCCGGATGGTGGCTATTCCCATATTGAATACGGCGATGAGACTGTTTTTGAGGTGACAAAAGAGAATGACCTTATTAGGCTGTATGCCTATATTGATGAATGACGATACAAATAGGTTTATATTATCTCATAGAAAGAGGATAAGAGAATATGCCAGAAAACAGAAACAGGCTTCGTCCGAAGCAGATAAAGTTCTTTGTAAACGACAAGGAATACGAATTGATAAGAAAGAAAATGGAACAGATGGGAACGGACAACATGAGTGCCTATATTCGCAAAATGGTAATTGACGGGTATGTTGTAAAATTGGAATTGCCCGAACTGCGTGAGCTGACTTCCAAGATGAAACGTATTTCCAACAGCGAGAATCAGATTGCAAAAAGGTTGAATGAAACCGACAACATCTATGAAGCCGACATTGAAGAAATCAAAAAGAACCAAGAGGAAATTTATGAAGGAATCCGAAAAATCCTTACATCGCTTTCTAAAATAAAGTGATGTTCAGCTCCGTAGGAGCGTAGCCGATTTTGAAAAAATCGTTGAAGGGTTTGGGATGTTTCCCAACAAGTTTTTGCAAAGAGCAGCACCGCTGAAATTTGCAAAAAGCACGAGTGTGTCCACACGTGCACTGCTTGCTAAGTTTGTTTTGAACTTAGCAAGCAAATCGAAGATTTTCATTTTTCGCAAAATCAGCAGCACTGTGTTTTGTGAAAAATCGCAGAGTGTACATACACCTACTGTGCTTGCTATTCTCTATTTTTCAAAATGGCAAGTGCCATTTCCTAAATGGAAATCGGCGGCAACCGCCGCCTTGTCTGCCCATAAGCAAAACGGACGAACGCTGTCAATGGCGGCGAAGCCGTTCATCTTGACCATTGACGGCGTTCGGCGGTTTTGCTATCTTGCAAAATTTGAATGAAAAGAATCGAAGCGAATGAAAGAAAAGGAGGTTCGACACAATGGATGAAAAACGTAAAGAGGAAGAAGCTCGTGAGCTTACTCCCGAAGAAATAGATGAAACGATTTTTCAAGAGCAGATTGCGAGTGGAGAGTATGACGAGGAAGTCCCCGAATACTATTTCTCCAATCCCGACCCATACGCCAAGGTCGAGCCTCGTCCCGATGATGCACCTAAACGTAATTTCTCTTTTGACGAGAACGGCAACATTATTGTAAAAAATCTTTCTGCGTTCTGGCTGCCCGATGTGAAAATCGTGGAGAACATTGGCGGCACAGAATACACAGTAACAGGCAGCTACGAGGGCACGGAAACTCTCGACAAAAAGCTCAAACGCATTATGGAGCAGAACGCTGCCGATGATGAATCTGATATCACGGAGGATGGCGAATGAACAGCGACACCTCTTTTGATATAAATACAAATTCCAATCCTGTACAGACAGTTGCCCAACCGAAGGAGGATAACGAAATGTTAAGGGCAACCGACAAAATCACAGCGCTCTATTGCAGATTGTCCGTAGAGGACACCAAAGAGGATAAGAAGAACGGCAAAGAAGATTTGTCCAATTCCATCCAGAATCAAAAGGCTATGTTACTCCAATACGCACGAGATCACCGCTTCCCCCAGCCGACATTTTTTATTGATGACGGATACAGTGGTGTGACCTATGACCGCCCAGGCTTTCAGAAAATGCTCGATGAAATCGAAGCCGGTCATGTGGGCACGGTCATTACGAAAGATCTATCCAGACTTGGTCGTAACTCCGCCTTGACTGGACTGTACATCAACTACACATTCCCTCAAAACAATGTTCGCTACATTGCCATCAACGACCACTATGACAGCATCAATCCGAACAGCACCGACAGCGACATCGCCGGTATCAAAAACTGGTTCAATGAGTTTTTTGCAAAGGACACGAGTCGCAAGATTCGTGCGGTGCAGAAAGCAAAAGGTGAGCGTGGCGAGAGATTGACTGTTCATGTGCCGTATGGCTACATGAAGAATCCCGACAATCCCAAAGAATGGATCATCGACGAAGAAGCCGCACAGGTGGTCAAAAAGATTTTCACACTTTGCATGAATGGGCGTGGACCGAGCCAAATCGCAGAACAGCTTGAAAAGGACAAGGTACTCACGCCTACTGCATATAAAAATAAGCAAGGCGTGAAAACACCGCACACCGAGCCGGAGAATCCTTACCGCTGGCACGAAAGCACCGTAGTCAATATTCTTGAACGAAAAGAATATATCGGCGCAACGGTCAACTTCAAGACCTACACCAATTCCATTTGGGATAAGAAGCAGAGGGAAAATCCCGAAGAAAATCAAAAGATTTTCTACAACACCCATCCTGCCATCATTGAGCAGGAAGTCTTTGATAAGGTGCAGGAGATTCGCAAGCAGCGACACAGGAGAACGGCAACAGGCAAGAACAGTCCGTTTTCGGGTCTGGTGTTCTGTGCTGACTGCAAGCAGAAGCTCTACTATTCCACCACCAACTACTTTGAAAAGCGGCAGGACTTTTTCATCTGTTCCACCCATCGAGCCAACAAGGATAAGTGCAGCAGTCACTACATTCGTGCCGTGGTTTTGGAGGATGTGATCTGGAAGCACATGAAAGAGGTTATCTCGTATGTGACCCGATATGAAGCTCATTTTAGGGTGGAAATGGAGCAAAAACTCCGTCTGCAAAGCGAGGAAACCATAAGGGTATATAAGAAGCGTCTGTCACAGGCAGAAAAGCGTATAGGGGAGCTTGATCGCCTGTTTATTAAAATCTACGAGGACAACGCCAAGGGCAAGCTGAACGATGAACGCTTTGCCATGATGAGCAAGACCTACGAGGACGAGCAGGCGCAGCTTAAAGCTGAAATCGTCAATCTGCAAAACGAAGTCGAAGTACAGGAACGACAGATAGAAAACCTTGAGCAGTTTATTCAGCGGGTACACAGATACACCAACCTCACAGAACTCACGCCATACGCTCTCAGAGAGCTTGTGAAGGCGGTTTATGTAGAGGCACCGGACAAGTCCAGCGGCAAGCGCAAGCAGAAGGTACATATCGAATATGACCTTGTTGGCTACATTCCCGTGGATGAACTGATAAAAGCGGAACAGGCATGACCGAAATCATGCCTGTTCCAAGAAACTCAAATATTACTGTTTTACGACCACCGAGCATTTTGCCGGTGGCTTTTCTGATGCATATTACAGCTGATCCAGCTCCTGCTGCAGCTGGGCCAGCGCATTGCGGATGGGCAGATGCTGGGGGCAGGCCGCCTCGCACTTGCCGCAGCGGACGCAGTGGCTGGCCTTTTCGGCATCGGGGAAGTGGGCTTCCCACTGGTGCTTGATGGCCTCGGGCTGGCCAAACATCCCCAGCTTGTTCCAGATGCTGAAGTTGTCCGGGATGTCCACCCCCATGGGGCAGGGCATACAGTACCGGCAGCCGGTGCAGCCGATTTTGATGCGGCTGTGCAGGAAGGCGGCGGTCTGCTCCACCGCGGCGGTCTCTGCAGCGGTCAGCGGCTCAAAGCGGGCAAAGGTGGCCAGATTATCCGTGAGCTGGTCCTCGGCGCTCATGCCCGAGAGGATGACATGGACGTTCCGGTGGCTGCCCACCCAGCGCAGGGCCCAGGAGGCATCTGAGGCCTCGGGCCGCAGGGCCTTGAGGGGTGCTTCGGCCTCCGGGGGCAGGTTGGCCAGCGTGCCGCCCTTGATGGGTTCCATAATGATGAGGGGGATGTTCAGCTCTTCGGTCAGCTGATAGCCGCGGTCACCCGAGATCTCCTCGGCACGGTCATCGGTGTCCAGATAGTTATACTGCAGCTGGCAGAAATCCCAGGGCTGATCCCGCAGGATGTGCTCAAGGCCCGCCGCGTTGTCGTGGCAGGAGAAACCGAATCTGCGGATGCGGCCCAGCTTTTTCTGCTCCCACAGCCAGTCCACGATGCCCATTTCCTTGGCCCGGTCGTACCGGGCGACGTGCAGGGAGTGCAGCAGGTAGAAGTCGATGTACTCCACGCCCAGCCGCCGGAGCTGCTCTTCAAAGATATGCTGGGCCTCCTCCAGGCTCCCGCACTGCCACAGCGGCATCTTGGTGGCCAGATAAAAGCTCTCCCGGGGCCACTTTGCAATGACCCTGCCCACAAAGGGCTCGCTCTGGCCGCCGTGGTAGGGGTAGGCGGTGTCAAAATAGTTCACGCCTGCATCCCGCGCGGCGTTCAGCAGCGCTTCGGCCCGGGGCTCGTCAATGGCTCCCTCCGGTGTGGTGGGGAACCGCATACAGCCATAACCCAGCAGGGAGGTGCGGATGCTCTCCCCTGCGCCGTTCTGCTTTTTCCATGTTCTGTATTCCATCTTTTTTGTGCAGCTGGCTGCCGTGTTCCAGCCGCTCCTCCTTTTGTCCCCAGTATACCGGAAAAATCCTGCGCTGACAAGAAAGATGTTCCGCTTCTTGTTCTGCCGCCGGAAATATGGTATACTTATAATCCAAATTTTATCATGTTATCAACTAAATCAGATAGCGCTAAGGAGTATCATGGAACCTTTCAACACCCCTTTGAAGATCAGGGAGATCTCCCTGCCCCACCGTGCAGTGTTCGGCCCCATGGCGGGCTTTACCGATGCCCCGGCCCGGCGGCTGATGGCCCAGCACGGAGCCGGTTTTACCGTCAGTGAGATGGTGTCCAGCCGGGCGCTGGTATACGGCGACCACAAAACCGTCAGCCTGCTCAAGGCCGAGCCCAACGGTGCCCCCTACGGCGTGCAGATCTTTGGCGAAGTGCCCGAGATCATGGGGCAGGCCGCTGCCGCCGTGGAGCAGTACGCGTTCGATTTTCTGGACATCAACATGGGCTGCCCGGCCCCCAAGATCGTCTCGGGCGGGGCGGGCAGCAAGCTGATGCTTGACCCCGACCGCTGCGGCCGTATTGTGGAGGAAGTGGTCAAAAACACCTCCCGCCCCGTCACCGTGAAGATGCGCAAGGGCTGGGACGCAGAGCACGTCACGGCCGTGGAATGCGCCAAAGCCTGTGAGCAGGCGGGCGCGGTGCTCATCGCCGTCCACGCCCGCACCCGGGAGCAGATGTACACCCCGGGCATCGACCCGTCCATCATTGCGGCGGTGAAGGATGCCGTCCATGTTCCCGTGCTGGGCAACGGCGATATCCGCACCGCCGAGGATGCTGTGCGGATGGTGGAGGAGACCGGCTGCGACGGCGTGATGATCGCCCGGGCCGCCCTGGGCGACCCCTGGCTCTTTGAGCGGGTGAACGCCGCGCTGGAGGGCCTGCCCGCCCCCAAGGAGCCGAACCTGCAGGCCCGGATGAACGCCCTGCGCCGGCAGGTGGAGGAGATGGTGGAGCAGAAGGGCGAGTTCGTTGCCATGCCCCAGGCCCGGGCCCAGACCATGCACTACATGAAGGGTCTGAAGGGGGCCGCCAGCCTGCGGCGCTACTGCTGTGAGCTGAGCCGCCTCTCTGACCTCGACACCCTCATCGACGCGGTGTTCGAGCAGCAGCGCAGGGCCGCGCAGGACCCCGATGACACCCGCGAGGTGCCGTTCCCGTAAGCGGGAAATTTCCGATACTGAAAAGAGGACTGACGCATGACTGCATTTCATTCTTCGCCCCGGATGCTGGGACAGAAGCAGGATAAGTTCTGGCTCACCGTGGGGCTCTGCGCCCTGACAGCCGCCCTCATCTTCCTGCCGTTCTATCTGCTGGACGGCGGCTTTTTCCACTATGCAGGCGATTTCAACAGCCAGCAGATCAGCTTTTACCGCTACATGAACGGCTTTCTCAAGGGGGCAGGCTACCCTGCCGGATACGGAGGCGTGAAGAATACCTTTTCCTGGGCAACTGACCTGGGCAGCGGAACCATGAACGCCTATTCGTTCTACCTGTACGGCTCCCCCTTCTTCTGGTTTTCCCTGCTCTTCCCGCAGAACTGGCTCCCCTACCTCATGGTGCCGCTGCTGGTGCTCAAGTTCGCGGTGGCGGGCGGCGGCGCGTATCTGTACCTGCGCCGCTACGTCAAAGACCCGAACTTTGCGGTGCTGGGTGCGGCCCTCTACGCCTTTTCGGGCTGGGGGCTGTACAACATCTTCTTCAACCACTTCATCGATGTGCTGGCCCTCTTCCCCTGGATGCTCTGGGCACTGGATGAGACCATCTACGAGCGCCGCCACGGGTGGTTCGCCTTCTGGGTGGCGGTGAACCTGCTCAACAACTACTTTTTCTTTGTGGGGCAGGTGCTCTTCCTTGTCATCTACTTCGTCTGCAAGCTCTCCGCCGGGGAGTTTCGGCTCACGCCCCGCCTCTTCGGTCAGCTGGCCTTTGAGAGCCTGCTGGGCGTGGCACTGGGCTTTGTGGTGCTCTGGCCCACTGTCCTCAGCGTGCTGCAGAACCCGCGCACCATCGACCTTTCCTCCGGCTGGGGCTTTCTGACCTATTCCAAGCCCCAGCAGTATCTGGCCATCCTGCTGAGCTGGGTGATGCCCCCGGATTCCCCCTATATGACCTCCATCTGGTCTGAGGGCATCATCAAATGGACCAGCATGACAGCCTATCTGCCCCTGTGCAGTCTGGCCGGTGTGGTGGCCTACTGGCGTGCCCGGCAGGGCGACAGCAAAAAGCGGATCATTGCCGTCTGCATGGTATTTGCGCTGGTGCCCATCCTGAACAGCGCGTTCTATGCCCTCAATTCCAGCTACTATGCCCGGTGGTTCTATATGCCGGTGCTCATCCTTGCGGCCATGACGGTGAGCGCGTGGGAGGACCCCAGCCTCGACCTCCCCCGCCCCGCCCGGAGCATTGCCTTTGTGATGATCGCCACGCTGGCCTTTGCACTGGTGCCCGTGCAGGATGCCGCCACCAAGGAGTGGAGCCTGGGCGTGCTGCAGAATCCGGGCCAGTACTGCGCCGTACTTGCCTTTGGTCTGGGCGGGCTGGCCGTCTACCATTGCATCTGCAGGCGCTGGCAGCAGCGCAGGGTCTTTGCCCGCCGCCTGCTGGCCGGTGTGCTGGCGTTCAGCTGCCTGTTCGGCATCGTCCACATCGGCATTGGCAAGTTCGGCCAGTGGAACACCGACAGTGACCTTGTGGAGCAGTACATCAACGCGCTGGCCCTGAAGGAGGATCTGCCCGAGGGCGACTGGCGCATTGACACCTACAAGACCCACGACAATCTGGGCCTGTGGCTGGACAAGAGCTGCCTGCAGTATTTCGGCAGCACCGCCGCTCCCAGCATCCTCAGCTTCTACCCGGCACTGGGGGTCAAGCGGGATGTGCGCAGTCAGCCCGAGCTCTCCAACTACGCCCTGCGCGGCCTGCTCAGCGTCAGATACCTGCTGACCACACTTGCGCATCAGAAGCAGTTCCACGCTGAGGCCGATGAGGGCTGGGCGTATTACGATACCCTGGACGGCTATGTTCTCTACGAGAACCAGAACTACGTTCCCATGGGCTTCACCTACGATTACTACCTCACCGAGACCCAGTACGAGGACACCGTGACCCCCACCCGCTCCAACCTGCTCATGCGGGCACTGGTGCTCACTGAGGAGGATGCGGTGGCCTACGGGCAGTACCTCACGCCCCTGCCCACGGCAGAGCTCAACGATCTGACCTACACCCGCTACACCCAGGATTGCGCCGACCGCCGGGCCTCTGCCTGCACCGCCTTTGAGATGACCAGCGCAGGCTTCCACGCCGAGGCCACGCTGGACAGGGCCAATCTGATGTTCTTCTCCGTGCCCTACGATGACGGCTTCACGGCCTATGTGGACGGGCAGGAGACCGAGATCCTGCGGGTGGACGAGGGCCTGATGGCCGTCCTCTGCCCCGCCGGAACGGTCACCATCGACTTTGTCTATCAGCCGGACGGCATCCGCCTGAGCCGGACTGTCACCCTTGCCGCCCTGCCCGTGTTCCTGCTCTACGCCGGGCACTTTGCCTGGGACGAAAAGAAAAGACGGAAGCATTAAAAAAGCCGCCACTCCAAGAAGCGACAGCTCAAAGAAAAGCTCAACTGAAAGAAGGTATCCTATGGGCCCCTGGTATTACGAGGTCGTCAGCTTTGACGGCGATTATGTCAACCTGCGCCGCACCGACATTGAAAGCGACGAGCTGAATCCCGTTGCGCTGGCCCTGCTGCCGCCCGAGATCGAGGTGGGCAGCAAGGTCAAGTGCGAGTATTTTCAGTATGAGGTGATCGGCTGAACCTCTCCGTCATCCCGGCGGGATGCCACCTCTCCTAATAGGAGAGGCAAGCCCCCCCTATTAGGGGAGCTGGTGCGAAGCACCTGAGAGGTTCGCCAGCGCCGCTGCCAACAGCATTCCGATGGGCGCGCTGATCCAGCTGGACATCCAGAAGCCTGCAAAACCAATGCGGGGTACAAGGATCACACAGGCCAGCAGGTTCAGGGCAATCTGCCCCAGGTTGGAGGCCAGATACAGCCCCATCTTCTGGGCACCGCGCAGACGGGCCTCGAACAGATGCTTCTGTGCCACAAACAGACAGGTCACCGATTCAAAGGCCAGCATGGTGCATCCATAGCTGGCTGCTGCTGGGTCGGTGGTAAAGAGCCGGAGCAGCGGCCCCCGCAGACCGATGCAGACCGCCACCACCCCAAGCGAATACACCAACAAGATCCGCCGCCCTTCCCGCAGGCCCTCTTTTACACGGCCCGGCTGGAGGGCGGCTGTGTTTTGCGCAATAAAGAACACTGTGGACTGCACAAAGCCGAACACCGGCATCATCAACAGGCTGGACAGCTTGCCTGCGCAGGAGAAACCCGCAATGGCTTCCACACCCAGACCGCCCAGCAGCCCCTGCTTGACCGTGGTGATGATGGTGCCGCTGGCCTGCTGAATACTGTTGGGGGCTGACAGCCGGAAGATATCCCTGGCATAGCGCGCCTTGAGCATCCGGGGCGAGAAGGCCGCATCCATCTGGGTGCGGCGCAGAAACGCCACCATGTAAACTGCGCCCGCCACCTGCGCCGCCGCTGTGGCAGCCGCTGCACCGGCTACCCCGAAGGGCCCCACCAGAACAAGGTCAAGCACAATGTTCATCACGCTGGTCGCCACAATGACCTTGAGCGGCGTTTTGGAATCGCCGCAGCCCATGACACACTCCTTGCTCAGATCATAGGGCATCAGAAATGGCAGCCCCAGCAGATAGATGCGCCCGTAGAGCACAGCGGTATCCAGGATCTCCGCAGGCGTGTTGATCAGCCGCAGCAGGGCCGGCAGGGTCACAAAGCCCACTGCCGTGGTCAACAGGGCGATGACCTCATCCACGAACAGCAGGTTATACAGCAGCTCTGTCATCTCATGCTTTGTGGCAGTGGGCTTGCCCGCCGCCACCAGCAGGCCGCCGCCCAGCTCCATGCCGCCGGAGATGAACAGAAAGATCATCAACACCGTGGAAGCGTTGGACACTGCTGCCAGCGCATCGGCATCCAGCCGCAGGCCGATGATCATGGTATCGGCCACGGCGTAAAACTGTGTTGCCACCATGCTCAGGATAATGGGCAGCGCGTACCGCAGCAGCGCGGGCCGCACTGCCCCGGTCAGCAGAGAATTCTCTTCGTTCACACAAACAACCTCTTTTCACAAAAAATAAAACCCGCAGGGAACCTGTCGCCCAGGCCCCCTGCGGGTTCTTTTTCAGTTGCGCCAGCAGGAGTCGAACCTACGATGGGGGAGTCAAAGTCCCCTGCCTTACCGCTTGGCGATGGCGCACCGGTAAGAATCAGTATAGTAGAATTTCTTTCATTTGTCAAGCAAAAGCGTTTTGCCGTGTCTGTGCAAAGTGTTTTGCCACACTTTTACCATGTCTTTACAGTGTCCTTGTCATAATGCGAACCGCTTGCCCATTTTCCGCTTTATTTTCCCAAAAAGTATTGACACCACCCTCATAGCATGATAAGATATCATCGATTTTGAGAGACAAAGCGTGTCAGAGTCTTTTCAAAGCAAATTACCTGGGACCGCCCATCGGGGCTAAGGCCATACGGACAGCCGGGTCCACTGCCGACCGGCGGCGCAAGCTGCCATTATTGATTGAGTTGAAAGCTCAAATTTTATAAGTTGGTTCCTTTACAGCCATGAAATTGCGCAGAACGTGCGCAGACTTGTGAAACGGTCAATAAGAGTAGTAAAAGTGTAATTGCTATATAGACTCTCGTCATCCCGTCTTTTTGAATCATGCGGAGGTTTTCCCCAGTGTCACCGGGGGCTTTGTCTGCATGTTCAGAACGCTTTTTCAAGCGCAGGTCTGCACCAGTGTGGTGGGCCTGCGCTTTTTTGCTGCGCCGGAACCAGGGACGGAGGAGAAAAGATGAGTGAGAACCGTACACGGTTCCGGCTGGATCAGCGCCGCGCGCCCATTTATGAGGCGCTGGAGCAGTTCCGGCAGATGCGTGTGGTACCTTTTGATGTGCCCGGCCACAAGCGGGGCCGCGGCAACCCGGAGCTGACGGCCTTCCTGGGCCAGCAGTGCGTGGGTGTGGACGTGAACAGCATGAAGCCGCTGGACAATCTCTGCCACCCGGTATCGGTCATCCGGGAGGCTGAGGAGCTGGCCGCCGATGCCTTTGGCGCAGCCCATGCCTTTTTAATGGTGGGCGGCACCACCAGCTCTGTGCAGAGCATGGTGCTGACGGCCTGCAAGCGGGGCGATGAGATCATCCTGCCCCGCAACGTGCACCGCAGTGTGCTGAACGCGCTGGTGCTCTGCGGCGCGGTCCCGGTCTATGTGAATCCCGAGGTGGACAAGCGGCTGGGCATCTCGCTGGGCATGAAGCGGGAGCAGGTGGCCAAGGCCATCAAGGAGCACCCCAACGCCGTGGCCGTTCTGGTGAACAACCCCACCTACTACGGCATCTGTTCCGACCTGCGCGCCATCGTGAAGATGGCCCACGAGGCCGGGATGCTCTGCCTGGCCGACGAGGCCCACGGCACCCACTTCTACTTTGGCAACGGCCTGCCCGTTTCCGCCATGGCTGCGGGGGCCGATATGGCCTCGGTCTCCATGCACAAGAGCGGCGGCAGCCTGACCCAGAGCAGTCTGCTGCTCATCGGGCCCAATGTGCATCAGGGCTATGTGCGGCAGATCATCAACCTGACCCAGACCACCTCCGGCAGCTATCTGCTCATGTCCAGTCTGGACATCTCCCGCCGCAACCTTGCCCTGCGGGGGCGGCAGGTGTTCCATCAGGTGGCGGATATGGCTGAGTATGCCCGGGAGGAGATCAACGCCGTGGGCGGCTACTACGCCTTTGGCAAGGAGCTGTGCAACGGCAACTCTGTCTTTGACTTTGACACCACCAAGCTCAGCGTCCACACGCTGGACATCGGTCTTGCCGGCATCGAGGTCTACGACATCCTGCGGGACGAGTACGACATCCAGATCGAGTTCGGCGACATCGGCAACATCCTGGCCTACCTCTCCATCGGCGACCGCCCCCAGGAGATCGAGCGGCTGGTCAGCGCTCTGGCCGAGATCAAGCGCCGCTACCACACCGACGGCACCGGCCTGCTGAGCCAGGAATACATCGACCCCGTGGTGGCCGCCAGCCCGCAGGAGGCCTTCTATGCCCCCAAAAAGAGCCTGCCCCTGCGGGAGACCGAGGGCATGGTCTGCAGCGAGTTCGTCATGTGCTACCCGCCGGGCATCCCCATTCTGGCCCCCGGCGAGCGCATCACCAAGGAGATCCTGAACTATATCGAGTACGCAAAGGCCAAGGGCTGCAGCATGACCGGCCCTGAGGACCCTGATATTTTGCACCTGAACGTTCTGGCATAAGGAGGGAAAACAGATGGAGTTTTGGTTTTCGGAATTTCACACCCCCGATGTGAAGCACAGCATCCGGGTGAACAAGCAGCTCTACTCCAAGCAGAGCGATTATCAGCGCATTGATATTTTTGAAACGCCCGAGTTTGGCCGGGTGCTCACGCTGGACGGCAATGTGATGCTGACCGAGCGGGACGAGTTCATCTACGACGAGATGATCGTCCACGTGCCCATGGCCGTGCACCGGGAGGCAAAAGATATCCTTGTCATCGGCGCAGGCGACGGCGGCGTGGTGCGGGAGCTGACCCGCTACGACCGGGTGGAGCGCATCGACCTGGTGGAGATGGACCCCCAGGTGGTGGAGGCCTGCCGCGCCTACCTGCCCGGCAACGCCTGCCGGATGGACGACCGCCGGGTGCACATCTATTTTGAGAACGCTCTCAAGTTCATCCGCCAGTGCGAGGAGGAATACGACCTCATCATCGTGGACTCCTCCGATCCCTTCGGCCCCAGCGAGGGTCTGTTCACCCGTGAGTTCTACGGCAGCTGCTTCAACGCCCTGAAAGAGGACGGCATCATGGTCAACCAGCAGGGCAGCCCCTTCTACGCCGAGGATGCCAACGCCATGCAGCGCAGCCACAAGCGCATTGCTTCCACCTTCCCCATCAGCCGGGTGTATCAGGCCCACATCCCCACCTTTGCGGCGGGCTACTGGCTGTTCGGCTTTGCCAGCAAGAAGTACCACCCCATTGATGATCTGGATGCAGCCGCCTGGAAGGCCCTGAACATGCGCACCCGGTACTACACCACCAAACTGCATATCGGAGCATTCTACCTGCCGGCTTTTCTGGAGGAGATGCTGCGGGAAGTGGAGGAACACTGATGCTTTACCCCAACGTTGAAACCTTTATCGGCTGCGACAGCAGCTACCGTGCCGCCAGCATCGTGCTGTACGGTGCCCCCTACGATTCCACCACCAGCTACCGCCCGGGGGCCCGGTTCGGCCCGGCTGCCATCCGGCACGAGAGCTACGGTCTGGAGACTTACAGCCCCTACCAGAACGCCGACCTGACCGATTTTGACATCTTCGACAGCGGCGACCTGGAGCTCTGCTTCGGCTCCAGCGAGAGCGCACTGGCCGACATCCAGAGCCGCACGGCAGAGATCCTGCACGACGGCAAGTTCCCGCTCCTGCTGGGCGGCGAGCATCTGGTCACGCTGGGTGCCGTGCGGGCCATGGTGGAAAAGTACCCCGACCTCCACATCGTCCACTTTGATGCCCATGCCGACCTGCGGGACGACTATCTGGGCGCAAAGCTCAGCCACGCCTGTGTCCTGCGCCGCTGCCATGACCTCATCGGCGACGGACGTATCCACCAGTTCTGCATCCGCAGCGGTGACCGCACCGAGTTTGAGTTCGCGGCTGCCCACACTGAGATGCACAAGTTTGATTTCACGGGCCTTGCCCAGCTCACCGAGCAGCTCTGTGCCAGCAAGGTGCCCGTTTACCTGACCATCGACCTCGACTGCCTGGACCCCTCCTGCTTCCCCGGCACCGGCACCCCGGAGGCCGGCGGCGTGAGCTTTTTGCAGCTGCTGGAGGCCATCCGCACTGTGACCAAGGCCAACATCGTGGGTGCGGACCTCAACGAGCTGGCCCCCACGCTGGACACCACCGGCGTTTCCACGGCCACGGCCTGCAAGGTCCTGCGGGAGCTGCTGATTGCACTGGACAAGGGCTGGCCGGGCTTTCAGGTATAAGGACAGATCGTAAAAAGACAACTTTACAGATAAAGGAGTAACCGATATGAGCAAAGTTCTGATCATCGGCTGCGGCGGCGTGGCCTCCGTTGCCATCCACAAGTGCTGCCAGGTCCCCGAGGTGTTCACCGAGATCTGCATCGCCAGCCGCACCAAGGCAAAGTGCGACAAGCTGGCCGCCGAGCTGGCCCCCAAGACCACCACCAAGATCACCACCGCACAGGTGGATGCCGACCACGTGAATGAGGTCATCGCCCTCATCAAGAGCTACCAGCCCGATCTGGTGATGAACATCGCCCTGCCCTATCAGGATCTGACCATCATGGATGCCTGCCTGGCCTGCGGCGTGAACTACATGGACACCGCCAACTACGAGCCTGAGAACACCGATGACCCGGAGTGGCGCGCCATTTACGAGAAGCGCTGCAAGGAGGCCGGTTTCTCCGCCTACTTTGATTACAGCTGGCAGTGGGCCTACGCCAAGAAGTTTGAGCAGGCCGGCCTGACCGCCCTGCTGGGCAGCGGCTTTGACCCGGGCGTGACCCAGGCTTACTGCGCTTACGCCAAGAAGCACGAGTTCGACACCATCGACACCATCGACATTCTGGACTGCAACGGCGGCGACCACGGCTATGCCTTTGCCACCAACTTCAACCCTGAGATCAACCTGCGCGAGGTCTCTGCCCCCGGCAGCTACTGGGAGAACGGCCACTGGGTGGAGATTCCGGCCATGAGCATCAAGCGGGAGTACAACTTTGATCAGGTGGGCCAGAAGGATATGTACCTGCTCCACCACGAGGAAATTGAGTCTCTGGCCAAGAACATCCCCGAGGCAAAGCGCATCCGCTTCTTTATGACCTTCGGCCAGAGCTACCTCGACCACATGCGCTGTCTGGAGGACGTGGGCATGCTGTCCACCACCCCGGTCAACTTCAACGGTCAGGAGATCGTGCCCATCCAGTTCCTCAAGGCCCTGCTGCCCGACCCCGCCAGCCTCGGCCCCCGCACCAAGGGCAAGACCAACATCGGCTGCATCTTCACCGGCAAGAAGGACGGCAAGGAAAAGACCTACTACATCTACAACGTCTGCGACCATCAGGAGTGCTACAAGGAGGTCGGCTCTCAGGCCATCAGCTACACCACCGGTGTGCCTGCCATGTGCGGCGCGCTGATGCTGCTGACCGGCAAGTGGACCACCAAGGGCGTGCACACTGTGGAAGAGTTTGATCCGGACCCGTATCTGGACGCTCTGGACAAGTACGGCCTGCCCCGCTCCGAGAGCCACGCCCCGGCTCTGGTGGACTGATGCGGCTGGCCGACACCCGCCCGCCCTTTGCGGGGCTGGCGAACCTCTCTGCGGCTGCACTGGCTGCCCTGCCCACCCCCTGCTACCTGCTGGATGAAGCCCGGCTGCGCCGCAACGGCGAGATTCTGCTGGGCGTGCAGCAGCGGACAGGCTGCAAGATCCTGCTGGCCCAGAAGGCCTTTTCCAACTACGACCTCTACCCGGTGCTGGCCCCCTATCTGGCAGGCACCGAGGCCAGCGGCCTGTACGAGAGCCGCCTGGGCAGGGAGGAGCTGCCGGAGAAGGAGAACCATGTGTTCTGCGCCGCCTACCGGGCCGACCAGTTCGAGGAGCTGCTGCAATACGCTGATCACATCGTGTTCAACTCGCCCCACCAGCTGGCAAAGTTCGGCCCGGCCGCAAAGGCGGCGGGCAAGAGCGTGGGCCTGCGGGTGAACCCCGAGTACTCCACCCAGGAGGGCCACGAGATCTATGACCCCTGCGCCCCGGGCAGCCGTCTGGGCACCACCCGTGCCCAGTGGGATGCCGCTGCGGCGCAGCACCCTGACCTGCCCGACCTGCTGGACGGCCTGCACTTCCACACCCTGTGCGAGCAGGATTCCGACGCGCTGGCGGCCACCCTGCCCGCGCTGAAAGCGAAATTCGGTGACCTGCTGCCCCGGATGAAGTGGCTCAACTTTGGCGGCGGGCACCACATCACCCGCCCGGATTACGACCTTGCCACGCTGGAAAAGTGCATCACCGGGACGCTGGAAAAGTACGGCGTGCAGGTGTATCTGGAACCGGGCGAGGCCTGGGCGCTGAACGCAGGCTACCTTGTCACCACGGTGCTGGACACCCTGCAGAATGGTCAGACACATCTTGCCATTCTGGATATGTCCGCAGCCTGCCACACGCCGGATGTCATCGAGATGCCCTACCGCCCGCCCCTGCTGGACGCGGGCGAGCCGGGGGAAAAGCCCTGCACCTTCCGGCTGGGCGGCCCCACCTGCCTTGCCGGGGACGTGGTGGGCGATTACAGCTTTGCCGCCCCCCTCACCGAGGGTGACCGGCTCATCTTCGGCGACATGGCCATCTATTCCACCTGCAAGAACAACACCTTCAACGGGATGCCCCTGCCGGATATCTGGGTGCTGCATGAAAACGGCACCACCCAGCCGCTGGCCCGCTTCGGCTACCACGATTTCAAATACCGTCTGGGCTCTCCCCGCTGAGCCGCCCGGATACACAAACACCCCTCTGCGCTCCTTTCGGAATGCAGAGGGGTGTTTGCTTATAAAACGGAGAACTCAGATCTCATACCACTTGATCTCGTTGGCTTCCAGATGCAGGTCGAAATGGTTTCCATCGGTGGTGTAGACCGTGGTGTCCTGCGGCTCGTAGGTGTTGTTCACCACGCAGTACTTGCCATTTTTCACGTAGGCGTGCACTTCCACGTTGTAGTTGGAGCTGAACCAGGTGTGCAGCTCCTCCTCGCTGTGGGCGCTCCACAGGATGGCACGGTACAGGGTGCGGCTGTTGGCAAAGCTGTAAGGCACACCGCTGATGTAGACTGCACGGCCCTTACCAAAGTCGTGTGCCGCCATCTGCACTTCCCGGTTCCGCTGCACCAGCACCTCCGTCCCCTCGAGGGCGTAGATGTTCTTCTTGCCCTCGCCAAAGTCGATGGGCTGGTCGGCATCCTGCAGGATGAAGTGGTCCGGGTGCTCTTCCCAGTTGTACTTGTCGTAGTTGAGGGTGAAGCCGTTTTCTTCCTCCACGCCCAGCACGCTGGCAAGCTGGAGGATGTGGCCCTGATAGGCATGACCGGAGGGCTCACCCACGCCGATGAGGCCGCCGCCGTTCCAGACGAATTTCCGGATGGCGGAGGAGATCTCCGGGTCCTCCCACCAGATGCCGCCGGTGTGGGCGGTGTCGGCATCGCCCACATTGATGATGACATCGAGGCTGTCCAGCAGGGCGGGGTCCTTCTTGATGTCCTCAAAGCTGATGAACTTCACGTCAAAGGGCGCGCCGGACAGCATTTCGATGACACCGGAGTAGCTGTAGTTCTGCTTGTAGTAGAGGGCGTGGTGCACCATGTGGCAGCCCCAGGCCCGCATCTTGCCCCAGCAGTTCAGCACGGCCACCCGCTTGACGCAGTAGGGCGTGGTGCCCTTGATGTTCTCATACAGCTCACGGAACTCGCTGCAGACACTCTGAACATAGTCCACGAACTCCGGGAACTGCAGCGCCAGCTTCAGGTAGCCGCCGTAGCCAATGCGGTCAATGGGCTTGCGCAGGATGGCGCGGCGGGCTGTGACCCAGTTCTCCTTGGCCTCCCGCACCGGGTCGCCGCCCTCGTGGAAGGTGTCCGGGAAGAAGTAGGGCAAAAAGCGCCCCTCGGTGTACTTCACGCCCTCAATGTCCGAGATCAGGCGCAGGGTGGAACCGTTGCCCACGCTGCCCACCACAGCATCCAGACCGATGGTCTTGAACTCCGGCATGAACGGCTCGGTGCCGATCCAGTGGTCGCCCAGGAACATCATGGCCTCGCAGCCGCACTCGTGGGTGATGTCCACCATCTCCTTGGCAAGCTTTGCCACCTCCCGGCGCTGGAATGCCTGAAAATCGCGGAATTCCTTGCTGGGCACCCGGTACTGGTTGTTGTAGTAGCCCTGATCGATGATGTACTCCGGGCGGAACTTATAGCCCACCTCCTGCTCGAACTGATTCAGGATATAGGGGCTGACCGAGGCGGAATAGCCGTACCAGTCCACAAACTTCTCCCGCTTCAGCTCATCGAAGATGAGGGTGAACTGGTGGAAGAAGGTGGTGTAGCGGATCACGTTGACATAGGGGTGCTCCGCAATGAACTTGCGCAGGCGCTCCATGGAATACTTGTGGGTCTTGGGCTGGCGCACGTCAAAGGTGATCTGGTGCTCGAAGTTGGTCCAGCCGTTGGTGGTGGCATTGTACATGTGCACCGGGTCCCAGATCAGGTAGGCCAGGAAGCTGACCGTATACTCATGGAACGGCACGGCCTGCACCGTCACGCTGCCGTCAGCATAGCTCCACAGCTCCGGGGGCACCGGCTGACCGGTGGTTCGGTCCATGACCTCCCACCAGCGGGTGATATCGTCGTTGGTGTTCACCTGCATCAGCTCCGGGCTGATGCCCTTCATCAGCGGGATGGTCACGGTGTCGCCGGGGGCGGTGTAGAAGCCGGTCATGATGTAGCACTGCTGCACCTCGTCCGGGTTCGCTTTGGCCCACGCGTTGTCCTTGCGGGTGGTATAGTAGGTGGAGTAGATTTTTGCGTCGGCATCCTTCAGCTCCTGCGGAAAGTCGGTGCCGTCGCAGTCGCGGATGGCATCCGCGCCCCACTTTTTCAGGATCTCCAGTGTTTCGGGCACCACGTCCAGATCGGTCGGGATCGTTACGCGCCCGGTCATTCTATTTTCTTCCATGAGAATTCTCCTTTACCTCTCTTCTCCTCAGTCCTGATAGGGGGCGTTATAGAGCGCCAGCACAGCCAGCAGCGCGGCCACACCCGCCAGCATGATGCCAAGACCAGCCAGCTGCCCGGTCATTTTCCAGCCCGCGACCACCAGTGCGATGGACAGTACGAACAGCACCAGCATCAGCAAAATGCGCAGGGCGGGATGATTTTTCCAGAATGCTTTCATCGTTTGTCACCTTACCCTTTCAGACCGCCCACGGTCATACCCTGTGTCAGCTGCTTCTGCACGCAGATGTACAGGATCAGGGTGGGCAGCATCACCAGCACCAGACCGGCATACATGGTGCCGTACTGGGCCGCGCTCTGCTGGGCCTGCATCAGATTCAAAAGGCCCACCGGCAGGGTGCGGGGCGCGCTGGTGGAGCTCATCAGCGTCATGGAAATGATGTACTCATTCCAGAAGGACAGGAAGTTGAACAGGATGATGGTGATGATGGAGGGCTTTGCCATGGGGAAGATGATACGGGTCATGGTGGAGAAGTAGCTTGCACCGTCGATGTAGGCAGCCTCCTCAAAATCATGGGGCAGGGTGGCAAAATAGCCCGAAAGCAGATAGATGGTAAAAGGCAGGGCCGTGGCTGCATACACCACTGCCAGCACCACCAGATTGTTCAGCAGGAAGCTGCTGCCAAAGTGGCTCTTCAGCCAGACATCGCCGTCCCGCAGCATCAGGAAGATGGGCACCACGATGTAGTTGACATTGATGAACAGACCTGCCATAAACAGGGTGTTCAGCAGTTTACGGCCCTTGAACCGGAAGCGGGACAGGCAGTAGGCGGCAGGCAGCGCAATGACCAGCAGCAGCACCAGCGCCAATGCGGTCACGATGACAGAGTTGAGCATATACTCGCCCATCTTGGCTCCGTTCCACGCATTGACAAAGTTCTGCCAGTAGAACCCGGCAGGCAGCGCCCACGGGTTGCCGTAAAACTCCGCGTTCTGCTTGATGGAGGCCATGAACACCCATGCCACCGGCACGATGATGATCACCGCCAGCAGGACCAGCACAAAATAGATAAAGAACTTGTAGAGACCTTCCGCCGAGCGGGAAGATCTTTCGGTGGTATTCTGCATCTTCTTCCCTCCTTAGAATTCCAGCGGATCGCGGTCGGTGGCCTTGTTGACACAGGCGGACAGTGCAAACGAGAACAGGAAAATGACCACGCCAATGGCCATGCTGTAGCCATACAGGCCCGCATCCTTCTGGCTATACATATAGCTCAGCGCCACATCCGAAGCACCGTTGGGCCCGCCGCTGGTCATGGCCTTGACAAAGAGGAAGGCCATGTTGATGGTGGAGATGATGAAGAAGGTCAGGGTGGTGCGGATGTTGGTCCAGATGAGGGGGATGGTGATCTGGAAGAACTGGGTCAGGCGGCCCGCACCGTCCAGATTGGCGCTCTCGTACAGGCTGGCGGGCACCGAGGACATGGAAGCCATATACATGACCATGTAATAGCCCACGGCCTGCCAGACCATGGCAATGATGATGGAGGGGATGACCAGCTTTTCCCCCTTCCAGAGGATGGGGTCTGTCATATCCCGGAACAGGCCGATGATGCTGTTGAGCATACCGTTTTCCGGCTTATAGATGGCCGAGAAGATGCCGGAGATGACGACCACCGACAGGATGTTGGGGATGTAGAAGATGACCCGGAAGAAATTCTGCCCCTTGATCTTTTCCCGGGTCAGAATGGCTGCAAACACCAGCGCAAAGGCAAAGGTGACGATGGTCACTACCACCACCAGCAGGATCATATTCTGCATGGAGCGGATGAACTGGGCATCCTTGAGCAGGTGCTGGAAATTCTTCAGGCCCACAAAGGTCTCGTTGGGCGAGTAGGCACCGCGCTCATACAGGCTCATGCGGAACACGTTGAGGGTGGGCAGGATCATAAAGAGAAAGAACAGGATCGTGGCCGGTGCCACGCAGAGAAAAACGAACCGTCTGCGGCTTTTGTCAGATCTCATAGACAAACCGCTCCTTTCTGTCGGAACCCGAAAACCACAAAAAGCGGAGGCGGTCAAAACCGCCCCCGCTGGGCAGGGTTCAATTACTCAACGATATTGGCACGCATCTGGTCGCTGGCGGACTTGATGCCGTCGATCCACTGCTGCTCGGTCATGCTGCCGGACACCAGAGAGTTGACGGGGTCAAAGAACACGGTGCGGACCTCCACGCCGGGGATGGCGCTGAAGGCTGCAAAGTTGCCCATAGCGGCCTTTGCGCCGTTGTCGTAGATGGAGTAGAACATCTTGTTGTCGCCTTCCAGATCATCGGCGATGCCCAGCACAGGCTGGATGGCACCGCTCTCGGCGAACAGCTTGCAGGCTTCGTCGCTGTACAGGTAAGCCACGAACTGCTTGGCGGCATCCAGATGCTCGGCACCAGCCGGGATCCATGCCTGCTCGAACCAGGTGTAGCTGTACTGGTCGCCGCCGGCCTTGACAGCGGGCAGGGCGGTCATGCCCCACTCAAAGCCATCGGCACGGGGAGCCTCGGCCATCTCGCCCACGATCCAGGTGCCGTTGGGCATGAACAGAGCCTTGTTGTCCAGCACCAGCTGCTGGTTCTGGGTAAAGTCCTGATCGTTGGCCTGTGCAGGGGTAATGGGGTTGGTGTAGGAAGCCAGCTTGTTGACGATATCAAAGCAGGTCTTTGCCTCCGGGGTATCCCAGATGCCTTCCTCATAGTGGGTGGCCTTGTTGAAGAACTCCGGGCCGCCGGCGGCATACATCAGAGCGTAGAAGAATGCATCAAAGTAGCCGGTGGTGGGGTAGGTAAACAGGTAGGTGCCCTCAGCGGCAGCCTTATCGCCCAGTTCCCACATCTCGTCCCAGGTGGTGGGCACTTCCCAGCCCTTTTCCTTCAGGAAACCGGCGTTGTAGAACAGGCCGCAGGGGCTGTAGAACATGGGAGCCAGATAGGTCTTGCCGTCGCCGTAGGGGTTGGTCAGGGAGGTGTCAGTAAAGCCGCCTGCGATCTTCTCGCTCACCTTCTTGCTCTCGCCGGGCACGGTCATGCTCAGCACATCGGTGATATCCGCGATCAGGTTGCCCTTGATGAACTGCTCGGTCAGGGCAGCCTCACGGCCGGTAGCCAGGTGGACCACGTCGGGGTAATCGCCGCCCTGCATGGAAGGTCCGATGACATCCTCCAGCTTCTTGTCGGTGGTCAGCTCCACCTTGATGCCGGTCTGGGCGGTAAAGGCCTCAGTGACCTTCTTCCACATATCAGCGCCATAGCCGGTCTCGATGGCAGCGACCTTGATGGTCACGTCCTCAGCGGGAGCGGCAGATGCAGCAGCGGAAGAAGCCGTGCTGGAAGCTGTGGAGCTGGAAGAACCGCCGCAGGCAGCCAGACCCAGTGCAGCGGCACCCACACCGGCCACTTTCAGGAAATTGCGACGAGAAATGCGTTTCATAATGTGTCCTCCATCATAAAGTTCCGTTCATGCACAGCCGGAGCAAACAGGTTTTGCCCGAGGGGCTGTGTTTTTTGTGATTCCAATATAGAGGTTTTTGCAGTTTTCAACAAGGTCTTTGTTGTTTCATTTTTTATAAATATTGCTTTTTTATCATTTTCTTCAGCAAAAGTACTAAATTTTGCGGCATTGTTTTGGTACATTTTCCCTCCTTGTAACCAATTTGACACATTTCCGTCTTTCTGTGCAGAGGAAAATATTTACCATGCTAAAAAACAGGGCTTGCTTTTTTTCTTGTTTGCCCCTATAATGAGAAAAAATGCACGAAGCAGTGCGGCGTTTTCCGCATTTTATTTTCAGTATTTTGCTTTTGATTTTATATTTTTTGCGACCGCTTCAAAAGGAGCCTTTTATGAGTACCGAGCGCTTTGATATCCGCCACGCTCCCGCTCCACGGGAATCCTTCCGGCTGCTGTACATCAGCAAGAGCAGATTCGGCGGCGACTGGAACAGCACGGTCCACACCCATTCCTGCACAGAGCTGTTCTACTGCCTCAGCGGCGAGGGGCAGTTTCTGCTCAGCGGGCAGCTGTTCCCGGTCAAGCCGGACGATATGGTCATCGTCAACCCGCAGGTGGAGCACACCGAGCTGAGCCTGAACGCCTCGCCTTTGGAATACATCGTACTGGGCGTTTCGGGCATCGAGATCCTGTTTGGCAAAGCCGATTCCACCTACGCCATCTTCAACTGCCGGGAGAACCGGGAGCGGATGGTAACGCTGCTGCACATGCTGCTGGCTGAGGCGGACCGCAGTCTGGACGGCTGCGAGACCGTCTGCCAGGACCTGCTGGAAGTTCTGCTCATCTGGCTGGTGCGGTGCACCACCCTCTCTTTGCAGGTGGAGGAATCCCCCCGCTCCGACAACCGGGAATGCGTGGAGATCAAGCGGTATCTGGACAACAACTACCGGGAGGAAATCTCCCTTGATACCCTTGCCGAGGTTGCCCACATCAACAAATATTATCTGGCCCATACCTTCCAGAAGGCGTACGGCATTTCTCCCATCACCTACCTGAACCGCCGCCGCATTGAGGAGAGCAAATATATGCTGGGCAACACCGGTTACAGCCTGGCGCAGATCAGCGAGCTGATGGGATTTTCCTCCCCCAGCTACTTTTCGCAGTGCTTCCGCAAGGCGGAAGGCCTGACCCCCAACGAATACCGCCGTCAGGTGCGGCAGGGACAACGCCCTGCACCTGCCAAACGGCATGAAGGATAAGAAATGAGGAACCCAAAATGAAACCTGTTACCGAACCCATTCTCCGCGCCGCCGCAAATGCCTTTGATTTTGGCGGGCCTGTGGTCTGCGATGCCCGTCACTACGGCGAAGGCCACATCAACGATACCTTCGTGGTCTGGCGGGAGGACCACTCCAAGCGCTTTATCCTGCAACGCATCAACACCGACACCTTTACCGACCCGGTGGGCCTGATGGACAACATCTGCGGCGTGACCCAGCATCTGCGGGAAAAGATCCTTGCCGCAGGCGGCGACCCGGCACGGGAGACCCTGAACGTGATCCCCACCCTGTCCGGCGCGGCCTGCCATCTGGATGCCGAGGGCGGCGCGTGGCGTGCCTACGACTTTGTGGAGGACACCATCTGCCTGCAGCAGGTGGGCAGCGAGGCCGACTTCCGCACTGTTGCCGAGACCTTGGGAAAATTCCAGAACCAGCTGGCAGATTATCCGGCCTCTACCCTTCACGAAACCATTGCCCGCTTCCACGACACACCCAACCGCTATGCAAACTTTGAAAAAGCCCTTGCCGCCGATGCGCTGGGCCGGGCCAAGGACATTGCACCGGAGGTCGCCTTCATCCACGCGCGGGAGAAGGACTGCCACACCCTGCTGGATCTGCTGGCAGCCGGTGAGATCCCGCTGCGTGTTACCCACAACGACACCAAGATCAACAACGTCCTGATCGATGCCGCCACCGGAAAAGGCATCTGTGTCATTGACCTTGACACCGTGATGCCGGGCCTGTCGGCCTACGATTTCGGCGACTCCATCCGCACCGGTGCCAACGACTGCGCCGAGGACGAGCCCGACCAGAGCAAGGTCCACTTTGACCTGCACCTGTACGAGGTGTTCGCCAAGGGTTATCTCTCCACCGCCGGGGCTTCCATGAGCCCTGCGGAGAAAAAGAGCCTTGCCTGGGGTGCCAAGCTGATGACGCTGGAGTGCGGCATCCGCTTTCTGACCGACTATCTGGAGGGCGACCACTATTTCCACACCGCCCGACCCGACCACAATCTTGACCGCGCCCGCACCCAGTTCACGCTGGTGCGGCAGATGGAAGAGGTGTTCGATCAGATGCTGGAGATCGTCAGCTGAACCGGCATCCTCTGACCTGCCGAAGCACCAATGACTCGGGGGCTGCACTGAACCGCCTGCAAAACATCTGAAAACGATGCAGACAAGGCAGTGCAGCCCCCATTTTTTGCGGCTGAGAAAAAGAAAAGCACCATACTTCCTACGAAGTACAGTGCTTTTTTGGTGGAGAATAGCGGGATCGAACCGCTGACCTCTTGCATGCCATGCAAGCGCTCTCCCAGCTGAGCTAATCCCCCACATATTCAGTTTGTGTCCTGCGACGTGTGTTATTATACCAGCTGCACCGCCCTTTGTCAACCTTTTTTGCAAAGTTTTTTCAGTAAACTGGACCGTGCAGGCACATCGACCGGGCACAGCCCCCTCCACGCAAAACAGCGCATCCCGCAGGCAGGCTCTGCCCGAAGGATGCGCTGTTATTTTTGTTCCGGTTACTGCTTGTGCTTGGAACCAAAGCGATACTCTTTGCCCTCACGGATGCGCTGGATATTGGCCCGGTGCATCCAGATGACCATGCCGCCCATGATGGCAGCTCCCACCACGCAGACGATGAGGTCGTCAGCGGCGAAGCCCTTGAGCAGGCCGTAGATGAGGGTCAGCACCGGATAGGATGCCGCCATTGCAATGCTGCCCAGCGACACCATGCCGGTGGGCACAAGGCAGAGCAGAAAAACGACGGTCAGCACCGGCAGGAGAATGGGCTGGACCGCCAGGATGGCACCTCCCGCCACCAGCACGCCCTTGCCGCCCTTGAAGCCGAAATAGATGGGCTTGGTGTGGCCCACCACGGCCAGAATGGCGGTCAGATACACGCCCAGATAGGGCGAAACGGCGGCATCTGCGGGCAGGAACCCGAAGAGCCAGCGGCCGATACAGACAGCTGCAACGCCTTTCAGCACGTCGCCTGCGGCGGTGAGCGCCGCTGCCTTTTTGCCAAAGGTGCGCAGCATGTTGGTCATACCGGCCGCACCGCTGCCGTGATTGCGGACATCATCGTGGTACAGGTACTTGCTGACCAGGATGCCGGTGTCCACGCTGCCCAGCAGGTAAGCCTGCGCAGCGGCAGCCAGAACGATGAAGAAGGTCATCATCAACAGCCGCCTCCCCTGTTACACATCTTTTGCGCCGACGCTGCCTGTGCCGCGCTCACGGATCACCAGGCGGATGGGCGTGTGTTCCAGACCAAAGTTCTCCCGGATCTGGTTGATCAGATACCGCTGATAGCTGAAATGGAACAGCTGCTTGGAGTTGACGAAGGCCACGAACGTCGGGGGACGGGTGGAAGCCTGGGTCAGGTAGAAGATCTTCAGGCGGCGGCCCTTGTCACTGGGCGGCTGCATCCGGGCGGTAGCGCGGGCCAGCATCTCGTTCAGGACACCGGTGGGCACGCGGGCACCGTTCTGGGCATCCACGTCACGGATCAGCTGCATCAGCTTGTTCACGTTATAGCCGGTCTGAGCCGAAATGAAGATGATGGGCGCATACCCCATGAAGCTGAAGCAATCGGCGTAATCCCGGCGCTGATGCTCCATGGTGTTGGTCTCCTTGCCCTCCACAGCGTCCCACTTGTTGACAACGATGATGCAGGCCTTGCCCTGCTCGTGGGCATAACCGGCCACCTTGCTGTCCTGCTCGGTAAAGCCGACGGTGGCATCCACCAGGATCAGGGCCACGCGGCTGCGCTCCACAGCGGCCAGTGCACGCACGACCATATAGCGCTCAAGGCCGTCAGAGATGTTGCTGCGCTTGCGCAGACCGGCAGTATCGGTAAAGATGAACTTGCCGTAGGCGTTATCCACGGGGGTGTCAATGGCATCACGGGTGGTGCCGGCCTCATTGGCAACGATCATCCGGTTCTCGCCCAGGATGCGGTTGGTCAGGCTGGATTTGCCCACGTTGGGGCGGCCGATGATGGCAACGGGGATGCGATCCTCCTCCACCACGGTCTCGCTGAAATCGAGGTGGGCGCAGACAGCGTCCAGCAGGTCGCCGGTGCCGTGACCGTGCACGGACGAGATGGGCAGCACCTCGTCAAAGCCCAGGTTATAGAACTCGTAGAGCTCCATGGGGGCCTCGCCGGTCTTATCGCACTTGTTGACAGCCAGGATGATGGGTTTATGGCTGCGGCGCAGCATGTGGGCCACTTCCTCGTCGACGGCGGTCAGGCCGTCGCGGACATCCACCACCATGATGATGCAGTCAGCGGTGTCAATGGCGATCTCTGCCTGCTCACGCATGTGGGCCAGAATGCCCTCGGTCGCCTTGGGCTCGATGCCGCCGGTGTCCACCAGCATGAACTCGTGGCCGCTCCACTCGCAGTTTGCAAAAATGCGGTCGCGGGTGATGCCCGGGGTATCCTCCACGATGGCCAGACGCTGGCCGCAGAGCTTATTGAACAGGGTGGACTTGCCCACGTTGGGGCGGCCAACCACTGCTACGATGGGTTTGCTCATAGGGGGTTCCTCCTTTCGTTATGCTCTTCTTCTCGAAATATGCAGGCCGGTGCGGAGCAGGGCTTTTGCCTCATCGCCGCCGCCCACCGGCAGCACCTCGACCTTGACCCCCAGCCGTTCGCCCAGCTGGGCAATGGTCATATCATCGAGGAACGTATCTTTTTCTTCCCGCAGCATGACAGCGGGGATGCCCAGGGTGCCGCTTTCCAGCTTTCCCTCACACTGGGCAATGATATCGGTGGCGGTAACAAGCCCCGCCACGCCCACGTTGCCGCCAAAGAAATTATTCTTGACAACGTGAACTTTTACATCGATCATGGGGTACTGGCGGTGGAGCTCGTCCATCAGCTCAGTGATGAGGGGGCCTGCCATGGTACCGGTGACCACATCGATTTGCTTGGTGCCGTAGATGCGGTGGGGCCTGTCCAGCTCTGCCCGGAATTCATCCTCGAACAGGCGCATCATGCCCACGCCGTTTTCCAGCTGGTCAAAGTCCTCATAGAACTCCGCCGGGGGGATGGGCCGCCCCGCCTTGAGATACCACTCATCGCTGGGGTAGATGATGCGCTTGCCGTGGCGGCGCTTGCACTCATCGCCAAACTCCTCCATAATGTCGATGACAGCGGCGCTGGTCTCGGCATCATAGGGGGTCTGCTTAAACAGATTCTGGCGGTAATCCGTCACACCGCAGGGCACAGCGGCAATGCTCTGCACCATAGGGGTCAACTCCAGCAGGTCGCCCAGGGTGCGGCGAAGCTCTTCGCCATCGTTGATGCCCCGGCAGAGCACAAGCTGACAGTTGACGGCGATGCCGCCCTCCACCAGACGGGGCAGGTACTTGAGAACCTCGCCGCCCCGCTTGTTGGCCAGCATCCGGACACGGAGCTGGGGGTTGGTGGTGTGCACCGAGATGTTGATGGGCGAGATGTGCATCTTGATGATGCGGTCGATCTCGTGATCCTGCATATTGGTCATGGTGATGTAGTTGCCGAACAGAAAGCTCAGCCGCTCGTCATCATCCTTGAAATACAGGCTCTCACGCATACCGGGGGGCAGCTGGTCGATGAAGCAGAACATGCAGTGGTTGGAGCAGGAATGCTTCTGGTCGCCCAGATAGGTGGAGAAATCGCAGCCAAAGGGGCCGCGCTCCGCGCGCCGGACATCCCACTCCCGGATGCCGTCGGCAACCTTTGCCTTCAGGTGAAAGCTGCTGCTGTCGGTATAAAAATCATAGTCCAGCGTATCGTTCAGCTCATTTTCGTCCACGCTCAGCAGCTCATCGCCGGGCTGCAGGCCCAGCGCCTCGGCTTCACTGCCCGCGTCGATGCGGTCGATCTTGATCGCCATTGCATTTCACCTCCAGACAAAGAAAGAAGGGGAAGGCATTGCGCCATCCCCTTCTCAACATAACACCAATGTGCCACCAATTTTGCGCAAATTAGGCCTTCTTGATGACTTCCTCGCCCTTGTAGTAACCGCAGTTGCCACATGCCTGGTGGGGGAGCTTCAGAGAGCCGCAGTTGCTGCACTTGACCAGTGCGGGGGCCTCCAGCTTCCAAACATTGCTGCGACGCTTGTCGCGGCGGGCCTTGGAAAGATGTCTCTTAGGTACTGCCATATTTTTGCACCTCCTTGATGGGTTTCTCAGTTCAGCAGTGATTTGAGGATCGCGAGCCTTGCGTCAACAGGAGCGGCTTTGTCTTCCTCCGGCGGGCAGGTACAATCTGCCCTCTTCTTGCCGCACCGGGGGCATAACCCCGGGCAGTCGGCGCTGCAAAGCAGCACCGTGGGGATCTGGAACATAAACTCCTGGGCAAGCCATTCATCCGCATCCAGATGTCCTTTTTCGTCCAGCGGAAGCTCGAAATCCGGGTCATCCAGATCCCGCTCCTTTGCTGTCCACTCCGCTTCAACTGTCTCTTCCCGCTCAACCGGGTCCAGACAGCGGGCGCACTCTCCGTGCACCAATGCTTTTGCCCGCAGTGTCATCCGGACCTCGTCGCCGTCCGGCTCAGCGGTAAAGCTGGCCATCACGGGCTGTTCGATCCTTGCACCGGCAAAGTCCCGTGCAGACAAATCACAGGGAAACTCTGCATGGTAAGGCTGTGTGCCGGTTGCGATAAACTTTCTCAGGTCAAATTGCATAGTA
Source organism: Faecalibacterium sp. IP-3-29 (assembly GCF_023347335.1). Lineage (NCBI taxonomy): Bacteria > Bacillati > Bacillota > Clostridia > Eubacteriales > Oscillospiraceae > Faecalibacterium > Faecalibacterium sp. IP-3-29. The sequence continues at coordinate 802,399 of NZ_CP094471.1, read as the reverse complement.
CACCTCATAAAAGGCTGCTTTGTTAGTATAGCGCCAAAGCCAACCTTTGTCAACACCAAAACAGGCAGAAAACCGAAAAAATTTTGATTTTCCGGTTTCCTGCCCGTTGGAATGCGCTCAGTTCAGAAAATTACAGGTACTTTTTCACGTCGTGGGGCAGAGCAGCCTCGTCAGCACTGACAGTAACAGTGACCTTGACGGAATCGCCTGCAATGGCGGCCATCTCGTCCAGCACAGCGCCCAGACGGTTGATATCGTGATCCAGCACCTTCAGGATGCCGTCGATGTACAGGTCGGTGATATCGTAGTTGCTTGCCATCAGGCCGGCAACAAAGCCGTACAGCATCTCGCCGCCAGCGATCTTATACTCATCCAGATCGATCAGACGTGCAGCGGGGGCGATGTCGTAAGTCAGCTTCATGCCTTTTTCCACGACGACGACGTTGCCCTTGGAGGTCTTGACCGCGTCATTGATCTGGTCGATCATTGCCTTGGTCTTGCCGGAGCCCTTGGTACCAACAATCAGTTTAATCATAGTTCTGTCCTCCTGTATTTTCCACGCCTTGCGGCGGGAGATCATTTTTTGTTTCCTGCTTACTTCAACTTTGCTTCCAGCTCGGCGGTCAGGTTCTCGTAACCCGGCTTGCCCAGCAGAGCGAACATGTTCTTCTTGTAGCTCTCGACACCCGGCTGGTTGAAGGGGTTCACGCTCAGCAGGTAGCCGCTGCATGCACAGGCACGCCAGAAGAAGTAGATGAGGTAGCCTACATTATAAGCAGTCAGGTCGTCCACCTCGATCAGTACCTCAGGCACGCCGCCGTCGGTGTGGGCAAGGATGGTGCCCTCCATGGCCTTGCGGTTGACCACGCTCATATTCTGGTCTGCCAGGAAGTTCAGGCCGTCGAAGTTGCCCTCCAGCTCTTCGATGAACAGATCCTGCGCAGGCTTTTTCACATCCACGATGGTCTCGAACATGATGCGGGAGCCTTCCTGGATGAACTGACCCATGGAGTGCAGGTCGGTGGAGAAGATGCAGCTTGCGGGGAACAGGCCCTTGTTGTCCTTGCCCTCGCTCTCGCCGAACAGCTGCTTATACCACTCGTTCATCAGGGTGAAGTTGGGCTCGTAGCACTCCAGGATCTCAACAGCCTTGCCCTTGCGGTACAGGATGTTGCGGATGGCGGCATACTTGTAAGCGTCGTTGTCCGGGCTCAGCACGGAGAAGCGCTCCATGGCATCGGCTGCGCCCTTCATCAGCTCGTCGATGCTGATTCCGGCGGCAGCGATGGGCAGCAGGCCCACAGCGGAGAGAACGGAGTAGCGGCCGCCCACATCGTCAGGAACCACGAAGGTGGGCCAGCCCTGCGCGTCAGCCAGCTGCTTCAGGGTGCCTTTGGCACGGTCAGTGGTGGCATAGATGCGCTTGTTGGCTTCCTCAACACCCATCTCATCCTCCAGCAGCTTGCGCAGAACACGGAACGCCAGGCTGGTCTCGGTGGTGGTACCGGACTTGGAGATGACATTGATGGAGAACTTCTTGCCCTTGCACAGAGCAATGATATCATTCAGATAGCTGGGGCTGATGCTGTTGCCGCAGAAGTAGATCTTGGGGCCATCCTCCAGCTCGTTGTGGTACAGGCCCTTGACGGCCTCGATCACAGCGCGGGCACCCAGATAGCTACCACCGATGCCGGCAACCACCAGCACCTCGGAGTCCTCACGGATCTTCTTGGCAGCTTCCTTGATGCGGGCAAACTCTTCCTTGTCGTAATCGCGGGGCAGGTACATCCAGCCCAGGAAATCATTGCCGGGGCCATTCTTGGCTTCCAGCTGGTTGTGAGCCGCTTCCACCTGAGGATAAATGGCCTTATATTCCTCTTCGTTGATAAAACTGGAGAGGTGCTTTGTATTCAGAACGACGCTCATTCTATCAGAACCTCCAAACGTTTTTACGGGACGTGCTCCCTGAGGGTTTTGTTAGTATAAGTGTACCGTTCCAATCGTGCAAAGTCAAGGCCAAAATCCCCGGATTTCATACAATTTTAATAGTGTTCTTTTGGCTGTCCTGACATCTTTTGTTCAGGCCCGCCAACGCTGCTTTGTTTCTGCTAACCGCTTTTATTCGGTGATGTGTTTCTTTTGCCCGCTATGCTCCCAGCAGGCACTGCCACAGCAGCTCCAGCGCGCCGCCAAAGGTCAGCAGCGGGGCATCCGCGGCCGCTTTTACTTCGTATTCATTCAATAAGGTATCATCCTGAAAAATGCTCACCTTTCCCACTGTCTGCCCCTTTTCCACGGGGGCCTCCAGTGCCTCGGACAGGGTCAGCTCAGCCCGCAGGGCAGAGGCCGTTCCCTTCTCTATCAGGATCGTCTCGGGCAGGGCGGCGTAATCCAGCGGCACGCTGTCCTCGGCGCTGCCCTTTACGGCCAACGCCAGCGGGCGCTCCGGCAGGGTGGGCAGCGGGGCGGCGGCATAGTTGGCAAAACCGTAGTCCAGCAGGGTGGTGGCGGAGTGGAACCGGTCGGCGCTGGAGGGCGACCCCAGCACCACGGCGATCAGGGTCAGGCCGTCCCGGGTGGCGCTGGCGCTGATGCAGACCCCCGCTCCGCTGGTGGTGCCGGTCTTGAGCCCGGTGATGCCACTGTACCGGCGCAGGAGCTTGTTGGTGTTCACCAGCTGGGTCTGGCCGTTCCGCAGGCTGTCCGTCCAGATGCCGGTATAGTGCAGCAGCTCCGGGCAGGTATTGAGAAGGTACCGGCTCAGAACGGCAACATCCCGCGCCGTGGAGAGATGGCCCTCGGTGTCCAGCCCGCAGGCGTTCCGGAAGGTGGTGTTGGTCATCCCCAGCTCCGCCGCCCGGCCGTTCATCTGTTCCACGAACACCGGCTCGCTGCCGCCCACCAGCTCGGCCACTGCCACAGCGGCATCGTTGGCTGAGGAAACGCAGATGGCCCGCAGCATCTCATCCAGCGTGAACTGCTCCCCAGGCTCCAGCCAGATCTGGCTGCCGCCCATGTGGTAGGCGTGTTCGCTCACCGGCACGGGGGTATCGAGGGTCAGTTTTCCACCGCGGATGGCCTCAAAGGTCAGCAGCAGGGTCATCAGCTTGGTGATGGAAGCAATGGGCATCCGCTCATCCGGTGCTTTCTCGTAGAGCACACGACCTGTCTCCGGCTCCATGAGGATTGCCGCCCGGCATTCCAGCTGCAGCCCGCTGTTGGCCGGAGCCGCCGCCAGCACCGCCGGGGCATCCGCCTGCACTGCCGGGGCATCCGCCTGCACTGCCGGTCCCGTTCCCCCAATGGCCACCCGCAGCCCGGCCCCCTGTGCCGTACCCACAGCCAGCGCAAACAGCCAGAAGCAGAGCACCCCCGCGCAGAGCAGGGCCAAATTTCTCCGTTCCATTCCTCGTACCTCCCCGCGTAAAGTCTCTGGTTGCATTCTATGCAAAAAAAGAGGGGTCAATGCCCTTTTCTACGGGAGGAAAATCTGCTATAATAGGAGAGTTTATAAACACTTTAGCTGGCTCACCCTCTCAGGCCGCTTCGCGTCCAGCTCTCCCAAAGGGAGAGCTTTTGACAAAACCAGTAACTTTGCATGGATTGCCAAAGCCTCGCCCTTCGGGAGAGGTGGCAGCGCGTCAGCGCTGACGGAGAGGGTGAGGCCGTTTATCTGAGAGGATCTTTATGCGAGTTTGTTTTTATACCCTTGGCTGCAAGGTCAACCTGAACGAGACCGGCGCGCTGGAGCAGATGTTCCGGGGCGCTGGCTTCACCATCGTGCCGGAGGGCGAAGAAGCGGATGTTTTTGTGGTGAACAGCTGCACCGTGACCAACTTCGGCGACCAGAAGAGCCGCAAGTGGCTGCGCCGCGCCAAGCGCGAAAATCCCGGTGCCGTGACCGTGCTCACCGGCTGCTATCCTCAGGCTTTCCCCGAGGAAGCTGCCCAGTTCATGGAGGCTGATCTCGTCTGCGGCAACGGAGACCGCAAGGCCATCCTGGACAATGTGCTCAAGCTGCTGGACGGCCACGAGCGCATCGTTGCCGTTACACCCCACCAGCGGGGCGAACTGTTTGAGGAGCTGCCCGTGGAGCGGTTCGAGACCCACACCCGCGCCTTTATCAAGGTGGAGGATGGCTGCAACCGCCAGTGTGCCTACTGCGTCATCCCCCGCGCCCGCGGCCCGGTGCGCAGCCGCGCCGAGGACAGCATCCTGAAGGAGCTGCGCCAGCTGGCCGCCTCCGGCTACCGCGAGGTCGTACTCAGCGCCATTTCCCTGCCCAGCTACGGTCTGGACACCGGGACCAATCTGGTGGAGCTGGTGGAAAAATGCGCTCAGGTGGAGGGCATCGAGCGGATCCGTCTGGGCAGCCTGGACCCCGACATGCTGACCCCGGAGTTCATCACCCGGCTGGCAGCGGTGGAAAAGCTCTGTCCCCAGTTCCACCTCAGCCTGCAGAGCGGCTGCACCTCCACCCTGCGCCGGATGCGCCGGGTCTACACCGCGGAGCAGTACGCCCAGGTGGTGGATCAGATCCGCGCCGCCTATGGGGAGCGCCCTGTCAGCTTTACCACCGACTGCATCTGCGGCTTCCCCGGTGAGACCCAGGCCGACTTTGAGGAAAGCTGTGCCTTCCTCAAGAAGATCGGCTTCCTGAAGGTCCATGTGTTCCCCTACTCCCGCCGCAGCGGCACCCCCGCCTATGATTTTCCGGCGCAGGTGCACGAGCGGGAGAAGCAGGCCCGCAGCCGCGAGATGAACGCGCTGGCCGAGGAGGTTCGCCGGGAGGTACTGGCCGCTCATGTCGGCACCGAGGACGAGGTCCTGCTGGAAACGCCCCTCTCCGAGACGCTGTTCACAGGCTACACCCGGCTGTACATCCCGGTGGTGGTCTCTGCCCCCGGCTGCAAGAGCGGCGAGATCGTTCACGTCAGGCTGGGCGAGTACGATGGCGAGCGCGTCCGTGCAGCACTCTGCTAAAAAAGTTCGTTAATTCTTGTGCGTCCTGTACTATTTGCTAATTCTTTAACATATTTGAAATTTTCTCTTTTCACGCAGGCCCGTTTATGTTAAAATAAAATTGGATATCTGGGTCGGAGCGCCGGTTGCAGCGGTGCGGTACCAGCCGGCCCGGAGCAAAGCAAATTCCGTCTGCCGCAGTCCAGTGTGGGACGGGATGTTTTCTGTTTCTGAACAAGGAGAGATTGGAATGAGTTTTAGAGGAATCAATACCACAGTCATTCAGATCCGCCGTCAGGTGTTTACCGAGGTTGCCCGCATGGCTTACGCCAACGTCAAGGGCGAGCAGGCCAACCACCTGATGCGCAAGATCCCCTACACCATCATCCCCGGTGAGGAAGGCAAGCTGCGCAAGGACATCTTCCTGGAGCGTGCCATCGTCGAGGAGCGTGTCCGTCTGGCCATGGGCCTGCCCACCCGCCGCATGGATGAGCACAACAGTGTGGTCTCCGGCCTGGAGGATGCTTCCATTGCCGATAAGTACTATGATCCCCCGCTGGTGAATGTGATCAAGTTCGCCTGCAACCGCTGCCCCGAGAAGCTGGTCAAGGTCTCTGACCTGTGCCAGGGCTGTCTGGCCCACCCCTGTATGGAAGTCTGCCCCAAGAAGGCCATCACCTGGGAGAGCGGCCGTTCCACCATCGATCAGGAAAAGTGCATCAAGTGCGGCCGCTGTGCCACTGTCTGCCCCTACAACGCCATCGTCAAGACCGAGCGTCCCTGCGCCGCTGCCTGCGGCATGGGTGCGATCCACTCTGACGAGCTGGGCCGTGCCGAGATCGATTACAGCAAGTGCGTATCCTGCGGTCAGTGTCTGGTGAACTGCCCCTTCGGCGCTATTGCCGACAAGGGCCAGATCTATCAGCTGATCCAGGGCTTCAACCGCGGCGACCGCATCTATGCACTGGTCGCTCCCGCCTTTATCAACCAGTTCCCCTCTCTGGCTTCCACCGGCAAGCTGAAGGCTGCCCTGAAGGCCATCGGCTTCTACGATGTCGTGGAGGTCGCCATCGGTGCTGACCTGTGCACCGTGGACGAGGCCCACGACTTCCTGGAGGAAGTTCCCGGGAAGCTGGACTTCATGGCCACCTCCTGCTGCCCGGCATGGAGCATGATGGCAAAGACCGCCTTCCCCGCTCTGGCCAAGAACATCTCCATGACCATGACCCCCATGGTGTTCACCGCCCGCATGATGAAGCAGAAAGACCCCACCGCCCGCATGTGCTTCATCGGCCCCTGCGCCGCCAAGAAGCTGGAAGCTTCCCGCCGCACCGTCCGCTCTGACGTGGACTTTGTGCTGACCTTTGAGGAGCTGGCCGGTATCATCGAGGGCAAGGATCTGGACATCGATCTGCTGGAAGTGGATGAGAACGAGGCAGCACTCTGCTCCGCCTCTGCTGCAGGCCGCGGCTTTGCACAGTCCGGCGGCGTTGCCAATGCCGTTGCCAACAAGATCAAGGAATGGCACCCCGATATGGAGGTCAAGATCGCATCCGCACAGGGTCTGGCCGACTGCAAGAAGCTGCTGATGCTGGCCAAGGCCGGCAAGTACAACGGTTACCTGCTGGAGGGCATGGGCTGCCCCGGCGGCTGCATCGGCGGCGCAGGCACCATTGCCGACCCCGCACGCACCGCCATCCAGCTGAACAAGTATATGAAGGAAGCTCCCTTCACTGACCCTGAGCAGAGCCCCTATATGAGCGAGATCCACGTTCTGAAGGACGACCCCAATTTTGAACTGTAATCTCTCCGTCACCTGCGGCTTGCCTCCCCTATTACGGGATCTGGCGCAAAGAGCCTGAGAGGTTTTACAATATCCGCTTCCCGCACAGGGGAGCGGATATTTTTTCTACTTTTAATTTCATAAGTGAAACTTTTTTGTGAAAAGCTCACGAAGCAGATTGACATGTTATCGCTGGCGTGATATTTTAGCGTTGACAAACCCTGTGTTCTGCCCCAACAGGACACCAGAGCAGGCCGCACACGCGCGGCCAGGAAAGGTTGATCTTTATGAAAAATACATTCAAACGCTCCGGCGCAGCGCTGATCTCGCTGGTGCTGCTGTTGGTGCTGGCTGTCAGTGCCGGTGCCGCCAGCAGCCAGAATGTCGGTGTGAAATTCTGGAAGGAACGCTCCGATAAGGAATCCATGGCCAACAGCGGCATCGATTCCAACCGCACCGCCACCCTCACCCGGCAGGCCAACGGCACTTACACCCTGACCCTGCCGGTCATGCAGGTATCCAAGCTGGGTGTCACCGGTTATCTGTCCGGCCTGACCATCGGTGACGTGACCTACGACGGCACCCTGACCGGTGATTTCAACAAGGCCACGGCGGTGCTCACCATCAAGAACCTGCCCGCCTCGGTGCTCACCGGCAGCGACGTGAACAAATCGGTCCTTGTGACCTGCAACATTCAGATGGACCTGCAGGTCCTGGGTGAGATTAACACCAGTGCCCGGATGTGTATCTGGAACCAGAAGTAAATGGCAAGCAAAAAGGCAGAGCCCGCGGGCTCTGCCTTTTTGTTTTTCCTCACAGGTCCATCCTGCGCTCCACGAGATCCGTGACCATGGTATCCAGCTGGCTCATGGCGCGTTCCGCGCCCTTGGCCAGCTTGCGTGCGGTGCGCTTGACCTGCCGCTGGTTCTGTGCCATTGCCATGGTGCCCACGGCCCCCAGGGCCGCGCCTGCCGCCATGCCCAGCAGAACACTGCCGGAGGAAGGCTGACGATTTGTGTTTTTCATGTGGCTCTCTCCTTTCCACTGTGTGATTTTTTGCCGCTGTGGCTAGTATTTCCTGTAAAGAATCCGGTATGCGCTTTTTTTGTCCCGCAAAATGTGGTATACTGTATCATACGCTGAGAAACTGGGCCCTGTGCGGCCCGTGGATGGCGCAAAGGAGGATCCTTTTTGTTGAAACCGACTGAACCGAAAAAAATTCTCTGCATTCACGACCTCTCCGGCATGGGCCGGTGCAGCCTGGCGGTCATCCTGCCGGTGCTGTCCGTTATGGGCTGCCAGCCTGTGGCCCTGCCCACTGTGGTGTTCTCCACCCACACGGGCGGTCTGGGCACACCGGCACGGCTGGACGGTGCCGCCTACGGGCTGGCCGCTCTGAAGCACTACCGGGAGCTGGGTGTGGAGTTTGACTGTATCTACACCGGCTACTTAGGCGGCGAGGAGCAGGTGGCGCTGGCCGAAAAGGCGTTTGATCTCTGGCCCGCTGCCCGCAAGGTGGTGGACCCTGTGATGGGGGACAACGGCAAGGCCTACTCCACAGTGACCCCGGCTCTCATCGACCGGATGCGCGGGCTCTGCCGCCGGGCAGACCTGATCCTGCCCAACGCCACCGAGGCCGCCCTGCTGCTGGAGCGGGAGCCCCAGACCGACGCATTCGATGACGCTTCCGCTCAGGCGCTGGCCGACGAGCTGCTGACGCTGGCCCCCAGCGCGGTGGTCACCGGCCTCGCACTGGGCAAGTACATCGGCTGCGCAGGCTCCGGCCGCGAGCGCTTCGTCATCAAAAAACTGCACATCAGCCGCAGCTTCCCGGGCACGGGCGACCTGTACGGTGCCGTGCTCATTGGCTCGCTGATCCAGGGCAACGCCCTGAGCGCCGCTGCCGACAACGCCGCCGAGTTCGTTTCGCTGGCCATTCAGCAGACCCCCGCCGATCAGGACACCCGGTACGGTGTCTGGTTCGAGCCCCTGCTGCCCCGGCTCTGCCCGGTGAGCTGGAATGACTGAGGAGGCCGCCATGAGCGAAAAACCGACCCTGAACATCGTTCTGGTAGAGCCGCGCATCCCCCAGAACACCGGCAACGTGGCCCGCACCTGTGCCTGCACGGCCTGCCGCCTGCATCTGGTGGGGCCCATGGGCTTTGCCATCGATGACAAAAAGCTCAAGCATGCCGGACTGGACTACTGGCACTACCTCGACATCAATTACTATGATGGGCTGGAGGATTTCTTTGCCCGGAACAAAGGCCCGTTCTACTACTTTACCACCAAAGCACCTCAGCGCTACACCGACATCCAGTACCCGGACGGGGCCTATCTCGTGTTCGGGCGGGAGGATGCCGGCCTGCCCGAGGCATTGCTGGCGGCCAATCAGGAGCATTGCATCCGGATGCCCATGCGGGATACCTGCCGCAGTCTGAATCTGTCCAACAGCGTGGCTGTGGGTGTGTATGAGGTCCTGCGCCAGTGGGATTTCCCGGAGCTGCTGGATCATGGCCGCCTGCGAGAATATGAATGGAAATGAGGGACATTATGAGCAAGATCGCGATCCTGACCGATTCCTCCTGCGATATCCCGCAGGAGCTGGCCGAGAAGTACGGCATTGATATTATGAGCTTTCACATCCTGCTGGATGATGTAGACTATATCGAGCGTGAGAGCTGCACCAATGAGGAGTTCTACGAAAAGATGCGCACCGCCAAGGGCATTCCCTCCACGGCTGCCATCACCCCCATCCAGTTCTGCGAAAAGTACTGCCAGTATGTGGACGAGGGCTACACCGATGTGATCCATGTACCCATCAACCGCAGCGGCTCCTCCACCTACAACAACGCCGTGATGGCTCAGGGGATGCTGCGGGAGGAGCGCCCGGAGCACCACCTGCGGATCCATCTGCTGGACCCGCACACCTACTCCATGCCCTTTGGCTGGTATGTCTGCGAGATGGCACGCAAACTGCAGAACGGCGCGGAGATCAGCCACGTCATTCAGGAGTTCGAGACCCAGATGGACAAGATGGAGATCATCCTCGGACCCTACAGCCTGAAGCAGATGAAGAAGAGCGGCCGCATCTCTGCCGCCGCCGCTGTCATGGGCGAGCTGATGGGCATCCGCCCCATCATCACCCTGATCGATGGAAAGACCAAAGTGGAGGCCAAGGTGCGCGGCGATGACAAGGTCGTGCCCGCCATGGTGGAACTGGCCAAAAAGCGCAGCGAGGGTGTGGAGGACTTTGATTATATGATCGGCCACACCAACATTCCCCAGAAGGATGATCTGATCAAGGCCTGCCGCAAGGCGTTCGGCAAAGACCCGCTCATCACCTTCCCGCTGGGCGGCGTTGTTTCCGCCAACACCGGCCCCGACACCATTGCTCTGGTCTATGTTGGCCACGCACGCTGAGTTTTTTCTGAGAACTGCCCGCCGCGGCAGTTCTTTTTTGTTTGCAGGCCGTTGCATTTTGCGGCAATTTATGCTATACTCCCTTTTGCTGTGCTTTTACGCGGCAACCTGAAAGAGCAACTTAGGATTTTAGGCTCCCCGGCGTGTCTCGAACCATGCCGGGCAAAACCCATAGGGCTGGCGGTCCCTGTGCGGTCAAAATTCATCCGCCGGAGTATTGTTATGAATCAGAATTTTACTGTCCGCAAACTGGCCCGCTGCGCTGTGGTCGCAGCTCTCTATGTGGTGCTCTGCATGGCGCTGCAGCCGTTCTCCTACGGTGCGGTGCAGGTGCGTGTTGCCGAGGCCCTCTGCCTGCTGCCCGTGTTCGGTGCCGAGTACATCGTGGGCGTAGTACTGGGCTGCTTCCTGGCAAACCTGCTGGGCTCCACCATCGTAGACGTTATCTTTGGCACCCTGGCCACCCTGCTGGCCTGTGTTGTGACTTACAAACTGCGGAACGTCCGCTTCAAGGGTCTGGCCATCGTGCCTTCCCTGCCGCCCGTGCTCTTCAATGCTGTCATCATCGGCATTGAGATCGCCGTCATGTTCCCCGATCCTTCTTCCTCCGCTCCGCTGTGGCTGGCCTGCATCACCAACGGCATCTCCGTCGGTATCGGTGAGCTCATCAGCTGCACCGTGCTGGGCGTGCTGCTGGTGAAGATCGTGGAGACCAACACCTCCCTGCGCAAAGTGTTCCTGGAAGCCTGATCGAGCAGGCAGACAAGACAGATTTATAAGGCAAAGGCTTTTCCGTTGCTCGGCCTTTTTGCCCATAATATAGAAAGACCTCCTCTGGCCGTTTTCCAGAGGAGGTCTTTGTTTTTATCCGATTACTTGTGCTCCTGCAGCCAGCGCAGAGCCATATAGGCATAGGCCGCGCTACCCTCAAAGAGGACACTGTCATCAAACTTCACCTTGGGGTGATGCTGGCCGTAGGTGTAGCCCTCGTTGGCGTTGCCCGCCGTCAGGAACATGCTCACGGTGGGCACCTCATGGCTGACGAACGCGAAATCCTCGCTGCCGCCGCCGGGCTTGCCGCCGGTCATCGGGGTCATATCCATTGCACCCTTGCCCAGCAGCTCACCCATATAGGTCAGGGCGTTGCCGGCAAGCTCCTTGTCCACCACCATGCAGGGGCAGTAATCACTGAAGGTGATCTCGGCGGTGCAGCGGTAGGCCGTGGCCACCCCCTGCACGATCTCGGTCATCCGCTTGTGCAGCAGCTCCGTCACCGCGCCCTCGGGGTCGGTGGTGCGGATGGTGCCCCACATCTCCGCGCTGTCCGGGATGACATTGGAGGCCGCGCCTGCCTGGAAGCGGCCGGTGGTGAACACGCCAAAGCTGTGGGCATCCAGCTCCCGGCTGTTGATCTCCTGCAGGGCAATGTGGATGTGCGCCGCCGCCGTGATGGGGTCGATGCACTTTTCCGGCATGGAACCGTGGCCGCCCTTGCCGTGGACGATGATGTGATACTGCTCACAGCTTGCCATGGTGATGCCGCCGCAGGCAGGCACCAGCACCACACCGGCGGGAATGGGCATTCCGCCCAGCACATGGAACATGACTGCCGCATCCACGCTGGGGTTTTCCAGCAGGCCGTTGGCGATCATATCAGGGGAGCCCTGGAAGATCTCCTCGGCGGGCTGGAACTCCAGCTTGACGGTGCCCTCGATCTCATCCTCGTGCTCCTTGAGCAGCTGGGCAGCACCCAGCATCATTGCCGTGTGCATATCGTGGCCGCAGCCGTGCATCTTGCCCGGCACCTCGGAAGCGTAATCCACACCGGATTCCTCCTGAATGGGCAGGGCATCCATATCGCCCCGCAGCAGGATGGTCTTGCCGGGCTTTTTGCCGCCTGCCAGCGCAATGACACCGGCCTTGCCGCAATCCTTGGGCTCGTAGCCCATGTCGGTCAGGGCCTTTTTCACCAGTGCCTTGGTCTGGGTCAGATCAAAGCCCACCTCCGGGTGACGGTGCAGGGTGCGCCGCCACTCCACCAGCTGGGGTTCCAGCGCCTGGGCACGGCCCAGCAGTTCTTTTGCAGTCAACATATCAGTCAGCTCCCGTTCTGTTTGATTTTCAGCCTGCATGGACAGCCTGTTCAATGGAATTTTCCACCAGACTGTTCAGACTCATATTGTGGGCCATTGCAAAAATGACCGCCTGCTTGTGCAATTCCGGGGAAATGCGGACATTGAAGCTCCCCTTATAGGCACGTTCCGGTTCGGTGTGGTTTTCCTCGCACAATGCCAGATAATCATCCACTGCACCGTGGAAATCATTTACCAGCTCTGCAGCGGTACTGCCCTCATAAGAGATCAGAGCCCGGATCCCCATGACCTTGCCATAAAACAGGCCATCTTCCTCCGAGAACTCCACACTGCCAACATAGCCCTTGTACTCCATCGTGTTATTCACAGAAGTCCCTCCTGTTCCAGAATTTGAATCAATTGCTTGACCTGATATTCCAGCAGTTCTTTTCGGGGATGGGGTTTATGCATCAAGATCGGTGGATACTGTTCCGATACGAACACAATGCGGGAACCGCTGGTACGGCCCTTGTTGGAGCGCTCATACCCAAAATATCGCAGCAGGCTTTCGGCATCATCAAAGGTAAAAGTCTTTGGCTTGGCTTTCAGCCGCTCGATCAGCTTTTCTTTCTGCCCCATATCCTCATCCTACTTCCAGTATAGCACGTTTTTCTTTATTTGCAACTATTTTTAGTTACCAACTCAGTTTTCCCCGCCGTTGCTTCCTTCGGGGTGATACTGGGCGCAGGTGCACTTTTTCCACTTGAGGCCGCTGCCGCAGGGGCAGGGGTCATTGCGGCCGATCTTGATGACCCGGACAGGCTGACCCTTGGGGGCACCCTTGACACCGGGTGCGCCGTTGCCGGGCACAAAGCCCTCACCGGTGGGCTTGGCCACCTGCTCCCGTTTGGGGGCTGCACCGGCCTGCCGCACCTCGATGGTCAGCAGCATCTTGATGCTGGACTCCCGGATGGAATCCACCATCTGGTCGAACATGTCAAAGCCCTCGATGCGGTACTCCACCACGGGGTCCTTCTGGCCGTAGCCGCGGAGGGCGATGCCCTGCCGCAGCTGATCCATGTTGTCGATGTGATCCATCCACATCCGGTCCACGCACTTGAGCAGGCAGATGCGCTCCAGCTCACGCATGACCGGTGCGCCGTACCGCACCTCCTTGGCCTGCAGGATCTGCATTCCGCGGTCATAGAGCAGATCGGCGATGCCCTTCTGGGAGAGGCTGTCGTAATCGGCCACAGTGTAGTGGAAGTCGGCATCGGTGGTCAGCCAGCCCTGATAGTGGCGGCGCAGGGCACCAAAGTCCCATTCGTCCTTCACATCTCCAGCCAGGAACTGCTTGCAGCTGGAATCGATGTTCTCCCGCAGCATGTTGTGCATCTCGGTGCTGATATCCTCACCGTCCAGCACCTTGCGGCGCTGGCCATAGATGATCTCGCGCTGCTGGTTCATCACGTCGTCGTACTTCAGCACGTTCTTACGGATCTCAAAGTTCCGGCCCTCCAGCTTTTTCTGGGCGCTCTCCAGCGTGCTGGTGATCATCCGGTTCTCAATGGGGGTATCCTCGTCCAGCTTGAGGGTATCCATCAGGCTGGAAACGCGGTCACCGCCGAACAGGCGCATCAGGTCATCTTCCAGGCTCAGGTAGAAGCGGGACGCGCCGGGGTCGCCCTGACGGCCTGCACGGCCGCGCAGCTGGTTATCGATGCGGCGGCTCTCGTGCCGCTCCGTACCGATGATGAACAGACCACCGGCCTTGCGTACTTCCTCTGCCTCTGCGCTGATGGCCGGCTTGTACTGGGCATACAGCTCCTCAAACCGTTTCCGCACCGCCAGGATCTTTTCATCGTTGGTGTCGCCGTGGCCATCGGCCTCGGTCAGCAGGAGCTCCACCGCATTCGGGTCAGCATCCTGCGGTTTTTCGGGGTCGAGCAGGTTCTCACAGAAGTGTTCCCTGCGCATCTGGGCCTTGGCCATGAACTCGGCGTTGCCGCCCAGCATGATATCAGTACCACGGCCTGCCATGTTGGTGGCAATGGTGATGGCACCCTTTTTGCCGGCCTGCGCCACGATCTCAGCCTCGCGCTCGTGGTTCTTGGCGTTCAGGACATTGAAATCGCGGGTGTACTTCTGCAGCATTTTGGCCAGCGTCTCGCTCTTTTCCACGCTGACGGTACCCACCAGAACCGGCTGGCCGTTCTTGTGGCATTCCAGCACCTGCTCAATGACAGCCTTGTACTTGCCGTTGACGGTCTTGTAGACCGCGTCCGGGTAATCCTTGCGGATGTTGGGGCGGTTGGTGGGCACGGTGACGATGTTCAGGCCGTAGATCTCGGTGAACTCGGTGGCTTCCGTCTTGGCGGTACCGGTCATGCCGGACAGCTTCTTGTACATGCGGAAGTAGTTCTGGAAGGTGATGGTCGCCAACGTCTTGCTCTCGGCGGCGATCTTCACGCCCTCCTTGGCCTCAATGGCCTGATGCAGGCCCTCGTTGTAGCGGCGGCCGATCATCAGGCGGCCGGTGAACTCATCCACAATGATGACCTCGCCGTTCTTCACGACATAGTCGATATCCTTCTGCATCACGCCGTAAGCCTTGATGGCCTGATCGATGTGGTGGGCCAGGGTCATATTCTCAGCAGCGGCCAGGTTCTCGACCTTGAAGTATTCCTCGGCCTTCTGGATGCCCTTGGCAGTCAGGGTGCAGGTCTTGTGCTTTTCGTCCACGACATAATCGCCGTCGGTCTGCTCATCGGTCTCCACCTTATCTTCCAGCTCGACCACCACACTCTTGTGCAGGGTGCGGACGAAGCGGTCCACCTGAGTGTACAGGCTGGAGGAATCCTCGCCCTTGCCGGAGATGATCAGAGGGGTGCGGGCCTCATCGATCAGGATGGAGTCCACCTCATCGACGATGGCAAAGGCGTGGCCGCGCTGCACCATGTTGTCCTTATAGGTCACCATGTTGTCGCGCAGGTAGTCGAAGCCGTACTCATTGTTGGTGCCGTAGGTGATATCGGCGTTGTAGGCACGGCGGCGGGCATCACCATCGATGCCCTGCACGATCAGGCCGACATTCAGGCCCAGCCAGCGGTAGAGCTTGCCCATCCACTCGCTGTCGCGCTTGGCCAGGTAATCGTTGACGGTGACGATGTGCACGCCCTCGCCGGTCAGGGCGTTCAGGTAGGCGGGCAGGGTGGCCACCAGGGTCTTGCCTTCACCGGTCTGCATCTCGGCAATGGAGCCGCGGTGCAGGGCAATGCCGCCCATGATCTGCACAGGGAAGTGCTTCATGCCCAGCACACGCCAGGCAGCTTCGCGGCAGACAGCAAAGGCATCGGGCAGGATATCATCCAGCGTCTCGCCGTTTGCCAGCCGCTCTTTCAGGGCCGGGGTCTGCGCCTGCAGCTCGGCATCGGACATCGGCTGATACTTTGTTTCCAGTGCCAGCACCTTTTTGGTAATGGGATTGATCTTTTTCAGCTCCCGGTCAGAGAAGCTGCCAAAGAGTTTTTCAGCAAGGGACATTGTTACACCTCATCTATCAAAAATCGGGGCGGCAGGCCGCCCAACAGCGGAAAAACCACATACTGTTTATATGATACACCAAAGCTGAAAACCCGTCAAACCCGATGGATAGATTTTATCCGTTTTTTGGGTGAACTTTCTGTTAATTTAGAAAAAAAGACCCTCTCCGGCATTGCGCAGCAATGACGGAGAGGGTCGGTCCTATACCAATGTCGCCCCCGGGCGGGGAACGTGCTCCGTCAGCAGAGCGCGCAGCTGTTCCGGCAGGGCGTAGAAATTGCCGTTGGTATATTTCCACGCCCCCACCGCGGCGAGAGCCGCCAGCAGAGCCAGCACCAGCAGCGTCATGCACACCCGGCGCAGGGGATGCCGCCTGGGCTGGGGGCTGGGCAGAACATCCTTCTTTGCAGCCCTGCGGGCAGGCAGGAAGCCTGTCCCCTCAGCCTGAGGCTTGTTTGCCGCCGTGCGCCGGATGATATCCAGCAGCCAGAGAGCGGGGTTCTCCCCCGCCGGGACGGTGCGCAGAAAGCAGCCCTTCCTGCAGCTGAGCACCAGCACACAGTCACTTTCCCGCTCGGCACAGGCGGCGGAGAGATCTGCCCCCACCACGCGGCGGGCAGCCTGAGCCCGGGCCAGCGCCTGCCGGAGCGGGTCGGTGCAGTCTTTGGGCAGGCGGGCACGGGCACGCTTTTCGATCAGCGGGCCGGTCTTGGGGTTGGCATAGCTCACCGCGCCAAAATCAAAGACCTTCTCGGCCCCGGGCAGGTTCTCGAGCCGGGCTTCCAGCAGGGCACCGGCGGCAGCATCCGCACAGATGAGCAGCTTATCGTGCCGTTCCAGCGCCTCCACCACGGCGGCAGGCAGAGTGGTCTCTCCTGCCCCGTACAGGTCTGCCGAAAACGCCTGCCGCAGGGCCTGCGCGGCCTTTTTCAGCCCGGAAGGGCTCTGCGCCTGCAGGGCCACCAGCGTTTCCGCGCCCCGGCTCTTCCACCGGGCTGCGGCCCGCCACTGGGGCGGAAAGTTTTCCACCGTTTTGCCCACCGCTGTGGACTGCGCACCGAACAACCGCAGCACACACCCGGTCTCCTGTTGCTGTGTCAACCTGCATTCCCCCTGCCTTTTAGTGGCCCAGGAACACCTCGTTCAGCTTGTCCAGCGCTTCGGCGCTGTGCTGTGCGTCCCGGGCAAGGGGCTCTGTGCCTGCAGGAACTTTTCCCTGTGCCAGCCGCAGGGCCAGCTCCAGGGCGGCCTGCGCGGCACGGGCACGCACCAATGCACGGTCGGGCCGGGAGACGGACAGCTTTTTTACATACACCGTCTCGCCCCGGGCCGCGCCCAGATACACCGTGCCCACCGGGCGGAGGGCATCTCCACCGGTCGGCCCGGCCACGCCGGTCACGCTGATGCCAATCTCAGCACCGGCGGCCTGCGCGGCCCCCAGCGCCATCTGGGCGGCCACGGGGGCCGACACCACATTGTACTTTGCAATGACATCCGGTTCCACGCCCACCAGCCTGGCCTTGGCAGCCTCCCAATAGGTCACAAAGCCGTAGCCGAACACTTCACTGGAGCCCGGCACCGAGGTGATACGCTGTGCGATCAGCCCGCCGGTGCAGCTCTCGGCGGTGGAGAGGGTGAGCCCCTTTTCCTTTAAGGTGCGCACCAGTGTCTCCTCCAGCCCGGCCACATCCTCATCATACACCGCATCGCCCAGCAGATCATAGAACTTTTTGGCATATTCCCGGCACATTTTTTCGCCTTCCGCATCGGAAGCAGCCCGGGCGGTGATGCGGATCTCGCACTCACCGGTCTTACAGTAGATTGCAGCAGTCGGGTTGGCGTTTTCCAGCAGATCACGCACCTGATATTCCAGGCTGCTCTCGCCGCCCAGCACCCGCAGGGTGACAGAGTGCAGGGTGCAGTTCTGGCGCTTCATCAGCAGGGGGCGGACGCTCTCGTTCCACATGGCCTTCATCTCGCTGGGCACGCCCGGCATCAGGACAGCACAGCGGCCCTCCTGCTCAAACCATGCACCGGGGGCGGTGCCGTGGTGGTTGATGATCTTATGCCCCTTTACGGGCACCATAGCCTGCTTGCGGTTGTTGGGGGTGGTCACCCGGCCGGAGCGGGCAAAATAACCGGTGATCTTCTCCCACTCGCTCTCGTCAAAGACCAGCGTATCGCCATAGCAGGCGGCAACGGTCTCCTTGGTCAGGTCGTCTGCCGTGGGGCCCAGACCGCCGGTGAACACCAGCAGGTCACAGCGGTTCTTTGCCTCGTTGACAAAGTCCGCCAGCCGCCCCTGATTGTCGCCGATGGTGCTCTCCCGCTGGACCGTAATGCCCAGCTCAGCAAGCTCCCGGCTCAGGTACTGGGCATTGGTGTTGAGGATGTTGCCGAGCAGCAGCTCGGTGCCCACACTGATGATCTCCGCTGTCATGCCGCTCACCCCTCAAACTCGATCTCGTCCGTAATGCGGATGCGGATCCGCTCGGTGTTCTCTGCAGCTTCGGCCTCCAGCTCTGCCAGACCGGGCATGGCGGCTTCTGCCTCCAGGATCTCTGCCAGCTCGGGGCGGATCTTCGGGTGCGGCGGGGTGAAGATGGTGCAGCAGTCCTCATAGGGCAGGATGCTGGTCTCGTAGGTGCCAATGTGGCGGGAGGTCTCGATGATCTCGGTCTTGTCCATGCCGATCAGCGGGCGCAGGATGGGCAGATCCTGGGCGGCATCGGTGCACTGCAGGGCCTTGACGGTCTGGCTTGCCACCTGAGCCAGACTCTCACCAGTGATGAGGGCCTCGCAGCCCTGTCTGATGGCAATACGATTGGCAATGCGCATCATGCTGCGGCGCATCAGCACCGTGAACAGCACATCGGGGGCATTGTCCCGGATATACTCCTGGGGCTTTGTGTAGGGCACCACAAACAGGTTGGAGCTGCCGGTATAAGGGGTGATCTTCTGGGCCAGAGCTTTAACTTTCAGTTTTGCGCGCTCAGAAGTATACGGAGGGGACGCAAAATGGATGTGATCCAGGGCCAGACCGCGCTTTGCCATCCGGTAAGCGGCCACCGGGCTGTCGATGCCGCCGGAGAGCATATTCAGGGCACGGCCGGAGGTACCCACGGGCAGGCCACCCTCTCCGGGTATTTTCGGGCCGTGAATATACGCGCCGTAATCGCGAATCTCCACAATGACCTTGAACTGGGGGTTCTTCACATCCACCCGCAGGTAGTTGTGCAGCCCCAGCAGGTAAGCGCCCAGCTCCCGCATCAACTCAGGGCTGGTCATGGGGTAGGTCTTATCCGAACGGCGGGCCTCCACCTTGAAGGTCTTGATGCCGTGCAGGCTGTCGCCCAGATACTCCTCCGCAGTCCGGCAGATGGTATCAAAGTCCTTTTCGCAGACCACGGCACGGCTCAGCGCTGCCAGACCAAACACGGTGCGCACCCGGTCAAAGGCCAGATCCATGTCCACGTCTTCTTCCTCGGGCTCCATATAAAAGGTAGACTGGGTGCAGTACACCTTGAACTTGCCCACGGTCTTGAGCCGGTAGCGCAGGATCTTCATCATGGCCGACTCAAACTGGTTGCGGTTCAGGCCCTTCAGGGACATCTCGCCCTGATAGCCCATAATAATTTCACGCATAGAGTTCTCCTTAATTATAGCTGGCTCACCCTCTCCGTCAGCGCTGACGCGCTGCCACCTCCCCCAAAGTGGGAGGCCTTGGCATTCCACGCAAAGTTTCCGGTTTTGTCAAGAGCTCCCCCTTTGGGGGAGCTGGACGCGGAGCGGCCTGAGAGGGTGAGGATGCTTTCCTTTTTTACTTTTTGATTCTCTGCAAATGCTTCATTCCGTCCTCAAAGGCGTTGAGGAACGCGTCCACATCCTCGGGGGTGTTGTCCGCACAGAAGGACACGCGGATGGCCGTATCAATGGCCAGCGGGTCCCTGCCCATGGCGGCAAGGGTATGGCTGGGCTGCCCCCGGCCGCAGGCACTGGCCGAGGAGACATAGACCTGCTGCTGTGCCAGATGGGCCAGCATGGTCTCGCTCTTGATGCAGTTCTCGCTGAAGTTCAGCACCTCGGGCACCGCATTGTCCGGGCTGTTGATGACCACCTCCGGGAAGGCTTTCAGCCCTTCCCGCAGGCGCAGGTTCAGGGCGCGCACAGCAGCATCCCGGCTCTTCATGGTCTTGTTCAGGCGGGTGGCCGCGGCAGCAAGGCCCAGCGCATAGGGCAGGTTCTCGGTGCCGGGGCGCTTCTCCCGCTCCTGCTCACCGCCCAGATAGGGAGCCTGGAACGCCTGATACAGGCTGTCGCTCAGGTAGAGCGCACCAATGCCCTTGGGTGCGTGGATCTTGTGGCCGCTGACAGCCAGCGTGTCGATGTTCGCCAGCTTGATGGGCACCCGCATCCAGGCCTGCACGGCATCTACATGGACGATGGTGCGGCTGTTGCGGCGCTTGACCTCGGCGGCCAGGCGTTCCACATCGTTCCGGGTGCCGACCTCATTGTTGACCATCATGCAGGCCACAAGGATGGTGTTTTTGTCCACATGGTCCAGCATCCGGTCGATGTCCAGCGTGCCGTCCGGGCCGGGGTCCACCACGGTCACATCATAGCCCATGGCGGCCAGACGCTCCAGCGGCTTCTGCACGCTGGGGTGCTCAAAGCCGGACACCACGATGCCCTTGCCAAACCTGCGGGTCAGGGCCGCGCCCAGCAGGGCCATGTTGTTGCTCTCGCTGCCGCAGGAGGTAAAATAGAGCTCCCGGCTCTTGCAGCCCAGGGTGCGGGCCACGGCGGCGCGGGCGGCGTTCAGTGCTTCCTCGCTCCGGGCACCGGGGGCATACAGGCTGGACGGGTTGGCCCAGTGCTCCCGCATGGCCTTGTTGATGACATCCGCCACTTCCGGGGCCACGATGGTGGTGGCGGCGTTGTCCAGATAATGCAATTCAGGGTTTTGCAGCATAAATCTTGATTCCTGCTTTCATCAACCCTCTCCGTCATTGCTTTGCAATGCCACCTCTCCCGAAGGGAGAGGCAATCCTGCCTCAATCTGAAATACAGCAAATCTGCATTCTATATCTGTCAGATGCATTGGCTCCCCCTTTGGGGGAGCTGGCGAGCGTAAGCGAGACTGAGAGGGCTTTATTTCATACTAAACCATGATGATTATACCACAAAGCATCTGTCGCCGTAAAGTAGCACGGCCCACTTGCACGGCCCCGCCGGGTGCTGTATAATGAGGGTAACGAACACAAAGAAAGCCGGGTGTTTTTATGGCCGATTATCAGGAATACCGCCGCCGCATCCTGCGCAAGCGCTGGCGCAGGAATTTTGCCGTTGCCGGGCTGCTGGTGCTGCTCATCCTGCTCAGCGCCGTAGGCCTGCTGTGGAAGCGCCTCCACCGGGAGCAGAGCCCTGCCGCCGTGCAGGGCCCGACCATCTTCCAGCAGGAGCTGCAGAGCAGCGAGTGGAACACCATCAGCTACACGCCCGCGCGGCGGCTGACCGTGCAGACCACCTCTGCCGGATCCACCGCCATGGATTTCCGGCTGGCCGCGCTGGATCGCACCACCGCCGTGGACCGCAGTTATTTTGCCAACGTCTGTTTTCTGGGCGACAGCCTGACGCAGGGGATGCAGATCTATTCCAGCGGCCTGCCGGAGGCCTCTTTCTGCGCCTACCGGGGCGCAAACCCCAGCGTTGTGGTCAATGGCACCACCTGCAAGCGCTCCGATGGCGGCACCGAGGTCCCCATGGAGGTGCTGACCGCCCGGCAGCCCCCGGTGCTGTATATCCTGCTGGGCACCAACGTGCTCAACCGGGACGGGGATTATTCCAGCTTTCTCACCTACTACCGGCTCATGCTGGATATGATCTCCCAGGCCTTGCCCAACACGCAGATCTACGTGCAGTCCATTACGCCTGTCCGGCCCGAGGTGCGCAACAGCCATCCCGGCCTGTACAAAGAGCGGCTGTGCGAGATCAACAATGAGCTGGCTGCCATTGCGCTGGAAAAGAACTGCGCTTTTCTGAACCTGTGGGAAGCCCTTGCCGATGACAATGGTGACCTGAAAGCCGAGTACGCCCAACCCGACGGCATCCACATCAAGCCCGAGGGCTACCCCGCCTGGGTGGAATATCTCGCCACCCACACCGTGGGCCAACAGACGGCTTAAGCTGAATACTCACATAGAAAAACCGCCCTTCCGGCATCAAACTGGAAGGGCGGTTTTGTCATACAAACAGGAACGGGGAACGGCATCTAAACCGTTCCCCATCGATTGGTATTTGGCAGGCGTGGCGTTCTCCTGCATCTCTCAGAGCCTAAGCCCTTGTCGTTACCATCGGCGTGTGGCTGCCACGAAATTGACCACCTCAAATACCTTTCTTATCCTATGTTTAGGATACCACATTTATCCCTTTTTGTAAAGTATCTCACTCTGACGCAAAAGACGACGGAAGCGTTTCTGGCTGATGCTCCACATCGTGATAATAGAGTTTTTGTATTCTTCCGGATCACTGGAAACTTTCAGCCTCAGAATAATTTCTGCATAACATCTTATAGTTGATTTGTATATAGAAAAGGGAGAGTGGCCTAACACAGGGATTTCATAGAATGGTATTTTGATTTGCCAAACAATAAAACTAAATGTTTTCATTGTTTGACCCGGCCAAGGCAATCAAGTAAGATTTCCGTTATATCTTTTGTTGCTATCGCCGGTTTGTCACTCATAATTTCCCAAACAGGGTTATTGCTACATTCTCCAGAAAAATATTTTCGGGCGCATTCTACTACACCCTTTATATTTTTTGTGTTCAACATAACATCAAAAGCTTCATCGAAAAGAAGCATATCATATTTTGTAGGTTTCTCTTCTTCAAGGTCAACCTCAAAAAGTCGAATTTGCGCTCTCTCTTCTTCCGATTTCTGAGCCCAGCCAGCTTCATATAACACTTTATAATATTCAATATTGTCGAAATAGTAGCTGCAATTTAAACGGCTTGGAAGAAAAGAAAATTCGGTTTCTCTTACAAATTCAAAGATTCCTTCAACACACCATTTTACATATTCACGCCATTCATCACCTTGCAATTTCATCGACGCAATCGTTGTTTCGAGACACTGTTCAGATTGTTCTAATGTGCTGATAACCTCTCTACAACGAATTTCATTTCTCTTGTATCCAGCTTTTAATTTATCCCCAACTTGTAGTGTCTGACTCATGTGGTAAGCTTTCATCTTTTTCTCCACCGCTTCCGATTTGTTGAGCTAAAAAGTCCCATACCCAGCACCTTAACGGTGCGGACATGGGACTTCATATTTTTTCAATCAGAACAGCCCTGTGATTTTGCCTTCGGCATCCACGTCGATATTGACGGCGGCGGGCTTCTTGGGCAGGCCGGGCATGGTCATAATGTTGCCACAGATGACCACCACGAAACCGGCACCGGCGGCAAGGCGGACTTCCCGCACCTCCATGGTAAAGCCGGTGGGCGCACCGGTCAGCTTGGCGTTATCGCTGAAACTGTACTGGGTCTTGGCGATGCAGACCGGCAGGTCGCCGTAGCCCAGTTCGGTCAGTTCGGCCAGCGTCTTGGAAGCGGCGGCGCTGAAATTCACACCATCGGCACGGTAGATCTTTTTGGCGATGGCTTCCACCTTCTGCTTCAGGGGCATATCCAGCGGGTAGACGTACTGGATGGGACGATCCTCCATGACCTCCAGCACCTTCTCGGCCAGAGCCTTGCCGCCCTCGCCGCCCTTTGCGAACACCTCGCTCAGGACGCAGGGCACGCCCTGCTCGGCGCAGACCTGCTCAACGTATGCCTGCTCCTCCGGGGTGTCGGTGGGGAAGGCATTGATGGCCACCACCACAGGCAGGCCAAAGCCGTTCTTCAGGTTGTCGATGTGGCGCACAAGGTTGGAGGCACCGGCCTTGACAGCCTCGAGATTCGGCTGGCTCAGGTCAGCCTTGGCAACGCCGCCGTGGCTCTTGAGGGCACGGACAGTGGCCACCAGCACGCAGGCGCTGGGGGCGATGCCGGCATAGCGGCACTTGATATCCAGGAACTTCTCGGCACCCAGGTCCGCACCGAAGCCAGCCTCCGTGATGACGTAATCGGCCAGCGAGAGGCTGAGCTTGGTGGCCATGACGCTGTTGCAGCCGTGGGCAATGTTGGCAAAGGGGCCGCCGTGGATGATGGCGGGGTTATTTTCCAGCGTCTGAACGAGGTTCGGGTCAAGGGCATCCTTGAGCAGCGCGGTCATGGCACCGGCAGCACCGATGTCGCCAGCCGTAACAGGCTTCCCCTCGTAGGTGTAGGCGCAGACGATCTTCGACAGCCGCTCCTTCAGGTCGGAGATGCTGGTGGCCAGGCAGAAGATCGCCATGACCTCGCTGGCAACGGTGATATCAAAGCCGTCCTCACGGGGGGTACCGTTGACCTTGCCGCCCAGACCATCCACGATGAAGCGGAGCTGGCGGTCGTTCATATCCATGCAGCGCTTCCAGGTGATGCGGCGGGGATCGATGTTCAGGGGGTTGCCCTGCTGGATGCTGTTGTCGATCATGGCAGCCAGCAGGTTGTTTGCGGTGCCGATGGCATGCAGGTCACCGGTAAAGTGGAGGTTGATATCCTCCATGGGCACCACCTGGGCATAGCCGCCGCCGGCCGCGCCGCCCTTGACGCCGAACACGGGGCCAAGGCTGGGCTCACGCAGGCAGAGCATGGTCTTTTTGCCCAGAGCGTTCATGGCATCGGCCAGGCCCACGCTGGTGGTGGTTTTGCCCTCGCCTGCCGGGGTGGGGCTGATGGCCGTAACCAGGACCATCTTGCCCTGCTTGGATGCCTTGTGGATGAGGCGGTGGTTGATCTTGGCCTTGTAGCGGCCATAGGGGATCACGTCCTCATCGGCAAGGCCCAGCGAGGCAGCGATCTCGGTGATGGGCTTCATTTTGGCTTCCTGTGCGATCTCGATATCAGACTTCATGCTCAAATCCTCCCTGAAATGCAAAAAGGACAGCTTTGCGCACCAATAGCGCAAGGCTGCCCAGACGGTCGGCGTAACAAAACCCGGTTTTGTCTGCACTGTGGTGCTCCACAACGTTCCGTCAGCAGGCAAACCCGTTCTTCTGGGTCAAAGATATCACATCTGCCCGTGGTTTGTCAAGCAGAAACTGTCCGCAAAGAAAAATCTGCCTGTACGGCCCCTGCGGCTTGCATCCATCCTGCCAGATGTGTTATACTAAAGTGTATCAAACGATAGGGAGGCTTTCACGATGCCATTTACACCGAAACTGACTTATAAAGGCAAGCCCCTCGTCCGTAAGGACAACGAGCTGTATTACGGCCGTATGACCGACCCCTATGTGCTGCGGATGCAGATCCTGAGCACCAAATCCGTGGGCGGCATGGATGTGGCCGATAAGGTACACATTCAGGTCTTTTCCACCAACGACAGCCTGGCCCCTGAGGCCCGCGTGTTCCGCCAGACCACCAAGAATGGCCTGTACAACGCACTGGACATTGGCAGCATCTGGCTGCAGAAGGCAAACGAGACCCGCTGAACGGCATAAAAAAGGACCGTCTCCCGCTGAGGAGACGGTCCTTTTTGTTGTGCTTTACTCTTCGGTCACTTCAAAGTCCAGGGGCTTGCCGCAGCCGGGGCACTTGGGTGCGCCATCCAGCAGGTCGTCCTCCTCAAACACAGTGGTCTGACCACAGGCGGGGCAGGTCACCTCGTACTGCACGGGGCCTTCCTCCTGCTCCTCGTCGTCATCCTCCAGCGCGACCTCAAAGGTCACGCCGCAGTGGGCGCAGTTTGCTTCGCCCGCGTCCAGGTCGTCCTCGCTGACGTAAACGGTCTCGCCGCAGTTGGGGCAGGCCACCTCATAGAACGGCTCACTGGCGATATCATCGTCATTGTC
Source organism: Faecalibacterium sp. IP-3-29 (assembly GCF_023347335.1). Taxonomy (NCBI): domain Bacteria; kingdom Bacillati; phylum Bacillota; class Clostridia; order Eubacteriales; family Oscillospiraceae; genus Faecalibacterium; species Faecalibacterium sp. IP-3-29. The sequence continues at coordinate 776,678 of NZ_CP094471.1, read as the reverse complement.
GTCCTCTTCGGTATCCTCTTCCTCTTCTTCGGGCTCCTCGTCATCCTCATCGTCCTCATAGAGGTCGGCTTCCAGATCCTCCAGCTCCTCGCTCAGGTCGTTGATCTGGTCGTAGGCGCGGGTCACATCTTCATCGATGCCGTCCACAGCCTCTGCCAGTTCGCCCAGCAGCTCGCTCATGGCCTTGATGACCTTGCCCTCTTTGGTGGTCTCGTCGATGCCCAGGCCCTCGATCAGGCCCCGCAGGTATGCAGCCTTTTCCTTCATAAGAATGACCTCCTATCTTAATCAAAAAACCGGGCACACGGTTGCCCGCTGCCCGGTCTGTCGGTAAATTAGACGCGCTCCATATACTCGCCGGTGCGGGTATCGATGCGGATGTGGTCGCCCTCGTTGATGAACAGAGGAACGCGGATCTCAGCACCGGTCTCGACAGTAGCGGGCTTCAGGGTGTTGGTGGCGGTGTTGCCCTTGACACCCGGCTCGGTCTGGGTGACTTCCAGCTCGATAAAGTTGGGGATCTCGACGCTGAAGACCTTGCCCTTATAGCTCAGCAGCTTGCACGGCTCGTTCTCCTTGCAGAACTTGAAGTTATCGGGCACATCGGAAGCGTTGACGGGGATATCGTCATAGGTCTCGTTGTCCATGAAGTGGTACAGATCGCCATCCTCATAGCTGTAAGTCACGTCCTTGCGCTCGATGAAAGCCTGAGGGAACTTTGCGGTCGGGTTGTAGCTGGTCTCAACCACAGAGCCGGTGATCACGTTCTTGGTCTTGGTGCGGACAAAGGCAGCACCCTTGCCGGGCTTCACGTGCTGGAACTCAACGACCTGAAGAACCTGGCCGTCCTGCTCAAAGGTCACGCCGTTGCGAAACTCGCCTGCAGAAATCATAGGAATTCCTCCATTAGTAAAATCTCATTGATGCTTAACGCATATCTCTATTTATTTTACTCAATCCCGCATGGTTTGGCAAGGGGTTTGAGCAAAAAAGACGATAAAATCAGAAAAAAACACGGACCAAACCTCTCCGTCATCCCTTCGGGATGCCACCTCCCCTAGTAGGGGAGGCCTTGGCAGCCGGGTGAAGCTTTCTCTTTATGCCAAAGGCTCCCCTACAAGGGGAGCTGGCGGGCGCAAGCCCGACTGAGAGGTTGTACAAAGACAAGCCTCAAAAAATCGCTTCATTGTTTTCGCATCCTCTGCCTGCGTACCGGCGCTCTCACAGATGATGACAGGTGCAAGCCCGCGCTCGGCCAGCAGCTCCATCAGGGGCTGGGGTTCGGGGCCAAACTGAGTCTCGGCAAAGGTCCAGTGCCGCTTTTCACCGCCCTTGGAATACTCGATGCGGGAAAAATGGACATGGAACTGCCGGGCACGCGCATCCCCCAGCGCCTCCCCGATGCGGTCAAGGATAGCGGCATAATCCGCCTTGGACCGGATGCCGCCCAGCGTCCGGGCGTTGAGGTGGCCGAAGTCGACGCAGGGGGTGATGCGGCTGTCCACCCCGCAGAGGGCCAGCACCTCTTCCAGCGTACCCAGCTGGCCGATCTTTCCCATCGTCTCAGGGCAGAGGGTGATCTCGGCAAAGCCCGCTTCATCCAGCGCGTCCTGCGCCCGTTTCAGGGTGTCCAGTGCTTTTTCCAGGGCAGCTTCCCGGCTCTGCCTGCCGCAGCTGCCGGAGTGGAAGATGACCCGTCTGCCGCCCAGCGCCCTGCAGAGCGCCGCGCTCTGGAGCAGATAGTTCACGCTATTCAGCCGCTTTTCCTCGTCCAGGCTGGAGGCGCTGATATAGTAAGGCGCGTGGACGCTGAACAAAATCCCCCGGGCGGCGGCATCGTCAGCCATCTGCCGGGCCTTGTCCAGCCCCAGCCGGACTCCATGGCCGCACTGGTATTCAAAGGCATCCAGCCCCATTTTTTCGGTATAGGCCGGAATGTCCAGACTGTTCTTATACCCCATGGCCGTGAAACTGTCGCTGGTGCCTGCGGTGCCGAACCGGATCTTCCACTCACTCACAGGGTCTTACCTCCCCGGTCGTAGTATTCCTGCCAGTGTTTTTTCTCCCACTTGCGCTTGAGCACCACTTGTGCCCCGAGATCCGGTCCGCGGGGGATGACCATCAGGCCCGGAATACCATAGAGCGCCGCCGCCATCCGGTCGGCATAGAGCTGGTCGCCCACCATGGCCATTTCCCTGCGCTTCACCTGCATCCGGCGGCGGGCCACTCCCAGTGCAAAGGGCAGGGGCTTGGCGCTGCGGTAAAGGTAAGCAAGGCCCAGCTTTTCCGCAAAGGGGCGCACCCGCTTTTCGGCACCGTTGGAAACGATGGTCAGCTTTACGCCCGCCCTGCGCATGGCTTCCAGCCACTCGGCCACTTCTTCCGGCAGCTCCTGACTGCGGTCGGCGGTCAGGGTGTTGTCGATGTCCAGCACCAGCGCCCGGATGCCCTTTTGGGCCAGCCACTCCGGCGTGATGTGGGTCACATCCTTGAATACATATTCGGGGGTAACTAACATACAGAACCCTCTCTTTGCCTTTCACAGGCTCACCCTCTCAGTCCGCTTCGCGTCCAGCTCTCCCAAAGGGAGAGCCTCTGGCGAAACCAATAACTTTGCACGGATTGCCAAAGCCTCTCCCCTTGGGAGAGGTGGCATTGCGCAGCAATGACGGAGAGGGCGAGGATGTTTATCTTTTTCATAAATGAAAATAGGAGAGCCTGAGTTTCAGGCTCTCCTACATCGGCGTTAGCAACGCGTTTGAAATCTAAAGCAACGTGCGATTTCAAGCAGTTAATTACTTGAACTTGCGCTTGCGGGCTGCTTCGGACTTCTTCTTGCGCTTAACAGACGGCTTCTCGTAAGCCTCGCGCTTACGAACCTCTGCGAGCACACCGCTGCGAGCGGTGCTGCGCTTGAAGCGACGCAGTGCGCTTTCCAGCGACTCGCCCTCTTTAACACGAATTTCCGACATCTTATTCCCTCCCTTGGACCGTGAGGCAGGAATTTCGTTGTTACATGGTAACTAACAGTAGACAGTATAGCGCATTTTCATGCGTTCGTCAACCTTTTTTGAAAGATTTTTTGAAAAAACTCTCCGGCAAAGCGCTTGAGGGATCAGCCCTTCACGGCCAGGTTGACCAGACGGCCCTTGACGTAGATCTCCTTGACGACCTGCTTGCCCTCCAGAGCGGCGGCAACAGCGGGGTCAGCCTTGGCGGCGGCAATGGCGGCAGCAGCATCAATGTCGGCAGCCACCTTCAGGCGGGCCTTCACCTTGCCGTTCACCTGCACGGCGATCTCCACGGTGCTCTCCACGCACTTGGCCTCCTCGTACTGGGGCCAGGGATAGTAGGCCAGCTGCTCATTGTGGCTGTGGCCCAGCTTCTCCCACAGCTCCTCGGTCATGTGGGGAGCAAACGGGTTCAGCAGCTGAACAACGGTCTCCAGCTCGGCCTTGGTCGCACCGCCGTTGTCGTACAGGGCGTTGACCAGCGTCATCAGCTGGGCGATGGCAGTGTTCATCTTCAGGCTCTCAATGTCAGCGCCCACCTTCTTGATGGTCTGGTGCATCAGGGTCTCGATGGCGGGGCGATAGCCCTCGCCCTCCACCAGCTTGTCGGACAGCGCCCACACGCGGTCGAGGAAGCGGTTGCAGCCGGCAATGGCAGAGGTCTGCCAGGGTGCGGCCTGCTCAAAGTCACCCATGAACATCTCATACAGACGCATGGTGTCGGCACCGTACTGATCCACCACCTCGTCGGGGTTGATGACGTTGCCCAGGCTCTTGGACATCTTGACGATGGGATGGCGTGCCATCTCGCCGTACTTCTCTTCCAGTGCCTTTTCGGCGGCCTTCTGGCTGCCGTACTCCTTCAGCAGCTTCTCCTGCTCGTCAGCGGGCAGGTTGACAAAGCTGTGGGGGTTCAGGCCCAGGATCATGCCGTGGGCGGTGCGCTTCTGGTAAGGCTCGGCAGTGGGCACCACGCCGATATCGTACAGGAACTTGTGCCAGAAACGGCTGTACAGCAGATGCAGGGTGGTGTGCTCCATGCCGCCGTTGTACCAGTCCACGGGAGACCAGTACTCCAGTGCCTCCTTGGAGGCCAGAGCGTCCTTGCAGTGGGGATCCATGTAGCGCAGGAAGTACCAGGAGGAACCGGCCCACTGGGGCATGGTGTCGGTCTCGCGGGTGGCGGGGCCGCCGCAGCAGGGGCAGGTGGTCTTGACCCAGTCGGTGTGGCGGGCCAGCGGGGACTCACCATCGGGGCCCGGCTCAAAGTCGGTGATGTCGGGCAGGGTCAGGGGCAGGCTGCTCTCGGGCAGGGGCTGCCAGCCGCACTTTTCACACTTGACCATGGGGATCGGCTCGCCCCAGTAGCGCTGACGGCTGAACACCCAGTCTCGCAGCTTGTAGTTCACCTTATCGCAGCCCTTGCCGTTGGCTTCCAGCCACTCGATCATCTTTTTCTGGGCATCTGCCACAGACAGGCCGTCCAGGAAGCCGGAGTTGACCAGCGTACCGGTGGCAACATCGGTAAAGGCAGCCTCGTCCAGATTGGACTCGGCATTGCCCTTGACGACCTCGATGATGGGCAGGCCGAACTTCTTGGCGAACTCCCAGTCGCGGGTATCGTGGGCGGGCACAGCCATGATGGCACCGGTGCCGTAGGTGGACAGGACATAATCGGAGATGAAGATGGGGATCTGCTTGTCGTTGACGGGGTTGATGCCCATCACGCCCTCCAGCTTCACGCCGGTCTTTTCCTTGTTCAGCTCACTGCGCTCGAAATCGCTCTTGCGGGCAGCCTCTGCCTGATAGGCCGTAACGGCATCCGCATTCTTGAGCAGGCCCTTTTCCAGCCACTCCCTGACCATGGCGTGCTCCGGGGAGACGACCATGTAGGTAGCGCCGAACAGGGTATCGCAGCGGGTGGTGTAAACCGTCAGGGTATCGCCTGCGGTGGTACCAAAGTTCACCTCTGCACCATGGCTGCGGCCGATCCAGTTCTTCTGCTGGGTGGCAACGCGCTCGATGTAGTCCAGACCGTCCAGGCCGTCGATCAGCTTGTCGGCGTAGGCAGTAATCCTGAGCATCCACTGGCTCTTGACCTTGTGCACGACCTCGCTGCCGCAGCGCTCGCACACGCCGTTGACAACTTCCTCGTTTGCCAGCACGCACTTGCAGCCGGTGCACCAGTTGACGTTCATTTCCTTCTTGTAGGCCAGGCCGTGCTTGTACAGCTGCAGGAAGATCCACTGGGTCCACTTGTAGTACTCGGGGTCAGTGGTGTTGATCTCGCGATCCCAGTCAAAGGAGAAGCCCAGCGCCTTGAGCTGCTCACGGAAGTGATCCACATTCTTTTTGGTGACGATGGCCGGGTGGATGTGGTTCTTCATGGCAAAGTTCTCGGTGGGCAGACCGAAGGCATCCCAGCCCATGGGGTACAGCACGTTGTAGCCGTTCTGGCGGCGCTTGCGGCTGACCACATCCAGGGCAGTATAGCTGCGGGGGTGGCCCACATGCAGGCCCGCACCCGATGGATACGGAAACTCCACCAGCGCATAGAACTTGGGCTTTTTGTGGTCGATCTCGACATGGAAGGTCTTTTCGTCCTCCCACACCTTCTGCCACTTGGCCTCAACGGCCTTGTAATCATACTTCATAGCTTTCAATCACTCCTCATATTCGGCAGCCGCCCTTGCAGGCAGGGAAGCTTACAGACTGTTTTCCGGGGTCAGATACTCCGAGATATCCATGGGCTCACCATCGGCCCACAGATGTTCCAGGTCATAGTAGGTGCGGGTGTTGGGCACAAAGACGTGCACGATGACGCTGGAATAATCCAGCAGCACCCAGTTCTTGGAGTCGAAGCCCTCGGTGGTGTAGGGCTCGATGCCCTTCTGAGAAAGCTCGTACTCCACCTCGTCGGCCAGAGCACCCACCTGGGTGGTGGAGGTGCCGGAAGCAATGACGAAGTAATCGGTCAGAACGGTCAGGCTCTCCACTTTGAGCACGCGGACATCCTGGGCCTTTTTCTTGTCCAGGATCTTTGCGATCTCAATGGCAAGGGTCTTGCTGTCGATCTTGTTTTCCATAAAAGTCTCCTCTCTGGTTTGTTACTGTCCCGCGGCCTGGCCATCGGTGGTGGTCGCACCTGCCACGTCGGTATCGCCGCTCAGGATGGCATCATCGGACTCCTTGTCCAGCTGTCCCACGAACTGGACGTTGGCGCTGGTGGAAGCGGTGCCGTGGGGCCAGTTGTTGGTCACAAGGTTCATTTCCTCGGCGCTCACGGGGCCGGTGTAATTGCGGAAATAGGTGTTCAGCAGCTCTGCAATGGAACCGGCATCCGGCACCACGCAGGAGTAACCGTCAAAGCTGCTGGTCTTGCCCACATTGGGCACGCCCATGAACACAGGGGTCTGGGCCAGCATAATGTTCGCACTGTCGATGCGGGTAAAGGACACCAGCATCTTGGCAATGGTGGTCAGATCCATATCCGTGTGGATATAGTTGTTGAAGATCAGGGGCAGCTGGGCAATGACATCGGTCACACCCATGCTGCGCACCCGCTTGAACAGGCCGGCATAGAAGTAGCGCTGCATATTCAGGCGGTCGATATCCGAGTTTGCGTAGCCCTCGCCGTGGCGGCAGCGGACAAAGAATTCTGCCGATGCGCCGTCTAGGTTGCGGTAGCCCTGCTTCAGGACACTGCCCGCAAAGGACATATCGTGGGGGATATACACCTCGATGCCGCCGAAGTTGTCCACCATTTCCACCAGTGCCTGCATATCAATGGTCACATAGTAGTCGATGGGCAGCTTGTACTGATCATAGATGACCTCCGCCAGCGCGGCAATGTCGCCGCCATTGGAGAGGGCCACCGAGTTGATCTGATAGTTGGTGGCCGCGTAGGTCTTGCCGTTGGAAAGGGTGATCTTGCGGTTCTGGGTCGCAACAAGGCTGTTGCGGGGGATCTGCAGCATCCGCAGGGCACCGCCCTTGATATCGAACTGGCAGTACAGGATCATATCCGTCATGCCGTCGTTGCTGCCGTCCGAGGAATAGGCGCGGCCCTCCTCATAGTCGATGCCGCAGACAAGGATGTTCACCACATCGCCCTTGTACTCCTCCAGCGTCTGGATCTCCTCCACCAGCGAGGTCGCGTTCTCCTCGGGCTTCAGGTTCTCCCCCACCTTGTTCATCATATTCACGGCGTAGACCACCACGCCCGAGATCACGGCCAGCACCGCCAGCGTCACGGCCATCGGCAGCCACACGGGGGTCTTTTTCTTCTTTTTGCGGCGGCGGGGCGCATCAGCGGGGGCCGCGTGCCGGGGCGGCCGACTGCCGCCATTGCCGCCGCGTCCGCCGCCCGCGCTCTGGCGGGGCGGTTCCGGCTGCTGGGGTGCGGGCTGTTCGTTCTGGAAGAAATCCGGCTGCCCGGACAGCGACACCTGATGCAGGGCGGAAGCCTCCGTGGGGCGCTGCTCCGTAGGGCGGTTCAGCGAGCGGTCTGTATTGATATGACGCGGACCTTGACTCATTCGTTCGGTTCCTCCAGCTTTTTTATTCCGACAGAGACTGTCGTCATGTTCCATAGTATAGCATTCTTACCCACAATCTGCAATCGGTATTCTTTTCCGGCACAGGATGTGTGCAGAAAAACAGGCTCACCCGGCCTTTGCAGCCCGGGCATCCACCTCTGCTCTGATCTCATCATAGGCCGCCTTGGACATGGGGTCCAGGGGCTTGCCCTCTGAGAGAACAAAATCATTGGCCCGTTTCAGGGCTGCCAGCATGGCCAGATCCAGATCCTTCCGCTCCAGCCTGCGCAGCTTGTTCACCCCGGGCCAGTCTCGCTCCTTGCTGGTCATATCCGCCAGATAAAGGATCTTATCCAGCCTGCTCATGCCGGGCTTGCCCGTGGTGTGGCAGGCAATGGCCGAAAGCACAGCCTCATCCTCCACGCCCCACTCGGTGCGGGCCAGGATGGCGGCGCAGATGGCGTGCCACACCGGGGTGGGACGCTCTTCCCCGCCCTCGGCCAGTTCCGGGTGGGCCTCCAGGATGGCGCGCATCTCGTCCTTGCTGATCTCCTTGGCCGAATCGTGCAGCAGAGCGGCCAGCGCGGCCTTGTCCTCATCCACACCATACTGCTTTGCCAGCTTGACAGCCATTTTTCTCACGTTCAGGGTATGCTCGTAACGCTTGTCACTCAACCGGCCGCGCACAAGCTCCTTTGCCTGTTTCAGATTCATGGTTTCTGCCTTCCCCTCTGTCTGCCCGGTAAAGCCCCTCCCGCCGGATGACCCGGCGCACGAGGGCGGGCAGTTCATTTTCACACGCTTCCCCTGCTGCAAGGCGGGCACGCAGGCTGCTGCTGGCCATGGGCAGAGCCTCGACCTGTGCAAACAGGATGCGTGCCCCGGTGGGGTCCATCTGCTTTGCCTTGGCGTGAAGCTCCGGCGCATCGCCCACATTCCGGCTCGTGACCACCAGCCGGGCCAGCCGCAGGATCTCCTGCCAGCGGTGCCAGCTGTCAAAGCTCAGCAGCATATCGCTGCCCATGGCCATGTACAGCTCGGCTTCCGGATAGGTGCGGGCCAGCATTTCCAGCGTGAGCACCGTATAGTTGCGTCTGCCCAGCGCGGCCTGCTCCACCTCCCAGCCGCTGACGCACAGCGCCGGGACAGCCCCCTCCGCTTCCAGTGCACGGAAGCACGCGCACATCTCCACCCGGGCGCTGCCGGGGGCGGCGGTGGACTGCTTGAAGGGGGAAAGCCCCGCAGGCATCACCACCACCCTGTCCGGGCGCACCCGGGCAGCGGCGGCGCGCAGATTGTTCAGGTGGCCGTTGTGGGGCGGGTCAAAGGTGCCGCCGTACAGCAGGAGCCTCATTTCAGCAGGTCAGCGTAGGCGCTGTCCTTCTTCTTCTGCAGATAGAGCACGAATTTGGAGCCGATGACCTGCACGCAGTCGGCACCGGTGGCCTCTGCCAGCTTGACAGAAGCTTCACGGGCATTGTACATGCTGCTCTCCAGCACCTTGAGCTTGATCAGCTCCCGGGCATCCAGGCAGTCCTTCACGCCCTGGATCATGGTCTCGTCGATCTCACCCTTGCCCACGATGAAAACGGGATCCATGGTGTTTGCCTTGCCGCGCAGAATGGCGCGCTGTTTGCTCGTCAACATAATTTTTTCTCCTTTTATTTCAGAAATTCAGGTAATTCTTTTTCCAGCTTTGCCAGCGCCACACCGCGGTGGCTGATGGCATCCTTTTCGTCCGGGGTGAGTTGGGCATAGCTGCGTCCCTCGGTATTGGGGCGCTTTTCCGCCTTGCCCACGCCGCATTCATCGGGGATGAACAGCGGATCGTAGCCAAAACCGTAATCGCCTGCCAGGCGCGCAAAGGCCACCTTGCCCGGGCACTCGCCCCGGCAGGTCAGGTGCCGGCCGGTGGGCAGGATAAAGCAGACAGCGGCCACAAATTTTGCACCGCGCTGTTCCGCCGGGACATCCTGCATATTCTCCAGCAGCTTGTCGTTGTTGGCCTCATCGTCGCCGTGGCGGCCGCAGTAGCGGGCGCTGTACACGCCGGGGGCACCCTCCAGCGCATCCACACAGAGGCCCGAGTCATCGGCGATGGTGGGCAGGCCGCTGGCTTTGCAGATGGTCTCGGCCTTGATGAGGGCGTTTTCCTCAAAGGTGGTGCCGGTCTCATCGGGTTCAATGGTGATGCCCAGCTCCTTCTGGCTGACCACCTCGTGGCCCTGCGCTTCCAGAATGCGCCGCAGTTCACGGAGCTTACCGGCGTTGCCGGTCGCTGCACAAATTTTCATGTTTTTCTCCTCTCTGCCCCTGTCGAACTCCTACACTTGGCTCCCCTGCCAGGGGAGCCGGACGCGCCAAAGCGCGGCCTGAGAGGTCTGATTGCAGATCCGTTCGACACTTAATGCTTCCACTGCCGGGGCAGCAGCTCTTCCACATAGCCCTCCGGGGTGAAGGGGATCAGGTCATCGATGCCCTCACCCACGCCGATGAACCGCACGGGCAGGCCCAGCCGCTGCTTGACCGCCACGACACAGCCGCCCTTGGCGGTGCCGTCCAGCTTGGTCAGGATGATGCCGGTGGCGTTTGCCGCCTTGCAGAACTCCCGGGCCTGGCTGATGGCGTTCTGGCCCGTAATGGCATCCAGCACCAGCAGGGTCTCCAGACTGGCCTCGGGGCTGGCCTTTTTGACGCTGCGGCTGATCTTGGAAAGCTCTGCCATCAGGTTTGCCTTGTTGTGCAGGCGGCCTGCGGTATCCGCAATGACCAGATCATAGCCGCGTGCGGTGGCCGACTTGACCGTGTCAAAAATGACAGCGGCGGGGTCTGCGCCCTCGCCCGCCTTGACAAGGGGCACACCCGCCCGGTCGGCCCAGATCTCCAGCTGCTCGCTGGCGGCAGCACGGAAGGTATCGCCTGCAGCCAGCATGACCTTTTTGCCCTGACGGGTATAGAAATCGGCCAGCTTGGCAATGCTGGTGGTCTTGCCCACGCCGTTCACGCCGATGACCAGAATGACGGCGGGCGTGCCGCTCAGGTCCATCTCAGCTTCGGGGCGCATCTCATCGGCAATGAGGTCGCGCAGTTCATCGCTGGCCTGCTCACCGGTTTTCAGGCCCTTCTCGTTCACCCGGTCCCGCAGCTTGTCCACCAGTTTGATGGCCACTTCACCGCCCACATCGGCCAGAATGAGCTGCTCTTCCAGCTCATCGTAAAGATCATCATCGATCTTGCTGCCGGTGAGGGTATTCATAATATTGCCCCAGAAACCCGTGCGGGTCTTTTCGAGGCCGTCTTTCATCTTATCTTTTTCTTTTTTGCCAAATCCAAAGAGGCCCATTGGTTCTCTCCTTTGTTTTGCTGTTTCTATCCGTAATGGCAAAACCCGCCATTTCACGATTTGCGCTCAGTGCTGCCCGGTATGCCAAGGGCTCCCCTACTAGGGGAGCTGGCGAGCGAAGCGAGACTGAGAGGTTTAATCTATTATACCTACGAAACCAGCGTCGCGTCAACCTGTTCCAGATCCAGCTTGAGCAATTTCGACACGCCGTCCTCCTGCATGGTCACACCGTACAGGACATTGGCGGCCTCCATGGTGCCGCGGCGGTGGGTGATGACGATGAACTGGGTCTTGTCGCTCACCCGGCGCAGATACTGTGCAAAGCGGCTGACATTGGCATCATCCAGGGCGGCTTCGATCTCGTCCAGGATACAGAACGGTGCCGGGTTGACGGCCAGGATCGCAAAATAGATGCTGATGGCCACCAGCGCCTGCTCGCCGCCGGAAAGGGCTTCCAGGTTCTTGATGACTTTGCCCGGCGGTGCCACCTGAATGCCGATGCCGCAGGAAAGCACATCGCTTTCATCCTCCAGCACAAGGCTGGCTTCACCGCCGCCAAACAGCTCGGCAAAGATGCGGCCAAAATTTTCGTTGATGGCCCGGAAGCTGTCGGTGAAGATCTCCTTCATCTGGCCGGACAGGCTGGCGATCATCCGCGTCAGCTCGTTCCTGCTGCCCTCCACGTCGGCCACCTGAGCGCTCAGGGCATCGTACCGCTCCCTGACCTCCTGATATTCCTCAATGGCGCTGACGTTCACATTGCCCAGCGCCCGGATCTGATTGCGCAGATCGGCCACCTGCGCCCGCAGGGCGGGCAGGCTGTCGAACTCCACGCAGAGTTCCTCGGCCTGGCTCACCGTCAGCTGGTATTCATCCCAGAGCTTGGCGGCGGTGGCATCGTATTCGCTCTCAGCGGCTGCTTTCCGCTCGGCCAGACGGGCCATCTCCCGGCCCATCTCCTCGCGGCTGTCGGCAGCAGTGCGGGCCCGGGCCAGTGCCTCGGTCTCGGCCTGCTGACGGGAAAGCCGCTGTTCGGTGGCCTTCCGGATCTCGGCTTCCTTCGCTTCGATCTCCGCCCGGCTGTCGGTCTTGGCCTTGCGGATGGCCTCGATCTCGGCCCGGCAGGCATCACTGCGGGCGGCAAGGGCGGCAAGGCTCTCTTCCAGAGAGGCCCGGCGGCTCTCGGCATCCCGGGTGCGCTGTTCCAGCGCTTCGATCTGTGCCTGCGCCAGCTCGGCATCCTTCTGGCGGCTCACCTGTTCCAGCCGCTTGGCGCTCACCTGCTCGGCCAGCGCCCGCTGCCGGGTCAGAAACGCATCGTCTCCCTCGGCAATGCGGTTCAGCTCACCCGATTTTGCTTCGATCTCCCCGGCCAGCGCAGCTTCCTGTGCTTCGGCCTGCGCGGCCTTTTCCCGGCTGTCAGCCAGCTGGGCGTTCAGGGTGTCGATTTCCTTCTGCCGCGCGGCAAGGGCCGTCTCGGCCTGCTCCATAGCGGCTTCCAGCCGCTTGCGCTCTGCTTCGGCCCGCACACGGTCGTTGGCGGCAGTAATCTGCTCACTGCTGGCGGCGGTCAGCTCTGCGTTCAGGGCATCTGCCTGCTGTTTGCACTGGTCGGTCTTTTCCTGAGCGGCAAGGCACTCCTTCTGCAATTTCGCAGCCTTGACCCGCAGCTCCTCCAGCTCCTGCTTGCGAGTGAACAAACCCGCGCTGCGCTGGACACTGCCGCCGGTAAAGCTGCCGCCCGCATTGACCACCTGACCATCCAGCGTGACGACCTTGCTGCGGAAGCCGTTGTCCCGGGCCACGCGGGAGGCCTCGTTGATATCATCCACCACGATGATGCGGCCCAGCAGATTGGACACGATGTCACTGTACCGTGCATCGGCCTGGACCAGGCTGCTTGCCAGCCTTGCCGAGCCGGACAGTTTTCCCCGGAACACGCCGGGCTGGACTGTGTCCAGCGGCAGGAAGGTGGCGCGGCCCGCGTTCTCGCTCCGCAGCAGGGCGATGCCTGCCTTGGCAGCGGCTTCGTTCTCCACCACGATGTTCTGCAGGGCACCGCCAAGCGCGGTCTCAATGGCGACCTCCCGGCCCGGCTCCACCCGCAGGATGGAGGACACCGGCCCGATGATGCCCCGCAGCCGCCGGGCGGATGCCGCCCGCATCACGGTCTTGACGGAGTTCTGGTAGCCTTCCATATTCTTTTCCAGCTCCCGCAGCACGGAAAGCCGCTGACGGGCGGCATCCAGCTCCTGGTTCAGCTGCTGTTCGGCACGGTCGGCTTCCTCCAGCGCGGCGCGGCGGCTCTTCAGCTTGAGTTCCAGACCGGCCCGGATATTTTTGAGCTGCTGCTCATTCTCGGTCAGCGTGGTGAGGTACCGCACGGTATCCTCCAGATCCTGCTTTGCGTCGTCCCGCTGGACCGCCAGCACCTCGGCAGCTTCTTCCAACGCAGGCAGACGGCTCAGGGCCGTCTCAGCAGCAGCCTCGGCGGCGGCCTGAGCCACCTGCGCTTCGGTGTGCCGAGCCGTCAGGGCCGCCACCTCGCCCCGCAGGGTATCCCGGCGGGCACCGCTCTGGTCGTTTTCCCGGGTCAGGCGCACCAGCTCATCGTTCAGGGCATCCAGCTCTGCGGCCAGTTTCCGGCCCGCCAGCTCCATGCTCTTTGCCACAGCGCGGTGGCGTTCCAGCGCGGCGGCGGCCTCGGTGCGGTCCTGCTGCCCGACGGCGATCTCTTCCCGCAGGTCTGCGGCGCTTTCCTCGTTGCGGGTAATGTCGTTTTCCAGCACGGCGATCCGGCTCTCGCTGCCGCTGATCTGCTCTGTGATGCTGCGGATATCCCCATTCAGGCGCTCGACCGCAATGGTCAGCTGTTGTGCCTGCATCCGGATCTCCTCAGCCTCGCTCTCGGCGGCTTTGGTCTGGCGGTCGAACCGCTCATAATCGGCCTGGGCTGTCTCGTAATCCCGCACCTGACGGCGCACGGCTTCCTTGGCCCGGTGCACGCCGTCCGTCCACAGGGTCACCTCCAGCGTTTTGCGCCGGGCGCTCAGTTCCAGAAACTTCCGGGCCTTTTCGCTCTCTTTTTCCAGCGGGCCCACCCGGGCCTCCAGCTCGCCCAGGATATCCCGCAGGCGTTCCAGATTCTCGGCGGCGGCGGCAAGGCGGCGCTCGGCCTCGTTTTTGCGGTAGCGGTATTTGGCAATGCCGCAGGCTTCCTCAAAGATCTCCCTGCGCTCGCTGCTCTTGGCCGCCACGATCTCGGCAATGCGGCCCTGCCCGATGACCGAGTAGCCATCGCGGCCGATGCCGGTATCCAGCAGCAGTTCATACACATCCTTCAGGCGGCAGATCTGCCCGTTGATGCTGTACTCGCTCTCGCCGGAGCGGTAATACCTGCGGCCGATGGTCACCTCGTCCGCTTCCACATCCAGCGCGTGGCTGCTGTTGTCCAGCGTCAGGCGCACCTGAGCAAAGCCCATGGCCCCCCGCCGCCGGGTGCCGCCAAAGATGACATCCTCCATCTTTCCGGCGGCGCGCAGCTGGCGGGCGCTGGTCTCGCCCAGCACCCAGCGCACGGCATCGGACAGGTTCGACTTGCCCGAACCGTTGGGGCCCACCACGCCGGTCACGCCTTCATCAAAGGTGATCTTGACCTTATCGGGAAAGCTCTTGAAGCCCTGGATCTCCAGTTCCTTGAATACCATTTACTTTTCCTTTATCACGCCCAGGAGCTTGAGGGCTTCGCGGGCGGCGTGCTGTTCGGCCATCTTCTTGCTGCGGCCCTCACCCCGGGCGACCTTATCAGAGTTGAAGCGGACAGCCACCACGAAATGCTTGTCGTGGTCGGGGCCGGATTCCTGCTCCACCACATAGCTCAGCCGCTCCTCGGGGTTCTGCTGGACGATCTCCTGCAGGCGGGTCTTGTAATCGGCCTCAGCGTGCTTGCCCTCGGTGATGAAGGGCAGGATGAAGCTCTTTGCCACCTCCATGCCGCCGTCCAGATACAGGGCAGCGATGACGGCCTCAAAGGCATCGGACACCACGCTGGGGCGGGTGCGGCCGCCGCAGCGCTCCTCGCCCCGGCCCAGGCGCAGATACTCGCCCAGATTGATCTCCTGCGCAAACTGGAACAATGCGCCCTCGCTGACCAGGCTGGAACGGATGCGGGTCAGGTCGCCCTCGGGCCGGTCGGCGTAGGCGTGAAACAGATAATCTGCCGAGACGATCTGCAGCACGCTGTCGCCCAGAAATTCCAGCCGCTCGTTGTGCTGCACCGGCGTGCGGCTCTCGTTGGCGTAGCTGGTGTGGGTGAGCGCCGTCTCCAGCAGCTTCGGATTCTTGAACTTGTAACCAATAATTGTTTCCAACTGATGGCTCATATCTCTTTGCTCCCTTGAATCTTTTTGGTATCCTCGCCCTCTCAGGCCGCTTCGCGTCCAGCTCCCCCAAAGGGGGAGCCTGCACAGCACCCTGGAAAGCACCAGCTGACCGTCACCCGCCATTGCCTCTCCCTTTGGGAGAGGTGGCATCGCGTCAGCGATGACGGAGAGGGCAAGGCCGCTTTCCTTACTCCTTGTTCAGCTCATCCAGCGCGCTCTGCATGGTGCCGCACAGGTCGTTCTCCACGCAGATCTTGGCCTGCCGGATGGCGTTCTTGATGCCCTTGGCCTTGGAGGAGCCGTGGGCCTTGATGACCGGCTGCTTTGCGCCCAGGAAGGGTGCGCCGCCGTACTCCTCGCTGTCCATCTGGTGCTTGAGGCTTCCCACGCCGCTCTTGAGCAGCAGGTAGGCGATCTTGCCGCCGAGGTTTGCCAGGAACATCTCCTTGAGCATCCCCAGCAGCATCTTGGCCACGCCCTCGGTCAGCTTGAGGATGACATTGCCGGTAAAGCCGTCGCAGACCACCACATCCACATCACCGTTGGGCACGTCACGGGGCTCGATGTTGCCCACGAACCGGATGCCCGGTGTTGCCTTGAGCAGCTGGTGGGCTTCCCGGAGCATCGGGGTGCCCTTGCTCTCCTCGGCACCGTTGTTTGCCAGCGCCACGGTGGGTGCGGTGCGGCCCTCCACCTTGTTGACATAGCAGCTGCCCATCACGGCAAAGGCTGCCAGCATCTCGGGGCGGCACTCCACGTTCGCGCCGCAGTCCAGCAGCAGATAGGCCTTGTTTTTGGCCGGCACCATGGTGGCCAGGGCCGGGCGCTTTACGCCCTTGAGGGTGCGCACAATGAGGCTTGCGCCCACATGGAGCGCGCCAGTGCTTCCGGCAGAGACAAAGGCATCGCCCTTTCCCTCCTTCAGCAGGTTCAGGCCCACCACGATGGAGGAATCCTTCTTGCTGCGGATGGCCCTTGCAGGCTCATCACACATCTCAATGGTCTCGGTGCAGTTGACCAGCTCGATGCCGTCCAGCGGGATATTGTGCTCGGCGGCCGTCTTGCGCACCAGCTCCTCGCTGCCCACGCCGATGACCTGCACACCGTACTCCTTCACAGCCTGTGCGGTGCCTTCCAGCACAGCCAGCGGGGCGTTGTCGCCGCCCATCATATCAACGATAATTTTCATAAACGTCGTCCTTTCTTGGTCAGCGTCCTCACCCTCTCAGGCGCTTCGCGCCAGCTCTCCCAAAGGGAGAGCCGATTGCGGCCCATGGTCAGCACCTGCTGAATCTGGGATATGCGTTGCCTCTCCCTTTCGGGAGAGGTGGCATTGCGAAGCAATGACGGAGAGGGCAAGCCCGTTTCCCGTTTAGAATTCAGTTGCATCCAGCCACTGTTGGAAGCTGGCCACGGCACGCTCGGCCACGGCCATGTAACGCAGGCGCTTGTCACGGGGACGGCTCTCGGCCGGCAGCGGGGGCAGGATGCCCATATTCGCGCCCATGGGCTGGAAATGTTTGTTCTCAGTGGTCAGATACTGGATCAGCGCGCCGCACATGGTATCCACCGGCGGCGGGGGCAGCTGCCTGCCCTCCAGCCGGGCGTAGATGCTCCGGGCTGCCAGCAGGCCGCAGGCGGCGCTCTCCATATAGCCCTCAAAGCCGGTGATCTGGCCCGCAAAGAACACGTTGGGGTGCTCCTTCAGGAACAGGCCCGCGTCCAGCACACGGGGCGCATCCAGGAAGGTGTTGCGGTGCATGACACCGTACCGCACGAACTCGGCATTTTCCAGGCCTGGGATCATGCTGAACACCCGCTTCTGCTCGCCCCACTTGAGGTTGGTCTGGAAGCCCACGATATTATAGAGGGTGCGTTCCTTATTCTCGGCGCGGAGCTGGACATTGGCCCAGGGGCGGTGGCCGGTGTTGGGGTCCACCAGACCCACCGGGCGCAGGGGGCCGAAGCGCATGGTATCAGCACCCCGGGCGGCCATGATCTCAATGGGCATACAGCCCTCGTAGACCGTGACGGTATCTGCTTTTTTGCCGTGGGCATCGGGGTCGGGCTGCGCACCCTGTTCCGCACCGGCATCGAAGGCATGGAGCGGGGCACGCTCTGCCGAAGCCAGCGCGGCATGGAAAGCCTCATACTCTGCCTTATTGAAGGGGCAGTTCAGGTAATCGGCCTCGCCCCGGTCGTACCGGGAAGCGGCGAACACCTTGTTGTAATCCAGACTCTCGGCCGTGACGATGGGAGCCACGGCATCATAGAAATGGAGCCGCTCATCGCCGGTCAGGCGGCCGATCTCGTCGGCCAGCGCACCATCGGTCAGGGGGCCGGTGGCCACCAGAATGGGTGCACTCTCATCGACGTGCTCCACCTGCTCCCGCACCACGGTGATGTTGGGGCACTCCTCCACCCGCCGGGTCACGGCGGCGCTGAATGCGTCCCGGTCCACGGCCAATGCGCCGCCCGCGGCCACACGGGCCTCTTCGGCGGCTTCCAGCAGCTGGCTGCCCATCCGGCGCATCTCCTCTTTCAGCAGGCCGGAAGCAGAATCCAGACGCTCGGCCTTCAGGCTGTTGGAGCAGATCAGCTCCGCAAAGCCCGCGCTCTTGTGAGCCGGGGAAAAGTGGGTGGGCTTCTGCTCGTAGAGCGTTACCTGAACACCCTTGCCCGCCAGCCACAGTGCTGCCTCGCAGCCTGCCAGACCGGCACCCAGTACAGTAACTTTATAGTTGCTCATGTTGTATCCCTTTATCTTATCTCGCACTTCCAGCAGTCAGGAAAAACTTTCCGCCCTGCCAAGGGCTCCCCTGCTGGGGGAGCTGGCAATGCGAAGCATTGACTGAGAGGTTTGATCAATCCTTCTTCGGCACCGGCATCTCAAAGCCGCAGCCTTCTTTTGCGCAGTAGAGCTTGGAGCCCTTGCGGAACAGGGTGGAGCCGCACTTTTCGCACTTGGTGGGCACCGGGGTATCCCAGGTCATAAAGTCGCAGTCGGGGTAGCGCTCGCAGCCGTAGTAGATGCGGCCCTTGGCGCTCTTGCGCTCCAGCATCCGGCCCTTGCCGCACTTGGGGCAGACACCGCCGGTGTCCTTGACCAGACGCTTGGTGCCCCGGCACTCGGGGAAGCCGGAGCAGGCCAGGAACTTGCCGTACTTGCCCACCTTGATGACCATGGGGCGGCCGCAGAGGTCGCAAACCTCGCTGGAAGGCTCGTCCGGCACCTTGACCTTCTTGCCCTCCATGTTCTTTTCGGCCTGTTCCAGGCTGGCGGCAAAGCCCTGATAGAAATCATCCACGGTCTTGTGCCAATCGGCCTTGCCGCTCTCGATCTTATCCAGGTTCTTCTCCATCTCAGCCGAGAAGTCTACATCCACGATATGGGGGAACTGCTCCAGCATCAGGCCGTCCACGGCGCGGCCCAGCAGGGTGGGCTTGAGCTTTTTCTGCTCCCGCTCCACATAGCCGCGATCGATGATGGTGGTGATGATGGGCGCGTAGGTCGAGGGACGGCCAATGCCATTTTCCTCCAGCGCCTTGATCAGGGTCGCTTCGGTGTAGCGGGCGGGGGGCTGGGTGAATTTCTGCTCACTCTTCAGCTCCTTGAGCTTGAGCAGCTGGCCCTGTTCCAGCGGGGGCAGGCTGGTCTCCTTCTTTTCCTTTTCATCGGTGGCTTCCTCGTACAACACGGTAAAGCCATCAAAGGTCACGGTGTAGCCGCTGGCCTTGAAGCGGTAGTCCCCCGCGTACACGGTCACGCTCACGGTATCCTGCTGGCAGTCTGCCATCTGGCTGGCCATAAAGCGGCTCCAGATCATCCGGTAGAGCTTGGCGGTATCGCCGCTGATGCTCTTGTCCACCTCGTCAGGGGTCAGGCCCGGCACCGAGGGACGGATGGCTTCGTGGGCATCCTGCGCGGCGGTCGCGCTTTTGGTCTTCCAGGTGCGCTTGTAGGGGCAGATATACTGTTCGCCGTAAGCGTCCGCAATATACTCCTTTGCAGCGGTGACCGCCTCATCGGAAATGCGCAGGCTGTCGGTACGCATATAGGTGATCAGACCCATGGTGCCGTGGCCCGCGATGTCCACGCCTTCGTACAGGGTCTGGGCGGCACGCATGGTACGGGTAGCCGTAAAGCCCAGACGGCGGGAGGCCTCCTGCTGTAGAGTACTGGTGATAAAGGCCGGGGTGGGCTGCTTGGCCCGCTTGCCTTTTTTCAGTTCGCCCACGGTGTACTCGGCACCCTCCAGACCCTTTTCGATGGCCCGGGCCTCTGCCTCGTTTTTGGGCAGCAGCTTTTTGCCGGTGCTGTCGGAGGCCAGGCGGGCGGTAAAGCTCTTGTGGCCGGTGCCCAGCGTGGCATCCACGTTCCAGTATTCCTCTGGCTTGAAGTTCTCGATTTCCTTCTCGCGGTCATCGATCAGCCGCACCGCCACGCTCTGGACACGGCCCGCCGACAGACCCCGGCGCACCTTCCGCCACAGGAAGGGGCTGAGCTTATAGCCCACCAGACGGTCGAGGATGCGGCGGGCCTGCTGGGCGTTGAACAGATCCTCATCAATGGCACGGGGATTGGCCATGCCCTTCTGCACGCCCTTTTTGGTGATCTCGTCAAAGGTCACGCGGTTGGGCTCGTGGGGGTCCAGCCCCAGGATATTAGCCAGATGCCAGCTGATGGCTTCGCCCTCACGGTCCGGGTCGGTTGCCAGCAGAACGCCGTCGGCCTGCTTGGCTTTTGCCTTGAGCTCCTTGATGAGCTTGGATTTATCCTTGATATTGATGTACTGGGGGGCGTAGTCATGTTCCACGTCGATGCCCAGCTGGGACTTAGGCAGGTCCCGGATGTGGCCCATACTGGCCGTGACCTCGTAATCCTTGCCCAGATATTTGCCAATGGTCTTCGCCTTTGCCGGCGACTCCACGATTACCAGTTTTGCCATGGTTCTCTTCTCCTATATTATAAACTCCCAGCCTGACGGTGGTAGTAAACCCCAACGAAATGCCAAAGGCTCCCTTATTAGGGGAGCTGGCGAGCGTCAGCGAGACTGAGAGGTTTCATTCAACTTAAATTGCGCAGTTCAGCGCAGAATATACCGCTTGCCGGGCAGGCAGGTCACACGGCCCGCCAGCTCCAGCTTCATCAGGGTGCCCAGCAGCAGGCCGGTGGGCAGGCCGCTTGCCGCGCCCAGCTCCTCCACGCCCTTTGCCTTGGGGCCGATACAGGCCAGCACCCTGCGCTCAGTCTCGCTCATGGGGTCAGGCGCAGAGCGCACCGCCGCCGGAGCCGCCGCACCCCGCAGGCCCAGCACCCCGAACAGGTCGCCGGGTTTGCAGACGGCTTTGGCCCGGCCCTCCCGCAGCAGGGCGTTGGTGCCTGCTGAGTTGGGCGAGTAGATGCTGCCCGGCACCACGAACACCGGCTTACCATACCGCTCGGCATGGTTGACTGTGGACATGGTGCCGCTCTTTTCCTGCGCTTCCACCACCACCAGCGCCGAGGACAGCGCCGCAATGAGCCGGTTGCGCTGCAAAAAGCCATTGGGGCCAACGGGGCCGCTCTCGGGCGGGTACTCGCTGATCACGCAGCCTTTTTGCTCGATCTTTTTCCGCAGCTCCCGGTTGGAGGCCGGGTAGGTGCGGTCAATGGGCACGCCCAGCACCCCGATGGTGGGGCAGTTTTCCTTCACTGCGGCCCGGTGTCCGGCACTGTCCAGCCCATCGGCCAGACCGCTGACGATGATGGCCCCGTTTTTGGCCAGCCCGCTGCCCAGATCTGCCGCCGCCTGCAGGCCGTACTCGGTGGGCCTGCGGCTGCCCACCATCCCCACAGCCCCCGGCTCATTGAGCCAGAGGGGGTCGCCGGTGCAGTAGAGCACCAGCGGCATATCGGGAATGCGGGAAAACGCCAGCGGGTAATCCGGGTCGTCATAAGTCAGGATGCGGATATTCCGCGCCGCGCACCGCCGTGCAAATGCCCGGTAATGCGCTGGGGTGTTGTCGGGCAGGTTGGCCCGGGCAAAGGCCGGGCTGCCCACCGCCTTGCGGAACGCATCGGAATCCCGGTTCTCCCAGGCCTCCTGCGCCCCGCCAAACACATCCAGCACCCGGCCCGCATGGCTGCTGCCCGCCCCCAGCGTGTTTGCCAGCCAGAGCCAGCAGAGCAGCGGGTCGGGGGCCGGTTCGGGCGGGAAAAGACTGGTCTGGCCGAAACCGGGCCCGGTCACAGGCTCTCCTCCCGGAAATGCCACAGCAGGATGCTGCCCGCAATGCCAGCGTTCAGGCTTTCCACCCGGTCGGTCATGGGGATGCGCACAGTGCCGCTGCAGGCGGCAATGGTCTCTTCCGTCAGGCCCTGGCCCTCGCTGCCGATGACTACGCAGACACCGCCCGGGTAGCCGGGCCGGGCCGCACTCAGGGGCTGGCTCTGGTAGAGTGCCGCCGCAAGGCAGGTGATGTTCTTTGCCCGCAGGGCGGCAATGGCGGCAGGCATTGCCCCCACCTCCATCACCGGCACCCGCACGGCGGCCCCCATGGAGGCCCGCAGGGTCTTGGGGGCAAACACGCTGGCACAGCCATCGCTCAGCAGCACGCCGTCAAAGCCAAACGCGGCGGCAGAGCGCAGCAGCGTGCCCACGTTGCCGGGGTCCTGCACCCGCTCAAGCGCCAGATACCGCCCGCCGGTCTTTGCCTCGTCCAGCGTGTGCACCGGGGTGCGGAACACGCCGAACACGCCCTGATGGGTGCCCACATCGGCCAGCTTATCGGCCACATGGTCCTCCACCAGATAGTGCTCCCCGGGCAGCCCGGCCAGCTCCGGGCACTTTTCCAGCGCTGCCTCGGTGCAGAACAGGGTCTCCAGCGCCGCGCCGCGGCAGAGCTCCGGGCAGAGCTTGCGGCCCTCGGCCAGAAATTTCCCCTCACTGCGCCGGAACGCCCCGCTGGAAGCAAGGCGGCAGGCATATTTGATCTTTGCGTTTTCCCGGCTGGTGATCTTTTCCATGCGGTCCTCCAGAAGATACTAAAATATACAAAAAGGACGCCCGCGTATTTACTACGCGCGGGCGTCTTTCAGGTCTTTATCAGGCGTTTTTCACGGTCTCGACCAGAGCAGCAAAGCTCTGAGGATCGTTGATGGCCATCTCGCTCAGCATCTTGCGGTTCAGCTCGATGCCTGCCTTCTTCAGGCCAGCCATGAAGGTGGAGTAGTTCATGCCCAGAGGACGAACTGCGTTGTTGATGCGGCAGATCCACAGGTTGCGGAACTGGCGCTTCTTCATGCGGCGGCCAGCCAGAGCGTAGTTGCCGCTCTTCATGACCTGCTGCTTGGCCATCTTAAAGTGCTTGCTCTTGCAGCCATAGAAGCCCTTAGCCAGCTTCAGCATCTTCTTACGACGTTTGTGAGTCATGGTTGCGCCCTTGATACGTGCCATTTTTTATATCTCCTTTAGTTATCTCTTAGAATGTCTTTGCCTGCGGCTCGCACTTAGGCGTAGGGCAGCATGCTCTTGATGGTAGCGGCGTTGGTCTTGTCAACGTAGTTGGGCTGACGGTAGCCACGGGTCAGCTTGGTGGTCTTCTTGGTCAGGATGTGGCTGCGGAATGCGTGACCGCGCTTGATCTTGCCGTTCTTGGTCAGCTTAAAGCGCTTCTTAGCGCCGGAATGCGTCTTCAGTTTCATCTTAGCCATTTTAGTTTCCTCCTAAAATTAGTCCTTATTGGGTTTCGGGATCAGCAGAATGGACATCGTGCGGCCCTCAAGCACCGGCGGCTTATCCATGCTTGCCTGGGGCAGAGCCTCGGCAAAGCGTTTCAGCACGTCAGCACCCAGAGCACTGTGCGCCATCTCACGGCCGCGGAAGCGGATCGAAGCCTTCACCTTGTGACCAGCGGCCAGGAACTTGGCGGTCTGGTTCAACTTGGTGTTGAAGTCGTTGGTGTCAATATTGAGCGAAAGGCGGGTCTCCTTGACCTCGACCACTTTCTGGTTCTTCTTGGCTTCCTTCTCCTTCTTCTGCTGTTCAAAACGGTATTTGCCGTAATCCAGCACCTTGCACACAGGCGGGGTAGCCTGCGGTGCGATCTTGACCAGATCGAGCCCGGCTTCTTCTGCAGCGCGCATGGCCACCTGAATGGACACAACGCCCTTCTGCTCGCCATCGGCACCGATCAGGCGAACTTCACGATCACGGATCTGACCGTTGATCTCCAGTTCCTTCGACTTTCCAGCGGTAGCGATAATGAATGCACCTCCAAACAATAATCCATAGTGTTGCAATATTTGGCATAGAAAACGCGGCCGCCCATTTGCAGGACAGCCGCGCGAAATTTCACACAAAAGCGCAGTTCGTTCAAAGAATCGAACCGTGTTTGGGTATAGCCCGGGGATTCCGACCCCACAAGGCGAGCGCGGCACAGGCCGTAGCTGCTTTCTTTACCGGAACAGTTTACCACACCCACAAAGCCCTGTCAAGCACTTTTACGCGATTTTGCAATAAAATATTCGTACAGAGCATTACTTGACCTCGATCAGCTTCCCCAGTTCCAGCGAGTAGATGCCCTTATAGGTCACCGGCTTCGGGGCAAAGCGCTTGCTGATGGCAAGGGCATAGAGGTCAAGCTGGGCGCGATAGGCGGCAAGGAAGTCCGCTTCGGATTTTCGGCGGTCCGTTTTGTAATCCAGCAGCTCCAGGTGGTCCGGGAACACCAGCACCAGGTCAGCGATGCCCTGCACCAGCACCTTTGCCTGTGCCACGGCAGCGCTGTCGGCGGGGGCAGTGCCCTGGGCGGCCAGCACCTCGGCGGCAGGCAGGGCCGTGATGAAGTCCAGCTCCCGCAGCACCTCGTCCGCAGCGCAGATGCGCGCAAAGGCTTCGCTCTCCACAAAGCGGCGGATGCGCCCTGCATCCAGCTTCTCCGCAATTTCGGACGCGGTGAGCTTTGCTTCCACCTGCCGGTCACGCTCGGCGGGGATCGCCATTTCCAGCGTGCCTGCCTGTTTTGCCGCTGCAAGAGCCGCAAAATCGGCGTGCTCCAGGAAGGCGTGAAGGGCCGTGCCCATCTCGGCGGCGGTCAGGCCGTCCTTTGCCAGAAAGCCCGGTCGCTCCAGCGTGGTCTGCTCTGCCTTGTGGACGATGCCGGTCACACTGACCTTGGCGGGCACTCCGGCCAGCTCTGCCGCCGGGTACTGCCAGGCAAAGCCCTGCCGCAGTGCCTCGGTCAGAGCCGGGTCTGCCTGGGTCAGCGGCCTTTCCTCAGGTTCCGGGTCGGTCGGCTCCACGCCCTCGGGCAGCGCCTGCTGCACCGTCAGGGCAATGGTGCTTCCGGTATCTGCAAAGGGCAGTTCCAGATCCTCGGCCAGCCGGCGCAGAGGGCCGCCGTTGGGGTGGACGAGCAGGGCCGCGCGGAGCCAGTCGGCAAAGCTGTTCGCCTGCCGGCAGAGCGTCTGCCCCGCCCCGGCTTCAAGGAAGGCCGCCGCTCTGGTAAAGGGGTTGGAGGTCTTCCCGATGCCCAGCGGCACGGTCAGGATGAGCTTATCCTGCGCGCGGGTCAGCGCCACATAGAGCAGGCGCATCTGCTCACTGCGCATCTCGGTGGCGTGGACATTGGAGAGCGCCGTGTAAGCCGCCGTCTTGTAAGCGCCCTCGCCCTCCTCGGGGCGCAGGCGCAGGCCCGCCCCATACATCCGATGCAGGAGCACCGGCTGACGGGTATCGGCTGCATTGAAGCGCCGGGCCGTGTCGGCCACAAACACCACCGGAAACTGCAGGCCCTTGGAGCGGTGGATGGTCATCACAGTCACACAGCCGGGACGGGAGCCGCCGGGCACGGTATCCTGCCCCGTGGAGCCTGCCAGCGCCGCAGCGTCAATGGCCCGCACCAGCGCCGAGATGCCGCCGGAGCCTGCCCCGGCGCAGAAGGAGGCAAACCGTCGGGCATCCTCCCGGCGGCGGGCACCGTTTTCCATCACGCCCAGTGCGGCAAGGTAGCCGGTGGAAGCAAAGATCTCCTCCAGCAGCTGTTCTGCCGGGGCACTGCGGGCCATCCGTCGCAGCTCGGTCAGCCGGGCATAGAACGCCCGGACTTTTCCAGTAAAAGGGGTGTCCTCCCCGCTGTTCACGGTGAGCAGCAGCGCGCCGTAGAGGCTGATGCGCTGGGGGGCGTTTTCCCCCTGCTGCTTCTGGATCTCTTCGGCTCTGGCCCGCAGGCGGACAAGGTCGTCGTCGGTAAAGTCAAACAGCGGGCCCAGCATGGCGGCGGCAAGATAGATATCCTGCGCCGGGTTGTCAATGACCTTCAGCAGGGCGATGAGGGGCCGGATGTGGGGAGCATCCAGCAGGTTTTCGCGGGCATCCGCATACACCGGGATGCCCCGGGCGGTCAGTGCTTCCACATAGGCCGGAAAATCAATGCGCGCCGCCAGCAGGATGCAGCAGTCCTCGTACTGCACCGGGCGGGTGGCACTGCCATCCCGCACCGGCTCACCGCTCTGCACCATCTCCTCGATGCGCCGGGCGATCCAGCCCGCGTCCGTTTCGGCGGTGTCATCGGGCAGGAAATGCGCCTCCACGCTGCCCGTGTATTCCCCGGGTGCCCCGCAGATCAGCCGCTGGCCGTCGCCGTAGGCCGTGTCGCCGAGTTCCGGGGACATGAGCCGCTCGAACAGGAAGTTGATCCCTTCCACCACCTGCGGAGCCGAGCGGAAGTTGGCATCCAGCGCCAGCATGGCATCGGTGCCGGGGGCACCTTCTGCCGGGCGGGGCCGCGCCGTTCCGCCGGGCAGGGCGGGCCAGCTGTCCAGTTTTTCCCGGAAGATGCTGGGGTCTGCCTGCCGGAAGCGGTAGATGCTCTGCTTCAGATCTCCCACCAGAAAGAGGTCGTCCCCTGCCGGGGATGCAAGGCACCGGTACAAGGCATCCTGCAGGGCGTTGGTGTCCTGATATTCATCCACCATCACGGCGGCGTAGTTCTGCCGGATGACCCCGCACAGCGCAGTGGGGGTGCCGTCCGGGTCACGGAGCAGACGGAGGGCCTGATGCTCAAAGTCACTGAACTCCAGCAGCTTCCGGTCCCTCTTTTTGGCCGAGAACCGGGCATCGAAATCCCGCACCGCCACGAACAGCGCCCGCAGGCGGGGCTCTGCGGCCCTGCGGTCTGCCTCAGCCTCCTCCTCACTGCAGGGGATCAGCTCAAGGATCTGCGCAAACAGGGCAGCGCCCTCATCGGCGCGGGTGCGGATGACTTTTTTGTGTTCGCCGTTCAGCCGCTTTTTCATTCCTTTCAGGCCGGGCAGCTCCTCCATGCCCAGCACATAGGGGGTCAGCAGATCGTAAAGCGGAGTCCACTCCCCCGCCACAGCCAGCTGTTCCACCCTGCCCAGCAGGGCGGCAGCCTTGTCCAGCCGTTCCTGGGCATCGGTATATTTTTCCAGCACGGCATTCTTTGCCTTTTCCCGGGCAGAGGGCGTTTTCTTTTCCTCGGCATCGGCCAGCTCCTGCTCCCGGTCGCCCGGGCAGTCAGCCAGCGCGGCGCGGAACAGTTCCCCTGCTGCCCTGGCACTGCGGGCGGCTTCGGCCAGCAGCAGATCATGCCAGCAGGTGGCAGCAAAGCCGTTTTCCTCCTGCCACGGAGCCAGAAATTCCTCCAGCTTTTTGTCGTAATCGGGCAGGGCGCGCAGGAAATCGTAGACATGCAGGATCGTCTCGCCCGCCGCGCGGTCGGTGCGGCCCTTGCCGTAGAGGTCGGCAAAGGCGCAGAAATCCGGGTCGCGGTAGGCATTTTCCAGCGTCTCGCTCAGGGCAGAGGCCCGCAGGAGCTCCACACTGCCGGGGTCTGCGGGGGAAAAATCCGGCGGGATATCCAGCGCCTGAAAGTGCTTGCGCAGCAGGTCCAGACAGAAGGCATCGATGGTGCAGATGGGTGCGCGCTGCAGCAGCATCCGCTGGCGGCGCAGCGCGCCATTGCCGGGTTCCGCCTGGCTGCGCTTCAGAAGCGCCTGCCCGATGCGTGCCCGCAGCTCTGCCGCCGCCGCATTGGTAAAGGTGACGATGAGCAGACGGTCCGCATCCACAGGATGCTCCGGGTCGGTGATGAGCCGGACAGCCCGCTCGGTCAGAACAGCCGTTTTGCCGCTGCCCGCCGCCGCGCTCACCAGCAGCGCGCCGCCCCGGTCCTCGATGGCGGCCCGCTGGGCGGGGGTCCACTTGGGTTCACTCATTCCTGTTCCTCCTCTCCCTCTTCGGGCTGCCCGGGAGCCTCAAAGGGCTTTGCGGGGGCCTCCAGCGCCCGCTCCCCGATGCCGGTCTCGTGGCAGCAGACAAAGCCGTAATCACACCACTGGCAGGGGCTCCGGCCCGTGACCAGCGGCTCGGCGGCGATCTGCCCCTCATAGAGCTGCTGGCCCATCCGGGTCACAAGATCATCCAGATGCAGCTGGATGCGGTTCAGCTTGGCGATGTCTGCCCGCTTGTCCTTCTGGTAGGGGCTGGGCGCGCCTTTGTAATAGGAGAAGGGCAGGTATCTGCCGGTCTCGTCGGCATCCATGGCATCGAACAGCTTCTGCTCGTCCCGCACCAGACCGTCCAGCTTGTATTCCACACTGTGGGCCGCCTTTTCGCGGGTGGTGGTCTCAGGGGCCGGGTCGGCCAGCAGGTAGAGCACGCCAGCCGGTTCCGCCCCCGTAAAGCGGCCGCTTTTATCCCGGGTCAGGCTGAACAGGTAGAGCAGCATCTGGCAGTCCAGACCGCAGTAGACTTCCTTCAGGTCCAGCTTTTTGGTGCCGGTCTTGTAGTCCACCACCCGCACCCAGCGGGTGCCGTCCTCCTCCACCCACTCGTCGGCACGGTCCACGGTGCCCACCAGCTGGACAGTGCGCCCGTCCGACAGATGATACACCTGAGCGGGCACGGCATCCTCGCCCCGGCCGATCTTCAGCTCACAGGCCACAGGCTTGAAGCTGGACTGCCGCTGCTCATCCCGCAGGTAGAGCAGCAGGCTCGTCATGCTCTTTTTCAGGCGGGAGAGCAGATAGGCAAAGCGGGCGGTATCCTCGGGCAGATAGCGCTTGGCGTACTCGTCCACCAGCAGCGCGGCAAGGCCCGCCATAGCCTCATCGTCCAGCTCCATAAAGGGCTGCAGCGCCGCCATGGGGTTGTCCGGGCCGGGGTGAGGGTCCAGCGCCATCTGCAGCACCCAGTGCATCAGGGTGCCGCTCTGGTCGGCGGAAAGCTCGGCCCGGCGGCGGGGCCTGAGCCCCAGCACATACTGCAAAAAGTAGCCGTAGCGGCAGGTATAATATTTTTCCAGCTGACTGGGCGAAATGCGCAGCTTCCGCCCCAGCAGCGCTTCCAGCGCAGGCAGGTCATGCACCTGCCGGGGGGCAGTGTCGGCCATCCGGCGCAGCAGGGCAAGGCCCTGCGGCTCGGTCTCGCCGGGGGTGTGCAGGGCTTCTGTCAGGCTGGCACGCTCGGTCTCCGTCAGGGGCCAGCCGCCGCCCAGACAGTCCAGCCCATCTGCAGGGGTGGCCGCAAGGTCCGTCAGTTCCAGCTCCGGGGCAGCGGGGGCCAGTGCTTCCACGAGGGGTTCCAGCGCAGCGCAGAGGGTCTGCCCCTGCCCCTTGGGCCAGCTGAACCACAGCCCCTTTGCAGGGGCAGTCAGGGCCTTGTAGAAGCAGACCTGCTCACGCACCACACGGTTCTCAAAGCAGTCGGGCAGGTCGATCTCCTGCGCCATCAGGGCATCGCGGTCGGCGTGGGTCAGCAGACCCACCTCGCCGGGCGCGGCCGGGAATTCCCCCTCGGCCAGCCCCAGCACAAACACATAGTCCGGCGCGTCCAGACGCATCTTGCCTGCGCTGGCCAGCACCACCGCATCCAGAGTCTGGGGGATGTGCCCCAGGTCGGACGAGCGGAGCAGCAGCCCGAACAGGTCCTCGTATTCGGCCACGGTCACGGTCTGCTCCCCCAGCAGATGGGCCATCTCGTTCAGCAGCCCCATGACCACGTTCCACTCCCGGGCGGCTTCCTCCGCCGCCGGGATGCCCCGGCCCGCGCGGATGGCCTTTACCTGAGCGGCCTGCTGTTCCTCAGCCCCCAGCGTTTTCAGGCAGAAATACACTGCCCGGCTGATGGCCTCGGCATTGACCCCGCGCACCTTGGCCCGGAATGCATCCACTGCCCCCACGAGCAGGGCACGGGCATGTTCTGCCCGCTCCCGGTTGCGGAGGTCCTCTTCGGTCAGCTCCTGTTCCCCAAAGCCCTTGGGGCTGCGCTCAAACTTCTCCCGCCAGGCCGCCGCTGTGGGGGCCCAGGTGTAGGCATAGTTTTCCAGCGCACAGACCTGCTCCTCGCTCAGGGCACACAGGCCGGTTTTGGCAAGGGTGGTCAGGTTCTCGGTCAGGTCGGCTCCCCGGGCGATCTCCAGCAGGGCCCGCACCGCCGTGGCCGGGGCGCTGAATTCCGGGGTGCTGGGTTCATCGCAGTACAGGGGGATCTCCGCCATCCGGAATTCATACCGGACAGCGGCACGATACTTGGCGATATCGCGGCAGACCACAGCGATCTTTCCGCACCGCACACCCTGCCGCATCAGCCGCCGGATGGCACCGGCAGCGGCACGGGCCTCCTCCTCCCGGCTGGGCGCGGCAAAAAGCCGCACCTCGCCCGCCGGGGCATCCGCGGTGCAGCTGCCGGTTTCCAGCAGCTCTGCCACTGCGGCAAGGCCCGGGGCGTTCCGGTGGCGCAGATCCTTGCGCAAAAGCTGCGGAACGGCCACCTCCGCCCCATTTTTCCGGGCCAGCTGGCGCAGCTGCGCCGCCACCTGCTTGGCCCCGGAGAACAGGCTCAGGTCACCGGGCAGCAGGGGGGCACCGTCATCGCAGAGGGCCACCGTTACGCTGGGCAGCGCCGCCAGCATGGCCCCCAGCAGCCGCTTTTTGGGCGCGTTGAAGGTATCGAATTCATCAATGAACACCGCCCGGTCCCGCAGAAACTCCGGCAGGCTGTGCCGGGCCAGTGCTTCCTCCAGCCGGGCTCCGGCCAGCTCCAGCCGGTCAGAGGGGTCCATGCCGCTGCGGGCCAGCAGGGTCTCGTAGCCCTGAAAGATAAGAGCCAGCTCACTGAGCTTACCGCTCTCGGCTCCGCAGGCACCGGCCAGCTGTGCCAGCTGCTGGCCGGAAAGGCCCGCGCTCTTCAGCTCGTCGATGGTCTGAGCCGCCATCTGGCAAAAGGCCGCACTGCGCCGGTGGCGGTGATAATAGTGGACATTGTCCTGCAGTTCCTCCAGCGCCCGGCGCACCAGCACGGCACGGCCTGCATCAGAGAGGGTCTGCACCGCCGCGCCGCCCTCGGTGGAAAGGATCTTTTCTGCCAGACTGGTAAAAGAAAAACTCTCCACCATGCCGGACAGGGCATCCCCCAGCTCACGGTAGATGCGGCCCTCGGTGCTGGAAGTGAATTGTTCCGGCACCAGCAGGATGCTTTTTTCCCCTTTTTCGGCCCGGGCACGGATACGCTGGTACAACAGCATTGTTTTTCCGCTGCCGGAGCCGCCCAGAAGTAGCTGTAACATTGTTTTCTCACTTTCTCTGCATCTCAGCCCAAGCCATCGAACTGACCCAATATGCCAAGGGCTCCCCTACTAGGAGCAACAGCAACAACCGCCGCCAGTGGCGGATAAAGGGCGTTGCTGTTGGGGCCGCGGCCAGCAAGACACAAGTGTTGTTTACAACACGAAGTGGATGCTGGGTGCCGCAACCCGGACGCTGGCGAGCCAAAGGCGAGACTGAGAGGTTTAATCACTTTATTCTACCGCAAAATTGAAGAAAAATCTATTCTGTGGTAAACTGAGGAAAAACAGCAAAACAGGAGGGGCACTTCCCCATGAAGATTCTAGCAGTTGATTACGGTGCCAGCCGCACGGGGCTTGCGGTCTGCGACCCCACCGAGTTCCTGACCACGCCCATCACCCCCCAGATCACCCTGAAGGCCCGGCCCAAGGTGGCTGCCGAGGTCTGCCGCATTGCCCAGGAGCAGAAGGCAGAGCTCATTGTGGTGGGCCTGCCGCTCAACATGGACGGCACCGAGGGCGAGCGCGCCGAGAAGAGCCGCAAGCTGGGTAAGACCCTGCAGATCTGGA
Source organism: Faecalibacterium sp. IP-3-29 (assembly GCF_023347335.1). Taxonomy (NCBI): domain Bacteria; kingdom Bacillati; phylum Bacillota; class Clostridia; order Eubacteriales; family Oscillospiraceae; genus Faecalibacterium; species Faecalibacterium sp. IP-3-29. The sequence continues at coordinate 745,264 of NZ_CP094471.1, read as the reverse complement.
GCGGCCTGCCCGTGCGGATGTGGGACGAGCGGCAGTCCACCTGTGAAGCCGCCGATATCCTGGACGAGGTGGGGACTTTTGGTGCTCACCGCAAGGCCATTCTGGATTCCGTCAGCGCCACGGTCATCCTGGAGGATTACCTCGCCTGGCGCAAGGAGCACCCCGGCGAAATTTGAACCGGAAGCAAAAAGAGACGCTTTTCAGCGTCTCTTTTTCGTTTATATGGGTAATGTCACGGTAAAGCAGCTGCCCTGCCCGGGGGCACTGTTCACCTGGATACTGCCGCCGTGGAGCTCCAGCACCTTTTTCACCATGGCAAGGCCCAAACCGTTGCCCTGAGTGGTGTGGCTGGTGTCGCCCTGATAGAATTGTTCAAAGATGTGCGCCTGCGTGTCGGCGCTCATCCCCTCGCCCTGATCGGTCACCGAGACCATCAGGGCGCTTTTTGCTTTGCGCAGGTTCACGGCCACGGTGCCGCCCTCAGGGCTGAACTTGGCGGCGTTGTCCAGCAGGTTGAGCCAGACTTCTTTCAGCAGCCCCTCGCTGCCGGTGTACTCTGCCGGGACAAGGTCGGCATCAAAATCCAGCTCCTTCTGCCGCCACTTCTGCTGGGTCACCAGCACGCTCTGGCGCAGCTGCTCATCCAGGGAGAAGCACGCTTTGTCGGTCAGGATCGTCTGGCTCTCCACCCGGTTCAGGGTCAGGATATTCGTTGCCAGGTCGGCCAGCCGCCTGCTCTCGTCCCGGATGATGGTCAGGTATTCCTTCTGATCCTCGGGCGGCAGCTGCTCTTCCAGCAGCAGGTCGGCAAAACCGCTGATACTGACGATGGGGGTCTTGAACTCGTGGGAGAAGTTGTTGATAAAATCCTTCCGCAGAATTTCAGTGCCGCCCAGCTCCTCCGCCGCCTTGTTGAAGCTCTGCTCAAACTCGACCATCTCCCGGGGCACGTAGCCGTGTTCCGCGTGATTTACACGCACGGTAAAGTCCCCATTTTCCAATTTTTTCATAGCCTCAATGTTCCGCTGCAATGGGTGGATAAAAACCATCCGCATCATCACCACCATGCTCACCGCGATCAGGCTGCACACGGCATAGATAAAACAGAGCACTCCCCAGATGCCGATCCTGCCATCGTGGTAAATAAAGCCGCCGTCCGCGCCCGTGATGACCAGTACCGTACAGAGCCCCAGCATCAGCAACACCATAAAAGACAGGTTGATGACCAGCAGGGCCGACAGGCTCAGCGTCTCGATGCAGCCGCGCATCCGTTCCGCAATTTTTTTCATCATCCTCACACTTTCTTTACAGCACGGTACCCCAAACCCCGCACGGTCTGGATCTCAAACTCCGGCCAATCATAAAAACGGTTGCGCAGGCGGTTGATGTGGACATTCACGGTCTTGTCGTCGCTCTCGCTGTCGATGCCCCAGATCTCGTCCAGCAATTCCATCCGGGTAAAGGTGCGTTCCGGGTAGGCCAGCAGTTTGTACAGCAGTTCAAACTCCTTGGGCGGCAGGGTCTGCACCTCCATCCCCCGACGGACAGTGCGGCTGTCCATATCCACCACCACATCCCCTACCGTGATCTTATGCTCATCCACGATGCGGGCCCGGCGGAGCAGAGCCTTGATGCGGAGCAGCAGCTCGGTCTTATCCGGCGGTTTGGTCATGTAGTCATCCGTACCCACCAGAAAACCGGTGTGCTTGTCCTCGGGCAGGGCCTTGGCCGTCAGCATCAGGATGGGCATCATGCTGCCGCCATCCCGGATGGCCTGGGTCAGGGCAAAGCCATCCATTTTAGGCATCATCACATCGCACAGCAGCAGGTCAATGTGCTGGTGGTCGATGATGTCCAGCGCCGCCTCGCCGTTGAAGGCCGGGATCGCTTCATAGCCGTTGATCTTTAAAATGGCGCAGAGCAGCTTGTTGGTGCTCATGTCATCTTCCGCAACCAGAATTTTCAGCATGGCGTTCTCCTCACTTTCTATGGTATGGCTCTATTATACACCCAAAGATAAACAAAAGATAAACAGAAATATTCACCTTGCGTTTACCTTGGTCGGGTATCCTTTAGCCATCGCAAGGGAGCACGGAGCTCCACAACAGAACAAACAACAAACATTCAAACATAAAACGGAGGACACTTACCATGATGAACCGCAAGAACATGACCGCTTCCACTCTGGACGAGACTGCGCTGGACGCTTACTACACCCTGACTGAGAGCGGTACAAACTACGGCATCGGTCTGGCACTCGCTGCCACTCTGAACAGCCTCAAAAACCGGAACACCTCTTCTCCCGTCCGTATCGACGAGGACACGATGGATGCCTATCTGGCTGTCTCTGAGGGGTTCGACAGCATGGGTCTGGGTCTGGCCGCAATGCTGTAAACTGTATCGTACACTTTGAGAGAAAAGCGGGAGGAAATGAATATGAACATCAACACCACTTATCTGTTGACCGGCGCGGCCGGTTTCCTGGGCATCAACATCTGCACGCAGCTGATCGAACGGGGCGAGCACATCCGGGCCTTCGTCCTCAAGGGGGATCCTGCCCGCAAGTATCTGCCCGCTGAGGTCGAGGTTTTTGAGGGCGATCTGTGCAGCGCCGAGGACTGTGAAGCTTTCTTCAACATCCCCGAGGGCAGCCAGAGCGTCTGCATCCACTGTGCCAGCATGGTCACCATCGACCCGGGTTACAGCGAGAAGCTGATCGCCGTCAATGTGGGCGGCACCGAGAATATGCTTGCCGCCGCCAAGCACCACCCGGAATGCAGAAAGTTCGTGTACGTTTCCTCCACCGGTGCTATTCCTGAGCTGCCCGCCGGGCAGCCCATCCGGGAAGTGAACCAGTTTGTCCCCTATGAAGAGGAAAAGGTGGTAGGCTGGTACAGCCGCAGCAAGGCCATGGCCACCCAGAAGGTACTGGATGCCGCCCACGCTGGCCTGAACGCCTGCGTTGTCCACCCCAGCGGCATCATCGGCCCCAACGACCCGGCCATCGGCCAGACCACCCGCACCCTGACCCAGATCCTGAACGGCGAAATGCCCATCGGCATGGCGGGCAGCTTCAACATGGTGGATGTCCGGGATCTGGCCGCAGGCACCATTGCCGCCGCCGACAAAGGCCGGAAGGGCGAGTGCTACATCCTGAGCAATGATGAAGTCACCCTGAAGGAGATGTGCCGGATGCTTAAAGAGGATACCGGCTGCACGGGCTGTAAGTTCTACCTTCCCCTTTCCTTCGCCCACCTTGCCGCAAAGCAGATGGAAAAATCGGCCGCAAAAAAGGGCACAAAGCCGGTTCTGACGGAGTTCGCCGTCTATAATCTGGAACGGAACAACTGCTTTGACTGCTCCAAGGCACGGAACGAGCTGGGCTTTGCCCCCCGTCCCTACGCCGAAACACTCCACGACACCGCCGCCTGGCTCAAAGCCACTGGAAAAATTCACTGAGGAGGTGCACCATGAAACCTGTCTGTGTGATTACCGGCGGCGGCAGCGGCATGGGCCGCGCCACGGCCAAGCTGGTCTGTGAAGCCGGATATCATGTGATTTTGGTAGGCCGCACTGCCGCAAAACTGGAAAGCGCCGTGGCCGAGCTGACCGAAGCCGGACACGAAGCCGAAGCCTTTGCCTGTGACCTCTCTGACCGTGCCAGCTGCGAAAAGCTGGCTCAACACGCTGTGGAATGTGGGCAGGTGAAAGCTCTGCTCCACATTGCTGGCATGAGTCCCCACATGGGCAGCCCGGAAGCCATCCTGCGCGCCAACGCGCTGGGCACAGTCAACATCAATGATGCCTTTTACCCGGTCATGGCCCCGGGCGGCTGTGTCATTGATACATCCAGCATGAGCGCCTATCTGGCCCCCGGATTCATCATGCCAAAACACAGTTATCCCCTTGCCCGCACCGACCGGGAAAAGTTCCTGAAAAAGATGATGGCCCGCATCAACCTGATGCCCAAAAACGCCCGCACCGGTGTGGCCTACTCCATCAGCAAGCATTTCGTCATCTGGTTTGCCAAAACCGATGCCGCCCGCTTTGGTGCCAAAGGGGTGCGCTGCCTCAGTGTGCCCCCCGGCAACTTTGATACCCCCATGGGCCAGTTGGAAAGCGCCGAAGCCCAGACTTTTACCGCCCATTCCGCCCTCAAGCGGAACGGCAGGCCAGAAGAGATCGCCGCGCTGTATGCCCTGCTGCTGGACGAACGGCTCGGTTATCTCACCGGCACGGACATCGTCATGGACGGCGGTGTCATTGCCAGTGGGGTCAGCGGCCTTTCCCGCTGACCGATATATCCCCCATTCTCTCCATTCAGCACAAAACCGGCTTTCCTGCTGCCACAGGAAAGCCGGTTTTGTCATTTTTAGTTGTTACTGCGCCTGATATGTCTCAATGCTGACGCTGTTGATGGTGATCGTTTCCGTGGGCTTCTGGTTCTCATCCACGGCGGCCTGAGCGATGGTGTCCACCACGTCCATCCCCTCGTACACCTGGCCCAGCACGGTATCGATGTAGTCGAGGTAGGGTGCGCCGCCAACGGTCTGATAGGCCGAAACGACCTCAGCGCGGTAGCCTGCACTGTTCATCTGGTCGGTGAGTTCCTGGGTGACGGAATCCCCGCCGGGCAGAGTGGACATGATATAAAAGACGCTGGCGCACTTGCCGGAGGAGTCCGCCGCCATGCAGAGGGCACCGGAATAATGGTGGAGCTTGTCGGTGGCCTCAGCCGGGTAGCGGCTGCCATTCCAGATGGTGGTGCCCTTGCCGTCAGTTCCCTGACCGGCCTCCACCACAAAGTCCTGCTCCACACGGGTCACGGTCAGGCCGTTATAGTAGCCCGCCTGCACCAGACCCACAAAGTTATCGTAGGCCTGCGGGGCCTGCTCCGGGAAGAGCACCGCCCGGAACACACCCGCCGTGGTATCGAACACCGCCACGGGTTCCCCCGCCGCCGGGTGGGTGAACTGCAGCTCGGCCGATTCCACCGCCGGGCGGGTGATGGTCTTTGTTCCGGCTCCGCTGCTGCCGCCGATGTTTTTCACAAGGCTGCAGCCGGACAGTGCAAAACTCACGGCCAGCAGCAGCGCCGCCAGCCGGACACGGGTCTTATTCATAAACAGATCCCTCCGTTCATATTCTGATAGCAGTTCCCCCGCACGCGGGAGATACGCAGAATTCAGTATAGCATATTTCTGCCCGGGAAGCGAGAGGGAAATGCGTGAAAATTTGTCGTGCATTTTCTGTGCGAAAAACATCTTGACGAGCAGGCAAAAAAACGCTACACTATAAGCACAGCAAGGGACGGCGGGAACGCAGCAGATCCCGGGCTGTGTGCGTAATTTTATTTGAGTACCATCCCTTTGATTGGGTTTGGATAGACAGGAGAACGTATCTTATGGCAGAAGAGATCAAGAACCCGAACACCGAAGAGGAATATCAGCCCGATCTGATGACTCTTGAGGATGAGGACGGCAATGAGGTCACGTTTGAAGTGATCGATGCACTGGACCATAAGGGCGTGCATTACCTTGCAGTTGTCGAATACGCAGAGGATGAAGAGGATGTCAACGAGGACGCACAGCTGGTCATCCTGAGCGTGGGCGAGGACAGCGAGGGTGAATATCTGGACGTTGTGGAGGATGACGAGACTCTGATGGAAGTCAGCAAGCTGTTTGAGCAGCGCCTGAGCGACCAGTTCGAGATTGAGTAATTCCCCAGCACAGACAGATTCCCAGGCAAGACTTCCTGCCCGGCGCGATTTGTTGCGGTTTATATGATCCTACTAATCATTCAACGGGAGCCCGGAGTTCTCCGGCGGATTGCAGACCTCCCCGCCATGGGTCGACCATGGAGGTTCGATGAGGAAGCGTGAATCCGGCGACAGGGCACCCACCTGTCCGTAAGGGTAGGTTTGATTGCCGCAGACGACCGGGCGGGATCTTTTTATAGCATTGCATCCACCGCTGGCCTGCCACAAGGCCAGTGTGTGGATTTTTTTATAGGACGACCTCTCAGGCGCTGACGCGCCACCTCTCCTATTAGGAGAGGTGGCATTGCGCAGCAATGACGGAGAGGTTTTGGTGATGATGGAAAGGATGTGCATTGCGGTATGAAAAGCGAACATCTTGTGGGGACGAGCATCCCCCGTTTCACCTACGACACCCCAACGGTGCCGGGCAATGATTTTTACGCCCTGTGCGAGGGGGAGCATCCGCTGTGCATGATCTTCCTGCCCGGGTTCGACCACCCTGTCAGCCGCGAATATATCACCCGCTACCTGAAAACGCTGCCCCAGCTCAAGGGGGCACGGCTTGTCTGTGTGGTGCGTTCCTCGGCGCAGGCGGTGGCAAAGGCCACCCATGGCTCAGATTTTCCCTTTCCTGTCATCTGCGACGGCCCCGGCGTGCTGTACGGCTACCTGGGCGTAGAGCAGACCCGCGGCTTGCTGAGCTGGAGCTTTGCGGCCCAGAAGATCTACAAGGCCGCCAGAGATGCCGGTTACCACTACGACACCAAAGCCCCTCAGCTGCTGCCGCTGACGCTGGTGGTGGGCCATCTGGGCAAGATCCTGTTCACCCACTCGGGCCGCAGCCAGACCGACCTGCCCGAGGACTGCGCCGCCATCAGCGAGATCGTGCGGGCTGTGGAAAAGGCCACCGCCCCCACCGACGGCCCCGCAGACCCCCACTGCTCGGACGAGACCCTTACCCTGCCCGATCTGGTGGGGTGGGATAACTGAATGATCCACAAAAACGGCTGCTGCACATTTTCCGTGCAGCAGCCGTTTTTCATTCTTCCGTTTCCTCTGCAAACAGCCCCGGGATGCCGCAGACAGCGGCCACGCCCACCACCGTAAACACGATGCGCGACCAGATGGAGCTGCTGCCGCCCAGCAGCCAGCCCACAAAGTCAAACTGGAACAGGCCCACAAGCCCCCAGTTGATGCCGCCAATGATCATCAGGATCAGGCACACTTTATAAAAGGTCTGCACAAAAAGACCTCCTTTCCTTTGGGCAGTTTTCCCCATCGGAAAGGAGGTTATGCATATTACAGCATCCACTTCGGGCTGATGACCCGCGCGCCGCCCCGATCGGGCCGGGCCACATACACCTGCGGCCACTGTGCCTTGACAGCCTCGGCGGCGCTTCGGGCAGCTTCTTCGCTCTCAAAGATGCCAAACACAGCCGCGCCGCTGCCGGTCATCAGGGCAGTGACAGCGCCGTTCTCTTTCAGCGCGGTCTTGATGGCCTCGTTGTCTCTGGCACCGCTGCATTCCTCCAGTGCGTTGCCTGCGGCAGCACACACACCCGCCAGATCCTCGGCGCGGATTGCCTTTTCCTGGGCTTCGCAGTCGGGGTGGGTGCTGCTGCCCACTTTGTCATAAGCGGCAAAGGCTTCCGGGGTGGAAACGCCGTAATCGGGCATGACCACCGTGAACCAGCAGTCCGGGCAGGGCGGCAGGGCTTTCATCACATCGCCCACGCCCTGCACCCGGCAGGTGCCGCCCATCAGGGCAAAGGGCACGTCCGCGCCGATCTTTGCCCCCAGCGCGCAGAGCTCACTCATGGAAAGCTTTGCGCCGTAAAGGACGTTCAGGCCCACCAGCACACCGGCGGCATCGGCGCTTCCGCCCGCCATACCGGCACGCACCGGCACATTCTTGTAAATGGTGATCTCTACACCCGCCAGCAGGCCGGTATAGTGGAAGAAGGCCAGCGCCGCCTTGATGGCCGTGTTGGAATCGTTGGCGGCCACCGGGCTGCCCGGCAGGGTCAGGCTCAGGTTCTGGCTGCGGCGCAGCACCACCCGCTCGTACAGGGTGATGGCCTGCATCGTCATATCCAGGTTATGGTAGCCGTTGGGCAGCAGGCCCACCACATCCAGCGCCAGATTCAGCTTGGCCGGGGCCAGAACGGTCACGCAGTTCAGTTTTGCCATCGTTCTTCCTCCTCACTGCTCTCCGCTGTTGATGCCGTTTTCTTTCAGGAACTCCCGGATGCGCTTCATGGCCTCGGTCAGGTGCTCCACGCTGTAAGCATAGGAAACACGGCAATAGCCCTCGCCGGATGCGCCAAAGGCATCGCCGGGCACCAGCGCAACATGCTTCTGCTCCAGCAGCTTTGTGCAGAACTCCTGGCTGGTCATACCGGTGCTCTTGATGCAGGGGAAGGCGTAGAACGCACCCCGCGGCTCAAAGCAGGTCAGGCCCATAGAGTTAAAGCCGTGCACCACCAGGCGGCGGCGCATGTTGTACTCATCCCGCATCTTGTCGATCTCGCCGTCGCACTCCCGCAGGGCGGTGATGGCCGCATACTGGCTGGTGGTGGGGGCGCTCATAATGGCGCTCTGGTGGATCTTGGTCATAATTTTGATGATGGGAGCCGGGCCGCAGGCATAGCCCAAGCGCCAGCCGGTCATGGCATAACTCTTGGAAAAACCATTCACCACAATGGTCCGCTCGGCCATGCCGGGCAGGGTGGCAATGGAGACATGGGGCCGCAGGCCGTAGTTCAGCTCGGCGTAGATTTCATCCGAAAGCACCATGACGTTGGTATCCCGCAGGACCTCCGCAATGGCTTCCAGGTCCTCCCGCTCCATCACCGCACCGGTGGGGTTGTTGGGGAACGGCATGATAAGGAGCTTGGTCTTGGGGGTGATGGCGGCTTTCAGGGCCTCGGGCCTGAGGCGGAACTCATCCTCCTGGCGGCAGGGCACATGCACCGGCACACCGCCGGACAGGGTGGTGATGGGCTCATAGCAGACAAAGCAGGGCTCCGGGATGATCACCTCATCCCCGGGCTGCACAATGGCGCGGATGCACATATCAATGGCTTCGCTGCCGCCCACGGTCACCAGCACCTCCCGCAGGGGGTCGTAGTGCAGGTGCATCCGGCGCTCCAGATATCTGCAGATCTCCGCCCGCAGCTCTTTCAGGCCTGCGTTGGCGGTGTAGCGGGTGCGGCCATGCTCCAGGCTCTCGATGCCTGCTTCCCGCACAGCCCACGGTGTTTTGAAATCCGGCTCGCCCACGCCCAGACTGATGCACTCGGGCATATCAGCGGCCAGATCGAAGAATTTGCGGATGCCGGAGGGGCGCATCTCCCGTGCGGCAGGCGCGATCAGTTTATCGTAATCCATCACAGAACCGTGCACTCTCTTTCATCGATCTCTTCGTCCTGATACAGGCGGCCCTCTTTTTTATAGGTGCGCAGGACAAAATGGGTGGCAGTGGACAGCACATCGTCCAGCGGGCTCAGGCGCTTTGCCACGAACAGGGCGATCTCCTGGAAGGTCTGGCCCTTGATGACCAGCTGCAGGTCGTAGCCGCCGCTCATCAGCAGCACGCTCTCCACCTCGTCAAAGGCGGCAATGGTGGCTGCGATCTCATCAAAGCCGCGGCTCTTCTTGGGGCTGACATTCAGCTCGATGACTGCTTCCACCCGGTTCACCCCGGCCTTTTCCCAGTCCACAAGGGTCTTGTAGCCCTTGATGATGCCCTGCGCCCGGGCCAGGTCGATCATAGCCGCCACCTCGGCGGGGGATTTATTCAGCATGGTGGCAATGTCCTCAATGGGCAGCCGCGCATTGTCTTCCAGAATCTTCAAAAGCTGTTCCATGGTCGTTTCTCCTTTGTTTTGCGCGGGTGGGCATCCCCACCCCGCTGTTATTTTTCAGTATAGCACAAGAATCGCCGCTTTGCATCTTGTTTTTTACATCAAAGCAGTATAGAATGTCTTTTCCGCCTGAAAACTGCTCTTTTTTCCAAAAAGAGTGTTCAAAAATCGGCAAATCTGCTATACTGAAATTAAACCCTTCCGTCAAAGCCTGACGGCTTTGCCACCTCCCCTAATAGGGGCGGCCTTGGCAGAATGATACAGTTTGTGCGGAACGGGGAACTTGCAAAACTCCACGCAACGCCAGAGGCCCCACTACCAGGGGGGGCTGGCGCGAAGCGCCTGAGGGGTTTTTACCAGAAACAATGGGGGTAAGGAATATGAAAGCGTTTATCACTGTCATCGGACACGATACCGTGGGCGTTGTTGCCAAAGTGGCCGCCCTTTGCTGCGAGCTGAACATCAACATTGAGGATGTGACCCAGAGCGTTCTGCAGGGCATGTTTGCCATGATCATGCTGGTGGACATCTCCAAGTGCAGCGTCAGCCATGAGGAGCTGCACACCCGCACCGATGCTCTGGCCAAGGAGATGGGGATGCAGATCAATCTGACCCGTCAGGAAGTTTTTGACGCGATGCATACCATCTAACAGACAGAACCTCTCAGACGCTTTGCGCCAGCTCCCTGAATAGAGGTGGCATTGCGAAGCAATGACGGAGAGGTTCAGAAAGGATACTCTTATGAGCATGATGAATACCGGCGACATCCTCGAGACCATCGAGATGTTCACGCAGGACAATCTGGACGTGCGCACGGTCACCATGGGCATCAGCCTGCTGGACTGCATTGATCCGGACCCGAAGAAGGCCTGCGAAAAGATTTACAATAAGATCACCACCAAGGCAGCCGATCTGGTGCCCGCCGTGGAGCATATCAGCGCCGAGTACGGCATTCCCATCATCAACAAGCGGATCAGCGTCACCCCCATTGCCATGCTGCTGGGTGCCTGCCCCGATGCAGACCCTGTGGACTTTGCCAAGGCACTGGATGCCGCAGGCAAAAAGGTGGGCGTGAACTTTGTGGGCGGCTACACCGCCCTTGTGCACAAGGGCTTCTCGGCCGGTGACCGCCGCCTGATCGAGTCCATCCCCCGCGCACTGGCTGAAACCGACATCGTGTGCAGCTCGGTGAATATCGGTGCCACCAAGGCGGGCCTGAACATGGATGCCATCAAGCTGATGGGCGAAGCCGTGAAGAAGGCCAGCGAGCTGACCGCCGACCGCCAGTGCATCGGCGCGGCAAAGCTGGTGGTGTTCTGCAACGCACCCGAGGACAATCCCTTCATGGCCGGTGCATTCCACGGCCCCGGCGAGCCCGACTGTGAGATCCACGTCGGCGTTTCCGGCCCCGGCGCTGTGCGCGCCGCGCTGGCAAAGCTGCCCAAGGATGCTCCCATCGACGAGGTGGCGGAGCTGGTCAAGCGCACCGCCTTCAAGATCACCCGCGTGGGCCAGCTGGTGGCCAATCTGGCCTCCAAGGCTCTGGGCGTGCCCGCGGGCATCATCGACCTTTCGCTGGCCCCCACCCCTGCTGTGGGCGACAGCGTGGCCAACATTCTGGAAGAGATGGGCCTTGAAACCTGCGGCTGCTGCGGCACCACGGCCTGCCTGGCCCTGCTGAACGATGCTGTGAAGAAGGGCGGCGTGATGGCCTCCAACCATGTGGGCGGCCTCTCCGGTGCCTTTATCCCCGTCAGCGAGGACGACGGCATGATCCACGCCGCCGAGTGCGGCTGCCTGACCATCGAAAAGCTGGAAGCCATGACAGCTGTCTGCTCGGTGGGCATCGATATGGTCATCATCCCCGGCGATACCACCCCCGCTGTCATCAGCGCCCTGATCGCCGACGAAGCCGCCATTGGCATGGTGAACAGCAAGACCACCGCTGTCCGCGTCATTCCCGCCATCGGCCGCAAGGCAGGCGAGATCCTGGATTTCGGCGGTCTGCTGGGCTATGGCCCCATCATGCCGATCAATCAGCGTGACCCCTCGGTGTTCATCAACCGCGGCGGCCGCCTGCCGGCTCCCATGCAGTCCTTGAAGAATTAAACCTCTCAGTCACCTGCGGTGACAGCTCCCCTAGTAGGGGAGCCCTTGGCATTACAGTCAGACTTCACTGCAAAAATCAAGTATCAGAATAAAATGTGTCAAACAGGCCCATTCTCTGGTTATCATTTCCAGAAAAGGGGCCTGTTTTTTATGCTGCCATTCTTTGCCCGCACGCTCACCCGCCGTGAGATGGCGCTGGGGTGCGCCGTGCTTTCCCTTGCGCTGCTCCTGAGCGCCCTGCCTGCTGCCCTGCGCTGGGGGCAGGCACAGCTGGACACCGGGGCTCTCCTCTGCGCCGACACCCTGCGCTTCCACATCCGGGCCGACAGCGATTCCCCTGCCGACCAGACCGCCAAGCTCGCCGTGCGGGATGCCGTTCTGGCCTACGCCGATGTCCACTGCACCGCACAGGACAAGCCTGCCGCCCTGCGCTGGGCGGCAGAGAACCTGCCTGCGCTGGAGCTGACGGCCCGGGCCGTGCTGGCAAGGCGGGGGATTTTTTCCACCGTTACGGTACAGCTGGTGGAAATGTACTTCGATACCACCCGCTATTCCACCGGCATCCTGCCCGCCGGGCGGTATCAGGCCCTGCGCATCGACCTGGGCGGCAACGCCCGCCACGGCAAAAACTGGTGGTGCGTGCTCTACCCGGGCCTGTGCCGCTCTGCCTGCGGCACCTACGCCCTGCCGGAGGAAAACGATCTGGTATGTGGGTCGTATGTGGTGCGGTTCAAGTGTGTGGAGTGGTGGCAGCGGGTGACGGCGAGCCGGGAGGATAAGGTGCTGGTTGAAACAGCCTCGCCCTCTCAGGCGCGAAGCAAAGACGGAGAGGGCAAAAACGCTATGGCACACCTCCCCACAGCGCTGCATACGCTGTCGTGGAAGGAGTGTGACCACAATGGCGATCCCCGCTTATTATTCGTTGATCCAAAAGGGCTCCTACGGCCCGGACGAAGCCCTGGTGCAGACCTGGCTGAACGGCGTGCGTGACCAGTGCAGCTATTACCCCGCACTGACCACAGACGGCCGCTTTGGCACCAGGAGCGAAAACGCCGTGAAAGAATTCCAGCTCCGGAACAATATGAACATGGACGGCAAAGTCGGGGCAAACACCTGGAATGTCCTCTACGCAAAGTACACCGCAAAGCACGGGCTGGCGGTGCCCTATCCCGGCATCGTGATGCGCACCGGCATGTCCGGCGGCACCATCCGGCTCATCCAGCAGAAGCTCAACACGCTGGGGGAGAAGGTCGGCACGGACGGAAAGTTCGGCTCCCGGACTGCCGCCGCTGTTCAGCGGTTCCAGCGCCGCAACGGCCTGACCGCCGACGGTGCCGTGGGTAAGGCCACCTGGGAGAAGCTGTTCCCCGCTAGTTAAAAATTTCAATCGGCTCCGGGCAAAAATGCGGTTAAGAGATCTTCACGCCGACAGGCGGGAATCTCCAGCATTTTTGTTCGGAGCCCTCTGCTTTGGGGTTACTAGGGGCGAGCAGCCCCTAGTTCGTGCCTCCCGCGCTTCGAAAGTAGCGGGTGCTTTTCTGGTTCTCTTTTGGCACGCAAAAGAGAACATTCCGTGGTATAATAGAGCCATCCTTTTAGAAAGGGGGCTTCCCCATGCGTTTTCTCCACCTCTCCGACCTGCACCTGGGCAAACGGGTCTGCGAGTTCTCCATGCTGGACGACCAGCGCTATATTTTAGAGCAGATCTTATCCCTGCTCGATTCCCACCCCGTGGATGCCGTGCTGCTGGCCGGTGACCTGTACGACAAACCCGTGCCGCCTGCCGAGGCGGTCCGCCTGCTGGACTGGTTCCTCACCGAGCTTTCCCGCCGGGAGCTGCCGGTGTTCGCCATCTCGGGCAACCACGATTCCGCCGACCGGGTGGCCTTTGGCTCTGCCCTGCTGGCCGAAAGCAGGGTCTACGTCTCGCCGGTGTTTTCCGGCCCGCCGGAGCCCATCACCCTCACCGACGCACACGGCCCGGTCGATCTGTACTTACTGCCCTTTTTGAAGCCCGCCATGGTGCGGCACATCTGGCCGGACGCGCCCATTGAGAGCTACAACGATGCCCTTGCCTGCGTGCTGAATCACTGTTCGCCTGACCCGGCCCGCCGCAGTGTGCTAGTGGCACACCAGTTCGTGGCAGGAGCTGCCTCCTGCGAGAGCGAGGAGCCCAGCGTGGGCGGTATCGACTGGGTGGATGCCGCCCTGTTCGACAAGTTCGACTATGTGGCGCTGGGGCATCTGCACAGCCCCCAGAAGGTGGGCCGGGACACCCTGCGCTACTGCGGAACGCCGCTGAAGTATTCCTTCTCGGAGGCCAGCCAGCACAAGAGCGTGACCTTTGTGGAGCTGGGCGAAAAGGGCAGCGTGACCATTGCCGCCGAACCGCTGGTGCCCCGGCACGATCTGCGGGAGCTGCGCGGCAGCTACATGGAGCTGACCGACCGCCGCAATTACGAGGGCACTGCCGTGGACGACTACCTGCACATCACCCTGACCGATGAGCAGGACATCCCCGAGGCGCTGGCCCGCCTGCGGGTCATCTACCCCAACCTGATGCGGCTGGATTACGACAACCGCCGCACCCAGACCCGGCAGGAGCTGGATGCCCCTGCAAAGGCCGAACAGAAAACACCGCTGGAGCACTTTGCAGATTTTTACCAGCTGCAGAACAACCAGCCCCTGACCCATGAGCAGGCGGCATTCTGCCAGCAGCTCATTGAAACCATCTGGAAGGAGGAGGACGCATGAGACCGCTCAAGCTGACCCTCTCGGCCTTTGGCCCCTATGCAGGCACCACCACCCTGCCGCTGGAGCAATTGGGCAGAGGCGGGCTCTACCTCGTCACCGGTGACACCGGCGCGGGCAAGACCACCCTGTTCGATGCCATCACCTACGCCCTGTACGATCATTCCAGCGGCGGCGTGCGGGATGGGGCCATGCTCCGCAGCAAATATGCAGACCCCGGCACCCCCACCTTTGTGGAGCTGGAATTTGAGGTGCGGGGGCAGCGGTACACCGTCCGGCGCAACCCGGAGTATCTGCGCCCCAAGGCCCGGGGCGAGGGATTCACCACCGAAAAGGCGGATGCCGCCCTGACCTATGCCGACGGCCGCTCGCCTGTGACCAAGGCCAAGGAGGTAACTGCCGCTGTCATTGATATCATCGGGCTGGACTACAACCAATTTTCCCAGATCGCCATGATCGCGCAGGGGCAGTTCACCCGCCTGCTCAACGCCACCACTGAGGAGCGGAGCAAGATCTTCCGCAAGCTGTTCCGCACCCAGCGCTATCAGAAACTGCAGGAAGCGCTGGCTGAGGAAAACTCCGCCCTCACGGCCCGGCGCGCCGCCCTGAACGCAAAGCTGGACGCAGTGCTTGCGGGCATCTCGTATGATGCCGCAGACCCGGAGGCCGAAACACTGGGGATACTTTCGGCGCAGATGCCGCCGGATGCAGTGGCCACCCTGCTGGAGGGGCTGACCGCCCGGCAGGAAGCTGCCGCCGCACAGGCCGCAAACGCGCTGGCTGCGCTGGACAGGCAATTGAGCACGTTACAGACCACATTGGGCGCGGCAGAGCAGGCAGAGCGCCAGCGGCAGGAGGTTGCCGGAGAACTGACCAAGGCCCGAAGCACCGCCCAGCTGGAATCCGCCAAGGCCAGCACCCGGCGCAAAACGCTGGAAGCACTGGATGCGGCACTCACGGCCTCTGAAGCAGAACTTGCCGCTCTGGCCGATGCCGACACCCGCCGGGTAGAGTTGGAGGCAGAAGCGGCCCGCCTTGCCCAGCGGGAAACCGCACTGAACGAGCTGGCCCGGAGCCTGACAGAGTGCCAGCACCGGAACACCGCCGCACGCACCGCGCAGGAGGCCTACCGGCAGGCGGCAGGCAGACAGACCGAAGCCCATTCTGCCCGGGACACGCTGGAACGGGCCTTTCTGGATGCGCAGGCGGGTCTGCTGGCTCAGACGCTGGAAGAGGGTGCCCCCTGCCCTGTCTGCGGCAGCACCCACCACCCGGCCAAAGCCCACCTGCCCCGCACCGCTCCCACCGAAGTGCAGGTGAACAAAGCCAAGCAGGCCGCCGCCCAGGCCGACAGCGCCGCGCAGGAGGCCAGTGCCGCCGCGCGGGAAGCACTGACGCGGGAACAGGAGGGCCGTGCCCAGCTGCGGAAGGATGCCGAAGCGCTTCTGCCTGAACGGTTCACTTCGCCCGAGGGGCCGGTGCCTCTGACCGTGAGCCTGCTCAAGACTGCGCTGGCCGAGGAGAACGATGCTCTGCACACCGCACAGGCTGACCTGAAGCAGCGCCAGACCAAAAACCATACCGACTGCCGCCGCAAAAAAGAACTGGAAGCCCAACGCAAAGCGCAGGCAGAACAGCGCACCGCTCTGGAAGCACAGGTGACGGCAGCCCAGCAGGCTGCTGCCGCCGCCCAGGCTGCGGTGCAGACACTGGAAGCCCGGCAGGCTGCGGAGCAGAACGCGCAGCCCCAGAAGATCGCGGCGCTCAAGGCAGAGCAGAACGAGCTGCTGGCCCGGCGCAAAGCCCTTGCCGCACAGGAGAAAGACCTGAACGCCCGGCTGCTGCCCAACCGGAGGGCGTTGGCCGATCACCGGAAGCTTGCCGACCAGCGGGACGCGCTGGATGCCCGTTGGCAGTGGGTAAACGCGCTGGCCTCCACGGCGGGCGGCACCCTGAGCAGCAAGCAGAAGATCCGGCTGGAGGCCTACATCCAGATGAACTACCTCGACCGCATCCTTGTCCACGCCAACACCCGCCTGATGCAGATGACGGCGGGCCAGTACGAGCTGGAGCGCATCGGTGCCGAGAACCAGCGCAGCCAGTCGGGCCTTGACCTGGGAGTCATCGACCACTACAACGGCACCCGCCGCAGTGTCAAGACTCTGTCCGGCGGCGAGAGCTTCAAGGCCTCGCTGGCGCTGGCCCTGGGCCTTTCCGATGAAGTCCAGAGCACCGCAGGCGGCATCCGGCTGGACACCCTCTTCCTCGATGAGGGCTTCGGCTCGCTGGATGAGGAATCGCTGGAGCAGGCCATCCGGGTGCTTTCCGGCCTGACCGAAGGCGACCGACTGGTGGGCATCATCTCCCATGTCGCCGCCCTGAAGGACCGCATCGACCGGCAGGTGGTCGTGCACAAGGAGCGGAGCGGGGGCAGCTGGGTGGAGATCGTGACGTGAAGCAGACTCACCCTCTCAGTCATCGCTGTCGCGATGCCAGCTCCCCCAAAGGGGGAGCCTTTGGCGAGTTTACCGCAGGCATCTGCTAAAGGGCAAGGCACTTTTGGCTCTCCCTTCGGGAGAGCTGGCTGCGAAGCAGACTGAGAGGGCAAGCCTGGTTGTGGGACAGCTTTCCCTTTCAGAATAATAAGCCTTTAAAAGGGAAAATTATTTGCGGAGGTGTTTCTTATGTCCCACAAGCAAAAGCATGTCGGCCCCACATCCAGCCGGGTGAGCCCGCCGCTGGGGGCGCTGCCCAGCCAGCCGGACAGCCCGGAGGTGCAGCTGCCGCCGCCGGAACCGGATCTGCCGCCGATCCAGGCAGTCCCCATGACGGACGGCACACCGGCAGCCTGCATGCAGAAGAACGCCAAGGAATTTCTGGCAGGAAATACACCCGGCGTAATGGCGCAGTATGCCCCCGGGCTGTTCACGGAGCAGAAGCGAAACAGCCGCCAGCCCGCACCGGATGACCCGGAGGCGGTAAAAGAACTGGTTCGCCTGCGGGAAGAGGAGCCTTATGGTTGACCCCCTCCGTCACGCCTCGCGCGCCAGCTTCCCCGGCAGGGAAGCCCTTGGCAGAACGTGCCGTTCTGTGAAGATCGCTTGCGGCTCCTGCAAGTAAAATCAAAATTTTCAAATTATTTTCCAATTACCTGTTGAAATCTTCGCCGCGTTCTTATATTATGATAACAAACAAAGCAAAGGCAGGTAAGGAAACATGGCAGAAATCAAATACGAAGTGGTCCAGCGCATTGCAGTGCTGTCTCAGCGTCCCCGCGGCTGGGAGCGCCAGCTCAACCTCATCAGCTGGAACGACGGCGAACCCAAGTACGACATCCGTGATTGGTCCCCGGACGGCACCCGCATGGGCAAGGGCATTTCCCTGAGCGGCGAAGAGCTGGCCATCCTCAAGGGCATTCTGGAAGATCTGGAGCTGTAAGATGGACTACCGCGAGGAGTTTTTGCAGATCTGGCACCAGCATGTCTCCCGCCCGGGCAGCGAAAAGCTGCTGGACTGGCTGGACAACAAGACAGATTTCTTCTCGGCTCCGGCCTCCACCCGGTTCCACGGGGCCTGTGACGGCGGGCTGTGTATGCACAGCCTGAACGTCTACCATGCTCTCCACGACGGCTTTTTCACCGAGGGCGAGAGTGAGGAGAGCTATGCCATCTGTGCTCTGCTGCACGATCTGTGCAAGGCCAACTACTACAAAAAAGGCACCCGCAATGTGAAGAACGATGCCACCGGCCAGTGGGAAAAGGTGCCCAGCTACAGCGTGGAGGATCTGTTCCCCTATGGCCACGGCGAGAAGAGCGTGTTCCTGATCGAGCGGTTTATGAAGCTGAAGGTCGAGGAAGCGGTGGCCATCCGCTGGCACATGGGCGGCTTTGACGATGCGGCCAAGGGCGGCTGCTTCGCCATCTCGGAAGCTTACGACAAATACCCGCTTGCCGTCAAGCTCCACATTGCCGATCTGAAGGCCACCTACCTCATGGAACACCGCACCAGCGCCGTGCGGTAACATCCCTAAGACGCAAAAAGACGATGCACAGCGTTTGTGCATCGTCTTTTTGTTATACAGTCATTAAGCTTTCCAGCTGATGTACCAGATCCACCGCCTGATGGTCGAGTGCCGTGGTGGGCTTCCAGTCCGGCTGCGCAAAGGGGCAGCGTTCCTCCTCCGGTTCCGGCGGTGCGGCCTGCAGGGCAGGCTTCTGCTCCGGTGCGCTCTGCTCCGGTACAACATCCGGCTGGGGCTGCTCTGCCTTGGGGGCATCCGCCGCCGGGTGGAACACGATCACCGGCAGGCCGGGCTGTTCCAGCACCTTGGGCTGCGGGGGCACGGGCGGCAGCAGGCTGTTTGCCCGCGCCTGCTCACACAGAGCTTCCAGCTCGGCGTTCTCCTGCCGCAGTGCCACCATCTCCCGCTCACAGGCGTAAAGCCGGGTCTGGTAACGGCGGATCTCCGCATTGGCAGCGGCAAGACGGCGGTTCAACAGCTCCGCCTGAGCGGGCTGGCTCGGGAGCCGTCTCCCGGTTTCCGGTTCGACCTGCGCCATCATTTCCTCCACTTCCTGCACCCTGCGCAGAGCGCGGCGGTATTCACGGGCAGCGGCGGCACAATAACGCTCCACACAGCGCAACACACTGGTCCTGCGGCAGCTCAGCCATTCGGTGCGCAGCCAGATGTCGTTTGGTACCATCTCTGCTCCTCCCGCTCACGCGCGCAAGAGACCACGCCCCCTCCCGGGCGGTTCACACTGTAACTTACAAACTTACTTGCGCTTATTCAGGATCGCCAGCAGCTCATCGTAGTAACGGTTGTCGCTGCTTTCTTCCTCCACCGGCTTTGCAGCGCTGTTTGCGGCGGCAGCAGGCTGCTGCTTTGCGGCACCCGCGCCGGACACATCAGAACTGAACACTGCGCTGGGGGTGGAAGCACCGGCACCGGCGGCGTTGTTCAGGCTGCTGCGCAGGCCATCGGCGGCCTTGTTGTCAAAGCCGGTGGCCACAACGGTAACGCGCATCTCATCGGACAGGTTCTCATCGAACGCAGTACCCCAGATGATGTTTGCATCGGGGTGAGCGCTCTGGGTGATGAGACCGGCAGCGGTCTCGACATCCTCCAGGCCGATATCGGGGCTGGAGGTGATGTTGATGATCACGCCGTGTGCACCGGCAATGCTGGTTTCCAGCAGCGGAGAGGAGATCGCAGCCTTGGCGGCGTTCTCTGCCTTGCCTGCACCCTTGGCGCTGCCCACGCCCATGTGGGCGTAACCGGCATCCTTCATAATGGAGCGCACATCGGCGAAGTCCAGGTTGATGAAGGCGGGCACATTGATCAGGGCAGAGATGGACTCCACGCCCTGACGCAGCACATTATCGGCAGCCTGGAAGGCGTTCATCAGGGTGATCTTTTCCTGGCTGATCATCTTCAGGCGCTCATTCGGGATCACGATCAGGCTGTCAACGTGCATGAGCAGGTTTGCAATGCCCTGCTCTGCCAGGCCCATCTTGCGCTTGCCCTCAAAGGAAAAGGGCTTGGTGACGATGCCCACGGTCAGGATGCCCAGATCGTGTGCCACCTCGGCCACAACAGGAGCCGCACCCGTGCCGGTGCCGCCGCCCATACCGGCGGTGATAAAGACCATCTGGGAGCCCTTCAGGGCATTTGCGATCTCGTCCTTGCTTTCCTCGGCAGCACGCTGGCCGATCTCGGGATCAGCGCCCGCGCCGCGGCCCTTGGTGAGCTTGGAGCCCAGCTGCACCTTGGTGGCAGCATGGTTCTTGGCCAGCGCCTGCTGGTCGGTGTTCATTGCAATAAATTCTACGCCCTGCAGACCGTCGCTGACCATGCGGTTGACTGCGTTGCCGCCGCCGCCGCCCACACCAATGACCTTGATCGTCGTAACATTTTCATCCATTTCTTCATCGAGCATGAGTGCCATAACTTTTGTCCTCCATCGGATATGTTATCGTAAACCTGCGCTTTTCGCACAAGAAGAGTTCGATACTATACTTATATAACTGTATCGTATCATCTTTTTGCCCCGATTGCAAGACAAATTTGTTTTTTTGCAGAGGTTTTTTTCACCGTCCCGTTTCCCGTGGCCGATTCCCGCCGAATTTGCGCCCCCAAACCGGCCAAAATCTCTGTAAATCCGGCATATCCCCGGTCGATATGCGCCGGGTGGGTGATGACCGTGGTTCCCCGGGCCGCAAGCCCCGCCAGCACCAGTGCCGCCCCGCCCCGCAGGTCGGGGGCCTCCACCTCTGTACCGCGCAAAAGGCCGCCCGGCGCAATGGTCAGCACCCTGCCCGCCGCTTCGGCCTGTGCGCCCAGGCGGCAAAAACCCTCGGCACAGCCGAACCGGCGCTCAAAGATCACGTCCTCGATGCTGCTCTCGCTGTCGGCACAGAGCATTGCCGCCGCCAGCAGCGGGGCGGCATCGGTGGCAAGGGCCGGATAGGCCCCGGTGAACACCCGGCCTGCCCCGTGCAGCCGCCCAAAGCGGGAAATTCGCACCGTATCCCCTGCCGGTTCCACCCGGCACCCCATTTGTCCCAGAATTTCCAGCACCGGCGCATAGAGCGCGGGGGCGCAGCCGGTCAGTTCCACCCGGCCGCCCGCCGCCGCACAGCCGCAGGCCAGCGTGGAAGCAAAAATGCGGTCGGGCAGGGGCGAAAAACAGCACCCGGAAAGCCCCCGCCGCCCTTCGATGCGGAGGGTGGAGGTGCCCGCCCCCTCGATGCAGCCGCCGCACCGGTTCAGAAAAGCGGCCAGGTCGGCGATCTCCGGTTCCCGGGCCGCCCCCCGCAGGATGGTCCTGCCCTTGGCACAGGCAGCGGCCAGCAGAAGCGTCTCGGTGGCTCCCACGCTGGGAAAACGCAGGGTGATCTCGGCCCCGTGCAGGCCGGAGGGAGCCGTCAGCACCAGCCGCCCTTCCCCAGCTTCCAGCTCCACCGCTCCCATTTTTGCCAGCCCTGCCAGATGCAGGTCGATGGGCCGGGCCCCGATGCGGCACCCGCCGGGCAGGCTGGTCTCGGCGCGGCCCAGCCTTGCCAGCAGGGGCGCGCAGAACAAAATGGAGGCCCGCATTTGTCCCGCCGTTTGCCCCGGCAGGGTGCTGTTGGCAGGCGGGCCGGAGAGCACCGCGTCACTGCCCTCCCACCGGGCGGCACAGCCCACGCCCCGCAAAAGCGCCATGCAGTGCTCCACGTCCGCAAGGCGGGGCACAGCCTGGAGCCGCACCTCTCCCGTGCAGAGCAGCGATGCCGCAAAAAGCGGCAGAACGCTGTTTTTTGCCGCCGGAATTTTTACGCTTCCGTTCAGCGGGCGGCCCCCTGTCACCACGATCCGTTCCTCCATGTCCGTGCCCCCATTCCGCAAAAGATACCCCACCGTATGCAAAACAGGGCCGGAGTGTGAGGCGGACAAGTTTGTTTGGTCATTTATAGCATCCTCGCCCTCTCAGGCGCTTCGCGCCAGCACCGGGTTGCGGCTCCCAGCATCCGCTTCGCGCAAACCCTTGCGCTTGCGTCCTGCTGGCCGCGGCCCCAACAACTCCTCCCTCATTCCGCCGCAGGCGGTGGTCGTCGTCGTTGCTCCCAAAGGGAGAGCCTTTGGCAATTCAACTTTATGTTTTCTATTCCGTCAGGTCTCACCTCTTGATACGGATAGGACAATCCCCATTTCGCCCAGCAGCATCATTAAACTCGTTCCTCCGGAGGAGAAAAAGGGCAGGCTGATGCCGGTGTTGGGGATGGTATTGGTGACCACGGCCACATTGAGGACAGCCTGCAGGGCCACCTGCACGGTAAAGCCCACCACCAGCAGCGCCCCAAAACGGTCGGGAGCATGGGCGGCAATGGTGATTCCCCGCCAGAGCAGCAGCACGAACAGCAGCACCACAGCGCAGGCCCCCACAAAGCCCAGTTCCTCGCAGACGATGGAGAAGATGAAGTCGTTCTGAGGTTCGGGCACAAACAGATGCTTCTGGCGGCTGTTCCCCAGCCCCAGCCCGGTGGCTCCGCCGGAGCCGATGGCATACAGGCTCTGGATGGTCTGGTGGCCGTCCCCCAGCGGGTCGGCAAAGGGGTCCTTCCAGGAGCGCAGGCGGTCGGCAGCGTAGGGCACAAGATCCGGCATAACGACCACCGCCGCCCCGATGGCGGCCGCCCCGCCCAGGCCCGCCAGCACGAACCACCGCAGGCCTGTGCCGCCCACGAACATCAGCACAGCCCCGATGCCCAGGATCAGCAAGGTGCCCGAAAGATGGGGCTCCAGCAGCATCAGCGCCGCCACCACCCCCAGCACCAGCGCAAAGGGCAGCACCCCCACCGCAAAGCTGCGCATCCTGTCATGGTTCAGCGAGATGATGTGTGAAAATACCAGCACCACCGCAAATTTTGCGATCTCGCTTGGCTGCAGGGTACCCACCCCCGGCAGCACCAGCCACCGTTTGCAGCCGTTGTATTCCGGCATAAAAAGCACCACCGCAAGCAGCACCAGCGAGACCCCCAGCAGCGGCCAGGCCAATTTGTGGAAGATGTGATAGTCCACCCGGCTGGCCAGCCACAGCCCCGCAATGCCCATGGCGGCATAGAGCAGCTGGGGGCGCAGGTAGGCAAAGGCATCGCCCCGCCGGTAAAGGGCTACCGCCCCCGACGCACTGCCCAGCATCACCAGCCCGAACCCCACCAGCGTGAGTACCAGCACCAGAAACGGCAGGTCCATGGCCGGCAGCGGCCGCAGCGGTGCCCTGTGCCGCCCGCCCCGCGGCAGTGCCGCAGCTTCTTTCATCTCGTCACCCCCAGTTTTACTATTGTACGCCATGCTGCTGTTGGCTATACGGATATTATCGTGACGTTGTGCATATCTTGTACACTAGCTCACCCTCTCAGGCGCTTTGCGCCAGCTCCCCCAAAGGGGGAGCTTTTGACAAAATCATAAACTTTGTATCGAATGCCAAGGCCTCTCCCTTCGGGAGAGGTGGCATCGCGTCAGCGATGACGGAGAGGGTGAGCCCGTTAAAGGGGGTGACATCATGCCCAGATTTCTCCGCACCCTGCCCGAGCGGGGATTCCGCCGCCGGGCACGGGCCGTGGCGGTGCTGTTCTGTGCCGTCTGCCTGGGGCTGGCCGTGCGGCTCTTTTTCCTGCAGGTGCGCACCGACGGCTTCTATGCCGACCGTGCACAGGGCCAGCAGCTGCGGGACACCGTGGTCCCAGCGGACCGGGGGCGCATTTACAGCGCCGACGGCCTTTTGCTGGCCGCCAACAGCAGCTGCTGGACCCTGCGGGCCTCGCCCCGGGAGATGCCGGAAGAGAAAATCACCCTTGCCGCCCACGGCCTTGCGGAGATCTTGGCGCTGGACGAAGCGGCCCTGCTGGAAAAATTCAGCGACCGCCGCTCCAACGACTGTCTGCTCCGCTACCGGGTGGACCGCGCCGCAGCCGATGCTGTGCGGGACTTTTGCGAAGAAAACAGCATCACCGGCATCCGCATCAATCAGGACAGCAAGCGCTGGTATCCGCAGGGCGCGTTTCTGGCTTCGGTGCTGGGGTTCACCAATGTGGACAACGCAGGAGTGGCCGGGCTGGAACTGAAATATGATGATCTGCTCACCGGGGAAAACGGCGTGGTGCTCACGGCTGTCAACGCCTGGGGCTACACACTGGAGCAGAGCTACGAGACCGA
The DNA here is from genome assembly GCF_023347335.1 of Faecalibacterium sp. IP-3-29. Lineage (NCBI taxonomy): Bacteria > Bacillati > Bacillota > Clostridia > Eubacteriales > Oscillospiraceae > Faecalibacterium > Faecalibacterium sp. IP-3-29. The sequence goes on along the minus strand of NZ_CP094471.1, from coordinate 721,080 downwards.
GCGTTTTCCCACCGAGGGGGACGGCCTGCGGCTCACCATCGACAGCTGTATCCAGCACTACCTTGAAAACGCGCTGTCCTACGCCGTGCAGGAGCACCATGTGGCGGCGCGGGCCGTGGGGATCGTCATGGATGTGAACACCGGGGCCGTGCTGGCCATGTCCACCACGCCCTCCTACGACCCCAACGAACCCCGCGTCATTGCCGACACCGCCGCCCGGAACGCCGTGGAGGCCCTGACCGGTGATGCGCGCAAGGCCGCTTTGCAGCTGGCCCAGCAGACCCAGTGGCGGAACAAGGCCGTCAGCGACCTGTACGAGCCGGGCAGCGTGTTCAAGCTCATCACCTGCGCGGCGGCGCTGGATGCCGGAGCCATCACAAAGCATTCCAGCTTTTACTGCGGGGAATCCATCTCGGTGGCAGGCACCCGCTTCCACTGTGCCAACCACAAGCGCCATGGGGCCCAGAGCGTGACCCAGGCGCTGGAAAATTCCTGCAACCAGAGCTTCATCCAGATCGGAGCCCGGCTGGGCAGGGAGGCCTTCTGCGATTATTTCGCCGCCTTTGGCCTGCGGGAGCCCACCGGCATCGACCTGCCTGCCGAACCGAAACAGAGCCTGTACTATACCGCCGACCGGATGGGCCCGGTGGAGCTGGCCTCCTGTGCCTTTGGGCAGAGCAGCAAGATCTCCTATCTGGAAATGGCGGCGGCAGTCTGCGCCGTGGTCAACGGGGGAAAGCTGATGCAGCCCTACGTCGTCTCGGAGATCCTGGCCCCGGACGGCAGTACCATTGAGCAGCTCTCCCCTGTCTGCAAACGGCAGGTGCTCAAGGCAGAGACCAGCCAGACCATGCGGGAGATGATGGAGGCCGTGGTGCTCTACGGCGGTGGACGGAACGCCCAGATCCCGGGTTACCGGGTAGGCGGAAAAAGCGGCACCAGCCAGAAGCTGGACAGCGCCGACGAAAAAGCCCGCATTGCCAGCTTTGTGGCGGTGGCTCCCATCGACGATCCGCAGTTTCTCTGCCTGGTCTGCCTGGACGAACCCCACAGCTGGACGACCGCAGGCGGCAGCCTGTCGGCCCCGGTCTGTGCCGAAGTGCTGGAGCAGACGCTGGTGTACAGGGGCGTGCCCCGCGCCACGGAAGCCCCGGCTGCCTCCACAGCAGAGACCGCCGCCGACCTCCCTGCTGACGGCGACAGTTTTGACGGGGCCTGAAAACGGGCAGCAAAAAAGACCGCCGAAGCGGTCTTGAATTGCTTGTTTTCAGTTCTGGTGCGGCTGCTCGCGGAACTTGATCTCGCCGGTCTCGCTGTTCATGGATTCCACAATGGCAAGGCTCTCCAGCTGGATACCCTTGCTGCGGATGAGCTCGCCGCCCTGCTGGAAGCCCTTCTCCACAGCAATGCCAATGCCCTCGACCGTGGCTCCGGCCTCCTTGGCCAGATCCAGCAGGCCCATCAGGGCACAGCCGTTTGCCAGGAAGTCATCGATGATCAGGACATGGTCCTCTGCGGTGAGGAACTTTTTGGAGACGATGACATTGTAAATCTTCTTGTGGGTGAAGGACTGGATCTTGGTCTCATAGTTGTCGTAATCCAGGTTGATGCTCATGGACTTTTTAGCAAACACCACAGGAACATTGAACTCGCTGGCAACCACAGCGGCAATGCCGATGCCGCTGGCCTCAATGGTCAGCACCTTGTTGACGGGCTTACCTGCAAACAGGCGCTTCCACTCCTTTGCCATCTCGCGGAACAGGGGGATATCCATCTGGTGGTTGATGAAGCTATCCACCTTCAGCACATTGCCCTCGCGCACGATCCCGTCTCTCTGAATGCGTTCTTCCAGCAGTTTCATATCCGTCTCTTCCTCCAAGCTTTGGTACTGCATTTTGATTTTACCTAGTATACCGGATTTGCCCCCCTGTTTTCAAGGTCTTTTGGCATTTTCTCTCTTGTTTTTCAGCAAAATTTGAGTATACTGGAAGCAACGGCTCCGGGTGGATTTCCGGGGCGCTCCGGGCACAGGGAAAGGTGCCCGTTTTCTGCATCCTGCCGTCTGTTCGGGCGGGATGCATTGTGAGGAGAAGGAGTATCACGCGTATGAAGACCGGATTGATCCTGGAAGGCGGTGCCATGCGGGGCATGTTCACCGCCGGTGTTCTGGATGTTCTGATGGAGCAGGGCATCACGGTAGACGGTATGGTAGGTGTTTCGGCGGGAGCAGTGTTCGGCTGCAACTACAAATCCCATCAGATCGGGCGGACCATCCGCTACAACACCACCTATTGCAAGGACAAACGCTATGCCAGCTTCCGCAATCTGCTGCGCACCGGCAACCTGTACAGTGAGAATTTCTGCTACCACGAGGTGCCCGAAAAGCTCGACCCGTTCGATGACAAGGCTTTCCGGGAATCCCCCATGGATTACTTTGTGGTCTGCACCGATGTCCGCACCGGCGACCCCATCTATCATAAGTGCCGCACCGGTGATGCGGAGGATGTGCTCTGGATGGAAGCCTCGGCTTCCATGCCGCTGGCCGCAAAGATCGTCAGGATCGGCCATTACGGCCTGCTGGACGGCGGCGTTGCCGATTCCATCCCCATCCGCTTCTTTGAGTCCATTGGCTACAAGCGGAACCTCATCATCCTGACCCAGCCCAAGGGGTTTGTGAAAAAGAAGAACCCCATGCTGCCCGCCATCCGGGCACGGTATCTGCGCTATCCTGCCTTTGTGGAGGCTGTGGCCGACCGCCACGAGCGCTACAATGAAACCCTGAGCTACATCTCCATGCTGGAGCAGTCCGGCAAGGATTACGTCATCCGCCCGCCCATCCCGCTGGAGATCGGTGCCATGGAGCGTGACCCCGACCAGCTGCGCCGTGTCTACGAGACCGGCCGGGCCGTGGCACAGATCCAGGTGGACAAGATCCGGGCCTTCCTTGAAACTGCAAAGGCCGAAGCCGAGGAATGATCACTGTGCTATACTGGGGCAAATCAAAACAGGAGGCACTGATCTATGAACACTCTGGATGCCATTCTCACCCGGCGCAGCTGCCGGGAATTCACCGACAAGCCCATCAAAAGCGAAACCCTGCACCAGCTGCTGGAAGCGGCCATGAGCGGGCCCAGCTGCGTCAATGCACGGGACTGGGCCTTCGTGGTGGTGACCGACCCGGAAAAGCTGGCGCAGATGGCCGATGCCAACGGCCGCCCTGCCGAGCCGCTGCGGAAAGCTGCCGCCGGTATCCTCGTCTGCGGCGACCTTGACCGTGCGTTCCGCTTTGCCAAGGACTACTGGGTCATTGACGGAGCCATTGCCGCCCAGAACATCTGCCTCGCCGCACAGGAGCTGGGGCTTGGCGCAGTCTGGCTGGGCACCTGGCCTCAGATGGACCGGGTAGAGGCCCAGCAAAAGCTCTTCGCTCTGCCGGAGACCATTGTGCCCCACTCCATCATCGCCCTTGGCTACCCGGAAGCAGACCTTACTGCCCCGCGTGAGAGCCGCTATGAGGATGACCGGGTACATTTTAACCAGTGGTAAATCTGCCGGACGCAAAAGCTTTGCGGCCCGACAGTTTCGATCACATGTACCCCGAGGTTCCCATAAACCACGAGCGTTCCTGCTTGATACTTTGCCATATTGCTCCTCTTTCATCCAAGTGGAACAGACTGTGCAAAACAGACTTTCCAGCGCGTTTTCGTTCTTTTCTATTATAACACAAACCACTCCATGGCTTCAAAGGTGATTTTCCACAAAGTTTGCATCGTGCAATCTGCGCAGAATGACCCGCAGATTTCTTGTGCAAAAGTATAATGATTCCGTACAACGAGTGGCACTCATGCGTAAGACCGGTTGCATGAGTGCCACTCGTTTTTTGTTTGTCCTAAAATGGAAAGGTAAGGTGAATCCCATGGAAAGTACCAATGAATTTCTCGGCACGGAACGCATCGGCAAGCTGATGCAGAAGTATGCGATCCCGTGCATTATTTCTCTGCTGGTGGGTGCGCTGTACAACATCGTGGACCAGATCTTTATTGCAAACGCCAGCTATCTGGGCTCCTACGGAAACGCGGCCAACACCGTTGTGTTCCCGCTTACGGTGGTGGCGCTGGCCATTGCCGCCCAGAACATCTGCCTTGCTGCACAGGAGCTGGGGCTTGGCGCAGTCTGGCTGGGCTTGTTTTGCTGTTCTCTCCGTCGTCCTCGCTGCTCTAATTTCAGCATTTGAATGCTGTTTGTCAGGGGCAGCGGTCGGCAGACGTATTTTTTCATTTTGGGTCTTGACTTTTAATAGTTAGTCTTTCACGCAGTTTTACTTGCACCCCCCCGAAAGTGGTATAATTTCCTTACAAGCCCATGTTTTACCGGATTTGAAACTTTGTAAGGAGGTACCACTTATGATCTCTTATCGCAAACTCGCCATGCGTGTTCTGGGGCACAGCCCGGTTTCTGCGGTCAAAACAGCCCGCCGCTCCACCGCAAAGCGCGCCGCCGCCCTCGCCCTCACCGCCGCCCTTGTGGTCGGGATGACGCTCCCCGCCTTTGCCCAAGACTGGTACATTGAAGATGGTGACATCTCGATTTCGGCTGGTGAAACCGGCAACAAGGTCACACAGGGAAGTACGACAAAAGAGAATGATACGGACACCGTTATTAAAAGCAAGGACTCTTCTACCGCGTCTTCGAATACAGTAACGATCCATGCAGATGAAGGCAAGACGGTGAATGTCACGCTGGATAACGTAACGATCAATGTAGACGAAGGGTACAAGTATGGTTATGAACCGAACGCCTATAAGACCGCTGTAAGCGTTACCGGCAGCGGCAATACGAACATCGAGCTGAACGGCAACAACACGCTGACAAGCGGATATGGCCACGCCGGTCTGGAGCATAACAAGACCGATGGCAGCGGCACGCTGACGATTCAGGACGAAAAGAATGATGATGGCTCCGCAAAGGGAAGTGCGTCCGATACTACTGGCAGTTTGACTGCCACGGGTGGTTACCACAGTGCTGGCATCGGCGGCAGTGACAAACAAGACGGCCAAGTGACCATTACGGGCGGTGAGATCACTGCCACGGGTGGTAATGGGGCTGCCGGTATTGGCGGCGGTGCCGGTGACAAGTACGCCGCCGTCGGCGGTGACGGCGATGTGACAATTTCCGGCGGTACGATCACCGCTACGGGCGGCAGTCTGGGTGCCGGTATTGGCGGCGGTGCCTACGGCAATGGTACTGTCACAGTTACCGACGGCGATATCACCGCAAAGGCTACGGGCAATTATGGTGCCGGTATTGGTGGCGGTTTTGGCGCGATACCGAAGGACACTCTTATTGGAGGAAATGGCACTGTCACCATCAGCGGCGGCACCATCACCGAAGCCTCTGGTGGCTATATGGCTGCTGGCATCGGCAGCGGCTATCAGGGTCTGGGTACAGTGACCATTGAAGGTGATGCCGTCATCAAAAACGCACAGGGCGGTGAAGCTGGAGCCGGCATCGGCAGTGGCACCTATGGTGACAGCGAGATCATTATCAGAGGTGATGCAGTCATTGAAAATGCGGAAAGCAGCGCAAACGGCGCTGGCATCGGCAGCGGCCAAGGCGATTTGTATCCCGATGGCGATGGCATGGTAATCGATCTAACTGTAGGCAACGTGACCATTGAAGGCAACGCCAAAATCGAAAATGCAAAAAGTGGTTCTGGTGGTTCCGGCATTGGTGGCGGCGCTGTTGGCATCGGCAATGTAATCATTAGAGGCAACGCTCAAATCGGAAACGCCACCGGCGGCGATGAAGGTGCCGGTATTGGCGGCGGTGTTCTTGGCACTGGTGACGTGACCATCGAGGGCAATGTCACCATCGAAAATGCACAGGGCGGCGCTGGTGCTGCCGGTATCGGTGGCGGCGCAGAAACACAACCCGACACCGAGGATACCAGAAACAAAGTTTCCATCAAGAGCACCGAAGCTGGTTCTCCCAACATTACTGCTAAAGGCGGCGGCGTTCTGAATGGCGGCGGCGTTCTGGATGAAAATGCTCCCCTTGCCGGTGCTGCGGCCATCGGCAGCGGCAGCGTTGCTGACGGCGCTACTGAGGTAAAGTCTGATATTACCATTGAAGGCAAGGTGACGATCGACGCCACATCGGGCGGCAATGTGGCCATTGGCGATTCGACCAACGGCGAAACGCAGTTCTCCGGTTTGCAGGTGGGCACGACCATCACCCGCCGCAATGCGAAGGGCGACGACGTTTCCCAGCCCGGCGATGTTGTACGCGAACCCGAAAAGCCCGCCCAGCCGACCGTGACACCCACCGAAGGGGCAGAAGCACCTTCCACCGGCTCGGTGGAAGTGGAGCGCCCGGTCACGGTGGAGGGGCTGTATGTCACCAACGTTCTGGGCAAGCAGATCACCCACACCTGCACCCAGAACGGCACGACCCTGACCATCCGCGCCAACGGCATCGTGGCCTCGGCCCACCTGACGCTGGGCATGGTCCGCACCCTGAAGGCTCAGGGCGTGAAGACCCTTGTGTTCACCACCCTGCTCTCCCGCTCCACCACGGTCTCGGTGGATGCCCTGCTGGCGGCTGAACCCGACGCCCCCGATGAAACGGCCGTCGTCTGGACCCACACCGGCCCCCGCGCGGCATTGACCATTGACGGCGCAGACCACAGCGACCTGCTCAAGTAACCGAACGGAGCACACAACTTATAAAAACGCAGCCGGGAGGCTTCCGCTTTTGGAACGCCTCCCGGCTGTTTCGTTATGCCGTTTTGGTTTTGAGGTAGTACCCGATGCCGATGGCAGTGGTTGGCATCGTGATGAAGTTCTTCCAGATCGTCATCTCCATCGTGGTGGGCATGACAGCAGAATCCACCGCCCTTTCCATGGTGCGTGAGGTGGTGTTTGGTGTGGGCTTTGCCCTGCTGCTGCCCCGGTTTTTCGGGCTGGACGGTGTGCTGTACTCCATGCCGCTGTCGGATATCCTGACCTTCCTGATCGCCGGCTATCTGATTTACAAGACCTACCATGAACTCAACTATCATATCGCGCTGGACAGCGGTGAACGGCATTGAAAAGTGCGCGGAGATCATCGAAAGCCTGGTTTGAATGAACCGGAGTCTGCTGCCATCCGGCTGTCACTGATCCAGAAAAAGAACCCCACGTCCAGACCGTTGTGTGAAACGGCCCGGACATGGGGTTTTATGGTTTTTAATGCAGTTACGCCCAGTTCTTCCGCCCATAGCGAGTGGTCAGCTGGCAGATCTCTTTTTGGAGTTTTCGGGTCAGCTGGGGCTTTTTCAGCCGCCAGCGCCAGTTCTGGCCCACGGTGGAGGGCTGATTGATGCGGGCGGAGTTGTCCAGCCCCAGCCAGTCCTGCATGGGAATGATGCAGGTCGCCGCTGCGCTGCGCAGGATCAGTGCGATCATGCTTTTATAGAGCTGCTCCTCCGGGGTGGCGTAGTCGAACAGATAATCCCGCACCATGGCGCGCTCCGCACCGGTGATGGTCTGGTACCACGACACCAGCGTTTCGTTGTCGTGGGTGCCGGTATAGGCCACGCTGTTCACCGGGTAGTTATGGGGCAGGTAGTCGCTGGCGCTGCCGGTATCCCGGGAATCAAAGGCAAATTCCAGCACCTTCATGCCCGGGAAGCCGCTGTCCCGCACCAGCTGACGCACGGTGTCGCTCATGTAGCCAAGATCCTCCGCAATGATCTCCCGTTTGCCCAGTGCCTGCTCCACAGCACGGAACAGCTCGATGCCGGGGCCTTTTTCCCAGTGGCCCGGCGCGGCAGTCTCGCTGCCGTAGGGGATGGAGAAATACTCATCGAAGCCGCGGAAGTGGTCGATGCGCACCACATCGTAAAGCTCGAAGCAGTACCACAGGCGAGTGATCCACCACTGATAGCCGGTTGCGCGGTGCGCTTCCCAGCGGTAGAGCGGATTGCCCCAGAGCTGGCCGGTGGGCGAAAAATCATCCGGGGGAACGCCAGCCACCGCCGTGGGAATGTTGTCCTTGTCCAGTTGGAACAGACCCGGGTTTGCCCATGCGTCCGCCGAATCCAGCGCCACATAGATGGGGATATCCCCAATGATCCGGATGCCCTTGCTGTTGGCGTAGGCCTTCAGCCTGCGCCACTGCTGGTCGAACTTGAACTGGAGATATTTGTGGTACTCCACCTCAAAATACAGCTCCCGGCGGTAATAGTCCATCGCGGGCTGCCAGCGCAGACGGATATCCTCGGCCCACTCGATCCACGGCTTGCCCTCAAAGCGGCCCTTCACTGCCATGAACAGAGCAAAATCGTCCAGCCACCACTTGTTTTTTTCGCAGAAGGCTGTAAACGCTTCGTTGTGGCCGATGTCGCTGCGGGAGTAAGCCAGCCGCAGCAGGCGGCCCCGCTCGGCATACAGGCGGCTGTAGTCGATATCATCTGCCTTGCGGCCAAAGTTTGCCTTTTTGCACTCGGCGGCGGTCAGCACCCCTTCCCCCACCAGTGCGTCCAGACTGATGAAATACGGGTTGCCCGCAAAGGCGGAAAAGCTCTGATAGGGGCTGTCGCCGTAGCTTGTCACACCCAGTGGAAGGATCTGCCAGTAAGTCTGCCCAGCTTCCTTGAGCCAGTCCACAAAGTCGTATGCTTCCTGCGAAAAGCAGCCGATGCCGTAAGGGGACGGCAGACTGCTGACGGGCAGCAAAATGCCTGCACTTCTCTGCATCTTCATTTCCTTCTTCCTTTATAGCTCGATCAGAACACCCGCATGGTCGGACACCTGCGGCTCCTGCAGGCCGTCGAACACCACCCGGGTGCTTTTTACAGCGATCGCCTGGGAGCACCAGATCTGGTCGATGCGCTTTTTTGCCGCCGCATCCGGGGCATCCCGCCAACCATCAATGGCCTGCATGACGGTGTAGCCCTCGTCCCGCTGCTGTGCCAGGCGGTAGGTGTCCTGCCAGCCGCTGCAGAGCACAAGGTCGTAGCCCTCGCCCCGCACGTCGGCCTCACTGTTGAAGTCTCCCAGCAGAAAGGCGGTCTTTTTTGCGCCTGCCGCCCGGGACAGCGTTTCCCACTGGGCGGCAAAAGGTTCCACTTCGTCCTTCCACCAGCCCAGATGCACTGTGTAATACCAGACATCTCCTGCACAGATGCCCAGGGTGCGGCGGGTCCTCCAGTTGCTGTAATCGCCGGACTTGCTCAGCAGCAGATTTTCGGCGGCGGTGATGGGTGCACGGCTGAACACCGCCATGCCCTCATCGTACTTGTCGTAGCCGATCTTTGCCGGGAGCCAGCTCCAATGGTACTGCACGCCCCGTTCTTCCAGCATCCGGGCTACGGCTGCGGCGTGGTTGTCCGCTTTCAGCGGTACCCCATTGCCGGGACAGGGGAAGTACCCCGCCGGAATCTCTCCCAGCAGCGGAGCGGCGGCGGTCTGGTTCACCTCCTGCAGAGCGAACACCTCCGGCTGCTCCCTGGCGATAAAGTCTACAAAGATCTTCCGTTTTGCCTCATAGTCCGGCTCGATGAGGCTGTGGGTATTCAAAGTCAGCAGTTTCATAGTTTTTTACAGAATATCATTGATGTCAGATTTCAGAACGTCTGCCTTGGGGCCGTACACAGCCTGAATGCCGTCGCCCTTCACCAGCAGGCTCAGAGCACCCTCGGCCTTCCATGCGGCAAGGTCGGCCACCTTGGCGGGGTCCTTCACGGTAACACGCAGACGGGTCATGCAGGCATCCACCAGCACAATGTTCTCCCGGCCGCCCAGCAGGGCGATGATGCGCTCGGCCTGGCCGTTATCGGACTTTTTGGCTGCCTTCTTCTCGGCCTTGGTGTCAGCTGCGGCATCGTCTGCGTTGTCATCGGTGTAGTTGCCCAGACGGCCCGGCGTTGCCAGCTTGAGCTTGCCGATCATAAAGTAGGCCACGAAATAGCCGATGACAAAGAACGCCACCACGCAGAGCACAAAGTTGATGATGTCGCCGCCCAGACCGGCCTGCAGGGACATGGGGATACGGGTGATGAATTCCAGATTGCCGAAAGAGTGCAGGCGCAGATGGATGATGCCTGCCATGGCAAAGGCACAGCCCTGCAGCAGTGCGTACACGATGTACAGCGGCATGGCGCAGAACATGAACATAAATTCCAGCGGCTCGGTCACACCGGTCAGGAACACGGCCAGCGCGGTGGAGATGAACATGGACTTATACTTTGCGCGCTTGTCGGCATCCACACGGCGGAACATGGCCAGGGCGATGCCCAGCAGCAGACCGGTTGCGCCGATCATCTGGCCCACCTTGAAGCGGGCGGGGGTAACGGTGGTCAGCAGGTTGTTGTAAGCGGCCATGTCACCGGCTTTCTTGAAGTTGATGAGGTCGTTGGCCCATGCCAGCCACAGCGGGTCCTGACCAAACACCTGGCTGCCCGCATTGACACCGGTTGCAATGGTGTAGGTGCCGCCGAAGGAGGTGTAGTTCATGGGGATGGTCAGCATGTGATGCAGACCGAAGGGCAGCAGCAGACGCTCCAGCGTGCCATAGATGAACGGAGCCAGAACGGGAGAAGTCTCGGAAGAGTTTGCGATCCAGATGCCGAAGTTGTTGATGCCGGTCTGGACCACAGGCCAGAACAATGCCAGCACCATGGAAATGACCACAGAATAGGCAATGACCACCATAGGCACAAAGCGCTTGCCGTTGAAGAAGGCCAGTGCATCCGGCAGCTTGCGGAAGTTATAGTATTTATTGTAAGCCACGCCGCCCACAAAACCGGCAATGATGCCCACGAACACGCCCATGTTCAGGGCCGGGGCACCCAGCGCAGAGGTGAAGTAGCCGTTGACGGCGATCTCCCGCCCGAACAGGGTGTGGGTCACGGCGTTGGGGTCTTCCAGCATGGCGCTGGTGACACCGAAGATGTTGCCGGTGATGACATTGATGAGGGTAAACGCCAGCACAGCCGCAAAAGCACCGCCGGCACGCTCCTTTGCCCAGCTGCCGCCGATGGCCACGGCAAACAGGATGTGCAGATTGTTGATGACCGCCCAGCCAATGTTCTCCATGGTGGTGCCAATGGTCATAACTGCCGCAATGTCACCGCCGCCCATCTGCACCAGCTTGCCCAGACTGATCATCAGGCCGGCAGCGGGCATGACAGCGATGACGGTCATCAGCACCTTGCCCAGCTTCTGTAAGAAGTCAAAGTTGATAAGCCCCTTTTTCCCCGGAGCTGCTTGTGTTGTTGCCATAATGTTCCTCCTTATTTCTTTTTGCGTCTTTTTACGCAATCGTTGCGCTTCTGTTGCACGACTTTACGCAACAAGAATAATCCAACTCTGCAATTTTTACAAGAGTTTTCTAGGTCAAAAATATATTTTCTTCTTTTTGCACAACAGCCCGCAAGTTTCTTTGTTGAAAACATCGAAGGTGCGCAAAGGGTGCGGTTGCACGATCTGCGCAAACTCGTGCGCAAATCATTGACATTGCGTGCAAACCGCCTTACAATAGACCTATTACATCAGGGAGGAACAGACTATGGCAGTTACCATCAAGGATGTGGCAGCGGCGGCGGGGGTATCGCCCTCCACCGTGTCCCGCACCTGCAAGGACAGCCCTTCCATCAGCCGGGAAACCAAGGAGCGGGTACGCCGCATTATGGCACAGCTGGGCTATGAGCCGAACTTTGAGGCCGAACCGGTGGAGGCATTTTCCAAGACCATCGGCATCATTCTGCCCTCCTCCCAGCGGGATGTCTACGAGAACGCCTTCCATCTGGAGATCATCCGCGGCATCGGGCAGTTCTGCAACCAGCGGCGGTATGTGAACACGGTCATCACCGGGCAGGACGATACCGAAGTTCTGGATGCCATCCAGAGCATGGTGGCCAACGCGCAGGCGGATGGCTTTATCCTGCTCTATTCCAAAAAGGACTGCCCGGTGGCAGCCTACCTGCGCAGCGAAGGGCTGCTCCATGTCATTGTGGGCAAGGCGGCGCAGTCCGCCAATCAGACCATCTATATCGACAACGACAACGCCCTTGCCGGTGAGGAAGCCACCGATTACCTCTATGAAATGGGCCACCGCCGCATTGCCTATTTTGGTGTCAGCAACGCCATGCTGTTTTCGGCAGAGCGCAGGCGCGGCTACCAGATGTCCCTGCTGAAGCATGGCATCACTCCCCGGGAGGAGGACTGTGTGGAGGTCAACACCCTGAACGACGCTTACGAAGAGCCGCTGAAGGCTCTTCTCACCGCACCGGACCATCCCACGGCCATGCTGGTCAGCGATGACATTCTGGCCGTGGTGCTGGAACAGTTCTGCGGCAAACTGGGGCTGCGTGTCCCGAAGGATCTTTCCATCGTTTCCTTCAACAATTCGCTGTTCTCCCGCATCACCAGCCCCCAGCTGACCACCGTGGACGTGAACCCCTATCAGCTGGGTATGGAGGCCGCCAGCCAGACCATCAACCACATCGAGAACCCGAATCTGCTGGCAACAAAGATCCTTGTGCCGCACAAGCTCATCCCCCGGGAGAGCTGCTGCCCGCCGGAAGTCTGATCAAAACAATGAGGCCGTTCCCTCTCTTTCTCAGAGAAGCGGAACGGCCTCATTTTGTTTATTTTTTCCGGTACTCCCGCGGGGTCATGCCAAAATGTGCCTTGAATGCCCGGTTAAAATAAGAGAGGTTTTCAAACCCGCACCGGGAAGCGATCGTCAGCACCGTCTCGTCCGTAGCGTGCAGCGCTTCGGCGGCGGCATTCAGCCGGTATTCGTTCAGAAAGGCAACAAAGCTCTGCCCTGTCATCTGCCGGAACCAGCGCATGAAGTGGCTGGAACTGAAGGAGCAGACCCCGGCGGCATCGGCGACCCGAAGCCCCTCGGCATAATGGGCAGAGATCCATTGCAGAACGGCTTTCAGCCGCTGGGTATCGGCAGTTTCCACGGGGAACTGCTGTTTCCCCTGCGCAATGAGCAGGGAGAGGAAGCGCAGCAGTGCTCCTTTGACCAGCAGCTCATAGCCGGGAAGCTTGGCGCGGTTGGCTTCCTCCACCTCCCGCAGGCAGGCGGCGGCTTGGAGATAACACAGGTCGTTGGGTGTCAGCCGCGCAGGCAGCAGCAGCCGCCCGCTTTGCAGCGGAAGCAGATATTTTTCGGCGCAAAGGTCCTCCGCACCGCCCAGAAGCTCCAGCTCAAAGATGATATTCTCGTATTCCATCCGCTTCCCCTCTGCCTGCCGCAGGGCGTGGAGGGTGCCGGGCGTAAAAATAAAGATATCCCCCTGGTAGGCCGGGCAGGACACCGCACCCACCTGCACCAGCCCCGCGCCCCGCTTGACAAAGACCAGCTCCATGCTCTCCTGCCAGTGGAGTGCCACCTGCGGAAAATCTCCCGGAATGGTGCAGGGATACAGATTGAAGGGGAACCGCACGGCACCGTGCTGCTTGGTTTCCTGCAATGATGCCTGATTTTGCATCTTCTCACCTCCAGATGATAGGATTGTACCACAATTTGCACTTTTAAGGCAAGATTTCGATTGTTTTATCTGGTATATCTTGCATTATAGATGTCAAACCTGTTTTCCGTAGCAAAGGAGGAGCCATTATGAGCTTTACCGAAACATTACAGAGTATCACCGGCAAGCTGCTGGCGGACTGCACCGATCAGGAGCTGTATCTGGCACTGCTGGAGCTGGTGCGGCAGAAGAGTGCCGACCGCGTGCAGCCCGTCACCGGACGCAAGCTGTATTATATCAGCGCCGAATTCCTCATCGGCAAGCTGCTGTCCAACAACCTCATCAATCTGGGGCTGTATGAAGAAGCCCGGGATGCACTGGCCGCTGCCGGAAAGCGCCTTTCGGACATTGAAGAGGTGGAGCCGGAGCCTTCTCTCGGCAACGGCGGTCTGGGCCGTCTGGCAGCCTGCTTCCTGGATTCGCTGGCAACGCTGAACCTGCCCGGCGACGGCGTGGGCCTGCGGTATCACTTTGGCCTGTTCCACCAGTCCTTTGAGGATGGTGTGCAGAACGAAAAGCCCGACCCCTGGCTCACCGCCCACAGCTGGGCTGAAAAGACCGATGTGACCTACCCGGTGGAACTGGCGGGCAAGGAATACACTGCCCGGCTGTACAAGCTGGCTGTCACCGGTTACGAGGGCCGCACCAACACTCTGAATCTGTTCGATCTGGATACCATCGACGAGAGCATCGTCCATGACGGCATTGCCTTTGACAAGACCGCCATCGACAAGAACCTGACCCTGTTCCTCTACCCGGACGACTCCGATGAGGCAGGCCGCCGTCTGCGGGTGTATCAGCAGTACCTCATGGTTTCTGCCGGTGCCCAGCTCATTCTGGCAGAGTGCGCCGCCCGGGGCTGCAATTACCACGATCTGGCCGACTACGCCGCCATCCAGATCAACGACACCCATCCCAGCATGGTCATCCCGGAGCTGATCCGGCTGCTGGGGCAGCGGGGCATTGAGTTTGAGGAAGCTGTGGAGATCGTTACCAAGACCTGTGCCTACACCAACCACACCATTCTGGCCGAGGCACTGGAAAAGTGGCCCCGCGCCTATCTGGATGCCGTTGTGCCCCAGCTGATGCCCATCATTGAAAAGCTGGACGCACTGGCCCGCACCCGCACCGAGGACGAGAGCCTTGCCATCATCGACAAGGACGACCGGGTACACATGGCCCACATGGACATCCACTTCACCCATTCCACCAACGGCGTGGCAGCGCTGCACACCGAGATCCTGAAAAATTCCGAGCTGCACGGCTTCTATGAGCTGTACCCGGAAAAGTTCAACAACAAAACCAACGGCATCACCTTCCGCCGCTGGCTGCTGGAGTGCGACCCGCGCCTGACCGCCACGCTGGAAAAGCACATCGGTTCCGGCTTCCGCAAGGACGCTGCCGAGCTGGAGAAGCTGCTGGCCTTCGCCGACGACGAAGCCGTGCTGGACGAGTTGACCGCCGTGAAAAAGACCAACAAGGCAGCGCTGGCAGACTGGTTGCTGCGCACCCAGAAGGTGGCAGTGAATCCCGATGCCATGTTCGATATCCAGTCCAAGCGGCTGCACGAGTATAAGCGTCAGCAGCTGAACCTGCTGTACCTCATCCATCAGTATTACGAGATCAAGGCCGGGCATCTGCCTGCCGTACCGCTGGTGAGCATCTTTGGTGCCAAGGCAGCTCCTGCCTACACCATTGCCAAGGATATCATCCACGCCCTGCTGACCCTCTCCAAGGTCATTGCCGCCGACCCGGAGGTGTCCAAGTGGCTGCAGGTGGTATTTGTGGAAAATTACAACGTCACCGCTGCCGAAAAGCTCATCCCTGCCTGTGACCTGTCTGAGCAGATCAGCCTTGCCTCCAAGGAGGCCTCCGGCACCGGCAACATGAAGTTCATGCTGAACGGTGCGCTGACGCTGGGCACCATGGACGGTGCCAATGTGGAGATCAGCCAGCAGGTGGGCGAAGAGAACATTTATATCTTCGGCCAGACCTCCGATCAGGTCATCCACCGCTACGCCGTGGGCGATTACGATCCGGCCCAGTGGGTGGAGGGCGATGCCAACATCCGCCGGGCCATCAGCTTCCTCACCGGCCCGGAGATGCTGGCTGCCGGCCATGCCGAAAACCTGACCCGCCTGCACGACGAGCTGATCCACAAGGACTGGTTCCAGACCCTGCCGGACTTCAACGCCTATGTCGTCCGCAAAGGGCAGGCCCTCGGCGATTACGCCTGCGACCCCATGGGCTGGCGGCGCAAGTGCCTTGTGAACATTGCCAAAGCCGGGATGTTCTCCTCCGACCGCACCATTGCCGAGTATGACCGCGACATCTGGCATCTGGGGAAGTAATCGTTTTTACTTTACGTCATCCCAGCATCCAGCAGTTTCTTGTAGAAGATGCACTGCTTTCTGGTTGTGTAACCTTCGTTTCTCCCCGCCGCAAAACATTCCATATTTTTGACTCCACACTCACCCTCGCATCCTTCTGCAAACACTTTTCATTCTCCGATCTGATTCATACAATGCTATGGCATCGTAGAATCGGGTCGGATTTTTTTGCATTGTTGTTTACAGCACACGGACTAAGAGGGTGGGCACCTAAATATATACCCCCCATACTGGATGTCCAGTATGGGGGGTACATATCACACAACATTTGTGCAACAGCTTCCTTTTTATGGGAAGAGCTATCATTTCGGTACGCCGGAGCATCTGCGGACACTCCGGTGTACTATTTTCACAGGGAAGGCTTCTGCTCCAACAGGTCTGTCATGCTGCGCAGGCTGATGCCAAGGGTGGAAAGGTTATGCAGCATGGCGCTGGTGGCAGGAGGCAGGATGCCCAGAGCCCCCAGAAGGATGAGGGCCGAGTTGAAGCTGAGCACAAAGCGGTAATTGCTGCCCACCCGCTTTTGCAGGGCGTTGGCAATGGCTTTTAAGGTCACCAGCTCTTCCAGACTATCCGCGCGGATGGTCACATCGGCAACCTCCCGGGCGATGGCGGCACCGGAATGGATGGCGATGCCGATATCTGCCGCCGACAAAGCGGGCGAATCGTTGATACCGTCGCCGATCATCACCACCGTATGTCCCTCGGCTTTGGCGTCGCGGACAAAGGCGGCCTTATCCTCCGGCAGCACCTCCGCAAAGCAGCGGTCTACCCCCACCTGCGCCGCAATGGCGCGGGCAGTGCGGTCACTGTCGCCGGTCATCATGACGGTCTGAGTGATGCCCAGCTTTTGGAGCTGGCGCAGCACCTGTGCCGCCTCCGGGCGCAGGGGGTCTGCGATGCAGATGACCCCCGCCAGTACCCCGGATGCTGCCAGATACAGGTGGGAATACTGCGGGTCCAGCCCATCAAACTTTGCCTGTTCCCCTGCCGGGATGGTGCAGCCCTCGTCCTCGAAAATAAAGTGAGCGCTGCCGATGACCACCCGCTTGCCCCCTACCCGGCTGGCAATGCCATGGGCCACGATGTACTCCACCTCGGAGTGCATCTCTTCGTGAGAGATTCCCCGCTCCTTGGCAGCACGGACGACGGCGTTTGCCATGGAATGGGGGAAATGCTCTTCCAGACAGGCGGCAAGCTGCAATACCTCCTGCTCCCCGCAGCCGGAGAAAGGCACCACCTGCACCACCTGTGGGGTGGCACGGGTGAGGGTGCCGGTCTTATCGAACACGATGGTGTCCGCCTTTGCCAACGCTTCCAGATACTTGCCGCCCTTTACGGTGATGTGATATTCCCCGCACTCCCGCATGGCAGAGAGCACTGCCAGCGGCATGGAAAGCTTCAGCGCACAGGAGAAGTCCACCATCAAGATGGAGATGGCCCGGGTGACGTTGCGGGTAAAGGCATAGGTAGCCACCGTACCGGCAAGGCACCACGGCACCAGACGGTCGGCCAGCTGCAAAGCCCGGTTTTCGGTGCCGGACTTGAGCTTTTCCGATTCCTCGATCATGGCCACGATCTTATCGTAGCGGTTGGCACCGCCCTCTGCCTTGGCCACAAGGACGCATTCGCCCTCTTCCACCACTGTTCCGGCGTAAACGGTAGCACCAGTGGTCTTGCGCACCGGCATGGACTCGCCGGTCAGGGCAGCTTGGTTCACCATGGCTTCGCCTTCCAGCACCATGCCGTCCAGCGGGATCATGTTGCCAGAGCGCACCACCACTTCGTCCCCGGCGTGGACACGGGTCAGCGGCACCAACACCTCGCCCTGCGGGGTGCGCACCCAGACCTTATCCACGTTCAGCGCCATGCTGCGAGCCAGGTCATCCAAGCTCTTTTTCCGCGTCCACTCCTCCAGCAGGCTGCCCACAGTCAGCAGGAACATCACCGAACCTGCGGTGCTGTAATCGCCCCGCAGGAGGGAGGCGGTGATGCTGAGCGCATCCAGCACCTCTACCTCCAGCTTGCGGTGCAGCAGGCAGCGGACGCCCTTCCAGACAAAGGCGATGGAGCGCCATACCGTATATGCCGCCGCGATGGGCGCGGGCAGGAACACCTTGCGGAACACCCGGCCCGCCACAAGGTTGACCATCTTTTCCTGATATTCCTGATTGATTTTCCGGCTATCGTGGGAAGTGACCAGCACCTCTAACTCTTCGTTGTCAAAGCGGTAGGCTGCCAGCAGGGCGGCAGCATCCTTCCGGCTGCCCCGGTAGGTCAGCACCACATCTCCGGTGCGCTCGTAGACGGTGGCTTTTTGAATGTTGTCCTGCCCGTTCAGGTAGGCTTCCAGCACATCTGCCCGGTGCAGGGTCATGCGCACGGCGCAGACGTGCACCCGCATCCGTCCCTTACCTTCATGTAAGATCGTACATTTCATTGCTTTTCTTACCCCTCTGCGTAAAAAAGAGCCGCCCAAGGGCGGCTCCGCTGCGTTGTATCACTGTGCAGTCTGCTCTGCGGGCTGTTCAGCCGTATCCTCGATGACCTCCTGTGCAGCCTCGGCGGCGCGGCTCTCGTTGATGGCCTTTGCATCGGCAAGGATGTCACCGGCCTCTTCCTGCACCTTGTTCACAGTCTGCATGGTGCAGTCCTTCATCCGCAGCACCGCAGCGGTGGTCTGGGTGTAGACCTTTTTGGCGTCCTTGCTGGACAGCACCTTGAAGCCGGCAGAGCCGAACACTACACCACCCAAAAACAGTGCAAGCTTTTTTGTATCAAACATATTTATCCCTCATTTCTATGTTTCTTATCTGAGCGCCCATCCCCTTGAGCGGGACGGGCTCTTTATCTCTGTATTGTAGCACGCTTTCGGACTTTTTCAATGGTTTTTAGCGATGTTAGGACGTATTAACATTGTTAGCAGAAGCTTGATATGGAGGATCATTTTCGTCACGCTCACCTGTTCTTGTGGATTGGTTTGAACCCCTCCACAAGATGTGGTCGTGTTCATTCAGGGGCGCACCCTGTTTTTTTTACTATGCTTCATCATTTTCCACGCGCAGCATCCGGTATCCGACACCAACATGAGTCTGGATCAGATGCGGCGCATCCGGGCATCGTTCCAATTTTTTGCGCAGGGATGCCATGTAAACTCGCAAGGAAGCAATGTCATTTTCCTGCGTACTGCCCCATACTTTCTGCGTGAGGGAGGTATGCGTCAGCACTTTGCCCACATTATGCGCCAGCACACACAGCAGCTTGTACTCGATGGGGGTCAAATGCAATTCATTCTCGCTCAACCAGACGCACCCGGCCGAGAAGTCGATCTTCAAAGGACCATTGACAAAAACCGGGCTGTTTATGCTGTCAGAAGCCAGCAGATTCAATCGGCGCTGCGTTACACGCAGTCTTGCCAGCAGCTCATCCACGGAAAACGGCTTTGTCAGATAATCGTCTGCGCCGTTGTCCAGTGCTTCGATCTTATCAGAATCCTCGCTCCGGGCACTCAGGACGATGATGGGCAGGTTCGACCATGTGCGGACGCTGCGGATGACCTCGATGCCGTCTATATCGGGCAGTCCAAGATCCAGCAGCATGATGTCCGGATTGTGGCTGGTAGTCATCATGATTGCCGTTTCCCCATTGGAAGCAGTCAGATATTTATAGCCGTGAGTCTTCAGGGTCGTTGTGATCAGACACCGTACAGGAACATCATCCTCTACGACCAGAATGGTCGGCTTATTCATGGATATTCACCTCGCTTTGCGGCAATGCAAAGGAAAAGACACTGCCATTGGGAATGTTGTCACGCAGGGTCAATGTTCCGCCGTGAGCCGTCAGGATCGCACGGCAGAGGGGCAAGCCCAGTCCAAGGCTGCGGTGGCTGTCTGCGATGCGGCTCTGCCCGGTATAAAACATCTCGAACACCTGTGCTTTTGCGCGCTCCGGAATGCCGGGACCGTTATCTGCAACGTCCACTACGACCTGATGGTCTTTCCGGTAAGCCGAAATCTGAATGACCGAGCCTACGGGGGTGTATTTGATGGCGTTATCCACCAGATTGACAACGACCTGCATGATCAGCCGTGCATCCACATTGACCAGGAGGATCTCGTCCCCATACTGTGTTGTGATGGTGTGTTCGCAGCTTTTCCGATTGACATGGTGCAGTGCTTCTTCGATCATCTCATCCATCAGCTGCGGCGAGATCTGCAGATTCATCCGACCATCCTCAATGCGGGTGATGGAAAGCAGATTTTCCACCAGACCGATCAGCCATTGTGCATCGTCAAAAATATCGGTGCAGATCTTGTTCCGGGTCTCTGTATCCAGCGTTTCTCCGTTGGAAAGCAGATTGCTGGCATTGCCGGAAATAGAGGTCAGCGGGGTGCGCAGATCATGGGAGATCGTGCGCAGCAGGTTTGCCCGCAGCTCTTCATTCCTTGCCTGCAATGCAGCTTGCTCTTTTTCCAGCGCGTTTCTGCGGTTTTCAATGGCCAGCGCGCCTTCACCCAGAATGGAAAGCAGCACACTGTTTTCAAAGGCATCCAGCGGTTTTTCGGACAGGTCGATCCCAACCACTCCAAACACGCCGCCTCCGGTCCGAAGTGCAAGATAAAGCCCCTTTGCGTCCGGGCAGCTATCCGTGCCTGCACCGGAACGCTTTTTGTTTGCAAATGTCCAATTTGCTGCATCCCGTTCTTCCGGTGCAGAAAAGATGTTTTGCACCGTTTTCCCGTCAACCCCAAAAACCTGTTCTGAACCAAGATCTCCGTTTTGTTCCGGGTAGACGATCAGGCTCCGGTTCAGCAGCTTCATCAACTGGGACGCTGTCTGAGAGAGGATTTCTTCCTCGCTTTTTGCTCTCTGTAAAAGCTGATTTGTATCAAACAGTATTTTTGTACGGAACGCCGCCTGTGCAGACATTTTTGCATGGTCTTTCAACCGTGTTGTCAGGGTGCAGGTAATGATCGCAGAGGTCAGCATCAGGGCAAATGTAACCTGATAACCGGGATCATACGCATGGAATGTCAGGCGCGGTTCCGTCAAGAAAAAATTGTATAGCGCAACACTGGCAATGGAGCCCAGCACACCGCAGGTGTAACCGTTGGTACACAATGCGGTGAACAGCACCCCCAGCATATAGAACGTAATAATGTTATAGCGCGCAAAGTCCAATTGTAAAAAGAGAAAGCCGATGAGCGTGATGCAGCTCAAAATGCCTGCGGTGATCAGTAAATCGCGGACAGAAGGCAGAAACGGACGGATGAACAGCTTTCTTCCTGAACCGTAGCCGTTCTCTGCAGAAGCATCCGGGATGATATAAATATCCAGATTAGGCGCAGTCATCGTCAATTTTTCAGTCAGTGACGGTCCACTCCAGAAATGGCGGCGATGTACGCTGGAGCGCCCCAGCACGATTTTTGTAATGCCGGAG
Organism: Faecalibacterium sp. IP-3-29; assembly: GCF_023347335.1. Lineage (NCBI taxonomy): Bacteria > Bacillati > Bacillota > Clostridia > Eubacteriales > Oscillospiraceae > Faecalibacterium > Faecalibacterium sp. IP-3-29. The sequence goes on along the minus strand of NZ_CP094471.1, from coordinate 699,722 downwards.
ATGCGGGCAAACTCTGCGATCTGCTGCGGAATGTCATCCCCGTAGATCGTAGAAATGTCGGCACCTGCCTGCTCTGCCATACGAATGTGCTGCTGCAAGCGCCGACAGTCTTCTTTTCCCATCTGATCCGAGTCAGGCGTCCGGACATACAGAGCTGTAAAGGTCCCTCCAAATGCCTTTGCCATCGTTGCTGCCGTCCGCACGATCTTTGCATTGGAGGGAGAGGACGACAGACACGCCAGAATATGTTCAGTGGGTGGGTCGTTCTGATTCATAAAGATCACCTGCCTTGCCCACAGTATAGCACAATTTGATGGTCACGACCACCAGCCACGTCTTTTTCCTTCCTGTCGAAGGATCTCCTTCCGCATGTGATCCAGCGCATCTGCTGCCCAAAAGCCACTCAACATGACTCCAAGAACCATCAACAACAAAACGACATCCATATGATCCGTCCTATCTTTTCAGAGCCGGAAACACTTTTGGATCAATGCGTATTTCCCCAAAACCAGTATGCTTTCATCCCGGCACAGCTGCGTATCCGGCGTAATGTTCATATCGAGCTTTCCGTCTTTTTTCAGCGCAAGAATATTGATGTTATACTTTTTTCGGATATTGATCTCGCCGATCGTGCGATCCATCCATTCCGGCGGAATGGTCACTTCCATGATGGCGTGGTCGTCCTGCAGCTCGATATAATCGAGAATGTGTTCGGAACTGTATCGGATCGCTGCCCACTTTGCCAGCTGCTTTTCCGGGTAGACCACTTCATCCGCACCGTTGCGCAGCAAAAACTTAGCTTGTACATCCCGCTCTGCACGCGAGACCACAAGCTTTGCCCCCAATTCTTTGAGCAGTGATGTTGTTTCCAACGAACTCTGAAAATTACCGCCGATCGTTACGATACACACATCAAAATTGCCGACACCAAGGGAGCGCAGAAAGTATTCGCTGGTGCTGTCACCGATCTGTGCATTCGTCACATAGGAAAGCACGGCGTTCACACGGTCTTCGTTGCTGTCGATTGCCATGACCTGATGACCCAGCTCATTCAGTTCCTGCGCAATATGGCGGCCAAAACGGCCAAGCCCGATCAAAAGAATCGATTTCATACTTGTCTCCTTTATCCGATTGCGATCTTCTCCTGCGGCAGACGAGAGTGGGCAGGGCTGCTGCCAAATGCCGCATAGATCAACGTCAATCCGCCAACACGTCCTAAAAACATCAGTGCGATCAGCACCCCCTGCGAAAGGACCCCCAACTGCGGCGTGACGCCCAATGTCAGACCTACCGTTGCCACAGCCGATGCGGTCTCATACAGACAGACCGACATCGGCAGCTGCTCAGCCGCAGCAATGACAAAGGCTCCGAGGAAGAACAGCGTCAAATACATCCCTGCAATCGTAGCAGCATTCTTGACCGCAGAACCATCTATGCGCCGCCCGAAAAATTCGGCATCTTCTCTGCGGCGGAAGGTCGCCCACATATTGGCCAGCAGAACGGCAAATGTTGTGGTTTTCATGCCGCCTGCCGTAGAGCCGGGCGAACCGCCCAACAGCATCAGAACCACCATCAATGCCTGTGAAGTGCTGCCCATCGCAGCAAGATCAGCGGTGTTAAAGCCGGCAGTACGGGGGGTAACAGATTGGAACATCGACAATAAAATGCGCTGCCGGGCAGAGCCTGCCGTGAACTCGAAGCAATAAAAGTACAGCGCCGGCAGTACCAGAAGAAACGCCGTTGTGACAAGGATCACCTTGCTCTGCATCCGATAACGGTGAAGATCAAGGCGATATGTACAAATGTCCTCCCATGTCAGAAAGCCAAGGCCGCCAAAGACGATCAGTGCAGCGATCACTGTGGTAAGCAATGGATTTCCTGCATACCGTGTCAGCGAAACAAATTTTGCCCCCTCTGTTCCCAGCAGGTCAAAGCCGGCATTGCAGAACGCCGAAATGGAATGAAACAGTGCATACCAGATCCCGCGCAAACCATAATCGGCGCAAAATGTCGGCAGCAGCAGTGCAGCACCGACCAATTCAAACAGGGCGGTGATCCGCAGAATAAAGCCTGTCAGCCGCACGATGCCGCCCATCTGCGGGGCAGCAGTAGCTTCCTGCATCGTGCTGCGCTGCTTGAGGGAGATCTTTCGCCCGGAAAGCAGCGCAAAGGCAGCACCCACCGTAATGACGCCCAATCCTCCGATCTGGATCAGAAGAAGAATTACGCTCTGCCCGAATGCCGACCAGTAGCTGCCGGTATCCTGTACCACAAGACCGGTCACGCAAAGGGCAGAAGTGGAGGTAAACAGTGCCTCATGGAACGGTGTGACGCACCGCTGTTGTGTAGCAATCGGGAGCATCAGAAGCAATGCGCCCACCAGACCAACTGCCGCAAAACCTGCAATAATGACCTGAAAAGAAGAAAAACGGTGCTGCCTGTAACGAGGATATTGAATCATAAAAACTCCTTTACCTATCCGTGTGCATAAAGATTAGCATGGAATAAATAAAAGAGCCGTAAAGAAAATTGTAGAAGTATAAAGATTCCATTAAAATTAATCGGCCAGCACTAAAAAATGCCGGACATCACCAGCTCAAAAAAGCGGTAATGTCCAGCATTCATTTAGCTTTCTAGTCCATGGCTCCCAGTCACATTCTTCAAATATTCCTCCGGGTCACCGTTTAGAATCAAATCGGCATAGCCCAGTGGGTCATTGTAGATAAGGTAATCCAATTCCGACCTCTGCGCCATGGTCATGTCCAGCGTATCCGTGATTCCGGTGCAGTCGATAGAAACCTTTCTGCCATCCCGGAGCAGCAGCTCCACACAGCCGGTGTCCATGTTGAAATGGCAAGCTCTTGCATCGTACTTCATGTTTGTGTCCTTTCCGCCTTACGGCACTCTTACAGTGGTCTGTCGTGCTTTTTTATGATAAGGTCTAGGACGTTTTTTCGATAGAGGCAAGGGATTCGTTCTGTTTTCCAAAGAATACAAAAAATCCAAACCCTTCTCCTATCGGAAAAAAGTTCGGATTTTGTTGACGTGGTGCACCTCCAGGGACTCGAACCCTGGGCCCACTGATTAAGAGAAATCAACGTGCAACAATCGTCAATTTTCAAAATTGCGTCAATTCATTATTTTTATCGTTTTATCGTAAATTCGTGTTTTGCATCTGCTGCATCCTTTGCACCTGTTGTTCCCTCTTGCATCCGTTATCCAGCCGTTCCGGTGTGCAAAAAGTGTGCAAAAATGTGCAGAGCCAAAATCAGCCCCTTAAAGCAGGCATCGGATTTTTATGCAAAGCCGGGAAAATGGCCGGGTTCGAACCCAAAATGGCAGCTACAATCTTGCCTGTTTAGCCCAAACATCAAATGTACATCAACAACTACGATTCATGGCAGGGATTTGGACAACTGCGATCTCTTATAAATCCAAAGCAGCTCTTTCTATGTGGACTTTTCTGGGTGGAAATACCCAGAGGGTTCACTTTTTTTATTTTATCGGCAGCGCCTCCATCCGGGCTATACTGCTGTTTTGACATCTATTTGGCAGCAAAACCCTGAAGGTTCACGACTCGTTATAAAGCGTGACGGATTTCAGACAAAAGCGCACAAGGCTTGAACAAAGCCGTAAGATCACTTCCTGGAGCGACAAAAACTTATACAATCTTTGTTCCGATTGCAGAACCCTTTCCCCCACTTAATACTTTTAGCGGTATTATGGCTTTGCAAGAAAGGAATGAGGTGAACAATTATGAGCATTACAAATGCGGCGAGAAGATTTGAACAGAGATTTGACGCAAAAGCGGAGCGCTTTATTTGGCATCATCCGCTACTTGGCTCCATCTCCATCTTTGTTGGAATGCCCTTACTGGTTTTGGCGTGTGTCTGTATCAGTACGATCGTTATCGCCTTTCCTATGGCATGGCTTTTGGGATGGTTGTAATCTTTATTTCATCTTTAAACGCACAAAAGATGACTAATGCCATTTTTAGAGGAAAGGGTTTATGATATTGGGGACAGCAAAAAAGGAGGTTGAATCTTATGCAAATGCTAATTGCACTCATAGGTGTATGTGCGGCAGCAATGCTGCTGTGGTATGTCTATATTTTAATGAAGGGAGATGATCAGGCATGAGCACCATGATTCAGTATGTTTTATACCTTGCCATTCTGGTTGTTTTGGCAATTCCGCTGGGCGCATACATAAAAAACGTCATGAGCGGCGAGAAAACTTTTTTGTCCAAAGTTCTGACACCGTGCGAAAACCTGATTTACAAGGTTACGCGTGTAGACAGAGAAGAACAGATGACATGGAAAAAATATGCGGTAAGTGTAATGATTTTTTCCAGTATCGGCCTTGTTTTTCTGTTCCTGCTTCAACTTCTGCAGGGAGTTCTTCCCGGAAATCCGCAGCATCTTTCCGGTGTGAAATGGGATTTGGCATTTAACACTTCTGCAAGTTTCATTACCAATACAAACTGGCAGGCATATTCCGGTGAATCCACATTGAGTTATCTCACTCAGGCTTTAGGTCTGACTGTTCAGAACTTTGTTTCCGCAGCTACAGGTATCGCCGTTCTATTTGCATTGATCCGTGGCTTTATCAAGGTGAAATCCTCCGGGTTGGGAAGCTTTTGGGTGGACTTGACCCGCATTGTGGTTCACATCCTACTCCCGCTGAATCTGGTCATTTCTCTGTTGCTGGTAGGCGGCGGCGTGATTCAGAACCTGAAAAGTGCAGAAACAGTATCCCTTGTAGAACCGATTGCCGTCAGTGCAGAAGGCGAAATCCTTGAGGATGCGGTAATTGACTTAGACACCGAAACCGTCACTGTAGATGGCGAAATCGTTTCGGATGCACAGATCGTCACCGAGCAGTTCGTACCGATGGGTCCTGCGGCCAGCCAGGTCGCAATCAAACAGACCGGCACCAACGGCGGCGGTTATATGGGCGTCAACTCCGCACATCCTTTGGAAAATCCCAATGCCTTTACCAATCTGATCGAAATGATTTCCATTCTACTGATTCCGGCGGCACTGTGTTTCACATTCGGTTCTGCGGTAAAGAACAAGAAGCAGGGTGTTGCGATCTTTATGGCAATGTTTCTCTGCCTGGTTGTTGCTTTGGGCTGTATCGCCGTCACTGAACAGGTTGGCACCCCCCAGCTTGCACAAAACGGCGCAGTCAATATGTCAATGGCCGAACAGGCAGGCGGCAATATGGAGGGCAAGGAGACTCGCTTCGGCATTGCAGCGTCCTCTACCTGGGCAGCTTTCACCACAGCAGCTTCTAACGGCTCTGTAAATTCCATGCATGACAGCTACACGCCGCTTGCCGGTATGGTGACTATGCTGCTGATGCAGCTCGGCGAGGTTGTTTTCGGCGGCGTGGGCTGCGGCCTTTACGGTATGCTTGCTTTTGCTATTCTGACGGTGTTCATTGCCGGTCTGATGGTAGGCCGTACACCGGAATTCCTTGGCAAGAAAATTGAGCCTTATGAGATGAAATGGTCGGTACTGGTTTGCCTTGCAACACCCATTGCAATTCTGGTCGGCAGTGGCCTTGCCGCCGTAGTACCCTCTGTCATGGACAGCCTGCATAACGGCGGTGCCCACGGTTTCTCTGAAATGCTGTATGCCTACTCATCCTGTGGCGGCAATAACGGCTCTGCCTTTGCCGGTTTCAATGGGAATACCGTATTTCTGAATGTAAGCCTGGGACTGGTGATGCTCTTTGCCCGGTTCCTGCCCATCATCGGCACACTTGCAATCGCAGGCAGCCTGGCTGGGAAAAAGAAAATTGCCACGACTGCGGGCACCTTGTCTACCACAAATGGAATGTTTGTTTTCCTGCTGATTGTTGTGGTATTGCTGATCGGTGCGCTGAGCTTCTTCCCGGCGCTTGCTCTTGGTCCACTTGCTGAGTTCTTTGGAAGCATTGCGTAACGGAGGGTTACAGATATGAGTACAAAACAGAAAACTGCTTTTGCCGACCGGAAAATGCTTGGCAGGGCAATTAAAGATTCTTTTGTGAAATTGAGCCCGAAAACACAGGCAAAAAATCCGGTCATGTTTCTGGTTTTTGTGGCTGCTATTTTGACCAGCATTCTTTGGGTGGTGTCCCTGTTCGGCTTAAAAGACGCTCCAAGCGGATATACGCTGGCGATTGCAGTGATTCTTTGGTTTACCGTGCTATTTGCCAATTTTGCCGAGGCCATTGCAGAAGGCCGAGGCAAGGCACAGGCTGATTCTCTCCGGGCATCCCGTAAGGACGTAGACGCGCATAAGATTCCCTCTGTCTCGGAGAAGGACAGCGTGACCGTGGTTCCCTCCGCTCTGCTGAAAAAGGGGGAACTGGTGATCGTCAAAGCCGGAGAGCAGATTCCGGCAGACGGCGAAGTCGTAGAAGGGGCGGCATCTGTGGATGAAAGCGCCATCACCGGCGAATCCGCTCCTGTAATTCGTGAGGCAGGCGGCGACCGCAGCGCTGTGACCGGCGGCACCACTGTACTGTCGGACTGGATCGTTGTCAGAGTGACCAACGAAGCCGGAGAGAGCTTTCTGGACAAGATGATTGCGATGGTAGAAGGTGCTGCCCGGAAAAAGACGCCCAACGAAATTGCTTTGCAGATTTTTCTGGTAGCCTTGTCCATCATCTTTATTTTAGTAACAGTCTCCCTCTACACTTATTCTATTTTTTCTGCAAAACTGGCAGGAATTGAGAATCCCACCTCTGTAACAACTCTGGTTGCGCTGCTGGTATGCCTTGCTCCTACTACCATTGGTGCCTTGCTTTCTGCCATCGGTATTGCCGGTATGTCCCGACTGAACCAGGCAAATGTTCTGGCCATGAGTGGACGCGCCATTGAAGCCGCCGGTGATGTAGACACTTTGATGCTTGACAAAACCGGAACCATCACTCTGGGCAATCGACAGGCATCGGAGTTCATTCCGGTAGATGGTGTAGATATTCAGGAACTGGCAGACGCCGCTCAGCTTTCTTCTCTGGCAGACGAGACCCCTGAGGGCAGAAGCGTTGTCGTGCTGGCCAAGGAACAGTTTGGAATTCGTGGCAGAAGCCTTCAGGACAAGAATATGCACTTTGTCCCATTTACTGCCGTGACCCGTATGAGCGGCGTCGATTTTGACGGCAACGAAATCCGAAAAGGCGCAGCAGACGCCATGCAGAGTTATGTGACCCATGCAGGCGGTATGTATTCTCCGGACTGTGATCGAGTTGTCAAGTCTATTGCGTCCAAGGGCGGCACACCTCTGGTCGTAGCTAAGAACCACAAGATCCTCGGCGTTATCTATCTGAAGGATATTATCAAGCAGGGTGTGAAGGAGAAATTTGCAGATCTGCGAAAAATGGGTATCAAGACCATTATGATCACCGGCGACAATCCGATCACAGCTGCGGCCATTGCTGCCGAGGCCGGTGTGGATGATTTTCTTGCGGAAGCAACCCCGGAAGGAAAGCTGGCAATGATCCGGGATTTTCAGGCCAAGGGTCACTTGGTAGCCATGACAGGCGACGGCACCAACGACGCCCCGGCTTTGGCACAAGCAGACGTTGCAGTTGCCATGAACAGCGGCACACAGGCAGCAAAAGAAGCAGGCAATATGGTGGATCTGGACTCTTCGCCTACAAAACTGATCGACATTGTACGCATCGGCAAACAGCTTTTGATGACACGAGGCAGCCTGACCACCTTCTCCATTGCTAACGATGTGGCAAAATACTTTGCCATTATTCCGGCGCTGTTTGTGGGACTTTATCCGGGTCTGTCTGCTCTGAATATTATGGGGCTGCACTCCCCGCAGAGTGCTGTCCTCTCTGCGATCATTTATAATGCACTCATCATTATCGCGCTCATTCCGTTGGCGCTGAAAGGTGTGAAATACCGTGAGGTCTCTGCCGGAAAGCTGCTGTCACGGAATCTGCTGGTTTATGGGCTGGGTGGTCTGGCTGCTCCCTTTATCTTTGTGAAACTGATCGATATTCTGCTTGTATTTACCGGTCTGATGTAAGGAGGATGCATCCTATGAATGCAGTAACAAAGAAAACGATCTCGTATTTTGAAGGAATGCTTGGAATAAGCTTCGCCGTTCTATGTGCGACCACCCTGCGTTTCGCCCTGTGGAAGCCGGAATTGCTTCAGAAAATTTTTCTCACCATATTCGGGTAAGGGGGTATCTATCATGAAAACGATAAAAAGTGTCCTGCCAAAGGCAGGCATGATCTTTTTGATCTTTACTCTGCTGTGCGGCGTAATCTATACGGGTGTTGTCACAGGAATCGCTCAGCTTATTTTCCCGGATAATGCAAACGGAAGCATCATTGAAGTAGACGGGAAAAAATATGGCTGTGAATTACTTGGGCAGCAATATACAGATGAAGCCCACATGTGGGGGCGCATTATGAATATTGATGTTTCAACCTATACGGATGAAAACGGAAAGGCACTGATGTACGCCGCTCCCTCCAACCTCTCTCCGGCAAGTGAGGAGTATGCACAGCTCGTGGCAGAGCGGGTAGAAAAGCTCCGGGCTGCCGATCCGGACATGGACGAAACGGCCATTCCGGTGGACCTGGTTACTTGTTCCGGCAGTGGGCTTGATCCCCATATTTCCCCGGCAGCAGCGGAATATCAGGTAGCACGCATTGCAAAGGCAAATGATATGACCGAAGATGAAGTGCGTGAGATCATCCAAAACTGCACCGACGGACGATTCCTTGGCATTTTTGGCGAAGAGACCGTCAATGTGCTGGAAGTCAATCTGATGCTGGACGGTATTCTGGAGAAGTGAAATGAACATAGCTAAAATCATGATTCCCAAAATCTCCACTGTATTTCTTTATGAAAAGGATACGATTCGTCAGGGATTGGAACGGTTTATGGTACATGGCTATACCGCTGTCCCGGTACTGAATGATCAGGAACAGTATATTGGAAGCGTGACGGAGGGAGATTTCCTCCGCCACCTTCTTGCTTGCCAGACAACAGACTTGAAAGTACAGGAGGGATACCAACTTGGCAGCATTGTTCGCAGAGATTTTTGCCCTGCGTTACAAATAGATGCAGATTCCGAGCAGGTTGTAACTGCAATGCTGAATCAGAATTTTGTCCCCATCGTTGATGGCCGGAATGCTCTATGCGGGATTCTGACAAGGAAACGGCTGATTGAATTTCTGGCACAAGCTCGTGATAAAAAAGAATAAGTCCTGCATCTTTAGACGGCCTTAATACAGATACGCATTCTCTTTTACCTTTTTTACTCCCTTTGATTTATAATTACCATAGCCGCATCCTTTGCAATGATTTCCGGTCGGAAGATTTCTTTGATAGGAGGGTTAAAATGGAACTGCCAAGACAAGATCCGGATCAGCTTCTTCGTGCGATCCGTAACGATGCATCCACTAAGAAAAGCGGAAAACTCAAAATCTTTTTCGGTTATGCCGCAGGTGTCGGAAAGACCTATGCCATGCTTCAGGCGGCTCATCAGGCTAAGGAGCGTGGCATCGATGTGGTTGCTGGATACATAGAACCCCATGCCCGACCCCAGACGATGGCACTTCTGGACGGCTTGGAGCAGCTTCCTGTGAAACAAGTTGCTTACGAAGGAATGACCCTTCGTGAATTTGATATTGATGCTGCGCTCAAGCGAAATCCCCAGCTCATACTGGTGGATGAGTTGGCCCATACCAACGCCGAAAGCAGTCGGCACACGAAGCGGTATCAGGATATTCAGGAACTGCTAAATGCTGGAATTGATGTCTATACGACTGTAAATGTCCAACATATCGAGAGTCTCAACGATACAGTAGCCTCTATCACCGGAATTCTTGTGCGAGAGCGCATTCCGGATTCCACCTTTGATCAAGCAGATCAGGTAGAACTGGTGGATATTGAGCCTGCGGAGTTGCTGGAACGACTGGCAAGTGGAAATGTGTACCGGGAAGATCAGGCGCAGCGGGCAACAGTTAATTTTTTCACGCTGGAAAATCTCACCGCATTGCGGGAAATCGCCCTCCGTCGGTGCGCTGACCGGGTGAACTTACTGACGGAAAGCGCCAGAGTACAGAGCCGAGGCGATTACCATACAGACGAGCGCATTCTGGCATGTCTTTCCTCGTCGCCATCCAACGCAAAAATCATTCGGACTGCTGCAAGGATGGCAAGAGCCTTTCGGGGAACATTTACCGCTCTTTATGTGGAAACGCCAAATACAGCGGCGATGAGTGACGATGATAAAAAGCGTTTGCAGGATAATAAGCGTCTGGCCCAGCAACTTGGCGCTACGATTGAGACAAGTTATGGCGATGACGTGCCTTATCAGATTGCGGAATTTGCCCGTCTTTCCGGCATCTCAAAAATCGTAATTGGACGAAGTACCATTGCACGAAAGAATATTTTCAGCAAGCCCACCTTGACGGAACGCCTGATTTCCAGCGCACCTAATCTGGATATTCATGTGATACCGGATGCCAGCATAGGAACCAGCTATCAGGAAAAAAAGAGTAAGGCGCAGGTAGATGCGATGCCCCTGCGTGATGTTCTGAAGAGTATCGTCGTATTGCTGGTATCTACACTCATTGGCTGTGGCTTTGACGCTCTTGGGGTCACGGAAAGTAATATTATCGCAGTTTACATATTAGGCGTACTTGTGGCCGCTGTAATCACAACCAACCGACTGTGCGGGATTCTGACCTCGGTTGTCAGTGTGCTGGTTTTCAATTTCTTTTTTACCACTCCGAGACTGACATTCCATTTTGACGATCCGAACTATATTGTTACCTTTACCATTATGTTTATAGTAACACTGCTTTCCGGATCTCTCGCTACCCGGCTGAAAGAAAATGCGAAACAATCTGCCCATACAGCTTACCGTACAAAGATTCTTTTTGAAACTAACCAGCTTCTACAAAAAGAGCAGGATGAGAATGCGGTAATCACCGCTACGGCAGGGCAGCTCATGAAGCTGCTGAAAAAAGATATTGTCGTCTACCTGTCTGATGGTAAAGAACTTGCCACCCCTAACGTTTTTCGTGCTGTTAATAGCATTCAGGAAAATTTAATTTCTGAGAACGAGAAAGCAGTCGCCGATTGGGTCTTCCGAAACAATAAACACGCCGGTGCCACAACAGATACATTATCTAATGCAAAGTGTTTATACCTTGCGATTCGGGTCAACCAGCATGTATATGGAGTGGCTGGTATTGCGGTGAACGGTATTCCGCTGGACTCTTTCGAAAACAGCGTACTCCTCTCTATTCTGGGCGAGTGCGCTTTGGCACTTGAAAACATCAAAAACGCCAAAGAAAAAGAGGAAGCGGCTGTTCTGGCGCAAAATGAACAGCTTCGTGCTAACCTGCTGCGGGCAATCTCTCATGATCTTCGAACCCCTTTGACAGCGATTTCTGGCAGCGCAGACAATTTGCTTGCAAATTATAAAAAGATGGATGATGCATTGCGGGAGCAGACCTTTACCGATATTTATGACGATTCCATGTGGCTGATCAATCTCGTTGAAAACCTGTTGGCCGTCACACGAATTGAGGGCGGACAGGTCAATCTAACTCGGAGTATCGAACTCATGGATGAGGTCGTTTCTGAAGCACTGAAGCACATCAACAGAAAGAGTAAAGAACACACCATTCGTGTGACCAGCGGGAATGACTTTATCCTTGCCCACATTGATGCGAAGCTGATCGTTCAGGTGATTATCAATTTGGTTGACAACGCCATCAAATATACCCCTGTCGGTTCAGTAATTGAAATACATACCGATCAAAAAGAGCAATGGGTCACGGTTTCCGTTTCCGACAACGGCCCTGGGATTCCAGATGAGCAGAAGCCCCGTATTTTCGATATGTTTTATAGTGGGGCCAATAAAGTGGTCGACAGCCGCAGAAGCCTTGGATTGGGGCTGTCCCTCTGCAAGTCCATTGTGACCGCCCACGGCGGCACGATTTCCGTATCAGACAATCAGCCAAATGGCACTGTGTTCACATTTACATTACCCGCCGGGAAGGTAGAACTTCATGAATAAACCTTTGATATTAGTGGTTGAGGATGATCCATCTATACGAAATCTCATTACAACCACATTGAAAACAAATGATTATCGTTATGTGGTAGCGCCCAGTGGCTCGACAGCCATTATGGAGGCCACATCGCACAATCCTGAAATCATCTTGCTGGATTTGGGCTTGCCGGATATGGATGGCGTTCAAGTCATTCAAACGGTACGCTCCTGGTCCAATGCCCCCATCATTGTAATTAGCGCCAGAAGTGAAGATAATGACAAGATTCATGCATTGGATGCCGGAGCTGACGATTATCTGACAAAACCTTTTTCTGTTGAAGAATTATTGGCTCGACTTCGGGTGACGCAGCGAAGACTCTCTCTGATGACGGCAGAGATGTTTACTGCCAGTTCTGTATTTGTGAATGGTAAGTTGAAAGTGGATTATGTCGGGGGATGCGCTTATCTGGATGAAAACGAACTTCACCTGACACCCATGGAGTATAAGCTGTTGTGTCTGCTGTCCAAGAATGTCGGCAAGGTACTGACCCATACCTTTATCACACAAAATATCTGGGGCCGCAGTTGGGATAACGATGTGGCTTCCCTGCGGGTATTTATGGCAACACTGCGGAAAAAGCTGGAGCCAACAGAGGAGTCCCCGCAATACATCCAAACACATATTGGTGTGGGCTACCGTATGATAAAAGTAGAATAATACTATGCGGTCGGCCAGTGTTCACAGATGCATCAGATGTTCAACATACCGAATTGAAGCTCATGCCGAATCACCGTTTGAATTTGCGGTCGCTGCGAACCTTTCTGACCGTGGATGACGAAACGTTTGAACGCTTGCAGAAACGGTTTGAGAGTATGGTACGATAACCTGTTTCTGATTTAAAAAACTTGTCAAGAGGGCTGGCACCGTCCAGTCCTCTCTCTTTTTGCCAAAGTTCCCCTTTCTTTTTCTTGCAAGCTGCCGAAATCAGCGTGTTCTCAAAACTTTTTTGTTGACATGGCTCGATTTTTGTGGTAACCTATTCCAACAATTTAATATAACATATTTTACTTAGAGTTCCAGCTCGGCTCCCGAAGGAGCCGGAGCAAGTTTTTAACCTTCTATCGCTACATAACGAACCCGAACCAAGGCCATCCCGGAAGGGATGGTCAGGTTCAGGTTGTTGTGTGGCGATTTTTTTATTGCCAAATCCAGCACCGCACCTTGAAAACCGCATGACCGTCTGCATGGGATACCCGGCGATGACCCCGCAAGGGAGAGCCGGAAAACGCCGCCGAGAGGGGGCAGGAAATCCATGCAGGGAGAACGGCTAAACGTTGATTCCTCAGTTACCAGAAAACAATGTGGTCAAATTGACCACATTGTTTTTCCGTAACGCCAGTGAAAGGAGGGGTATCTCCATGTATATGACAAACGAAGAATGGGAGCAGAACAATCAGGATTATTTGAAAGAATCGTATGAGGAAACGGGTTTTACCACCGGAGGATACGCTATCCGTAAACTCATCTGCGGCGGCTACGGTCGGGTGTTCTACACCACGATCTACACCAAGAAATATTGTCACAGTTACTGGTGCGGCAATCAGGCCAACAATCGGCGGCAGCGGGAATACCGCCAAATGCGCCGTCAGGATTTGGTCTGTCAGTGCTGCGGTGAAAAATTCACACCCAAACGTGCAGGTGCCCGCTATTGCAGCAATGCCTGTCGGCAAAAAGGCTATCGAAAACGTGTTACAGATGCTACAAGTGCTCAAAATGAGCACTTGGTTAATCGTAACGCATCTGCCAAATGAAACCCAGTTCCTCACGAATGAGGGAACGGAAATTTATCGACCTGTTACGGAAAACCAAGTGGTCAAAATGAGCACATCGTTTTTCCGTAGCGCCTCAAGGTCGTTGAAAATCAGGTTGCAAAGATGACAACCTGATTCTACCCGTAACAGAATCAGTTGGCCATTTTGGCCCACTGAAAAAGCCGGACAAGTTGGTGGGCAGGAATTCGCAAATCTTTGACCTCCAGCTTGCCAAAATCAACGGGCCAAAATGGCCCGTTGAAGGGAGTCAAGGGGGAACGCCTTGCCCAGTGATATGATGCTGTGCGTCATATCTTACTGGGTATTATCTGGCGCAAAACGGCGGCAGATCCAGCAGCTCCGCTGCTGCGTTCTCCCCCACCAAGCTGTTGAAACGGAGGGATGTCTATCTGAAATTAACACGACACAACGGACGAGCCGGAGCACAAGGCACCTACAACCCAAAGCACAATGACCGCAGTTTCAACCTTGCCAACAGTGAGCACATCGACCCGGAACGAGCAAAGGGCAACATCTACTGGGACTGCTTTCACAGTTTCCGTTCGGCTCTCGACCCACAAGACCCGGATGATCTGGCGGCGACCTTCTCGGATGTAGAACGGCAATTTTACGAGAGCCGCTATTCCAATTTTGTGGAAAGTCAGAACGAGCGCAATGCCAAGATTCGGCACACGGAGCGTAATCGCTCCATTCCTGACCTGCTGTCCAGCCGCAAGACCTGCCCGGAAGAAACCATCTACCAGCTGGGAACGCTGGATGAACACGCTTCGGCAAAGGACTTGCTGAACATCGTCACCGAGTTCATTGAGGAGTTTAAGGCTAAATTCGGCGAACACGTTCATGTGCTGGACTGGGCGTTGCATCTGGATGAAAGCACACCGCATATCCATGAGCGTCATGTGTTCGACTGCAAAAACAAGTACGGCGAGATCGCTCCTCAGCAGGAAAAGGCACTGGAAGCGTTGGGCTTCAACTTGCCCGACCCGGACAAGCCCCTCAGCCGCCGCAACAACCGCAAAATCACCTTTGATGCCGCCTGTCGAAAGATGCTGTTCGAGATTGCCAAGCTGCACGGGCTGGAATTGGAGGAAGAAGCAGAATACGGCAACCGCAAATATCTGGAAAAACAGGACTTCATCCTTGCCAAGCAGAAGGAGCAGCTTACCGCCCAGCAGAACAGGCTGGACGAATTGACCCTCAAGGTCAACGACATGGAAACTCTGATCGATGAAGTTTCGGCTGCGGCCTACGACAAGGCGGTGGAGGTCGTGACCGATGTGGTGCGCACCGAGACCCGGAAGGAAGATATGCGGATGATCGAGGACACGAAAAAGTGGGTGCTGTCCCCGGAACGTAAGGCTCCGCAGACCACGAGAGAATACGCCGCCCACCGTTTGGACACCGTGCTGGACAAGTTCCTCAAGACCATGCAGACCACCACCGCACGTCTGCAGGAGAAGCTCCTGAAGCCGGAAGTCCGTCAGAAAGGCAAGGAGCAGGTTAAGGAGAAAGCACGAGATTCGGTGCTGCAACTGCTGAACCGCTTGCAGGCGGAACAGACCCAACGGAAGCCGTCCGCACCGCCTGCCGCCGAAAAGTCAGAAAATCGGTTTCAATAATAGCACGAGGTGATGTTTATTGAGCAAAGAAGTCAACGAAGAACGTGCTCCCCGAACCGTTACCGATGTGAAAGAAATGCTGACCAAGCACTCCAATGGCGAAATTCAGCGGACGATCCAAAACTGCATCACGATTCTGCAGAACGACCATGTGCTTGCCGATGCCATCCGGCTGAACCTGTTGAGCGAGCGCATCGACATTGTAAAGCCTGTGGGTTGGCCCCGTTCCGGTAAAACGCTGAACGACACGGACATGAAGTATATCCTGCGGAGGATGGAGAAATACGGCATTTCCAGCGAAAAGAAAATCGAATCTGCTATCCGCATCGTTGCCAACGAGAACCGTTATCATCCCATCCGGGATTACCTGAACGGTCTGCAATGGGATGGCACGGAACGGATAGCCCACGTCCTGCACCATTTTCTCGGTGCTGCGGAGGATGAGTACACTTGCGAAGCCATGAAAATCTTTCTGCTGGGAGCCATCAAGCGGGTGTTCCAGCCGGGATGTAAATTTGAGACCATGCTCTGTCTGGTGGGCGGTCAAGGGTGCGGGTCGCCAGTGGCGACCTCAAAATGCTGTAAGCATTTTGAAGCACCGACCGAGCCGACAGGCGAGACCGGGGAAGTCCACCTTTTTTCGGCTGCTGGCCGTCAAGGACGAGTGGTTCTCGGACGACCTGCGGCGGCTGGACGATGACAATGTGTTCCGCAAACTGCAAGGCCACTGGATCATTGAAATGTCGGAGATGATCGCCACTGCCAATGCCAAGAGCATCGAGGAGATCAAGAGCTTTCTCAGCAAGCAGAAGGAGACCTATAAAGTCCCCTATGAGACCCATCCTGCCGACCGTCTGCGCCAGTGCGTCTTTGCTGGTACGACAAACCGGCAGGATTTTTTGCCCCGTGACCGCACGGGTAACCGCCGCTTTATTCCCATCCCGGTGGACGCGGAACTATCAGAAGTCCACATTCTAGACGATGAAGCCGAATCCCGTGCCTATATCGCCCAGCTTTGGGCTGAAGCCATGACCATCTACAACAGCGGTAATTACAAACTGGCGTTCAGCCCCGCCATGCAGGAAACGCTGCAAGTCCATCAGCAGGACTTCATGCAGGAGGATGCACAGGCTGGCATGATCTACGCCTTTCTGGAGGACTACACGGGTGACCGGGTGTGTTCCAAGCAGCTTTATGCGGAAGCGCTGGGCAACACGAACATCCCGGCAGAGTGGGAGACCCGCGCTATCTGTGAGATCATGAACACGGGAATTTCGCGCGGCGATATTCAAGGCTGGCAGGCGCACAAGACCGCCAAGCGTTACCCGAAGTACGGCGTTCAGAAAGGCTGGGAGCGCGTAACCAGCCCCGAAACCGAGACTGAAGATTTCTCCGAAATAACGGATACGGAAGCCGAGCAACTGGACTTTCCCTTCTGATGGACAGCGGTTACACGTCTGGTTACAGATTCGGTTACACCTCAGTTACGGCGAAAAAGCCGCATGACCGCTGCGTTTTCCTCTTTCTGTAACCATGTAACCTTAAAAGAATAAGAAAAAGTATAAAGCCCACCGGATGCCCTGTGTGCAGAAAAAGAGAATTTTCCTGCCCGGTTACAGGCGTTCGGTTACAAGGAATTGGAGGTCTGCCTATGAATATGAATCGGCCTGACATGACCGAAACTGTGAAATCTGAAAATTATACGAATAAGCCCTTGCAAAAGGCCTCAAATCCCACTACAATGGAAGCGGTCACTCAAACCAATGCCGTCAAGTCTCCGACTGACAGCCCGGCAACCACGAAGCTGGTGTACACGGTGGAAGAGATCGCACGAATGCTGGCCATCAGCCTGCGCTCTGCCTACAACCTGTGCAACAACACCACCGAATTCCGTGTTCTGCGGGTAGGCGGAAGCATCCGTGTACCGAAGGACAGCTTCGATGCGTGGCTCAACCGGGCAGCTTGATAAGGAGGCAAACAGTATGGCATATATTACGAAGCGTGGCAACTCTTACAGCGTCCGCTACACCTATCAGGACGAGCACGGCAAGAGCTGCGACAAATGGGAAAGCTTTCCCACCAAAGAGGAGGCAACAAACCGTAAGAAACAGATCGAGCATGAGCTGGCGGCTGGAACCTTCCTGATTCCGTCCTTGGTGACGGTGGCAGAGTTCCTCATGGATTGGCTGCCCAAGCAGTGCAGCAAGCACAAGTGGGCACCCAAAACCTACGAATCTAACCTTTCCACCATCCAGAACCTCATTATCCCCTATATCGGCAGCATGGAGATGCAGAAGCTCAAACCCTACCACATGGAGAACCTCTACACGACCCTGAGCAAAACGCCCTGCGGTTCGTATGTCGAGGGAAAGAAGCAGGAACTGACCGAAAAGCAGAAGCAGCGGTTCCTTTCCGGCACCACCATCCACGAAGTGCATCGGCTGCTAGGAACAGCGTTCCAGTATGCCGTAGAGTGGGGCATTCTTGTCAAAAGCCCTGTTCCCGTGGACAGCCCCAAGAAGTCCACGCAGGAGCGCACCATTTGGACGGTAGAGGAAATGCGAGCGGCACTGGACAGCATGGAGGACCCCATCCTGCATCTGGCAGTCCACCTCACGCTGGTTGGTGCGCTGCGAGAGGGCGAGATCGTAGGTCTGACCCCGGAAGACCTCGATTTTGACGCAGCAGATGGCATCGGAGCCTTCCGTATCAACAAGTCCATGCAGCGGGTGCGAAAAGAAGCCCTGAATCAGGTGGACGATGGTTGCATCATCAAGGTATTCCCGGACAAGTTGGAGCGCAGCACCACTTCCCTCATCCTGAAAAGCACCAAAACGGTGTCCTCCTGCCGTACCATCTTCATGACCTCTGCTCTGAAAGAGGAACTGAAGAAGTGGCTGAATCAGCTGGAGGCAGACGAGATGAAAGACCCGACACGCTACCATGACAGCGGAATGCTGTTCCGTCTGCCCAACGGTCTGGCTGTGGAGCCTGTGCTGATTCGCAAAAAGTTCCTCAAATGGCAGGATGCACACCCGGAGTTCCCTCGTATTGTGTTCCACGGTCTGCGGCATTCCAGTGCGACCTATCAGCTGATGATCTCCGGCGGCGATGTGAAGGCCGTTCAAGGCACCACAGGACACGCTACGGCAGATATGCTGGTGAACACCTATGCCCATATCCAGCAGTCCTCTCGTGTAGAACTGGGCAGGAAGTTCGAGGAAGGGTTCTATGCTAAACAGGAAAGCCCCAGCCCGCAGGCTGTACCCGCCGCAGGCGAACCCACCATCTCCATGACGGCTCTCTTGGAATTGCTGAAGAATGCAGACCCCGAAGTAAAGGCGCAGCTCCGTCTGGCTCTGCTGACCTAATGCAAAATTTACCACGCATTTCAAAGTAATTCCAGCCCATGCAGAAGATTCCTATGAAAACACCAACCGTGCAAAAACCGTGCATTGACCGTGCAAGCCCCGATTTCTCGGGGTTACATAACAAAAAAGAACGCCAAATCTTACGATTTGGCGTTCAATATCTGGTGCACCTCGCGCACTCATATCCGAACTTTTCTCTGCTTTTACGGCTTCCCCAAAAGCGACCGTTTCCGTACCTTCCTTATAATTAAAGGTAATGAGAACCTTATCATCGTAGAGATAGATGGCATTGATGAAGGTATCCACCAGTGCCTGCCGCTGCTCCGGCTGGGTCATATCCAGCTTACGGAAACGGAGCAGCCAGAACCGGATGAATTCTTCTTTCATCTTCGGCTTGGCCAGCCGTTCTTCTGCAATGCGGGCTTGCAGTTCCTTCCGCTGTTCTTCCAGCGCTTCCAGCCGCTCCTTGGTGGAGCTGGTCAGAATGCCCATCTGGATAGCGTTCAGCATATTGGTGATGCCGACTTCCGTTTCCTTCAACTGCTTTTCGTAGATGGGCAAATCCGTGCTTTCCTGATTTTGCAATTCCATAACTTTGGCAATGATGGCATTCATGGAAGCGTCATCTTCCACCAGCTTCATGGTCTCGTTGACCACTAGATCTTCCAGCCACTGTTTCCGCACGGCCTTTTTATCGCAGGTCTTTTTCTTCTTGGCGGCGGCACACTTGTAATAGGTATACATTTTCCCGGTGTGGCTGACACCGCTTTCTCCGAACATCAGCGCTCCGCACTTACCGCAGTACAGCTTGGTGGTGAGCAGATAGCTTTCCTCTGCCTTATGACGGGCAGGGGCCTTTTTATTTTTCGCCAGCTTTTCCTGTACTTTGTTGAACAAGTCCTCTGACACAAGAGCCGGGATCGCATTGGGCTGTACCACATCCCGCAAACGCAACTCGCCGATGTACCGGCGATTACTCAACATCCGCTGAATCGTATTGTAGGACATCTCCCCGCCCATTGAATTTTTGATGTTGTGTGCCTTTAACCAATCCCGCAGGTCAGTCATGGTCGCACCGTCCGCATACTTCTGGAACGTCTGCTCCACATACGGAGCCAACAACGGGTCGGGCTGGTAATGCCGGGTCTCATCGATCATGTAGCCGAACGGAATCGTGCCGCCATTATAAATACCCTTGAGAGCATTTTCGGTCATGCCGCGCACGACCTTTTCCGACAGGTCAGCCGAGTAATATTCGGCATAGCCCTCCAGCACCGATTCCAGAATGATGCCCTCCGGGCCAGCCGAAATGACTTCCGTTGCCGACACCAGTTTCACGCCGTTCCGCTTCAGTTGGGTCTTGTACCGGGCACTGTCGTAGCGGTTCCGGGCAAAGCGATCCAGCTTCCATACGATGATGACATCAAAGATGCCGCGTTCGCTGTCTTTAATCATCTGCTGGAACTGTGGGCGGTTGTCCGTTTTTGCAGAGACGGCACGGTCAATGTAGTGTTTGACCACCGTGAATCCGTTCTTCTCCGCATAGGCAGTGCACTCCCGAATCTGACCTTCGATGGATTCTTCACGCTGGCTGTCAGTAGAATAGCGGGCATAGATCACAGCGGTCATGGCAGGCACCTCCCATTTATACATCATTGAACGGTGGAGCGTTCTTTCAAAGCAATGTTTCGTATAATGTATATATCACATTTTACAGATGATTGCAAGCTTTTTATACGCTTTTCACGAGATTCAGTAAAAAACATGAACTCCCATAAAGGCAAAACATTCACATCTCATGGTTCTTTGAAGGTGAACGGAGGAATTGTGTCATTTTGACACAATTCCTCCGCTCACCTTGCCCCCTCCACCGGCTTCAGTGCGCTTTTGCGGTATTGCAGGGGACTTTGCCCGGTGGCTTTTGCAAAGCGGGTGGAAAAGTTGCTGGCATCGCCAAAACCTACCTCCTGTGCGATCTCGCTGACGCTGTGGTCGGTGAGGACAAGCAGTTCCTTTGCCTGGGTGATGCGGAAGTTGACCAGATAGTTATACGGCGTTGTGCCCATATACCGCCGGAACAGGCGAAGAAAATAGCTTTTGCTCATGTGCGCCTCTGCCAGCAGGTCGGCAAGGCAAAGCTCTTTCTGGTAATTCTTGCGCAGGGTCTCTGCAGCCTGCAAAATGACCTGCCGTGCGCTGGTGGCTTCGGTCTGTGCAAGGATGCTCCGGGCGCACAGCGCCAGCATCTCATGCAGCGCCAGCCCCATGGTCACCATGCTGTCCACGGTGCTGCGCTCCATCTGCCCTAAAAGTGTTTCAAACAATTCCTGCATCTTGACCCCGGTGAGCTGCACCGGGGTCAGTTTTTTGCCCGGCAGCAGCAGCGGCTCCATGGCGGCGACCCCTGCGCCGTCCAGATGCACCCAGTAATGGTGCCAGCAGCTTTGCCCCGGGGCGGTGCAGTAACTTTGGGGGGTGCGGCAGTTCAGCAGCAGTGCCTGCCCGGTACGGAGCTCCACATGGCTTTCCCCCTGCTCGATGAGCCCTGCCCCACGGAGGGTGTAGAACAGCAGATAGCTTTCTTTATCGGTCCGGGCGGTGGAAAAATGCTGCTGGGCATAAAACACCCCTGCCTCGGTGCAGTAGTAGGGCTGTGCCAGCTCTGCTTCGCTGGGGGTAGTGCGTTTCCATACACTCTCCGGGGTCACATCCATATTGTAGGTCAGCATTCTTCGATTCCTCTCTTTCTGTGCCTAGTATAGCGCACTGCACTTTGCAACGCAAGAGTAGACTTTTCACAAAGAATGCGTCACCTTTGCGGATGGAATCGCCCGCATTCTACCGCTATACTGATAGCAGTCAAAGCCACACAGGAGGCCCATTATGCACAAAAACTATCTTGCCATCGACATTGGTGCATCCAGCGGGCGGCACATTGTGGGATGGATGGAGAACGGCGTTCTCCTCACCCAGGAAGTGTACCGTTTTCCCAATAGCGTCCGGCGGGTGGACGGTCATCTGGAATGGGACATCGACAGCCTGTTTTTCAACGTGAAGCAGGGCATCCGGGAAGCCTTTGCAAAGTTCCCGGAAATTGAGAGCCTTTCCATTGACACCTGGGCGGTGGACTATGTGCTGCTGAAAGACGGTCAGCCCCTCTACCCTGTCTACGCCTACCGGGACGACCGAACGCAGGCAGTGATCCCCGAAGTCCACAGCATTCTGCCCTTTGCGCAGCTCTATGCACGCACCGGCATCCAGTTCCAGCCATTCAACAGCATTTATCAGCTGTATGCCGACAAAAAAGCCGGGCGGCTGGCAGAGGCCGAAGACTTTTTGATGATCCCGGAATATCTGCTGTGGAAGCTCTGCGGCGTAAAGGCGCGAGAGTACACCAACGCCACCTCCACCGGCCTTGTGAATGCACAGACCGGGGAATACGACCCGGAGATTCTCAAGGCTCTGGGCCTACCGGAAACGATGTTTCCCAAGCTGACCGCACCCGGCACGGTGCTGGGTGCGCTGAAAGCGGACATTGCCACCGAAGTAGGCGGACAGACCAAGGTGGTGCTGTGCGCTACCCACGACACCGCCAGCGCGGTGGAGGGCATCCCCATGGAACAGGGGGATGCGCCGTTCCTTTCCTCCGGTACATGGAGCCTGCTGGGGGTCAAGCTGGCAAAGCCCATCACCAGCCCGGAGAGCCGCCGCGCCAACTTTACCAACGAGGGCGGCGTAGGGTACATCCGCTACCTGAAAAACATCATGGGTCTGTGGATCATCCAGTGTGTGCAAAAACAGCTGGGCATCTCCTTTGCCGAGATGGTGGAGCTGGCCAAGACCAGCACCTACACCCGCATTTTTGATGTGAATGCAGCCCGCTTCTCTGCCCCGCAGGATATGCGCGCGGAGATCAGAGCCGCCCTTGCCGAGACCGGCGAAGCCCCTGCCACGGATGCCGACCTTATCAACAGCATCTATCATTCGCTGGCGTACTGCTACGGCGAAGCCTACCGTGAGATGGAGGCTGTGACCGGGCAGCACTGGGATAAGCTGTATATTGCAGGCGGTGGCGCAAAGAACGCTACCCTGAACGAGCTGACTGCCCACTACACCGGAAAACAGGTGGTGGCGCTGCCCATCGAGGCCACCGCCATCGGCAATTTGAAAATTCAGATGCAGATTTAAGAAGGAGGAACCCTATGAGTTACGCAGAAGCAAAAGCCCGCTACGCCGCCATTGGCGTGGACACCGAAGCTGCCATTGCCCGGTTAAAGACCGTGCCTATCTCCCTGCACTGCTGGCAGGGAGATGATGTCCGGGGCTTTGACACCGACCCCACCAAGCCCCTGACCGGCGGCATCCAGACCACCGGCAACTACCCCGGTCGTGCCCGCACCCCGGAGGAACTGATGGCAGATATGGACAAGGTGCTGTCCCTCTGCCCCGGCACCAAAAAGATCAACCTCCATGCCTCCTATGCCATTTTTGACGAAGAAAACCCGTGGGTGGACCGGGACAGGCTGGAGCCGAAGCACTTCAAAAAATGGGTGGATTTCTGCAAGGCAAGAGGGCTGGGCGCAGACTTCAACCCCACCTTTTTCTCCCACCCCAAGTGCGACCCGCTGACCCTTGCCAGCCCCAACGAGGAGACCCGGAAATTCTGGGTAGAGCACGGCAAGGCCTGCATCCGCATCAGTCAGTATCTGGCCGAGGAGCTGGGGCAGCCCTGCACCATGAACATCTGGACGGGCGACGGCTTTAAGGACGTACCAGCGGATCGCAAAGGCCCCCGCGACCGTTACAAGGCCAGCATCGACGAGATTCTGCGCGAGCCTTACGACTTCAAGCTAGTGAAGCCCTGCATCGAAAGCAAGGTGTTCGGCATCGGCGTGGAGGCTTACACCGTGGGCAGTGCCGAGTTTGCCCTGAGCTACGCCGCCTTCAACCGGGAAAAGTGCATTCCGCTGATGGATAACGGCCACTACCATCCCACCGAGGTGGTCAGCGACAAGATTCCTGCCTTGCTGGCCTTCTTCCCGGAGATCGCGCTCCACATCACCCGCCCCATCCGCTGGGACTCCGACCATGTGGTACTGTTCGACGATGAAACGAAGGAGATCTGCAAGGAGATCGTGCGCTGCGGCGGTCTGGACGGTCGGGTGAACATCGCACTGGATTACTTTGACGCTTCCATCAACCGCATCTCCGCATGGACGGTGGGCTTCCGCAACGTGGAAAAGGCGTTGCTGTCTGCCCTGTGCACCCCGCATACGGTGCTGAAGGAACTGCAGGACACCAATCAGTTCACCGAGCTGATGGTGCGGCAGGAGGAGCTGAAGACCCTGCCCTTTGGCGAGGTCTGGGACGAATACTGCCGCCGGAACGGTGTGCCGGTGGACGGTGCATGGTTTGAGGAAGTAAAGAAATACGAGCAGAACGTGCTGAGCAAGCGCATTTGAATGAGAGAGGTTTTTGAAGATGGGTATTCTGGATATTGAGATTGTAAAAGGCTTTATGCGGATGTGCAACGATGGCTGGCTGCAGGGCTGGCACGAGCGCAACGGCGGCAACCTGACCTACCGCATGAAGGAAGAAGAAGTGGCGCAGTGCCGTCCCTTCTTTGACGAGCAGCCCCGGGAGTGGGTGAACATGGGCGTGCAGGCGGATAATCTGGCAGGGGAGTATTTCATCACCACCGGCTCCGGCAAATTTTTCCGCAACGTGGAGCCGGACCCTGTTCACAGCATCGGCATCGTGGAAATCAACGACAAGGGCGACAGCTGGCGCATTGTCTGGGGCTTGGAGGACGGCGCAAAGCCTACCAGTGAGTTCCCCAGCCACTTTATGAACCATAGCGTCCGCAAGGCCGCCACCAATGGCGCAAACCGTGTCATCTACCACTGCCACGCCACCAACGTCATTGCCCTGACCTACATCCTGCCCCTGACCGACCGGGACTTCACCCGTGCCCTGTGGCAGAGCGCCACCGAGTGCCCGGTGGTGTTCCCGGAGGGCGTGGGCGTCTGCCCGTGGATGGTGCCCGGCGGTGCAGACATTGCCATGGCCACCAGTGAGCTGATGAAAACCTATCAGGCTGCTATCTGGGCACAGCACGGTCTGTTTGCCTCCGGCCCGGACTTTGACATCACCTTTGGTCTGGCCCACACCATCGAAAAGAGCGCGGAAATTTACGTCAAGGTGCTCTCCATGGGCGGCGGCATCATCCGGCAGACCATCACCGACGACGACCTGCGCGCCATTGCCCGCGACTTTGGCGTGACCCTGAACGAGAAGTTCCTCAACTGAGCCATTCTCCTCCATTTTTCTTCATCATAGCAGAACAGGCATCCTGCCCGATACCGCCAAACGGTATCGCAGGATGCCTGTTCTGCTTTATGTTTCCCGGAATTCCATGGGCGTTTTTCCGGTGACCTGCTGAAAGACTGCGCTGAAATAATTGCGGGTGGCAAAGCCAAGCTGCTCGGAAATTTCCCGGACGCTGAACGGTGTACTTTTCAGCAGAACTTTCGCACGTTCGACCTTTGCAAACTTTACATAGTTCGTGACACTCAGACCCGTTTCTTCCTTGAATTTGTGGGTGAGGTAATATTCTGTGTAGCCCACCAGGGCGGCAAGATCTTCCGCTACGATCTTTTTGTCCAGATTCATCTCGATATAATCCACACACTTCTGGATCTGTCTACTGAGGTTCGGGTTTGTCCGGTGTTTGTGGACACGTCGGATGAAATCATCGTACATCATCATTGCAAGGGGGCTCAGCTCATCCAGCGATTTTGCCGATTCTGCCGCCTGAATGTAGCTGTCCCCCAGCGAGTACGCCTCCTCCGGGGAAAGACCACCCTCAATGGCGGCACGGCACACCAGCGAGGTGAACACGATGATGGAGGTCTTGCTCTGGCGTAGCACATCGCTGCTCTGCACCGGTACACCTGCACTTATGCTCATACTGTTGGAAAGCGCCTGCTTGTAATTCATATCTCCGGTGCGGACCATCTGCAGCATTCCCTGCTCTGCCATCCAGATCTTATGCCGGTCGTGGGGAATTGTGGCGCTTTTCAGCCGCTCCTCCTGCGCTGTGCTGCTGTTGACACAGCTCAGTTCCAGCCGCTGTCCGGTCAGGCAGTAGTGCATCATCAGCAGGTAGCGGTTCATAATGGTGTTTTGCAGGGTGGGGACTTTTTCAAGGGCTTTGTAAAGCTGGATCGTCCATGCTACACTGATCTCCAACTTGCTGTAGTATTTCAGCCCGTCCTCGATCCCGCGCAGGGTCACGTCCTGATAGAACACCGGTCCAATGACCCAGACACGCTTCAGCTTTTCCTCTTCCTTTTCAAAGGCTGCTCCCCACAAAAGACCCAAAGCCGTCCCCAAGGTAACGGGCACATCATCCCGGTTCCCATGCTCCAGCATCCGCTGTTTGCAGCCGAACAGCTCAAATGCGCTGGCAAGAAAGGCCTCGTCCGGACAGTTGCTCCGTAGTAGCTTTCCCTGTGCATCATAGCACCATGTATAAACATTGCCGCCGCACTGGACAAGTTCGGAAAGCAGCATCATATTCTGGAGAACATCCATGTGTAACCCCTCCGGCTCATTGGCTCATTGATAGAACCAGTATATCATACTTCCGCCTTTTTTTCCATCGATGCCCGGAGCCAGTGCAGCAGGATGCCCGCAGAGATGACCGCAGAGCTTACGTCTGCCATCAGGTGCGCCGCCGCAATGCCCTGCACGCCGTAAAGCGCATTCATCAGGTACAGTAGCGGGATCAGCAGCAGGCCCTGCCGCAAAAGAGAGAGCACCACCGCACCGCTTGCCCTGCCCACGGATTGCAGCAGGTTGGTTGCCAGATAGGTCAGGCCGATCACCGGGCTGCCCAGAACGAGATAAGTCACCAGCTGCGTTCCCAGACGGAAAGCGCCTTCTTCCTTGATGAACATCCTGATCAGCGCATTGCGTCCGGCAAAGCTGGCTGCTCCGGCAAGAACGCCAAAGACAACAGTCAGCAGGATCAGATTCTTCAAAAGCTGCTTCAGGCGTTTCGCGTCGCCTGCGCCGTAGCTGTACGCCAGAAGCGGCTGGCAGCCCATACAGATTGCCATGGCGATCATGCTGATGACCATGGTCGTCTTGCCCGCCGCCGCCATGGCTGCGACCGCCGCTGTGCCGTGGGTCACCAGCAGCCGGTTGCTGAAGGAGGACGCAAACCCGGCCAGCAGGCTGCTGATGCCGTTGGGCAGACCGATGGCCAGCAGCTCGCCCAGCATCTGCGGCTTTTTCAGAGCCGGGCGGAAGTCAACGGTCAGCACCGTGCCGTGCTTAACGATGTAGCGCAGGTAGCAGGCAGTCGCCACAAGGTTGCCCAGCACACTGGCGGCAGCCGCACCGCTGACACCGAAGTTCAGCACCAGAATGAACAGCGGGTCAAAAATGCAGTTGACCAGCGTGCCCAGAAGATTACCGATCATGCCCTCTTTTACTGCGCCCTCTGCACGCACCAGCATCGCCATGCTGTTGGACAGGATGAAACACGGTGCACCCAGTGCCAGAACCTGAAGATACCGCTCCGCATAGGGAAAAATTTCTGCATTGGAGCCCAGCATCCCCAAAAGCGGCACTCTGCCCACCAGCAGACCGATGCTGACCAGAACGCCCAGAAAAAAGCTAGTCCAGAAGCAGAGCGAGGAGCAGATCTTGCCCTGCTCGATCTCACCCGCGCCAAAGCAGCGCGCAATGATGGCACTGCTGCCTGCGCCAAGCATCGTGGCCACCGCCGCAAGAATCGAGAACACCGGCCCGACGACGGAGACTGCCGCCACCTGTGCGGTGTCGCCCAGACAGCCCACAAAAAACATATCTGCCATGTTGTACAGCACCATGACAAGGATAATGATGATGGAGGGCACTGCCATGGAAAAAATGGACTTCCAGACAGAGCCGGTACGGAAAAGTGCTTCGTTTTTCATGATCTCCTCCCAAAAATCAACCGCACGCAGGCAGAACGGAAGCCCTTGTCAAGGGGCTTTCAGAGCGGTTTCGGTCACAGGTTATCCAGCGCATCCAGCAGTGCTTTCAGCGCCGTTTCCGGCAGACCCAGCATGGAGCCGATCTTGCCAAAGGTCATTCCGTAGGCGGCTTTTGCCTGCTGATTGTCAGCAAAGCCGGGCAGGTACTGCTCCACAACGGCTTTTACGGACTCGTTTTCCATCAGGGCTGCAATGGTGCTCTGGCTGTTCAGCTTGCCGTCGGTCAAAATTTCCGGGTGCTTCCAGCTGCTGACGCTCTGGTGCCCGGCAGACAGTGCACCGTCCACAGGGATGGCTGCACCGGTGATGTACCGTGCCATACCGCTGGCAAGGAAAAGCGCCAGTGCGGCGCACTCCTCCGGGTCGCCCATCCGCTTTGCCGGGCAGTCGGATGCAAAAAAGTCCATGGTCGCAGCCGGTGCATCACCGAAGATGCTGGTCTTGGTGTAACCGGGGCAGATGGCGTTGACGGTGATACCGTATTCCGCGTAATCCAGTGCCGCTGCACGGGTCATGCCCACCACGCCGAACTTGGTGGCGCTGTACAATGCCTGTCCGCGCTGGGGCACAAGCCCCGCCACCGATGCCACATTGATGAGGAATCCGCCCTCGCTGTGGCTTTTCAGGATAGCCTCTGCACCGTACTTCATCCCGGCAAAGACGCCCTCGCTGTTCAGGGAGAAGATCTTCTCGTAATCCTCTACCTCATACTCATGCAGCGGTGTGCCGCCCATGCCGATGCCTGCGTTGCTGACAACGCCATCCAGCTTACCGTAGTGTGCCACCGTCTTGTCCACCAGCTCTTTGATGGCGGAAGCCTTGCTGCAATCGGTCTGGATAAAGATGGCGTCGCCGCCCTTGGCGCAGATGCCGTCTGCCACAGCCTGCCCCTGCTGGGCACTGCGGGCTGCACAGACTACCTTCATGCCGTTTTCGCCGAAGCACTCGGCAATGGCGCGGCCGATGCCGCGGCTTGCGCCGGTGACGATAGCAACTTTATCTCTGACACTGTTGAAATTCATCATTTTCATAAAGCATCCTCCATTTTTTATTTTTCGTATTCACGAACTAGATTTGCAACTCTTAGTTGCTTATCCATCTCTATGGTGTTATAATAGCACTATGCCGCAGGGGCTGCAATCAGCAGTTTCCGGCGTGTCCGGTGTTTAAGCAACGGATCACGTTCCAAGCGTTGGTTAAGCATCCTTTACGAAATACATTGACGGAGGAATTGTATGGATATCCGGGTCAAAAAAACGAAGCGTGCCATTCAGAAAACGTTTATCGACTTGCTGCGGGAGAAGCCCATTGAAAAGATCACGGTCAAGGAAATTGCCGAACGCGCCGAGATCAACAAAACGACCTTTTATTCCCACTATGAAACGCTGGATGCACTCACCGCCGAAATGGAGCGGCAGACAGTCCAGCTCGTCTGCGACAATATGCGCGGCGCACAGCAGCTGCTGGATGAACCGGAGGCCTTTGTGCAGGAAATGTTTGCTGCTCTCCAGCAGGCAACGGATTACCTCGGTGTGGTTCCGGTATCCGCGATGAACCGCTTTACGCAGCATTTGCGGGATGCCATTCTGGAAAAAATCAAAGGTGACAATATCGAGCCGTCCCAATATGAAAATGTCGGTGCCATCCTGATTTTTGTAATGAACGGTCTTTCCGGGCTTTTGAACACCGACGCCAAACTGGCGCAAAAGCACATCAACGTAATTGCCGCCGTGGTTGCAAATGGTGTCCATGGTCTGCATCTTTCCCACTGAACCAAAACAGGCTGCGAGAAGCATCTTCCGCAGCCTGTTTTTTGCTATTGCAGCTTATTTTTCTGCGTAACTGCCCAGCACCCCAAGGCTAGGCTTTGCGGTCCGCTCCATGGTTTCACGGTTCACGGCGATCAGGCCGAACTGCATGGCGTAGCCCTTCTGCCACTCAAAGTTGTCCATCAGGCTCCAGTAGAAGTAGCCCTTCACCGGGATGCCGTCGGCGATGCAGTGCTGCACGCCGTCCAGTGCCTGCCGGATAAACGCCACACGACGGGCATCCTCGGCGGTGGCAATGCCGTTTTCGGTGACGATGAGATCGCCCTTGAATGCTTCTGCCACTTTACGGATGACGTGCTCCAGTGCCTGCGGGTAGACCTCGTAATCCATCTGGGTCAGCTCTGCGCCCTCCGGTGCCGGAAGCTGCCCCTGCGGGCCATAAAGAGTGCGGGTGTAGTTCTGCACCCCAAGGAAATCGTCCTCTTTAATGTAGGGCAGGTAGTGGGTAAACTCCTCCTGCCATGCGGCCTCGGCAAAGGCTTCGCCGCCGGGCTGTGCCTGCAAGTCGTGGAGCGAGAGGGTCAGGCCCACCTTGACTTCCGGGCAGATGGCCTTGATGGCATCCCGTGCGGCGGCATGGGCGCGCAGCACCAGCAGGTCACCCTCCGGGGTGCGCTCGCTGACAAAGATCTGGGGCTGGGGTGTGCCGAACACCTGTGCGTTTTCCATGGCGGCAAACTTCATGTTTTCCATCATCTTCTGGAAGTTCATGCCCACCTGCACCGTGCCCTCCGCAGACTTTCCGGCTGCTGCGGCATTTTTCGCAGCCTGTTCTGCCATCAGGCGGAACCGCTTGGAGATGGCGGCCAGCTGCAGGCCCATATTGGCTTCGTTGATGGTGCAGACATAGCGCAGCTCGCTGCCCAGCTGCTCCATCACATAGGTCACATATTTTTTGAAGTCCTCGACCGTGGATTCTGCTTCCCAGCCGCCCTTGCAGATGAGCCATTTCGGGCTGGTAAAGTGCAGCAGGGTGGCGATGGGCTCTACGCCCTGCGCCTTGCAGCAGGCGATGACCTTGCGGTAATGTTCGATGGCTTCCGGATCAAATTTGCCTTCCTCCGGCTCCACCCGTGCCCACTCGATGGAAAAGCGGTAGGCGTTCAGCCCGGCATCGGCCAGGAGTTTGATGTCCTCTTCGTACCGATGATAATGGTCGCAGGCAATGCCGCTGGGCTCTGTAAAGCTGGAATGGGGCAGCTGCTCCTGTGCCCAGTAGTCGCTGTTGGTATTGTTACCCTCTACCTGATGGGCTGCTGTTGCAGCACCGATGAAAAAGCCTTTTTCAAATTTCTGCATGATGGTTCTCCTTTTATCCAGAAGCAGTGTTTTCTCTTGTGCCTATTGTAACAGGTCTGTGCGGCGCAAAAAGGATAATTTTTCACGTTATTGGTAGATTTTTCGTTGAGCGAGTAGAACTGCACGAATTTTTATCCTCAATCCAAGTTTTTCATCCTGCAGTATCTGTTGCATTCTGTTATTCTGGTGTCAGGAAAAGCGGAAACCGGTTCACACAAAAAGGAGGAAAATCATTATGTTCCAAAAGAAACCCAGCGCCAGTGAGGTAGACGGTGTCCAGTACCGCCGTGCAAAGCTCTGGCAGATCATCTGTTATGCCTGCAACGCCTTTGTGGGTATGAGCGTCTACTCTCTGATCGGTATGGCCAGTTATTCGGCCAGCATCGGCTACGGCATCACCACCGCAACCGTGGGTCTCATCCTGATGCTGGCCCGCATTCTGGACGGCTTTACCGACCCGATGCTGGCCTTTGTTTACGACCGCGTCAACACCCGTTTCGGCAAGCTGCGCGTTCTGCTGATCAGCGGCTACCTGATCGAAGCGGTGGGCCTGCTGTGCATGTTCAACCTGTGCTCCAGCAAGGGCTTCGGCCTGCCGGTGTTTGCCCTGACCTACATTATTTACATCATCGGCTACACCGTCACCAACATGACCGCCCAGACCCTGCCTGCCATCATGACCAACGATCCCCGGCAGCGTCCCACCATCGGGGTCTGGTCCACTGCCCTGAACTACGCCGTGCCCATGGGCATGAGCATGCTGATCTACACCGTCATCCTGCCCAAGTGCGGCGGCACCTTCAATCAGGACTTCCTCAGCACCGTCTGCACCATCGTCCTGATCATTGCCGGCATCGGCACCCTGATCGTCTGCGCCGGTATCTCTGCCTACGATAAGCCCGAAAACTTTGAGGGCACCAACAAAAAACACGAGCCGCTGAAAACTGCGGATATTCTTGAGGTGCTCAAGCACAACAAGCCCCTGCAGTGCTACATCGCCTCCAACGCTTCCGACAAGCTGGCACAGCAGGTGGGCAGCCAGGCCATCATCAACACCATGCTGAACGGCATCCTGATCGGCAACATGGGTCTTGCCACCACCCTTGGCGTGATCAGCATGGTGCCTTCTATCTTCTTTGCAGCCTTCGGCGCAAAATATGTGGGCAAAAAGGGCAGCAAGAAGGGCATCGTGACCTGGACCTGCATCAGCATGGCCATCACCTCTGTGCTGATCCTGTTCTTCATCTTCACAGATACCCGTCAGATCGGCGTGATGGGCAGTTGGAACATGATCGTTTACGTGCTGCTGACCCTGCTGCAAAACGGCTCCAATATGTGCATCACCACCTCCAACACCTCTTATATGGCTGACACCATCGACTACGAGCTGGACCGCAGCGGCCGTTACATCCCGGCTGTGGTCTCCGGCACTTACAGCCTGATCGACAAACTCATCACCTCGGTGGCTGCTGTCATCGCCACCGGTGCCGTGGCTATTCTGGGCTACACCACCACGATGCCCCAGCCCACGGATGCCTACACCTCCGGCATCTTCTGGATGACCCTTGCCATCAAGTACGGTCTGCCGATGCTGGGCTGGCTCATTACCCTGATGGCCATGCTGGGCTGTCCCCTGACCAAGGAGGAAATGGTCAACGTCCAGAAGCGCATCGCAGATAAGAAAGACGCCCTTCGTCATGAAGTGATTGCAGAACACATGCAGTAACACCCCGCAAAAACCGAAAGGGCTCATACGCTCTTTCGGTTTTTGCTGATTCTATCCATTTTTCATAAAGGAGTTTTTACCATGAGCAAGACCATCCTGCTGAATCATAGCAATTGGCATTTTACCAAGGAGAACCCCGGCATCCCCACCGCCATTATGGGTGAGGCCATCACCCTGCCCCACACATGGAACGCCGTGGACGGTCAGGACGGCGGCAACGATTACTACCGCGGCACCTGCTGGTATACGCTGGCTCTGGCAAAGCCCGCCATCCCGGCAGGCGGCAAAGCAATTTTGCAGTTGGACGGTGCCGCTATGACCGCTGTAGTCTACCTGAACGGCGAAAAGCTGGCCGAGCACAAGGGCGGCTATTCTACCTTTCGGGTTGACCTGACCGAACATCTCAAAGAGGAAAATCTGCTGGCGATCAGCGTGGACAACCGCGACAACGACACCGTGTACCCCCAGAAGGCAGACTTCACCTTCTACGGCGGCATTTACCGCGATGTAACTCTGCACATCGTTCCGGCAGAGCATTTCGCTTTGCCCGCAAACGGCGCACCGGCTCTGAAGGTGACCCCCATCGTCACCGACCTTGCCGCTAAGACCGTCGAAGTCACTGTGGAAGCCGCCGTGGTGGGTGCACAGAGCGTTACCTTTGCGCTGGAAGGCCAGAGCATCACCGCTCCGGCGGAAAACGGCACTGCAAAGGCTGTTTTCACCCTGGACAATGCCCGCCTGTGGGATGGCGTGGACGATCCCTTCCTTTACACCGTCTCTGCCAAGCTGGACAACGGTGAAGAGACTTCTGCCCGGTTCGGCTGCCGGAAGTTTGAGTTTGACCCACAGAAGGGCTTCATCCTGAACGGCCGCAGCTATCCGCTGCGCGGTGTTTCCCGCCATCAGGACCGCAAGGGGGCCGGCATTGCCCTGACAAACGAAATGATGGAGGAGGACATTTCCATCATTCTGGAAATGGGTGCCAACACCATCCGGCTGGCGCACTACCAGCACGCACAGCATTTCTACGACCTGTGCGATGAAAAGGGCCTTGTCATCTGGGCAGAGATTCCCTACATCACCATGCACATGACCAACGGCCGTGCCAACACCCTGACCCAGATGGAAGAGCTGATCGTCCAGAACTACAACCACCCCTGCATTGCCGTTTGGGGCCTGTCCAACGAGATTACCGCCGCATCCGCTGTCAATGAAGATCTGCTGGAAAACCACCGTCTGCTGAACGAGCTGGCCCACAAGCTGGACCCCACCCGGAAGACCACCATGGCAAATGTGTTCATGCTGGAGACCACCAGCCCCATTCTGGAGATCCCGGACGTGAACAGCTACAACCTCTATTTTGGCTGGTATCTGGGCGAACTGGAGCAGAACGACGAGTTCTTTGACAAATACCACGCCGATTACCCCGACCGCTGCATCGGCTTTTCGGAGTATGGCGCAGATGCTAACCCCCAGTATCAGAGCAGCCACCCGGAAAAGGGCGACTACACCGAAAGCTATCAGTGCGTTTACCACGAGCATATTGCAAAGATGATCGCCGACCGTCCTTGGCTGTGGGCGACCCATGTGTGGAATATGTTCGACTTTGCCGCCGATGGCCGGGACGAGGGCGGCAAGCACGGCGAAAACCAGAAGGGTCTTGTCACCTTTGACCGCAAGCTGAAAAAAGACCCCTTCTATCTCTACAAGGCCTACTGGAGCAAGGAGCCCTTCGTGCACCTGTGCGGCAGCCGCTATGTGGACCGCGCCGAGGATGTGACCGAGATCAAGGTCTACTCCAATCTGCCAGAGGTCTCGCTGTACAAGGACGGTCAGCTGGTGGAGACTAAGCAGGGCGACAAGGTGTTCGCCTTCCAGCTGCCCATTACCGGCAAGCACAGCATTGAGGCGCGCTCCGGCGAGCACAGCAGCGTGATTCTGGTGAACAAGGTGGACACCCCCAACCCGGACTACGCCATGGACAACCGCAAGAATGTGACCAACTGGTTTGACGGGGAGCTGGATGCCAGCTGCTGGTCGGTGAAGGACAACATGGCCAAAGCCATGGCAGACCCCAAGGCTGGCCCCATCCTGAAGCAGATCTCCGATAAGGCCGCCGCTGCCCGCGGCGATGTGGCCGCCGCCGTGAAGGATAACCCGGCTCTGGTGGCCATGATGGAGCGCGCCATGCAGCGGATGACCATTGAATCCATGCTGATGCAG
Organism: Faecalibacterium sp. IP-3-29; assembly: GCF_023347335.1. NCBI lineage: Bacteria > Bacillati > Bacillota > Clostridia > Eubacteriales > Oscillospiraceae > Faecalibacterium > Faecalibacterium sp. IP-3-29. Next base: position 664,741 of record NZ_CP094471.1, on the reverse strand, counting down.
GCAGGCGCTTCCGAGGAGGACATCAAGCAGCTGAACCGTGTATTGCAGGGTATTTCCAAGGAGTGAGTTTCGATGAGACAGACTTATTGCAACCCCCTTGATCTGGGCTACCGCTATCAGCACATGAAGGAAGGCCCGCGCGTGGCGGGTTTCCGGGAGGGTGCAGACCCGACGCTGGTTTATTTCAAGGGCAAATATTATCTCTTTGTTTCCATGTCGGCAGGCTTCTGGTATTCGGAGGATCTGCTGAACTGGGACTTCCATGCAGACCCCGGCCTGCTGATCTACGACTACGCACCGGATGTGCGGCAGGTGGGCAATTACCTCTATTTCTGCGCCAGCCGCAAAGGGCGCAACTGCCCCATTTTGCGCACCGCTGACCCCCTGACTGAGCCGTTTACCGAAGTGTCTGCCCCCTTTGCCTTCTGGGACCCGGATCTGTTCTGCGATGACGATGGCCGGGTGTACTTCTACTGGGGCTGCTCCAACATCTCCCCCATCTACGGCGTAGAGCTGGACCCGGACACCATGACCCCCATCGGTGAAAAGCAGGAGCTGATTTTCGGCCATGAGACCACCCTAGGCTACGAACGCCCCGGCAACAACGGCATCGTGGACCGGGAAGCCAGCGTGCTATACCAGTCCATGAAGCAGTTCTATGACCCTGAGACCGGCAAGCTGAATCTGCCGCCGCAGATGGCAAATATCCCCGGTCTGAGTGTCGAAAGCCTGACTGCCATGTTCAACGCCATCGGCAAGCCCTACATCGAGGGTGCCTTTATGACAAAGCATGACGGCCTCTATTACCTGCAATATGCCTGCCCTGGCACCCAGTACAACACTTACGCCGACGGTGTATACACCTCCCGTTCTCCGCTGGGCCCCTTCGTACGGCAGGCATCCAATCCGTTTTCCGCAAAGCCCGGCGGATTCATCACCGGTGCAGGCCACGGCAGCACCATTGCCGACACCTGCGGCAACTGGTGGCACGCTTCCACCATGCGCATTTCTGTCAACTATGACTTTGAGCGCCGGGTGGGGCTGTTCCCTGCCGGATTTGACAAGGACGGCGTGCTTTACTGCAACCAGAACTTTGCCGATTACCCCCACCGCATCCCGGCAGGCCCCTTTGATGCCGCCAGCCAGCAGCCGGAATGGATGCTGCTGAGCTATAAAAAGCCGGTCACGGCTTCCAGCACCGCAGAAAACAGCAGCCCGGAGTTGGCAGTCAACGAGGACTGCCGCAGCTGGTGGAGCGCCGCCGGTGCAGAGCCGGGCGAATGGCTCTGCGTGGACCTTGGCAAAGAGAGTGATGTCCGCGCCATTCAGGTAAACATGGCGGACGAAAAGCTGGTGGTGGATTTCCCTGCCGACAGCTACGGCGATGACCGCAAGACCCGCCACATCGAGACCCGGCCCCAGATCTCCCACTACACGGTGGAGACCAGTGTGAACGGAGCGAGCTGGACGCTGCGCGAAAATGTTGCCCGCGAGTGCTCCAACGGCTACTACGAATATGCAGACGGCATCCGTGCCCGGTACGTCCGGGTGACGGGCGGCGAACTGCCCTACGGACAGGCGCTGCGCATCAGCGGCCTGCGGGTGTTCGGTAACGGCGAAGGCTCAAAGCCCGCACAGGCCGAAGCCGCCGGGGCTCGCGTGGATGCACTGGATGCAAAGATCACTTGGAAGCATATCGAAAATGCACAGGGCTGCAACGTCCGCTACGGCGTTGCGCCTGATAAGCTCTATCTGAGCTGGCTGGTGTACGATGCAGACGAAGTGACCCTTTCCACCCTGACCGCCGGGCAGGAATACTACATCTGCGTGGACAGCTTTAACGAAAACGGCATCACGCCGGGTAAGACTTTCAAACTGGAGGGGTAAAATATGCCCATCAAAGCTGTGCAGCAATTTATGCTGGGCACTGTACTAAGCAATGAGCAGCAGGCAAAAGAGACCCTTGCTGCCATGAAAGCCGCCGGGTACGATGGCATTGAATTGTGTGGATTTATGATCCACCCCATCGGCTTTGTGGTAAAGCTGCTGACCAAGGCCGCCGGGATGCCGGTGGGCAAGGGCGGCAATCTGGACTGGCACAAGCTGGTGCAGGAGGCCGGCCTTCGGGTGGTCAGTCTGCACACCGACCTTGGCAGTTTGGAACGGGATGCCCACGCAGTGGCCGAGGAGGCCAAAAGCTTCGGCACACAGTATGTGGTCATCACCGGGATGTACCGCTTTGATTACGGCGATGAAGCCGTTATGCACCAGCTTGCGCAGCGGCTGAACAAAGCCGGCGAGACTCTGACAGCCGAGGGCATCCACCTGCTCTACCACAACCACAACTGCGAGCTGCGGCATGTGAACGCAGAAAAGCGCGCCTACGACATCCTCTTAGAAGAGACCGACCCTGCCTTTGTCAACTTTGAGTTTGACAGCTACTGGTTCACCGAGGGCGGTGCAAATGCGCTGGCATGGATGCAGCGGCTTGGTCCCCGCATGAAGCTGTGGCACATCAACGACCGGGGCACCCGCATCACCGGCAGTGCCATCACGCCTATCCTGAAAACCGACAGCATGGAGCTGGGCACCGGCAACATGGACTTGGACAGCCTGATGGCGCAGGCCCTTGCCGTGGAGGTGGATGCCGTTATTCTGGAAAGCCACCGCAACTGGGTGGACAATTCCCCCATCAAGAGCTTCCAGCTCAGCGCAAAATACCTTGCGCAAAAATTCTGATCTGCCATTTTTTCATCATTTTTCTTCTTCATTACCCCCATAAAAGCAACGCCCCGCACCGGTTTCTCCTTCCGGTGCGGGGCGTTGTGTTTTGTGGGGAATCTTTTTGCGTTACAGGGTGTGGGTGCCCGGCTGCAAGGTCAGGCTTCTGCCATCCGGGAGGGTGACTTCTGCGGTTCTGTTGCAGGGCACGGTGATGGTGTAGGTCACGGCATCGCCTGCATACTGCCAGCCGCTTTCAATGCGCCCCACCGGGGAATCGTACACTGCTTTTGCCCAGCCCAGTGCCGGGTTCGGGGTGGGAGCGATGGTCAGGGTCTCCCCTGCCAGATGGATGCCGCACACGCCGCCGAACAGCCAGCCGCAGATGGCGCCGTAGGAGTAATGGTTCAGGGATTCGCTGGGGTGGCCGTTTGCGTCAATGCCCGTCCATGTCTCCCAGACGGTGGTAGCGCCCTGCTTGACCTCATAGAGCCAGCTGGGAGCGGTGTCCTGTAACAGCAGCTTATAGGCGGTGTCGGCATAGCCGTACTTTGCCAGCACCTCGCAGAGGAAGGGTGTAGAAAGGAAGCCGGTGTTCAGGTGATAGCCGTTTTCCGCCACCATCCGGTTCAGGGTATCCGCAGCGGCTTGGCTCTCCTCCTCGCCCAGCAGCGCAAAGGCAATGGCGCGGACGTATTCACACTGGCGGTCAGAAGTAATTTTCCCGTTGTCTGTAAAGGCGGTGCGGTATGCCTTGACCGCCTTTTCTGCCGTGTCGCGGTACTGCGCTGCGTCCTCTGCCTTGCCCAGCGCCTGCGCGATTTCCGCCAGAAGCCGCCCGGAATAAGCCAGATAGGCCGTACCCACGCTCTTGCGCGGGTTCATCATCGCCTGCATGGGGGTAATGCCCGGCTCACACCACTCGCCGTAGTCCAGACCGTTCAGCACCGTGTACTTGGCGTATGCCCCGGTCTGCTGCTCCTCGGTGGTCTGCTGGGCACGGCTCAGCAGGAACGCATACCACTTTTGCATCATCTGGTAGTTGTCCGCAAGAATCTTGCGGTCGCCGGTGCGCTTATAAAGGGCGTAGGGCACCAGAATGGCGGCATCGCCCCAGCCCGCCGACATACAGAGCATGGGGGTCATGTAGCCGGGGCGGCTGGTGGGCGGCGCAATGTTCGCCATGCGTCCATCCGGGTACTGGTTCAGGCGGCACTCGGCCAGCCATTTTTCCACCACCGGGTAGCAATCCATCAGGGTCAGACCGGTCTCGATGAACACCCCCATATCGCCGGTCCAGCCGGCGCGCTCGCGGGTGGGGCAGTCGGTGGGGATATCGCAGAAGTTGCCCTTCTGGCTCCACACACTGTTTTTCACCAGCTGATCCACATCGGCATTGCCGCACGCAAAGTTGCCGGTGACCGGCATCTCCGAATAGACGGCATGGGCAGTAAACTCTGCGCCGGTCAGGTCGATGTCCGTTTCTACCTTTGCGTACCGGAAGCCAATGATGGTAAAGCTGGGCTTGTAGTGGTTCTCGCCCTCCTTGCAGACGAGTTCCAGCATCTGCACCGTGCCGCCCTCCTTGTGGCGGTTCCGGTCCTGAAAGTTCTCCTGCGTAAAGTTGCCGTTCTCGTCCAGTGCTTCGCCGCACAGCAGCTTGATTTTCTGCCCGGCGTGGGCGGTCAGCTTCATCTCCACATAGCCTGCCATGTTCTGGCCAAAGTCCAGCACAGTCTCGCCGTTGGGGGTGCGCAGCAGCCTGCCCGCAAAGGCTTCCTGCTCCCGGATAGGCACGGTGTTCATGCCGGTGATGGGCAGGGTGTTCGGCTCGGTCTTGACGCCATGCCAGCCGGAAAGCTCCCCTTCCAGCCGGGCATCGTACACCTCGCCCTGCTGCAGATCATTTTGGCGAATCGGGCCGCACTGAGTGGCCTCCATGTCGTCATCCGAAACGCAGACCGCCTTGCCGTCCACTTCCAGCTGGAACAGGACAGCCACTTCTTTCCCGAACAGGTCACGGTCTCCATCCACGCCGGAGGTGCTGCGGTACCAGCCGTCGCCCAATGCGATGAGTAGTTCGTTTTCACCGTCACGGACAAGCGCAGTCACATCGTAGGTCTGTGCGCCCAAATGCTTGTCTGCGGTAAAGCTGCCGGGGGCAAGCACCATGTCGCCGACACGCTTGCCGTTCAGCCATGCCGCATACAGTCCCTTAGCGGTAATGTACAGCCGCTTGCTTTCTCCCGCCGGAGCGGTAAACGTTTTGCGCAGATAACTTGCCGGGCGGTGGGGCTGATAAGGCTGCGCCTGCCCTTTGCCGGAGGCTTCCAGCGCCGCCTGCTTCTGCTCCCAGTTGGGCTTTGCAAAGGCGTTGATGGCATCGGTGCAGTCGATGTCCAGCTCTTCTGTTTCCGGGCAGACCCACACGCCCTGCCAGTCTGCCTGTGCAAGCCCGGTCTCGAAGGAAGCGGTGCTCCATGCACCGGGCTGGTCATTTTCATCCCACAGGCGGATGCGCCACCGTCCCTGCGTCTTGGGCGGTACAGCGCTGGGCGTTTCGGTGTGCATCACACTGCCCAAAGCCTTTCCGCTCGCCCACAGCGTTTCGGCTCCGGCAGTTACTTCAATTTCGTAGGCGGTCTGGCGCACGCCTTCGGCGCACTGCCACGATAAAAACAGCGTCCCGGCATCTATGCCGAGAGGCTGGGTCAGATGATTCGTTTTCAGGTTTGTTGCTTGCATCATCCGCATCTCCTTTTTCCGTTTGATTTCTGTTCTTATTATAAAGAGAATCCCACGGAATAAGGGTGCAAAATTTTGTGTTATCGGTCAAAAAATCGTGTTATTTATGACAATTTAAAAAATTCATCTTGCTTCACGACTTTTCATCCGTACTGTCTGCGGTTTTCCTGTTATACTTTGGGCAAGAAAATCAGAGGGCTGCGGACTGCCCTCAAACGAAAGGAAGGCATTACAGAATGGACATTGAAAAGATCCTCCAGCAGATGACACCGGAGGAAAAAGCAGACTTCTGCTCCGGTTCGGATTTCTGGCATACACAGCCGGTGGAGCGGCTCGGTGTGCCCGCCGTGATGATGAGCGACGGCCCCAGCGGTCTGCGCAAACAGGACGAGCAGGGCGACCATCTGGGCATCAACGAAAGCATCCCGGCGGTCTGTTTCCCGTCCAGTGCGGCGGTGGCTTCCAGCTTTGACACTGCTCTGGCAGAAAAGCTGGGTAACACGCTGGGCAATGAGTGCCGCGCCGAGAATCTGGCTCTGCTGCTTGGCCCCGGCCTGAACATCAAGCGCAGCCCGCTATGCGGACGCAACTTTGAGTATTTCAGCGAGGACCCCTATCTCAGCGGTGAGATGGGGGCGGCGCTGGTCAAGGGCATCCAGAGCAACGGTGTGGGCAGCTGCATCAAGCATTTTGCCGCCAACAATCAGGAGACCGACCGCATGGTCAGTGACAGCGTGATGGACGAGCGCACCCTGCACGAGATCTATCTTCCCGCCTTTGAAGCGGTGGTCAAAAAGGCACAGCCGCTGGGCGTGATGGCCGCCTACAACAAACTCAACGGCACCCACTGCTCGGAGAACAAGGAGTTGTTGACCGACATCCTGCGCAAACGCTGGGGCTACGAGGGCATGGTGGTCACCGACTGGGGCGCAGTGAAGGACCGTGCCAAGGGCATCGCCGCAGGGCAGGATCTGGAAATGCCCGGCGGAAGCGGCCGCGGCACAAACTCGATCCTTTCCGCCATCAAGGCTGGGACTCTCTCGGAAGAAGAGCTGAACACTGCCGTACGCAACCTGCTGCGCTTTGTGGATTCCGTGACCGAAGCCGAGAGCACGAACGCCGTATTTGACCGGGACGCAGACTACCGGATGGCAGTTTCTGTTGCGGAGAACTCTGCTGTGCTGTTGAAGAACGAAAAGGGCACACTTCCTCTGGCAAAGGGCTGCAAGGCGGTGTTCCTTGGCGAGTTCGCGGAGCATCCCCGGTATCAGGGCGGCGGCAGCAGCCATGTCAACAGTGCGAAGGTCAGCTGTGCGCTGGAACACGCCCCCGGTGTGGCCTATGCACAGGGCTACCGCACCGATGAGGATACCGTGGATCCTGCGCTGGAACAGGCCGCGGTGGCCGCTGCCGTAGACGCAGATGTCGCCGTGATCTTTGCCGGACTCCCGGAGCGGTACGAGAGCGAAGGCTACGACCGCACCACCCTTGCCATGCCGGAAAATCAGAATCATCTGATCGCCGCAGTCGCTGCGGTACAGCCGAATACCGTGGTCGTCCTGCACAACGGCTCTGCCATCGAAATGCCGTGGGTCAACGATGTCCCGGCTGTTCTGGAACTGTACCTTGCCGGTGACGGTGCCGGAGAAGCCGCCGTGAATCTGTTGTACGGCGCTGTCAACCCCAGCGGCAAGCTGGCAGAGACCTTCCCCCGGAGGCTGAGCGACACCCCGGCTTATCTTTCCTTCCCCGGCGAGCGGGAGACCAGCGTTTACTCTGAGGGCGTATTTGTCGGCTACCGCTACTACGACACCACGGAAGCAGATGTTCTGTTCCCCTTCGGTCATGGCCTTTCCTACACGACCTTTGAATACAGCGTACTCCGGCTGAGCCGCAGCACCGTCCGTGAGGGTGAAGAAGTGCAGGTCACCGTCACGGTAAAAAATACCGGCGCAGTCGCCGGCAAGGAAACGGTGCAGCTCTATGTAGCACCGCCCAAGGGTGAGCGTCACCGTCCGGTCCGGGAACTGAAAGGTTTTGCCAAGGTGTCCCTGCAGCCCGGTGAGAGCAAGGAGGTGCAGTTTACACTGGACAAGCGCAGCCTTGCCTATTATGAGCCGGAACTGCATGATTTCTATGCAGAAAGCGGCACTTACCAGATCTGCGTTGGTGCATCCAGCCGGGATCTGCGCCTGACCGGCTTGCTGGAATGGCAGGCAGCGCAGCCGCTGCCGGTACACTTTACCGCAGCCTCCACTCTGAAGCAGGTCATGACCCACCCGGTGGGTGCTGCCATCATCGGACCGATCCTGCAGCGTATGGCCGCAGCCGCAGGCAGCGCCACCGGAAAAAAGGACGATGATGATTCTTCTCTGTCCATGATGATGGGAATCCAGCTCAACACGCTGATTGATTTCCACGTCCTGACCGAGGAGCAGCTGAACGGCATCCTGAGCCAGATCAATCAGGCGTAAGGCAGGGATTGCGCGATAAAATAAGTCCTACTCTCTCCACTTTATTGCCATAAATTTTCCAAAACCTCTTGACGCATTCTACATACAGTGGTATTTTTCTTGTAAATCCCACTGCTTTTGTGGATTGGCCCAAAACCATCCACAAGATGTGGTCGTGTTCATTTTGAACACAGCCACAGAAAGTGGTTGGTTATCACCGTGAGACCCACCACTTCCGTGAGGAAAAGTCCACGAAAGAATTTACCGCCCCGCAACACACCCGATTCATTTTGCCGCCGATTCACCCGACAAAATCCATCGCTATGCTGCGTGGGCGGTATTTTTCTTTTAGGGAGCTGCACCTTGAAAATTTCATGAGCCGACCGAACGTGATACCGACTTTCCGTCAACGCCGCTGCGCAAACAGGGGCAGGAACTTCGTTCGGAGCAAACGGCGATCAACATACACGAGCAGCACAACCTCTACTTATTTTTTGCGCCTTAACAATTCGGAAACAATTACCCAGAAACGGTTTTGAGCGCAGCGGTAGAGGGCAAGAACCGTCCCGTGGCCACAAATTTTCAATTCTTGAAAATGTTGTGCTCCACCGGGACTTCACTTCTTCAATGCATCTGCATTTCCGAAGTGATCTTGTTGGGGCGTGCCTGCCCCAAACCCTGCTCATCATTCGTGCCTAGCGGCACGAATGGAACGGCGTGTCGTGCTTTACATAACTTCACCGAGGAGTTATCGAACAGACAGGAGGTACAATGACCAAAACGAATGTTCAACCGATTCCTAGCAATTCCCAGCACCACGACACGCCGAACAACAAAACGCACGTCATCAAGTTCCGTGTGACAGCGGAGGAAAAAGCGTCACTGGAACTCACTTGCAAACTCCTGAATCTCTCCCTCTCCACCTTCATCCGCCGCGCCATCCGCAACGTCAAAATCGAGAAAACGGTCATCATTGCCGGTGGTGGCGAAGAAACCCTGACCGCTGTTTCCACTTTGCTTGCTCAGTGCAGCAAGGTGGGCAGCAATCTCAACCAGCTTGCAAGGCACTTCAATTCCGGCGGTGCGGACACCGAGCAGATCCGGGCGAAACTCCTTGACGAACTTGCAGACCTGACCGCATTCCGGCTCAGCGCCGAGAAAGTTCTGGGTGAACTGTATGGCAACGCTCAAGCATATCGCCTCTAAGAATTCGGACTACACCGCCATCGAAGCGTACCTCGTTTACCAGCACGACGCATTCACCGGAAAGCAACTTCTGGATGAGCACGGCAAGCCGAAGCTGCGGGATTCGTACCTGCTCGACACCCTTGAGTGCGGCGATTTCTCGTTCGCAACGGCCTGTCTGCTGGCAAACCGCAAGTATGGCAAGAACACCCAACGCGATGATATTAAGAGCCATCAGTATATCATCAGCTTCGACCCCAGAGATGCAGCCGACAACGGCTTGACCATGGAAAAAGCACAGGCACTTGGCCTGAAATTCTGCGAAGAAAACTTCTCCGGTCACCCCGCCATCGTCTGCACTCACCCGGATGGGCATAACCATTCGGGAAACATCCACGTCCACATTGTGATCGGCAGTATCCGTACACGAGAGGTGGAACGTAAGCCCTATATGCAAAAGCCCCGTGACTGGCGTGAGGGTATGAAGCACTCCAGCACAGCCCAGACCATGCGGCACTTGCGTGTTGAGGTCATGGAACTGTGCGAGGGTGCCGGACTGTACCAGATCGACCTGCTCAACGGCTCGAAAGAGCGCGTGAGCGAAGCTGAGTATTGGGCGCGTAGGCGTGGTCAGTTGAAACTTGACCGTGAGAACGCAGCCCTCACCGCAGCTGGACAGCCGCCCCAGCAGAAGAAGTTTGAAACCGTGAAGGACACTTTGCGGAAACAGATTTCTTCGGTGTTGTACCGCACAACGAGTTTTGAGGATTTTTCTGACAGGCTCATGCAGCAGTATGGTATTGCCGTCAAGGAAAGCCGTGGGTGTCTGAGCTATCTGCCCGCTGGCAGAACGAAGTTCATCCGCGCGAAACATCTCGGGGACAAGTTCGATAAGACGGCAGTGCTTGCCACATTGCAGGCAAACGCCGAACGCAAACCCAAGGTACAGTCCAAGCAGGATACCATCGGGAAACTGATCGACATCCAGTCGAGGATGACCGAGGGCAAAGGCATTGGCTATAAGCGTTGGCTCACGAAACACAATCTCAAAGTTATGGCACAGACCGTGAAGCTTCTGCAGGAAAAGGGCTTGACCGACGAGGACGCTCTGAACCAGCGCATCGCTGAACTGGAAACCAAGTATCACGATGCACTGGCCGTGGTGAAAGACCTCGAAGGTCGCATGAAAGCCAACAATGAGCTGCGCTATCACATCGCAGCCTACACCAGCACCAAGAACATCGCACAACAGTTAAAAGCCGCAAAACGACCCGCAGCCTTTGAAGAACAGCACCGTGCAGAACTGACAGCATACCGGACGGCAGCAGCCTATCTCAAGGCAAACAACATCACAAAGCTGGCCAGCCCGAAAAGGCTGGAAGCCGAGTATGCGCAGCTGGCATCCGAAAAGGCAAAGTTCTACGAACAGTACAAGGAAGCCAAGGAAGAACTGTTCAAGCTGAAAACCGCAAAGCAGAATGTTGCGTCCTTTTTCCGGGAGGAAGAACAGACGCAGCAGGAGAGATAAAGGAGTGTGCGTATGATCAATCTGAAAATCGATCCGGAGTTCCAGTCCCAGATTCCCCCTCTGACCGATGATGAATTTAAGCAGCTTGAAGAAAATATCCTGAAAGAGGGCAAGCTGATTTCTCCTTTGATTGTCTGGGGTAATACCCTTGTTGACGGCCACAATCGTTATGAAATCGTTCAGGAGCATCCCGAAATCTCTTTCTCCACCATGCCGCTCCCGTTTGAAAGCAGAGAAGAAGTCCTCGCATGGATCTGCAAGAATCAGCTGGGGCGGCGTAATCTCACGCCGGAGCAGAAGAAGTTCCTTATGGGTAAGCAGTATTCCTCTGAAAAGCGCACCGAAGCATTTCGCGGCAATCAGCATACTGCAAAGAAATCTGGCAGTGTTCAATCTGAACACAACCAGAAGCCCATGAAAACCTGTGAGCGCATTGCACAGGAAAATCACAGCAGCGCAAGTTCAGTCCGCCGGGCAGAATACTATGCCCACGGCGTTGACATTGCGGATGAACTGTCTCCCGGTTTCCGTGATCGGTTCTTCCGCGAGGAACTGCACATTCCCGATTATCTTCTCGAAAATCTCGGCAAGGCCAAGCCCGAAGAGCAGGCTGAAATCTTTAAAGAAATCAAGAATTATGTGCCGAAGCCGAAGAAAGTCAAGCCCAACAAAGTAACGGTGAAGCAGGCAGAAAAAGCCGCCAGCAACACCATTGATGAAAACTATGATGTTCCCCAAAAGTTTCTCGAACTGTACTATCGGCTCCACAATGCTGAATCTCTCATGCGAAAGAGTTGGGAAGTTACGTTCGACTTGAACCCGAAACTTCTTACGCATCCGGAACAGGTCAAAGTTCTTCGCTTTGCCTTGAAACCTCACCTTGAATTTTTGAAAACGCTGGACGAAGTTCTTGCAGAATCCAGCGGTGAATCCTCTAAAACGGCATAACGACAGGCACTTGTAAGCCATCAACGAGCCACCAGCCGCAAGTGCAGGGCGGAAACTATCCGCGCCCTTGCGCCTGATATGAAATTGGAACTTTGATTTTCTCGCCCGGCTTTGCCACGGTGGGACGATCAAAGGAGCGTGCGTTTGAACAAAAAGAAAAAGTCCACAAACACTTCCCCCTATCCCGATGAAGCCATCGAACGTCTGGCACGGGCATTCTACCCGGCCATCCTTGCCTGCTGGAACAGTGAGGAAGGTCAGCGGGAGTTTGCCGCGTGGCAGGCGGAACAGGCTCATATCTCTGGCAAAGAAAAACAGGAAGTTCCCGCTTGCTGGGTATCCGTAAAACAGTTTTCGAAAAATGACACGGCAACTGCCTGTCAGGATTGGTTACGGAGTACCCGGCTAGGCCGAGGAAGCATCAAGTCCCATGTCCGCACCGTTAAGGTGTTGGGTATGGGGCTTTTTGCATTTCAGGAACGTATACACCTCTGGAAAGGTGTAACACACTAGACTTTGTACCAAAGTCGTGTGCCAAGGGTGCTGCGCCCCTTTGGAATCCCTGCTTACATCGCCTGTGGGCGATGTAGATTCGCCGCACAGAAAGCTCTCACAAAAGGCACACCCGGCTGTCTGCGGCGAGGAGAAGGCACTTCTGCGGAAGTGTAATAACCCACTATGACACTTTCATCCCTGTGGTCTGCAAAGTGTAGTGGGCTCTCCGAGGGGGAACGGCTGTATAGAGTGCGTTTCGGGCAAATCGCCGCATACGTGTATACGGAAGATGGGTACGCACGTACGCAGTAAATCGGCCAAGTTCTCCCATGTAGAGGGTGTAATTTCGATAAAGAACGTGGTATAATTGACTCAACAAATCGATTTGTGGAGGCGATTATTTATGAAAAAAGAAACCAAGAAATCTATCTTATTCTATGCAGCTTCTGCTCTGTTATATATGGCTTCACTTATTAGCTTCATAAGTGGAAATGATAATTCTATGGCTGTTGTATGGTTGTGTCTTGGTTCATCATTTCTTTGCCTTGGCTCGACGCATCTTTGTTTAGGTTTGTCTCGTAAGAAAAAGGGAAACGACAAAACCGATGCAAGCAATAAATAAATTCCTAGTATATCGCACTCACTCCTAAGCAGGGTTTGGGGCAGGCACGCCCCAACAAGAAGCTGTCCCAAAAGGGCAAGAATTTTCAAGAATTGAAAATTTGTGGCCACGGGACGATTCTTGCTCTCACGAAAACCCATACTTTTTGAAAATCCGCTTTTCGCAGCCAAAGGAGGATGCACCATGAAAAAAGAGATCGAAGCCTTCGTCAACGCAGCCAACGAGCAGGAGTTGGAAGCCGCATGGAATAACCTCTCGGCAGAGGAACAGCGAGTTTTCGAGCAGCTCATGGAGGAAGACTCACCCGAAGATGCACTGGCATTTTTTGCCCAGCTGTATGACGATGCCCCGAAGGAGCAAGCCAGCGAAACCGTGAGCATCTCCGAAAACGAAATCTATTTCAAGCGGCAGCCCTTGACCGAAGAGCAGAAGAAGCACGGCTCCTATGTAGATGAGAACGGCAATCTCCATGTCAAGAACCTGTCTGCATTCTGGATTCCTGAACTGACCACCACGGAGAAAGTCGGTCACACCACCTACACCGTGACCGGCAGCTATGAGGGCAAGGAATCCTTTTTGAAGAAACTGGAGCGCATTGTTGCCAAGAACGCCCAGCAAAAATTTGAAGATGAGGGTGCAGACGAATGACAACTGCGTCCAATTCTGCTATACTTGATCCGGTAACCAATCCTGTACTGACAGTTGCTCCACAGAATAAGGAGGACACAACAATGTCTGGAGCAACGAATAAAATCACCGCACTTTACTGCCGACTGTCGCAAGAGGACGCACGGCTCGGCGAAAGCCTGTCCATTGAGAACCAGAAGGTCATCCTTCTGGAATACGCCAAAAAGAACCACTTCCCGAACCCGGTGTTCTTTGTGGATGATGGCTACTCCGGCACGAACTATGACCGTCCCGGCTTTCAGAGTATGCTGGTCGAGATCGAAGCAGGGCGTGTAGGAATCGTTATCACGAAGGATTTGTCCCGACTGGGGCGCAATTCTGCCTTGACTGGTCTGTACACCAACTTCACCTTTCCCCAGTATGGCGTTCGCTACATCGCCATTAACGACAACTACGACACCATTGACCCGAACAGCGTAAACAACGATTTTGCGGGCATTAAGAACTGGTTCAACGAGTTTTACGCCCGCGATACCAGCCGCAAGATTCGGGCCGTTCAGAAGGCCAAGGGAGAGCGTGGAGTACCGCTGACGGTTAATGTTCCGTACGGCTATGTAAAAGACCCGGAGAACCCGAAGCATTGGCTTGTTGACCCGGAAGCGGCTGCGATTGTGAAGCGCATCTTCTCCATGTGCATGGAGGGACGTGGGCCGACCCAAATTGCGAACCAACTGTGGGCAGATAAAGTTCTGACTCCTACCGCCTACAAGTTGAGCCATGGCCGGAGCACAAACGCACCTGCCCCGGAAGACCCTTATCGCTGGGATAAAAGAGCAGTAAGTTTGATTCTGGAACGCCGGGAGTACACTGGCTGCACAGTCAACTTCAAGACCTATACTAACTCTATCTGGGATAAAAAGAGACATCTGAATCCTGTGGAAAATCAGGCTATCTTCCCGGATACACATGAGCGCATTATTGACGATGATGTGTTTGAAAAGGTTCAGGAGATTCGCAGCCAGCGTCACCGTATGACCCGAACAGGCAAGAGCAGCATTTTCTCCGGTATGGTCTACTGCGCTGACTGCGGTTCCAAGATGCAATATGGTTCGTCCAATAACAGGGACTTCAGTCAAGACTTCTTTGATTGCTCTCTGCACAAGAAGAACGGGAGCAAGTGCAAGGGACATTTCATCCGGGTAAAGGTTCTGGAAGGACGTGTGCTGAGTCATGTTCAGCGGGTGACGGACTACATTCTCCGTCATGAAAACTACTTCCGCAAGGTCATGGAGGAGCAGCTTCGTGTGGAAAGCAGCGAAAAGCTGACCGTCCTGAAGAAGCAGCTTGCCCGGAATGAGAAGCGGATTGTAGACCTCAAACGGCTGTTCATGAAAATCTACGAGGACAACGCCAATGGAAAGCTGAGCGATGACCGCTTCGACATGATGAGCCAGAGCTACGATGCCGAACAGAAGCAGCTGGAAGAGGAATCCCTCTCTATCCAACAGGAAATCGAAGTACAGGAACATCAAATCGAGAATATTGAAAAATTCGTCCAGAAAGCGCACAAGTACGTTCATATTGAAGAACTCACTCCCTATGCTCTCCGTGAACTGGTGTCGGCTATCTATGTAGATGCCCCGGATAAGTCCAGCGGAAAGCGGGTGCAGCACATCCATATCAAGTACGACGGGCTGGGGTACATCCCTCTGGATGAACTGGAAGCAAAAGAAAAGGCGTGACCGAAGTCACGCCAAATCTTCCCCATTTAGGGAACTTTTGCAAATACTGTTTTATGGGAACTCTGCTCTGGGGAACTCCCTGCCTTACTTATCGTGTGTGGATTTTTGCAGGGTGCGTCCGGGTGGGCGCACCCTGTTTTTGTTTGTGCTTATTTCTTCAGAATCCGCATTGCGTTCAGAACAGCGATGATCGTGACACCCACATCACCGAACACGGCTTCCCACATACCGGCCATGCCGAGTGCGCCCAGAACAAGGAACACGCTCTTGATGCCAAGAGCAATCACGATGTTCTGCATCACAATCCGTTTCGTAGCCTTTGCAACATCAATGGCTTCTACAAGTTTCGATGGTTCATCTGTCATCAGAACAACATCCGCAGCTTCAATCGCGGCATCCGAGCCAAGACCTCCCATGGCAATGCCGACATCTGCACGGGCAAGAACAGGGGCATCGTTGATGCCATCGCCCACGAAGGCGAGTTTGCTGCCCTGCCGTTTCTGCTTATCCAGCATTTCCAGCTTTTCGACCTTCTGGTCGGGCAAGAGCTGTGCATAATACGCATCCAGACCAAGTTCGTCTGCCACCGACTTGCCGATTCGCTCATCATCGCCGGTAAGCATAACAGTTTTTTCCACGCCGATCTTTTTCAGCTCTGCGATTGCGCACTTGCTGTCCGGCTTCACTTCATCTGCGATCAGGATACAGCCTACATAGCTACCATCCGCTGCTACATAGAACTTTGTTCCGGCTGCATCGCAAGCGGCATAGGCAATCTTTTCAGATTCCATCAGCTTACTGTTGCCAGCCAGTACCTTCTTTCCCTGCACCATAACGCTGATGCCGTGTCCTGAGATTTCCTCAAAGCCAGAGAACTGCTTCTGGTCGATTGGCTTTCCATAAGTCGCAAGAATCGACTTTGCGATCGGGTGGTTGGAATAACTCTCTGCCTGTGCAGCATACTCCAATACCTGCTCTTTCTGGTATCCGGCTGCCGGAATGATATTTGCGACCTCAAAAACACCCTTTGTTAAGGTGCCGGTCTTATCAAAGACCACCACGCTCACTTTGTTCAGTGCTTCCAGATAGTTGCTGCCCTTTACCAGCACACCGCGCTTGGATGCGGCACCAATACCGCCGAAGAAGGTCAGGGGAATAGAAATGACCAATGCACACGGGCAGGAAACGATCAGGAACACAAAACCTCTGCGCAACCACTCAGACCAGCCGCCGCCAAGGACGAGCGGCGGAATGATCGCCAACACAGCCGCCATTCCAACAACGACCGGCGTATAGTATCGTGCAAAGGTCGTGATGAAGTTCTCGGTGGGAGCTTTTCTTGCAGAAGCATTCTCCACAAGGTCAGTGATCTTCGATACCGTGGATTCCCCGAAGCTCTTTGTGACTTTCAGCGTCAGCAAACCGCTCTGGTTGATGCAGCCGGACAGGGCTTCATCGCCTTTGCGGATGCTTCTCGGCACAGATTCGCCGGTCAGTGCCTTGGTGTCCAGCATGGATTCGCCATCCACAACGATGCCATCCAGCGGGATTTTTTCACCGGGTTTTACCACGATGATCTCGCCCACCGCAACGCTTTCCGGAGAAACGACCTGCAATACGCCATTCCGCTTAACGGTCGCCGAATCCGGACGGATGTCCATAAGGTCAGAGATGGACTTTCTGGAACGCTTTACCGCCAGCGACTGGAAGAACTCTCCGACCTGATAGAACAGCATAACTGCAACAGCTTCCGGGTATTCCCCGATGGCAAATGCGCCGATCGTGGAAACACTCATCAGGAAATGCTCGTCAAACACCTGTCCTCTGGTGATATTTTTCACTGCCTGCCATACGACATCCCAGCCAAGAATCACATACGCCACAATCAGAAACGCCAGTTCCGCCAGAGTCGGCAGCTTTGCGAATACAGTCAATGCCATACCGATTGCATAGACCACAGCACCCACGGCAAGCCGTATCGTGCGCTTCTTATCCTCATCGTTATAGACCGCCGCTTTTTCATCCTTTTTGACAGGTGCAGTCGCTTCCAGCTGCTTTTCCGACACTTCAACATCCGGCTCATGGCTGTGTACGATCGTGGTAACGGTATCCAGTAAGGAAGCAGCTACCGATGTTCCAGCCTGAACAGTCAGCGTCTGGTTCATCAGATTCACGGTCGAAGAAGTCACGCCATCCAGCTCACCGACTTCTTTCTCGATCTTTGCTGAGCAGTTCGGGCAGTCCAAACCTTTCAGGAGATAGACTTTCGTCACCGCAGGTTCGGTCTTTTCCGACACTTCAACATCTGGCTCGTGGCTGTGGACGATCGTGGTAACGGTGTCCAGCAGGGAGGTAGCCACCGATGTTCCTGCCTGAACAGTCAATGTCTGGTTCATCAGATTCACGGTCGAAGAAGCCACGCCACCCAGCTCACCGACTTCTTTCTCGATCTTTGCTGAGCAGTTCGGGCAGTCCAGACCTTTCAGGAGATAGACTTTCGTCACCGCAGGTTCGGTCTTTTCCGACACTTCAACATCTGGCTCGTGGCTGTGGACGATCGTGGTAACGGTGTCCAGCAGGGAGGTAGCCACCGATGTTCCTGCCTGAACAGTCAATGTCTGGTTCATCAGATTCACGGTCGAAGAAGCCACGCCACCCAGCTCACCGACTTCTTTCTCGATTTTTGCTGAGCAGTTCGGACAATCCAGACCTTTCAGGAGATAGACCTTCGTCACCGCCGGTTCGGTCTTTTCCGACACCTCAACATCCGGTTCATGGCTGTGAACGATCGTTTCGACCTGTTCCGCCAGTGTTGCATCCGCAGACTTTTCTGACTGAACGGTCAGTGTCTGCTGCATTAAATTCACAACCGAGGATTCCACTCCCGGCAATGCTCCGACCTCTTTTTCTATCTTGGCGGAACAATTCGGGCAATCCAGACCTTTCAGGATGAATACTCTTTTCATTTTGACCTCCACTACGTTTTCTTAATTGTTCAATCGCTCAACTTAAAAGACAAAAAGATAATCGCTTGCGCGATCATCCTCTTAAATGCTCAAATCCCTTGTCGATGATCTCCTTTACATGATCATCCGCCAGCGAATAATACACGATCTGGGCCTCTCTGCGGAATTTGACCAGTCCGGCAAGCCGGAGTGCTTTCAGCTGGTGAGAGATCGCCGATTTGGTGACGCCCAGCAGAACCGCAAGGTCGCATACACACATCTCGCTCTGTTCCAGAGCATGAAGGATCTGCACTCTTGTGCCATCTCCGAACAGCTTGAAAAGCGATGCAAGCTGGATGTAGTCGTCTTTCGGCTGCATTTTGCCTTTTACATCGTTCACGATGTCCTCATGGATCACATCGCAATTACAGGTGTATAAAGAATTTGACATCAGACGTTCTCCTTGTTTTGTAGTTGAACAACCGTTCAATCATATTATATCTGCTCTTCCTACGTTGTCAAGAGGAAAAGTTAGCATCTGCTTCCTGCGATTTGTCGTCTAACAGACCTTGACAGCCTCCTTATTTCGCATACAATATAGTTGAGCGTTTACTCAACTGCCGTATTTTGCGCAGAAGATTTTTCATTTGAACAACCATGCAATAAATAAAAGAGGTCTGCCTGTGAAAGGAAAATTCATCACTCTGGTTCTGACATTGGGATTTCTTGCCGCGTTTGGCGTATTTATGCACTCGCCGCCCTCTATTCTGGATGGGCTGACCGGTGCGACCCCGAAAGCGAAACGTGCCGCACAGATGGCCGCACCGCTGGAGGGCAACTATCTGTTCTGCATCAACCCTGCGCTGGAACCGTTTTCCGATGCGGATTTCCGGAATGATCTGAAAGCATTTGTTTCCGGTGAGACAGAAGTCCTTTCCGATGCCGGACTGCCGCACATGACGCTTTCGGTCTGCGAAACAGACTATCCCTTGCTTTGCTATGCAACGGCTCTTTGTGAACGCCTGACTGCTGCCGGAGCAGATGTCACGTTGAAGCAGTACAGCGAAACCATGCTGCGTTCCCGTGCAATCAATGGGCGGTATCAACTGCTGCTGGTTTCGGAAAATACGCTTGATGCAACAGCATTGCCGGATGCAGACATCCTTCTGCTCTCCGCAGAAGAAATGGAGGACCCCTCATGCGAAAACTGAACACCATTCTCTCCGTTCTGCTACTTTTCATCTGTCTGCTTCATGGGCTGATGGGCAGTTTTATGTTGCTGGGCATCAGTTCCGGGGCAGGAAAGTTTCTGGCATGGATCGGCGTTGGCATTCTGGCGGCGCACACCGTCCTTGGGCTTTTGCTGACCGCACAGACATTCCGGGCTTCCCGGTCCGGCGGAAAACTCTACGGAAAGCAGAATGCTCTGTTCTGGGCAAGGCGCACCAGTGGGCTTGCTATTTTGCTCATGCTCTTTTTCCATATTGGCGTGTTCGGCAGAGTGCAGGACGGCGTATACATTCTGTTTCCGTTCACAACGGTCCGGCTGCTGACGCAGCTTTTACTGGTTGCTTCGGTATTTGTGCATCTTCTGCTCAATCTCCGACCCCTTCTGGTATCGCTGGGCATCGTCCGGGATAAGGAGCAGCGCGGCGACCTCTATCTGATTCTTTCTATACTGGTGCTGTTTGCTGCCGGTTCGATCATTCTATATTATATCGGGTGGAACAATGTATGAAACACACTTTGGTGATCGTGGGTGCAGGGCTGGCAGGGCTTTCCGCTGCTTTGACTGCTGTGAAAAACGGCTGGACGGTAAAGCTGGTGTCCTCCCTTGCCTCCGAGCGGGCGCAGTCTGTTATGGCAGAGGGCGGAATCAATGCAGCCTTGAATACCAAGGGAGAGGAGGATAGCCCGGAACAGCATTATACAGATACCCTGACCGCTGCCTGCGGACTTGCTGACCCGAATGCAGTCTGGGGGATGACGCAGGCTGCGTCCGAACTGGTGCGCAGCCTGCACCATCTGGGAGTACAATTCAACGTGACAGATGACGATGAACTCGACCTGCGGAATTTTGGCGGACAGAAGAAAAAGCGGACGGCCTTTGCACAAAGCGATACGGGAAAGCAGCTAATGACCGCTCTGATTGATGCTGTGCGCCGGGAAGAAAGCGCAGGAACGGTCGAACGCTTTCCACACCATAAGTTCCGCACCCTGCTGCTTTCCGGGAACATCTGCGGTGGCTGCACAGTGCAGGACACCTATACTGGCGAACTGCTGCGGTTTGTATGCGATGCCGTCCTGATTGCCACAGGCGGGCTGCATGGCTTATTCGGTGATACGACCGGCTCTCTTGCCAATACCGGAGAAGTCACCGCAGAACTGTTCCGTCTGGGCGTTCCGATGGCAAATCTTGAAATGATCCAGTACCACCCTACCACGGTCGAACTGGGCGAAAAACGGATGCTTCTGAGTGAGGCCGCCCGTGGTGAGGGCGGGCGGCTGTTTGCATTACGGAACGGGAAGCCGTGGTATTTCATGGAAGAAAAATATCCGGAACTCGGCAACCTGATGCCGCGTGACATCACCGCGCGGGAAGTCTGGACGGTCAGCCGTGACTATGAGGTGTTCCTTGATATGACAGAGCTTCCTAAAGAAGTCATGGAGCATAAACTTGCCGGACTGGTGGATGATTGTCAGACCTATCTGCACAAAGATATTCGCAAAGAACCCATTCCGATTTTGCCGGGTATCCACTACTTTATGGGAGGCATTCAGGTGGACGAGCGGCACCGCACTTCGATGCGGAATCTGTACGCTGCCGGTGAATGCTGCGCTCAGTACCATGGCGCAAACCGTCTGGGTGGAAATTCTCTTCTGGGTGCGATCTATGGAGGACAGATTGCTGCGGAAACTGCCTGCCGGGAAACAGTCAGTTCCCCCAATATGCCCTGTGCCGAAGAATCCCTTCTGCCCGAACTTTCCCCGGACGCTCAAATGCAGATGAATCGTATCCTGCTGAACGCACTCGGTGTCGTGCGGGATGCACAGACATTGGAAGCGGGCATTCAGGAAATCCGCAAACTGTCTGGCACCCTTCCGCTTCTGGGCTGTGCCATGCTGGAAAGTGCCCTCGCCCGAAAAGAAAGCCGGGGTGCGCACTGGCGGGCAGATTATCCCCAACGCAACGATGCCGTTTACTGCAAAACCACCGTGGCACACTGGAACGGGCAGCATATCGCCATCAGCTTTGAATCCATCCCCGAAAGGCGGCATGATTTATGAACTACACCATCCGAATCAAACGGCAGGAAAACCCGCAGGCTTCACCCTGCTGGCAGGAGTTTTCCTTTGAGGGAAGTGCGGACACCTCGATTGCTTCGGTGTTGAACGAGCTGAATCACCGCAGCCCTCTGTGCGAAAAGAGCGGAACGGTCGTTTCCCCCATTGCGTGGGAATGCGGCTGCATGATACGCAAGTGCGGTGCCTGTGCCATGCGGATCAATGGTCTGCCTCGTCTTGCCTGTTCCGTTTTTCTGCGGGACTGTAAGGGAAGCGTTGTTACTCTGGAGCCTTTGAGCAAATTCCCACTGGTGAAAGATCTGGTCGTAGACCGTTCCGTGATCTTTGAAGCACTGAAGCGGACAAAGCTGTGGCTGGAAGGAGATGCGTTCCAGACCAGCTATACGCACAGCCAGCGGTATCGATCTGCTAAGTGTCTGCTCTGTGGCTGCTGCTTGGAGGTCTGCCCGAACTTTGACCCGAACAGTGAATTTGCTGGAGCTGTTCTGCCCGTCAACGCTTACCGTATTCTGAACGAAGAACAGGATATTGCCCATCAGACAGAACTCGCAAATGCGTATCGTCAGCTTTATTTTGAAGGCTGCGGAAAATCTCTTGCGTGCCAGGACATCTGCCCAGCCGGAATCCCGGTCGAAGAACTGATGTCACGTTCCAATGCCGCAGCGGTCTGGAAGCGATAAAGTGTAAAAGGGTATGCGGTTTATAGCCGCATACCCTTTTATGCTTAATCTTCTAATCCGTGACTTCCCGCCACATTCTTCAGATACTCCTCTGGTTCGCCGTTCAGAATCAAGTCTGCATAGCCAAGCGGGTCATTGTAGATGAGATAATCTAACTCCAACCTCTGCGCCATGGTCACGTCCAATTCATCCTCGACCCCAGTGCAGTCAATGGAGATCGTTCTCCCATCCCGGAGCAGCAGCTCCACGCAGCCGGTATCCATGTTGAAATGGCAGGCTCTTGCATCGTACTTCATGTTTGTGTCCTTTCTGCCTTACGGCACCTTTACAGTTGTGACTTTTGTTATACGGTTCTTCTGATAAGGTTTTGGACACACAGCCGTCGGGAAGGAGCCTTCATTTTGCTTTCCGAAGAAAACAAAAAATCCGAACCCTTCTCCTATCGAGAAAAGGTTCGGATTTTCATGGTTTGGTGCACCTCCAGGGACTCGAACCCTGGGCCCACTGATTAAGAGAGCAAACCGCCGGTTCGTCTCAATTTATGGAAGTTTCGAGTCATCGTTATTTTTAATCAAATCAACGTGATTTTTCACCCAGCAATTTCTGCACCCTTTGTCGGATTTTGCAGCGAAAAGCACCCTCTGCACGTTTTGAAACCGTGCAAAATCCGTGCAGAAACCGTGCACTTACTCTCTGACAAACAAAATCGCCCTATTCCCTACCGGCTTGACGGCATTGGTTTGAGTGACCGCACATCAAAATCAAGTCTAGGAGGATATTACTATGATGAAACTGCTTTCCTGTCGCTTTAACATGGACACCAACCGGGTAGAAGCCCGATTTGAGGATGGCACCACCCTTGCCATTGACTGCATCGCCATTGAGGACGAATACGGCAGCACCCCGGCACAGCGGGCAGAACTGGACTGGCTGCTCTACAATAAGCCCTTGGAGTACGCCCAGCTTGTACTGGGTGGGGAGCTTGAACATTACCTCTCACTTGGCTGCGGCCATGGCAGACTAGAAGATTGACCTTTAATGAAAAATAGGATTACTGCAATCGAATACTGTATATCGTATCAAACTGATAGGGGTCAGATAACAAAACCTTTCCATTGGAAACTACCACAATATTTTCGCCTTCTTCAATTTGCGATAGCTGAATATTTCCTTTTAAGTATTCCGAAGCTCCCTGAATGAGATAGCAATCATTTGTACCGTACAGTTGATTGGGAGCGGTTGCATAGATAGAATTATCGCTTAAATCCACCTTTGTTACAGTAAGTTCCGATTTTGTCCTCTCCCACGGATGCAACAGGAAACCGCCTATAAGAATTGCTAGGGCCAAAGCTATACCAAAAGCAGTCAATTTCTTACTTGATTTCGTCATTTTAAGCACCTCTTCATCATAGCTCCATTTGAATTTTCTGAACGTCACATTTTTTCCGAACGATTGCAGCTATAAGAATCACATCAATGATATCATGATTATTGGCTTCTCTGTTTGAATAACGAATTTTAAGCCTGCTTTATTTCATCTGTCCACAATTCTTTTCAAAATCGTATAGCTGCACATAAATTTCCAGAAAACTTGTAGCGCAATCACAATTTTTCTTTTCACTCAGATAAACCACCACGGCAGTTCCAGCCACAGGTTATCCATATCCCCCACCGGCTTGACGGCATTGGTTTGAGTGGCCATACATCAAAATCAAGTCTAGGAGGACACTACTATGATGAAACTACTTTCCTGCCGCTACAATATGGACACCAACCGGGTGGAAGCCCGGTTTGAGGATGGCACTGTCCTTTCCCTTGACTGCATTGCCATCGAAGATGAGTACGGCAACACCCCGGCACAGCGGGCAGAACTGGATTGGCTGCTCTACAATAAGCCATTGGAGTACGCCCAGCTTGTGCTGAGTGGTGAGATTGAACACTACCTTTCACTTGGCTGTGACCATAGCAGATTTAGAGGATTGGCCTTTAATTAGAATATACAGATAAAACCGACAGCCATCTACTTGCGACTTGCAAATAGATGGCTGTCTATTATTAACTACGCATTTTAACAATGATTTTTCTTTTCAACAATCATTCCGATAACAAACGAAAGTAGGAAAACGAGCAGCCAAATCAAAACTCCATAGTGTGTCTTGAGCTGCCATACTTTTCCTATATACATATCCGGCGTGATTTTTGTGGCGTTTATTTTAATAATGAAATCGCCCAACACTTGTCCAATCAAAATTCCTGCCCAGTTTCCAGCCGTTGTGATAAGAGCCGCTTTATACATTTCCAGAAAACAGAAAGTAACGGATGCAACCCATACACACAAATAATAATGGGCTGCTGTCCATTCAAACAAGTAGATTTCATGAAACACTGTTTGAGAGAGAAGATAGCACACCACATATGCTAAAAATACGATCAGCAAAAATCCGAGACAAGTTTTCTTTTTTGATGCTGTGTTCTTCATACGGCTTTTGAATCCTATTCCAATGTGTACCGCCATCTTTGTGTTTCATTATAAAATAGCTTGACTGTTTACTTCGATACTATTTCGACAGTTGGCATCTTGCCTTCCAATCCAAGTTCATCATCTTCTGCAACTCTATAACTGGTAACATTTATTGAATACATATAATCTGAAATATCTGGATTTTCTTCATCGTCGGGAAGTTCAACTTCAAAAGTCTCAAACTCAAACACATAAGACGTTCCTTCAATAAGTTCGCCTGTCAAGTCCTTCTGGAAATGAAGCAAAAAGGCCTGTCTTGAAAGAAGTGAACAACGGCGATTGTTTTTCCCGGAAGCGCATAGTAATCGGGCAAGAGTTGCTCAACTGTGGCCATAAAAGAACCCGAAAACTGTGCAAAATGCTTTTGCTTTCGGCTATTTGCTGTTTCCCGTCATTATACCCTGCCTCGTAGCCAGCGGCATAGCCTTCTTCGTATTCCGCATTGTGCGCATCTGAACTTTGAGCATTATTTCCACAGCCAACCAATGTAAGTACTAGCATAAGGCCAAGAACTATTGTAGCCATCTTTTTCATACTGTTTCCTCCTTCCATGTTTTTCTTCGCCTTTATCGGACTTTTCCACAGTTTTTGCAAAATCGTTCGGAAGAATCATTTAATGTTCCACAGTCCGGGCAGTACCACCTACCATCTGGCATCGGTTCAACAGGCGAAGGCGTTTGGTGCGCCTTTGCCGGAGTTTGATTGGATGGTGCAGTAAACAACGGCGCAATATTCACATCTCTGCGTCCAACGCCAGCAAGGCTTCTAAAATCCCACGACTTAACTTCTTGTGCCAGCGTCCGTTTTGGTTCAATATACTGACCACACCGCTGGCAATATCGAACACCCAGCTTGTTTTCATAGCCGCAATTTTTACAAGTCATCAAAACTCCCTCCTTGCTTTTTGTTTATATAACGAAATTTAAGCCTGATTTATTTCGTTTGTTTACAAAATTTTCCAAAATCGTATAGATGCACATAAATTTTCTGAAAATTTGTAGCACAATCGCAATCTTCTTTTAAATAAACACGCTATAAGGACAAATTTTTTGTTTTACCTCGATTGAAAGCTATCTTTAGCTTTCTGGTTTGAGAACTGTACTTCGGGCCGGATTCTTTGGGTCTACTAGAATTTTTATTGGTGCCCCTTTCGGAATACATGGATTGAACCAAAACCACTGCGACTTGCCATTATAGGTTTCACCTTTAACTTTATACTGATAATGTACCACATATGGATAGATTACATCCTCATCGGCAAGGTGGTAGGTACTCATATGAAATTTTATATGTACCCGTTTTGTTGCTGTAACCTTTCCGATGATTCTTGTTCCATTTTTCAAAAGTTCTGCCTTTTTATAGTCAGAAATAATCGCCAATCCGATAATTATACCTGCTACAATCCATGCTAATATCGCAGCCACCCAAATACCAGACTTACACGCTCCAACCGATATAATTGCCGCCACGAACATTCCGACATATGCCATTGTATGAATAAGATCTTTTGAAAAAAACATTTTATCTCGTGTAATTTTCATAAAACGGCATCCTCCTCAAATCCTACAGTCGGTAATCAGCGGCTCCGTGAAATCAACGTTCCTTAGATACTTAGATTTAATCCTATTTTGTTTCATCCGTCTACAAAATTTCTCAAAATCGTATAGTTGCACATAAATTCCCATAAAGCTCGTAGCACAATCACGATTTTTTCTTTTCATTCAGATAAACCACCACGGCAGTTCCAGCCAAAGGTTATCCATGGCCTGTTCCTCCGTCTTTTTGGCGCGGCCTTTCGTCAGGTGAAAGTATATCGCCGTGCCGATCAGCGGATGCTCCTCGCCATCGGTGAAGCCATAGCGGTACAGAAGATAGGTCTGCTCCCGCTGGCTCAGCCGTTTCAGAGCATCGTACAGTTCCCGGCGCGATTCCTGTTCTTCCATAATACTCTGCGGCTGCATGGCGTAGGGGTCGGCTATGGCTTCAATGCGCCGTAGTTGTTCCTCTCCCGGCAGAACATCGTCCAGCGAAACGCGCTGGTAGCAGACGCCGTCCTTGTCCTCCGTTACCATCCGCTGCTCAAAAGCGGCAAAGGCATCCCGTACCATGTCCATCATGGCGTTGCGAATGGCAGGAGCCGCATAGGTCAGGAACTTCATGCCGCGCACTGCATCGAACTTCGGCACAGCTTTCCACAATCCCAGATTGCCTGCCTGTTTCAAATCGTCCGTGTCAAGGTTCAGGCCAGACTGTGCCAGATTCATGCTGCGGAAAAGGTCATTTGCCACCTTGCCGATAAAGGACTTGTTGTTGTCGATCAGGCTGTCCAGCGCGGCGGCATCGCCTTTCTGTGCCAGCGCACAAAGCCGTTCATTCGTCTGCTTCATGGGCGTTTTCCTGCTCTGCGGCGGACTGCAAGATTCCCAACAGACCGCTCCGCAGCTGTTCCAGTGCTTCCGGCGTGGCTCCTTCCATGCCCGAAACACTGTCCAACATTGCGTCTGTCAGCTGCTCTGCCGTAATCGTTGGGTGCTGCACATCCTGCCCTTTAGTCAATTCGGTGAACATCTTCTCGGCCACTTTCTTGCTCATGGCTTCCTGTTCGGCGTAATGGCTCCCGATGCCCTTTTTGATTTCCTTGACCGCCGCCATGAAGTACATCTCGATATCATCAAGATCACCTTGATACACCGGCTTTCTCCGAAGGCTGATGTCCTTTGCGGCTTTGGCTGCCTCCGGGGTCTTGACCCTTGTGCGCAGCAGGGTGCTCAGTGTCGTGAGCATGGCGTTCTGTGCCGCGATACCGGATGCAAAGGTATCATCAAAATACTGCGCTATGCGGTAAGTAAGCTCTGCAAAGCGGGCGTTTTCCAGCAGCAGATTGACCACCCCTGCATTGACACGCCCTGTGTAGAGGTTCTTTGCGGCTTCTACGGACAAACCCAGTTCGGCAATATCATAGTTCTTGCGGTCAGGGATGTTGGTTTCTCCCAGCAGAAAATCCGTGGACACGTTGAACAGCCTTGCAATCTTTAGCACCTGCTCATGGGTCAGGGTTCCTTTCGCACCACTGATAAAACGGCTGATAGTGCTTTTAGAGCAGCCGATCTCCTTGGCAAGCTCCGGTTGGCTAATGTTGCGTTCTTTCATCAAGTCCGCAAGACGGACGTTGGACGGTGCGGGCAGATATTCCTGTGCCATGTGATCGGCCCTCCTTTTTGAGCTTTTTCCTCATTATAATACGCTCTGCCGTTTTGTTCAATATACGGTTACCTCTCCACCCTTGCTGTTGCGGCCCTGCAACCAGTAAGGGCTTTTTTCTTTTTTCGTTGCAGTTTTGCCGTTTTTTCGCCCTTTCTGCAAAATTCTCCGTATATTCAGGCACAAGGCAAAAAACACCAGAGTTCCCACTTTGGGGTACTCTGGTGCAGTACATAACATCGCCCTGCCCGGTGGCCGCAGGGTGCGGGGCTTTGTGGGCATCGAGCCGCTTGTCCACCCCTGTCCATAAAAAGTGCATTTTTTCACGGAAGAAGTTCGTACAACCTGTACGGTCTGTACTTGTACGCACCCGTACGGCAAATTGAAGCGAATTCAAACGTGTTATCGTTTGTATTTCAGATTTCTGTACGCCGTACAGACCGTACAGGTTATTTGAAGTCCGTACGCAATTTTTTCAGATGCGTACGGAGCAATCAAGTTCGCATTGTGCGAACTTGATCGTAGCTCTCCCGCAGGAGACGTTCTCCCTCGGAGAGTCCTCGAAGAGCCCACTACACTTTGCAGCCCATAGGGATGAAAGTGTCATAGTGGGTTATTACACTTCCGGGGAAGTGCACCTCCGTCCCCCGTCACCTCCCGATGAACCCCGAAAGGAGGGATGCCCTTTGGCAAGAAATGATGGTATTGACCGCACCAGCGTCCGAAACCTCGCCGTTTCGGACAAGGCCGTTGGCAACACTCAGCAGCACAACGAGCGCGAAAAGGACAGCTATCGAAACCCCGACATTATCCCCCAGCGCACTGCATGGAACATCCACTTCAAAAAGCCAACCGCCAGCTACACCGACCTATTCGCCCAACTGGAAGCCGCCGAAACCATCTCCACGCGCGGCTTGAAGCCGGATGCTACCCACTACTGTGAACTTGTCTTTGATGTCAACTCGGCCTACTTTGACAATCACGGCGGCTACGAGTTCGCCAAGCAGTTCTATGAGGATGCCTACAAAGCAGCCGTTCAGATCGTGGGTGGTGAGCAGTATATCCTCTCGGCAGTCATGCACGCCGATGAGATCAACCGCGCCATGACCGAAGCATTAGGCCGGGAGGTCTACCACTACCATCTTCATGTGGTCTATGTGCCTGTGGTGGAAAAGCAAATCCTCTGGTCGAAACGCTGCAAGGACAAGGCACTGGTCGGCACCGTCAAGGAGACTGTCATGCAGGTCAGCCGGAGCAAGAAGTGGGCATCCAAGCCCCTGCTGGACGATGCTGGAAAGCCTGTCCTGCAAAAGAGCGGCAAGCCAGTCCTGAAGAAGTCGTACAGCGTCCTGCAAGACGATTTCTTCAACTATATGCGCAATGCCGGGTACACGGATGTAGAGCGCGGTGAGCGCGGCAGCACCGAAGAACACCTGACCGTCACCCAGTTCAAAGTCCAGCGGGAGCAGGAACGTCTGGACAGCCTGACCGCCCAAGCCGACCAAAAGGCGCAGTCGCTTGCCAAAACCAGTCAGACCCTCTCCAAAAAGGAGAAGGAACTTGCCGCTGTGCAGAAAAAGGCCACGCTCACGAAAGAAGCCCTCATTCATGCGCGCGATCTGGATTATATCGGCAAGCGCACCTTTCTCGGTAACTACTCGCTGACCGAAGAAGAATTTTCCAAGCTGAAAAAGCAAGCCGACCACGGCTATATGATGGACGTGGAGAACCGCCGCTTGAAAGAAGAACTTTCCACCGCCAAGAAGGAGGCCGTTCGTTGGAGCAACAAGTACCACGACCTGTGGTACGACGTGAAACCCTATCTGGATGCTCTCCACCGTGCGCCCGAACTGGTGCGCGGCTTTCTGGAAAAGATTCTTGCCCCCAAGCAGGAGCGCACCATGAATGTGCAGCAGCGAAACCGCAGGCGTGGGCAGGATGTAGAACTTTAAGCTGAATTTTTAGATGATATGACAATACAAGGAGAAATGCTTATGGATTTTGACCGTAATTCTATGACCGTCCCTGTGCAATCTTCCGATTATACGAAAAAGTTCTTGCAAAAGGACTCGAATCCCACTACAATGGAAGTGGTCACTCAAACCAATGCCGTCAAGTCTCCGACTGACAGCCCGGCAACTACAAAGCTGGTGTACACGGTGGAAGAGATCGCACGAATGCTGGCCATCAGTCTGCGCTCTGCTTACAACCTGTGCAACAGCACCACCGAATTCCGTGTCCTGCGGGTAGGCGGAAGCATCCGTGTGCCGAAGGACAGCTTCGATGCGTGGCTCTACCGGGCAGCTTGATAAGAGGAGGCAAACAGTATGGCATATATTACGAAGCGCGGCAACTCTTACAGCGTCCGCTACACCTACGAAGATGAACACGGCAAGAGCTGCGACAAATGGGAAAGTTTTCCTACAAAAGAGGAGGCAACGAACCGAAAGAAGCAGATCGAACATGAACTGGCAGCTGGCACATTCCTGATTCCGTCCTCGGTGACGGTGGCAGAGTTCCTCATGGATTGGCTGCCCAAGCAGTGCAGCAAGCACAAGTGGGCCCCCAAAACCTACGAATCCAATCTTTCCACCATCCAGAATCTGATTATCCCCTATATCGGCAGCATGGAGATGCAGAAACTCAAGCCCTACCACATGGAAAACCTCTATACGACCCTGAGCAAAACGCCCTGCGGTTCGTATATCGAGGGAAAGAAGCAGGAATTGACCGAAAAGCAGAAGCAGCGATTCCTTTCCGGCACGACGATCCATGAGGTGCATCGGCTGCTGGGCACAGCGTTCCAGTACGCCGTGGAATGGGGCATTCTTGTCAAAAGTCCTGTTCCTGTGGACAGCCCCAAGAAGTCCACGCAGGAGCGCACCATCTGGACGGTAGAGGAAATGCGGGCGGCTCTGGACAGCATGGAGGACCCCATCCTGCATCTGGCAGTCCATCTCACACTGGTGGGCGCGCTGCGAGAAGGCGAGATCGTTGGTCTGACCCCAGAGGATATTGACTTTGATGCTGCGGACGGTATCGGAACCTTCCGTATCAACAAATCCATGCAGCGGGTGCGAAAAGAAGCCCTGAACCAAGTGGACGATGGCTGCATCATCAAGGTATTCCCGGACAAGCTGGAGCGCAGCACCACTTCCCTCATCCTGAAAAGCACCAAAACCGCATCCTCCTGCCGCACCATCTTCATGACCTCTGCACTAAAAGAAGAATTGAAGAAGTGGCTGAATCAGCTGGTGGCAGACGAGAGAAAAGACCCGACACGCTATCATGACAGCGGAATGCTGTTCCGTCTGCCCAACGGTCTGGCGGTGGAGCCGGTGCTCATCCGCAAGAAGTTTCTGAAATGGCAGGATGCCCACCCGGAGTTCCCCCGCATTGTCTTTCACGGTTTGCGGCATTCCAGTGCCACCTATCAGCTGATGATCTCCGGCGGCGATGTGAAGGCCGTTCAGGGTACCACAGGACACGCCACGGCGGATATGCTGGTGAACACCTACGCTCATATCCAGCAGTCCTCTCGTGTAGAACTGGGCAGGAAATTTGAGGAAGGGTTCTATGCTAAACAGGAAAGCCCCAGCCCGCAGGCTGTACCCGCCGCAGGCGAACCGACCATCTCCATGACCGCTCTGCTGGAACTTCTGAAGGACGCAGACCCCGAAGTAAAGGCGCAGCTCCGTCTGGCTCTGCTGACCTGATGCAAAATTTACCACGCATTTCAAAGCAATTCCAGCCCATGCAGAGGATTCCCACGAAAACGCCGACCGTGCAAAAACCGTGCATTGACCGTGCAAACCCCGATTTTTCGGGGTTACATAACAAAAAAGAACGTCAAATCTTACGATTTGACGTTCAATATCTGGTGCACCTCCAGGGACTCGAACCCTGGGCCCACTGATTAAGAGTCAGTTGCTCTACCAACTGAGCTAGAGGTGCATATGGTGACCCGTACCGGAATCGAACCGATGTTAAAGGCGTGAGAGGCCTCTGTCTTAACCGCTTGACCAACGGGCCATATAAAAGTCGGCGACTACCTATTTTCACGCGCCGTTTCCAGCGAACTATCTTGGGCACGAGTGAGCTTAACTTCTGTGTTCGGAATGGGAACAGGTGGAACCTCACCGTCATCGTCACCGACCAATATGACTGGCTCAGTATAACATTTCTGTTCTACTTTGTCCAGTGTTTCTTAGAAGGACGTGCCTTCAAAACTGAATAATCACTGCTTACATTTTGTCATTGACTTGAGAATTCAAGCGAATTGTGGTCAAGCCCTCGATCTATTAGTACACACTTGCTGAATGGATCACTCCACTTACACATCGTGCCTATCAACCTCGTAGTCTACAAGGGATCTTACCTGATTGAATCAGTGGGATATCTTATCTTTGGGTCGGCTTCACGCTTAGATGCTTTCAGCGTTTATCCGATCCGTACGTAGTTGCCCAGCTATGCTCCTGGCGGAACAACTGGTGCGCCAGAGGTACGTCCGTCCCGGTCCTCTCGTACTAGGGACAGCTCCCATCAAATATCCTGCGCCCACGACAGATAGGGACCGAACTGTCTCACGACGTTCTGAACCCAGCTCGCGTACCGCTTTAATTGGCGAACAGCCAAACCCTTGGGACCGAATACAGCCCCAGGATGCGATGAGCCGACATCGAGGTGCCAAACCTCCCCGTCGATGTGGACTCTTGGGGGAGATCAGCCTGTTATCCCCAGGGTAACTTTTATCCGTTGAGCGATGGCATTTCCACTCACATACCACCGGATCACTAACTCCAACTTTCGTTACTGCTCGACCCGTCAGTCTCGCAGTTAGGCTCGCTTCTGCGTTTGCACTCTTTTGCTTGATTTCCGTTCAAGCTGAGCGAACCTTTGAACGCCTCCGTTACTCTTTAGGAGGCGACCGCCCCAGTCAAACTGCCCACCTAACAATGTCCCCCGACTCGATTCAGAGCCGCAGGTTAGAATTCCAATATCGCAAGGATGGTATCCCAACGGCCTCTCCGCCAAAGCCAAAGCCTTGGTTTCCAAGAGTCCCATCTATCCTGTGCATGCAACATCGAAACCCAATATTAGGCTACAGTAAAGCTCCATGGGGTCTTTCCGTCTTGTCGCGGGTAACCGGCATCTTCACCGGTACTACAATTTCGCCGGGCGGGCTGTTGAGACAGTGCCCAAATCATTACGCCTTTCATGCGGGTCAGAACTTACCTGACAAGGAATTTCGCTACCTTAGGACCGTTATAGTTACGGCCGCCGTTCACTGGGGCTTCGATTCAATGCTTGCACATCTCCTCTTAACCTTCCAGCACCGGGCAGGCGTCAGCTCGTATACGTCATCTTTCGATTTAGCACAAACCTGTGTTTTTGGTAAACAGTTGCTTGGGCCGATTCTCTGCGGCTCCATCTCTGGAGCACCCCTTCTCCCGAAGTTACGGGGTCAATTTGCCGAGTTCCTTAACAACCCTTCTCCCGTTGGCCTTAGAATCTTCTTCCTACCTACCTGTGTCGGTTTGCGGTACGGGCACCTCAGAAATACACACAGCTTTTCTCGCCATCTTCCATCTCAGACTTCGGTACTAATTTCCCTCGATCTCTACCGGAACCAACACCCGGCTCTGAGACTTCATATGTGTCCCTGTGCTTAACTCTTTTGGTGGTGACGGAATCTCTACCGTCTGTGCATCGGCTACGCCTTCCGGCCTCACCTTAGCTCCCGACTAACCTGGAGCGGACGAACCTTCCTCCAGAAACCTGAGGCTTTCGGCCATGCAGATTCTCACTGCATTCGCGCTACTCATTCCGGCATTCTCACTTCTATACACTCCACAGCCGCTTGCGCTACTGTTTCTCCGCGTATACAACGCTCCCCTACCCAATACATTTCTGTATTGCCTAAGCTTCGGTGTCAGGTTTAGCCCCGTTAAATTCTCCGCGCAAAGACGCTCGACCAGTGAGCTATTACGCACTCTTTGAATGAGTGGCTGCTTCTGAGCCAACATCCTGGTTGTCTGCGTATCTTCACATCGTTTTCCACTTAACCTGACTTTGGGACCTTAGCTGTAGATCTGGGCTGTTTCCCTTTTGACAATGACATTTATCTGACACTGTCTGACTCCCAAGCATCAATACTCTGGCATTCTGAGTTTGATAAGCTTCGCTAACCTCTCGGCCGCTAGGCTATTCAGTGCTTTACCTCCAGGTATCTAACTTGAGGCTAGTCCTAAAACTATTTCGGGGAGAACCAGCTATCTCCGGGTTCGATTGGAATTTCTCCGCTACCCACAGTTCATCCGCCGCCTTTTCAACGGAGGTCGGTTCGGTCCTCCATGGAATTTTACTTCCACTTCAACCTGACCATGGGTAGGTCACCCGGTTTCGGGCCCATTATATGCAACTTAACGCCCTTTTCAAACTCGCTTTCGCTTCGGCTCCAGACCTTAAGTCCTTAACCTTGCTGCATACAATCGCTCGCCGGACCGTTCTACAAAAAGTACCCTATCACGCTTTGACGCGCTCTAGGTGCTTGTAGGCACAGGGTTTCAGGTTCTTTTTCACTCCCCTCCCGGGGTGCTTTTCACCTTTCCTTCACAGTACTATACGCTATCGGTCACTGGGTAGTATTTAGGGTTGGAGGATGGTCCCCCCGTATTCCGACCAGGTTTCACGTGTCTGGCCGTACTCTGGATCCTGCGCAGCTCTCTCCGTTTTCACCTACGTGGTTCTCACACTCTCTGACCGGCCTTCCCATGCCGTTCGGTTAACAGATTGAGTCTTAAAAGCAGTCCGTACCCCGAAAGTATTTCTACTCTCGGTTTGCCCTCTTCCGCGTTCGCTCGCCACTACTTACGGAATCTCGTTTGATGTCTCTTCCTCGCCCTACTTAGATGTTTCAGTTCAGGCGGTTCCCTCAATACACCTATTTTAAATTTCAGTGTATTGTACCTGAGTATGAACCCAGGTGAGTTTCCTCATTCAGAGATCTCCGGATCAATGCTTATTTGCAGCTCCCCGAAGCTTATCGCAGCTTATCACGTCTTTCATCGGCTCCCAGTGCCAAGGCATTCGCCCTGCGCCCTTGTTCGCTTGACCTTTCAAACGTTCTTTCAGAACATTTGGTATCCTCTTGATTCTCTCTTATTGCCAACGAAGATTATTGTTACCCTTCCTTTTGAAATTGCAATATTTCTTAAAAGAACTTACTATAATCTTTGTTTCGCAGTTATTATTCAGTTTTCAAGGTACGTCTTGGTGATGTTCCTCAAAGCCCAGTCTCCCGGAACTTTGATTTTCATCACATGGTGGGCCAAAATGGACTCGAACCATCGACCTCACGATTATCAGTCGTGTGCTCTAGCCAGCTGAGCTATTGGCCCATGTGGTGGAGATTAAGGGAATCGAACCCTTGACCCCCTGCTTGCAAAGCAGGTGCTCTCCCAGCTGAGCTAAACCCCCACATAAGGTTTTGAGTAACCCCTTTTCAGGGCCCTCAAAATCGAACAATATCTACTCTGCTTGTATCTGTCACCTGTTCCAGATGTTGACCATCTTCGATGTTCTTCCATCTGCCTGACTCCTTAGAAAGGAGGTGATCCAGCCGCAGGTTCTCCTACGGCTACCTTGTTACGACTTCACCCCAATCACCAGTTTTACCTTCGGCGGCGTCCTCCTTGCGGTTAGACTACCGACTTCGGGTCCCCCCGGCTCTCATGGTGTGACGGGCGGTGTGTACAAGGCCCGGGAACGTATTCACCGTGGCATGCTGATCCACGATTACTAGCAATTCCGACTTCGTGCAGGCGAGTTGCAGCCTGCAGTCCGAACTGGGACGTTGTTTCTGAGTTTTGCTCCACCTCGCGGTCTTGCTTCTCTTTGTTTAACGCCATTGTAGTACGTGTGTAGCCCAAGTCATAAAGGGCATGATGATTTGACGTCATCCCCACCTTCCTCCGTTTTGTCAACGGCAGTCCTGCCAGAGTCCTCTTGCGTAGTAACTGACAGTAAGGGTTGCGCTCGTTGCGGGACTTAACCCAACATCTCACGACACGAGCTGACGACAACCATGCACCACCTGTCTCTGCGTCCCGAAGGAAAATACTGTTTCCAGCATCGTCGCAGGATGTCAAGACTTGGTAAGGTTCTTCGCGTTGCGTCGAATTAAACCACATACTCCACTGCTTGTGCGGGCCCCCGTCAATTCCTTTGAGTTTCAACCTTGCGGTCGTACTCCCCAGGTGGATTACTTATTGTGTTAACTGCGGCACTGAAGGGGTCAATCCTCCAACACCTAGTAATCATCGTTTACGGTGTGGACTACCAGGGTATCTAATCCTGTTTGCTACCCACACTTTCGAGCCTCAGCGTCAGTTGGTGCCCAGTAGGCCGCCTTCGCCACTGGTGTTCCTCCCGATATCTACGCATTCCACCGCTACACCGGGAATTCCGCCTACCTCTGCACTACTCAAGAAAAACAGTTTTGAAAGCAGTTTATGGGTTGAGCCCATAGATTTCACTTCCAACTTGTCTTCCCGCCTGCGCTCCCTTTACACCCAGTAATTCCGGACAACGCTTGTGACCTACGTTTTACCGCGGCTGCTGGCACGTAGTTAGCCGTCACTTCCTTGTTGAGTACCGTCATTATCTTCCTCAACAACAGGAGTTTACAATCCGAAGACCTTCTTCCTCCACGCGGCGTCGCTGCATCAAGGTTTCCCCCATTGTGCAATATTCCCCACTGCTGCCTCCCGTAGGAGTCTGGGCCGTGTCTCAGTCCCAATGTGGCCGTTCAACCTCTCAGTCCGGCTACCGATCGTCGCCTTGGTGGGCCATTACCTCACCAACTAGCTAATCGGACGCGAGGCCATCTCAAAGCGGATTGCTCCTTTTCCCTCTGGTCGATGCCGACCCGTGGGCTTATGCGGTATTAGCAGTCGTTTCCAACTGTTGTCCCCCTCTTTGAGGCAGGTTCCTCACGCGTTACTCACCCGTTCGCCACTCGCTCGAGAAAGCAAGCTTTCTCTCGCTCGTTCGACTTGCATGTGTTAGGCGCGCCGCCAGCGTTCGTCCTGAGCCAGGATCAAACTCTTTATAAATGATATTTATCACTTAAAAAGTGTTAAATCTTCTTCGCTCAGCACGCAATCGCTTGCGTCCTGTGTGAATTACTTTGTTTGGAATTGTTTAACGTGTTTTTCCAACACGAAAATAGGTTCCGTTACAAGTTTTTCGATATTGTTCAATTTTCAAGGTCCTGTACGCCTCAGCCTTAGCGGCTGACAGCTTATACATTTTAGCACGTTTGTGTTAGAATGTCAAGCACTTTTTTGAAGATTTTTGAAGTTCTTGGAAGAACCAATCGACCTTCGTCACTTTTCATCCGTTTTTTCTGAAGCGTTTGTGTCAGACATCCGCCTGACAGTAATGTATTTTAGCACAGACTCAGACAAAAAGCAAGCCCTTTTTTTACATTTTTCAAGAAAAGCCCTATTTTCTTTTGCACGGCTCATTCCAATAACCGCTCCCGCATTTTGCGCAGGATCTTGCGCTCCCGCCGGGAGATCTGTACCTGCGTGGTATGCAGCACTTTTGCCGTCTCACTCTGGGTGCGGTTGGCATAGAACCGCAGGCGGATCAGGAGCCGGTCCTCTTCCGGCAGACTTTCCAGCACCTCGGCCAGGCCGATCTTATCCGCAAGTTCTTCCTCCGGAGATTCCACCGGGATATCTATCTGCCGGTCATTGTTCTCCCCTTCCGGGGTCAGGCTCAGGGCGGGCTGTGCAGCCTGGATCGCAAGCGTGATGTTCTCCACGCTCTCCCCCAGCTCTTCTGCCAGTTGAGAAAGGGTCGGCTCGGTGCCGCAGAGCTTCCTGTGATGTTCCCGCGCCGCATTGACCCGCAGCCCCAGTTCTTTTAAGGAGCGGCTGACCTTGACTGTGCCGCCCTCCCGGAAAAGCTTTTTGATCTCGCCCAGGATCACTGGTACTGCATAGGTAGAAAAGCAGACCCCGCGTCCTTCATCAAAGCCGTCGGTCGCCTTGACCAGTCCCATGCAGCCAGCGCCGTAGAGATCATCGTATTCAATGCCCCTGCCCCGGAAGCGTCCGGCACAGGCGTGTACCAGCCCGAGGTTCTGTTCAATGAATGCACTGCGCCGGGTCTTGTCCGTTACCATGGTATTCCCTCATTTCCTTTTATGTAGAGGGCTTTTCCTCCAGATGCTTTGTCAGAATGACCCGGGTGCCCCGGCCGGGAGCGGAGCGCACACTGACTTTATCCATAAAGCTCTGCATGACCGCAAAACCGAGACCGGAGCGCTCCTCCGGGTTGCCGGTGGTGAAGAGCGGCTCCATCGCTCTGGGGATATCCGGGATGCCGACCCCTTTGTCTGCGATCACGATCCTGACCACCCGCCCCGGATAAACGGAGACTGTCATGGTGATGGGCCCCACCCGGTCGGGGTAGGCGTGGACGATGCAGTTGGTGACGGCTTCGGATACCGCCGTTTTCAGGTCAGCCAGCTGGGGCACGGTGGGGTCATACCGGGCCAGAAAAGCCGCTGCCGCACCGCGGGCATACGCTTCGTTGACGCTGAGGGAATCAAATTGGATCCTGGTCGTGTTTTCCGCTTTCATCTTCATTCCTCCTGTCCTGCATCCGTGCAGGGGATATTGGCCAGCCGCAGAACGCGGCGCAGCTGCTCCGGGGCGTGCTGGATACGCAGGGTTCCGCCCAGACTGCGGGCGCAGCGCTGGCGGCCCAGAATCAGCCCCACCCCGGACGAATCCATAAACCCAACCCCGCCCAGATCGAGCACCAGTGTTTTGGGGGTGCGGGCCAAAAGGGCATCGTCCAGCTGGATGCGCAGGTTCTGTGCGGCATCGTGGTCGATCTCACCTGCCAGATAGGCATAGAGCAGATCGTCCGCCGCACTGAATGTAACTGTTGCCATTTTCTGTCCTTTCCTTGCGTGAATCGCTCAGGCTTGTCCGGTCTGCCGAAGGCTTCCCCTTTCCGGGAGGTCGGCAGAGCGAAGCATAGCCCGAGCGGTTTCCTCTAAACCAAAATAAAAGAGCCTGTACACGTTTTCATCAGTGTACAGGCTCTTCCGGGCATATTTTAGAAAAGGGTGTCGCTTACTTTTCAGCCAGCAGATCGGCAGCTTCCAGTGCGATGGCTTCGCCGCCGCAGATCAGCAGGCCGCGGCGGCTGTTGGCCCGGGCAAGCTCCACGGCTTCGGCCAGGCTCCCGCAGAGCTCGGCATCAAAGTGGTAGCGTGCCTTTTCCAGCAGGCGCTCGGTCATGGCGGCATCCGTACCCGCCGTGGGAACGAGGAACACCTTATCAAAGGGATTCTCGCTCATGCCGGGCATGGTGGTACGGTCTTTTTTCTGGGTCTCAGCCGTCAAGCCGCTTTCCAGCGCGGAGAAGAAGGCCTCGGCTCCTTCTTCCTCTGCCAGACCGATGACAGCGCTCAGGTGGCGCACCTTGGCCATGTTCAGGACGCGGAGCAGGGCAATGGCCTGCTGCGGGGTGCGGCAGGCATCCAGCACCACCAGCGGGCGCTGGGAGAGGACCCGGATGCTGCTGCGGTTCTCCACAGCGGCCAGACCTTCCAGAATGGCTTCATCGGGGATGTCATAGCCCTTTTTGCAGAGGGCCAGGGCCAGTTCCACCGCAATGGCGGCACTGCCCGCCGCGTGACGGCCCAGGAAGGCCAGCGGCACGGTATAGCCGCCGTAGTCCACACGGCTGGCAAACTTTTCGGCTTCGAGGAAGGTGATATCATCGGGGTCCGGCACGACCAGCTCACAGTCTGCCTTACCGGCGGCCACAACGAGCTCACTGACCACAGCCTTGGGCTGCTCAGGCGCGGTGACGCAGATGCTGCCCTTGCGCATGACACCGGCCGCCAGCGCGGCGGAGCGCTCCAGTGAGGCACTGATGCCGTCCGGGCCGATGGAGGTGACCGCACAGACCGGCATCTTGGGCAGGGCCTCGGCAAGTCCCGCATCGGGCAGCTCCACCACGGCCAGCGCGCAGCCTGCCTCGCCAAAGCAGCGGGCAGCGGCAGCCAGCTCGGCGGCAGCACGGGGCAGGGTCTCCCGGGCGCTCAGGGTCTCGGCGGCCTGTGCAAGCAGCTCCGGTGCCACAGGCTCCCCATTCACCCGGATGCGGGCAGAGAGCGGCTCACAGCCTGCGTGGTAGCTGCCGGTAACGAGACCGGCAGCTCTGAGCACCGCCGCCGTGAGGGCGGCGGCAGTCGTTTTGCCAGCCGTACCGGCTACGCCCAGATAATCCACCCGCCCTGCCTTGGCAGAGAGGGCTTCCTGCAGCTGCCGGGCCGGGGCAAAGCCCTCGGGCAGAGATGCAAAATAGGCATTTGCCTGTTCAATGGTCATTGCGTCAAACCTCGTTTCGATGTTGATAGAGAATGATGCACATCCGGACAAGCCCCAGCAGGATGAGCCCCACCAGCAGGCCGGTCATCACACCGGAAAAATCGATCCAGATATCGGTGACCTGGCCGCTGCGGCCCGGCACAAAGAGCTGGATGGTCTCATCGGTCAGGGCTGTGAGCAGGCCGCACAGCATGGGCCAGGACACATGCTTGAAGAAGTGCCGGGTGTACACCCGCAGGCAGAGCATGAGCAGGAAGCCTTCCAGCAGATACTCGCAGAAATGCGCCAGCTTGCGCACGATGTGCATGGTGAGCCGGTCGGCGGCACCGGGAAGGCCCAGATGCCGCAGGATGCCCTGCAGTATCCCCAGTACCCGGCCGCTGGCCCCCTCGGACACATCCGCGATCTGCAGAGAGTTCGAGAAGATGAACACGATGCAGCCGATGAGGGCAAAAGTAAAGATCACCCGCCACGCGATGAGCCACGGGGAGGTGCGTTGATTCTGTTCCTGCATCCGCTTAGCCCAGAGCCTTGATGCTCTGCTCGATGTTGGCCAGCTTGCTCTGGCTGTTGGTGCGCTTTGCGCGGATCTCTTCCACCAGAGCGGCGGGAGCACGCTCCACAAACTTGGGGTTGGCCAGCTGGTTCTCAAACATGGCCAGTTCCTTCTCGGCCTTGGCCTTTTCCTTGTTCAGGCGGGCCAGCTCCTTCTCGCGGTCGATCAGCTCCATCATGGGGATAAAGCCGCGGGCGGTGTGGGTGGACACCTGCACCATGCCATCGGTGCTGCCCTCGTATTTTTCCGTAAAGGTCACGTCGGTGGCAAAGGCAAACTTTGCCAGATAGACCTCTGCATTCCGGAAGGGAGCGGGATCAGCCGTCTCGATGATCATACTGGTCTTTTTGGCAGGATGGACATTCATCTCGGTGCGCATGGTGCGGACTGCCTTGATGTAGTCCATGACCTTTTCAAAGGCTTCCTCTTCCTCGGCCCAGTTGTGTGCCTCGTCAAAGGTGGGCCAGCTCTGGGTCATAATGGTCTCGGCGGAGCCGGGCAGGGCCTGATACAGCTCCTCCGTGATGAAGGGCATGAAGGGATGCAGCAGCTTGAGGGCCTTGTCCAGCACATACACCAGCACACGGCGGGCGGTATCTGCCTGCTCTGCATCGCCGGAGTTCAGGCGGGGCTTTGCGATCTCGATGAACCAGTCGCAGTAGACATCCCAGATGAAGCTGTTGATCTTGGCAGCGGCCAGACCCATCTCGAAGTGGTCGAGGTTGTCGGTCATGGCACCGGCCACCTGATTCAGCTTGGTCAGCACCCACTTGTCGCTCATGTCCAGCTTGCTCTCCTCGGGCAGGCCGGGCTGGAAGTCCTCGGGCAGGTTCATCAGGACAAAGCGGGTGGCGTTCCACAGCTTATTGGCAAAGTTGCGGGCAGCCTCCACCTTCTTCTCGCTGTAACGCATATCGTTGCCGGGGGTGGAGCCGTCCAGCAGCATGAAGCGCAGTGCATCCGCGCCGTACTGGGCAATGACCTCCAGCGGGTCGATGCCGTTGCCCAAGCTCTTGGACATCTTGCGGCCCTGGCTGTCGCGGACGATGCCGTGGATACAGACAGTGTCGAAGGGAGCCTTGCCGGTGTAGGCCAGGCCGGAGAAGATCATGCGGCTGACCCAGAAGCCGATGATATCATAGCCGGTGACCAGCGTGTTGGTGGGGTAGAAGTACTTCAGGTCCGCGCTGTCCTCGTTGGGCCAGCCCAGAGTGCTGAAGGGCCACAGAGCGGAGG
The DNA here is from genome assembly GCF_023347335.1 of Faecalibacterium sp. IP-3-29. Classification (NCBI taxonomy): domain Bacteria; kingdom Bacillati; phylum Bacillota; class Clostridia; order Eubacteriales; family Oscillospiraceae; genus Faecalibacterium; species Faecalibacterium sp. IP-3-29. The sequence continues at coordinate 622,808 of NZ_CP094471.1, read as the reverse complement.
AGAACCAGGTATCCAGCGTATCGGGGTCCTGGGTAAAGTGGCTGCCGCCGCACTTGGGGCAGGTGCAGGGCATCTCTTTGGCGACCACGGTCTCGCCGCAGTCATCGCAGTAGAAGGCCGGGATCTGGTGGCCCCACCACAGCTGACGGCTGATGCACCAGTCGCGGGTACCCTTCATCCAGTTGAGGTAGTTCTTGGTAAAGCGCTCGGGCACGAACTTGATCTCGCCCTTCTCCACGCTCTCGATGGCGGGCTTTGCCAGAGGCTCCATCTTGACGAACCACTGCTTGGAGACCATGGGCTCGATGGTGGAGTGGCAGCGGTAGCAGGTGCCGACCTCGTGCTTCAGGGGCTCGATCTCCTTCAGGAAGCCGCCCTCCTTCAGGTCTGCCAGAATGGCCTTGCGGGCCTCGAGGGTGGTCATGCCGGCGTACTTGCCGCAGTCCAGCACCTCGGGCTCATTCACGGTGTTCTTGCCTGCGGCAAACAGTGCATCGGCAGCGGCCTTATCGGCAGCACCGGTCATGTGGCCGTCGTAGGTAAACACCCGGACGATGGGCAGATCATGGCGCAGACCCACTTCAAAGTCGTTGGGGTCGTGGGCGGGGGTGATCTTGACGACACCGGTGCCCTTGGTCATATCAGCGTGCTCGTCGCAGACGATGGGGATCTCCTTGTTCAGCAGGGGCAGGACAACATGGCAGCCGTGGAGATGGGCATAGCGGGGGTCCTCGCCGTTGATGGCAACAGCGGTATCACCCAGCATGGTCTCGGGGCGGGTGGTTGCCAGCTCCAGCATCTCGCCGGTCTCCTTGACCGGGTAGAGCAGGTGCCAGAAATTGCCGTCCTTTTCCTCGTACTCCACCTCAGCATCCGAGATGGAGGTGTTGCAGTGGGGGCACCAGTTGACCATCCGGTTGCCGCGGTAGATCAGGCCCTTGTCGTACAGGCGCACAAACACTTCCTTGACGGCATCCGAGCAGCCCTCGTCCATGGTAAAGCGCTCCCGCTGCCAGTCACAGCTGGTGCCCAGCTTTTTCAGCTGGCTGACGATGCGGTTGCCGTACTTGGTCTTCCAGTCCCAGGCGCGCTCCAGGAATCCGTCGCGGCCCACCATCTCCTTGGTCAGGCCCTCGGCACGCATGGCCTCCACGACCTTGGCCTCGGTGGCGATGGATGCGTGGTCGGTGCCGGGCACCCACAGGGCGGCATAGCCCTGCATCCGCTTGGTGCGGATGAGCACATCCTGCATGGTGTTATCCAGCGCATGGCCCATGTGGAGCTGGCCGGTCACGTTCGGAGGGGGCATGACGATGGTGTAAGGCTTCTTGTCGGGGTCCGCTTCCGTGTGGAAGTAGCCGCCGTCCTGCCAGAACTGGTAGATGCGGTCTTCCACCTGGCTGGGATCGTACTGTTTTGCGAGTTCTTTCATTGTATCCTCCCAAAAATGTGATGAGTGGGACGAAAAAAGCCGCCCCACGGAACGTTCCATGGGACGGCTGTAAACTACATACCGCGGTACCACCCAAATTGCACCGGCTGCAAACACAGCCCGTGCCCCTTGATGCCCCGGTAACGTGGGGCAGCTCCGAGGGCGGCTACTGGCTTCACCGCCCCTGCTCAAAAGCGACAGTGCGCAGCGCTTACCTGCCGGGCTCTCACCTGCCCCCGGCTCTCTGCAAGGCGGTTTGCCGCGCACACTCTTTCTCGTTGCATTTATACAAAGAATATAACGTTTTTTTGGCGTTTTGTCAATATGCTCCGAGAACTTCCTGCTTCAATCTGCCGATCAGCCGCTCCATCAGGGCCACCCGGTTGAAGGGGGTCATCAGGTAGAGGCCGTCCGCATACGGCAGGGCGGCCTTTGCCATTTCCAGCGAGATGGCAAGACCCAGCTCCTCGCCCTGGGCACGGTCGAGCCCGGCAAACTTTTCAATGATCCAGTCCTCCACATGGATGCCGTTGATCTCGTTCTCCATGAAGATGGCGTTGCGCTGGCTGACCACCGGCATGATACCGGCCAGGATCTTCGCATCGGCCCCCAGCGTCTCCCGGGACTTTTTCAGGTTTTCCACCGCCTGTGCCGAGAGCACCGGCTGGGTCAGAAAGCCGCTCATGCCGTTTTCCAGCTTCTCCTTTGCCCGGCGCAGCTCCACATCAAAGTTGCGGGCGTTCAGATTCAGGGCACCGAACACGGTCATAGGGCCGGGCATCTCCCGGCCTTCCCCTGCCAGCGAGACGATGTACTGGGCCAGCTTGCGGGAGTTGAACTGGTAAACGTTCTTCACCTCGTCCCGCTCTGCCGTGGGGATGGGGTCACCGGTGATGGCCAGCATCTCCCGCACGCCCTCGGCATACAGGCCCAGCAGCAGGGCCTTGGTGGCGTTCAGGTTGCGGTCGCGGCAGGTCATGTGGGGCAGGGTGCACAGCCCCAGCTCCCGGTGGACCCGGCAGGCCACCAGAGAGGAATCCATCCGGGCCTGTGCAATGGGGCAGTCGGCAATGGTCAGCAGATCAGCGCCCGCCGCCTGCAGCTTTTTTGCCCCTTCCAGATAACCGGTCAGGTCCGCATTGCGGGGAGAATCCAGCTCAATGGCAATGACCTTTTCCCCTGCGTTCAGCTTGCGCAGAAAAGCGTCCTCGTTTTCCACCGTCTGTTCCTTCACGGTGGAAAACTCTTCTGTCGGAGTCGTTTTTTCCACCACGGGCAGGCTGTCCAACTCTGCCCGCAGGGCGGCAATGTGGGCAGGAGTGGTGCCGCAGCAGCCGCCCAGGATCTGAACCGTGCCCTCGGCGGCCAGACGGCCCAGCTCCCTTGCAAAGTACTCCGGCCTGCCCTGATACTTCACCTGCGTCCGGGTGACAACGGGATAACCCGCGTTGGGCATGACCGACAGGGGCAGCGTGCCCCCCAGCTGCTTTGCCAGTGTGCGCATGGCACCGGGTGCCGACACGCAGTTCAGGCCCACGACATCCACGATGCCGCTTTCCTGCATCCGCCGGGCAAGGTCTTTGCAGTACATGCCCTCCCGGGTGTAGCCGTCGGGCAGGACCGCAAAGGACACCATCACAAAGGCATCCGGCACTTCCGCCTTGATGGCCCCCACGGCATCCAGAAGGCCCGCATCGGAGCTCAGGGTCTCGAACAGGAAATTTCTGGCCCCCAGCGCCGCGAACTGCTTTGCCACAGCCGTATATACCTGCCCCGCCGGAACTGCCTCGGTATCCGGAGCCGGACCGAGGTCGGCAAAAACGGCGGCACCCGTCTCCTCTGCAGCCTGCACAGCCAGCTGCCAGCCTGCCTGCGCCAGCTGTTCCCAGCCGGGCGCGTGTGCCGCCGCCAGCCGGGGCAAGCTGAAGGTATTCGTCTTGACGGCATCAGCCCCTGCCGCCAGATACTCCCGGTGGACAGCCAGCACCCCCGCCGGGTCGGTCAGGTTGGCCTGCTCGCACTCCGCCCCGGGAGCCGCCTTATAATAAGTACCCATGGCACCATCAAAAAGCAGGGGGCGGGTCTGTAACAGTTCGCGGATGTTCATCATATATACTTCCTCGCATCTCACAAATAAGCTCTATATTCTTCAGTTTAATAAAGTTTCGCCTCTTGTCAAGCGTTTTTTCGTGCCACAGCTTGCAGGCAGGGCAGTTTTGTGCTATCCTATGCGTAACTTTTACATGTGAGGAGAGATGTATCATGCGCCATGCAGGCACACAAACGATCGAAACGGAGCGGTTGCTTCTGCGCCCGCTGACCCCGGAGGATGCCCCCATGATGTACGCCAACTGGGCCAACGACCCGGACGTAACCCGCTGGCTGCGGTGGGAGCCCCACAAAAACGTGGACGAGACCCGGGAACTGCTGACCGCATGGGCACTGCTCTACCCCAATGGAGATTACTACCAGTGGGCCATCGTGGAAAAATCCACCAGGCAAGTGTTTGGCTCCATCAGCGTGTTCACATCCAGTTCCGCCGAGCCGGAGCGTGACCCCTGGCCCGGCTTCGATCACACGAACGGCGTGTGGGAGGTCGGCTACTGCATCGGCAAGGCCTGGTGGAACAAAGGCTTTACCACCGAAGCGCTAAAAGCAGTTGTAGAATACTGGTTCAAAAATACAGATAGTAGCTGGCTAGCCTGCTGCCATGCGTTTGAAAATCCTGCCAGCGGCCGGGTCCAGCAGAAAGCCGGCTTTGTCTACGACCACGATTCTGTCTACCACAAATTTGACGGCACACCGGTTGCCTGCAGGTGCTACGCATTGACAAGAGAACATTACGAAGAACTGAGAGGTTTATTTTGAGCGAACTTTATGACATTTTAGTAGAAACGCCCCCCACAAAGGTCATCTTACTGGCCCTGGATCAGGGGCTATGGGACTGTGAGCGCAGCCTGAACGAGCTGGCTGCACTCTGCGAGGCCAACCACATGGAGGCTGTGGCATCCGTGACCCAGAAGCGGCAGACCCCCGAGACCGGCATCGTGCTGGGCAGCGGCAAGCTGGAGGAGGCCGCCGCTGCCGCCGGGGAGCTGGGTGCCGAGTGTGCCGTGTTTGACGGCGAGCTGACCGGCAGCCAGATCCGCAACATCTCCACGGCGCTGGGCGGCATGGAGGTCATTGACCGCACCATGCTGATTTTGGAAATTTTCCGCAGCCGCGCCGTGACCAACGAGGGCAAGCTGCAGACCGAGCTGGCGCTTCTGCGCTACCGTCTGCCCCGCCTGCAGGGAATGGGCGAGAGCCTGAGCCGCCAGGGCGGCGGTGGCGGCGGCGGCGGTGGTGCCCGCCGTGGTGCCGGTGAGACCAAGCTGGAGCTGGACCGCCGCCACGTCCACGCCCGCATCGACGCACTGGCCGAAAAGCTGGCCGAGATGGAAAAGCGCCGGGGCGAGAGCCGCAAGGCCCGGGCCAAGACCGGAATGCCGGTGGTCAGCCTTGTGGGTTACACCAACGTGGGCAAATCCAGCCTGATGAATGCCCTGTGCGGCCCCAGCGTAGCCGAGGCCGACATGCTGTTTGCCACCCTGGACCCCACCAGCCGGAAGCTGGTTCTGCCCAGCGGCATGGCCGTTCTGCTGGTGGACACGGTCGGCTTTGTCTCCCGCCTGCCCCACAATCTGGTGGAGGCCTTCAAATCCACGCTGGAGGAAGCCGCATGGTCTGATGTCATCGTGCGGGTGGCGGACGCGGGCGACGACCAGCGGGAAGAGCAGCTGGCCGTTACCGATGAGGTCCTGGACGGGCTGGACTGTGCCGACATCCCCCGCCTGACCGTTTACAACAAGTGTGACAAGCCCAATGCCCTGAACTTTGACCCGGACATCCTGTTGACCAGCGCCAAGACCGGCTACGGTCTGGATGCCCTGCTGAAAAAGCTGGACGAGCTGCTCAGTGACCGGGTGCACACCATCCGGGTGCTGCTGCCCTATGATAAGCTGGGCCTGGCCGCCCCCATGCGGGAGCGGGGCAGCGTGCAGGTGGAGGAGTACCGGGAGGACGGGCTCTATCTGGAAGGCATCGTCAAAACCGAGGACCTGCACTGTTTTGAAGGATATTTAGTTTAAGCATCTGCTCTCCGGACGCGAATTCGGGTTGCGGCTCCCAGCATCCGCTGCGCGTTGCTTGCGTCTTGCTGGCCGCGGCCCCAACAGCAACTCCCTGTATCCGCCACTGGCGGCGGTCGTTGCCGTTGCAGGGCATTCCATCCCCCGCCCAACTGCCTGACGGCAGTCGGGTCCCACCCTCCGGACACTTGCTTTGGGAAACTCCCCGCCGTCCTATCGTCTCGAACAAATAAAAAAATCCCCAACAAACACAAAAACCCGCCTGGCAGCGGGTTTTTGTGTATAGAGGGGTGGGAAAGTATATAAAGTTGGGAATCGCAATTCAAATGCAGGCACTTGAGAAACAACGTGTTTTTGCGCAGTCTTTGGCGCTTACCGTGCCCTGCGATATGTATTATACGCTTTTTTCTTTTCTTGTCAAACAAAATTTTTGGCATTTGCTTTAATTTAGCACTTTACATTTCGATCAAAACTTTATATAATTAACACAGAAAACACAAAAGCGAGTTTTTCCGCAGTTTATGCGATTGCGACAACAGTAAAACTTTACTTTTAAAAATTTTTGTACAATTCAACAAAAACATAAAAGGAGACCTTTCTCATGGACGATTTAGACCGCAAGATCCTCTCCCTTCTCGCAAAAAATGCCCGGATGCCCGTCAAGGAGATCGCCGAGCAGGTGGCACTGACCAGCCCGGCTGTTTCCAGCCGCATCCACAAGCTGGAGACCGACGGCATCATCAGCGGCTACACCGTGGTGCTGAACCGCCCGGCAGACCGTGTCTATGTGGACGCGCTCATCAGCCTGTCCGTCACACCCAGCCATCGGGACGAGCTGGTGGAGCTGATGCAGAACAGCAAGGAGGTGCTGCAGTGCTACCATGTTACCGGTGCCTACACCTTCCTCATCAAGGTCAGCTGCGGCAGCATGCCCCAGCTGGAGCACCTGATCCTGCAGTTCCAGAAGCTGGGCACCACCAGCACCCAGATCATCCTTTCTACTCCGGTCAACCATGGTGATCTGGAAGCGCTGCAGCTGTAAGCCGTTCACAGAACTGTTACAACTGCCGTGCAATCTTCCGGCCGACCGGGCCGTATTCCTGATACAAGGCCGCCGTTCAGCGGCTGCATAAACGCCCCCAAAGGCGGGCAGACTGATCACGATCACCCTGCCTTTGTCAGACGAAAGGAACTACGACCATGAAAAAACGCATTCTTGCCGCGCTGCTGGCTCTTGGCTGTGCCCTGCTGGTGTTCACCGGCTGCGGCAGCAAAAAAGATACCACCCCCAAAGACTACACCCAGATCATCCACGATGCCCGGGAAGCCGAGGACAATGATTATTATATGATCTTCTCCCCGGCAGAGGACGGCAAGTTCACCGCCCAGTACGGCTACAGCGCCAGCTATCCGGCGGAGGACCTGAACGATGAGATCCAGAACATGCTGCTCCCCCTGCTGGACCTGCCCGAGGGCAGCTACACCGATCTTGCCGCCTCCCTCTCTGCCATGATGGTGCAGAGCTACGGCGTTGCCATCGTCAAGCCTGCTGAGGGCAAGACGCAGGAGGTCGTGGACGCAATGGATGCCTATATCCAGAACCAGCAGCAGACGATGGAGCACTACCTCGAGGATCAGTATCAGATCGCCGCCTCCGCCAAGGTGGCCACTGTCCCCACCGGCGAAGTGGTCATGGTGTGCTGTGAGAACAGCGATGCCGTGATGAACGCCATCAAGACCGCTCTGGCCGCTTAAATTATCTTTCAAAACAACAATGCCCTGTACCGTTTTGCATGGTACAGGGCATTCTTATTTCTACCAGATGGATTATATCGTTCAAATATCACATATCCGAACGGGAATATGCGTTCTTCATATTGCTGCTCAGCTCAAACAGCACCTTATCCAGCGTGTCGGCGGCGCGGGCCTTGACCTCAGCGGCCAGGGCCTCGTTGGCCTCCTGGCGCAGGGCGGCGCGGCGGGCGGGATCGGTCTCGGCCAGCTGCTTTGCGTCATACTGATTCAGCAGGGCACGGCAGGCGGAGAGCACCCCCAGCTCATAGCGCTCGACATGGAACACCGACTTGCCATAGGAAGCATCCGCCATCGCAGCGATCATCCGGCTGACCCAGTAGAAGCTGTCGGTGGACACCTCACCGGTGGTGCCGGCCAGATAGGCCGGGGTCGTCTCCACATTGGCGTAGAAGGGCACCATGGCGTTCAGGGCATTGGAGGCGTAGGCCACCCACTCCACTGCCTGCAGGTCGGCGGGCAGATCAGGCCGCAGCTGAATCAGCGCCACAAAGTCGTTGCGGTTGATGCCGATGGAGCGGTAAACGCCCCGGTTCTCTCTGGCACCGTAGCTTGCATACGGATCGTACGGCGTGCCCTGATAATGGCTGGACAGCACATATTTCACATCCTCGGGGGTGATCTTCTTCTCCGGTACCATGCACCAGGGCAGGTCGTCGGAAGCCGGGGTATAGTCGGCATCGGGGCCATCCCAGACCCAGGTGGTGGGGTTCAGGGTACGCAGCATGTACCAGGCGCGAGGCGTGTTGTAAACGTGGTCGGAATCGGTGTGGCTGCCAAAGGCGGCACGAGGGTCGAACACGCCGTCCTGTGCCAGGTCGAGGTGATACTTTGCAATGAACTCCCTCAGGTCAGCCGAACAGAGATAGTTTTCCTGCGCGCCAAAGGCATCGTCCAGATCAAAGGCATCAATGCCCAGCTGGTTCTGCATCACCACATAACTGTCATCGGGCACACGGCGTGCCATCCAGTGATGGCCGCCGATGGTCTCCAGCCACCAGATCTCGTTCACATCCTGGAACGCAATGCCGTTCATCTCGTAAGTACCGTAGGTCTCCAGCAGCTTGCCCAGCCGCTCCACGCCCTCGCGGGCGGTGTGGATGTAGGGCAGCACCAGATAGACGATGTCCTCCTCGCCGATGCCGCCGGGCACCTCGGGCTGCTCCCCCCTGGCAGGCTGGTACACCACCAGCGGGTCAGCGCCCAGCACGCGGGGGTTGGAGGTGATGGTCTCGGTGGCGGTCATGCCGACATTGGCTGCATTGACACCGGCTGCGGCCCAGATCCCCTTGCCCTCCACGGCGTTGGGCATGGCGGTCATCCGCATGGGGTCACCGGGCAGCGGGATCTCCACATGGGACAGCACCGAGCGGTAGACCGCCGGATGCTCCTCGGGCTGGACCACCACGAATTTCTTTGCTGTGAAATGGCCGGAACCGGAATCGTCGTTGCGGGCGATCATGGTGGAGCCGTCATAGGATGCGTTTTTACCAACCAGAAGCGTTGTACATGCCATAATATCTTCTCCTCCGAATCGAAGTATTTGTCTCTCGGTTTGCCTTGACTGATTGTAATCCTTTTTGTTTCAAAAGGCAAGAGGGCTTACCGGAGCCGTTCCCCGTTTTCCTCCGGGGCCGGAGCAGCTGCCGGGGCGCAGTCCCGGCCAAAGTAGAGCGCCACCTCGCCGATCTTCTTTTTGCGCAGCAGGAAGAGAGTCGGGATAAGATAGATCAGGATCGAGAGCATCATGCTGGCATCATAGCCCGAAATGCTCTCGGCCACGTCCTCCGTGCCGTACAGGCCGCCCACCAGCATAGAGGCAATGTCCATGGCCCCGTGCAGGAACACCGTGACCCACAGGTTGCCGGTGCGGAAATAGATGGCTGCGAACAGCGTGCCCAGCGATGCCGCAAAGACACACTGCATCAGCACACCGAAGGGAGCGCTGGACAGCAGATTGGTCAGGTGGGCCGCGCCAAACAGCAGGCCCGACAGCAGACAGGCTTTCCAGACCCCCGCCCTGCCGGTGCCGAAACGCTCCAGCAGGCTCTGGGCAATGACCCCGCGGAAGATGAACTCCTCCGCCACGCCCACCAGTGCCATGCTCAAAAAGAAGCTGAAGATGCTGAACGCAGGCTGCAGCTGGCCATCCTCGGGCATCCCGAACATCAGCTTGGTATACAGGCTGTAACCGATGAGCACCAGCGGATACATTCCCACCAGCAGCCCATTGAAAAAGCCGCTGCCCCGGCGGCGGAGCAGGTACATCTTACCGGTGCGGCCCAGAATGACCAACGCCACCACCATGCCCACCGCCTCCTGCACGGCGCTGAGGAAGTAGGAGTCCACCCGTTCCAGATCCACCCCCAAAAGCACCAGTGCAAACACAATGAGATAGGATGCCAGCAGCAGGCTGCCCAGAAACAGCACCTCGGATAAAACGCAGAACCCGACGGGATGCTTTGCGCGCAGACGTTTCAGCATAAAAATATCCTCCTGAATCTTAGTGGCTCTATTCTAACATACTTTGCCGGAAAGAGAAAGTTTTTGGCATTTTCTGCTCAGGCGAAAAATCTCAAAAAAAGTGTTGACAAGACCCGGGCCGTATAGTATAATATCCCTTGTCAGCGGCGAGGTTCAAAGCTGACGACAACAGAATGATGGGGATTTGCATAGTGGTAGTGCGGTAGACTCTGACTCTACTTGTGGGAGTTCGATTCTCTCATCCCCAACCAGAAAACCGCAGTCGCCTTCCGGCTGCGGTATTTTCGGGGCATAGCGCAGTTGGTAGCGCGCCTCGTTCGGGACGAGGAGGCCGTGGGTTCAAATCCCGCTGCTCCGATCGAAAAAGAGACATACTTCGGTGTGTCTCTTTTTTCTTTTTACAAAATTTTTTCTTGACACATTTCCCCTTTGGGAATACTCTTATAGTACCAGATATCCCCTGCTCTGCGGCGGGAAAGATCAAGAGGAAACGAGGGATTTGTGAGATGAAAAAACGTGTTGGCATCCTGACCTCCGGCGGCGACTGCCCGGGCCTGAACGCAACCATTCGCGGCGTGGCAAAGGCATTGTATGCCCGGATGGGTGATAATGTGGAGATCGTGGGCATCCTGAACGGCTACCACGGCCTGATCAACGGCGAATACAAGGAGATGTGCGAGGATGACTTCCGCGGCATCCTGACACTGGGCGGCACCATTCTGGGCACCAAGCGCACCCCCTTCAAGCTGATGCGCGTGGTCGAGGATGACAAGATTGATAAGGTCGCGGCCATGAAAAAGACCTACAAGGACGCAAAGCTGGACTGCCTGCTCTGCCTGGGCGGCAACGGCACCCATAAAACCGCCAACCTGCTCTCGCAGGAGGGCCTGAACATCATCGGTCTGCCCAAGACCATCGACAACGATATCTACGGCACCGATGTGACTTTTGGCTTCCACACCGCTGTGGACATTGCCACCGAAGTCATCGACCGCATCCACACCACCGCCGGCAGCCACAGCCGCGTGATGTGCATCGAGATCATGGGCAACAAGGCCGGCTGGCTGACCCTCTACTCCGGCATTGCAGGCGGCGCGGATATCATCCTGCTGCCCGAGCAGCCCTACGACATCGACCGCGTCTGCGAGGCCGTGGAGCGCCGGGCAAAGCGCGGCTCCAACTTCTCCATCATCGCTGTGGCCGAGGGTGCCATGAACGTGGACGAGGCCAAGCTGAAGCGCAAGGAGTGGACCGCCAAGCGCGCCGAGGCCGGTTACACCACCGCCACCAACCGCATTGCCGCCGCCGTCCAGAAAAAGACCGGCATGGAGACCCGGGTCTGCATCCCGGGCCACATGCAGCGCGGCGGCAGCCCCAGCGCCTATGACCGCGTGCTGGCTACCCAGTTCGGCAGCTACGCCGCCAAGCTGGTGGAGATCGAGCAGTACGGCGTTACGGTGGCTCTCGTGAACAATCACGTTATCTCCAACCGTCTGGAGGATATCGCCGGTAAGACCCGCAATATCCCCGAGGGCTGCGAGCTCCTCACCGTTGCAAAACGCATGGGGATCAGTTTGGGCTGAGAAATCTTTCCGGCATGACCGCAATCTTCTTCCCGGTTTATCCGTATTCCAAGTGTAACAAAACCTCGTGGAAGGAAGTGTCTCTCCATGAAAAAAATCCATAAGTTCTTTTCTAAAGATTTGCTCCATATTCTTGGTGCTGTTGGGATTTTTGTTGCTTTTCTGATTTCTATCGCCTATAAGCAAGTTGGAATCGGGGCACTCATAGCTGCGTGGCTTATTGCTATCGCAATTATCGGGGTAGCATGGATTACAGACATCCGCAAAGCAGACCTGCTGAAAAACGGAAAGATTGTTTCCGGAAAAGTTACTGCAGTAAAAAGGGTTCACATAAAATTCCACATGAGTACCTATCACCTTGCTGATGAAGATGTAATTTATCCTTGGGTGATCCGGTACCAATATAAGATTGGAAAAGACACTTATTATGGACAGTCCCATTGGTTTTGGTTCAATCCTCTCGTGAGCAAGGGAACACCTATAAAGGTGACTATTGATCCTCAAAACCCAGAAAGAAGCATTGTTGCTGCATGGGAAAGTTAATAGATTGTTTCTTTCCTCTATGATGACGGAAATTCCAAAGGAGCACAATCTCCTTTGGCACACGATTTTGGTACAAAGTCCAGTATGTTACACCTCGATAGAGGTGTACCGTTCCCAGACGCAAAAAGTCCCATGCCCAGCACTTTGGCGGTGCGGGCATGGGACTTTTTGCTTTTTAGACCCAGCGGAGTGAACCGTAACCAATCCTGACATCCAGTTGCCGTGTCATTTGTTGAATACTGTTTTACGAACAGTCTGCGGATGGACGTTCCCTCTTTTTCAATATACCGAACAAGAACTTACTTATTCTTGTACATTTCCTCGTAGTATTTCTGATAGTTGCCGCTGGTGATGTGCTCCATCCACTCCTCGTGGTCGAGATACCAGTCGATGGTCAGGACGATGCCCTTCTCGAACGGGGTCTCGGGGTACCAGCCCAGATCGTTCTTGATCTTGGTGGGGTCGATGCCGTAGCGGCGGTCGTGGCCCAAACGGTCGGCAACGTGCTTGATCAGATCCTCGCTGATGCCGTCGTCCTTCAGGCGGTCGTGCAGCTGCTCGATGATGGTCTTGACGATGAAGATGTTGGGACGCTCGTTGTGGCCGCCCACATTGTAGACCTCGCCGATCTTGCCGCCGTTGCAGACCATATCGATGGCCTTGCAGTGATCCTCAACGTACAGCCAGTCGCGGATCTGCATACCGTCACCGTAGACAGGCAGCTGCTTGTGGTGCTTGACGTTGTTGATCATCAGGGGGATCAGCTTTTCAGGGAACTGATAGGGACCGTAGTTGTTGGAGCAGCGGGTAATGTTGATGGGCATACCGTAGGTATCGTGGAATGCCATAACGAACATATCAGCGCTGGCCTTGGAGGAGGAATAGGGGCTGTGGGGGCACAGCGGGGTGGTCTCCATGAAGAAGCCCTCGGCACCCAGAGCGCCGTAGACCTCATCGGTGGAGACCTGCAGGTACTTCTTGCCTTCCTTCCAGGTCTTGGCATCGGCATCGTACCAGGCTTCCTTGGCACGCTGCAGCAGGTTCACGGTACCCATGACGTTGCTCTGGACAAAGATCTCGGGGTTCTTGATGGAACGGTCCACATGGCTCTCAGCGGCAAAGTTGATGACATAATCGAAATCGTACTTTGCAAACAGGCTCTCCACCAGCTCCTTGTCGCAGATGTCGCCCTGCACGAACACATGGCGGGGGTCACCCTCCACGTCCTTCAGGTTCTCCAGATTGCCGGCATAGGTCAGCTTATCCAGGTTGACCAGCAGGATCTCGGGGTACTTCTTGAGCATATAGTGGACAAAGTTGGAGCCGATAAAACCGGCGCAGCCGGTGATCAGATATTTTTTCATACTACTCTCCTGCATTTCAGACTTTTTCCTCTGTACAACCTCTCCGTCAATGCTTCGCATTGCCACCTCCCCTATTAGGGGAGCTGTCGAGCGAAGCGAGACTGAGGGGTTTAATTGACCTTTACTTCATTCCGTTCTCGCCGTCCCAGTGCTCAAAGAAGCAGGCCAGGGCCTCTTTCCAGTCCCGCACATCGTTGCCCACGGTGCAGCGGAGCATCCGGTTGTCCAGTGCGCTCCACTTGGGGCGGTCGGCGCTTTCGGGATGCTTTGCCTTGTACTCCTCGCTGGTGCAGGGAGCCACAGAGGCATCCACACCAGACAGGCGGATGATCTCGGAAGCAAAATCGTACCAGGAGCAGATGCCCTCACCGGTGCAGTGATACAGGCCGTACTCATGGGTCACGCAGAGCTGCAGCAGCTCATGGGCCAGGTCAACCGCGTTGGTGGGGTTGCCGCACTGGTCGTTGACCACCTCCAGCTTGCCGAATTTCCGGCCGGCGTTGACGATGGTCTTGACGAAGTTCTTGCCGTAGTAGCTGTACAGCCATGCCGTGCGGACGATGAAGTGGCGGTGGCAGAACTGCTCCACATACTTTTCGCCCATGAGCTTGGTGGAGCCGTAGGCGCTGATGGGGCCGGGGATGGTGGCCTCGTCCTGTGCAATGCCGCCGTTCTCACGGCCGGAGAACACATAGTCCGTGGAGACATGCACCAGGCGGGCACCGGTCTTTTCGGCGGCCTGTGCCAGATTGCGGGGGCCCAGAGCGTTTGCCTTGAAGGCTGCGTCGTGGTTTACCTCGCAGCCGTCCACGTTGGTGTAGGCGGCGCAGTTGATGATGACATCCGGGCGCTGGCGGCGGATGAAGTCATCCACCATCTTATAGTTGGAGATGTCCAGCTCCGGCAGATCCACCGGGATCACGGTGGCGTTCATCAGCTTTTCGGGAATGGGGCCGATCTCGCTGCGGCCCTCCCGCAGCTGCTTGATGATCTCGGTGCCAAGCTGGCCCTTGCAGCCGGTGACGATGATTTTCATGGGTGATTCCCCTCCTGCATCAATATCTCAGTTTTCCATCGGCCACGTTCTTGAGGTGCTGGCCGTAGGGGCTCTTACCATAACGGGAAGCGCTCTCCAGCAGGGTCTCGCGGTCGATCCAGCCGTACTTGAAGGCGATCTCTTCGGGGGCGCTGATCTTGATGCCCTGACGCTTCTCGACCATGCGGACAAAGTCGGCGGCATCCACCAGGCTCTCCATCGTGCCGGTGTCCAGCCATGCAAAACCGCGGCCCAGCAGCTGGACATCCAGCTCGTCCTTCTTCAGGTACATATCGTTCAGGGTCGTGATCTCCAGCTCACCGCGGGCAGAGGGCTTGACCTGCTTTGCCATCTGGACCACTTCCTTGTTGTAGAAGTACAGGCCGGTGATGGCGTAATTGCTCTTCGGGTGCTCGGGCTTTTCTTCCACGCTCAGCACCTTGCCGTTCTGGTCAAATTCCACGATGCCGAAGCGCTCGGGGTCCTGCACATAGTAGCCGAACACAGTGCAGCGGCCCTTGGTCTCTGCATTGGCGGCGGCAGTCTTGAGGATCTTGGAGAAGCCGTTGCCGTAGAAGATGTTGTCGCCCAGGATCATGGCGCAGCAGTCGTCGCCGATGAACTCTTCGCCCAGAATAAAGGCCTGTGCCAGACCATCGGGAGAGGGCTGGACCTTATATTGCAGATGGATGCCATACTGGCTGCCATCGCCCAGCAGCGCCTCAAAGCGCGGCGTATCAGTGGGGGTGGAGATGATCAGGATATCCTGAATGCCCGCCAGCATGAGGGTGGACAGAGGATAGTAGATCATGGGCTTATCGTAGACAGGCAGCAGCTGCTTGCTGGTGACCATCGTCAACGGATAAAGCCGGGTGCCGGCACCGCCGGCCAGAATAATGCCTTTCATAATTTGTGCACTCCTTTATTTGTATTGAAAAAGTTGTGCAGCTATACGGGGTGAAACGCTCACCTCGTAATATTCAAAGCGGAGCTGCGTCCGCTGTCAACAAAGTTACAGGGTAAAAGTTCTGGCCGCGCGGGGCGGCATCAGATAGTTTTACACCTTATTCTACTCTCAAATCGAAAAAAAAGCAAGAAAAAACGGCCTGTTCCAGAATTTTTTCCGGAACAGTCCGTCAAACAGAACCGTTCAGCCGCCCACGGCGGCAGCACATCGCGATGGTGGAGCGTTTCTTACCACTTGAAGCCCCACTTATGGAAATACTTCAGCAGGTTTCCCGTCTGCCAGAGGGCGGGCTTGAGATCCCGGTGGGCAGCGCGGTGCCAGGCGTGGATGGCGGTATACTGGGGCACCAGATACACCTTGCCCCGGGTGCGCATCTTCTGGGTAAGGTCCGCATCCTCCACATACATGAAGTAGCTCTCGTCAAAGCCGCCCACCGCCTTGAAGGTGCTGGTGCGCACACCAGAAAAGCTGCCGGTGCAGAACTCGATCTCGATGGGCCTGGTCAGGTCCTCATCCAGCATCAGGTAGTGGTCGTTCTGGCCTTTCCAGAAGCTGAGCCGGGGCAGCTGGCGGTAGAGCATGGGCCGCAGGGCGCACCGGCGCAGGGGCAGCTGCTGGGGCTTACCGTCCGGGAACACCAGCGAGGGCCGGGCCATCACGGCATCCGGGTGGGCGGCCATCCAGTCGGCCAGATCACTCAGGGTATCAGCGGTCAGCTGGATATCCGGATTGAGGATAAAATGGAAATCGCTGTCCAGCTCGGGCAGGATCATATTGTGGCCGGTGCCAAAGCCGCCGTTCTCGGTGCGGCAGTGCACCACCACCTGCTGGCCCGGACCTGCTGCCAGCAGGCCGTCCGCCACGGCCTGCTCCAGCTTTTTGCCGCTGCCGTCCGGGCTGGCATTGTCCACCAGATACAGGGTCACCGGGTAGCGGCGTGTGCAGTGTAGCACCGTCTGCGCCGCCTTCAGCGCCTCGTCATAGCCGTTGTAAACAACAATACAAGCAGAGAGTTTCATCAATTCACTCCAAAGGCAGGATCTTCAGCGCGAAGTCCTCACGCTGGATATCAAAGTTGGGGTTGGTGCAGGGATCACCCGCGGCCAGCAGGTCTCCCCAGCGGGCCTGGAAGCGGAGCACCTCGCCCTGGAAGCGCTTCTGCTTTTCGGGGTTGTCCTCGGTGCCGCGGCTCTTGCTCTCGTAGTGGTAGAGCTGGGCAAAGGGGGTAAACACGTTGGTGTAGCCCGCCTCCCGCACACGGACACAGAAATCCACATCGTTGAAGGCCACGGCATAGCTCTCGTCCAGGCCGTTCATCTCATCATAGATCTCTCTGCGGATGAGCAGGCAGGCGGCGGTATCGCCGTAAACATCCTGCACATAGTTCAGCCGCCCCATGTAGCCATCGGATGCCGCCGGAAAATACTTGTGCAGGTGGCCCGCCACGCCGCCGATGCCAAAGCCGATGCCAGCGTGCTGAATGGTGTCATCGGGGTAAAGCAGCTTTGCACCCACACAGCCCACCCGCTTCTGCTGGGCGTACATGACCATTTCCTCCAGCCAGTTGGGGGTGATGACCTCAGTATCGTTGTTGAGCAGCAGCAGGTATTCGCCGGTGGCATACTGCTCGCCAAAGTTGTTCAGGGCGCTGTAATTGAAGCCCTTGCCCTCCCAGGTCACGACCTTGAGGTTGTCCGGGTGTTCCTTCTGCATCCGCTCGTAGGCGCGGAAGGTCTCGGGCTGCTTGCTGTTGTTCTCGATAAGGATGAGTTCAAAATCCGGGTAGGTGGTGCGGGCATAGATGGAATCCACGCAGAGCTCCAGATCCCGGATGTGGTCGCAGGTGGGGATGAGGATGCTCACCCGGCCCGGGTGCTCAATGGTGTAATCGGTCTTGTAATAGCCCGGGGTGCCGGGGATGAGGGCAACATCGTCCACAGCGATCCCGCAGCGGGCATAGTGGGCCTTGAGGGCCGCAATGCCTGCGTCGATGCAGTAGGTCTTGGCGGAGATATCCGCCGCCGTGCTGCCGGGGCTGGAGCGCCAGTAATACAGGGCATGGGGAATGTGAACGATCTTCTCAGCCTGCTCCGTCAGGCGAAGGAACAGCTCGTAATCCTGGCTGCCGTTGTACTCCATCCGCTCGCCGCCGCCGGCCCGCTCCATCAGGGCGCGGCTGAACACGGTCAGGTGGCAGATGTAGTTATTGGAGCGGAGGTTGTCCAGCATGAAGTCGGGCTTGAAGTGGTAGAGCACCACATGCTCCGGCTTCCCCTCAAAGGTCGCCTCGTCGGTGTAGACAAAGTCGGCCTTCTGCTCGGCAATGGCCCTGGCCGCGTACCACAGGGCGCAGGGATGCAGCAGGTCATCGTGGTCCAGCAGGGCGATATACTCACCGGTGGCCATCTCAAAGCCCTTGTTGGTGTTGCCGGGGATCAGCTCATTCTTTTCCAGCTTCTGATACCGGATGCGTGCATCGGCCTTCGCACGGGCCTGCACATGCTGGCCTACGGCCTCGTCCTTACCGGCATCCACGCAGCAGAGCTCCCAGTTCTTGTAGGTCTGGTTCACCACGGAATCCAGCATCTCGTCCAGGAAATCCAGCGGGGTGTTGTACAGGGGCACCACGATGCTGATCTTGGGACCGGCAGGCTGATCGTTTGCCTGCCTGACCAGCAGCTCCACCGGGGCAAAGCGGTCGGCCCGCAGGAGGTTCCCCGGGAAGAGGGCGGCATATTCCCGCCTGGCGCGGGCGTGCTCCCGCACTCCCGAGATGCCGTCCCGGCGCAGCTCCCCCAGCAGGACGAAAAGCGGGAAGGTGTGCCAGATCTGGCGGCTCTTGCTGACAACATACCGCATGGGCCAGGTCAGCTTCCAGAAGGTAGAGCTGGTCACCTCGTTCAGGGTCTTTTCCAGGTTCTTGGCATGGCTGCGGCTCAGGGAAAGATCGCTGCGGAGCCGCTCAATGAGGGCAGCCTCCTCGTTGCAGGTGCGCTCGGCACGCACCATCCGGTCACGCAGGAGATCCAACTCCTTCTCATAGCCCGCGATCATCTCGGCGGTGGCAGGCTGGACCGTGCAGTACAGAGCCGACTGCTGGGCACGGCCCCGGCTGCGCCAGCAGAAATCCCGGTAGTAGCCCCGGCGGGCCAGTTCCTCGGCCCAGCCCTCAGCCACGTTGCTGCCGGTAAACACCAGCAGCACCTGTCCGGGCAGCTGCGCGGGCATCTCCACCCAGGCGGGGTCCTCCACCACCAGCAGGTCTGCCTGCCGGGCAGCCACTGTAAAGGGGTTGGCATCCACGCCCGCCCGGTGCAGGGCCTTTTCCAGTGCCGGGGTCTCGGCGTTCAGCACCGCAGCTGTTGCCGGGGCCAGCTCCTCCGCAATGCGCTGTGCCAGCAGGCGGCAGCGCTCCATGTCCTGCTTTGTTTCCTTTGCTTTCTCCAACTGCATTCCGACTTCTCCACTTCACTGGGCCATTCCGCCGCCCAGACGCATTTTTACAAACTATAATAGTATACCAGATTTCGTCCCGTTTGAGAAGCGCTTTTCCGCATTTCCTGCGCTTTCCGGTGCAAAATTTATTGCAGTCCCAGCAGGCTCCACAGCCAGCCGAACAGGCCGCCGTTCGAGCTGCCACTGCCCACCGTACCAAAGGACACGCCGGTATAGTAGTGGCGCAGGATGTCCCGGTAGCCCATGCCCTGCTCCTGCGCATAGCCCACCATGCCGCACTGGCTCATGCCCACACCGTGGCCGAAGCCATAGTAGTTCATGCAGGGGGTTCCGTTCTCGTCCGCGCTGAAATCAAAGCAATAACGGGAGGAAACGAACTGGCCGATGTAGCGGTAGCTCTTTCCGTTCGAGACAAAGGTATTGTACTGGACAAAGCCGCCCAGATCCTTATGGGTGGTGTCGGCGCTCTCGTAGGGCTGGCCGGTCTTACTGTCGTTATACTCGATGTAGCGGTAATCCTTGCCGATGATCCGGCGCATCAGGTTGTGATACTGCTCCTCGTAGGGGCTTTCCACGCTCTGCAGATAGGGCACATCGGTGCCCCAGGCATCCAGACCGGAGCAGGTGCCGTACACGCCGGTCTGGGTGTTGTACCCCGCGCTGGCCGACCACACTGCATCGATGACGCTGCCGTTGCAGGTCAGCACCTCGTCCTTAACCTCAGAGACTGCCCTGCGGATGGCGCTGCGGGCAGAGGAAGGGATCTGATCCACGGGGGTGTACACCAGCGCGTTGGCCGAAGAGCCGTATTTCTTGTGGTATTCCAGATAGGAGTGGATGGCCACCGCCTGCGCTTTCCACGCCTGCTGTGCCGCCGCGTCACTGACATAGCTGCCGATGGAGCCCAGCTCGGTGTAGGTGATGCCCACCAGACAGTCCTCAAGATCCAGGGTCACATTCCGGCGCAGGCCCTGCCCCTTGATGTTCAGGTAGGGCATGGTGATGGTATCGCCGGAGCCGAAGAGCCAGCTCAGGCAGTTTTCCTCCTCGTCCGGGATCAGAGTAGTGTTGGCACCGCCCATGGTGGTGGCACCGGCGGGCAGGGTGTCCCCTTCCGCTGCAAAGGCGGCAGGCACTGCCATGCAGAGCAGCACCACCGCCAGCATCAGCGCCGCACACCGGCGCGCAAACTTCGACATCCGTTTCAAGTTCCTTGTCCTCCTGCGTTCTGTATTTTATTCAGTTTAGCACAGTGCAGGGCCGCGGGCAAGGACTTGAATCAAGAAAACGCCGCCGGGCAGAGCCAAAAGCTCCACCCGGCGGCGTTTCACTGTTTCTATCTTACGCTTCCTGTCAGCGGCTCTCCCCGCGCTGTGCAAGGCGGGAGAAGCGCTTCTCCTTTTCGTCGTCCTTCTCGGCATCCTCAGCCGGGGCGGCGGGGGTCAGGCGCACCTCCGTCACGCGGCGCTTGGCGGTGCGGGTAACAACACCATCGTACTCGCCCAGGGTAAAGCGGTCGCCTACCTTGGGCAGATGGCAGGTCTTTTCCTGCACCAGACCGTTGACGGTATTGGAATCGATATCCTCTTCCTCCGGCAGGTCGAGCTCCTCATACAGATCATCGACGCTGGCAGAGCCGGACACCAGCCAGCTGCCGTCCGACTGCTTGCGGAAGTCCTCAGTGACCTCGTCGTGCTCATCCCAGATCTCACCCACCAGCTCCTCCAGGATATCCTCCAGCGTGATGATACCTTCGGTGCCGCCGTATTCGTCCACAACAACGGCCAGGTGGTGGTGCTGCTCCCGGAGGGTGCGCAGCAGCTGGGAGATCTGCGTGGAGCCCGTGGTATACAGGGTGGGCACCACCAGATCATCGATCTTGGTCGCCTTTTTCAGGCGGGCGATATAGAAATCCTTTTCATGTACCACACCAATGATGTTATCAATGGTACCGTGGTAGACAGGCAGACGGGAGTAACCGGACTCCGCAAAGGTCTGGGCCAGCTCCTCCAGCGGGATATCATCCTCCACAGCCACCACATCCACACGGGGGGTCAGGATCTCCTCCACCTCCACGTCATCGAACTCGATGGCGCTGCGGATGAGCTCGCTTTCCCGGTCGGTCAGTTCGCCGTCATTTTCAGCCTCGCTGACCATGGTCATCAGCTCACCCTCTGTGATGGTATCGGCCTCGCCGCTGTGGACAAAGTGGCCCAGCAGCTTTTTCCACTGGGTGAACAGCCAGGTCAGCGGGGTCATCAGGGCCATCAGGAGCACAAGGAAGGGCGAGACTGCCGTGGCCACCTTTTCCGGCATCTCCTTGGCCAGGCTCTTGGGAGTCACTTCGCCAAAGATCAGCACGATGATCGTCAGCACAATGGTAGACATCGTTGCGCCCCGCTCGGCACCCAGCATCTGGGTAAACAGGATGGTGCCGATGGAAGCGGCGGCGATGTTCACGATATTGTTGCCGATGAGGATGGTGGAAAGCAGCTTATCGTATTGCTCCGCCATGGCCAGCACCCGGGCGGCAGAGGAATCGCCGTCCTCGGCGCGGCTTTTCAGGCGGATCTGATTCAGGGAGGAAAATGCGGTCTCGGATGCGGAGAAAAAGGCGGAGAAACCCACCAGGATCACCAGCGCTGCCCAGAGCGTCATACTGCCATCGTCCATAATAAAGGAAAATCACACTCAACTTTCTGTTTTTTATTAAAGAACGGACTCCCTCAGTCTGCTTCGCAGCCAGCTCCCTCAAAGAGGGAGCCTTGCCGCACGGTCAGCCTCCCTCACCGAGGGAGGTGGCATCGCGCAGCGATGACGGAAGGAGTTCTTTCCTAGGGATACAAAAATGTGCTTTCCACCGTGGCTGTTCCGCGATGAAAAGCACATCAATGTTACTTGTTATAATATCATATTCCGCACCCCCATGCAAGCATTACAGCCGGCACAGAGGTACAAAACTGGTAAAACTGTGGAAAATCATTTCAGCACAAGGGCATTTCCGTCGTAATCCACGGTCAGGGTGCTGCCCTCGGCATAGCGGCCCTGAATGATCGCCTTGGCGATCAAAGTCTCCACCCGGCTCTGGATGAACCGTTTGATGGGGCGGGCACCATAGACGCTGTCGTAGGCAGAATCGATGATGTAGTCCTTGGCGGCGGTGGTCACGTCCAAATTCAGATGCTTGCCCTCGTCCATGCGGCTGCGCAGGTCTGCCAGCTGCAGATCCACGATCTTGCGCATCTCGTCCTTGGTCAGGCTCTTGTAGTAGACGATCTCGTCCAGACGGTTCAGGAACTCGGGGCGGAACTTGCTCCTCAGCAGCAGGTCGATCTGATGCTTTGCCTCGTCGCTGAGTTCGTTGGAACCCTGTGCCCGGCGCTGCTCCAGATCGTTCAGAATGATGTCACTGCCCAGATTCGAGGTCAGGATGATCACCGTGTTCTTGAAGTCCACGGTACGGCCCTGGCTGTCGGTGATGCGGCCATCGTCCAGCACCTGCAGCAGGATGTTGAACACATCGGGGTGGGCCTTTTCCACCTCATCGAACAGCACCACGCTGTAGGGTTTGCGGCGGACAGCCTCGGTCAGCTGGCCGCCCTCCTCATAACCCACGTATCCCGGAGGCGCGCCGATCAGGCGGCTGACGCTGAACTTCTCCATATACTCCGTCATATCGATACGCACCATGTTGCGTTCATCGTCAAACAGAGCCTGTGCCAGCGCCTTGGCCAGCTCGGTCTTGCCCACACCGGTGGGGCCGAGGAAGAGGAAGCTGCCGATGGGGCGGTTGGGGTTTGCGATCCCGGCGCGGCTGCGCAGGATGGCCTCGCTCACCTTGGTCACGGCCTCGTCCTGACCGATGACTCTCTTGTGGAGCACATCGTCCAGGTGCAGCAGCTTCTCGCGCTCGCCCTCCACCAGCTTCTCCACCGGGATGCCGGTCCAGCGGGCCACGATGCGGGCAATTTCCTCGTCGGTCACACGGTCACGCAGGAGGCTGTCCTCCTTCTTCTCGTTGGCCAGCTTTTCCTCCGCTTCCAGCTGTTTCTGCAGCTCGGGCAGCTTGCCGTATTTCAGCTCAGCAGCCTTGTTCAGGTCATACTCACGCTGGGCTTTCTCAATGGCGGCATTGGTCTGCTCGATCTGCTCACGCAGGGTCTGTACCTTGCCAATGGCGTTCTTCTCGTTTTCCCACTTTGCCTTCATGCTGCGGAACTTATCCTGCAGCTCGGCCAGTTCCTTTTCCAGCTCATGCAGGCGGCTCTGGCTCAGGGCATCGGTCTCCTTTTTCAGGCTGACCTGCTCGATCTGCAGCTGGGTGATGCGGTGGGCCAGATCATCCATCTCGCTGGGCATACTGTCCATCTCAGTCTTGATCATGGCGCAGGCTTCATCCACCAGGTCGATGGCCTTATCCGGCAGGAAACGGTCGGTGATATAGCGGTCAGAGAGGGTTGCGGCGGCGATCAGCGCATTATCGCTGATCTTCACGCCGTGGAACACCTCATAGCGCTCCTTCAGGCCACGCAGGATGGAAATGGTGTCCTCCACCGTGGGCTCATCCACCTGCACCGGCTGGAACCGGCGCTCCAGAGCGGGGTCTTTTTCGATATACTGGCGGTACTCGTCCAGCGTGGTCGCGCCGATGCAGTGCAGCTCACCCCGGGCCAGCATGGGCTTGAGCAGGTTGCCTGCATCCATGGCACCGTCGGTCTTGCCCGCACCCACGATGGTGTGCAGCTCATCAATGAAGAGGATGATCTTGCCCTCGCTCTTCTTGACCTCATTCAGGACGCTCTTCAGGCGCTCCTCAAACTCGCCGCGGTACTTTGCACCGGCCACCAGCGCGCCCATGTCCAGGCTGAACACGGTGCGGTTCTTCAGGTTCTCGGGCACATCGCCGCGCACGATCCGCTGGGCCAGACCCTCGGCGATGGCAGTCTTGCCAACGCCGGGCTCACCGATCAGGCAGGGGTTGTTCTTGGTCTTACGGGACAGGATACGGATGACGTTGCGGATCTCCTGATCACGGCCGATCACGGGGTCCAGCTTCTGCTTCCGGGCCAGATCGACCAGATCCTGGCCATATTTCTGCAGAGCGTTGTAGGTATCCTCGGGGTTGTCGTTGGTCACGCGCTGGTTGCCGCGCACGGCAGTCAGCTGCTGCAGGAACGCATCCTTCTTGATGTTGAAGTCGCGGAACAGCTCCGTGGTGTTCTGGGTCGGCTCATCCAGCAGGCCCAGGAACACATGCTCCACACTGACGTATTCGTCCTTCATGGCCTTGGCTTCCCGGGCGGCGGCGCTCAGGACTTTATCCGTTGCCTGCGAGATATAGACCTTGTCCGGGTCACGGCCGGAGCCGGACACCCGGGGCAGGGCTGACAGCTTTTCGGCCACAGCAGCGGCAAAGCTGCCCGGGTCCACGTTCAGCTTCTGCAGAAGCTGCGGGATCAGGCCCTGCTCCTGCGAAGCCAGGGCGTGCAGCAGATGTTCCGGCTCCAAAGCGTTGTGCTGGTACTCCACCGCCAGCTGCTGGGCAGCCTGCAGAGCTTCCAGCGTTTTCTGCGTATATTGATTGGTATTCATAGAATCGACCTCCATTCGTACCGGAAATGTTATTTCAGCAGTCTTTCAGATCGATTGCCATTTCATTTTTAGCACTCTATCTGTTCGACTGCTAAAACTATACTCCAAACACCCCACTTTGTCAATAGGGTTTTCGATGGTACGGCAACAATTCACAAATTGTTTGCAAACAAGACAAAAATGCCGCCCCGGCAGACCCGAAGCGGCACAAGTTCTCTTGATATGGGGGGCAGGACACTCAGCTCACCACTGCGCTTTCCGTCAGCGCATCGGTGACGGCATCCATCAGGGCAACCATGGTGCAGTAGTTCTCACCGTAGGTGCCGGTGTAGGAGGAATAGGTATCGATCTGCTCCTGGGTGGGCACGATGTCCAGTGTCTCGGCCACTGCCTGATAGAGCAGGGCCTCCTTGGAGTAGGTGGTGATGCTGTCGCTCATCCCCTCCAGCAGGGCATCGGCGTTCTCATAGCCAGCGGCGGTCTGCACAAAGCTGTCCAGATCGTAGCCGTAGTAGTTGGCCATGGTGTAGTAGTAGTTCAGGCACTGGTTCACCTGATAATCGGTGACCTCCTTGGGCAGCTCCTTGAAGGTGGAGTTTGCCAGCAGGTCGTCCATGATGGCGTTCTGCAGGTTGGTGTTGTAAAGCATCTTCTGGTAGAGCGCTTTCAGCTCCTCCACGGTGTGAACATCATCGCTCTCGCCGTAGTTCTCGGCCACCCACGCGTCGGTCAGCTCGGGCAGGACCTTCTCGCTGATGTAGTTCAGGGTAACGGAGAACACAGCCTTTTTGCCGCTCAGGACAACGGTGTTGCCCTCGGAATCGGTAGAATCGCTGTATCCCTCCGGGAAGGTCACGGTGACATCAAAGGTCTCGCCGGGGGTGTGGCCTACGATCTGATCCTCAAAGCCATCGACGAAAGTACCGCTGCCCAGGGTCAGGCTGTAGCCGCTGTAAGTGCCGCCGCTGAACGCAACGCCATCCACGGAACCGGCATAGTCGATGTTGACGGTATCGCCGTCCGCTGCGGCACGGTCCGTCACCTGCTTCTCGGTGGCGTGGTCGCTGAGCAGGCTGTCGATCTCGCTCTGGATCTCCTCCTCGGTGGGCTCGATCTCAGAACGCTTGAAGGTAAGGCTTGCAAAGTTCTCGGGCAGGGTGACATAGTCAAGCGCTTTCACGCCCTCCCAGTAGCCATTCTCGTCCAGACCGCTGCTGTAGGAGAAGTTCTCGTAATCGTAATCTTCCGCGCTGCCGTAAACAGCGGCGGCTGTGCTGGAAGCGGCAGAAGAAGAATCAGCGGACTTGGAGCAGCCTGCTGCGCCCAGCACCAGCGCACCGGCGCAGAGCAGGCAGACCGCCTTTGTGATGATCTTTTTCAAAATAAAGTTCCTCCTGTTGGAACACCGGCATCCCGCCGGGTTCAGATTCGGGTCGCATAGTACAGACCTTATTATAAAGGGCAAAAGTGAAAAAGAAAAGAATTTTGCAGAAATTCCACAAATAGAGCGCCGGGTTTGTCCGACTTTTGCGGGGCACCGACCGAAAAAGCGGCTTTTCCGGTGGAAATGCCCGCCCGGTTCTGTTAAAATAAAGGAGATACGAGAAACCCCGGGCGCTTCCTTCCGCGGGAAGCGCCCGATACAAACGGAGGAACACCCCATGGATTACAACAAAGCCGCCCTTGAAATGCACGAGACCCACCACGGCAAGGTGGGCATTACCAGCAAGGTGGAGGTCAAGACTCGTGATGACCTGTCTACCGCCTACACCCCCGGCGTTGCCGAGCCCTGCCGCAAGATCAAGGAAAACCCCGACGATGTTTATAAGTACACCTTCAAGGGCAACATGGTGGCCGTTGTCTCCAACGGCACCGCCGTGCTGGGCCTGGGTGACATCGGCCCCGAGGCTGGTCTGCCTGTGATGGAGGGCAAGGCCGTGCTGTTCAAGGAGTTCGGCGGCGTGGATGCCTTCCCCATCTGCATCGATGCCCACGATGCCGCCAGTGTGATCGCGGCCTGCAAGGCCATTGCCCCCACCTTTGGCGGCATCAATCTGGAGGATATCAAGAGCCCCGAGTGCTTCGAGATCGAAGAGACGCTGGAGCGGGAGCTGGATATTCCCGTGTTCCACGATGACCAGCACGGCACCGCCATCGTGGTGACCGCTGCCCTCATCAACGCCCTGCGCGTGGTGGGCAAAAAGATGGAGGACGTGCACATCGTCCTGAACGGCCCTGGCGCTGCCGGTACTGCCATCATCAAGATGCTGATGACCGCTGGCGCAAAGGATATCGTGGCCGTGGACCAGTTCGGCACCCTGTACAAGGGCTGCAACAGCGCCGAGGCCCACAAGAACTGGCTGGGCGAGGTGACCAACCCCCGCCAGATCAAGGGCGGCCTGAAGGAAGCCATCGAGGGAGCCGACGTGTTCATCGGCGTGTCCCGCCCCGGCATCCTGACCACCGAGCTGTGCAAGACCATGAACAAGGATGCCATCGTCTTTGCCATGGCCAACCCCACCCCGGAGATCATGCCGGACGAAGCCAAGGCAGGCGGCGTGCGCGTGATGGCCACCGGCCGCAGCGACTTCCCCAACCAGGTCAACAATGTGCTCTGCTTCCCCGGCCTGTTCAAGGGTGCTTTGAGCGTCCGCGCCCGCGATATCAACGACCAGATGAAGCTGGCCGCAGCCTATGCCATCGCTGACCTAATCACCGCTGCCGACCGCAGCGAGGAGAACATCATCCCCGGCGCGTTCGACCCCCGTGTGGCCGAGGCCGTGGCTGCTGCTGTGGCAAAGGCTGCCCGCGAGACCGGCGTTGCCCGCCTGTAAAGGGAGGAACACGAGATGAGGAACATCTCCGCACAAGCCATCACCGATGCCGTAGCCCGGCTCTGCATCGAGGCCAATACCCGCCTGCCGCAGGATGTGCAGGCGGCACTGGACAAGGCCCGGCAGGAAGAGCCCTGGCCGCTGGCAAAGAATACCCTGGACCTGCTGTGGTCTAACCTGAGCGCCGCCAGAGAAAAAGACCTGCCCATCTGCCAGGACACCGGCATGGCCTGCGTGTTCGTGGAGCTGGGCACCGATGTCCACATCGACGGCAGCTTTGAAGCCGCCATCCACGAGGGCGTGCGCCGCGGCTACACCGACGGCTACCTGCGCAAGAGCATCGTGGCTGACCCGCTGCGCCGGGGCAACACCGGCGACAACACCCCCGCAGCCATCACCGTTCATCTGGTGGACGGCGACGGCTGCACCATCACCGTGGCCCCCAAGGGCTTTGGCAGCGAGAACATGAGCCGCATCCAGATGCTCAAGCCCGCCGACGGCGTGGAGGGCTTCCGGAAGTTCGTGCTGGAGACCGTCCAGCTGGCCGGTTCCAACCCCTGCCCGCCCATCGTGCTGGGCATCGGCGTGGGCGGCAGCTTTGACAAGGTGGCCTATCTGGCCAAAAAGGCGCTGCTCCGCCCGCTGGATGTTCCCAACCCCGATCCCTACTATGCCGGTCTGGAGCGGGAGCTGCTGACCGCAATCAATGAGCTGGGCATCGGCCCGCAGGGCTTTGGCGGCCAGACCACCTGTCTGGGCCTTGCCATTGAGCAGATGCCCACCCATGTGGCGGGCCTGCCCGTGGCCGTGAACGTTTCCTGCCATGTCACCCGCCGCGCCAGCGCGACTTTATAAGGGTCAAACCTCTCCGTCAATGCTTCGCATTGCCACCTTTCCTAGTAGGAGAGGCCTTGGCAGCCGGGTAAAGCTTGCTGGATACGCCAGAGGCTCCCCTACCAGGGGAGCTGGCGGGCGCAAGCCCGACTGAGAGGTTGTACAAAGGAGAAACCTATGCAATATACCTTAACCACCCCCTGCACCGCCCAGGATCTGGCCCCCCTCAGGGCAGGCGATACCGTATTGCTCTCCGGCGTGGTATACACCGCCCGGGATCAGGCCCACAAGCGGATGATCGAAGCACTGGACCGGGGCGAACCGCTCCCCTTCGATCTTGAGGGCAGCGCCATTTACTATGTCGGCCCCACCCCGGAGCGCCCGGGTGAGGTCATCGGCTCTGCCGGCCCCACCACCAGCGGCCGGATGGATGCCATGAGCCCCCGCCTGCTGGACCTGGGCAACAAAATTATGATCGGCAAGGGCAAGCGGGATGCCGCTGTCAAGGAAGCCGTTGTCCGCAACGGCGCGGTCTATCTGGCCGCTCTGGGCGGTGCCGGTGCCCTGATGGCCAAACGCATCCAGACGCTGGAGGTCATCGCCTGGCCCGACCTCGGCTGTGAGGCCGTCCGCCGCCTGACCGTGCAGGATATGCCCCTGACTGTCATCCTGGATGCCCACGGCGGGGATCTGTATCTGGAAGGCCCGGAGGCCTACCGGAACCGCTGAGGAACAGCAGCCCCGGCTTCTGCTGAATGCTGTACATACGAAAAGGAGCTGTACCCCCGCGGGAGTACAGCTCCTTTTGCATTGCATTCTTTCTGATCAGCTGCGCTTTGCCAGCAGAGCCTCAATCTTCTTGATGGGATCGATGATGCTGGAAACAGACATATCGTGGTTCAGTGCTACCACAAAGTAGGCAGCATACTTGGAGACATCCACGTCAACATACCAGTCGCGGGTCAGCAGCTCGGGCTGGCGGTAGGTCAGGTTGGTGCCCACAACGTAGTCCAGCTTGCCATCGGCAACTGCCTGATCGAACTTCTTCAGGCCGCTGGTGAACAGCGGGAAGGTTGCGTTGGCAATGATGCGGGCAGCACCGCGCTCCTTCAGGTTGCCGGCAACCTCCAGCATGCTCTCGCCGGAAGCGATGATATCGTCGGCGATGAAAACAGTCTTGCCCTCAACGGAATCGCCCAGATACTCGTGTGCCACAATGGGGTTGCGGCCGT
Source organism: Faecalibacterium sp. IP-3-29 (assembly GCF_023347335.1). Taxonomy (NCBI): domain Bacteria; kingdom Bacillati; phylum Bacillota; class Clostridia; order Eubacteriales; family Oscillospiraceae; genus Faecalibacterium; species Faecalibacterium sp. IP-3-29. The sequence goes on along the minus strand of NZ_CP094471.1, from coordinate 593,509 downwards.
TCACCACGCGGGTGTAATCGCGGCGCTTGTAGAACATGCCCAGGTTGCAGCCCAGCACGCTGGAGAAGTACATGTTGCGGTTCATGGCACCCTCGTCGGGGCTGACCACGATGAACTTCTCCTTATCAAAACTGATCTCGGGGTTCTTCTTCAGCAGGCTCTTGAGCACCTGATAGGTGGGCATTGCATTGTCGAAGCTGAGCAGCGGCACAGCGTTCTGAACGCGGGGATCGTGGGCATCAAAGGTGATGATGTTGCGCACGCCCATGGTCTGCAGCTCCTGCAGAGCCACAGCGCAGTCCAGGCTCTCGCGAACCACGCGGCGATGCTGACGGCCGCCGTACAGGCTGGGCATGATAACGGACACACGGTGTGCCTTGCCGGCCACTGCCTGGATCAGGCGCTTGAGGTTGGCAAAATGGTCATCCGGGGAGAGGTGGTTCTCGTAACCGAACAGGTTGTAGGTAACGCTGTAATTGCCCGGATCGATAACGATAAAGATATCGTCGCCGCGCACAGACTCCCTGACCAGGCCCTTTGCGTCACCGCTCTGGAAGCGGGGGCACTCGCAGGGGATGATAAAGCTATCCTTCTCCACGCCTGCGGACTTTGCCCATTCCACCAGATGCTGGTCGATCAGCTTGGTCAGTTCCTCTGCACCGGGGCAGGCCAACAGACGCAGGTCTGCCACGCTGGGTTCCTGGAAAAATGCCATCGGATTGATCTCGTTGGACATACTTACAACTCCTTCAATGTTCCTGTTGTCTTGACGATGAAATCAGATGCTGAAAGCGCATATCTGTTTTTATTTTATCACAAAAAACAGATTTCGACACACCTAATTTCTGTCTTGGAGCCATTTTCTGCGGCTTGCACAGCTGTTGTTCAAAAACACGTTGGAGACTGTGAGTTTCACACAAAAAACCATCCTTTTACCTTCCTCTTCCCCTTCCCCCTGCCTGCTGCCCGGTGGTTCCTGCGCACAAACCCACAGATTTTTCATGTTTCAGTCGGTTTGTTTTAACAAACTTTTAGGGATTGCTTGCATCCCCCGGGAGAATGTGGTATTCTATAACAAACCGAACCGACGTGCGTTTTCAGCCCCGGGCCGGGAATCAAGAAGGCAGGAGGCCGATACCATGCAGATCCACCAATCCGCAGAAGATTATCTTGAAACGATCCTGATGCTCAACCAGAGGATGGGCCGTGTCCGTTCCATCGACGTGGTCAATGAGCTGGGCTATACCAAGGCAAGCGTGAGCATTGCCATGAAAAAGCTGCGGGAGAACGGCTATATCGCGGTGGACGGTGAGGGCAACCTGACCCTGCTGGAACCGGGCCGCGAGATCGCAGAGCGCATCTACAGCCGCCACCGCCTGCTGACCCACTTCTTTGTGCAACTTGGCGTGGACGAGGAGGTCGCCGCCGAGGATGCCTGCAAGGCAGAGCATATCCTGAGTGAGCAGACGCTGGAAAAGATCCGCGAATATGCCCTGCTCCACGACGCGCAGGACAGCGTAAAATAACCGAAATCATCAAAAAAATGAGACTGCCAGGCCTTGGCAGTCTCATTTTTTTGTCAGTAGCTGTCCAGCCCAAGGCTGACATCCAGTGCCTGATTCACCCGGCGCTGATCCTCAGGCGTGATCTGCCCGGCCCGCTCGCGCAGGCGGTGCTTATCCAGTGTGCGGATCTGTTCCAGCAGCACCACACTGTCCTTGGCAAGGCCGGTATCTGCCGCCCGGATGTTGATATGGGTGGGCAGGCGGGCTTTGTCCAGCCGGGATGTAATGGCCGCTGCAATCACGGTGGGGCTGTGCCGGTTGCCGATCTCGTTCTGGACGATGAGCACCGGCCGGATGCCGCCCTGTTCCGAGCCCACCACCGGTGAAAGATCGGCGTAAAAAACTTCTCCTCTGTGTACCTCCATGGAATCTTCCCTCCCTGATCTTGGAGGATGCGCCCGCTATGTGGTGCGTTTTGCGCATCCTCAGTCGCTCTGCCTTTAGTATGAGCCGACTGCAGGGCCGCTATGCACGCGCGGGCTTATTCCATTGTATGCAGCTGAGAAGTTCAGGTTTCCGTTTCCAGGATGCAGTATGCCATGGCCATGCCGTCTTCATGGCTCAGGGAGAGATGCGCCCGCAGGCCGCGTGCTTCCACCCACTGGGCGCTCCGGCCGGAAAAGTGATAGGCCGGTGCCCCGCCGGGCAGGCGGACGGCTTCGATCTCGCAGAGGGAGAAGGGCTCCCGCAGACCGGTGCCCGCCGCCTTGAGGAAAGCCTCCTTGGCCGCAAAATCCGCCGCCGCGCTGGCCACGGTATGGGCGGTGCGGCGGGCCGTGCCCTCTTCCTCTGCCAGAGGCAGGCTCAGTGCCGCCTGCTCAGCCGGGCCGAACACCCGGCGTGCAAAGACCGCGCCATGGGGGCCCAGCAGGCTCTTTTCCATCCGCGCAATGCTGCACAGGTCGCAGCCGATTCCGTAGACCATGAAAAACCTCCTGAACGGGAAAATTCGCTCCGTTCTTTTTACTCAAATTTTCAAAAATTTTTAGGCAAAGTGTGCAAATTCCAGCTTGGAATCTTGAAGTCAGCGTTCATTTCGTGTACAATGGGCTATAAGTTCCAATGACCTCTCGGAACGGAATGCGAGAGGGATACCGAAGGGGGTGCATTGCGTGGGCGACGCGACTGCTATTTTTTCGATCCACGACAAAAAGGACTACGAGATTCACGAGATCGTACAGCAGGTGTACGATGCATTAAAGGAAAAGGGCTACAATCCGGTCAATCAGCTGGTGGGCTATATCCTGTCCGAAGATCCCACTTATATCACCACATACAAGGGAGCCCGCTCCCTCATCCGCAAAGTTGACCGTGACGATCTGCTGCAGGCCATGCTCCGCAGCTACCTGAACGTCTGAGCCGCGCTTACACAAGTCCGCTGCCTCGCAGGAGGTGGCGGGCTTTTATTTTGGCCAGCAGGCAAAGATCTGGTTCACCACCGTCTCATACTCCCAGCCTTCCCGGGCCTTGCGCAGGGGCTTTTCCAGTGCGTCGGCCCCATCGAAAAGGTGGATGAGGTAGAACCAGTGGGCCTTCATCCGGCTCACGGCACAGCTGGCCATCCCAAAGGCTTCGGTGTAGCCGTGATAGAGTTCATCATGGTAGCCGCGCAGTTCTTCCCGGGAAGCGGCAGAGCCGCCCACAGCCTTGCGCAAAAGAGCAGGGTCTGCAATGAGGCCCCTGCCCACCATGATGCCCGACAGTCCCGGAAATGCCGCTTCCAGTGCCCGCAGGTCATCCACAGTGGTCACATCGCCGTTGTAGCAGACCGGAGCAGTGCAGGCGGGCAGGTAGGCAGCAAAGGCTTCCCGGTCGGCCTGGCCGCGGTAGAGCTGTTTCATCACCCGGGGATGGATGGTCAGCTCGCAGAGGGGGTATTTGTTGTAAACGTTCAGGATCTCCCCGAACTCCTCCGCCCGGGCCACGCCCAACCGGGTCTTGACCGACACCGGCCCGCCTGCCTGCGAAAAGACAGCGTCCAGAAAGGCATCCAGCTTCTGCGGGTCCCGGAGCATTCCGGAACCCTTGCCCTTGGCTGTCACGGTGCCGGAGGGACACCCGAAGTTCAGGTTGACCTCGGTATAGCCCATCCGGCGCAGTTCCCCGATCATCCAGGCCGCAAGTTCACCGTCCTTTGCCAGCAGCTGCGGGATGACCTGCACCCCCGGGTTGGCCGCCGGTTCCAGCTCAGCCATCTTCTTTTTGATGAGCACCCGGTTCTCCGGCGGCGAGAGAAACGGCGCATAGTACCGCACCGGTGCCTCCGGTGCACCGAACCAGCGCTGGTGGGCCTGCCGCCAAATGCGGTCTGTCAGCCCCTCCATCGGGGCGGCGTAGTAGTTCATAACAGTTCTCCTTGGAATTGATGGGATTATTGTAGCACAAAAAAAGCCGCCGCGCAAAAATTTCTGCGCAGCGGCTTGTGGGGTTATAGCTTATTCAGCAAACAGCGGGGTGGACAGGTAACGGTCGCCGGTATCGGGCAGCAGAGCAACGATCTTCTTGCCTGCGTTCTCGGGGCGCTTTGCCAGCTCCAGCGCAGCCCAGACAGCAGCACCGGAAGAGATACCCACCAGAACGCCTTCCTTGTGGCCGATGAGGCGGCCGGTCGCAAAGGCATCCTCATTGGTCACGGTGATGATCTCATCGTAGACCTTGGTATCCAGCACATCCGGCACAAAACCCGCGCCGATGCCCTGGATCTTGTGCGCACCTGCAACGCCCTTGCTCAGCACAGGAGAGGAAGCAGGCTCCACAGCCACGACCTTGACATTGGGGTTCTTGCTCTTGAGGTACTTGCCCACGCCGGTAACAGTGCCGCCGGTGCCAACGCCAGCCACAAAGAGATCGACCTGACCATCGGTGTCCTCCCAGATCTCAGGGCCGGTAGTCTCGATGTGTGCCTGCGGATTGGCAGGGTTCACGAACTGGCCGGGGATAAAGGCGTTGGGGATCTCCTTTGCCAGCTCATCCGCCTTGGCAATGGCACCTTTCATGCCCTTTGCGCCCTCGCTCAGGACCAGCTCTGCGCCGTAAGCCTTCATCAGCTGGCGGCGCTCCACGCTCATGGTCTCGGGCATCACGATGATGATGCGGTAGCCCTTGGCAGCGGCCACAGCGGCCAGACCAATGCCGGTGTTGCCGGAGGTAGGCTCAATGATCACGGAACCGGGCTTCAGCTTGCCGGTGGCCTCGGCATCGTCGATCATCTTCTTGGCAATGCGATCCTTGACAGAGCCGGCGGGGTTGAAGTATTCCAGCTTGGCCAGAACGGTGGCCTTCAGGTCGGCTTCCTTCTCAATATGGGTCAGCTCCAGCAGCGGAGTGTGGCCAATCAGCTGATCTGCGGAAGTGTAAATCTTGCTCATAGTAAAAGTCCTCCCTCTGCGGGCGCAGAGCCCGGGATGTTATTCTGACGCATTCCATATTTCCTGTAAACCAACATGGTTTGTAGGTTTGATGGTATTATAGTCCTCTTTTCCCCCTTTGTCAATGGAAAAACGAAAAAGCGATTGAAAAGTTACAAACCCTGTTGTATAATAGGTTTGTTAATGAGAAGAGGCAACCCCGCTATCCATGCCTGCGCATTGCCGCCCCTGACTGGGCCGCTGGCGCAAAGCGTCTGAGGGGTTGATAAGGAGAAAAGCTATGATCGTTTCAACCAAGGGCCGTTATGCACTGCGCGTAATGATCGACCTGGCCGAACACCAGGCGGAGCGGTATGTGCCGCTGAAGGAGGTCGCCGAACGGCAGGAGATCTCGGAAAAATATCTGGAAAACATCCTGAAGGTGCTGGTGCAGAACGGCTTTCTGGAAGGTCTGCGCGGCAAGGGCGGCGGCTACCGGCTGACCCGCACCCCCGACCAGTACACCGTGGCAGAGATCCTGCTGCTGACCGAGGGCAGCCTTGCCCCCGTGAGCTGCCTTGTGCCCGGTGCTCCCGCCTGCGAACGGCTGCCCAACTGCCGAACCTATACGATGTGGAAGGGCCTGAACGACATGATCGCCGACTACTTTGGCAAGATCACTCTGGCCGACCTCGCCGCACCCGATCAGGCGGGGAATGATTATATCATCTAAATGACAGAAACAAAGCCACGACAAAACCGCGCTTATAAACGGTTTATCGTGGCTTTTCTCGTGGTCGAGCAGAGCTGGACAAATCCGAACTATTTCCTGCCAATTCATCGGCAGCCAAAGTATCCTCGAAGCGGACGGTTTGAGAGCCGTCTTTATAATTGAACGTGATCAGCATTCTGTCATCGTAGAGGAAAATGGCGTTCACAAAGATCTCAATCAGTGCCTTGCGCTGCTTTTGCTGCGATACATCGAACTTTCTGAATTTCATCAACCAGAATCGGATGAAGTCAGCATTAAAGGAAGGCTTTCTTAGCTTTTCGTCAGCAATTTTGGCGGTCAGTTCATCCTTTTGCGCTTCCAGCGCATCCAAACGCTCTTTGGTCGTCCGTGTGAACAAGCCTTCCTCGATTGCTTTCATCAGGTTGTCCAGTTTTCGGTCCACTTCCCGGAGCTGTTTTTCCAGCAGAGGGATCGCGGTATTCTCCTGATTTTGGAAATCCATGACCAGCTGAACGATTCGTTCAATCACTGCATCATCCTGAATCAGCTTCATCGTCTCCTGAACGACCAGATTTTCCAACCACTCCTTCTGTACGGTTTTCTTGTTACAGCCTTTCTTCTTTTTGGCAGTGGCACATTTATAATAATAGTAGGTTCGCCCGGTAGCACTTGTTCCGCTCTCGCCGAACATCAATGCCCCGCACTTACCGCAGAACAGCTTTGTGGTCAACAAATATTCCTCATCTGCCTTTCCGCGAGCCGGAGCACGTTTGTTTTTCTCCATACGTTTTTGCACACGGTCAAACAAATCCTTGGGAACGATGGCTGGAATTGCATCCGGGACAACGGTATCCCGGAAAGAAAGTTCTCCAATATAGCGGCGGTTCTTTAACATGGTGTTCATGCTGCTGCACGTCAGCTTTCCACCCAGCATATTACGAACCCCTTTTTCGTTGAGGTAGTTCATGATCTCAACGATTTTTTCACCGTTGTCGTACCGCTGAAAAGCCTCCAATACAAGCGGTGAAATCAGCGGGTCGATGCGATAGAACTTATCTGCGTCGATTTTATAGCCAATCGTTCCTGTGCCGCCTGTGCATTTGCCTTTCAGCGCATTTTCGGTCTGGCCACGAATGACTTTTTCGGAAAGTTCCGCCGAATAGTATTCTGCCATACCCTCCAGCAGCGTCTCCACCAGAATGCCCTGCGAGCCTTCTGCAATCGGCTCCATGACCGATATCAGATGGACATTGTTCTTTTTCAGAATCATCTTGTAGTTTGCACTGTCAAAGCGATTCCGAGCGAAACGGTCAAATTTCCAAACCAAAACGATTTCAAACAACTTTTTATTGCTGTCCCGAATCATCTGTTGAAAATCCGGTCGATTGTCTGTTTTGGCAGAAAGTGCACGGTCGATATAGTGCCTGACCACTGTAATGCCGTTTCTTTCAGCATATGCTGTGCATTCCCGAATCTGGCCCTCAATGGATTCTTCACGCTGGTTGTCACTGGAATAGCGAGCGTAGATCACAGCATTCATGGAAAGCACCTCACTTTTACACATCATTGAACGAATGTACGTTTATTCAAGGCTGTTCTTCGTATAATGTATATACCATATTTTGCAAGGGAATGCAAGCTGTGTTTTTACTTGGATTCTTTGCTCTTTAATGTGCTCTTCCGATACTGCATCGGGCTCTGGCCGGTGGCCTTGGCAAAGCGGGTGGAGAAGTTACTGGCATCCCCGAAGCCTGCTTCCTGTGCGATCTCACTGATGCTGTGGTCGGTGAGCACCAGCAGCTCTTTTGCCTGTGTGATGCGGAAGTTGACCAGATAATTGTACGGCGTTGTGCCCATGTACCGCCGGAACAGGCGCAGAAAATAACTCTTGCTCATGTGCGCACTTGACAGCAGATCGGCAAGGGAAAGTTCCTGCCGGTAGTTCTTGCGCAGGGTCTCTGCCGCCTGCAGGATCAGCTGGCGGTTGGTGGTCATCTCCGCCTGCGCAAACAGGCTCTGTGCACAGAGGGCAAGCATCTCGTGCAGGGCAAGACCTGTCTGCACCATGCTGTCCACCGTGCCAAGCTCCATCTGCTCCAGAACAAGTTCAAACAATTCCTGCATCCTGACCCCGGTCAATTGGACCGGGGTCAGTTTTTTGTCCGGCAGAAGCAGCGGCTCCATGGCCGCAACACCGGCACCGTCCAGATGCACCCAGTAGTGGTGCCAGCAGCTCTGCCCCGGTGCGGTGCAGTAGCTCTGTGCCGTGCGGCAGTTGAGCAGCAGTGCCTGCCCGGTCTCCAGCACGACATGGTTCCCATCCTGCTCGATGAGACCGGCACCCCGGAGGGTGTAGAACAGGATATAGCTTTCTTTATCGGTGCGGGCGGTGGAGAACCGCTGTTGTGCATAGAATAGCCCCGCCTCGGTGCAGGAATAGGGCTGTGCACGCTCCGCTTCGCTGAGCGTCGTGCGCTTCCAGATGCTTTCCGGGGTCACATCCATGTTGTAAGTCAGCATTTTTCTCCCGCCTTTCTGCTTCCAGTATAGCGGCTTTTACCCTGTGATGCAAGAGTGGACTTTTCACAAAGAATGCGTCACCTTTGCGGATGGAATCCGCCTTTCCGGGCCGCTATACTGGTACCGGAAAGAGACAGAAGGAGGCGCACTATGCACGAAAAATTTCTCGCCATCGACATCGGCGCATCGTCCGGGCGGCATATCATCGGCTGGATGGAGGACGGGACCTTGCAGACCGAGGAAGTCTACCGCTTCCCGAACAGTGTCCGGCGGGTGGACGGCCACCTGGAATGGGACATCGACAGCCTGTTTGCCAACGTGAAACAGGGCATCAAAGCGGCTTTTGCAAAGTACCCCGCCATCAAAAGCCTGTCCATCGACACCTGGGCGGTGGACTACGTACTTTTGAAAAAGGAACAGCCCCTTTATCCGGTCTATGCTTACCGCGACGGCCGGACACAGGCCGTTCTGGATGAGGTGCACGGCATCCTCCCGTTTGAGAAGCTCTACGAGCGCACCGGCATCCAGTTTCAGCCATTCAACACGGTGTATCAGCTGTATGCGGACAAAAAAGCCGGGCGGCTGGCGCAGGCAGACGATTTCCTGATGATTCCGGAATATCTACTCTGGAAACTCTGCGGCGTCAAGGCCCGTGAGTACACCAACGCCACCTCCACCGGCCTTGTCAACGCCCAGATCAGAGAATACGACCCGGAGATCCTCTCTGCGCTGGGCTTGCCGGAAACCATGTTCCCGCCGCTGACCGCACCCGGCACGGTGCTGGGTCCGCTGAAGCCGGAGATCGCCTCCGAGGTGGGCGGGCAGACCAACGTGGTGCTGTGTGCCACCCACGACACTGCCAGCGCGGTGGAGGGCATCCCGATGGAGCAGGGGGAGGCACCGTTCCTTTCTTCCGGCACCTGGAGCCTGTTGGGTGTCAAACTGGCACAGCCGGTCACCACTCCAGAAAGCTGCAAAGCAAATTTCACAAATGAAGGCGGCGTGGGCTACATCCGCTATCTGAAAAACATCATGGGCTTGTGGATCATCCAGTGCGTGCAGAAGCAGCTGGGCATCTCCTTTGCGGAGATGGTGGAGCTGGCAAAGGCCAGCACCTACACCCGCATTTTTGATGTGAACGATGCGCGTTTCTCGGCTCCGCAGGATATGAGCGCGGAAATCAGAGCTGCCCTTGCTGAGACCGGTGCACCGCCTGCCACGGACGCTGACCTCATCAACTGCATCTATCATTCGCTGGCGTACTGCTACGGCGAAGCCTACCGTGAGATGGAAGCCGTCACCGGGCAGCACTGGGACAAGCTCTACATTGCAGGCGGCGGCGCCAAGAATGCCACCCTGAACGAGCTGACCGCCCATTATACCGGAAAACAGGTCGTGGCCCTGCCCATTGAGGCGACCGCCATCGGCAACCTGAAAATACAGATGAACATCCACTAAGGAGGACAAATTATGCTGGTTGAAACCAAAGCCCGCGTTGGCGTGTTCGCCATTGCGCTGGGTGCCTACCTGCCCCAGTTCCCGACCCTCGTGCCCGAATTTGAGCAGCAGTACGCTGCCTTCAAAAAGACCATCCCGGACACCGTGGAGGTCATCGACGGCGGCATCGTCACCACCAAAGAGCTGTCCATGGCGGCGGGTGATAAGTTCCGCGCTGCAGATGTGGACCTGGTGATCCTGCAGCTGCTGACCTACGCCACTTCCTACAACATGCTGCCTGCTGTGCGGGATCTGGATGTCCCGGTCGTGCTGGTGAACGTCCAGAAGAAGAAAGCCCCGGACTACGCCAACACCGATACGCCCACCTGGCTGGGTGAATTGTACGCCTGCGGTGCCGTGGGCGAGATGGTGGCCGATCTGGAGCGTGCCGGCAAGCGTCATGCCGTCATCACCGGTGTGGTAGAAGGCGGCGACCCGCAGGTGCAGGCCGAGATCGAGGACTGGTGCCGTGCGGCTCAGGTGCGCCGCCGTTTCCGCGACACCAATCTGGCCCAGATCGGCCGCCCGTATCCCGGTATGATGGACCTGTACATCGACGAAACGAATCTCTACAACCGGATGTGGCTGTATACCAAGCAGTTCGACTGGGAAAAGATGTGGGCCATCGCCGACAACATCACCGACGAAGCTGCCATCCGTGCCAAGGCAGAGGATATCCTGAATACCTTCGATATCGAAGGCGGCGGCACGGTGGAAAAGGTCTGGGAGATGGCAAAGTATGTCGTCGCCTTTGAGCAGTGGGTCAAGGACGAGAAGATCGCCTTCATCGCGTCGCATTACGATGGTTTTGCCAAGGGCAAGGCCGGTGTGCTGGACAGCATGCTGATCCCGGCCTTCTCCATGCTTATCAAGCAGGGCGTTGCCTGTGCCGTGGAGGGTGACATCAAGGTGGCTATGGCCATGTCCATCCTCAAGACCATTGCAGGCTGCGGCCAGCTGAGTGAGATGTACTCCATCGACTTTGACGAGGATATCTGCATCATCGGCCATTCCGGTTCCGGCGATGCCGACATTTCCGAGAAGAAGCCCACCATGAAGATCGTGCCGGTGTTCCACGGCAAGACCGGCGGCGGCTATCTGACCCAGTTCTATCCGCACCTTGGCCCCGTGACCTATCTGGGCATCACGCAGGACAAGGACGGTCACTTCAAGTTCGTGGTGGCCGAGGGCGTCAACGAGCCTGGCCCCATCTTCACCTTTGGTGACACCAACATGCGCACCCGCTTTACCTGCGGGGCACGGGAGTTCTGCAACCGCTGGAGCGAGGCAGGCCCCACCCATCACATGGCTGCTGCCACCGGCCGCCACATCGATACCATCCTGAAGGTGGCAAAGATCTTCAATATTCCGGTGGACGTCATCACCCGATAAGCTGAGAGAAAAGAGAGGTATTTTATCATGGGCATTCTGGATATTGCAATCGTCAAGGGCTACATCCGCATGTGCAACGACGGCTGGCTGCAGGGCTGGCACGAGCGCAACGGCGGCAACCTGACCTACCGTATGAAGGAAGAGGAAGTGGCCGAGTGCCGTCCCTTCTTCAATGCACAGCCCGGTGAATGGGTCAACATGGGCGTGCAGGCCGACAACCTGGCCGGGGAGTATTTCATCACCACCGGTTCCGGCAAGTTCTTCCGCAATGTGGAGCCGGACCCCATCCACAGCATCGGCATCGTGGAGATCAACGACAAGGGCGACAGCTGGCGCATCGTCTGGGGCCTGGAAGGCGGCGCAAAGCCCACTTCCGAGTTCCCCAGCCACTTCATGAACCACAGCGTCCGCAAGGCGGCCACGAACGGCGCAAACCGCGTCATCTACCATTGCCATGCCACCAATGTCATCGCTCTGACCTACATTCTGCCCCTGACCGACCGCGACTTCTCCCGTGCTTTGTGGCAGAGCGCCACCGAGTGCCCGGTGGTCTTCCCGGAAGGTGTGGGCGTCTGCCCCTGGATGGTGCCCGGCGGTGCAGACATCGCCATGGCCACCAGCGAACTGATGAAGAAATATCAGGCAGCCATTTGGGCACAGCACGGCCTGTTCGTTTCCGGCCCGGATTTTGACATCGCCTTTGGTCTGGCTCACACCATCGAGAAGAGTGCCGAGATCTATGTCAAGGTGCTGAGCATGAGCGGCGGCCTCATCCGTCAGACCATCACCGATGATGACCTGCGCGCCATCGCCCGCGACTTTGGCGTGACCCTGAACGAGGAGTTCCTCGACTGATTTTCTTAATTACAGTGATGAGCCTTTCAAGAACAAGAAACGATTGATCGATAAGAAGGAGAATAAGAGATTATGAGTGTTTTCCGCGATGATTTCCTGTGGGGCGGTGCATGTGCAGCCAACCAGTTCGAGGGTGCCTGGGACGTGGACGGCAAAGGCCCCAGCGTACCGGATATGTGTACCAACGGCTCCCACACCAGCCCGAAGTGGGTGACCACCCACATCCACCCGGACCGCCTGTACCCCAGTCATGAAGCCATCGACTTCTACCACCACTACGAAGAGGACATTGCTCTGTTTGCGGAGATGGGCTTCAAGACCTTCCGCACCTCCATCAACTGGACCCGCATCTTCCCCAACGGCTGGGAAACGGAACCCAATGAGAATGGTCTGGAGTTCTACGACCGCGTGTTCGACTGCTGCAAGAAGCACGGCATCGAGCCGCTGGTCACCATCAGCCATTACGAGCTGCCCTATGCTCTGGTGGAAAAGTACAACGGCTGGGCTTCCCGGGAACTGATTGAGTTCTACATGAACTACTGCAAGGCAATCTTTGAGCGCTACAAGGACAAGGTAAAGTACTGGCTGACCTTCAACGAGATTAACTGCGGCACCATGCCCATGGGCGCGATCCTCGAGACCGGCACGATCAAAGGCTTTGAAGGCTCCACCGCCGATGTGCCCGACAACAAGCAGGAGCGTTTTCAGGCACTTCATCACCAGTTCGTGGCCAGCGCCAAGGCGGTCAAGTACGCCCACGACAACTATCCCCAGTTCAAGATGGGCAACATGATCTGCTTCATCACCAGTTATCCGCTGACCTGTGACCCTGCCGATGTGATCGCCAACCAGCAGAAGATGCAGATTACCAACTGGTTCTGCTCCGATGTGCAGGTGCGCGGCGAGTATCCCAGCTATATGAAGCGCTGGTTCGCCGAGAACGGTATCACCATCCTGCAGCAGCCCGAGGACGCTGACATCCTGAAAGAAGGCACGGTGGATTTCTACACCTTCAGCTATTATATGTCCAACTGCATCACAACCCATAAAGATACCGAGGATGTGGGCGGCAACATCGTTGCCGGAAAGAAGAACCCCTACCTGAAGGCTTCCGACTGGGGCTGGCAGATCGACCCCATTGGCCTGCGCTACACCCTGAACGAGATCTACGATCGCTATCATCTGCCCATGATGGTAGTGGAAAACGGCCTGGGCGCTTACGATGTGAAGAGCGAGGACGGCAAGATCCACGACAGCTACCGCATCGACTACCTGCGCCAGCACATCGAGCAGATGGCCGAGGCCGTGAAGGACGGCGTGGATCTGATGGGTTACACCCCCTGGGGCTGCATCGACCTGGTGTCTGCGTCCACAGGTGAGATGGCAAAGCGCTATGGCTTTATCTACGTCAACAAATTTGATGACGGCACCGGCGACCTGAGCCGGGAGAAGAAGGACAGCTTCTACTGGTATAAGAAAGTCATCGCCTCCAATGGCGAGGATCTCTCCTGATTTTCTGGATCATCTCTGATATCGCGCGATTGTTGTAAAACAGTTTTTCCAAAAAAATGAGATAGACGGCCCGAAAAGAGGCTGGCCTGTCTCATTTTTTAGTCGCATTCTGAAAGTGTTATGAAACAGAAACGACAAGAACAGCATCAAATTCCACCTTTTCTGTCTGGCTTCTGACCCGAAGAAGTCCTTTTCCAAATTATAACGAGACAAACTGAAAACGCATCCTTTTCTACGAAAAAAATCAGAACGATCGTATGCGTCAAACCTTAGTTGCTCCGCAATATCCTGTTGAAAAATCTGTGGGAAGAATTTGACATTTTAAGGTTGCTTTTCAACGCGCACAAAACAAAGCGATGCCCCTTGTCAGTAACAAAGGGCATCGTTGATTATAGTTTTTTAGAACAGCTGTATGGTTACTTCACTCTTCAAGCCTTGTGGCTCGGTGGGCATATACTGCCCCAGAAAATCATTCATCCGGCGGCCAAGGGTGGTGTTCACCTCGATTTCCAACAAATTCTCCCCGGTGTGCAGGGAACCGGAGATTGCATAGCGGTAAGGAGGGCAGATCCGTACACCGCAGTCCGTCCCGTTCACTCGGACGATTGCACCTTCCTGTGCCGTCAGGGCCAGCACGGCGGGCCGTGCGGCCTGTGCTTCGTTCAGCGTAAAGCGGAATGCATACCGTGCCCGGCCTGCAAACGCGATGCAGCCCGGCAGACGGTGCAGAGAGAGCAGTTTTTCCAGCGGGAGCGGGGCACCATATTCGGCGCAGCCAGTGTCGGCATCGGCCAGCGAAACAGTGCATGCTGTCAAATGAATGCAGTCCGCCGGAACACCGGCAGGCAGAGCCGCCACCGCCTGCACCTGCAATGCAGTCGGGTCATCCGGCACCAGAATGCAGCGGGATTCATAAGGAGCCAGTGTCAGAGCAAAGGCATCCGGTGCTGCCGTCACAACGTTGGCAAAGGCATCGTATACAAAGGCTGCACCGGGCTTTGCACCAGTCACAGTGGTGCAAAGCGGCTGCGTGCCCTCATTCGTGAAGAAGTAGACATCACCGTCTGCCTGCCGAGCGTGGTAGTATCGCAGATATGGTGCCGCTGCGCTCAGATGCAGCGCAGGGATACTGTCTGCCGTAAGCGTCTCCACCAGCGCATCCAGCGTGGTGACGACCGCATGTTCCAGTACCGGTGCCGGACCGCCTTCACAGCAGCGAATGGGCAGACCGCCCACAAAATAAACTTTGACCCCAGCATCCAGATAGCGCTGTACATTCTCCAGCAGTGCAACAGGCAGCGCCTCGGCGTACGGGATGACCAGCGCGCGGAACTGCATGCCGTTCAGGTGCAGCGCACCATCCTTCGCGGTGTCCGCTTTCAACACCTCACAGGGCACCAGCTCATAGTCGATACCATTGCGGGCCAGCCGGGCCGCTGGTTTCTGGGTGAGCATAAACTCGCCGCTCCATTCGGCTTCGGCCTGATACAGCAGCGCCACCGGAGCCACATGGGTGCCAGACAGCACTGCGGACATCCGGTTGAGGTAGTTGGCTACCTGCCGGAATTCCGGATATTGCGGATTATGGCCGTGGGCATAGAAATGCGGCGGGCAGTCCGGGTCCGGGAAGGGTGCCGCGTTGAAGGCGTGCGGCACAAACTGATTGATGCCGCGCACCAGCATATAGTCCGACAGCCACTTGCACAGGCGGTTGCCTTCGCCCCAGCCATAGGCACCGAACAGCTCACACATGGCACGGCCTTTCTTGGCAGGGTCCAAGTGGGCCAGACTTGCCCCCAGCTTGCCCAACATATAGGTAAAAAACTCGCCGTCCCAGCCGGGGCTGTGCATGCCCTTGAACATTCCCTCATCCATACCGGGCAGCAGTTGCTGGATGACCACATCGATACCGGACATATCCTGATGCGCCATGGCGCGGTAGAAGTGCCCTGCACCATAGCCCAGACGAGCCGTGGCATTGTTGTCCTCGATGGTATGGCCGATGTGCTCGCAGTGGTGGGCATGGCACCAGGCCGCCAGAACACCATCAAAGTTGTCGCTGTACAGCTGGCTGACCAGATCCATATAGGTATACTGTGCCACATGAGCGCTCTCATCGCTGCTGTGCAGGAACAACAGCGGCAGCAACGCACGGATGTTCCCGGCAGCACGGTCTGTCAGAGCCGTTCCGGCCAGCTTTCCGGCCAGCAGGTTCTCCATGCCATCCCGCCAGGGCAGGTTCATGGCGCTGTTGTGGCCGATGGCGGCATCCTCCGCCCCGTGGATGTTGCCAAGCCGCGGCTCATCCGAGAAGAACCCGCACAGCGTTTTGCCAAACTCCTCCCCGAAGTGGGCATAGATCGGCTCATAGACGGTATCCAGCAGTACCTTGGTCGCCGCCGAATCCAGCGGGTTCAGATAGCCTTCCGTCTGTTTCTCGCCGCCCTTGTAGCTGACAGTGATGACGTTCAGAGTCCACTGTCCATCCGGCAGGTCAAAATCCACGGCCACGCAGGGACCTTCCTTGGGGTTGCCGGGCAGCGGCTGGCCCATGGAGGAAAGCATGATCTCCCCCGTACGGGCATCTTCAAAAGTATAAACTTTGTCCGTCAAGTCGATGGTTGTGGTCGGGTCAATGGTTTCAAACGCGGTTTTGCGGCTCAGGGTCACAGCCAGGATTTTGTCACGCGGGTCGCGGAGGGCATACTTGAGAACAGCGGTCATGTTCTCCATCGGGCCGGCATAATCCAGCGTTTTGCAGCAGAGAAACTTTTTGCACAGCTCCGGGTGCTCCCGCTTGACCGCACCATCCGCAAAACCGGTGGGAAAGTGGCTGTCATCCAAGATCCACATCTCCATACCCGTGCGCTTTGCTTCGTCCAGCAGCAGGGCCAGATCCCGGAACCAGCCCGGACCGTTGAAATCCTTGTGCGGACGGGCTTCCACACAGAAGCCGCCGATGCCGCTTTCGCGGATCTTCTGCACCTCGCGGCGCAGTTCTTCTTCACTCTCTACGCCATGCACCCACAAAAAGGGATACAGGGCATTGGGGGTCTGTCCATGCAGGACATCACAAACGCTTTTCATGCTCGGGTCCTTTCCTTCCGTTTCACTCACTCTGAACATAGCACAGCACCCGTCCCTTTTGCAAGAGGCAGGTGCCATGCGGGAAATATTACGCTTTTTCGTCCGCGCTGGTCACAGCATAACTGCCGATTGCAGAAACCACAAAGGCAATGGCTGCACAGATCAGGAAGCCCCAGAAGCTGATATCCAGACCTGCGGGGTTGATCATGGACGGGATACGGAAGATGCCGTCACCGCCCCAGGTGTAGAACTTGATGCCCAGGATACCACCGATGACACCGGCAACGCCGCCACCCACGAAGGCGCAGATAAACCGCTTGAAGTTGGTCAGGGCCACGGTATAGATGACCGGCTCGGTGATGCCGCACAGCGCAGAAGCCATGGTGCCGAATGCCGTTGCACGGGTCTCACCATCCTTCACCTTGAGTGCGTAGCCCAGAGCCACACCAGCCAGTGCCCAGACGGTCAGGCCCAAGATGGCGTTGACCGGGCAGTAACCCAGGGTGGTAATGTTGTTGAGGATGATGGGGATCATGGCTGCATGGACACCCATCATGACGAACAGCTGCCAGAACGCGCCCAGAACACCGCCGCAGACCACAGGCACCGCATTGTACAGCGCGTTGACACCGGTAGCCAGAGCATTGGAAACGCCTGTCATGACCGGGCCGACCACCAGCAGGGTGAGCGGCAGCGTGATGACCAGCACCACAGTCGGCACGAACATCAATTGCAGCATCTGCGGGATGATCTTTTTCGCAGCCTTTTCGATCCAGCTTGCCACAAAGACGGCCAGCAGGATGGGCAGCAGGGTCTGGGAGTAATCCAGCATCGTGACCTTGAGGCCGAAGAAGGTAAGCGTTTCCTCCGCGCCCACGAAAGCAGCCAGCTTCGGGTACAGCATCGCTGCGCCGATGACAGCAGCGGTATAAGGATTCATGCCAAAGACCTTGCCGGCCGAGAAACCGACGATGATGGGCATAAAGTACATCAACGCATCGGCCGCTGCATACAGGATCAGGTAAATGCCGTTGTCACTGGTGAGCACACCGAAGGTGGTCAGGATGGTCAGAACGCCCTTGATGATACCACCGGCGGCCATGGGTGCGATCATGGGCAGGATGCAGCCGGAAATGGCCTTGAAGAACTTGTTGAAGAAGCTGTCCTTCTTGACCACACGCATGCTTTCGGCCTTGGCCTTGCCGGCAGCCATGGCATCCTCCGTCAGGCCCAGCTTTGCCTTGACGACGGGGCACAGGTCAGAGACATAAGTACCGATGGGGATCTGGTACTGTCCTGCACCGTGCACAACGCTCATCACGCCTTTGATCTTTTTGACCTCGTCATCCTTGACGATGCTCTCGTCTGCCAGCACAAAGCGCAGACGGGTCATGCAGTTCGTCACACTGACAATGTTCTCTTTGCCGCCGACTGCCGCGATCAGCTCATCGGCAAATTGATCGTAGTCTTTTCTTGCCATGATCTTGTTCTCCTTCTCTTTGACATCTTCCAAAATACGCACAAAAACTTGACACAGCTGGCATTTCATTGTATGCTTGTGTCCAAATCGTACCTGTATTGTACCGTATCCGGCACGGTGTCACAATCTCAAAAGCAAACTCCGGTGCTGACAAAATCAAACTTTTCGTCGAACGATACTGGCAAAGTTTAAGACACTCACTGACAAAATCAAACCTTTTGGGAGGTATCTGCCATGCTGGCGCGTGAGGCATTCCGGGAAATGCTCTTTCCCCTCAGTGAAAAAGAACTGCACTACCGGGAGCACCCGGAGGATTCTCTGATCTATTTCAAAAATTTCCGGTATGAGGGCGAAGCGACTGTTGTGACGGGTGCGGACAACAGCGATGAGATCCTGTTTTTTCCGTCCCCTAAAAAACAGGCGGCCTCCAATCTGCATGGTGTGATCTCCCCAAAAATTGCGCCCCGCGTGCTGGAGGGAGGCAATCTGGCCTTTAACAAGCAGACCCGTTTTGGCATGGTGCCGCTGCACCGCCACAACTACATTGAAATGAACTATGTGTACTCCGGCACCTGCGTGCAAGAGATCAACGGCCAGACGGTTGAGATGCACACCGGCGATGTGACCATTCTGGACCGGGATGTGGTGCACCGGGTGTTGCCCACCGGCGAAAACGACATCCTGCTCAACTGCCTGATGGGGCAGAATTATTTCAAGGCAAGCTTCATCGAGCGGCTTGCCGCCAGTGGAGCGGTGCCGCGGTTTCTTTCCAATGCGCTGAACGAGCGCAACGATCACGACCATTATCTGCTGTTTCATACGGAGCGGTCGTATATTTTCCGGGATCTGTTTGAGTGTGTGTTCTGCGAATATCTGGACCCTACCACCTGCACGGCGGGTGCGGTGGAGAATTATATGAGCCTGATCTTCATCGAGCTGGCACGCTGCTATCAGGGCAATCAGGAACACGAATACCACAAATCCAACAAGAACTACCTCACCGAAGTGCTGCAATACATGGATGACCACTGCATCGACTGCACACTGGAAAGCACCGCAGCGCATTTTGGCTTCCACCCCAATTACCTTTCTCGCATGGTCAAGGAGGGCACCGGCAGTGCCTTCAAGGATCTGGTATCGGATGGGCGGCTGTCCCGCGCCGCCTTCCTGCTGTTGACCACCGAAGCACCTATTAGTCAGATCGCCAACCAGTGTGGCTATTCCAACCAGAACTTCTTTTATAAAAAGTTTCAGGTGCGCTACGGCTGTACGCCAGCTGTATATCGTGCCACTGGCGGTGCCCTGGCAGAAGATATACGTTGAAAAGCAGAACAGTTTTTTATCCGAAACATAGACTTGAAATTTCAGTATGAATGGGTAAAAACTTATGGAAGTGTCCGCTATGCTGAAAGCTTCCAATTTTTTCTATAAGTCCTACTATTATTGCTTTACCACAATAAAATACTCAAAACCATCTTGACGCACCTTGCAAACCATGATACCCTTTGTCACAAATCACATTATCGCAAGATAAGAAATTGGCTCAACCGAAACTTCATATTTGCGATATGCAAGCCAACGATGTTGCCGATGCATTGAAAAGTTGGCTTGCTATGAAAAGTGGTGGTTCTCACCGTGATAACCACCACTTTCAGTGAGTGATTGCCCCCAAAAGAACGTACCGCCCCACAACACACCCGATCGTTTTGCCGCCGTTTCACCCGACAAAATCCTTCGCCTGTACTGCGTGGGCGGTCTTTTTCTTTTCCGGGAAGCTGTACCTTGAAAATTTCATGAGCCGTCCGAATGTGATACCGGCTTTCCGGCCAACGCCGCTGCAAAACAGGGGCAGGAACTTCGTTCGGGTCAAACGGCGATCAACATACACGAGCAGCGGAACTCTCTACTTATTTTTGTGTCTTAACAATTCGGAAACAATTTTCGGAAATACGTTTTGAGCGCAGCGGTGGAGGGCAAGAACCGTCCCGTGGCCACAAATTTTCAATTCTTGAAAATGTTGTGCTCCATCGGGACTTCACTTCTTCAATACATCTGCATTTCCGAAGTGATCTTGTTGGGGCGTGCCTGCCCCAAACCCTGCTCATATTCGCACCTTGCGGTGCGAAAGAACGGCGTGTCGTGCTTACATAGCTTCACCGAGAAGCTAGCAAGACGACAGGAGGTTCAATGAACAAAACGAATGTCAAAGCGAATCCCAGCACGACCCACCGCCACGACACGCCGAACAACAAAACGCACATCATCAAGTTCCGTGTGACGGAAACTGAAAAGTTGGAACTTGAAAATACCGCAAAACTCCTTCATCTCTCCCTGTCCACTCTCATCCGCCGTGCGCTGCACAGTGCAAAGATCGAGCGCACGGTTGTCGTTGCCGGCGGCGGAGAAGAAACCCTGAACGCCGTTTCCACTCTGCTTGCCCAGTGCGGCAAGGTGGGCGGAAACCTGAACCAACTCGCACGACACTTCAACTCCGGTGGAGCAGATACCGAACAACTCCGGGCGAAACTTCTTGACGAACTTACAGACCTGACTGCCTTCCGGCTCAACGCCGAGAAAATTCTTGGTGAACTGTATGGCAACGCTCAAGCATATCGCCTCTAAGAATTCGGACTACTCCGCCATCGAAGCGTACCTGATTTACCAGCACGATGAGTTCACCGGGAAGCAGCTTCTTGATCAACAAGGCAGGCCCATGCTGCGGGATTCGTACATTCTGGATACGCTTGAATGCGGCGATTTCTCGTTTGCAACGGCCTGCCTGCTGGCAAACCGAAAGTACAACAAGAACAACCACCCCGATGATATTAAGAGCCACCAGTATATCATCAGCTTTGACCCCAGAGATGCAGCCGACAACGGCTTGACCATGGAAAAAGCACAGGCTCTCGGCCTGAACTTCTGTAAAGCAAACTTTCCCGGTCATCCTGCCATCGTCTGCACCCACCCGGATGGGCATAACCATTCGGGAAATATCCATGTCCACATCGTGATCGGCAGCATCCGCACACGAGAAGTGGAACGCAAGCCCTATATGCAGAAGCCTCGTGACTGGCGTGAGGGCATGAAGCACTCCAGCACAGCCCAGACCATGCGGCACCTGCGTGTCGCAGTCATGGAAATGTGCGAATGCGCTGACCTGCACCAGATCAACCTACTGGAAGCACAAGGCAACCGTGTTTCTGAACGGGAATACTGGGCGCGGCGGCGTGGACAGAAACGGCTTGACCAAGCCAACGCACGACTGATCGTAGCGGGGCAGAAGCCTAAACAGACTGTCTACCAGACGGAACTGGAAACGCTGCGAAAGCAAATCGACTCTGTTCTGAAGAAGGCTACCACCTTCGAGGAATTTTCTGCATTGCTCATGCAGGAACACGGCGTTGCCGTGAAAGAGAGCCGAGGGCGATTGAGCTACTGCCCGCCCAATCGGGTAAAGTTCATCACCGCCCGGAAGCTGAGCAAGAAGTTTGAGAAAAAGCAGGTGCTCGCCGCACTCGCTCAGAACATCCGGCTTGCCCCGACCATCCAGCCTATCGCAACAGACAAGCCCGACAGGATTCAGAAACTGGTGGACATTCAGGCGAAGCTGAAGCAGGGCAAGAGCATTGGCTACGAGCGTTGGGCGAAGAAGCATAACCTCAAAGCCATGGCCCAGACCTTGATTCTCTTGCAGGAGAAAGGTCTGCTCAACGAGGGCGCACTTGACCAGCGCATTGATGAACTGCAAACGCAGTACGACAGTGCAAAGGAAGTCGTGCTCGACCTCGAAACCCGCATGGCAGACAATCAGAAGCTGCGCAGCCACGCTGCTGCCTACAAGCAGTATCGACCGCTTACGCAGAAACGGAACGCTGTCAAATCCCCCGCAGCCTTTGAAGATCAGTACCGTGCAGAACTGACAGCATACCGGGCGGCAGCAGCCTATCTCAAGGCAAACAACATCACCTGCCTGCCCAGCCCGAACAAGTTGGAAGCGGAATACTGCGCGCTTGCCTCCGAAAAGGCCCAGTTTTATGAGCAGTACAAGGAAGCCAAGTCCGAGCTGCTCAAACTGAAAGACGCAAAACAGAATGTTGCCCTGTTCTTCCGGGAGGAAAAACAGACGCAGCATCACGAGAGATAAGGAGTGTGCGTATGATCAATCTGAAAATCGACCCGGAGTTCCAGAATCAGATTCCGCCGCTGACGGACGATGAGTACAAGCAGCTTGAAGAAAACATCCTCAAGGAAGGCAAGCTGCTTTCTCCTTTGATCGTCTGGGGAAACACCCTCGTTGACGGCCACAACCGTTATGCCATCCTCCAGAAGCACCCGGAGATTTACTTCTCCACCATGCCGCTCCGATTTGAAAGCAGAGAAGAAGTCCTCGCATGGATCTGCAAAAATCAGTTGGGGCGGCGCAACTTGAGTCCCGAACAGAAGCGTTATCTGATTGGCAAACAGTACGAAGCCGAGAAGAAAGCTGCAAAAATCTTTCGGGGCAACCAGTACACTTTAGCAAAGAAAAGTGGTGGTGCTCACGATGATAACCACCACTCCGGGAAGAAAACCTGCGACCGGATCGCAGAGGAAAACGGTGTCAGCCGTGCCTCTGTTCTCCGTGCCAGCCACTATACACGGGGCATCGACATCGCAGATACGCTTTCTCCCGGCATCAAGCAGAAAGTCTTTTCCGGCGAAGTAAAGTTCACGAACGAAGAAATGTCCAAGCTCGTGCAGGCAAGTGCCGAGCATCGTTTAGATGTTCTTGCTCAAATCCTGCATCCAGAGGCATTGGAAGTACTGGAATCTGCCAGCGCAGAGTTTGAACCTGAAAAAGCGGAACCTGTTTCCATGCCCACACCACAAACAGAAGAATTCCGGTGCTATCATGTACCGGACGAGTTTATGAAGGTTTACAAGTCCTTGAGCCGCGCGACCGAAATGATGAAAAACTCATGGAAGAAAACGCTCAAAAACAATCCCAGTTATTTCACTGACCCGGAAAAGCAGAAGGTTCTCCGCTTCGCAATGCAGAGGCCTGCTAACTATCTGACTGAAATCGAAACCTATCTGGAAAAGGCTCTTGCAGAAGCCCTTGAAGAAGAAAAGACCGCATAACGGAAGGCACTTATACGTCACCAACAAATCCACCAAAAGCAAGTGCAGGGTAGAAAACTTCCGCCCCTTGCGCCTGATATAACATGTAATCCTGATTTTCCCGCCCGACTTCGCCGCAGTGGGACGATCAAAGGAGTGTGCGTTTGAACAAGAAGAAAAAATCCACAAATCTTTCCCCGTATCCCGATGAAGCCATCGAACGTCTGGCACGGGCATTCTACCCGGCAATCCTTGCCTGCTGGAACAGCGAGGAAGGTCAACGGGAGTTTGCTGCATGGCAGGCGGAACAGGCTCATATTGCAACCAAAGAAAAACAGGAAGTTCCCGTCGGGGAACTCCCTGCCTTACTTATCGTGTGTGGATTTTGCAGGGTGCGTCCGGGTGGACGCGCCCTGTTTTTGTGTTTAGTCCTCTAATCCGTGGCTTCCCGCCACGTTCTTCAAATATTCCCCCGGTTCGCCGTTCAGAATCAGCTCAGCATACGCCAGCGGGTCATTATAGATGAGGTAGTCCAGTTCAGACCGCTGCGCAATGGTAACATCCAGCGCATCTTCGACCCCGGTGCAGTCGATGGAAATTTTTCTGCCATCCCGGAGCAGCAGCTCCACACAGCCAGTATCCATGTTGAACGAACAGGCTCTTGCATCGTACTTCATAATCGTGTCCTCCTGAAATCAGTGTTTGATTTGTTTCGGTCAATCTATGATTTCGGATTTCAGCTTCTGTCGGAAACCTCTATTGAACTTTCCGAAGAAAACAAAAAATCCGACCCCATCTCCTATCGGAAACAAGTTCGGATTATTTTTGTCTGGTCGGAGTGGCGAGACTCGAACTCGCGGCCTCCTGCTCCCAAAGCAGGCGCGCTACCAACTGCGCAACACCCCGTAAAATCTGAATACTATCATACTATACCCTTTTTTTGCGCATTCGTCAAGTGCGCAGAATGCGGAAATCTGCTCATGGCACCGAAAACCACCCTTACTTTGTATTTTTGCCTTGAAGCAGAGCCAAAAATGGTGTATTATAAAGTGTATTGAAAGAAAGTGTAATTCCGGGCTGCGATGCCCTGAAACCAAGGGGGAAACCACTATGGCAGATAAAAACTTTTTGACGGAGATCATCGATGCTGACCTGGCCGAGGGCAAGATCAGCGAGATCCATACCCGCTTCCCGCCGGAGCCCAACGGCTACCTGCACATCGGCAGCGCCAAGGCCATCTACATCAACTGGTCCATCGCAAACCAGTATGGCGGCAAGTTCAACCTGCGCCTGGACGACACCAACCCCGCCCGCGAAGGTGAGGAGTATGTCAACAGCATCATTGAGGATCTGCACTGGTTGGGCGCTGACCCCAACGGCGGCATCTTCTATGGCAGCGATTACTTTGACAAGTGCTACGAGTACGCCGAGAAGCTCATCCTGGAAGGCAAGGCCTACGTGGACGACCTGACCCGTGACGAGATGCGCGAGTACCGTGGTGCCGATGCCGGCAAGCCCAGCCGTCCCTCTCCGTGGCGTGACCGCACCCCGGAGGAAAATCTGGACCTGTTCCGCCGGATGCGTGCCGGTGAGTTCCAGGAGGGTGAAAAGACTCTGCGTGCCAAGATTGACCTGGCCAGCCCCAACATGAATATGCGTGACCCGGCCATCTACCGCATCAAGTATGCTGAACACCACCGCCAGGGCAATAAGTGGTGCATCTACCCCATGTACGATTTTGCGCATCCCATCCAGGATGCCATTGAGGGCATCACCCACAGCATGTGCAGCCTGGAGTTCGAGAATCATCGTCCCCTGTACAACTGGGTCATCGAGAATATCTTTGGCACCGAGTTCCCCAAGCAGCGCGAGTTCGCCCGCCTGAACATGACCAACACCGTGATGAGCAAGCGCTACCTGCGCGAGCTGGTGGAAATGGGCATCGTGGACGGCTGGGATGATCCCCGGATGCCGACCCTGTGCGGCCTGCGCCGCCGCGGCTACACCCCCACCTCCATCTTCACCTTTGTCCGGGAGGCCGGCATCTCCAAGTCCGACAACCTGATCGACATGCGTCAGCTGGAAGCCTGCATCCGCAGTGAGCTGGACCTGACCGCCCAGCGCCGGATCGCCGTACTGGACCCTGTGAAGCTGGTCGTGGACAACTACCCCGCCGACAAGACCGAATTCTTTGAGGTGGCCAACAACCCCAACCGCGAAGCCAACGATGCCTCCACCCGCAAGGTCGCCTTTACCCGCGAGCTGTGGATCGAGAGCGAGGACTTTGCTGAGGTGCCGCCCCCGAAGTTCAAGCGTCTGACCATTGGCGGTGAAGTCCGTCTGATGGGCGCTTACATCGTCAAGTGTGAGAGCGTGGAGAAGAACCCCGACGGCAGCATCGCCGCCATCCACTGCACCGCCGACCTTGAGACCGGCAACGGCAACCCCGCTGATGGCCGCAAGGTCAAGGGCACCATCCACTGGGTCAGCGCTGACCACGCTGTGGATGCTGAAGTCCGCCTGTATGACAAGCTGTTTACCGAGGCCAATATGAACGCCATCCCCGAGGGCAGCGACTACAAGGATTACCTGAACCCCGAGAGCGTTGTGGTGCGCAAGGGCTGCAAGCTGGAAGAGAGCCTGAAGGATGCCAAGCCCGGCGAGAAGTTCCAGTTTGTCCGCACCGGCTTCTTCACCCCGGACAGCAAGAACCCCGGCGTGTACAACCGCGTGGTCACCCTGCGCGACAGCTTCAAGCCTGCAAAGTAAATCCTTTCAAAGGAGTACAAACAGATGAAAAAGCATCTGATCCGGAATGCGATCCTGATGGCTGTTGCCACCCTCATCATGGGTGTGTTCCTCAGCCTGTATATTGCCAATACCGGCACGGTTCCAGCTGCCGACAATGCGGCCGCCTCTACCGCTTCTTCACAGGCCGCACAGTAACCGCATCCCTCCCAACTGCTGCACGGCTCTGCCCGTGCAGCAGTTTTTTTGTTAGGAGACCCTATGTTTATCGATATCATCCCGTTACAGAAGAACACCGCCCGCCTGACCCGTGTTTACGGCGACGCGCCCTGTGCGGCCCTTCCCGCAAGCGTACCGGGCCCGGAGGGCGGGGTGCTGGCCATCACTGAGCTGGGGGACTACTGCTTCTCCGAGAAGCCCAGAAGTCTGCCCGGGGCCGATGCGCTCTGCCGCTATGAAGTCGGCCCGGACGGTACCTGCACCCTTGTGCAGGCCTTTGGCCGCGACCTGACCGGACGGCATGGCCGCTATGACCTCGACTTCGGGGAAGGGTCTGCTGCCCCGGAGGAGCTGCACCCGGTGTGCGGCAATTTCGTGGAGGAGATCATCCTGCCGGACAGCCTGCAGGTCATCGGCAGCTGCGCCTTTTACAACTGCCGTAGGCTGCGGCGGCTCAGTGTGGGAGCCGGAGATCTGACCGTGGGCAGCGACGTGTTCCTGAACTGTTTTGCGCTGGCAGACCTCCTTGTCCGGGCCGCTCCCGAGGAAAAGACCGGCCTGTTCGCCCTTGTGAACAACATCACCGAGGCCGTGCGGGCACTGTTCTGGCTCCCGGGCGAGGCGCGTCCCCGGGCAGGGCTATGGTACCCCGCCTACTGGGAGGACGTAGAGGAAAGCCCCGCCCACATCCTGCTCCACACCTTTTCAGGGCAGGGATATCATTACAGGCAGTGTTTTCTGGATGGAAAAATCCTTTCCGCAGAATATGATGCCATCTTCCCGGACGGCCACGCTGCCGAGGATCAGGGCGTGGCGGCCATGCTCTGCTTTGACCGCCTGCGCTGGCCATGGAACCTGACCGAAAAGGCAAAGGCCCCCTACCGTGAATTTCTGGCCGCTCACACCGGCCTTGTGCTCCAGCGCCTGCTGAAGGCACAGGATACCGACAGCATAAAGGATCTGCTGGCGCTGGATGTGCTGGATGCTGCTGCCTTTGCTGAGGGCGCGGCGCTTGCCGCCAAGGCAGACAACGCAGCTGCCGCTGCACTGCTGGCCGACGCAGAGCACAAAAAGAGGGGTTCCGCCCCGAAGAAGCGGAGGTATGATTTTGATTTCTGAAAAAGAGAAATTCTTCGACCCCCGCAAGCCCTTTGCATCCAAACGGCCAGAGACCCACGAGGAGTGGCAGGCCCGGATGGGCGGCGAGGTGCTGGCTGTGGTGCGCAGCGGGCTGTACCTCGACTTCCGCTTTCTGGATATGGCGCTCAGTGCCCTGACCCCGGTACCGGACGAGCGGTGCGGCGTGCTGGCCACAGACGGCGTGAACCTCTATTATCAGCCCAGCGCCCTGCTGCGGCTCTACCAGGAGAACCCAAAATATCTCAATCGGTTGTATCTGCACACGGTATTCCACTGCGTATTTCGCCATCTCTGGCTCAAGGGCAAGCGTGATGCCCGGCTGTGGAATCTGGCCTGCGATATCGCCGTGGAGAATGTGCTGGACAGCCTGAATCGTTCCAGTGTCAAGCGCCCGCTGACCTGGGTGCGCCAGAACGCCTACGCCGCCATTGCCGCGGAGGGCAGGGTGGTGGCCGCTGCTCCGGCTTACCGGTGGCTGGCGGGCCAGACCCCCGGCATTCTGCGCCAGCTGGAGCGGGAATTCTACACCGATGACCACCGCCTGTGGCCCAAGGATGCCCCCGAGCAGCCCCAGCAGATGCCCACGCCCCTGCCCCAGAAGACGTGGCAGAAGATCGGTGAGCGGATGCAGACCGAGCTGGACCTGCGGGACAAGGAAGCCGGTGACGGTGCCGATGCCCTGAAGCAGCAGGTCAAGGCCGCCAACCGCAGCCGCCGGAGCTATCAGGATTTCCTGCGGCGGTTCTGCGTGACCCGGGAGGAGGTCCACCTCGATCCGGATGAGTTCGACCTGAACTTCTACACCTACGGCCTGTCGGTCTACGGAAACATGCCCCTGATCGAGCCCCTGGAGACCCGGGAAAGCAAGAAGATCGAGGAGCTGGCGCTGGTCATTGACACCAGCTACTCCACCTCCGGCGAGCTGGTACGGGCCTTTCTGGCCGAAACCTACACCCTGCTGAAAGGGCGGGAGAACTTCTTCCACCGGATGAACCTGCATCTCATTCAGGCAGATAACGCCATCCGGCAGGATCTGCGTATCCGTAACGAAGACGAGCTCATCCATGCCATGAACCACTTTGAGCTGCGGGGCGGCAGCGGCACCGATTTCCGGCCTGCCTTTGAATATGTGAACCAGCTCTGCGCCGAGAAGAAGTTCTCCAACTTGCGGGGCCTGCTCTATTTTACCGATGGCATGGGCACCTACCCGGCCCGCCGCCCAGCCTACGATACCGCGTTCCTGTTCCTGGGCGAAAAATTCGATGATGCCAACGTTCCCCCCTGGGCCATGAAGGTGGTTCTGGATGAGGATGAATTTTCAGGGCCAACGGCCCGGGCCGCATCGGCACTGGCCGACGCGCTGGCCGAAGAGGACGACCCTTACCGTGAATTGAACAACTCGTGAGGATGTGAACTTATGAATATCAAACGCGCCAAAGAAGAGATCGAACACACTGTCAAAGCCTACCTGGCCAAGGACACATTGGGCGAGTATGCCATTCCCTCCATCCGGCAGCGCCCCATCCTACTGATGGGTCCTCCGGGCATCGGCAAGACCCAGATCATGGAGCAGGCCGCCCGGGAGTGCGGCGTGGCACTGGTGGCCTACACCATCACCCACCACACCCGCCAGAGCGCCGTGGGCCTGCCCTTCATCCGGCAGCGCCATTATGGCGACAAGGATGTCTCTGTGACCGAATACACCATGAGCGAGATCATTTCCAGCGTCTACGCCAAGATGGAAGCCACCGGCCTGAAAGAGGGCATCCTCTTCATCGACGAGATCAACTGCGTTTCCGAGACGCTGGCCCCCACCATGCTGCAATTCCTGCAGTGCAAGACCTTCGGCAACCAGGCAGTGCCTGCCGGCTGGGTCATCGTGGCGGCAGGCAACCCGCCGGAGTATAACAAATCCGTCCGCGATTTCGATATCGTCACGCTGGACCGTGTCCGTCGGATGGACATTGAGCCCGACCTGCAGGTATGGAAAGATTACGCCCGCACAGCCCACATCCACAGTGCCATCCTGAGCTACCTCGATCTGCATCCCCAGAATTTCTACCAGATCAACGCCGATGTGGACGGCACACAGTTCGTCACTGCCCGCGGCTGGGAGGATCTGTCCAACCTGCTGGACACCTATGAATCGCTGGGCCTGCAGGCAGATGAAGCACTCATCCGGCAGTATCTCCAGCACCAGAAGATCGCAGAGGACTTCTCTGCCTATCTTGATCTCTATTATAAGTACCGTGATGACTACGGCGTAGAGGAGATCCTGGCCGGTCAGGTCAAGCCTGCCGTTTATGCCCGCCTGCTCAATGCACCGTTTGATGAACGGCTCTCGCTGGTCAGTCTGATCCTGTCCGGTCTGAACACCCGGTTCACTGCCTCCCGGCAGGCCGATGCCGTCGCCGATGCCTGCTATGCCTTCCTGCGGGAGGCCAAACAGGGCTTTTCCACCCTGCCTGCAGACATCCCGGATGGGGAGCTTACCCTGTTCGCTCAGATGGTCACGGACTATGATGCCGAGACCCAGCGCCAGCGTGCCGCCGGTCTGCTGAGCCATGACGCGCTGAATACCCGCCTGCAGGTGTATGCCGCCCTCCGCAGCTGGGATGCGGAGCTGCGCCGCGCCAATGCGGTGAGCACACAGCCCGCCTTTGACCTCCTGCGCACACAGTTCCAGTCCCTTGCCGAGGCCCGGGATCAGGCACAGGAAGCCGCCAGCGCCGCGCTGGAAGCTGCATTTGACTTTATGGAGAACGCCTTTGCCGAAAGCCAGGAGATGGTGGTGTTCGTCACGGAGCTGACCTTGAACCCTGCTTCCCATGCTTTCATCACCGAAAATGGCTGCGACCGCTATTTCCGGTACAACAAAGACCTGCTGCTCGACCATCGCAAGGCCGCGCTGCAGCAGGAGCTTGCCGCCGAAGCCCGCCGCCACGGAGGGCAGTAAGCACCCATTATTTATGAGAAAAGAAGCGCCTTACCCTGTCAGGTAAGGCGCTTCTTTCATTTTGCATACTTTTCCTCTATCCGGTTTTATCCATGCAGTTTTACCGTTCGGTGCTGTGTTTCTTCCTGATTGAATCCGTAGCCGCAGAAATCGCAGCGGTAGGTCGTCACATCAATGCAGGTCTGCTCCGACAGGCCGTTTTCCGTTTGTGCAACGGTGATCCACGGGGTCTGGCGGTGGCTGATTTTTACTACTTCACCCTCATCGCACTCAGGGCACTGCAGCACTTCCGGAAGTGCCTCCAACGCTTCCACTGTGCTCCGGGAAGCATAGCACACATACCGTTCCTGCACTTCTTCGGTCGTTTCGCCGTTTCCGCACTTCGGGCATACCGTAGTCGTAACACGGAGACAGGTCTGATATGCATCCTTGCTGTGTGCAATTCCGTGGGTGCAGTCCACAAATTGCTGCGTCACCCAGCCGGTATAGTGGACAGATTCCGTCATCTTTCCTCCGCAGCTGCACCAACTGCTTCCAGATACGTCCACTGCATCCCCTGCAGCAAACGCCGGAACAGCCAGTAGAAGCACCATCATCGCTCCAAGGAACAGGCTTCCCATCCGCTTTTTCATCTTTCTCGTCTCCTTTCGGTTCTTTATAGTTGTTTTACACATACCTTAGTGTCCACAGCGTACTTCACGATGTTCCGTAGCCTTCTATGCCGATTTATTTATGATGGTTTGGTTCACCGGGTTCTGCATGATGACCAGAGTGGTGAGAAGAGGTGGTAGTCTGAACCGAATCATCCGCAGCCTTATCGTTGGTGCTGCAACTGCACAGCACACCCAGCATCAGAACAACCGAAAGCAGTATAAGTATTGCACGTTTCATAATTTAATCCTTTCTGATTTCCTTTCTTCTGTCTAATGTTGAATAAGCGGATCCGAGGTCACTAGATAACACGTCATTATAGAATAGGATTGGTCAACCAGCATCCTCAATATCATCATAACATAATGCACAAAAAAATCAAGCAAAAATAGAAACCTTTGGCAATATTTTTGCCAGTGAAAGAAAATACCGCACAAAAACAACAAACCCCCAAGGAATTTCTTCCTCAGGGGTTTCATGTAAGTCGGCGACTACCTATTTTCACGCGCCGTTTCCAGCGAACTATCTTGGGCACGAGTGAGCTTAACTTCTGTGTTCGGAATGGGAACAGGTGGAACCTCACCGTCATCGTCACCGACCAATATGACTGGCTCAGTATAACATTTCTGTTCTACTTTGTCCAGTGTTTCTTAGAAGGACGTGCCTTCAAAACTGAATAATCACTGCTTACATTTTGTCATTGACTTGAGAATTCAAGCGAATTGTGGTCAAGCCCTCGATCTATTAGTACACACTTGCTGAATGGATCACTCCACTTACACATCGTGCCTATCAACCTCGTAGTCTACAAGGGATCTTACCTGATTGAATCAGTGGGATATCTTATCTTTGGGTCGGCTTCACGCTTAGATGCTTTCAGCGTTTATCCGATCCGTACGTAGTTGCCCAGCTATGCTCCTGGCGGAACAACTGGTGCGCCAGAGGTACGTCCGTCCCGGTCCTCTCGTACTAGGGACAGCTCCCATCAAATATCCTGCGCCCACGACAGATAGGGACCGAACTGTCTCACGACGTTCTGAACCCAGCTCGCGTACCGCTTTAATTGGCGAACAGCCAAACCCTTGGGACCGAATACAGCCCCAGGATGCGATGAGCCGACATCGAGGTGCCAAACCTCCCCGTCGATGTGGACTCTTGGGGGAGATCAGCCTGTTATCCCCAGGGTAACTTTTATCCGTTGAGCGATGGCATTTCCACTCACATACCACCGGATCACTAACTCCAACTTTCGTTACTGCTCGACCCGTCAGTCTCGCAGTTAGGCTCGCTTCTGCGTTTGCACTCTTTTGCTTGATTTCCGTTCAAGCTGAGCGAACCTTTGAACGCCTCCGTTACTCTTTAGGAGGCGACCGCCCCAGTCAAACTGCCCACCTAACAATGTCCCCCGACTCGATTCAGAGCCGCAGGTTAGAATTCCAATATCGCAAGGATGGTATCCCAACGGCCTCTCCGCCAAAGCCAAAGCCTTGGTTTCCCAGAGTCCCATCTATCCTGTGCATGCAACATCGAAACCCAATATTAGGCTACAGTAAAGCTCCATGGGGTCTTTCCGTCTTGTCGCGGGTAACCGGCATCTTCACCGGTACTACAATTTCGCCGGGCGGGCTGTTGAGACAGTGCCCAAATCATTACGCCTTTCATGCGGGTCAGAACTTACCTGACAAGGAATTTCGCTACCTTAGGACCGTTATAGTTACGGCCGCCGTTCACTGGGGCTTCGATTCAATGCTTGCACATCTCCTCTTAACCTTCCAGCACCGGGCAGGCGTCAGCTCGTATACGTCATCTTTCGATTTAGCACAAACCTGTGTTTTTGGTAAACAGTTGCTTGGGCCGATTCTCTGCGGCTCCATCTCTGGAGCACCCCTTCTCCCGAAGTTACGGGGTCAATTTGCCGAGTTCCTTAACAACCCTTCTCCCGTTGGCCTTAGAATCTTCTTCCTACCTACCTGTGTCGGTTTGCGGTACGGGCACCTCAGAAATACACACAGCTTTTCTCGCCATCTTCCATCTCAGACTTCGGTACTAATTTCCCTCGATCTCTACCGGAACCAACACCCGGCTCTGAGACTTCATATGTGTCCCTGTGCTTAACTCTTTTGGTGGTGACGGAATCTCTACCGTCTGTGCATCGGCTACGCCTTCCAGCCTCACCTTAGCTCCCGACTAACCTGGAGCGGACGAACCTTCCTCCAGAAACCTGAGGCTTTCGGCCATGCAGATTCTCACTGCATTCGCGCTACTCATTCCGGCATTCTCACTTCTATACACTCCACAGCCGCTTGCGCTACTGTTTCTCCGCGTATACAACGCTCCCCTACCCAATGTATTACTACATTGCCTAAGCTTCGGTGTCAGGTTTAGCCCCGTTAAATTCTCCGCGCAAAGACGCTCGACCAGTGAGCTATTACGCACTCTTTGAATGAGTGGCTGCTTCTGAGCCAACATCCTGGTTGTCTGCGTATCTTCACATCGTTTTCCACTTAACCTGACTTTGGGACCTTAGCTGTAGATCTGGGCTGTTTCCCTTTTGACAATGACATTTATCTGACACTGTCTGACTCCCAAGCATCAATACTCTGGCATTCTGAGTTTGATAAGCTTCGCTAACCTCTCGGCCGCTAGGCTATTCAGTGCTTTACCTCCAGGTATCTAACTTGAGGCTAGTCCTAAAACTATTTCGGGGAGAACCAGCTATCTCCGGGTTCGATTGGAATTTCTCCGCTACCCACAGTTCATCCGCCGCCTTTTCAACGGAGGTCGGTTCGGTCCTCCATGGAATTTTACTTCCACTTCAACCTGACCATGGGTAGGTCACCCGGTTTCGGGCCCATTATATGCAACTTAACGCCCTTTTCAAACTCGCTTTCGCTTCGGCTCCAGACCTTAAGTCCTTAACCTTGCTGCATACAATCGCTCGCCGGACCGTTCTACAAAAAGTACCCTATCACGCTTTGACGCGCTCTAGGTGCTTGTAGGCACAGGGTTTCAGGTTCTTTTTCACTCCCCTCCCGGGGTGCTTTTCACCTTTCCTTCACAGTACTATACGCTATCGGTCACTGGGTAGTATTTAGGGTTGGAGGGTGGTCCCCCCGTATTCCGACCAGGTTTCACGTGTCTGGCCGTACTCTGGATCCTGCGCAGCTCTCTCCGTTTTCACCTACGTGGTTCTCACACTCTCTGACCGGCCTTCCCATGCCGTTCGGTTAACAGATTAAGTCTTAAAAGCAGTCCGTACCCCGAAAGTATTTCTACTCTCGGTTTGCCCTCTTCCGCGTTCGCTCGCCACTACTTACGGAATCTCGTTTGATGTCTCTTCCTCGCCCTACTTAGATGTTTCAGTTCAGGCGGTTCCCTCAATACACCTATTTTAAATTTCAGTGCATTGTACCTGAGTATGAACCCAGATGAGTTTCCTCATTCAGAAATCTCCGGATCAATGCTTATTTGCAGCTCCCCGAAGCTTATCGCAGCTTATCACGTCTTTCATCGGCTCCCAGTGCCAAGGCATTCGCCCTGCGCCCTTGTTCGCTTGACCTTTCAAACGTTCTTTCAGAACATTTGGTATCCTCTTGATTCTCTCTTTTGCCAACGAAGATTATTGTTACCCTTCCTTTTGAAATTGCAATATTTCTTAAAAGAACTTACTATAATCTTTGTTTCGCAGTTATTATTCAGTTTTCAAGGTACGTCTTTGAGTGTCCTTTTCAGGGCCCTCAAAATCGAACAATATCTACTCTGCTTGTATCTGTCACCTGTTCCAGATGGCCGACCATCTTCGATGTTCTTCCATCTGCCTGACTCCTTAGAAAGGAGGTGATCCAGCCGCAGGTTCTCCTACGGCTACCTTGTTACGACTTCACCCCAATCACCAGTTTTACCTTCGGCGGCGTCCTCCTTGCGGTTAGACTACCGACTTCGGGTCCCCCCGGCTCTCATGGTGTGACGGGCGGTGTGTACAAGGCCCGGGAACGTATTCACCGTGGCATGCTGATCCACGATTACTAGCAATTCCGACTTCGTGCAGGCGAGTTGCAGCCTGCAGTCCGAACTGGGACGTTGTTTCTGAGTTTTGCTCCACCTCGCGGTCTTGCTTCTCTTTGTTTAACGCCATTGTAGTACGTGTGTAGCCCAAGTCATAAAGGGCATGATGATTTGACGTCATCCCCACCTTCCTCCGTTTTGTCAACGGCAGTCCTGCCAGAGTCCTCTTGCGTAGTAACTGACAGTAAGGGTTGCGCTCGTTGCGGGACTTAACCCAACATCTCACGACACGAGCTGACGACAACCATGCACCACCTGTCTCTGCGTCCCGAAGGAAAATACTGTTTCCAGCATCGTCGCAGGATGTCAAGACTTGGTAAGGTTCTTCGCGTTGCGTCGAATTAAACCACATACTCCACTGCTTGTGCGGGCCCCCGTCAATTCCTTTGAGTTTCAACCTTGCGGTCGTACTCCCCAGGTGGATTACTTATTGTGTTAACTGCGGCACTGAAGGGGTCAATCCTCCAACACCTAGTAATCATCGTTTACGGTGTGGACTACCAGGGTATCTAATCCTGTTTGCT
Organism: Faecalibacterium sp. IP-3-29; assembly: GCF_023347335.1. Classification (NCBI taxonomy): domain Bacteria; kingdom Bacillati; phylum Bacillota; class Clostridia; order Eubacteriales; family Oscillospiraceae; genus Faecalibacterium; species Faecalibacterium sp. IP-3-29. Next base: position 558,118 of record NZ_CP094471.1, on the reverse strand, counting down.
ACCCACACTTTCGAGCCTCAGCGTCAGTTGGTGCCCAGTAGGCCGCCTTCGCCACTGGTGTTCCTCCCGATATCTACGCATTCCACCGCTACACCGGGAATTCCGCCTACCTCTGCACTACTCAAGAAAAACAGTTTTGAAAGCAGTTTATGGGTTGAGCCCATAGATTTCACTTCCAACTTGTCTTCCCGCCTGCGCTCCCTTTACACCCAGTAATTCCGGACAACGCTTGTGACCTACGTTTTACCGCGGCTGCTGGCACGTAGTTAGCCGTCACTTCCTTGTTGAGTACCGTCATTATCTTCCTCAACAACAGGAGTTTACAATCCGAAGACCTTCTTCCTCCACGCGGCGTCGCTGCATCAGGGTTTCCCCCATTGTGCAATATTCCCCACTGCTGCCTCCCGTAGGAGTCTGGGCCGTGTCTCAGTCCCAATGTGGCCGTTCAACCTCTCAGTCCGGCTACCGATCGTCGCCTTGGTGGGCCGTTACCTCACCAACTAGCTAATCGGACGCGAGGCCATCTCAAAGCGGATTGCTCCTTTTCCCTCTGCTCGATGCCGAGCTGTGGGCTTATGCGGTATTAGCAGTCGTTTCCAACTGTTGTCCCCCTCTTTGAGGCAGGTTCCTCACGCGTTACTCACCCGTTCGCCACTCGATTGAGGAAGCAAGCTTCCTCTCTCTCGTTCGACTTGCATGTGTTAGGCGCGCCGCCAGCGTTCGTCCTGAGCCAGGATCAAACTCTTTATAAATGATATTTATCACTTAAAAAGTGTTAAATCTTCTTCGCTCAGTACGCAATCGCTTGCGTCCTGTGTGAATTACTTTGTTTGGAATTGTTTAACGTGTTTTTCCAACACGAAAATAGGTTCCGTTACAAGTTTTTCGATATTGTTCAATTTTCAAGGTCCTGTGCGCCTCAGCCTTAGCGGCTGACGACTTGATTATTTTACCACAGAAGTGATTTTTTGTCAAGCACTTTTTCGGAAGCTTTTCGATCTTTTCGAACTTGTGGCTCGTTTTTCAACGTATCCATATTGGTTCTTTTCGCTTTGCTTCTGCCGCTTTCAGAAGTCATTCTTTCCGGCGGCCCTTGGCGCTCAAGTATAATACCACATCCCCGCCCTTCTGTCAACACTTTTTTGCATCTTTTTTGAGTTTTTTCTATATTTCGCAAAATGAGTGCTTCCGGGCAGGGTCTGCGCCATCGCTTGAACGCTGCTTTCCTTATTTATATTATAAGCGCAGAAAATCCCCGGCAGTCGATCTGACCGCCGGGGATTGCGTTTTCTTCTTACTGTTCCTGTTTCATCTGATGCAGGGTCAATCCTACTGCCACAGCAAGCATGGGCAGCACAGAGATCAAACCGATGGGCATGGGACCAAGCACATTATAATATGCATCTGCCGGGGTGATCAGTACCTGCGGCAGCGCCGCAATGGCATTGAAAGCACCATGCGCAATGGCAGGCACCCAGATACAGCCTGTTTTCTCGCAGAGGAGATCCAGCAGGGTGTTCAGGGCAAAGCAGACCACACACCACACTACAAGCCCCAGCACCGGTGCGCCCAGATAGTTTGTGCCGTACTCGTAACCCACCAGCAGCATTAGGGGCCAATGCCAGACACCCCACACAACGCCGCCCAGCAGACGACCATTCAGCAGGCCGAACCGCTCCTTCAGGCGGGGCATCATGTAGCCGCGCCAGCCGACTTCCTCGCCCAGTGCAGGAAACATGTTGATGGCGGGGGCAAGGATCACCGCAAACAGCCCGTTTTGCAGCAGATAGCTGAGGGTAGAGACCCCCAGCTCGCTGCGCAGGGTCTGGGCATCCATCTCACCGCCGTAGGCGGCTACCAGCCAGCTGCAGGAAAAGTCCAGCCGGGAGGGGAACACGGCAAAATACAGCACTGCGCCCAGCAGGGTGAACACTGCCGGGCCGAACCACGCGGCCAGCCAGAACCGCCGTTTGCCCTGCACCTTCCAGCCGATACCGACAGGCTGGCGCAGAAATACTTTTTGCACCAGCAGCACAGCCAGCAGCGGGCAAAACATAGTGGCGATCAGTGCCAGCTGATACAACACGGCATTCTTCTGCTGGAGCAGGGCCATACAGCCGCCCACCTGGCACAGCCACGCCAGACCAAAGGTAATCAGGAAATAAAGGGAAAAGCCCTGTTTTTCTTTTGCACTCATACAAATCTCACCGCCGTTCCGTAGGCAATGACCTCTGCTGCGCCCTGCATGACGCTGGCGGAGGCGTAACGCATCCCAACCACAGCATCGGCTCCCAGTTCCTCCGCATTCTTTGCCATGCGGCCTGTGGCGATCTGCCGGGCCTCGGTGAGCATCTCAGCGTAGTCGGTGACTTCGCCGCCCACAAGGGTGCGGAACCCGGCCATGATGTCGTGGCCAAGGTTGCGGCTCTGCACGGTGCTGCCCCGCACCACCCCCAGAGCCTCGATCTTTTTACCGGGGACTTCATTAATAGTTACGATAAGCATCTTCTTCTCCCTTTCCGATCTCTTTGAGACGATCCACCAGCACCTTCAGCGTGCCGATGATGCAGCCCGTCGGGATGCCGAACAGCACCACCAGCAGCGGCAGCGGCGGCACATCCTGCGGATCGACGCAGAACGCCCACGCCATGATGCCGATGGACAGCAGCATGATCGCAGTAAACAATCCGGCTCCCACCAGCGCGCCCCTGACGCGCTCGGCCTTCCGGTCCACCTGTTCGATATCCACAAATGTTACCCCCTGTTCCTCTTTTGCGGCCAGGCGCGCCAGCGTCTGTTCCACATCCAGTTCATTGAGGCTGACAGGTTCCTTTTGAAGCAGAGTGCAGAAGTTCACTGCCTCGTCCAGATCGGTGCGGCGGGTGTTCAAGCGTTCCAGCTGCCGGGACATTCCCTCAGCCAGCGTGCACTCTCCCTCCAGCATCTGCCGGATCTCGGCCAGCGGCACATCCAGTTTGCGCAGCAGTTTGATGCGCCGCAGACGCTCGACATCTGCCTCCGAGTAACTGCGGTAGCCGTTGCCGGGCTCCCGTCGGGGGCTGATAAGTCCCTCTTCCTCATAAAAGCGGATATTCTTTTTGGTCACGCCCACGGCGGCTTCCACCTCGTTGATCTTCATTGGCTCTGCAGCCTCCTTACAGGCACCATCTTACACCTTCCAGAAAGGGGAAGGTCAATGGTTTTTTGAAAAAAGAACTCCCTTCGTCTCGCATTCGTTCGACACCTCCCTCAGAGAGGGAGGCTTACCGTACGGGCAGGCTCCCTCCTTGAGGGGGCTGTCTGCGGAGCAGACTGGGGGAGTTTCTTCCCTTAAAAATAGCACTTGATCTGGAACCGGTCGGCATTGTCCTGCTTTTTCTCCACCACGATGCGCTCATGGTTGAAATCAAAATGGACCGGGGTACACAGGTCGGTGTTGCGGGTCAGGCGGAGAAGCTCCTGCACCCGCTTTTTCTCCTCGGGCACATAGAACAGATAGCTCACGCCCTCCTTTTTGGCGCGGCCGGTGCGGCCGATCCGGTGGGTGTAATGTTCGTTGTCGCCGGGGACATCGTAGTTGATGACCGCATCCACATCCGAGACATCGATGCCGCGGGCAGCCACATCGGTGGCCACAAGGATAGCCAGCCTACCGTCCCGGAAGTTCTGCATGATCTGGTTGCGCTCCTTCTGGGAGAGGTCGCCGTGGAGGCAGTCCACAGAGAAGCCCAGACGGGCCAGCTGGTTGGCCAGGGTGGCGGTATTGAACTTGGTATCGCAGAACACCATGACCCGCTTGTAGCCCTCGCCAATGATGATCTGGGCCAGGTCGGACAGCTTGTTGCGGCCGGAGGTCTCCAGCATGTACTGGGTGATCTTGGGCTGGCTCTCCTCCCTGGGCTGAACGGTAATCTCCTCGGCGTTGTTCTGATACAGCCAGCCGATGTCCATGACCTCGCGGCTGATGGTGGCGGAGAACATGGACAGGCTTTTGCGGGCCTTCATCAGCTCAATGATATGCCGCACATCCTTATAAAAGCCCATGTTCAGCATCTCGTCGGCCTCGTCCAGCACCACCTGGGTCACATGGGCCAGATCGATGCTGTGGTGCTTATAGTGGTCCATCAGGCGGCCCGGGGTGGCCACCACGATCTGGCAACCCTCTGCCAAACGCCTGGCCTGCTTTTCCATGTTGGCACCGCCGTACACGCAGGCCACCTGCACCTCAGGCATAAAGTAGGTCAGCTCGGTCAGCTCCTCGGCGATCTGCTGGGCAAGCTCCCGGGTGGGGGCCATGATCACAGCCTGTGGGTACTTTTTTTCCGGGTCGATATGCTCCGCCACCGGGATACCGAAGGCACAGGTCTTGCCGGTGCCGGTGGGGGCCTTGGCGATCACATCCCGGCCTGCCAGCATCACAGGGATGGTCTTTTCCTGAATTTCCGTCATCTCTGCAAAACCCATCCGCTCCACGGCCTTGTGGATGGCTTCACTGCACTGCAACTCACTGTAAAGCATGTTTGATACTCCTTATCCTTCTACCCTTGTTTTGTTCAGTATACCATGAAACGCGGCGCTTGTCAGCACGCAAAAAGAGCCGCACCCTTTTGGGGCACGGCTCTGCGGTCAGAGGAACTGTTCTGGCGCTCAGGCGGTCTCTTCCACGCTCTGAGCAGCGGCACGGCCTGCTTCCAGCTTCTGCTTGAAACGGCCGCTGGCCTTGAAGCCAGGGATGGAGGTGGACTCCAGACGGCTGGAGACCTTGGTCTTGGGGTTGGTGTAAGCCTTGGGCTTGCGGGGACGCATCTCAAAACGGCCAAAGCCGGCAATGGTCACCTTCTCGTCTGCACGCAGGCAGTCAGCGATCTGGTCAAACAAAGCGTCCATCGTGGTCTCGACCTGTGCTTCGGTAAAGCCAGTCTTGCGTGCCACGGTTTCGATCATCTGGGAACGAGTCATTGTATCGATATCCTCCTGGAACGTCCAAAAGTAACGTCTTTTGGCAAATTTTGCGTTGTTGAGTATAACAAATGCAGCCCCTCATTACGAGAGATTGCGCACGAAACGCATAATATTGCGCACGAGTTACATTTTGTGCGTTATTTTTTATGATACAGCGTTGCAATATCCACCAGCGGGATATTCTTCAGGTCATGGTCGCTGCGCAGGCAATCGACCAGTGCGTTGGCGGTATCCACAGCAGTGATACAGGGGATGCTCAGCTCCACAGCCTTGCGGCGCAGGCGGACAGAATCGCGCTTGGGGTCACGGCCCTTGGCACTGGTGGAGAACACATAGTCCACCAGACCGCTCTGGAGCAGGTCCACGATGTTGGGGGATTCGCCGGACATGTTGCGCACCTCGTTGCAGGGGACCATGTGCTTGTTGAGCCATGCACAGGTGCCGGAGGTGCCGTACAGCTTGTAGCCCATGCTCTTGAGCTTCCAGGCGATATCCACAAACTCGGGCTTGTCGCTGTCCTTCACGGTGAAGATGCAGCAGGAGGCGGGGCCGGGGGTCTTAAAGGTATAGCCCGCGCCGATCAGGCCCTTGAGCAGGGCATCGTGATAGTTGGGAGCAATGCCCAGCACCTCGCCGGTAGACTTCATCTCAGGGCCAAACTGGGTATCCACGCCGTGCAGCTTTTCAAAGCTGAACACAGGCACCTTAACGGCCACATAGGGGGCGTTGGGGTGCAGGCCGATGCCGTAGCCCATATCTGCCAGCTTCTCACCCAGGCAGCAGCGCACGGCCAGATCCACCATGGGCACACCGGTGACCTTGGAGATGTAAGGCACGGTACGGGAGGAACGGGGGTTGACCTCGATGACATAGACCTTGCCGTTGGAAACCGCGTACTGGACATTGACCAGACCGGTGACGTGGAGCTCGCGGGCAAAGCGGCCGGTATAATCCACCATGGTGTCGATCTCGGCCTGGGTCAGATGCTGTGCCGGGTAGACACAGATCGAGTCGCCGGAGTGGACACCGGTACGCTCCACCTGCTCCATGACACCGGGGATGAGGAAGTTCTCGCCATCACAGATGGCATCGACCTCACACTCGGTACCCATGATATACTTATCCAGCAGAACAGGGTGATCCATGTCCACATGCTCGGTGATAACGCCCATGTACTCGATAACATCGGCCTTGGTGTAGGCCACGATCATGTTCTGACCGCCCAGAACATAGGAGGGACGCATCAGGACAGGCAGGCCGATCTCATCAGCAGCGGCCAGAGCCTCCTCCAGATTGAATACGGTGCGGCCGGGCGCACGGGGGATCTTGCAGCGCTCCAGCAGTTCGTCAAAACGCTCACGGTCCTCTGCCTCGTCAATGGCATCCGCCGGGGTGCCCAGGATGGGCAGGCCGATCTCATCCATGTGCTTTGCCAGCTTGATGGCGGTCTGGCCGCCGAACTGGACCACGCAGGCATCGGGCTTTTCGGTGGCGATGATGTTGTCCACACTCTCCGGGTTCAGGGGGTCGAAGTACAGACGGTCGCCGGTGTCAAAGTCGGTGGAGACGGTCTCGGGGTTGTTGTTGACGAGGATAGCCTCGCAGCCGTGGTTCTTCAGAGTCCAGACACAGTGGACAGAGCAGTAGTCGAACTCGATGCCCTGACCGATGCGGATGGGGCCGGAGCCAAAGACCAGCACCTTTTTCTTCTTGGGCTGACCGTTGGCGGCAGCCTCAGCCTCTCTGGCGGCAATAAACTCGGCGGCCTCGTTGTCGCCGTCGTAGGTGGAGTAGAAGTACGGGGTGTTGGCCGAGAACTCAGCAGCACAGGTATCGACCATCTTGAAACCGGCGCGGTAGTTCTCCACAGGCAGAACATCCACCTGTGCCAGACGCTTGATGGTCTTATCCTGGAAACCATACTTCTTGGCGGTCTGATACTGCTCCAGGCTCAGCACGCCGTTGCACTTTGCCAGACCCTTTTCCAGGTCAGCCAGGTGCTGCATCTTATCCAGGAACCACCAGTCGATCTTGGTGATCTTCCAAATGGTCTCGTGGTCGATGCCGCGCTTGAGGGCCTCGTAGACACAGAACACGCGCTCCGCATCCTGCACATGCAGGTGGGCCACGATCTCGTCATCGGTCAGCTCCTCAAAGGGCTTGTGGGTCAGGGTGTCCATCCCCAGCTCGATGGAGGAGACCGCCTTCATCATGGCCGCCTCAAAGCTGTTGCCAATGCTCATCACCTCGCCGGTGGCCATCATCTGGGTGCCCAGAGACTTGTCGGCGTAGACAAACTTATCAAAGGGCCACTTCGGGTACTTGACCACGATGTAGTCCAGCGCAGGCTCAAAGCAGGCGCAGGTCTTGCCGGTGACATCATTGGTGATCTCGTCCAGCGTATAGCCGATGGCGATCTTGGTGGCCACCTTGGCAATGGGGTAACCGGTGGCCTTGGAGGCCAGAGCGGAGGAGCGGGACACACGGGGGTTGACCTCGATGACCGCGTAATCGTAGCTGTCGGGCTTCAGGGCAAACTGGCAGTTGCAGCCGCCCTCGATGCCCAGCTCGGTGATGATATCCAGTGCGGCGGTGCGCAGCATCTGGTACTCGTGATCGGTCAGGGTCTGGGAGGGAGCCACGACCACGGAATCGCCGGTGTGGATACCGACGGGGTCCAGGTTCTCCATGTTGCAGACGGTGATCACGTTGCCCTTGTGGTCGCGCATGACCTCGTACTCGATCTCTTTCCAACCGGCGATGCACTTTTCCACCAGGATCTGATGGATGGGGGAAAGCCGCAGGCCGTTGGTGCCGATCTCGATGAGCTTTTCCTTGTTTTCGCAGATGCCGCCGCCGGTGCCGCCCATGGTAAAGGCAGGGCGGACAATGACGGGGTAGCCGATGCGGTCCGCACAGGCCAGCGCATCCTGCAGGGTCTCCACGACCTCAGAGGGGATGATGGGCTGATGCAGCTTTTCCATCGTCTCCTTGAACAGCTCACGGTCCTCGGCGCGGTCGATGGTCTCGGGCTTGCAGGCCAGCAGGCGGATGCCGGTGCGGTCCAGATAGCCGGAACGGGCCAGCTCCATGGAGAGGTTCAGGCCCATCTGGCCGCCCAGGTTGGGCAGAACGGAGTCGGGCTTCTCGATCTCCAGGATGCGCTCCACCACCTCAAGGGTCATGGGCTCGATATAGACATGATCGGCCACATCCGGGTCGGTCATAATGGTAGCGGGGTTGGAGTTGAGCAGAACGGTCTCAATACCCTCTGCTTTCAGGGCGCGGCACGCCTGGGTGCCGGAGTAGTCGAACTCAGCGGCCTGGCCGATGATGATGGGGCCGGAGCCGATGACCAGCACCTTTTTGATTCTGGGGTCCTTGGGCATTTCAGCGCACCTCCTTTTTTGCTGCTTTGACGTTGTTCAGGAAGCGGTCGAACAGGAACTCCGTGTCTTTGGGGCCGCCGTTGGCTTCCGGGTGGAACTGGACCGTGAAGCAGTTCCACTTCTTGTACTTGATGCCCTCGCAGGTGCCGTCGTTGGCGTTCACCTGTGCCACCTCGCCCATCTCGGCGGGCAGTTCCTCGCCCACGACCGCATAGCCGTGGTTCTGGCTGGTGATGAAGGTGCGGCCGGACTCAAAATCAGTGACAGGCTGGTTGGCACCGCGGTGGCCATACTTCAGCTTCATGGTCTTGGCACCGGCGGCCAGAGCGCTGAGCTGGTGGCCCAGGCAGATGCCGAAGGTGGGGATGCCCAGCGCAAAGATCTGCTTCAGGTTCTCAATGACCTCCACCGGCTCGGCGGGGTCGCCGGGGCCGTTGGACAGCATGATGCCGTCCGGGTTCAGGGCAGCCACTTCCTCAGCGGTGGCAAAGGCGGGCATCACCGTTACCTTGCAGCCGCGCTTGACCAGGCAGCGCACGATATTGCGCTTACAGCCGTAGTGCATCAGCACGATGTGGGTCTCGCCCTTCTCGTGAAAGACCTCGGGCTTCTCGCAGGTCACGCTTTTGACGGCATCCGTCACGGCATAGGCGCGGATGGTCTCCAGCAGCTTCTCCGTCTCGGCCTTGTTGGCAGGGTCAGCGGGGTCAAAGGTGGTCAGGATGGCACCGTTCATCACGCCGCTCTCCCGGATGATACGGGTCAGGTGGCGGGTGTCGATGCCCTCGATGCCGATGGTATTGTTTTTCTTCAAAAAGCTGTCCAGCGTCTCCTCACAGCGCCAGTTGGAGGGGGTGGTGCAGGCCTCGCGCACAATGTAGCCCTTGGCCCAGATGCGGTCCGACTCCATATCGTCCTTGTTCATGCCGTAGTTGCCGATGAGGGGATAGGTCTGGGTGATGATCTGGCCGTAGTAGCTGGGGTCGGTCAGGGTCTCTTCAAAGCCCACCATACCGGTGGCAAAGACGACTTCGCCCACGGTAACGCCCTCAGCGCCCACTGACTGGCCTGCAAAGACCATGCCGTTTGCCAAAAGAAGATAAGCGTTCATAGGTACTCCTTGTTTCAACACGGTTGTTGTCAAGTTACAGGGTCTGCTTGGCTTCCTGCTTCATCTTGCGGCTGCCCAGGTGCACCAGAGGCAGCTTGCCCTCCTTGCAGATGGGGCACTCCTCGGGTGCGTAGTTGGGCAGGTCCAGCTTCAGGGCGCTGGCCAGGATGGGAATGGGAGACGGAGCCTCGGGCTTGGTGCGGTCCACCACGCAGGTGATGCCCAGGCAGATGCCGCCGGCCTCTTCGATCACGCGCTTGGTCTCCAGGGAGGAGATGCCGGTGGTGACAACGTCCTCAGCAATGATGCACTTCTCACCCGGATGGATGGCAAAGCGCTTCAGGGTCATCACATTGTCCACGCGCTCGGTGAAGATGGCGCGCTTGCCGGTCTGGCGGGCCAGCTCGTAAGCATAGACGATGCCGCCCATGGCAGGTCCCACGATGACATCCACATCCAGCTTCTTGATCTGATCGGCCACAGCCTTCATTACCTCGGCGCAGCGGTCAGGGTACTGCTGCAGGTAGGCCATCTGGCAGTATGCGCTGGAATGGCGGCCGGAGGAGAGCAGGAAATGGCCCTCCAGGAATGCGTCACAGCTCTTCAGAATTTCAAGTGCTTCACTCATTGTAGTTCTCCCTCTCTTTTTTATGAAAAATATCTTTTGAACGGTATTGTACCACGCTTTTGCAGCAATTGCAAATTTATACGCAATTTTTCGCTTTATACGCATAAGCCATGGTTATCCTGGTATATCAGCTCAATTATTCAGCATTTCGGGCGCAGCCGCGGATTTCCTCCAGCGTTTTCACGCCGTGGGCATCCATCCACTGTGCCATCTCGTCGGCAATGGTCTCCATGGCGCGGGGGTTGGCAAAGTTTGCCGCGCCCACCTGTACCGCCGTGGCACCTGCCATGATGAATTCCAGTGCGTCACGGCCGGTGGCAATGCCGCCCAGACCCACCACCGGGATGTTCACGGCACCCACAGCCTGCCAGACCATGCGCAGGGCAATGGGCCGCACCGCCGGGCCGGACAGACCGGCAAAGATGTTGTTGAACACCGGCTTGCGCTTTTCCAGATCGATGGCGCAGGCCTGGAAGGTGTTGGTCAGGCTGATGGCATCCGCACCGGCGGCCTCCACAGCCTTGCACATCTCGGGGATGTTCTCTGCCTGGGGGCTCAGCTTGACCATCAGGGGCTTTTTGCAGGCCGCGCGGACCATCCGCACCACCTCACCGGCAGCCTCGGCCTTCACGCCGTAGGCCATGCCGCCCACCTTGACGTTGGGGCAGGAGATGTTCAGCTCCACGATGTCCACAGCGCTCTCGCTCAGCAGAGCCGCGCCCTCAACATACTCTTCCTCACTGTGTCCACCCAAGTTGGCAATGGCCACTGTGCCGTATTTCTGCTTGAGCTCCAGCATCTCGTTCAGCTCCACGTCAATGAAATGCTGAACGCCGGGGTTCTGCAGGCCGATGCTGTTGATGAGGCCGGAGGGGGTCTCCCACAGGCGCTCACCCTTGTTGCCGTACTGACCGTGCAGGGTCAGACCCTTGCCGGAGATGCCGCCGATCTTGGAAAAATCGGCCAGTTCTTCGTACTCCACACCGTAGCCCACAGTGCCGGAAGCGCCGATGACCGGGCTGTTCATCACAAAGCCCAGCAGGTTTGTTTTCAGGTCAGCCATCAGAAGAACACCTCCGTTGCATCAAAGACCGGGCCATTCTTGCACACGCTCTTGCCCTCGCCGCCCTTGGTCTCACAGGTGCAACCAAGGCAGGCACCAATGCCGCAGGCCATCTTCTTTTCCAGGCTCACGAAGCAGGGGGTGCCCTTTTCGGCACACATCCGGGCAGCGTTTTTCATCATCACGGTGGGGCCGCAGATCAGCACGGCATCGTAATCTGCCGGGTCATACAGCTGGGTCACAAAGCCGTGGAAACCCACCGCGCCGGTATCGGTGGAGACCTTTACCACATTTGCGATGGAGCGGTACTCCTCCATACAGTAGGGGGTATCCCGGAAGCCGAAGAACACGTCCGGCTTAACACCGGCAGCTGCCAGTTCCCGGGTGACCTGATACATGGGGGCGGTGCCAATGCCGCCGCCCACCACAGCGATCTTATGGTATTGTTCGGTCAGGGCCGGGATATCAAAGCCGTTGCCCATGGGGCCGGTCAGCTGGAAGGTATCGCCGGTCTTCAGCTGGGCAATTTTGTGAGTGCCTTCGCCGATGACCTGATACAGGAACTCAATGGTCTGGGTCTCCGGCTCCCACTTGTGCACGCTGATGGGGCGGGACAGGAAGGGAGCCTCATCGGCACCCCAGGCACGCAGGGTAAAGAACTGCCCGGCGTGGGGGGCATGCTCCCGGTCAGGCCAGAGGGCACGCAGGAGCCGGATGTCCGGCAGGATACTCTCATGGCTCAGAACGGTAGCTTCACAGCAGGCTGCACGCATGAGCAATGGCCTCCTTCATGTTCACACACTCGTTGTAAGCGGCCTCATCAAAGGCCACGCCGGGCTGCTTCTTGTAGGCCAGCAGGATGCCGCGGCTGGAGTTGACCACGCCGCCGTTGCCCTTGGTCAGGTACTGGGCAATATCCTCAGCCTTGCCGCCCTGTGCGCCGTAGCCGGGGATGAGGAAGAAGCTGTCCTGATACTTGGCGCGGATCTCGGTGGCCTCCTCGATGTGGGTGCCGCCGATGACCAGACCGATGGAGGAGTAGCCGTGCTCACCCATGTAGTCCTTGCCCAGAGCGTTCAGCTTGTCGCCCACCAGATCATAGACGTGGCGGCCGTCTGCCAGCTTCTCATACTCAAAGTCCTTGGCACCGCCGTTGGAGGTGCGGCAGAGGACGAACATGCCCTTGCCCTGCTTTTCGGCATAGGGCAGATAGGGGCTGATGGAATCCAGACCCATGTAGGGGGCCAGGGTAACGAAATCAGACTCGAAGTCGCCGGTGAAGTGGCCCATGGCGTACATCTCGGCGGTCTTGGCGATATCGCCGCGCTTGATATCGGCGATGACAGGGATACCAGCCTCGCGGACAGCGGCCAGGGTCTCGGCGTAGGCCTTCATGCCCTCCAGACCCAGGGACTCGTAGTATGCGATCTGCACCTTGTAACAGCCAGCCACAGCCTTGGTGGCATCGATGAGCTTCTTGTTGAAGCGGACGATGTTCTCCCCCTTGGTCAGGGCGGTGTCCACAAAGTCAGCGGGCAGGTAGCTGAAATCAGTGTCCAGGCCCACACACACCGGGCCGCGGGCTGCAACTGCTTCGTAAAGCTTATCCATGTTTGTCATTGTCGGGTTCCTCCTGTATCTGTCTCTCTTTTATTATCTATATTTCTTTGTTGTGTTGGCTTTTTGTCAGCGTCCTCGCCCTCTCAGGCCGCTTCGCGTCCAGCTCTCCCAAAAGGGAGAGCCTATGCATATCCCAGGTTCAGCAGCAGCTGGCCGTGAGCCGCAATTGCCTCTCCCTTTGGGAGAGGTGGCATCGCGCAAGCGATGACGGAGAGGGCCTCAGCGCATTACTCCTCAGCCTGATAGGTCAGCTTGCCGCCCTTGATGGTAGCATAGACCCTGCCGTAGAGCTGTGCACCATCAAAGGGGCAGTTATGGCTCTTGGAGTGCAGCTTTTCCTTGTCCACGGTGTAGGGGGTGTCGAGATCCACCAGCACGAAGTCTGCATCGTAGCCGGGCTCCAGCTGGCCCTTGGCAAGGCCCAGGATCTCTGCCGGGCGGGTGCTCATCAGGTGCACCAGCAGTTCCAGCGGCAGGCCCTCTTCCCTGCAGAGCTTGGTGTAGCAGACCCCAAAGGCGGTCTCGCTGCCCACCATACCGGCCATGCCCTTCAGCTTGTCTTCCTCGGAGTGGGGAGCGTGGTCGGTAGCAATGGCATCCACCACACCGGAACGGATGCCATCGATGAGCGCCTGCACATCATCCGCGGTGCGGATGGGCGGGTTGACCCGGTAATCGCAGGTCTCATTGTTGAACCACAGGTGATGCGGGGTCACCTCGCAGGTCACGGGTGCGCCGCGCAGCTTTGCCATCTGGATGGCCTCCAGCGCGCCACGGGTGGAAACGTGGCACATGTGCAGCCTGGTCTGGTAGTACTCGCTCAGCCAGCAGTTGCGCACGGTCTCCAGATCCTCGGCCAGCCGGTAATCCCAGGGGCTGATCTCCATATCCTCGGCGTGGCTCATCACGGTGATATCCCGCTGGGTGCAGATGGCAAAGGCCCGGGCCATGGTGGCGTTGTCCTGCACACCGTGGCCATCCTCGGTGATGAACTTCACGCTGGCGGGCAGGGTCTTGAGATGGTCGATGGTCTTGCCGTCAAAGTTCTCGGTGATGGAAACAGTCTGGTTCACATCGCACAGGCCCACCTCGGCGGCCTTCTGCTCCACCATGGCTGCCTGTGCGGCAGAGGAGCAGACCGGCTTTGTGTTGGGCATCAGGTTGACAAAGGTGTAGCCGCCTGCGGCCGCAGCCATGCTTCCGGTGGCAATGTCCTCCTTATATTCAAAGCCCGGGGTGCGCCAGTGGCAGTGCAGGTCCACAAAGGCAGGCAGCACGGTCAGACCGCCTGCATCGAGGACAGTCTCCCCCTCCCCGGCCAGTGCGGAAAGATCCTGACCCACGGCGGCGATCTTTCCGTCTTTCACGAAAAGCTCCACCGGGCGGCCCGCAGCGTTTACAGCGTTGATGAGCAGCATATTCTTTTACCTCCCTGTTCGTATTTCGGATGGGCGGATGCGGGCATTGCAGCCCGCAGACAGGCAAAAAAAAGAACTTTTCCACAAACGGAAAAGTTCAAAAGGCGAAAAAAGGAAACACGGAACCCACCGCAAAAACGGCTGCAAACTGCTTTTTCAGTTCAGCGTTCATTTTTGACAGCATTCGTCCGCTTCTCCTTTTCCTTCGCATTTGTTTTCGTTATATTTTATCATAGAAACGCAAAATGTGTCAATGCTTTCTGTAAGATTCCTGTGTGAAAAGGTTTTGGCTGTATCTCCCGGAATTTTGGCTACTCTACCGAAAACCAGTTTCCCGCCCCATAATCCCTGCGCGGAGGGGGATTTTTCTCCGTCAATTCCTACCAAAGTACTGTACATTGAAGTTTGCATGTGTTATTATAGTATCTGTCAAAAAGAGAGAGCCGCACCGAGGCGGCTGAACAAAAAGGGAGGGTTCCCCACATGAGCTTATTGGAGGACGCACGGAACATCCAGCGCAAAGACCCCGCCGCACGCAGCGTGCTGGAGGTCATCCTGCTGTACCCCGGCTTCCATATCCTGGTCTACCACCGCATTGCCCACTGGCTGTATGAGCACGGGCACTTTTTCCTTGCCCGCTGGGTCAGCCAGCACGGCCGCCACAAGACCGGCATCGAGATCCACCCCGGTGCCCGGATCGGCAGGTGCCTGTTCATCGACCACGGCATGGGCATCGTGTTCGGCGAAACCACCGTGATCGGCGACAACTGCACCATCTACCACGGCGTGACGCTGGGCGGCACCGGCAAGGACACCGGCAAGCGCCACCCCACCCTGGGGAACAATGTGCTGATCGGCGCGGGCACCAAGGTGCTGGGCCCGGTGTATATCGGCGATAACGCCCGCATCGGCGCAGGCAGCGTTGTGCTGCGCAACCTGCCCGCCAACTGCACCGCCGTGGGCGTGCCTGCCGAGGTGGTGCGCATCAACAACAAGGCCGTCAACCCCGCCGACGACCTGGACCAGCAGGATCTGCCGGATGTCATGGCCCAGCGCCTCACCGAGCTGGACCGCCGCATCAGCAGGCTGGAAAAGGACGCACAGGGGGATGTGCCCCCCAGCATCCACGAGGTCATCCAGAAACAGCAGCGCTGAACCTTTCTGTCCCACTTTGCGTGCCAGCTTTCCTCATAGGGGAGCCGCTGGCATGGCGGTACTATCCGCAAAAACTGCACAAAGCTTCTGCAAAACGAAAGCAGCTGCGCTCCGCACACACGGAACGCAGCTGCTTTTCTGTTATTTACAAGGAGTTGCCACCAGTTCTTTGACCTTTTGTGCCGCTGCCGCCACCAGCTGGCCGATGGGCTGGTCGGGCACGCCCACCACGATGTTCTCACAGTGGTTGATGGGCACCAGCACCCGCCGGGCGGGGCTCTGGCAGACTGCCGCTGCCATGGCGGGGGTGATCTCGCCCAGCAGCGCGTCAGCGATCACAATGCCGATGGGCCCCACGATGATATCCGCGGTGCGGCAGTTCACAACCACGGCGTTCTCGCCGGTGGCGGCGCGGACCGTCCCCGCCTTGAGCATGGCCGAAGTCGCAAGGCTGTTGGTGCCCACGGCGGTCAGCCGGGCTTCCGGGCAGGCGGCAGAGATGGCCGCCACCAGCTGGCGGCCCAGACCGCCGCCCTGGCCGTCAATGACCAGAACGTTCATCAGAAGTCGATCTCCTCCAGCCGCAGCAGGGCGATGATGTAGATCTTCAGGGCCTCCAGCAGCTTATCGATGGGAGCTGCCTCGTTGGCACCGTGCATCGGGCCGCCGAACTCAGGCAGCACCATGTCCTCGTGCTCGGGGCCAAAGCTCACCGCATAGGGGAAGTGGCGGGCATAGGTGCCGCCGCCCATGGTAAAGGGCGTGGCATTCTCGCCGGTGACCTCGTTGTAGGTCTCGATGCAGGCCTTGATGGCGGGGGTATCGGCTGCGATATAGAAGGGCTCGGCACCCTCGGCCTTCTCCAGAGAAGCACCCGTGCCAATGGCAGCTTTGATCTGCTCCTTCATCTTCTCGGCGTTGGTGCAGGTGGGGTAACGGCTGTCCATGGTCTGGACGATCCGGCCCTCCCGCATGAAGATGCGGCCGCCGATGATGGTCAGGGGGCCGAAGGGGCCGTCGGCGCAGTCGATGCCCAGGCCGGTGCCTGCGGTGGAAGCGTGCAGTTTTTTCAGGGCTTCCAGATAGGCGCGCTCTGCATCGTTGCACAGACCGTTGTCCAGCAGGTAGTTCACCACCAGACCGATGGCGTTGACCGTGCCCTCGGGCATGGCGGCATGGCCGCTCTTGCCCCAGCCCCGGATACGCACCCCATTGCCTTCCGGCTCCAGCGTGATGTTGGGGGCATTTTTCAGCTTGGTGATGTCAGTCTCTACCAGTGCGCTGGCGCGGTCGGGGACTGCATTGTTGGCAACGCCGCCCTCAAACTCCTTGATCTCACCGTTGCAGACCGGGCTGACCAGCTCCGCACCGAAATGGCCCTTCTCGCCGTTGCACACCGGGAACTCTGCATCCGGAGTGAAGCAGAACACCGGGGCCGGGTAGTTCTTGAGGTAATATTCCACATCGTTCATGTGGGTCTCTTCGTTGTCACCAACCATTGCGCGGATGGGATACCGCAGGGAAACGCCCTCCTCCTTGAGGAACTTCAGGGCGTACAGGGTAGCCACCATGGGGCCCTTGTCATCAGCCACACCACGGCCGATCATCCAGCCGTCCCGGATCTGCATCTTGAAGGGGTCCTGGCTCCAGCCGTTGCCCACGGGCACCACATCCACATGGCAGATGGTTGCCAGATACTTCTCGGGGTCTGCACCGGCCAGCTCGGCATAGCCGATGTAGTTCTCGCAGTTGCGGGTCGCCAGACCCATGCCTGCAGCCAGCTCCAGCGTCTTGTCCAGCGCCGCGCGGGGGCCCTCACCAAAGGGAGCTTCCTCGGTCGGGGTGCCCTCCACACTGTTGATGGCCACCAGCGCCGCGATGTCCTCCAGAATCTGCTCCTTGTTCGCCGCAATAAAGGCGTCGATCTTCTGATTCAATGCCTGATCCATGATTGCTTCGTCCTTTCTTTGTCGTAACGACACGTTACTGTTTATTGTAACACACTTAAAGCGCTTTTGCCAGCCTTCGGCAGCCTGCTTCTGTACGAAACCTCTCCGTCATCATCGCTATCGCTCGATGCCACCTCTCCTAATAGGCGAGGCAGGACTTGGTTTCCCTATCAGGGGAGCTGTCGCGGCAAAGCCCGCGACGGAGAGATTTATTCTCCTATCTGTCACACTGCAAACAGGCTGCTGGCCGCGCCCAACACACCGGCGCTGGCCAGGCCCATGATGATGCCCGCCAGCAGCACACCGCCCATGCAGGCAATGAGAACATCCTTGAACTTCATGTCCAGAATGGAGGCTGCCAGCGTGCCGGTCCAGGCACCGGTGCCGGGCAGCGGAATCCCCACAAAGAGCAGCAGGGCAACGGTCAGGCCCTTGCCGGCCTTTTCCTCCAGTTTGCGGCCGCCCTTTTCCCCCTTGGTGATGAAGAACTTGCACACCGGCCCGATGACCGGTTTGTGGTAGCCCCAGATGAGGAACTTGCGGGCAAACAGATAGATAAAGGGCACCGGCAGCATATTGCCGAGCACGCAGACCAGATAGGTGGGCAGGGCGGGCAGGCCCATGCCCAGCCCGATCGGAATGGCACCGCGCAGTTCAATGACCGGCACCATCGAGACAAAAAACACCATCAGATAATACTTGAGCATCCAGGTTTCTCCTTATGATAAGATCATGATCGCAACGGCTTACAGGTCGATGACCAGCTCCACCGGGCAGTGGTCGGAACCGAACACCTCGTTGTGGATCTCGGCGGCGGTCACCTTGCCGGCGATGCGGTTTGAAACGATGAAATAATCTATGCGCCAGCCCGCGTTCTTTTCCCGGGCGTGGAAGCGGTAGCTCCACCAGCTGTACTTCACCTCGTCCGGGTGAACCGCGCGGAAGGTGTCGGTAAAGCCCGCCGCCAGCAGCTCAGTCATCTTGGCCCGCTCCTGGTCAGTGAAGCCCGCGCTCATCCGGTTGGTCTTCGCATTCTTGATGTCGATCTCGGTGTGGGCCACGTTCAGGTCACCGCAGAGGATGACCGGCTTTTTCGCGTCCAGCTCCAGCAGGTAGGCCCGGAACGCATCCTCCCAGGTCATGCGGTAGTCCAGCCGCTTCAGGCCGTCCTGGCTGTTGGGCGTGTAGCAGTTGACCAGATAGAAGCCGGGATATTCCAGCGTCAGCACCCGGCCCTCGTGGTCGTGCTCCTCCCTGCCGATGCCGGTGGTCACGGCCAGCGGGGCCGTTTTGCACCAGCAGGCCGTGCCGGAGTAGCCCTTTTTCTCGGCAGAGTAGGTGTACTCGGTGTAGCCCTCGGGGGCAAAATCAGCCTGCCCCGGCTGCATCTTGGTCTCCTGCACCGAGAAGATGTCGGCATCCAGCGCCGCGAAGCTTGCGGCAAAATCGTGGGTCAGGCAGGCCCGCAGGCCGTTGACGTTCCAGCTGATCAGTTTCATATCCTGTTCCTTTCTTATGCCTGATATTTTGTTTTCCATGCGCCGCTCTTCATGCGCGCCACAAAGCAGATGACACGGCAGACCCAGTCAATGACCATGGCGATCCAGACACCCACAGCGCCCCAGCCCATCCTGACACAGAGCAGGTAGCTGAATCCCAGCCGCCAGATGGCCATGCTGAGCACAGAGACCACCATGGTAAATTTTACATCGTTGGCCGCGCGCAGGGCGTTGGGCAGAACAAAGGAGGCCGGCCACAGGAACAGACCGCTGCCCGCGTGGATCTGCACCAGCAGGATGGCCAGCGCCATGGTCTCGCCGGAGAGGGCGTAGATGCCCACCAGCGGCTTGAGGAAGAGCAGGATGCCGCCGTTGAAGATCCCCATAGAGATGTAGGCCCAGAGCAGCAGCTTGCGGGTGTAGAAAACGGTCTGCTCATTGTCCCCTGCGCCAACGCAGCGGCCCACCACCGTGATCATGGCCAGACCAATGGCCTGCCCCGGGATGCAGCCCATGCCGTCCAGATTGTTTGCCACGGCATTGGCGGCGATCTGCACGGTGCCGAAGGTGGAGATCATGCTCACCACCAGAATGCGGCCCGCCTGGAACAAGCTGTTCTCAAAGGCGGACGGGATGCCGATGCCCAGGATGCGCTTTGCCATCCGGCCATCCAGCCGGATCGTTTTGGGCACGGTGAGCATGTGGCCCTTCTGGTAGCAGCGGTTCAGGATGAGCACCGCCGCCACAGCACGGGAGAGGACGCTGGGCCAGGCAACGCCGTCCACGCCCATACCCAGCACAAAGATGCAGACCGCATTGCCCACGATGTTGATGATGTTCATCAGGATGCTGATCTGCATGGAGATTTTGGAGTTACCCATGCTGCGGAAGAGCGCCGCACCGGCATTGTACATGGCCAGGAACGGGTAGCTAACCGCCGTGATGCGCAGGTAGAGCACACCAGCCTCCAGCACATCGGCATCGATGCTGCCATAGCACAGCCGGATCATGGGGCGGGCCAGCACAAAGCAGAACACCCCCACACCCACGCCCAGCAGAGCGCTGAGCAGGATCAGCTGACCCGAGCTTGCGTTGGCGTGCTTCTGCTCCTTTGCACCCAGATACTGGCTGACCACCACCGCGCCGCCGGTGGCCAGCGCCGCAAACAGCACGATGATGAGGTTGTTGATCATATCCACCAGGCTGACACCCGAGATGGCGGCTTCGCCGCAGCGGGAGACCATCATGGTATCGGCCATGCCCACCGTCACGGCCAGCAGCTGCTCCACCAGCAGCGGCCCCACCAGCCTGAGCAGGTCACGCTGGCTGAACAGCGGGGCCCGCCCGCCAAAGCACGGGGCTCCGTTTTTTGTGATCGTATGTTCCATTCTATTCCTCGCTTCTTCACACGCTTTCTGCCCTTCCGGGCCGCAGAGCGTCCTTTTCTCATAGATGTATCCATCATAACACAGCCGCATCCTGTTGTAAAGAATCAGCTTCTGCAATTCCGAACCTCTGCCCCGGCCCGTGCTTGTTTCATCACTTTGCCAAACACATCTCCCCCGTTTTTGTGCGTTGTGACAAAATTACTTTTTTTGCTCGAACAAAAGAACTTTTTTCAAAAAAGCTCTTGTATTTTTCTGTGAAAAGTGTTATCTTGTATCCAACAGGAACGCCAGTTGGATACAAAGCGAAACGACGCGCTCTCCTTTCCGGCACTCCTGTTGTTCATCCTTCTATTATTATGCTATTTTCTTCATTTACCTTCTTATCATTTACCCTGTCCTGAAAAGGACAAACAAAAAACGCTTCCCCACCTGCACGGGGGAGCGTTTTTTGTTTGTCTGCCGCCCACCATAGAAAAGCGCCCTGCACCTTTCACGGTACAGGGCGCTTTGCGTTTCAGTTTTACAGCGCTACCACAGCGGCCTTGAGCTCATCCACGCGGTCGGTGTTCTCCCACTTCACGCCCAGATCCTCGCGGCCCATATGGCCGTAGGCGGCCAGCTTGCGGTAGATGGGCTTCCGCAGGCCGAGGTCACGGATGATGGCGGCGGGGGTCAGGTCAAAGACCTTCTCCACTGCCTGCTCGATCTTCTCATCGGCCACGGTGCCGGTGCCAAAGGTATCCACCATGATGGACACAGGCTTTGCCACGCCGATGGCGTAGGCCACCTGCACCTCACACTGCTTGGCCAGACCGGCAGCCACGATGTTCTTGGCAACCCAGCGGGTCGCGTAAGCGGCACTGCGGTCCACCTTGCTGGGGTCCTTGCCGGAGAATGCGCCGCCGCCGTGGCGGGCGTAGCCGCCGTAGGTGTCAACGATGATCTTGCGGCCGGTCAGGCCGCTGTCGCCCTGCGGGCCGCCCACAACAAAGCGGCCGGTGGGGTTGATGTAGTACTTGGTGTTCTCATCCAGCAGCTCGGCAGGGATGGTGGCTTTGATGACCTTCTCCATGATGTCGGCCCGGAGCTGCTCCATGGTCACGTTCTCACTGTGCTGGCTGGAGATGACGACTGCATCCACCCGGATGGGCTTGTTGTTCTCATCGTACTCCACGGTGACCTGGCTCTTACCGTCCGGGCGCAGGTAATCCAGCTCGCCGCTCTTGCGCACTTCGGTCAGCTTCTTGGCCAGCTTGTGGGCCAGGCTGATGGGCATGGGCATCAGCTCAGGGGTCTCATCGCAGGCATAGCCGAACATCATGCCCTGGTCACCGGCACCGCCGACCTGGTCGTTGGTGCCCAGTGCGATATCAGGGCTCTGGCCGTCGATGTTGGAGATAACAGCGCAGGTGTCAGCGTCAAAGCCGTACTTTGCACGGGTGTAACCGATGTCAGAGATGACCTCGCGGACGATCTTCTGGAAATCGACATAGCAGCTGGTGGTGATCTCGCCCATGATGTGGACCAGACCGGTGGAAGCGCAGGTCTCGCAGGCCACGCGGGCATCGGGGTCGTGGGTCAGGATCTCGTCCAGGATGGCATCGGAGATCTGGTCGCAGATCTTGTCAGGATGTCCCTCGGTGACGGACTCAGAAGTAAACAGGTGTCTTGCCATAAATTTTGTCCTCCATGTGTGTGGTGAATCTTGCACAGCTTCATACACGTCCATCAAGTTTGCGCAAACAAAAACGCTCAGAACCGAAGCTCTGAGCGTTTGCACTCTTATCTTTCGGTTTCCCGCAGGATTTGGCACCTTATGCTTTCGCACAGGTTGTCGGGCTTCACAGGGCCTGTCCCCTCAGCCGCTCTTGATAAGTCGGTATTCAGTTGTTTTCTGAGAGATATCTTATCATCTCTTCGTCAGATTGTCAAGAAGAGTATCACTCTTTTTAGACATCTCAACGAAATTGATTAGGATTTCCCCTAGAAGTACCGGGAGTTTCCCGAAGCTCTCTTAGTAACCCTTGGCCTGTTCGCCGTTCAGCAGCTTGACCGCACGGGAGGTGCCCAGACGGTCTGCGCCCAGAGCGAGGAACTTTTCCATATCCTCCACGGTGGAGATGCCGCCGGCAGCCTTGACCTTGCAGCGGCCATGCACGCCCTTGACCATCAGCTCCACATCGTGGAAGGTAGCGCCTGCGGTGGAGAAGCCGGTGCTGGTCTTGATGTAGTCAGCGCCCGCCTCGCAGACGATGTCGCACATCTTTTCCTTTTCCTCGTCGGTCAGCAGGCAGGTCTCAATGATGACCTTGAGCACCTTATCGCCCACGGCCTCCTTGACGGCACGGATGTCCTCACGGACAGCATCGTACTCCTTGTTCTTCAGGCGGCCGATGTTGATGACCATGTCCACCTCGGCAGCGCCGTTCTCAATGGCAGTCTTGGCCTCAAAGGCCTTGCTGGCGGTATCCATGGCACCCAGAGGGAAGCCCACCACGCAGCACACCGGGATGCGGCCCGCCATATACTCGACCGCCTGCTTTACATAGCAGGTGTTGATGCAGACGGATGCGGTGTGGTTGGCAATGGCCTCATCACAGATGGTCTGGATCTGGGGCCAGGTGGCCTCAGGCTTCAGCAGGGTATGATCGACATGGGAGAGGATTTCTTCACGGGTCATATTATTTTCCTCCATCAATTCTTGCTGGCACGGCGGACCTTTGCCATGCCCACAGCGCTCAGGGCAATTGCCGTTACGGATGCGGTGGCACCAATGATGCCCAGAACAAGACCGGAAACCAGGAATGCAAAACCTTTCAGACCACGTTTCATAATACCGTACCTCCATTGTTTTGTTACTTAAAACTCCCTCAGTCACCTTCGGTGACAGCTCCCTCTGAGAGGGAGCCTTGTCGGCAAATGCAAGGCAATGCCTCCCTCCCAGAGGGAGGTGGCTGCACCGTAGGTGCAGACAGAGGGAGTTATTTCTTCTTAAAGATGATCAGCTTGCTGAACACATAGTTCAGCACGATCACCAGTACATTGGAAAAGACCTTCACGGCAAGACCCCACAGTGCCTGCGCATTGTAGCGGCTGGTAACGAAGATTGCCGTGGGGCCGTCTGCACCGCCGATGACGGCAATAGCGGCAGAGCCATCCGTGACCCCCGCCGGTGTGCCTGCATAGGAGGCTGCCATCTGTATGGCCGTATCCGGGCCAAGCCAGTGGGCCACCACGCTCAGCACCCCCTGCATCAGCTCGTCCATCAGCGCTGCGCCCTGGGCCGCCAGCAGATTGCCCAGCACCAGCATAATTGCAGTGTCCAGCAGCATTGTACCCAGACGGCAGGTGACAAATGCACCAAACTCCTTTGCCATCGCTCTGCCTCTGGTCTTGCTGTTGAACACAAAGGCCCGGTTGGTGGCGTAGGCAAACAGGATGCAGAGGATGTTGTCCAGCACATTGCCCCAGCTATTGGCGGCGGTGTAGCCGAACAGCCTGTTGAACAGGGCGTACAGCACAATATTCAGCAGGGTGGTCAGCACGCCAAAGATCAGGTAGGAGATGACCTCCCAGTGCTTTTTAAAAAATTTCATCATGGCTTTGTTAACAAAAACAGCCCCGCCGCCGTTACCCGGCAACGGGGCTGCAGTCGCATTGTGTCTGAAACTCAGCGAACCACGGACTGATTACTCAGCGTCGTCGTTCAGCAGAGCCTTCATGGACAGGCTGATGCGCTTCTTGTCGAAGTCAACATCCAGCAGCTTCACATCGACCATATCGCCGACCTTCAGTGCGTCGGAGACCTTCTCAACGCGGTCATTGCTGATCTCGCTGATGTGGACCAGACCGTCAACACCCGGCAGGATGCGGACGAATGCACCGAACTTGGTCAGGGACACGACCGGAGCATGGAAGGTGCTGCCGATGGGGTAGTTGTTCTTCAGCTGCTCCCAGGGGTTGTCCTCAGCCTTCTTGTAGCCCAGAGAGACCTTGTGGTTCTCGGTGTCGATGTCCTTCACATACACTTCGATGGTGTCACCAACGGAGACAACCTCGGAGGGATGCTTGATGCGGTTCCAGCTCAGCTCGCTGATGTGGCACAGGCCGTCCACACCGCCGATATCGACGAATGCACCGTAAGAGGTCAGGCTCTTGACAACGCCGGTGTAGGTCTTGCCCACCTCGACATTTGCCCAGAACTCCTCACGCTTTGCCTTGTTCTGCTCAGCGGTGACCTTGTTGATGCTGCCGACGATCTTGCGGCCGGAGCACTCGGTAACGACCAGCTGGACATGCTGGCCAACCAGAGCAGTGTAGTCCTCGTCACGGCGCATCGTGGCCTGAGAACGGGGAACGAACACCTTAACACCCTTGACGTTGACGACAACGCCGCCCTTGTTGAACTCGGTGACATCGCCCTCGACGACCTCGCCGGATTCAGCAGCCTTGGCGATCTCTTCCATGCCCTTGCGAGATGCGAGCTTCTTGCGGGAGAGCTGGATAACGCCGTCCTGGTCCATAACCTTCTCGACGATGAGGTCCAGCTCATCGCCAACCTTCACCAGGTCTTCGACCTTGGCGGAGGAATCATCGGTCAGCTCGCTCAGCTTGACAAAGCCGGTCTGCTTGGCTCCGATATCCACCTGGATCTCGTTGGCAGAGATGCTGGTCACGATTCCTTTCACAATACTGCCTGCATGAACACGCTTCTCCTCGGATGCGTTCAGCATCTCCTCGAAGCTCATGCTGTCATTGATTTCTGCGCTCATACTGTTAAGTACCTCCTCAATAATAGACGATGGCGTTGAAGCCCCTGCTGTTACGCCCGCCGTTTTTACATCTGCAAACCATTCCGGCCGAAGTTCGCTCGCTGTCTCGACCGTCACGGCTTTCGTATGCTTTGCGGCGACCTGTACCAGCTTTTGGGTATTGGAAGAATGATGACCGCCAATGACAACAATGATGTCGCATTGTTGGCTGAGGTCTTCCGCTTCCTGTTGCCTCGCCCACGTCGCATTACATATTGTATCAAAAATTCGGGCGTTTGTATAGGCTTTTTTGAGAAACTCCGAACTTTCTTGCCATTTTGTTACCTGAAATGTGGTCTGTGCAACCGCAAAAATGGGCTTTTGGGGGTCAGAAGGGCCTTTCCAGGCCTTCAGCTCGTCCAGATCGCTGAACACAAATACCTCTCCCCGGGTATGGCCCACGATGCCCTGCACCTCTGGGTGGGCAGCATCACCGGCCACCAGAAGCACCGCGCCCTCGGCCTCGGCCCGGGCGGCAATGCTCTGGATCTTCTTCACAAAGGGGCAGGTGGCATCGTGGTAAACAAGGCCGCGCTGCTCCAAAGTATCATAGATGGTGCGGGGCACGCCGTGGCTGCGGATGATGACCTCGTACCCGGTGGGGATATCGTCCACGGTATCGGCCACCAGCGCACCGCGCCTTTCCATATCGGCCACTGCCTGCGGGTTATGGATCAGCGGGCCCAGCGTTGCCACCTTATGGCCCTCGTTCAGCAGATTGTAGGTCAGCTCCACCGCGCGGTTCACGCCAAAGCAGAAGCCGGCGGTCTTGGCAAGACGAATTTCCATAGCGTTTCTCCTTCTCTAAACCTCTCAGCCTCGCATTCGCTCGGCAGCTCCCCTAATAGGGGAGCCAAGTTTACGCTGTTGTTTTCTTGTCTCCCCTACCAGGGGAGGTGTCACCGAAGGTGACGGAGAGGTTCTCACTTCAGCTGTTCCCAGGCATCCAGCAGTGCCTGCTTATTGGCCCGGAGCACCTTCATATCCCGGCGGCTCTCCATGGCGAACTGGGCGGCGGGCATCGGCTCGCCGTAGATGACGTTCACCCGGCAGAACAGCCGCATCTTCCCGTCCGGCGTATCGTAGCGGATGCGCACCGGCACCACATCCACTCCAGCCTGCGCCGCAATGACAAACAGGCCGCTCTTGGGCGGCAAGAGCCTGCCCTCTTTTTCGCGGGTGCCCTCCGGGAAGATGAGCAGGGTCTCCCCCGCCCGGCAGGCCTCCACGGTCCGGTCAATGATCTCCAGCTCCTCCTTGGTGCCGCGCACGCAGAGCGCGCCGCAGCAGCGGAAGAACCAGGTGAGCAGGGCGTTGATCTCAAACAGCTCCTTTTTGGCAAAAACGAGCATCCGCCTGCCCCAGAACCGGCTGATGACGATGAACACCGGGTCAATGGCTGAAACGTGGTTGGGGGCAATGATGCAGCCTTTGGTCTGCACCTTGCGCAGGTTCTCGCGGCCAACGGTATGGACCCGGAAGCCGATGTGGAACACCAGCCAGGCCAGCGGCAGCAGTATGTAATATAGTACCATTTAATTAACCTTTTCTGCAATAATCTTTTTCATCGCCGCAAGGCTCTGCTCAAAGTTGAGGTCAGAGGTATCCAGCAGCACCGCATCCTCGGCCTGCTTCAGGGGGGCGGCGGCACGGTGGGTGTCCTGATAGTCCCGCTGCTTCACATCAGCCAGCACATCCTCAAAGGCGACCTCCATGCCCTTCTGCTGGTATTCCAGCCAGCGCCGTCTGGCCCGGGCTTCGGGGGCGGCGGTCAGGAAGATCTTGACCGTGGCATCCGGCAGCACCACAGTGCCGATATCCCGGCCATCCATCAGGACGTTCTGGGTCTTGGTCATGCCGCGCTGCAGCTCCAGCAGGAAGGCGCGGACTTCCGGGTTGGCACCCACGGCAGAGGCGGCCATGCCGGCCTCCTCCGTGCGGATGGCGGTGCTCACGTCCTCACCGTTCAGATAGATATGTTGCTCCCCGTCAATGCAGTCCACCCGCAGGCCGATCTCCGGCAGCAGCGTGTTGACCGCCGCATTGTCCTTCGGGTCCACGCCCTTGCGCAGGGCATACAGACCGATGGTGCGGAACATGGCACCGGTATCCACATAGATGTAGCCCATCTCTGCGGCCAGCCGCCGCGCCAGGGTGGATTTGCCTGCCCCCGCAGGGCCGTCGATTGCAACTGAAACCATTTGATACGCTCCTTTTATAATATAAGCTTTTCTTTTATCGGTCAGTATAAACTTTACGTAATGCCAAGGGCTCCCCTACTAGGGCAACAGCAACAACCGCCGCCAGTGGCGGATTGAGGGCGTTGCTGTTGGGGCCGCGGCCAGCAAGATGCGAGTGCCATATCTGGCACGATGCAGATGCTGGGTGCCGCAACCCGATAGCTGGCGAGCGTCAGCGAGACTGAGAGGTTTAGTCCAGATTCCTTGCAAAGCTCTGCGCCGTACAGAAAGCGATCTGCAGGTTGTAGCCGCCGGTATAGGCATCCACATCCAGCACCTCACCTGCAAAGTAAAGGCCCAGCGCCTTCTTGCTCTGCATGGTTCTGGGGTCCACCTCCCGCACGGACACGCCGCCGGAAGTGATGACCGCATGGGCCAGGTCGCCCCGGGCATCGATGGGCACGTTCCAGTGCTTCATCAGGCGCACCAGCTCCCGCTTCTGCTCCCGGGTGATCTGGTTGGCCTTTGTGGCAGGGTCAATGCCCCAGCGTGCCACCATGACCGGCTGCATACTGGCAGGCAGCAGCTTGACCAGCGCCCCCTGGGCGGCATGGTTGGCCAGCAGGGCAAAATCCCGGGTGATGCGGTCATAAAGCTGCTCCTCGCTCAGGGCGGGCTTCAGGTCGATCTCGGCGTGGTACTTGTGCTTTTTCATATCGCCCAGATGGCTGGACGCGCTCAGGGTCAGCGGGCCGCTGATGCCAAAGTGGGTGAACAGCATCTCGCCCTGCTCCTCAAAGATGTCCTTGCCGTCCTCAAAAAGGGTCAAGGTCACATTTTTCAGGGCAAGCCCCATCATCTTTTTGCAGTCCGGGTCATGGCTGACCAGACTGACCAGACTGGGCACCGGCTCCACAAGGGTGTGCCCGGCCTGCCGGGCCAGCCGGTAGCCGTCACCGGTGGAGCCGGTGGTGGGGTAGCTCACACCGCCGGTGGCCACCAGCACGGCATCGGCCCGGTATTCTTTCCCGGAAGTCCCCCGCACACCGACACACCGCAGGGCAGGCCCGGCTTTTTTCTTTTTGGGATGGCGCGGATTTTCCGGCATGGCAGGGGCGGCTTCCGGCTCCGGGGGCAGCTCTTCCAGAAGCAGCTTTTTTGCCCCATCATAGACGATCTCCGCGTCCTGTGCGTAGCGGAGCAGTGCCTGCCGGATCTCTTCGGCTTTATCGGACACCGGGAACACCCGGCGGCCGCGCTCCACCTTCAGCTCCACGCCCAGGCTCTCGAACAGCTCCATGGTCCTGGCGGGCGGGAACGCCCCCAGCGAGGAGAACAGAAAGCGCGGATTGGTGCGGACATGGTGCAGAAACTCCTCCGCAGTGCAGTCGTTGGTCACATTGCAGCGCCCCTTGCCCGTGACAAGGATCTTCTGACCGGGCTTGTCGGTATGCTCCAGCACCGTTACCTGATGCCCCTGCCGCACAGCGGCACCCGCCGCCATCAGCCCGGCCGCACCGGCCCCCACGATCAACACCTTTGCCATTCTGGTTCCTCCCGCAATTCACTGCCTGTCGAAATTTGTTCTAGTTTATCATACCAGAATCGGCACGCAATTGCAATCTGCATTCCTTTGGAAAGGCACAGAAAAGCGGCAGACGGTCGTGTCTGCCGCTTGGGGTCACTGCATCAGTTTTGCGGGGTCAAGATAACTGTCGTCCTGCTTCACTTCCAGATGGATATGGCTTTCCTCGGCGCATTCGCAGCTGACGCTGCCCACCTTGCCCAAAGTCTGCCCGGCACTGACCGTCTCGCCCTCCTTCACCGCCGGGCTGGCCACGCCGCAGAGCCGCCAGACACGGCCCGCACTGTCCTTGATCGCCACAGTGGGGCCCCAGCTGCCATCGGAACCGGCCAGCACCACCGTGCCCGCCGTAGGGCTCTGGACGGCAGCATCCTTTGCGCAGGCATAGTCGATGCCGTTGTGGGTGCGCCAGTCGCCCAGGGTCTTGTTGTAGACCAGCTCATCGCCGCTGTATCCATTGAGCACCCTGCCAGAGATCGGCTGCGTGGAAGCAGGCGCTGCCGAACTGCTGGCAGGCGAGGATGCACCTTGCAGCGCGGATGGTTCGCGCACCGAGCCAGAGCCAGCCTGCGGCGCAGAGGAGGCCGAAGACGCACTCCGCGATGCCGAGGAGGCCGCCTTGGGCACATTGCTTACACTGTTTGCGGCGGGTTCGGTCGGCCATTCCCATGTTGTTTCGTCCTCCTGTGGCGTGGTGGAAAGCCCCTCATCGATGCCGGGGGCCGTGGATGTGCTGTCCGGTGTCTTCAGGCCCGAAAGGTTCTTGTCCAGCTCATCGCGCACGGTGCGCACCGCCCAGACCCCCGCCGCCGCTGCCGCCACCAGACAGGCCAGCAGTGCCAGCGCAAACCCTTTGTCCCGCAGAAATTTCCTGATCTGTTCCATGTTCGTTACTCCAATCCGTCATGGTTTCGCTTGATTTTCTGATTGCAGTATGCGATTCCGGAACCGGGTTTATACACATTTTATAAAAAGAAAACCCTCTCCGTCAAAGCCTGAGGCCTTGACGGAGAGGGCTGAAATACACAGATCAGCTGCGGCGGCGGTTGTTGCCCATCAGGCGGACAACATACAGGAAGATGTTGATGAAGTCCAGATACAGGGTCAGCGCGCCATAGATGGAAGCCTTTTCGGCCATCTCAGCATCAGCGGAGTAGTAGCTGTACATCTGCTGCAGCTTCTGGGTATCGTAAGCGGTCAGCAGCATGAACACCACCAGACCGATGCCGCAGTAGAGCACCGAGCCGCCAAAGCCAAAGCCGAACAGCATCCCCACAAAGCCGGTGATGATCATGGCAACCAGAGCCATCATCAGGCGGGGGCCCCAGCCGGTCAGGTCCTTATGGGTGGTGGTGCCGTAAACAGCCATCAGCCCGAAGTAGAGGGACGTTGCCAGCAGCGCCATGATCAGGGTGCTTGCCGAGAAAACAAGGAAATAGTAGCTCAGCACCATGCCGTTGAGCAGTGCATAACCGAAAAAGGCCGCGCGGGCAGCTCCCACCGACATGGTCTGCACCCGGGAGCTCAGCACGATTACCAGCGCCAGCTCCGCAATGGTCAGCACAAGATAGAGCGAATCGACCAGATAGATAAGCGAGGTCGTCGCAGTGAGATAGGCCATGGCGAAGGTGATGAGCAGGCCGCAGGCCATCCAGCGGTAGGTGCGGGTCATATAGTCCGATGCGCTCATCGTGGGCTCCGCATAGCCGCGGTCATAATTTCTGTAATCCATTGTGGAACTCCTCCAGTCTTTTTGCCGGGGCGGGCATTCCGCCTTGCTCCGGTCTACGTTTTATAGTATACTGCATAGAAATGAACGTTTCGTGAAAAAGGCTGTGATATTGTATGTCTCTTGGACTTTATCTGCATATTCCCTACTGCTTTTCCAAATGCCGGTACTGTGATTTCTATTCTGCCCCCGGCCAGCGCGGCGTGCCCACCCAGTATGTGGATGCCCTTCTGCGGGAGCTTGCCCGCTTTGCGCCGGAAGCGCCTCTTCACCCGGACACGATCTATTTTGGCGGCGGCACCCCCAGCCTGCTCTCCCCTGCTGATGCCGCCCGGCTCATTGCGGCGGCAGCTCCGGCACCCGGGGCGGAGATCACGCTGGAGGCCAACCCTGAGACCGTGACCGAGCAGACCCTGTGCGGTTTCCGGGAAGCCGGGGTGAACCGCATCTCTTTCGGGGTGCAGTCGGCCCGGGACAGCCAGCTGAAAACGCTGGGCCGCCCCCACACCGCCCGGCAGGCCCGGGCAGCTTTTGCGGCGGCACGGCGGGCAGGCTTTACCAACATCAGCGGCGACATCATGCTGGCCCTGCCCCATTATACGCAGGCCGAATTCGACGAGACACTGGAGCTCATTGCGGAGGGCGGGGCAACGCACATCTCCGCTTACCTCTTAAAAATCGAACCGGATTCCGCCTTTGGCAGGCACCCGCCCGAGGGCCTGCCCTCCCCCGACGAAGCAGCAGACTTTTACCTCTACGCCGTGGAACACCTGGAGCACCACGGATACCGGCAGTATGAGATCTCGAACTTTGCAAAGCCCGGCTATGAGGGCAGGCACAACCTCATCTACTGGGACTGTGGGGATTACCTCGGCCTTGGCCCGGCGGCGCACTCCTGCATGGGCGGCAGACGATTCTATTACCCCGCCGATACCGAGGCCTTCCTGAACGACAAAGCAGCCCCCGTTATGGACGGAGGCTGCGGCGCAGAGGACTATCTCATTTTACAGCTGCGGCTGCGCAAGGGGCTGGATCTTGCCGCCTATAAGGCCCGCTACGGGAAAGAGTTTTCCACCACCCAGCTCGCCTTTGTGAAAAACTGTGTAAAGTCCGGCTATGCCACCTTCGATGGCAGCACCCTTGCCCTCACCCCCGCCGGTCTCATTGTGCAGAACAGCATTCTGGCGGAGCTGCTGTAAGCGGCTGTCCGGGCGTTCCCTAAGCAAGTGTCCGCTGGGGTGGGACCCTGTTGCCGCAGGCAATAGGGCGGGCGATGGAATGGCCCGTTTCACTTGCGTGGGAATGACCGGACAGCCGCCCCCTGCTTACGTCAGGTCAATGACCCTCCACCCCAGCTCCCGGATGGCTTCCCGGTCATGGGTGGCCAACAGAACAGCCCGTTCGCCGCGGCGCTCTTTCAGGAGCGCTGCGGCTTTTTTCATGGTCTCCGGGTCCATACCGGTGAAGGGTTCGTCCAGCAGCAGAGTGTCGCACCCGGCCCAGAGGGCGCGGAGCAGGGCCGCACGGCGCTTCTGCCCGCCGGAAAGCTTCCGGGCAGGCAGGGCAAACGCCTGCTCATCATATCCAAATCGTTGAAAATCCGACACGATTTGCTTTTTGTATTGTGTTTTTCCCTCCGGAAGCACCAGTTTCACGTTCTGCACGGCGGTCAGCTGCGGGCAGAGCCGGTCCTCCTGAAAGACAGCACCGACCCGGCCCACGCCCTGCACCGTGCCGGAATCCGGCACTTCCAGCCCCATCAGGATGCGGAGCAGGGTGGTCTTGCCCCAGCCGCTGGGTGCCCAGAGAACGGCAGGCTCCGCAAGGGTCAGATCCAGATCCTCAAAGAGCGTTTTTTCTCCAAAGCGTTTTGTTAATCCGCAAATTTCCAGTTTGTTAATCATTTTTTGCCACATCCTCTCCCAACACGCGGGCCACCGCCTTGTCCAGCAGGGCCAGAAACAGCTTCTCAAAGCCTGCGCTCAGCAGGATGATGACGAACGTCCAGGCGAACAGCTCCCCGGTGGAGAGTGTGATCTTTGCCCGGTAGAGGGCATCTCCGATGCTGCCATCGGGCAGGCCGATGACCTCGGCGGCCACACCGCTCTTCCAGCAGATGCCCAGCGCCACGCTGCACCCCTGCCGGAAGGCCGGCAGAATGGCGGGCAGCCAGATGGCTTTGACCCGCCGGGCCAGCGGCAGGTGGAACACCTGTGCCATTTCCAGCAGCTGCACGTCCGCGCTCTCGATGCCGGTGCGTACGGCACTGTACAGCACGGGCAGGACCATCAGAAAGCTGATGAGGATGGAGAGCGACCGCCCGCTGACCCACACCAGCGCCAGAATGATGAAGCTGGCCACCGGCGTGGCCTTGACCAGCTGGATGACCGGGGCCAGCAGCGTGTCCACCCAGGCCCAGCGCTCGGCGGCGGCCGCCAGCAGAACGCTGACCACCACGCCCAGCGCAAAACCCAGCAGGATATGCCCGGCGCTGAACCCCACCCGCTGCCAGAAATCGGCCTGCGGCAGCAGCTCCATCAGGGTGCCCGCCGCCTGAATGGGTGACACCAGAAAGACCTCCTGCCCGATGGCCATGGCCGCCGCCTGCCAGACGGCCAGCCAGAACACCGCCGCTGCCAGCAGCCCTGTGCAGCGTTTTTTTGTCTGCTTCATTTTATCTGCTCCGTTCTCACTCAAAAAGAGCCGTGCGGCTGCACGGCTCTCCTTTTTATCGGTTTACTGAAAACTGCGCTGGACGCTTTTCCAGAACACCTGGCCGGGCGTGGCCTTGGTGTAGTAGAAGTTTGCATCCGGCAGCTTGCCGCCCACTGCAGCGGGGGAAGCATCATACAGCACCTTGAGGTAGGCGTTGACATCGGCCTTCATCTCGTCCCCCACACGGTAAACGATGTTGCACTGGGGCAGCGCCTTCTGGGCAATGGCCTTTTTGGCCACCACGCCGGTCTCCTCACAGAGAGCCGCCGTACCGGCAATATCTGTCTGGGCGGCCTTGATGCTCTTCTCGTAATCCCGCAGGAAATTTGCCACGATGTCCGGGTTCTCTTTGGCGTACTCCGTGCGGACAACGGTGACACCCGTGATGAGCTGGGTGTCACAGACCTTGTTCCACTCCTTGGTCAGGTCAAGCACCACCCGCAGGCTGCTGTCCTTCAGCTGGGCGGCGGTCACATAGGGCTGGGGCAGAACGGCAATGGCATCCTTTTTGGAGGCGGCCATCTGGGCAGTCACCTCGGAGGCCTCGCTGTAATACTCGATCTTCACATCCTTGTCGGGGTCCAGGCCATTCTTGGTGAGCAGGTAGCGCAGAACATACTCCGGCGTAGTGCCCTTGCCGGTGGACAGGATGGTG
This sequence comes from Faecalibacterium sp. IP-3-29, assembly GCF_023347335.1. Classification (NCBI taxonomy): domain Bacteria; kingdom Bacillati; phylum Bacillota; class Clostridia; order Eubacteriales; family Oscillospiraceae; genus Faecalibacterium; species Faecalibacterium sp. IP-3-29. The sequence continues at coordinate 524,261 of NZ_CP094471.1, read as the reverse complement.
CGGCCCTTCAGGTCGGCAAAGCTGTGGACGCTGTCGCCCTTTTCCACCACATACAGCACGCCCAGCGTGTTCACTGCCATCACCTGGATGCCGCCATTGGTCTTCTGGTAAAGGGTCGCGGCCAGGTTGGCGGGGATGGCGGCCATATCCAGCTCACCCTTGATGAGCTTGGGCACGATCTCGTCCGCCGCACCATAGAGCTGCAGGTCGTAGTGCTGGCTGGCCTTGCCGCTGCGCTCCATATCCAGCAGATTGACCAGGCCCATGGTGGTGGGGCCCTTCAGGCCCGCAATGCGCACGCCGCTTTTTGTTTTGGCGGCAAAAGCCCCGCAGGCCAGCAGGCTGATCATCAGCGCCGCCGACAGCAGCAGGGAAGTCAGTTTTTTCATCATGGTTCAGATTCCTTCCTCTCTTTGTTGTTCCAACCAGAAACAAAATTTGCAAATTTTGCAAAATCATTTGCTTTACGCGCTCAAGTTTACTATAATGGAGCTAAAAATACCGTTGCCCACGCAACGGAATTGCAGAAGGGCGGTGAGGGCCCGGGGAAAACCTCACGGAACTGACATGGAAAACTATCTGCCGCTGTTACAATCCACCTCTCTTTTTGCCGGGATCTCTGCCGGGGAACTGCGCCCCCTGCTCAGTGAGCTGGGGGCCTGCATCCGCAGTTATGGCCGGGGCGAGGCGCTGGTACAGGCCGGGGCCCCCAGCCGCCGGGTCGGCGTTGTGCTGACCGGAAGCATCGAAGCCTACCGCCCGGCACCGGGCGGGGCACGGATCCCCATCACCCACATGGGGCCGGGGGGCGTGTTTGGCGACGTGCTGGGCGGTTCCAGCCTGGACAGCCCGGTCACGGTGGTGGCATCCGCCCCCTGCGAGGTCCTGCTCTTCCCCTACGAGAAGCTGCTCCAGCCGGACGGCTCCGCTGCCCGCCAGCGCCTGCTGCAGAATCTGGTGCGGACCATCAGCGATAAATATTTCCTGCTCTCCCGCCGGGTGGACCTGCTGGTGATGAAGACCCTGCGGGCCAAGGTCTGCGCCTACCTGCTCAGCGAGGCCGAGCAGCAGGGCAGCATGACCTTTACCATCCCCTTCTCCCGCATCCAGTTGGCCGATTACCTCAACTGCGACCGCAGCGCCCTTTCCCGGGAGCTGAGCCTGATGCAGCGGGACGGCCTGCTGGACACCTACCGTTCCAGCTTCAAGCTGCTGGAGCCGGAAGCTCTGCGGCAGATGATTCTATAAAAGGAAAGTGATCTGTAACTATGTCTAAACCAATTCTCTGGATCGTGATCCCCTGCTACAACGAGGAGCAGGTGCTGCCCATTACAGCGCCGATGTTCCTGCAAAAGATCACCAGCCTCACCGAAAAAGGCATGATCAGCGACAAGAGCCGGGTGCTGTTCGTCAACGATGGTTCCCGCGATAAGACCTGGGAGCTCATCTGCAGCTTTGCAAAGCAGGATGCGCATTTCATCGGCATTTCCCAGAGCCGGAACCGGGGCCATCAGAACGCCGTGCTGGCGGGCCTGATGGAGGCCCGCGCCAACAACTGCGACATCACCATCTCCATTGACTGCGATGGTCAGGATGACATCAACGCCATGGACGAGATGGTGCAGAAATATCTGGACGGTGCCGAGGTGGTCTACGGCGTGCGCAGCCGCCGGGACACCGACACCTTCTTCAAGCGGTTCACTGCCGAGGGCTTCTACCACCTGATGAATGCCCTTGGTGCGGATATCGTGTTCAACCACGCCGACTACCGGCTCATCAGCGCCCGGGTGCTGGACAGCTTTGCCGACTACAAGGAGGTCAACATCTTCCTGCGCGGCATGGTGCCGCTGGTGGGCTTCCAGAGCGAGCAGGTGCTCTACGAGCGGCACGAGCGGCTGGCCGGTGAGAGCCACTATCCCCTGCGCAAAATGCTGGCGCTGGCCTTTGATGGCATCACCAGCCTTTCCAACAAGCCCATCCGGCTCATCACCGGGGCAGGCATCGTGGTCAGCCTCATCAGCTTCATCGGCGTGATCTGGGCCATTGTGCAGGCGGCCATGGGCAGCGTGGTGGCCGGCTGGGCCTCCACCATCTGCATCGTCTGCTTTGTGGGCGGCGTTCAGCTGGTCTGCCTGGGTGTCATCGGCGAATACATCGGCAAGATCTATATGGAAACAAAGGCCCGCCCGCGCTACATCATCTCGGAGCGCACCTGGGCCCCCTATGAAAGGAAGTATCACGGATGAGCAAACAGAGCTGGCGGGGCAGCACCCTGCTGAACCCGGAACCGCCGGTGCTGGTCTCCTGCGGCGGGCTGGAGCAGCCCAACCTCATCACCATCGGCTGGACAGGCACCATCTGCACCCAGCCCAGCATGGTATCCATCAGCGTCCGCCCCGAGCGGTACAGCCACCACCTCATCAAGGAGAGCGGACAGTTTGCCATCAACCTGCCCACTGAACAGCTGGTGCGTGCGGTGGACTGGTGCGGCGTGAAGAGCGGCCGCGACAACGACAAGTTTGCCGCCTGTAAGCTCCACGCCGCACCGGGCAGCGTTCTGACCGACTGCCCCATCCTGGAGGAGAGCCCGGTCAATCTGGAATGCAGGGTCACGCAGGTCATCCCGCTGGGCAGCCATGACCTGTTCCTGGCCGAAGTCGTGGCCTGCGATGTGGATGAGAGCCTGCTGGACGAGAACGGCAAGCTCTGCCTGGACAAGGCAAAGCTGATCGTGTACAGCCACGGCGAGTACCTGAGCCTGGGCAAAAAGCTGGGCACCTTCGGGTACAGCGTGCGGAAAAAGAAACCCGGAAAACGGAAAAAATGATCTGACCTGCAAAAGGCGGGGCATCAGTGCAGTAAGCTGATGCCCCGCCTTTTTCTGTTTTGTTCCCTTCCCCCAACAACAAAAAGCCCCGCCGGCAGAGGGAATTGCCAGCAGGGCTCCGGAAATGTCAATATGAGCTTAACTTGGCTCTCCTATCAGGAGAGCTGTCGAGCGGATGCGAGACGGAGAGGTTCAGTCCTCCGCGCCCTCATCCAGGTTGCCCAGCTTCTTGGCCTGCTCCACCACAGCGGGCACCAGCATCTCGGGCAGGATCTCGTAGCGGGCAAACTCGGTGGTGAACCAGCCGCGGCCCTGGGTGATCTGCCGGATAAAAGTGGTAAAGTTGCTCAGCTCAGCCAGCGGGACCTCGGCAATAACGGTCTGCATGCCATCCTCATCGGGTTCCATGCCCAGCACGCGGCCGCGGCGCTTGGTCACATCGCCCATGATATCGCCGGTGTTGTCGTTGGGGACATGGGCCTTCAAGGTATGGATGGGCTCCAGAATGACGGGGCCTGCCTCGGGCATTGCAGCCTTATAGGCCAGCTTTGCAGCCATGATAAAGGCCATCTCGGAGCTGTCCACGGGGTGGTAGCTGCCATCCAGCAGGGTGGCCTTCAGGCCGACCACAGGATAACCGGCCAGCACGCCCTTTTCGGCGGCAAGGCGGACACCCTTTTCCACAGCCGGGAAGAAGTTCTTGGGCACGCTGCCGCCGAACACCTTTTCCTCAAACACGACCTGCTCGCTGTCACAGGGCTCGAAGTTGATGACGACATCGCCGAACTGGCCGTGGCCGCCGGTCTGCTTCTTATGGCGGCCCTGCTTCTGGCAGGCCTTGCGGATGGACTCACGGTAGGCAATGCGGGGAGCTTCCAGACCGATCTCCACGCCGAACTTATTCTTCAGCTTGGCCTTGACCACATCCAGATGCTGCTCACCCAGGCCACCAATGATCTGCTGGTGGGTCTCGGCGTTATTGATGTAACTCAGGGTCGGATCTTCTTCCATCAGGCGGGCCAGCGCGCTGGAGATCTTGCCCTCATCGCCCTTTTTGGCCACGGTGACTGCCATGAACAGGCTGGGCAGCGGGAAGGCAGCGGCGGGCAGCTTGACCACGCGGGAAGCATCGCACAGGGTATCGCCGGTCTTTGCGCTGACCAGCTTTGCCACAGCGCCGATATCACCGGCACCGATGCCGTCGGTCTCGACCTGCTTCTTGCCGATGACGGTCAGGGGCTTGCCGATCTTCTCGGTCTCGCCGGTGCGGGCGTTGACCAGAGCAGCGCCGCCGGTCACCTTGCCGCTGATCACGCGCAGGTAGCTCAGCTTGCCCACGAACGGGTCAGCCACAGTCTTAAAGACATAGGCTGCGGTGGGCTCGGTCTCATCACAGTGCAGCTCCACAGGCTCGCCGCTGGCATTCTCGGCCAGGATGGCGGCATCGTGCTGCGGGCTGGGCAGGAGCTTGTGCATATTGAACAGCAGCATATCCAATGCCTGCTGGTTGACGGCGCTGCCGCAGAACACGGGGGTGATCAGGCCGTCCTTAACGCCCTTGCGCATTCCCTCAACGATCTCCTCGGTCGTAAAGGGTTCACCGCCGAAGAACTTTTCCATCAGCTCATCGTCGGTCTCGGCAATGGCCTCGCTCATAGCCTCGATCAGGCCCTGGAAGCGGTGGCCGATATCGGGCAGCTCCACCTGGATCTGCTTGCCGCTCTCATACTTGAAGGCTTTCTGGCTGAACAGGTTGATGTAGACAGGGGTGCCGTCGTCCAGCTTGGCGGGCACAACACAGGGGCAGACAGTGGAGCCGAACTTGATCTTCATCTCCTCCAGGATCTTGAAGTAGTTGGCATTTTCCAGGTCGCACTTGGAGATGAACACCATGGTGGCCTTGCCGTTCTTGCGGGCCAGCTGGAAGGCTTTCTCCGCGCCCACGGTCACGCCGCTGCGGCCGGAAACACACACCAGCACGCTCTCGGCAGCACGGATGCCCTCATACTCACCTGCCTCAAAGTCGAACAGGCCCGGCGCATCGATCAGGTTGTACTTGATGCCTTCGTACTCCACCGGCACCACGGATGCCGACAGACTTGCCTTCCGCTTTGCTTCCTCAGGGTCAAAGTCCGAAATCGTGGTGCCGTCCTCAACACGGCCCATACGCTCTGCTGCGCCCGAAAAATAGACCAGTGCCTCAGTCAGCGTCGTTTTGCCGCTGCCGGCATGGCCTGCAATCAAGATATTACGGATGTTGTTGCTTGCGTATTTCATATCGGTTTTTCCCTCATTTCCGCCGCACGGAGCAGCCTCTCCGTTTTTGTGGCATATTTTACAAAGATAATACCACACTCCAAATGATTTTCAAATAGATTGTCCGAAATTTTCTTTCATCTGCCCGCCAAACTTCCCAGGGTTCTTTTGTGCATTTTGACCGGATGCGCGCAAAATCGATTGCAGGACGTGGGTTGGCATGGTACAATAGACCCAATGAAAGATAGAGGGAGGCACTTTGCCATGAAACGCACCGATTACATCAACTGGGATGAATACTTTATGGGCATCGCCCTGCTCACCGCCATGCGCTCCAAGGACCCCAGCAGCCAGGTGGGAGCCTGTATCGTCAGCCCGGAGAACAAGATTCTCTCCCTGGGCTACAACGGAATGCCCATTGGATGCGATGACGATGCCATGCCGTGGGAGCGCGAGGGCGACCCGCTGGACACGAAATATATGTATGTCTGCCATGCGGAGCTCAACGCCATCCTGAACAGCGCCCACAACAACCTGAAGGGTGCCCGGGTCTACGTGACCCTCTTCCCCTGCAACGAGTGCGCCAAGGCCATCATCCAGTCCGGCATCTCCGAGGTGGTGTACTACGGCGACAAGTACCACGATTCCGATTCCAGCGTGGCGGCGCGGTTCATGTTCAAAAAGGCAGGCGTGCGGCTGACCGCCTACACCCCCAGCGGGCGGAAGGAACTGCTGGAGCTGTGATCAAACCTCTCAGTCGCGGGCGCTGCCGCGACTGAGAGGTTTCTCCCAAAACTTTCCCTTGAAAATACAGTTTATTCGTTATATAATAGAACCATCTTATCGAATAAATATACATTTTGCATTGCATAGAGAGGAAAGTATACAATGAGTCTGAAAAATCGCAGTTTTCTGAAGCTTCTGGACTACACCCCTGCCGAGATCGAGGAGCTGCTCGATCTGGCCGCTGACCTGAAGGCCAGGAAAAAGGCCGGCATCCGCCACAATGAGCAGCTGGCAGGCAAGAACATCGCCCTGATCTTTGAAAAGACCTCCACCCGCACCCGCTGCAGCTTTGAGGTCGCCGCTCACGATCTGGGCATGGAGGTCACCTACCTTGACCCGTCGGGCAGCCAGATCGGCAAAAAAGAATCCATTGCCGACACCGCCCGGGTGCTGGGCCGGATGTTTGACGGCATCGAGTACCGCGGCTATGGGCAGGAGATCGTGGAAGACCTGGCCCATTACGCCGGTGTTCCGGTCTGGAACGGCCTGACCAACGAGTTCCACCCCACCCAGATCCTTGCCGACTTCCTGACCATCCGGGAGCACTTCGGCAGCCTGAAGGGCATCCATTTCGTCTACTTCGGCGATGCCCGCTACAACATGGGCAACAGCCTGATGGTGGGCTGTGCCAAGATGGGTCTGCACTTCACCGCCTGCGCCCCCAAAAAGTATCAGCCGGATGCCGCCCTGATCGCACAGTGTCAGGCCATTGCCGCCGAGACCGGTGCCACCCTGACCTTTGAGGAGGATCCCGCCAAGGCTGCCCAGGGTGCCGATGTCCTTTACACCGATGTGTGGGTCTCCATGGGTGAGCCCATCGAGGTCTGGGCCGAGCGCATCCACGACCTGGCCCCCTATCAGATCAATCAGGAGCTGATGAATATTGCAGGCTCCAAGGCCGTGTTTATGCACTGCCTGCCCGCCTACCACGACCACAAGACCGCTGTGGGCAAAGAGATGGGCGAGCGCTTTGGCCGCGATGCCATGGAGGTGACCGATGAGGTATTCGAGGGCCCCCAGAGCATCGTCTTTGACGAGGCCGAAAACCGGATGCACACCATCAAAGCCGTGATGGCGGCTACGCTGGGTTATCAGAAGTAACTGCGTCTCTCTCAGCACAATATGCACAGGCCCGGTCGTTTCCGAACGATCGGGCTTTTTGTTTCTGTCTCCCGTTTTGGTCTGCCGGAGGCTCCACCGCAAAGGGTCCTGGCCGCGCGGGAAAATTTCCCATTCTCCGAAAGCGTTGCAATTACAGTTGAAAATCCGTTGCAAAACCCATATACTAAAAGGGTAATGCACTGGAAAAGGAGGGAGACTATGGGCGGAGGACATCTTTCCCGGCCGGACTTCGGGATGCCGCAGCCGGACCCGGACCACCCGCTGACCGAATTCTATCTGCTGCTGCAGCACGGGCTGGACAAGGCGGGTGTGTTCCACCTGCCTGCGCTCTATGCCAGCTTCCGGGCACCGGCCCGGCGCATCTATGCCGACGAGGCCGCCGGGTGCCTCACCCTCAGCGAAACGGCGGACGAGGGTGCTGTTCTGCTCTCTGCTCCCCGGAACCTCCAGCTGCTTTACAGCAGCCTGCATGTGGAGCCGGATGGCTCCCCCGCCGCCCTGCTGCTCACCGAGGAGTGTTCCCGCGCTGTCTGCGCGGTGCAGCTCCTGCCTCCCTTTGTCTGGGAGGACCCGCTGCCGCCCCTGCCGGATGTCCCGGCCGCTCTGACCCTGCAATTGACCCTGCAGGATGTGGAGGCCATCGACACCGACCCTGCCGCCCTTGCCCGCCGCCTGTGCCAGACCACCCGGCAGAAGCACTGGCTGGCCCACCCCAAAGCAGATCTGTATCTTGCGGAGAAAATTGCCCTTTTCCAAAGGCTATATCGTTAATGCAATAATCCGTGCGCTTCACCCGTATATGGGGTGAAACGTCCCTTTGAAACAGTTGTTTCCACCAGCCCCGCCCGGGGCCGCAAAGGAGAGAAAGAGACTTATGGGACAGTTGACCAAAGACGAAGTTTTTGCGCTGGCTGTACAGCGATACAGCGACACCGTGTTCCGCGCCGCGATGCACAATTGCAGCTGCACCGCCGACGCGGAGGACGTGGTGCAGGATGTGTTTGAAAAGCTCCTGCGCTACGAAGGCCGCTTTGAGAGTGAGGAGCACCTCAAAGCCTGGCTGCTGCGGGTCGCCATCAATCGCTGCCGGGATATCACCCGGGCCGCGCGCCAGAAGGACACCGAACTGGACGAAAACATTCCTGCCCCGGAATCCGGAAATGACGGCAGTGTGCTCGATGCGGTGCGCACTCTGCCGGAAAACTACCGCAACGCCGTGTACCTCCATTATTACGAGGGCTACACCGCCGCTGAGGTAGGCCGGATGCTGGGTGCGCCCACCAACACGGTGCTCAGCTGGCTGCGGCGGGCACGCGCCCAGTTACATACGCTGCTGAAGGAGGAGATCGAAGATGAGGTGGTATGAATACAAGATGGAAGTGGACGATCTGCACGCTTCCGATGACCTGAAGGCAAAGCTGCTTGCCATGCAGGCCAATGCCGCCGAGACACCCGGTGCCAAGAGCATCGCCATGTCCGCGCCTTCCCCGACCCCCAAAAAACAGAAAAAGCCCCTCTGCTTCCCCGCCCGGCGCTGGGCCCAGCTGGCCGCCTGCGTGGCAGTCTGCGGGGTCTGCCTGTACGGTGCCGTGCATGCCTACGAATGGGAGGGGGTCACCCTGCTGGGCGGCGGCTCTTCCTCCAACTACTCTGCCGCCGCCACCAAGGCAGCCGCCCCGCAGGCCGCTGTTTACTCCATGGAGGACACCGAAAACGCCACCTACGGTTCTGCGGACAACGGTATCTCTTCCTTCAGCGCAGAGGACGGCAACCGGTCAGCAGACACTGCTACCGGCGGTTCCCTGCTGACCTCCGGCGAAGCGGAGAGCGGTGCTTCCACCCGCACCGCCGACAGCGCCAAGATCATCTATACTGCCAACCTCACGCTGGAGACCCGGGATTACGATACCGCCCGTGCAGCACTGGATGCGGCCCTTTCTGACGCGGACGGCTATATGGAATCCAGCAGCGAGTACACCAACACCGACAGCACCCGAAGCGTCAGCCTGACTTTGCGGGTGCCCCAGGACAGCTACAAGAGCTTTCTGGCCGCCGCTGCCCAGTCCGGCAGCGTGACCTACCAGAACCAGCAGGCGGAGGATATCACCACCCGGTATATGGACACCGAGGCCCGGCTGGCCAGCCTGACCGCCCAGCGCACCCGCCTGCAGGAGCTGCAGGCCCAGGCCGACACCCTGGCCGACCTGCTGGAGATCGAGTCCAGCCTGAGCGATGTGCAGTACCAGATCGAGAGCTGGCAGAGCCAGCTGGACTGGTACAGCAATCAGGTCTCCTGCTGCACCGTCTATATCACCCTGAACGAGGTGGAGACCCTGACCCCCACCAGCACCAGCTTCGGCGCAAAGCTGCTGGCCGCCCTGCGCAATGGCTGGACCGGCTTCGTGTCCGGCGCACAGGCCGTGGTGGTGTTCCTTGTGGGCGCATGGCCCGCCATCCTCATTGGCGCGGTCTGCGGCGTGATCTACTACCGTGTCCGCCACCCCAGAAAGAAAAAGTAAAAAACTTTTCCAAAACCCTTGACATCCACCCGCCTCTGTGGTATTATACTTGAGCAGTCAGCGAACAGCTGATGCAGACAAGTAAATATCGCGGGGTGGAGCAGTCTGGTAGCTCGTCGGGCTCATAACCCGAAGGTCGTTGGTTCAAATCCGGCCCCCGCAACCACCAAGCATCTTGAAGTGATTCAGGATGCTTTTCTTTTGTCCAATTTTCTGTATCCCGCTGTTTCCTGACACAAAAAAAGCTCCCGACGTTCTGCGCGTCGGGAGCTTTTGCTGTTATACGGTCTTCCGGGTCACTTCAGCACCGCACCCAGGTTTGCACTGGTGACCATGCGGGCATAGCGGCTGAGCCAGCCGGTCTTGATGTTGGGCTCGGGCGCAACGTACTTTGCCTTGCGCTCGGCCAGCACCTCGTCGCTGACCTCCAGCGTGATCTTTGCGTTGGGGATATCGATACTGATGGTATCGCCCTCCTCGATCAGGCCGATGGGGCCGCCGGAAGCAGCCTCGGGGCTGACGTGGCCGATGGCCGCGCCGCGGGATGCGCCGGAGAAGCGGCCGTCGGTGATGAGGGCCACGGTCTTATCCAGCTTCATACCGGCCAGAGCGGAGGTGGGGTTGAGCATCTCGCGCATACCGGGGCCGCCCTTGGGGCCCTCGTAGCGGATGACCACCACGTCGCCCGGGACGATCTGGCCTGCGTAGATGGCCGCAATGGCGGTCTCCTCGCTGTTGAACACGCGGGCCGGGCCGGAGTGCTGCTGCATCTCGGGGGCCACGGCGCTGCGCTTGACCACGCAGCCGTCCGGAGCAATGTTGCCCCACAGGATCTGCAGGCCGCCGGTCTGGGAATAGGGGTTCTCGATGGGGCGGATGGCCTTTTCGTTCAGGATATGGGCACCCTTGATGTTCTCGCCCAGGGTCTTGCCAGTCACGGTGGGCACATCCAGATCCAGCAGGCCCTTCTTGGCCAGCTCTGCCTGCACGGCGGGGATGCCGCCTGCGGCGTAGAGGTCGGGCATGTGGGTGGGGCCTGCGGGGGCCAGATGGCAGAGGTTGGGGGTCCTGGCGCTGATCTCGTTGAAGAGCTTCAGGTCAATGGGCACACCGGCCTCGTAGGCAATGGCCAGCAGATGCAGGACAGTATTGGTGGAGCAGCCCAGCGCCATATCGCAGGTCAGTGCGTTGCGGATGGAGCGCTCGTTGATGATCTGGCGGGCGGTGATGCCCTTGTTGACCATGTCCATGATGGCCATACCGGCGTGCTTGGCCAGCTGCAGGCGCTTGGAGTAGACCGCCGGGATGGTGCCGTTGCCGGGCAGGGCAATGCCGATGGCCTCGCACAGGCAGTTCATGCTGTTGGCGGTGTACATGCCGGAGCAGCTGCCGCAGCTGGGGCAGCAGTTGCAGGTGCAGTCTTCCAGCTGCTCGTCGGTGATCATACCGGCCTTGTAAGCACCCACGGCCTCGAACATCTTGGAAAGGCTGACTTCCTCGCCGCCGTAGCTGCCAGCCAGCATGGGGCCGCCGGAGCAGACCACCGCGGGCACATCCATGCGGACCGCGGCCATGACCATGCCGGGCACGATCTTATCGCAGTTGGGCACCAGCACCAGACCGTCCAGCTGATGGGCCATCAGCATGGTCTCCACGCTGTCGCAGATCAGCTCGCGGGAGGCCAGGGAGTATTTCATGCCCACATGGCCCATGGCGATGCCATCGCAGACACCGATGGCAGGGATCAGGATGGGGGTGCCGCCCGCCATCTCCACACCGGCCTTGACGGCATCGGCGATCTTATCCAGATTCATGTGGCCGGGCACAATCTCGCTGTAAGCGCTGACCACGCCGATCAGCGGGCGCTCCAGCTCCTCGGGGGTGTAACCCAGTGCGTAGAATAAGCTTCGGTTGGGGGCCCGCTCCGAACCCTTGGTCACATTATCGCTTCTCATGGTTTATTCCTCTTTTCCTTATAACAAAAGACCCCCTCCCAAAGGAGGGAGCCTTTCTTAGTTTTAAAAGCAGCTTTTGGCTGAACTCCTTCCGTCATCGCTTGCGCGATGCCACCTCCCTCACGGAGGGAGGCTTCACGCTGCGGTCAGACAAAAGGCTCCTTCTTTGAGGGGGCTGTCGCCGCAGGCGACTGGGGGAGTTAATTACTTCTTCAGCCAGCTCATCATGCTGCGCAGCTCTGCGCCCACCTTCTCGATGGGGTGTTCGGCCTGCATCCGGCGCTCAGCCAGGAAGTGAACCTTGCGGCCGCCCTTGGGGCTCATCTCGGTCAGGAACTCGGAAGCAAAGGTGCCGTCCTGAATCTCGGTCAGGACCTTCTTCATCTCCTTGCGGGTCTCCTCGGTGATCAGGCGCTTGCCGGTGCGGTAATCGCCGTACTCAGCGGTGTTGGAGATGGAGTAGCGCATCTTGGAGAAGCCGCCCTCGTTGATCAGGTCAACGATCAGCTTCATCTCGTGGCAGGTCTCAAAGTATGCCATCTCGGGCTCGTAGCCAGCCTCCACCAGCGTATCGAAGCCTGCGTGGATCAGCTCGCAGACACCGCCGCACAGAACTGCCTGCTCGCCGAACAGGTCGGTCTCGGTCTCCTCCTTGAAGGTGGTCTGCAGGATGCCTGCACGGCCAGCGCCGATACCGGAAGCGTAAGCCAGAGCGATGTCCTTTGCCTTGCCGGTGTAATCCTGCTCCACACAGATCAGAGAGGGGCAGCCCTCGCCCTCGGTGTACAGGCGGCGGACGATGTGGCCGGGGCCCTTGGGAGCGATCATGATCACGTCAACATTCTTGGGAGCGGTGATGGTCTTGAAGTGGATGTTGAAGCCGTGTGCAAAGGCCAGAGCCTTGCCCTCGGTCATGTAAGGTGCGACCTGCGTGTTGTAGATATCGGCGCACAGCTCATCGGGCACCAGCATCATCACAACATCGCCAGCCTTGGCAGCCTCTTCGACCTCCATGACCTTGAAGTTGTCGTGGGTGGCAGCGAACTCGGAGGCCTTTGCCCAGTGGGCAGAGCCCTTGCGCAGACCGACAACAACGTTCACGCCGCTCTCGGCCAGGTTCTCGGAATGGGCGTGGCCCTGGCTGCCGAAGCCGATGACAGCAACGGTCTTGCCGTCCAGCACGCCGAGGTTGCAGTCGGAATCGTAGTATTTCTTGATCGCCATGGTAGTAGTCTCCTTTTACTCTTTCCTGTTTTATTTTTATATTTTGATTTTTATGGAAAACTGAGTTGAACCCCTCAGGCTCGCATCTGCTCGCCAGCTCCCCTATTAGGGGAGCCCTTGGCAGAAAGGGGAACTTGCAGGGCTTTATGCAACGCCAGAGCCGCCCCTACTAGGGGCGGTGGCAATGCGAAGCATTGACGGTGGGGTTTCTCCCCTTACTGCGGGCAATGGGTCCCGGGCAGGGGCAGCTGGGCTGCCCGCACCTCCTGCGGGGGTTTCTGCATGTGCTGGTGCATCCCGCCGCGCTCCAGGGCAGTCACGCCGGTGCGGCACTGCTCAAGGATCTTGTAATCTGCCAGGATCTTGAGGAACGCGTCCACCTTTTCAGGGCGGCCGGTCAGTTCCAGCACCATGCTGTCGGGCGAAAGATCAATGATCTTTGCCTTGTAGATGCTGGCGATCTCCCGCAGCTCACTGCGGTTGTGGACATCGGCAGCCACCTTGAGCAGCAGCAGCTCCCGTTCCAGCGAGTTCTCGTGATCCAGCACGAACACCTGCCGGGTCACTTCCAGCCGCTCGGTCTGGAGGATGAGCTGGCTCAGCGCCTTTTCATCGCTGGTGATGGTCACGGTGATGCGGCTGACTGCCGGGTCGTTGGTGGCGGACACCGTCAGGCTGTCGATGTTGAAGCCGCGGCGGCAGAACAGGTTGGACACCCGGGCCAGAACACCGCTCTGGTTGTCCACCAGCAGACTGATGACTCTGCGTTTGGATTCCATGGGTCAGTCCTCCTTATTCCATGATGATATCATTGATGTCGCCGCCGCCAGGGATCATGGGCAGGACCTTTTCGTCCTTGTCGATGATGCACTCGATCCAGGTGGGGCCCTTCTGCTTGAGGGCATCGGCAAATGCGGCCTGGAACTCGGGGAGGTTGGTGCAGCGGTAGCCCTTCAGGCCAAAGCCCTCGGCCAGCTTGACAAAGTCAGTGCGACGGTGGGGGTCGGTCTGGGAGTAGCGCTTTTCGTAGAAAGTGGTCTGCCACTGGCGCACCATGCCCAGCACAGAGTTGTTGAAGATGACCGTGATGATGGGCAGCTCATAGCTGACAGCGGTGCAGGCCTCGTTGAGGTTCATGTGGAAGGAACCGTCGCCCGTGAACATGACCACCCGCTGCTCCCGGCCCAGCGCCATCTGCGCGCCGATGGCCGCGCCATAGCCAAAGCCCATGGTGCCCAGGCCGCCGCTGGTGATAAAGCCGCGGCTCTTGGTGTGGCGGATGTACTGGGCCGCCCACATCTGGTGCTGGCCCACGTCGGTGACATACACGGCCTCAGGGCCGCACTGGCTGCACACCTCGCCGATGACCTGATGGGGCATCAGGCGGGTGGGGTCGGACACGGGGTGGTAATCCTGTGCCTGCCACTCGTGGATCATCTTCAACCAGTCGGGGTGCTTCTTCTCCTCAATAAGGGGGAGCATCCCGCTCAGGACATAGCAGACATCACCGGCAATGGCAAGATCCACATCCACATTCTTGCCCAGCTCACTGGGGTCGATATCGATCTGGATGATGGTGGCGTTCTTGGCAAAGGTCTTGGGGTTCAGGGCCACGCGGTCAGAAAATCGGGTACCCAGTGCAATCAGCACGTCACAATCCGCGACCGCCCGGTTGGAGGTGTAGCAGCCGTGCATTCCAACCATGCCGATGTTCATCGGGTCACCGTAGGGCACAACGCCTGCGGCCATCAGAGTATAGGTGGCGGGGATCTCCGCCTTGTGGATCAGGTCACGCAGGGGCTGGCAGGAAGCCGCGCTCCGCACGCCGCCGCCAAAATAGACCAGCGGGCGCTTGGCCGCGTTGATGATATCGGCGGCCCACTTGACCTGCTGTTCGTCGTAGGTGGTCACGGTGCGGATCGGCTCCGGCTGCTTGGGGGTGAACTCGCAGACAGCAGCGGTGACATCCTTGGGGATATCCACCAGCACCGGGCCCTTGCGGCCGCTCTGCGCAATGCGGAACGCCGCACGCATGGTATCGGCCAGCTCTTCTACCTTGCGCACCGTGAAGTTGTGCTTGGTGATGGGCATCGTGATGCCCTCGATGTACGCCTCCTGAAAGCCGTCCTTGCCCAGACCGGGGGTCGGCACATTTCCGGTAAAGGCGACCATGGGCACGGAGTCCATGTAGGCAGTGGCAATGCCGGTGACCAGATTGGTGGCACCCGGGCCGCTGGTGGCCAACACCACGCCGGTGCGGCCCGTTGCGCGGGCATAGCCATCGGCCGCATGAGAAGCGCCCTGCTCGTGGGCGGTCAGCACATGGTGGATGCGGTCAGAATTCTTATACAGCTCGTCGTACAGGTTCAGCACAGCACCGCCGGGATAGCCGAAGATGGTGTCCACGCCCTGTTCGCAGAGGACTTCAACAAAAATTTGCGAACCATTTAACTGCATGGTAAGTTGCTCCTGTTCCTTTTCCTCTTACACTCTCAACAAAATTTTCCCTCAGACACGTTACTTTTCGCATCTTGCATTCCGATTTGAACGTTGGGTCAATTATACTATAAATCGGGCCTTTGTCAATCGACGATTTGTAAAGTGAATCAGCCGAAAGATGAAGATAATTGAACACACCCTTGCTAAGCGCCTTTTCCAAGAGTATAATCAATTCTACACTGTTATAAAAATAAACAGCCTTCTGACCGGCCTGCCAATGGCTCCCCCTTTGGGGGAGCTGGCGCGGCGCGCCTGAGAGGGCAAGGCCGTTAAAAAGAGAGGATTTTCCTATGCAACTTCGTGAATGGAACGCCCGGCTCCACGGGCTTGTTGTTTTCCGTGCCCTGCTGGGCGACCCCGTTGTGGCAAAGCTGGCGGCGCTGACCGACCGGCTGGAAGCGGCTGACGACAGCATCGCCCCCCTGTGCGATGCTGTGGCCGCCTTTGAAGCTGCCCTGTTTGCCCACACCACCAATCTGGGCGATTATCTTTCCAACGCCGTGCTGGAGACCGAGACCTTCTGTGTGCGGCAGGCCGCCGCGGGCCAGCTCTCCCCTGTGATGGAAGCCGCCCTGAACAGTGAGCTGAACTTTTTGCAGAAGCTCTGCGGCCTGACGCTGGACGCGCTGCTGGAAGCCGCCGACCGGCAGAGCCGGGAGCTGGCGTTCCTGCCCCGTTGGGAGGCAAGGCAGCTCGACCTGACCGCCGCCTACAACCAGCGGATGCGGGAAGCCGGGAAGAAGGGCTACGGCATGTTTGCCAAGCACCACGTGTTCACAGTGGAGAATGGCCAGCTGGTGCCCGTGAAGTACCCCGACCCCCAGAAGCTCAGCGAGCTGCCGGGCTACGAGAAGGAGCGGGAAAAGGTCATTGCCAACACCCGCGCCCTGCTGGCCGGTTCCCCCGCCAACAATGTCCTGCTCTACGGCGATGCAGGCACCGGCAAATCCAGCACGGTCAAGGCCATTGCCAATGAGTATGCCGCCGACGGCCTGCGGCTGGTGGAGGTCAAGAAGAACCAGCTCTACCAGATCCCCGACCTGATGGATCAGCTGGCGGCCAACCCCCTCAAGTTCATCCTCTTCATCGATGACCTGAGCTTCTCCTCCAACGACGACAACTTTGCCGCCCTGAAAGCCATCCTTGAGGGCAGCGTGGGCGGCCGGGCCCGGAACATTGCGGTGTACGCCACCTCCAACCGCCGCCACCTCATCAAGGAGACCCTGACCGACCGCACCGGCGACGACATCCACGAAGCCGACACCCGGCAGGAGCTGATGAGCCTTTCCGCCCGGTTCGGCCTGACTGTCACCTTCCAGCGGCCCGAGAAAGCCCGCTTTGCCGCCATTCTGGAAGAGCTGGCAAAACAGCACCACATCCAGATGCCCATGGAAGAGCTGCTGGTCAAAGCCGAGGCCTTCGCCATCCGCGCCGGCGGCCGCAGCCCCCGCGTGGCCAAACAGTTCATCGAACAGTGCGAGAGCGGCGTGCAGAAATAATGTTTGCTTTTTCGTTTTTATGGATAAGAAAAAGCGCTGTGCAGTGAAATGACTGCACGGCGCTTTTTGCTGTTTTGAAAGAAAACTGCCGCCGCAGGCGGCAGATGAGGCGGTCAGAAAATCACACGCGCTCGGCCACCAGCTGGAAGCCCTCTTTGGTGAGCTCCTGCCGGATCTGCTCGATCTGGGCATGGTCGCGGGTCTCCAGCACCAGCTTGAGGAAGCAGCTGGAGATGGGCATATTGGGGTCAGAGCCGTCATGCAGGACAGAGACCACATTGCTGCCGCAGCGGGAAACGATGGCAGCCACCCGCTCCAGCTGGCCGGGCTTATCCTCCAGCGCAATGGTCAGGTTGGCCTTGCGGCCACTCATCACCAGACCACGGGTGATGACGCGGTTGAGGATGTTCACATCGATGTTGCCGCCGGAGATCAGGCAGACCACCTTTTTGCCCTCGATGGGCAGCTTGTGGAACAGCGCCGCTGCCACAGGCACCGCACCGGCCCCCTCAGCCACCAGCTTCTGGTTCTCCATCAGGGAGAGGATGGCGGCGGCGGTCTCGTCCTCGCTGACGGTCACGATGTCGTCCACATATTCCTCGCAGAGCTGATAGGTCAGCTCGCCGGGGGTCTTGACCTGAATGCCGTCCGCAAAGGTGGCCACATTTTTCAGGGTCTGATACTTGTGCTCATGCAGGCTGCGGTACATGCTGGGGGCACCCTCGGCCTGCACACCATAGACCTTGACCTCGGGGCGCAGGCTCTTGATGGCAAAGGCCACGCCGGAGATCAGGCCGCCGCCGCCCACGGGCACGATGACGGCATCCAGATCGGGCAGCTGGTCAAGGATCTCCAGACCAATGGTGCCCTGACCTGCGATGACCTGTTCGTCATCGTAGGGGTGGATGAAGGTCATGCCGGTCTCGGCCTGCAGCTCCACGGCCTTGTCGTGGGCATCATCATAGGTGCCGGGCACCAGACAGACCTCCGCGCCCAAGCTCTTGGTATTTTCCACCTTCATAATGGGGGCACCGTCCGGCATACAGACGATGCTCCTGATGCCCCGGCGGGTGGCGGCCAGAGCCACGCCCTGTGCGTGGTTTCCGGCAGAGCAGGCGATCACGCCCTTTTCGCTCTCCTCCCTGGAGAGCTGGCTGATCTTATAATAGGCTCCCCGCACCTTGAAGCTGCCGGTCACCTGCAGGTTCTCGGTCTTGAGGTAGAGGCGGCAGTCCTTGGAGAGCTTGGGCGCTTCGATCAGGTCGGTCTTGCGGGCAACGTCCTTGAGCACAAAGGCGGCGTGGTAGATCTTATCCAGAGTCAGCATGACGATACTTCCTATCTTCTATCCTTAATTTTTGCATGTGAATATGCATCCCAGTATAAATTAGCAAAAGTATTTTGTCAAATGAACGTATTTCAACATTTTGTTTGCTGGGGTGACCGCCAATGGCTACGCCCGGGCAGGCGGCAGCCCTGCGGCCCGATGCGCGCTCCACCTGTTCCCATGCCGTGAGAGCGGTTTCCCCTGACCCAAAACGCCCCTCTCCGACATCTGTGAGACCGGAGAGGGGCGTTCTCGTTTTTAACCTTTCATCGGCACAAATCCGACCAGATCCTTCACGACCTCGCCGCCGATGATGAGCCCGGCCACCGAGGGCACAAAGGCGTTGGAGCCGGGGACCGAGCGCCGGATGGTGCACTTGCGCTGGGTGCCCGGAGGGCAGATGCAGTGGTTCTTACAGCTGATGGAATCATCCTCAATGGGGGTCATGGCAGGCTCCTTGGAGTAGACGACCTTCAGGTGCTTGATCCGCCGCTTGCGGCACTCGGTGCGCATCACCTTGGCCAGCGGGCAGACGGAGGTCTTGTAGATATCCGTCACCTCAAAGCGGGTGGGGTCCATCTTGTTGCCTGCACCCATGGCGCAGATGATGGGGGTGCCGGCCTCCTTGGCCTTGACCACCAGCGCGATCTTGCCGGTGACGGTGTCGATGGCATCCACCACATAGTCGTACTGGGTGAAGTCGAACTGATCCTGCGTTTCCGGGGTGAAAAAGATCTTGTAGGTGGTGACCTTGATGTTGGGGTCGATCTCGTGGATACGCTGTTCGGCCACATCCACCTTGTACTGGCCCACGGTCTTGCGGGTGGCCACGATCTGGCGGTTCAGGTTGGTCAGGCAGACCTTGTCATCATCAATGAGGTCCAGCGCACCCACACCGCTGCGTGCCAGCGCTTCCACCGTGTAGCCGCCCACGCCGCCAATGCCAAACACCGCCACACGGGAATTGTGCAGCTTTTCCATTGCTTCCTTGCCCAGCAGCAGCTGGGTGCGGGAATATTGATCCTGCATAGATACTTGCTCCTCCATCTTACACTACGCCTATTGTTTTATCAGTTCGACGCAGTTGCTTTTGTTTTACTTTATCACTTTCCTGCAAAGCGCCTGAGCGGTTTATTCCACCGCAACGATGGTGCCGCCCCCCAGCACAACATCCCCCTGATACAGCACCACAGCCTGACCGGGCGTGGGGGCACGCTGGGGCTGGTCAAATTCCAGCCGGAACTGCCCCTCTCCTGCCGGGTAGACGGTGGCCGCCTGCTCGGTCTGGTGGTAGCGGGTGCGGGCCGTGACCCGCAAGGGCACGGTCAGCTCCGGGATGGTGATCCAGTTCACCTCGTCGGCATAGACGATGCGGTCAAACAGGTTCTCCTCCGGGCCCACCGTGACGGTGTTGGCCTGCATATCCTTGGCGCAGACATACACCGGCGCACCCATGGCAAGGCCCAGGCCCTTGCGCTGGCCGATGGTATACCGCACCGCGCCATTGTGAGTGCCCACCTTTTTGCCGTTCTCGTCCAGAAAATCACCTGCCGGGTAGTGCTTGCCGGTGAAGTCCTCCATGAAGCGGGCGTAGTCGCCGTCCGGCACAAAGCAGATATCCTGGCTGTCATGCTTGCGGGCGTTGATGAAATGCTGCTTTTCCGCGATCTCACGCACTTCGGCCTTGTGCAGCCCCCCCAGCGGCAGGCGCACATGGGCCAGCTGCTCCTGGGTCAGGTTATAGAGCACATAGCTCTGATCCTTACCCTCGTCCAGCCCCTTTTTCAGCAGCCAGCGGCCGGTGGCCTCGTCCTGCTCCACCCGGGCGTAATGGCCCGTGACCACATACTCCATGCCATGGCTCTCAGCCCAGCGGAGCAGGTGGTCGAACTTCATATACCGGTTGCAGTCGATGCAGGGGTTGGGCGTGCCGCCCATCTCGTATACCCGGATGAATTTTTCGATGATCTTCTCCCGGAAGTCGGCGGTGAAATCCAGCACCTCATAGGGGATATCCATCGCAAAGGCCACCTCGGCGGCATCCTCGATATCCTTTTCGGAGCAGCAGGTGTGGAAACCGGACTGCCCCAGCGTCTCGTTGCGGGTGAGCCGCATGGTGATGCCGGTGCAGTCGTACCCCGCCTGCTGCATCAGCCATGCCGCCACCGAGCTGTCCACACCGCCGCTCATGGCGATGAGTGCCCCGGGGCGCTTCGTGTTCTGTGCTTCTGTCATATCGTTCCTCATTCAATAACACACTAAAACAGTAGTATAATACTACCGCAGCTTCTTTCTCTTGTCAAGACGCAGAAAATCGGGCCGCCGCTGCCAACAGCGCATCTTTTTCATTGGGTGTCTGCCCGGTGATGACAGCCTCCAGCAGGGCGTTCAGCACCTGCCGCAGACCCGGGCCGGGTCTGACCCCCGCCGCCATCAGGTCACGGCCATTCACGGCCAGCTGGCTCACCCGGCAGCAGGCATTTTCTGCTGTCAGCCGCTCCGCCTCGGCCCGCAGGGCAGCAAAGGCCCTGGTCTGTTCCGGATGCCGGGCACTGCAAAGGGCGGTCAGGCGTTTTATGGTCGGCAGCTCATAGCGGCCTAAAAGACGTTTGGCCTGTACGGTCAGCGTGGTGTTGGGGGTGCCGGGAGTTTCTCCAAGGACCGTCCGCTGGGGTGGGACCCTGTTGCCGCAGGCAATAGGGCGGGCGATGGAATGGCCCGATTCGTGTCCGAGGAGAAAGCTCCCGGCACCCCCTCCAGCTTCCCTTTCCAACGCTGTCACCTCATCTGTGAGCGCGTTGGAGCATTTCAGTTTGCGCAGAGCTTTGCGGGCGCCGGCTTCACCCAGCGGGCAGAGAAGGGCCGCCAGCCGGGCGGGCACATTCTCCGCTGTTGGTTCGATCCGGTCGATGGTACGGCAGAGTTCCGCAAACCGTTCCGGCTGTTTTTCCGGTTCCAGCTCCGGCAGGATAACGGCCAGAACGGCGGGTTCCAGATAGCTTCCGGGCCGGGGTGCCGCCAACAGCTTGAGCAGTTCTTCCTGGATGCGCTCCGCCGAAACGCAGTCCAGATGCGGCCCCAGTGCCCGGGCAGCAGCACCGGTAGCTGGGTCGATGGCAAAGCCGAACCGGGCCGCGAACCGGTAGAGCCGCAGGATGCGCAGCGCGTCCTCCTCAAAGCGGCGTTCCGGCTCCCCCACCGCCCGCACGAGATGGGCGGCAAGGTCGTCCCGCCCGCCAAAGGGGTCGATGAGCCCTTCCTCGGCGCTGTATGCCATGGCGTTGATGGTGAAATCCCGCCGGGCAAGATCCTCCCGCACATCCGGCACAAAGCAAACGGCATCCGGGTGGCGGCCATCGGAATAGGCCCCCTCGGTGCGGAAGGTCGTTGTCTCATAGAGCCTGCCGCCCTGCTTCACCGTCACGGTGCCGTGCTGCAGGCCGGTGGGGATGCACTTCTCCTCCCCGAACAGCGCCATCACCTGCTCCGGGCGGGCGCTGGTGCAAAGGTCCCAATCGTGGGGGTCCAGCCCCAGCAGGCTGTCCCGGACACAGCCGCCCACAGCGTAGGCCGCATGGCCCGCCCCATGGAGCGCATCCAGCAGCAGGGCTGCACCCGGGTCAAGTTTGATCGTTGTCATGTTGCTTCCTCGTCATATTGCAGGATGATCTGTTTGCCGTCAAAGCCGCACTCCGCCGCCGGGAATACCGCCTGCGCATTGGGCAGGGCGGCTTCCGGTTCAAGGATCATGGGCGAATAATGCATCAGCCAGAACCGGCGCACGTCAGCCTTTTTTGCAATGGCCGCACCCTGCGCAAAAGTGCTGTGCCCCCACTGCTTTGCCTGCGCCTCCTGCTCGTTGTCGGGGTAGGTGGCATCGCAGAGGAAAAGGTCGGCGTTCTGCGCGGCCTGTTCCAGTGCCGGGCAGGGGGCGGTATCACCCGAGAACACGAACCGCAGACCCCGGCGTGCCGGGCCCAGCACATCCGCGGGAGCGACCACAGCCCCGCTTTCCAGCGGGATGCTCTGGCCCCGCTGGAGCAGTTTCCATGCAGGCACCGGAACGTTCAGCGCCCGGGCCTTTGCAGGGTCAAAGCGGCCCGCCCGGGGCAGGTCGAGCCGGTAGCCCCGGCTGGGCACCCGGTGCCGGGTGCGGAAAGGCGTAAGCTGCGCCCCCGCAGGCCAGCCGGAGGAAAGGGTGGTCAGGTCGATGGGGTCTGTGTCCAGCTGCACAGCCCTGACCGGATACGGCAGCGGCCCGGTCAGGGTGCGCAGGGCGGGCCAGATTTCCCCCAGCCCCTCGGGGCCGTAAAGGGTCAGCGGGCGCTCCCGGCCCTGACAGCCCAGCGTCTGCAGCAGGCCCGGCAGGCCGAAGATATGGTCGCCGTGATAGTGGGTCAGGCAGATGGCATCCAGCTTCATCAGGTTGACCCCGGCGCGGCGGGCCGCCGCCTGCGTGCCCTCGCCGCAGTCAAACAGCAGGGCATGGCCCCCGCATTCGGCCAGCGCGGCGGTCAGGGCACGGTCCGGCAGGGGCATGGTGGCCGCCGTACCCAGCAGTGTAATGGTCAGCATAACAGTTCCTCCGTGATTTGTCGGTAACAGTGTACCACATTTTGCGCCCGCACACAATCGGCACAGCCCGGCATAGGATGGCGCAGAGCTCTGATACAAAGGGAGGTTTGACCATGCAGCGCAAAAAAGTCCCCGCCGGGCACCACCGCTTCGGGCTGGCCCGGCTTGTTTTGGTCCTGGCACTGCTGTTTCTCGTTGTGGCGCTCACCGCCGGGCTGGCGGGCTGCCTGTTCCAGCCCGTACTGGCCGCCCGGGGCACGCTGCTGTTTCTGCCGGGGGCGTAGTTTTTTTTTTGAAGATCAAAATCCCCCTCTTGACTTCAGGACAGTGACGTGATAAAACCCCGCCAAACCAGCGAGAGGACATCCTGCCCGCCCCCGAGAGCAGCCACGCCATCCTCTGCAAACAGAAAACCGCCGACATAGAGATACGTCGGCGGTTTTTTTATGGGCGCGGGTGGATTACGCAAGCCGCGCTGCTAAAAACAGCCCACTGGGCTGTTTTTGCGCTGTCTTCCACGACAGCGCCGCAGCTGTTCGAATCCACCCTTGCGGTGCTTTGTAGAAATTCAAATAAAACAGAAACTCCAGCGTCATCACAACGCTGGAGTTCTTGGTGGAGCGAAGCAACCAAAATCCGAACCATTGCCCTCCGAGGCATCTTTGGCGGCGATTTCATCGAAAGTGATGGTTTTTGTGCCGTCTTTGTAGTTGAATGTAATCAAAACTTTTTCATCATAAAGATAAACGACGTTCACGAACGTGTTGATAAGCGTCTCCCGGTGGCTTTTCACGTTCGGGTCGAGCTTGCGGAACCGGGTCAGCCAGAACCGAACTTGATTTTCGCTCAACCGTGGCCGAGCAATTTTTTCTTCGGTGATCCGAACCTCAAGTTCTTTCTGCTGGGCTTCCAGCTTTTCCAAACGCGATTTGGTGGAGTTGGTCAGCACACCTGCTTGAATGGCGTTCAGCATATTCTCAATGCCATTCTCTACCTCACGCATCTGCTTTTCCAGTAAAGGGAGCGTGGTGTTTTCCTGATCCTGCAACTCCATCACTTCCGCAACGATGGCATCAATCACGGCATCGTCCTGAATCAGCTTCATGGTTTCAGCCACGACCAAATCTTCCAGCCATTCCTTACGAACGGTCTTTTTCTTACAGGTCTTGAAACGCTTAGCGGTGGCGCACTTATAATAATGATGAACGACCTTGTTTCTACCCGTACCGCACTCGCCGAACATCATGGCACCACACATTCCGCAGAACAGCTTGGTGGTGAGCAGATAATCATCCTCGGCCTTGTGACGGGCAGGAGCGCGGCTGTTCTTCTTGATTTTTTGCTGCACTTCTTCAAACAAGTCCTTGTCCACGATGGCTGGGATGCTGTCGGGCATCACAATGTCCTTAAAACGGTTCTCGCCGATATAACGGTGGTTTGTCAGCAAGGTCTGAATACTGTTATAGGTGAGCTTCTGATTGCGGTTGGTGGTCACACCACTGTCGTTCAGCCAGTTCATCAATTCTTTCATGGTCGCGCCATCGTTGTACCGCTGAAAGGCTTCTACCACAAAGGGAGCTTTCAGCGGGTCGACTTGAAAGAACTTCTCCTCATCCACCTTAAAACCAATGGGAATCGTGCCGCCGTTGTACTTCCCCTTCAAAACATTCTCGGTCATGCCGCGCACAACTTTTTCAGAAAGTTCTGCCGAGTAGTATTCAGCCATGCCGGTGAGCATACTCTTGACCATGATACCCGCAGGGCTGTCAGAGATAGGCTCCGTGGCAGATACCAGCTTGACATGATTTCGTTCCAACTGGTACTCATAGTGCGCTGAATCATAGCGGTTTCGGGCAAAGCGGTCAAGCTTCCAGACCAGCACAATGTCAAACAACCGTTTCTCGCTGTCCTTGATCATCTGCTGGAAATCCGGGCGGTTGTCGGTTTTGGCGGAAAGGGCACGGTCAATGTAGTGTTTGACCACAGTGATGCCGTTCTTTTCGGCGTAGGCCGTACATTCACGAATCTGACCTTCGATGGATTCTTCGCGCTGATTATCGCTGGAATAGCGAGCGTAGATTACGGCGGTCATGCGAATACCCCTTTCACTTCATTCTCCGCAGGCGGCGCACAAGGTCGGATGCACTGTACAGCACACGAGCCACCGACACGGTATCCTCGCCCACAATGTAGAACACCGAGTAGTTATCCACCAGCATCTGCCGCAGCCCTTGGGTGCGCTCCGGCTCGCTCTCTACCAGCGCACAGCGTTCCGGCAGGATGTTCAGCGACTGAATGGCTTCTGCAATGCGGTTATACTGCCCCATGGCCGTGTCAGGCTCCAGCAGGCGGTCAGCAATGTAGCTGTAAATCTGCTCCATATCACTGAGGGCTGCATGGGAAATTTTTACGTCATACTGCTTCATCTGTGCTGTTCCCTGAACTGTGCGAATGCGCTTGCGGCATCCACGGTATCACCGTTCTGAATCTCCTTAATACCCACCTGCAAGGCTGCGTGAAGCTGATCATCGGTCATGGTGTCAGCGTTCAGAGCCGCAGGAGCCTTCGGCAGGGACAGCGAGAACGGAATGCCGCCAGTCAGGGTAATCTGGCGCAGGTACATATCAATAGCTGTTGCCATCGGGATGCCGAGCTGCTTCAACACATCCTCGGCTTGCTGCTTGACGGTAGGGTTGACACGAAGATTGAGCGTCATCGTTTTTTCCATGGTTATCACCTCAAGTTTATTGTAACGTATTTTGCGTTGCAAGTCAATTCGAGGTGAACGCGCAAATGAAATTCTCCATATCGCACAATATATTCATCGTTAAATTGTTCAAAGCGCGGGATATTCACCCTCTATAATAAATTCTTGGAGTGTGCCTAGCTTTTGCTGAGTAGTAAGTTTGAATATTATCTCTCTTGGCTGCGACCATGGCAGACTAGAAGATTGACCTTTAATGAAAATAGGATTACTGCAATCGAATACTGTATATCGTATCAAACTGATAGGGGTCAGATAACAAAACCTTTCCATTGGAAACTACCACAATATTTTCGCCTTCTTCAATTTGCGATAGCTGAATATTTCCTTTTAAGTATTCCGAAGCTCCCTGAATGAGATAGTAATCATTTGTACCGTACAGTTGATTGGGAGCGGTTGCATAGATAGAATTATCGCTTAAATCCACCTTTGTTACAGTAAGTTCCGATTTTGTCCTCTCCCACGGATGCAACAGGAAACCGCCTATAAGAATTGCTAGGGCCAAAGCTATACCAAAAGCAGTCAATTTCTTACTTGATTTCGTCATTTTAAGCACCTCTTCATCATAGCTCCATTTGAATTTTCTGAACGTCACATTTTTTCCGAACGATTGCAGCTATAAGAATCACATCAATGGTATCATGATTATTGGCTTCTCTGTTTGAATAACGAATTTTAAGCCTGCTTTATTTCATCTGTCCACAATTCTTTTCAAAATCGTATAGCTGCACATAAATTTCCAGAAAACTTGTAGCACAATCACAATTTTTCTTTTCACTCAGATAAACCACCACGGCAGTTCCAGCCACAGGTTATCCATATCCCCCACCGGCTTGACGGCATTGGTTTGAGTGACCGAACATCAAAATCAAGTCATGGAGGCTCGCATATTGAGCAATCCATTTTCTTTCCACTGCATCATAGGGATAACCGGAATTCCCCAGCATCTCTTTTATTCAGGATTTTTCTACTGAAATCCGGATTCCAAATCCTCCCTCTGAGTATGCAATGCTTATCCATGTTTCATCTTTTCTTAGCAAAACGCCTGTCGAAACGCTTTCTGAAGCCGATGCCTCTTCAGCGTATCCTAAGGTTTTCAATTGGTCAATATATTTTTGTATTTCTTCTTCAGAGATATTATTATAAAAGATTGCATAATACCCAGCATTAGAACCATCCAATATATATTCTATCGTTCCACTTTCCGGCTCACAAATAAGCCTAGTGTATTCATTATCCGGCCAAACTGAAGTATAAATACATTTTACATCAGACGGATTGGTTCCTCCATGTGTAGCAAATTTTCCCTGACCTGAAAAACGAATGCAAAGAAAGACCAATATCAAAACTATAAAGGCAACCGCCATACTGCTAAAAAATTCCAATTTCTTATTCATTTGGCTTGCTCCATAATTCAAACGTACAAAGCCACGATTCTTTTCTTTCGACTCTAAAGAATCGTGGCTTTTATACCCATTATCTAATGCTTTTATTACGGAATCGTGATGTCGTAGGAAATGGAGAACTGGCCACCGTTTGCCAAAGCATTCAATTTGTTTTCAAGGAAATTATCTGCATTGGAAGCACCTCCATCACGGTTTTCATTTTAGATGTTGATAATAACAAAGCACAAATAGAAAAAAACCACAATATTGTAGCAAGACGGAGAAAAAATGTCACCAAAACGGTGTAAGCGCAAAGCAGGGATTGGTTCTTGATCTCTGTTGTGAGAGTTCACAAACGTCCGGGGTGCTGTTGCCGGAAGGATGCTTTCTTCAATTTTCTTCCAGAATTCTCTGCAAATAGCGGGCTGTTTATGCTTCTTGAGAATCCATCTAGTGAATACCGACACCCTCCATGATCTTTTCTATCCAATTTGTGGAAGAATCATTTTTCTCACTAAATGACCCCAAATAATGTGACGAACTCTCAACCTCTATTATTACACCATCCGGCATTCTGTATTTTTCTAAACTGAGATTCAAACCTTTAAGTGGGATTGTTCTAGCCAGTTGAGGGATAGAAACTGTATGAAGAATATCAATTTTTGATAAACCTCTATACGTTTCTGTCTTTTCGGCTTCACTTAGCAACCGTTCTGCATACTGATTTGAAATAACCTGTATGCGAAATTGTTCTTTTTCATCCTCGGTCATCTCAAGTGGAACGCCGTGCAATGTGTCCACAATATAGGACGAAATTTTAGCGAAGTGCTCGTCAAAATCAGTGGTATCTTCGTTGGTCATATTTCTGTTCTACCCTCATTATAAGCTTTCCGGTCTGCTTAAAGTTACAGCTTTCAGCGTAAAGCTTCCGTAGTTTTTAATGCTAAACGATAGTTATCGAACTTTTCCACAGCTTTTGCAAAATCGTCGAGAAAAAGTTCTGTATCTTTTTCATTCGTACCACTTTACCCCATTATTAGAATTGAAAATTAGTAGCCCTTTGATATAAATAAGTAAACGATGAATCCACCCCACAAAACAACTTCAGCAATTATCAAACACTTCAAGTGTTGCTGCAATTTTTCGGGGTCAATTTCGCCTTTTTTCAGAAAATCATAAATTGAATTTCGCAATTTATCTATGTCTTCCTGCTTGATTTCCAGTTTCAAATAAAAATTTTTCCCGAAAAGGAGCTGGTGCATCCCATAATATATTGAAAGCAATATTAAAAATGAAGTAATACTTACAAGCGCTGGCTGGGTCCAGCTTATTGTCATACCTTCTACCGATGTAAGATTTCTATAAAAAACAATATCACTTAAACCAGCTACAAACAACAGAAAATTCCAAACCAAAAATGTATATAAAGTTTTCTTCATTGTCTATACCTTCTTTCACTACTGCCCACATCGCTGGCAATATCGAATTCCTACTTTATTTTTATGCTCTCAATTTTTACAAATCATCAAACCTACCCTCCTTGCTTTTTGTTTAGATAACGAAATTCAAGCCTATTTTATTTCGTTTGTCCACAAAATTTTTCAAAATCGTATAGCTGCACATAAATTTCCAGAAAACTTGTAGCACAATCACGATTTTTCTTTTCATTCAATCAAACCACCACGGCAGTTCCAGCCACAGGTTATCCATGGCCTGTTCCTCGGTCTTTTTGGCGCGGCCTTTTGTCAGGTGAAAGTATATCGCCGTGCCGATCAGCGGATGTTCCTCGCCATCGGTGAAGCCATAGCGGTACAGCAGATAGGTCTGCTCCCGTTGGGGCAGCCGTTTCAGGCCATCGTACAGTTCCCGGCGCGATTCCTGCTCTTCCATAATACTCTGCGGCTGCATGGCATAAGGGTCGGCTATGGCTTCGATGCGCCGCAGTTGTTCCTCTCCCGGCAGAACATCGTCCAGCGAAACGCGCTGGTAGCAGATACCGTCCTTATCCTCCGTCACCATCCGCTGCTCAAAAGCAGTAAAGGCATCCCGAACCATGTCCATCATGGCGTTGCGAATGGCAGGAGCCGCATAGGTCAGGAACTTCATGCCGCGCGCCGCATCGAACTTCGGCACGGCCTTCCACAACCCCAGATTGCCCGCTTGTTTCAAATCGTCCGTGTCAAGGTTCAGGCCGGACTGTGCCAGATTCATGCTGCGGAAAAGGTCATTTGCCACCTTGCCAATAAAGGACTTGTTGTTGTCGATCAGGCTGTCCAGCGCGGCAGCATCGCCTTTCTGCGCCAGCGCACAAAGCCGTTCATTCGTCTGCTTCATGGGCGTTTTCCTGCTCTGCGGCAGACTGCAAGATTCCCAGCAGACCGTTCCGCAGCTGTTCCAGTGCTTCCGGCGTAGCTCCCTCCATGCCCGAAACACTGTCCAACATTGCATCCGTCAGCTGCTCTGCTGTAATCGTTGGGTGCTGTACATCCTGCCCCTTGGTCAATTCGGTGAACACCTTCTCTGCCACTTTCTTACTCATAGCTTCCTGTTCGGCGTAATGGCTCCCGATACCCTTTTTGATCTCCTTGACCGCTGCCATGAAATACATCTCAATGTCATCAAGGTCGCCTTGGTACACAGGCTTTCTCCGAAGGCTGATGTCCTTTGCAGCCTTGGCTGCTTCCGGGGTCTTGACCTTTGTGCGCAGAAGGGTACTCAATGTCGTGAGCATAGCGTTCTGTGCTGCGATGCCGGATGCAAAGGTATCATCAAAATACTGCGCTATGCGGTAAGTAAGCTCTGCAAAGCGGGCGTTTTCCAGCAGCAGGTTGACCACCTCTGCATTGATGCGCCCTGTGTAGAGGTTCTTTGCGGCTTCTACGGACAAGCCCAGTTCGGCAATGTCGTAATTTTTGCGGTCGGGGATGTTGGTTTCTCCCAGCAGAAAATCCGTGGACACGTTGAACAGCCTTGCAATCCTCAGCACCTGCTCATGGGTCAGGGTTCCTTTCGCACCGCTGATGAAGCGGCTGATGGTGCTCTTGGAGCAGCCGATCTCCTTGGCAAGCTCTGGTTGGCTGATGTTGTGTTCTTTCATCAAGTCCGCAAGACGGATGTTGGATGGTGCGGGCAGATATTCCTGTGCCATGTGGTCGGCCCTCCTTTTTGAGCTTTTTCCTCATTATAATACGCTCTGCCGTTTTGTTCAATATACGGTTTCCCCTCTGCCCTTGCTGTTGCAAATCTGCAACCAGTAAGGGCTTTTTTCTTTTTCCGTTGCAGTTCTGCCGCTTTTTCGCCTTTCCTGCAAAATTTTCCGTATATTCAGGCAGGAAGCAAAAAACACCAGAGTTCCCACGCTGGGTACTCTGGTGCAACACATAACACCGCCCTGCCCGGTGGCCGCAGGGTGCGGGATTTTGTAGGCATCGAGCCGCTTGTCCACCCCTGCCCGTAAAAAGTGTATTTTTTACGGAAGAATTTCGTACAACCTGTACGGTCTGTACTTGTACGCATCTGTACGGCGAATTGAAACAAATTAAAACGAATTATCGTTTATATTTCGGATTTCTGTACGTCGTACGAACCGTACAGGTTATTTGAAGTCCGTACGCAATTTTTTCAGATGCGTACGGAGCAATCAAGTTCGCATTGTGCGAACTTGATTGTAGCTCTCCCGCAGGAGACGTTCCCCCTCGGAGAGCCCACTACACTTTGCAGACCGCAGGGATGAAAGTGTCATAGTGGGTTATTACACTTCCAAAGAAGTGCATCTCCGTCCCCGTCACCTTCCTCTGAACCCCGAAAGGAGGGATGCCCTTTGGCAAGAAACGATGGCGTTGACCGCACCAGTGTCCGAAATCTCGCCGTTTCGGATAAGGCCGTTGGCAACACCCAGCAGCACAATGAGCGTGAAAAGGACAGCTATCGGAACCCCGATATTATCCCCCAGCGCGCTGCATGGAACGTCCACTTCAAAAAGCCAACCGCCAGCTACACTGACCTATTCGCCCAACTGGAAACCGCTGGTACGATTTTCACGCGCGGCCTGAAGCCGGATGCCACCCACTACTGCGAACTTGTCTTTGATGTCAACTCGGCCTATTTTGACAATCACGGTGGCTACGAGTTCGCCAAGCAGTTCTATGAGGATGCCTACAAAGCAGCCGTTCAGATCGTGGGTGGTGAGCAGTATATCCTCTCGGCAGTCATGCACGCCGACGAGATCAACCGTGCCATGACCGAAGCACTAGGCCGGGAGGTCTACCACTACCATCTCCATGTGGTCTATGTACCTGTCGTGGAAAAGCAGATCCTCTGGTCGAAACGCTGCAAGGACAAGGCACTGGTCGGCACCGTCAAGGAGACTGTCATGCAGGTCAGCCGGAGCAAGAAGTGGGCATCCAAACCTCTGCTGGACGATGCCGGAAAGCCTATCCTGCAAAAGAACGGCAAGCCAGTCCTGAAGAAGTCGTACAGCATCCTGCAAGACGATTTCTTCAACTATATGCGCTCTGCCGGGTACACCGATGTGGAGCGCGGCGAACGTGGCAGCACCGAAGAACACCTGACTGTCACTCAGTTCAAAGTCCAGCGGGAGCAGGAGCGGCTGGACGCCCTGACCGCTCAAGCCAATCAGCAGGTACAATCGCTTGCTAAAACCAGTCAGACCCTCTCCCAAAAGGAGAAAGAACTTGCCTCCATTCAGAAAAAGACCACGCTCACGAAAGAAGCCCTCATTCATGCGCGTGATCTGGATTATATCGGCAAGCGCACCTTTCTCGGTAACTACTCGCTGACCGAAGAAGAATTTTCCAAGCTGAAAAAGCAAGCCGACCACGGCTATATGATGGACGTAGAGAACCGCCGCTTGAAAGAAGAACTTTCCACCGCCAAGAAGGAGGCCGTTCGTTGGAGTAACAAGTACCACGACCTGTGGTACGACGTGAAACCCTATCTGGATGCTCTCCACCGTGCTCCTGAACTGGTGCGCAGCTTTCTGGAAAAGATTCTTGCCCCCAAGCAGGAGCGCACCATGAATGTGCCGCAGCGAAACCACAAGCGTGGACAGAATATGGAACTTTGATTTTCGGAGGATACCATTTGAACAAAAAGAAGAAGTCGAACAAATCCGGCTACCCGGATGAAGCGATCAAGACCCTTGCGCGTTGCTTTTATCCCTCCATGGTTGAGTTTTTCAACAGTGAGGAAGGCCAGCGTGAATATGAGGAATGGCTGAAAGAGCAGAAAGCACTACAAGCCTTGCCTGTTGCAGCATAAAAACAGCAGGACGCTCCCGATGAAAGGAACGCCCTGCCTTACATAGATGTATCTCACCGAGGTGTGTCCAGTTGGGCACACCTCTTATTTTTTTGTCCTTAATCTTCTAACCCATGGCTCCCGGCTGCATTTTTCAAATATTCCTCTGGGTCACCGTTCAGAATCAAATCGGCGTAGCCCAGCGGGTCATTGTAGATGAGGTAGTCCAGTTCTGTTTGCTGCGCCATGGTAACATCCAGTGCATCCTCGACCCCGGTGCAGTCGATGGAGATTTTGCGCCCATCTTGGAGCAGCAGTTCCACGCACCCGGTATCCATGTTAAACGAACAAGCTCTTGCATCGTACTTCATCATCGTGTCCTCCAAACTCTTGTTGTGTGGTTACGGTCTATGACAAGGCATCGGAGTTTTGCGCCGTCCACGGGAGCCTTCGTTGTTGTACCCGAAGAAAACGAAAAATCCGAACCCTTCTCCAATCGGAAACAGGTTCGGATTTTTCTTGTTTGGTGGGCGCGGGTGGATTCGAACCACCGAAGCTGAAAAGCAGCAGATTTACAGTCTGTCCCCATTGGCCACTCGGGAACACGCCCAGATTCTGTTCACGTCCGTTGCCGGACGACTTGTTTATTTTATCAGACTGCGGGCGATTTGTCAACTACTTTTTTCGGATTTTTGCAGCTTTTCTGCGGAAGCTGTCGGCAGGGTCAGTTTTGGGTCAGATGTTTCCGGCGCTCGTAATCCCGCAAGGCGGCAATGGCTTCGCCGGACATGGGGTAGAGGGCAATGAGATTGAATATGGTCATCAGGCCGATGCCCACGTCGCCCAGGTCCCACACCACGGTATAGGCTTCCAGACCGCCCACCATCAGCATGACAAGGGCCAGCACTTTATAGGCCGTCTGCCAGCCCCAGCGGTCGCCAAAGAGGTACGCCACATTGGAGCGGGCATAGAACAGGATGCCGATGAAGGTGGAGAAGCTGAACAGCGCCAGCGTGACGGCAATGAACACCACGCCAAAGCTGCCCAGATGGTACTGTGCCGCTGCCTGCAGCAGGTCCATGCCGGTCAGCCCAGTGGTGACATTTGCGGGAGCCAGCAGCATCATAAAGGCAGTGCAGCTGCAGATGACCACCGTGTCGATCAGGACACCCAGTGCCTGCACAAAGCCCATCTTCACGGGATCATCGCAGGAGGCAGCCGCTGCCGCACAGGGGGCCGAACCGCTGCCTGCCTCATTGGAGAACAGGCCGCGCTTGACACCGTTCATCAGCACCGCGCCAAAGCCGCCCGCGGCCACCTGCCGCAGGCCGAAGGCTTCCGAGAAGATGCGGCCCAGCACAGCGGGCAGCTGGCGGAAATTTACCGCAATGATGATGACCGTCATCACGAAATAGCAGACCGCCATGATCGGCACGATAACATCCAGGCTTTTCACGGTGGCATCTTTGCGCAGGACAATGACCGCCGAGAGCACCACCAGCACCACCGTGGTCACGATGGGCGGGATGGAGAACGCATTGGCAAAGGCAGAGCTGACCGAGTTGCTGATGACCTGGCTGATGCCGCACCAGCAGATGAGGCCCGAAATGGCAAACAACACCGCGATGATGGAATGACGCAGCTTTTTGCCCCGCTTGCGCTCGGCCAGCACATGGATGTAGTAGGCCGGGCCGCCGCGCTGACCGCCATAGAGCGGGTCGGGCTGCCGGTACTTCTGGGCCAGTGTGGATTCCACAAAGGAGGTGGAGGCCCCCAGCAGGGCCGTGACCCACATCCAGAACACCGCACCGGCACCACCGGCAGACACTGCCGCCACCACGCCCACCAGATTGCCCATGCCTACCCGGGTGGCCGTGGAGACGATGAGCGTCTGAAAAGAGGAAAGGCTGTCCCTGCTCTGGTTCTTTTCGCAGACAGCGGCGATCATATCCCGGAACAGCCGCACGGGCAGCAGCCGGGTGCGCAGGGTGAAGAACACGCCTGCCGTGAGCAGCAGCACCGCCATCAGCGAAATGCCGATGCCGCCGCCCACCGGCAGGGTGAACAGATCACCCCAGAGCAGGTTGTATACCGTTTCGATCAAATGGGACATTCTGAGGAGCCTCCTGTTGTGTGATTACTTTATTATAATACAGCACTTCAGGTTTGTAAATCAGAAAATTCCAGCGCAAGGAAAACAAAAAATCCGAACCCTTCTCCTATTGGAAAAAAGTTCGGATTTTCATCGTTTGGTGCGGATAAGAGGACTTGAACCTCCACCGAGTTGCCCCGATTAGAACCTGAATCTAACGCGTCTGCCAATTCCGCCATATCCGCATATTCTGTTTTGTTCGCGGGCCGTTCGGCTCGGAACGTTAGTTATTATACCACAGCCACAAGAAAAGTCAAGCACTATTTTCAAAATTGTTCGACAAAAAAATGTTCTAAATTTCGGGCACTCCGTACAGGGGCATTTGGGCCGGAATATGGTACAATAAAAGCTGACCGTCCGGCCTGTATGCCGCCGGGCGAGTAATGACGGAATGAGGGAAACCGAATGTTCAATGTTCTGATCTTCATCATCGGCGCGGGCATCATGTTCTACATGGGCCTGCGCAGTGTGCAGCAGCGCCGCCGCTTACAGCAGAAGGGCCAGCGTGTGGAGGCCCGGGTGGCCGGCACCGTTCAGAGCCGGGACGGCGCGGCTTATCTGCTTGAGTTCGAGACCGAGGGCGGCAGCCACCGCCTGCACTACCCCAAAGCCGCCAAGGGCAAGGGCTTTGCCAGCGGGGAAACGGTCACGCTGTACTACGACCCCGAAGATCCCGAGAAGATGTATGTGGAGGGCGACCGCTCCGTTCTGGGGGCCGAGATCCTCTATTTCTGTCTGGCCGTTGTGCTGCTGGCACTGATGGTCAGCTTTAGCCGCTGAAAGGAGGTCACCGCAATGGTATTGGAACATGTAGGAATGCCCCAGCCCGGGGACTGCCGGGTGGTATTCTCCGCCAGCGCCGAAGAGCTGGAAGCGTCCATTCAGGCCGAGCAGGCCACAGAGAACCCGCCGCAGACGGAAGAGGACCTGCTGACCGCCGCCGTGAACCGGGCTATCCTGACCGGTTTTTCCACATTATATCAGGAGCTTGTGGAAAAAGAGCATCTGGTGCCCGTGACCGATCCGGATTTTGAGTTGCTGGCCGTCAACCGGGCCGAGGGCTTCCGGGCGGGGGCAGAGTTCTACTGCCTGCCGCCGCTGGAGCTGGAACGTTACACCGGCTTCACCCAGCCCATCCAGCCCCGGCCCATCCGGCAGGTGAGCATTGAGTTGGAAGTGAACACCCGGCACGGTGATGAAGACCGCGCCGCCGATGCCGCAGGCAAGGCGGCCCTGCGCCAGCAGGTTGCACGGGAGCTCTATGCCCAGCGCTGTGCGCAGGCCAAGGCACTGGCCCGCCGGGAGCTTATCTTCCAGCTGGGCGGCTGTGTCAAGGGCACCCTGCCCAAGGACCTGGTCTCTGGCAACTATTTTGCTGAACAGCGGAACTTCAACCTGCGGCTGCAGGCCAACAACGTCAACTTTGACCAGTACCTCAAAGTGCGGGGCCAGACTGTGGAACAGTTCCGCACTGAGCTCCACGCACAGGCAGAGCAGAAGCTGCGGGGCAGTCTGGGCCTTCTGATGGTGGCCGAGCGGGAACACCTCTGGCCCACCGATGCCGAGGTGGAGGCCGCACTGGCACACTGGAAGGGTGAGCGCACCTTCCCTGCCAACGATTTCCGCAAGGTGCGGCAGGGCATCGCCAGCCAGCGGGCGGCAGAGTTCGTGGAAGCCCACTCCACCCTGCTTCCCCCGCCGGAGGAACCGGTGCTGGAAACCATCGCATAAAAAATGGGAGATGCCGTGTACCGACATCTCCCATTTTGGTTTTTTCAGGTCTCCACGCCCTCGAACTGGCTGTTATAGAGCTTGGCATAGAAGCCGCCCTGCGCCAGCAGGGTGTCGTGGTCGCCCTGCTCCACGATGTGGCCATCCTTCATCACAAGGATGACATCGGCCTCACGGATGGTGGACAGGCGGTGGGCCACGATAAAGCTGGTGCGGCCCTGCATCATCCGGGCAAAGGCAGCCTGGATGCGCACCTCGGTGCGGGTGTCGATGGAGGAGGTCGCCTCGTCCAAAATCAGCATGGGGGGCAGGCAGAGCATCACGCGGGCGATGCAGAGCAGCTGCTTCTGACCCTGACTGATGTTGCCGCCGTCCTCAGCAATGACGGTATCGTAACCCTTGGGCAGGCGGCGGATGAAGCTGTCGGCGTGGGCCGCTTTGGCGGCGGCAACGATCTCTTCCTCAGTGGCATCGGGCTTGCCGTAGGCAATGTTCTCCCGCACAGTACCGGCACGCAGCCAGGTCTCCTGCAGCACCATGCCGTAGCTGCCGCGCAGGGAGGCGCGGGTCAGGCTGCGGATATCGTTCCCGGCCACCTCAATGGAGCCGCCGTTGACATCGTAGAACCGCATGAGCAGGTTGATGAGGGTGGTCTTGCCGCAGCCGGTGGGGCCGACGATGGCGATGCGCTGGCCGGGCTTCACATCCAGATCCAGGCCCTCGATGAGGGGGCGGTCCGGCAGGTAGCGGAAGGAAACGTCCTTCAGCTCCACATGGCCGTCGGTCTCCAGCACCTTGGCGTTCTCCGCCTCGGGCACCTGGTCCTCGGCATCCAGCAGCTCGAACACACGGGCCGCGCAGGCCAGTGCGTTCTGCAGCTCGGTGACCACGCCGGAGATCTCGTTGAAGGGCTTGGTGTACTGGTTGGCATAGTTCAGGAAGATGCTCAGCTGGCCGATGGTGATGCCGCCCGCCACAGCGTAAACGGCACCCACCAGACCGACACCTGCATAAACGATGTTGTTCACAAAGCGGGTAGCGGGGTTGGTCATGCTGGAGAAGAAGATGGCCTTCAGGCTCACGCTCTGCAGGCGGCCATTCACCTCGTCAAAGGCGGCAAGGCTCTCGGCCTCATGGCCAAAGGCCTGCACGACTTTCTGCCCCTCGATCATCTCGTTGACCAGGGCGGTCTGCTCACCGCGCACGGTGCTCTGGCCCTGGAAATACTTGTAGCTACGCT
The DNA here is from genome assembly GCF_023347335.1 of Faecalibacterium sp. IP-3-29. Taxonomy (NCBI): domain Bacteria; kingdom Bacillati; phylum Bacillota; class Clostridia; order Eubacteriales; family Oscillospiraceae; genus Faecalibacterium; species Faecalibacterium sp. IP-3-29. The sequence goes on along the minus strand of NZ_CP094471.1, from coordinate 487,141 downwards.
TGGCAAGGAAGCTTGCCACCACCAGGCTCAGCGGGGTGATGCAGACCACCACCAGCGTGATGGGCACATTCTCACTGAGCATGAACAGCAGGGTACCAAGGATGGTCAGCACGCCGCTGAACAGCTGGGTAAAGCCCATGAGCAGGCCGTCCGCAAAGGTGTCCACATCGGCGACCATGCGGCTGACGATATCGCCGGAGGGGTGGCTGTCCAGATAAGAGAGCGGCAGGGTCTGGATCTTACGGAGCGCGGCGTTGCGCAGGTCCCGGCTGACCGAGAAGGTGATGCGGTTGTTGCAGACACTCAGCAGCCACTGGGCCAATGCAGCCACCACGGCCACGATCACGATTTCCACCACGATGCGCAGAACACCGTTGAAGTCCACATTCCCCTTGCCCAGCATCATATCAATGGCACTGCCGCAGAGGATGGGGATATACAGCTGGGCAGCCACGCTCACAGCGGCCACGATCAGACTGCACACCACAAAAAAGCCGTAAGGGCGGATCTTTTCCAGCACCCGCCGAAGCGTTGCGTTGCGCTGTTCCGGGGTCAGCTTACTCTTTGCTTTTGCACTCATTTCTGCGCATCCCCTTTCTTGAACTGGCTGGCGTAGATCTCCTCGTAAACGGGGCAGGTCTTCAGCAGATCGGCGTGCCTGCCCAGACCCACCATCCTGCCGTCATCCAGCACAATGATCTGGTCGGCGTGCTGCAGGCTGGCGGCACGCTGGCTCACGATGAACACGGTCAGGTCACCGGGCAGAGCGGCCAGCGCCTTGCGCAGGGCCGCATCGGTGGCGTAATCCAGCGCGCTGGCGCTGTCGTCCAGGATCAGGATCTCGGGCTTGCCCACCAGCGCACGGGCAATGGTCAGGCGCTGCTTCTGGCCGCCGGACAGGTTCCGGCCGCCCTGCTCCACAGGCTCGTCCAGCCCAAGGGGCTTTGCCCTGACAAAATCCGCAGCCTGCGCAGTCTCCAGTGCGGCCCACAGATCAGCGTCCGCCGCGTTTTTGTTGCCCCACAGCAGGTTGGAGCGGATGGTGCCGCCAAACAGCTGGGCTTTCTGCATCACGACTGCCACACTGCCGCGCAGAGCCGCGCGGGGGTACTCCTGCGCCGGACGGCCCAGGATCTCCACGGTGCCCTCCGTGGCATCATAGAAGCGGGGGATCAGGTTGATGAGGCTGGATTTGCCGCTGCCCGTGCCGCCGATGACACCAATGGTCTGGCCGCGCTTTGCGGTAAAACTGATATCGGTCAGGCTGGGGGCACCGGCACCGGCGTAGGTCAGGCTGACATGGTCGAACCGCACAGCATCCCCGGCCTTGTCTGCAGGTGCCTCCCCCTTGAGCGCAGCGGGGAATTCCATGCCCGGTTCGGTGTCCAGCACAGCCTGCACACGGCCGGCACAGGCCAGCGCCTTGCTCACCTGCACGATGAGGTTTGCCAGTTTGACCAGCTCCACCAGGATCTGGTTCATGTAGTTCACCAGCGCGATCACATCACCGGAGGCCATGCCGCCCACATTGATCTCGATGCTGCCCACATAGAGCAGAGCCACAATGGCCAGATTGATGATGACGTAGGTCAGCGGGCTCATCAGGGAGGAGATGTGGCCCACATGGAGCTGCATCCGGGTCAGCAGGTCGTTGGCCGACTCAAAGCGGTCGATCTCGCTCTGCTCCTTATCAAAGGCGCGGACCACGCGCACACCGGTCAGGTTCTCGCGGGTCAGGCCCAGCACACGGTCCAGCCGGGCCTGGGCCGTTTTGTACAGCGGGTTGGTGATGACCATGACCCCGAACACCACCACGCTCAGCAGCGGGATGGCGACCACAAAGATCCAGGCGGCCCGCACATTCACGGTGAACGCCATGATCATGGCACCAACCACCACGAACGGGCTGCGCAGGAACAGGCGCAGGAAGAGGTTCAGACCGCTCTGCACCTGATTGATGTCACTGGTCATGCGGGTGATGAGGGTGCTGGTGCCCATGGTGTCCATCTCGGTAAAGCCAAGCCTCTGGATGTGCTCAAACAGGGCATGGCGCAGGGAGGTGGAGTAGCCCACCGCCGCCTTGGCCGAGAAATACTGGGCCGTCAGGCTGCAGGCAAGGCCCACAACGGCCAGCAGCAGCAGGATGCCGCACCGCACAAGGATATAGTGGAAATCATGTGCTGTAATGCCCACGTTGACGATGTCTGCCATGACCAGCGGCACAAACAGGTCGAACGTGGCTTCCAGCATCTTGAACAGCGGTGCAAGCACAGCCTCGCGCTTGTAGCCGTTCAGGTGGGTAAGCATTTTATTCAAGGGGTGATTCTCCTTTCCCAGTGATAGCGGGTGTAAACTTCACAGCTCTTTATTATAGTACAGGAAATGCAAAAAAGCCAGTACAAATCACGCCATTGCGCACCGTGCCCTGCCAGAACAAGGAAAGGGACTGCCGCACAGGGGGAGACCCCAGTGCAGCAGTCCCTTTTCATAGGAGGGTATGATTTGGAGAACAATGAGCGGCATCGGGTTTCCGGGCCTTTTTGTAGCGGTACATCTCCCGGTCGGCCCGATTCTTCACAGCCAGCACATCCTCCCCCAAAAAGGGAGCTGAACCAAAGGACACCGTGGGCAGAAAATCCACGGCCTTTCGCCGCTGTTCCAGCTGGCGCACAAACTCCTGCGCGCACTGGGCCTCCCGGTCTGCATTTTCCATCAGCACACAGAACTCGTCACCGCCGGTGCGGTAGCAGTAGCCGCTGCGGGCATAGGCTTTTTTGATGCAGCGGCCGATCTCGGCCAGGCAGAGATCTCCCTGCAGGTGGCCGTAGCGGTCGTTGATCTGCTTGAAGTCGTCCACATCGAACACCACCAGCACCCCGCCGCGGCGGCGCATCTCAGCAGTGCGGTTCAGATAGCTGTTCTGATTCAGCAGCCCGGTAAGGGCATCCAGCTGGTTCCACATCTCGCTGCAGTAGATAAAGTACAGCACCGACAACAGGGTAACGCACAGCCATGTAACGTGGAGGTCCGGCAGTGTCACCTGAATGATGGTCTCAATGAGCAGAAAGATCATCAGGGGGTAGATCAGCGCCCGGCTGCGATTCTGAAATTCCCGCGCCGTGACAATGGTGGACACCGAGAGATACACGATGGCCGCAAAATACAGGATGATATAAATATAGAAGTATTGCCCACGGGAATAAACGTTGTCGGCGCTGACGGAGAACACCAGCCCGGCGGGGATGGACAGAGCAAGGAACAGCAGGTAGCACGCCTCGCAGCACACCGCCGCCCTGAACCAGCGGTTCATCCTCTTTTTCCGGTCCATGACATACACAAGACAGAGACACACTCCCGGGGACAGGCCGAACCCCAGATAGTTGGACAGGATGTTCAGCCAGCGGTAGCCCGCCGGGGTGCCATCCACCGCCAGTGTCACCACCTCCAGCACCGAGATCGCCGCGATCAGCGCAAAAGCAAGGAAAAATCCCTGCTTCTGCTTTTTGTTCAGGGACTCGCTGAGCTTTGTGAGGATGCACATGAAGCTCAGCACAAAAAGGTCAATGGCCGTTAATACATAAAAATATCCATTCATTGTGGCTTGTTTCACCCTTTGGACTTCTGTGATCTGGTCAGCGCGCCGACCACCTCACAATGGGCGGTCTGGGGGAAGAGATCAACAGGGGTAAAGCCCTCGGCGCGGTAGCCTTTGGCGGTCAGGAGGGCAAGATCGCGGGCCATGGTCTCGGGGTTGCAGCTGACATAGACCACCCGTTTGGGGGCCATGCGGGCCACGCTCTCGATGAACTGGGGGGTGGAGCCTTCGCGGGGCGGGTCCATGAAAATGACATCTGCTCTCTGCCCGGCGGCCGCCGCTTCTGTGATCCACTGGGTGGCATCGGCGGCAAAGAAGCGGGCGTTTTTCACATCGTTGTGCCTTGCGTTGCCGATGGCATCCCGGACAGCGTCCCGGTTCAGCTCCACGCCCACCACCTGCTTTGCCCTGCCGCTGGCGGTCAGGCCGATGGTGCCAATGCCGCAATAGGCATCCAGCACCACCTCTTTGCCAGTCAGGCGGGCGGCTTCCACGGCCAGACCATACAGCACCTCGGTTTGGTCATGGTTGATCTGGTAGAAGCTCCGGGGGCTCAGGGCATAGGTCTTGCCGCAGAGGGTATCCAGAATGAATCCCTTGCCGTAGAGCACATTTTCTTCTTCGCCCAGCACCACGCTGGTGCGGCGGGGGTTGTAGTTCTGCACCACGGTGGTCACGGGGACATGGCGCTTCTCGGCTTCGGCCAGCAGAGCGCGGACAAAGTTTTTCGCCCCGGGCAGAACCGGCTGGACGGTCACCAATACCACCATCACCTGCCCGGACACCACGCCGCGCCGCAGCAGGCAGTGGCGGAGCAGGCCGGTGCCCTTGTCCTCATTGTAAGGCTGGTAGCGGCAGGTGCTGGCCGCCGCCCGCACCGCCTGCATCACGGTGTCCAGCACTTCGTCCTGCAGCAGGCAGCTTTCCACAGGCAGCACTTTATGCGTGCCTGCCGCATAGATGCCGGACACCAGTTTCCCGCCGGGGCCCGCTGCAAAGGTAGAGATCACCTTATTGCGGTAATGGCAGGGGGTTTCCGCGCCCCGGATGGGAGCCACCGGGCCGTATTTCCCCACCAGCTTACGGACAGCAGCTTCTTTTTGTTTGAGCTGCTCGGCATAATCCAGCCCCAGCATCGGACAGCCGCCGCATTTTTTTGCTTTCAATCTGCACTCCATCGTATATCCTTCCGCCTCTTGACAAAACAAGAAAAAATCACTATACTACAAATAGAAAAGGCACTGCGACAAGCGGTTAGCCCTTTTAGGTTTGAGGTTTAACTAGAAAACCGTCACCGGCCAGGGTGGCGGTTTTCGCTTTTCACCTTGATGGTAAATACCAGTCCAAAAATATGGAACGTCAAAGTAATAGGCATCGCTCTCACCTCCTTCCGGAAGTGTGGGCTAACCGCCTGCCGTTATGTGCAGTACCTTTTCGCATTTAATTTTAACACATCCTTCGACCAAATGCAACGAAAAAGCTCCCGTAATGGGAGCTTTTTCGTTTTTCCGTCACCCATAGGGATCGTACAGGTCGTATTCTTCTGCCTCCTGATGCTGCTCCTCCAGCACCCGGATGGCCTGTTCCAGCTGGCTTTGAGAAGCGCCGCTCTCACTGGCAAGGGCGCGGACCGCTTCGGGCAGGCTGCCGCCGAACAGGGTGTCCATCCGCTGGCGCATGGCCGCAACGCAGTAGGCCCGGCGGGTGACCGTGGGCAGATAGGTGTTCTGGCTCCCCGCCTTGCCCCCCTTGACCCAGCCCTTTTCCTCCAGACGGTACAAAAAGTTGAGCACCGTGGCCGGAGCCCAGCCGGTGGCGGTCAGCTTTTCGCTGATATCCCGCCGGGTGGCCGGGGCGGGGCATTCCCAGACCGCCAGCAGCACCTGCTCCTCGGCGGCAGAGAGTGGTTTCAGTCTGTCTGAAAGTCCGTACACCGGTTTCACCTCCGATTTTTGCTTTTACATTTGTCTTATTTCAACACGATTATACCATACTCAGCACAAACAGGCAAGCAGTAAAAGTAAGGAGCCATGCGGTAAAACCAGCATATTTTTATATTTGTCTTAAAAAGTGTTCCTTATTCAAGGACAGTTGTGTGTTTTGTGCGTTCAAGGCAGGCAGAGCAGCCCCATCTTTGTGCAAAGATGCTCTTGTTTTTGCACCCCCGGAACCGGTATACTACGGACAAATCAAGCACACACCTGCCGCAGATGAGAGCGGCGGTACGGATAGGAAAGGGAGAGTTCCATATGGCACGAGTATACAACTTCAGCGCAGGCCCCAGCATGTTACCGGAAAAGGTGCTCCGTCAGGCACAGGCAGAGCTGCTGGAATACGGCGATTCCGGCCAGAGTGTGATGGAGATGAGCCACCGCAGCAAGTGGTTCGATGCCATCATCACTGAAACCGAAGCCACCCTGCGCCGGGTGATGAACATCCCTGACAACTACAAGGTCGGTTTCTTCCAGGGCGGTGCCACCCAGCAGTTTGCCATGGTGCCCCTGAACTTTATGACCACCGGCAAGGCCGATTATCTGGTCACCGGCAATTTCTCGAACCTGGCTGCCAAGGAGGCCGCCAAGTTCGGCGAGGTGAAGATCGTTGCTTCCAGCAAGGACAAGAACTTCACCTACATCCCCGATGTCAACGCCATCGACTACGACAAGGACGCAAGCTACATCCACATCTGCCAGAACAACACCATCTTCGGCACCCAGTACGTTGAGGTACCTCAGGTGGAGGGTGTGCCGCTGGTGGCGGACATGAGCTCGATGATCCTCTCCAAACCTGTGGACGTGAACAAGTACGGCTGCATCTACTTTGGCGTGCAGAAGAACGTAGCCCCCGCCGGCATGGCCATTGCCATTGTCCGGGACGACCTGCTGGGCCACGCCGCTGACACCGTGCCCACCATGATGAACTACACCACCCTGCTGGCTAAAGACAGCATGTACAACACGCCCCCCTGCTGGTGCATCTACATGACCGGTCTGGTGCTCAAGTATCTGGAAAATGACATCGGCGGCCTGGAAAACATGCAGAAGATCAACGAAGCCAAGGCCAAGATCCTGTACGATTATCTGGACGGTCAGGAGTTCTTCCACAACCCTGTGGAGCACCGCTACCGCAGCACGATGAATGTCACCTTTACCAGCCCCAACCCTGACATGGACAAGAAGTTCTGCGCCGAGGCCGCCGAAGCCGGTTTTGTCAACCTGAAGGGCCACCGTCTGGTGGGCGGTATGCGCGCTTCCATTTATAATGCAATGCCCACCGAAGGTGTAGAGAAGCTGGTGGACTTCATGGAGAAATTCCGCAAGGCAAATGCCTGATTTGTGTATAGGAGATAGGAAAGTATGTTTACGATCAAGACCCTGAACGCCATCAGCCCGGTGGGCCTGGCAAAGCTGAACAAAAACCTGTTTGATGTTTCGGTGGGCACCGATGCCCCCGATGGCATTCTGGTGCGCAGCGCCGACCTGCTGAACACCACCTTCAACGACAACCTGCTGGCCATCGCCCGTGCCGGTGCCGGCGTGAATAACATCCCGCTGGATCGCTGCTCGGAGCAGGGCATCGTGGTGTTCAATACCCCCGGTGCCAACGCCAACGCCGTGGCTGAGCTGGTCATTGGGATGCTGATCGCAGGCAGCCGCAATGTGGCCGCCGCCGCCCAGTGGTGCCAGGGCCTGACCGGCGACCCCGCCATGGCCAAGACCGTGGAAAAGGGCAAGAAAAAGTTTGTGGGCAACGAGATCAAGGGCAAGACGCTGGGTGTCATCGGTCTGGGGGCCATCGGCTCCCGGGTGGCCAACTGCGCCATTGAGCTGGGCATGGAGGTCTACGGCTACGATCCCTACATCTCCATTGATGCCGCCTGGAACCTTTCCAGCCAGGTACACCACTGCGTGAACCTGAACGACATGCTCCCTCTGTGCGACTACATCACCATCCATGTTCCCTACCTGCCCACCACCAAGGATACCATCAACGCCCAGACCCTGGCCCTGTGCAAGGACGGCGTGAAGATCCTGAACTACGCCCGCGGTGAGCTGGTGAACACCGCAGCCCTGCTGGAGGCCATGGAGACGGGCAAGGTCTCCGGCTATATGACCGATTTCCCCACTGAGGCCATTCTGGGCAAGCCCGGCATCGTCTGCACCCCGCATCTGGGTGCTTCCACGCCGGAGGCCGAGGACAACTGTGCCGCAATGGCCGTGCAGGAGATCAGCGATTACCTCAAGAACGGCAACATCACCCACTCGGTGAACATGCCCGAGGTGCATCAGCCCCGTGCAGGCGGCAAGCGCATCTGCATCATCCACAAGAACGAGCCCGGCATGATCAGCCAGATCACCGCCCTGACCACCGAAGCGGGCCTGAACATTGAAAACATGGTGAACAAGAGCAAAAAGAACATGGCTTACACCATGCTGGACGCAACCGGTGCCGTGGACGGCAGGCTGGCTGAGAAGCTGGCCGCCATCCCTGCCGTTATCCGGGTGCGCATCCTGTAACACTGCCAACCCTTAGCTTTCCCCTCGCCCCATCTGTTCATGGGCGGGGGGATTTTTTATGTGGAACGCCCCGCCGTCCCTCCGGGGGAAGCCGTTGACACAAAAAATCCCCCCTGCCGTTATACAGCAGAGGGGAGAAAGAAGATCAGAGTGTTTACAGCTTCTTGCCAGTCAGGAGCTCATAAGCCTCCTCGTACTTGGCAATGGTCTTGTCGATGACATCCTGAGGCAGATCGTAGTTGCTGTCGGGATTGGCCTTGAGCCAGTTGCGGACGAACTGCTTATCGAAAGAGGGCTGACCGTGGCCGGCCTCATAGCCCTCCAGCGGCCAGAAGCGGCTGGAATCGGGGGTGAGCATCTCATCGCCCAGCACCACGTTGCCGTTCTCATCCAGACCAAACTCGAACTTGGTGTCGGCAATGATGATGCCGCGGCTCAGGGCATACGCGGCGCACTTCTTGTACAGGGCAATGGTGTAATCCCGCAGCTTGGTGGCGTAGTCCTCGCCATGGCCGGGGAACTGCTTTTCCAGCACCTCAATGCTCTTTTCGTAGCTGATGTTCTCATCGTGATCGCCGATCTCAGCCTTGGTGGAAGGAGTGTAGATGGGCTCGGGCAGCTGCTGGGATTCCTGCAGGCCCTCGGGCAGGTGGATGCCGCAGACGGTGCCGTTCTGCTGGTAGCTGGCCCAGCCGCTGCCGGTGATGTAGCCGCGCACGATGCACTCGATGGGCAGCATGGTCAGCTTGCGGCACTTCATGCTCCGGCCCTCAAAGGCAGGCGTGCGGAAGAACTCGGGCATATCGGCGGTATCCACGCTCAGCATGTGGTTGGGCAGAACATCCTTGGTGTAGTCGAACCAGAATCTGCTCATCTGGGTCAGCACCTTGCCCTTGTTGGTCACTTTATTTTTCAGGATCACATCAAATGCAGAGATACGATCGGTGGCAACCATAATGAGGCTGTCGCCATTGTCATAGATCTCGCGGACTTTGCCTTCCTTGATGGGCTTGAATTCAGTCATAGCAAACACTCCATTTTTCCTGATAGCTCTTTCATCAACGTCCTCGCCCGCTCCGGCATTGCAGAGCAATGAAGGGCAGGGTGAGCCGTTTTCCGTTTACCTATTCAGTCTATCACACTTACTGTCCGTTTGGAAGAAACAGATTCCAAGGAAAATCGCTCGCAATTTTCGATTTCTTCGTGAAAAGTGTCAAAAATCAGCAACATTTTTCGTCGAATTGACGGCTAAAGTCGTACTTTCCCGGTTGACAGCGGCTCAGAACATGGTATCATTGAAGTATCAGAATTCAACTGCATCAGGAGGTAAGACCTATGGGCAAATTCCCGAAAGACTTTTTGTGGGGCGGTGCCACTGCCGCCAACCAGTGCGAGGGCGCTTACAACGAGGGCGGGCGCGGCCTGTCCAGTGTGGACGTGGTACCCTTTGGCCCCGACCGCTTCCCCGTGGCGCTGGGCCAGCTGAAGATGCTGGACTGCGATGCCGACCACTTCTACCCCTCCCACGAAGCCATTGACATGTACCACCACTTCAAGGAGGACATCAAGCTCTTTGCCGAGATGGGCTTCCGCTGCTACCGCCTGTCCATTGCCTGGACCCGCATCCTGCCCAACGGCGATGACGCGCAGCCCAACGAAGAGGGCCTGCGCTTCTATGAGGAGCTCTTTGATGAGTGCCACAAGTACGGCATTGAGCCGCTGGTGACCCTGTGCCACTTTGATACCCCCATTGCCCTGATCAAAAAATATGGCGGCTGGAAAGACCGCCGGATGGTGGATGCCTACGCCCACTATTGTGAGGTGCTGTTCCAGCGCTTCCGGGGCAAGGTCAAGTACTGGCTGACCTTCAACGAGATCAACATGTTGCTCCACATGCCCTTTATGGGAGCCGGTCTGCTCTTTGCGCCCGGCGAGAATGTACAGCAGGTCAAGTATCAGGCCGCTCACCACGAGCTGGTGGCCAGCGCAAAGGCCGTCAAGCTGGCCCATGCCATCATGCCCGATGCCATGGTGGGCTGTATGCTGGCCGCCGGTCAGTTCTACCCCCGCACCTGCGCCCCTGCCGATGTGCAGGCCGCTGCCGAGGCCGACCGCGACAACTACTTCTTCATTGATGTCCAGTCCCGCGGCGAATACCCTGTCTGGGCCAAAAAGCGGATGGAGCGTGCAGGCATCGCCCTGCAGACGGAGCCGGGCGACGAGCAGCTGCTGAAAGAGGGCACTGTGGACTTCATCTCCTTCAGCTACTATTCCAGCCGCTGCACCACTGTGGACCCCGAACTGATGAACAAGGCCAGCGGCAATGCCATCATGGATGCCGTCAAGAACCCCTACCTCAAGGCCAGCGATTGGGGCTGGGCCATCGACCCGGTGGGCCTGCGCATCACCATGAACAGCCTGTATGACTGCTACCAGAAACCGCTCTTCATCGTGGAGAACGGTCTGGGTGCGGTGGACAAGGTGGAAGCAGACGGTTCCATCCACGACACCTACCGCATCGACTACCTGCGGGCCCACATCGAGCAGATGGAAAAGGCCATCAACGAGGATGGCCTGCCCCTGCTGGGCTACACCACCTGGGGCCCCATCGACCTGGTCAGTGCTTCCACCGGCGAGATGAAGAAGCGGTACGGTTTCATCTATGTGGACAAGGACAACGAGGGCAAGGGCACGCTGGCCCGCAGCCGGAAGGACAGCTTCTACTGGTATAAAAAGGTCATCGCCTCCGACGGCGAAGATCTGGCCTGAGCCAACTGTGAGGAAAGGAATCATAGCACAAGATGACGACACCCCAAATCATTGCGCACCGCGGTGCATCCTATCTGGCCCCTGAGAACACGCTGGTCGCCTTCCGCAAGGCGATGGAGATTGGCGCGGACGGCGTGGAAATGGATGTACAGAAGACCTACGACAACGAGCTGGTCATCCACCACGACTACATGGTGGACATGCACACCGACATCTCCGGCCAGATCTACGACCTGACCATGGGCGAGCTGAAGGCTCTGGATTTCGGCAGCTGGAAAGATGCCATCTACGCCAACGAGAGGATCGCCACGCTGCAGGAAGCGCTGGAGCTCTGCGCCGGCATGGAGGGCACGCAGGTACAGCTGGAACTGAAAAGCCCACTGGAGGACGACCCCGACTTTGTGCCCCGGGTGCTGGATGCAGTCCGCGCCGCCGGGCTCACCGATCGGCTCACCCTCATCTCCTTCCACCACTCCCAGCTGCGGCAGGCAAAGCAGCTGATGCCTGAGCTGAAGGTAGGTGCGCTGACCTACGGCGCTTTTCTCAGCATGGTGCTGCCTCCGCCGGTGGTGTGGAAGGATCTGGGCCTTGTGAACAGCATGGATGAGCCCTTCAGCGAGGAAAACTGCATCGACCTGCGGAATAATCTCATCTACCGCACTGTGGCCGATAAGGTCGATATGCTCCGCGCCAACTTCCCCGGCGAGACCGTGGAGCAGGTCATCGGCCATCTGGAGGAGCAGGCGGATGTGGCTGCCTACATCAAAACGCTGGATTTCCCCGTGGACATCGTCAGCTGCGAGTACCACACCGCCTACTCCAACCCCGATCTTGTGAACCAGCTCCACGCCATGGGCATCCAGGCCGCGTTCTGGACCGTGGACACCCAGGACGCTGTCCGTTCCCTGCTGCCCCTTGGCCCTGACTGCATCGTCACGAACCGGCCTGACCGCGTGCGGGAATGGGTGAATGCGGAAATGAGAAAATAAAAAGATCACAAAACGTCCCCGTGCAGGATATCAAAACTGCACGGGGACGTTTTCTATGTCAGCACTGCATTATCTGATGTCTGGCATCGGTATGACGGCGCTCTCCTTGCGAGCACGCTCTGCGCAGAAAACCCCCAGATGCCCATTGATCGAATCTTTGATCGTTGTGCAGGAGATGGAAGGCTCCTCACCCTGAAGCACATGAACAAAGTCCTCCACCAGCCGCAGGTCGCCGCCGCCATGAGAGCCTGTCATGCCGCTCTTATCTCCACCGATCTTCAGGTCTACCACTTCCTCGTTCCAGCCCTTCTCGCTGGCGGTATCTATGGTGCGCACAGTGAAAACAGAATCGTCAAACACACCCTTGATCTCACCCTTCGTACCAATGATGTGGATATTGCGCTCCGGCTTCGCTGCGCCGCCGATCATGTTCAGGGTCGCAGTTGCACCATCCGCAAAATTCATCAGCACCGATTGATGATCCACCACCGTATGTTCACAATCCCACACACAGCGTCCATGGATATTGTCTGTCATCAGCGACTTACGCTTGTCCTCCAGCGTCGGATTCTCAATATTCTCCAGGCAGTCCCATACATAAAACGCCCACCGATCCGGGTGATCCAGATAATGCTTTTTAGCAGAGTACAGACAAGTCTCCTCGCACTGGCAATCCACCAGGCAGCGCTTGCCTGCCCCTGCGGGCTTTTTGGCAGGATCAAACTGGAAGTCACTTCCAAAGCTTGCGATCTGTTTGGGCGAAACGCCGCTCTTCAGCCACATAATGAGATCCATGTCATGGCAGCACTTTGCCAGCAGCATCGGAGCCCCGCATTTTTCCTCGTTGCCCCATTTGCCGCGCACAAAGGAGACAGCCAGGTGATGGTAGCTGACATGTTCTGTGGCCTGAATATTGATAATGTCACCGATCTCCCCGCTCAGCAGTCTCTGCTTGATTGCGACATAGAAGGGCGCATACCGCAGAACGTGGCAGATCATCACCTTCCGCCCGGTCTCTTTTACAACCTTATATAAATAGTTTACTTCCTCCTCACTGATCGCGAAGGGCTTTTCCAGCAGCATATCATATCCTGCGCGCAGGAGCGGAACCGCAGTGGGCACATGCTGGCGGTCCATGGTTCCATTGATCACCGCGTCTGCCAGCTTGGGCCTTTCTGCCAGCTCCTCAGCGTTCTTGAAGCACATCTCCTCCCCGAAGCCATGCATCTCCGCAACCTTTTTCCGCCGGATCGGATCCGGATCTGCTACGCCCACGATCTTCAGCTCGTCCGGGTGTTCCAGCGCATACAGGCTGTACAGGATCGCCCGATGGCCCGCGCCCACGATGATGGCTGTGATTTGCTTACTCATAGTTTCTCTCTTCCTTTCTTTTGAATGGATCTCCGATTCCAATTTTGTTTTCAGCATATCTTTTTGTGCCAGAATCGTCAAGGTGAAGGAGCATGACATTTCATCCCGCACCATGACGAAAGGAAGAATAATCGCATCTTTGTGGATATTGTGCAACAATCACGCTCAAAAATGAGAAAATCTTTTGTGCGTTTTGTATCAAAAAATGTTGCAATTTCAAAAAGAACATGCTATGCTTCTGAGTAAGGAAAAACCACTGGTCGGCAGCGTACGAGCTGAACGGAGGTTATGGAAGCACGGGGATCTTCCCCGTCCCATTCCATAAATCAAGGAGGAAAAGATTTTATGAAAGAAAGAAAAATCAGCAGACGCGCCGTATGCAGCGCTATGGTTGCTTCTCTGGCATTGGGTGTTCTGGAGGGCTGTGGCAGCTCTTCCTCTACGACTGCTTCTTCTGCTGCCGGTTCCGGAGCAGCTGCTTCCAACGAGCGCATCACCGTGCGCATCCTGAAATCCAAGGCCGCAAACGAGGTTGCTGCCGAGCAGATGGATGTCTGGAAGGTCCTGGGCGAAAAATTCAATATGGATTTTGAATTTGATAACCCCCCGCAGGACAATTACAACGAGCGCCTGAATCTCGTGATGATGGATGCACAGCTGCCGGATATCATTATGGATATGCCCACCACCGAGGTGCTGAAATACGGCGAGTCCGGCGTGATCCTGTCCCTGAACGATTACATCGAGAACAACATGCCCAACCTGAAGAAGGAGATCGACAAGCGGGACGGTGTCGAAAAAGCACTGACTTACAGCGACGGCAATATTTATTATATGCCCATGCTGGATGAGAAGGTCTCCGGCAATATGCCCTACATCGTCCGCACCGACTGGCTGGAAAAGCTGGGCATCGAAAGCCCCGTGACCCTGGAGGACTGGGAGAACTACTGGCATCTGGTCAAGACCACCGACCTGAACGGCAACGGCACCAACGATGAGATCCCCTTCAGCTCCTACAACATGGATGGCCTGCGGAATTTCTGCACCGCATTCGGCTGCCTGGATGATTTTTATACCGATCCGGACGATGGCGGCAAGGTCCACTACGGCCCCATTGACCCCAAGTATAAAAAGGCTGTGACCTGGATGCACGATATGTATGAGAAGGGCTATATTGATCCCGAGATCATCACCATGGACTACGCTTCCTTCGTGCCGAAGCTGGCCCAGAACGCGGTGGCTTCCTTCTACGGCCCGCTGGGCGGTATGCTGGCTGCACAGAACGCCACCATGCCTGCTTCCTTCCCCGGCTTCCATGTGGAAGCAACCGTGCCCCCCAAGGGCGATGCACAGATCCACTCCTATATCGATCAGGAGCCCCGTGCAGTCGCAGCGGCTACCATCACCGCAAGCTGCAAGAACGTTGACCGCGTGGTCGCTCTGCTGGATTACATGTACAGCGAAGAGGGCACCCTGCTGATCAACATGGGTATTGAGGGCACTCACTACACCATGGAGAACGGCAAGCCGATCTTCACCGATTATGTAATGAAGAACCCTGACGGCCTGTCTCCCAAGAATGCGATCGGCACCTTCACCTTTGCACAGAGCTCCGGCCCGTTCATTCTGAGCCAGGACGAGGTCACGCAGCTGGATGATGATTCTGTCAACCGCGCAAAGCAGGACTGCATCATTCCCTTCCTGGAAGAATCCAAGAAGTACGTCATTCCCGGCTCCACCTCCTTCTCCTCTGAGGATGATGCCGTCCGTCGTGCAGTGATGGCAGACGTGGATACTTACGTTGACGAGATGATCATCAAGTTTGTTTCCGGCCGTGAGCCGCTGTCCAACTGGGACACCTACGTTGAAAAGGTCAATGGCATGGGCATTGCAGAGGTCATCGATATCTACCAGAAAACTCTGAATGGCTGATGCCTCAGCAGGCAACTATTTTTTGATCCAGTAAAATAACGGCCGGGGCAGGAACACCCTGTTCCCGGCCTATTTTTTCCTGGGTTCTTCAGAACGAAAACAGGAGAATACCACCATGAAAACTGCCACCGCAGCAAAACCGATCACACTGCCAACAGCGAATCGCCTTGATCATGCCTGCAAAAAGTTCTGGCGCAGCCGCTATCTGCTTTTGATGCTGCTGCCCGCCCTGATCTGGTATATCGTGTTCATGTACGCGCCCATGTACGGCGCGCAGATCGCTTTCCGTGATTTCTCTCCCGTACTGGGCATCACGGGCAGCAAGTGGGTCGGCTTCAAATATTTCACCCAGTTCTTTAAATCCGAGTATTTTGGCCGTCTGATCAAAAACACACTTGGCATCAGCCTGTATTCAATTATTGTGGGCTTTCCCATTCCCATCATTCTGGCTCTGCTGATCAACGAAGTCCGCGGTAAATTCTTCAAACGCAGCGTACAGACCGTGGTGTATCTGCCCCACTTCATCTCCGCTGTGGTCGTTGTCAGTATTCTGAGTGCCCTGCTTTCTCCTTCCAGCGGCCTGATCAACCAGCTGATCACCGCCTTTGGCGGTACGCCAATCCACTTTATGGCCGAGCCCAAGTACTTCAAGACGATCTATGTTCTTTCTGACATCTGGCAAAGCGCCGGCTACGGTTCCATTGTGTACATGGCGGCACTGACCGGCATCGACCCCTCTCTCTACGAGGCCGCCACCGTTGACGGTGCTTCCAAATGGGACAAGCTGATCCACATCACGCTGCCCGGCCTGCTGCCCACGATCATCATCATGCTGATCCTCCGCATGGGCTCTATTTTCTCGGTCGGCTATGAAAAGATCATGCTGATGTACAACCCTGCAACCTATGAGACTGCCGATGTGATCTCCACTTACGTTTACCGCCGTGCCTTTGAGAGCGGCGATTACAGCTTCTCCGCGGCTGTGGGCCTGTTCAATTCTGTGATCAATTTTACCATTATCATGCTGTTCAACAAGTTCAGCAAAAAGATCAGTGAGGTGAGCCTGTGGTGATGAAAAAGAATATTGATGCGATGAATCACCCCACGAAAGTGAAGGAAAGCATCGGGGAACGAATCTATACCATTGTTGTGTATCTGCTGCTGATTCTGATCAGCGCAACCATCATTCTGCCGCTTCTGCACATCATCAGCGGCTCGTTCAGTGATCCCATGCAGCTGCTGACAGGCAATGTTTCCTTCTGGCCCAAAGGCTTTACGACCTCCATGTATGAGAAGGTTCTGAAGGATGCCAGCATCTGGAAGGGTTATCTGAACACGATCCTGTATACCGTGCTGGGCACCCTGATCAGCGTGACCCTTACCGCCTGCGCCGCCTACCCCCTGTCTCGCAAGGATCTGTTCGGTCGCAATATCTTTATCAGCCTTTTCATCTTTACCATGTTTTTCAACGGCGGCATGATCCCCACTTACCTGATCATTCAGAAGCTGGGCATGCTGAATAAGATCTGGGCGCTGGTGCTGCCTTCCGCCATCAGTACCTATAACATGATCATCATGCGCACCTTCTTTGAAAACACCATCCCGAATGAGCTGATCGAGGCCGCAGCCTTAGACGGCTGTAACGATATCACGACCTTCTTCCGCATTGTTCTTCCGCTTTCCGGTGCAGTGTTCGCCGTTATGGCGCTGTTCTACGGCGTTGCGCAGTGGAACAGCTGGTTCCCGGCATTGCTGTACATTCGGGATCGTTCTCTGTACCCTTTGCAGATGATCCTGCGCGAGGTCCTGATCCAAAGCGACATCGGCAACATGGCCGGTTCCACCGGTGATGTCGAGGTCATCGGCGATGGTCTGAAATATGCCACCATGGTGGTTTCCACCCTGCCGATCATGTGCCTGTATCCGTTCCTGCAGAAGTACTTTGTTGCCGGTGTTACCATTGGCGCGGTCAAGGGCTGATGGGAGGATACCACACCATGCAATCACATGATCTTTCCTTGCCTGCGTGGGGCCCCTACACCAAACGATACAGCGGCATTTCCCATGTTCCTGCGGCCAACGATGGCGTTCGATTTGACCTGTCCGTTTTTCCGGGAATGTATCGCCGCCGGGTCGATGTGCCCAATGTACGGTTTGAGAGCGGCTTTCACCCCTGGGCTGCGGCTCCGGATCTGAGCTGCTACACGTTCCGCCACGAGCTCCTGTGGAAGGATCAGCTGTATGCAGACATCTCTTTTGCTCCCTTGGGGGAGGATGCCCGGTTGATCCGTGCCGAGCTCCACAACAATACAGATGCTCCGCAGAATCTGGTGCTTCATTATATGGCATCCGCCTGGGATCCCGTTCCTTCCTACCGCGGCTTCTCCCTGCCGGGCTGTGAGGTATCCCTGCCGGAAAACGCGGCCTTTGTCTGGGCAAAGGATTATGACACCCTGGATTTTTCCATCCACCGTCCCAATGAATGCCTGACCTGGGATGGTCTGCGCCGGGGCGAAGAAGCCGTTCCCGGCTTCGGTCAGGGATACGGCATTGGCACGGGGTTCGGCTGTTCCGAAGGCAAAGGACCTTTTGGGCAGGTCATGCCCAGCGGAAAAGGGGACACCGTTACCTTTACGCTTTCCCTTACCGCGCCCCTGCATACCCCCTGTCTCTGTGTACGGTATTGGAATCCGGCAGATGAGAGTTCCGAGTACGATGTCAATGGTCAGGACACGCTGCGGCTGCCGCCCTGTCAGAAGCCTTCTATTGCCATCCTGCCGCTGAATGCTTCCACCATTCCCGCCGGGGAATTCACTCTGACCCTGACTGCTGCCGGTGTTGGAGGGGCGAAGCTGGATTGTCTCGCTCTGTGCGAGCAAGCGGACGCTGGTAACTTTACCGTTACCCTGCGTGGAGATGGCTCCCGGCCTCAGGCCGAGCCCGCCGCAGATGAGAACTATCTGACCCTGCAGTATCCCCACATTCAGGAGTGCTACGGGATCCTGTGGGATGATATCACCACTCATATTCGCACGATCGAAAACGATGAGCTGGATATCTTTCTGCGTGACACCGTACACGACCATGTAAATGCCACGCTGTGCGGCAACGGAAAAGGGCATTACGTCAATCTCTTTATGGGGCCGATCCCCTTGGAGGCAGGACAGACAAAAGTGATCTATGGAGCGGTCTGTGCTGCTCCGGATGCTTCTGCCGCCACGCTGCGCTGCCATGAGCTGCTGGCTCAACGCAGCGATTGGGAGCATGTATGGCAGCAGGCTTCTGCCTCCCTTGCAGCACCATCCGCTCTACCGGCTGCCGAATCGCTTGCCTTGGGCCAACAGTTGATGAATGCTGTTCTCTGCACCAACGTTGTGTATCCGGTGTACACGCGGGGACAGTATATCCGCCACTACACTCCTGGACGCTGGTGGGACTGTGTCTACACATGGGATTCCGGATTCATTGGAATGGGCCTGGCTCAGACCAGCCTGCGCAATGCCTTTGACTGCCTGAACACCTACCTGATGCCCCCGGATTCTGTGGATGCTGCTTTTTTGCACCATGGCTCCATGGTGCCAACGCAGTTTTATCTGTATGCCGAGCTGTTGAATCGCACCAGCAGCAGAGAACTTGCCGCCTACTGCTATCCACG
The DNA here is from genome assembly GCF_023347335.1 of Faecalibacterium sp. IP-3-29. Lineage (NCBI taxonomy): Bacteria > Bacillati > Bacillota > Clostridia > Eubacteriales > Oscillospiraceae > Faecalibacterium > Faecalibacterium sp. IP-3-29. The sequence goes on along the minus strand of NZ_CP094471.1, from coordinate 468,313 downwards.
CCTAAAGCTGTACTACCGCTTCTTCACCGGGCAGGAAGGCGGCTCCACTACCGCCAACCTGCACAGCGGCCTGCTGCGTCCCTGGGATTATTTCTATAATTCTGGTGGATGGGACGATTATCCCCCACAGCAGGAGGTCCGTCGCCGCCGTTTGCAGGCCAGCTGCGCGCCCGTGGTCACAACTGCCCATGCGATACGCTGTGCCAAGATCCTGGCGTACACCGCCCGCCTGCTGGGCGAGACAGCCGACGCAGATGCTTTTGATGCCGATGCGCTTCGCTTGGGGCGTTCCCTGCAGACTGCATGGGACGATGAAAGCGGTTACTTCGGGTACCTCCTGCACGATCCTTCTGGTGATGCTGCAGATATTCTGCGCACCGAGCAGGGTTTGAACTACGATATGGGCATGGATGGCGCTTCGCCGTTGTTTGCAGGTGCCTGTACAGAACCGCAGAAGGAACTTCTGTGGCAGAAGCTGCAGAGCCCGGAACACCTGTGGTGTGCCTGCGGCCTTTCTACCGTGGATCAGAGTGCGCCGTACTATCGGCGTGACGGCTACTGGAACGGCGCTGTATGGATGCCTTATCAGTGGATGTTCTTCAAATCTGCACTGGATGCGGGCCTTGCCGATTTTGCTTACCGCATTGCCGACACCGCTCTTACCCTGTGGCAGAACGAGTGTGCCGAAAGCTACTGTTGTTTTGAACACTTTATGATCGAAAGCCGCCGTGGTGCCGGCTGGCATCAGTTCAGCGGGCTTTCTTCTCCCATTGTACAGTGGTTTTCCGCTTACTACCGCCCCGGCACCCTCACGACCGGTTTTGATACCTTTGTCCGGCATACGGATTGGGCACCGGACAACAGCACCTTAAATGCCACGCTGGATTTTACTGCAACGGGCCGCAGCACGGTTCTGGTTGTTCTGCAGCCGGGCTCCAAGGCTGTTACAGCCTCTGTTCCCTGCACCGTGACCACACGCCATGATGGGCTGCTTGAGCTGACCTTTGCATTGGATGCTCCCTGCACTGTTACCATAAGCATCCATCCCTGAATCCACCTGTAAAAAGAAACGAACGATGTCTGTCCGAATCGGATGACATCGTTCGTTTTTTCTGCGCTGAAATCAGTTGTCTCCTTTGCGAACTGCAGAAGGCGAGAGCTGATACTTCCGCCGGAATGCCTTATAGAATGTATTCGCTGTGGAGAAGCCGCACTGTTCTGCAATATCCGTAATATTCAGATCTGTCGTTCTCAGCAGCTGCATCGCATGATCCAGACGCAATTCTTCCACATACTCTGTATAGCTCTTTCCGGTTTGCTCCTTCAGGAATTGCGAAAGATACTTTTTCGAGATCTTGAACTGCTCTGCCGTCATCGCCGCATTGATCTCCGGATTCTGGAAATTCTGTGCCAGCCAGTCCAGAATATTCTTTTGAAGCGCATCATTGTGGCTATGCTTCAAGAATTGCACATGGCTGCAGATCTCCACACAGCAGTCCTGCAGCCGGCTCAGCATCTGGCGGGCAGTCAGTTTTGAGTCATAACTGCACAGATAGGCGATATCCGGACAGCGTACCCTTTCTGCCGTGTTCAGCAGAATGCCGCCTGCCGTGTAAAAATCCTGCTTAAAGTTTTCCGGGTCCAGATTATCCACCGAGAACAGTTCACTCAGAAGCGAAACCGCCTCTTCCGTACATCCGGAAAGCAGATACTCCCGAAGCCGCGCTGCATTGGTTGCATTGACCGTGGTACCGCGCTGCGCACTGCTGTTCCCCAAATAGCAGATCTTCTGTGTCGGATCTGCATAGGCCGCTACGTTGCGGGCCTTCCAGTAAATATCTGACAACTGCTCCATTTTCTCAAAAGGATCGCTCAATATCAGGGGGGTCGTCAAATGCAGCGCATCATACAGCCGCTCTGTGCGGAAACACATCTCCCGCAGTTCCTCTGCTTCATCCGTTTCCTGCGTCAGGATCACCAGGATCAGGTCATCTGCCGTTGCCTGTACATAAAATCTCTGCCCGTAAATTTGACGGATCTGCTCTGACACCACCACAGTACGCAGCTCTTCTTTCAGTGAGCACTCGGCGTTTTCCTGAAGAGATGGGATCAGCAGCAGGAAGTTATAGGCTTTCAGCTGCACCGCATCCGTCAGCTGCTGAAGGGTTTCCTGACTTACAGATCCTGTACGCAGCAAAATTTCCATTTTGCCATGTTCCAGCTCGCTGCGTGAATGCTCCAGTTCCTGTGCCAGTTTATGCTGACTGTTCACATTTCGGAGAAAGATCTCATTCAGCACTTTCCGCGATGCCAGATCCGACTCGTCCAGCGTATCCAGCATCGGACGCAGGCTGTTCATGTCCTCCAGTGTCATGCAGACGCTGATCAATACACAGCCCAGAACGCCCACGATCAGATACAGACAAATTGCACGCTGTACCGCCAACAGACCCGCTTCATAGAGCGACGGCGGCATTCCAATGACCGCCGTTGCATTCAGAGATGCCACATATCGCGTTGCCATCAGATAGCGTTTTCCCTGATAGGTCTCCCAACCCGTATCATCACTCGCCAGGGAAAGTGTCGTTCCGTCATAGTTATTTCCCGCCAGGATCGTTCCGTCATCGGAAATCAGGCAAAAAAGGCCTTCCTTGCGCCATTGCTGCTGCGAAAGAAACATCGAAACGACATCTTTTTCCTTGATCAGCACCGTCATTGCGCCGCAAAGGCGGCCCGCCGTGTTCACATAGGGCTGATATACTGTGACATACGAATTGCCATAGCTGGAATGCATCAGTTTGACAACATGGGCGGGCTTTATCGTCGTTACATCGATCTGATTCTGTGCATCCCATTCATCCTGAGACACATCCTCATACTCAAGTGCTCCCGGGTAAAAATTGCTATGGCTTTCATACGCGCTCCGGTCATCCAATATGATGCCATTCCGCTCAAATGTAATATAGCTGTATGTGATCACAGAGGAATCGTAGGTCTTATCCTGTAACGATTTGCTGGCTCTCGTCAGTGTCTGATAATCTCCCAGAATACTGTTATCATAACTGCTGACAAGCAGAGTATACTCCGTTTCGCTGAACAATTTGTTCGTTGTACTGCGGATGTTGCTCAGGCATCGCTCCAACTGGGTGGTGCCGATTGCCAGCATTTCCATCGCGCTGGAGGACTGCGCCTGGATCGTCTGGCGGATCATCAGGCTATACAGAGGAAACACGACCAGGAAGAACCCAACCGGAATACAAAGATACCTTAAAAGCCTTCGGATCCAGTTTCTAACAAACAGTCTCTTACGCATCTGCAAAACTCCAAGCAATGATGATTTCTATGGAACTGTTGGCTGCACCTGTAAGGCGTTTATGGAGCTGGTGCATACAGCACAGATCCTCCCTCCGCGATTTCGCAGCATCTTTTTAATTATTTTACCACAGAAGGATTTTTTCCTCAACATTTTTATTGATTTGTAACAAAAATCCACTTTATCACCATGATTTTCAATGCTTGAAAATCTCTATCAGATGGTCAATCACTTTGCTCCGCAAACCGTGTTGTCGTTCAAAGCCACCACCCGGGGCCTGATTGTCTGAGGGAACTCGAATCCCTGGCCCTCTGATTAAAAAGCTTACTTTGATGGACTTTTGTGCTCCGAGCTGTTACGAAACACACGATTTTACGGCATTTTTTGCGTTACTCCGCCCTGTAGCAGCCCCTCATGCATTTTCGAGTTGTCGCATTTTGTCGCACTTTTTTGCGGAACTATAATCGGGACTTTTTTTCATTAGCCATGATAAACGAGAGTTCAGGATCCATAATTTCGGATAGATGGAAACTGCACGGTTTGCTGCAACAGGAAGAATGATCTCGGGTGGCTTCCCTGCCCCGTTTCCGGATGCTGCGCCCATTGAAATTTCGCCGGAGTGAGTTTGAAGGTGGGTACGGGGAGAGGTCAGAAATATCATTCGATATGGAACAGTTTTCCATAGTAGGTTACACTATTTTTTGAGCAGTTCCGCCCAGATATGGATATTTCAGTTTTGCGAGGATTTCATCTGCACTCAAGCCTTTGGCCAGCAGATTCTTCAGCTCCTTGATCTAGCGACTGTCTTGGCAGTACCCTTCTTCCTGTTGCTTTGTCAGTATGCATTGAAGTCGGTCTTACTTCCTTTAGCTCCAGTTGTAGGATTATACCTCCAAGTCTATGTAATCTGTGGAAAAAGATAGCCACGCTCTTCATCCAGTAACATAATGCTTATCCCGCCAGCATCGGCGCAACAACAGCTTTGATTTGCTCTACAGTATAGGCACTATCTCATTGTTCAATCAACTATATTCTTCACAGCTTAGGCATATTGCTGTGTTACCTACCACTTACTGCGTAGATTCGGCCATATAGTTCTTTGCGTCCTTCAAAAAGCTAACTGTAATCATTACTATAACAACACCAATCGGGAATGCCGCCACGATGCTTACCGATTGCAGGTTGTTCATGGAACTTTCGGCAAACAGCAATGCAATGGGCAACAGAATCAGCAGGATGCACCACATCAACTGGATGCCCTTATTGGGCTGTTCATCATCCTTGAGGGTGTGGTAGCTGTAGCAGGATGCCGTCAGTGCGATAGAATCAAAGGATGTTGCGTAGAAGGCGATCATCGTAATCAGAACAGCCACCATAACGACCGGTGCACCCGGCATAGTTTTGATCATATCCACGATCATACCGTACATATCGCCGCTGTCCAGATACTTGGCGATAAAATCCGCCTTGTCAGTCATCTGCAGTCCCATGGAGTAGTTACCCAGCACAATGAAGCTGGTCAGTGTAGAGCCCACGCCAAACACATAGCCGCCCAGAATCGTCTGGCGTACCGTTCTGCCACGGGAAATGCTGCCAATGAAGAACGGCGCAGCCACACACCAAACCATCCAGTAGGCCCAGTAATAAATGGTCCAGTTTTGGGGGAAGTTGGAGGTACGCAGCGGGTCGGTAAAGGTGGAAAGGTCGATGAAATTCTGCATCATCCGTCCCAGCGAGGAAAAACCTGTTTCGATAATATACCGGGTCTCGCCGCCAAACAGGAGGACAAAGGCAAGCAACCCAAAGAAAAGATAGATGCAGACATTGGCCAATTTGCTGATACCCTTGAAGCCATGCAGCAAAGAGTAAGTATACACGGTGCAAGTGATCAACAGGATGATAATATTGATGACCGTGCGACTCACAGCAACATGGAATAGCTCTCCGATGATGGTTGCCATCAGCGGTGTTGCTACGCTGAAAGTAGTGGCTGTACCCGCCAGCAAAGCGAACACCGCCAGCAGGTCAATGATGCGACCTGCCCAGCCATCGGTGTGCTTGCCCAGAATCGGGCGGCAGGCTTCCGAGTATTTCTGGCGGGTTCTCTTTCTCACGTGCAGCATAAAGCCGAATGCTACCGCCAGCACCAGATAGAAGCCCCACGGGATAAAGCTCCAATGGAACAAGGGATATACCCCTGCCCAGTCCTGAATGCTGCCCATCTCTGCCAGATGGGGGTCGGTTGCATACAGCACCCATTCCGAAAAAGAGTAAAACAGGATATCCGCAGCAAGACCGCAAGTAAACATCATGGAGCCCCATGCAAAGAAGGAATACTGAGGCTTTTCGTTGGGTTCACCCAGAACAATGTCCCCATACTTCGAACACGCAATGTACAGTGACAGGATGAAAATACCCAGTCCGATCACCAGATAATAGGTACCAAAGGTATCTCCGAAAAAGAACCGGATCTGGCTCAGCACGGCATTGGACTGTTCCGGTGCAAAGAAGAACAGAATACACAGGGCAATGATAATGGTCAGTGGGAGCAGCGTTATCATCCAATCAATTTTCCCACGCTCTCTATTTTTGTTCATTCATGCTTCCCCCTCGTATTTTTTGTAGCTGGAATCCAAGGCAAGCAACTCACTAAAGTTGTCCACCTCGATAATATCGTCCTTATTCATCGGACGAACTCCCAGCCGATATTCTTCCGGATAGCAGAACAGTGCCACATCATCCCAGTAAATCTGACGATTCTGCTTCTGCTCAAACTCAACTTCCAGATGATGCTTTAGTCTTTTTCCATCCTCAGCCGTCCAGCGAGAAATACTATACAACTGCCAGCCACCTTTGCCGCCTGTACGACTGCAGGAGGTGACGATGCCATCTTCTACGGTTTGCAGCCACTCATCCGTTTCCTCATCCGTCCATACGCTGTTATAACCGGAGCGTTCAAACTCCGGAGCCAGAATATCTGGGTTATAGATAATTTGATCTCCGTCCAGAATGATTGCATTCTCGATGTGATCTCTTGCTACATACAGGGATGCGATATTATTGCAGGTATCATAGTAGGGGTTTTCAATCAGTCGAACGCCGGGATACTCTGTCACCAGCGGAGCGAACTGTTCTTTCAGATAGCCCACCACGATGTATATCTCCGAAATGCCGTTTTTGTGCAGCCCCTCAATTACCGTATCGATCATCCGCTTGCCATTTACTTTGACCAGCGGCTTCGGTGTTGTCAGCGTGACCGGGTGCATCCGGTTTCCCAGCCCTGCCGCCATAATAATGGCTCTTTCTACTTTAGGCATTTTCCCGCACTCCACCTTCCTCTAATTTCTTCAGCTCGTCCTGAACGATTCTGTAGTAGTCTTTTGCGTAGCGATACTGCCGCAGGGAATACTCGCCAAATTCCACGCCCAGATTCCGCTTATACTCACACCAGTTGCTCCACAGCAGTCCACAGGCAGCGATGTAGCAGTAAATCTTGATCCGTGTCGCATCATCGCAACCGTCTGTAAAATATGCTGCAATCAAGCGATCCACCTGACGCTTATTGTAAAGTGAGTAAATACAGAACATTGCGATATCCACATGAGGGTCCTGCATACCTGCATACTCCCAGTCAATCAGACGAATCTCCTCTTTTCCATTTTTCTGGACAAACAGGAAGTTATCCGGTACTGCGTCAATATGCGTCAAAATCTTTTCGCCTGCGTGTGCATCAATATAAGGCTTCAAAGACCAGACATTCGCCTTAGTTTTCTCATAGTCCTTGTAAACAGAAGGAGTGCCATCCCACAATGTTTCGTAGAACTCCATCTGTCCGAAAATATCAAACTCATGCGCAACTTTCAGCTTCATCGCATGGAAGTCACGCAGACGGCTCATGCACTTCTTGACCTCTTCACAATCGGTAGGGTCGCATACATGGGCACCCTCCAGAAACTCTGTGATCTTATAGCCATTCTCCGGGTTAATATAGGCGATATCATCACAGATGTTTTTATCAGCAATGGCATGATATACCGATGCTTCCTGACGGCGATTGATAAGTTGATCTGTGCCCTCTCCCGGAATACGCATAATGTACTTCTTGCCCTTACAGGTAAACAGGAAGGACCGATTGGTCATGCCTTTTTTCAGGACTGTAATATCCGTGATATCCTCCGGTTTCGCAGACAATGCCTCACAAATTAGATGGATGGCATCCGTTTTTAGTTGGTTGGAGTCGCTGTCGATTTCTCGGAGCTGCTCATAGGTATTGATCTCCACAACATCAGCTGAATGCACCACTCGGGCTGCGACGATCATGCGATCCTTCTTATAGAGTGCTTCTTCCCAAAACGAACCATCATACTGCGGCTTCTTGCAAAGTTCCTCTATACGATTGGAAACTGTATCAGCGTCCTCTTTTATAAGGTAGCTGATTCCGACCATCGCATTGCCGCCAGCGTTTTCTGGTACAGTTACCAGTTCCATCTTGCGGTTTACACGAACATTGCTTTCATTCTCCACAAGATCGCTGACCATATACCAAGAGTACAGTTCATGGCGGTGGAACGGATTGCGGTCACACCAGATGTCGCAAGGAACAATGTATGCATTCTCCAAATGCTCTTTTACCAGTTTTAGCGAATGCAGATTATTCTTGGAGGCATAGTCCGGGTTGACCACCAGTTCCACGCCGTATTCATCCATCAGGTATTCATATTTTTCCTTCATGAAACCCACAACAACGTAAATTTCCTGAATTCCCACTTCGTGAAGCTGCTTAATGATTCGTTCAATCAAAGGCTCCCCATTGACTTCCAACAGGCCTTTGGGCATCTCTGTGTTGATGGGGACCATCCGCATACCAAAACCGGCTGCCAGAATAATTGCTCGTTTGGGAGTCTTATTCTTGTACTCCGACACAGCCTTGGCTGTGGGGCTGATTGCTTCGTTCAGATACCCTGCCTTAATGAGTTCCTTGAGGGAACGGTTTACTACTCCCAAGGAATGACCCGAAACCTCCGCTAAAACACGCTGATTGATAAACGGCTCAAGTAGCAGAGCGTTCAGAATATCGCTTTCTTGTTTATTCATGTACACTCCTCCATTGCGTTTAGTGAACACAAAACCAAGAAACATCCTTCTCGCAAACAGAATGCCTTCAAGATGCTCTTTTGATTATGTCGTACTACATCAATCAATTCGGTACCCCTCCAAATGGTGTGAGTACCGCCTATCTTTTTCGGGCGGCAACTTCATATAATCACCATATGAGGATTTAAGAACTTTATCGTAGTCTTTCGGTGCAAAAAACAGTTTTCCTTCAAACTCAAGTTCTATTATATGTTCAAACCATTCGGTTTTAAAAAAATGCGAATCCCATGGAATTCCAATATAAGCTGTTTTAATCTTGTCGAATTCGATATACCTCTGATGCATTTTACGAAGAATCCGCTCTGAACTAAACAGCCTTGAGAATACAAAAGCCAATTTCTTCAATATCTCTTGTTTGTAGTTTTCACTTTTTCCGGGCGTCAATTCGGCCGAATGCTGAACAATCCTTTCCCAGAACAATTCTTCACGACAGTATCTTTCCCTTTCTTTCTTTTCTTCTGGAAGATAATCAAGTGGAAATATATCCACAAAAGCGCCATAACCCTTTAACCCCCTGTATCTTCCTTCTTTTACAATTGTTTTCGAATCACATACTTTTGCGCAGTAGTAAAATGTATCATTTCGATTACTGATATCAATATAATTCAGCTCTAACTCTGGATGCTCAATAATGTAACTTCCTAATTTATAATAATCCTCTCTTGGCATCACAATATCGATGTCATCGTCCCAAGGAATAAAACCCTTGTGACGCACTGCGCCAAGAAGTGTACCATAGCAGATCATATATGTATATCCGTTTTCACGACAAACATAATCGATTTTTTCAAGAACATTTAGCACGCATGCTTTATATTCTTCAACTGTCAATTTTCTCACGTTTAAATCTCCTTGTATTATCTCTAATAAATTTACTTTACAAGTTAATTTGCGGATGATCCGCTGTTTTTGAATTTAATTTTCTTAAAGTACTTGAAATTATTAATTAAAAAAGCAATCGATGCTATAAAGGAAACAGCATACACATATAGATTCATCGAAACCAATATAGCTTGTATAAATACTATAAAGCAATTGATGATATAATTAGTCCAATCAATTTCAATATGCAGATACCGTCTCACGTCAAATATCCTATATATTGCAATAAAAAAATATGCTACTACTGTTCCTATAACAGCACCCCATATTCCAACTACTGGAATCAGCATAAAATTAATTATAATATTAACAACTGCTGAAAATACCGTTGATAGCATGTTATTAACGGTTTTTTTGAGTGCCCCATATAAAGAACCATAAAAAGATGAAATAGAACTAAATACTGCGCTAACGAGAAGCAATGGGACATATCTCCAAGCATCTCGAAAATCCACCCCAACATAAAAGGACATAAAAACCTTTATAATTGAGATATAGATAATACACGCAGCACATACAACGAACAAATACATTCTTTGTACTGTACTGTAAAATGTACTATCATTTGAATCTTCATATTCCGTGATAGAAGATATCCCCCATGCTTGCGAAAAAATCGATATAACAACATTAATTAGAGCGGGTATTTTTGCAGCGACAGTATATAATCCAAGCATCGCTGGCCCCAATATATACTCGATCATAACCTTATCAGAAGACTGTATTACCCACCACGAGATGTTATTTAAAATAAGTGGTGTAGAATACCAAAGCATCTCCTTTAAGAGCTTAGAATCATGCTCAGATCTTTTGAGCTCACTTGCGTACTTTCCAAATATAAACACAAGCAAATCAGTGAGACACAGTGCCAAAATATTCGCTAACAGGTATCCTCGTACTCCAATATGTTTAATTGCTAAAAGAAGTACATTCAAAGATGCCATACAAGCAGTCTTTAAGACACTTAACACCGCATAAAGTCTATTTTTTCCACAAGCCTTCAAGTAGTTAAATTGAATCGAGTCGACAATACTAATCACAGCATATACGCTCAAATACCATTTCCATTGTGTCAAGGGCTTGTATAGGCCTACAACTGGACCTAGTGCAATAGCAACCAGGATGTCTACTCCAATAATATAGTAGCCCACCCGAAGGACATCCTCTCTTTTAAAGTCCTTTGACAGGCCATATCGAATAATTGCATCATGGATTACTACCGACATGATTGGTGTAAGAAATTGTGCTACAGTAAATACTAAATCTGCTGTTCCATATTCCTCTGTTGTTAAATAGTTCGTATACAGAGGAACCATAAAGAAAAGAATTATCTTTGATCCAAAGCTTCCGAGTGAAAAGATCAAAGTATCTTTCATCAGGCTCAAATACTTTTTTTTCAAATTACATATTCCTCCGCATTCTTTTCTCTCTGCTCAATCTCAGGCTAAGATGCAGAAAACTTCATTTTTCCTGAATTTCAACATTCTTTTGCAATTGGAAAAGCTCTAAGTCTCAACGAATCTTAATATCAAAATAAAAGTGCCGATACCGCCAAAATCGTTGTTGAGTTATATCTAAAGAGGAGTCTCGACAATACGTAACTTCCTCCACATTTTATCAGAAACACCACTCAAACGGATATGTTGTCTGCCATTCTGGAGTCCGATAGATTGTGATAATGACTCCATACAGCGCAAACAGAATCAATGCTGCAACTGTTACGATCTTTCTATTTTTTCCACGTTTCAGCTTTGAAGCTTGTTCCGAAAATTCCGCCACAGCATAAACAGAAAATATCCCTGAAAATCGCGTTAAAATTGTTGCCTGATTCGCCGCAATCAAAATTACAATATTTACAAGTGCCATGCGATATAGCGACAACTCAACTACGCTCTGCCCTGCTTCCCATTTTTGATTTTTGATCCATCGTGGAACCATCAACATCAGTGCGTAGACAATAATTTTCAGAACAATTGCCAGTCGTGCCTGTCCGTCCATATACGCACCTGCCACGTAATATTGGTATTTAGGAAATATCCTCAATAGAAAGTTTATCATCGGCCACATCAGCAGAACAATTCCAACAGCACAAACTGCCATCAGTCTTTCAAACTTCCACTTCTTTTTCAACGAGTTCACTCGATGCTCTTCAAACCACCAAAGCATCGGCCATGTCAACAAAAAAACATATGCTACAGCATGGAATTGCGCTGCCAGAATCACAAGAACAACAAAGCGAAGCAATTTCTTTTCAATCAGCACATCATATGCAAAGAACAATATTGCCATCGCAAGTGCCTGCCGCTGTATGCTCATCCAGCCATCAATTTCCAGCATCTCAACGATTAGACAGACAAATAATCCCGGTGCTTTACACCACTTATTTAGCCACCGAGCGAGAGACAGATATACAATAGCTCCTTCTGCAATTAGAACACATTGTCGACTTGAAAACAACCTTGTCAGGACATATGTAAATAGCATATATCCCTTCTCGAAGCGGCCATTCGACAGAGCTTGCTTCAATGTCATATTACATACAGCATCAAATAACTCTGTATATGCCTGCGTATCATTACCAATGCTTTCGCTATGAAACATTGTCATTAACGCCAACGGAAGCAACGCCCAAAAGAGGTAAATTATCTTCTTTTTCTGATTCATTGGCCAAAATGCTTTCATAGCATAAGCTATCAAAACTTCATAGCCCACTAAGCCGAGAAATTCTACTGTTGCAAGCACACTTTCCTCCATAATTAACCATTTATCCACCAACAATAGACTTGTTCTAACCGATTTCCGCACCCTATATTAGAGAAGTTGCTTAATTTTAGGCGATCGGCATATTGCTCCCTCTTTACATTTTTTCGTAACGCTATTTCAAGCCGACTTGCCCAAGCCTCCGGCGTATCGTTCAAACTCACATAATCAACAAGATCTGTATATACCATCTCACGCGTAACTGTATCAGATACTATCATCGACAATCCCATCGCCTGTGCTTCAACGCCTGTTACTGGAAGTCCTTCAAAAAAGCTGGGTAGAAAAAATGCATCCATGCCCTGATACAATTCCACCGTATCGTTCCGGCTTCCCAGAAGCTTTATATATTTTGTAAGCTTTTTCTCTTCTATATAAGTTTTCACCCGTTCCTCAAGTGGCCCATTTCCAACCCACCAGTATTCTACACTCGGAACATTTTTTAATAAGCATTTAAAAACGTCAATTGCAAAAAATGGATTTTTTTGCTCTGCCAATCGTCCTACCGTTCCTACTACAAACTTGTCTGTAGCATTCATCTTTTGCCGCACAGATTTACGCATCGTTGGATCAAAGCGGTATTTTTCTGTTTGAATCACATTCGGAATCACCGTAAACCCTTGATCTTCGAACATTGCACGGCCTGCCAGCTGTGAACATGCCGCATAATTTGTCGCCAGCGAACGCAGCACTGGAAGAAAAAACCGATTTCGGAACGCTTTAGCAGGTGTCTCTCCCATTTTTGAATTATGGCTGTGCAAAATCCGTACCGGAACACCTGCCTTTTTTGCGCACCACATCATTGGAATAGAAATATGCAAGGTATTATCATGGACAATATCATACTGACCCTCTGACAAAATTTTATTACAGACTTTAACATGCTCAGGAAGGTTTTTTATGCCCGGCAGAAAAAACATTTTTCCACCTGCAGCCTCTACCTCAGCATAATAAACAGAGTCGCCCTCTTTGTAAGATGCAATATCCACCTGCACCTCATCATGATTGAGATTACGCAGGTAATTCATCACAAAGCTTGCCACACCGTTTGCAACAAAAAGATTAGGAACAAGCATTAACACTTTTATTTTTTTCATACAATTCTCTTATATCTGTAAGAACGAGTCATCCACATTCATGTCAACTTTTCTCATAATCAGATATTTGCTTTCTCTCGCTCTCTGCAAATTATCTTCTGTTAAAATATCCGGACTGTTCGCACCTTTTTGAAAATGTAAATATGTCAAATAATCCGTATTTTCATCTGCATAAGGCGATATCATCACCAATGTTTGAAAGAATGATTCATCCGGACAGGTTGCATTCTCATAGAATTTGTAATACTCCGGATGAGTAGTAATGTACTGCATAATCCAATCAATTGTTTCTCTCTTTAATGCCCACCATGAACTTCCAAAATAGAATTCTATCCCTAGCTGTTTTCTCTCGAAAATTTTCCACGTCTGATTGTATCCTCCGGTGAATTCAACCCACCCCCTCTTGATGATCTTTTGCCACGGTTTTCTGCCAATAAGTTTAATTGGAAAATAGATTTGATTCCGTTTATCCAAATTGTTTTGTTGATGACTTCCATGGTTTTTACTATTCCAATACTGAACAAAATTCGTGCCATTGTGTTCTTCAAAAAACTTTACAATTTTATCTGCTGAACGAAGCGGCCAATCTTGTCCACTAATCAACCAATAGTAATCATAGCCCCCCCTTATACCAGCAACAGCTGTATTCAAAAGATTTAGCGTTGCCGTAACCTGCGAAATCTGTGCCCATTCCACCGAAACACGCTGTTCATCCGGAAGCACAAACACATTTTCCCTATGAATAATTTTATCTGTAAAGTCAGCCTTTTTATCAATATGAAGATAGCAATCAATATCCGGATGATTTAAACGTTCAAGCAATAAATTGATTTGTTTTGGATTTTTATGACATTGAATCAAGATTGCAATTTTCATTATATCCTCATTTCTTTTTTGAATCCCTGATGTTTCTATATTTAAGGAATCCATTCACCATATACCAGCACTCATAATAAGCGGCCTCTATCGGGTTCAATCCGATATACCGATATGTATTCCAATTCATCTTTGCAGCCTTGAACTTGTTGCCCGACTTCGATGACTTTGCAATTCTATAAATGAGTAGCGGCTCATCTACGCCATAGGCCTTTCGTCCATCCTTCAGGATGCTGAGCCAAATTGCAAAGTCTTCATGCATTCCATCGCCTACCGCATAGTACTTTGTATATAGCTCTTTACGGACAAGCGCAGAGGAATTGGACAACACATTCTGTTTCAACAGCTGCCGGTAGGTAACTTCTGCAGGAGCAGCTAGATACCAGTCGATTGGCTTGCCATCTGCATCCATAAAAGCGGAACCTGTGAACAGCAGATCAGCATTCGTTTTTTCTTGAAGAGCAATCTGCTTTTCAAGCTTTTCCGGTTTCCATGCATCATCACTGTCCAAAATAGCAATCCACTCACCTCTGGTTTCTTCCAATCCATGTTTCCGGGTGTAAGAAACGCCGCTGTTCTTTTTATTTGAAATCAATCGAACCCGATTGTCTTTTTTCGCAACCGCTTCAACCAGTGCTGCAGTTTTATCTGTCGAGCAGTCATTAACAACAAGCAGCTCAAAGTTGGGATAGGTCTGGTTCAACACAGAATTTATTGCCTGTTCAATCGTTTTTTCGGCATTGTAGGCCGCCATAATAATACTTATCAGCCCAAAATCCACCTGCATCACTTCGTCTCCTGTCCCATCGCCGTAGTCTGCCCCTCTGCCACGCCTTCCGTGCTCTCCGGCATAAACAGGATCTTGATGGTAGCCAGCATAATCTTCAGATCTTCCACAATGCTGGGATGCGCAATATACATCAGATCCATCTGCAGCTTATCGTAGGGGGTGGTGTTGTATTTGCCGTACACCTGCGCGTAACCGGTCAAGCCGGCCTTGGCCTGCAGGCGGAGCGCAAACTCTGGCATCTCCTCACAGTACTGGGCTGCGATCTCCGGACGCTCCGGGCGGGGGCCGACGATGGACAAGTCACCCTTTAGGATATTCAGCAACTGAGGAAGTTCATCCAAACGGCAGGCACGGATAATATGGCCCACCTTGGTAATACGGTCATCTTTATCACCGGTGGAAAGACGCGCCACACCATCTTTTTCGGCATCCACACGCATCGAGCGGAACTTCAGAATCTCAAACTGCTTACCATCTTTGGTCAGACGAACCTGCTTATAGAACGCGGGGCCACCATCGGATTTCACCGCAATGGCTGTAATCAGGAGGAGCGGGCTAAGAACGATCAGTGCAATCAGGGAGATCACAATATCCATTGCCCGTTTCACAAACAGATACTCCGGGCTTGCCATATAGCGCCCCACCCGCAGAACCGGCAGATGGAACATGTGCATCGGCTGTGAACCGCTCATGATCACATCGCCCACACGAGGGATCACAAACACATTGATGCCCTGTCCCACACAGTATTTCAGGATGATATTGCGCTCATGGCTGTGAACACCGCTGATGAACACGCTCTGCATTCCATCCAGCAGGCTCAGATCATTCAGGCACTCTTCAACGTTCAATGTCATCTTGACATCGTACTTTTTCGAGAGGCCGTATTCATTGATGAGCTTTTCCAGTCCATGCCGGACATCGTAGACCACTGCGGTGGGTTGAGGCGGAAAAGTCCGGAAATACCAGGTATGGGCGCATCTTGCCCACAGGGTTGCCATCACGACCTGTCCTGCAATCGCCGCGATGCCCGGCAGAATATTGCAGAGCCGTCGAGACATCAGGCAGATCACGATATACAGGATGCCGTCTGTCGCCATTGCCGCCAGCACTTGCCCATAAATCAACTCCGAAATACGCTGCAAAGACATCCAGAACGCATCGTAGACTTTTCCCAGCAGGAAGAACAACACCGCAAACAGACCGATCATAGCCCAGTTGCCCTTCCAACCAAACTTTGCATAGACCTGATACGAATAATACAGCTCCCAACAAAGTGCAAACGGAATCGTGATCATAATCAGATCAATCACTTTCACGAACTTTAGCATTACATCGTGCTGAAATTTTGACATAGTACCCCAATAACTCCTTCAATTGTTTTCTTTGGTTCTCATCAGCCTTCCTGATGCTGCCGTGGGTCAAGCTTTTTCCACTGCATTTCAACAGCATCCAACAAAGCCTCATACTCCTCCTATCGCAATCAAGGAGTATCCTCCATTTGAATCATGGAAGATACCTCTTATTTTTCGCCTTGTACCAATTCTCGCCTTATTTTATCATGAATTTACCAGCACTTCAATAGAAATACCTTGTATCATTCCAAATTGACGGAGAAAAAACAACATTCTAATGCGATTTCATCCGATTTTAGACAAGAAATGCAATTTATGGAAATTGCGGAAGCGTTTCTTTGCTCACAAGGAGTCAAACAAGGGTCAAGTAAAGGGAGGCATTCAGATGGCAAAACGAGGAGAAAATATCCATAAGCGAAAGGACGGCCGCTGGGAGGGGCGTTATATCAAAGGGCGCACCGCCGAAGGAAAACCCGTATGGGGGTACCTGTATGGATATGCGTACAGCGAAGTCCGGGAAGAACTGATCAAGCAGAAAGCTCTGTCCGGATTCTATCAGCTCTCCGGGAAGTCGATGCATTTTTCAGAACTGGCAGCGCTTTGGCTTACGGCTATCAGGCAGAGTGTCAAAGAATCCACATATGTTCATTATCAGTACACTCTGCACAAATATTTTCTTCCTGTTTTAGGCAGTCTGCCGGTCTCAAGTATGACGGATTCTTTGCTGGAACGTCTTTTTCTTCAAATTCTATCGCCCACAGACCGGAGCCACAAGCCACTTGGCGCATCCTCGGCACAGGAATGTCTTGGGATGCTGCGGCGAATCTGCAAGTATGCTGCACATCTGCACCTCATGCCGCCCATCGAGATATGCGTCAAACTGCCACACACACAGAAACCAGAACCACAACCCTTGACCCGGACAGAACAGGATTCTCTCCGGGAATTTCTTTTGTCAGAACCAACCACCCGTAAAATCGGGATGCTTCTGCAAATGGAACTTGGATTGCGAATCGGGGAGGTCTGCGGCCTGCAGTGGGGGGATTTTGATTTTGATGAAGGCACAGTAATAATCCGGCGCACTGTCTGTCGAATCTGTTGTGGGAATGGTCATACAAAAGTTGTGATCCAGACCCCCAAAACACAGCATTCTAACCGTGAACTTCCGCTTCCGAAGCCGTTGCTGAGAACTCTACGCAAGTTGCACAGAAAATACAGCGATACCACATGGTTTCTCTCCGGGAACGAGGAACGGCCTGTAGAACCACGCTGTTACCGCAAGAGCATCCAATGTTACCTGAATCAGGCCAGGATCCGAAAAATTCACCCACATGTTCTGCGTCATACGTTCGCTACGACCTGCCTGCAGGCTGGATGTGATATCAAAACCTTGAGCGAACTGTTAGGCCATTCCAATGCAACGATCACGCTACAGCGATATGTTCACTCTGACTTAGGCCGTAAGAGACAGGAGCTGGAGCGCATTACACGCAGGCTTTATAAAGGGTCGGACAGGAGTTACAGGTTGAAATAAATCACGATGTCGCAGAAAAAATCAGACTATGCCCTCAACGATTCAAATGGAAGATACTCCTTGATTGCGGCAAGAGGAGCATGAGGCTTTGTTGGATGCTGTTGAAATGCAGTGGAAAAAGCTCGACTCATGGCAGCACCAGGATGGCTGAGTGAGAACCAAAGAAAACAATTGAAGGAGTTATTGGGGTATTATGTCAAAATTTCAGCATGATGTGATGTTGAAGATCGTAAAAATCATCGATTTGGTAATGATCACAATTCCGTTTGCACTTTGTTGGGAGCTGTATTATTCGTATCAGGTCTATGCAAAGTTTGGTTGGAAGGGCAACTGGGCCATGATCGGTCTGTTTGCGGTGTTGTTCTTTCTGTTAGGTAAAGTCTACGATGCGTTCTGGATGTCTTTGCAGCGCATCTCAGAGCTGATTTACGGACAGGTACTGGCAGCCATGGCAACCGATGGCATTCTGTACATTGTCATCTGCCTGATGGCCCGGCGGCTCTGCAATCTTCTGCCGGGCATCGCAGCGATTGCCGGACAGATCCTGATGGCCTCAATCTGGGCGAAGTTGGCGCATGGATGGTACTTTAATACATTCCAGGCCCAGCCGACTGCAGTCGTTTATGATGTTCGTCATGGATTGGAAAAGCTCATCAATGAGTACGGTCTTTCAAAAAAATACGATGTCAAGATGACCTTGAACGTTGAGGAATGCCTGAACGACCTGAGCCTGCTGGATGGAATGCAGAGCGTGTTCATCAGCGGTGTCCACAGCCATGAGCGCAATATCATCCTGAAATACTGTGTGGGACAGGGTATCAATGTGTTCGTGATCCCTCGTGTGGGCGATGTGATTATGAGCGGTGCCCAGCCGATGCATATGTTCCATCTGCCTATGCTGCGTGTGGGCCGCTACATGGCAAGCCCGGAGTTCTTGTTTGTCAAGCGTGCCATGGATATTGTGATCTCGCTGGTGGCACTGGTTATCCTGAGTCCGGTGTTTCTGATTACGGCTATTGCAGTCAAATCTGATGGTGGTCCTGCATTTTACAAGCAGGTGCGCCTGACCGAAGACGGCAAGCAGTTCGAGATCCTCAAGTTCCGTTCCATGCGGGTGGATGCAGAAAAAGACGGCGTGGCCCGCCTTTCCACCGGCGATAAGGACGACCGTATCACGAAGGTCGGCCATATTATTCGTGCCTGCCGTTTGGATGAACTTCCCCAGCTTCTGAATATCCTAAAGGGTGACTTGTCCATCGTCGGCCCCCGCCCGGAACGGCCTGAGATTGCTGCCCAGTACTGTGAAGAGATGCCGGAGTTTGCACTGCGGCTTCAGGCCAAGGCTGGCTTGACCGGTTACGCGCAGGTGTACGGCAAGTACAATACGACTCCTTACGATAAACTGCAGATGGATCTGATGTACATCGCCCATCCCAGCTTGATTGAGGATCTAAAAATTATGCTGGCGACCGTGAAGATCTTGTTTATGCCGGAAAGCACGGAAGGTGTGGCAGAGGGTCAGACTACGGCGATGGGGGATACAAACAAATGAAAAAAGTTTTAATTGTAGCCCATTATAGCCGGTTTCTGGTGCAGTTTGAGTTGAACGATGTGAAGTTGCTGCAGGGCATGGGATATGAGGTCCATTATGCAACAAATTTTGAGCATGAAGATATGTATGCGGATGCAGTTCAGGTAATCCGTGAGCATGGTGTCATTCTGCACCAGGTGGATTTTGTCCGTTCTCCTTACAACATTTCAGCAAATATCAAAGCATACAAACAACTAAAGCATCTGATGCAGACCGAGATGTTTGCCGGAGTTCACTGTCATACTCCGATGGCAGGTGCACTGGCGCGTCTGGCTGCTAATGCCGCACACACGGCACCGGTACTCTATACGGCCCATGGCTTCCACTTCTACAAAGGCTGTCCGTTGAAAAACCGGCTGATCTACCAGACCGCTGAGACTTTTTTGGCCCGCTATACCGATGCCCAGATCACCATCAATCAGGAGGATTACGCTGCCGCACAGAAATTCCCCCTGCGTGGCAAGGCGTACTATGTACCCGGAATCGGCGTGGATGTGAAGAAGATCTCTTCCATGCAGGTGGACCGAGCCACAAAGCGGAAAGAACTGGGCATCCCGGAAGATGCGTTTGTGTTTGTGTCCGTTGGGGAGCTGAATGAAAACAAAAATCATAGAACTGTGATTCGGGCTTTTGCAAAGACGGATATGGCAAACAGCTACTACCTCATTTGCGGAGAGGGAGAGCTGAAGCAGGAACATTTGAAACTGACAGAAGAGCTTGGAGTATCGGACAGAGTCCGTTTTCTTGGCTTTCGAACGGATGTCAGCGAAATCTTGCGATCCTGCGACTGTTTCGTTTTTCCGTCCTTCCGGGAAGGGCTGTCTGTCTCCCTGATGGAAGCCATGGCGGCGGGCCTGCCCTGCATTGCAAGCCGCATCCGTGGAAATGTAGACCTGCTGCCAGACAGCCGTTATCTGTTTGAGTCATCGGATGAGGCCGCATTATGTCAGCTGATGTGCGATGTTGTGGATGGCGTTCAGGTCAGGCAGGAGTGTACCCGGAACAAAAAGATATTGGAACAGTACGATGTACGGAACGTCAGTGAGCAGATGAAGAAGATCTATACGGAACTGCTGGGAGACTGAAAGAAAAATGAGGGTTCTTCACTTATTGAAAAGCACAAAATATTCTGGTGCCGAGAATGTAGTGCTTACGATTATGTCGCTCTTCCCGGAAGCAGAGATGATCTATGCCTCTCCGGATGGCCCGATCCGTAAAGTTGTGGAAGCCAGAGGTCTGAAGTTTTATCCGCTGGAAAACACCTCTGTCGGTGCCGTCCGGAGGGCAATCCGGGACTTGAAACCCGACCTGATCCATGCACATGATTTCAGTATGGCGACCTGTGCCGCATGGGCGGCCGGAAAAACTCCGGTGGTGGCACATTTTCATAACAACCCGCTCTGGCTGAAGAAGGTCTGTCCGCAGTCTGTTGCGCTGGCACTGTCACTGCCCCGCATCCGAAATGTAATCAGCGTATCGAATTCCATTGAAGCGGAATACATCTTCCGGGGGCTTCTAAAACAAAAAAACACCGTGGTCGGCAATGTGGTAAACTGTGCCGACGTCCGGCAAAAGGCGCAGGAAACGTGCAATTGTGCACAGGTCGATCTGGTTTTTCTCGGGCGGATGACCGATCCGAAGTGCCCCCTCCTGTTTTGCCAGATTGTGCAGAGGCTCCGGGAGAAGCGGCCACAGATCACCGCACGCATGATCGGTGACGGCGAGCTGATGCCCCAGGTAAATGACTATGTCCGACAAAACGGACTGAAAAGCAATGTTGAACTGGCAGGTTTCCAAAGCAACCCTTACCCCTATCTGAATGCCGGCAAAGTCATGGTCATGCCCTCTGCATGGGAAGGCTTTGGTCTGGCTGCCGTGGAAGGCATGTGCCTTGGCAAGCCTGTTGTGTGCAGCGGTGTCGGCGGGCTGGCAGATATTGTGGACGAAACCTGTGGAGCGGTTTGCAAAACGATCGACGAGTACTGCAGCGCTATCCTGAAACTGCTGCAGGATGAAAATGCTTATTGCCGCTGTTCCGCAAATGCGGTTGGAAAGAGCATGCAATATACGGATATGCAGCGCTATACCGTAGCCATAAAGTCCATTTATGAATCAACTCTGGAGGGAAGCAGAAATGCTTAATTGTTTGATGGTAACGGTGCTGACCCCGACCTATAATCGTGTCAATACATTGCCCAAACTTGTCGACAGCCTTTGCAGACAGACCAGAACGGATTTCCAGTGGCTTGTCATCGATGATGGCAGCACAGATGATACCGAAGCGTATATGGAAACGTTAAAGCAGCAGAATCTTCCGTTTGAGTGGGAATACCACAAAAAGGAAAACGGCGGAAAGCATACCGCTCTGAATGCAGCTCATCCTTATATCAAGGGTGATGTTGTCCTCATTCTGGACAGCGACGACTACCTGACACCGGATGCAGTTGAAACAGTCGAGCGGGAATGGCCCTGTTATCGGAATCGACCCGATCTTTGCGGCATGAGCTATTTCATAGGCAAGGAAGATGGCACACATTTAGGTGTTGCAAACCCAGCAGATTTTTATGTAGCTGACCATCTTCATTACCGGGTAAATCAGGGCATCAGGGGCGATCATTGTGAAATCGTGCGAGCTGACCTATTCAAGAAATATCCATTCCCAGTTTATCCGAACGAGCGCTTTATGGCGGAAAGCTGGCTTTGGAATACGATGGCCCTGAACTACAAGACGGTGTATCGCAATAAAACCATTTACATCTGCGAATATCTGGAAGGCGGACTGACAAAAAGCGGCCGTGCACTGCGAATGAAAAGCCCCCTTGGAATGATGGATGACTGCCGCAGCTACCTGAACGATGAAGTCTGCCTGAAAGTCCGGGTCAAAGAGATGTTGCTCTATTGGGTGTACGCAAGGTGCGCCGGCTATTCGTTTGCAAAAGCACTATCAACAAGCGGCAGACCCGTCGGGATGACTTTAACAGCAATCCCCGGTTGGATGCTGTACTTTTACTGGAAGAAAAAATATTTGAAATAATGAGGGTGTGCGGTGGTTTATTTTCTGGTCATTGATGCGGTATTGTTTCTTTCCGCATGGTGCAAGCCGAAACAGTCAAAAATTCTGTTTGGGGCATCAATTTTCATATTGTGGTTTGTGATGGCATTCCGTAATGTAAATCTTGGCGGAAGTGATGCCTATGTGTATCAGCAGTGGTTTTATACTGCGGTTCCAAAATTATCACAATTTGAGTTCAATCCGTTTGTGTTTCAACGAGACATTCAGGCTGAGTGGGGTTTCGGCTGGCTTTTCACATTGCTTGCTTCCTTCATCAAAACCTTTGCAGTTGATTACATCGTATTTCAGGTCTTTTATGTGACACTGAGCTTCCTCCTTCTGGCTGTGATTCTCCATGATATGGAACTCACTGTGCAGGAAAAATCGCTGTTCATGTTTTCCTATCTGTCGCAGCAGATGGTGTGGTTTTTCTGTGTCCTGCTTCGGCAAAATCTTGCAGACCTGCTGGTCTGGTATGTTTTGGAACATCCATTCAAACGCCACCCATGGTTGAAAAAAATTCTGCTCCTCTATCTTGCCACCTTACTGCATACTTCTGCCTATATTGCAATCGCTGTTATTCTTGCCTTGAAAATCATAAAACGGTTCCCGATCAAAAAAGTTGTCTCCGGGGCACTGCTTCTGGGAACAATTTTATTCTTTGCCGGAACAAAAATCATCTCATTTATGCTCGCTTTTATGGCTGCACTTGATCCGCGGTACGGCATGTATCTTAACGCTTCCGGTGAGCGTTCCAACATCGTCAATTTTGCATTGAGAGGTTTTTTTCTGGTTCTGCTGTACCTGGAATACCGGAAGAACGCTTCTCCGGAGGGAAGAAAATATCTTTATATCAGTGCTTTCTGCTTTTTAATTGGTTCTATTCCGCAGGCACTGGCAGTACGGATGACGGAATATTTTGTGATTGCAAATCACTATTCCATTGCCAAGTTCCCAGAACTTTTTGAATCAAAAAGTCGGAAGCTTGCTGCGATATTATGTTTTGCTTTCTTCTTCATGGTTTTTGTGCGATTTGCAAATGTAAATGCAACATTCCTGAAAATATACCAATTTAACTGGAATTAACTACTGGAGGAAAATATGGTCTCAGTCATCATTCCATGCTACAATAGCGAAAAAACAATTGGCTCCTGCCTTGAGAGTATTTTAAATCAAACATATTCTGATATTGAGGTTATTACTGTAGATGATGGTTCCACAGACAAAACCAGTGAAATCATTCAAACTTATTCAGATAGAGACAGTCGTATTCTTTTAATTAGAAAAGAAAATGGTGGTGTATCATCTGCAAGAAATCTTGGAATACATGTGGCTCATGGGGATTGGCTTCTTTTTGTTGATTCAGACGATACTATTTTAAATACGCACATTGAAACATTAATAAAAAATGCAGTTTCACCTAGTAGTATTGTTATTTCCGGGTTCAAAGAAGTGCGAGACGGTAAAATTCTCGATGGAATAAAAATGCCTACAGAAATTTATGAGCCAAAAGATGGCCTAGCCATTGGAATTGGCATGATTCCATACCCGATGAATTATAGGATCGCATTTGCAGGTCCTTGGGCGAAACTTATCCCTAAAAAAATTGTAGTTGAAAACAATATTTTCTTTCCAGAAGATCTTTCTTTGGGTGAGGATACTCTTTTTATTTATGAATGTTACAGCCACTGCGATAAGATCGTTATTGTACATGAGCACTTATATTTATATCATATAATATCTAATTCAGGCTCACTATCTTCTAAAGGTACAGTGGGGATGGAAATGACCATTGAAAGCCAACGAAGGCTTTATGCAAAAAAAGTATCGCTTTTACTGGAAAAAGGTATTTTAGATGACTATCCTCAAATATATCATGGAACATATATAGCTCTTTGGTGGTCTATCCGAAATACTGCATATGGAGAAAGAGTAAAATATTCCGATATCAAGCAGGCCTTTACAAAACTCATATCGGATAAAAATATTCAAACCGGTGCACTTTTTTGCAATCCAGAAGATATCAAAGAACGTGTTATCTGTTACTTGATTCGACACAAGAATATAACCTTTTTATGTTCAACCGTATACATATTGAATTTTTTCTTAGGCAAAAAGAGTTGATTTCTTTTCTTTAGAAAAAATATTTCAGAAAGATTCTTCGAAATCATGAACGAACGAAAAAAAGGCGCAGCATTATCCTACATACAAGTGTTCCTAAGCGTAGTTGTCAGCATGATCTACGTCCCGGTTCTTCTTCACTTTCTTGGACAGAGTGAGTACGGATTATATCAGATCGTCGGCTCATTCTTTTCCTATGTCACCGTTTTTGAATCCTGTGTGTCGGCCGGTATTCTAAGAAACTACTGTAATGCATTGGGGCGCAGCGACCATGAAGAAGCCGCTGTGACTCTGTCGATGGCAAGAAACATCTATCGTTTTCTGGCTCTCATTCTGGATCTGGTCGGAATCGCCGTGGTGTTTGCCTTCCGGAGCTTCTACGCCGGTTCATTCAGTACCTCGGAACTGAACGAAAGCGTTGCCATTCTGATCCTGCTGTTCGTAAATATGACCTTCACCTTGCAGGGTTCGGTTTATCTGACTGTGCTTACCGGGCATGAGAAGTACACCTTTTTGCGGATATTATCCATCCTGATGCAGATCATACAACCGCTTCTGGTCATTTTGTGCGTCAGCCGGATCCCGTATGCGATCACAGTCTCGGTGGTGATCGTCCTTCTGAACCTCCTGACCATTGGAATTCGGTATGGCTATGTGACCCGAAAACTAAAAATCCAGATCACAAAACAGCCCAAAGATTCCCGGATCGTGAAGAGCATCCTCGGCCTTTCTGCGGCCATCCTGCTCGGAAGCATTGCGGATCAGATTTTCTGGAAAACAGATCAGATCATTCTGGGACGAATGTTCAACACCGCAGTCGTTGCAGTTTATTCTGTCGGTGCTCAGATTTACATGATGTATATGCAGTTTGGCACACAGGTCTCAGGTGTTTTCTATCCCAGAGTCAGCGCCTTGTATCAAGAAGAAAACGGTCTGCAGAAAGTATCGGATTTGTTCATCCGGATAGGACGGATCACCTTCTACATCATTCTTCTGGTTTTATCCGGCTTCATCATTTTCGGACGTGAATTTCTGCTGCTGTGGGTCGGAGAAGGCTACGAAGAAGCCTATTGGGTTGCGATCATCGTCATGCTTCCATTTTCCATCGATCTTGCGCAGAATCTCGGGCTTTGCATTCTACAGATCAAGGGACAGTATGGCTTTCGTGCAAAGATTTATTTCCTGAGCGCTGTCCTGAATATTGTAACAACTGTCTTGTTTACAAAATTGATTGGAATTGTAGGTGCCGCACTTTCCACTAGCATTTCGATGTTCCTGACCAGCGGCCTGATCATGAACTGGTACTTTCAAAAACGAGCCGGTCTCGACATCCGGAAATTCTGGAAGGAGACTCTGCCCATTATCATCGCCACACTTTTGCTGACCACTGGGGCGCTCCTGCTCAAGCATTTTCTGGTATCTGAGAGCGCTGGTTCCTTCCTGACGTTCGGGTTGGAAGTTATTCTTTACACCACACTCTACGGCATCGTCATGCTTAAAATCGTGGCAGACCGTTCCGAAAAGGAACAATTTCTTCAAATTGTCACAAGCTTGACCCTCACTCTAAAACGAAAATAAGTGCCCACCTAACGAAACCACATGCTTTTTAACATTGGGGGTTGTAATGCCGGGTGGCATTCGATTTGGACATCTGCCGGATATAGCGATTTTGACCCACCCGGAGCGCCTCAAGCAGATGCAGCCTTGGGGAAATCTCGTCTGGAAAAACTTTGCATAACAACCAAAATGGGGCATCCGATTTAAACGTCGGGTGCCTTTTTTCTTTGTGGCAACGTGTTTTCTCTGAACAGCCACCATATTTTGTCCTGGACTGGGGAGAACAGATAACTCTTCCCTTCAGCCGGAATGACCCCCGGCTCCAGATTTTCAACCACCCCCACCCCACTTCTGACTACCTCTGACTTCCGCCAAACAAAAAGCCAGCATATCATACGCAAATCGTACAATACACTGGCCATTCCGGTTATTCTCTTATCCGGCTTTCTGCGTGAGCCACTTTTCCACTGTCTCCATGCTGAAGTCAATCGCTCTTGCAATCTGCTCTATCGTCAGACCCTGCTCATAGAGGTTCTTCGCCGTCATCTGAGCCTGTTCTTCCCGACCCTCTGCATGACCTTCTGCACGGCCTTCTGCATAGCTTTCATCTCGCAGATCTTCCATCACTTTACACATTTCGCTCACTCCCTTCGGATTTTCCTTCAGATACCGGGTCTTCTCGGCAAGGATCTCAAAATTCATATCATCGGCGCTGGTACAGTTGAAGTCGTGCATCAGCTTGCCAATGTCAGAGTCATCCCGATATTCACCGTTTACATACAGGACTAAACCGGAATGTCCTACTCCATCCGCAGATGCCGCCACACCGCAGAACGACATTACATGATATTCAAAATAAGATGTTCAGATACTTTTCTGCTTCTGTGCGGATAATCTGCAAATCATCTTCATATCCCATGACTTTGCAAATGTAAAAAGCTTCCCGATAGCGTTCGACACTCTCCTCCTTTTTTCCAAGAAAGAAGTCGCATTCAGCTTCGATTTCCAAACACGAGTGAAGCACCTGATAATGTCCATATTTTATACATGCTTCTTTTCCGTATCTTGCCACCTTTGCGCCTTCCTCATACTTTTGCGACAAATCCAACGATCTGGCAAAATTATACAAAACCAAGGGAAGCATCCTGTTTGAAGTAACCGTTTCCGGAAGATGCTTTCTTATATATTGAAGCAGTCGATAGAAAATATCGGCTGCTTTTTCATTGTCACCGCTCAAAGAATACGCATTTCCAATTTGATTGACCAGTTTCATTTCATCCAATGTAAAGAGAAAGTCTTCAATTTTGTCCAGTTGAAAATCCGGTATGGTCATCCGAATGGCTTGCAACAACATTTGAATCCGTTCGTCATTTGAATATCTTTTATCCAATCCTCCCAAAAGGACTTTCGATCGAAGAATAAACTGTTGTGTGATTTGATCATCCGGCTTTGCAATTTTCTCAAGCCGACTTATTTTGTCAAAGCCTTCCTCAACGCACTTTAGCGCATTACAGGAAACAATTTCCTTCTTGAGTGCTTCTATTTCCAGTTCTTCCGGTGTTACCAGCGCATAATATCGGTCATCCGGCAGACCAAGGCGCTGCAGAATCGCATTGATTCGATTTCGGCTGGGGGTCTGTTTTCCGTTTTCAAATCTGGACAATGTAACAGATTCACAAATGCCTGCACAAACCTGCTCCTGTGTCAACCCGAGATCCAAACGCCGCTGGCGGATATACTCCCCCAATTTGTAATTCTGCATTTAGCAATTCCCTCCAAACTTTAGTATTGCCATAATTGTAATATACTAGATTTTGTACATGTGTGCAAGCGTCTCTTATGAAAACCTGTCGTCCCATGTAATTTTTTATTACACCAGACGATATGGTCAATTGAAATCTTTTGTGATAAAATACAGAAACAGCAGATGAAATGCATTCTAAGCTCTTTGACATACGCATGGAGGAAACAATGATACACTATCTGAAAAAGCAATGGAGGCTCAGTACCCTCACCTGCTTGTTTGCCATCATCGCCTATGGTGCTCAGGCTCTGATTCAGCTTGCCTTGATGAAGATTTTTGATGCCGTGGTATTGCTGGATCTGCGGAGTACTATCTTTTGGACGGCAGTTGATCTGACCTGCTGGGGAGGCTATTTTCTTTTTACTGCTTTACAGGAGCATTGTCAGACCAAAACAATTCGCGCTTTGAACAATACGGTGCGAGATGGGCTGTATCACTCCTTCCTGCGCAAGAGCCATACCGATTTTCATCAGTCCGACACCGGAGAATATCTCGCCCGGCTGACCAATGATATGAAGCAATTAGAACAGCTTGCGTGGATCCCCTTCTTCGGCTGTGTAGGCAGAATTGCGCAGATCGTGTTCAGCATTTTGGGACTTGCCTTTTTGCATTGGTCGTTGGTTGTTTTTTCCGTGATCACAGCAGTTGTCCTTTGGCTCTCCCCAAAACTGTTCCAGAAGAAGCTGGAACTACTGGGGCAAAGCTGCGGTGTACAGCAGACTGCCGCCATCAACCATTTGAAAGACCTTCTGACAGGCTTTGACGTACTCCAGTTTTTTGGCAGAGGAAATCTCTTTCTCCAGCAGGGAAATAGGATCAGCGATGACATCGAAAAGCCCAGTTGCCAGCTGAGCTATGGCAAATCTCGCATGGAGGCGTTGATTGGCTTTATCAACGTCGCACTTCAGCTCGGTTCGCTTGTGCTGATTGCTGTGCTGACCAGCATGGGGCTTGTCACCACAGGCACACTTGCAGGTGGTGTCAATCTGATCGGAGGCGTGGCAAACGGCTTTAACAGTTTGGCCGGTTTGCGTCTCTCCCTCTCAGCCAGCAAGCCCTACTTTTGCAAGCTGCCAACGGTCGATACTGATTCCAAATCGGAAGAGATTGCTCCTATGTCACCGCTGAAAGACTCCATTACGGTAGATAGAGTTTCTTTCTGCTATGATGAGAAAAAGCCCATCCTGAAAGATGCCTCCTTCCACTTTGAAAAGGGCAAAAAGTATGCCCTGACAGGACCCTCCGGCTGTGGAAAATCCACTCTGCTCAAGCTGCTTTTGGGCTGGCTGCCGGACTACACCGGTACGATTTCGTTTGACGATGTGGACATTCACACCATTACACCCGCTCAGCTCCAGCAACAGATGAGTTACATTGAGCAGAATGTGTTCCTGTTCAATACTACGATTCGGGAGAACATCACACTGGGTGAAGATTTCTCGGAAGAGCAGCTGCATGCGGCCATTCAGGGCAGTGCCCTTGCCGCAGATTTGGCCGCCATGCCCGATGGCCTTGACACCGTTGTAGGTGAGAATGGCAGTAATCTTTCCGGCGGTCAGAAGCAGCGTGTCGCCATTGCCCGTGCCCTGATTCACAATCGCTCCATCCTGCTGGTAGACGAGGGCACTAGTGCGCTGGATCAGAAAAACGCCGACCTTGTGGAAAAGAGCCTGCTTACCAATCCCGACCTGACACTGATCCTCATCAGCCACCACCTGTCGGCAGCGCGCCGTGCGCAGTTCGACCGTGTGTATGAGCTGGCACCTGTAACACAATGATCGCCCTGTAATTTCCCCTCAAATCATAAATACGCCCTGCATGCCGACCAGTGCCGGTGTGTGGGGCCTTTTGCAGTGAAACCGAAACGCTCCACAAGGCTGCTCATATCCTGACCACCAAGGACAAGCCTGCCGATTGCACGGACGACCCCTTCCTTGTGGAGAAGATGTGTGCCGAGTTGGAGGGCCGATGCATAGTAGTTCAGCGTGGTTGAGGTCTGTGCATGTCCAAGCCGCCCGGAGACCGTTGTGATCGGTACATGTGCCGCAATCAGGATGCTGACATTCGAATGGCGGAGGCTGTGGAAGTGAATTGATGGGAGATCGTGTGCTTCCAGAAACTTCGGAAACCAGGACGAGATGATATCCGGGTCCATCGGCTCTCCATTCCATTTCGTGAATAGCATATCGTTATCCACCACTTTGCCATTTTCCAGTGTGACCTTGCGCACCCACACTGAGCCGATCCGGAACCTCTCTACTTTTTGGTATCGCCGGTACTCCTGCAGCAGTTCCACGCAATCCGCTCCTATGCGCAGGCATCTCTTGCCTCGTCTGGTTTTCGGTGCATTGAACACAAGGCATATCCCGGGGATGGACTGGACTGTCCGCTTGATGGAAAGCGTCCCCTTCTCAAAGTCAATGTCCGACCAGCGAAGGGCACAGATCTCACCCCGCCGGGCACCAAGCAGCAAGGCCAGCTGAGTGATCACGCTGTACTGCGGCGGTGCATCCAAGAGGGCATCCAACAGCTTTGGGATCTCTTCCTCGGTCAGCACCCGAACATCGATTTCCTCGGCTTTGGGGTGTTCTGCACGGGAGCACGGATTTTCGTTGATCAACCCCCACTGAACCCCTTTCTTAAAGATGCTGGAGAGCATGGCCTGGTATCGAATGACGCTGTTGTTGTTCAGCTTCCCGTCCTTTTTGGTATGCTCCACAAACGCCTTTGAGAAGGCCAGCCCCACTGCAGCGGACACCTTTTCCGCCGTCTTTCGGCTCACACTCTTACCCGCATAGACCATCCGCATGGTGTCCTGACCGATCCCGGCCTTTTTCGCCAGTTCACCCCGAGTTCCACGCGGGAGCAGGTTCAGAAGGGCTTTCGTGGCAGTGTAGGTACTGTCCCGGCGGACTCCCCTCTCCTCCAGATTGTTGTAGAACGCCATCACATGCGCCGGCTTGATCTTGGACACCTTGAGATGCCCGAGTCCGGCGCTGATCCGGCCACGCATCCTTCTATAATCGTAGAGCGTCTTGGCCTTCAGCTGCTTGTTGGCGTATTCCTCAAACCAGCGGTCGATCAGGTCATCCAGCAGCATGTCTGAGTCCAGCACGAGGCCGTTCGTGACCTGCTGCGAATCCTCTCTGACCGGCTCTCCCTGTGCGAAGAACTGGGCCAGCGTGTCCATGTTGACCAACCACTTTCGGCTTGAGATGGCCGTATAGCAGATCTTGCCCGTTCGGCAGAGCTTGCGGACATATTCGGGTGTCACGTTGAACCGTGCGGCGGCGTTTTTCACGCTGGCCATAGTGGGATAAGGGTTCAGAACAGTTTAGAGTCCCCTCAGCCCGCCAGATGCCCCCACGTCATTCATTTTTAATTAAATCCTCCGGCAGGTGCTCCGGTATGCGCACAAAGCCCCTTTGAAGCTGTCGCATTTCTGTCGCACTTTTCAAGCCCCGCCGGGCGGATATAACAAAAAGAAACCCACGATCCAAGCCGCATTTGAAACGGTGAATCGTGGGTTTTCCTTTGGTGCGCTCGAGGGAACTCGAATCCCTGGCTCTCTGATTAAAAGAATCCAAGGTGCATCATTCGTCAAATTCCAAAAGTTCGAAGAAGCGCTATTTTTATCGTATCATCGTAAAACACGCCTTTGCACACACCGCATTATTTGCATACAGTGTAATGCTTTGCAACCGTTATCCAGCTATTCAGGTGTGCAAAAAGCGTGCAAAAATGTGCAGACGGGCAAAACAAAGCCCAATGGACAAATCAACCACTGGTTTTATGGCAAGGTTTAGGACATCCGAACAGACACCGTTTGATATAGAAATGAGGTTCACCATGAACAAACTGCTTTCCTGCCGCCATTGAGAAAAAAATCCCCACAGCCACAAAAAGGACTGTGGGGATTGCTTTTATGGTGAAGGAGAAAGAGAATAACGTGTTAACCCTTGTCCGCGCCGGAGGTGATGCCCTCGACGTAGAACTTCTGCATGATGACAAACAGAATGGAGATGGGGATAGACACCAGCACACCGCCTGCACAGAAAAGCGCAAAGTAATTGTTGATCAGGGTCTTTTGCAGCATATTATACAGACCGATAGCCACTGTCCAGTCGGCAGAGACGCCCGAATTCAGGATCATTTTTGCCATCACGAAATCGGTCCATGGAACCATGAAAGAGCTGATGATGGTATAGACCAGGATCGGCTTGGACATGGGCAGAACGACCTGAAAGAACACACGGGCATCGGATGCGCCGTCCAGCTTGGCGGCTTCCCGCAGGGAGATGGGGATGGTATCAAAGAAGCCCTTGCAGATCAGATAGCCCAGACCGGACGAACCGGCATAGACCATGATAAGACCGGCATAGGAGTTGGTCAGATTCAGATATTTCAGGACGAAATAGACGGCGATCATTGCCAGCACGCCGGGGAACAGGTTGACGCTGACAGAAAGGTTCTGGATCAGCTTGCGCCCCTTGAAGCGGCAGCAGCTCAGCGCGTAGGCTACCATCAGCACAAAGCAGGTGGAGATAACGCAGTTGAAACAGGCCACCACAAGGGTGTTGGTAAACCAGCGCGGGAACTGCGCCACAGAGTCCGGGTGGAACAGAATGTTGACATAGTTGCGCAGTGTGTAACTGGCCGGGAAGAACTGTCGCACATTGATGCCCCGGTCTGTGGAGAAGGAAGTGACCAGAAGCCACAGAATGGGTACCAGCCAGATAGCTGACAGCAGGGCCAGCAGCAGATGCCGCAGGATGCTGCGGACTGTGCGGAGGATACGCCCGCGGCGCAGCTGCGCTGCGGTCTCTGCCCGGCGTGCCGGAGAAACAGTTGTCTGTGTCAAGAGAACGTCGCCTCCTTTTTATTGAGGAACCGGAAGCATACCAGCGTGAACACGGCACAGATGATGAACACCATAATGCCAATGACGGCGGCCATCTTGTAGTTGTACTGCTCCTGCGTCAGGCGGAACAGCCATGTGACCAGCAGGTCCACCTCTTTTGCGCTGGAGGAAGCCAGCGCCTGATCCTTGGTGATATAAACGTCCTGTGTGAGCAGGTAGATGACGTTAAAATTGTTGACGTTGCGCACAAAATCCGTTACCAGCGCCGGCCCCTGCACACTGAACAGATAGGGCAGCTTGATGTGGATGAAGCTCTGCCACGGCGAGGCACCGTCGATAGTGGAGGCTTCCAGCATATCGGTGGGAATGTTCATCAGCACACCGGTGGCAATGAGCATCTGGTAGGGCACGCCCACCCAGATGTTGATGAGGATGATCATGAACTTTGCCCAGTGCTGGTCGGTCAGGAAGGGAATGTGGTTCATGTTCTGCCCCAGCAGACCGATGGCCTTTAAAAAATCGGTCACGCCTGCATTGGCCATCATGGTGTTGAAGATGCCGGCGTCCGAGAAGAAGTTGCGCACCAGCAGCAGGGTGACGAACTGCGGCACCGCAATGGTGATGATGAACAATGTGCGCCAGAGCTTTTGGCACTTGGTCTTTTTATTGTTGATGAGCATGGCCAGAAATACGCCGCCGAAGAAGTTGGTGAAGGTGGCAAAGAAGGCCCACACCAACGTCCAGCTGAGCACCCGGCCAAAGGCGTAGCTGAAGGTCAGGCTCAGCGACTGCCCGCCAAACAGAGAAGCAAAGTTAGCCAGCCCCACCCATGTAAACAGGGCGGCGGGAGGCATATGCTGCTGATCGTAGTTGGTAAAGGCAACAGCGATCAAAATGAACAGCGGGATGATGGTGAACACCACCACACCCAGCACCGGAAGGGTGAGCAGGGTAACGTAGAACTTTTCGTTCAGGTACAAGGTGATATCCTGCCGGAAATTGTTGGGCTTTTTGCCAGCGGCCTTCTGCGCCTGTAACGCGTAATTGCTCTGCACCACCAGCATGGCAGCAGCGATCAGCGTTACAATGACCACCAGTGCGATCACGCTGAGCAGCAGGATGGCAAACGAGTTGTCGTAGTTGTTGACCTCGTTCTTTAAGGTAAGGGGGTTGAACTGCATCTCCATCTGCACCGTGCCCAACGTGCCGAACTTTTTCAGCGCAGGAATGCCGGAAGTACCCAGAAAATACAGTCCCAGCCCCTGCACCAGCGTTACCAGCAGTGCCTTGATAAGATGGCCGTGGCCAATGTAGCCCAGACCCCAGACAAAGAGGGACAGCTTTGTAAAAATATCTCCGTGAACAAATGCGTGACCGAACTTCTGAAGGAAATTCGGCTCCCGGCCATCTGCCCGCAAGGGTGGTGTAAGGACCATTTCTGCCACAGAAGTCAACTCCTTTCTTGGTATACAGAGGGGGTTATAGCAAACAGGATGTTAGGTTGACGCCGATTTCTTGTATTGCGATAAAAAGCGGGCACACCGCATTCTGCTGCGTGCCCGCCGGGAAAAACCGGAACTTACTGTGCCACAGGTGCGGTGATGCCGGCCACAGCGTCATCCATCAGCTGCTGCGTGGTCTTGCCCTGCGTGTCGCCGGAGGCGAGGATCTCGCCCAGACTTGCGGCGGAGCTCCAGTAGTTTGCGCCTACCCGCTGCAGGGTAGCGTAGGAGCTCTGCTCAGCCAGTGCGGCAATGGCGGGTGCGGACTGCACAGCCTCGGTGGAGTTTGCGTTGATGTTAGAGGGGCCCAGCTTGCGGTCGTTGAAGCGCTTGATCTGGTTGTCCTCGTTGGTGATGAAGTCGGCCAGCATCATGGCAACGCCCACGTTGGCGCTGTGGGGGTTGACGCCCACCAGCTTGTAGCCGGAGAAGGAGCCCATCTGGACCTGCTCGCCGTTCAGGGTGTAGGTTGGCAGCTTGGTGGCGGCGTAGCCCTCGCCCCAAGCCTCCTCGGCGGTGCTGGCGTTCCATGTGCCGGAGATAGCGGCGCAGCAGCTGCCGTCCTTGATGGCGGAAACAATGTCGGCATCCGCACCGGACTTGAAGCCGGGGTTTACGGCGATATCCAGAATGGCCTGCGTTACGTCTGCGCCGGGAGCCTCGTTCCAGTTGCAGACGGTGTTGATACCGTCATCTGCCAGCGTAGCCACCAGACCGGCACCGGCGTAGAAGCTGTAAATGTACCATGCGTCGTTCACGCTCATCATAAACTTTTTGCCGGCAGCTGCAGCCTTTTCCAGCATGGTGTCCATGCTCTGCACGTCCTCGGCGCTCAGAACGCTTGCATCATAGTACAGGAAGTAGCCGTTGTCGGCGGTCATGGGGTAGGCGTAAAGCTTGTCGTTCATGGTGGCAGCACTCACAGAGCCAGGCAGGTTGCGGCTCTTCACGTCGTCCGGGTTCAGCAGAACCTCCTGCAGCGCACCGGCGTTCACCAGCTCGTTCAGCTGGTCATCGGCAAAGGCGAAAACGTCTGCGGCAGACTCCGGGTCGGCCAGAACAGTGTCCTTTGCGCTGGACTCGGACTGCACGCCGATTTCGATGGTCACGTTGCCCTTATCTGCATTCTGCTCGATGAAAGCATCTGCCATCTCGCGCAGCATGGTCTGATCCTCTTCTGCGCCCCACATGGTCAGCTTCACATCACCCCAGCTCTCCGCAGCAGAGGCAGCCGTACTGGAAGCGGCAGCAGAGGAAGCAGTGCCAGAGGAAGAACCGCCGCAGGCGGTCAGCACACCGGCAGCAGCCATCGTACCCATGGCTGCAAGGAAGTTACGGCGGGAAATCAGCTTTTTCATGATCCAGTTCTCCTTCGTTCTCAATCTGAAATCTTCGACTGCTCTTTGTTGCGCTTATAAGTTGCGCGCATCCAAGCAGCTGTTTTTCTGTACCCATAGGATACCGCATTCTTTTGCTCACGTCAATGGACGAAATTCACGGTATTGTTGAGTCGAAACTGGAAAAAGTGACGGTAAAATCAGGATACATGGGCAAAAGTGCGCAACTTTAGCGCAACCTTTGCCATGCAAAGAGCAAAAATGCCCGCTCCGGGAAAGGAGCAGGCACAAAAAGCGCGTTATTTGATGCTGTGGGAGCGTTCCCTCCACTTGGTAGAATCCCGCAGGATGACCTGATGGCCTTCCAGCTGCCGCATGACGATCTCTTTTCCGGCCAGCCGGTCCAGCAGCATCCGGCAGGCGGTCTTACCCAGCTGCTCTGCATCGTACTGTACCGCCGAGACTGAGGGCGTGATGCTGGCAAGCATGGAACTGTCGTACAGGCTGGCCACTCGCAGATCGTTGGGCACGAGGATATGCCGCGTCCGCAGCTCCCGCATGACCTCAAAGGCGATCTCATCATCGCCGCAAAGGATGCAATCTGCCTTCTGCTCCAGCGCAGCCTCCAGTGCATCGAGCGTCTGCCCGGCAGATTCCACACCGGAATGAACGAGCCGCTGGTCTACTGGCACACCAAATTCCGCGAATCCACGCAGATAACCGCGTATGCGGTCGGTGTTGACGGCGTAGATGGTACTGCCCACCAGCAGCGCGATCCGCTTGGCGCCCAGCTGCAAAAGGATGCGTGTCATCTCGCAGGCAGCCGCGACCTGATCGTTGTCTGCCTGCGGGATGGTCTTGTCCTCGCTGCGTCCGATGAGCACAAAAGGTGTCTTGTATTGCCGCAAAAGTTCGATGCAGGGATCATCCGCCATGGCGTAGGTCAGGATCACGCCGTCCACCTTGTGGTTGGCCAGCTGCCGCTGCAGCTGTGAATACTCGGTGTTGGAGGCGTAGCAAAGCATCAGGTCATAGCCGCGCTGGTCTGCCATGGTGCAGATGCCGCCCATGCACTTGCGCAAAAAGGGCAGATCCAGCGCAATAAACCGCTGCGGTACGACCATGGCAATATTGTTGGTGCGCAGTTTTTCGCCGCTCTGTGCAGAAATAGGCTCGGAGCGGGTACGCCCCATATAGGCGTACACCTTGGTGCGGGT
The DNA here is from genome assembly GCF_023347335.1 of Faecalibacterium sp. IP-3-29. Classification (NCBI taxonomy): domain Bacteria; kingdom Bacillati; phylum Bacillota; class Clostridia; order Eubacteriales; family Oscillospiraceae; genus Faecalibacterium; species Faecalibacterium sp. IP-3-29. The sequence goes on along the minus strand of NZ_CP094471.1, from coordinate 431,510 downwards.
CTCCTCGCTGATGCGTCCCTTTCCGGAAAGTGCACGCGATACCGTTGTTTTAGAAACGCCAAGCGCATCAGCCACCTGCTCGATCGTCATTTTTTCGGTTTCCTTTGCAGCCACAGGATATCCTCTCCTTTTCACAGAACTGCGCAACAATGCGCCACCCCAGCATACCGGGGTAAGCCCGCTTTGTCAAGTATGAAAGCAAACAAAAAGCGTTCTGCTTTTTCGGCAGAACGCTCAAAGGGGAAACTTTTACTTTTTACAGAACCTGCTCGCCGTTTTTCCAGACGGCCGTTCCGTAACGGTTCAGCGCAACACCGCCTACTTCAACCGGATGTTCATTGCAGTTCTGTACAAAGACGAACGTACCGCGCCGCGCGGCCAGAACGCCGTCCGGCAGTGCCTCCGGCCAGGCCGGGTTCAGGCCGACTTCCTTTACAGCGGCACGATAAAATGCGCGATAGAACGCTTCATCGAACCGGCTTGCCAGATAATAGGCACGGCCCTCCCCGTAGGAGTGGACAGCCACCGCCGGGCAGTTTGCATAATAGTCCTCGGCATAGACGCTCAGCGGTGTGGCAGGGTCTGTGCCGTTCAGACTTGCGACCTCGCATAGGACCGAAGCCTGCGTTTCCGGCAAAGTGGAATCGTCCATCGGGGTGCAGCGGCGGGTTTCGCCGTCATACATTCCGTCGATCTCAGTGCGGCGCAGGCCCAGCAGGTCGGTCAAGCCGTAGGGCGTGTCACCCAGACGGCACAAATCGCTTTCATCCACCACACCGGTCCAGTATGTAACCACGACCGTACCGCCATTCTGCGCAAAATCACAGAGTTTTTGGGCAAAGGCATCGGTCAGCAAATAAACCATCGGAACAACGACCAGACCATAACCCGTCAGGTCGGATTCCTGATTCACGAACTCCACCGCAATGCCTTCCCGCGCAAGAGCATTGTAGTGCAGCTTCAGCTCGTCCCAGTAGCCCATCCCGGCATTTCGAGGGCCGCAGGAACCTTCCAATGCCCACTTGTTTTCCCAATCGTGGACGATCGCTGCCTGTTTTGTGCGGCAGACTGTTGCAATCTCTGAGAGCACTTCCAGCTTTTGGCCCACACCGACTGTTTCCCGGAAGGGGCGGGCATCCTCCCGCCCATCGTGGCCAATGACTGCACCGTGGAGCTTTTCTTCCGCACCCCGGCTGGCCCGCCACTGGAAGTAAAGCACACTGTCCGAACCATGTGCAACCGTCTGCAGAGCCGCAAGCTCCGCAATGCCGGGGCGCTTCTGTTTGGAGATCGGCTGCCAGTTGGTAAAGCTGGGGCTGGATTCCATCAGCAGGAAGGGCCTGCCCTTCATGGAGTAATACAGGTCGTGCATCAGGGCCGTATCCAACGCCGTTTCTTCCACCGTTTCGCTGGGCTTGTGCCATGTGGGGTAGTTGTCCCAACTGGCCACGTCGATCTCCTTGGACATTTTGAAATAGTCGATGCCATCAAACCGGTACATCATATTCACGGTGAACTTTGCAACCGGCGCAAATTCTTTCACGGTATCACGCTCAAATTTCAAAAAATCAATATGCCGGTCACTGACAAAGCGCTTCCAGTCCAGCGCAAGACCCTGCACGGCATTTTCCCCCTGCGGGGCAGGGCTTTCGATTTGTTCCCAAGTGGTATAGTCGTGACTCCAGAACCGGGCGTTCCACGCCTTGTTCAAGGCTTCCAAAGAGTTGTACCGTGCCTTGAGCCAGCGGCGGAACGCAGCCTGACACAGCTCGCAATGGCAGTCGCCGCTCATCTCGTTGGAAATATGCCAGAGCAGGACAGCCGGGTCATTGCCGAACCGCTGTGCCAGCTTCTGGTCGATAATGCGGACTTTTTCCCGGTAGACCGGCGATGTATAGCAGTAATTCTGCCGCCGGTTGTACAGCTCCCGGACCCGGTCTGCCCGGACTCGGCGCACCTCGGGGTATTTGTGTGCCATCCAAGCAGGGCGGGCCGCACTGGGCGTTGCAAGGATCGTATAGATTCCATTGGCATACAGGTTATGGATGATGTCAGCCAGCCAATCCAGCTCAAATACCCCCTCCTGCGGTTCCAACGTGGACCATGAGAACACACCCAGCGTCACAGTATTAACGTGTGCCTTTTTCATCAGTTCGATGTCCTGCGCCAGAATATCGGGCCGGTCCAGCCACTGTTCCGGGTTGTAGTCTCCGCCATGAAGTAATCTGAGCTGCTGCATGATAGCGGCCTCCTTTGGTTGCGCAAATTGCGCAACATTTTTATCGGATAAAGTGACGTTCGATACAAAGTATAGCAAGAACCTCCGCAAGATGCAATGCAGCTATATGGAATTTCGTTGTAATAAGCTGAACGTTTGATGCGTAACAAGAAACCATCCATGGATGCTTTGGAAGATTCCACAACGTTCATGTGGGATTTATAGGCAGGTTGTCAAAATGCAGAAATACATTGATTGAACGGGAAAGCACTTGAACGCCATGCTATAAGTCCTACGATCACCGCTTTATCACAATAAAATTTGCAAAACCATCTTGACGCACCTTGTAAACCTTGACACTCTCTGTCACAAATTCCACTGAGCTTGTCGGGGCGAGGCCCGACAAGTTCCGCCACGATGCACAGAATGCAGACAATGCAAGGAAAAACACGGCTTTCCCGCCGGTGTGCAAAAACCGTGCAGAGACCGTGCAGCTTGAGAATAAAAAGAAAATCCCACGAGGAATCTTACGATTCTTCGTGGGATTTTGGTGCGCTCGAGGGAACTCGAATCCCTGGCCCTCTGATTAAAAGAATCCAAGGTGCATCATTCGTCAAATTTCAAAAGTTCGAAGAAGCATTATTTTTATCGCATCATCGCAAAACACGCCTTTGCACACACCGCATTGTTTGCATACAGTGTAATACTTTGCAACCGTTATCCAGCTATTCAGGTGTGCAAAAAGTGTGCAAAAATGTGCAGACGGGCAAAACAAAGCCCAATGGACAAATCAACCACCGGTTTTATGGCAGGGTTTAGGACATCCGAACAGACACCGTTTGATATAGAAATGAGGTTCACCATGAACAAACTGCTTTCCTGCCGCTTCAATATGGACACCAACCGGGTGGAAGCTCGGTTCGAGGATGGCACCACTCTTGCCATCGACTGCATCGCCGTGGAGGACGAGTACGGCAACACCCCTGCACAGCGGGCAGAACTAGACTGGCTGCTGTACAACAAACCACTGGAATATGCACAGCTTGTGCTGAGTGGCGAGATGGAACACTATCTCTCGCTTGGCTGTGAGCACGGCAGGCTGGAAGATTAAGTCCCTATAAAGAACACGGTGCCCACCGACCTATGGTTTGCCATAAGCTGGTAGCATCGCTTCTTATCCATAAGCAACTCGCTCTTTTCGGCTAACGCTTTTTTGTAAATGTTTCCCTTGCAGAATCTCTCCAGATTCTCTATAATAAGAAAGAGCTTTATAAATCTTCTTTCAAATGTTGAATCTGCTCTTGGAGGTGAGTGAGCCCATGACCGGCAGCGGAGCAAATAACCGCGATGTTAAAAAAATCAACCGCATCCGAACGATTCGCAGCATTTTTTCCTGCGACCGAATCTCGCAGCCGGAGCTTGCGGCAAAAGTCAACAACAGCTGGCCGACCGTATTGCAGAATGTCAAAGAACTGATGGCGATGGGACTGGTGCAGGAGGTCGGCACCTTTGAATCCACCGGCGGGCGCAAGGCGAGAGCATTCGCTCCTGTACGGGATGCCAGACTTGCGGTCGGACTGGAGATTACCCAGAATCATGTCGGAGCAGTTCTGGTCGATCTGTCCGGTAACCTTCTCCGCTATGAGCGTAAAAAGCGTCTTTATGAGCGGTCGGACACCTATGCGGAAATGCTTGCCGGAATCGTGCAGGGGCTGATCGAAAAAGAGGGCTACCCGGTGGAAAAAATTCTGGGTGTCGGCATTTCGCTGCCCGGTATTCTGGACAAAGAGGGGCAGACATTGGTTTACTCTCATGCCTTGGGTCTGCGGAATGTTCCTACCGAAGAATTCAGCCGTTACATCCCGTTCTCCTGCCGGTTCATCAATGACGCGAACGCTGCCGGACTTGCTGAAGTGCGCGACCTCGAATCCCCCCGCAGCCTTGTCTACCTTTCTCTGAGCAACAGTGTCGGTGGTGCGATTCTGACCGGTGGAGCGCTCTATGGCGGCGACCATCTTCGTGCCGGAGAGTTCGGGCACAACACGCTCGTTCCCGATGGCCGCCCCTGCTACTGCGGAAAAAAGGGCTGTCTGGATGCCTATTGCTCTGCAAAAGTCCTCTCCCGACTGACTGACGGAAATCTTGCACTATTCTTTGATGGGTTGCGCTCTGGCGATGCAGCTTTGCAAACGGCATGGAATGAATACCTTTCTTACCTTGCTGTAGCAGTCAATAATCTGCGCATGACCTTCGACTGTGATGTAATTGTTGGCGGCTACGTTGGCGGATTTCTGGCAGAGTTTGGCGAACCGCTCCGGGAAATGCTGGTCGAGCGTAATACGTTTGAGCCGGACAGTTCCTACCTGAAGTTCAGCCGCTATAAGCTGGAAGCCTCTGCGCTGGGAGCCGCTCTGCTCCATATCGAAGCCTTCATTCAGAACCTATAAACCTTCCCATCGAGGACGGCACCTGCCGTCCTCGATTTTTTGCACAATTCCGCCGCTTTTTCCTTGTGCAGTTCTCCGAATCCGCGAAAAAGGGCTTGACTTTGGTTGTGCGGTGTGTTAATTTGTAGTCACATTCATAAACACTTTATAAAAGTTAATAAACAAACAAAAACGGAGGTCATCTTATGAAAGGCACAATGAAAGTTGCAGTCATGAACGGCATCGGCAAGATGGGCTACACCACCCGCCCGATCCCCACACCCAAAGAGGACGAAGTTCTGGTCAAGCTGGAATACGTTGGCATCTGCGGCAGCGATATGCACTACTATGAAACGGGTGCGATCGGCAATTATGTAGTCAAGCCGCCGTTCGTGCTGGGCCACGAGCCGGGCGGCACAGTCGTGGAAGTTGGCAGTGCTGTCAAGCATCTGAAAGTCGGCGACCGCGTTGCGCTGGAGCCGGGCAAGACCTGCGGTCACTGCAAGTTCTGCCGTGAGGGCAAATACAACCTCTGCCCGGATGTCGTGTTCTTCGCTACTCCGCCGGTAGACGGTGTTTTTCAGGAGTATGTGGCCCATGAAGCAAACCTCTGCTTCAAGCTGCCGGACAACGTAAGCACCATGGAAGGTGCGCTGATCGAGCCTCTGGCTGTTGGTTTCCACGCAGCCAATCAGGGCGGTGCTCATGCCGGTCAGACTGCGGTGGTCATGGGTGCAGGCTGCATTGGTCTGGTCTCCATGATGGCGCTGAAAGCCGAGGGTGTTTCCCGTGTTTACGTTGTAGATATCATGCAGAAGCGTCTGGATAAGGCTCTTGAACTGGGTGCAGACGGTGTGATCAACAGCCGCGAAAAGGATGCTGTCCAGACGATTCTCGACCTGACCGATGGTCTGGGCTGCGACCTCGTTATCGAGACTGCTGGCACAGAAATCACTACCCGTCAGGCCATTGAGATGGCGCAGAAGGGCGCAAACATCGTTCTGGTTGGTTACTCTAAATCCGGCGAGATGACCCTGCCTATGAGCCTTGCACTGGACAAGGAACTGACCTTCAAGACCGTGTTCCGTTATCGCCACATTTACCCCATGGCGATCGATGCCGTTGCTTCCGGCAAAATCAACCTGAAGGGCATTGTGACCAACATCTTTGACTTTGACGACATCCAGAATGCCATGGACAAGAGCATTTCGGACAAGGCCAACATCGTCAAAGCAGTGGTGAAGATTGCGGAGGCAACGAAGGTATGAGTTTTCCGCAGGTTCTGACCGGTGTGGCGCACATTGGCATCCCAACAAATGATCTCGACAAGACCATTGTATTTTACAAGAAGCTGGGGTTTGTTTCTGCGCTGGAAACGGTGAACAAAGCCGCCGGGGAGCGCGTTGCGTTTCTTCAGCTTGGCGATCTGATGATCGAAACCTATGAAAACCATCGTGCGGCGGAAAAGGCCGGAGCAATCGACCATGTAGCTCTGGCAACGACCGATATCGAAGCCGCCTTTGCTGCGGCAAAAGAGGCAGGGATGCACCTGCTGCATTCCAGCATCCAGTCACTGCCGTTCTGGGAAAACGGTGTTCGCTTTTTCATGGTCGAAGGCCCGAATAAAGAGAGAATAGAGTTCTGCCAGAAATTATAAGCATCGCGTCAAGAGGAGAAAGGAGCGCGCCGTATGAGTTACACAGCAGAGCCGAAACAGCAGGATACGAACATCAAAGTCCCTCTGATCAGTAAAATCGCTTACGGCATGGGCGATGTGGGCTGCAACTTCAGCTGGATGTTCGTTGGCAACTTCTTGATGATTTTTTACACCGATGTCTGCGGCATCAGCATGGCGGCAGTGTCCCTCCTGATGCTGGTCTCCCGCTTCTGGGATGCCATCAATGACCCCGTGATCGGTTCGCTGAGCGACCGTACCCGTTCCCGCTGGGGACGCTACCGTCCATGGCTGTTGTTCGGCGCGCCGGCAACTGCTGTGGTGCTCGTGCTGACGTTCTGGGCGCACCCCACATGGTCAGACAGTGCTAAGAGCCTGTATATGTACATTACTTACTGTGTACTGGTTCTGGGCTATACTTGCGTGAACATCCCTTATGGTACGCTCTGCGGCACCCTGACCCAGAACATCGAGGAGCGTGCGAAAATCAACACCTCTCGCTCCGTCTGTGCCATGATCGCCATCAATATCATCAACATCATCACCCTGCCTTTGATCTCTGCTTTTGGCGGTGATAATGCAGCACGGGGATATCTTCTGGTGACCGTCCTTTACGGCGGTATCTTCACCCTCTGTCACTGGTTCTGTTTTGCCAAAACCAAAGAGGTCGTCCAGCCCCCGGAGCGGAAAAAAGTCTCACTGAAAAAGCAGTTGGATGCAGCGCTTCAGAACAAGCCCTACCTGATTGCACTGGCGGGTCAGTTCCTGTTCGGTGTAACGCTGTATGGCCGCAATGCCGACCTGCTCTATTACTTCAAATATGTGGAAGGCAACGAGAATCTGTTTACCATCTACTCGATGATCCTGATCGTTCCCTCCATTCTGGGTGCTGCGGCATTCCCCTTCGTGTTTGAAAAGCTGGGCAACAAAGGGCACACCGCTTCCCTTTTCGCTGCCGGAACCGGCGTTTCCCTGATTGCGCTCTATTTCTTCAGTGCAGTTTCTTCTCCCATTCCGTTCTATACATTCGCTGCACTGTCCCAGTTCTTCTTCTGCGGATTCAATACCGCCATCTACGCCATCGTTCCCGACTGCGTGGAGTATGGCGAGTGGAAAACCGGTGTCCGCAACGATGGTTTCCAGTACGCATTCGTTTCACTGGGGAACAAACTGGGCATGGCGATTGGCACCTCTGCGCTGGCTGGTGTGCTGAGTGCATTGAGTTTTGCCCCCAATCAGGTGCAGAATGCTGCCGTGCAGAATGCGATGCACTATGCATTCTCGCTGCTTCCCGGTGTGCTGTGGCTGATAACAGCGATTGTCCTGTTCTTCTACCGAATCAGTAAGCGTTCGTATAACCAGATTATGTCCGAACTGAACGCTAAAAAAACAGGTTGAGGTGATACCATGTTTGATGTTGTAGCTTTGGGAGAAAGCCTGATCGACTTTACCCCGAACGGAACCAATGCACAGGGCATCGAATTGTTTGCCCGGAATCCCGGCGGTGCACCCGCCAATGTCCTTGCCATGAATGCCCGTCTGGGCGGCAAAACAGCATTCATCGGAAAAGTCGGCAAAGACGGATTTGGCGATTTTCTCCGCCAGACCCTTGTGGAAAGCAGCATTGATGTGTCCGGTCTGGTGATTGACGAAAAGATTCCCACGACCCTTGCCTTCGTACAGCTTGACAGCAAGGGAGACCGCTCCTTTACCTTTTACCGGAACCCCGGTGCCGATGTGATGCTGACTTCGGCAGAAGTCAACAGGAATCTGATTGACGATGCTGCCATCTTCCATTTCGGCTCTGTCTCTCTGACCGCCGACCCGAGCCGCACCGCCACGTTGGAAGCTGCGCGGTATGCACGGCAGCAGGGCAAGCTGGTCAGCTTTGACCCCAATTACCGTCCGCTTCTGTGGGAGCACCCGGCAGATGCCGTTGTCCAGATGCAGGAAGGTGTCAAGCTGGCGGATCTTCTGAAAGTTTCCGAGGAAGAAATGCAGCTTATCACAAACGAAAGCGACCTTGCCCGCGGCTCACAAGCCCTGCTCGAAATGGGGCCATCTCTTGTGCTGGTATCGCTGGGTGCAAAGGGTGCTTATTACCGGAACGCTGTGGGAGCAGGGCATCTTCCCACCTATGATGTGCCTACCGTGGACACGACGGGTGCAGGCGATGCTTTCATGGGCGCAATTCACTACCAGCTGCGGAGAAAAGCTGCGGAGGATTTGCGTACCCTCCCTGCATTTGAGCTTGAAGAAATCGTCCGCTTCGGCAATGCAGCGGGCAGTCTGACCACGACAAAGGGCGGCGCAATCCCTGCAATGCCCTCCATGGTGGAAATTCAGAACTGCATTGCCTCTATCCCACTGATGTAAAAGAAAGGATACCCTATGACAAAATTACAGATCAGAATGCGGCAGGTCGATCAGGTCAAGGACTTTGTAGATTTGCTGTCCAAATATCCCTATGAGATGGACTTAGTCTCCGGGCGATATACCATTGATGCCAAATCCCTGCTTGGCATTTACAGTCTCGACCTGAGCAATCCGCTTACCCTTGTGATTTATTCCGATTCCTGCGAAGAACTGCTGACACAGCTCCATGCGCTGCTCCCAGATTGCATCGTCTGATTTTCTACGCTTTTCTCCTTCTTCCATTTGCACCGTTCAATTCTGGTTCTCCTTCACCAGAATCGGGCGGTGTTTTGATTTGTATAAGTCTTACTATCACTGCTTTACTGCAATAAAATTTGCAAAACCATCTTGACGCTCGTCGCAATCCGTGATGCCCTTTATCGCAAATCCCACCAATTTTGTAGAAAAGTACAGAGCGGCGAGGATTTATTCCCCATGAAGATTTTTACCGCCCCGCAACACACCCGATTCATTTTGCCGCCGATTCACCCGACAAAATCCATCGCTGCGCTGCATGGGCGGTATTTTTCTTTTTCACAAATAAAATCTTATGTAGTTGTTCAATCTTCCAAAATTTGTTTTTAGTTGTTGACTGCACAACCTCAAAGTGTTATTCTGATGCTTGAAAGAAGCAGGCTGTAGTGTCTGCACTGCGCCCAGCTTTCTTCATACTGAACCTTGAATCTTACATAAGCCGTCTGAACGAGATACTGCGCCATGACCTCACACTTTCTGTGGGCGAGCCGGACAACGCCGCTGCAAAACAGGGGTAGGAACTGCGTTCGGCGTGAACGGTGACCACGAGCAGGGGCTTTGCCTTTTCACACGTTTTGCTCTGCAAAATTTTCAACGTGCATTGCGGTTCGACTTCTGAAATTTTCAGTGTTGCACGGAAAGGGCGAAAGCAAGTATCGACCTGTGGCCACAAATTTTCAATGCTTGAAAAATTGCTGTCCACTCAGTCATCCTTGTTGGGGAGTGCCTTCCCCAAACCCTGCTCTAGCTTCGCACCGTTGGTGCGAATGCGGCGTGTCGCATTACATAGCCCTCTCCATCCCGGAGCGGGCATTTATCATTTTCACAGGAGGTCGAATATGGCTGAAATGAAAAGTCCGAATGTACACGCAAAGAAGAACCGCAATGACACGCCGCGAAAACGAAAGACACACATCATCAAAGTCAGGGTGACCGCAGAAGAAAAACTGCGGATCGCATACGCCTGCAAAGAACTCCACCTCACCCAGTCCGAACTCGTCCGCCGCGTCCTGTACGGCGTGAACGTCAAGCACACCGTTGTGGTGGCGCAGGGCGGCGAGGATGCACTGGCGGCGCTTGCTACCTTGTCTGCCCAGTGCAGCAAGGTGGGAAGCAACCTCAACCAGCTTGCACGGCACTTTAACTCCGGCGGCAAAGACACCGAGCAGCTCCGGGCGCAGATTCTGGAGGAACTGTCCGCACTCACGAACTTTCGGCTGAAAGCCGAAGAAACGGTTGGTGAACTGTATGGCAACCATCAAGCATTTGACCTCGAAAAACTCTAACTATGCCGCCGCCGAAAGCTATCTCACCTTTCAGCACAACGAGTACACCGGTCTGCCCATTCTGGATGAGAAGGGCAGACCCAAGCTGCGGGATTCGTACCTGCTCGACACCCTTGAGTGCGGCGAATCTTCGTTTGCTATGGCCTGCCTGATTGCCAACCGCAAGTACGGCAAGAACGGCGGGCGGGAGGACGTGAAGACCCATCACTACATTGTGAGCTTCGACCCGAAGGACGCAGTAGAGAACGGCCTGACCATGGAGAAGGCACAAGCCCTTGGCTTGCAGTTCTGCAAGGACAACTTCCCCGGTCATCCCGCCATCGTCTGCACCCACCCGGACGGTCACAACAGTGCCGGGAACATCCACGTCCACATCGTCATCGGCAGCTTGCGTGTCCGCACCGTGGAACGGCAGACCTTCATGGACAAGCCGTGCGACTGGGAAGCGGGCAAGAAGCACCGCTGCACCTCTGCCATGCTCCGGCACCTCCGTGTCGCTGTCATGGAGATGTGCAAGCAAGCCGATCTGAACCAGATCAATTTGCTGGAAGCCCAAGGCGACCATGTTTCGGAGCGCGAGTATTGGGCGCAGCGGCGCGGACAACGCCGCCTCGACCATGCCAACGCCAAACTTGCCGCCGAAGGGCAGCAGCCCACCCAGACCGTCTACCAGACCGAGCTGGACAAGCTGCGAAAGCAGATCTACGCTGTGCTGAACAAGACCACCACCTTCGAGGAATTTTCTGCATTGCTCATGCAGGAACACGGCATCGCCGTGAAAGAGAGCCGAGGGCGGTTGAGCTACTGCCCGCCCGGTCGGACAAAGTTCATCACCGCCAAGAAACTGAGCAAGAAGCTGGAAAAGGAACAGGTGCTGACCGCCCTCTCCCAGAACATCCAGCTTGCCGCCATCATCCAGCCCAGCAGCGAGAAGAAACCGGATAAGATCAGGAAACTGGTTGACATTCAGGCGAACGTTGCTGCGGGCAAGGGCATCGGCTATGAGCGTTGGGCGAAAAAGTTCAACCTCAAACGCTGGTCGCAGACCTTGTGTCTCCTGCAGGAGAAAAAGCTGCTCAGTGAAGATGCCCTGCACCAGCGCATTGCCGAACTGCAAACCCAGCACGACGATGCACTGACGGTGGTCAAAGACATGGATGCCCGCATGGTCTCCCTCAAGGAGCTGCGCGGGCATCTTGTGGTCTATCGGCAGTACAAGCCTCTTGCACAGAAGCTCCAGACTGTGCGGAATCCCGCCAAGTTCAAGGAGCAGCACCGTGCAGAGCTTGCCGTGTACGAGGCCGCTTGCGCCTATTTCAAGGCCAACGGGCTCAGGACGCTGCCGGACCTCAAAAAGCTGGATGCCGAATACCAGACCCTTTCCTCGGAGAAAAACGGGTTCTACACCCGCTACAAGAAAGCGCAGATCGAACTGCGTGAACTCCGCACCGCACAACAGAACGTGGAAGCCTTCTTCCGCAAGGAGGAGTGCAGCCACGCCGTACCGCAGCAGGAGGTCAAATGAACAACACTCTGACGGATCGATGTGTGAATAAACCCAACCTCACCCACGCCCCTCACCGGGCTTCGTCCTTTCGCCTGTACCCCACCCATTGGGCCGGAGGGTAGCACCTCTGTCTTTTCGGACGTAAAGAACACCATCTCGACCCGGCAGGCAGCGGAGCTATACGGCTTCGCCGTAAACCGGAACGGTATGATGTGCTGCCCCTTCCACGAGGATAAACACCCCAGCATGAAGGTGGACAGCCGTTTCCACTGTTTCGCCTGTCAGGCGGATGGCGATGTGATCGATTTTGTCGGCAGACTTTTTCAACTTTCTCCCTACAAGGCTGTGGAAAAGTTGAAGGAGGACTTCGGCATGGCACTTGCCGACGGCAAGGTGCGGCTTGCTCCCCGCAGACCGCCCACCGTCCGGCAGCAGCTGCTGGACTATTACCGCTGTCTGCAGCGTTGGCGGGTCCGATACGCACCGCAGTCACCCACAGAAGAACTTCACCCCTGCTTTCTTGAAGCGATAAAGAACCTTGACATCGTTGAATATTATCTGGACTGTTCGGTGCTCCCGGACCCGCAGACCGAAAACGAACTACGGAAGTATTGGGAGGGATTGCATGAGCGACTGGAAAAAGAGGAACGACGATTGGCGTGATGAGGACGAACTGGAAGAAGAGGAAGAATGCGAATGCCCTTGGGTAGACAGCAAGGGCAAAGTGCGTGAAACCGCTTACTGCCAGTACCTTTTAGAGAAACACCCCATGATGTGCCTGAAACAGAAGCTGTTCGACCAGAACGGCGAGGTAGACGAGGACGCACTGCTCTACGAAGTCCACAGCGACCTCCGTGACTTTGTGCTCGACAACCTTGCCAAGAAGGAGAAGCAGGTTCTGGACGCACTCCGTATCGAAACCTATACCCCTGAATGGAAACCCCAGCTTGACCGCATCCATCTCCAGAATGGGACTTACTTTCTGGACGAGCGGGGATTTGTGCCGGAAAAGGAACTCTGCCTGAACCGGCTCCCCGTGGAATACCAGCCCGATGCCCCCGCACCGACCAAGTGGCTGGAATTTCTGGACGGTCTGCTGATCCCGGAGGACATTCTGACCTTGCAGGAATATCTCGGCTATCTTCTGATCCCGTCTACCAAGGCGCAGAAAATGCTGGTCATGACCGGCAAGGGCGGCGAGGGAAAATCCCGCATCGGCTTGCTGCTGAAGAAGCTGTTCGGGGAAGCCTCTCACTCCGAATCCATCCTCCGCATCGAAACGAACCGCTTTGCCAGTGCAAATCTGGAGTATAAGCTGGTCATGGTCGATGACGATCTGAACATGGTGGCTTTGCCCGAAACACGGAACATCAAGTCCATCGTCACCGCCGAGGACCGTTTGTGCATCGAGCGGAAGAATAAGCAGGCTGTGCAAGGCTTGCTGTACGTTCGTTTCATCTGCTTCGGCAATGGCAACCTTGTGGCCGCTCACGATGACAGCGACGGCTTCTGGCGCAGACAGATTCTTATCACGGTGAAAGACCGTGACCCTGCCCGGGTGGATAATCCCTTCCTCATCGAAGAGTTGTCCGAGGAGCGTCCCGGCATCCTGCTGTGGATGCTGGAGGGGTTACACCGTCTGCTGGCGAACCGCTATCAGTTTACCATCAGCGAGCGCTCCATCCAGAACCTTGAAGCAGCCATGGCGGACAGCGACAACCTGACCCAGTTCATGCAGGCAACGGCGTATGTCCGCTTCAAGCCCGACACCGAGGAACGCTCCACCTATCTCTACCGCGCCTACACCAAGTGGTGCGAGGATAATCTGGAATCACCCGTTCCGCAAAAGAAGTTCAGCCAGTTCCTGCTGAAAAATGCAGGGAAGTATGGCCTGACCTTTTCCAAGCACATCGAGGGAAAGTACCGCGGCTTCCGGGGCGTATGCGTCCACCCCGCCTTTGCTGCGGCATAAAACACACGAAAAGTAAAAAACTCCCGCCCCACGCGCCCCAAAGCAGTGGTTTTGACTTGTTATCGCTGTTTTCTCGTGGCGCGTGTTCGCCCTTTCGGGCGGATGCAGGGCGGCAACACGCCCTTCGGGGCGGGAGAAAAACCAAGATGCGCCCCAAAAGGGCGCGTCCATCCCAGCCATGCGCCCCATAAAATCAACACAGAAAGGTACTTTTGTGTGGTTTGGGGCGCGTAGGGCGCGTAAATTCAAGTTCTCGCACTTTTTTGGGCTGCTGCTTCGGGTCAGGAGCGGCAGGCCCTTACATATTTACCGGCCTACAGGGTGCAGCTCAACCGGAACTGCGCCGGGTCTGGAGAAGTGCAAAGGAGACATGCCTATGACGAATGTCCGCAAAAATTCCACTAAACTGACCCGTGAGGACTTGAAAATCGCGCCCGAATCCCCTACAATGAAATTGTCCGAAACCCCTGCCGTAGAACCTTCTGACCAGACCAGCAAAACCGTCCGACACGCCCCGCTCGTTTACCGGGTGGAGGAGATCGCCCAACTATTGGCGATCTCCAACCGTGCTGCGTACAATCTGTGCAACACCACGAAAGACTTCAAGGTGATCCGCCTCGGTACCAGCATCCGGGTAAGCAAGCAGAGCTTCGATGATTGGTTTGCAGCGGTCTGAGGGAGGGAACATCTATGGCATCTATTCTCAGGCGCGGAGATTCTTACTCCGTTCGTTTCAAATACAAAGACCATGCTGGCCGGATCTGTGAAGGCTGGGAGAGCTTCAAAACCAAGAAGGAAGCGCAAGACCGCAAGATCTCGGTAGAGAAAGAACTCTTGGACGGTACGTTCCTCATACCCGATGCAATGACGGTAGCGGAAATGCTGTACAAGTGGCTCCCCATCCAGTCCAGCAAGCATAAGTGGGCACCCAAAACCTACACCCACACGGTAGCCATGATTCAGAATCTTGTCGTGCCCTATCTCGGCAAGAAGCAGATTCAGAAGGTTCAGACGTATGACCTCGAACAGTTTTACGCTACGCTGAGCCGGACACCGCGCGGACTGTATAAGCAGGGTGTCAAGCAAACGCTCACCGACAAGCAGAAGCGGCGGTTTCTGACGGGTGCTTCCATCCGGGAAGTCCACGCCATGCTCAAGACTGCTTTTTCCTATGCCGTTGAGTGGGGTCTGCTCCTCAAGTCACCGATTCCGAGAGAAGCCCCGAAATCGACCTCGGAAGAACGTGCCATCTGGGACGAAAAGACCATGCTTGCTGCGTTGCAGACCATGACCGACCCTACGCTCCACCTTGCTGTTCATCTGAGCATGATCCTCTCGCTGCGTGTCGGAGAGATCCTCGGCTTGCAGCCGGGAGACATCGACTTCGATGCAGCGGATGGACGTGGGACCATCACGGTCGGCAGGAGCTTACAGCGCACCGAAAAGGCTGCACTGGAAAAGACCGATCCGAACCAGATCTACCACATCTTCCCCGACCAGCGTGAGGGCAGCAGCTCCGCACTGGTGCTGAAGAAGCCGAAAACCAAGAAATCCAGCCGTACCCTTTATCTGACGAAACCCTTGAAGGAAGAGTTGCTGGCTTGGCTGGAAAAGCTCCGGCAGGACGAGCTTGCCATGGATGGTAGGTATCGCAACTGCGGCCAGCTTTTCCGCCTGCCCAACGGTATGCCTGTTGCTCCAGAAGCCCTTTCTAAATGGTACCGCACTTGGCGTGCAGAGCACCCGGAGTTTGAGAAGATCGTGTTCCACGGTCTGCGCCACTCCAGTGCTACTTACCAGTTGATTGAATCCGGCGGCAACATCAAGGCTGTGCAGGGCAACACCGGTCACGCCACCACCGGCATCCTGATGGACACCTACGCCCACACGCAGGACAAGCCC
The DNA here is from genome assembly GCF_023347335.1 of Faecalibacterium sp. IP-3-29. Taxonomy (NCBI): domain Bacteria; kingdom Bacillati; phylum Bacillota; class Clostridia; order Eubacteriales; family Oscillospiraceae; genus Faecalibacterium; species Faecalibacterium sp. IP-3-29. The sequence goes on along the minus strand of NZ_CP094471.1, from coordinate 415,854 downwards.
CGGTTGGAGCTGGCTGAGAAGCTGGAAGCAGACTTCTATTCACAGGACATCGGCTCCCCCAAGTCCGGCTCTGCGCCGGTAAAAGAAAATCTGCCGGACGGCATCCAGATTACCCCGGAAGGGATGCTGAAAGTTGTCCGACAGATGAACCCCGAGCAGCGGCGTGAGTTCACCCGCCTGCTGTTCGCCTGAAAAAAGTATGGAAAAAACGCTCACGATGCACAGAATGCAGACAATGCAAGGAAAAACACGGCTTTCCCGCCGGTGTGCAAAAAGTGTGCAAAAGTGTGCAGAGCCCCAGAAAATGGAAAATCCCACGAGGAATCTTACGATTCTTCGTGGGATTTTGGTGCGCTCGAGGGAACTCGAATCCCTGGCCCTCTGATTAAAAGAATGAGCCAATTGGGAAACGACCGTTTGTGTTTGTTCCGTTTTATATAGAATCATCGTCATTTTTATTCGCGTTCGTGCGTATTCATTTCCAATTGTTTGCGACAGATAAGGCACAAATAAGGCACATTCCGGTGTGCCTTGCATCCGATAAACAGGACAACACACAGCCCATCATAGAGAAAGCAGCCCACAGGCCCGGCGGAATCATCCCCGCCCCCTGTGGGCTGCTCTGTTTTTATGCGTGGTTTTCGTCCCGAATCCGGGTAAACACATCTGTCAGGGCATCCGATGCAGCAGCGTCCGCCGACCGGATGAACCCGGCATAGATATCTGTTGTGGTGCTGGTCTTGGCGTGACCCAGACGGCCCGACACCGCCGTAACAGGAACATGGGCGGCTATCAGCAAGCTTGCGTTGGTGTGCCGCAGGCTGTGGAAGTGTACCGGCGGGAGATCATGGGCAGCGAGGAAGCCCGGGAACCACGTTGTTACCGTCTTGGGGTCAATGGGTGCACCGTTCCATTTGGTGAATAGCAAATCATTCTCCACCATTTTCCCGGCGATCTCCACACGCCGAACCCATGCCGTGCCCATCCTGAGCCGTTCCGCCCGTTGGTGCTGGCGGTATTCCCGCAGCAGCTGCACACACTCCGGGCCTATCTTGATGCACCGCCGGGAGCGTTTTGTTTTGGGCGTGGTGAATACAGTGCCCTTGCCCGGGATGTACTGCACGTTCCGCTCAATGGACAGTGTACCCGCGTCCAAATCCACATCACACCAGCGCAGCCCGCAAATCTCACTCCGCCGGGCACCGGTGAACAAGGCAAGCTGTGTGATAACACTGAACTGCGCCGGTGCATCCTGTAAGGCTTCCAGCAGCCGGGCAACGTCCTTTTCTTCCAGCGCCTGCACGTCTATCTCTTCGGCCTTGGGTGCTTCTGCCCGCTTGCAAGGGTTTTCCGGTACAAGACCCCACTGCACAGCCTTTGTGAATACGCTGGACAGCATCCGGTGATAGTGCTGCACCGTATTCCCGTTGAGCCTTCCGCCGTCCTTGACGTGCTCTGTGAACGCCTTGGAGAGGGGAAGCCCCACCACCCGGACAACCTTTTCGGCTGTGCTCTGGCTTACGTTTGCGCCCCGATACACGTTCCGCATGGTATCGTCCCCAATGCCTGCTGCCTTGGCGATCTGGCCCCGCTTGCCATGGGGCAGACGTTCCAGCAGGGCAGGCGTTGCGGTATAGGTACTATCTTCCCGCACACCCTGTTCCTCTAGGTTCGAGTAAAAAGCCATCAGGTGCGCCGGTTTCACTTGGCACACTTTCAGTTGCCCCAGCCCGGCGGAAATACGCGGCACCAAACGCCGGTAGTTGTAAACCGTCTTGGGCTTGAGCTTCTTTTCTGCGTACTCGGTGAACCATCGTTCTATCAGGTCGTCCACCTTCATGGACGCATCCAGCAGCACACCGGCATGCACTTCCTGTTCAAAGGCATCCGCCTGCCGCTGCAATTCCTTTTCCAGCTTCTTCCCGGTCATGCCCGGCGGCGGGGTAAACGTCCGGTTCACCATCACTTGACGGCCCCGCCGGTCGTAGCCATTGGAGACCCGGATGCAGTAGGAGCAAGTGCCGTCTTTCTTCATCCGCTTTGTTATCTTTGCCATCCGTCCACCCCGCTTTCTGCTATCCCGCCGGGCTTCATTCGTCCTTCATGTAGGCGGTCACGCTGTCGAACAGGGGCAGATACTGGCCCTCTATCCGTGCAAAGATAGCCGCCGCTGTGGCTTCATCGTAAACGTGGGAAGTCAAATTGCGGTCGTTCAGCAGCTCCACCCATGCCTTTTGATCGTCTATCATGCCAAAGGCAAACGCCTGTTTGATAACCTCTTTCGGGCTGTTGATGTTGGTATAGCCTTGGTCAAGCAGGTATTCCCGCATGGTTTTCCATGCCAGTTCCGTGCAGAACTCAAACCGCTGAATGGTTCCATCCCGTACAGAATCCAATGGGAACTTCTTGTAATCGTCCAGCGCTTCCCGCAGCCGGGCCACCGCAGCGGTAAAGCGGTCGTATTTTTCATGCAGCTTGTCCATCAGTTCAACACCATCCCTTTCGATGTTCGCAAGAAATACCGGCTCCATGCCGTCCTGAATGTGCACAATATCAAATTTCAGCAGCGTGGGCAGTTCCTCGCAGTGCATCCAGAACTCCGCCCGGTTATCCTCTGGCATCCCGTACACAGCCAAATCAATGTCACTGTTTGGCCGGTTGTCGCCCCGGGCACGGGAGCCAAACAGCACAAGCCGCTTTGCGCCATACCGCCGGGCCAGTGTCGCAAGCTGATTATAAAGTTCTTCCATGTTCTCACCTGTCACAATCGTTGTGTGCGCTCTATGGGGCTATATCCGCACTCACAGCGGCACATAAGCCCCGATGGACGGCTTTAGTCGTTCTTGGGAGGTGTATCTTTGGGAGTGTCCCCGGCGGCATCCTGCGAGTTTTCCGAATCATATGGCGGTATTTTATAGTATCGTGGATTGGTTTCTAAATCTGCAATGCGTTTTACTGCTTCAATTTTTCCAACCCGATTTAGTGCATTAAAGCTCCCGGCTATTACATTCAGCAAATCAAAATCCGTCCAGCCTTTTAGACTACTAAGATATAATTCATCTGTCATATTCGCCAGCTTTCCGAGATCACCGTATTTTGCATCTGCAAATCTATTCGGGTCGATATTACCTTGATTATCAACAGATTCATCCAAAAACTTTTCCAATGCTTCTTGTTGATCTGCTGTTTCCTTTGCAGGAAGTCCGTATAATACTGTCACACTTACCCCTAGAGCACTTGCAATTCGCTTTATGGTTTCGTGTTTTGGGTTTCTTAAGCCGTTTTCCCATTGTGCAACACCAACCGGGGAAATTCCTAATCGCCTTGCAAGTTCTTTTTGTGTCAGCCCTTGAAGTTTTCTCACAGTCCGGATGTTATCGCCTATTGACACCAGCCGCACCACCTTTCTTTTTTAGTATAACACAGTTCTCACAAGAAAAAAAGCAAAAGAATAATCTTTCGGCTTGATTTATTCAAACGCTTATGTTAAAATGAAGCAAATGAATATGAAAGGAAGCTTGATTGTATGAGAATCGACCGTGTAAAACTGATCGCTGAAATGGCCCGGCAGGATGTGGGCGTTGCAGACCTGTCCCAAAGGGCCACTGTTTCCCGCGCCACTATAACGGCATTGCGTGGCGGAAAAAGTTGTAACGCAAACTCCGTTCGCCGTGTTGCTTCCGCTTTGGGCGTGACTGTGGAAAGCCTGTTGGAAGATGGAAAGGAGCATTGACCATGGGCGAGTGCATTAGCTATCCCCGTTTGCCCAACATGGCCCCGGTCAAACAAGCCGCCCAGCTTTACGGCCTATCGCCCTATTACATCCGCCGCCTGTGCAAAGCCGGTAAGATTCGGTTCGTAAATGCCGGGCGCGGCTGGCTTGTAAATCTGGACAGCCTTGCCCGGTACTTCGAGCAGGGCGACCCTGCCCCGGTGGAGCTGACCCCCGCAGCTCCCAGCGTCCGCCGGGTGTGCCCCTGATGAATTGAGGGGGAACACATGGAAGAACGTAAAAGTTTTTTGTTCTATCGGTCGTTTTGGAGTGGAGGAAGTAAGCTAAAACCTCGTGAAAGGCTTGCATTTTATGACGCACTTGCGCAGTATGCGTTCACCGGTCAAGAAACTTCCTTGCCCCATAATGCCGCAATATGTTGGGAGTTTGCAAAGCCTTTGATTGATTCCAATAACAAAAAGTACGCAGATGGGTCAAAAGGCGGCAGACCACAAAAAACCACTGGTTTTGATGATGATATAACCACTGGTTCCGATTCCCTCAAGAATATATCTGAGGATAAAGAAAAGGAGAAAGATAAAAGAGAAGGTAAAGGAGAAAGGAGAACGCGCCAAGCGCGGAATGAGAAAAAGCCGCAAACGGCAGTCTTTTCAAGCCTGCCTAGCGGCACAAATAGAATCGGCTACGCTGGAACGGAAGAGTTGAAAAAGCGGCAGATACCAAAGATTGAAAAGGCAGCAGAGCAAATAGCCGCCCAGCCGCAGACACAACAAGAGGACACAGAGACCGCCGAATTGAAAAAGGCGTTTCGACAGGACAGAGCAACGGAAGAACAGCCCACCCCGGCGGAATATGCCCAGCCCCCGCCGGGCTGATTCTCCGCCGATAGAGCAAGCGGCCAGACCTCACAGCCAAAAGAAAGGAGTATGCCCCATGTTTATTTACACCCTCTATACACTCACCGGCGAGACTTTAGGCCAAACGCCCTTGCTTGAGCAGGCCATGCGCACCGCCCGAGCCTATGCCGCTGTCCGCCGGGTGTCCTGTGTGGTAGAGTGCCGCCGCCTTGATACCGATGAAGCCCGCCGGGTGTTGCTGAACGCAGACGGCAGCATGGTCAAACTCTGGCAGGCCGCATAAAAGTGCATTTTGCCCCGGCCTGCTGGATGCACATAAATCACCTGATGAAAATATCATTCTGTGTGTCTATGCACAAACAAAACCAAAGGAAAGAACCATTATGACAAAAGAAACACTTTTACACGCAACTGACCTTTACACCACAATCCAGAAGATCGAGCAGCTTTTGACCATCTTCGAGAAGAACAGCATTGAGGAAGTAAAGGTGCGTGGGTTTGACTAGAAGCCCAGCACAGAGCAGGAAACCCGAATCCGCACCGCCATTCTTGCAGATCAGCGGGAAGAATTGGAACGCCTGAAAGCCGAACTTGCCGCGCTGTAACCACAAAGAGCAACTTACCATCAATCATTTTTGAAAAGGAGTGGTGAAGAATCATGCCACGCTGTACAGTTGACGCGGACTTTTTGAAGTCTGTTCTCGAGGAAGCGAAAGCCGCCGAGCGTTGGGCGGAAGCAACTTACCAGCTTTTCATGAAAAAGGGCGAAATAACGGAATACGCTATGCGCCGGATTCAGTATACCGAATCTATCTTGAATATCCCTTTCCACAGAAAGACCCTTGCCGAACTTGAGTCCGGCGAATGGCTGAATGAAAATTGCGTTACACTGGAAATGCAGTTGAAGTCCTGTCAGCATCTTTGCGAAAGCATCACCAACCGTTTGTCTGTCGTTCTGGAAGAATGCGACTATTACGATCAGGAACGCCGGAACACCATTCATCTTGCCCCGGCACGGACACAGAAAGGCCGACAGGTCACAATCCCGCCGGAAGTTGACGCAATACTTGCAAAGATGATGGAGAACGCCGAAAAGGAGAAGAAAGCATGACAACGGGAGCCGGAACCGGCACAGCATCAAGCCGCAGAGAAAAAGAGGACACGCGGCACTCTGTAGCAGAATACTACGATATGATTGAAAAGGAATATGCAAGCGCTGGACACATCATTTTCTTCCGGCGTTTGGTCATTACCCGCGCCGCCAACAACTGGCGAATGAATCACCCGCAAAAATAAAAAGGGCTTTCGTTTCGCATGGTACAAGCTGCCCCGCTTCTCTCATGCTACTTTGAAAGTCCCATCCGTAGGAACAAAGGAAAATAACTTGCGTGTCTATCTTCCCCCAATAGTATACCACAATCGGGGAGAGAGGGCAAAGCATAGGTTTTCACAACATCCAGAAAGGAATCCTATGAAAAAGAAAAAAGGCCACCAGCGTTCCCGCTTGCGTGTTGACCCGTTCAACCTGTTGCAGCAGCTTTGTGAGCAGGATTGTACACTATCCGAACTGCAACAGCGTACAGGCTTTGACCCAGCGGAAATTAAGCCATTACGCGCCGCCGGGAAAATCCATCTTGATACCCTGAATCGCATTGCCGCCGGGCTGGATGTTTCGCCCAACTCCCTGTTAATTACAGCAACTAGCCCTTGGAAGGCATACCATGGGGACTATGCAAATCAGACTTGTGGATTTTCTGATGCTTTCAACGTTCTTGCTGATTATAGCCCTTATGACCTTGGGCCGCTGTTCAAGTAATTGACATCTAAAGCCGCCGCCCCTCTGAGCTATAGAGGGCAGGCGGCTTTTTTGACCCCCGGCAGATTTTTCACGGCCATTTTTTGCGGAAGTGAAAAAAATCCCTGCCGTCTAAAATTATTTCGCGCTTCTGGACCCGCATAGTTTTCAAAAGAGCGCCCCAGTACCTTAACGCCTTGGGGAAGATCATCCCATAGTGCAACCGCCATGCTGAGCAGAAAATCAACAAAATGATATCAAATAGCACAATACGCTCACATCGTTACACTATAGCTACGCTCAAACGTCCGGTTCTGCATGGTTTTGTTATCATTCTTGCGCGATAGGCCCCGCCTGTTTTCTCGCTTCCCGCCTTGCTTTTTTGCTTGTACTGCGTCCTTGCTCTGCTGTATTCGCAAGTTTGTTTTTCTGGCGGGGTTTCAACACTTGCGGAAATGGTTTTCATGCGCACATTGTAGCCGTTGACCCCTAGCCGCTGGATATGATCGGGCAGGCTGTGGCAATCATCCGCCGCCGCTGTGCATATCGCCCCAATTGGAATGTGCTGCCCCTGTTTATCTGTTCCGCCGGGTGGTGTGTATAGTCCGCTGAATAGAGCCGCATATACTCTGCATTGTCACTATGTAATGACGCTTTGTCCCTTGCTTGCCGCCGGGTGTTTTGTAATCATGTCGGGTACAGTATGCGCCGTCCTGTTTTCTGGCTGTGTGCCTTGTCCTTTTGCCTGTGACATTCTTTTGCCCTGATCTATTCGCAAGTTGTTTTTCCATGGAACTTTTCGGGCTTGCGGAAGCTGTTTCATTTGCGCGCGCATAGCCCGCCCCCTGCCTGCTGAATGCACCTATGCAAAGAAAAATATTTCCGCGTACTTTTATTTGACATATTGAACAATTGCAAGCTGAAACTTTCCACATTTTACACACAAGAATCTTTCATTACAAAAACGATTTAATTTCATCAAACATTCGGCCCGACTGAACGCCGCCCCATCTGTCCATAGCCCGCCGGGAAAACCTGATGCAAGCCACGGCACCCCACGACACAGGACGGCACCCCATGGCATCAGATGCAAAGAGATTCCACGTTGTTCCCAATAGGCGTAAGGATTCCCGTTCATCAATGCTACATTCCGCTGCACCGCCGCCCGCGTTCGGCCCTCTTGCAAAATGGCCCGCCCCATGGTTTAATGCAGGCACACAGAGAACGACACAAACCGACCAGCAGAAAAAGAGGTGCATTGCTTGAACAATACGATCCGCTACCCGAACATGGGAACCGTAAAGCAGGCCGCTGAAATTTACGGACTGTCACCCCACTATATCCGGCGGCTTTGCAGGACCGGCAAAGTCCGGTATGTGAATGCCGGGCGCGGCTGGCTTGTGAATCTGGACAGCCTAGCCCGGTACTTTGAGCAGGGCGACCCGGCCCCGGCAGAGCAAAGCCAGACCGCCCACGGCATCCGACAAATTGGATGATGGACACACCCGGGAGCACACCGAGAACGTACACCCCGCCCGGCGGCGAGGTGTAACACACTAGACTTTCACGGAAAGTCGTGTGCTCTTGCAGAGGGCCTAGTGCTTGCAAGCAGGGCAGACGTATATACAATACGCTGCTCTTGCAAGCAATGGCCCTGTACATACACGGCCCCTTGCGTTGCAAGAACTTGTTGGGAAGAATCCCAAACCCACATAGCCGCCCCGCTCTGGCAGCGCCGCAGCACGCACCCGGCCCGCACTCTGATGCACGCAGCCAACGCACCCCGCCGGGGAGATCATGCGCAGATCAGACGGCACGGGGATTGCATCCCCATCCCGCTGTGCAGCGCGCAAATAGCCCACAAGGCATTCCAGAACCATTTGCATAGCGTCCCCGAAGTTGTCACCTTGCGTTGCAAGGTAATTCAAATCCGGGAAGATTACCGAATAACCGTCATTCTCTTTGTAGAAACAAGCCGGATATGCCGTTGCTCCCCGGCGGTACGCTTCAAAGTCCACCTCAACCCGCCGCACAATCTGCCCGCCCACTGCTGTGGGCATCGTGTCGGACGCTTCCGGGATTGTCCGGCCTGCATCCTGTTCCGTAATGCCCCAAATGCTGATAGCGTCCCGGGCCATGTCCAGCGCTTCCGCGAGGGTGCCGCCCTCTGTGTTGATGTTCAAATTAGGGACAAAGACCACATACCCACGCCCGGCGGGTGTCAGAATCACAGGATAGCTTGCTTTCATGGTATCACCTCAGTTCACATTGCACCGCGTCCAACATGGCAGCACAAGCAGCAGCCCCGCCCCGGCGGCATCCATGCCCAGCAGCACACAGCCAGACCGCCGCCCACGTTGCCCGCTGCATCCACATTCCGCCGGGGAGATCATCCACAGACCAGGCAGGGAGAGCACCACCAGCACGACCACAGCCCCACGCCCAGTAAGAGCCACACCGAACAGCGGCCCGCACTGGAAGCCGACCGCAGATCCCGCCGGGAGTAGCAGCAACCACGCACACGATCAGACCGGCCCACGTTGCCCCCGTCCCTGCTATGGGAAAACCCCCGGCAGACACCGCCCGGCATATGCAGCGGCCGCACCCAGACCGCCCGCAAATCTCGTAGCCTGAACCGCCCCGCCCACACCGCCGGGCATCAGAAGCAAGGCACAGTGTAAGGCACACGGCAAGGCATTTTTTCAAGAGTAAGGCACAAATAAGGCACATTCTGGCTGTTTCGCACCCCTTGTAAAACAGAAAAGCCCACGATTCACACCGCGTTTTCAACGGTCGATCGTGGGCTTTTCTTTGGTGCGCTCGAGGGAACTCGAATCCCTGGCCCTCTGATTAAAAGAATCCAAGGTGCATCATTCGTCAAATTTCAAAAGTTCGAAGAAGCATTGTTTTTATCGCATCATCGCAAAACACGCCTTTGCACACACCGCATTGTTTGCATACAGTGTAATACTTTGCAACCGTTATCCAGCTATTCAGGTGTGCAAAAAGTGTGCAAAAATGTGCAGACGGGCAAAACAAAGCCCAATGGACAAATCAACCACCGGTTTTATGGCAGGGTTTAGGACATCCGAACAGACACCGTTTGATATAGAAATGAGGTTCACCATGAACAAACTGCTTTCCTGCCGCTTCAATATGGACACCAACCGGGTGGAAGCTCGGTTCGAGGATGGCACCACTCTTGCCATCGACTGCATCGCCGTGGAGGACGAGTACGGCAGCACCCCCGCACAGCGGGCAGAGCTGGACTGGCTGCTGTGCAACAGGCCGCTGGAGTACGCACAGCTTGTGCTGGGAGGAGAGATGGAGCACTATCTCTCGCTGGGATGCGACCACGGCAGGCTGGAAGATTAAGTCCCTATAAAGAACACGGTGCCCACCGACCTATGGTTTGCCATAAGCTGGTAGCATCGCTTCTTATCCATAAGCAACTCGCTCTTTTCGGCTAACGCTTTTTTGTAAATGTTTCCCTTGCAGAATCTCTCCAGATTCTCTATAATAAGAAAGAGCTTTATAAATCTTCTTTCAAATGTTGAATCTGCTCTTGGAGGTGAGTGAGCCCATGACCGGCAGCGGAGCAAATAACCGCGATGTTAAAAAAATCAACCGCATCCGAACGATTCGCAGCATTTTTTCCTGCGACCGAATCTCGCAGCCGGAGCTTGCGGCAAAAGTCAACAACAGCTGGCCGACCGTATTGCAGAATGTCAAAGAACTGATGGCGATGGGACTGGTGCAGGAGGTCGGCACCTTTGAATCCACCGGCGGGCGCAAGGCGAGAGCATTCGCTCCTGTACGGGATGCCAGACTTGCGGTCGGACTGGAGATTACCCAGAATCATGTCGGAGCAGTTCTGGTCGATCTGTCCGGTAACCTTCTCCGCTATGAGCGTAAAAAGCGTCTTTATGAGCGGTCGGACACCTATGCGGAAATGCTTGCCGGAATCGTGCAGGGGCTGATCGAAAAAGAGGGCTACCCGGTGGAAAAAATTCTGGGTGTCGGCATTTCGCTGCCCGGTATTCTGGACAAAGAGGGGCAGACATTGGTTTACTCTCATGCCTTGGGTCTGCGGAATGTTCCTACCGAAGAATTCAGCCGTTACATCCCGTTCTCCTGCCGGTTCATCAATGACGCGAACGCTGCCGGACTTGCTGAAGTGCGCGACCTCGAATCCCCCCGCAGCCTTGTCTACCTTTCTCTGAGCAACAGTGTCGGTGGTGCGATTCTGACCGGTGGAGCGCTCTATGGCGGCGACCATCTTCGTGCCGGAGAGTTCGGGCACAACACGCTCGTTCCCGATGGCCGCCCCTGCTACTGCGGAAAAAAGGGCTGTCTGGATGCCTATTGCTCTGCAAAAGTCCTCTCCCGACTGACTGACGGAAATCTTGCACTATTCTTTGATGGGTTGCGCTCTGGCGATGCAGCTTTGCAAACGGCATGGAATGAATACCTTTCTTACCTTGCTGTAGCAGTCAATAATCTGCGCATGACCTTCGACTGTGATGTAATTGTTGGCGGCTACGTTGGCGGATTTCTGGCAGAGTTTGGCGAACCGCTCCGGGAAATGCTGGTCGAGCGTAATACGTTTGAGCCGGACAGTTCCTACCTGAAGTTCAGCCGCTATAAGCTGGAAGCCTCTGCGCTGGGAGCCGCTCTGCTCCATATCGAAGCCTTCATTCAGAACCTATAAACCTTCCCATCGAGGACGGCACCTGCCGTCCTCGATTTTTTGCACAATTCCGCCGCTTTTTCCTTGTGCAGTTCTCCGAATCCGCGAAAAAGGGCTTGACTTTGGTTGTGCGGTGTGTTAATTTGTAGTCACATTCATAAACACTTTATAAAAGTTAATAAACAAACAAAAACGGAGGTCATCTTATGAAAGGCACAATGAAAGTTGCAGTCATGAACGGCATCGGCAAGATGGGCTACACCACCCGCCCGATCCCCACACCCAAAGAGGACGAAGTTCTGGTCAAGCTGGAATACGTTGGCATCTGCGGCAGCGATATGCACTACTATGAAACGGGTGCGATCGGCAATTATGTAGTCAAGCCGCCGTTCGTGCTGGGCCACGAGCCGGGCGGCACAGTCGTGGAAGTTGGCAGTGCTGTCAAGCATCTGAAAGTCGGCGACCGCGTTGCGCTGGAGCCGGGCAAGACCTGCGGTCACTGCAAGTTCTGCCGTGAGGGCAAATACAACCTCTGCCCGGATGTCGTGTTCTTCGCTACTCCGCCGGTAGACGGTGTTTTTCAGGAGTATGTGGCCCATGAAGCAAACCTCTGCTTCAAGCTGCCGGACAACGTAAGCACCATGGAAGGTGCGCTGATCGAGCCTCTGGCTGTTGGTTTCCACGCAGCCAATCAGGGCGGTGCTCATGCCGGTCAGACTGCGGTGGTCATGGGTGCAGGCTGCATTGGTCTGGTCTCCATGATGGCGCTGAAAGCCGAGGGTGTTTCCCGTGTTTACGTTGTAGATATCATGCAGAAGCGTCTGGATAAGGCTCTTGAACTGGGTGCAGACGGTGTGATCAACAGCCGCGAAAAGGATGCTGTCCAGACGATTCTCGACCTGACCGATGGTCTGGGCTGCGACCTCGTTATCGAGACTGCTGGCACAGAAATCACTACCCGTCAGGCCATTGAGATGGCGCAGAAGGGCGCAAACATCGTTCTGGTTGGTTACTCCAAATCCGGCGAGATGACCCTGCCTATGAGCCTTGCACTGGACAAGGAACTGACCTTCAAGACCGTGTTCCGTTATCGCCACATTTACCCCATGGCGATCGATGCCGTTGCTTCCGGCAAAATCAATCTGAAGGGCATTGTGACCAACATCTTTGACTTTGACGACATCCAGAATGCCATGGACAAGAGCATTTCGGACAAGGCCAACATCGTCAAAGCAGTGGTGAAGATTGCGGAGGAAACGAAGGTATGAGCTTTCCGCAGGTTCTGACCGGTGTGGCGCACATTGGCATCCCAACAAATGATCTCGACAAGACCATTGCATTTTACAAGAAGCTGGGGTTTGTTTCTGCGCTGGAAACGGTGAACAAAGCCGCCGGGGAGCGCGTTGCGTTTCTTCAGCTTGGCGATCTGATGATCGAAACCTATGAAAACCATCGTGCGGCGGAAAAGGCCGGAGCAATCGACCATGTAGCTCTGGCAACGACCGATATCGAAGCCGCCTTTGCTGCGGCAAAAGAGGCAGGGATGCACCTGCTGCATTCCAGCATCCAGTCACTGCCGTTCTGGGAAAACGGTGTTCGCTTTTTCATGGTCGAAGGCCCGAATAAAGAGAGAATAGAGTTCTGCCAGAAATTATAAGCATCGCGTCAAGAGGAGAAAGGAGCGCGTCGTATGAGTTACACAGCAGAGCCGAAACAGCAGGATACGAACATCAAAGTCCCTCTGATCAGTAAAATCGCTTACGGCATGGGCGATGTGGGCTGCAACTTCAGCTGGATGTTCGTTGGCAACTTCTTGATGATTTTTTACACCGATGTCTGCGGCATCAGCATGGCGGCAGTGTCCCTCCTGATGCTGGTCTCCCGCTTCTGGGATGCCATCAATGACCCCGTGATCGGTTCGCTGAGCGACCGTACCCGTTCCCGCTGGGGACGCTACCGTCCATGGCTGTTGTTCGGCGCGCCGGCAACTGCTGTGGTGCTCGTGCTGACATTCTGGGCGCACCCCACATGGTCAGACAGTGCTAAGAGCCTGTATATGTACATTACTTACTGTGTACTGGTTCTGGGCTATACTTGCGTGAACATCCCTTATGGTACGCTCTGCGGCACCCTGACCCAGAACATCGAGGAGCGTGCGAAAATCAACACCTCTCGCTCCGTCTGTGCCATGATCGCCATCAATATCATCAACATCATCACCCTGCCTTTGATCTCTGCTTTTGGCGGTGATAATGCAGCACGGGGATATCTTCTGGTGACCGTCCTTTACGGCGGTATCTTCACCCTCTGTCACTGGTTCTGTTTTGCCAAAACCAAAGAGGTCGTCCAGCCCCCGGAGCGGAAAAAAGTCTCACTGAAAAAGCAGTTGGATGCAGCGCTTCAGAACAAGCCCTACCTGATTGCACTGGCGGGTCAGTTCCTGTTCGGTGTAACGCTGTATGGCCGCAATGCCGACCTGCTCTATTACTTCAAATATGTGGAAGGCAACGAGAATCTGTTTACCATCTACTCGATGATCCTGATCGTTCCCTCCATTCTGGGTGCTGCGGCATTCCCCTTCGTGTTTGAAAAGCTGGGCAACAAAGGGCACACCGCTTCCCTTTTCGCTGCCGGAACCGGCGTTTCCCTGATTGCGCTCTATTTCTTCAGTGCAGTTTCTTCTCCCATTCCGTTCTATACATTCGCTGCACTGTCCCAGTTCTTCTTCTGCGGATTCAATACCGCCATCTACGCCATCGTTCCCGACTGCGTGGAGTATGGCGAGTGGAAAACCGGTGTCCGCAACGATGGTTTCCAGTACGCATTCGTTTCACTGGGGAACAAACTGGGCATGGCGATTGGCACCTCTGCGCTGGCTGGTGTGCTGAGTGCATTGAGTTTTGCCCCCAATCAGGTGCAGAATGCTGCCGTGCAGAATGCGATGCACTATGCATTCTCGCTGCTTCCCGGTGTGCTGTGGCTGATAACAGCGATTGTCCTGTTCTTCTACCGAATCAGTAAGCGTTCGTATAACCAGATTATGTCCGAACTGAACGCTAAAAAAACAGGTTGAGGTGATACCATGTTTGATGTTGTAGCTTTGGGAGAAAGCCTGATCGACTTTACCCCGAACGGAACCAATGCACAGGGCATCGAATTGTTTGCCCGGAATCCCGGCGGTGCACCCGCCAATGTCCTTGCCATGAATGCCCGTCTGGGCGGCAAAACAGCATTCATCGGAAAAGTCGGCAAAGACGGATTTGGCGATTTTCTCCGCCAGACCCTTGTGGAAAGCAGCATTGATGTGTCCGGTCTGGTGATTGACGAAAAGATTCCCACGACCCTTGCCTTCGTACAGCTTGACAGCAAGGGAGACCGCTCCTTTACCTTTTACCGGAACCCCGGTGCCGATGTGATGCTGACTTCGGCAGAAGTCAACAGGAATCTGATCGACGATGCTGCCATCTTCCATTTCGGCTCTGTCTCTCTGACCGCCGACCCGAGCCGCACCGCCACGTTGGAAGCTGCGCGGTATGCACGGCAGCAGGGCAAGCTGGTCAGCTTTGACCCCAATTACCGTCCGCTTCTGTGGGAGCACCCGGCAGATGCCGTTGTCCAGATGCAGGAAGGTGTCAAGCTGGCGGATCTTCTGAAAGTTTCCGAGGAAGAAATGCAGCTTATCACAAACGAAAGCGACCTTGCCCGCGGCTCACAAGCCCTGCTCGAAATGGGGCCATCTCTTGTGCTGGTATCGCTGGGTGCAAAGGGTGCTTATTACCGGAACGCTGTGGGCGCAGGGCATCTTCCCACCTATGATGTGCCTACCGTGGACACGACGGGTGCAGGCGATGCTTTCATGGGCGCAATTCACTACCAGCTGCGGAGAAAAGCTGCGGAGGATTTGCGTACCCTCCCTGCATTTGAGCTTGAAGAAATCGTCCGCTTCGGCAATGCAGCGGGCAGTCTGACCACGACAAAGGGCGGCGCAATCCCTGCAATGCCCTCCATGGTGGAAATTCAGAACTGCATTGCCTCTATCCCACTGATGTAAAAGAAAGGATACCCTATGACAAAATTACAGATCAGAATGCGGCAGGTCGATCAGGTCAAGGACTTTGTAGATTTGCTGTCCAAATATCCCTATGAGATGGACTTAGTCTCCGGGCGATATACCATTGATGCCAAATCCCTGCTTGGCATTTACAGTCTCGACCTGAGCAATCCGCTTACCCTTGTGATTTATTCCGATTCCTGCGAAGAACTGCTGACACAGCTCCATGCGCTGCTCCCAGATTGCATCGTCTGATTTTCTACGCTTTTCTCCTTCTTCCATTTGCACCGTTCAATTCTGGTTCTCCTTCACCAGAATCGGGCGGTGTTTTGATTTGTATAAGTCCTACTATCACTGCTTTACTGCAATAAAATTTGCAAAACCATCTTGACGCTCGCCGCAATCCGTGATACCCTTTATCGCAAATCCCACCAATTTTGTAGAAAAGTACAGAGCGGCGAGGATTTATTCCCCATGAAGATTTTTACCGCCCCGCAACACACCCGATCTATTTTGCCGCCGTTTCACCCGACAAAATCATCGCTGCGCTGCGTGGGCGGTATTTTTCTTCTTCACAAATAAAATCTTATGTAGTTGTTCAATCTTCCAAAATTTGTTTTTGGTTGTTGACCGCACAACCGAAAAGTGTTATTCTTGTGCTTGAAAGAAGCAGGTTGTAGTGTCCGCACTGCGTCCGGCTTTCTTCATACTGTACCTTGAATCTTACATAAGCCGTCTGAACGAGATACTGCGCCATGACCTCACACTTTCTGTGGGCGAGCCGGACAACGCCGCTGCAAAACAGGGGTAGGAACTGCGTTCGGTGTGAACGGTGACCATGAGCAGGGGCTTTGCCTTTTCACACGTTTTGCTCTGCAAAATTTTCAACGTGCATTGCGGTTCGACTTCTGAAATTTTCAGTGTTGCACGGAAAGGGCGAAAGCAAGTATCGACCTGTGGCCACAAATTTTCAATGCTTGAAAAATTGCTGTCCACTCAGTCATCCTTGTTGGGGCGTGCCTGCCCCAAACCCTGCTCTAGCTTCGCACCGTTGGTGCGAATGCGGCGTGTCGCATTACATAGCCCTCTCCATCCCGGAGCGGGCATTTATCATTTTCACAGGAGGTCGAATATGGCTGAAATGAAAAGTCCGAACGTACACGCAAAGAAGAACCGCAATGACACGCCGCGAAAACGAAAGACACACATCATCAAAGTCAGGGTGACCGCAGAAGAAAAACTGCGGATCGCATACGCCTGCAAAGAACTCCACCTCACCCAATCCGAACTCGTCCGCCGCGTCCTGTACGGCGTGAACGTCAAGCACACCGTTGTGGTGGCGCAGGGCGGCGAGGATGCACTGGCGGTGCTTGCCGCCTTGTCTGCTCAGTGCAGCAAGGTGGGAAGCAACCTCAACCAGCTTGCACGGCACTTCAACTCCGGCGGCAAAGACACCGAGCAGCTCCGGGCGCAAATTCTGGAGGAACTGTCCGCACTCACGAACTTTCGGCTGAAAGCCGAAGAAACGGTTGGTGAACTGTATGGCAACCATCAAGCATTTAAGCTCGAAGAACTCTAACTATGCCGCCGCCGAAAGCTATCTCACCTTTCAGCACAACGAGTACACTGGTCTGCCCATTCTGGACGAGAAGGGCAGACCCAAGCTGCGGGATTCGTACCTGCTCGACACCCTTGAGTGCGGCGAATCTTCGTTTGCTATGGCCTGCCTGATTGCCAACCGCAAGTACGGCAAGAACGGCGGGCGGGAGGACGTGAAGACCCATCACTACATTGTGAGCTTCGACCCGAAGGACGCAGTAGAGAACGGCCTAACCATGGAGAAGGCACAAGCCCTTGGCTTGCAGTTCTGCAAGGACAACTTCCCCGGTCATCCCGCCATCGTCTGCACCCACCCGGACGGTCACAACAGTGCCGGGAACATCCACGTCCACATCGTCATCGGCAGCTTGCGCGTCCGCACCGTGGAACGGCAGCCCTTCATGGACAAGCCGTGCGACTGGGAAGCGGGCAAGAAGCACCGCTGCACCTCTGCCATGCTCCGGCACCTTCGTGTCGCAGTCATGGAGATGTGCGAGCAAGCCGATCTGAACCAGATCAATCTGCTGGAAGCCCAAGGCGACCATGTTTCGGAGCGCGAGTATTGGGCGCAGCGGCGCGGACAACGCCGCCTCGACCATGCCAACGCCAAACTTGCCGCCGAAGGGCAGCAGCCCACCCAGACCGTCTACCAGACCGAGCTGGACAAGCTGCGAAAGCAGATCTACGCTGTGCTGAACAAGACTACCACCTTCGAGGAATTTTCTGCATTGCTCATGCAGGAACACGGCATCGCCGTGAAAGAGAACCGAGGTCGGTTGAGCTACTGCCCACCCGGCCGGACAAAGTTCATCACCGCCAAGAAACTGAGCAAGAAGCTGGAAAAGGAGCAGGTGCTGACCGCCCTCTCCCAGAACATCCAGCTTGCCGCCATCATCCAGCCCAGCAGCGAAAAGAAGCCGGATAAGATCAGGAAACTGGTTGACATTCAGGCGAACGTTGCTGCGGGCAAGGGCATCGGCTATGAGCGTTGGGCGAAAAAGTTCAACCTCAAACGCTGGTCGCAAACCTTGTGTCTCCTGCAGGAGAAAAAGTTGCTCAGCGAAGATGCCCTGAACCAGCGCATTGCCGAACTGCAAACCCAGCACGACGATGCACTGGCGGTGGTCAAAGACATGGATGCCCGCATGGTCTCCCTCAAGGAGCTGCGCGGGCATCTTGTGGTCTATCGGCAGTACAAACCTCTTGCACAGAAGCTCCAGACTGTGCGGAATCCCGCCAAGTTCAAGGAGCAGCACCGTGCAGAGTTTGCTGTGTACGAGGCAGCTTGCGCCTATTTCAAGGCCAATGGGCTCAGGACGCTGCCGGACCTCAAAAAACTGGATGCCGAATACCAGACCCTTTCCTCGGAGAAAAACGGTTTCTACACCCGCTACAAGAAAGCGCAGATCGAACTGCGTGAACTCCGCACCGCACAACAGAACGTGGAAGCCTTCTTCCGCAAGGAAGAGCGCAGCCATGCCGTACCGCAGCAGGAGGTCAAATGAACAACACTCTGACGGATCGATGTGTGAATAAACCCAACCTCACCCACGCCCCTCACCGGGCTTCGTCCTTTCGCCTGTACCCCGCCCATTGGGACGGAGGGTAGCACCTCTGTCTTTTCGGACGTAAAAAACGCCATCTCGACCCGGCAGGCAGCGGAGCTATACGGCTTCGCTGTAAACCGGAACGGCATGATGTGCTGTCCCTTCCACGAGGATAAACACCCCAGCATGAAGGTGGACAGCCGTTTCCACTGTTTCGCCTGTCAGGCAGATGGCGATGTGATCGATTTTGTCGGCAGACTTTTTCAACTTTCTCCCTATAAGGCTGTGGAAAAGTTGAAGGAGGACTTCGGCATGGCACTTGCCGACGGCAAGGTGCGGCTTGCTCCCCGCAGACCGCCCACCGTCCGGCAGCAGCTGCTGGACTATTACCGCTGTCTGCAGCGTTGGCGGGTCCGATATGCACCGCAGTCACCCACAGAAGAACTTCACCCCTGCTTCCTTGAAGCGATAAAGAACCTTGACATCGTTGAATATTATCTGGACTGTTCGGTGCTCCCGGACCCGCAGACCGAAAACGAGCTACGGAAGTATCGGGAGGGATTGCATGAGCGACTGGAAAAAGAGGAACGACGATTGGCGTGATGAGGACGAACTGGAAGAAGAGGAAGAATGCGAATGCCCTTGGGTAGACAGTAAGGGCAAAGTGCGTGAAACCGCTTACTGCCAGTACCTTTTAGAGAAACACCCCATGATGTGCCTGAAACAGAAGCTGTTTGACCAGAACGGCGAGGTGGACGAGGACGCACTGCTCTACGAAGTCCACAGCGACCTCCGTGACTTTGTGCTCGACAACCTTGCCAAGAAGGAGAAGCAGGTTCTGGACGCACTCCGTATCGAAACCTATACCCCTGAATGGAAACCCCAGCTTGACCGCATCCATCTCCAGAACGGAACCTACTTTCTGGACGAGCGGGGCTTTGTGCCGGAAAAGGAACTCTGCCTGAACCGGCTCCCCGTGGAATACCAGCCCGATGCCCCTGCACCGACCAAGTGGCTGGAATTTCTGGACGGTCTGCTGATCCCGGAGGACATTCTGACCTTGCAGGAATATCTCGGCTATCTTCTGATCCCGTCTACCAAGGCGCAGAAGATGCTGGTCATGACCGGCAAGGGCGGCGAGGGAAAATCCCGCATCGGCTTGCTGCTGAAGAAGCTGTTCGGGGAAGCCTCTCACTCCGAATCCATCCTCCGCATCGAGACGAACCGCTTTGCCAGTGCAAATCTGGAGTACAAGCTGGTCATGGTCGATGACGACCTGAACATGGTGGCGCTGCCCGAAACACGGAACATCAAGTCCATCGTCACCGCCGAGGACCGTTTGTGCATTGAGCGAAAGAATAAGCAGGCTGTGCAAGGCTTGCTGTACGTTCGTTTCATCTGCTTCGGCAATGGCAACCTTGTGGCTGCTCACGATGACAGCGACGGCTTCTGGCGCAGGCAGATCCTCATCACGGTGAAAGACCGTGACCCTGCCCGAGTGGATAACCCGTTCCTTATCGAAGAGCTGTCCGAGGAGCGTCCCGGCATCCTGCTGTGGATGCTGGAAGGGTTGCACCGTCTGCTGGCGAACCGCTATCAGTTCACCATCAGCGAGCGCTCCATCCAGAACCTCGAAGCAGCCATGGCGGACAGCGACAACCTGACCCAGTTCATGCAGGCAACGGCGTATGTCCGCTTCAAGCCCGACACCGAGGAACGCTCCACCTACCTCTACCGCGCCTACACCAAGTGGTGCGAGGATAATCTGGAATCGCCTGTTCCGCAAAAGAAGTTCAGCCAGTTCCTGCTGAAAAATGCAGGGAAGTATGGCCTGACCTTCTCCAAGCACATCGAGGGAAAGTACCGCGGCTTCCGGGGCGTATGCGTCCACCCCGCCTTTGCTGCGGCATAAAACACACGAAAAGTGAAAAACTCCCGCCCTACGCGCCCTAAAGCCATGGTTTTGACTTGTTATCGCTGTTTTCTCCGGGCGCGTATCTGCCCTTTCCGGGCGGATGCAGGGCGGCAACGCGCCCTTCGGGGCGGGAAAGAAACCCGGATGCGCCCCAAAAGGGCGCGTCCATCCCAGCCATGCGCCCTGTAAAATTCACGCAGAAAGGCACTTTTGTGTGGTTTGGGGCGCGTAGGGCGCGTAAATTCAAGTTCTCGCACTTTTTTGGGCTGCTGCTTCGGGTCAGGAGCGGCAGGCCCTTACATATTTACCGGCCCACAGGGTGCAGCTCAACCGGAACTGCGCCGGGTCTGGAGAAGTGCAAAGGAGACATGCCTATGACGAATGTCCGCAAAAATTCCGCTAAACTGACCCGTGAGGACTTGAAAATCGCGCCCAAATTCCCTACAATGGAATTGTCCGAAACCCCTGCCGTAGAACCTTCTGACCAGACCAGAAAAACCGTCCGACACGCCCCGCTTGTCTACCGGGTGGAGGAGATTGCCCAGCTTTTGGCGATCTCCAACCGTGCTGCGTACAATCTGTGCAACACCACGAAAGATTTCAAGGTGATCCGCCTTGGTACCAGCATCCGGGTAAGCAAGCAGAGCTTCGATGATTGGTTTGCAGCGGTCTGAGGGAGGGAACATCTATGGCATCTATTCTCAGGCGCGGAGATTCCTACTCCGTTCGTTTCAAATACAAAGACCATGCTGGCCGGATCTGTGAAGGCTGGGAGAGTTTCAAAACCAAGAAGGAAGCGCAAGACCGCAAGATCTCGGTAGAGAAAGAACTCTTGGACGGTACGTTCCTCATACCTGATGCAATGACGGTAGCGGAAATGCTGTACAAGTGGCTCCCCATCCAGTCCAGCAAGCACAAGTGGGCACCCAAAACCTACACCCACACGGTAGCCATGATTCAGAATCTTGTCGTGCCCTATCTCGGCAAGAAGCAGATTCAGAAGGTTCAGACGTATGACCTCGAACAGTTCTACGCCACTTTGAGCCGGACACCGCGCGGACTGTATAAGCAGGGTGTCAAGCAAACGCTCACCGACAAACAGAAGCGGCAGTTTCTGACGGGTGCTTCCATCCGGGAAGTCCATGCCATGCTCAAGACTGCTTTTTCCTATGCCGTTGAGTGGGGTCTGCTCCTCAAGTCACCGATTCCGAGAGAAGCCCCGAAATCGACCTCGGAAGAACGTGCCATCTGGGACGAAAAGACCATGCTTGCTGCGTTGCAGACCATGACCGACCCTACGCTCCACCTTGCTGTTCATCTGAGCATGATTCTCTCGCTGCGTGTCGGAGAGATCCTTGGCTTGCAGCCGGGAGACATCGACTTTGATGCAGCGGATGGACGTGGGACCATCACGGTCGGCAGGAGCTTACAGCGCACCGAAAAGGCTGCACTGGAAAAGACCGATCCGAATCAGATCTACCACATCTTCCCCGACCAGCGTGAGGGCAGCAGCTCCGCACTGGTGCTGAAGAAGCCGAAAACCAAGAAATCCAGCCGCACCCTTTATCTGACGAGACCCTTGAAAGAGGAACTGCTGGCTTGGCTGGAAAAGCTCCGTCAGGACGAGCTTGCCATGGATGGCAGATATCGCAACTGTGGCCAGCTCTTCCGCCTGCCCAACGGTATGCCTGTTGCCCCGGAAGCCCTTTCTAAATGGTACCGCACTTGGCGTGCAGAGCACCCGGAGTTTGAGAAGATCGTGTTCCACGGTCTGCGCCACTCCAGTGCCACTTACCAGTTGATTGAATCCGGCGGCAACATCAAAGCCGTGCAGGGCAACACCGGTCACGCCACCACCGGCATCCTGATGGACACCTACGCCCACACGCAGGACAAGCCCCGGTTGGAGCTGGCTGAGAAGCTGGAAACAGACTTCTATTCACAGGACATCGGTTCCCCCAAATCCGGCTCTGCGCCGGTAAAAGAAAATCTGCCGGACAGCATCCAGATCACCCCGGAAGGGATGCTGAAAGTTGTCCGGCAGATGAACCCCGAGCAGCGGCGTGAGTTCACCCGCCTGCTGTTCGTCTGAAAAAAGTATGGAAAAAACGCTCACGATGCACAGAATGCAGACAATGCAAGGAAAAACACGGCTTTCCCGCCGGTGTGCAAAAAGTGTGCAAAAGTGTGCAGAGCCCCAGAAAAT
Source organism: Faecalibacterium sp. IP-3-29 (assembly GCF_023347335.1). NCBI lineage: Bacteria > Bacillati > Bacillota > Clostridia > Eubacteriales > Oscillospiraceae > Faecalibacterium > Faecalibacterium sp. IP-3-29. Next base: position 393,461 of record NZ_CP094471.1, on the reverse strand, counting down.
GGAAAATCCCACGAGGAATCTTACGATTCTTCGTGGGATTTTGGTGCGCTCGAGGGAACTCGAATCCCTGGCCCTCTGATTAAAAGTCAGATGCTCTACCGGCTGAGCTACGAGCGCATACATTATAAAGCGCAGTATAACACGATACTGCCGAATAATATTACCATACTCCCGGGCAAAAAGCAAGCTTTCTGCACAAAAAACTTTCCCAAAGCCGTCATCGGGCAGATTTTGCCATGAACTGCCCCTTTACAAACCGGGCAAGAACCAGTACAATCAAAGCAGTTCATTACAAAACTGCAACCGACCTGCCGGGCGCACTTCCGCGCCTGGCAAGCCGATCCGATAGGAGGGCTTTTTCCATGAAAATTTCTCGACGGTCCGTACTTCGCTATTCCGGGCTGACGGCGGCGCTGCTGGCGCTCACCGGCTGCTCTGCAAGCCCCGGCAGTGCCATTCTGGGCGGTGACCTGCCCGACTGGATGAAGAGCCTGTTCTGCGGCTCGGCGGCATCCTCTTCTGCTTCTTCTGAGGCCGCTGCATCCTCTGCGGCCTCAGCCGGTGAGGCCGCAGCTGGTGAGGCAGCCGCCTCCTCGGCAGCGTCCAGCGAAGCCGCAAGCTCTGCGTTCAGCCTTCTGCCTGCCTACGACGCTGACCCTCTGACCGGCGAAGCCCGCAAGAGCACCGGCCGGATGGTGGGTGTGATGGTCAACAACATCGCCAACTCCGAAAAGCAGAACGCACGCCCCCAGCGCGGCATCGGCTCGGCAGACCTGCTCATCGAGAGCAAGGTGGAGGGCGGCATCACCCGCCTGTGTGCCGTGTTCCGGGATGCGGACACCATCCCGGAGGTCGGGCCGCTGCGCTCCGGCCGCGACCAGTTCTTGCAGCTGCTCATGCCCCATCAGGCCCTCTATTACCACGATGGCGAGAGCATTTTCTGCACCCAGTTCATCAATGTATACGATTACTCCGGCCTGAACATCGGCGGCAAGAGCTACTTCAACACGCCGGTTCACCCCCACGTTGCCCACCGTGACAGCCGCGGCCGCAATGTAGCCTATGAACACACCGAGTTCACCTCCGGCAAGGAGATCAAACAGGCAGCCGGTAATGCCGGCATCGGCCTGACCTACGCCAACGAAACGCCTTTCTTCCACTTTGCCGATTACCGCACCGCGGCCTCCAATGACCTTCCCGGTGCCCCTGCGGCCAAAACCATCAGCATCACCCACTCCGAGAGCTACAGGACCCGCCTGACCTACAACAGCTGGGGCCGCAGCTACAAGCTGGAAATGTACAACCGCTCCAAAAAAGCCTATGAGAACACCGTGGACGAGCTGACCGGCAAGCAGCTGACCTTTGACAACGTGGTGGTCTGCTTTGCCGATATCGCCGCCTATGCGGGCGATTCTCACGATGTCCAGTCGGTCAACTATGTGGCCGGTGGGCAGGCGTACCTCTTCACACGGGGCGGCGTGCAGGTGGGCCGCTGGGAGAAGCCGCATCCCACCCATCCGCTCAAGCTCTACACCGAAACCGGCGAGGAGATGACCCTGAACCGGGGCAAGACCTATCTGGCACTGGTGGACAATGATGAGTGGAGCAATTTCAGCTACTAAATCACCCGCCCTCCGGGGCAGAAGAGGGAAACCGATGAAACGCTTTTGGATGCGCGCTTTGCTCTGTTTTGCGCTCTGCGCCGCACTGCTGACAGGCTGTGCGCTCAGCCCCAGCTCCCAGCCCGCCGAAAGTCCCACTGACCCGCTCACCGGGCAGGAGCTTGTCTGGCCGGGCCAGCGGCCGGTCGCCATCACCATTGACAACGCGGCCGCCAGCACCACTCAGTGGGGGCTTTCCACAGCCTCGCTGGTGCTGGAAGCCCTGACCGCACAGCAGCAGTCCACCCGGCTCTGCCTGGTCTACCCTGCCGTGGGGGCCGTGCCGCAGGTCGGGCCTGTTTCTGCCGGGCAGGATCTTTACTGGCGGCTGCTGGTGGGCCAGCAGGTACTGCCGGTGCAGCGGGGCGGTGGGCAGTTTGACCAGAACTACCTTGATTACTACTCTCTGCGCGCGGTAGACGCGCTGGAGGTGGGCACCAATGCCTTTTCCTGTGAGACCAATTGGCAGAATGTCCCGCTGTGGCATACCAGCGGTGCAGCACTTTCGGGTGTGCTGGGCAGCCTGAACATCTCCCCGGCCCTGACAGAATCCCGCGTCACGGACACCTCTTCCAGCAGCTCCGACAGCGAGAGCGGAACCCTCCTCTCCGTGCCCAATCTGCTGCCCATGCAGGAAAACGGCAAGCTGCCCGATGCAGATGCTTCGGACGCAATGAGTGTCCGGGTCCAGTTTGACGCACAGAACGCCACCGGCTTCTCCTACGATGCCGACAGCAAAACCTATCGGATGCTCCACGCGGACGGCACACCGCAGCTGGATGCCAACAACGGCCAGCAGGCAGATTTCGACAACCTGCTCATCCTGTTCAGTGCCTCCACCCTGCGTGACGATGGTGTGACGCTGGATTACGACCTGACCATGGGCGGCGGGGTCTGGCTCAACGAGGGCCACCTGTGGAACATCACCTGGACGCAGGGCAGCGAGACCACCTTCTTCCTGTATGATTCCAACGGCCGCCCCCTGACCCTGACGGCAGGCCGCAGCTATCTGGCGCTGGTGTCCAGCCTGACCGGGCAGGAGCTCACTGTGCAGAACTCCACCGGGGAAAGCCTGTTATAAGCAAAAGAGACGGTCCTGCAATCCGATGCAGAACCGTCTCTTTTTACGCTATGCTATTTACAGATCGACCACGCTGCCCACCTCGGCAAGGGTGGCAGGCACCGCGCCCAGATGGACTTCATCGGCATCCCGGCGCACCACAAAATGGACGGTCTGGCCTGCGGCAAAGTCAGGCTGATAGATCAGCTCCAGCGTCTGCCAGTCCGCCGGGGTCTCGCAGAAGCAGTGGAGCATCGCCCCGCGCCCTGCGGAAAGATTCAGGGTAAAGGCAGAGGCATCTGCCGCATTCTCACCGTAGAGGGGAGCTGCAAAGCTGCCCACCCGCACCTGTCTGCCGTCACACAGGGCAGTCAGGCCGGTGCCCAGGCTGTACAGGGCGTTCCTGCTGTCCAGCCCGCGGCTCTGCAGGTAGCTGGCACCCACAGCCAGCGGCCGGGCCGAGAGGTTCTCCACCGACAGATAGACCAGCGTGCTGTCCAGCTCCGGGGCCGGTGCATAGCCCAGCAGCTCCACTGCCGCCTTGCCGTCCAGCAGAGCAGGTTCGCCCTCATAGCAGGGGGCCAGAGCCGCGCCCGAAACACCTGTGAGCAGAGCTGCAGCCAGACTGACTGCACCGGAACCGGCATATTTCAGGAACGAGCGGCGGGACAGGGATTGTGACATCGGGGATTCCTCCTAACGGGAAAATAAGTTCTCTTTATACAATAGTAAATTCCGGGCTTTCTGTCAAGAGATTTGCCCGGAATTTTACCTGTTCTTCCGCGTTTTTACGTGTTTTGGATATTTTCAGAGCGGCGCGGCAAAGATTCTTACTCAAACGCCTCGTTTTCCTCGGCTTCTGCCTGCCCGCGCAGGGTATCGGCGTAGCCAAAGGGGACGATGTCGATGGCCTCCACCAGACGGTCGCGCATCCAGAGCTGCACGTCGGTCTGGACAGTATAGCCGCAGCCGGGGTCGGCCATCCACTGTTCCGGGTGGCGGGAGGGCAGCGCGCGCTGGCTCAGCATACTCATGATCACGCCGCCATGGGTCACGCAGGCAGCCTCGGTCACATCCATCCGGATCATATACTCAAACAGCTTGAGCAGGGTCTCGGCGCAGCGGGCATGGAACTGCTCGGTGGGCTCTGCTCCCTCGGGCACAAAGCCGGAGCCGGGGGTGATCCACTTCTTGAAATCCTCTTCCTTGACCAGATCCTTCACGGGCCGGTTCTCAAACACGCCGAAGCCTGCTTCCCGCAGGTCGTGCACCGTGAACTGGTGGCCTGCATTGGGGAACAGAATGTTCGCTGTCTCCACAGCGCGCACCAGCGGGGAGGAGAACACCGTGTCCACCTGCGGATACTCGAACCGCTCCTTCAGCTCCTTCAGCTGGGCGCGTCCCTCATCACACAGGGGGATGTCCGTACCGCTGCCGATGTACAGGCCCTGCAGATTACCGGCCGTCATGCCGTGGCGGATGAGATGAAGTTTGAACGTTTTCATGGAAAAACACCTCTATCTGGCAAAGAGTTCCTCTTTGCTGTAAAATTTCGCACCGGCAGTGGGCAACCTGCCCGGGCCGTGCGCCACAAAATATGCGTTGATTGTCTTTAGTTTAGCATAGATATGGTATCCGGGGCAAGCCTTTTGACAAAAATGACGAAAAATGACGAGAATTTCCGTTACTTTTCTTGCTTTACTTTTGGTTTTCCACTGTGTATAATCAACATGTTGTAAACCAAAACTCAAAGAAGTTCAATTTCCACTACTGAGGAGTCCAAAATCATGGAATTCAACCGTATCATCAAGCTGCTGCGCAAGGAGCGCGGCATCACCCAGAAGCAGGCCGCGGAGGACCTTGGGGTGTCCCAGGCACTGCTCTCCCACTACGAAAAGGGCATCCGCGAGTGCGGTCTGGACTTTGTTGTCCGGGTAGCGGATTACTATAATGTGTCCTGCGATTACCTGCTGGGCCGCTCGGCTGAGCGCAACGGCATGATGCTGAACGCCGATGACCTGCCCAACCCCGATAAGATGAAGGACAACGTCTACCACGGCAGCGTTCTGCCCACCATGAACAAAAAGCTGATCTCCAACAGCCTGAACGTGCTGTACGCCAAGATCGCCGAGTGCCACAGCAAGGCCCTGACCACCGAGGTCAGCACCTACCTGATGATGGCCGTGGCCAAGATGTTCCGCCTGCTCTATTCCGCCGAACCCCACAACGCCCAGAGCCTGTTCAGCGTGGAGGCCCGCCGCTGGCCCGGCTACTCCGATGCCGTGATGCGGATGAGCGAGAGCAACGTGGAGGACCTGCTGGCCGGTGAGGACCTGAACGGTGCCGAGGGCGTGAAAGACCCCTCCTGCCTTGCCATGACCACCGAGAGCCTGACCCGGGAATACCCGCTGTACACCCCCAGCCTGCTGAATCTGGTCAAGACCAGCGAGACCCATGTGCGCGGCCTGGACCCCAACCAGTAAGCTTCTGTGTGAAACTCCTGTTAATTCTGTGCCCAGGGCCTTGCAATTTCCGGTAAAAAATGCTATAAACGAATCAGCGAAGAAAAAGATTTCTGCCATTGATTAAGGAGGCAAGCTTTATGTCGAACAAGATTTCCCGCCGCACCTTCCTCAAGGTCACCGGTGCTTCTGCCGCTGCTCTGGGCGCTGCTGCTGTGCTGGGCGGCTGCCAGGCCGACGATAACTCTTCCATCGAGGTCAAGGTCGGCGATAAGATCAGCAATTGGAACAATCTGGCGGTCCAGCTGACCAGCGTCTTTACTCTGGCAAGTGCCCCCGATGCCGAGGGCTATGAGTACATTGCCATGCTGATCACCTCTGCAAACCGTTCCAGCCGCGACACCTTTGCCATTGGCGCACAGAACATTCTGGAGATCGGCGAGGCCTATCCTCTGGATACCCCGGAGCAGATCGCAGCCAACACTGCCGGTTACTTCCACGCTTTGTCCGCTTCCACCACCGACTTCTCCTTCACCTGCGACGGTCAGGCAGCCGAGGGCGGCGCTTATGTCCAGCTGTACGACAGCACCACCGAGAGCTTTACCACGGCCTCTGCCATTCCCCCGCAGGGTGCAGGCTACATTGAGCTGGTCTGCATGGTGCCCACCACCTGGCAGCAGATCGGTGTGACCTACACCCCGACCTTTGTTTCCGGCAAGACTCTGAACTTTACCATCAACGCCTCTGACCTGACCAAAGCCTGATCAAGCAGGACGAAATTTCGTATGATTTGCACGGCGGCGGTGGGAAAATTTCACAAAATATTTGTGAAAACCATTGACATTCGCCCCCGTTTCGCCTATTGTATAGGCAGAGCCTTTTGGCATTTTCGTGCGCTTTGCACATTATAAGGAGGAACGATTATGTCGTTAGCATTTTCTCGCCGCTCTTTCCTGAAATACTCCGCTGTTGCAGCTGTAGCCGTTGCGGGTGCCAGCCTCTTCTCCGGCTGTGATCAGACCGATACCAAGAACCTGTACTGCGATGGTGCCGGTTCCATCACTGTTCTGCAGATCAATGCTGTTCTGGGCACCTATGATAATGATGCCAAGAAGTACAAGGACATTGACCTGACCGGCGCTTCGATTTCCTTCCCCTTCCAGATCACCGTTGGCCGCACCAACAATCTGCCCATCCAGCCCAGCAACTTCAAGGCGATCGTCTACGGTAAGGACGGCAAGCAAAAGGCAAAGTATGTTGGTGGAACCAGCAGCCAGCTTTTGATCGATGCTTCCCTGCTGGACACCAACCTGGCAAACAGCGTTACCAACTCCGGCAAGATTACGCTCAATGCCTCTCTGGATGAGGGCGAAAAGCTGGTCTTTACCTACTGCCCCGACCTGCAGTATGCCGAGTATTCCATGAACTGGGTTCTGGCTCGTGCCGCAAGCGCCAGCTCCGGTTCCACCTCCAGCAAGTAATCTCCCCAACGTACATCCTAAGCCGTCCGGGAAAGCCGGGCGGCTTTTTTGCGCCGTCGTATTGGCAAAGTATCTCAATTTTTCTTTAAATTTTCAGCAATTCTGTATCTTGTGCACACCCGCATTTTCTGATACCATAGATTCATGGAAAAGAATGGGAGCGCAGCGGCAGGGGCCGCCGCGCTGTTTGTGTTTCCGCTCAAAAAGACCATGGGCCGTAGTTTGACAGAACAGGAGTGTTGCAGTTATGATCAACATGGTAAAGCTTCCCACCAACAAGAGCAATCTGTTCCTGCGTGTGGCAAAGGGCCATTTCGCAACCAGCCACAGCCACATCAATTACTATATCGATGTCACCACCCAGAAGTCCCGCCTTTCCGAGGCAAAGGCTGTGGCAAAAGAGCTGGTGGCTGCCTACCAGCACAACACCATCGTGGATACCGTTCTCTGCCTGGACGGCACACAGGTCATCGGCACCTGCCTTGCCAACGAGCTGACCAAGGACGGCTTTGCCAACATGAATGCCCACCAGACCATCTATGTCATCACCCCGGAGTACACCACCGGCAGCCAGATCATCCTGCGCGACAATCTGGCCCCCATGGTCAAGGGCAAGCATGTGCTGATCCTGGCTGCTTCCATCACCACCGGCTACACCGCGCAGGCTGCGATCGAGGCGATCAACTACTACGGCGGCACTGTGGCAGGCCTGAGCGCCATCTTCGCCACCGCCACCGAGTGCCTGGGCATCCCGGTCACCTCTATTTTTGACCCCTCCAACCTGCCCGATTATGCCAGCTTCGATTCCCGCGAGTGCCCCATGTGCAAGGCGGGCCAGCATATCGATGCACTGGTCAACAGCTTCGGCTATTCGGCACTGTAAGTCTCCTTGCCCGATTGTTTCATCCACTTCCCGCAGACACAAAGACCCGGCTGTCATCGGCAGCCGGGTCTTTTCCTTATTCTGCTTTTTTCGGGAACACAAACGGGTCGTGCAGGTAGACCAGCACGAGGTACGCCGCCATGAAGCACCAGATGATGGGCTCACAGAGGATGACGGCGTTATAGGCAAACTTCGGGATGAAGAAGAGCACGAATACTACCTTGCCCACCAGCTCGATGACACTGGAGAAGAGGGGCAGGACCTTCTGCCCCAGGCTCTGCAGGGCGTAGCGGGTGGCCAACAGGACACCCAGCACCGCGTAGAAGGGCGCGTTCCAGAGCAGATACCGTGCGCCGTTTTCCAGCACCACAGACTCGTTGGAGCCAGAGATGAGCTGCACCATCCACTCTGCGCCCAGCTGCATCAGAAGGACCGCCAGCACGGCCACTGCCACGCTGTACAGGGCGATCTCCTTCATGCCCTTGCGGACACGCTCCGGCTGGTTTGCGCCGCAGTTCTGGGAAACAAACGTGGAGCATGCCGATGCCATGGCCATGACCGGCATGCTGGTAAAGGAGAACAGCTTCCGGGCGGCGGTGTGACCGGCAATGACCAGCGTGCCCAGACCGTTGATGCCGTACTGCAGCACCACCGAGCCCGCCGAGACGATGCTGCTCATCAGGCCCATGGAGATGCTCTGGCTGAACAACTCCCAGTAAAGGTGGCTGCCCACCCTGAAATGCTGTTTTTCCGGCAGCAGGATCTTCACTCTGAGGAAGATATACAGGATGCAGAGCACCACCGAAACGCCCTGCGAGATGACCGTTGCCACAGCCGCCCCCTGCACCCCCATGCCCATTCTTGCAATGAACAGGAGATCCAGCACCACATTCAGGCCCGATGAGATGAGCAGGAACACCAGCGGCATCACGCTGTTGCCAATGGCGCGCAGCAGGCCCGCGCAGAGGTTATAGGCGAACATGACCAGCACGCCCAGATCGATGGTCAAAATGTAGCGGTACGCATCGTCCAGGATCTCCGCCGGGGTGTCCAGCATGAGGAGCAGCGGGTGCAGGCCCAGCACACCTGCCAGCGTAATGCAGAGGGAAGCCACCAGACCGATGACCAGTGAGCCTGCCACGGTCTTTTTGAGCAGATCGTGATCCTGCGCCCCGTAGGAGCGCGCTGCAACGATTGCAAGACCGTTGCCGATGCCTAGGCCAAAACCGACCAGAAGCTCGTAAATCGAGCCGCAGGAGCCAATGGCGGCAAGGGCGGTATCGCCCAGCACATTGCCCACGATCATGGTGTCCACGGTGTTATAGAGCTGCTGGAACAGGTTGGAGATGAAGATGGGCAGCATGAACAGCAGCAGGTTTTTGAAAATGGGCCCGTGCATCAGGTCCACATTCATGCTGAAGGGGGATTTTTTCGCAGTTTGGGTCATAAGGTTCCTCACAGTTTACGGAAAACAACCCTCCCCGGCATTGCACAGCAAAAACGGAGAGGGTTGTGCTTTATTTTTCTTTTACAGCTCCTGGGTCTCAAAGCCGTGGCCGGTCAGCACCTCCACGCTGGTGAAACCAGCTGCCTTGATGGCGGCGGCGGCTTCCTCAAAGCCGAAGGTCAGGCTGGAAACATCGTGGGAGTCGGAGGTGATGATGACCTTGCCGCCCATCTTGTTCCACTCCTCCAGCATCCATGCACTGGGGTAGAAGTCCTTGCGGTAGCCGCGGTAAACGCCGCCGGTGTTCACTTCCAGCAGGCAGTTGTGCTCTTTTGCTGCGCTCAGGGCCTTGAGGGCAGCGGCCCGGTAGCGGGGAGCCTCTTCATCAAAGAACTCACCCTCGCCGTTCAGCTTCTTGATGAGGTCGATGTGGGCCAGAATGTCCGGTCCCTTGGCGGCAACCTTCTCTACCTCTGCAAAGTAGGCCTCCACCGCGGCCAGCGGGTCACCGTCGAAATCATCAAAGATGCAGTCGTGCAGATCCTGCGGGCGGAAGTCGATCTCGTAGTACTTACCAGTGTTCTTGCCGTACAGGTGATGGGCCGCACCGATCCAGTAATCGTAGCTCTCGGGCTTGTCCTCGCTCAGGCTGTCCCACTCGATGCCGCAGAGGATGTCCACCTTGCCCTTGTACTCTGCCTTGAGCTTTGCAATGGTGGCCTTGTACTGGGCGGTGCGGCTGGGGCTCATGCAGTACTCGCGGTCCCGCTGAGTATAGCTATGGCCGGAGAAGCCCAGGGTCGTCAGGCCCTGTGCACAGGCGGCACTGGCCATTTCCTGCAAGGTATTTCTGCCATCGCACATCGTCGAGTGGCAATGAACACTGGACTTCTTATAATCTGCCATAACTAAATCACTGCATCCTTTCCTGTTTGACCTTGTGGTCAATGACGTGTCGTTTTTCCAGCTCACGGGTGATCTCTTCCACCGTGATGCCTGCCTGCACCATCAGCACCAGCACATGGTATGCCAGGTCGCTGATCTCATAGATGGTCTCGGCCTTGTCCTCTTTTTCTCCCGCAATGATGACCTCGGTGCACTCCTCGCCCACCTTTTTCAGGATCTTCTCCTTGCCCTTCTCGAACAGGTAGGTGGTGTAGCTGCCTTCCTGGGGACGATCCCTGCGGCCCTGGATGAGTTCGTAAAGCCCCTGCCAGCTGAACTGTTTGAGCTCCGGCGAGACATACACTTCGTTGAAGAAGCAGCTCTCGGCACCGGTATGGCAGGCAGGGCCATCCTTGACCACCTCCACCACCAGTGCGTCCTTGTCGCAGTCTGCGGTGATGGACACCACATGCTGGACATTGCCGCTGGTATCGCCCTTGCGCCAGATCTCCTGACGGCTCCGGCTCCAGAACACCGTACGCCCCTCGGCAATAGTCAGTGCCAGCGTCTCGGCGTTCATGTAGGCAAGGGTGAGCACCTCTTTGGTGTAGTGATCCTGCACGATGGCAGGAATGAGGCCCTTTTCATCAAATTTCAGTTCCATGGTCCATACTCCCTCCCCAAAGGGGATACTTACAGTTTATCCTAAAGTTGTCCGAAACGCAAGAGCTTACAGCCGCATTTCGACACCATTTTCATTCAGATAGGTTTTCAGGTCGTGGATGGTCAGCAGTTTCTGGTGGAAAATGCCCGCCGCAAGGCCCGCGTCGATGCCCTTGTGGTGGAACAGCTCAAGGAAATCTTCCTTTTTGCCCGCGCCGCCGCTGGCGATGATGGGCACATTCACCCGGGCAGCGACCGCGTCCAGCATCTCGAGATCGAAGCCGGTGCGGACACCATCGGTGTCAATGCTGTTCAGGCAGATCTCCCCCGCGCCATGCGCCACGCACCAGCTGATCCAGTCCAGCGCGTCCCGGCCGGTATCCTCGCGCCCACCCTTGGCGAACACCCGGAACTGGCCGTTCACCCGCTTCACGTCCGCCGAGAGCACCACGCACTGATCGCCGTATTTCTGGGCCGCCGCCGGGATGAGGCCGGGGTCCCGCAGAGCGCCCGAGTTGACGCTGACCTTATCGGCACCGCATTTCAGCACCCGGTCAAAATCCTCCAGCGTGTTGATGCCGCCGCCTACGGTCAGCGGGATGAAGATCTCGCTTGCCACCCGGGTCAGGATATCGGTGAACAGAGCACGGCCCTCAAAGCTGGCGGTGATATCGTAGAACACCAGCTCGTCGGCACCGGCAGCGTTGTACATCCGGGCCATCTCCACCGGGTCGGCCACGTCCCGGATGCCCTCAAAGTTCGTGCCCTTGACCACCCGGCCATTCCGGACATCCAGACAGGGAATGATGCGTTTTGTGATCATTTTCGTTCCCCTCCGTTTAATTCTGCACCAGTTCTACACAACGTTTCAGATCCAGCGCCCCGGTATACAGGCTCTTGCCCAGGATCGCGGCAGCGGTGCCCATCTTTTTCAGTTCCAACAGCTCGGCTTCCGACGAGATGCCGCCGCTGGCCGTGAAGGCCACGCCCGGCACCTCTGCCGCCAGCTGGCGGTACAGCGCCAGATTCGTGCCCTGCATGGCACCATCACAGGCAATGTCGGTGTAGATGATGGCCGTGCACCCCGCATCTGCCAGCCGCCTGCAGAAGTCCACGCCCTTTTCGGCGCTGACCTCCTTCCACCCGTGGATGGCAACAAATCCATCTTTGGCATCCACCCCCACGGCGATCCGTTCGCCGTAGCGTTTCAGCATCCTGGCCGTGAAATCAAAATCCGTCACGGCCGCGCTGCCCAGGATGCAGCGATCCACGCCCAGAGAAAGGTATTTTTCAATGCGCTCCTCCGTGCGGATGCCGCCGCCCACCTCAATGTACAAGCCGCCCTGCTCTGCCAGCGCGGCAATGGATCCGTAGTTGGAAAGGGTGCCGTCCTTTGCGCCGTCCAGATCCACAACGTGGAGATACCTGGCCCCGGCCTCCACAAACTGCCGGGCCTGTGCACAGGGGTCCTCCCCGTAAACGGTCATACGGTCGTAATCTCCCTGCGTCAGGCGGACAACTTTGCCGCCCCGCAGGTCAATGGCTGTGAATAGATTCATAGTTTCTCCTTTAGCGGCCTTACCCTCTCCGTCTTTGCTTCGCAAAACCGTCAGGCTTTGACTGAGAGGGCGAGCCAGTTTACAATTCTGCAAACGCCTTCAATATCCGCAGCCCCGTCTCCCCGCTCTTTTCGGGGTGGAACTGGGTGCCGTACACCCTGCCCGCCCTGACCACGCCGGTCACGGGGATGGAGTAATCGCTGACAGCAAGTGTACTTTCGGTACAATTTTTGCCGTAGTAGCTGTGGACGTAATAGACATACTCGCCCTCACGGATGTATCGGAAAAGCGGGTCATCCCGTACGATGTGCAGGGCGTTCCAGCCGATCTGCGGCACCTTGAGGGTTTTGTCTTTCAGGTCAGGTTCCAGCGGGCAGACCTCACCTTTGACAAAGCCCAGGCCCCCATGCTCACCGTACTCATAGCTTTTTTCAAAGAGCAGCTGCATTCCCAGGCAGATGCCCAGCAGGGGCTTTTGCGCCGCCTGCTCCCGGATGACCGGCACCAGACCGGTGGCCGAGAGCTTGTCCATGGCATCGCCAAAGGCCCCCACCCCCGGCAGGATGAGCCGGTCAGCCTTGCGGATGGTCTGTGCATCGGCGGTCACAACGGCCTCCAGCCCCAGATGCGTCAGGCTGGAGCGCAGGCTGAACAGGTTGCCCACGCCGTAATCGATGATCGCGATCATACCAGCAGTCCTTTCGTGGAGGGGATCTCGTCCCGGTGGGCGGCATCAATGGCGACTGCCGCAGCCAGTGCGTGGCCTGCCCCCTTGAAGCAGGCTTCGAGAATGTGGTGGGTATTTTCCCCTGCAAATTGTACAAAGTGGAGCGTAGCGGGCACATTGCGGGCAAAGCCCAGCCAGAACTCCGAGGCGCATTCCACATCGAAATCGCCCACCTTTTCGGTCTTGCAGTGAACATCCCAGTTCAGGGTGCACCGGCCCGAAAGGTCTACCGCACAGAGCACCAGCGCTTCATCCATGGGCAGGTAGAAGCTGCCATACCGCTGGATGCCCCGCATCTCGCCCAGCGCCCGGGCAAAGGCCTGCCCCAGCGCAATGCCGATATCCTCAGCCGTGTGGTGGTAATCCACCTCCACATCCCCGTGGCAGGTGAGCACCAGGTCAAACCGGCCATGGCGGGCAAACAGCTCCAGCATGTGGTTCAGGAACCCACAGCCGGTGTCCACCTCATAGCGGCCCGCACCGTCCAGATTCAGGGTCAGCTCGATCTGGGTCTCGTTGGTGTTGCGTTCCAGTGTCACTTCCCGCATGGGTCATTCCTCCATTATTTTGTCAAGGGTGTTCAGGAAGATCTGCATCTGCTCCGGCGTGCCGATCGTGATGCGCAGCCAGTTTTCAATGCGTGGGGCATCAAAGTGGCGCACCAGAACGCCTTTTTTCTTCAACTTCCGGTACAATTCGCCGCCGTTTTTCTTTTGTGTAGAGGCAAACAGGAAGTTGGAGCGGCTGTCCAGCACCGCAAAGCCCCGGGCTTCCAGCTGCTGTTTTGTCCATGTGCGGGTGTCCACGATGGCGGCACGGGTCTTTTCAAAATAAACGGTATCTTCCAGCGCGGCCTGCCCTGCCTTCAAGGTCAGGCGGTTGATGTTATAGGGGTTCAGGCTGAACTTGACCCGGTTCAGATCCGCGATGAGGCTGGCGCTTCCCATGGCAAGGCCCAGCCGCGCACCGGCCAGCTGGCGGGATTTCGAGAAGGTCTGCACCACCAGCAGGTTGTCGTACCGGTCAATGAGCGGCACGCAGCTCTCGCCGCCAAAGTCCACATAGGCCTCATCCACAATGACCACATTATCAGGGTTCGCTTTCAGGATGCCCTCGATGGCACTGCGGGGCAGGGCCAAGCCGGTGGGGGCGTTGGGGTTTGCGATGACGATGGTCTCATTCAGGCCGTAGTAATCGGCGGGGTCAAGGGTGAAATCCTCCTTCAGCGGAATGATATGGCCGGGAATGTGCATCAGCCCGCACCAGACGCTGTAACAGCCATAGGTGATGTCGGCATAGGCCAGCGGGTGGGTCTCGTCACAGAAGGCCCGCAGGGCGAAAAAGAGGTTCTCGTCACTGCCGTTGCCGGGCATGATCTGATCCGGCTGCAGGCCAAAGTGCGCCGCCGCCGTTTTCAGCAGGTCGGTGCAGGCGGGGTCGGAGTAGAGACGGAGTTTTTCCACCTCATGCTCGCTCACCGCCGCCACCACCGCCGGGCTGGGCAGATAGGGGCTCTCGTTGGTGTTCAGCTTGATGTATTGCTGGTCCTGCGGCTGCTCCCCTGGGGTGTAGGGGGTGACTGTTTCAAGTTTCGGAGAGAGATATTTACTCATAGCAATTTCCTCACTGTCAGCGTCCTCGCCCTCTCAGGCGCTTCGCGCCAGCTCCCCCAAAGGGGGAGCCTCTGGCGGTTTTCCATAACCTTGCGGGAAATTGCCAAAGCCTCTCCCTTTGGGAGAGGTGGCATTGCAAAGCAATGACGGAGAGAGCGAGCCGCCTTTAGTCCTCTTCATATCTTATCGTCACACTCTTCGCATGGGCGTGCAGGCCCTCGCGCTCGGCAAAATCGGCAATGCGGGGTGCCACCTCGCCCAGCGCCTCGCGGGTGTAGTAGAGAAAGCTGGACTTCTTCACAAAGTCGTCCACACCCAGCGGGCTGGAGAAGCGGGCCGTGCCGCTGGTGGGCAGGGTGTGGTTGGGGCCTGCAAAGTAATCGCCCAGGGCCTCGGGCACATTGCGGCCCAGGAAGATGCTGCCCGCGTTTTTGATCTCGTTCAGCACCCCGAAGGGGTCCTCCACGCAGACCTCCAGATGCTCCGGCGCAATGATGTTGCAGGCCTCAATGGCCTTGTGCAGGTCGGTGCAGACGATGATCTTCCCGTTGTCGTCCACGCTGGCGCGGGCAATGGCGGCACGGGGCAGCTGGGGGATCTGCACCTCCAGCTCTGCCTGCACGGCCCTGGCCAGCGCCGGACTGTCGGTGACAAGAACAGGGCTGGCCAGCTTGTCGTGCTCGGCCTGGCTCAGCAGGTCTGCCGCCACCCAGGCGGGGTTGCAGCCGCCGTCGGCCAGCACCAGGATCTCGCTGGGGCCGGCGATCATATCAATGCCCACCTTGCCGAACACCTTCCGCTTGGCGGTAGCAACGTAGATGTTGCCGGGGCCGACGATCTTGTCCACCGCCGGGATGCTCTGGGTGCCGTAGGCCAGCGCGGCCACGGCCTGTGCACCGCCGGTCTTGAAGATCTTGGTCACACCGGCGGTAGCGGCGGCGGCAAGGATGACCGGATTCACTCTGCCGTCCTTTCCGGCGGGGGTGGTCATCACGATCTCCGACACGCCCGCGACCTTGGCCGGGATGACATCCATCAGCACGGTGGAGGGATAGGCCGCCGTGCCGCCGGGCACATACACGCCCGCCTTTTCAATGGGGGTATATTTCTGGCCCAGCACGATGCCGGGCTTCTCGTTGATCACAAAGTTCTTGTGCACCTGCTGGCGGTGGAAGCTCTCAATGTTGGCGGCAGCCTCCCGCAGGGTCTCAAGGAAATAGGGGTCCATATTGGCAAAGGCCTCATCGATCTCCGCCTGCGTCACCTGCAGGTCGTCGATCTTTGCCCCGTCAAATTTCAGCGCGTACTCCTTCAGCGCCTCGTCGCCCCGGGCGCGGACCTCGGCAATGATGCCGTCCACCACATCCTCCACGTTTTTTTCCGCGCGGATGTCCCGGTTCAGGATCTCCTCGGGCCTGAGCTCATCAAAATTATACAGCTTGATCATTTTGTTTCCTCCTGCAAGGTCTTGCGCAGCGCTTCCAGCATGGCATCCATTTCGTTGTGCTTGAACTGGTAGCTGGCCTTATTGGCAATGAACCGGGCCGAGATGGGCATGAACTCGGTGACCACCCGCAGGCCGTTCTCCCGCAGGGTGGTGCCGGTCTCCACGATATCCACAATGACATCGGAAAGGCCCAGAATGGGGGCCAGCTCAATGGAGCCGTTCAGCTTGATGATATCGATATCCCGCCCGATGGACGCATAGTAGCTCTTTGCAATGTTGACGAATTTGGTCGCCACCCGCACCGGGCGGCTGGGGTCATCCTTGTAATCTGCCGGGGCAGCCACGCACATCCGGCACCTGCCAAGGCCGGTATCCAGCAGCTCGTAGACATCGGCAGAGGCTTCGGTGAGGATATCCTTGCCCACGATGCCCACATCTGCCGCGCCGTGCTCAACGTAGATGGCCACATCGCTGGGCTTGACAAGGAAGTAGCGGATGCCCGCTGCAGGGTTCTCCACCACCAGCTTTCGGGTGGCGTTGTAGTCCTCGGTGCAGCCGTAGCCGATGCGGGCCAGCAGGTCATACATCTTGTCGCCCAGACGGCCCTTGGGCAGGGCCACATTCAGCATGACCCGGTCCGTGCTGTTCCTCTGCACCGGCGGGGTGGGGGCGCTCAGGCGGTCAAGCTCGTCCAGATAGACCGCAAAGCCGATGGCCCCGGCCCCGGGGGTGAACTTCTGCATCAGCAGGTCGTAGCGGCCGCCCTTGAGCAGGGGCCGCGGCAGGCCCTGCAGGTAGCCCTGAAAGACCAGCCCGTTGTAGTATTCCATCTCACCGGCAAGGCTCAGGTCAAGGCGGACCGCCCCGCCGGAGGCCTCCAGCGTTTTGGCCAGTGCCCGCAGCTCGGCGGCGGCGGCGCGCATCCGGTCGTTGCGGCAGGCACTCTCTGCCTTTGCCAGCGTTTCCTCGCAGCTGCCGGAAAGCTCCAGCAGGCCGGTCAGGGCATCGGCCCCGGCGGCATCCAGCCCGGCGGCCTGCGCGGCGCGGCGCAGCTCGTGCGCATTCTTTTCCCGCAGCTTTTCCAGCAGGCCGGGGCGGGCATTCTCCGGCACACCCAGTGCGTCGAACAGGCCGAACAGATAGCCCATGTGGCTGACTTCCAGCACCCACGCGGCCCCCAGCTGGGCCAGGCTCTGCGCTGCCAGCCGGACCGCCTGCTGCACCTGTGCCTCCCCCACCGCGCCCAGCATCTCAAGGCCCATCTGGGAGATCTCCTGGAAGGTGTGGCTCTCTGCCGAGGGGCGGTAGACGTTCTCATGGTAGTAATACCGCAGGGTCTCGCCGGGGGCGGGCTGGGCCGTCTTGGCGATAGACAGGGTCACGTCCGGCTTGAGCGCCAGCAGACGGCCATCCAGGTCGGTGAAGGTGATGACCTGCTCCGAAGACAAAAAGCTCCGGTTCTCCTGATAAAGTCCGTACTCCTCAAAGCGGCCCATGTGATATTTGCGGCAGCCCGCCGCCTCATACAGCGCCCGCAGCGCAAAGGAGGCCCGCTCCTTGGGCTGCAAACTGTCCAGACTGAATTCCATCTCGATCTCCTCGTTCCCTCTCTGCGTATTTCCCACTTCTTTTGTTTATTTTACTTTATCGAGATAAAGTTGTAAAGTACGAAAGTGACGGCTTTTCAGCCCTATCTTACCGTTTTTCTGTGCGTTTGTACAGAAAGGCGAAATCATTTCACCCCAGCGCCAAAACAGATGATGGAGAGCAAAAACCGGGGATGCAAAAAGGCCGCCGCCCATTCGAAAACAGGCAGCGGCCATGCAGCTCGATTCTTTGTCTTTTAGCCCAGCAGCGCCAGCACACCGGCCTTGGGGCGGGCACCCACAGCCTGATTCACAAGCTTGCCGTCGCGGAACACCAGCAGGGTGGGGATGCTCATCACGCCGAACTGGGAGGCCAGCTCGGGCTGTTCATCCACATTGACCTTGCCCACCTTGACATCGGTGCGCTCCTCGGCCACCTCGTCCACGATGGGGCTCAGCATCCGGCAGGGGCCGCACCAAGTGGCCCAGAAGTCCAGCAGAACAGGCTTTGTGCTGTGCAGCACCTCGGCTTCAAAATTTTCTTTGGTAATGGTAACAACAGCCATATTGGTTCCCTCCATTTTTTATCCGCACCCTCTGCGGGGGCGGTCAGTTCCCTCAAAAGAAGGAGTGATTCTTACTTATGGCTCTAGTATACCCCAAACGACAGGATTTTTCCAGAAACAATCTGTGAACAAAAAAGGCGACGGCCCGCCCGCTTGGGGAGAGCCGCCGCCCTGTGTTGTTCTTTGGAGTTCTCCGGGCTGTCTGGTCAGAACGATCAGGCCGTGACCCAGGCGATCGCGGTAACGGGCCACCAGCCGGTCAGGTTCAGAGCGGTGTAAACGCCAACGATTGCGTTGCCGATGGACTTACCCATGTAATCGGCAGCGGCATTGATGCCCTTTGCTGCCAGATCGGTGATATTCTCGCCATTCTTCTTGTTGTTCTTGATCCAGGTACGGGTCTGATCCAGACCCCAGATCAGGTTTGCAACAGAAATGACTGCGCCAATCGTCCAACCCACAGCAAACGGAGCGGTAAAACCGTCGCCGCCGCTGGTATAGGTCATTTCTTCTTCGTTCATCACGTTGTAGTTCGCGGGCAGCATGAGCTTCTTTTCCATAATAATACTCCTTTACAAAAGCATTTATTGCACGGTGCAGCATACACCGCAAGTTACAGAAAACAGACCCGGTATCCCACTATCCCGGCTTACAGGATCAGCAGAACAGCGCTCAGGGGAGCCAGAGCCACCACCATGGTGCTGGAAACGGCATCCCGGACAAAGTTGGCTGCGGACTTGGACATATCCTCGCCGACAGCATCTGCGGCACGGCCCAGAACGGTGAAGAGGTTGCCCTCACGGTTGCTCTTCTTGTTCAGCCAGTCCTTGGAAGCGGAAATGCCCCAGATATAGCTGGCACCCAGCACCACAGCACCCACGACCGTAGCGGCAGTGGTTGCAAAGCCGCCAATATCGGAACCGCCCTGGGTATAGGTCATCTCTTCTTCGGAAAGCACTGCGTATTCAGCAGGCAGATTCATGTTCTTGTTCATAGGTCTCATACTCCTTTTTTGAGCAGCTTGAACCGATGGTGTTCTTTCCCAATTTACCATCTGGTTTCCAGCCTTATATTACTACATCACACAGTTTCATGCAATGGATTTTGTGAAAAACCATCAAAAATCGGAAAGTCGCATGAAAAAACAAACGAAAGTTTGGTGAAAAGCACTGCAATAATTTCCCACTCAGCCTGCCACGCCCGCACGGTAGAGATACGGGTCGGTGGTAAAGCTGGCATAGCTGTACAGCACAAGGATCTGGTCGTAGTCGTTGGCCGCAATGAGCTGGTCCAGCCCATAGTTATAGTTGCGGAAATCCACCACGTCGATGGCCGCATAGTTGGCTGTCAGGTAGGGCACAAAGCTGTTGGCATAGCTGTCCTTGATGACCAGGAGCTTTCCCTCGCCGTCACCCTCCACCCGGCTCAGGCCGTTGTTGCCGTGCAGGAACATGGCGTACTTATCATACACCTCCAGCTTGTCCAGATCGTACAGGCCGGTGGTGGTGCCCTCGGTGGGCTGGCCCGGGCCGGTGACGTTCCAGATCGTCAGGCTGTTCTGCAGGTCATACCAGGTAATGGTGTCGGGTTCGGCATTCCAGGTGCGGGTCTTGGAGTAGTGGGTGCCGTAGAAATCCTCACAGGTCTCGGCCGTGTGGGCATCCCGGTCGAAGGGGGTCAGGCCCAGCGTCTCACAGAACTGCTGGTAGGCGTAATAGGCCCCCAGCGTCGTCCAGTGGTGGTCGGTGCGGTAGTAGAGGTATTCCCCTTTGTGCTCCGTCAAGGCGGGCAGGACATCAATGACCCGCCCGTAGGCCTCCCCCTGTGCGGCAACGCCTTCCAGAATGCCCTTCTCATCGATCTGGGGTGCCCCCGCCGGGACATTCTCAGGGTAGACCACCGAGGCCGACGGCACCAGCATGAGGTTCACCCTGCCCGGGTAGCGCTGGGCAAGGCTCTGGACGGCGGCAAGGTTCTTGGCCATCCCCTTTTCCTCATTTTTCAGGATGCTGTAATGCCGGGCGAACATCATGTGCTCCCGGCCCAGCAGGATGCCGCCGCTCTGGGTCTTTTGGAAGAGGGTGGTCTCCGCCGCGCTCTGCAGGCTGATCCACTGGTCGCGGCCAAACACCTGATCCTTGACGTACCGGGTGTAGCTGGTGAAGTAGTTGTTCAGCCCGTCGGCGGAAACGGCAGTCAGCCTGGGCCGCTGGGTCAGGGTGGTGTTTTCCAGTTCACTGTATGCGCGGTCGGGCGTGGCCATATCCAGCACGAACAGCCCGATAAAGAACAGCCCGAAGGCCACCAGCACCGGATACCGGAACAGAGAGGGAGTTTTCTTTGTATGCTTGTCCATTCAGGTCCCCTCCTCAGAAGTTGAAATACAGGAACGGGCTGTTGGTGCTGCCCACCACATACGCCGTGGAGAGCACCAGCAGCACCAGCACCGCAGCCACACGGGTCACGGTGTGTTTGCGCAGGGCGTTCCAGAGCTTCTCAATGAGCGGGGTGCAGCACAGGATGCTGACCGCCAGCAGCACGCCGTAGTTGCGCAGGAAGTAGACCGGAGACGCACCGCCCGAGGGGAGGAAGAGCTTGCGGAACAGCAGCCCGAAGCCCACCCCGGCCTCGTTGCCCACAAACATGGCCCAGCCCACCACCACAAGGAACATGGTGTAGATGTGGGGCCAGATCCTGCCTTTTTCCAGATACTTGAGCAGGAACAGCTTTTCAAGGGCCAGCAGGACAAAGTAGTACAGGCCCCAGCAGATAAAGTTCCAGTCTGCACCGTGCCAGATGCCGGTGAGCAGCTCCACCACGAACAGGTTGAAGATCTGCCGCTTCAGGCCCTTGCGGTTGCCGCCCAGCGGGATATAGACATACTCGCGGAACCAGCCGGAAAGGGTCATGTGCCAGCGCCGCCAGAACTCGGTGATGGAGCGGGAGATATAGGGGAAGTTGAAGTTCTGGGGGAAATCAAAGCCCAGCATCTTGCCCATACCGATGGCCATCAGGGAGTAACCGGAAAAATCAAAGTAGAGCTGGAGCGAGTAGGCGATGACACCCAGCCAGACCAGCGGTGTGGACGCATTGGCAAGGCCCACAAAGGTGGTGGAAGGGCTGTCGGCAATGCCGATGATGTCTGTCCAGAGCGCGCCGACGGCATCCGCCAGCAGGACCTTTTTTGCCAGACCGAAGGTAAACAGGGTCATGCCTTCCTCGATCTGCTGCAAGCTGTAACGATGCTTGTAAACGTGCAGCTGGGCCGAGACATCCCGATACTTGACGATGGGACCCGCGATGAGCTGGGGGAACATGACAACATAAGCGCCGAAGTCGATGATGTTGTGCTCAGTCTTTACCTCCCGGCGGTAGACATCAATGGTGTAGGAAAGGGTCTGGAAGGTATAAAAGCTGATGCCCAGCGGCAGGACGCTGATGCCCTGAATGGCCGCAAATCCGGTGCCCAGCAGGCTGTTGATGCTGCGCAGGACAAAGTTTGCGTACTTGAAGTAGAACAGCATCCCCAGGCTGGCTGCAAGGGCGACCAGCAGCAGCACCTTACGCACGCCGGGCTTTGCGTCAAACGCTTCCAACCCCAGGCCGCAGAGATAGTTGATGAGGATCAGGGCCAGCATGACCGGGAAGAACCGGACCTCACCCCAGCAGTAGAACACCAGGCTGCACACAAAGAGCACGGTATTCTTGAGCTTTGCGGGCGCAAGGTAATACAGCGCCAGCGTGATGGGAAGAAACCGGAACAGAAAGATGATGGTGCTGAAAACCAAGGCTTCGACCTCCTTTTAAAAAAAGAGCTGCTGCAAATGCCCTCTCACACTCGCTGCGCTCGTCAGCTCTCCCTTTGGGAGAGGCGGCAGTGCGGAGCATTGACGGAGAGGGCCTGCAGCAGCCCCATTCAGTTTTATTTTACTCTCCCAGTGCGCTGTCCACCGCGCTGTCCAGATCGGCAGTGCACTCGTTGGAAGCGATGACCATGACCACGGTGTTGTCCTTGAAGGCGATCACGGCGTTCTCCACATTTTCCTGGGCCTGTGCGAACTCAGCGTAGTTGCCGTAGAACGCCACCTGATCCTGCTGGTAAGCAGTCAGCTGGTTTGCAACCTCCTCAGCCTTGCCGTCAGCAGCTTCCACGACCAGCACCATACCGGCATCGCCGTTGTCGTTGCTCTTCACGCCCTTGTAGCTCACCACATCCTCAGCGGGCAGGTTGAAATCGTACTCAATGTTCATGGCAGCGATCTCAAACTGGTTGGAGATGGGGTTGGCATCCAGCAGGGTCTCGAACGGTGCGTTCAGGGCATCGGTGCTGTTGTCCTCGCCCAGCGGGATGCTGGAGGCCTGGCTCAGCACAGTGGAGGCAGGCTCAGAGGACGCGGCAGAAGAAGCGGTAGAACCGGAAGAAGAACCGCAGCCGGCCAGCAGAGCACAGCTCAGAGCCAGAGAAGCAGCGGTCAGAATGATTTTAGCACGAAGTTTCATGGATTATTCCCTCTTTTATCTATTTTACACCGGTTCGCCCACGCGGAAGAGTTTCCGACAACGAACCATTGTTATCTTACCATATCAAAGCCCGAATTGCAAACGGCAGGCAGAAGATTTTACGGTTTCTTCACCAGCGCTTTGCCGTTCAGCCCGCGATCTGCTGCAGGGCGGCGATATAGTCCTCAAAGCACAGGCCGCTGGCGTTGATCTTTGCGGCATTTTCCACGCCCACATAGCGCCAGTGCCAGGGCTCGTAGGTGATCTCGGTCTTCTCCTCGGCCCCCTTGGGGTAGCGCAGGATGAACCCGTACTCCCCGGCGTGCTGGCAAAGCCAGCGGAAGGCGGCCGTGTTCTCAAAGCCCTCGTCCAGGCCGGTGTGCTCGGGGCTGTTCAGGTCTGCAGCCAGGCCGCAGTTGTGCTCAGAGTAGCCCGGCGGGTTGACGATGGCAGCAGCCATTTCCTTTGCCTTGGCATCGTCATAGCCCTGCTGCTTATAATAGTTGGTCTTTTTCTCGTAGAGATTGGTCTGGTAGGACACGCTGCGGTAGCCGCTCTGCATCCAGACGGTCACATTTTCCGCAGCAGCAGCCTTCTGCAGCTCCAGAAAGGCATTGCAGGCCACGGTCTGCAGGGTCTTGTTCACTGCGGTCTTGGAGCCGCACTCAGCGGTCTCAAAGGTGTAGTTTTCCGGCATCTGATTGGTGTGGTTCACAAGGATCATCAGCGGGTCGGCCAGCATGGCCTTCGCCTCGGCGGCAGTCAGGCCCAGCAGGTTGTCCCGGCTCTCCACGCTCTCGGCGGCGGCTCCGCTCACGGCACTGCTCTCCGCCTTGCTGCTCGGCGCAGCCGACGGCAGGCTGCTGGCCGCACTATTGGCGGCGCTCCCGGCGGCATCTGCCGTAGGCACCGGAGCCTTGCGGCGGGAAAGCAGGAAGGACACACCGCCAACGGCCACGCAGACCACAAGGGTCAGCCCGGCGATGCGGCGGATGGCGCGGTTGCGTCGCCGCCGCCGGATCTCTGCCCGGGTCAGGCGGCGGCGGTGGATGGGTTGCTGCTGATTCATAAGAGACCTTCTTTCTCGGTTCATTTTCTGTATATTATGTTTCTCCGGGGGCATCCTAAACCCGAGGTGACAGCCATGAAGATGACAGCGGAAGAATACGCACGGCGGGTGAAACAGGTCGGCCCCCGCTCCCCTCTGGGCTCCGACTGCCTGTGGGCCTTCTGCGTGGGCGGCGGCATCTGCCTGCTGGGCGAGGTGCTGCGCGGGTGGTATCTTGGCATGGGGCTGGAAGCCCAGCTTGCCGGTACCCTGACCAGCTGCACCCTCATCGTGCTGTCGGCCCTGCTGACCACGCTGGGGCTCTACCAGAAGCTTGCCGCCAAAGCCGGGGCAGGCTCGCTGGTGCCCATCACGGGCTTTGCCAACGCCGTGGTCAGCGCCGCCATCGAGTTCAAGCCCGAGGGCAGGGTCTGCGGCACCGGAGCCAAGATGTTCACCATTGCAGGGCCGGTCATCGTGTACGGCACGCTGGCCGCTGTGGTCTACGGTGGGGTGCTCTGGCTGCTGGGCGGCTGACCGCTCTGTCTACAATACGCCTGCCGGGATGCAAAAATTGCAGTTTTCCGGCAGAGCGGATGGAGCAGAATATCGCACGAGCGCTATTATAGCACAAATCCCAAAGAAAAACAGCCCTGAAAGGGGGATTTTTTCATGGCGACCCGCCGGGGTGACACCCTGATCTTCCCAAAACCGCCTGTCATCGCCGCACACGCCTGCATCGGCGGCAAAAAGGAGGGCGAAAGCCCGCTGGCGGCAGAGTTCGATGAGCTGCACAGTGACAACCGCCTCGGGCAGACCAGCTGGGAGGCCGCTGAAACGCAGCTGCAATTACAGACGGCGCGGCTCTGCCTGAAAAAAGCCCACGCCACCGAAAAGGATGTGAGCCTCCTGCTGGCCGGAGACCTGCAGGCCCAGTGCACGGCTTCGGGCTATGCGGCCCGGGCGCTGGGCCTGCCCTTTGCGGGGCTGTTCGGAGCCTGCAGCACCATGGCCGAGGCGCTGGGTGTTGGGGCCTGCCTGTGCAGCGCCGGAATGGCAGACGGCCTGCTGGCCATGACCTCCAGCCACTTCTGCACCGCCGAGCGGCAGTTCCGCACCCCGCTTTCCTACGGAGCCGTGCGCACCCCCACCGCCCAATGGACTGCCACGGCGGCAGGGGCCTGCCTGCTCCGCCCCGCCGGGCAGGGGGTTGGCATCCGGGCCGTGACCTTTGGCCGGGTGCAGGATCTGGGCATCCGGGACATCAACAACATGGGGGCCGCCATGGCTCCTGCTGCGGCGGCAACGCTACTGCGCTACCTCACCGATACCAACACCCAGCCGCAGGAGTTCGATGCCATCTGCACCGGCGACCTGGGGCATGTGGGCAGTCAGCTGTTCCGGGAGCTGCTGGCCGCCGAAGGCCTGCTCCTCAAGAACCATGTGGACTGCGGTTCCCTCCTCTATGATGCCGAGGGCCAGTCGGTGCACAGCGGCGCTTCTGGGCCGGGGTGCTGTGCAGCAGTGCTCTGCGGGCATCTCCTGCCCCGGCTGGAGCGGCGGGGGCAGCGCCGGGTTCTCTTTCTGGCCACGGGCGCACTGATGAGCCAGACCACCTTTTTGCAGAAGGAGAGCATCCCCGCCATCTCGCACCTGGTGGAGCTTGCTGCCCCGGAGGAACAGAACGGAGGGAACACATGAACTATTTCTGGGCATTCGTTACAGGCGGGGCCATCTGCGTGGTGGGCCAGCTCTTTCTCGACCTGACCGCCCTGACCCCCGCCCGCATCCTGACAGGCTATGTGGTGGCGGGCGTGGTGCTTTCGGCCCTTGGGTGGTACGCGCCGCTGGCCGAGTTTGCAGGCTGCGGTGCCACCGTTCCCCTGCTGGGCTTCGGGCATCTGCTTGCCAAAGGCGTGCGCACCGCCCTTGCCGAAGAGGGAGCCATCGGCATCCTGACCGGCGGGCTGACCGCCGCTGCTGCAGGCATCACCACCAGCCTTGTCTGCGGCGTGGTCTGTTCGCTGGTGGGCCGCAGCCACGACCAGAACTGAAGCAGAACTCTTCCTGGGACGATACACTTTTTTCGTGTATCGTCCTTTTCTGCGCCGATTCGCGCCCTCTGCATGGTATACTTTTCCAGAAAAGGAGATGATAGTCATGCGCGAGACTCTTGCAACGATCTTATGGGAGGGCTGGACCGCCCTCGTGCTCTGCGCGGCGGCGGTGTTCCTGCCCGGCAGCGAGGCCCTTACATATCCCGCCGTGCTCTGGCCCGGGCTGGTGCTGGCAGCTGCTGTGCCTGCAGGCTGGGCGTTCTGGGCGCTGGCAGAGCAGCCCGCGCCCCTGCCCCCGGAACAGCTGCTGGAAAAACAAAAACCCCCGTATCGGGTTCCCGATACAGAGGTTTTGTTCGTCAGTCGATCACTTGATCTGTCGTAAATCAGGCGTTCTTGTTTGCACGCTTGGCCATACGGCTGATCTTGCGAGAAGCGGTGTTCTTCTTGATGACACCCTTAGCGCGAGCCTTGTCGATCGCGGAAACAGCAGCCAGGACAGTTGCGTCCTTGTCAGCGGCTTTAGCATCGATGGCAGCGTCTGCCTTCTTGACGACTGTTTTCAGGTTGGTCTTAATGGCCTTGTTGTGAGCCTGCTCTGCAGCAGCCTGCACGACGCGGTCCTTCTGAGATTTGATGTTAGGCATTCGTTCCACCTCCTTGGCTACCTATAACAGCGCACCTTATGATACCATATTTGCCGTACCAGCGCAAGCCTTTTTTGAATTTTTGTTTAGAATTTTTTCATTTTCCCATACTTCTGGTACCGTTTGGGCGGGAAAAGCGCCCAAATACGGAAATTCAGACGGATGGGGGATGCAAAATGCGGGAAACTGACCTTGCCGATGAACTGTTCGGCCAGCCGGGCAAAACCGCCCTGCCCGCCGGGGTGCGCGTGGCAACGGCCCGTCAGGGCGGCGTGACGATCACCCGGGTAGAGATCGCGCGGGAGGGGCTGGCGCGGCCGCGGGGCCGGTATGTGACGCTGGAGGTCCCCAGCGTGAGCCTGCTGGACGAGCGGGACAGCGCCGTGATCGAAGCCGCCGCCGCAGAGCTGCGGCCCCTGCTGCCGCCCGAAGGCCCGGTGCTGGTGCTGGGGGTGGGCAACCGCCGGGTCACGGCGGATGCTCTGGGCCCCCGCACGGTGCAGAAGGTGTTCGTGACCATGGGGCCGCGCACCGTGCCGGTGCAGGGCATCCGGCCGGTGGCGGCTGTGGCTCCGGGGGTGTCGGCGGCCACGGGCCTGAGCTTACAGCAGCTGGCCGGGGCACTGGTGCGGGAGCTGCGCCCCGCCGCCCTGCTTTGTGTGGACAGCCTTTGCTCTGCCGAGCCGGAGCGGCTGGGCCGGACGCTCCAGTTTTCAGACACCGGGCTCCACCCGGCCCAGCCCGACCACTCCCGGCATCTGGATGCCGCCCGGCTGGGTGTGCCTGTCCTTGCGGCGGGCATCCCCACCCTGATGCAGGCCGAGGAGGGCCGGGATCTGGTCGTCACGCCCCGGGATCTGGACGGAGTCATCGCCCACGGCGCGGCCCTGCTGGGGGCTGCCATCAACCGGGCCCTGCAGCCAAAGCTGAGTGTAGCGCAGTTGTGCTGGCTGGTGGGGTAGCCCCTCTCGGTCTCGCCTTCGCTCGCCTGCTCCCCTGATAGGGGCCAGATTTATGCTGCTGCTGACCAGCTTCTCCTACTGGGAGAGGCAGCAATCCGTTCGCATTGATGGAGCGGTTCTCTCATATCTATTTTGCAGAAGGGGGTGAGGTTCCATGCGCAGGCGGGAAATGGCGGGGTGCAGGCATCCCCTGCCTTTTGCGGCAGCGGCAGGCCTTGCGCTGGGGCTGGCACTGTTTGCACACCAGCTGCTCCTCACGCTGGCGGCGGTGGTCATCGGGCCGCTGCCCGCCGTGCAGACCGCCCTTTACCTGAGCCGGAAAGACCTCTCCGAGAATGCCGCACAGGCCGTGAGCGAACCCGCGCAGGAAACACAGGCAGAGCCTGCACAGGAGGCTCCCGCCCTGCCTGCCGGTGACATTGAAGCCTACCTTGTCCCGCTGGAAGGCGACGAGGCCCGCCCGGAGGGAGCCGGTGCCATCCTGGAAAAGAACTATCCGCAGGGCAGCGGGGAGAAATACATTCCCTGCGGCAGCGGCAGCATCAAGAACAACACCAGCGTCTCCAGCGCCGACATTGCCGCCGAGATTACCAACCCGCTCCCCTTTGCGGTGGAGTGGAACAGCCCCGACCCGCAGATCCTCATCATGCACACCCATGCCACTGAGGATTACCGGCTCTCAGCAGGGCTGTGGTACCGCCCGGGGGACGGTTCCCGCACCACCGACCGGGACCTCAACATGTGCGCTGTGGGCCGGGTGATGGCGGACACCCTCAACGCCGCCGGGCTCAACACCCTGCACGATGAGACCCTGAACGACTACCCCAGCTACACTGGAAGCTACGCCAACAGCCGCGCGGTGGTGCAGCAATACTTATCGCAGTATCCCAGCATCAAGATCGTGCTGGATGTCCACCGGGATGCCATCGAGACTGAGAATGGCTCCCGCATGGCCCCGGTGTGCACCGTCAACGGGCGGCAGGCAGCGCAGGTGATGATCATCTGCGGGTGCGACAACGGCACCACGGTCAGCCTGCCCAACTACCGGCTCAACCTCCGCTTTGCCGCCGCCTGGGAAACCGCCATGGAGGGCCTGTACCCCGGCTTCACCCGCCCGGTCCTGTTCAGCTACCGGTTCTACAATCAGGATCTGACCCCCGGCAGCCTGCTCATAGAGATCGGCGGGCACGGCAACAACCTGAACGAGGCCCTCTATGCCGGGCAGCTGGCGGCCAATGGGCTGATTTCTGCATTAAAACAGTAAAACCTCCCAGTCCGCATCTGCTTCTTTGGCAAGTACGACCTGCCCTCTTTGCCAAGGGCTCCCCTATCAGGGGAGCTGGCGAGCGAATGCGAGACTGAGAGGTTTATTTTATTTCTGCTTATTCGTATACGATGCAGCCCAGGATCTGCTTGCCCAGCCGAACGATCTTCTCGTTCTGCTCCCGCACGGCATCGGTGCGGGTGACCGTGCAGTCGGCAGCCAGCACAATGGCATCGGCAGCCACCACATGGGGCACGGTGGCAGCGGCCTTGAGGATGCTCTCGGCGGCGGTCACGCTCTGGCCGCGCAGGGGTTCCGTGGCCTGCAGGGCAGCGGCCAATGCTTCCAGCTGGTCCGCAGGCAGATCGCCGGTAACCAGAATATTCTTCGCCTCCGGGGCGCGGCTGCGGATGGTCTGAGCCATCAGGCAGAGCATCTCAGCGTCCGCGCTGCCATCGGGGCGGCCCTCCATCTGATAGAGCTTCGCATCCAGCTTTCCGGCTTTCTTGGTGCGGTCGCTGGCCAGCGCGCCCAGCACGGGCAGGCCGGTGGAGCGGTTCAGCTCACTGGCCGAGTAGACCATGCCGTCCAGCAGGAACTTGACCACGACCACGCCGCAGGCAAGCACACCGCCCAGCAGGAAGCCAATGAGCAGGTACTTTGCCACCGAGGAGGCAGCGCCGCCGCCCAGTGCGGGCTCCTCCGCACTCTCCCAAGTACTCTTAGCAGAAGCCAGATTGTCATCCAGCGCCTGACGGGCACTCTGCAGTTCCACCAGCTGGCTCTGCAGATTCTGAACATCTTCATTGCTCGTCTGCTGCAACGCACGCAGTTCCGTGGAGACCCCCTGTGTCACGCTCTGATCAATCACGCGTACACTGTGGCTGCACACAGCAGCTGCCGCTTTATCATGGATCAGATCCAGACGACCCAGCAGCGCGTTCAGAATTTTCTCTGCGGTCTGCTGATCTGCAGCATACGCCTGCAAGGTCATCACGCCGTTATACTCGCCACTGTCGTTCTGGGAAAGTTCTACCGTGACCACGCCCTTCAGGTAGCGCACATCTACCCCTACGGCATCAGCGGCAGCATTCATGGAGTCACCGCTGACCAGCTGTTTCTGATATGCAGCCAGCAACGCACCGGTCGGGTCAACATTCTGATACGCAGAACCCGGCTGGATTTTGTAGCCGCTGTCAATATAAAGGTCAGCCTGCGCCGTCCAGACATTATAAACGTCCAGATTTTTTAGCAGCGACTTTTCTGCATAGTCCTGTGCCTGTTTCAGTGCTTCCTGCACACTGGACTGCGCATCCTCGTTGCTCTTCGCCGTCAGCTCGTACTGCTGCACAGCAAACTCATAATCCTTCTCTTTCTGCTGATACTCAGCCAGAGCCTCTTCATAAGCAACCTGATCTTCTGCCGAAACAGCGCCGCCGCGCAGGATTTTTACCCCGGCAAGGCCGCCAGCGATCACAGCACAGACCACCGCGGTCAGCAGGATAGGCTTGAGCTTGTGCAGAAGGGTCACCATGAGCGCGACGAGGTCGATCTCTTCCTCATCCTGTGCGCCGGTGGGGTAAGTGGTTTGATTTTCGTTCATGCTCTACTCCTCAGGACAAAGCCAATCTTCATGTTTGTTCCGTTTTGTGCAATGCACATACTATAACAGGATAAATAATAGCATCCTTTCCGTCAGAATTCAACCGTTTTCCCACAAAAAGCCGATTGACAAACCGGTGCTGCTGTGCTATTTTTAGAATTACCGAAAAGCAAGGATCGGGAAAAGTAACGCATCCCGGACGCTACA
Source organism: Faecalibacterium sp. IP-3-29 (assembly GCF_023347335.1). Lineage (NCBI taxonomy): Bacteria > Bacillati > Bacillota > Clostridia > Eubacteriales > Oscillospiraceae > Faecalibacterium > Faecalibacterium sp. IP-3-29. Next base: position 363,133 of record NZ_CP094471.1, on the reverse strand, counting down.
GAGAGCGCGGCAGCAGCTGAGAGCCGCGTGCGGGCCAGTGCGCGAACGAACACCCGGGAGCTGCAAACTGAACACGGCATTCTGCCGCCAGTAGGTGCGCCGCAAAGCCCAGCGTTACCAGGGCAGCGCTTATTGGAGCGCGCGAGCGACCGGACACTTCCGGTAATTCAGGTGGCACCGCGGACATTACAAGACAGCTTGTTCGCCCTGAAAATTCAGGGCAAAGCTGTCTTTTTATTTTTATATCGGAGGAAAGAAAGATGGAACGTACTGAGATCGTCTCGCTGTACAAGAACACTCCCGCCGACGGCACGGTGGTCACCGTGTGCGGCTGGGCCAAGAACATCCGTGATTCCAAGAACATCGGCTTCATCGCCCTGTCGGACGGCGGCTGCTTCAAGACCCTGCAGGTCGTGCTGGAGGCAGGCAAGCTGGCAAACTACGAGGAGGTCATCCACACCGGCCTGTACAGCAGCCTGCGCATCGTGGGCCGCATCGTCCTGACCCCGCAGGCAAAGCAGCCCTTTGAGCTGAACGCCGACAGCGTGGAGATCCTGGGCGACTGCCCCGCAGACGAGTACCCCCTGCAGAAAAAGAAGATGAGTATGGAGTATCTGCGCACCATGCCCACCCTGCGCCCCCGCACCAACACCTTCAACGCCGCATTCCGCGTGCGCAGCGTGGCTGCCTACGCCATCCACAAGTTCTTCCAGGAGAACGGCTTCATCTACTCCCACTCTCCCCTGCTGACCGCTTCCGACTGCGAGGGTGCCGGTGAGATGTTCCAGGTCACCACGCTGGATCTGCAGAACGTGCCCAAGAACGAGGACGGCACCGTGGATTACAGCCAGGACTTCTTTGAGAAGCCCGTCAACCTGACCGTTTCCGGCCAGCTGGAGGCCGAGGCCATGGCCATGGCCTTTGGCAAGGTGTACACCTTCGGCCCTACCTTCCGTGCGGAGAAGAGCTTTACCACCCGCCACGCCGCCGAGTTCTGGATGATCGAGCCTGAGATGGCCTTCTGCGACCTGAAGGGCTACATGGACACCGCCGAGGCCATGACCAAGTTCGTCATCCGCTACGTGCTGGACAACTGCCCCGATGAGATGGCCTTCTTCAACCAGTTCATCGACAAGGGCCTGATCGAGCGCCTGGAGCTGGTGGCAAACAGCGAGTTCGGCCGCATCACCTACACTGAGGCCATTGAGATCCTGAAGAAGAACAACAAGAAGTTCCAGTTCCCCGTGGAGTGGGGCGTGGATATCCAGACCGAGCACGAGCGCTACCTGACCGAGGTCGTGTTCAAGAAGCCCGTCTTTGTCACCGATTACCCCAAGGAGATCAAGAGCTTCTACATGAAGATGAACGCGGACGGCAAGACCGTGGCCGCAGCTGATATGCTGGTGCCCGGCATCGGCGAGCTGATCGGCGGCAGCCAGCGCGAGGAGAACTACGACAAGCTGGTGGCCCGCATGGACGAGCTGGGCATGGACAAGACCAACTACGAGTGGTACCTGAACCTGCGCAAGTTCGGCGGCGTGGAGCACGCCGGTTACGGCCTGGGCTTCGAGCGGATGATCATGTACCTCACGGGCATCCAGAACATCCGTGACGTACTGCCCTTCCCCCGCACCGCTTACGGTTTCTAAGGATTAAATTCAACCCTCTCAGTCAAAGCCTGTCGGCTTTGCCAGCTCCCCCGAAGGGGGAGCCTATTGCGGCTCTTGGATAAAGGCAGCATAGCCTCCCCCCTCGGGAGAGGTGGCATTGCGGAGCAATGACGGAGAGGGTTGTTTTCAACAAGGAGATAAATACAAGTGGAAAATATCGCTCCTGCCCTGTTGGACTGGTTCTACGCCAACCGCCGCATCCTCCCCTTCCGGGAGGACCCCACGCCCTACCATGTCTGGCTGAGCGAGATCATGCTGCAGCAGACCCGGGTCTCGGCGGCGCTGCCCTACTACGAGCGCTTCCTTGCCGCCCTGCCGGATATCCCCGCGCTGGCCGGATGTGAGGAGGAAAAGCTGCACAAGCTGTGGGAGGGGCTGGGTTATTACAGCCGGGTGCGCAACCTGCAGAAGGCAGCGAAGATCGTCTGCGTTCAATACGGCGGGCAGCTGCCTGCTGATTACAACGCCCTGCTGGCCCTGCCCGGCATCGGGGAGTACACGGCGGGGGCCATTGCATCCATCAGTTTCGGTCTCCCGGTTCCCGCCGTGGACGGCAACGTCCTGCGGGTGTTTGCCCGGCTCTACAACGACCCTCGGCTGGTCACCGACCCGCAGGTGAAGCGGGAGTTCACGGCACGGGTCATGGAGCACCAGCCGCCCGCAAAAGCCGGAGACTACAATCAGGCCCTGATGGAGCTGGGCGCGCTGGTCTGCCTGCCCAACGGCGCACCTCTGTGTGAGCAGTGCCCGCTGGGCACGCTCTGCCGGGCCCGGGCCGCAGGCACCGCCCTCTCCCTGCCCCAGAAAACGCCCCCCAAGGCCCGGCGCATCACACCGGTCACGGTGGTGCTGGTGCTGAACGAGGGCCGGGTGCTGCTCCAGCAGCGGCCGGCCAAAGGCCTGCTGGCCGGGCTGTGGCAGCCGGTGCTGTGGGAGGATACCACCCTCACCGCCGCAGAGACCGCCGCCCGCCTTGCTGCCCTGGGACTGGACTGCACAGGGGTACATTTCACGCCCCTGCCTGCGGCCAAGCACATTTTCACCCACATCGAGTGGCACCAGAGCGGCTATTTCCTCACTGTGCCGGAGCAGCCCGCCCCCGCAGGCTGCGTCTGGGCCGGAAAGGAGCAGCTGGAGGCTGCGTACACCCTGCCCGGTGCCTTCAAGGTCTACAAAAAGCTGCTGCTGACCAAATTGCTGTGATTGCCCGGATTGATGAAATTTCTGCATTTCGGATTGTAATTTTTTGCTTTTCCGGGTATAATAGCCTTATCAAAATGAACTCCGGTTCCATGAACCACCGTTCCCCACCAGAAAAGGAGTGTGTCCTATGAAGAAATCCTGTCTGATCGCTGTTATCGCCACGCTGGCCGCTGTGGCCGGTGCGCTGGCCGCCGTGGCTGTCTATCTGCACCGCCGTGAGAAGGAGCTGGACGAGTACGAGCGTCTGCTGTTTGGCGAGGATAAGGCTGAGACCGTTGAGCCTGCCGCAGAGCAGCCCGCAGAAGACACTTCTGCCGAGGATGCCGCAGAATAAACCAAACACCGAAAAACGCACCCGGCTTGTCCCTGCAAGCTGTGGTGCGCTTTTTTATACGCCGCATTGATTAATCAACCTCTCAGTCCCCGCTCCGGCGCGGCCAGCTCCCCTGGCAGGGGAGCCAAGTGCAGGGATGCGGCTTTGTAACAGGAGTACATATCCATGAAACGATTTTTGTTGTGGGTCGTTGGTGTCATTCTGGGCGTTGCTGTGCTGCTGGGCGCGGTGATGACCGTGAGCTATTCCTTTACCGGCGAAGGGGCCCGCCCGGCGGCAGACACGCAGTTCGGCGGGCAGGCGCTGGAAGTGAACGGCTCCTGCTGGCAGGTGCCGCTGCTGGGCGGCGTGTTCGATAAGGTGTTCACCAGCCCCGAAACGCTCACCGTGCAGAAACTGGGCGTGCTGTATGACGCACACCCGGCCCTCGCCCTGCCCGATTGGGCCAGCTACACCACCCTGACCATTGAAACCGACATCGGCAGCATCGTATTTGCGGGGTCGGCCTCTCAGTACGAGGACTTTCTCTTCCCTGCCAACGGGGATTACAAGGCAAAGCTGACGGTCTGGCGGCTGCCGCAGGACTATCTTGCCACCCAGTTTGAGGGCGGCTCCACCGGTGCCATCCGCAAGAACCTGGGCGTGGAGCACCCGGCCAAACCCACGGGCTGGTACAGCTACTCCTTCCGGTTCACCCTGCAGGCCAGTGCGGAGGTCGCCCTTTCCACCGAGCGGCTGGAGCAGGGCGGTGTGGCGGCGCTTTCCATCACCGGCCTGACCGGCGAGACCGCCCCCACCGTGGAGACCGACCTAGGCAGCGTTCAGTGCGTCCGGCTGGGCAGCGGCTGGCGCGCCTACATCCCCGCCGCCTACAACGCTTCGGCGGGTGGGCACACGGTCAACGTTACCGTCAACGGCGAGACCTTTGCCCGGACGCTGACCGTTCTGCCCAAGGATTTCGGCACCGTGGAGGTGGAGCCGGAACCTGCATCCACCGAGGCCGCCAACACCGAGTTCCGGAACAACATCTGGCCCCTGTACGAGCAGCCCGCGCGGGAAAAGCTCTGGGCCGGTGCCTTTCTCTGCCCGGCAGAAAACTACATGACGCTGGTGGATTTCGGTCAGGTCAAGGTGACCGGCGGCCAGCAGGGCAGCCGCTCCAACTCCACCCGGCTCTACACCATCCCCGGTGAGCCCTGCCGTGCCCCGGCGAATGGCGTGGTGGTCTTTGCAGGCGATCTGGCCCTCACCGGCAGCACCGTGGTCATCGATCATGGCTGCGGCGTGCGCAGTTATCTGTACGGCCTGCAGGAGCTCTCCGTGACCCGCGGGCAGACTGTGGAGCGGGGGCAGGCTGTCGGCGTGCTGGGCGAGGAGCTGACCATGGACTTCAAGCTCGGCAGCAAGAGCGTGAACCCCTGGCCCCTGTTCCAGACCAGCGGCGGGTTATTCTGGCAGGAGAAGGGCTGATCCTGCAAAAAATTTGCAGAAACCTGTAACGCTTTCTCCTTTTCTGCGTTATTGGGGTGAAAGGCCATGAAAAAGGAGGGCAAAAGACGATGAAAACGAATTGTGATATCATCCGTGACCTGCTGCCGCTGTATGCGGAGCACATCACCAGTGAGGCCAGCAACGCGCTGGTGGAAGAGCATCTGGCCGAATGTGAAGCCTGCCGCGCCGAGCTGGAACAGATGGAGCAGCCGGTGCCGGTACGGCCGGAAGCGCAGCCGGATGCGCCCCTGCGCAGGATCAGGGCCGCCCTGCAAAGAAGGAGCATCCGTGCAGCAATCGGCTCTGTGCTGGCTGCCCTGTGCGCTCTGGCAATGATATTCTGGATGGGCACTGCCCGCGTCCCGGCCACCACAGAGCAGGCTCATTTCTGGACATACAACCGCAAAGAGAATGGCGCTGACATCTGCATTCTGGAAGTGCAGGGCGAGGGTGTCTGGCTGGATATGGAGGGCACCTTCAGCTGGGGCAAGCCGCAGATCACTGTGCGGGCCATGCGCTACCGCTTTCCGGGCGTGCATCGGGTACTGACAGCCCTGGTGGGTTCTGATCGATCCACTGTATGGGTCATGGTGTCTCGCACCCAGCTGCTGACCGTGGACTGCGCAGACCAGACCCTGTACTACCGCGATGGACAGCTGGTAGACCGCTACATCGTGCAGGAAAACCCGGACGGTACCTTCGACTACGCCTACGGCACCGACCAGGAATACGGCATCGACTATAAGAAGGGCTGAGCCTATGGACATCGACAGCGTTTACCGGCTCTATTTCCGGGATGTGTTTCTGTTCCTGCAGGGCCTGACCCACAACGAAGCGCTGGCCGAGGAGCTGACGCAGGAAACTTTCTTCAAGGCACTGGACGGTCTGAAGGACTACGATGACAGGCAGGATGTACGGGCGTGGCTGTTCACGGTGGCCCGCAACGCCTATTATTCCCACTGCCGCCGGACAAAGCACACTGCCCCGCTGGAAGATGCCGAAACCGCCCCCGCCGACACTCCGGACATTGCCCAGCTGCTGGTCGATCAGGATGCGGCATTCACCGTGCATCAGTGTCTGCACACGCTGGACGAGCCTTACAAAGAGGTGTTCAGCCTCCGGGTATTCGGCGAGCTGCCCTTTGAGCGCATCGGGCTGATCTTCGGCCACAACGCCGCATGGGCCCGGGTGACCTACTACCGGGCCAAGACCCAGCTGCAAAAGATGCTTTCCTCTTCCACCTGACATTCCCTATCACAGCAGAACGCCCCCGGCCCAAAGGCGCGGGGGTGTTCTTTTTGTGCGCAGGACTCAGGCCGTTTTGCCTGCTCAAGCTGACCAAAATAAAAGGGGGTTAGGGCTTCGCTGATTGTTGCGTTGGCAGCTCCACCGCAATGGTAGTGCCCTTCTCCGAACTTTTCTCCACCCAAACGGAGCCGCCGTGGAGGTCGGCGATCTCCCATACCAGTGAGAGCCCCAGTCCTGCGCCGCCGTATTCCCGGCTGCGAGACTTGTCCACCCGGAAGAAGGGCTGGAAGATACTGCGCTGATACTCCTCCGGGATGCCGCAGCCGGTGTCGGAGACGCGGAGCAGGAGCTTTTCCAACTCCTGAGTGACAGAAACCCGTACCGAGCCGCCCGGCTGGTTGTACTTGACAGCATTCTCCGTCAGGTTGAAGATCAGCCGGTAGATCAGTGCATCGCTGCCGGTCATAATGCCGTCGCCCTCCGCCGTCAGCGTGACACCGAGCTTATCTGAGAGCGGCGCAAGATCTGTGAAGATCTCCTCGATCATGGGAGCGAGCTGGATCCGCTCGTTCCGCGCCACCTGCCGCAGATTGCTCATCTCCAGCAGCGTCTTGGTCATCTGTGCCAGCCGCTCCGTCTGCTCGCGCAAAAGCGTGAGGAACTCCGCCGTCTCCGGCCGCACATCAGGATGCTCCGCGGAAAACAGCTCCAACTGCGCCTGCATTAGTGCCAGTGGCGTGCGCAGCTCGTGGGCGGCGTTGCCGGTGAACTGCCGCTGGGCGGAAAAGGCGTTGTTCAGCCGCTCCAGCATCTGGTTGAACGAGCGGCTCAGCTGCCGGAACTCCGAAATAGTGTCTTCATCGATCCTCATATCGGCAAGATTGTTCAGCTGCACCTGCTCCACCTGCGAGGTAAAGCTGCGCAGGGGCTTGAGAGCGCGTCCGCTGACGAAATAGGCGAGGATGCCGCTGAGCAGCGTTACCGCCGCCGTGATGTACCAGTTGGTGGTGCGGAAGCGCCCCTGCACCCCATCGACGACGATGGTCAACTCCTCGTTGGGCGCTATGAGCTGCGGGTCAAAGCTCGCCGCTCCGCCATCATTCAGGATCACCGTGCCGCCGCCTTGTAAACTGTCCGCAATGGTGTCCATATAGTACACACCGGAGGAGCACAGCAGCAAATTCATGGCCACGCAGGTGATGCCGATGAGCAGGACGGTCATCAGCGTGATGCGCCACTGCAGGGAAAGCCGCTTCATTCCTCCTCGCCTCCCATCAGATAGCCCTCGCCGATGCGGTTGCGGATGGGGTCATAGCCCAGCACGGCGCGGAGCTTTTTGCGCAGGGCGGAGATGTGGACGCGAATGGAATTGCTGAAGTTGTCCACGCTGTTGTCCCAAACGTGATCCATCAGCTCTTCCTGACTCACGGGCCGCCCCTGATGCACCATCAGGTATTCCAGGATCCCCGTTTCCTTCCGGGTCAGCGTCAGCGTCTGCCCATTGACGGCGGCGGTACGGGAGCGGGTGTCAAAGGTCAGGCCTCCGCAGCTTAGCAGCACATCCTGCTGGGTGAACTGCCGCAATGTCAGGCTGCGGATGCGGGCCTCCAGCTCCGCCAAGTGGAAAGGCTTTGCCAGATAGTCGTTCGCCCCGGCATCCAGCCCCTGCACCTTGTCCTCCACTTCGCTGCGGGCGGAGAGAATCAGCACCCGCGTCTCCCGGTCGGTCTGCCGCAGGGTGCGCAGCACTGTCATGCCGTCCTTTTTCGGCAGATTCAGATCCAGAAGCACCAGATCGTATCGTTCCACGCCCAGAAGCGCCAGCGCCTTTTCCCCGTCATAACAGTAGTCCACGCTGTAGGCCAGCCGCCGCAGGCTGCGGACGATGGTCTCGCACAGGGCGCGTTCATCTTCAATTACTAAAAGGTGCATGATAGCCCTCCTTTTTATTTCTTCGTTTTTTGTGTTGCTTTCATTATAGCAAAAACAGATAAGGTTTGCGTTAAGTTTTCGTTCTTAACAGAGACTTTAACTCTCCCGCGCTATGATGGGGGCAGAAAATCGGAAAGGGTGATGAAAAATGAGCTGCGGGAAAAAGGCAGCGGCGCAGATCGTGCTGCTGATGGCCGGAGCCGCCATGCTGTGCTTCGGTGTCTGGCGGGGCGAGGCGGCGACAGTGCTGAGCAAAGCAATCAAATTATGTCTGGAGTGTGTAGGCATTGGGTAAAAAGTTTTCAGGCGTTTCACAGACCATGTCCCGCTTCCGGGGCTGGATTCAGGCGGGTGCGGCGCTGCTGACCAACCTGCATCTGCCGAACTTTCTCAAGGGCGGACTGTATCAGGGGGCGGGGAAGACCGTCTGCGTGCCGGGGCTGAACTGCTATTCCTGCCCGGCAGCCTCCGGTGCCTGTCCCATCGGTGCGTTTCAGGCAGTGGTAGGCTCGTCAAAATTCAGTTTTTCCTATTATATCACAGGCTTTCTCATTTTGCTGGGAGTCCTGCTGGGACGCTTTATCTGCGGCTTTCTATGTCCCTTCGGCTGGTTTCAGGAGCTGCTGCACAAAATCCCGACAAAGAAGCTCTCCACAAAGAGGCTGAAGCCGCTGACATACCTGAAATACGCTGTCCTGCTGGTGATGGTTTTCCTGCTGCCGGCGTTCCTTGTGAACGATGTTGGCATGGGAGACCCGTTCTTCTGCAAATACCTCTGCCCCCAAGGCGTGCTGGAGGGAGCCATCCCTCTGTCCCTTGCCAATTCCGGCATCCGGGCGGCGCTGGGCAAGCTGTTTACATGGAAATTCAGCATCCTGCTGTCGGTGATTGCGCTGAGCGTACTGTTCTACCGACCGTTCTGCAAGTGGCTCTGCCCGCTGGGCGCGTTCTACGCGCTGTTCAACCGGGTGTCCCTCTTCCAGATGAAGGTGGATAAGAATAAGTGCGTTTCCTGCGGGAAATGCGCCAGAGCCTGCAAGATGGATGTGGATGTGACGAAAACGCCCAACCATACCGAGTGCATCCGCTGCGGAATGTGCATCCGCGCCTGTCCGACGAACGCCGTGTGCTTCCGCTACGGCTTCGGCGATGGAAAAGAGAAAGAAAACGCAGCGACACTGCGAGAAAACAACAACAAAGCTTAAGGAGAAACGAATATGAACGTAAAGAAGATACTGGCTCTGATGCTGTGCGCGATGATGCTGCTCTCCCTTGCAGCCTGCGGCGCAAAGGGCAACGACAAGCAGGCGGATATGAGCGGAGACAGTTCCGCCATGACCGGCGAGCCGAAAACCGCCGAGGAGGCGCTCGCTCTGCACAAGGAGCTGCTGGAGCGGGAAAACGCGCTCCTGTCGGAAAATGCCGAACTCTGGGAGAAGGTGTTCATGGCGGCCGATAAGGGCATGACCATGCAGGAGGACGGCAAAAACTACGGCGACTTCCTGCTGGATACCGTCGAGGCCGCTAAAGAGCAGTTCACCGACAAGGAGTATGCGTGGCTGAAGGAGTCCGCCACGGAGATCAGCAATATTGAAAACCGGCTGACCGAGTTGGAAGAGAAGTATCCCGAGATCATCCAGAAGTCCATGGATGGCGATATGAGCATGCCCGCGGGCAGCGACACGAGCACCCCTCCCGACGACGGCAGTATGCAGAAGTTCCCCGCCTTTGAAGGGAAAGATCTGGACGGCAACATGGTGAAGAGCGACGAGCTGTTCTCTGCCAACGCCGTCACCGTAGTGAATTTCTGGTTCACCACCTGCAATCCCTGCGTAGGCGAGCTTTCCGAGCTGGATGCGCTGAACAAGGAACTGGCGGAGAAGGGCGGCTCCCTCATCGGTGTCAACACCTTCACGCTGGACGGCGACGAAACGGCAATTTCCGAGGCGAAGGATGTGCTTGCCAAGAAGGGTGCCACCTATCAGAATGTGTATTTTGACTCCGACGGTGAGGCGGGAAAGTTTACTACCAACATCTTTGCCTATCCCACCACCTATGTGGTCGACCGCAGTGGCAATATCGTGGGTGAACCCATCGTAGGTGCCATCACGGAAAAGAAGCAGGCGGAGACGCTGCAAAAGCTCATCGACCAGGCTCTTGCCGCCGATATGGGCTGACCTGAGATTTAAAAAGTACCTGCTGCGCGCCATTGCCTTGCCCTCGGCGGGATCCATCCGGGACAAGCTGACGGCGGAGCAGTACCGTGTTACGCAGGAGAGCGGCACAGAGCACCCTTTCACAGGCGAGTTCTGGGATAAGTTTGAAAAGGGCATCTATGTGGATGTCGTCACCGGCGAGCCGCTCTTTTCCTCCACGGATAAGTACGAGAGCGGCTGCGGCTGGCCGGCTTTCACAAAGCCCATCGAGGAGCCTGCCGTGGTGGAACTGGAGGACCTGAGCCACGGAATGCGCCGCACGGAGGTCAGAAGCCGTGCCGGAGATTCTCACCTTGGTCATGTGTTCACCGGCGATCCGGAGTCCCCCAATGGCGTGCGCTACTGCATCAACAGTGCGGCCCTGCGCTTTGTGCCTTACGCAAAGATGAAAGCAGAGGGCTACGGATATCTTCTGTATCTGTTCGAGGAATGAGTTCGCATAATACAATGTTCCATCATCTAGTCCAAACAGAATTTCAGGCATAGAAAAAGCCCGGGAAATGGCATATTCCCGGGCTTTTTTAGCATTATTAAGCTGTAGATTAGCGCTTGGAGAACTGAGGTGCACGACGTGCAGCCTTCAGGCCGTATTCACCTGACCTTGATCCGAAAAGTCCAGTATTCATGCAGGTTTTCGGGCTTTCCTCTCTCAGTAAACCCATAGGTAAACCCACGAAATCGCGAAATTTTTGGTGTAGTTTAACGCAGCCCGAATGCTGCATTCACAATGCTGCTCAATTCCTCAGGTTTATTATGTATTCTCCTCCTATCTATCTTCATACACAAAATCCAAGAACAGCGTGTCATGCAAAAGAGCCGCAGTCAGCACAAATAATTTTTGTGTAGCAAGCAATGACGGAGAGGGTGAGGATGCTAACAATCAAGCCATTCTCTAATTATATCCCAAAACCGGAAATGCCGCTCTGGGCTGAAAAGCTCGGAGCGGCATTTCCGGTTTCCGGCTTGCATTTCGGGCAGTGTTTTACTACAATAAAGGCAGGAATGATTGGGAAAAGGAGCGGTTTTATGTCCAGCAGAGCCTTGCAGATCGTGACCCAGTTGAGCAATGCCCCCGAACAGACGATGACTTCGCAGGAACTGGCGGAGCGGATCGGTGTCAGTGCGCACACCATCAAGAATGAGATGCCGCAGGTGGCGCAGATCCTGAATGAGAATGGTGCCCGGCTGGTTTCCCGGCGGCATAAGGGCTACTATGTGGAAGTTCTGGACCCGGAAGCATACGATACCTTTTCGGCTGTGACCAGCATCCGCCAGATGCCGGGCAGTATGCTGAACGCCGACCGGGAAAGCCGGGTGCGGTATCTGTCCCGGCGCATCATCTCCACGGAAACCGGCATTAAGAAAGAACAGCTGGCCGATCAGCTTTTTCTCTCGGCTTCGGCATTGCGGGAGCCACTGAGCATGGCGACCCGCCTGTGCGAGAGCTTTGGCCTGCGGATCGTCTCACGCCCCGGCACCGGAATGCGGGTGGAAGGAGAAGAGTACAAGCGCAGGCTGGCACTGACCGAGGTCTCCGGTGTGCATTTCCACAAGGAAACGCTGGATTGCAGTGACCCGGACAGTGCATCCTGGCTCAGCTGCGGATACGAAGAGCGGCAGGATATCCGGCATACATTTCTGAAGATCCTGCGGGAAAGCCCGATCTCCCTGCGGGACAGTGCGACCCAGCGTGTGGCGGTCTACCTGATCATTGCACGGAACCGGGTGCAGAACGGCCATGAGATCCGGCTGCCGGACCCATGGCTGGAAAGCATCTCCGGAACGATGTTCTATCCGCTGGCACAGTCCATTTACCACACACTGGAGGAACAATACGGGGGCTATGCCATGCCCCGGGATGAGGTGGCGTTTCTGGGCATTCTGCTGTTCAGTATGCTGGATGTGAACCTGAAGCGGGACCCGTTCAGCCTGCATCCCGGCTTTGCAGGGCAGGCGGGACGCTTGCGGGACCGGGTGCTGGTCTACCTGAAGCAGGAGACGGGACTGGATTTTGCGCTCTTGCCAATGGCAAGGGATCTGCTGCAGCAGATCCTATTCAATCTGATCGCACAACATTTCTATGGAATGGATGGTGCAATGCAGTATGACTATGTTTATGAACTGCAATTTCTGGATTGCCCGCTCTGTGCGGAACTGAGCCGCCGGGTGATCGAATTTATCCAGACGATTTATCCGGTCCGGGCAAATCGGTTCCTGCTGGCAATGCTGAGCTGCTATTTCTTCAGCCTGCTGCACGAAATCCGGTATCCCATCCGGCCGCTCCGTCTGTGCTCCACCCATTTTCTGGGAACCGAGTATGCCCGGATCCAGACAGAGGGCCTGAAAGAGCGTTACCCCGAACTGATCGAAGAGATCACGCCGATGAACCTGTACGAGCTGCGTCGCATCGACCCGGCAGAATGCGACGGAGTGCTGCTGGGAAATGGCGCAGAACAGGAAGAGGGAATAAAGCCCGGCTACCGGTATGATTACCCGGTGGAACTGTTGCTGCTGATCCGGAACGAACGGGACTTTGACCGTGTTTACAACACCCTGCTGGTGGAAGCATACCAGTACCGGCAGCAGCTTCCGCCGCCGGAGAATTATCGTGTAATCCGAAACTTCCAGTATTACACGCCGGAGCAGTTCTTCCAGTATCTGGCGGGGGTACATGGCAGGGACGAAGCTGAACGGCAGGCGCTTCTGAATCGGTGGATCTCCCGGGAAAAATGCTGGACGTACCAGTGCGGCGAGGTCGTGGTGGTCTTTCAGGAGGAACAGGGCGCAGAAGGGGAAGAGATCCGACTGGAATTCTACCCGCTGGAAAAACGGGCGCTCTGGGGAGAACAGAAGATCCGGGCGCTGCTGTATGTCGGCGGCGGACTTCACGACTGGCAGAAGATGAAAGCGCTGAATACACTGCTGTACTCTTTTGTGCGGTATCCGGAAGAACTGGAAGCCTTTGCGGAGGACCCGCCCCGGATGGCGGCGGAATGGCTTCGGCGCTCGTTGCAGACTATGTAAAATCACCAAATCATGGCGCACAGTTTTGAACAGGGTGTTCAACTGTGCTCCATTTTGAACTTATAAAATGAAATCAAAACGACTTGAACTTATTCTATAAATCAAAAAGCGTTGAACTCTGTGCAAAATAGAGATAAAATGTGAACATCGAAGGAAAATAATTAGCTTGTAGTCGAAAAGAGGATGCCTGTTATGCTGAAAATCTTTCTCTCGTCCCATGGCTCAATGGCCAGCGGAATGCAAAGCTCGCTGAAGATCCTGATGGGAGAGTGCGAGAATTTGACCGTATTTGATGCCTATCTGGATGAGAGCTGCGTGCAGGATCATCTGGATGCGTTCTATGAGACTGTCGGTCCGGAGGACGAAGTGCTGCTGTGCAGCGACCTTTACGGCGGCAGCGTGAATCAGGCCATGTTCACCTACCTGGACCGCCCAAACACCCGGCTGGTGAGCGGTGTGAACATGAGCTTCATGATGAATGTTCTGAGCGAGGATACCCTCAGCGACGAACGGCTGGATGAGATCATTGAAGAAAGCCGCGAGTATCTGCGCCGTGTGGAACCGGAAGTTCCTGCGGACACGGCACCGGCAGGCAGCGACGACTTCTTCTGATAAAAAGAAAGGATGGAAAACTTATGATCAAATGGGTACGTTTGGATGAGCGCATGATTCATGGCCAGGTCGCCACCAAGTGGAGCCGCACGCTAGGCGTTGACCGCATCGTGGTGGCAGATGATACGGCGGCTGCCAGCGATATCATGCAGAAATCCCTGATGATGGCTGCACCGGCCACCTGCAAGACGGCGATCGTGACGGTGGATAAGGCGGTCTCGCTCTGCAACGATCCCCGTGCAGCCGGTCTGAAGATCCTGCTGATCGTCAGCACGCCGGAAAATCTGCTGCGTGTGGCCAAGGAAGTCAAGGATATCCCGCAGATCAATGTGGGCAATTATGGCCGCATTGCTCCCAAGCACGGAACGGAAGCCCGCAAGACCTATACCAAGAATCTGTATGCCTACGAGGACGAAGTCGAGGTTCTGCGGCAGGTCATGGCAACCGGGATCCCTTGCAATGTGCAGACCATCCCCGATGATGTTCCGCAGGAACTTTCCAAGGTACTGGGCTGAGCGTGGTGCTCTGCCTGAAAATAGAAAAAAGTACAAGGAGGAAAAATCGCTATGTCAATTACCGCTGCAATCATCTGTGCAGTCGTGTATGCGGTCATCAACTGGCTTGACCCGTACACCCTGTCCTGGCAGTGCCTGAACCGCCCCATCGTGGTGGCACCGCTGGTCGGCCTGCTTCTGGGCGACTTCCAGACCGGCATCATCATGGGTGCTTCGCTGGAAGCAATCTTCATGGGCATCTCTGCTGTGGGCGGCTCGATTCCGTCCGACTGCCTGTCCGGCTCCATCATCGCTGTGGCGTATACCATCGTGGTGGGCGGCGACGGTGCCATGGAAACCGGTCTGGCTCTGTCCCTGACCATCGGTACCGTGATGTCTACCATCAACACCATGCTGATGCCTCTGTGGGCCGGCCTGGCTCCCTACTGGGAGAGACTGGCTTCTGAGTGCAAGCCCAACAAGTTCCGTGCCATCTCCATGGTCGTCAACTTCATCGCCTGCCTGCCCGGTGCGGCAATCATCTTCTTGGGCGTTGCCTTTGGCATCGAGGGTCTGCAGGCTGGTCTGGCTGCCTGCCCCGCATGGGTCATGACAGGTCTGGCCGCTGCCGGTACCATGATGACCGCCGTCGGTTTCGGCATCCTGCTGTCCATGATCTGGTCCACCGATATCGCTGTGTTCTACTTTGTCGGCTTTATCTGCGCCAAGAGCCTGGGCCTGAGCAGCCTTGGTATCGCCGTCATCGGTGCAGCCATCGCCCTGACCCTGTTCTTCATTGACAAGCGCATCATTGATGCAAAGAACGCTGTGGCTGCTGCCCCCGCTGCGGGTGCTGCTGCCCCTGCCAACAGTGAGGAGGATTTCTTCTGATGGAAAAGAAAGTTGTCAGCGCAGAGGAAAATAAGATCCTCAAAAAGATGTTCTGGAACAGCCATCTGGTCTTTGCAAACTTCAACATGACCAAGATGGAAGCCAATGGTTTCACCATGACCATGGCCCCCGCCGTGGAGAGTATCTATGGCGACGATATCGAAGGCAAGAAGGCCGCTTATGCCCGCCATCAGTCCTTCTTCAATACCCATGCAGTCGCATTCAACTTTATCGCAGGTCTGTGCTACGCACTGGAAAAGGACTGCCACGACGGTAAAGTTCCCGGCGAGACCATTGATGCCATCAAGGCTTCCCTGATGGGCCCCACCGCCGGTATGTTCGACTCCATCTTCTTCAACTGCCTGCGTGTCATCGGTGCCGGTATTGCAATCGGTCTGTGCTCGCAGGGCAACATCCTCGGCACCTTCATCTTCATCCTGCTGTATGGCATTTCGCAGTCCCTGCTCAAATGGGTCCTGCTGAAACTGGGCTACACACTGGGCACAAGCTTCATCGACACCGTCTTTAACAGCGGCCTGATGAGCGTTGCGACCCGCTGTGCATCCATCCTCGGCCTGATGATGGTCGGTGCCATGACGGCAACCACCGTGGGCTTCCCCCTGAACTGGACGCTGAACATCGGCGAGACCTCCATCGTGGTCTCCGAGCTGTTTGATGCCATCTATCCGGGCATTCTGAGCTTGGCTCTGGTGCTGTTCATGATGTGGCGAATCAAGAAGGGCAACCGCCCCACACAGCTGATCATCGGTCTGCTGATCTTTGGTCTGCTGGGCGCATTCCTTGGAATCTTCTAAAAAAATCAGATCGCCTGATCCTGCAAGGGGTCCGCAGTCCGGCAGGAGTAAAACGCTTCCTGCCGGACTTTTTTGTAGAAGGAGAACGGATATGACATTGCAAGACCTGATGATGCTGTATGGTGTCACCCTGGGCAAACGGCGCACTGCAAAGCAGAAATATCTTTTTGCCCAGCAGCTCAACGAGAGCCTACCGCCGCTGGGCTGGCCGGTGCGGGTTCAACAGAGGGAAGGACGGTTTTCCAAAATCGAAAACCTGATCGCCGGGGATCTGGCAAATGCAAAGGTCGTCATTGCGGTCCCCTTTGATACGCCGGCAAAGGCGCTGCGGCCCCAGAAATACTATCCGTTCCATCCGGACAAAAATGTTCAGCAGCGGGGGAGAGACCTTGCACTGCAATGCGTGCTGGAACTGCTCTGTTTCGGAGCGGCCTGCCTGATGTTCTGGTCCGGACGGGGAACCGGTGCCATGCTGCCCCGGACGCTGGCGGCACTGCTGCTGGCAGGGGTAGGTGTCTGGCTGCTGCTGCCCCATGCAAGCCCCTGCAACTTCAGCCGCTGTTCCGGTGCGGTCGCCACTGCCGTAAAGCTGGCGGAGGACCTGAGCGGTGAGGAGAACATCGCTTTTGCCTTCTGTGACCATGCAGTGGATAACTATGACGGCTTCCGGCTTCTGGCGCAGGAGATGCCAACTGCGGCAACTGTTCTGCTGCTGGACAATCTGACCAGCGGCCCGGCAGTGGCGCTGGCGCACGGCGAGTACCGGAAAGAGGCGGCGGAACAGCTGTGCAGTTTGTTGCCGGAGGATAAGGTCTATGACCGGAACTACCCGGAGGAACAGCGGCAGCGGAATCTGCTGGCGCTCTTTCCCAGAGGGATGATGCTCAGCTGTGGACGAGTGGAAAAAGGCGAATTTGTTGTGGAGAATACCTGCTGTGCACAGGACCATGTACTGGATCTGCCCCGGATGGAGCGGATGGAACGGGCGTTGGCCGATTTTGCAAAACAGGAAGCAAATAAGAAGGAGAACTGAATTATGAAACTGCATTCCAACCGCATTTATACGCCGGAAGGCCCCAAGGCAGGTGTGCTGACTGTGGAAGGCGGCAAGATCACTGCCTTTGCAGAAAACACGACCGACCCCGAAGCCATTGAATACGGCGACCAGCGAATTATCCCCGGCATTTTTGATACTCATAACCACGGCACCTGCGGTTATGATATCATGAATAAGAATGCCCCCCATGAAAAGCAGATCGCATCCGTGAAAGGTTATCTGAAGGGGCTGGCAAGTCAGGGCACCGTGAACATCTTCCCGACGGTGTGCGACCCGGATTCCATCCGTGCGGTGGCAGAGGTGGCAAAAGAGGGTGATCAGGACGGTGCAACCATTCTGGGTATCCACAGCGAAGGCCCCTGGCTGAACCGCACCGGTGAAAAAGGCATCCGTACCGGCTGGCCGGAGGTAAGTATGGAGACGGCACATGCCATGGTGGAAGCCGGCGGCGGGTGGCTGCGTCTTGTGGCACTGGCACCGGAGATCCCCGGGATGGACCCCATCATCGAGTATTTCCTCTCGCAGGGCATCACAGTGGCAGCCGCCCACAGTGACAACAACTATAAGCAGGCCATGGCCGCCTATGCCAAGGGCATCAGTGTGGCGACCCATACCGGCAACGTCATGACCGATATGCATCACCGGGACATCGGCGGTCTGGGAGCAGCCCTGACCAATGAAAACGTTACCTGTGAGGTGATCTGCGACGGCCTGCACATCTGCGATGAGATGCTGGGCATCTACTTCAAGGTCAAGAGCACCGACAAATTCATGATGGTCAGTGACTGTACGGCTCTGTCCGGTGCACCGGTGGGCAAGTATGAGGGCATCTTTGAGGGGATGGCCCTGAATGTGACCCCGGAGGGCTTTGTTCTGACCGATACCGGCCGCCTGTGCGGTTCCAGCCAGCCGGTGCTGTTCGACATCAGAAATCTGGTGAACAATGTTGGCATCCCGCTGGAGACCTGCCTGAAGATGGCCTGCCTCAATCCCTGCATCAAGTATGGTTTTGCCGACCGCAAGGGTACCATTGAAGTGGGCAAGGACGCAGATCTGGTGGTCATCAGCGACGATTATCAGGCACAGGTCACCTACGCCGAGGGCCGGAAGGTCTATGACCGCAGCACCGAGGGCAAGATCTTCAATGCGGATTATCTGAACCGATAAGGACAAAGGAAACAGCTATGAGCAAGAAGTTGATCGTAGTAGCCGATGATTTCGGCTTCAGTGAGGCATACAACTATGGTGTCATCAAAGCCTATAAGGAGGGCGTGGTCTGCACCCTCTCGCTGATGAGCAACATGGCCGCCGTCCCCCATGCGGTGAAACTCTGGCAGAGCGAGTGCCCGGAGGTGCCGCTGGTCCAGCACACCAATTTTGTGCAGTACCGCCCCGTCAGCGCCCCGGAAAAGGTGCCCACGCTGGTAAACGAAGAGGGAATGTTCTACCGCAGCTATCTGTGGAAGAGCGAGAATCCCAATGATGCCAAATGCAAGGGCGAAGTTTACCCCAGCTATGAGGACCTGTATACCGAGACCATGGCCCAGCTGGACCGGCACAAAGAACTTGTGGGACATTATCCCCGGCATTTTGAGGGCCACAGCGCCATGACAAGGCCCATGGAGCAGGCGTTCCGGGATATCGGAAAGAAGCTGGGCATCCATAACATGGGCGATACGCTGGCCGAAGAACTGCCGATGAAACCGGCCTGCGAGCTGTTCAGTTTGGGCAACAGCAACGCAATGGAGATTCTGAACCGGGGCAGCCGCCCGGAGGACTGGCTGGAAGACCGCTTCGGCATCCTGAGCTCTCCCTACGAGTACAATATCCTACATTTCCATCCGGGTTATCTGGATCAGTACCTTCTGGACAATACTTCCCTGACCCTGCCCCGCTGCCGTGATCTGGCGACCCTGTGTGACCCGCAGGTTCGTCGCTGGCTGGATGAGCATGAGGTGGAACTGACCAACTTTGATGCCCTGTACGAATAACTGCGCCATTTCCAAGTGATACTTTATCATCCTCCATAGGAACGCCGCTGCACAGAATTGCGACCTGTGCGGCGGCGTTTTCTTAGTAATGGCTTAACCCTCTCAGCCAAAGTCTTTGACTGAGAGGGCCCCCCACCCCCGTCAAATCGCACTAAAAAATAGACTGCATTTGTTACAAATGACAAACTCATGGAAAACCCCTTGATTCCTATATAGGGGGCATAATAAAATGCAAAAGAGCCCTCCCCCCACACACAAAACAGAAGAATCGGCAAACCAGCTGGAAGGCTGCGACGCAAAGCTAAAGGGCCCAGACCGGGCAGCCAGCTGCACTTCCCCAGAAGTACACCACAGCGTCACACCAGCCTTTCGGGGCAGGTGCGGTGCCTTTTTACATTTGCGACGGATGCAGGGAAAAGCGTTTGGGATACACACCATGTTTGCGGATGGAAGGGAGAACTTCATCAAACACCCAGTGTTCAAATCGTTCTGCCGATGGCAGCTTGCTGTGAACGATCAGCCTATAAACATCGCCTTCTGTGATAAAGGAAATTTCAACGACCTGCTCTCCAGCACTTCCATACTGATTCACCTTCTGAACGACCCCCTCGCGTTTCGTTAGGGGGCCTCTGCAATGGCGCTTCACAGCGGCGTAGGGATTCACATACCCCAACGCTTTCGCCACGTCGCTTGCACAGAAGAAGGTCTTGCCTGCCTCCTGCAACACGCGGATCGAACCGAACTCCTGGTTCTCAAACACTTCCATCATCTAGTCCAAACAGAATTTCAGGCATAGAAAAAGCCCGGGAAATGGTGTATTCCCGGGCTTTTTTAGCATTATTAAGCTGTAGATTAGCGCTTGGAGAACTGGGGTGCATCGCTGGCAGGGCTGCGCCCTGCACGCGATGCTTGAGCAAAGATCTTCAGCGCCACCGGCTCGCCCCTTGCGGGGCAACCGCCGGAGATGCGCAGTCGTGCTCCCCAGTTCTCCGGGAAAGCAGGCAACAAAAAACGGCTCTGCCGAAGCAGAGCCGTAAAGATACATCTGAAATAAATCAGCGCTTGGAGAACTGGGGTGCACGACGTGCAGCCTTCAGACCGTACTTCTTACGCTCCTTCATACGAGGATCGCGGGTCAGGAAGCCAGCCTTCTTCAGAACAGAACGATTCTCATCGCTCTGCTGCAGCAGGGCGCGGGACAGGCCGTGGCGGATAGCGCCAGCCTGGCCGGAAACACCGCCGCCAGAAACGCGGACGACGACATCGTACTTGCCCTCCAGGCCCAGCAGGACCAGCGGAGAACGGACGATCAGCTTCAGGGTCTCCAGACCGAAGTAGTTGTCGATATCACGATCGTTGATGGTGATCTTGCCGGTGCCGGTGTAAACGCGAACGCGGGCAACGGAATCCTTACGACGACCAGTGCCGTAGAAATAAGGTTTGGTTTCGTACATGTTCGATTGCCTCCTTCTTAGAACTCGATCTTCTCGGGCTTCTGAGCTGCGTGAGCGTGCTCGGCACCCTGGTAGCAGTGCAGACGGGTCAGAGCCTTAGCACCGATGGTGTTGGAAGGGATCATGCCCTTGATAGCGTAGGTCATAGCCAGGTCGCTGTTCTCAGCCATCAGCTTGCTGTACTGGACCTTCTTCAGGCCGCCAATGTACTTGCTGTGGGTGATGTGGAACTTCTGCTCAGCCTTCTTGCCGGTCAGAACTGCCTTGTCGCAGTTGACGACAACGACGTAATCGCCGCAATCGACATTGGGGGTGTAGTTGACCTTCTGCTTGCCGCGCAGCAGAACAGCGGCCTCAGCAGCGACGTGACCCAGGCTCTTGCCGGTTGCGTCGAGCAGATACCACTTGCGCTCGACTTCAGCGGGCTTTACGAGAGTAGTGCTCATATCTATTTCCTCCTGATAAGTGTTTGGTACGATTCAGGCGCCTTTGGGGCGCGAGTGTCAGTATACAACACAAAAAAGCGCCTGTCAACATCTTTTTGCGATTTTTTCAGTGGAAATTTTTATACCTCTCAAAATCTCTTGAATCCTCTCGAAATCTCGTTATTTCTAAAATCGCATTTTCAAAAAGTTTTTCGGCCTCCGGGGGGCAAATTTGTCCCGGCGGCGCTACAATTTTGCCGCTAAGTGTGTTATACTATATAAGATATTGTAAAAAGGAGTTTTTTCCCATGCCGAAAGACATTCACACGCAGGATTCCTCCCAGCAGCGGGCCTCCAGGCTGCTGCTCGCCATGGGCGTGATCGTGCTTTTGGGTGCGCTGGCCTACTTTGGGCTGACGCTGGCCGTCAACCGCCGCACTCCCGCCAACCCCGACACCCACTTTGATGCGGAGAATGGCATCTCGGTGGATTACGAAAGTGCCGTCTGGCCCGTCTGCCAGATGACCGAGGATGCCGCGCTGGGCCATGCGCTGCAGCTGGCTTCCGGTGAGGACAGCGCCAACGCCAACTATCAGGTGGTGCTGTTCCAGCGGGGTGACAAAGCCACTTACGAAGATTTCATCGGCCAGTCGGAAGCCGACCTGAAAGCAGCCTACGGTGTCATCAGCCCCCGCAAGGTCAAGCTGCAGGTGGAGGGTGCCACGGTCACTGCCGTGCGCTGTGATATCCAGGCCTACTACGCCGTGCTGGCCACCATCGAATACGACAGCGGCGATGTGGTCTATGTCTCCGGCCTGACCAAACTGGCCTCCATCAGCGATATCGTCAATCTGGTGGAAAGCGTGAGCCTGACATGAGCGATCCACACGCCATGCAGCGGCTCTGCGGCCTGATGCGCAAGGCCGTGCAGGATTACGAGATGATCTCCCCCGGTGATAAGATCATGGTGGGCGTTTCGGGCGGCAAGGACAGCGTGGCTCTGACCATCGGGTTGGCCCAGCTGCGCCGTTACCTCGGCTTTGATTATGAGGTCGTGGCCGTCACCCTTGACCCGCAGTTTGACCACCAGGCTGTGGATTACAGCCCGCTGGCGGCGCTGTTCGCCCGGTATGGGGTTCCCTACGAGGTGCGCCGCACCGAGATCGGCCCTATCGTGTTTGAATACCGGCAGGAAAAGAACCCCTGTTCCCTCTGCGCCAGGCTGCGCCGGGGCGCGCTGCACACGGCGGCGCAGGAGCTGGGCTGCAATAAAGTGGCGCTGGGTCACCACCTTGATGATGCTGTCGAGACCTTTTACATGAATCTCTGGCGGGAGGGCCGCATTGGCTGCTTCTCCCCGGTCACCCAGCTGGACCGCCGGGGCCTGACCCTGATCCGCCCCATGCTGCTGGCCACCGAACACGAGGTGCGCTGTGCGGTAAAGGAGGAGGACTTCCCCATCGTCAAGAGCCGCTGCCCCGCCGACGGTGTGACCGTGCGGGAGCAGACCAAGGATTTTGTCCGGGAGCGCTGCCGCACCGACCACGCTTTCCGGCAAAAAACGCTCCATGCCCTGCAGGAGAGCGGCATTGATGGCTGGCGGCCGGTCCACACAGGCCGCGCTTCCAATCCATCCCCAAAGGAGGGAATGCATCATGCAGATGCAGAACTTTGAAAAACACGTCTGGGCTGAGATCGACCTCGATGCCCTGCGGGCCAACTTCCGCACCGTAAAGCAGCGGGCAGGCTGCCTGCCCCTGTGTGCCGTGGTCAAGGCCGACAGCTACGGCCACGGTGCCGTCCAGTGCGCCCGGGTCTTTGCGCAGGAGGGCGCTTCCTGGCTGGCTGTCAGCTGCCTGGCCGAGGCCCTGCAGCTGCGCAGGAGCGGCCAGACCCTGCCCATCCTCATTCTGGGCCATGTGCAGCCCGCGTACGCCGCCGCCCTCATCCGGGACGATATCACCGCGGCCTGCTATTCCCTGCCCCAGGCCAAAGCCCTGAGCGAGGCCGCACAGGCCGCCGGGGGCCGGGTCAAAGTGCATCTGGCTGTGGATACCGGCATGGGCCGCATCGGCTTTGCTCTGCGCACCGATTTTGATGCCGCCATTGCCGAGGCCATCGCCGCCTGCACCCTGCCCGGCCTGGAAATGACCGGCCTGTTCCAGCACTTCTCGGTGGCCGATGACATCGCTGAGGAAAACATTGCCTACACCGCCGAGCAGCACGCGCTGTTCGTGAAGGCGTTCCACGCGCTGAAGGCTACCGGGCACGAACCCGGCATCGTCCACTGCGACAACTCTGCCGGTGTGATGCTCCACCCGGACTGGCCCGAGGGCCTGCCCCGGGCACACTGCATGGCCCGCCCCGGCATCATCCTGTACGGCTTTGACCCCAGCGATGAAATCCGCTTCGGGCTGTTCCGCCCGGCAATGAAACTCAAGACCGTGGTCAGCATGGTCAAGGTGCTGCAGCCGGGCCAGTCCACCAGCTATGGCCGCCGGTTCACAGCAGAGCGGCCCACACCGGTGGCCACCCTCTGCACCGGCTACGCCGATGGCTACCCCCGCCAGCTCAGCTGCGGCAAGGGCATCGTGGAGATCCACGGCACGCCCTGCCCGGTGCTGGGCCGGGTCTGTATGGATCAGATGATGGTGGATCTCTCCGCTGTGCCGGACACGGTGCAGGAGGGGGACGAAGCCATCCTGTGGGGCGGCACTGTCAGCGACAGTGCAGAGGACATTGCCCGCAAAACCGATACCATCACCTACGAGGTGCTCTGCGGCGTTTCCCGCCGGGTGCCCCGCGTTTATCTGGAACACGGCACCACCGCTGCCGTAGAGGACTGGATCCTGAACGACTAACACACTCTCCCGGAGGAATTACATGGCAAGAGACAACATCCGAAATTTCTGCATCATTGCACACATCGACCACGGCAAGTCCACCCTGTCGGACCGCATCCTGGAGCTGACCAAAAGCGTGGACGAGCGCACCATGGAGGATCAGATCCTCGATAACATGGACATCGAGCGGGAGCGCGGCATCACCATCAAGGCCCGCGCCGTTACCCTGAACTACACTGCCAAGGACGGCAAGACCTACGAGTTCAACCTCATCGACACCCCGGGCCATGTGGACTTCGCCTACGAGGTCAGCCGCAGTCTGGCCGCCTGTGAGGGTGCCATTCTGGTGGTGGATGCCACCCAGGGTGTGGAGGCCCAGACGCTGGCCAACACCTATATGGCGCTGGAGCACGATCTGGAGCTGGTGCCCATCCTGAACAAGATCGACCTGCCCAGCGCCCACCCGGACGAGGTGGCCCAGGAGGTGGAGGATGTGATCGGCCTGCCCTGCATGGATGCGCCCCGCGTCTCCGCCAAGACCGGCCTGAATATCGATCAGGTGCTGGAGCGGGTGGTCAGCGATATCCCCGCCCCCACCGGTGACCCGGACGCTCCCCTCAAGGCCCTGATCTTTGACAGCATCTACGACAGCTACAAGGGCGTTATCGTCTACATCCGCGTGTTCGAGGGCACGGTGAAGCCCGGCGACACCATCAAGATGATGGCCACCGGGGCCGAGTTCACACTGGTAGAGGTGGGCCACATGGGTGCCACCAGCCTGACCCCCTGCAGCCAGCTGCAGGCCGGCGAGGTCGGCTACCTGACCGCCAGCATCAAGACCGTGCAGGACACCCGCGTGGGCGATACCGTCACACTGGCAGACCGCCCCACCTCCGAGGCCCTGCCCGGCTACCGTCAGGTCAAGCCCATGGTGTTCTGCGGCATCTACCCCGCCGACGGTGCCAAGTACCCCGACCTGAAAGACGCGCTGGAAAAACTGCAGCTGAACGACGCTTCCCTGACCTTTGAACTTGAGACCAGTGCCGCGCTGGGCTTTGGCTTCCGCTGCGGCTTCCTGGGCCTGCTCCACATGGAGATCATCACCGAGCGTCTCGAGCGGGAGTTCGACCTGGATATCATCACCACGACCCCCAGCGTCCGCTACCGCCTGACCATGACAGACGGCACTGTGGAGATGATCGACAACCCCTCCAGCTACCCAGACCCCTCCAACATCGTCAAGCAGGAGGAGCCTTTTGTGGATGTCCACCTTTACACCCCCAACGATTACGTGGGTGCCCTGATGGATCTGTGCCAGCAGAAGCGCGGCGTGCTCATCGACATGAAGTATCTGGATGATGTCCGCGTGGACCTGCACTACGCCCTGCCTCTGGGCGAGATCGTCTACGACTTCTTCGATGCCATCAAGAGCCGCAGCCGCGGTTACGCCAGCTACGACTACGAGTTCAAGGAGTACCGCGAGAGCGATCTGGTCAAGCTGGACTTCCTGCTGAATGGTGACCCTGTGGACGCACTCTCCATGATCGTGTTCCGGGACAACGCCTACGCCAAGGGCCGCCGCATCTGCGAAAAGCTGCGGGATAACATTCCCCGCACCCTGTTCGAGATCCCGGTGCAGGCCGCCATCGGCGGCAAGATCATCGCCCGTGAGACCGTCAAGGCCATGCGCAAGGACGTGCTGGCCAAGTGCTACGGCGGCGATATCTCCCGCAAGAAGAAGCTGCTGGAAAAGCAGAAGGAGGGCAAAAAGAAGATGCGCCAGCTCGGCAGCGTCTCCCTGCCCAGTGAGGCCTTTACCGCCGTGCTGAAGCTCGACAGCGACGACAACTGATTCTTTATCCCTTCTATCATAGAATAACAGCAACAGCCCCCACCAGATACAGCAAAAAGCTGCATACCGTGGGGGCTGTTGCATTATTCTTGCCCTTCTTTACTTATCAGCATAAAAATTCAGCCGAACCATTTTTATCTATTCTTACAATTTCTCCATTTATTGTTGCATAGAGCGATTCATTATAAATCTCATAGGCCGAATTCCAATATCCGTTTGCTCCATCAAATACAAACGTTTCTACGTCACTAAGATTCTGTCCCACCTGATTGATTGTCGTATAATAGTCATTTTCTTGACTCACTGTTACCAGTAATCCATCTTTCGTTGGATATATGCTCTTTATTGTCCCCTTTTGCGGTTCAACACTCCACGTCCCGTCTTTTCTTATGATTCCCCAAAAAGGAACCCCATCAGGATTCAGCATTTGCAATGCAGCATACCCATTCATAAATCGTGGTTCATCAGTTGTAACCGGCTGAATGTTATACTGGCTCAAATCGATGATACAGTTCAAGTGAATATCATAAAATCCTGATGGATATTTCTCAAACTCACCTGTATCTCTTCTTGCATCAAGGTAAATCAGCCCCTCTGCCAATACTGGCGTTCCACTTCGCTGTGATTTAATACTCTTCCACTCCGGCAGTTCATTAAAGTCATCGTCCAAAACTCGAATGCTCGGTGCTGTCTGAAACATCACACCATTTTCCATTCTAATCTGACATGCATTAAATTCAGAAATATAATGGAGTTTTCCATTTGCAATGTTTATAAAGACATATCCATTCCATCCTCGGACACGATAAAGCGTTCCTCCGCAATAAATGAACGGAGTAGAGATTCCTTCTGCATTCATATCATATCCAGCATTCACAAGTGTCTCATAAAGATCATTCGGATTAAGCTCAGAGAACTCTGGCTGTGTCGTATCGCATTGAAAACAGATTGAGCTATCCATTTTTCTTGCGGTAAACGTAACTTTTGTCCCATCGATTCCATCTTCTCTCTTTATCGACCATAGAAGAACGCCCTCTTCATCCTTTGCAAACCGGATAATTTTTTCATTCTCTGGAAGCCATGATACCAGCAGCTGCGTTCCGTCTTCTGTTGCCATCATCCCATTACTAAGTAAGCACATACCATTATAGTATCCAGACACAACCCTGCTTCCGTCTTCAAACAGGTGATGAACCATTCCCTGTGCATCAAAAAGAACGCTTTTGTTCGATTGACCATCTCTGATTTCGCCTACTGAAAGTTCATCAAAATTGGGGAATGTCAAGTAAACATGCCCCTCTCCCACAGCTTCTAACAAACTCATCTTATCCGTAACGTTTTCCGCTGCTTTTTCAGAATCCACTATAGTTTCTTGTTGTTCAGACACACTTTTTCCATCTTGCGGATTCACTGTATCCGAAGCGCTTTTATTTTCCTGACTGCACCCGCAGAACAGTAACAAGGATATTATTGTAAAAAGCACAATATTCTTTAAGTTTTTCATATTGTCCTCTCCCGGAAGCTTTAATGTTTTAACGCTTCTTCAGCCGTATGATAATATGTGACAGTTTCACCATTGGGCAACTCAAGTTCAAGCGAATTATCATCGACAGCTGTAATAGGATAGGTTCTTGTTTCTCCATAGAAATCTGTAAGTTTCAAGGTATCTTCATCTACAATGCTCCATTTTCCCTGTCCGTAGTCTCCTCGAATCTGACAAGTACCATCATCATAAAGCGAAAGGGACAGTCGATCATCTCCTTGGAGATACCAATCCCCACTCATCAGCTCTTCTTTACTTTTTCCGCAACTCGACAACATTCCCATTCCACTTATGAGCACTGCAATTGTGGCCATTCTCAAGAAGTTTCGACGTGTAATCTCTTTCATTTTGCATCCTCCTCAAGCAATTCCTGTATTTTTGATATCCAATTGGATATCATACACCCAGCATAGCATCTCCTTGCGGTATTATCAAGATATCCATTCAGATATCAGGAGGATTTTTATGGCCTACTACCGCCGAATCCGTGACATGCGCGAAGATCACGACTTAACTCAACGTCAACTTGCCGCCATTCTAAAAATGCCACAATCTCAGTATAACCGCTATGAACAAGGACTAAGAGACATTCCAACCGTTACATTAATTCAACTTGCTGATCTATACCATACCTCTACCGATTATCTTCTTGGTCGAATAGAAAATCCGGAATTTCCCAAAACATAAACAGAGAGCTCCCCCTGCATCATTTTGCTGCGATGCAAGAGAGCTCTCTATTTATTGTCTTACTTTCTCAGTTCAGGTTTATGAACCAGTTCATGGTATCCTTGATGCCTTCCATGGAATTCTTGATGATCTTTCCATAGACATAAATGGTATACGCCGCTCCGACGATCTGCACAAAGGCTTTTCCAAGCTCCACGCCATAGCTCAGCAGCGGCTTGACCTGATGCCAGAGGGAGCGGATCTGATCCTTCAGCGCTCCTACCCAGGCAGGAGCGCCGCCGGAGATCTGCTCCAGCTCCTCAGCGGGAATGACGGTGCACTGCGCCGGAAATTTTAAGTTCTGCTGCATGTCCGCTCCTCTCAAAGTGCCAGGCTTGCCAGCAGCACCAGAACGACGCTTCCGGCCGCCAGCCCCATCGTTGTAAGAAGGGTGTCCGGGTCTACCTCTTTTTCCTCCACCACTTCCGCGCTGCCGCCGTTGGCAGACCAATGGGCATAGACGGTGGTATCCGCACCAAACGCCGTATCGTTGGCTTTGACCTGCACATCAATGGGAAAACCGGTGACATCATCTGTGCCAGAGGTGTACCAGCCATCGAAGGTATAGCCCTCCATGCTGGCACCGGGCAGGCTGCCCAGTTTGCCCTCGTCATTGGTGCGCTCCGCGGCAGAGGTACAGATACCGCCGTTGGCATCAAAATAGACGATGACCTTTGCCGCAAAAGCGGTGGGGGTACACAGGCAGACCGCCAGCACACAGGCCAGCCCCGCCAGCATCCGTTTGAACTTCTTCATCCTGCGCTCTCTTTCCGGCTCAGCGTCAGACGTTGTAGCCCTGTGCCTTGATGACATCCACCACCTGAGAAACATACTTCTGGCAGGTGTCGTGGTCGGGGGCCTCCACCATCACGCGGACCACCGGCTCGGTGCCGGACTCCCGGACAAGGATGCGGCCGGTATCGCCCAGTACCTCGGCCACCGCCTTGACAGCGGCCTGCACAGCAGCATCGTCCTGCGCGGCCTTCTTATCGGTCACACGGACATTCTCCAGCACCTGCGGGTAGATCTTCAGCGGGGCGGCCAGCGCACTCAGGGGCTTCTTCTTGGCCAGCATGACCTCCATCATCTTCAGGCTGGTCAGGATGCCGTCACCGGTGCTGGCGTACTTGGAGAAGATGATGTGGCCGCTCTGCTCACCGCCGATGCGGCAGCCGTTCTTTGCCATATACTCGTAGACATACTTGTCGCCCACGGCAGTCTTGGCGTAGCCGATGCCCTGCTCGTCAAAGGCCTTGTACAGGCCAAAGTTGGACATGACTGTGGTGACAACGGTGTTGGTCAGCAGCTTGCCGCGCTCCTTCATGTAGCAGCCGTAGATGTACAGGATGTGGTCACCGGTGATCACATTGCCCTTTTCGTCCACGCAGAGGCAACGGTCTGCATCGCCGTCATAGGCAAAGCCCACGTCCAGACCCTTTTCCACCACGAACTTCTGCAGACCCTCGATGTGGGTGGAGCCTGCGTTCAGGTTGATGTTCAGGCCGTTGGGCTGGTTATTGATGACATAGGTGTCTGCACCCAGCGCATCGAACACGCTCTTGGCAATGTTCCAGCTGGCACCGTTGGCGCAGTCCAGACCCACCTTGATGCCCTTGAAGGAGTAGATGCCCAGGCTGATGAGGTAGCCCATGTAGCGGTTGCGGCCCGCCACATAGTCCACGGTGCAGCCGATGTGCTCCCGGTGGGCAAAGGGCAGCTCCGGCCAGTCCTGATCAAAGACATGGAGCTTGCCGTCGATGTAGTCCTCCACCAGCAGCAGGGTCTCCTCGGGCATCTTTTCGCCGTAGCAGTCGATCAGCTTGATGCCGTTGTCGTAGAACGGGTTATGGCTGGCGGAGATCATAATGCCGCAGTCAAAATCATCCACGCGGGCAATGTAGGCCACGCTGGGGGTGGTGGTGACGTGGAGCAGGTAGGCATCCGCACCGGAAGCGGTCAGGCCCGCCACCAGGCTGTACTCGAACATGTAGGAGCTGCGGCGGGTATCCTTGCCGATGACGATGCGGGCAGGCTCGTTGTTGCCGCTGCGCTCCCGCAGTGCATTATAATACCAGCCCAGAAAACGGCCCACCTTGTAGGCGTGGTCGGCGGTCAGGTTCACACCGGCCTCGCCACGGAAGCCGTCGGTGCCAAAATATTTTCCCATAGTCCTCTTCTCCTTCTATTGCAACGTTACGGTTTCTCTTATCCCTGAGAGCGCTCTCTCCTTGCTCTCACTCTTTATAATAGCATAAAACCGGAAAAGAATCCATTGGTTTGGGCATTCTGTGCAGCCCATCCCTGGAACAACAGCTCTTTTTTCAGCCTTTACTGCATCTTTAGGAAAAGTATGGTATACTTTTCATCTGGAGTAGAATAGATATGGAGGGATCCCCATGAAGCAGAAGACCCGCTGGCACGACGCGCTGGTCCTAGCCGCTGTGCTGTGCGCCGCCTTTCTCATCGTGACCGGCACACAGCAGATCACCGGCCGGATCGATGGCGTTGCATCGATGGTGTTTGTTCTGGCAGTTTTTTTGATCTCGATCTATACAGATGGCTATGCGTGGGGCGTGGTGGCTTCCCTGATCGGCGTGCTGGCCGTGAATTTTGCGTTCCGCTCCCCTTACTTTGCCTTCAACTTCACCCTGCCGGAAAACCTGTTCTCGGGCATGGCGATGCTGGTGGTGTCCATTATGACCAGCACCCTGACCACCCGCATCAAAAAGCAGGAACAGCTGCGGATGGAGAGCGAGACCGAAAAGATGCGGGCCACCTTGCTGCGGGCGGTCTCCCACGATCTGCGCACGCCCCTTACTTCCATTTACGGGGCCTGTTCCACAGTCATTGAAAATTATGACAGCCTGGAAAAAGAGCAAAAATTAAAACTTCTTGGCGAAGCCTGTTCCGATGCCCAGTGGCTGAACCGGATGGTGGAGAACCTGCTGTCCGTCACCCGCTTTGACGGCGGGCAGGTGGCCGTGCAAAAGACCCCCACCGTGCTGGACGAGCTGATCGACACCGTGCTGGTGCGGTTCCAGAAGCGCTACCCCAAGGTGCCCGTTACCACCTACCTGCCCGACAGCTTCATCGTGATCCCCATGGACTCGATGCTGATCTCGCAGGTGCTGACGAACCTTTTGGAAAATGCCGCCGTCCACGCCGAGGGGATGACCCAGCTGACCCTGCGGGTGTTCACGCTGGGCAGCCGGGCGGTGTTTGAGGTATCGGACAACGGCTGCGGCATTCCGAAGGAGCGCCTGCGCACCCTGTTCACCGGTGTGCTGCCCGCCGATGCCGCAGCCGACAGCGGCAAGCACGGCATGGGCATCGGCCTTTCGGTCTGTGCCGCCATCGTCAAGGCCCACGGCGGCGAGATCCAGGCCGAGAGCAAGGTGGGCGAGGGCACCAGCATCCGCTTCTGGCTGGAGACCGAATCGATCGAGACGGAGGAAAACGAAGATGAGCAATAACAAATTCAAGGTTCTGGTCGTGGAAGATGAGGCCAACATCTGCAGCTTTATTGAGACGCTGCTGGAGACCAACGGCTATCAGGCCCTTGTTGCCAACACCTGCGCCATGGGCCAGACCCTGTTCACCTCCCACAATCCGGACCTTATCATCCTGGATCTGGGCCTGCCTGACCGGGACGGACTGGAGCTCATCCGTTTTGTGCGGCAGAAGTTCCTGACCCCCATCGTCGTGCTCTCGGCCCGCACCACCGAGCAGGACAAAATCGAGGCGCTGGATCTGGGAGCCAACGATTACATCACCAAACCCTTTGGCACCGGCGAGCTGCTGGCCCGGGTGCGCGCCGCCCTGCGCACCAACCGCTTCGGCGTGCTGGGCGGGATGCCCGGCGGCGTGTTCCGGGCACAGGGGCTTGAGATCAACTACGAGCGCCGCAAGGTCTTTGTGGACGGTGCCGAGATCAAGCTGACCCAGACCGAATACAACATCGTGGCCTTCCTCTCGGAACATGCAGGCCGGGTGATGACCTATGCCGCCATCGTTCGGGCCATCTGGGGCGATACCGACTGCGGCAGCACCAAAAAGCTGCAGGTCAACATGGCAAACATCCGCAAAAAACTGGGCAGCGTGCCCGGGCGCAACACCTATATTCTGAACGAGCTGGGCGTGGGATACCGGATGATCGACGAGGACACCGATGCCAGGCCCGAAAGCTGAGGACTGCGTATGCTTCCTGCACTGATCATTTTTCTGCTGACCTATCTTCTGATGCTGGTCCTGCCGCAGTACCGGCCTTTTGCCGCGCTGGGCGGGGCCGCTCTGTTTCTGGCTCTGGGCGCGGCGGGCCTGTGGGACTTCACCCTGATAGATGCCGCCCGGGCCGTGGATTTCAATGTCCTGCTGATGATGGCGGGCACCATGGGCACGGTCTCCCTCTTTATTGAGAGCAGGATGCCCGCCCGGCTGGCCGAGCTGCTCATCGTGCGGGTGCCCAACGTGAAATGGGCCGTGTGTATGCTGGCCCTTTTTGCCGGGGTCATCAGCGCCTTTGTGGACAATGTTGCCACGGTGCTCATGGTGGCCCCTGTGGGCCTTGCCATTGCCCGCAAGCTCAAGATCTCCCCCGTGCCCGTCCTCATCTCCATTGCGGTCTCCTCCAACCTGCAGGGAGCTGCCACCCTTGTAGGCGACACCACCAGCATCCTGCTGGGCGGCTTTGCGGGGATGAACTTCTTCAATTTCTTCTGGATGGAGGGCAGGCCCGGCATCTTCTTCGGGGTGGAGCTGGGGGCGCTGGCCTCTCTGGGCGTGCTGCTGTTCACTTTCCGGCACGAGACCCAGCCCATCTCGGCCACGGTGGAGACCGAGGTCACCGACACAGTTCCCTCCGCCCTGATGCTGCTGACGGTGGGTCTGCTCATCGCGGCCTCCTTCCTGCCCCAGCCTGCGGGCGGTCTGCCGCTGGCGCTCTATGGCCTGCGCAGCGGTCTGATCTGTGCAGGGGTCTGCCTGTTCGGCATCCTGCGCGCCTGCCTGCGCCGCCACTCGTTCGCGCCGTTCCGGCTGGCGGCCCGGGAGCTGGACTGCGACACCCTGCTGCTGTTGTTCGGGCTGTTCATCCTGATCGAGGGCATCCGCAAGGCCGGGGTCATCGATGCCGCCGCCCAGCTGTTCTACACCCTCTCCGGTGATGATCCCTTCCGGCTCTATACCCTGCTGGTATTCGTCTCGGTGGGCCTTTCTGCCTTCATCGACAACATCCCCTATGTGGCCACCATGCTGCCGGTGGTGCAGGGCATTGCCGAGCTGATGAACGGCGGTGTAGGCTTCCCGCCTGAGCTGTTTTATTTCGGCCTGCTCACGGGCGCAACTCTGGGCGGCAACCTGACCCCCATTGGCGCTTCGGCCAACATTGCAGCCATCGGCATCCTGCGCAAGCAGGGTGAGCAAGTACGCACCCGTGATTTTCTGCGCATCGGCATCCCGTTCACACTGGCAGCCGTCCTGACGGGCTATGTGTATCTCTGGCTGGTGTGGGGCGCATAAGCGCTGCCGTGCCAGAGCAGCAGCAAAGAAAAACGCGCCGTGTCAAACGACACAGCGCGTTTTTGTTGTTTATTCTAACCCGATCTGCTGGGCGTATTCCTCCAGCAGCTCCCGCTCCAGGAAGGGGGTTTTCACGCCCTCACGGTCGCGGTAGGTCTCGTGACCCTTGCCGATGACGGCGATCAGGTCGCCCTCCTGGGCGTGATCCACGGCGTAGTGGAGCGCGTCCAGACGGTCGGGGATCTCCACAAACTTGGCATCGGGATTGCCCTTGTTCATGCCCACCCGGATATCGGCGAGGATGTCCTCGATTTTCTCAAAGCGGTTGTTGTCCTCGGTCAGGATGGAGAAATCCGCCATTTTGGCACAGGTCTCTCCCATGCCGTAGCGGCGCAGCTTGGAGCGGTTGCCGCCGCAGCCGAACACCACCACCAGCCGGTGAGGGTGATAGGCCCGCAGGGTGGTGAGCAGGCTCTCGGTGGAGACCTCGTTGTGGGCGTAGTCCAGCAGGATGGTGAACTTTTTGCTGATGGGCACCAGCTCCACGCGGCCCTTGACCACGCACTTGCCCAGACCCTCGTGGATGGCGGCATCGGGCAGGCCAAGCACCTTGCCCACAGCCAGGGCGGCCAGCGCGTTGTAGACGCTGAACTCGCCGGGCATATTCACCCTGACATCCATATTGTCTCTGCCGGAGACGTGGAACGCCACGCCCAGAAAATCGTGGGTGCGCAGCAGCTCACAGCCCTCGGCGCGGTAGTCGGCCTTTTCACTGCGGCCATAGGTCACCAGCTTGCAGGTGTGGCCTTCCAGCAGGGCTTCGGTGTTCTCGTCATCGATGTTCACCACGCCCACATCACACCGCCGGAAAAGCTGCCCCTTCCAGCTGCGGTACTCCTCAAAGGTCTTGTGCTCACCGGGGCCGATGTGGTCGGGGGAGAGGTTGGTGAACACACCGATATCATAGTGCACCCCCGCCACACGGTCCATCATCAGGCCTTGGCTGGACACCTCCATCAGGGCCACATCGCAGCCTGCGTCCAGAAACTGGCGGAAGGTCTTTTGCAGCTCGTAGCTCTCAGGGGTGGTGTTGGCGGTCTCCTGATGGCGGCCCATGAAATAGATGCCGTTGGTGCCGATCATGCCGACCTTTTTCCCGGCAGCTTCCAGCACGCTCTTGATCATGTGGGTGGTGGTGGTCTTGCCCTTGGTACCGGTCACGCCGATCATGGTCATCTGGCGGGAGGGGTTGCCAAAGAGGTTGCCGCTCATCAGCGCCATGGCATAGCGGCTGCTCTCCACCTTGACCACGGTCACACCGGGCATGGCAGAAAGCTCAATGTCATGCTGGATGACCAGCACGCTCACGCCCTTGGCGGCGCAGTCCGTGGCAAACTCGTGGCTGTCACGCTGGGTGCCCACGATGCAGACAAAGGCAAGGCCCGGGGCCGCCTTCCGGCTGTCGTAGATGATGTCCTGCACTTCGGTATCCAGGCTGCCCTGCACCAGGGTAAAGGGCACGCCTTCCAGTAATTGTTCCAGCTTCATAACATTACACGCTCCTCATTGGGTGGTTTTGGGTTGGTTTGCATCGCCCGCCGCCGGGGTCGTTCCTTCGGCGGGAGTCGGCTGTACAGTCTGTCCGGCTTCGGGTCCTGCCGGGGCCGCGGCGGTATCCGTTGGTGTTTCGGCAGCGGCATCTGCAGCGGCTTCGCCCTCTGCCGGGGCAGTGCCGTCTGTGGCCGTGCCTTCTGCCGTTTCACCGGTCACACCCTCTTCCGTAGGAGTTTCCTCCACCGGTTCAGGCACGATGTAGCCGGAGGGCAGCTCCGGCTCACCCTGTGCAAAGGTAAACTTGCGGGTGCTGGACATGCTGATATGGGTGAAGTCCAGCTTTCCGGTGTCGGTCGCGGCACAGCCCTTGCCGTCCTCATTCAGCAGGACGTGCTTTGCCAGCTTGAGCTTATATTCCAGCTCGTTCAAGGTGCCCAGCCAGACGCTGATGCGGTCCTGATAGAGGAAGGCCATCTCGTCCACATCCGCAAACTCGATGCGGGTCACGTCGGCGCTCATGCCTGCGGCATCCAGCGCGGCCAGCAGGGTGTTCAGGCTTTCCAGCCGCTGGTCCGCCGCCTCCTCAACAGTGCCGGAGGCGCTGCTGTCGGCGGCGCTGTCCGGGGTGCTGTCCGGGGTGCTGTCGGCCTTGGGCTCCGCCGCAAAGGTCAGCTGTTCGCCGGGCTCGGCAGAGACCGGTTCGCCGCCGTACAGAGTGGGCAGACCGGCAGGCTGGGCAGAATCCTTCTCCAGGATCTTCAGGCCGCCCGAGAGGGTCAGCCAGCCGGAGGAGGTCTGCATGGCCCAGGCAGGCCGGGCTTCTGTTACCCGCACCACCACGGTGCCGGGGTAATCCCGCTCCACCCGGATATCCTCCAGCATGGGGAACACCTTTTCCAGCGCGGCGGCCTTGCTGCCGGGGTCAAAACTGAAGATATTCTCTTCCGGATGGACATCCAGCGCCTGCAGGATCTGTTCGCTGGTATAGCCGCCGGCCTCCTGCACCACACCGTCCGCTGTCTGCACCTGAATGGAGCTGATCTTGAACAGCATCGTCACGGTGAGGTAGACCCCCGCGCCGATGACACAGAGCAGCATGACAAGGGCCGTGAGCCGCCGCATGAGCCTGCGCCGCCGGATGGCGGCCCGGGTCAGCTTCCGCTTTTTCCTGCCCTCCCGCCGGACGGGGTCACGCCGGGCGTTCTGCCCCTGCACCGGCCGCATCCGCTGGCCGCTGCGATTCTGGGCGTTCTGTGGGCGGCGCTGGGCGTTCCGGTTCTGGCCGTTGGCCGGGCGGCGGTTCCGCTGATTGCCCCCGGAGGTGCGCCGCTGGCCGTTCTGCCCGCTGCGGGGGCGCTGTGCGCCGCTCTGGCTGCTCCGCCCGCCGGTGGGAAAGGTGATGCTGTTATCCGGGTAGGAGCCGTAGTTCACCGTGCGCTCCGTATACCGGCTGGGGCGGGGCGCATCGGGGTCATAATTGGGGTTCGTGATGGGGTGGCCGCCGGAGGAATATCCTGCGTACCCGCTGTACCCCAGGTCACTGCCTGCACCCGCGCTGCTGCGGCGCTGGGTGCTCTGCCCGCCGCGCCGGTCATCCCGGGCCTGATCGTAGGCCCGGCGGCGCTTGCGGTTCCGGCTGTTCCGATCATTCTGCGGCATCCGGCTGCACCTCCTTTCCTCTGTTTTTTCCTTCCGTTACGGGGTCTTGACCAGCTTGAGCAGGGCATCCGCAATGCGATCCAGGCTGTCGTCCACCGACAGGCTCCGGGCATTGCGGCCCATCTCAGCCAGCTTGCCGGGCTGGGCCAGCATCCCGGAAACGGTCTGCACCAGCTTTTCGCCGGTCAGGTCTTTTTCCTCAATGACCACAGCAGCGCCGGCCTTCTGCAGCTCCATGGCGTTGTAATACTGGTGGTTCTCGGCCACGTTAGGGCTGGGGATAAGCACAGCGGCACGACCCACAGCCTCCAGCTCGGCCAGTGTCAGGGCACCGGCGCGGCTGATGACAAGGTCCGCTGCGGCCAGCAGCTCGGGCATATTGTTGATGTATTCCTTCACTACAAGGCTCTCGCCGGGGGCAAAGCCCTTTTTCTTTTCCAGATCCTGAAACAGCTGCACGCCGTACTGGCCGGTGGCATGGAGATGGAGGACAGGCTTTTTGTTCTTCTGCTCCCAGGCGCAGAGGTCGGCCACCACCTCGTTCACGCGGCGGGCACCCAGACTGCCGCCGAAGGAGAGGATCACGGTGCGGTCGCCCGCGCCCAGTTCGGCACGGATGGCTTCCCGGTTCTTCGCCTGGGTGAACACCTCCGGCCGGACGGGGTTGCCCACCACGATGGTCTTTTCGGGTGCGCCCAGCTTTTCCACGGCGGCGGGCACAGCGGCGAACACGATGTCCACATCCGGGGCCAGCAGCTTGTTGGTCACACCGGGAAAAGCGTTCTGCTCATGCAGGGCGGTCTTGATGCCCTGTCTGGCGGCGCAGCGCACCACCGGGCCGGACACATAGCCGCCGCAGCCAATGACCAGGTCGGGCTGGATATCCTTCATCATCTTTTTGGCCTTGGGGCCGGAGAGTGCCAGATTCCACAGGGTAATGAAATTCCGCTTGATATTGTTCAGGCTCAGCTTCCGCTGAAAGCCGGTGATCTCGATGTGATGGAAGGGATAGCCCGCCTGTGTGACCAGACGGTACTCCATGCCCTCCTTCCGGCCCGCAAAATAGATCTCGGCGGTGGGGTCGGCTTTTTTGATGGCTCCCGCAATGGCCAGAGCCGGGTTGATATGACCGGCAGTGCCGCCGGCTGCAATGAGTACACGCATCTTGGTTCCTCCTTACTGTTCTGTCTGCGCTCTGCGCGCGGTATCCAGCACAATGGTCTTTGCCTTGCGCTGGCGCTCCCGCTCGGCGTGGGCTTCCTCCCGTTCCAGACGGGCCCGTTCGCCGTTGCGTCCGATATTGACCATAACGCCCATCTCGGCCAGCAGCAGGATCAGGCTGGTGCCGCCGGAGGAGAAGAAGGGCAGCGAAATGCCGGTGTTGGGCAGGGTGTTGGTGACAACGGCGATGTTGCAGAACACCTGCCAGGCGATCTGCGCCATGATGCCGATGCCCACCAGCGTGCAGAACCGGTTTTCGGCATGGAAAGCGATCCAGAAGCCCTGCACCAGAAAGAGGACGAACAGCACGATGACGATCACCGCACCGACGAAGCCCAGTTCCTCGCACACGACACTGAAGATAAAGTCGTTGGTGCTCTCCGGCAGCCAGAGCTGCTTTTCGATGCTGTTGCCCAGCCCCAGCCCCGTGGCACCGCCTGAGCCGATGGCGTACAGGCTCTGCTTGGTCTGGCTGGTCATCCGGTCAAGATCCTGCGTCCAGCCGTCCAGACGGCTCTGCAGGTAGTCGATGGAGTCCACGTGCTTCAGCAAAGTCTCCAGCAGGAACAGCGCGGCACCGGCACAGCCCCAGGTAATGATGCCGCCGCTGCCGCCCAACAGCAGGATGGTGCCCACGATGGCTGTGGTCAGCAGGATGCCCGACATGTGGGGCTCCAGCACCAGCAGGATCAGGACAGGCACCAGCCACAGGATGGGCCGGATGAGTTCCACCACGATGCTGTGGTAGACCCACTTGCGCAGGGGCAGCTCGCCGAATTTGATCTGCGGGGTCCTGGCGGCAATGTCTGCCGTGAGCAGGATCATCTCAAACTTTGCCACCTCGGAGGCCTGCAGGGTCAGGCCTCCGAAGCTGATCCACCGGCGGCAGCCGTTGATGGGGCTGCTGAACAGCACCAGCACCAGCAGGATCAGGCAGACGATATAGCCCAGCTTGACCATTCTGCGCAGGAAGCGGTGGTCAAAATAGGAGAACAGGAACATCATACCCAGGCCCAGCACCGTGCAGAGCAGCTGGGATTTGATGTAATGGAAGCTGTCCCCAAAGCGGAGATAGCCCGTGGTATAGCTTGCACTGAACAGCATGACCAGCCCGAACACCATGATGATGGCCAGGGTCGCCATCCAGTTGAGCAGGATGGGCGGCCAGGGGCCGGGGTCCCGCTGAAAGACGGAAAAAGGCTCTGCTTTTTTTCTGCGGAGTGTTGCCAAACTGCACCCCTCCTTAACTGATTTTTGCCAGCTGAACGGTCAGCGCCACGCCCAGCATGGCAATGATACAAAAGGTATAGAAGATCTGTTCCGTGCTCTGGCCCCGCAGCTCCAGCCAGCGGTGGAGCGGTGCCGAGCGGAACAGCTGCCTGCGGCCCCGGCTGGCCTTGCAGACCAGGATCTGCAGGGCCACCATGCCGCCCTCCAGCCAGAAGGGCAGGGCCAGCGGCAGGGTGAGGTCAGGCCAGCCGATGCACAGGGGAACGCACCCCAGCATCCCGGCCAGAAACAGGCTGCCCACGCTACCCAGCCGCAGCTTTGCGGGCGGGAAGTTCCAGAGCAGGAAGGCCATCAGAGCACCGGCCAGCGCGGCGGGCAGAACGCCCAGCGGGAACCAGCCCAGCAGGGTCATCACCCCCATCAGGCCCAGCATGGCCGCAAAGGACGTGCCGCAGACGATGCCGTCCATGCCATCGGCAATGCGGGCACACTCGGCCAGTGCGACCAGCAGCCCTTCCCACAGCAGCGGGGCAGCAATGCCCAGATCGACATAGCCCACGCCCGGCAGGGTGATCCCGGCTGCAAGGCAGCCTCTGGCTCCCAGCAGCACCAGCACCACGGCACCGGCAGCGGCTTCCAGCCCAAGGCGGGTGTGCCGCCGCTGGCCCAGCACAGAACGGCTGCGGATGCGGGCCAGATCCTCCAGCAGGCCCACGCCGCCAAAGAGCAGAGCCCCCAACAGCGCTGTGAGCAGCCGGACCGAGAACAGGCTCTCGGCCCCCAGCAGCTCAGGCTGAGCCACACAGGCGGCAGTCCAGCCCACGCCCACAGCAGCCAGCACCCCCACCATCAGGCAGAGCCCGCCCATGGTGGGGGCCTGCGGCGGGCGCTCCGGCTCGGCATCCGGCGCTTCCTGCTTGGGTGATGGTGCCTGCCGGGCCTTGGGCTCATCCCAACGTCCCTGGAACGCCCGCAGCAGCGGCACCATCAGATTCCCGAGCGCCGCCGTGAGGAAGAACCCCAGCGTTGAGGCGGCGATCAAGGCGAAACGAATCATAGCTTGATGTTACTCCTTGTAAAAGATCTCCAGCACTTTTTCCAGTGCCATACCGCGGCTTGCCTTGACCAGCAGGGCATCGCCGGGCTGCATTTTGTTCAGCAGGGTCTCGGCGGCCTGAGCGTAGGTGTCGGCATGGAGGGTGGGCAGCCCCTTGGCAGCAGCCACCACGGCAATGCGCTTGGCCTGCTCGCCATAGGTGACGAGGTAGTCCACCTTGTTCTCCACGGCCTGACGGCCCACCTCCTCGTGGGCGGCGCGGCTGATATCGCCCAGCTCCAGCATATCGCCCAGCAGGGCAAAGCGGCGCTTGCAGGGATACTCCCTGAACATGGCCAGCGCGGCCTTCATGCTGTCGGGGTTGGCGTTGTAACAATCCTCAATGACATCCACGCCTCTGACGTGCACCACCTTCTGGCGCATTCCGGTCTGCTCAAAGTCGGCCAGACCGGCAATGACCCGGCGGGCATTCAGCCCCAGACGGGTGGCGGCGCAGTAGGCAGCCAGTGCGTTGGCCACGTTGTGCCGGCCCATGGCGGGGATCTTTACGAGGAAAGTCCCCTCCTCGTGATCCTCCAGCACAAAGCTCATGCCCTTTTCATCCTGCTGGATGGACAGGGCACAGACATCAGCGTTCTCATCGCCCAGGCTGAACCAGACCGGGCGGACATGGTCGGGCAGGACGGCCTTGCGCAGGAAGGGGTCGTCCCCGTTCAGCACCAGCGGAGCACCCTCCGGCAGACCGGCGCAGATCTCCAGCTTTGCCTTGCAGATGTTCTCCTGACTGCCCAGATTGCCGATGTGGGACACCCCGATGCAGGTGATGATGCCCACATCCGGGCGGGCGCACTTGCTCAGGCGCTCGATCTCCCCGGCGTGGCTCATTCCCATCTCCACCACGGCGTACTGGGTCTCTTTGCCGATGCGGAACATGGTGCGGGGCAGGCCCAGCTCATTGTTCTGGTTGCCCTCGGTCTTGATGGTACTGCCAAAGCCTGCAATGGCGGCGTAGGTCATCTGTTTGGTGGTGGTCTTGCCCACGCTGCCGGTCACGCCCACCACTTTGGGGTGGAACTGGCTGCGATAATTGGCACCCAGCACCATCATGGCGTGGTAGCTGTCCGGGCAGATCACGCTCTTCTCCTCCGGCACGCCTTCCACGGGGTGGTTCAGCACCACGCAGAGCGCGCCGTTTTCCAGCGCCTTGGCGGCAAAATCATGGCCGTCGAATTTTTCGCCCGGGAACGCCACAAAGATGCACCCGGGGCAGACCTCACGGCTGTCGGTGGTCACCAG
Source organism: Faecalibacterium sp. IP-3-29 (assembly GCF_023347335.1). Taxonomy (NCBI): domain Bacteria; kingdom Bacillati; phylum Bacillota; class Clostridia; order Eubacteriales; family Oscillospiraceae; genus Faecalibacterium; species Faecalibacterium sp. IP-3-29. The sequence continues at coordinate 321,778 of NZ_CP094471.1, read as the reverse complement.
CGTGACCGGGGTCTCGCACTGGGCCAGCGCGTTGACGGCCAGGCCCTCCAACAGGATGTTTGCTGCAATTGCTTCCATACTCTCATTCCCCTTTATCCACAGATCAGATGTACGATGGTTCCTCGCTGGACGCTGGAGCCGGGTGCCTCACTCTGGCTCTGGACCGTGCCGGAGCCTTCGACTGTGCAGTTGAGCCCTGCGGCGTTCAGCATCTGCCGGGCAAAGTCCGCGCTCTTGCCGGTCACGTCCGGCACCTCGGCGTGTTTGCCCTCATAGGTATCGGTATACAGATAAACGGTGGTGCCGTAGGGCACCTCTGCCCCCGCACGGGGGTACTGGTAGGTAACAAGGGCGGCGGTCTGGTCGGATTCGCTCTCGGCCAGGTGATGCTTCAAACCCTTGATGTTCAGCTGCACCTGCGCGTTGCTCCACTCCTTGCCCGTCAGGTTGGGCACCTTGACGGTGGTGCCGCTGCGGTCCACGCCGTCGGTGGCGATGCCCAGATAGGGCGCGATCTCGCTGATGATGTTGCCCACCACCGGAGCCGCTAGAATGGACGAATAGTCGGTGCGGGCATTGTTGGGGTCGTCCAGCATGACATAGACCAGGATCTCCGGGTCGTTGGCGGGCAGGACAGCCGCAAAGGATGCCACCTTCTTGTAGTCGCCGTCGGCGCGGCGGTCCATGTTCAGCTGCTCGGAAGTGCCGGATTTGCCGCCGATGCGGTAGCCTGCAACGTAGGCGTTGCCGCCGCCGCCCTGGGTGCCATCGCCCACCTCAAACTCCATGATCTGGCGGATGGTCTCGCTGGCGCTCTCGCTGATGACCTGACGGCGGATGTTGGTGCCGATCTCCTGCACCACATTGCCGTTCTGGTCCGTGATCTTATCCACCACATGGGGGGTGACCAGATAGCCGCCGTTGACTGCCGCCGAGATGGCAGTGCACACCTGCAGCGGGGTCACGGCCATGGCCTGACCAAAGGCGGAGGAGGCCAGCTCCACCTCGCCCAGACGGCTTTTGCTGTAATACTGCATGAAGCTGGTCTCATTGGGCAGGTCCACACCGGTGCGCTCGGTGAATCCGAAGGCATCAAAGTAATCATAGAACAGGCTGGAACCCACGCGCTGGCCCAGCTGGACAAAGTAGATGTTGCAGCTGTTGCGCAGGGCCTCGGCCAGATTCTGGACCCCGTGCGACTTTCTGCCGGCGCAGTGGTAGGTCTGCTTTGCCACGCTGTACGCGCCGGAGCAGTTCAGGGTGGTGTAATAGGTCGCCTTGCCGCTGTCCACACCCATGGCGGCGGTGATGACCTTGAACACGCTTCCGGGGTAGTACAGCTCGGTGATGGTCTTGTTCTTCCACTGGATATCCCGGTAGGTGCCGGTGTAGTCAGCCTCCGCATCCGCGATCTTCTGGCCGTTCTCGTCCCGCAGGTAGTTGCCGTTCTCGTCTTTTTTGTAGATGGTGTACAGCTCCGGCTCGGCCTGCACCTGCTCCGTCAGGTAGGCCAGATTGGCGCTGAAATCCTGCGGGTCATTGGGGTCAAAGTCCGGCTTGGAGGCCATGGCAAGGATGGCACCGGTCTTGACATTCATCACAATGGCGCAGCCGCGGTTCTCAACGGTGTTGGCCGCCACGGCCTCGTTCAGGTAGCGCTCCACCACCTCCTGAATGTTCACATCCAGCGAGAGCACCAGATTGGAGCCGTCCTTGGCGGCGTAGGTGGTGGCGTTTTCATCGGCAATGGCATTGCCGTAGGCGTTGCGCAGGGTGATGGTGCGGCCATTCACACCGGCCAGCGTGGACTCATAGGAGTTTTCCAAACCGTACACGCCCTGACCATCCGCATTGCAGAAGCCCAGCACGGCAGCGGCAAAGCGGCCGTAGGGGTAATCCCGCTGGAAGCCCTTGGAGGCCGACACCGACACCCGCCCCTTGCGGACAGTGGGGGTGCCGTCGTCGCTCTCCTGCTGGCCCAGGCCCAGCTTGGCCAGGATCTTTTCCAGCGCACCAGCGGATTTTCCGCTCTTGCTGTGGGCCTTGTTGTAGGTCTTGACGTATTCCTCAATGGAGAGCTTGATGGCGTTGTTGACCTTGGTGGCCAGCACCTGATAGGAGCTTTCGTTTTGGGAGAGGGCATCGCAGACCGCCTGATACTGGGTCTGGTACTCCGCCGAAGTGGTGTCCACGCTGTCCAGACTCTCGCCGTCGCCCGAAAGCAGGCGGAGGGTGATCTGGGTGCAGACCTCCTTCATGGCGGCTTCATCGATGGTGCGGGTCTCCGCCTTGGTATCCTGATCGGTGGTGGTGGTATACAGGGCCGTGCTGTAGGAGGGGTCGGCCCAGATGGTCCAGACCACGCTGGTGGAGGCCAGCGTGATGCCGCTGGTGTCGTAGATCTCACCGCGGGTGGCCTGAATGGTGCTGTCCAGCAGCTGCTGCTCGGCGGCGTACTGGCGGTAGGTGGCACCGTCGCGGATCTGGATCTTGTACAGGCTGTAGATCACGGTCAGCGCGGCGGCCACCACAAGAAGCACGGCGGCACCAAAGCTGATATGGCGCAGCCGGGCACTGAGCCGTGCGTGCGGGTCCGCACTGCGGCGGCGGGTACTGTTCTTTTTGGGATTGGAGGATGGTGTTTGCATTGCGTACTCCCGAAGAAAACCGAAAAAGCGTGCGCTGCCGCACGCTTTTCGTTGTTTGGTTTATTTTGCCGTTCTGACAGAGGCAAGAATGGTCATTGCCCCATCGTGGAGCAGATCCGACCACTGCCGCACAGCGGATGCCTTGCGCACCAGAACGCTGCCCTCATCCAGCCGGATGTAGGTGATCTGGCTCTGGTCGATCTTCATCAGCCCCAGGCGTGTGGCAGTCTCCTCAACACTTGTGATGTTGGTGCGGCTGTTCAGGGCACTGTTGTAGTATGTATACTGGCTCTGCTCGCTCACAAGCTCTGCCTTGGCGCTCTGGATCTGAGAGTTCAGCTCCACCAGCTGTGCCTCGCTCCACAGCAGGCTCACCGCAAAGCCCACCAGCAAAGCCGCGCCCACCAGCTGCAGCGCGTGCTGCATGGCGGCCCGCACGGGGTTCAGCCGCTTTTTGCCGCCCTTTTCTACCCGCAGCGGGACTTTGGGCTGTGCCTGCGGCGCTCTTCTGCGCCGAACCTCTGTCATATCGTATGCTGCCTGACCCATGGTGATCTCCTCCTCACATCTCCGGGGCTGTGCCGCCCTCAGATCTTTTCCAAAACCCGCAGGTGGGCCGAGCGGCTGCGCCGGTTCTCTTCCAGCTCCTGCGTGTTGGCTTCAATGGGTTTGCGTGTGATCAGCTTTGCTTTGGCTTTGCCGCCGCAGACGCACACCGGGAACTCCGGCGGGCAGGTACAGGCGGTGGACCAGCGGCGGAACTTGTTCTTGACCAGCCGGTCCTCCAGCGAGTGGAAGGTGATCACACAAAGTCTTCCACCCGGTGCGAGATGCGCAAAAATGGTGTCCAGCCCCTCTTCCAGCGCGTCCAGCTCATGGTTTACCGCAATGCGCAATGCCTGGAAGGTGCGGCGGGAGGGGTTTTTGTTCTTCCGGCGCTCCGCCGGGGGCATGGCGCTGGCCACGATATCCGCCAGCTGCAAGGTCGTTTCAATGGGGGCAGTTTCCCGGGCTTCCACGATCCTGCCCGCGATCTGCCAAGCGAAGGGCTCCTCGCCGTAATCCCGCAGGATGCGGGCCAGCTCCTCCCGGCTCTCGCTGTTCACGAGATCGGCGGCCGTCTCCCCCTCCTGGCTCATCCGCATGTCCAGCGGGGCATCCGCCCGGTAGGAAAAGCCCCGGGCCGCGTCATCCAGCTGATGGCTGGACACCCCCAGATCCAGCAGCGCGCCGTTGATCGTTTCAATGCCCAGCTGCTCCAGAGCTTGTCCGGCATAGCGGAAGTTGATCTGCACCACGGTGGCAGGCAGGCCCGCCAGCCGGGCCCGGGCCGTCTGCACGGCATCGGGGTCCTGATCCAGCGAGATGAGCCTGCCGCCCTGCTCGCCGTTCAGCCGCAGAGCGATCTGGCGGGAGTGCCCTGCGCCGCCCGCCGTGCCGTCCAGATAGGTGCCTGCCGGGTCGATCTTCAGGCCGTCCAGGCACTCGTTCAGCAGCACCGGGACATGCTCAAACGAGGCCGGGTCAAAGGGCTGTGCCGTTTTTACTGTGTCCATGTTCCCAGCCTCCTTTCAAAACTCAGATAAGATCCTGCATCTGCCGCCCTTTTCTGCCCGGAGCTGCTGCCCGGGAAAGCGGCCTGCGGCCTGCCGGGAGTTTGTGGCCCGGTCAGCCTTGAGGATACAATTTTATTGTAACAAAACAGGCCCCTGATTGCAAGAGTTTCCCTTTTGTTTTTTCTCTCAAAATGTACCAAAAAAAGCCCCTGCAAGCCGTCGTTTTTGCTTGCAGGGGCCGGAAGCTCTCACCGGGAAATTTCACATTCCCGCATCAGAGCTGTTTCCGGGGGCTCTGGCGCAGGTTTGCACGGACATTTTTGACCTGTGCGGCGTTTTCCGCCATCGTCTCTTCCGTGGTCTTGAGCATATTATCACAGTAGTCGGTCACGGTCTGGCGGACAGTGCGGGCCTCGGCTTGGGCGGCGGAGACGATCTCTCCGGCGCGCTGCTGGGCCGCCTTGACGATCTCGGCCTCGCTCACCAGCACACGGGCGCGCTCCTCGGCCTTTTTTACAATGGCCTGCGCCTGTGCGTTGGCCGATTCGATGAGCTGGGCACGGTCGCTGACAATGGACTGGGCCTGCCGCAGCTCCACAGGCAGGTTCTGGCGGATCTCGTCCAGATAATCCCGGATCTGCTCCACATCCACGATGCGCTTGCCGCCCGAAAGGGGCATTCCGGCGCTCTCCTCCAGCGTATCCTCAATGGTATCCAAAAGCTCGTTTACGTTCATTCCGCATCTCCCTCTCCGGCGCTCTGCAGGGGCTTACCATACTTCCACAGCAGGACTTTGCCGTATTTATACTGTTTTTTCAGGGTCATGCCGCCCACCTCGGCAGGCAGCACCAGGCCGGTCTCACTCTCGCAGATCACGATGCCGCCCGGAGCCAGGCATTTGTCCACGCCGGGCAGGATCTTTTCCAGCGTGCCGGTGTGGAAGGGCGGGTCCAGCAGCACGATGTCGAACTGCTCATGGCAGGCGGAGAGATACCGTGCCGCCTCGCCGATGTTGACCCGGCTGCGGTCAAACACGCCGCAGTTCTTGCAGTTCTTCATCACGATGTTCACGGCCTCCCGGTTCTCGTCCAGGAACACGCACCGGGCCGCACCCCGGCTCAGGGCCTCGATGCCCAGCTGGCCGCTGCCTGCGTAGAGGTCGAGCACCCGGGCACCGGGCAGGTCGAACTGGACGATGCTGAACATGGCCTCCTTGACCTGATCCATCGTCGGGCGGGTGATCTCGGTGCCGGGCAGGGCTTCCAGCCTGCGGCCCCGTGCTTCTCCTGCAATAACGCGCATGTATCTGCCTCCTTCTCCCGCTGTCCGGGCCCCCTGCCCGGCCAGCAGCTGTTTCGTATTTTCGTATCTCCATATTATCGTCAAAACGCAACTCTTTGTCAAGGGCACGCGTTGCACTCAGGGTGCAATTGTGCTAAAATCAGGGCAAAGCGCCCCATGTGCGGCGCGTTTTGCCAAAAAAGGAGAGTATCTGCTTATGAAAGTCCTGCTCATCAACGGCAGCCCCCACGAGAAGGGCTGCACCTATACCGCCCTGTCCCTGATCGCCGGGGAGCTGAACGCCAGCGGCATCGAGACCGAGATCCTGAACGTCGGCACAAAGCCGGTGGGCGGCTGCATCGGCTGCGGCGGCTGTGCCGCCGGTAAGGGCTGCGTGTTCGGCGGCGTGGTCAACGAGGCCATCGAAAAGGCCAAGACCGCCGATGCCTTTGTGTTCGGCACACCTGTCCACTATGCGTCCGCCTCCGGCAACATGACCAGCTTCATGGACCGTCTGGCCTACGCGGGCGGCAAGTATCTGGCCTACAAGCCCGCCGCCATCTGCGCTTCGGCCCGCCGCGCCGGCACCACCACCACGCTGGACCAGCTGGTAAAGTACCCCGAGTTCTTCCACATGCCGCTGGTCAGCGGCTCCTACTGGCCCATGGTCCACGGCTCCAAGCCCGAGCAGGTGCTGGAGGATGAAGAGGGCTGTGCCGTGATGCGGGAGCTGGGCCGCAACATGGCCTGGCTGCTCAAGTGCATCGAACTGGGCAAAGCAAACGGCATCACCCACCCTGAAAATCCCCGCCGCCCCATGACCAATTTCATCCGCTGAGTTTCCCCTCGCTCCCGCCTGCCCGGCGGGGGCTTTTTCGTTGACAAATCGCACAATATCTATTATCTTTTTTCATTTACCTCCTCAATTCCCATTAAAAGGATTTTATGATATACTGTATTCACAATCCAGTGAGGGTTGAATTATTATTTTATCAAAGGAGGCCATCACTATGAGAAAGCTTATCACCTGTTTACTTTCTGGAGTTTTAGTTGGTTCCATGTTGCTCGCTCCCGCATCAGCTACAACAACTTCTGTCATTTCTGATGACCCTTCTATCGACAACTCTAGCGTTGTTCCTTATGCTTCTCTTTGCGACGAATGTGGCATTGGTCAAGTCCGGTACAATACCAAAACAGAAGGTCCTTGGATTTTCAATCGGTATGTCGAATGCCTTTCCGGCGATCCTCAATATCGTGATAAGGAGTATTATCGCGATTTAACCAAGTACTATCTCTGTGATCATTGTGGAAGCGGCTTTGGCGACGCTGTCCGTGAAACGAAGGTTGAGCATGAACACGGCTGGTAATTAGCTTTTGCTTATTCACTTATAGTACTTTATAATCCTTGCATTCTGCTCCCGCCTTTCCGGCGGGAGCGTTTTTTTGTCGTCAATCCGCATAAAAGGAGCTCTCTTTTTTCTGTTCCTCTCACAATTTTCTCTTTCTGCGATCCATGCTATAATGAAGATGAGATCAGAGAAGTTCACCCCCATACTTTCTCAAAAAGGAGGCGTTTACCATGAAAAAGATTCTTTCCGCATTTTTCGCCGCTTTTCTTCTGGCAAGTCTATGTGCTCTTCCCACATTCGCAGCGTCTCAGGTTCGTTCCACAAATGCTGCAACAACTGCCGAACCTGCGGTCCTCGTCTGTGAATATTGCGGACAGAGCGATATGATTTGTGTGGATGAGTATTATGCTTCCTGGTATACAGTCAATTTTATTCCTTGTCAGGGACGCGACCCCCGATATAATGATTCGGTCGAGAATCGCACTCATGTTGAAATTTATCAATGTCAATCCTGTAAGTTTGGCACCAGCGTAGTTTCTACGGAAGAGCAGATTTCCCACAAGCACCCCGCCATGCGTGCCTACGACCTTCCCAGATTCTGATATTTCCCTTGCGCCTCTGCCCTTGCCGGCGGGGGCGTTTTTGATTTTAACAGCTTTTTCTGCAAAAACGGAAAAAATAAGGGACGGAGTGCTTTTTTCGTTCACAACTTTGTGGTAGCATAAGGGTAAGAATTATTTTGTGCAGAGCGATGGAGACAGGCTATGGAACACTACGATTGGAACGACGGCTGGCTGTTTGCCCCCACCTTTGATCCCGCCATCGTCCGCCCCGAATGCACCGGGGTGGAGCTGGAGCCGGTGCGCTTGCCCCACACGGTCAAAACGCTGCCCTACAACTATTGCAACGAGAACGAATACCAGCGGGTGTCCGGCTACCGGCGGGAGTTTTTTGCGCCCAAAGAGTGGCAGGGCCGCACGGTACTGCTGACCTTTGGAGCCGTGGCCCACGATGCCACCGTGTTCTGCAACGGGCGGCGGGTGTTCCACCACGGGTGCGGCTACACCGCCTTTACTGTGGACCTGACCGAATCGCTGCTGCTGGGCCAAAAAAATGTGGTGGCTGTCCGGTGCGACAGCCGGGAGGACCTGAACATTCCTCCCTTCGGCGGGCAGATCGATTTTCTGACCTACGGCGGCATCTACCGGGCCGTCAGTCTGGACGTGAAGGAGCCCGCCTACCTGCGCGACATCTTCATCGAGGCGCAGGCCGAGGGCGATTTCCGCATCTATTCCTCCACAGTGGGCGAAACCATCGGCTGCACCCTGCAGGCCGAGATCCGCAGCCCCGCCGGGAGCAGAGCCCTGTACAGCGGTGAACTCAGCCTGCCCATTGTGGGCACCCTGAACGGCGTGCATCCCTGGAGCGTGGAGCACCCCTTCCTCTATACCCTGACCGTCCGGCTCATCCGGCCCGGCACCAGCGGCCTGCCCGACCGGGTGCTGGACGAAAAGAGCACCCGGTTCGGCTTCCGCACCATCCAGTTCGTGGCCGGGGGCTTTTATCTGAACGGCCAGCGGGTGGAGCTGCGGGGCCTGAACCGTCATCAGAGCTACGCCTATCAGGGCTATGCCATGCCGGACAGCATTCAACAGCTGGATGCCCAATTGTTGAAAAAGCAGCTGGGCTGCAATGCAGTGCGCACCAGCCACTACCCCCAGAGCCCGGCTTTTCTGGATGCCTGCGATGAGCTGGGCCTGCTGGTGTTCGTGGAGATGCCCGGCTGGCAGCACATCGGGGATGACGCCTGGCAGGCTCAGGCATTGCAGAACTGCCGCGAGATGGTCTGCCAGTGCCGCAACCACCCCAGCGTGTTCCTGTGGGGCGTGCGGGTGAACGGCAGTTCCGACAACGAGGCCTTTTACAAGCGCACCAACGAAGCCGTCCATCGGCTGGACCCCACCCGCCCCACCGGCGGCGTGCGGATCGCCCGCAAGAGCCAGCTGCTCGAGGATGTTTACGCCTACAACGATTACTCCTACTCCGGCCGCGGCCCGGGCTGCGAGCCTCGGTCTGCCGTTACGCCTGACCTGCGCAAGGGTTACCTCATCAGCGAGTTCGGGGGCCAGCAGTTCCCGGCCAAAGCCTTTGACGACGAGCCGCACCGGCTGGCACAGGCTCTGCGCCACGCCGCCGTCCTCAACGATGCCATTGCCCAGCAGGGCGTGGCCGGTGCCCTTGGCTGGTGCATGGCCGATTACAACACCCACCGCGAGTTCGGCAGCGGCGACCGCATCTGCTACCACGGCGTGACAGATCTGTTCCGCAACCCGAAGCTCTCCGCCGCCGTCTACGCCAGCCAGAAAACGCCCCGCTCCCCTTCGGACGTGGTGTTCGAGGTCTCTTCCAGCATGGCACTGGGCGACCACCCCGGCGGCTTTGCCGGGGCCTGCTGGGTGTTCACCAACGCCGAGAGCGTCCGCCTCTACCGGGGCAACGATTTCATTGCCGAGTTCACCCCCGACCGCCGGGGCCGCTTTGCCGCCCTGCCCCACCCGCCCATCGAGATCCAGGATTTCGTCGGCTCCCTGCTGGAAAAGTATGAGGGCCTTGACCAGAGCACGGCCCCGCAGGTGGCGGCCATCCTCAACGAGATGCGCCGGGACGCGCTGAACCTTTCGCCCCTCTCCCGGGCGCGGATGCTCTCCCTGCGGTTGAGCGCAAACGACCTGCTCCGGATGTACTACAAATACATCGGCGTGCTGGGCGGGCCGTCCAGCGTCTACCGGTTTGAGGCAGTCTGGCACGGGCGTACCGTCCGCACCGTGGTCAAGGAGCCGGTGCAGTCGGTGCGGCTGGAATGCGTGGTGCACAACCCCATCCTGACCGACGGCCCCACCTGGGACTGCGCGGCGGTCAGCCTGCGGGCCATTGACCAGAACGGCAACCTGCTGCCCTACTGCGGCGAGGCCGTTCAGCTCAGCGTGGAAGGCCCGGTAAAGATCCTGGGCCCGGCCATCGTCCCCCTGCGGGGCGGCATGGCGGGCACCTATCTTGCCACCACCGGTGAAGCAGGCCGTGCCGTGCTGCACTGCCGGATGGAGGGCGCGCTGGATGTGGAGGCCGCCCTGACCGTGCGCAAGCGCTCCGGTGCAGAGAATGCCAATTAAATTTCGTCCTTTCATGGTAGATTTGCAATCTGTTCAAAGTTTTATCATGGTTGGCTGATATTCTATTGTTGTGAACAATCAAACGCCCTCTCTGTCCATGCGTCTGCGTGGCTGAGAGGGTTATTCTTGAGGACAAAGGACCGGAAATCTATGAGAGAGAAACTTCGTCAGTTTATGATCGGCCGCTATGGCACCGATGGCCTGAACCAATTCCTGAGCATTGCCTCGCTGGTGCTGCTCCTCATCGCCATCATCAGCCGGGTCAGCCTGTTCACCTATCTGGGCGCGGCCCTGCTGATCTTCTGCTACTATCGCACCTTCAGCCGGAACATCTCCAAGCGCACCGAGGAGAACTACAAGTTCTACACCCTGAAGGACCGGGTGGACAACAAGTTCAAGGGCTGGAAGGAGCAGTGGGCCAACCGCAAGGTCTATCACTACTACCGCTGCCCCCAGTGCCGCCAGAAGCTGCGCGTGCCCCGCGGCCGCGGCCGCATCCAGATCTCCTGCCCCCGCTGCGGCACCCAGTTCATCAAGAAGAGCTGAGCCATGTTCGGATATGTTATCCCGAATCAGGCCGCGCTCAGCCCGGAGGCACAGGCGCGGTACCGCGCGGCCTACTGCGGGCTCTGCCGCCGCATCGGCGCGCTGCACGGCACCCGGGGGCGGCTGACCCTGAGCTATGACCTGACCTTTCTGGATCTGCTGCTGTGCAGCCTGTACGAGGGCGAAAGCGCCTGTGCGACAGGCTGTGACCACTGCCCCATCCACCCCATCCGGAAGGTGGAGTGGCGTTCCAGCGGCCCCACCGATTACTGTGCAGACCTGAGCGTGGCCCTGCACTACTACAACGCGCAGGACAAGTGGAACGATGACCACAGCCTGCTGGGCCTGGGCTTTGAAAAGATGCTTGCTGCCCCCACGCAGCAGGCCGCCGCCCGCTGGCCCCGCCAGTGCAGCGCCATCCGCACCTGTCTGGATCGGCTGGCCCGGTACGAAGCCGAGGGCAGCGAGGATCTGGATGCCGTTTCCGGTTGCTTTGGGGAACTGATGGCCGAGCTGTTCGATTACAGGCAGGACCACTGGTCCCCGGAACTGCGCAGCATCGGCTTCAACCTGGGCAAGTATATCTACCTGCTGGATGCCTATGACGACCTGGCCCGGGATGAGCGCAAGGGCGCATACAATCCCCTGCGTACCCTGAGCAGAGAACCCGGGTACGAGGAAGAGATGCGGGAGATCTTTGAGCTGCTGCTGGCCAATTGCGCCCGCAGCTTTGAGCGCCTGCCCTGTGTGGAGGACGTTGACCTTCTGCGCAACATCCTGTATTCGGGCGTGTGGCTCAAATATCACTGCAAAAACGCAAAAAAGAAGGACAAAACCGCCTGATCCCGGCGGTTTTCCTTGATTTTTCCGTTCCAGTCCTGTACACTAGAGATTGCTTGTGCGGCACAATGGCCGCACAGATGGTAATAGAGACGTGAGGAAGTAGACCGATGAGAGACCCCTATGAGGTTCTGGGCATCCAGCGCGGTGCCAGTGAAGACGAGATCAAAAAGGCTTACCGTGCCAAGTGCAAGCGCTGGCACCCTGACCTGAACCCCAACGACCCCACCGCCGAAGAGCACTTCAAGGAGGTGCAGGCGGCATACGATGCCATCACCAAGGGCGAGACCGGCCCCCAGATGGGCGGCGGCTACGGCGGCGGCTACGGCCAGCAGAGCGGCCCCTCCTACGGCGGCTATCAGCAGGGGTACCAGCAGAACGGTTACTCCAACGGGGATTTCGGAGACTTCGGCTTCGGTTATGACCCCTTCGGGTTCGGATTCGGCTTTGGCGGCAATTATCAGCAGCAGCGCGGCCCCGGCTACAACGGTGCAGACACGCCTGAGATGCAGGCCGCACGCAACTTCATCGTCAACCAGCGCTACCCCGAGGCCCGCCGCGTGCTGGACGGCATCACCGTGCGCACCGCCCGGTGGTACTATCTCTCCTCGCTGGCCAATCAGGGCCTGGGCAACAGCATCGATGCCCTGCAGGATGCCCGCCGCGCCGCCCAGATGGAGCCTGGCAACACCGAGTACCAGATGAACCTGCGCAATCTGCAGGACCCGGGCCGCACCTACCGCACCCAGACCACCTACGCCCAGCCCGGCGGCCTGATGCGCTGGTGCTGGAGCATGATCCTGCTCAACCTGCTGTGCAACTGCTGCTGTGGCGGCGGCTGGGGCTGGCGGTTCCGGATGTAAGCGCCAATAAGGATGTAAGAACAAACAAAAAAACCTCCCTGCCGGCGTGGCAGGGAGGTTTTTTGCTGATTCAGTTATCGGATCACGATGGTCCGGCTGATCTCGCTGCTGGAGTAGTTTCCGGCGGCCTTGGCCGTCTGGACATACTCGCCGGGCTCGGTGGGGAATCCGCTCTGGGTCGTGCCCAGGAAATCGAAGAGACCGCTCTTCTTTTTATAGGTGTAGGTCACCTTGCCGCCCTCGACCACCTGACCGTCGCTTTCGACCACTGCGGCAACGTTGTAGTTCTGGGCCTCTGCCGCAGTCATGCTGGCGGGGAGCTCCTGTGCCCAGTAGACACGCACCCCTGCACTCTTGGGCTTGATGCGGAAGAACGCCATACCGGCGGTGTTCACATCACCGGATTCCAGCGCCACAGCACCGCCCACATAGCTGCCGGCTTCCGTGGGCTGCTCGTCCAGATAGATGCGGCTGAACACGCCCTCGGGCAGATATTTGCGGATGAGCTCCAGCGCCAGCTTCATGCCGGTGGAGACATCCTTCAGCGTGGGGATGTAGAATTTCAGGACATCCATCACAGAGACCACTTCATCAGCCACCCGCAGCAGCACGCTCACGTCGTTGCCGTCGATCAGCTGCTTAATGTAGGCGTAGATGTTGAACTCCTCTTCCTGCTCAGGGTTCGCCGACATCTTTTTCGGCAGGGGGATCATCTTGAGCAGGGTGCGGATCTTGCCCGAAAGGATCAGGGTCACATAGCCCTGCGCTTCGCCGCTGGTGCCCATCACCACGCCGATATACTGGGTATCTGCCGGGGTGGTCTGGACGCTCAGGGTAAAGGGGGAGCCATAGGTCAGATCCCCGTCTGCGGTCAGGCGGATCGAGACAACGCTGTTGGTCTCACCCACGCCTGCGGTGGTCAGGTCAGGCAGTGCGCTGCCCGCCGAAGCCGCCAGCGCCGGTGTGGCCGCCGCACTCAGGGCGAACACTGCCGCCAGCAGCAATGAGATCAGCCGTTTGATTTTCATCAGCCAAAGACCTCCTTTTATATAGGTTCTTGTATCATGCAAAAATAAGGGTGCGTGGAACACACAGCACAGTGTTCCCGCACCCTCATTTTACCGCATTGTACCGTACAGGTCAATAACGGGATTCAAGTTAAATTTTGCTCAGTTGCGGGCCCTGGGCGGTATCTTTGACAGCCCAGCCCATCTCGGTGAGCTGCGCACGGATGGCATCCGCAGCGGCCCAGTCCTTGGCCTTCTTGGCGGCGGCACGCTTTTCCACCAGCTCCGTCACCTCAGCGGGCACCTCGTCCTTCTTGCGGTTGTACATCAGGCCCAGCACACCGGTGATCTCATCGAACGCCTTGGCGGCAGCCTCCAGCGCAGCCTTGGAGGAGGCAGCGGACAGGGTGTTGATCTCCTTGACCAGATCGAACACGGCAGCCAGCGCATCGGGGGTGTTCAGGTCATCGTCCATGGCCTTGCAGAACTTGGCGCGGGCCTCGTCTGCCTTGGTGGTCAGGGTCTCATCGGTGCCGAACGCGGTCTTGCTCAGGGCAAAATCGAGGTTCTCGCGGCAGGTGTAAAGGCGCTCCAGGCTGTTCTTGCAGCTCTCGATGAGGTCCACGGTGTAGTTCAGGGGCATCCGGTAGCCTGCGGTCAGCATAAAGTAGCGGATGGGCTCGTAACCGTAGAGGTCTGCCACATCGCGGACGGTGAAGAAGTTGTGCAGGCTCTTGGACATCTTCTGGTTATCCACGTTGATGAAGCCGTTGTGCATCCAGTAGTGGGCAAACTCGCAGCCGTTGGCGCACTCGCTCTGGGCGATCTCGTTCTCGTGGTGGGGGAAGATCAGATCCTGACCGCCGCAGTGCAGGTCGATGGTCTTGCCCAGATGGGTGCGGCTCATGGCGCTGCACTCGATATGCCAGCCGGGGCGGCCCATACCATAGGGGCTTTCCCAGGCGGGCTCGCCGGGCTTGGCAGCCTTCCAGACGGCAAAGTCGGCGGGGTCTTCCTTCAGGTCATCCTCCATCTGGCTGCGCAGCTCGCGGTTGCCGCTCTCCAGATCGTCCAGCTTGAGGTGGCTCAGCTTGCCGTATTCCGGGTCGCTCTTGACGCGGAAGTAGACATCCCCGTTCTTGGCGACATAGGCGTGGCCGGAATCGATCAGGTCCTTGACGATGTCCAGGATCTGCTGGATGTGCTCCGTTGCACGGGGCTGGACGGTGGGCTTTTTGCAGTTCAGACCGGCGGCATCCTTGAGGTACTCGGCCTCAAAGCGCTGGGCCACTTCCTTCATGGAGGTGCCCTCCTCCTGGCCCTTCTTGATGAGCTTGTCATCAATATCGGTGATGTTGGAGACATAGATGACCTTGTTGCCGCGGTATTCCAGATAGCGGCGCAGGGTATCGAACACGATCAGCGGGCGGGCATTGCCGATGTGGATATAGTTGTAAACGGTGGGGCCGCAGACATAGATGCGGTATTCGCCGGGCACCTGCGGCACAAACTCTTCCTTCTGGCGGGTCAGGGTGTTGAAAATCTGCATAAGAACTCTCCTTCTTGTAGGGCAAACAAAAGCCGCAGCAGAACCTCTCAGTCTCGCTTCACTCGCCAGCTCCCCTAATAGGGGAGCCCTTGGCAAAGAGGGCAGCTCCTGCGAATCTGCCTGAAAAAACAAAAGCCCTCAAAGCAATATGATATCGCATATCACTTCGAAGGCGGTTTTCAAAATCGCGGTTCCACTTCTGTTTGTCGCTCAAAGCCGATAACGGCGGCTGCCGCGCTGCGATACTCCCCAGCAGGTTTCCCGCGGCGTGCTGCCCGGGCGCACTTCACACACGCTGCTGCAAACAGGCTCCCAGCCAACGGCCCGTTCTCTCTGTCCAGCTCACCTTTGCGCTACTCTGCCCGGGTAAACGCATTTTTCCTGATACATCTGTATTATAGCCGGGCCGGGGGGAGAAGTCAAGCAGAACGCAGGCGCTGGCATTTCAGCGGCAGCTCTGCGCCGATTCAATCGATCTCGTGCTTTTTACAGAAGTGCTTGCTGGCAAAGTACATTCCCGCCCAGATGGCGATGGCAAGCACGAGGTAGAACGGGTTCTTCATGGCAGACACCAGCGACTGCCCGAAAAGGGCCATCATGGCCACCATCACGCCCTTGCCCAGCAGCATGGTGACAAGGTAGCGCTTCTCGTCAAAATCAGAGATGCCAAAGGCAAAGTGCATAAAGGACGAGGGCGTAAAGGGCAGGAGCGACAGCATGAACAGGGACGCTGTGTCGAACCGGCTGACCCATTGCTCCGCCTTTTGCAGCTTGGCCGAGCGGCGGGCAAATTTCCAGAAAAAACGCTTGACGACACGCCGCCAGAGCAGGAACATCACAGTGCCGCCCAGCATCACCCCGGCCCAGCTGTACACAAAGCCCAGAAGCCCGCCGTGGGCCGCAACATTCAGCGCCACAATGGCGATGAGCGGCAGCGGTGGAAAAAAGGATTCCACCATCGCAAGGATCACGGGCGCAATGGGGCCAAGGTCGCCAAAGCCTTCCAGCAGGGCCTCCCAGAATTCCAGCGTTCCCAGCTGGTGGAGCCAGCCTATCATCGTCATTTCCATCCCGCGTGTTCCTTCCCTCTCATTTTTCTTTAGTATATCCGGTTTCTATGACACGCCCGTGAACAAAATACGAGCTTTTTTTGTCCTATCACCTATACTACGAGACTGCGGGGGCCTTTCCTGCACAGGGCGGGGATTTTTATGCTTTTCCGGCGGCTTCAGCGGCGGCCTTTTCGGCCCGGGCCTGCATCCGCTCGATCTGCTGGGCGCGCATCCGTTCCCAGCGGGCAAGCCCGGCTTCGTCCGGGATCTGGACGCAGCGGGCAAAGCTCCAGTGCAGGCCGTCCCGCCGGGCCAGCTTATAGCGCTGGAATACGCCCTTTCCAACCTCATTGCCGGTACCGGCGCAGGCAGGGCAGACAGACAGAGTATACCAGCCGCTGTTGCCCTTTTTCAGCCAGATATCATCCGGCTGCAGATCCCCGCCGCACACCGGGCAGCTGGCAGTGATGATCTTTGGGTCGCTGCGCCAGGTGGACTGCTCCACATAGCCGCGGAACACCCGGAAGTCCCGGTAATCGCCGGGGGCGGGGCAGAGACTTGCCCGCAGAGATTCCTCCTCGGTGGGGTAGGCCGCCAGACCCGCCCGCAGGTCAAGCTTACGGCAGACATCGGCGGTGTAAAGGGTATCGGACAGGGCATCGTGGAACGGGCGCTCCATCGGGATGCCCATCCGGGTCACAACGCTTTCCAGCGTCATGCCCTCGCCCTCCTTGCGGGGGTGCTCCCGCAGGAAGATCTGCTGCAGATCATACCACTGGGTGGGGCGGCTCTCGTCCAGATTGCAGAGGAAAAGGTTCTGCTTGAGCACCGGCACGTCATCCATGCCCCACTCGGCAAACTCGGCATCCGGGCCGCACCACTGCATAAAGCGGCGCAGGCCCTGCACGATGGGCTCGCCCCGGTCCAGGTCGGCCTGGGTCAGGCCCGTCACCTTGGCGATGTGGTGCTGCAGGGTGCGGAAAATGCGGGGACGCAGGTGGATGGAGAAGGTATCCAGCACGTTGGCATCCTCGTCGATCTTCACTGCGCCGATCTCGATGATCTCGCCCCGGAAGGTCTGCTGCACGCCATGATAATTAAAGATGTACGGCTTATAGCCGATGTTCCATTCCAGATCAAATAAAACCAGATTGCGTGGCATTGTTGTTTGTGTTCCTCTCAGTTCAGGATAAATTTTTCGATGGCCTCGGCCACGCCGTCGTGGTTGTTGTCGGCGGCGGTGACGTAATCGGCCACAGCCTTGACGGCATCCTCGGCATTCTGCATGGCAACGCCCACCCCGGCATAGGAGATCATGGAGCGGTCGTTCAGGCCGTCGCCGCAGGCCATCAGGTTCTCCCGGGTCAGGCCCATCCGCTCCAGCAGAGCGGCAAGGCTCCTGTCCTTTGCCACGCCCAGCGGCACGGCCTCGATGAAGAAGGGGCTGGAGGGGTACAGGTCGATCCGGCCCGCAAACTGCTCCTTTCCGGCGGCGCAGACAGCATCCCGCCGGGCAGGGTCAAGAGTGATGAGCATTTTGCAGATCGGATAGTCCACATAGGAGGCCAGATCATCCACATGGATCATCGGCAGCTTTGTGGTAAAGCACTCCTTGTTTGCCCACACGTCCTGATCCCGCTCACACACGATGCCCTCGCTGTTATAGGTCAGGATGGCCACATCCTGCCGGGCTGCAAATTCGCAGAGCTCCGGGACGAACTCCGCCCCCAGCTGCACCTGATACAGGGCCTCGCCGGTCACGCAGTCCACGATCTTGCCGCCGTTGTAGGCCAGCACACAGCCGCCCTTTTTGTCCAGCCCCAGCGCCTTTGCCAGCGGCAGAATGCCCGCCGTGGGGCGGCCGGAGGCCAGCACGATGGTCACACCCTGTGCGGCGGCATCCAGCGCCGCGCGGGTGCGAGGGGTAACGATCTTTTCGTCATTGGTCAGGGTGCCGTCCAAGTCCAGAGCCAGCACCCGGATATTCGATCTTGCCATGAATTTTATTCCTCGTTCTCAGGCAGGGGCTTCCCGCCGGATATTTTATTACTTACCCATCTATTTTACAATGCTTTCCCTTTTCTGTAAAGCAGGAAACCCGTTCCCCGCCCAGGGACAAGCAAAAAAGCCGCCCGGCGAGCAAAACCGGACGGCTGAGAAGGAAGAAAACGCTGTGTTACAGGATGTCGATGTATTCCCCGGCCAGCGCCTTGTTCATGCTGCGGACGGCGCAGAACTTGCCGCACATGGAGCAGGTGTCGCTGTGGTCATCCTCAGGCAGGCGGGCATCCCGGATGGCCTTGGCGGTCTCGGGGTCGAGAGCGCAGGCGAACTGGGCATCCCAGTCCAGCACGCGGCGGGCATCGCCCATCTTGTCGTCGATATCCCGGGCATGGGGGATGCCCTTGGCGATATCGGCCGCATGGGCGGCGATCTTGGAGGCCACGATGCCCTGCTTCACATCGTCCACGTTGGGCAGAGCCAGATGCTCGGCGGGGGTGACATAGCACAGGAAGGCTGCACCGCTCATGGCGGCAACGGCACCGCCGATGGCAGCCGTGATGTGGTCATAACCGGGGGCAATGTCGGTGACGAGGGGTCCCAGCACATAGAAGGGAGCGCCCATGCAGATGCTCTTCTGCACCTCCATGTTGGCGGCCACCTGATTCAGGGGCACATGGCCCGGGCCCTCCACCATGACCTGCACGTTGTGTGCCCAGGCGCGCTTGGTCAGCTCGCCCAGACGCACCAGCTCTTCGATCTGGCAGACATCGGTGGCATCGGCCAGGCAGCCGGGGCGGCAGGCATCACCCAGCGAGATGGTCACGTCGTGCTCGGCGCAGATCTCACAGATCTCGTCAAAGTGCTCGTAGAAGGGGTTCTCGTTGCCGGTCATGCTCATCCAGGCGAACACCAGAGAGCCGCCGCGGCTGACAATGTTCATCTTCCGCTTGTGGGTGCGGATCTGGTCAATGGTCTTGCGGGTGATGCCGCAGTGCAGGGTGACAAAGTCCACGCCGTCCTCAGCGTGCAGGCGCACCACGTCGATGAAGTCCTGCGCGGTCAGGGTGGCAAGGTCGCGCTGATAGTGGATGACGGAATCGTACACGGGCACAGTGCCGATCATCACGGGGCACTCGTGGGTCAGCTTCTGGCGGAAGGGCTGGGTGTTGCCGTGGCTGGACAGGTCCATGATGGCTTCCGCGCCCATATTGACAGCGCTCATCACCTTTTCCATCTCCACGTTGTAATCCTTGCAGTCGCGGGAAACGCCCAGGTTCACGTTGATCTTGGTGCGCAGCATGGAGCCGATGCCCTCGGGGTTCAGGCAGGTGTGGTGCTTGTTGGCGGGAATGGCCACCTTGCCCTCAGCCACCAGCTGACGGATCTCCTCCGTGGTGCGGTATTCCTTTTTGGCCACGATCTCCATTTCCGGCGTGACGATGCCCTTGCGGGCAGCGTCCATCTGTGTGGTGTAGTTCTGCATGGTACTTTCCTCCAAATGTTTCTTTTATCTTGAACAGCGCTTTGCGCGCTGAACGTACCGGAAATAGGTTTTTGCGCAGCCTTTCCTCTGTGCGCAATTGGCTCCCCCTTTGGGGGATCTGGCATCGCGCCAGCGATGACTGAGAGGGCGAGCCGCCTTACAGCTGCTCCGCCAGTGCCTTCAGCTCCCTGCACTCGGCCTCGATGTCCTCCGCGCCGAAGATCGCACTGACAAGGGCCACACCGTTCACGCCGGTGCCCTTGAGCCGGAGCAGGTTCTCCTTGTGGATGCCGCCGATGGCCACAACGGGGATGTCCACGGCATCGCAGATGGCTTTCATCATGCCCTCGGGCAGAACGTCCACGTCTGCCTTGGTGTGGGTAGAGAAGGCTGCACCCACGCCCAGACAGTCGGCACCGTGCCGGACGGCCTCCAGGGCCTCCTCCACGCTGTGGACGGATACGCCGATCATCATCTCATCGCCCACGCGCTGGCGCACCTGAGCAGCGGCCATATCTTCCTGCCCCACATGGATGCCCTCGGCGTGGCAGCGGATGGCAATGTCCACGTTATCGTTGATGAAAAAGGGCACGTTGTACTTTTTGCACAGGTCGTGGAGCTCAAATGCCTCCTTCAGGAAGGCTTCCTCGTCCAGCTCCTTTTCCCGCAGCTGAACGCAGGTCACACCGCCCTTCAGGGCGCTCTCCACCTGCTGATAGAGGGTCTGACCGCCCACCCAGGCACGGTCGGTGACGGCGTAGAGCCGCATATATTCTTCAGCGCACTTCATACTTGGCACCCTCTTCCAGCTGAGCCGGAGTCATATGATAAATGGCATCAATGATGTAATTGCGGTAGGTGGCGTTGCCGTCCAGCGGGGTCAGCCGTGCATGGGCGATCTCGCCCGCAAGGCCCATGGCGCAGACGGCGGCAGCCGCAGCCTCCAGCGGCTGGCCGGGGTTGGCAGTGAGAAAGGCCGCCGTCAGGGCAGAGAGCTGGCAGCCCGTGCCGGTGATGGCACTCATCATTGGGTGGCCGTTGCGGATGCAGTAGGCTTTTGCCCCATCGGCCACGATGTCAATGGCACCGGTGATGGCCACAACGGCACCGGTCTTTGCGGCAAATGCCTTGGCAAAGGCCACCGCGCCGTCCAGATTTTCCTCGGTGACCTTGTCGGCCACATCGGCATCCACGCCCTTGGTGGTGCCCGCGCCGGAAGCCAGCGTCTTTACCTCGGAGATATTGCCCCGGATGACCGTGAACCGCACCTCGTCCAGCAGGCGGTAGGCCGTCTCGGTGCGCAGGGCGGAAGCGCCCGCGCCCACAGGGTCCAGCACCACGGGGTGGCCCAGTGCATTGGCCTTTTTGCCTGCCCTGAGCATGGATTCAATGGTGCGGCTGTTCAGGGTGCCGATGTTGATGTTCAGCCCGCCGCAGATGGTGGTGATATCCTCTACCTCTGCAGCATCGTCGGCCATAATGGGCGAAGCACCGCAGGCCAGCACCATGTTGGCGCAGTCGTTCACGGTGACGTAGTTGGTGATATTATGAATCAGGGGGCTTTTGGTGCGGACATTGGCAAACTGCTCTGCAAACATGACGCACCCCCGTCAGGAAAGGCTGCTCTGCATGGAGCGCAGGGCACCGGAGTGCTGTAGGCTGTACACCAGCACGCCCGCAATGACCGCACCCACAGCGGTGGAGATGAGGAAGGGCACGATGTAGGCGTAGAACGCGATGTCACCGGCGCTCTTGCCCATCAGGCAGATGGCCACCGGGTAAGCGCACAGGCCGCCCAGAATGCTGGTGCCGAACACCTCGCCCACCAGGGTGGCGATCAGGTTTTTGGTCTTTGCGTAGACCAGGCCGCAGAGCAGGGCACCAAACATGCTGCCCGGGAAGGCCATCAGGCTGCCCAGACCCAGGATATTGCGGAGCAGCGAGGCCACAAAGGCCACGCCCACGCCCCACCAGGGGCCCAGCAGCACGGCGCAGAGCACATTGACCATGTGCTGCACGGGGGCGCACTTGCTGCCGAACATCGGGAAGCTGAACACACTGCCCACCACGCACAGGGCGCAGAACATTCCAGCGAGAGCCAGCTTTTTCACAGAGAATTTTTTCATTGGAAACTCCTCTTTCTCAAAAAGCGGTCGAGGCTTGCTGGCCTCCTCTCACGCCGGAACACGGCTTCCCATCGCAGTCATTTCAAGGCTCAGGGCGCTCCCCCTCAGCCCGGAGCCGCCCGTTGCGGCGGCTTGCGGCAACAAAAAACAGGAGACACCACAGCGGTGCCTCCTGCAAAAAATCATTTTCCTATGACTTCCTACGGCGGCATTATCCGCATCAGGTCAAGGGTCGAAGTTTGGTTACTTCCTCTCAGCCCGCCTCACGAGCTCCCCTGTGTTTTGTTTCTCGTAGGGTATTGTACACCCGCCGGGGCAAAAAAGCAAGAATAAGTTTTTCTTTCGCCTTTTTGCCAAATCGCTTTTACAATTTCCCGGATTATGTTATACTTGTCCCAAATTTCGCAGCGCCCGGGGGAGCCATTCCCCGCTTTGGGGCACTGCCCGGCACAAAAGGAGATTGAAGTTATGGGTCTCATCAAAGCAGCCATGGGCGCGGCATCCGGCGTGATGGGCGACCAGTGGAAGGAATATTTTTATTGTGACGCTCTGCCTGCGGAGGTGCTGGCCGTCAAGGGCCAGAAACGGACCAATGGCCGCTCCGCCAACCGGCACGGCAGCGAAAACGTCATCTCGGACGGCTCTGTGATCGCCGTGGCCGACGGCCAGTGCGTGCTGATCGTGGAGCAGGGCAAGGTGGTGGACCTCTGTGCTGAGCCCGGCGAGTACACCTACAGCACCGGCACCCAGCCCTCCCTGCTCAGCGACGGGCTGAAGAACATCGACAGCGTGTTTGCCGAGCTGGGCAAGCGGTTCAGCTTTGGCGGGCAGGCCGGTTCCGACCAGCGCATCTA
The DNA here is from genome assembly GCF_023347335.1 of Faecalibacterium sp. IP-3-29. NCBI lineage: Bacteria > Bacillati > Bacillota > Clostridia > Eubacteriales > Oscillospiraceae > Faecalibacterium > Faecalibacterium sp. IP-3-29. Next base: position 299,450 of record NZ_CP094471.1, on the reverse strand, counting down.
CTATATCAATACCCGGGAGCTCACCGGCAACAAGTACGGCACCCCCAACCCGGTGCCTTTCCGGGTGGTGGACCAGCGCGCCGGTATCGATATCGACATCGGCATCCGGTGCTTCGGCGAATACAGCTACCGGGTGGTCAACCCCATCCTGTTTTACACCAATGTCTGCGGCAATGTGGAAAACGCCTACACCCGCGACGCGCTGGACAGCCAGCTCAAGACCGAGCTGATGACCGCCCTGCAGCCCGCCTTTGCCCGGATCAGCGAGCAGGGCATCCGCTACTCCGCCCTGCCCGGCCACACCGCCGAGCTGGCCGAGGCCCTGAATCAGGAGCTGAGCGCCAAGTGGAGCAGGCTGCGCGGCATCGAGATCGTCTCTCTGGGCGTTTCCGGTGTCAAGGCCAGCGAAGAGGACGAGCAGATGATCAAGGAGCTGCAGCGCAGTGCGGCCTTTATGGACCCCACCCGCGCCGCCGCGCATCTGGTTGGCGCACAGGCCTCCGCCATGCAGGCTGCCGCCTCCAACACCGCCGCCGGTCCCGCCATGGCCTTTATGGGGATGAACCAGGCTGCTGCAGCGGGCGGTGTCAACGCCCGGGATCTCTACCAGATGGGCGGCCAGCAGACCGCCGCGCAGCCTCAGGCCGCACCGGCCGCTGGCTGGACCTGCAGCTGCGGCCACACCGGCAACACGGGCAAGTTCTGTGCCGAATGCGGCAAGCCCCGGCCCGAAGCCCCGGCTGTCTGGGTGTGCAGCTGCGGTGCAAAGAACAGCGGCAAATTCTGCTCGGAGTGCGGCAGACCCCGGCCCGCCGCCAAGTGCGCCAACTGCGGCTTTGTGCCCGCCGACCCGGCCAACCCGCCCAAGTTCTGCCCCGAGTGCGGCAAGCCCTTTGGGGCCTGAGAGGGGTCTGACGCATGGCTGAAAAGACAACGAATTATCAGTGCCCGGCCTGTACCGGCCCCCTGCACTACGATGGTGCCAGCGGCAAGCTGGTCTGCGATTACTGCGGCTCGGCCTACGACGTAAAGGACATCGAGGCCCGCTACGCCAAAAAGCAGGCCGCTGCCGACACTGCCGCCGAGGGCGATGCCAAAAAAGCCGCCCGCCTGCCCCGGCAGGACAGCCCGGTGTGGAGCGAGGCCGAGGCGGAGGGCCTGAACAGCTACTCCTGCCCCACCTGCGGGGCCGAGCTGGTCTGTGATGAGACCACCGCCGCCACCACCTGCCCCTACTGCGGCAACCCCACAGTGCTGGGCGGCAAGCTCTCCGGCAAGCTGAAGCCGGAATACATCCTGCCCTTCAAGCTGGACAAAAAGACCGCCATTGCCCAGCTGACCAGATATTACAAGGGCAAGGCTTTCCTGCCCAAGGCGTTCAAGAGCCAGAACCACATCGCAGAGATCCAGGGCGTATATGTTCCCTTCTGGCTCTACGATGCCAAGGCCGACGCGCGCGGCCGGTACGAGGGCCAGAACTCCGAGAGCCACCGCGAGGGCGATTACATGGTGACCACCACCCAGCACTACGATGTGCGCCGCGAGGGCTCGGCCGCCTTTGCCAAGGTGCCGGTGGATGGCTCCAGCAAGATGCCCAACACCCACATGGATGCCATTGAGCCCTTTGATTACGGTGACCTGATGCCCTTCTCCACGGCCTACCTGCCCGGCTATCTGGCCGACCGGTATGACGAGGATGCCGATGCCTGCGCCGAGCGCGCCTACCGCCGGATGTACAACTCCACGGCCGATGCGCTCCACGCCACCACCGGCGGCTACAGCGAGATCCACCCCATTTCCGAGAACATCAACGTGGATATGACCCACGCCCACTACGCCCTGCTGCCGGTCTGGATGCTCCACACCCGGTGGAAGGACAAGGACTTCCTGTTCGCCATGAACGGGCAGACCGGGCGGCTCATCGGCGACCTGCCGGTGGACAAGAGCCGGGTGGCCGCGTGGTTTGCGGGCATCAGCCTGCCCCTGATGGCAGTGCTGGCGTTCCTGCTGTTGTTATAAGGGGGTGGCAGAATGAAACACACTGCGAAACGCTTTGCCGCCCTGCTGGCCGCACTGGTGCTGGCGCTCTGCCTGAGCATCCCCGCCTTTGCCGCCGCACCGCTGGTGCGGGACGAGATGGGCCTGTTCGATGCGGATACTTACAGCCAGCTGGAAGCTTCCGCCGAAGCCGCCAGCGACGGCCACGACTGCGACGTATATTTTCTGGTAGTGGACAGCATCGGCGATGCCGACCAGCGCCAGTACGCCAAAGATTACTACCTTGCCAACGGTCTGGGCAGCGGCCCTGAACAAAGCGGCATCCTTTTCCTGCTGGCAGTCGGCTCCCGCAAGTATGTCACCATCACCTACGGCGGCGGCGTGACAGCCTTTACCGATTACCGCATTGAGCAGATCGAAGATGCCGTTGTTCCCTATCTCTCGGACGACGACTGGGCCGAGGCCGCCTCCGAGTACCTCTCCATGTGCGCCGACACACTGGATTTCTACGCCGAGCACGGCGAGCCGCTGGATGTTGACAACGATACCAGCGGCTGGCCCATCCTGCTCCTCATCGTCATCGGTGTGCCCATGATCATTGCCGGTATCGTCTGCGGCGTGCTGTACAGCCAGATGAAAACAGCCCGGCTCAAGACCGAGGCCAACGATTACATCGGTGCAGGCTTAAAGCTGCGGGTGCAGGTGGACAACTACACCCACACCGACCGTGTGCAGGTCTACGACCCGCCCCACGAGGAGAGCAGCAGCTCCGGCGGCTCCTCCGTGGACAGCGACGGCTTTGGCGGCTCCTCCGGCGGCTCGTTCTGAGCGCCCTTTTCTCCAGCAATAAACCACCGGTTCTGCCGGTGGTTTTCGCTTGTTTTTATTTCCGCGTAACATGCAAAAGAAAGGAAACCCAACGAATGTCAAAGAAGATCACCGCCCTGATCCCCGGAGCCGCACTGGCATTGGGCATCGCCTGCATCGCCAAGTGGCTGGAAACGCTGGAAAGCAGCGCCGGGCTCCGTCTCATTGGCGCATCGGTCATCGCCCTGTTTATCGGCATGGCCATCAATGCGTTTTTCCAGCCCAACAAAACAACCGCGCCGGGCATCAAATTCACCTCTAAGAAGGTCCTGAAATTCGCCATCGTCCTTCTGGGTGCCAGCCTGAACATCCGCACCGTGCTGACCGTGGGCCGTTTTTCGCTGACGGTCATGCTCTTCACCCTGGCCACCTGCTTTGGGCTGGGCGCGCTGATCGGCAGAGCGCTCGGGCTCAACTGGAAAACCAGCAGCCTGATCAACGCCGGAACCGGCATCTGCGGCGGCTCTGCCATTGCCGCCATTGCACCGGTGATCGAGGCCGATGACATGGACATCGCCTACGGTATGTCCGCCACCTTCCTGTTCGATACGGTGATGATCGTTGTGTTCCCGCTCCTTGGCCGGTGGCTCGGGCTTTCCGATGCCGCATTCGGTCTCTGGGCCGGTACGGCGGTCAACGATACCTCCAGCGTCGTAGCCACCGGTTACGCTTTCAGTGAAGCAGCCGGTGACTTTGCAACGATGGTCAAGCTGACCCGCACGCTGGCGATCATTCCGGCTGTTCTGGTCTTTGCCGCCATCAACCTGCACCTGAAAAAGAAAGAGAGCGCCCAGGCCAACGGTGTCAAGGTGAGCATCCGTTCCATTTTCCCCTGGTTCATCCTTGCGTTCCTTGCCATGTCCCTGCTGACCAGTCTGGGCCTTCTGCCCGCCGGGCTGGTTTCCGGCCTGAAGACCATCAGCAAGTTTCTGATGGTCGCGGCTCTGGCGGCCATTGGTCTGAACACGAACTTCAAATCTCTCTGCCGTTCCGGCGCAAAGCCCATGCTGCACGGCTTCATCATCTCCACATTGGTCGTTCTGGTCGCCATTGGTGTTGAGTACATGATCGGCATTGCACCCTACGGCACACTGTAACGCTCCTGCCAGCTGAATTTTCCCACAAAGAAAGAGCAGTGCTCTCCAATGGGTTTCCACCCACCGGAAGCACTGCTCTTTTATTGTTCCGCTTTGCTCCACAAACGCGAATTTATACCCGGTACTTGTCTCGATTTATAGTCATATCAACCAAATGAAATACAAGTAAGATAATAAAAAAAACGGAAACTATTATTATTCCTGCGCCCGGCTTGATAAAATCAATGATACCGCCAAGACAAAAGAGCATTGCCCATGTCTTAATCCGTTTTCCAGTAACTCTGCATATTTTCTCTGTATTTAATCCAGTATAATCTCCTGATAAAAACAGCACACTTCTTTCTGTATTCCTTGATTTGATAAAAATCTTCCAACAAAAAAGAGAACAGTTGCCATCAGTAAATCAATAAGTATAATTATTATTTTCATTTTCAACACCTCTAATTCTAAGTTCACAACTTCCGATTTATTGACCCAAGACGAGTATACCACACTCTCCCATGAAAGAACAGGCGGATATAGCACAAAAGGCAGGATGGACTTCGATAGTGCTCTTGTTGGAGAGCGTCTGCCCCAAAACCTGCTGGAACCGAGTACGGCAAACTGGAACTTGTCGGGGCAAAGCCCCTCCATCTTGCTACGCAAGACCGTTCTGTCGCTTAAAAGCCCCACTGGGGCTTTCATTGTTCTGCTTCGCTCCACAAACGCGAAGTTATCTGGTTGATGCCATTTTATCAGTCGGCCATGATCTCCTGAGAGCCCCATAGGAGATTAAGAAGTTCGCAAGCCAACCAGCTGGTACAGCAAGCCAGACAAAGGCAATGCCGAAACGCGGTGCACAGATCAGGGCAACGGACAGACGAATCGCAAGGTTCACCATGTTTGCAACGAGGAACGGACGCATAATTCCGAGACCGCGAAGGACTCCATCGGTTGCCATCTTGATACCCATGAAGATGAAAAAGTAACCAAGCCATCTCATATAATCACCAGACACCTGATAGGCCAACGCCGTTCCGTCTTTTCCCAAGAACAGCGAGGAAATCTGCGTGTGCAGCGCTTCAATGACCACAAACGCAATGGCTGCAAAGCACAGATCCAGCACCAGTGCAGCGTGGTACCCTTTTTTGATGCGTTGGGGCTTGCCTGCGCCAAGGTTTTGGGAAACAAACGGCGAAACCGCATTGCCGATGGAGACAAAAATCAAAGAGAACACATTCTCTACTCGCATCGTCGCCGAATAGCCTGCCAGCGCCTGTGTGCCGAATGGATTTACAACTGCCTGCACAATCAGCATACCGATGGACACCGTAGACTGCTGAAGAATCGACGGCACGGCAATTTGCAGCATGGATTGCAGCCCCTGCCAGTCAAATCGTTGAAATGGGCTCTCGTATCGCCGCATCCGATGAAGAAAAATCAGAAGGGAAAATATGGCGGAAATGCCTTGGGCAATCAAGGTTGCAAGAGCGGCACCGAACACGCCCAGACCAAGCCCAGCAACCATCCAAAGGTCCATAAAAATATTCAGGACAGAAGAAAAAATCAGGAGTGCCAAGGGAATTCTTGATTCACCGATGGAGGTGAACATGTTGGAGAGAATGTTATACATAAACAAGAACGGAAAGCCCGCAAAATAGACCCGCAGATACAGCACCGCCTCATCCAGAATGTCGGGAGGGGTTTGCAAGTCCCGCATCATCGGAAGGGAAAAGCATAAGCCAAAAACGCCAAGGACAATGCTCAGAATCAAAAAGCTGAGCAAGGACGTTGACACAATGGTTTTCATTTTGCCATATTCTTTGGCACCGAAATAGCGGCTCACCAGCACACCGGCACCTACGCCGGCTCCCAGTGCCACACAAATGAACACATTGGTCAATGCTGCACAGGCACCGACAGCTGCAAGTGCGGAAGAACCAACAAACTGGCCGACAATAATGGAGTCGGCCATATTGTATATTTGCTGAAAAAAACTCCCAAGAATCATCGGCATTGCAAAAACCGTCAACGCTTTGAGGGGCGCATCGGTTATCAAATACTCATCTTTCGACATTCTCATATTCCTCCTTAGTACTTGTATTGTAGTATCCGCTTCATTTGCTTTCACGACTTCTGAGTTGTTGAACTGAGCCGAGTATACCACACTCTTCCCACAAATACTACCACGCAAAAAACTCCCATGCTCACATCGGAAGATGCTGTGCATGGGAGTTTTTGCTGCGCCTGTTACGGCGTATTGTTACTTATTGAAGGTCTTCTCGTTCAGCAGGCCCTCGCTCTTGGCAACGCAGATGCTGGCAACTGCATCACCCACCACGTTCAGGGAGGTGACCAGCATCTCGATGGGGCGGTTGATGGCCAGGATCAGGGAGTAGGCCAGCAGAGCGCCGTCGTTGACGAAGCCCATGCCGGACAAGATGGTGAACAGGATGACAGCCCCAGCGCCGGGAGCGGCGGGGGTGCCCACAGATGCCAGCAGGGCCAGCAGGGCGACCACGACCAGCTGGCCGGGGGTGACGGTGTAACCGGCACAGCCTGCAATGAACACGGTGGCAATGACCTGCATGATGGCGGTGCCGTCCATGTTGATGGTCATGCCCAGCGGCAGGACGAAGGAAGCAATGCTCTCATCCACGCCGAACTCTTCCTCGCACACCTTGATGTTCAGGGGCAGGGTGGCGGCGCTGGAGGAGGTGGAGAAGCCAAACACTGCCACGTTGGCGATCTTGCGGATGAAGGTGAAAGGGTCCAGCTTGGCACCCAGTGCAATGACCAGCGGGTAGGCAATGATCAGAAAGGCCAGCAGCAGGACCACCGTGATCACCACATAGACCAGCGCGGGCTTGAGGTAATCGATGCCGTAGATGGCGAAGGTTCGGGTCAGCAGCACAAAGACTGCAAAGGGGGCAAAGTTGCTGATGATGAAGTTCAGGAACACGACCACCACATCGTTGACCTCGCCCAGCAGGCGGCGCAGGGTCGCGGTGCGGCTCTCGCCCAGGGTGTTCATGCTCAGGCCGATGGCCACTGCCAGGAACACGCTGGAAAGCACAGCGCCATTGCTGCCAAAGGCAGTGATGATGTTGGAGGGGATGATGTTCAGCACCACGTTCAGGGGGTTGGAACCGGTGGAACCGCTGGCTTCTGCCAGACCCTCGATGTGGGTGTTGAACAGGCCCATGGAGTAGGTGCCGTAGCCCACACAGCCTGCCAGCAGCAGCGCCAGGAAGGAGCACAGCAGGAACCAGAACAGGGTCTTTGCGGAAATGCGGCCCATGGTGCGGATGTCTGCAATGCTGCCAATGGCCAGCGAAATGGAGGTAAAGACCATGGGGATGATCACCAGCTGCAGCGCCTTGATGAAGAGCTGGCCGATGATGTAGAAGATGCCAAAGGCACGCTCAGCGCCATCGGCGGTGATATCCTGGAACAGCAGGTTGTTGATGGTGGTCCAGGTCTGTGCCTGACCGCTGGCGTTCAAATGCTCCCGCAGGAACATAAAGGCCAGACCGGCCACCAGGCCGCAGACCAGAGAGATCGCCATGCGTTTTGCAAGGGATAATTCGTGCTTCTTTTTTGTTTCCATATCCTTTTCCTCTCACAGTACCGGTTTTTGGCTCACACTTTGCCTACTCTAGCACAACTCCCCCTGCAATGCAAGAGAAAATCACGCAAAATACAGCTTTTTTGCAAATAAGTACGACTTTTCTCCGCAAAAATCCCCCGAAAGCACTCTGCCTCCGGGGGATCTGCTTACTTATTTCTTGAACTTGAACACCGGCGTGCCAGCGGCAGCATCGCCGTTTGCAACAACACTGATCTCCGGCAGGTCATCACTGTTGGTCACGATGAGAGCCGTTGCGGTGGGGTGGCCTGCGGCGCGGATGGCTTCCAGATCCACCTTCAGCAGCGGGGTGCCGGCCTTGACCTTGGCCCCTTCTTTGGTCAGGGAGGTAAAGCCCTGTCCCTTCATCTCCACCGTGTCCATGCCGACATGGATCAGCAGCTCAATGCCGTCATCGCTCATCATACCAACGGCGTGCAGGCTTTCGGGCACCTGCGTAACAGTACCGTCAAAGGGAGCATAAACGGTGTCGCCGGTGGGCTCCACGCCGCAGCCGGGGCCCAGGATCGCAGAGGCAAAGGTCTCGTCAGGCAGCTGCTCCAGCGGGATCACCTTACCGTCAATGGGAAGCATGACCGTCATCTTCTGGCCGGAAAATTTCGTCTCGGATGCGGCCTTGCCGCCAAAAAGCTTGTCAAAAAAGCCCATAATATAAACCATCCTTCCACGGTGCACAAAGTGCAGCCTTTATCCAGTTAAGAATAGCATATCCGCGCAGAAAATACAATCTGCATCCTGCACAAAGAGCCGCGCCGCCATTTGGCAGGTGTGCCCTTACATCAGCTCCAGCAGCTGCTCCACCTCTTCCATCCGGGTGGCCCAGCTGGTGGCAATGCGGACAACGGTGTGGGTATCATCGTACTTCTCCCAGAAGCCGAACTTGGCCTTGCCTTCCAGCGCGGCCAGCTGCTCGTTGGACAGCACGATGAACACCTGATTCGTGGGCGAATCCATGAAGAACGAATAGCCCTTTTCGGCCAGTCCCTTCTTGAGCACGGCGGCGGTCTCAATGGCATTTTTGCTGATGGTCTGGTACAGGTCATCGGTGAACAGCACATCGAACTGGATGCCCAGCAGACGGCCCTTTGCCAGCAGAGCGCCCTGCTGCTTGACCATGGTCATAAAGTGAGCCGGTGCGCCGTGGGGGAACACAACTGCCTCGCCGCAGAGCGCACCCACTTTGGTGCCGCCGATGTAGAACACATCGGTCAGGCGGGCCACATCGGCCAGCGTCACATCGGTGCCCTCGGCGGTCAGACCATAGCCCAGACGGGCACCGTCCATAAACAGCGGCATATGGTACTTATGGCAGACAGCGGACAGCGCTTCCAGCTCTGCCTTGGTGTACAGGGTGCCGTACTCCGACGGGTGGGAGATGTACACCATGCCCGGGAACACGAGGTGGTCCACATTGCCATCGGCATAGAAGGTCCTGCACCAGTCCTCAACCGTCCCGGCATCCAGCTTGCCGTTGGTGTGCGGCAGGCCGATGACCTTGTGGCCCGTGAACTCAATGGCACCGGCCTCGTGGGCAGCCACATGGCCGGTGGATGCGGCCAGCACACCCTCCCAGCGGCGCAGCATCGATGCAATGACGATGGCGTTGCTCTGGGTGCCGCCCGAAATGAACCAGACATCGGCATCCGGTGCGCCGCACGCCGCGCGGATCTTCTCCCGCGCACTGGCGCAATAGGGATCGGTGCCGTAGCCGGAGACCTTTTCAAAGTTGGTCTCCACCAGCTTCTGTAAGATCGCCGGATGCGCACCCTCGCAGTAATCGTTTTCAAAATACAGCATATACTTTCCCTCGCTCTGCATTCAAGATAAACCTATTATCTGCTTTTTGCGCAGGGTTGTCAACGTGGAACCCCCGCGTAGGCGGGGAAAAGATTCTGGAACCGTCCATGGGTGTGGGCAACTTCGGATCACCCCCGCGTGGGCGGGGAAAAGTGTCCCTGCGTAGTGCTGCCAGAGGGCAGCCCAGGATCACCCCCGCGTGGGCGGGGAAAAGTCCAGACCCACTCGCAGCCCTGCTCAAACTCAGGGATCACCCCCGCGTGGGCGGGGAAAAGGCACCGAGTTCCTGCCACTCGAAGTCCTTTTTGGGATCACCCCCGCGTGGGCGGGGAAAAGGCACCGAGTTCCTGCCACTCGAAGTCCTTTTTGGGATCACCCCCGCGTGGGCGGGGAAAAGATTGGTGGTCATCGCCAGTGTGTCCGGGTCTGGGGATCACCCCCGCGTGGGCGGGGAAAAGTGCATGTAATTCATCTTCCAATGGTGTTCCGTGGGATCACCCCCGCATGGGCGGGGAAAAGGCAAAGATACAGCTCCGAACTGCAAAGCGTAGAGGATCACCCCCGCATGGGCGGGGAAAAGATGTTCGTCAGGTAGGTGCTGTATGCGGCAGAGGGATCACCCCCGCGCAGGCGGGGAAAAGGTGATGATGCCTGCCTCGATGGCCTTCATCACGGGATCACCCCCGCGTGGGCGGGGAAAAGACCGGCATCTCAGCCATGGTCTCCTCCCCTGTGGATGATGGTCATCAGGCCAAGGCCATAGGCCTTGCCCCGGCCAACGCCCTCGCACAGCAGGGCCTTGAAGGCCTCCGGGTTCGTCACCTGCAGAACACCCTCGTAGGTCACAGCCAGCAGAGTAACAGGCCGGGTGCCGTTTTTCTTGAAGTGATAGGTCTGCTTCCGGGTCACTGCGAACGACCCCTCCGAGACGGCAAAGCCGTGCTTTGCGGCCTGCGCCCACAGCCATTCCTCCTGCTCTACCTCGAGATAGCAGGGTTTCAGGGTTCCCCGGGCCGTATGGTCGGCAGAGTCTTTTTTGCTGCGGGTGGGGTTGGCAGTCAGGCGGAACTGCCAGCAGCTGCCCGCTGTCACCCGTTCCAGCAGCGAGTCATAGGGCCGGGTCTCCGGGGGCGCACCGGTGCCAAACTGCGCACACAGGGCGGTCAGGTCCGGCCGTTCCTCACTGAGCAGGAGCAGGTACAGTTTTTCTCCCAGCTGATCCAGCCGCCACAGCCTGCGGCGGCGCGCACCGGGAAAAGCGTTTTCCACCGCACCATGGAATTTCTGGGGCGAGATCAGCGCCACCATGGTCTCACGGCGGGTCGGGTCAAGTTCTGCGCGGGATAGATACATGATTCCTCACCTCAATTCTGCCATTGCGTCATGTTCGGTCGCGCCGGGCATTTCCGGCGGGTTTGTGTTCCACTCCCGCACCGGGCGGAAGCCGTACTGCCGGTGGATGGGGCTGAACGACACCGCCAGATCACGCCGGGGCACAGCAGCAGCATCCGCCGGGTCCGCGTCTGCCACGATGCGCAAGGGGGCCCCATTCCTCTGTTTCACCAGCAGCGGTTCGGCCCGCAGGGTATCCAGCAGTTTCCCGGCCCGGATACCAAGGCAGAGCGGCAGGGTGGGCGGGCAGGAACGCCGCCCCAGATACAGCGGGTAGACCGGATGTTTCAGGGCCGTTTCCAGCTCCTGTAACAGGGCAGTGTCCTCGCTTTCCAGCCCCACCAGAAAGACCGCATCCTGCAGGTAATGGCGGTAGGTCACATAGGGAGCCTTGCCTTTTTTTCGATCCTCTTCCCGGTTGGCTGTGTGGAAATCCACCAGCAGGCTGCCCTCCCGGTCAGCACGGACGGCAAAGTGCAGGCCGTTCAGCCGGGCAAGGCCTGCGGCATCGTCCCGGCGCAGACCCAGTGCCGCCGCCAACAGGCCAATGACACCACTTTTGGTGGGTTCCCGGTTCGTTTTGCGGGTCTCAAATTTGGAATCCGCACCCCACGATTGCAGGGGCGCGGCCAGCCGAAGCAACAGCGTTGCCATGGTCACACCTCATTTCCGGGCAGCTTCTCCTTTACGGCACGTTCCAGCGCGGTGAGCATCTGGTTCAGGGGCATGGCCGGGGCCAGCTCGTCCAGCCCGATGCCCACAGCAAAGCTCTGGGCCGGAGCATCCGCATAGCAGGCATACACCTGCTGCGCATACTGCTTCAGCGCCGTCTTGGAGGGTTCCGCATAGCCCTCGGGGCTCTTGCGCACCGGCTTTTCAAAAGCACCGCAGAGGTTCACAGGCTGATCCTCCCGCAGGGTGACATAGACAGCATCCGGCAGGGTGCGGTTGGCAAAGCTGTTCTGCTTTCCGGTGGGCATGGAGCGGATGAAGGCCTCGCCGAACACCCGGACAGCCTGGGCTGCCTTTTCAGCCCCAAGCAGGTGCACCAGTTCCACCATGTTGACGGTGGCATAGCGATACAGGGTGGAAGAGTTGTACTCCACCGTGCCCAGATGGCCCGCACCTGCCGAATCCTCCGGGGCACAGTCATCCACGGCGGTGAAGTAATCAAACTCGTTCTGTACGGCATGGGTGGAGATGCTGTGGGCCACCTGAGCGGCGGCATCGTAATTCAGGGAAGGATCGCTGGCGACCATCCGGCCAAACAGAGCCATATCCACCGAAGGGTTCTCCTTCAGGGCCTTTTTGTAGTCATCCTTCTCCTCGCAGTCCTCGGCGGCCAGCCGGGCCAGCGCCCGGGCCTGGGCCGTGCTCAAAAAGAGCAGGGCGGCGTTGTTGTCATCTTTCAGCTTGATGCCTGCATTTTCCAGTGCCTTTTTTGCATCCTTTTTCAGTCTGGCATCGTCCAGTTCAGGAGCCAGTGCGGCCAGTTCCCCGGCCACAAGGTCAGTTGCTTTCAGGGTACGTTTTCCGGTCTCGACCATGTCGGCCATTTCTTCGGCAAACATTTTGCGGATCGCGTGCTTCCACGCCTGAGAGGATACCCGGGCGCGGGTGGCACCGCCATAGACAGCCGTCTTGGGGCTGCCGGTATCGTCGCGGTTCACACAGCTGGGCGGCACCGTTTGCAGCACATGAAAATCAACATACAGACGCTTGGTATCCATTTCAATTCTCCTTTTCTTCGGTTTCAGGTGTGTCGGCATTCATCTGGTAGAGGTCCCGGCCCCACTGCAGGCGGACATTGGCTGCCTGATCCGGGAGCTGGAACCGGTACAGCTCCACAGCCAGCCGGGGGTAATCCAGTTTCAGCTTCGGTTCATTTCCCCGGAACAGCTGCACCATCCCCCGGAGGTAGTGGGACACCTCGGGCATGGAATCCGCTGTGGCCAGTGCGTTGAACCGGCGCAGGACGCTGCTCTCGGTCCAGTCCTGCGCGGCAGCTGCGGAATTCTGGGCCAGCAGGCGCACCGCCCTGCCCAGCGTGCAGCCCTTTTCATTCATGGAAACGTTCTCTTCTCCCTGCTGGTGCAGGGCGTAGAGAGTCAGGGCAAGGTAGACCGCCCACTCGGCTTCCGATGGTTCCCGGCACTCTCCTGCCGCCGTTTCCCTGCCCCAGAGCTCTTTGGGCAGTTCCTGCAGGAAGCTGCCCCACAGCGCCGGCAGGTCGCCGGGCTGATGCCCAACGCCCCGGCGCAGCTCTGCCAGCCGGGCACGCCGCTGGGGTTTGGGCAGGCTCCACAGCCCGCTCAGCTGTCCGGCCACATAATCATGGATCGCATCCGTTATCATGCTGTTCCTCCTTCTTTCTTCGGGTAGAGCTTCCGCAGATTGTACAGGAAGCTATTGTAGGCCTTGGGGGCCGTATACAGAACGGTTTTCTTTTCGTCCTTTTTACCGCCTGTTTTCACCTCGACCCTATGGCCCACAAAGGCGGCATTCCCGGCCCGCTCCACCATCTGGCGGCCCAGCTCTGCGGCCAGTTTGCGGGCTTTCTCCTGCCATTCATCGGCTTTTTCGTCCAGCTTGTCCGTTTCGGGGTCAATGCTCTGCAGCCAAAGCCGGAACGGCTGGTCGATGGTAAAGTAGAACTGGGTGCGGGCGGATTCCGCGGTCGTATCGTTCTTATCTCCCGCCGCAAGGGAGAGCTCCCAGGCAAGGCGGCCGACGCATTGCGCGGCCCGCTCGCAGCGCCCGATCTCATCCCGGATGGGCACTGTCCAGCGCCGTCCCAGTTCTCCCAGCAGCGCGGCCTGAAAGGTCAGGCTGTCACTGAAGGAATCGTTCACAAAGAAATCCTTATCGCCATACTTCATGCCGCTGATGGCAAAGCGGATCAGCCGCTTGCGTTCCAGCGGGCAGTCCGGGTCATTTTGAAGCATTTCCACCCAGCGGACAACGCCGGGCCTGCGGACGCTTTCCCCTTCCTCACAGAACACTGCCGGAAACTCCCGCCAGAACTGCTTGGCCGGGTCGTGACGGCTGGGTACAAAGGTGACCTGCCCGGTCTTTTTGCTCTTTTGGGCATCCGGGTCACGCCAGACGGTCATCTGTTCCGCAAATGCATTCTCTCTTGCGAAGAAATCGCCGCCCAGCAGAGAAAATCCGGTCACGATTTCCCCCTCTCGGTCGAGCAGGAGCCGCCGGGATTGCAGGGTCAGCAGCTGCGCAGGATTGTCCGGCAGGGCGATTTCTGTGCGCTCTGCACTGTGGGGCTGTTCCAGTTCCCAGCAGGGATGATTCTCCCCCCACAGTTCTACGCCATCCTTGAGCAGAGTGAGGTTCAGCATCAAAGTCTCGAACAGGTTGCTGCCCTGCGCCTGAATGTACCCCAGCTTTCCCAGCCAGCCAGCGCCCACCGAGGGCAGACCCTTGCCCTTGGGCTTTGCAGAGGTGTCATCGTAGCCATTCACACTCAGCAGCCACCGCGCTGCCTGGGCATAAGTCAGGCCCTCTTTTCCTTCGCCCGCATAGGACGAGAATAACCGCAGCTTGTTGCTGCTCTCAGAAAGCTCCCCGTTCAGCTTGGAAGCGGTGTATTCTGTGCCGATCTTCGCTTCCGGCACCTGCCAGAAGGGGCGTTCCGGGTGGAAAAGCCAGAAGCGGTCTCGCCACTGCTCCAGATAGGCCCGGATGGGCGCTTCCGGAAAATGCCCCAGCCGGTACAGCTCCTCCCAGCGGATCAGGGCATCGTCCGTTTCCTCAAAGGGGGCCGGCGTACCGTTTTCATCCACCCGGGAAAACACCGTGTGCAGAACCGCCAACAGCAGCCGCAGCATGGCGGCATCCTGCGTGGGCAGTTCTCCGGCCAGGTCACGGTATTCGTGGGCGTGCAGCAGGGCATCCGACAGAGAAACTTCCTGCACGGTGTAATCCTGCCCGCGCACCCGCACCCAGCGTTCCTCCAGCAAATTATACTCAATTTGCTTCATTCTCTTCCTCCTTCCGGTAGGTCAGACCATTTTCACGGTCGTATTGCAGCACCTGCCCGGCAAGCTGTGCGGTCAGGTGATCATCCAGCAGTAAGATCAGTTCTCCCCGCAGCAGCGGTGACTGCTGCCACAACCCGAACACTTCCCGGTTCCGGGTTTCCAGTGCGTCGATGGTCTGTTCCACCGACCACCGTTTGCTGAAATATCCGGGCAGGCGCAGCTTCTGCCGTGCAATTTGAAGCGCCATCTCCGGCTGAGGCGGCTCGTCCGTGGGCACGCAGGCACCGGGCTGCCCCGTTTCATCGGGCAGGAAGCGGACATTTCCCGCCGCATCCCGCATCAGCACCAGCACGTCAACAGAAGGGTCTCCGTCACGCACCGCCGCGCGGGCACCGTTGTCACTGACAGCACCCACATCATCCATCCAATTATCCAGCGTATTCCGGGAAGAGCGCTTTCTGTGCTCTTCTGGCGGCAGGATGGTAAAAGTCTTCGCCTTGCCCATTTTGATTTGTTGGGCCTTTTCGTACTCCACCCGGGCCGCAGTGCTCTGCGGGCTGGCGGGCAAAGGGTCGGGCTCCCAGCCATAGACATCCTGCACCAGCGGGGCAATGTCATGGGGCAGGGTGATGGCGGTGGGCAGGAGCTTGCGGGTGCGCCAGAGCAGCCATTCCCCGTAAACCGCCCTGCTGCCCTCGTCGAAGTCCTCCGTCCCAGTGTCCAGCACGGCACAGCGGGCCTGCGCCACCGGCCGGGAACGAGCCCGCCCCTCGTGGCGGTGCAGTCGTCCGATGCGCTGTAAAAGCAGATCCATGGGGCAGAGCTCTGTGACCAGAAGATCCAGATCGATATCAAGGGATTGCTCGAGCACCTGCGTGCCCACCACAATGAGCTTATCCCGCTGTTCCGGGG
This sequence comes from Faecalibacterium sp. IP-3-29, assembly GCF_023347335.1. NCBI lineage: Bacteria > Bacillati > Bacillota > Clostridia > Eubacteriales > Oscillospiraceae > Faecalibacterium > Faecalibacterium sp. IP-3-29. The sequence goes on along the minus strand of NZ_CP094471.1, from coordinate 283,764 downwards.
TGGAGTGCTTGCCGATGCGCTTCATCAGCGCCTCTTCTTTGGCGGCACGGTCGGGCATGAGGAACTGAGCGTGGAATACCACCACCTCAAACTCCGGCAGTTCTGCCCGCAGACGGGCCGCAATGGCCTGCGCCTTTTTCACGGTATTGACGATCACGCCCGCACAGCCGCCCTCCCGCAAGGCACTGCGCAGAGTGTCAGTCAGCTGTTCCTCGGTCAGCGGGAATGTCTCCACTCTGCGTGGTTCGGTTTCCAGTGGGATAGTCGTCTGCTCCACCTGTTTGCCGTCCGTCCAGGTCAGCAGCGGATAGCCCCGGCAGGTCTGCCATAAGCCGTCCGGGGCGGTTCTTCCATTCAGGTAGGCCCTGACCAGCTCGACCCGGCGCTTGGCGGGCAGGGTAGCGGAAAGCAGGATCACCGGTACTTTGTACCGGCCCAGCCAGGTCAGCGCCCGGTCAAGATAGCAGTTCATATAGGCATCGTAGGCGTGGCACTCGTCAATGACCGCCACTTTGCCCGCAAGGCCGAGGTGGCGCAGCATCACATGTTTTTGCTTGAGCGCCGCCAGTAACAGCTGATCCACCGTGCCGATGACAAAATCAGCCAGCAGCCCCTGCTTATTGCCGCGAAACCACTGATGCACCATCACCCGGCTCTCCGGGTCAGCATCGGGGTCTGCTTCCAGATCCTCCTCCACCCACACCGTGTCCTGCTGCAATCGGAGGTAGGCCTCGTTCAGTTCGGCCATGCCGTGGGCCAGCTTGATGGAGTGCTCCAACCCATCCGGCTGCTTTTCGGCCCATGCCAGCAGCCGCCCAAAGATGCCGTTGGCGGTGGCCTGGGTGGGCAGACCAAAGAAGATTCCGCCCTCGCCGCCGTGCTTGGCTAAAATCTCTGCCGCACCCAGCGCGGCCTCCGTCTTGCCCACGCCCATCTGTGCTTCCAGAATGAACATCCCCGGTTCCTGGGCCTGGCTGACGGCTTCCAGCATGGCCCGCTGGACTTCGTTGGGCGGAAAGCCGAAGCGTTCCGCAAACGCCCCCGGTTCCGTCACATCCGACTGCACCTCCCACGGAGAGGTCAGGTCCAGCGCTTCCCACGCCCGATTGACACGGGCAGGATACAGGGTATCGCTGCCCACCTCTTCCACAGGGATGAGCGGAAAGTATCGGGTATTGCTGGCGATCCAGTCCGCCATGATGAGCAGGCCGGTCAGCAGGATCTCAGCCGGGATGGTCAGCTGCGGCAGCTCGTCCACGCTGGAAAAGCCGCTTTCCTGCAAGGCGTAGTCAAACAGTTCCCGCCAGCAGCTCTCCCAGAATTTCTGCTCGCCCTCGGGCCAATAGTTGGATTCCCAGCTGCCTTCTTCTTCCTCATCGCCCAGCTGGTCAAGCACATTCTTCCCGGTTTGTGGCTTGCCGTGGTGTGCGCCTGCTACCGATGCAAGCCCGTTGGGGCATTTCAGCCACCGCAAGATGGCCTCACTCGCCAGCGCGTGACGTGAATACTTGCGGTTCTGTTCCCGGTACCGAAGCGTTGTGTATTTTTCCAAGCGCTGTCTGGGCTCCGGCAAATGTGCCATCATTGGCCCCTGGAAAGCCGCGGATATCTTCCCCAGGTCGTGAACCCACCCCAGAAAGCAGGCGGTCTGTGTCAGCTGGTCCTCGTCCAATCCGATATGCTGACGGACGCTATCCGGCAGCCACCTCTGCACCAGATATACCATAATACCCGCCGTATCCCGCAGGTGCATCCAGAGCGGCAGCCAGAAGCCGCTGTTCACCGGGTCTGTTTTGCCTGCAAACAGCCGCACCTCGTAAGAAAGCGTTCGTCGTCTCATCCTGTTCCACCTCCACTGCAGTCAGGAAAATCGCATTTTCCGCATCATCGGGGTTTCTCTGAGGATAGAATAGCACACAAAAAGTCCTATAAAGCGGATGTTTGCTGCTTTTCTCATGGTTTTTTCAGTTTTTTTGATGTCTGCCGTTTTCCGGCTATTACCCCCGCAAGGCGGGGAAAGTGTTGCTCCCTATCAAGCATTCGGAGCACATCCGCTGATGCGGATTCCAGAGACATTACATATCATGCATTGTTCGAAATCTCTGTACACCAATATTACACCTTTTTTCCCAACTTTACAAGCGGATCCTTCCGATTCAGCAAATGACACAAAAACCGCCCCGATTTTCTGTTACGGAAACCGGAGCGGTTCACTTGCATTATTTGTACTTTTTCAAGCGCTCACGCAAAACCTTGCGGGGGTTCTTGATCGCAGCCTGGGCGGGTGCCAAAATTACAGAGCGTTCGGAGCAACGATGATACGTTATTTGTGAATTTCCAGTGTGTTTTACCCCATCTCCGCAATGATCTTCTCCAAATTTTCTTCCTGCAAATAGAATTCCGGCAGTTTTGCCTTGTCATATAGAACGAATGGGCGGCGTTTGCAAGGAGCAGTCATACACAAAACGCCCCCGGCTTCCTGTCATGGAAACCGGGGGCGCTGCGGTTTTATGGGAAACGCCTCAGGCGCTGCAAAGCCTCAGTGCAGCAGGGAGCTGACCCATGCCCGGGCGGCCGTCTTGGCCTGGAGCTTATTGTACATCTTCAGGGTGGTGTTGTACACCTTCTGGCTCATGGCATTGCTGGCGTTGGTGGCGGCAGCCTGCTTGGCCTCAAGCGTGTCGGCGGCGGCAACGGCGGCCTTCATATCGGCGTAGTCGGCCATGATCTCCTGCTGGAGCGCGGCATAACTGGCCTTGGCTGCAACCTGATCCTTTGCGGTGACCTGATTGCCATTGCTGCCGTAGGTCAGCAGGTTGGAGAGGGCGTCACGCACGCCGTAGAAGGAGTCGGTCCAGTCGTCCGGGTAGGTGTAGTAGCGGCCCTTGGCATCCTGATACCAGACGCCCTCGGTGGGCTGCTCGTCGGAACGGGTGACCTTATGGACCGAGACCTTGTAGACATCTGCAGTGTCGGTGGTCAGCATCGGATAGTAAGGGACGAAGGCGTTGTACACGTCGTCGTCAAAAGCGGTCCACTCGGTAATGGCGGTGTTCAGATCGCCGGTGGCGCTCACCTGGAACAGATGAGTCTCCACATTGCCCGTCTTGCCGATGGGCTCGGTCTGAAAGAAGTGGATGGAATCCTCCACCGAGAACTTCTTGGTCAGCTGGATGTTGGAGTAGACCGGGACGATGGCACCGTTCTCGCCGACATTGCTGATGGCAAAGTCGGTCTCACTGTAGTTGTCCTTCGTAAAGGTGTCGGTGCCGTACAGGTAGTTCAGGCCGGCTGCCATGCGGTCCGATGCGATGTCGCCGTTGTAGGAGGCATCCAGATCGATGACATTGGCAGCGGCATCGCCCACAAAGGTACCGGCCTTCTGGGCCACGGAGATCAGGTTGGCAGAGGCCACCACATGGTCGGTGTCATCCAGATCGATCTTGCCCATAGCGGCGATGTTGGGCTGCATGAAGACCACGCTGGAGGAGAGCTTCAGGGCAAGGTAGGTGTGGCCCGTCAGGTTCTCCACGAACCAGGTCTCGTTCTGGTCGGCAATGAACACGCCGGAGCCGCCGGCTGCACCGGCGTTGTCGTAGATGGAGGTCAGCAGGGCAACACCCTCGCGGGCCGTGGAAGCTTCGCTCAGCAGCACCGTGGTGATCTCGGCTTCCTCAATGCCGTTGTCCACATAGGGGTCTACGCTCAGCACGGCGTCGGTGCCGTAGAGAGACTCGGTGGCAGAGACCATGACGCCCTTCTCGTTGGTGCCAGCCTCCTCATAGGGAGTGTGCTCGTGGGTGCTGTCGCAGTCCGGGCAGACACCCAGACCATTGTCGTCCCGGCGGGCGGTGTAGCGGTAGCTGTCGTGGGTGAAGGTGTAGGTAAAGCCGTAGCAGCCCTCGTACACCTCGCCTGCGGTGTGCTTCCCGGCAGGGCTGACGTTGAACAGCTTGTTGTAATCGTTGGTGCCCAGATCCTCGATCCGGCCAAACATGGTGGTGCCATCCTCGGTGAGGTCGCTGCCGACATAGAGTGCCGTGCAGGCGAAGGCGGAAGGAACCACGGCAAGCGTCATCGCACAGGAGATGAAAGCCGCAGCAATTTTCTTCTTCAAAGACATAATAGTATCGATCCCTCTCTTGTTGATTGTCGGCATTTCGTCGGCAGGTGTCATAATACACCCATTTTAATGAAAATGCAAGTATTTCCCCGAAATTTTAGCATATATTCATTTTTATATAGTATATATTCATACTGCGTTTTTCATCTACCCCTCCGTGAGCGCAAAAAACCGCCCCGGTTTCCTATCACAGAAACCGGGGCGGTCATATACTTTATTTGTGCTTTTTCAAGCCCTCACGCAATTACTTGCGGGGGTTCTTGATCGCAGCCTGCGCGGGTGCCAAAATTACAGAGCGTTCGGAAAACGATTACAATAGGCTGTACTGTGGAACTCCTTTTTGTATCATTCATGCGGTTCTATTTTAACAGGCAGTTCATAGACCTTTAATTACACCATATAACAGCTTAATAAAATCGACGTACTACTGTACTTTTCAGCGTTCGCGCTTGATTAGAGCTTGATTAGATGATGAAAAATCTCATTTTTTCGTCAACACCCAATTGGAACGCTGATGGTTTTCAGAATCGGTTTCAATAATGCCGCCCATCCTAAGTGATGCCAGTAAATTTCGAATCTTAGTGTTTTTTTGTACGGCTGTTAGGGAATCAGGCAATTTATCGAACAGCAATTTATCAAAGTCACTTTTTTGCCCTTTGCCCCATTTGTTCAAATAGTCAACAATCAATTGCTTATAATATTGATCATCAAATCCCTTATTTTTTATATATTGAGCTTTTTGGTCCAGGGCTTCTGCCACCGTTGCAGAAACAAACAGCTTTGGAATTTTCCCCTCTATCAATCCAAGCTTTCTCAATGCAGCGGCTTCCATTCTGCTAATATTTTCTCCCTTCTGAACTCTATCAAGTAAATACACTGTATCTAAATCCATATTGGGATTTTCAAAAAGAATTTTTGTGTAGTTGTCGTTCAAAACCTTTCCGTAAACCGTAACACGAACCTGATCGTATCTTGACAAGTCATAGTCTGGCATAGGGATCAGCTTTTCTTTTTGGATAGAATAAACACGGCGAATTCCCATCGAGGCAGTATCAATCATCTTAAAATTGACCATCGCTTGTGCAAGAAGCGGATTTCGATAATATGGCGGTGCATATGCCGGCTCTAATACAGTCTTAATATTTCCTGGTAGAAATTGTCCTGCGTTTGATATTACAATACGATCTTCAAATTCATCTACATATATCCTTCGATCCGCAGTATAATCCTGATGCGCAATACAGTTGTTAAGCAACTCTCGCAGCAGCCAAGAATCATATTGTTGCGTTTCAGTCGGAAATAAACTTAGCTGATTAGGCATATAGCGATACGTCAAGTTGCGAATCTTTTTGTAAACCGAATCTATAGCGCACAAAAACGGAATATCAAAAATTTCATGGTCTATTGTATTCCCTTTATGATCATAAAGTCTCCACATAATCTGCGGAGGAACCTCAAAGAAATCCGAATAATCGCTATTTCCAAGTAGAACGAATGCAGCCTTCGTTATTTTTCCATTCCGAATAAGTTTAATTTTAGACAAAAATTGGTAATCATCCATTTTGTCAAGTTCTTCTACTGCGTTAGAATTAGCTGCATTGGAAAGGCGTTCTCTGTAATTGGTTCTGGCAATCGAAACAGCCTTTGTGTCCAGATGCGATAAAGAAACCCCGTCAATAATTTCTCTAGTCCAATCAGTTCTGCGTTCACCTCGAATTCTATCGATTTTTTCCTGCGATAAATCAACAAGAGATTCCCCCACACGGCCATAAAAACGATTTTTCCATCCTGTAGGGATTGCTGTCACCGCAGCTGGAATTTGAAACTTAACGATGCGAATAGGCTTTCCTTCCGAAGAAAGCGGATGTACCACAAAAATATCCATAAAGGAAATGAACTGCACCCCATTTGTTAGACAGTATGGTATACTGTTTAGGAAATGGGGTGTTTTTGTATGCCAAAGGGACAACGAAAGTACAACGGAGCTCAAAAGGTAGAAATCATCAAACAGCTTCACAATGAAAAATTAAGCTTTTATGAAGCATCCAGCAAGTATGGAATTCCAAGACGTACGCTTCAAGATTGGGAGCGCATCTATCTGGAAGAAGGCGAAGAGGCACTTCTGGTAGAACGTCGAGGTCGAGCCTGTGCCGCCGGTGGGACACAGAAAGGTCGGAAGCCAAAGCTGGATAAGCAAGTAGAAGAAGATCTGATTGCAGAAAATCAACGGCTTCGGATGGAGATCGATTACTTAAAAAAATTGAACGCCTTGGTACTGGAAGAGGAACGCCAAAACAGAAAGCACAAGTAGTTCAGGAGCTAAGGCAGAAATATCCATTGAAAGCATTGCTGCAACTTGCCGGACTTCCTCGCAGCACATTTTACTACTACCTGCATCGGTCTCAAAATCCTGCGAAGTACCAGATGGTAAAAAAACAGATCATTACAATCTTCAATGAGAACAAGAAGCGATACGGATATCGCAGAATTACACAAGAACTACACAACAACGATATTTGTGTGAATCACAAGACGGTTCGGAAACTCATGAAGCAGCTGGGCTTAGTCTGTCAGGTTCGCGCAAAAAGAAAGTACAACTCCTACAAGGGTGAAGTCGGAGAAGTTGCGCCAAACTTGCTGGAACGGCACTTCAAGACAAACCAGCCAAATCGAAAATGGGTCACAGATGTTACTGAATTCAAAGTGAACGACCAAAAACTCTATCTGTCTCCAATTCTCGATCTGTTCAATGGCGAAGTTGTCAGCTATAACCTGAGCCGCCATCCAAATTTCAAACAGATCACGGATATGCTGGAAGGTGCTTTTCAAAAGCTGCCGGACAAGGTTGACAATCTGATTCTGCATTCGGATCAGGGCTGGCAATACCAGATGAAGTCCTACCAGAATCTACTGAAAGCAAAAGGAATTACGCAAAGTATGTCTCGGAAAGCCACTTGTCTGGACAATGCGGTTGCCGAGAACTTCTTTGGACTGCTCAAGACAGAACTGTTCTATTTGGAAAAATTTGATTCCATTGACCAGCTTGAAAAGGCCATTATCGATTACATCGACTATTACAACAATCGCCGAATCAAATTAAAACTAAACGGCCTGAGCCCTGTGCAATACAGGATTCAGACCGTTGGGGTCGCTTAATTTGATTTTTGTCTAACTTTTGGGGTTCATATCATCCTGTTACGGAAACCGGGGCGGGTTTATTTTACTTATGAAGTTTTATGTGTACTCTCTCACGCTCTCACGCAATCGCTTGCGGGGATTTTTAATAGCAGCCTGAGCAAGTGCCAAAATTCAGGGCATTTGGGAAGAATGATAGTACGTTCTTATCTTCGCATGAATTCTACTCCAGAAATGTTTCTTGTTCGATTGTGACCCCATATTGCAAAATCTTATCAATTGCATCAACAAACAGCGTATATCTTCCCACATTCCGCTCTTTCTTCAGCTTCTTCAGATACTGCTCCGGCCGCTTCAGGCCATTTTTGTGGTACTGTTCCACAAAGCGCCCTTCCATACGCATGGGTTCAAGCTGTGGAAACACCGTTTGCAGGTTTTCAAACATACAAAAACCGCCCAGATCAATATCCGCCCAGAATCGAATTTGCATGGTTTCCCCTGCCGCAGCAGCCAGTTTTTCAAAAAGTTTTTTCTTCTGCGGGCTCAGAAAGCCGCCGTGATAAACAGCAAGTTCTTCTGGCTGTTTTTCCGCCAGCAAATATTCATCATAGTTCGTTTTATTTTCGATAAAGGTAATGCAGCAGATGTTTTTTAGTTCAATGTCCACAATCTCTGACACAAGTGTACTGGGCAAAGCCAATCCATAAGGTTCTGCTGCGCTGAGCTGTAGTTCTCCCTTCTTCAAGCAGATCGCGCAATCGCCCGAGAGTTCGTAAAGCTCTGGGCGGGCATAGATTCCCAGAAATGCAAGCTGATCCCGCTCACCAAGTTCCGCTTCTGTACAGGCCGCCGCCAGTTGGGTATTGTACTTTCGTGCAATGGTAAGAAACAGCTCCCGTACATTTCGCTCAAAATACTTGGTATCGTGAAAACACTGGCTGCTGAATGCACGCATCGTCACACTGCCGGACAGCTCCGCATACCGTTGAAACGTGAGCAAAAGCTCCTGCAGCAGACCGTCATTTTCCCTGCAATACGTCGGCACTTTCATGCTGTTCCGCACCTGAGCACATACAGCATCCCTCCATGCCGCGATCCATGGAACGGGATTGTCTGCCAGCTTCTGCATGATGATGTTTGCAACCTCTTCTGCCTTTTTTCGCGGATGCACTCTGTCGGCGCACTCATAGCACTGTGCGACCCGTTCCAGATCCAGCACAATGCAGGAGAGAACGCTCTGCTTTCTCGCCCATTCCAGACGCACCAAAGCCTGCTGCTCCAGCTCCCGCGCTGCAATATTGTAAGCATCCCGAACCACCGCATCTTCGTATTGATACTCCGGCAACTCCCTTTTATCAATGCGCAGCATTACCCGACGTCTGGATGTGTTGGGTTCAGAAAGATGCTTACTGTTTTCAAACTTATCCAGCAGACGATTCAGGATCACCTGTGCTTCCTTCATTCTGCATCTCCTTTCCAAATGGAATAATATGCATCCGGTATCCGGATTTGTCCACTAATAATGTGCGGTCTGCAATGGGCATAATGTCCGAGACCTTATCCGGCGGCGTACAGATGATCGCCTGCAGCCCCATCTTTCGGAGAAGGAGTACACTCTCCGTGATCCGGTCACTATCCATTTTATTGAAAGCTTCATCGAACACCACCAGACGCACCGTATTACCAAAACGGGTAGCATCGTTGACGCGGTACAGCTGGGCAAACGAGGCCAGCACCGCAATATAGAATGGCGTTTGTGTTTCGCCACCGGACTTCATATTCAGTGTTTGAGAAAGCAGCTGCTTGGAACCGTTCTGATCAGTCGTTTCCAAATCAAACTTCAGATACGTCCGGAAGTCTGTATAGCGGACGATATTCTCCTGCAGTTCGCTCTGTTTGCGGACATTGAGCTGCGTATCGTCTGCCATTGTGATCTGGCTGAACAGTTTTTCGATCAATGGGCCGTATTTTTGCTGAAAGGGCAGTGCGAATAGACCGGATTCGCCTTCCATCAGTTCATCTGCCGTGATCATGTTATAGTAATCCAGATAATCCGGGTTTGGCCCTACACGGAATTGGTACTTGTCTGTGCCAAATTGTGCCTGGCGCAGGGCCTTGTTCAGATTGTGCACCTGTTCTTGCACCTGGTCGATGCTGGATTTCAGTTTGGCAAGGAAATCGTTCTGGAATTGCTCCATTGCGCTTTCCCGTGCCGCCCGAATTTTTTCTTTGTATCGGGGCAGCTCGCTTTCCTGCAGAGTACGTCGTTCTTCCTCGTATTCTGTGTTATCCATCACCTCGATCTGGAATGCACAGGGTTTGAACCGTTCTGCATATTCTCTGCGTGCTGCAAACAGTTTCTTCTGAGCCCCGTCCATCGCCTTTGTGCTCTGCGCCAAACTGTCGCCGAAGTTCTTGCGGATGACATCTGCCTTTTTCAAGCGGACAAGCTCCTGCCGATAGCGGGGAACGCCGATGGTTTCTCGGTATTCCTTCGTGAACTCCTCGTTCAAAACATCTTCGATGGCCTCATACTGTTGGTATTTTTCCGGCAAAATCTCATATTCCAGCTGATGGATGCGGCCTTCCAACTTCCCTTTTTGCACATTTTTCGCATCTTTTTCCTTATTGAATGCAAGGATCTCTTCTTTCAACTGTTCAATGATGCGCCGCTGCTCATCCAACCAGAACAGATTCAGCTGGGAAAGCTGATTTTTGACTTCTGCGATTTCCTTGATGATCGTCTGGACGCGCTGGTAGTCCTCCTGCTTTTGCGCCACATCGATTCGGACGAATCTTTGGGTAAAAAGCGGCTCCTGCAGGCCGGTCAGCTGCTTCTGGAGCGGCTGCCAATGCCGCAGCTCTTCCTGCAGACAGGTCAGTTCCTTTTCCAGATGGTCGATGCGGAACTGCACCGCACGCCGCCCGATGAAGGCGTCTTCCATCCAGCCCTTCCGAAGTGCGCGGGCCACATAGCCCTGATACAGCATTCCTTCTGCCGTAATTGCCGTCTTATAGCAGCGCAACTGTTCTGCCGTGTCGCAGCATATCACCCGACCCAGAAGATAGTCCACATAGCTGCGTGCCAGCTTGTTTTCTGTCTCCACCTTTTCTGCCAGACTGCCGGGCAGCGGTCGAAGTGTTTCTTTTTCCCGCAGTTTTCCGATATCTACCAGACCAAACGCACGGTACTCTGCTTCCTGCTTCAGCCGGTCGTAAATGTTGAGTGCATCCTGATAACGTCCCGGCTCCACCAGCAGATAATATTTCTGGTTATTTAGGTAGCCTTCTACCGCTCCACGCCAGCGCTCATCTGCCATTTCCAGCACATCAGCCAGAATATAAACGGGAACCGCATGCCCCGTTTTATCCGCCAGATCCTTTTCCAGCCGGTCTTTGAACAGCAGAAGCCCATGGGGATAATCTTTGATGTTCCTGCGCAGATTTGCAAGCACCGCACTTTTCTGGTCGGCTTGCTTCTTCAGCTCTGCAATACGATCCTCTGTTTTATGAGCCGCACTGCGGACAGCATCCGACAATTCGGCCGCTGCCTGCTGCCCCGTTTCAAACAACTCCACAGGCCGGGCAAACAATCCCTTCTCGTCACCAGTAAATACAGCATATGCTTTCTGCGCAGTGTTCGCCGCTTCCTGCACCGGTATGAGAAGTTCTTCCGGTTCCAGTTCTTGTATCTTCCCACAGAATCTCTGCAAACGCCGTGCTTCCCGCTTAATCTCCACTTCAAGATTTTGCAGACCCTGTTCCAGCTTTTTCTGCTCATCTCTCAGAGCCTTTTCCATGTTGAGTAGACGCTCTTCCTCCTGGAAAACGTTGCTCTGCCTGCAGGCCAGCTCAAGCTCACTGCGGCGCGTTTCTTTCTGTTCGATCTGCCGCTCAAGCTCCTCCCGTTGCTCATTCACATTTGCAAGGTTCTCCTTGCATTCAGTTCGTTCCAATTCCCTCTGGTCGATCTCTGTCTGCGCAGCTTCTTTTTTTGCCCACCGTACCAGAAACTTCTGAATTTGGCAGCGGTCTATGGCTTGGTTCATCTCCTGATACAGCCTGCTGATTTGCTGCAGCGCATCCAGCTTTTCCTGCTGACGCTGCGCCAGCAATTCGTGCCGTTTATAATCCCGGATGTTTTGCTGCATCAGCTCAATATTGGGCTTATCCGGAATATCGCAGATGTTCTCCGTAATAAATTTTTGGATATCCACAATTGGCCGGAACGAAACAGCCTTCTTCATCATCCGTAAGACCTGCTCGTTGTGAACGTTCCACTTTGCAAGCATATTGCGGCGATACTCTTTTTGGGTATCGTAAAATTCTGCCCGTGCATAGTTCTGCTTCAAAAAACGGCGAAGTGCAGAAATCTCCATTGCCTCGCCCTGTTCAATAAAGCAATTTTCCGGCAGTGTCCCCGTGTAAATAAAGAATGTATCACGGTAACTTCCATCGCTACGGCAGTCAAAGGTAACGCCCGTCACAAAGTTGCTGCCCTCCATCTCATCCTGAAATTCGCAGACAATATAGGTAGAAAAGTCCTTACCACGGCGGGAATACGGGCTGTTATCATCCATGTCGGCGCGCAGATAGCCTTCCAATGTGCGCTGCGATTTTTCGTTGGCTGCCTGATTAAAATTGCGGGAATTTGTCTCGCCCAGCAGCACGATCTGCAGTGCATCGATGACCGTTGACTTTCCGGCACCGTTCTTGCCGGTCAGGAAATTGATGTCGCCCACTTCAATCAGTTCCTTACTGAAATAGAGCCAGTTGATCAGCAGGATCTTCTTCAGCTTCTTCATCTGTTTCCTCCTTTTTCAAAACAGACACAACCAAGTTCAGCTTTTCGCTGGAGACCGCAGAAAGAATGGTTGGCAATATTGCGATCCTGCAGCTGCCCTGGTTGAATTTTCCTTCCAGTCTTTGAATCACAGAATGGTTTTCCAGTACCGTAAACGCGCGTTTGACCTCTTCCATATTCGGCTTAGCCGGAAAAACTGGATAGTCGGTCACCACTTTTTCCAGCACATCCCGCACAGTACATACGGCATCCTGCTCCAAACCCAAACGCTCCATATTTTCTTCGTAGATCAGCCGTAATGCCAGCAAAATCGCCGTTTCTTTTTTATTGAGGTTGCAACGGTTAGCCTCGTCTGTGTTCAACACATAAAAGTATCCGTTCAGTTCATCCCTGCGCAAATCCCAGTCCAGCAGACTCAGGTACTCCTGTACAGCCTCATAGTGCCGTGATAGAAAAAGATAGTCTGGGTTATCCACCCTGCCTTTTCCCGGCTGGTAGATGGTTCGCACAATGTATGTGCGGCTGAGCAGCTGATTGCAGACAGATTTGAATTGTTCCAGTTCTTTTGCCGTTGCATTGGTAACAAAATCAAAATTCACGGCTTCTTCTCCTTCCTCCGGATCTGCATTTTCGGGATCGAATAGCCATTTTTGCAAAAAATGCCATCGAGTTCCTGGACCACATAACCGGCAGATGTATCCTTGCTTCCAAGGATTGCCAGCAAACTCATGATATAATCCTTGTCCTCTTCAAGCGAGAGCTCCTCCGAGCAACGAATGTCAGCGTCTCCCAGCCATCCCTGCACGTAAGCATTTACTGCTGCCCGGCCATATTTCGATTGCAGTAACTGTGCCGCTCTGACCTGTTCTTCCGTATTCGGTGCCTGATCATCTTGTATCAGCACCGACGCGGTTTTTGTCCGTTTTTCGGGACGCTTACGGTACCACAGACTTTTTTCTGACAAAAAAGACTGCTCATACAATTGAAATGCCGGTCGTATCTGGTCCACCAGCTCAGATGCCCTGCGGTTTCTGGACAGTGCCGTCAGCAAAACATTCAAATTGCCGCGCACGCTTTGATCTCGGTTCGTCAGGTTCTCGATTTTCTGTGTTGCTGCCCTGGTATAGCGCCGGACCTGCGTATCAATTTCTTCAAGATAGTCCTTCTCTAAATTGTCATAGCGTTCTTCGATCCAGAAAATTTTCCTCAGCAGATCGGCACGGCAGTCTTCCAATGTCTTGCCCCGCTTATCACGCAATGCTTCATTTGCCATCGTCATCAGCAGCGCGTCATCTTCTTCCCACCGTCTCAGTATAGATTGAATTGGGACACGATACTTCGGCACTGAGTCTTTGATTTTCAGCGGACGGATGTATGCCTCCACAACTTTTTGTCCGAAGTCATTGAAGTGTGCAGCCAGCACCTGGTTGACATCCTGCATATCGATCTGCATCTGAAAGTAATGCTTTACGTTATGATAGACCATTTGCAACAAACTAATCAGTGCCGTTGTGTTATCGTAGGCACTGTAAAGCGCCGTCATTTTTTCGTAAGCATTGTCGCTATCGTCAGCGACCTTTAATGCAGAGAACGTTCCGAACACATAGGAATATCCACGAGCCGGGCTATCATCGCGGAGTTGGTGGAATAATTCCAGCAAGCGGCTGCTGTAATTAGGAATCGTGATATACTCTTCAAAATCATCCCCACGTTCCTTCTCAAACCACCCCTTACTACACAGCTTGCGGATCAAAAAACGGGCGCGGCCAGAGATATCCCTCAGTTCCTCTTCGTCAATGTCTTCATCTTCAAACGTAGCATCCGCCAGTTCCTGCTCCAGCCTGCCGCGCAGCATTGAATACAAGACATCTTCCCGTATTTTCAAGTTTTCTTGGTATGCTGCGTACAGTACGTCCAGTGCATCCGCATATAAAATACGGTTGGGCGAAGCCAGCGGCGAGAAAAGTTCACTGGGAACCACTTCGAAAAACTTCATAGGCCTACCACCTTATTCGACTGATATACGCTTTCTTTTCTATTATTGTAACCTCTTTCCGCTTACAAAACAAGATGCAAAAAGCTCTTGGCCTCCATTACAGAAGCCAAGAGCTTTTATCTTCTTTACCCTACCAGATTTTATTTCCGGGGAGACTTAATCGCAACCTGAGCGGGTGCTAAAATTACAGGGCGTTCGGAACAGTGTTCTGCCGTTTCTTTAACACGCTGTATCTCCAAAGAACGGCTTCACTGTACTAAGAGAAACTCCGTTACGCTTTGCTTTTTCCTGTTCATAAGTCACACGGGTAACTTCCTCAATAAAAGCTCGGACTTCCGGCGTTGCTGTTGACCATGTGACATTAAAGCGTCTGCAAATTTGATAAAATGTGCGATAAAATGTCTCTCGCTCTGCATCACGCTGAAAATATTCTTTTGCACTCATCAAACACACCTCATTTCAAGTAAGTTACAAAGATGTTCATTGCTGCCTCACCAGAAAGTTCATAACGCGGTGCTCCACCAAAACTCGGCAATGGACAAGCTCCATAGTCCCGGACATAATGCTCTGCCAGCTCCGGAACCTTTGCCTCGAACGTAACCGTCCCGCCGCATTCATGGTCAATCGACAGCTTGATTCCGTACGCAATCAACACCCGGCCAATGCCCTGATACTTTTTAGAATGCCCGACAATTGTCGGATTGCTTTCCGGCTGGCTCTCAATGTAGGTAATATGAACCATCACGTCATTTTCCAATATTTCGTATGCAGCCAGCGCAACCAATTCGCCATTACCCGTCTTTAAGGCATACTTTTCAAAGGCATCATCCTGAATATAATCTGACAACCAGCTTGTTTGCCAGACGGGTTCTTTTTCAGTCTGTACCGCATCAGACTTTTTCATGCGCACGATTTTCACACTGATATTCTGACTGCCGTCTGTTTTTATAATAAATGGTACAAACTTTGCCATACAGACCTCTTTTCCTAAATAAAGCATTTTACAGTTTTATTATACTCAGTCGCTCTTAAATTTTCAACCAGTCACCGCCTCCGCTTCTTTTCAAATCTTTTTGTGTAAATATGTAAAATAAATATAATCCATGATATAAAAACCGCCCCGATCTCCTGTTACGGAAACCGGGGCGGTTCACTTGCATTATTTGTGCTTTCTCAAGCCCTCACGCAATCACTTGCGGGGGTCTTGATCGCAGCCTGAGCAGCAGCCAAAATTGCAGGGCATTCGGATTTACGGTGGTACGTTGTTTGCATTTTAAGCAGGCTATAAAACACATGATATTGAACCTAGCAGCAGACGTTGTGCGTCAAGCAGCGGCACATAAGCCTAACACTTAGCACGAAATCACTTCTTCATCCAATGCTTGAGCCAGTATTCATAGACCCCAACATATTCCCGATAGGCCCCTGTTTTGTCCGGCGTACAAAACAACTGCCATGCCTGCTGAAGAAATGGCTTTGACCATTCACCTATGGGCTTTTTGGCTTTCAGAAATCTTACCAACTGACTGTAAGCGGTTTCACGATTTTGCGGTAAGTAGGCCGCTTCACTGTTCAGGTTGAGCTTGTCGGAAAGCTCCTTGTTAAGTTCCGTGTCGGTTGATCCTATCTCACCATTTCTTTGGTAGAAGATTGTATCCATCTGAGCTTCATCCAGCGGATTCAAGCGCATTGTCTGCTGATCTTCTTCCAAGATTCCACGGTAGGCATCGCAAGTCTTTTTTGCATTTTCCGTAGAACTCCGATTTCCGGGACACACGCCCAGAAGATTTGAAAAATCTGTAGTTGCCTCATCCGGCAACTGATTTTGCGGGTCAAGGTGTTCAATATTCAGATAGTTGAGTTGGTCCGCCGGATCGAGACTAATGCGGCGCATACAATATGCGCAAAGATAACCTTGGTCGCGTGCCAACTGCTGCCGTGTACCGTCCTTTGGCATATCTTTATAAGTAATTTTTAACGGCGGGGATGCTTTGCGGCAGTTCTTTTTATACTCTCGCAAATCTCGCGGTTCAATCTCTGACTTTTTGATATACCTCATTCCGGCCACTCCATTTGCTCAATTTCCAGACTGTTTCTGGCATCATAGACGGACGGATCATTATATCCCAAAATCTGTTCCAGATTTTCCAGAACCTCTTTGGCCTTTGCATAATCCTCCTTATGGAGAAGCTCCGAGAATTTATCAAACAGCTTTTCAATTTCAATCGGACGATCCCCAACCAGCAAGATACTTCGCAGAACAGTGTTTACATCCTTGCCGTAGGCAGAATCGATTTGTGTTGCACTGCCCTCGTGTTTCAGCAGAATAAGATTTGCATCCTTATAGGAAGTAATCACTTCCGGAGAATGCGTGGATACAATAAACTGAATATTGGGAAAAACCGTTGTCAAATCATTCAGGATTCGCTTTTGCCAGCCGGGGTGCAAGTGTAATTCAATCTCATCAATGATGATGATACCAGGTGTTTCCAAAACAGAATCGCCGAGCTGAGGATTCAAAACAGCCATCCGGTGCGCAATATCTGCTACCATATTCAGCACAGACCGGTATCCATCGCTCATCTCAGACATCGGATGAAGCTCATGTTCGCCATTCCGATTAACGTATTCAACAACAATCGCCCGATATCTCTGACGATATTCCACCTTAACATGCTGCGTTTCATCGTGGTCGATCAAATCCGCAAAGCAGCGTTCCAACGCCCGCTGAACCGCACTCACCTGCGGAATAGGTCCTTCCTGACTGACAAGGAGGGTCATGTCACTGAACCACTCCATAAGCTGCTTGTCCGTAGCCTGCTCAGCGATGCAGTCCTGATAACCTTCAAAGCGGGACTTCAGCTTCTGTTTTTCCTTCTGTTTCGCCTGCTTTTGTGCCCACAGGCGGCCCGTACCATAGTAAGCAATGAGCGGAAGTACCGTTTGCGAAGAAGGAATTGCTGCTTCTTTTTGAAGTTCAGATGCAATTTTTTTCAGATCCGATGCAGCACCATAGGTAGTGTTGGATTTTGGTCCACTCAGAGAGCGAGACCATGTACAAGCATTACCGTTTATAACACCCTGACAGGACACCTCAACCGGATAAACTTCGCGCTGCTGATAAATTTTATTGGTTTCATACGCCACATGGCGAACGTCTTCCGTTTTGATACTGCGAGGAGAAGCATAGTCAATTCCAAGGAAGAAAGTGCTGGCAGCGGTCAATGCCCCCATAAGCAGAGAACTTTTTCCACTGCCATTGTTGCCGATCACAATATTCATTTTAGGATTCAGCGGAATCTCGGCATTTTCAAAGTTCCTGAAATTCTTCAAGGTCAGATTGTCAATACGCATAGCTGCTTCCTTCCAAAATCCAGATTTCATGCAAATTGATAGGCCGAGCACCCGGCGATGGGCATAATCCCCTATCATAAGTTGATTTTATCACATATCTTTTGGTGTTTCAATCGAAATCAGGCTGATCTTCTTTGGCAGGCGGCGAAGTCTGATACGTGTTGGCAAAAACCATATCCTGAATCCACTTACAGAGTGCCGGGTTTTCGTTCACTGCCTTGTACAGTTCAATCGTCGTACTCATGGAATCGAGAATCGCCTGCATCGTTGCACGGTCGCTTTCAACACGAGCATTCTGTGCATCTGAGTTTTTTATAGCATTCTGATAGGCTTCGTCTTTACTGACGATGGCGGGCAGATCAGCAACCTGCTTTTTCACTTTATCTTCGTCTGTCCAGTCAATGCCTCCAAACGCATCATGGAATTCCTTCAGAATCTGCGTCAGAGGATCAAGCTCTGGCACCGAAATACCAACATCCCTGCTGACGGGGATCGGATTCAATTCACCATTTTCATTGTCCAGCTGAATCCGCATGGTATCCTGTGCCACTGCACGATAGCTTTCCAGATCAATATCTTCCAGTAGACCGCTGATATTGTCATCTTCAGCGGGAGACGGAAGTTTGCCGATCAGCAGCTTCAGGAAAATCGACAGCTTTTCCCACTCTACGCTACCGTAGGGCAAAATCGCCGAGAGAAAATTGTATGTCCGAACAAATCCTTTGGCATTGGATTTGAAGAGAATCTGTTCTTCCGGGATTAGCTCTTTGTAGTTTTCTGTACATCTGTCCAAAATCGGATCAAGTTCCTCACGAGGCGCATTATCCAAATATGCCTCGACAAAGGAATCCACATCCTCGTGGGTGTAAACCTGAAGCGATTCCATTTCCGAAATCTGATCGTTCAGTTTATTGACATCTGTTTCGCCAGACAGAATCGTTGTTTTGTAGTATTTATCAAAAGCTGCTTTAATCACACCCGGATCGTTTACAAAATCCAGAATAAACGTATCATTTTTATCTGGTGCACTGCGGTTCAGACGGGAAAGTGTCTGAACTGCTTTAATATCAGAAAGCCCCTTATCCACATACATCGTATGCAGCAAAGGTTCATCAAAACCGGTCTGAAACTTATTCGCAACAATCAGAATCCGGTAAGGGTCTTTCTTAAAGGTACGCTCGATTTTGGAGCTTGTAAAACCATTCAGATCCGCTTCGGTAACTTCCCTGCCCTCATACTTGGTTGTGCCAGAGAAGGCAATGATCGTCTTATAAGGACTTTTACGCTGTTCCAGAAGAGCATTGATTGCTTTATAGTATTCGATGGCGCGCGGGATTCCACTGGTAATCACCATGGCACGGGCTCGACCGCCAATTTTTCCACGACCAATCACTTCTGTGTGGAAATGCTCTACAATGATGCCCGCCTTCTGCTCGATTGCATATTGATTGGATTCCACATAATAGCGGAGCAACCGCTGCGCCTTCTTTTTATCAAAGAGCGGATCATCCTCAACCGTTTTGGAGAGCTTATAAAAGCTCTGGATCGGAGTATAATAGCGTAAGACATCCATGATGAAGTGCTCCTCAATAGCCTGCTTCATCGTGTAGACATAATGCGGAAAAAAACGCTTACTTCCGTCCGGCTGAATTTCTTCCCGGCCAAACACTTCCAGCGTTTTATTTTTGGGCGTGGCAGTAAAAGCAAAATAGCTGGCATTTTTTGCAAGCTTTTTGCCATCGATCAGGGTGTTGATCTTATCTTCCAGAAGATCGTCATTGTCGTACTCGCTTCCGGACAGAACGATGTTCATTTTTGTGGAAAGGTCGCCATTCTGACTGGAATGAGCTTCGTCGATCAAGATTGCAAAGCTCCGGTTGGTGTGGAGCTTGGAGATATCCTCCAGAATGAACTGGAACTTATGTACAATGGTGATGATGATCTTTGTACCTTTTTCCAGCAGTGTTCCAAGTTCCGATGAGTCCTTGGCCCAGCCGACTGTAGAGGAAACCTGCATAAACTGCCGGATCGTATTCCGAATCTGCTTGTCCAGATTAACGCGATCCGTAACAACGATCACAGTATCAAAAATATTGTGGTCGGTTGCGTCTTTCAACGTAACCAGCTGGTGCGCCAGCCATGCAATGGAATTAGACTTTCCAGAGCCCGCACTGTGCTGGATCAGGTATCGCTTT
Organism: Faecalibacterium sp. IP-3-29; assembly: GCF_023347335.1. Taxonomy (NCBI): domain Bacteria; kingdom Bacillati; phylum Bacillota; class Clostridia; order Eubacteriales; family Oscillospiraceae; genus Faecalibacterium; species Faecalibacterium sp. IP-3-29. The sequence goes on along the minus strand of NZ_CP094471.1, from coordinate 264,157 downwards.
CCAACTCCATCTCGCTTGGCATCCGCCAGCAGAGAAGTAACCAGTTGCAGCTGGTGATAGCGCGGAAATATCTGCTTGTAGCTCTTTTTATGCGTTTCTTCATCCTCATCGCAAATGATCTGCACATAATTTTCAATGATGTTGGAGAAATCATCTTTGCGAAGGATTTCTTTCCAGAGATAATCTGTCTTTATGCCGTCCGGATTCGGTGGATTGCCCGCACCATCGTTGTAACCTTTATTGAACGGCAGGAACCACGACTTTTGCCCTTTAAGCTCGGTGCACATCCGCACTTCATTGTCATCTACAGCAAAGTGAACGATACACCGCTTAAAGCCAAAAAGAACTTCATCCGGAGTGCGTTCATCTTTATACTGCTTTACAGCATCCGCTGCATTCTGCTTCGTAAGCTGATTCTTCAGCTCCATGGTAGCGATGGGCAAGCCATTCAGAAACAGGCATACATCCAGTGCCAGCAGTGGATTCTGGCGGGAATACTGGAGCTGCCGGGTCACACTGAAAATATTCTGTGCGTAGAGTTTGGCGGCAGTTTCATTGCCGGGAGACGGACGCACATAAAACATATCCAATACCAAGTGCTTATAACGGAACCCCTTGCGCAGCAGGTCGATCACGCCATTGGTATGGAGACTTTGATCCAGCCGCTGCAAGAATTTTTCCTTTTCCAGAGGGTCGTTTTCCAGACGCAGCTGCTTCATTTTGTCCGCCTGCGTGGTATTCAGAAAACGAAACAGACGTGTTTCATCCATCGCGATTTCTTTATTGTAATCCGCATTGGAGCCCTGCTCGTAGCCGTTGTGCTGCACAAGCCAGCTCACAATCGACGATTCAAAGCCGTTTTCTTTTACATTAGTCGGCATCCATCTCCACCTCCTGTTCTTCCGGAGCCTCCTCTGCAATATCTTCTTCCGGCGTATACTCCGGCACCTCAACATTGCGCACGTCCATCTGCCCGGTGACCACATCGGAAATCAAACGAGTGCAGTATTCTTTGAGGAGTTCAATCTCTTTTTCCAGAACAGGAACCGCGCGGTCGATTTTAGCGGTTTCCTGTTCAATATAATCTGCAATCTCTTCCTGTTCACTGGTGGGAATCAACGGCAAATCAACTTTTACAAAATTTGAATAGCGCAAATCCTGTCCATCGCGAATAAATTCAGAAGTGCCTTGAAGAGCTTTGATATAACTCTTGGATTTCAGTAACCACTTGAAGTATCTTGGCACCACATATTTCTGCGGCAATAGGACGATATAGTGCCATGTCACACATCCAAAAATTTCACTTCGCTCGATGCCACCTTGAAAGCTACGCAAGCTAATCACAAAATTGTCTGGTTCTACATGCTTCCAGTCATCAAGCCCTTGCGTCGCAATCACAATGCGCTTGTTTTCGCTCTTCATGTAGTCTTCCTGCAAAATAATTCCGTATTTTTGACTTGCAGTTGCGGGTTTATCATCCGGATGCTTGCGCTCCTTACTTTCAAGGAACAGCCGTTTTGACGGAATCATTTTCCAATCGGCAGGAATATCTCCCATCCAGTTTGCCTGCATGCTCTGCATTTGACGACCATGCCGAACGCCCTTTGTTACCGCTCGGTCAATGACAGTCTGCCGCCGCTCTTCCAGCAATTTGATCTGCCGTTGGTAGCCGTGAATCAGCTTGTTGATTTTGGACACCTGCCAGTCTAGATACCGCACAATCTGGTTCTGCTCCTCGCGAGGAGGGATGGAGAGAATTATACGTTTCATGTACGGAACATAGACCTGACGCTGAATCGAGCCAACGCCCTTCGAGGCCAAAACGAATTGATCTATAATGTAGTGGTCACGAAATAGATAATTCATATAATACGGATTGTTATCTTTCCTCGGTCTCCAAATATAATATGCTGGACTGACAATACCTTTGTAACGTGAAATCCCAACAGAACCGCGCCACGCCTGCTGATTGTTAATAACAAAGTCTCCTGGATTTACTAGCTGGTATTTAGACATATCTTCGCTTGGCTTATGAACCTGCTTTTGATCTGTACTCGAATAACTTACAACGCCCTTATCCAAAAAAACAGATAAAAGTTGCTCTTCAGTATGTCCTGTATCGCTAGACAAACTATATGCATGCGATAGATAAGTTTCTTTCCAGTGAAATGGAATTTCTTCCAAAAAGGGAGAGATTGATTTTTTATATTTTTCGTATCTCATCTCAGCCTCCAATGATCTCGTCCAGAAGGCCGTCGGTTTCCTTCTCAATCGCGCGAATATCCGCTGCGATTTCGTCCAGCGTCCGCAGCTGCACCGGCTTATAGAAATATTTGGTAAAGCTCAGCTCGTAGCCCACTTTTTCACTGCCCGGTTTCACAAACGCATCCGGCGCATAGGGGTGTACTTCGTTCTGAATAAAGGCATCGATCCCGCCCTCGTAGGTAAAAGGAATGATCTCGGTGTCACCGCTGCGCTCCTTGTCAATGACAGGATTGCCCTTTTTGTCCAGCAGGATCTTGCCGTTTTCATCGCGCTTTGGCTGCTGCATTGTCACCTGCCAATAACCGAATTCGTGATTTTCAAAAACCTTACTGTATTCCGGGTCTGCCTTGTCAAATGCAAGATACAGGTCCAGAATCTTTTTGCGCAGTGCAGCATTGACTTCGCCGTTTTTCTCACCAAGGTTCTTGCGCAGAGGAGCTTTCATGGTGGTTGCATCGATCAGTTGCACCTTACCTTTACGCTGAGCACTCTTTTTGTTGGAAAGCACCCAGAGATAGGTGCCAATGCCGGTATTGTAGAACATCTTCTCCGGCAGCGCCACGATAGCTTCCAACAGATCCTGCTCGATGATATATTGACGCAGATTGGAAGGCCCCTGCCCTGCCTTGCCGGTAAACAGTGAAGAGCCGTTGTGCACCTCTACAATACGGCTGCCCAAAGGGGTATCCTGCTTCATTTTGCTGATATTGTTTGCAAGAAACAGCATCTGCGGGTCGCCGATGTCCGGCAGGAGTGAAAAATCCTCCCCACGATAGGTGACCTGAAAACGTGGGTCCGTGATATCATCTTTCTTGGTAAAACCCCATGCGGCCAGATCCTTTTTCCATGACGTACCAAACGGCGGGTTTGACAGGCAGAAATCGAAAGTTTCTCCGGGAAAGCCATCATTAGAAATGGTCGAGCCAAAGAAAATATTATTCGCCTGGGAGCCTTCACCCTTAACAAGCATATCGGCGCGCGCAATCGCGTAGGTTTCGTCTGCATTCTCCTGACCATACAGATGGATGGAAACTTTTTTACCGGCCTTTTGGGAAAGCCTCTGAATGCGCTCTTCCGCAACCGTCAGCATACCGCCGGTGCCGCAAGCGCCATCGTAAATGCGGTAAGTCGTGCTCTTGATCTGATCTTCAATCGGCACAAAGGCAAGATCAGCAATCAGTTCCACAATATCACGGGGCGTAAAATGACGTCCGGCATCGGTGATATTCGTTTCCTCATTGAATTTTCGGATAACTTCTTCAAACACGGTCCCCATCGTGTGGTTATCCAATCCCGGCAGTTTTACACTGCCATCCGGGTTGAGCACAGGACGGCTGCTGAGGTTAATGGACGGGTCAACAAACTTGGAAATCAAAAGCCCCAGAATGTCATGCTCGGAAAGCTTATCAATCTGGTTCCGAAACTCAAATTTTGTGATGATATCCTGTACATTTTTGCTGAATCCATCCAGATATAGAATGAAGTCCTGCTTCAACTGCTGCTGATTTGTACGGGATTTCAAATCGGACAGTGTAAAAGGCGAACTATTGCAGAACGCCTCGTGTGCAACGGAACACAATGCAACATCCTGCTCCATAATGCCTGCGGCATCCAGTTTTTGTTTCATGGCAAGAACGGCCTGTTTTGTCGGTTCCAGAACTGCGTCAAAGCGGCGTAACACGATCATCGGCAGAATAATTTTTCGGTAGTCGCCTACATCGTAAACATCAACCAGACAGTCATTGGCAATGCCGAATACAAACGACACCAGCTGATTGAAATTTGCGTTTTCCATTGGTATAATCTCCTTCTTATGCTGTCACGGATAGAACAGTAACTCTCATTTTACATAACGATTATACATTATTTTCGTCCAGATAGGAATACATTCCAGATAGAGAACTTTCCAAAATTTTTGTGCGATGCTCTTGACAATGCGCAGAAATGGGGTATAATGGTGTTAGAAATTAGCGAACACGCTGATTTTGAACAAAAGGAGGAAGCCCTATGCCTACGGAGGAAAAATTCGGGACATTTATCAAGGAGAAACGAATAGCCTGTGGCATTACGCTGCGGGGACTCGCATCTGAAATCGGCATTGCGCCTGCCTATATGAGCGACATTGAGAAGGGACACCGTTACCCACCGGATAAGGACAAACTTTATGCAATTGCTACAACGCTACATTTGTCCGAAGACGATCGGGATAAAATGTTCGATCTTGCTGCGAATGCAAAGGAGAACACGGTTTCTCCGGATCTCCCGGAGTACATCATGGGCAACGAACAGGTCCGTGTTGCACTCAGGATGGCGCGCGATACGGATGCCGGGGATGATCTCTGGCAGAAGATGATCGAGATGATGGAAAAGAAGGAGCGTGGCGAAAGTACCTGATGTTTTACTATCGTTATTCACCGGAACAACTGGAACGCGCAGCAGAACAGCTGCTTCAGAAGTTTGACCCGGAGTTGCTGAAAAAGCCGAAAGAATATGATGTGTACCGTGTGATCGAGGAATGCCTCGGTGTTGATTACGATTGGAAGTACATCCGCCCGGATCAAGCGATCCTTGGATTGACTGCTTTCAACCCTGGCTATATCTGGGTTTCTCCGGCACCGCATCTTTATGAAGGGATTCAGCCCGAAAGGATCTACCTTGAAAAGGGCACGATTTTAATTGATGCCACTTTGACCGAGGGAAACAATATTGGGCGTGAACGTTTTACGGTGATGCACGAAGTTTTTCATCAGGTTTTGCACAAAGACTGTTTCCGGCGGGAACCACCTGACTATGTACACCAGACGACCAAGTGCACATTATTCGGGCAGAAGAAAAAACTAGTCACCGCACTGGATCACATCGAGTATCAAGCAAATACCTGTGCAGCAGATTTTCTTATGCCAAGGAAAACGGTTCCAACCGTGTGGCGCTCGATTTCTGGATTTGATCGGCCAGCACATGAAGATTATCGGACGGAAGATTATATTCGGAAAATCGCCCAGGTCTATCAGGTATCCAGACAGGCAATGAGGTATCGGCTGAGGAATCTTCAGCTCATTGTCCCGCCTACAACAGCTTACTTAACCTAATCAAAACTCAGGGAGTTTCGACTCCCTTCATTTTAGAGCAAGGTGTTATGTTTAAGCGAACACGCTTATATAGAAAATCGAGGAGAACATTATGAATTCAAATGGAGTTGTCTACCGTTGTAATAAAAGTTGTCCGATTGGAAAACGCTGTTTTATCCTTAAAACAGCTGCGATGCTAGAGGAACCAATTACTGTTTGGCATAAGTGTGTTGCCAAAAAGGAAGATATTCCGGTCACAATCGGTGGAAAGCCACCACCTTAATGCTTTGAGAAAATGATATTGCTTGCAAATAAGCCGCAGTGACGTGCTATATTGCAGAACTTCTAGACATTTTCAGTGTCTGATTCTGCGTACATGTTGCTGCGGCTCTTTCTTTTTTGGAGTGAAAGCGAAATGTATTTTTATCTTAAATCAAGACATTATAGGAGGTATCTGTTATAATGATGGTAAAGCGTAAAGCAAACCTTGATGATGGTTGCAGCCCGGAGTTGGTTGCAGGTGCGGTGTTTGACGGAGAACTCGAAATTCCTGTTATTCATGCTCCGGCAGAAATCGTAATTCCATCCGGCATCACGCCATTTTCCAAGCGGGAGAAAGCGATTGGAACCGATGAGGCCGTTGGATTTTTTGAAAAAGACCCTGTATTTTCCAAGGTTCTTATTAATCCCTCGTCTTATGTTGAAGATTTCAGAAGGTTCCGCTTTCTGCTGCCGGTTGATTGTTCTCTCTATCGGGACGCACCACTGGCTGTTCAGGTAGCGAATCTCTACCGTAGCAGAGCACTTGGCAGCTATTACCAGCGCAATGGCTGCAATGTTTATCCGCTGGTTCGCTGGGGCAACGAACTGACCTATACGACCCGGTACTTTCCAGAACGCATTGCTTTTCTTGGTATTCCGAAGCACAGCATTGTGTGCCTTGGAACATATGGCTGTATTAGCAGCCGTGAAGACAAGCACGAATACAAAGCTGGACTCGACGCGATGATGGATGCTTTGAACCCGAAGGTCGTACTTGTGTACGGTGCTATGCCTGATTCTGTATTTGGCGACTACCTTCGCTATGCAAAGTTTGTTTCGTTCCCAGATTGGACGAGCCGTATGCATGGAGGTGATTGCTAATGGGTGGTGGAAAGGGCGGACTGTACATAGGAACATATAATCCCAGTGATACAAAAACGGATTTCTGTACCTTTTCTAAAAATGTAGAGAAAGTTTCCAAAAAATATCCGCTGAATCCAAGTGGATATTTTGGAGAAAAGGGAAAGAACCATCGTGTGATTGTAAGTGACAATCCCATTGAAACCTCCGTGGACTTTTACAAAACTATTAGCTGTGGCGGAAAAGAGTCTCAGCTGTCTAACGGAAAGGGGGTCCAAACTGTTTTTGAAGATGGCACTCGGATTGTCTACCGGGTCATAACTTCTACGCCTGATAGTCCGGCTGTAGATATAACGGTTAACATTGAATCCCCAGTCAAAAAGCAAAAAATCCATTTCATCAGAAAGGACTAACACAATGGTACAGGCCAAATTCACATCTGAAATGATTGACTGCTTGAGGAAACTCATTGGTGAATCCTTCGTCAGTTATGACGGAGCTATTATGAATCAAACGGCTTATGGAAATCTACAGCTTAATACAGAGCATTTTTCTGTAGAACTTCGAAACGAGGTTCATCCCTTTTCTCTTTTTTCAGAAGTTGAAGATGTCTCTTGCTTTTCTTGTATCTTCAAAAGAGCGGGTACTATATTCGAACCGTTTTGTGAGGAACCGTGGAAAACAGTACCAATTAATGAAAAAATAACAGGAGTCTCCATTGTCAGCGATACTGTCATTGTAAACGATGATGAATACGCTATCACTTTTGATATGGCAGTTATCATTAAAACAGAAAAGCATCAATACTCCTTTTCCAGAAACTGGTTTTTCTCGGAAACAATAAACCTTTCTGTCGATAAAGGACTTGATGATGTTTATCCAATCAGTCGCGTTATTGCCGACTGGAACGACGATGGCAATCGACGAGTCTCTGTCCAACGCAGTATTGTTTCTCTGTAATGGTCCGTTGGCTAGATACCTTCAGCTTTCTGTTTTTAATCGAACAGACACTTCACATTGCGACGTAATCGAAATCAGGCATGTTGACAGGAGCCTCCTTCTGAGTCTACTGAATAGCAACGAAATTCCTGCTTTCAAGATGGGAAAAATCCGAAAGATTTACAAGCAGAATCTAATTCACTACATGAGCCAATACCAGTAAATTCATCAAAAAAGAACATGACGGTTCCTTTTCAGGATCCGTCATGTTCTTTCCTTGGCAGGCATTACTCCATCGGCCGCATACTTTTTGCCGCTTCCTGTTCCTCCCGAATCTGCCGCTTATACTTATAATAGGTATTGCGAGCCAGCCCTGTAAGCTTCATGCACTCGGCATCGTCCAATGTTCCGCCAAATGCTTTGCAGTGCGTGCTTATCACCCGCTTGGCTTCTCTGGCTTTCTTGGTTTCAAACCCATCACCTTTTCTGTGGCCAACCTGTTTTCCGTTTAGCTTGGCAGTCAACAGTCCTTCACGGGTACGCTGGTGCAGGTCGGCCACCTCCTTTTCGGACTGCTCAAATGCCAGCTTGATCTGCTCCTTTGCCAAAACCATCAAATATTCATTGATGCCCTTTAAGATGAAGTCCACGTTTGTCCCTGTCATGGCAATGCTGCCGGACAGGGCCTTTTTGTAGGTTTCTGTGTCGATGTGATGCTCTTTCAGAAATACAAGACAGATACCCTTATGGTAGAGGTCTTCGTATAGGGCAAATCCTTCCTCTGCATTTCTGGACATTCGGGACACGGAATCAAAAACTACCATATCCCCCGCCTGCAAAATCCGATACAGCTTGTTCCACTCCGGGCGCATTATCGAAGTCCCGGTATAGGCTTCCTGCACGATATGGGCAGTCGGATATTCCGCTTGGATGTTTCGTATCTGGCGGTCGATGCTTTGTTTTGCAGTCGAAATTCTGCAATAGCCATAAATGCTCATAAAATTCCTCGTCGTCTCAAAGATGACGAACGTCATCTTTAATCGGGCGATTTGACCGTGCAAATCGCCCATGTTGGCCTAAAATTGATACGCAATTATCGCACGGCATTTTTAATACACTCCAAGCAAGCTAAGTGTCGCTCCTCGCCCACCTTTGAATTTGACTTTTCGCGGGACGGTATATGCCGTCCCCCTTTCAGCCAAATTCAAAAGCGTGCTGCGTCGTGACACCGCTTGCTCTTATCTGCGAGTCATGTATGTATTCATAAATTCTGCCACGGTCGTGCAGGGCTTCTGTTTTTTCTCTGCTCCGCCGAATGGATCATAGTTCCAGTCAGTTTCTTCGTCAATATATCGCCGCCCATCGTCCGGCAGTTCCAGCGGTTCAGTCAAGATGATGGTTCCCCACTGGTTGACCATGATAAAAGGTGCGATTTCGCAGGGGATACCACGGCATTCATCATCGTGCCGGACATCATAGGCATACAGCCCTTCGGGTACGGTATCCCTCTTGATGCGGATGCTGGTGAACAGTGCGGGCTTGCCGCAGACAGTGATTTCTTCGTAGTGCTCGGTCATAGCATCGTGGGTCATAGTGTGCGCCCTCCTTAAAGCGCAATTAAAAATGCCCGGTATTTTTCGGTATAGTAAGCAATCTCTTCTGCTGTCAGTGAGGTCATGTTGCCCTCACTGTCTGTTCCGGCGATGAAACCAGAACCAGCCAGATAATCTGCGCCGCCCCAGAGCATCCGGTTCGGCGGCAATTCCAATAGTTTGCCTTCATCATTGCAGACCAACGTGAATTCTGCGCCGAGGTCACACAGAGGCAGGCATTCGATGTTACCGCCCACAAATTTCTGCATAGCTTCAAGGGTATAATCCAATTCAACCACTTTGGGCGGCTCCATTGGCAGGAGCGCAAGGACTTTGATTTTTGCTTCTTTCATCCTGAAATCTCCTTATGCTACGTTAAACCTTGTGGCCTTATAGCAGTCTGCGCACATTCCCTCATGGGTGGCTGCAAACTCTGCGGCCTGCATGATGGTTCCATCTTTCAACTTGACCCGTTTAATAGGCTGATTGCAGCGGGCGCAGATGCAAGGGACTGGCGGCTGTTCCGGTTTGGGAGTAGTTGCAGCTTTCTGTTTGGTTGGCTTCTGGGAATCATCCACAGGCTGCACAACATCATCCGGCAAATCCTCTCCGGCATAGACATACAAACCCAGACCAAACATAGCAAGATTCTTGACCAAGCAACGTATAATGGCCTTGTTTACATCAAACATGGATGCAGCATCTACTGTACGTTCCTCCATGCCGATTTTCTCTCTGCGGCGGGTCTGCGGGTTGTAATCCCACTTTGGCGTAGTATAAGTATACGGAACTGCTTTCATCGCTTTGTTGGAACTGTCCAAAACCGGAAGCCACATTTCGTGCGAAATGCCCTCAATGGTAACGGTAGTGTATACCATGAAGCCTGTGATCGGGTCATAGACATAGGGCAGGCCGTTGAACTTTTTGACCTCGTAACTTGCCGCAGGATAGAGCTTTTTCACTTCCGCCCATGCATAGGCCCAGCTCACATATTTCAACTCTGTGTTGCCGGATTTCTTGACTTCCAGATGATCCTTGAAATCCACGGCAGATAATTTTACAAACGGATTATCGGTTACCATAAAGATACCTCCATGAAAAAAGACGGCAGGAAAATCACTTCCTGCCGCCATAAACCACAAATTTATGCCGCATGAACAATGGTGAACCTGCGGCTGCTCACATTTTTGCTGTACTGGTTGAAGATGTCCGGCTGTTCTTTCCGAAGCCTCTGGGAATCCACCCGCTTACTTTCGGAGGACACCCAAGACACCTTATAACCGGGAGCCGTTCCATACGCTGCATCCTGCATTTCCAGCTTGACCTGCTGCTCAATGGCGGTTTTCTCCTGCTCCAACTGCTCGATCTGACTGGAAAGCTCCTGCCGCTTGTCCAGCAGACCACGCAAAGAGGTCAGGTCTGCATTTTTGTCACGATTGTCAACCTCATACAGTTGGTTGATCTGCTGGGTGTCACCCTCACTGCCGTTCGGTGCAGGCGGAATCTGGGGCACAACATAGCGTGTCCAGAAAAGTTCCTCCTTGTCGATAAGGTCAGCAAGCACCTGCTTATCAGTAACAATTTTGTGGATGATAAGCTCTTTTCCCAGAATCAGAGCTGCCACATACCAGCAGTCGAAGCCACTGACAACGAGATAATGGTCAACCCGTGCCAGATAATGCGCCGGAATCTTGCCGTTGGCCCACTTGTCCGCAGAGAACGGAGAAACCGTTTTACACTCCAAGCCAGCCTTCTGCCCGACGATCAGGCGGTCGAAATCAGCGAGAAGCAACGGATGCTCTTCACTCTGGTAGATGGCATTTGCCCTGCGGGCTTTCAGCCCGGTTTCCTCCGAGAATCGTTGCGCCACATAGTCCTCCAAGTCACGCCCCTGCCGCATGGCCTCATTGTCGATGTCCTCAATGGTATCGCTGATTTTGTCGTGGTAGACCTGAAATGCGGAGCGATAGGGATTCACGCCCAGAATCGCACCGGCATCCGTTCCGGTGATGCCGCATTTGCGGTAGCGAAGCCAATCTTCTTTGCTCAAATTCAGTGTAGATACAAGACGTTTCATGCAATATTCAACCTCTCTTTCATGTGTTCGTCTGCAATGGAGAAATCGTATTCCACCAAGTCTTTCAGAATCGTGGAAAACTCACCTACCAAGGTGCGATTATCGTCCAGCCACAGAGCATACAGAAAATCCAAGATATTCCGCTGCACCCGCAGATGGTTCCAATAGCGTTCGTCCAGCTTGTTTTCGCTGGCAAGGTCGATCAGCGCACTTGCAATGGTGCTCTTGATTGTAATTTCGTAAGCCAGAGAAACCCGCATCTCAGGTGGAACACTTTCGGTTTCTTTCAGGAACTCAGAAAATTCGTAGAAAATGCGGTTGTTTACATCGTTCATAGAAACCTCCTTTATGCTGCGGCCAGCACCATCTTATAGGCGCGGTCAATCATGGGATTTCCCTCTGCGGTACGCAGGAACAGATTCTCGTTGTAGTTCCGGGTCTTACGGATGGGATCTGCATGGGTGGCAAAGTCCGATACGGCATTGACAAACCGCCAACCATTCTTGCCGACCCAGGACAGGTCAGGAGCATTGTAATAGCGGGCCTTCAAATCTTCCTGCAAACGCAGGTTATTCTTCCGCTGGCCATCGGACAAATCCTCTGTAATCGGGAAAAACTCATTGATGAACTCCTGCACCTTGCGGTCAGACAGTTTGATGTTGGTCAGGTCATAGATTCCCTTTCCAAGTTCTGCCATGTAGCTGTTGGCAAGCTGCAAAGTTTCGCGGGCATCCTGCACCCGGAGCAGGACGTTTTCGGTGTGCTTTGCCGTCCAGATACGCTTTGCAGAACCGAGAGCCAAATTCAGGGTGTTCTGGCAGACCACCCGAACAGGGGTCATTGCGACCTTGACACCAGAACTGCCATCATGGCTGTTGAAGAACACAAGATATGGGGTCACTTCGTCTCCGGCAATGATGTACTTTTCAGGCAGCTTTGCCAGCATCCAAACCTTCTTGCCACCCTGCAAGGAGCCTGCGGTTTCGTAGGTAACACCCTCGCCCAGCAGATCGTCGGTGAACTGGAATGCTTCCTCGTTCTGCACGATGCGATAGCGGTCAGACACCACGCCGAGAACGGCATCATCGGTACTGCGGACATTGGCACGATAGCCGGAGATCACAGCTCCGTTGCCAGAGTAGATGTTACGACTCTCGACCTGCCAATCCAGGCCAGCCAGTTCCAAGGCTTCACGGCTTGCAGGGGCTTCCATAACGATGCGGCCAAGGCCATGCCAAGGGGTCTCACGGACAGAAAACATGATTTCAACATTTGCAGGCATAATAAGTTCCTCCTGTTTTTGATGGATAATTATTTCTTTTCGAGTTGATGTGCGGTCCAGATGATGAGTGCAGCAGCGGCCTTTCCGATTGCTTTTGCTGCCTCAAAGGATACTTTTGCGATGATCTCAGCCATTGGTATTACCTCCCATTTTTCAGTAAAATAAATGACCTGAGGACAGTGCGAAACTTTTCCTCAGGTCTTTTCAATAAGATAATATATAAATAAAATCCTACGAAATACGCTTTAATTCGTGCCGAGTGTGTCAGTTGTGTCAGAAGTTCATAACAAACTTTTTATATCATCATCATCCATATTTTCCCATTTTTTCTTTACTTTTCTCTTGTTTTTAACAGAAGCGATAGTCTGTATAGAAAGAGAGATAGATAGTCTGATAAAAGTATAATAAAGTTTTCTTGAAAACACTGACACACTCGACACAACCGGCACACTCCCTTACGGATGAATTTTCGAGCGGATTCCTACTACTACGGTGAGATCAGTCCAATCCCTTCTATGGATTTTCTGGTTCCGCGAAGCCTTGAACGCTTTGGCATCTTCAAATGGAATCACGAAGCGAGCCAGCTCCATAAAGCCGTCCATCGTACAAGATGTCATATTGATGCCTTTTACCTCGGACAGTTGGAAATCCAGTACCCACCGAAATTCCTCATTGCTTACAGGCGTGATCTGTGCTACACAGCTGTTAATAAGTTCCCTGCTGACATCCGTTTTGGCCGCTTTCTGCCACTCGTCCAGCTTCTGGGAAATCAGCTTCATATCAATACTCCCACTGCGTTCATCCTCCTGTTCGATGCTCTCATACTGGGATTGTAACTCGGCGATCTGCTCGTCCAGTCCCTTGCGGCGTTCCATCAGCTCCTGCTTCGTGATAACTCCGTCAGCACACAGGTCAATATACCTGTCCAGCCGTTCTTTTTGTTTGGCGATGCTGTTTTCCAGCATTGCCTTTCTGGAAATACGCACAGTCTTTTCCTCTGCCATGCAGCGGTTCAGAATCCGGTATACCTCTTTGACGGTCTTACCTTTATCAAACGTCAGATTCTGGAATACCTTAGATGCCATTAGATTCAGCTTCCATTCACTGATGGCTTTGATTTGGCAGCTGATCCCCAAATCCAGACCATGTTCCTGTAAGTAGCTGATGCTTGGCCTGCGTGTACGGCGGTAGCACTGAAACCCGTGAACAACTGCCCCGTCACGGTTTACTCTCCATTTGAACTGGATAAAGCCCGCTCCACAGCTACACCGCAGCTTTGCTGTCCAGACAGATTTTGGCGTATTACGCATATATTTGTGCTTTTTGGCGTTCTCATCGATGACCCGTGCAGACCGTGCCAGCAGAATCTGTTGGCATCTGTCCCACATCTCTTCTGATACCAACGGCTCAAAATCCCCTTTCACATAGACGTAGCTGCTCTCGTCCAGATTTTTCACACGTTTCTGCGTCAGATAGCCGTCACTGTGGGATTTGTTATAGCAGATGCAGCCTTTGTAGGTTGCATTGTGCAAAACACGGCTCACTTTGGAAGCGTCCCATGATACATGACCGCCTGCATCCAGTCGTCCCAACCGATATAACTCGTTTACGATTTTAGTAAGCCCTTTTTCGCCATCCGAATACATCTGGAAAATCAGCCTCACAGTTTCGGCCTGATCCGGGTCCGGAATGTAGGTTCCGTTCTCCCTGCGGTATCCCAAAATGTTTCCGCTGCCATACAAAACGTGTTTTTCCCGGCTGATTTTCTGCCCAGCCTTTACTCGCTCTGAAATCTTCCGGCTTTCATCCTGCGCCATAGAGGACATGATCGTCAGACGGAGTTCTCCATCGTTGGTTGCCGTATTGATGCCGTCATTGATGAAAAACACATTGACCCCCATTGCCTTCAGTTCACGGGTATAGGACAGAGCATCCACCGTATTTCGTGCAAAACGGCTTACTTCTCTTGTAATAATCAGGTCGAATTTACCTTTTCTGGCATCCTCCATCATACGTAGGAACTCCGGCCTTTTCTGCGCCTGCGTTCCTGTGATGCCCTGATCCACATAGACCTCTGTAATTTCCCAGTCGGAATGGCGTGAAGCTTCGATTTTATACCATTCCAGCTGGTTTTCCAGTGCATTGATCTGTGCCTCGTGTTCTGTTGAAACACGCGCATACACTACAGCTCTCATACATACCTCCGTTGATTTTATGCTTTTTCAGGCAAAAAGAAAGGCTCTGATGGAAAATCCTCCATCAGAGCCTTTCGCTGCGGTTTAGGAAGCCTTTGCAGGCGGTTCCTCTTCCTCCTGCTCATGCTTCATTTGAAGGAAGTTCTGATATGTAGGGTTGTTGATATATCCCCCTGCAAAGAGAGCCTCAATCAGATAGTAGGCCATTGCCTTGTCGTCAACCTCCAGCATTTGTGACACCTCCTGTTCGTTGTTATGCTTGGATTCGGTGATATAACATATCATCGAAAATTTCAGCATTACGGAAGAAGCCGAATGCCCTTGAATGCTGATACAGGATTCGTGTATATCGTCATACCGCTGTTCGGACACCGCGAACGATGATGCTCCAGACCAAGCTTTTCCAAGGTTTCCCTGAAATCTGATTGGCTGCATGCCCATTCGTCCTTCTCCTTGCAGTAGCCAAGATAAGCATTGTACAAGTCTTCCAGTGATGTGGATACACTCGGATCACACCTTTCACAGCATTCCTCTACAAATGGCTTCACGCTCCTGCTGTAAGAGTCCTTCGTCGAACATTTTGCCCGGTCCACCTGCGGAATTTCAGGAAATCTGTAGTTTAACTCCACCAGTTTCTGAGCATACCGCAGTGCCTTTGTGACAATGGCATTTCGTTCCTTCCAGATTTTTTCCTCAAGATTCGGGTCCTGCTGGTCATCTGGAATGGATGTGTCGAACGGGAGATAAACGATACGTTTGAGCAGAGCATCGTCCTCGCCTTCGATGCAAGGAGGATGGTTGCTGGCAAAGACGAACTTGATTCGCCTCGTAAGCACCACAGAACTAAGGTATTTGCGTTGAACATCGATTGAGTCACCTCCTGTGATCTGTTTAAGGCGGGAAATGGCCTCCGCATTGAGCTTTGTGTTTGGCATATCAAGCTCAAAATTGATAACGGAACTGAGTAAGGGCATCAGCGCAAACGTTCCCTTCATCTCACTGAGCCGCAGGTTACTGACTGACTCCTTAGGATAAAGCCGCTGAATAAAGTTTCCCAAAACACTCTTGCCGCTATCTCTGGCATAGCCCATGAGGATGAAGAATTTTCCACGAGCCGGATAGATAAACAGATAGCCGATTGCCATCCAGAATCGTTCCAGAAGCTGCGGGTTTCCATGTGTGATCTGCCACAGAAAACGGTCAAATACCGGGCATTTTGCCTGTGGATCGTATTTGGCCTTGATGCAGGTAAATGTCAGCTGATCCGGACTATGTGGATACAGTTTTTCCTCTCCAAGGACGAAAATGCCGTTCTTCAGTGGTGCATAAATCGGCTCACCTTTCGGCTCCTCGCGCTGGATTTCCGGATCGGTAGCACAGCACTGATAAAGGTCTTTATGCCCATACAGACTCGATTCGTGGTTAAGGTCGTAGTCCACATACTCGCGGTACAGCATTAACAATCGATCTGTGTCCAGATATTCGTAATAACGCCCATTGAAGAAGTAGAGTGCGCCATGGTAAGAGATGATCGAGACCTTCTTTTGGAGTTCCCTTGTCATTCCCACAAGAGACTGTGTTTTGGGTCCCTTTTTGACAATTGGTTCTTCAGGAGAGGGCGGAGCAGGCTGATTTTGAAGTTTCATCCCGATCTCCAGCAGTTCTTCAAAACTAGGGTTGTTCGGTGCTGCAACAGAGCGTGCATCGTAATCTTCCGTTGGATTCGGGAACGAACTTTTGTCGATGGCGAGTGCCAACTTTTTCTCCGCTCGTTTTTTCTTAAATCTTTCAAGTTTTTCTTGTTTTGCATCAAGATGTGCTTGTGGATTGCACATTCCAAACGCTACCTGCTTCTCAGTCAAAGAAGGGATTTCATCAAAAGGTTGCGCTTTGGACAGCTCTTGAGAAAAATCTTTTCCCTCAGCTGATTCTGCAAGGATTAAACTATCTGTCGGTTGTGCCTGTTTATGGCGCATTGTGTTAAGTCTATCCTCGATTTTAGATTTGCTCATGGCTAGTTTCCTCCACGCTGCCTTTCTTGAAGTAGCACTGTTCCACCAGATTTTGGACGGGGTTTTCTTGACCCCAACCACCACTCATAATTAGGTAATCGATCCGTGTCAAACCATTGGGTCGATTGATATTCGTCCAAAGATAGCCAAAATCATTGTTCCAGACATGGACCATGATTTTGTACTCAGCATCAGGTTTGATGTCTTTAAAGGAATCTGTAATGACTGGCGATTTCATTGACCCACCCTGAATAAAAACGCTGCCAATGATTTGATCGTTTTCATCATCGGTGTAGGTACTAAACGTAATCGGGCACAGATTTATCCCCTCTTTTTCAGTCCAGTAGCAATCTGCAAGGACTTCTTTGCCAACTAGAACTCTGGCTTGGATTCCTTTGATTACGCTGCTTTCTCCATCACCGCAGATGAACATTCCCTCCTTCGTTCGTGCAAAGGTGATGTATCCTTTTTTGCCTTTTAGACTCTTATTGTGAAACTTATCGTGGGTGTCCGCCATGTCTTCCTGCACTTCTGTTAATTCCTGCATAGCGTTGATGTTCTTGATTTGTGTCATAATATGACCTCCATATAATTTATATTGCCTTTGGACTTATCCCTTGGGCCTGGCTGTATGATATCACGTCACGCATTCACAGCGTTAGGATTTGCGTTCAGAAAATCATCATAGTTTCGTTTGATTTTCGGGATAAAATTATTAAATTTTTATTAACATTCTCACTACCGATGTTGATTGATGTTGAAAATTCTCTTCCAAACAGAAAAATCCACGGAGAAAAGTAAAATCATTTCCTTTCTCCGTGGATTTTGTTATTTAGAAGCTTTTCATTTCCGCCTTAATGCGTGCGTATTCTATTTCTATCTTATTTCCAACATTGTCTATTTGCTTGCTTTCCTCATTCTTCAAAAGTTTTTTCATTTCATCATCTAGCTGCCTAATAGCACTCTCTGCATCATCCAATATCCTTTTCACCAATGAAAAATAAACAACTTTTTCTCGCTCCGTTAGAAAACCTTCCGTTTGCGTAATGCAGAAAGATATATTACTATACACTCTAATCGCTTCCTCTTTTTTTGTTCCAAACAAAATTCCCAACCGTTCTTCAATGATGTCTCCAGTAAGTTGTGTTCCAGGAATTTGAAGTAATGACCGCATTCCCGTCTTAACTTGGTCAATAACGCGCTCATCCAATCTATTTGTTCTTCCACACCTGATATTACCAATAATATCGTAGTCACTCAATATTTCTTCATCCACGATTTCCTCACTCGTTGTTTCCTCTGATTCAAAAAGAAGCAAATCAAAAAAATCTTTAACTGCTCTTGTCAACTGGATTTCTTTATTAATCGACAGAATATCTCGAACTTTTAAAATTCCCTCTTGCAGAGAGATAACTTTCCCAAGCAAAATATCCAATATTCTGTATAACCTCTCTCTAAGGGGTTTTATTGCATCATCCAAAACAACTTCTGCTTCTATATTATAATCTTCTCGCAATTTTTCATCTGATTTTTTTTCCTCAAATGGATCCCAGTCAACTCCTTTTTCTTCCAACCATTTTGAAATCAGATATTGTCTAAGCGATATAAAATACCTTTGCTCCTTCAATTTTTTATAAATGCTATTTCCATGTTTTTTCTGTATCCACACTTCATACTGTTCAAGTACCTTATTCCTGTGCTTCTCATCAATTTCTTGCTTTTCTTTCATATACTGAGACTCAATTTTAGACACTTCTTTTTTATATTCTCTATTAACATCCCTCATTAACCCTTCTACTTCTACTTTTTTAACTTCTATTTTTTCGTTTGCTTCTTTTTCTAACGCTTCAATCACCGCATTAAAATCTGGATCGATAGCCCTTATTCTTGCTATATTGCCCCATTTTTGGTTTTCTTCTTTGCTTGTTTCATGATCTACGACTTTCATCCTACTTAAGTCCTCCTAAAATTTATTTAAGTTTCTAAAACCAAAACCCTCCCCGGCAAAACCATTCAGTTTCACCGGGGAGGGTTTATCATACGTTTATCTTCCCATGTTTTGCGCGATTAGTGCATCTTCATGCAACAATCTCACTTTCTGGGATTTTTGATCGCAGCCTGAGCAGCAGCCAAACGTGCAATGGGCACACGGAAGGGAGAGCAGCTGACGTAGTCCAGACCGACGTTGTGGCAGAACTCCACGCTCGTGGGATCTCCGCCGTGCTCACCGCAGATGCCCAGGCCCAGGTCGGGACGGGTCTCACGGCCATCGTGTGCGGCCATCTTGACCAGCTTGCCCACGCCGATCTGATCCAGGTGCTGGAACGGATCGCTCTCGTAGATCTTGTTCTCGTAGTATGCGCCCAGGAACTTGGCAGCATCATCACGGCTGAAGCCGAAGGTCATCTGGGTCAGGTCATTGGTGCCGAAGCTGAAGAACTCAGCCTCCTTGGCGATCTCACCGGCAGTCAGGGCTGCACGGGGGATCTCGATCATGGTACCGACCTGATACTTCATGTCAACGCCAGCAGCAGCGATCAGCTCATCAGCGACCTTGACGACAACATCCTTGACGAACTTCAGCTCCTTGACCTCGCCGACCAGCGGGATCATGATGTGCGGGGTGATCATGCAGCCAGTCTCAGCGGAGACGTTCAGGGCAGCCTTGATCACAGCGCGGGTCTGCATAGCAGCGATCTCGGGATAGGTGACAGCCAGACGGCAGCCACGGTGACCCATCATGGGGTTGAACTCGTGCAGAGAAGCAACCACGTTCTTCAGGTCATCGAAGGTCATGCCCATATCGGCAGCCAGTTCCTTGATGTCCTCGTCCTTGGTGGGCAGGAACTCGTGCAGAGGGGGATCCAGGTAGCGGATGGTCATCGGGCGCTCACCCATGATGCGGTACATGGCCTCGAAGTCACCCTGCTGGAACGGCTCGACCTTGGCCAGAGCAGCTTCGCGCTCTTCCACGGTACGGGCGCAGATCATCTCACGGACAGCCTTGATGCGGTCCTCAGCAAAGAACATGTGCTCGGTACGGCACAGGCCGATGCCCTCAGCACCCAGGTCAACGGCCTGCTGTGCATCGCGGGGGTTATCGGCGTTGGTCATAACCAGCAGCTGACGAGCTGCGTCTGCCCAACCCATGAAGCGGTTGAAGTTCTTGTTGCCGGTAGCGGCCACGGTTGCGACCTGCTCGCCGTAGATGTTGCCGGTGGAGCCATCGATGGAGATCCAGTCGCCCTCAACGAACTTGTGGCCGTTGATCTCGAAGGTCTTGGCCTCCTCATCGATCTTGACCTCGTTGTCATTGCCGCAGCCGGAGACACAGCAGGTGCCCATACCACGGGCAACAACGGCTGCGTGGCTGGTCATGCCGCCGCGGACGGTCAGGATGCCCTGAGACACCTGCATGCCCACGATGTCCTCGGGAGAAGTCTCCAGACGGACCAGAACGACCTTCTTCATCTTGCCGGACTTGACCATCTCCTCTGCTTCCTCAGCAGTAAAGACGATCTGGCCGCAGGCGGAACCGGGAGAAGCTGCCAGGCCCTTGCCGACGACTTCGGCGGCCTTCAGGGCAGCGGCGTCGAACTGAGGATGCAGCAGGGTATCCAGCTGCTTGGGCTCCACGCGCAGGACAGCCTCCTGCTCGGTGATCATGCCCTCGTCCACCAGGTCGCATGCGATCTGCAGAGCGGCCTGAGCGGTACGCTTGCCGTTACGGGTCTGCAGCATGTACAGGTGGCCGTCCTCAATGGTGAACTCCATATCCTGCATATCGCGGAAGTAGTTCTCCAGACGGGTTGCGATCTCAACGAACTGATCGTACACCTCAGGCATCTGATCCTTCAGGTGGCTGATGGGAGAAGGAGTGCGCACGCCTGCGACGACGTCCTCGCCCTGTGCATTGATCAGGTACTCGCCCATCAGCTTCTTTGCACCGGTGGCGGGGTCACGGGTGAATGCAACGCCGGTGCCGGAACGGTCGCCGGAGTTGCCGAATGCCATCTGCTGCACGTTGACAGCGGTGCCCCACTCGTAGGGGATCTCGTTCATCTTGCGGTAAACATTTGCACGGGGGTTGTCCCAGCTGCGGAAGACGGCCTTGACTGCCTCGATCAGCTGATCACGGGGATCCTGGGGGAACGGCTTGCCCTCGTTCTCCTCGTAGATCTTCTTGAAGACGCCCACCAGTTCCTTCAGGTCGTCAGCCGTCAGGTCCACGTCGTTCTTAACGCCCTTGGCTTCCTTCATCTTGTCGATCTCGACCTCGAACAGGCTCTTCGGGACCATCATAACAACGTCTGCAAACATCTGCACGAAGCGGCGGTAGCAGTCGTATGCGAAGCGGGCGTTGCCGGTCTTCTTGGCCAGACCTTCCACAGCCTCATCGTTCAGGCCCAGGTTCAGGATGGTATCCATCATGCCGGGCATGGACTGACGGGCACCGGAACGGACAGAGACCAGCAGGGGGTTGGTGTTGTCGCCAAACTTCTTGCCGGTGATCTCTTCCAGACCCTTGAGATGCTCGAAGATGTCAGCAGTGATATCGTCATTGATCTGACGGCCGTCTGCATAGTACTGGGTGCAGGCATCCGTAGTGATGGTGAAGCCCTGGGGAACCGGCATACCGGCAGCAGTCATCTCTGCCAGACCGGCACCCTTGCCGCCCAGAGTATTCTTCATGGTGACCTTGTCGCCGCCGAAGGCATCGTTGCCCTCGCTGAAGTAGTACAGATACTTTTTGCTCATGCGTGTTTACCTCCCATTTGGTGACCCCCGGTGCCACGCCCGGCGGTCTCATCGCACTTTTTTCTCAAAGCTGATGAACATTGTCTTGTGAATGCTAAACTATTATACCAGAAAATTCCCACATTGCCACCGGGCAAAACACCGAATTTGTTTGATAAATTTTGTGCAATTCCCTTGAAATTTACCCAGTTTTCCGCTATTATAAAATGGGAGAAAGTTCGAGAGGTTTTTTGTTTTACAGAGCCATTTTTCCGCATCTGGGATACATGCTGTTATCCATTAAAATTTTCGGTGGAATTCCACCTGCGGAACGGGCCGGAATTTCTCCCTCATGGATACAACAAAATACCACACCTTCCCAAGGAGGGACACTATTTATGGAAACCATTTCCAACGAAGCTCTGGCCGCAGCACGCGCCAAACTGGACGCTGCCGAAAGCCGGCGCGAGAACATCCTGCTTTTTCACATCGCCAACGGCGTGAACATTGAGAACCGTACCGTCCAGATCGACGAAGGCGTTGTCATCGCCCCGGGAGCCACCATTCTGGCGGGCACCATCCTGCGCGGCAAGACGGTCATCGGCGCAGGATGCGTCATCGGCCCCAACAGCCTGATCGAGGACAGCATCGTGGACGAGGGCACCACTGTCAACGCCAGCCAGGTCTACGGCAGCCATCTGGGCCCCCACAACAACATCGGCCCCTTCACCCATGTGCGAGTGAACACTGTCACCGACTACGGCGTGCATCTGGGTGCCTATGTGGAGACCAAGAACTCCAACTTTGCCCGGGGCAACACCGTGAGCCACCTGACCTACATCGGCGATAGTGATGTGGGCAAGTACTGCAACTTCGGCTGCGGCACCGTCACCTGCAACTACGACGGCAAGGATAAGTTCCGCACCCAGATCGGCGATTACTGCTTCATTGGCTGTAACACCAACCTTGTGGCTCCGGTCAAGGTGGGCGACGGTGCCTACACCGCCGCCGGTAGCACCATCACCAAGGATGTGCCCGCCCAGGCGCTGGGCATCGCCCGCGACCGCCAGACCAACCTTGAGGGCTGGGCCGCCCCCAAGATGGAGGCCTATATCGCCAAAAAGCAGAAGCTGGAGGAGGAGCAGAACAAGTAACTCTCCCGCCACCTTATAAGGTATTATACAAAAAGCACCGCCCTGTATCTGTACTGATATAGGGCGGCTTTGTGTTTTTCCCGCAAAACAGATTTCTTTTTCTTCGCGCGTATGTTATACTAAAGAACTGTACCACACATTATTTTAAGCAAAAAAGAAAAGGCAAAACAACAACTATGAATGCAAACGACATCTGGCTGATCGCGGGCCTTGGCAACCCCGAAGCAAAATACGAGGGCACCCGCCACAACGCGGGCTTTGCCGCGCTGGACTCTCTGGCGGGCAAATGGGGCATCAGCGTCAGCAAAACCAAGTTTCAGGGCCTGTGGGGCCAGGGCGAGGTGGATGGCCACAAGGTGGTGCTGCTGAAACCCCTGACCTACATGAACCTCTCCGGCGATTCCATCGCCCCGCTGGCGGGCTTTTTCAAGATCCCTGCCGACCACGTCATCGTCCTGTGCGATGATATCACCCAGGCCCCCGGCAAGCTGCGCATCCGGCCCTCCGGCTCGGCAGGCGGGCACAACGGCCTGAAGAGCATCATTGCCCGGCTGGGCGGGGAGAACTTTCCCCGCATCCGCATCGGCGTGGGTGCCAAGCCCCGCCCGGACTATGACCTTGCCGACTGGGTGCTGGGCAAGTTCCCGCCGGAGGACGCAAAGGCCATGGCTGACCGCTCCCCCGACCTTGAAGCCGCCACAAAGCTTATCATGGACGGTAAGCTGGGTCTGGCGCAGAGCAAGTATAATGGGTGAGGGAGGATAAATCTCTCCGTCATTGCTGCGCAATGCCACCTCTCCTAGTAGGAGAGGCCTTGGCATAGGGTTTATTTTTCGATATGATCGCCTGCGGCTCCAAAACGAACATCTGCCGGCGGGCAAACAGAAGCGAAGCGCCGGGGCTCGAAAACACGACGATATGCCAAGCCCCCCTAATAGAGGAGCTGCCGAGCGCCAGCGAAGGCTGAGAGGTTTAGACGAGAGGAGGTCTACGATGTACGAAGCGCTGCTGAAAAGCACAGCGGAATATCAGAAGATCGCGGAGAGCCTGCACACCCCGGGCCCGGCGGCGCTGTTCGGCCTGCCGCCTGCGGGCCGTGCCCTGCTGTACGCCGCCCTGCAAAAGGACCTTGACCGGGTGCTGTGCATCGTGACCCCCGGCGAGGCCGAGGCTACCCACTTTGCAGACGACCTCAAGGCGCTGGGCCTGACCGCGGCGGTGTTCCCGCCCCGGGACTTCATGCTGCGGCCGGTGGAGGGCGCGGGCCGTGAGTACGAGTACCGCCGCCTTTCGGTGCTGGGCGCGCTGGCGGGCGGGCGGCTGAACGCCGTCTGCGTGCCCGCCGAGGCGCTGCTGCAATACACGGTGCCCCGGGATGAGTTCCTGCGGAACACTCTCACCCTCAAGCCCGGCATGGTCTACAACCGGGAAGCGCTGGTGGCGCGGCTCTTTGCCGCCGGGTACGTCCGGCGCAGTCAAGTGGACGGCCCGGGCCAGTTCAGTGTGCGCGGCGATATCGTGGACATCTACGCGCCGGACATGCACCAGCCCGCCCGTGTGGAATACTGGGACGATGAGATCGATTCGCTGGCCTCCTTCGACCTGCTGACCCAGCGCCGGGACGGCAGTCTGGAAAAGATCTACCTTTCCCCCGCCCGCGAGGTGCTGTTCGGCAGCACCGCCGAGACGGCTGAGGCTCTGCGCGGAGCCATCAAAAAGGCGCGAGGCAAAAAGCGTACCGCCATGGAAAAGGCCACAGAGGCCGACCTTGCTCAGCTGGATTCCGGCCTGATGCCCGAAGCCATGGACAAGTATTACGGCATCCGCTACCCGCAGCCCGCCACCCTGCTGGACCATCTGGACAACCCCATCTTCGTGCTGGACGAGGTGGGCGGCATCCGGGATGCCCAGAAGGCCACCGAGTACCGCCGGGGCGAGGAGCTGACCGGCCTGCTGGAGGAGGGCGTGCTCTGCCCCGGGCTGGACGTGCTCTACCAGACCATGGACGACCTTGCCATCGCGGCCCAGAAACAGAGCACCCTGCTGTGTGAGAACTTCCTGCGGGGGATGAACGAGTTCAAGCTGAAAGACCTCATCAACGTGGAGGCCTTTGCGGCCCCCAACTGGGGCGGCGACCTGGCCTCCCTGCGGGAGGATCTTGACCCGCTGATCGCCCAGGGCTATGCCATCACCCTCTTCTCCGGCACCCCCAAGGGTGCCGCCGCCCTGACCCGGGACCTGACAGACAAGGGCTACTCCGTGAGCATGAGCCGGGACGTGCGCCCGGCCAAAGGCATCGTGCAGGTGCTGCCCGGCCACCTGACCGCAGGCTGCACCTTCCCCTTTGCCCACGCGGCGGTCATCTCCTCCCGGCGGCACGGGCTGGACGAGGAAACCGCCGCCGAGAACAAAAAGCGCAAAAAGAACAAAAATGCCCTGTCCAGCCTTTCGGACATCAAGCCCGGGGACTATGTGGTGCACCAGAGCCACGGCATCGGCATGTATGCGGGCATCCAGCGGCTGGAAGTGCAGGGTGCCATCAAGGATTACCTGAAGATCCAGTATTCCGGCTCCGATGTGCTCTATGTGCCTGTGACCCAGCTGGACCTGCTCAGCCGCTACACCGCCCCCGGCGATGAGGAAAAGGTGAAGCTGGCCAAGCTGGGCGGCACCGAATGGCAGCGCACCCGCGCCAAGGTGAAAAAAGCCACCGAGGAGATGGCCCAGGAGCTCATTGAGCTGTACGCCCGGCGCAGGCAGGCACAGGGATACGCCTTCCCGCCCGACGGCGACTGGCAGAATGATTTTGAGACCCGCTTTGAGTACGATGAGACCGACGACCAGCTCCACGCCACCGCCGAGATCAAGCAGGACATGGAAAAGCCCTACCCGATGGACCGCCTGCTCTGCGGCGACGTGGGCGTGGGCAAGACCGAAGTTGCCCTGCGCGCGGCCTTCAAGTGCGTGATGGGCGGCAAGCAGTGCGCCCTTCTGGCCCCCACCACCCTGCTGGCCTGGCAGCACTACAACACCCTGCTCTCCCGGATGGAGGCCTTCCCGGTGAAGATCGGGATGCTCTCCCGCTTCCGCACCGCGAAACAGCAAAAGGAGACCCTGCGGGGCCTGCAGTCCGGCAGTGTGGACATTGTGGTGGGCACCCACCGCCTGCTCTCCAAGGATGTGCGTTTCCACGACCTGGGCCTTGTCATCATCGATGAGGAGCAGCGGTTCGGCGTGAAGCACAAGGAGAAGCTGAAGGAAAACTTTATCGGCGTGGATATGCTGACCCTCTCGGCCACGCCCATCCCCCGCACCCTGAACATGGCCATGAGCGGCATCCGCGACCTGTCCACCATCGAGCAGCCGCCCATTGAGCGCCAGCCCGTGGAGACCTTTGTGCTGGAGTACAACGATGTCATCCTTGCCGAAGCCATGAAAAAGGAGCTGGCCCGGGGCGGTCAGGTGTACTACCTGCACAACCGGGTGGACAACATCGAGTCCACCGCCGCCCATGTCAGCCAGCTGGTGCCCGGTGCCCGGGTGGGCATTGCCCACGGCAAGATGACCGAGGAGGAGCTGAACCCGGTCTGGCAGCATCTGCTCAACGGCGAGATCGACATTCTGGTCTGCACCACCCTGATCGAAACGGGCATTGATGTGCGCAACTGCAACACCCTTATCATTGAGGATGCCGACCGGATGGGCCTTGCCCAGCTGTACCAGATCCGGGGCCGGGTGGGCCGCTCCGGCCGCAAGGCCTATGCCTACTTCACCTTCCGGCGGGACAAGACCCTGACCGACATCGCCCAGAAACGGCTTTCCGCCATCCGGGAGTTCACAGCCTTCGGCTCCGGCTTCCGCATCGCCATGCGCGATCTCCAGATCCGCGGCGCAGGCAGTCTGCTGGGCCACAGCCAGCACGGCCACATGGAGGCCGTGGGCTACGACCTCTATGTAAAAATGCTGGGGCAGGCCATCGCCCGGGCCAAGGGCGAGCCTGTGCAGCGCGACAAGAGCGAGTGCCTGATCGACCTGCGGGTGGATGCCTACATCCCCGAAACGTACATTGCCGACGGGCCGGGCCGCATTGAAGCCTACAAGCGGATCGCAGCCATCCAGACCCCCGAGGATGCCGCCGATGTGCTGGACGAGCTCATCGACCGCTACGGCGACCCGCCGCCCTCAGTCAGCGATCTGGTCAATGTCTCGCTGGCGCGGGTGCAGGCCACCGCTGTGGGCGTGTACGAGGTGACCCAGAAAAAGGACACCCTGGTGCTGCAGGTGGAGCAGCTGGACCTCCGGATGATCCAGGGCCTGCTGGTGGCCTTCAACGGCCGCGTTGTCACCGGGGCCGGCGCAAAGCCCTACCTCTCCGTCACCCTGCAAAAAGAGGAAAAGCCGCTGGAGCTGCTGCAGAGCATCCTCCGGGCGATGCAGGATATTTTGAAAGATTAACGGCCTCACCCTCTCAGTCAAAGCCAATAGGCTTTGCCAGCTCCCCCAAAGGGGGAGCCTCTGGCGGCTCCCCAAGACCTTGCGGGGAATTGCCAAAGCCTCTCCCCTTGGGAGAGGTGGCAGCGCGCTTGCGCTGACGAAGAGGGCGGGCGATCCGAACGACAGGAGCATAACAATGAAAAAGAAACTGATCGCACTTCTTGCCGCCGTGGCAATGGTATTTTCCCTTGCCGCCTGCGGCTCCACCCCGGATTCGGTGGGCACCATCGGCACGGTGGACATCACCTCGGGCCTGTATCTGCTGGCCCAGTACGACGCTTACCAGAAGGCCGCTGATCTGGCCACCTCGGAGCAGGATGCCACCGATGTGAAGGCCTTCCTGAAGCAGACCATCACCGTGGATGCCGACAGCGGCGAGACCGCCACTGTCAGCGACTATGTGAGCCAGAAAACCATGGAGAACCTTGAGACCTACGCCGCCATCGAGACCCGCTTTGAGGAGCTGGGCGGCCAGCTGACCGCAGAAGAGGAAGCACAGGCCGACAGCTACGCCTCCCAGCTGATGGAGCAGTACGGCGACACCTACAAGGCCAACGGCATCGGCCTGAACACCGTCCAGCGGTTTGAGCGCATCCTCATCAAGAGCACCGACCTGCTGGAGCTGGTCTACGGCGTGGACGGCGAGACCCCGGTGTCGGATGCCGACCTGACCAGCCATCTGGAGAACAACATGTATGAGCTGGCCTATTACACCATCCCGCTCTACAACACCAGCACCTATGCCTCTGCCGATGAGGACCAGACCAGCGAGATGTTGGATTTGGTACAGGATGCCGTGGATCAGACCAATGCCTACGCTGCTTCCTTGACCGGCCTGAGCGATTCCGATTTCAGCAGCGCCCTGCTGGGCTACTTCTCCAGCGTGGTCACCTCCGCCCTGCCGGAGGTCTACGCCGTGCTGGGCTCCACCTATTCCTCCGATTCCAATGCACCTTCTCTGGAGCTCATCGGGGACAGCACCGTGACCTCTGCCTTTACCGCAGAGGGTGCCGCCGACACCATCCGGGGCCTGTCCATCGGGCAGGCAGCGGCTGTGAAGTACAACAGCTACGCCCTGATGGCCGCCCTGCGGCTCGACCCCCTGAGCCTGAAGGCGCTGGACGACCTGCGCGGACAGGTGCTCAACGATATGAAGGGGGAGGAGCTCTCCGAGGCGCTGACCGCCTACGGCGCTTCTCTGGAGCACAACCTGAGCAGCTCCGCCATGAACAGGATGCCCGCTTCCAAGATCGTGAACAGCAGCACCAACTAAGTTTTTATTGATATGCAAAAAGGCTGTTGCCTAAACTCCTTCCGTCATCGCTGACGCGATGCCACCTCCCTCTGAGAGGGAGGCTTTCACAGTTCACCGTTACGCCAAGGCTCCCTTCGAGAGGGAGCTGGCACGGCGAAGCCGTGACTGAGGGAGTTACAGGGTAACAGCCTTCTATTTTTATTCTGTCGCTTTCTCAAACGCCGCTTCCAGCGCCTGGTTCACGGCACGCACAGCGGCGGGGTCGGGCTTGATGGCGGCGCGGTCGTAGGTAAACAGGCCGTTCACCTCGTCCTCCACATCGCTCACCTGGGTGTACACCAGGGCCGAAAGCCCCTTTTTCAGCTGAGGGAGCACCGTTTCCAATTGCAGCTTTTTCCAGCGGGCGGTCAGCTCGGCCCGGCTCTTTGCCGTGCCGTAGCCATACGCCCTGCGGGGCGGCTCATGGCCGGGCATGGGCCAGGCAATGCCGCCGTATTCGCTCAGGGCCACCACCCGGCTCCGGGGCCTGACCCGGAGCGGATAGAAATAGTTGTGCAGGGAATCCACATCTCCCCCGCCCTGATCGTACCAGCCGCTGGCCTCGTCCACAAGGCGGGTATCGTCCAGCCTGCGGACGGCCTCCACGGCCCCGGCGGCATCGAACTGCCCCCACCCCTCATTGAAGGGCACCCAGCAGCCCACGCAGGGGTGGCACTGCAGGGCCTTTACCGTAGCTTCCAGCTCCCGGGCATATTCTTCCCTGCCCGCTTCCGTTTCGCGGCCCAGCAGGCCCCAAAGGGGCCTTGCGTCGGGCAGGCGGCGGAGCAGCGGCTGAAACACGTTGGTCAGGTAGGTCACGAACCAGAGCTTGTAGGGCCCGCCGCCGTTCACCATGTCCTGCCAGACGATGAGGCCCAGCTTATCGCAGTGGTAATACCAGCGCTGCGGCTCGATCTTGGCGTGCTTGCGCAGAAGGTTGAAGCCCAGCTCTTTTATGGTCTGCAGTTCCCGCACCACTGCCCCATCGCTGGGCGGGGTGTACAGGCCCTCGGGCCAGTAGCCCTGATCCAGCAGGCCGTTGAGCAGGATGGGCTTGCCGTTCAGGCAGAAGCGCATGATCCCGTGGACATCCGGCGCACAGCTCCACTTGCGCAGGGCAAAGTAGCTGTGCACGGTGTCGCGCTGCTCCTCTTCTCCCTGCGTGGTGCCCACGGTCAGGTCGTACAAAAACGGGCTGTCCGGGCTCCACGGGAAGAAATGCTCCTCCGGGATGTGCAGGGTCACCGCACCGTCCCGGTCGGCCTCGTCGCTGCCCCAGTCCTCGGCAACGGTCACGCCCCCGGCACGCACCACGGCCCACAGGTTCGCCGCCCCGCCGGGCAGGGAAGTATGGGCTTTCACGGTCACGGTGCGGGCATCATAGTCCGGGGTGACGGTCAGCTCCGTGATGTAATTCTCCGGCACCCGCTCCAGCCAGACGGTCTGCCAGATGCCGCTCTGGGCCGGGTAGAACATCCCGCCGGGCCGGAGGGTCTGCTTGCCCCGGGCCTGCACGCCGGTGCCGGTGGGGTCCTGCACGGCTACCCAGAGCCGGTCATGGCCGGCAGGATTCAGCGCATCGGTGATATCCAGCGCAAAGGGCCAGTAGCCGCCCCGGTGGCCCCCCACCAGATGGCCGTTGACCTGCACGGCGCAGGCATAGTCCACGGCCCCGAAGTGGAGAAGCACCCGCCCGCCGGTGCCCGCCGGGGGGACAAAGCTCCGGTGGTAGTGGAGCCACGCCCCGGGCTGCAGGGTGCGCCCCACGCCGGAGGCTTTCGTCTCCGGGGAGTAGGGCACCAGAATGTCGCCGTCCCACCTTGCGGGCAGCCCGGCAGAGCTGGTGATGGCGTACTGCCACAGGCCGTTCAGGTTCTCGTAGCTGTCCCGCCGCAGGGCCGGGCGGGGGTATTCGGGCAGAGGATGATGCTGCATACTGTCACCGCCTTTTCTGCTCCCATTGTAGCACAGGCCAACCGCCTTGTATAGGCGCAAAAAGCCCCCGCCGCCGGGGTTCCGGGGCAGGGGCCGTGATGCAGCGCTTATGCCAGTTTTGCTTCCAGCCGGGTGCGGATGGCCTGGATGAATTCCTCGCTGTTCACCTGGGTGGGGGTGATGCCCTCCGCCAGGCCGCAGAGGTCTTTGGTCATAATGCCGTCATTGAGGGTCTGCAGGCTGGCGGCCTCCAGCGCCTCGCCAAACCGGACCAGCGCGGGCAGGCTGTCCAGCTCGCCGCGCTTTTTCAGGGCACCGCTCCAGGCAAAGATGGTGGCCATGGGGTTGGTGGAGGTGGCCTCGCCCTTGAGGTACTTGTAGTAGTGGCGGGTCACGGTGCCGTGGGCAGCCTCGTACTCATAGTTGCCGTCCGGGCTGACCAGAACGCTGGTCATCATGGCCAGCGAGCCAAAGGCGGTGGAGACCATATCGCTCATCACGTCGCCGTCGTAGTTCTTGCAGGCCCAGACAAAGCCGCCCTCGCTGCGGATGACACGGGCCACGATGTCATCGATCAGGCTGTAGAAATAGGTAATGCCTGCGGCTTCGAACTTTTCCCGGTACTCGGCATCGTACACCTCCTGGAAGATGTCCTTGAAGGTGTGGTCATACTTCTTGGAAATGGTGTCCTTGGCACCGAACCAGAGATCCTGTTTGCTTTCCAGCGCATAGTTGAAGCAGCTGCGGGCAAAGCTGTAGATGGAGGTGTCCTTGTTATACTGGCCCTGCAGGACACCGGCACACTCAAAGTTGTAGACCGTGGCGGCCTGCCGGGAGCCGTCGTCGCCGGTGTAGATCAGCTCCGCCCTGCCGGGGCCGGGGATGCGGAACTCGGTGCACTTGTACACGTCGCCGTAGGCGTGGCGGGCAATGGTGATGGGCTTTGTCCAGTTCTTGACCACCGGTTTGATGCTGTCGATCATGATCGGCGCGCGGAACACGGTGCCGTCCAGCACGGCGCGGATGGTGCCGTTGGGGCTCTTCCACATCTGGTGCAGGTGGTATTCCTCCACGCGCTGGGCGTTGGGGGTGATGGTAGCACACTTGACTGCCACGCCATACTTCTTGTTGGCAAGGGCGGCATCCATGGTCACCTGATCCTGGGTGGCATCCCGGTTGGGCAGACCCAGATCGTAGTACTCGGTCTTCAGATCCACAAAGGGCAGGATCAGCTCCTCCTTGATGATCTTCCAGAGCACACGGGTCATTTCGTCGCCATCCATCTCCACCAGCGGCGTGGTCATCTTGATCTTTTCCATAACAGTTTCCCTTTCCTCTGTTTCAAAAAATACTGTGACCCCCGGCGGCACTGCCAGATGCTCTGCCGGGAGGTTCGGCTTTATTGATACGCGGCCGCCAGCTTTTCCAGCGCGGGCAGGCTGCGCTTTACCTTTTCGGTGTCGATGCAGTAGGCAAGGCGGACATAGCCCGTTACGCCAAAGGTATCGCTGGGCACCAGCAGCAGGTCAAATTCCCGGGCCCTGCGGCAGAAGGCGTTGGCATCCTCCTCCAGCGCCTTGGGGAAGAGATAGAAGGTGCCGCCGGGCCGCTCGACCTCAAAGCCCAGCGCTTTCAGCTTGTTGTAAAGCAGATCCATATTGGTCTCGTAGACGCTCAGGTCGCTGGTCACATCCAGGCAGCGGCTCACGGCGCGCTGGATGATGCTGGGTGGGCAGTTGTGGCCGGTAAAACGGGAGATCTGGGCCATCATATCCACCAGCACCTCCTCTCCCTCACAGCCGGGGCGCACGGCCACGTAGCCCAGGCGCTCACCGGGCAGGCTCAGGCTCTTGGAGAAGGAGAAGCAGGTCAGGGTGTGGGGGTAGAACGCTGCCGGGTAGGGCACAGCCCTGCCGTCAAAGGCGATATCCCGGTAGGGCTCGTCGCTGACAAGGAAGATGTTGTGGCCGTAGGCCCTGCTCTTCTCGGTCAGAATCTCCGCCAGCCGGGTCAGGGTGTCGGCAGAGTAGACCACACCGGTGGGGTTATTGGGGGTGTTGATGAGGACGCAGGTGACCTTCTCGGTCAGCATCTGCTCAAAGGCCTCCAGATTGGGCTGGAAGGCCGGGGCCTGGGGCGGCACCACCCTGAGATGGGCACCGGTGCCCTCCACATAGGGGCCGTACTCCGGGAAGTAGGGGGCAAAGGTCAGCACCTCATCCCCGGGCCGGGTCACGGCGCGCAGGGCGTGGGCAATGGCACCCGCCGCGCCCGTGGTAGGAAAGATATCCTTCTGCGCATAGGGCAGGCCGAAGGTCCTGTTCAGGTGGGCCGCCACGGCGGTGCGGAACTCCGGGTCGCCCTGGCTGGGGCAGTAGCCATGCAGGGCCACCGGGTCCTCCTGTGCCAGCAGCTCCTGCATGGCGGCGGTGAACTGCTCCGGGCAGGGCACGCTGGGGTTGCCCAGCGAGTAATCAAACACGTTCTCGTAACCGATCTGGGCCGCGCGCTGCTTGCCGTACATAAAGGTCTCGCGGATGACACTCTTGTGGGCCAGCATCCCGCGGTAAGTCTCGTTCAGCATAAGTTCCTTCCCCTCTAAAACACAAATTTATTTTTCGTGGGCAGCAGACGCATAGCTCTGCTCTACTTTCACCACACAGCTGTATTTCGGGTCCTGCTCATGGACGAACTGGCACATGGCGGCCAGCATCTCGTCCTTGTTCCCGGTATAGCCCGCCGGGAACTCCAGATCGAACAGGACATTCGTATGGGTATCCCCCGGCACGATGCGCAGGTCGTGGATCGAAAGGCAGGGGTCGAGCTGGCGGGCCTTTTCCATCAGGCGGGTGCGCAGCACACCCACCGCCGCATCGGTGGTGACGATGGGGTCATAGTGGATGGTCACCTGCAGGCCGTCCCGCTTTATAAAATCGTTCTCGATGTTGTCGATGACATCGTGGGCCTTGAGCGGGTCGGTCTCTGCCGGGAACTCGATGTGGAGGGAGGCGAACTGATGCCCCGGGCCGTAATCGTGCACCATGAGGTCGTGCATCCCCAGCACGCCGGGATAGCCCATGACCGTCTGCTCAATGTGCTCCACCAGCTCCGGGCTGGGGCTCTCGCCCAGCAGGGGGCTCAGGGTGTCCATGACCAGCCCCCAGCCCGACCAGAGGATGAAGGCTGCCACGGCCACGCCCATGATGCCGTCCAGCCGCGCCCACCCCGTCAGGCTGCAGACCACGGTGGAGATCAGCACCGCGCCGGTGGTCAGCACGTCATTGCGGCTGTCGGCGGCGGTGGCCATCAGGGTCTCGGAGCCGATGGTGCGGCCGATGGTGCGGTTGAAGCCGCTCATCCAGAGCTTGACGAGGATGGATGCGGCCAGCACACCCACGCTCAGCCAGCTGAACACCACGGGGGTGGGGTGGAACGCCTTGACCACCGATTCCTTGAGCAGGGAAAAGCCGATGCCCAGGATGGTCACACTGACCACCAGACCGGCCAGATATTCATAGCGGGCGTGGCCGTAGGGATGCTCGGCATCCGGGGCCTTGGCGGCCAGCCGGAAACCGATGAGGCTGACCACGTTGGACGAAGCGTCCGAGAGGTTGTTCAAAGCATCCGCCATGATGGCAATGGAGCCGAACAGGGTGCCTGCCAGCAGCTTGCCCAGGCAGAGCAGCAGGTTGCAGGCCATGCCCACACCGCTGGCAAGGTTGCCGTAGGCCGTGCGGGTGGCGGGGTTCTGGGTATCATTGGGATGCCGGATGAACCGGCGGATCAGGAATTGCGTCATATCTATCTTTCATCTCCAGAAGTGCGTTCAAAAAATACGACTTAGGTATAGTATAGCACCCAGCTTTACCGTTGTGAAGCGTTCACCCATGAAACTGCGGCTTGTCAGGCGGCAGTTTTGTGAATTTGCTTCTTGTTGCAATCAAAAAAGAGCTGCCGCGCGCCTTTGCCAACACTTTGGTTGGCAGAGAGCGCCGCAGCAGCCCCTTTTACGGTTCCGTCAGGGGAACTCAGACATTCTTGGCAGAGGGCTTGCTCAGATCCACACCGCGGATGATCTTGCGCACGGGCAGGATGCTCTTGGCGTTCATGGACAGCTCGTCCACGCCCATCCGCAGGAAGGTCTCGGTGAGGGCGGTATCCGCGCCCAGCTCACCGCAGATGCCCACCCAGATGCCGTGGCGGTGGCCCGCCTCAATGGTCATCCGGATGGCCTTCAGCACAGCGGGGTGGTGGGGATCAAAGAAGGGCTCCAGCTTGGCGTTCTGGCGATCCAGCGCGCAGGTGTACTGGGTCAGGTCGTTGGTGCCGATGGAGAAGAAATCGCACTCCTGGGCCAAATCGTCCGCCACCAGAACCGCGGCGGGGGTCTCGATCATGGTGCCCACCTCGATCTTGTCGCTGAACTTCTTGCCCTCGGCGGTCAGCTCTGCCTTGCACTCCTCCAGCACGGCCTTGGCATCCTGCAGCTCCCGCAGACTGGTGATCATGGGGAACATAATGCTCATGTTGCCGTAGGCAGAAGCGCGCAGCAGGGCCCGCAGCTGGGTCTTGAAGAAATCCCTGCGGGTCAGGCAGATGCGGATGGCGCGGTAGCCCAGCGCGGGGTTTGCCTCGTGGTCCAGCTTCATGTAGTCCACGGTCTTGTCCGCGCCGATATCACAGGTGCGCACGACCACCTTTTTGGGAGCCAGGCTTTCCAGCACCTGCTTGTAGGCCTCGAACTGGTATTCCTCGGTGGGGTAATCCGTGCAGTTCAGGTAAACGAATTCGGTGCGGAACAGGCCCACGCCGCCCGCGTCGTTCTGCTGGACCGCGCCCACATCGCTCATGCCGCCGATGTTGGCAAAGACCTGCACGGTCTTGCCGTCCAGCGTGGTGTTGGGCTTGCCCTTGAGCTCGGCCAGCAGGGCCAGCTTCTTCTGGTCCTCCTGCTGGCGCTTTTTCAGGCTCTCCAGCAGATCGGGGGTGGGGTCCACATACACGCAGGCGTTGTAGCCGTCCACCACAGCCATCTTGCCGTCCCAATCTTCCTGGATCTCCTTGCACTGGATCAGGGCGGGGATGTTCATGCTGCGGGCCAGGATGGCGGTGTGGCTGTTGGAGCTTCCCTCCCGGGTGATGAAGCCCAGCAGCAGGCTCTTGTCCATCCGCACCGTCTCCGAGGGTGCCAGATCTTCTGCCACCAGGATGCTGGGCTCCGTGCCCTGCAGGGTGGCATTGTCCACGCCCTGCAGGATGTCCAGCATAGCCTGGGCAATGTCGATGACATCGGCGCTGCGGGCCTGTAAATAGGGGTCGTCCATGGCGGCAAACACGGCGGCCTGGTTGTCGCCCGCTTTCTTGACGGCATACTCCGCACACATGTGCTGGCCGTTGATGATCTCCTTGATGGCATCCACAAAATCGTCGTCATCCAGCATCATGGCATGGATGTTGAACACCTCGGCAATGTCCTCGCCTGCCTCGGCCAGTGCCTTTTCATACAGGGCAGTCTGCTGGTCAATGGCCTTGGCCCGGGCCTCTTCAAAGCGGGCTTCCTCTGCCGCCGTGTCCGCGACCTGGGCGGTGGAGATCACGGTATCTTTTTTCTTGTAGATCTTCAGTTTGCCGATGGCAATGCCGTTCAGAATGCTTTTACCGGTTCCTACCTGCATCGTTCTCTCTCCTTTGTTGAGAATTTAGTGCGAAAAAGCCCCCGCAGGGTCTCCCGCAAGGGCTTTTGTCCGCAGATTCAAAGATCAGACGTTCTCGGTCAGGAACTTCTGAATGGCCTCGGCAGCGGCGGCCTCATCGTCGCCCTCCACCTTCACGGTCACGGTGTCGCCCTGCTTGACACCCATGCCCATCAGAGCCATCAGTTTGCGCAGGTCGCAGCTCTTGCCGTCCTTTTCCAGGGTAGCGGTGCTGGCAAAGCCCTTGGCCACCTTCACGAGCAGACCGGCCGGACGTGCATGGATGCCGCATGCATCCTTAACAGTATACTGGAATTCCTTCATGATCATTTTCTCCTTACTTCATCCCGTTTCAGATCCGGACGGTCCTGCCACTCCGGACGCAGCCGATTTTGCTGCGGGATGCTACTATTATTATAAACCCGCTTCGTTATTTTTTCATCATCCCATATTGCTGATTTTTAGCCAGAAATTTTGGTGCTATTGAACAGAAGTTTTGCCCCCATTTTTCCACCAGATTCATTCAACAGGGTACCCCTCGGCATCCAGGGGCAGGTCGGTGTACTGCGCCTCCTCGGGCACCACGGAGTCCGGCTCTCCGCTGGTCTGCTGGCTCTGCCCGGCCGCGCCCAGCTCCTCATCATGGCGCTCTCCCCAGTCGCCGCTGTAATCCTCACCGGACACCTGCTGGGCATCCTGCTGCTCAGCCTGCGCCATTGCGGTCTGGGCATCCTTCAGGCCGATCACCGTGCCCGACGGCTTTTCCAGCAGGTAGGCCCCCACAGCCTTTTTACGGTAGACCAGCAGCACGCCATAGCGGCTGGTCTCTCCGCTGCTGGCCGCCGGGATCAGGGCGGTCCACTTTTCCACGGTTTTCCCTTTGTAGCGGGTAAGATCCATCCCGCTTTGCTGCACCACCCCGTTGAAGGCCGAAAAGCTGTCGTCCCACTTGCGGGGGATCTTGACCTTATCCGCCGTGATGGACGTGCCGTCCACATCCAGCCCGTAGCCCGTGAACCATGTCTGGATGTCCTGCGCGCTCTCGATCCGGTTCACCCCGGCCGCTACCGCCACCGTGCGGGTGCTGATGTACCGCCCCAGAAAGGCGCTGAAGATCACCAGCGCACAGCAGAGCGCACCGGCCCCCACCTTTTTCAAGCTCGTCTTGTTCAGCGTTACCACAAACATGCCGTTCCCTCCCACCCGTTTTGTTCTGAAAAGAATATATGGGGCGGGCAGAGGAATTATAACCGCGCTGCGGCAGATCCACTTTCCCGCGCAGAAGTCATTTGAAAAAGTTGTTTCTTCTGCTAAAAAGTCGCTTGAAAAAGTTGCAATCCTTACAAAGAAGTCCCTTGAAAAAGTTATCTTTATCTTTTATAATAGATGCAGCATCATTTATTTTCGGGAGAGTGAAACGGTATGTTAAGGCGAAAGATCACAGACCAGCTGCTTGCATGGAAAAACACGCCCGGCCGGAAGCCGCTTATCATCAAGGGCTGCCGTCAGTGCGGCAAGACCTTTTCTGTATTGGAATTTGCCAGAAAGAATTACAAACACACAGTGTACCTCAATTTCTTCGAGAATCCGGATTATGCTTCTGTCTTTTCCGGTTCTCTGGAGATCGACAACATTGTGATGATGCTCTCTGCCCTTCTTGGCAAGGATGCTGTTTTTGAGCCGGGCCAGACGATCCTGATCCTGGACGAGATCCAGGATTGCCCGGAAGCCCGGACGGCCCTGAAATTTTTCCGCATCGACGGCCGCTATGACGTGATCGGCACCGGCTCCCTGTTGGGCGTAAAGGGCTACGGCAAGGAGCCAAGATCCGTTCCTGTCGGATCGGAGACGGTTCTTGAAATGTACCCACTGGATTTTGAAGAATTCTTATGGGCCAATGACATCACCGAACCTGTCATTGCGCTGCTGCAAAGTTCTCTGGACTCCGGTTCCCCTGTGCCGGAAGCGCTGCACAACCGGATGCGGCAGCTTTTGCTCCAATATACCGTTGTGGGAGGAATGCCGGATGCTGTCCAGACCTTTGTGACCAGCAGGCAGATGGATGAGGTCCTGCGTATCCAGCGGGACATCGTTCGTTCCTATGAGGACGACATGGTAAAGTACGCGGAGAAAAAGGATAAGTCCCGCATCAAGGAGTGTTTCCAGTCCATTCCCCGCCAGCTTGCCAAGGAAAACAAGAAATTCCAGTATTCCGTTGTAAAAAAAGGCTCCACCTCCGCAAAATATGCCGGAAGCCTGCAATGGATCGAGGATGCTGGCATCATCACACGGTGCCACAATCTGTCCATTACCGAGCTGCCTCTGGATGGGAACGCGGAAGAGGATACCTTTAAGGTCTATATGTGCGACACCGGCCTGTTCGTCAGCATGCTGGAGGACGGAACGCAGTTTGACATCCTGCAGGGCGACCTCTATGGCTACAAAGGCGCTATCTTTGAAAACCTGATCGCCGATATCTTCACCAAGATGGGGCGCAAGCTCTACTATTTCCACAAGGATTCCGGCCTCGAGGTGGATTTTGTGATCCGTTATCAGGGGGAATGCACCCTTGTAGAGGTAAAGGCCCGCTCCGGAAATGTCAAACGCACAAAGACGATCCTCAACCACCCTGAAAAATATCATGTATCCCATGCGATCAAGCTCGGAGACTATAATATCGGGAAAACCGGGCCGCTCCTGACCCTTCCCCTCTATATGGCCTTTCTGCTGCGCAGCTGCTGACCTGTACACCACCAAAAGAGCCCCCGCCGGAATAGACCGGCGGGGGCTCTTTCTCATAGCGGTAAGTTCAGGATCACTCGATCAGGCCGTTCAGCAGGGCCAGGCACTTGCGGCTGTGCAGCTTGCGGATGGCCTTGGCCTCGATCTGGCGGACACGCTCACGGGTAACACCGAAGTCGCGGCCCACCTCCTCCAGCGTGCGGGGGCGGCCATCGTCCAGACCAAAGCGCAGGCGGATGACCTTTTCCTCACGGGGGGTCAGGCTCTTGAGGGCCTGATTGATCTGCTGGGCCACCATGGCGCGGTCTGCTGCCTTGCCGGGGGCCTCGGCGTTCTCGTCGGCCACGAAATCGCCCAGGGAGGAATCTTCTTCCTCGCCCACGGGGCTTTCCAGGCTGGCGGGTTCCTGCGCCATGCGCTGGATCTCCCGCACGCGCTCCACGCTCATATCCATGGCCTTTGCCAGCTCCTCGGGGGTGGGCTCGTGGCCATTCTGGTAGACCAGCTGGTTGGTGGCCTGACGCATCCGGTTGATGGTCTCGACCATGTGCACCGGGATGCGGATGGTGCGGGCCTGATCCGCAATGGC
The DNA here is from genome assembly GCF_023347335.1 of Faecalibacterium sp. IP-3-29. Taxonomy (NCBI): domain Bacteria; kingdom Bacillati; phylum Bacillota; class Clostridia; order Eubacteriales; family Oscillospiraceae; genus Faecalibacterium; species Faecalibacterium sp. IP-3-29. The sequence continues at coordinate 224,967 of NZ_CP094471.1, read as the reverse complement.
GCGGGTGATGGCCTGACGGATCCACCAGGTGGCATAGGTGGAGAAGCGGAAGCCACGGTCACAGTCAAACTTCTCGGCGGCCTTGATCAGGCCGATGTTGCCCTCCTGGATCAGATCCAGGAACGCCAGGTTGTGGCCGACATGCTTCTTGGCGATGGAGACCACCAGACGCAGGTTGGCCTCGCTCAGGCTGCGGCGGGCGTTCAGGCCGTCGCGGCGGATCTTGAGCAGCTCCTGGCGGCGCTCCTCCGTCAGGGGGCCGTTCTCCACGGCCTCCATGGCTTCTTCTTCGGCAGCCTTTTCCTCGTCGTCCTCGCTGGACTTGGTGTTGCCGTCCTCGTCCAGATCCTCGGTATAGCTCCGGCTGTTCTCGTCCTCCTCGAACGAGAAGCGGGCGCTGTTCTTTTTGATGTACTCAGGCGCGCCGTACTTCTGGCGGTCGGCCTGAAGGATGTGGGCAGCCTCGGCACCGGCGTGGATGCGCTTGCTCAGGTCCACTTCCTGCTCCGCGCTCAGCAGCGGGATCTGACCGATCTGCTTGAGGTAGTTCTTCACAGGATCATCCAGCAGCTCATCCATGGCAGCCTTCAGGTCTGCGGGGTTCTCCTCTGCCGGGTCGTCCTCATTTTCATCGCCCAGGCCCAGCTCATCGCTGTTTGCCTCGGCACTTTCCACCTCTGCCATGATGCCTTCCACATCCAGGCTGGTGTCACCGTCGGCCTCGTCATCCAGAATTTTGATGCCGCGCTCCTCCAGAAGCGTGTAAAGCGTTTCCACATCCATCCGGCACTGGGAAGCCAGTGTCTTGGCCTCGCCCGCCGTCAGGGTGCCTTCGCCCTTCGTCAACAGTTCCTTCAAAGTCATGCCCATTTCGCTCTCTCCTTTTCACCGCGGCGCTGGCTGCGCCGTAAGTGATATCGTATCATAAGTTTTGCCGCTGCGGGATGGTTCAAATCACCAGGCCGCCGTTCACACCGAACACCTGCCCGGTGATGTAACCGGCGCTTTCGCCTGCCAGGAACACCAGCAGCTGCGCCACCTCGTCCGCGCTGCCCAGGCGGCCCACGGGGGTCTCCTCGGCCAGCGCAGCCTTATCCTCTGCCGTAAAGGCAGCCATCATATCGGTGTCGATGACACCCGGAGCCACGCAGTTCACAGTGATGCCGCTGGGCCCCTCCTCTTTGGCAAGGGCCTTGGTCAGGCCGATCAGGCCCGCCTTGGCAGCGGAGTAATGCACCTCGCAGCTGCCGCCGGTCTGGCCCCACATGCTGCTCACGGTCAGGATGCGGCCCGCCTTGCGGCGGATCATGCCCGGCAGGGCCAACTGGCACAGGTGGAACGCGCCGCTCAGGTTCACGTCCAGCATGTGCTGCCACTCCTCCGGGGTGATATCGGTGAACAGCTTCTGCTGGGCAATGCCCGCGTTGCTCACCAGCACATCCACATGGCCCACGGCCTGCTCCACGGTGTGGAACGCCACCTCACAGCTGGCGCGGGAGGCCACGTCGCACTGGACCGCCAGCAGGCCCGGCAGCGCCTTTTCCAGCGCCGCCGCCGCCTCGGCGTGGGTGTGGTAGAGCACCGCCACCCGGTAGCCCGCCTGCCAGAAGGCGCGGGCCGCCGCGGCTCCGATGCCCCGGTCGCCGCCCGAGATCAGCACGCAGCGCCCATTGGCCGCAGGGGCTGCCGGTTCCGGTACAGCCTCCACCGGTGGTTCCGTTTCCGCAGCCGGTTCTGTTTCCGCGGCCGGTTCCGGCGCAGCTTCCTGCACCGGCTCCTGTTCCGGCGCAGGGGCCCGGGATGCCTCGTCCTCATCGCTCAGGTCAAAGGTCAATTCAAATTCATCATCGTACAAGAGTCAGCCCTCCTGCCGTTTGTTCTCTGCCTGCAAAAAATCCCGCAGGCAGGAAGGTCCCGCCCTCCACCGCACCCATGGGCTGCGCTCTGCTCCTCTTTCCGGTCAAGGCCGGTCCTGCGGCGAGCCCGCTGGTCTGTGCGAGTGGTTTCGACAAGATACCATTAAATAATATAACACAATTCGACGAAAAAAGAAAGTGGGAACCGCCGTCTTTTCACGCAGTTCCCACTTTTTTTCACGTTCTCAGGGGGTCACGGGCGGTTTCCAGCGGGGCTTTGCGGCCCGCTGCTCCCGCAGCCGGAGGAAAAACGCCTGCAGCAGCGCCTGCGCCTCCTCCGCCCGCAGACCGCGTTCCACCACCGGATGGTGGTTGAAGGGCAGGGCGAACAGGTCGGTCACGCTGCCGCAGCATCCGGCCTTGGTATCCGCCGCGCCGTACACCACCCGCCTGATCCGGCTGTTGATGATGCCGCCGCTGCACATGGGGCAGGGCTCCAGCGTAACGAACAGCTCACACTGCCACAGCCGCCAGCCGCCCAGCTTTTTGCAGGCCGCGTCAATGGCCAGCAGCTCGGCGTGGTGGAGGGCGTTTTTCTCGGTCTCGCGGGTGTTGTGGGCAGCAGCGATGATCTCGCCGTTCCGGGCCACCACCGCGCCCACGGGCACTTCGCCCAGCGCGGCGGCCCGTGCGGCCTCCTCCAGCGCCGCGCCCATCAGCTCATAGTCGGTCATCCCAATCCCCTTTCTGCCAGCGCCCGGGCCAGCACCAGCCCATTGTTCAGGATATGCAGCACCACCCCGGGTGCAGGACTGTCGGTCTGCTCTGCGGCCCATCCGAAAATGAGCCCCATGCCCAGCGCGTAGCACTTTTCGGTCAGCGTTCCGTGCAGGGCCGCAAAGAGCACAGCCTGGCAGAGGTTTGCCGGGTGCTCCCCCAGCGGCCGCAGCAGGCGCAGCAGCGCCCCCCGGAACACCAGCTCCTCGGCCAGCGGCAGCACCAGCAGGCTGCGCAGCGTACCGGGCACGCCCTGCGGCAGCTCTGCCGCCCCGCCGGGGACCAGCACACACCAGACCGCCGCCAGCCCGGCCCAGGCCAGTGCCGCGATGCCTGCCGCCCGCAGGCGGCGGTTCCGCTCTGACATCTTCTCCGTCCCCTCTCCGTTTGGGGCCGCGCTGTCCCGCTGCTTCGGGCGCACAGCGCACCGCCCCGCAATGCCTGATGCCCATTGTATCATGTTCCGGCCCGTTTGTGCAAGAAAACGGAGCGGAATTGCGAAAATACGAAGAAATATTGATTCAAACAATTGACATTTCCCGTCGTCTCTGGTATATTCCTATACGACTTTTTGATTGATTTGGTCGGGTTATCCGTTCTTGGCCCCGTTGGAGGTATTACTATGATCCGCATTCTTACCGATTCCGCATCCGACATCCTGCCCGCTGAAGCCGAGCAGCTGGGTGTGACCGTCATCCCCCTGAACGTCACCCTGGAGGACGGCACCGTGCTCCGGGACGGTGTGGACATGACCCCCACCGTGTATTACGGCGTGATGGCCCGCTGCCACAAGCTGCCCACCACCAGCCAGCCCAGCCCCGAGCTGTTCCAGCGCTTCTTCCTTGAGGCGGCTGCCGCCGGGGACGAGGTGGTGGGCATCTTCCTCTCCCATGAGCTGTCCGGCACCTGCCAGTGCGCCCGGCTGGCCGCAGACATGGCCAATGTGGACAATGTCCTCTTTGTGGATTCCGAGAGCGTCTGCCTGGGCGAGAGCCTGCTGGTGCGGCTGGCTGTTCAGCTGCGGGATGCCGGGAAGACTGCCGGGCAGATCGCCGCCACCCTTGAGCACGCCAAGGAGCATCTGCATCTGGTGGCTGTCATCGACGACCTGAAGTATCTGCGCAAGGGCGGCCGCCTGCCCGCCGCCGTGGCCGTGGCCGGTGGGATGCTGGGCATCAAGCCCCTCATCACCATCAAGGAGGGCAAGGTCGTTATGGCGGGCAAGGCCCGGGGCCTGCCCGGCGCTTACGTTGCCCTGTTCAAGAAGATCGAGGAGCTGGGCGGCATCAGCACCTACGTCGACGCGCTGGCCGGCTACACCCTCGCCCCCCGCGAGGTGCAGCCCATCCAGACCTACCTGCAGGAGAATCTGGGCCGGAGCGAGGCCCTTGTGCGCCAGATCGGCTGCGTCATCGGCACCCACGCCGGCCCCGGCGCGTTCGGCCTGGCCTTCCTCGATGAAGGCTTCACCTTCTGATCTTACCCAATCAAAAAGAGGAACTGCTTTCCCGGCAGTTCCTCTTTTTTGTTGGTCATTCGTGTCCGATCTTCGACCAGTCAATTTCTTCGGCATCCACAAAGCCGCTGTCCTTCGCTTCCTCCAGCTGCTTTGCTTCCTCTGTGGTCAGCTTGGTGAAATCCGGATCCCATGCCAGTACCAGCTTTTTGATCAGCTCGTAGGCAAGGTTCTTGTCCGGGTCCGGCAGCATATCGATCATATGTGCTGCATTCATTGCAATTTCAGACATCCTGCCACCTCCTTATTTATAGATATCGCCACGATTCCCGATATCCAGCACCAACAGAATTTCCAGCGCGTTTTCCTCACCGTACCGGTAAAGCACGCGCCAGCTTCCGACCCGAAGCCGCATCGTTCCATCCTTCAGTCCCTGCATCACCTTGATATCACCTGCCGGCGGTTTCAGGGTCAGCCCCTCAATGCCTGCAACGATGCGAAGCACGGACTTTTTGTCCAGCTTGTTCAGGAACTTCATGGCGTTCTTCGAGTAGCGGATCTTCATAACATCATCCTCAGTGCTCGTTTTCTTGCGGGTTTCTGGCCCTATTATAGTCCATTCTCCTGCAAACGTCAATTGTTTTTTGCCGAAGATCCGTTCATTACAGCACCGCGTCCGAGACGATCTTGCCCAGCAGGAGCACCAGCACCACAAGCATCATGGGGCGGATGAATTTTGCGCCGTTCTTGAGGGCGAAGTGGGAGCCCAGCAGGTTGCCCACAATGCCGCTGATGGCACAGGGGATGCCGATGGAGAACACCACCAGCCCGCTGGAAAGATACGTTACAAGGCTGGCGTAGTTGCTGGCAAGGTTGAGCACCTTGGCGTTGCCGCCCGCCGTGCGCAGATCAAAGCCCATCAGGGTGGTAAAGGCAATGATGGCAAAGGTGCCGGTGCCCGGGCCAAAGATGCCGTCGTACAGGCCGATGCCCAGCCCGATGGCAAGGGCCAGCACCGCCTTTTTGGCGTTCAGGGTGCCGTCGTCCCGGTTCTCGTCGGGCAGGTCCCGCCGCCAGAGGATGAGCACCGCCGCCACCGGCAGGATGATGAGCATCATGGTGCGCAGCACCTGATCGCTGAGCAGGAGCACGATGTGGGAGCCCAGCGCGCTGCCTGCAAAGCTGCCCACAGCCGCCAGCAGGCCGACCCGGATGTTCATGGCACCCTTCTGGAAGAACTGCGCCGTGGCAAAGGTGGTGCCGCAGGCCGCGCTGAATTTATTGGTGCCGTAGGTGTAATGCACCGGCAGGCCCGCAAACAGGTAGGCGGGCAGGCTGATCAGACCGCCGCCCCCCGCCGCCGAGTCCACAAAACCCGCAAACCCGGTCATCAGCATCAGAAACAGCAGCATTGGCAATGATAATGTAATTTCCATTCGTTCTACTTTCCCACTCTTTCGTTTACTTCAGATACAGCTTTCCCTCGCAGGCCAGGATCTGATCCAGGATCATCCGGGACACCCGGGCACCATAGACCATTGCGGGGTGGTCGTTGTACTCGATGATGTCATGGAACTCCTTGTTCATCAAAACGATCACATACTCGCCGTAGGGGGTGTGGATGATGCCGCCGTCATTGCGGCAGGCGTTCATGCTGCCGCTCTTGCTGGCCACCCAGATAAGCTCCGGCTCGCCGGTCTCCTCGCAGTCCAGATAGAACTGGGGGAAATCGTGGGTCAGCATGGTGTTGTAGTGCTGCTGGCGGAAGATGCCCAGCATGGCAGCACTGGCTTCCCTGCTGACCAGCGTGCCCTTTGCCACCTGCGCAAACAGGGCGGCGTAGTCCCGGGGCGTGGTGGTGCCCAGCTTGTCGTAGCGGTCAAAGTGGAGGGGATTGTGCAGGACGGTGTGCCCAAAGCCCAATTCCCGGATGCAGGCATTGATGGTGTCCAGCCCCAGGTAATCGATGATCATATTGGTGGCGATGTTGTCCGAGCAGATGATCATCATGGTGGCGGTGTCCTTCACCTTGAGCTTTGCCCCCACGCCCAGGGCCCGGAGCATCCCGGAGCCGTCCACGAACTGGCTGGCTTCGTAGGTGATCTCCTCTTCCAGGTCAGCCCTGCCCCGGCTGGCCTGCAGATACAGCACCGCCAGAATGAATGCCTTGATGGTGGAGGCCGTCTCAAATTCCTCGTCGGCACCGATCTCCACCGTGCTGCCGCGCAGGTCATCCACAAAAACGCTCATCCTGCCCTGATAGGAATAGAGCTCTGCGGCAATGCGCTTTTCCAATGTCATATTCTGATCCATCTGGAATCCCTCAACTTTTCTATACTTTCCGTTATACTTTATCCTTACCGTTAAGACATTATTTTTGTTGATTCTGTTGTTTTTGTTGCATGTGTTCTCTCAACTACAACAAAATCAACAAATTCAACAAATTCTGAGATACCAACGGTGATTACAGGTTGTTTTCAAAGAAACGCTGTGCGTTGCGGAAGAAGATGGCTTCCACCTCATCCTCGGTGAAGCCCTCTTTCCGCAGGGCATCGGCCAGCAGAGGCATTTTGGAGCAGTCGCTCAGTTCCAGCTTGCCGCCGATGCCGTCAAAGTCACTGCCCAGACCGATGATCTCAATGCCGCCCACCTGCTTGAAATGGGCGGCGTGTTTGGCCATCAGGGCCGTGGTGCTGCGGCACAGGTCGGGGCTGGGCTGGTCATCCAGAAAGCCCGCGCAGTAGTTCAGGCCCACCAGACCGCCTTTTTCCGCCATGACCCGGATCATCTCATCGGTCAGGTTGCGGCAGTGGGGGGCCAGGGCGCGGCAGTTGGAGTGGCTGGCCGCAAAGGGGCGGGTGCTGTGCTCCGCAATGTCCCAGAAGCCTTTATCGGACAGGTGGCTCACATCGGCAATGATGTGCAGGCGCTCCATCTCGGCCAGGAACTCAAAGCCCTTCTCCTTCAGGCCGGTCTCGGTGTTGGGCATACAGGGCCAGATGGGGCCGTTGCCGGGCACCACGTTGGGGCTGGCCAGCTCGTTTTCGTGGTTCCAGGTCAGGGTCATCATCCGCACGCCCAGCTCGTACATCCGGCGCAGCACACCCAGACTGCCCTTGCAGCAGCCTGCTTCCTCTATGGTCAGCATTCCGCTGATCTTGCCCGCCTCGGCGTTTTTGCGGATATCCTCGGGGCGGTAGACAGGGGCGATCCTGTCGGAATACCGCTCCATCATCCGCTTGAACACGTCGATCTCTTCCAGCGCCGTCACCAGCGGGTCCGCGCCCGGGGTGGGGTCAGCCAGATTCACAAAGGCAGCAAAGCACTGGAGCATGTAGTCGCCCTTCTCCAGCTTTTCCAGATCGATGTGGCCGTTGTTGTGGGCAAAGGTCTGCCCGTCGCCCCGCATCTCCGCGCGCCGCAGCTCACTCAGGGTGTCACAATGTAGATCAAAAACTTTCATGGATCGTTCTTCCTCCTATAACATCCTCGCCCTCTCAGTCAAAGCCTGACGGCTTTGCCAGCTCCCCCAAAGGGGGAGCCTCTGGCGGTTTCCCGAAACCTTGCGGGGGAATTGCCAGTGCCTCTCCCTTTGGGAGAGGTGGCATCCCGCAGGGATGACGGAGAGGGTGAGTTACTTTATCAGAACACACTCCCCACCGCATACAGACTCTTGACCAGATCTTCCCGGTACAGCGGGTCGGCGGGGTCAAGGCTGTTGATGACCACGCCGCCGCTGGCGGACGCGCCGGTGGAGTGGATGTAGCGGCCCTCGCCAAGGTAAAGGGCGATATGGCCGGGGAAATAGAGGGCATCGCCCCGCTTTTTGTCTGCAAAGGGGATCTGGTGCATGGGCCAGCCCTCCACGATCCTGGCATCCCGGTAGATGAGCACGCCGCACTGCATATAGGCGCTGCTGACAAGGCCGGAACAATCAATGCCACGGCCCGACTTGCCGCCCCAGCGGTACTCGGTGCCCAGATATTTTTTCGCCTGCGCACAGACGGCATCCCGGAACGCTTCCTCGCTGCCGTCGTACCACGCCTGCAGTGCCTGCGGCACCAGCTCCCCGGCGGTGACATTCCGGGCCTCGGCCAGCGCGTCATCAAAGGCCAGCCCCTCCCGCTGGGAGAACACGGCGGTCATCTCAAACCGCACCGGCTCCAGCGCCACGTCCCGGACATAGCCGGTGCGGCCATCCAGCAGGGCAACCCTGGCCCAGCCGGTGTGGGCTTCGGCCTCCTCGGACGGCTCGGGCAGGCGGCAGAGCAGGCAGCCCCGCTCCAGCTCCAGCATCCGCACCCCCTGCACCTTGGGCAGGCTGAGCACATCGGTGGCACGGCCCACCAGCACCAGCGGCTGGGACAGGTAGTCCCGCAGTGTATCCTCATGGACAAATTTCAGCGCATCCTGCCGGACAAAGCCGTGGTAGCCGTAAAAGGTGACCACCTCGGCCACCTCCGGGGAGAGGGGCACTCCCTCGGCAGTCACGCCGCCGGGGGCGGTGCGCACCTGACAGGCCTGACCGTACAGGCCCTCGTCCCCGATGGTGGAAACAAGGCCCGCCTCGCTCTGTTTGGTGGTCTGGGGCAGGTCGTAAATGGTCACGACAGGCCGGGCAAATATGGCGTATTGCATCATTCGGTTCCCTCCAACAAATTCAGCAGCTCCTCCGGCTTCATGCGCAGGATGGCACCATCCGCGCTGCCGGTGACGGTCTCGGCCAGATCCTGCTTGGCCTGCTGCAGCTCCACGATCTTTTCCTCAATGGTGTCCTGGGCGATGAGCTTGTACACCTGCACCGGGTTCTGCTGGCCGATGCGGTAGGCACGGTCGGTGGCCTGATTCTGGGCTGCCACGTTCCACCACGGGTCGTAGTGGATGACGATATCGGCGGCGGTCAGGTTCAGGCCGGTGCCGCCTGCCCGCAGGGAGATCAGGAACACGCTGGCCTCGCCGCCGTTGAAGCGGCGCACCAGCTCGGCACGCACCGGCTTGGGGGTGGAGCCCTGCAGGGTGAAGTGGCTCACACCCTCTGCGTCCAGCCGCTTGGCCAGCAGCTCAAGCATGGAGGTGAACTGGCTGAACAGCAGGATGCGGTGCCCACTCTCCACGGCACTGGTGACCAGCTCAATGCAGGCATCCAGCTTGGCGCTGCCGCCTGTCCAGTTGTCGGCAATGAGCCGGGGGTCGCAGCAGATCTCCCGCAGCCGCATGAGGACGGCGAACACCGCCATCTTGTCCTCGGGCTTGGCGGCCCGCAGCTTCTCCCGGGCATCCACCACGGCGGCAAGGTAGAGCTTGCGCTGCTCCTCCTCCAGCTCGATGCGGTAGACATTCTCTGTCTTGGGGGGCAGCTCCTTCAGCACCTCGGACTTCATCCGGCGCAGGATGAACGGCCCGGTGAGCTGGTTCAGCCGCCGCACCGCCGCCGGGTCATTTTCCTGCGTGATGGGCTTTTCAAACCGGCTGCAGAAGCTCTTGTAGGGCGGCAGGTAGCCCGGCATCAGGAAGGAGAAGATGCTCCACAGCTCGCCCAGGCGGTTCTCCACGGGGGTGCCGGTCAGTGCAAAACGGACACGGCTGTTCACCCCGCACACCGCCTTGTATTTCTGGGTGGTGTGGTTCTTGATGGCCTGGGCCTCGTCCAGGATGCAGGCGTAGAATTTCTGGTTCTCGTACAGGGTCTCGTCGCGGCGGAGCAGGTCGTAGCTGGTCACCACCACGTCGGCCCCGTCCCACTGCTCAGCCAGCTGGGCCCGGTGGGCGGCGTCCCCGTCCACCACAACGCAGTTCAGCTCCGGCGTGAACTTCTGGCATTCCTCGGCCCAGTTCAGCACCAGCGAGGCCGGGCAGACGATGAGGCTGGGCAGGGGGTTCCCGCCCTGCTCCCGGAGGGCCAGCAGATAGCTGAGCACCTGCACCGTCTTGCCCAGACCCATATCATCCGCAAGGATGCCGCCCATGCCGTAGCCATCCAGCGTGCGGAGCCAGCGGTAGCCGTCCCGCTGGTATTTTCGCAAAACTTTTTGTAGAGACGTGGGCGGTGTATACTCGCTGTCCTTCACCGCGTGGAAGCTCCGGCTGAGCTGGCGGAAGGCATCGTCCCGGTTGAAGCGGATGCCGTTCTGCCCCGAAAGCGCCCAGTCCAGACTGGGGGCCCGGTACAGGGGCAGCCGGGCGTGGGCCTGGCCCAGTTTGGCCCCGGAAAGCTCCAGCGTCTCGTTCAGCTCGTCCAGCGCCTCCATGGAATCGTCCAGCCGGAGCAGACGGCCATCGCGCAGGCGGTGGTAGCGCTTTTTCTGGTGGAGCGATTTCAGCAGGGCTTTCAGCTCCCCCACCGGGAACTCCCCCGTGTCCACCTCCAGGTCGAGCACGCTGCCGTGCACCGACACCCCCACCGAGATCTTCGGCGGTGCGGCCTGCATACTGCGGAAGGCATCGGTCAGGTAGACCTCGCCCTCGGCCAGCAGGGCCGGGATGCCCTCATCGAGGAAGCGGTAGACTTCATCCTCCTCATAGGCATCGTAGTGGGCGGCAAGGCCGTTGCCCATGGTGTCCGGCCCCGGCTCCAGGTACCGCCCCAGCAGCCGCCCGGCCCGCTGTTCGGCACGGGCATCCCGCAGCAGACCGGCAGGCCCCGGTTCCTCCGGTGTGACGCGGTCCTCGCCGTACAAAAATTCAAGGTGCGCCCGCACCGTTTCCCGCGTGGGCGCGTCAAGGTAAAACTGCACCACCGGCTCCAGCGGAATCTGGTTCAGCAGCAGGCGTTCGGGGTCCTCAATGGTCACCCTGCTGCCCAGCTCCGGCAGGACGTAGCTGCAAAAGGCGGTGGCATCCCCGGTGGTAAAGAACAGGCTCTTGCCGCACAATGCCTCAAGGGCGGGCCGCATCCGGGCGCTTTCGGCCCGGTCCAGCTGCCAAATCGTATCCTCACTGTATAAATAGTCGTTGTCTAAACCCGTTTTCCATCCCAACGCGGGGGTCACGGACACCTCCACGCCGCCCCGGCGCTTTTCCACCCGCATGGTCAGGGCCGGGATGCCGGTCTTGAGGGTGTAGCCGCCCAGATTGCCGGTGGGGGCATAGAGGGCCACCAGACCGTCAAAGATCTCGCCGTTCAGCGGGATGCCCCCGGCAGGCCCGCTGCGGGGCGCATTGCCGTAGCTGCGCAGGGCCGCCTCGGCTCCTTCCTTTGCGCTGAGCTGCCGCCGCAGCAGGCGGAGCAGCTGCTGTGCCTCCGGGGCAAAGGCCTCCCAGCTGTGCTGGAATTCCAGCGTCTTGCCGTAACTGATGAAACCGTGCTTCTCCACGGCCCGCAGCAGGTCCGGGATGCTCTTTACCACATACTGCCGCCCGCCGTCTGCCGAGATGCGCAGCCGCAGCCAGGGCAGCTCCCCGGGCAGCAGGGTCAGCTCCGGCTCCAGCTCTGCGGAGTGGGGGCGCAGCTCTGCGTGGCCGGTCCCGCCGTCCACCTCGGCCAGTGCTCCCTCCTGATAGGCCCGGAGCAGCCGCCGTGCCTCGTAGTCAGATTCCGGTTCCTCGCCCCGCCACTTCTTGCCGAACAGCATTTCCAGGCTGGAGGCATAGCTGTCCTTGCGGGGCGGCTCCTCAGGCTGGGGCGTTTGCAGGTTGGCCGTGCCCCGCACCACGCCCGGGATGCTCTCCGGGCTCTCCGAGGACTTCTGCGGCGCTCTGCCGGAAAGGCCCTGACTCTCGCTGTCCCACATCAGCAGCGCGCCGATGTGCTTGCAGCAGGGCCCCTCGCCGTTTTCGTTGTAAGGGCAGGAGCAGCTGGCGCTGACAAAGCTGCCATTTTCCCGCAGCCAGACCTGGGTCTGGTACAGGCTCCGCCCGCCGCCGCGCACGTCGGCGCTCAGGTGGCGCACGCCGTTCCCGGCCACTTCGCAGTTCAGATCCTGTATCCGGTCCGTGTAGGCTTTGGCCCGCGCGAATACCGTGCCGCCCAGCAGGTAGCGGATCTCTTCCATGTCCATCCGGGGTCTCCCTCCCTCTGCAATGCTCTATTGGTTAAGCATACCGCACCGGCGGGCGGGATGCAAGGCTTTTGCAGAAAAAATCCGCCGCCTCTTTTGCAGGGACAGCGGAAGGAAGCCTTATGTATAAATCTGATAGATATTTTCAATTTGATACGGGTCACTCAGCAACACCCTGCCATCCGACAACACCGTAAGTTCATCCCCTACCGCAAGGTCTTCCAGCTTTGCTTGCTTTCCACTTTTTGTCCGCAGCTTTTCTGAAACCTTGTGGAACGCATATAGCTTCCCGTTTTTTTCTTCCGCCATCAGAAAATCATTTTTCTCGTCAATTGCAGTGACGGTAACTGCCGTATAGGTGCTGACTGACGCTAGAATTTCCTCGATTTCCTGATAAACTGCCTTTCCTCCCGGAAAAACGTATGCCTTTTTCCCGTTGACCAAACAGATTCGGCTGTCCGCATAAAACGCAAGCCAGACCTTCGCCTCGTCGTCGCCGCCGAATTGAAGGACCACATCCTGCCCACCCGCATCGAAGGTATCCTGATTGATGCAGGGCAGGTAGAGTTTCTTTCCTAGATATTCTTCGAGCGCCTGATACAGCTCCGTCGAAGCATCGGTCTGGAGATCGTTCATCTCCACATCGCCCCGGAACGAATTCAGGTTCATTTCCGCCACGGCAAGCGTATCGCTTTCCCGGATGGGCTTGGTAATCTTCTGCACCCGGTACACTGCAAGGGAGCCGAATGCCACGCACAGAAACAGCATCACCCCGGCAGCCGCCAGAATGCGCTTGTGCTTTTTGCTCACTTTCACCGAAAAAAGAACGCCCACAAAGCACACTGCCATTGGCAGCAGACACATGACCCAGTCCATCGTTTCATCTCCCTCGCGGTAGTTTCTTTCATTATACCGGAAGCCGTGCAAAAGTGCAACAAACGCGCACTGATATTCCGACATAAACACAGCGGCCCCGCTTACGCTGGTTTTCCCAGCGCGGTGGAGCCGCTTTTTATGCCGTTATTGGGAGATACGGTAATGTCCCACAATGTCCGTTCGCTTTTCCAGAATGTCCTGTTCGTAAGCAGTCTGCCACGGATCGTTATGATGGATCACATAGGGCACACCGTCCCAGTTCCGCCGATCAGAAACGATGCCGATATGCTTTTCAAAGATCACGATGTCACCGCCCTGCCACTGCTCCACATCTCACGGCACATTCCTCCCTTTGTATAGAACACGAATCCGAATGTTATTTCAGTGCACTTCGTCAAATTTACGAAACAAAAAACGCCTCAGGAAAAATCCTGAAGCGTTCTGTTCAAGTCGGCGACTACCTATTTTCACGCGCCGTTTCCAGCGAACTATCTTGGGCACGAGTGAGCTTAACTTCTGTGTTCGGAATGGGAACAGGTGGAACCTCACCGTCATCGTCACCGACCAATATGACTGGTTCAGTATAACATTTCTGTTTTACTTTGTCCAGTGTTTTTAGAAGGACGTGCCTTCAAAACTGAATAATCACTGCTAACATTTTATCATTGACTTGAGAATTCAAGCGAATTGTGGTCAAGCCCTCGATCTATTAGTACACACTTGCTGAATGGATCGCTCCACTTACACATCGTGCCTATCAACCTCGTAGTCTACAAGGGATCTTACCTGATTGAATCAGTGGGATATCTTATCTTTGGGTCGGCTTCACGCTTAGATGCTTTCAGCGTTTATCCGATCCGTACGTAGTTGCCCAGCTATGCTCCTGGCGGAACAACTGGTGCGCCAGAGGTACGTCCGTCCCGGTCCTCTCGTACTAGGGACAGCTCCCATCAAATATCCTGCGCCCACGACAGATAGGGACCGAACTGTCTCACGACGTTCTGAACCCAGCTCGCGTACCGCTTTAATTGGCGAACAGCCAAACCCTTGGGACCGAATACAGCCCCAGGATGCGATGAGCCGACATCGAGGTGCCAAACCTCCCCGTCGATGTGGACTCTTGGGGGAGATCAGCCTGTTATCCCCAGGGTAACTTTTATCCGTTGAGCGATGGCATTTCCACTCACATACCACCGGATCACTAACTCCAACTTTCGTTACTGCTCGACCCGTCAGTCTCGCAGTTAGGCTCGCTTCTGCGTTTGCACTCTTTTGCTTGATTTCCGTTCAAGCTGAGCGAACCTTTGAACGCCTCCGTTACTCTTTAGGAGGCGACCGCCCCAGTCAAACTGCCCACCTAACAATGTCCCCCGACTCGATTCAGAGCCGCAGGTTAGAATTCCAATATCGCAAGGATGGTATCCCAACGGCCTCTCCGCCAAAGCCAAAGCCTTGGTTTCCAAGAGTCCCATCTATCCTGTGCATGCAACATCGAAACCCAATATTAGGCTACAGTAAAGCTCCATGGGGTCTTTCCGTCTTGTCGCGGGTAACCGGCATCTTCACCGGTACTACAATTTCGCCGGGCGGGCTGTTGAGACAGTGCCCAAATCATTACGCCTTTCATGCGGGTCAGAACTTACCTGACAAGGAATTTCGCTACCTTAGGACCGTTATAGTTACGGCCGCCGTTCACTGGGGCTTCGATTCAATGCTTGCACATCTCCTCTTAACCTTCCAGCACCGGGCAGGCGTCAGCTCGTATACGTCATCTTTCGATTTAGCACAAACCTGTGTTTTTGGTAAACAGTTGCTTGGGCCGATTCTCTGCGGCTCCATCTCTGGAGCACCCCTTCTCCCGAAGTTACGGGGTCAATTTGCCGAGTTCCTTAACAACCCTTCTCCCGTTGGCCTTAGAATCTTCTTCCTACCTACCTGTGTCGGTTTGCGGTACGGGCACCTCAGAAATACACACAGCTTTTCTCGCCATCTTCCATCTCAGACTTCGGTACTAATTTCCCTCGATCTCTACCGGAACCAACACCCGGCTCTGAGACTTCATATGTGTCCCTGTGCTTAACTCTTTTGGTGGTGACGGAATCTCTACCGTCTGTGCATCGGCTACGCCTTTCGGCCTCACCTTAGCTCCCGACTAACCTGGAGCGGACGAACCTTCCTCCAGAAACCTGAGGCTTTCGGCCATGCAGATTCTCACTGCATTCGCGCTACTCATTCCGGCATTCTCACTTCTATACACTCCACAGCCGCTTGCGCTACTGTTTCTCCGCGTATACAACGCTCCCCTACCCAATACATTACTGTATTGCCTAAGCTTCGGTGTCAGGTTTAGCCCCGTTAAATTCTCCGCGCAAAGACGCTCGACCAGTGAGCTATTACGCACTCTTTGAATGAGTGGCTGCTTCTGAGCCAACATCCTGGTTGTCTGCGTATCTTCACATCGTTTTCCACTTAACCTGACTTTGGGACCTTAGCTGTAGATCTGGGCTGTTTCCCTTTTGACAATGACATTTATCTGACACTGTCTGACTCCCAAGCATCAATACTCTGGCATTCTGAGTTTGATAAGCTTCGCTAACCTCTCGGCCGCTAGGCTATTCAGTGCTTTACCTCCAGGTATCTAACTTGAGGCTAGTCCTAAAACTATTTCGGGGAGAACCAGCTATCTCCGGGTTCGATTGGAATTTCTCCGCTACCCACAGTTCATCCGCCGCCTTTTCAACGGAGGTCGGTTCGGTCCTCCATGGAATTTTACTTCCACTTCAACCTGACCATGGGTAGGTCACCCGGTTTCGGGCCCATTATATGCAACTTAACGCCCTTTTCAAACTCGCTTTCGCTTCGGCTCCAGACCTTAAGTCCTTAACCTTGCTGCATACAATCGCTCGCCGGACCGTTCTACAAAAAGTACCCTATCACACTTTGACGTGCTCTAGGTGCTTGTAGGCACAGGGTTTCAGGTTCTATTTCACTCCCCTCCCGGGGTGCTTTTCACCTTTCCTTCACAGTACTATACGCTATCGGTCACTGGGTAGTATTTAGGGTTGGAGGGTGGTCCCCCCGTATTCCGACCAGGTTTCACGTGTCTGGCCGTACTCTGGATCCTGCGCAGCTCTCTCCGTTTTCACCTACGTGGTTCTCACACTCTCTGACCGGCCTTCCCATGCCGTTCGGTTAACAGATTGAGTCTTAAAAGCAGTCCGTACCCCGAAAGTATTTCTACTCTCGGTTTGCCCTCTTCCGCGTTCGCTCGCCACTACTTACGGAATCTCGTTTGATGTCTCTTCCTCGCCCTACTTAGATGTTTCAGTTCAGGCGGTTCCCTCAATACACCTATTTTAAATTTCAGTGTATTGTACCTGAGTATGAACCCAGGTGAGTTTCCTCATTCAGAGATCTCCGGATCAATGCTTATTTGCAGCTCCCCGAAGCTTATCGCAGCTTATCACGTCTTTCATCGGCTCCCAGTGCCAAGGCATTCGCCCTGCGCCCTTGTTCGCTTGACCATTCAAACTATTCTCTTTCGAGAATGGCTTGTATTTCCTCTTGATTCTCTTTTGCCAACGAAGATTATTGTTACCCTTCCTTTTGAAATTGCAATATTTCTTAAAAGAACTTACTATAATCTTTGTTTCGCAGTTATTATTCAGTTTTCAAGGTACGTCTTTGAGTGTCCTTTTCAGGGCCCTCAAAATCGAACAATATCTACTCTGCTTGTATCTGTCACCTGTTCCAGATGTCGACCATCTTCGATGTTCTTCCATCTGCCTGACTCCTTAGAAAGGAGGTGATCCAGCCGCAGGTTCTCCTACGGCTACCTTGTTACGACTTCACCCCAATCACCAGTTTTACCTTCGGCGGCGTCCTCCTTGCGGTTAGACTACCGACTTCGGGTCCCCCCGGCTCTCATGGTGTGACGGGCGGTGTGTACAAGGCCCGGGAACGTATTCACCGTGGCATGCTGATCCACGATTACTAGCAATTCCGACTTCGTGCAGGCGAGTTGCAGCCTGCAGTCCGAACTGGGACGTTGTTTCTGAGTTTTGCTCCACCTCGCGGTCTTGCTTCTCTTTGTTTAACGCCATTGTAGTACGTGTGTAGCCCAAGTCATAAAGGGCATGATGATTTGACGTCATCCCCACCTTCCTCCGTTTTGTCAACGGCAGTCCTGCCAGAGTCCTCTTGCGTAGTAACTGACAGTAAGGGTTGCGCTCGTTGCGGGACTTAACCCAACATCTCACGACACGAGCTGACGACAACCATGCACCACCTGTCTCTGCGTCCCGAAGGAAAATACTGTTTCCAGCATCGTCGCAGGATGTCAAGACTTGGTAAGGTTCTTCGCGTTGCGTCGAATTAAACCACATACTCCACTGCTTGTGCGGGCCCCCGTCAATTCCTTTGAGTTTCAACCTTGCGGTCGTACTCCCCAGGTGGATTACTTATTGTGTTAACTGCGGCACTGAAGGGGTCAATCCTCCAACACCTAGTAATCATCGTTTACGGTGTGGACTACCAGGGTATCTAATCCTGTTTGCTACCCACACTTTCGAGCCTCAGCGTCAGTTGGTGCCCAGTAGGCCGCCTTCGCCACTGGTGTTCCTCCCGATATCTACGCATTCCACCGCTACACCGGGAATTCCGCCTACCTCTGCACTACTCAAGAAAAACAGTTTTGAAAGCAGTTTATGGGTTGAGCCCATAGATTTCACTTCCAACTTGTCTTCCCGCCTGCGCTCCCTTTACACCCAGTAATTCCGGACAACGCTTGTGACCTACGTTTTACCGCGGCTGCTGGCACGTAGTTAGCCGTCACTTCCTTGTTGAGTACCGTCATTATCTTCCTCAACAACAGGAGTTTACAATCCGAAGACCTTCTTCCTCCACGCGGCGTCGCTGCATCAGGGTTTCCCCCATTGTGCAATATTCCCCACTGCTGCCTCCCGTAGGAGTCTGGGCCGTGTCTCAGTCCCAATGTGGCCGTTCAACCTCTCAGTCCGGCTACCGATCGTCGCCTTGGTGGGCCATTACCTCACCAACTAGCTAATCGGACGCGAGGCCATCTCAAAGCGGATTGCTCCTTTTCCCTCTGGTCGATGCCGACCCGTGGGCTTATGCGGTATTAGCAGTCGTTTCCAACTGTTGTCCCCCTCTTTGAGGCAGGTTCCTCACGCGTTACTCACCCGTTCGCCACTCGCTCGAGAAAGCAAGCTCTCTCTCGCTCGTTCGACTTGCATGTGTTATGCGCGCCGCCAGCGTTCGTCCTGAGCCAGGATCAAACTCTTTATAAATGATATTTATCACTTAAAAAGTGTTAAATCTTGTTTCGCTCAGCACGCAATCGCTTGCGTCCTGTGTGAATTACTTTGTTTGGAATTGTTTAACGTGTTTTTCCAACACGAAAATAGGTTCCGTTACAAGTTTTTCGATATTGTTCAATTTTCAAGGTCCTGTGCGCCTCAACCTTAGCGGCTGACGACTTGATTATTTTACCACAGAAGTGATTTTTTGTCAAGCTTTATTTTTGAGAAGCTTTTGAAGTTTTGCGAACTTGGAGCACTTTAAGTTTCTCGGTATCAGCCGGAACTTTTCAGCGTCTATTGGTTCTTTTCAAGGGCTTCCTGCCGAGCTTTCAGAAGTCATTCTTTTGTCTCAGCGCTTGGCGCTCAAGTATAATACCACACCCCGGTGCTCTTGTCAACACTTTCTGACATCTTTTTTCCAAATTCTTTGCGCAAGGCAAAAATCCCCCTGTTTTTCTCTTATTATAATAGCCGCCTTTTCTTGACAAGGCGGCGGGCAGAACGTATCATGGAGTCATCCCGTATCCTGTATGAGATAGCTATACTTTAATATAAAGGAGAAGCGCCATGTCCTGTGTTCCTGTCCGCGGCTGCCGTATCGGCGAAGGCCGCCCCAAAGTCATTCTGCCCATCGTAGAGCGCACCGAGGCTGCGATCCTGGAAAAGGCCGCTGTGTTTTCCACACTGTGCGCCGATTGTGTGGAATGGCGTGTCGATCTGTTTGAAGCAGCCGCTGACCCCGGGGCAGTGGTGCACTGCCTGGCGAAGCTGCGGGTCCTCTTAAAGGAAAAGCTGCTGCTTGTGACCCTGCGCACGAAGGAAGAGGGCGGCAGCATACCGGTCAGCCATGAGGGATATCTCCGTTTTCTCCGCACGGTTCTGGATACCGATTGCGCTGACCTCATTGATATTGAGTTCTTCACCGCGGGTGCAGACCTACCCGCGCTGGTTCAGGACGCGCACACCGCCGGGGTCAAGGTCGTGTGCTCCAACCACGACTTTGCCAAGACCCCGCCCAAGGCCGAGATGCTCTCCCGGATGGTGGCCATGCAGCAGGCGGGGGCCGACCTGCCCAAGCTGGCCGTGATGCCCCAGAGCCGTGCCGATGTGCTGGAGCTGCTGGCCGCCACCGCCGAGATGACCGACCACCACCCTGAAACGCCCGTCATTACCATGAGCATGGGCCCACTGGGTGCCGTGAGCCGCCTTTGCGGCGAGGCCTTTGGCTCTGCCATGACCTTTGCCAATCCCGGCACGGCCAGCGCCCCCGGTCAGGTAGGGCTGGATGTGGTCAACGCTGTGCTGGACAGCCTGCGGCTCAACTGATCTATCAATACACAGCGCCCCCGGAGAGCGATCTGCCTTCCGGGGGCGCTTTCTGTTTTATTCTGTTTCCATTTCCCGCGCGATCTTCTGAAAGCAGAAGTACGGGATCACGGTTCCGGCCACAAAGGAGGCAGGCCAGCCAAGCCAGACCACATCCAGATTCTGCATTCCCCATGCGCCCACAGCCACCACCGCAATTTTTGTAATGAGCTGCATCACGCCGCCCATCAGTGCCTGATTTGCCCTGTCAATGCCGCGGAGCACCTGCTGATACACCTGCATCACACCGGCCAGGATCCCCGGCACCGCCGTGATCAGCAGAAACCGCTGCACCACAGTCAGGATCTCCGCAGACGGTTCTGCGAGGAACAGCCCCGCCATCTGGCGGCCGCAGAGCAGCAGAAACACTCCCAGCACGGTGCTGACCACCAGAGACAGCTGCAGGGAGGCCCGTACCCCTTGCCGGATGCGCTGCGGCTTGCCGGCTCCGTGGTTCTGGGAGGCATAGACGCTGAGGGAGGAACCGATGGTCTCCACCGGCATCAGGGCCAGCGTTCCGATGCGGCTGGCGGCAGTGTAGGCCGCCATGGTGGCCTCGCCGAACAGATTGACGGCACTCTGTGCCACCAGATTGCCCAGATTGTTGAAGGCAGACTGCACCGCAATGGGAATGGCCAGCACCGTGATCTGCCGCAGCAGCTTTCCATGGAGCCGGAGGTCCTGCCGCCGCATCCGCATCATGGGATATTTGCGGAACAGCAGCACCGCCGCCACCACCGCCGACAGGGCCTGCGCCAGTGCCGTGGCCCAGGCAGACCCGGCCACTCCCCAGCGGAACACAGCCACAAACAGCACATCCAGGCCAATATTGCTCAGAACGGAGACGATCAGGCAGTACAGCGCTGTCCGGCTGTCTCCCAGCCCCCGGAATGCACTGGAAAACAAATAATACATCAGGGGGCAGATCATGGTGATGAAACTGATCTCCAGATAAGCGGTGGCTTCCTGCAGGGGGCCTTCCGGGGTCCCCATCCACCGCAGGATGGTACCGGAGAAGGTCAGGCCCAGAACCATCATCCCTGCCGACAGGAACAGCCCCAGATACAGGCTGTTCACAAAGGCCCTCCGCATCAGCTCCTCGTTCTTTTGGCCAAAGTACCGGCTGATGATAATCCCCACGCCCACATTGATGCCGATCATCAGAGCTGCCAGCAGCAGGATCACCGGCATGGTGCTACCCACCGCCGCAAGAGCTGTCTGACCGAGATACCGCCCCACCACGATGCTGTCGGTGATGGAGTAGACCTGATTCAACAGGTTGCCCATCAATGTAGGAAAGGTAAAGGCCCACAGCAGGGAGATCGGCTTTCCCTCTGTCATATCCAGATTTTTCTTCATGCACATCCTCCTTTGCATCAAAAAAGCTCCTTCAGAATGCCCGCAAGCACGTAACCCCGGTTTCAGGGGGGTCCCTGTTTGCAGCACTCCAAAGGAGCCTTTGTTGATTTGATTTTTCTGATACCAGAATACCACAGCGGCGCTGATTTGTCCAGCGCTCCGGGGTCAGTGGACAGAGGTGCGGACGAGGGCGCGCTTGAGGCGGGCCTGGGCCAGCTCATATTCGCGCTCATCCAGGTCCTTCCGGGCCAGGATCTCTTCGGCGCGCTTCTTGGAGGCCTCGGCGCGGGCCTGGTCGATCTCCTCGGCCCACTCCCAGGTGGTAGCGACCAGATGGACATCCCCGTTCAGCACGGTGAGCATCCCGCCCATGCAGGCGGCGCGGCGGCGCTGGCCGTCCGCGTCCACGATATGGGCTTCGCCCATACCCAGCGCGGTGCAGTAATCACCATGCTTTGCCAGAATGGCAAGGTCGCCGTCGATGGCACGGCAGACCACCCGTTCCGCCTGACCGTCAAAGGCACAGCCGTCCGGCGTGACCACCGTCAGATGAAAGGTCGTCATGGTTTACCCTTTCTTCGCCTTGGCGAACACATCGTCGATGGTGCCCGCGAACAGGAAGGCGCTCTCGGGCAGGTCATCGCACTCGCCGTTCAGGATCATCCTGAAGCCGCGCAGGGTCTCCTTCAGCGGCACATACTGACCGGGCATACCGGTGAACTGCTCCGCAACATGGAAGCTCTGGCTCAGGAAGCGCTGCACCTTGCGGGCGCGGCTGACGGTCAGCTTGTCCTCTTCGCTCAGTTCGTCCATACCCATGATGGCAATGATATCCTGCAGCTCCTTGTAGCGCTGCAGCACCTTCTGGACATCGCGGGCGATCTCGTAGTGCTCCTGACCCACGACCTCGGGGCTGAGGATCCGGCTCGTGGAATCCAGCGGGTCCACAGCGGGGTAGATGCCCTGAGATGCAATGTCACGGCTCAGGACCGTGGTGGCATCCAGATGGGTGAAGGTGGTGGCAGGGGCCGGGTCGGTCAGGTCGTCGGCGGGAACGTAGACAGCCTGCACCGAGGTGATGGAACCCTTGCGGGTGGAGGTGATGCGCTCCTGCAGAGCGCCCATCTCAGTGGCCAGGGTGGGCTGGTAACCCACGGCAGAGGGCATACGGCCCAGCAGAGCCGAAACCTCAGAGCCTGCCTGCGTGAAACGGAAGATGTTATCGATGAAGAGCAGCACGTCCTGATTCTTGACATCGCGGAAGTACTCCGCCATGGTCAGGCCGGACAGAGCCACGCGCATACGGGCTCCGGGAGGCTCGTTCATCTGGCCGTAGACCAGAGCGGTCTTGTTGATAACGCCGCTCTCGGTCATTTCACCGTACAGGTCGTTGCCCTCGCGGGTGCGCTCGCCAACGCCGGTGAACACCGAGTAGCCGTTGTGCTCGGTGGCAATGTTATAGATCAGCTCCTGGATCAGGACGGTCTTGCCGACACCGGCACCGCCGAACAGACCGATCTTGCCGCCCTTTGCGTAGGGGCAGATCAGGTCAACGACCTTGATGCCGGTCTCCAGGATCTCTGTGGTGGACTGCTGCTCCTCATAGCTGGGGGCAGGGCGGTGGATGGGCCAGTAGGCCTCCGGGGTGGGGGCAGGCTTGTTGTCCACCGGCTCACCCAGCAGGTTGAACACGCGGCCCAGGCACTGGTCACCCACAGGCACCCGGATGGACTCGCCGGTGTCCACGGCATCCGTGCCGCGCACCAGGCCATCGGTGCTGCTCATGGCAATGCAGCGGGCCACATTGTCGCCGGTGAGCTGAGCGACCTCCACCACCAGCTTCTGGCCGTGGTTGTCGATCTCAATGGCGTTGAGCAGGTCCGGCAGCTCGCCATCCTTGAACTGGATGTCCAGCACCGGGCCGATGACCTGGATCACCTTGCCGATGTGTTTTTCGGACATAGGCTACAACTCCTTTTTTAGATTTCTGCGCCTGCCACGATCTCGGTGATCTCCTGCGTGATGGCAGCCTGACGGGCGCGGTTGTAATACAGATTCAGATGGTCGATCATTTCGCCCGCGTTCTTGGTGGCAGCATCCATGGCGGTGCGGCGGGCGGCCAGCTCACTGGCCACGCTCTCGCACACGGCACCATAAACGATACCGGCCACATACTCGGGGATGATGGCGCGGAACACTTCCTCGCTGCTGGGCTTGTACAGGATCTGACTGCGGCGGGCAGCGGCCTTCTGCTCCTCGGTGGGCTCAATGGTCAGGGGCAGCACCTCCATGGTGACAGCGGTCTGGGTCATCATCGAGTCAAACCGGGTGTAGCAGAGTTTCACTGCGTCGTAATCGCCCTTCAGGTAGCCCTCGGTGATCTTCCGGGAGAGGGCAAAGCACTCACCCACCGAAACATCCGCCGCCAGCAGCACCTCTTCGGTGAACAGGTCGGCTTCGTGGTGTGCGAAGTACTCCTGACTTCTTTTGCCAATGGGCAGCACCGTGACCGGGCCCTGCTGGGCCTCCGCCTGCTTGAGCACGTTGGAGTTATATCCACCGGCCAGGCCGCGGTCGCCTGCAATCACAACCAGCAGGGTGCGTTTGATCTCTGCCCGGCGCAGGTAGGGGCTGCGGGCCCGGGGGTCTGCAGCCGCAATGCCGGTCAGTGTGTCGTGCAGCGTTTCAAAGTAGGGGCGGCTGTGTTCCACCCGCTCCTTGGCACGGCGCATTTTGGAGGAAGCCACCAGCTCCATGGCCTTGGTGATCTGCATGGTACTCTCTACGCTTTTGATGCGCAGCTTGATGTCCTTCATGGAACCTGCCATGCGTTACGCCTCCTTCCCTCAGTGCGCCTTGACGAAGCTCTCGGTGTAAGCGGACAGAACGCCCTTGAGTGCTTCCTCGGTGTCCTTGTCCAGATTGCCGGTGGTGCGGATGGTCTCCATCACAGCGGCACCGGCGGCATCATTCTCGAGATATTCGTACAGACCCTTTTCGTATTCGGCCACATCAGCCACCTTGACCTTGACCAGAAGATCATGGATGGTGGCATACAGGATCGCCACCTGCTTTTCCACGGGCACGGGGGCCGAGCGGTTCTGCTTGAGCACTTCCACAATGCGCTCGCCCTGTGCCAAGCGGGCCTTGGTGTCCGCGTCCAGATCGGAACCGAACTGGGCAAAGGACTGCAGCTCGCGGTACTGGGAGTAGATCAGCTTCAGGGTGCCGGCCACCTTCTTCATGGCCTTGATCTGGGCGTTGCCGCCAACACGGGACACCGAGATGCCGGGGTTGACAGCGGGCATAACGCCCGAGTGGAACAGCTCCGTTTCCAGGAAGATCTGACCATCGGTGATGGAGATGACGTTGGTGGGGATGTAGGCCGAAACGTCACCCGCCTGGGTCTCGATGATGGGCAGAGCCGTCAGGCTGCCGCCGCCCAGCTCATTGGAGAGCTTGGCCGCGCGCTCCAGCAGACGGGAGTGCAGGTAGAAAACATCGCCGGGGTAAGCCTCACGTCCCGGGGGACGGCGGATCAGCAGCGAGAGGGCACGGTAGGCCACCGCGTGCTTGGAAAGGTCATCATAGATGATGAGGACATGCTTGCCCTGGTGCATGAAATATTCGCCCATGGCACAGCCGGAGTAGGGGGCGATATACTGCAGGGGGGACAGCTCGGAGGCCGTGGCGGACACCACGATGGTGTAGCTCATGGCACCGGCCTCGGTCAGGCTCTGCACCAGGTTTGCCACGGTGGAGCGCTTCTGGCCGATGGCGACATAGATGCAGATGACATCCTTGCCCTTCTGGTTGATGATGGTATCCGATGCAATGGTGGTCTTGCCGGTCTGGCGGTCGCCGATGATCAGCTCACGCTGGCCGCGGCCGATGGGGATCATGGAGTCGATGGCCTTGATGCCGGTCTGCAGGGGTTCCTTGACCGGCTGGCGGTCGATGATGCCGGGGGCCGGGCTCTCGATGGCCCGGAACTCGGTGGTCTCAATGGGGCCTGCGCCGTCGATGGGCTGGCCCAGTGCATTGACCACGCGGCCGATCATTGCCTCGCCCACGGGCACGGAAACGACCTTGCCGGTGCGCTTGACGGTGCTGCCTTCCTTGATGCCGACATCGGAGCCCAGCAGAACGATGGAGACCGTGTTTTCCTCCAGGTTCTGGGCCATACCGTATTCGCCGTTGTCAAACTGAAGCAGCTCACCTGCCATGCACTTTTCCAGGCCGCTGGCCCGGGCGATGCCGTCGCCTACCATGATGACCGTGCCGACTTCGCTCTGCTCGATGACATTCTCGTAGTGCTTGATCTGGGCACGGATGATCTTGGAGATCTCTTCAGGTTTCAGTTGCATTGTCTTGTATTCACCACTCAATTCTTAAAATCTTTCGGGTGGAAATTCGATGGATCACAGTGTCACGGAAGCGATATCCCTGCGCAGCGCCGCCAGACGGTTCTGAACCGTTCCGTCCAGCTCGGTGCCCTCGATATCCAGCCGGATGCCGCCCAGCACAGCCGGATCGACCTTTGTTTTCAGATCGATGGTCTTGCCGGTGAGCTTTTCCAGCTTTTCGTGCAGGCTCTTCACCTGCTGCTCCGTCATTGCCACTGCAGTGGTTGCCGCTGCTTCCAGAATACCGTGTGCCTGATTGTAGCGCACCCGGTAGGCCCGGGCGCAGCCGGGCAGTTCCCGCAGGGTGCCCTTCTCGCACAGGATCTTCAAAAAGTTCAGCACATAGAGGTGGACCCGATCCCGCAGCGCTTCGTCCAGCAGGCCGCAGCGCTCCTTTTTGGGGATGCTGGGGGTGCTGAGCAGATGCAGGTACTCCGGGCTTGCCTTAAAAAGCGCCACGGCCTCGTCCAGTTCGCCCAGAATGCGGGTCTCCAGCCCTTCCTCCGCTGCCAGGTCATACAGGCTTCCGCCGTACATCCTTGCTGTCTCGGTCATGATGCTTCACCCACGTTTTTGATAAATTCGTCGATCAGGTCCTTGTGGTCGGCTTCCTTGATCTCACGCTCGACCACCTTGGAGGCGATCTCCATGGCCATGCCGCCGATCTCGTCCTTTGCCTCGTTCACGGCCTTCTTGCGCTCCTGCGCAATGTCAGCCTCCGCCTTCTGCTTCAGGGCAGCGGCCTGTGCACGGGCCTCGCCCACGATCTCTTCACTGCGGGCGGTGGCCGTTTTCTGGGCACGGGCAACGATCTGGTTGGCCTCGGCGCGGGCATTCTGCAGGTTCTGCTCGTACTCCGCTTTCATGGCCTCAGCCTCCGTGCGCAGCTTTGCAGCATCGGCGATCTGGCTGTCCGCCTTGGCCTTGCGCTCGGCGATCACCTTTTTGACCGGATTCAGCAGGAACTTTTTGAAGATGAGCAGCTGGATCATCAGGTTGCAGATCTGGGCCAGAAAGGTCCAGCCGTCCAGCGTGATCAACGCCTGGTACAGTTCCATAAGCGTCTCCTTTCGTTCTTTTGTAAAAGGTTCCGCTTATGCCAGGAACTTCATAAACATGCCGGGTGCCAGGAAGATCAGCAACAGGCCGGTAACAAAGCCGTAAATACCGGTGGTCTCGGAAAGTGCAACGCCCAGGATCAGGGTGCTGGTCACGTCGCTCTTGCACTCAGGCTGGCGGCCCACGGCCTCACAGGCAGCGGCGGCAGCGTTGCCTTCGCCGATACCGGGGCCGATACCTGCGATCAGTGCGCAGCCTGCGCCGATGCCGCAGCCTGCCAGGGCGATACCACGAGCAAGGTACTGAAAGTCAGTCATAAGTTTTGTCCTCCAAAAAAGTTTTTGTTTTGGGAGATGCCGTTGTGAGGGCTTAATCCTCACCGGCAGCACGTTTGATGAAAATTGCGGTCAGGGTACAGAAGATGAACGCCTGAATGCAGCCGCCGAACCAGTCGAAATACAGGCCCGTAAAGGCCGGGATGCCGATCTGGAACAGCTGGATCTGGCTCAGGAAGCCGGGCAGCCAGCCGAAGATGACATGGCTCAGGCTTGCCAGCGCCCAGTACAGCAGTGTGGAAATGACAGTACCGGACAGGATGTTGCCAAAGTGACGGAACGCCATGCTGACGGGGGTCGAGATCTCCGACAGCACATTGATGGGTGCCATGATGAAGATCGGGTCCAGCAGGCCCTTCAGATAGGAAAAGATGCCGTTGGTCTTGATTTTGTAGTACATGATCAGCACAAACACCACAATGGCCCACGCAGCCTCGGTGTTCAGGTCGGCCGTGGGGCTCCACAGGCCAATGACACTGATGAGGTTGCAGCCGATGCTCAGAGCGAAGATCGAGCCGATCAGGGGGATATACTTGTCAAAGTGATACCCCATGTTGTCGTGCACGAACTGATCCAGCCGCTCCACGATGAACTCGGCCGCGGCCTGCCGCTTTGAGACATTTTCCAGCTTGAGGTTGCTGCCCAGCCAGATGGCCAGGCCCGAAAGCAGCGCCATGACGATCCAGGTAGTGACTAGGGTCTGGGTGATCTTGAGATCGCCCAGCAGGGGGATATCGGTATGGATGGTATACAGGATCTTTGCGCCGTTCAGTTCCATTTGTTACGTTTCACCCCCTTCGTCACGGGGTTCAGCCTCCGGCTCCGGGGCGGGTTCGGGGTCGTCCTCCACAGAGACATCCACCGAGGGCCCGGCCGGTGCAAGGGGCTTGTACTTGCCGGTTATTTGCAGGTAGTAGATCGTAACACGCGGGAACAGCAAGGGCAGAACGCTGGCAAAGGGCTGGAAGCAGGGTGCCCCGATGGACACGATGATCCACACCGCCTGCAAAAGCATTCTGACGTTGTAGGAAGCTTGTAATGTGGCTTTGCGCCGCTTCTCATCCTGCTCGTCGATGACCTTCTGACACACGATGCAGATGCCCGCAAAGTTGCCGATGGCCACGGCCGCGCCGATGAGACTGCCCAGAACGACAGTGTAATCAAATTTCACCCAGCCAACCAGGTGCAGCGCCGCAAAGGCCACCCACAGGGCAGCGGTGCAGATGGCCGTGCCGCAGGCGATGCGCGTCAGCTCCTTTTTGGATTCCGGCTGTAGTTTCATAAAGGGGAACCTCCTGTGATGTTTACTGATGTGAGTTGAACCCCACCCGCTTCGGTTTTTCCTTTTTGGCGCGGTCCAGGTGCTCCTTGGCAAAATACCAGAAGTTCTGCGCCCCGGAGGCAAGGCCCAGCAGGATGGCCGGCAGGAACACCCATTCCGGCCAGCTCCAGCTGTTCACCGCCCACCAGGCACCGCCCAGGCACATGACCAGCGGCAGCAGCATATTCAGGCCCAGCTGGGTCAGCCAGACAAGATCTTCCAGCGCCTTGTACCAGCCCTTCATGCGGTGTCGCCCTCCCTCTGTGCGCAGGCCCGAACCAGCAGCCCGCCGCACCCTTTCGCAATGGTTTCGCTCCAGTAAAGAAGCTCATATGGATAGTATAATTCAATTCACTGAACTTTTCAATCAATTTTCCACCGATTTTTGGTAAAACTTCATAGTTCGTTCACACTAACGCCATAATTGTACGTCCACGGTGGAGTATGTCCGTCTCCGGCAGCATCCATACCAAAAATATGATAGGTTTCTTGTGCAAAACGCAAAAACCGCCCAGCTCATTTGAGAGCCGGGCGGCGTTATCCTGGAAGTACGGGGGTCAGCTGTCCTTGCGCTTGATCCACACCTGCGTGCCGTAGAAGGGATTGGCAGTGCCAAGGCACAGGCCCTGGTCGGTGGTGGCGAATGCCCGCAGACCATGGTTGTAGGGGTCTCCAAAACCGTCCACGGTGATGGTCTGAAAGTTCACGCCGTCCTCCGAAACATACAGGTCAAAGCCCTGCTTTGCCTTGCGCATGTAGTTGAGCAGCCGGATGGCACTGGCAATGTTGCTGACCGTGATGTTCTCGAACACGAATTTGTAGGAAAACTTGATGGTCTGGGCCAGCGTGTCGGGGTTCCCGTTGCCGTCGGGGTCCGTCGCCTGCAGTGCCTTCATCAGGGTCTTGAGATATTCCCACTGGGTCTTCCACTGCGCGGGGGTGCGCGTCAGCAGGTTGCCGTTGACGAACTGACCAACGCACTCCAGCATGCTGCTGGTGTCAAAGGTGCCCACATACAGCTTGCCATCGTACACCTGCATCCGCCAGATGTACTGGTTCTCGCTGCGCCCAAAGCCGGACTTTAAGCCAGAAAGGCTGCCGGAGGGGAACATCTTGGTGGCATTGCCCACCACAAGCTCCATGTTCTCGTCCCTGTCCATGCGGTACAGGTTCACTGACTGTTCCAGATTGGCGTTGATGAACCGACAGTCCAGCCCGCCGCCAAACTGACCGTCGGCATTCTTGCCGGTCTTGGCAAAGAGGATGCGCTCCAGTGCGATCTCTTCGTCGTTGTACTCACCAATATAGAGGTGGTCGTTGTACACGATCAGGTTCGCCGCACCGGAGCGGGTGCGTTCCGGGTCGATGCCGAAGGTGTAACGGGCACCATCTTTTTCCTGATCGCCTGCCACGGGTGTCCATGTGAAGGTGCCGTCAGGGTTCTGATTGCCCCGCACCAGTGCAAAGGACTGCATGGTGTTGTCGTCCGGCATATTGTCCTCGGTGCCGGTGCAGATGGAAACATACAGGCGGCCGTTGAACTCAGCCATATCCCAGATGCTGCCGCCGTAGATGCTGTCGGCGTAGTGATAGGCGGGGTAGTTGAACAGGCTGTCGGAATCCGCGATCTGGGTAAAGCCCTTTTCCGGATCGGAGGAGATCAGCAGGGCGGCGCTGCTCTTGCCGGTGGCGGCATCCATGGTCACGTTGCTGACGACCAGCTGATCCTTGTAGACGCACATACCGCGGATGCCCACGGAGATGCCCTGCTGGTAGGCCGCGGCATAATCCTGCACACTGTTCAGACCGATATACACCGGCTTGCACTCATCGGTGGCCGGGTCCACCTGCCAGATGCTGGGCAGAAAGCCGATGCCGCCGCCACCCACACTGCCGCAGAAGTACAGCTTGCCGTTATACTCCAATGCGTTGCGGAACAGGGGTGTGTAACCGTTGTAGGAGCCGGACATCAACACCTTGGTCTCGCCGGTCTTGGTGTTGATCTTCACCAGCACGCCCTTGGGCCGGCCGCCATCCTCCTCGGTCAGAAAGAAGGTGCCGTTGTAAAGGGCATCGAAGGTGGCGGCAAGCACCTTGTCGTCGTATTCGTCGCCCAGACTGCTCTTCATCAGGGAGAGGGTGTTGCCGATGGCGGCGTAGCAGGTGCCCACATACAGCCAGTCGCCGTAGCCGACCGCCGACCATGCGTAGTTCTGACCCCGGTCACCGGCGTTGTAGGCAGCATCCTCCGGGTCAGTCACCACCGCCACCGCACCGTCTCCCAGATAATCCACGATGCCGTCTGCGGTTTTGACATCCTTTTCCGGGTGGGTGATTTTCTCAAACGTCTGGTCGTCCTTGCTGTAAAAGAAAGTGTTGCTTTCGTCAAGAGGTTCCAGAGTGGTCAGTTCCTCCCAACCATCGGTCTGCCCGACCGCCTCCGTGCCTTCCGCCGACACCAGAAGCTGCACCGGCAGAGCGGACAGCATCGCTGCTGCCAGCACGCCGCTGATGACACGTTTCCAGTTCATATCGTTCTCCTTATCTACTCTGCCATTTTTTCAAAAACAGGAAAGAGCTGTCAATGTTTTTCATTGTAGCACAGCCCTGTCGGAAGTGCAAAGGTGCCTTGCTGCTTTTTGCGGATGATTCTTGTAAAATATGTGTGGAAGTCCGCAAAAAAGCCGCCCGGCTCCTGCGAACCGGGCGGCAAAAGGCAGACTTTTGAAAATGATTTACCAGAGGTTTGCGGTCTCGTTATACAGGCCCTCGTAGCTCTTGGCAGAGAGGTCCCAGCTGAAATCGCATTCCATGTCGTGCTTGACAAGGTTGTTCCAGTCCTCTTTGTTGTAGTAGCGATCCTGTGCACGGCAGCAGGCATCGTACAGCTCATGGGCGCTGTAACCGGCAAAGGTAAAGCCGTTGCCCTCGCCCAGCGTGCAGTCATGGATGGAATCCCGCAGGCCGCCGGTCTCGCGGACGATGGGAGGCGTGCCGTAGCGGCAGGCCACCATCTGTGCCAGGCCGCAGGGCTCACTCTTGGAAGGCATGATGAACACATCTGCACCAGCGTAGATCTCCTGAGAGAGGGCCGGCTCAAAGCCGATGTAGGTGCCCACGCGGCCCGGGTGACGGGCGCACAGGTCAGAGAAGAAGGTCTCGTACTGGTTCTCACCGCTGCCCAGAATGACCAGCTCGATACCGCGATCCACCAGACCGTCAGCAATGCTCTGCACCAGGTCAAAGCCCTTCATGCCGACCATGCGGCTGACCATGGCAAAGACGGGGCTGCCATCCTTGTGCAGGCCAAACTTGTCCTGCAGGGCCTCCTTGCACTTTGCCTTGCCCTCTTCAACGTTGGTCACATCGTAGTTGAAGGGGATCTTGGGGTCGGTGGCAGGGTTATTGGCCTCCATATCGATGCCGTTCAGGATGCCGCAGAGCTTATACTGCTTTTCCCGCAGCAGGGCATCCAGACCGTAGCTGAACCAGGGGTCCAGGATCTCCTGTGCGTAGGTGGGGCTTACGGTGGTGATCTTATCTGCCGTCTCAAAGGCACCCTTCATAAAGTTGGCGCAGCCATCGTACTCCACGATGTGCTGGTCGCGGTGGCCGATGCCGCAGGTATCCTCCAGGATATCGGTGCCGTACTTGCCCTGATATGCGATGTTGTGGATGGTGAAGATGGTCTTGATCCGGTTGAACTTATCCAGATGGCGGTAGTACAGGTTCAGGTAAACGGGAACCAGTGCGGTCTGCCAGTCGTTGCAGTTGATGATATCGGGGGTGAAGTCGATGTAGAACAGGGTCTCCAGCACAGCGCGGGAGAAGAAGGCGAAGCGCTCGCCGTCATCGTAGAAGCCGTACAGGCCGCGGCGCTTGAAGTAATACTCGTTGTCCAGGAAGTAGTAGGTCACGCCGTTGACCTCAGCCTTGAACAGGCCGCAGTACTGGCTGCGCCAGCCCACAGGCACCGAGTAGTTGGTGACATACTCCAGCTTGTCGCGCATTTTCAGGTCGCCGTACAGCGGCATGATGACGCGGGCATCCACGCCGTCCTTGACCAGAGCCTTGGGCAGGGAGCCTGCCACGTCGGCCAGACCGCCGGACTTGGCAAAGGGGGTCGCTTCCGAAGCGGCATACAGGATCTTCATAGTATTTCTCCTTTCCAGAAAAAAGGGCGGATACACAAAGAGCGGGCGGGGGCGCAAAGGCCCCCGCCCCTCTTTGAGAGGGGCTACCGGGGAGGGGAGCCGCCCCTGTGAAAGTTTCAGTGTATCAGGCTCAGACGGTGTGGTTCTTCTGAACATAGACCGGGAAGCTCTCGGTACCGGAGAGCTTCTTGTCGGCGGTCACACGCACGTTCTTATCGGTGACAACGCAGTCCAGCTGAGCGCCTGGTTCCACAACGGTATCCTGCATCAGGACACAGTTTCTGACCACAGCACCCTTCTTGACGCGAACGCCGCGGAACAGCACGCAGTTCTCCACGGTGCCCTCGATGACACAGCCATCGGCCAGCAGGGAATTGCTGACGGAAGAGCCGTTGACGTAGCGCACGGGGTTGTCATCACGGATCTTGGTGTAGACAGGGCTCTCCTTGGGGAACAGAGCGTTCAGGTTCTTCTCATCGATGAGCTTGAGGTTCTCATCAAAGTAGCTCTTCATGTCGCAGACATGGGCCACATAGCCGGTGTACTCCAGAGCACGGATGTTCAGGATGTTGACGTTGTGGGCCAGGATGTCACGCTCAAAGTAGATCAGACCGCGGGAGGTCGCATCCTTGACCAGCTTGATCAGGGTCTCGCGCTCCAGAACGTAGATGTTCAGGTCCAGGTTCTGGACACCGGGGCGGTAATCGTTGAACAGCAGCTCGGTCACACGGCCATCGGCATCCACAGTCAGGGTGTAGTTGTCGTTCTTGCGGCCCTCGGGGATCTCAGTCTTCTGGTAGGCGATGGTCACATCTGCACCGCTTGCCTGATGGGCAGCCAGCAGGGCGTTGAAATCGTAGTTGATGGCGATGTTGGCATCGCTCATCACAACGTACTTCTCCTTCTGGTTCTCCAGGTAGCTCAGGATGGAGCCCAGAGCCTCCACACGGCCGGAATAAATGCGCACGCCCTTTTCTGCAAAGGGAGGCACGATGTTCAGGCCGCCGTGACGGCGGGCCATATCCCACTCACGGCCGGTGCCCAGATGATCCATCAGGGAGTGGTAGTTCTTGCGCACCACGATGGAGACATTGGAGATGCCGCAGTTTGCCATGCTGGACAGCA
The DNA here is from genome assembly GCF_023347335.1 of Faecalibacterium sp. IP-3-29. NCBI lineage: Bacteria > Bacillati > Bacillota > Clostridia > Eubacteriales > Oscillospiraceae > Faecalibacterium > Faecalibacterium sp. IP-3-29. The sequence continues at coordinate 191,560 of NZ_CP094471.1, read as the reverse complement.
TAAAGTCCACCATGCGGTAACGGCCTGCAAAGGGGATCGAAGCCATGGTGCGCTCAGTCACAAGCTCCGGTACGGTGTTATCATAGCTGTTGGGGAAAATGATGCCCAACGCATTGTTGTTCTGGCTCAGCATACTTCCTCGCCCTCCTTGACGGATTCAAATACTTTGGCACCCTCTTTTACGGTAGCGCCTGCGCCAACGGTAAGGCCGGTACCCACATGTGCAATGGGGCCCTCGCCGCCGATCTTGGCACCGGCACCCACCACAACGTCCTCAGCCAGGATGCAGCGCTTGACCACGGCACCTGCCTTGACCACAACGCCATCCATCAGGACAGCATCCTCAACGGTAGCGCCCTCTTCCACGGTAACGCCTGCGCTCAGGACAGAGTGCTTGACGCGGCCATAGATCTGGCAGCCCTCGGTGATGAGGGAATCCTGCACCACGGCGCGGGGGCCGATCTTCTGGGCGGGCAGCACGGGGTTGCGGCTGTAGATCTTCCACTTCTTGTCGAAGATATCAATGCCGGAGTTCTCGGGGTCCAGCACTTCCATGTTGGCTTCCCACAGGCTGTCGATGGTGCCCACGTCACGCCAGTAGCCGTTGAAGTGGTAAGCATACATCTTGCGGCCATCCCGCAGCAGAGCGGGGATGATGTTCATGCCAAAGTCGTTCTTGGAGTTGGGATCAGCCTCGTCCTCTTCCAGGTACTTCTTCAGCACATCCCAGTTGAAGATGTAGATGCCCATGGAAGCCAGGTTGGACTTGGGAACCGGGGGCTTCTCCTGGAACTCGGTGATCTTATCGTTCTCGTCTGCCACCATCAGGCCGAAGCGGGAAGCTTCCTTCCAATCGACCTCCATGACAGCCACGGAGAACTCCGCGCCCTTTTCCTTGTGGAAGCGCAGGAAGTCGGCGTAGTCCTGCTTGCAGATCTGGTCACCGGACAGGATGATGACGTACTCGGGATCATAGCTGTCGATGAAGCTGATGTTCTGGTAGATGGCGTTTGCAGTGCCCTTGTACCAGTCGGTGCCCTTTGCCTGCTCGTAGGGAGGCAGGGTGTGCACGCCGCCGTACAGGCGGTCCAGATCCCAAGGCTGGCCGTTGCCGATGTACTCGTTCAGCTTCTGGGGCTGATACTGGGTTGCGATGCCCACAGTATCAATGTTGGAGTTGACGCAGTTGGACAGCGGGAAGTCCACAATGCGGTATTTGCCGCCGAACCCCACTGCAGGTTTTGCCGTTTTCTGTGTCAGCGCGTACAAGCGCGAGCCACGTCCGCCGGCAAGGATCATTGCCACAATTTCTTTTGCCATAGCTTTATTCTCCCCTTTTACACATTTCCGGATTTATTGGATTTGGAAATGGTTTGACTGTGTTGTGCGGATGCGCCCCGGTCACTCCTCGGTCTTGGCGGCCTTTTTGGCGCGGGGCTTGCGGGCAGGCTTTTCGGCTGCCGCGGGGGCAGCTTCAGCGGGCTCGGCTTTGGGTTTGCGGCCCCGCTTGGCGGGTGCGGCAGCGGCTTCTGCCTTGGGCTTCCGGCCGCGCTTGGCCGGGGCCTTTTCCGGTGCAGGTTCCGTTTCTGCCTTTGCCTTGCGGGTGGAGGTCTTTTTGGGCTTTTCCCCCTTCACGGCAGGCTCAGCCTTGGCGGTCTTCGTGGTCTTGGCGGCTGTCTTTTTGGCAGCGGTCTTTTTCACGGTCTTGGCCGGATCTGCCGCCTTGCGGGTGCGCTTGGTGGGCACCTCAAAATACAGGGTGCTCATGGGCGGCAGGGTGATGGTAATGCTCTGCTCAAAGCCATGCAGGGGCTTCTTGTGGGTGCGCACGGACTTGTTATGGACCGCGCCGGAACCGCCGAAGGCCTCGTCATCGCTGTTCAGCACTTCCTTGTATGTACCTGCCACGGGTGCGCCCAGGGCATAGCCCTCGCGCAGGACGGGGTTGAAGTTGCAGACCACCAGGATCTGCTTGCCGTTTGCGTCCTTGCGCAGGAAGGCGATCACGCTCTGCTTGGAGTCATCGGGCACGATCCACTGGAAGCCCTCCCAGCTGTAATCGATCTGCCAGAAGGCGGGGTGTTCTTTATAGAAGGCGTTCAGGGTCTTGACGTAGTTCTGCAGCTCAGTGTGCTTGTCGTAGTCCAGCAGCATCCAATCCAGCTGCTTTTCCTCGTTCCACTCCGTGAACTGGCCAAACTCCTGCCCCATGAACAGCAGCTTCTTGCCGGGGTGGGCCATCATGTAGCCGAAGAAGGTGCGCAGGTTTGCAAACTTGGCATCGTACTCGCCGGGCATCTTGTTGATCAGGCTGCCCTTGCCGTGCACCACTTCATCGTGGCTGATGGGCAGCACAAAATTTTCGCTGAAGGCATAGAAGAAGCTGAAGGTGACCTTGTTGTGGTTGCCCGCGCGGAAGAGCGGGTCGGTCTTCATGTAGCTGAGCATGTCGTTCATCCAGCCCATGTTCCACTTGAAGTTGAAGCCCAGGCCGCCGTCGCTGGCCGGTTTGGTGACCATGGGCCATGCGGTGGACTCCTCCGCGATCATGCACTTGTGGGGGTGGCGGCCCAGAACCGTATCGTTCAGCTTGCGCAGGAAAGCCACTGCTTCCAGGTTCTCCTTGCCGCCATTCTTATTGGGCTCCCATTCGCCCTGCTTGCGGTTGTAATCCAGATACAGCATGGAGGCCACGGCATCCACGCGCAGACCGTCGATGTGGTACTGCTCCAGCCAGTACAGGGCGCTGGAGATCAGGAAGCTCTGCACCTCGCTGCGGCCGAAGTCGAACACCATAGTGCCCCACTCCTTGTGCTCGCCGCGCTTGGGGTTGGGGTCCTCGTAGCAGGCTTCTCCATCAAAGTTGTACAGGCCGAAGCCATCCTTCGGGAAGTGGGCGGGCACCCAGTCCATGATGACACCGATGCCGGCCTCATGCATCTTGTCCACAAAGGCCATGAAATCCTTGGGGGTGCCGTAGCGGCTGGTGGGGGCAAAATAGCCCGTGACCTGGTAGCCCCAGCTGCCGTCGAAGGGATACTCCATCACGGGCAGAAGCTCCACATGGGTGTAGCCCATCTCCCGGATGTAGGGGATCAGCTCGTCGGCCAGCTCGGAATAATTATAGGGAACCTTCTCGTCCTTCAACTTCCAGCTGCCCGCGTGCATCTCGTAGATGTTCATCGGGCCGTTGATCACGTCCGCCTTTTTCTGAGCAGTCTGCCAGGCATCATCGTGCCAGGCAAAGCCGGTGATATCGTAGACCTTGCTGCCGTTGGAGGGCCGGGTCTCCGCGTGGAACGCATAGGGGTCGGCCTTGTAGATCAGGTCGCCGCCCCGGGTGGTCACACAGTACTTGTAGACATCGTATTCCTTTACGCCGGGGATGAACAGCTCCCAGACAGAATCCCCATCCACTTTGCGCATCGGGTGGCTGCCCGGCTTCCAGCTGTTGAAATCGCCCACCACACTGATGGCGGCTGCATGGGGTGCCCAAACACGGAACACCACACCGGACTCTCCGGCGCGGGTCTCAAGGTGTGCACCAAAGTAACGGTATGCTTCGCAGTTGTTGCCCTGCTTGAACAGATAAATCGGCAGATCCGAGGGATCTTTCTGGATCTTTTCTTCCGTCGGTCTCATAAACAGCTCCTCCCCGTACAGGCCGCAGTGAGCCTATACCTTTGTACTCTCTTATATTAAAGAATTTTGTCCAATTTTTCAAGGGCTTTCCGTCAAAATCTACTATAATCTTTTCGTCAATATTTTTTCATTGTGGTCAACTTATCCAATTTTACACAAGAATTCTCGGCAAACTTTACAGAATATAGGGCAAAAAGAAAAACCCGCCTCATTTTTCCTGCAAATCCAGGAAACTGAAGCGGGTGCTTTTTCAAATTTTTCCGTGTGCTATGCGGTTCAGCCTACAACGTAAACGTTGACCTGAATGGCTCCGTTGATGACCGACTCTGCGTAGGTCTCATAGAACAGATCCACCAGGATCTGGCCCTTCTGCACCGCGATACCGGTGTCGGTGGCAACGGCATAACCGTAAACAAAGCTGCCGTCCGTGGAAGTGATGTACAGCAGCGTGCCATAGGGAATGACGCTGGGGTCAACGGCAACGGTGCCGTAGCCCAGGCCCAGGCCCGACGAGCCCTTGCCCGTGCGGGAATAATAGCCCGTGGCCTTGCCGGTGAGGACCTGGCTGTACGAGGCGGGGGCGTTGGTGGTGCCGTCCGGCCCGGTCAGGGGAGAAACGGGCGCACCGGCACCATAGGTCTTGATGACATGGTCGGTGGGCTCCACCGTGGTGGTCACATCCACCACCATGCTGTTTTCCAGCTCGCCGTCCACATACTTTTCGCGGGTGGTCACAGTCTGCTGACCCTCCGCCCCATGCTGCAGGGTGGTGGCCCGGCCGGTGTTGCGGAAGTACAGGCTGGTGTAGACATACTGGGTGTCGTAGGGGATGGTCTGGGTCTCCACCTTGTCCTGGTAGTCCACCCGGTGCACCGTGATTTCACTGCCCGCAGTGACCAGCTGATCCAGCGCAGGCTCGGTGTAGTCATCTGCCTCCAGGGTGATGCCGGCGCGCTCCAGCGCATCGGCAACGGTGCCAAAGGCCATCTTCACCGGGTACTCCTGGCCGTCGGCCTGGATGTTCACGGTGAAGGCCCGCTCAATGTTCAGGGTGGCAAGATTGCCGCTGAACGCGGTGTAGTAAACGTGGTCGCCCTCTTCGGCCTCAATGCCGGAAAGGCTCATGACGCGGGCAGGGTCAGTCTCACTGCTGACCACCAGCTGACGCGCACCATCGGAGTCGGTGACGTAGGTCAGCCGCAGATTCGCGGCGGTCACGGCCAAAGTGAACACAAGGCTCACTGCCATGACGCAGAACGCCAGCACACGGGGTGTGACCGCACGAGCGCGGTCAGACAATGCTTTTTGAAATTTGACGGAAGCGATACGAGACAACTCCTCTCTTTTCATCATTTTGGAATGCGGCGGGCTCTTCCTTTGCCCGCATAGCGCAGGGCATTTTTCCCTGCAAAGGGCCGTCTTTTTATACGGCATTTTACTTCCTGAGAAATAAAATTTAGACGCTCCAACGTGTGTATGATCCGTTGAGCGGGCACTATTTTAGCAGACGACGGCCCATTTGTCAAATCTGTGCGCTTCTGCTTGACAATTGTTTCACATAGTTTTTTGTGCAATCTGTACATTGTTTTCCCTGATTCAGAATGATTTCGGGCGTTTCCTTCTGAAATTTTCCCAAAAAATTGGTCGTATTCGTTCATAATTTTTTAACATTTCAAGTCTGTTTCCCGGGGAGAAATCGCCGGGCTCTTTTGCACATTCCGGCGCATCAATCATGCATAATCCAACATTTTGCGGCACAAATTCCCCGCTGTTTTCCTGCCGGAAATAACGGGGAGTTTCTCCGCAGTTTCTGTCAAAAAACGGCTTCCAGCAAAATGCCGAAAGGTAAAAAAAGCCATAAAAAAAGACCACACTTCCGCGCCCTGCCGCAAACCGGTACAATGGGGTCAAAAAGAAGAAAGGAAGGTTTTTATGCAGATCAAGATCACTCCCCGCACGCTGGGCGGCACCGAATTCACAGCCCAGCCCGCCCGGCTGCACCTGGGCGCACAGAACGCCGAGGGCGTGGACCGGCTGGTGTTCCAGCTGCCTGCGGAATGGGCCGGGTGCAGCGTCACCCTGCACATCCGCCACAGCGACGGCACCCTTGCCGCACCCCTTGTGCTGGATGCAGCGCACAGCGCGCCCGTGGGCCGCAGCTTCACCGGCTGGCCCGCCGGGCAATGGATGCTGGCCGCCACCGACGGCAGCGGCTATACCGCTTACACCCGCCCGGGCCGGTACGATGTCTACGACATTCTGCCCACCGACGGCACCGAGGAGGAGCCCAGTCCCTCGGTGTACGAACAGTTCATCGCCCAGGTATCGGGGCAGGCCGATGCGGCGGTACAGGCGGCCCAGAACAGTGCCGCCAGTGAGGCCAATGCCGCCCGGCAGGCGCAGGCCGCTGCCGACGCTGCCGAGCGGGCAGCACTGAATGGCAGCCGTGCCGCGACCTCGGCTTCCCGCGCCGAGAGCGCCGCCCTGCGCGCCGAATCCTTTGCGCCCGAGGACGGCACCCTGCTCAGTGTCAACGGCAAGGGCGGCGCGGTGGTGCTGGACGCGCAGGACGTAGGCGCGCTGCCTGCCCCGGTGGCCCCGCAGGCCGGTGCCCTCCTGCGGGTGCTGTCCATCCGCAGCGATGGCAGTCTGGTGGTGGACACCGTCACTCCCGCCGCCCTCAAGACCCTGCTGGAGGCCACCTGATGTTCACGGTGCTGGATGTCTCCCGCTGGCAGGGCCGCATAGACTGGGATACCGTAAAAGCCAGCGGCAGGGTCCACGGCGTGATGCTGCGCGCACTGGGCAGCAGGAACGGCACGCCCTACATCGACCCCATGTTTGAAACAAACTACTCTGCCTGCACCCGGCTGGGCATCCCGGTGGGGGTCTACTATTACAGCTGTGCCGTTACCGCCCCACAGCGGGATGCCGAGCTGGCCCTCCTGCACGATGCCCTCAGGGGAAAGCGGCTTCAGCTGCCTACTGCCATCGACGTGGAGGATGCCTGTCTGCGTGCCCTGACACCGGACGCGCTCTCCGCCCTTGCTGCCGGGGCGGCACGGCAGCTGGAGCACTGGGGCCTGTACGCCATGGTATACACCTACACCCATTTTGCAGATACTGCCCTGCACATGGACACACTGGCTCCCTTCGACCTCTGGCTGGCGGACTACCGGGGCAAACGCCCGGCCCGCAGGCACGGGATGTGGCAGTACACCAGCAGGGGCAGGGTGCCTGGCATCTCCGGCCCCGTAGACCTGAGCCGCACCGAAAAGGATTATCCCGCCCTGCTCCACCGGGCGGGGCTCGACCGTACCATTTTATAAAAGAAAGGAGTTCCCCATGAAGAAATGCAAGATCTCTCCCGCCACGCTGGCCCGCACGGCGGCGCTGGCACTGGCGCTGACCAATCAGGTGCTCAGCGCCACCGGCCACCGTGTCCTGCCCATTGAATCGGCAGAGCTGGAGCAGCTGGTCTCCACCGGCCTGACCATTGCCACCGCGCTGGTCAGCTGGTGGAAGAACAATTCCTTCACCCCGGAGGCCATCGAAGCCGATGACTTCCTCTGCCAGCTGAAGGAGCACAAATAACCAAAAAGGGACGATGCTTTTGCGGCATCGTCCCTTTTTGGTTATCTGCTTTTGTTCTGAAGCACCGGCTCAGGAAATGGCATCCACGTCCCACTTCATGCGGACGGCATCCGCGCCATCCAGTTTGATATTCAGTGCACCGACATTGTCCAGCACCTGCTCCGGGGTGCGGGCACCGCACAGCACATGCAGGCCGGGGATCATCCGGGCCGTCAGGGCAATGACCAGCTGGGCCATGGTGCAGTCGTATTTCCCGGTCAGGTCGTCCCACTTGGCCAGCAGGTCCAGCGCCTGCTTCCGGCGGGCGGGCTGGAAGCTGGGGTTGCTGTTCCGGGTGCTGCCCTCGGGGAAAGTGGTCTCCATGGTGACCTTGCCGGTGAGCAGACCCTGCTCCAGCGGGGAGTATGCCTGCACCGAAACGCCCAGCTCCCTGCAGGTGGGCAGGAGCTGCTTTTCGATGCGGCGGGTCAGCAGGCTGTACTTCTCCTGAATGACATCCAGCTGGCCGTACCGGCAGTAGCCCCGGATGAGATCCGCCGTCACGTTGGACGCACCAATGGCGCGGATCTTGCCCTGCTCCTTCAGCTTCATCATGGCCTCCACGGTCTCCTCCAGCGGATAGAGGCCGAGGTCCGGGCTCTGCCAGTGGGTGTACAGCACATCCAGGTGGTCGGTGCCCAGGCGGCGCAGGCTGTCCTCCACGTCCTCAATGATGCTCTGCGCCGAGAGGTCCCGGTAGACAGCGGTGCCGTCCACGACCTTGTGGAGCACCGGCGTTTCATGCCGCCACTCCAGGCCGCATTTGGTGGAGAGCACCACCTTGTCCCGGTCGATGTGCTTCAGGGCCTCGCCCACCACGGTCTCGCTGTGGTACAGGCCGTAGATGGGCGCGGTATCGATCCACCGGATGCCCTGCTCCACAGCAGTCTGGATGGCTTTGACCGAAAGGGCATCATCGTTGTCGCCCCACCAGCTGCCGCCGCCGATGGCCCAGGTGCCCATGCCCAGAAAAGGCACTTCGATGCCGCTGCGGCCAATGTTCAAGTTTTCCATATACGTTTCCCTCCATGCCAGCAGTGTTCCCCGCAATGGGAACCATTCATACAGAGGCTGGCATCTTTTGTTGTATTTTTTGCTTTTTTATAAAAAAGAGAACTGCGGTGCGAGTCAGCTCCGCACAGCAGCTCTCTTTTTTCCAATCAGATATTGCCGAACTCGCTCAATTCCAGCGTGTCGTTGTGGGTCTCGGCCCAGCGGACGGCCCAATCAGAGGTGAACAGCAGCAGACGGTTGCCCTTCATATCCTCCACAGCCTTGGTATCGCTGGTCAGATCCAGGTCGCGCAGGTTGTAGGTGTCGGGGTCGTTCTTCACCCAGCGCAGCTGCTCGAACGGCAGCTGCTGCATCCGGATCTCCACATTGTACTCGGTGTTCAGGCGGTACTCCAGCACTTCCAGCTGCAGCACACCGACCACGCCGACCACGACCTCCTCCATGCCGCCGCCCACTTCGCGGAAGATCTGGATGGCACCCTCCTGGGCGATCTGCTCCATACCCTTCACGAACTGCTTGCGCTTCATGGTGTCCTTCTGCTCGATGCGGGCAAAATGCTCCGGTGAGAAGGTGGGGATGCCCGCAAATTCGACCTTCTTTTTGCCGGTGCACAGGGTGTCGCCGATGGAGAAGATGCCCGGGTCAAACAGGCCGATGATATCGCCCGCGTAGGCCTCATCCACGATGGCGCGATCCTGCGCCATCAGCTGGGTGCCGGTGGCAAGCTTGATGTTCTTGCCCTCCTGCACATGGTAAGCCTCCATGCCGCGCTCGAACTTGCCGGAGCAGATGCGCATAAAGGCGATGCGGTCACGGTGGGCCTTGTTCATGTTGGCCTGGATCTTGAAGATGAAGGCCGAGAACTCGTCGCGGCAGGGATCCACCGGCTCGCCGGTCAGGCTGTCCACACGGGCCAGCGGGGTGGGGGTGAGCCGCAGGAAGTTTTCCAGGAAGGGCTCCACGCCGAAGTTGGTCAATGCAGAGCCAAAGAACACAGGGCTCAACTCACCGCGCAGCACCTTGTCGAGGTCAAATTCCTCGGCAGCGCCGTCCAGCAGCTCGATCTCGTCCACCAGCTGCTGGTGCAGGTAGGGGGTCAGCAGCTCGTCCAGTGCGGCATCGCCCAGTTCGGCCTCGGTCTCGTTGACCTTCTTCACGCCGTTGGCGCGGCCGTCGCTGGAGAAAGCCAGCACCTTGCGGGTGTTGCGGTCAAACACGCCCTTGAACTCCTTGCCGCAGCCGATGGGCCAGTTCATGGGGTAGGTCTTGATGCCCAGGATCTCCTCGATGTTTTCCATCAGCTCAAAGGGGTCGCGGGCTTCGCGGTCCATCTTGTTGATGAAGGTGAAGATGGGGATGTGACGCAGGGTGCAGACCTTGAACAGCTTGATGGTCTGGGCCTCAACGCCCTTTGCCGCATCGATGACCATGACAGCGGAGTCCGCTGCCATCAGGGTGCGGTAGGTATCCTCCGAGAAGTCCTGATGGCCCGGGGTATCCAGAATGTTCACGCACTTGCCTGCATAGTTGAACTGCAGGACAGAGGAAGTGACAGAAATACCGCGCTGCTTCTCGATATCCATCCAGTCGGACACAGCGTGCTTGGCGCTCTGCTTGCCCTTAACGGAACCGGCCTGATTGATGGCTCCACCGTACAGCAGCAGCTTTTCGGTCAGGGTCGTTTTGCCGGCATCGGGGTGGCTGATGATCGCAAACGTCCGGCGGCGCTCGATCTCTTCACGATTTGTCATATATTGATTTCTCCTGAATCAGAATGGCTCTTTATTCGGTCAATCTCACGTTACATTGGTGATTCTCCGTAAACTGGCTTGCCCTCTCAGTCTGCTTCGCAGCCAGCTCTCCCAAAGGGAGAGCCGGTTGCTGCTCCAGGTACAGGCCCTGCAGATCTGCAGCACTTCTCCTTCCAGATGCGTTAGCTCCCCCTTCGGGGGAGCTGGCAAAGCCGACAGGCTTTGGCTGAGAGGGCAAGGATGCCAAAATTACACACAACTTATATTTTACCAGCAATTCCACCTAGATGCAAGAGTTTTTGTTATTTTTTCAGGAGGAAGCAGGGCAAGGGGGCGGTATCGGCCCAATTGGCAAAGCCGCAGACAAGGGCGGTGCACTGTTTCAGGGGCCGGGAGCGCATCCACTGGAGGATCTCGGTCTTTTCGTCGGAGCCGATGACCTTGCCGCTGTACAGGATGGCGCTGAGCACCCCGCCGGGCCGCAGGGCCTCGAGGGCAGCTTCCAGCGCCGGGATGCTGCTTTGGGCGTGGGAGAACACCCCGTGGTCGGCACCGGGCAGCCAGCCGAAGTTGAACATCACGGCATCAACGGTGCCGGGCTGCACATATTGTAAGAGGTTGGCGTGGCTGTCGCAGTGAAGCTCTGCCGCAAAGCCCTTCCGTGCAAGGTTCTGCCGGGTGGAGGCAATGGCTTCAGGCTGGATGTCAAAGCCCAGCACCCGGCCCCCTTCGCCCACAAGGCGGCAGAGAAAGGCCGTGTCGCCCCCGTTGCCGCAGGTGGCATCGATGCAGAGCCTGGGGTCAGCCAGCCGCGCGGCGAGGAAGTCCTGCACAAGCTTCACGGCCGTCAGGTCGGGGGTGCGGCGGCGGCACAGCCCGCTGCCCTCTGCCGCAAAACCGAACTTTGCCCAGAAGGCCCGCTCCCCCGCATCGGCAGGCAGAGGAGCCGTGAACACCGTGGCGCTCTCTTTGTCATAGCCGCCCAGGCTGCGCAATACCTCTTTTAACAGGTAGGAGCCGTAGCCCTTGCGCCGCCATTCCGGCACAATGGTCAGGGCAGCGATGTCCGCGCCCTGCTCCGTGGGCCGGGCCTGGCAGGTGCCAATGATGGTTTTCTCTTTATACAGGGCATAACCGCCCGGGGTCTTTTCCAGTTTCATAATTTGCTCCTTTCGCGAGCTTGCCCTCTCAGTCTGCTTTCGCAGACAGCTCTCCCAAAGGGAGAGCCTATTGTGGCTCCGAATAAGGCCCCTGCAAATCAGCGATTGCTCGCCTGTCAGATGTGTTGGCTCCCCCCTTCGGGGGAGCTGGCATCGCGCAGCGATGACTGAGAGGGTCGTTCTTAAAATACCAAGCCCCCGCGCCGCTGTCAAGGCTTCCCGCTGCGACCTTATTTCACATATTCTTCACCCGGTCAGCGATTCCTTTTCACAATTACCGGATACAATAGAAACAGTTCCAAGGAGGTGCGGCAGAAGCGCCCCCTCCGAACCATTCCCTTTGAGAAAGGAAGTAACCAGTATGGATAACGAGAACAAGTGGGAATACGATTATTCCTCTGAACATAGCCAGACCGGCGAGACCGGCTACCCCAACGTTGGCTCCTCCGGCATGAACACCGCCAACACGGCAGGCACCTACGGCGAGGCCGCACAGGCTGCCCCCCAGGCCGAGCCGAACAGCGGCAGCGATGGCGGCGCGGTGCCGCCTCCGGAAGGCCCCCGGTATCAGGCCGCACAGGGAAGCCCCAAACAGCCCCCCAAGAAGCGCCGCCGGAAAAACGGCGATATCGCCCGCAGTGCAGTTGCGCTGGTGCTGGCCGCAGCCATGGGCTTTGTCGGCGGCTTTGTGGGAGCCCGGGTGGGCAACACAGGCGGCAAGGTGGTCATTCAGCAGGTGGCACCTTCCTCCACGTCCAGCAGTGATTCCGGCTCTGCCTCTGCGGTGAACACCGCTTCCGGCATGACCACCGCTCAGGTCTCTGAGATGGTCAGCCCCAGCGTTGTGGTCATCACCACCGAGCAGGTGGTCTACTCCCAGTGGTCCTGGTACGGCCAGAACCAGGTGGAGAGCGGCGCAGGCAGCGGTGTCGTGATCAGCTCCGACGGCTATATCCTGACCTGTGCACACGTTGTGTCCGGCGCATCTAACATCACCGTAACCATCGGCGATACCGATTACCCCGCCACCGTGGTAGGCGAGGATGACACCAGCGACGTGGCTGTCCTCAAGATCGATGCCACTGACCTGACCCCCGCCACCGTTGGCAACAGCGACAGCCTTGCCGTGGGCGAGAGCGTGCTGGCCGTGGGCAACCCGCTGGGTGAGCTGGGCGGCACCGTGACCAGCGGCATCGTCAGCGCCCTGAACCGCAGCGTGACCATCCAGGGCACCAGCTCCACCAACACCATGTCCCTGATCCAGATGGATGCCTCTGTCAGTCCCGGCAACTCCGGCGGCGGCCTGTTCAACATGAACGGTGAGCTCATCGGTCTGGTCAACGCAAAGTCTTCCTCCAGCGATGCGGAGGGTCTGGGCTTCGCCATCCCCATCAACGATGCCATCAAGGTGGCACAAGATCTGCTGGAGAATGGCTATGTCTCCGGCCGCCCCTACATGGGCATCACCTATCTGGCTGTGACCGATGCCCAGACCGCCGCACAGCTCAACGTCACTGCCTACGGCGTTTACGTTGTGGATGTTGTGCAGGGCGGCCCCGCCGACAAGGCCGGTCTGAAGACCGGTGACCGCATCGTAAGCATCGACGGCACTGAGATCGCCCAGAAGGACGACCTTGGCACCCTGATCCAGCAGCATGCCGCCGGTGATACCCTTTCCATCACCGTGGCCCGGGAAGGCCAGATGCAGACTGTCAGCCTGACTCTGGGCGAGAAGAATGCCCAGACCCAGCAGGCACAGAAAAACTCCTGATTCTCCCCAATCTTTTTCCTGATCAATAAATCAAAAATCCCCTGACCGGCGTTGAACTAGTCAGGGGATTTTCAATTGCAGGTTGTCGAAAGTTATGGTATACTAAACTCGCTGTCAGAGATGACAGCAAAGGCGCTGTGTCCACAACGCAGGCGGCTGCTCCTTACCGGCCCAAACGCCGGGTAAGGCATTTTTCTTGAGAAGTTGCCACTCCCCGGACGCTTACGGGCAGAAAGGGGGTGAGAGCCATGAGTTTTTCGGATGTTGCAGTGTTGCTAACGCTGATCGGCGGAACCATCTTCGTAACGTTTCAGATCACATGGAAAATCGCCACAAGCGATAAAAAACGCAAGAAAAAATGACCGCCTCACAGTTCCCCAACTTGAACGGTCATTTTTCTTGATCACCAGGTAAGGAGCTAGTCGTTTGCGGGCCAGCGCCTTTTCTATTTGTAGTATAGTCATTTTTTAACGGTTTGTCAAGCAACGGCAGACCGTATTTTTATACCTGCCCGAACACGGTGGCGCTCAGGGGCAGGAGGACGGTCTGGCCGGTGCAGATGCGGCTGCTGCCCCGCCACAGGCTGGAGGAGATGCCGTCGCTCAGCAGCTTCCAGCTGCCGCCGGGCAGGGTGACGACCTGCGCCGTTTCGGTGGGGTTATAGTAGACGCACAGGGCGCTCCATGCCGCGCCGTCGCCCCACTGGGCAGGGAGCCGCCAGCCCACAAGAGGCTGTTCCAGCGGGAAGAACTCGATGGCGGCAGGGCTGGCCTTGTCCAGCGCGCCCAGCCGGGGGAACGCCGCCCGCAGACCAATGAGCCCGCGGTAGTAATCCACAAGGCTGTGGAACTGCTCGGCCCGGTGCCAGTCCAGCCGGTTGAGGGCCGGGCTGGAGCGGTAGCTGTTGCCCTGCCCCTTCTTGGTGCGGGCAAACTCCTCGCCCGCCTGCCAGAAAGGCAGGCCCATGCTGGTCAGGTAGATGCCCGCTGCCAGCCGGTTCTGGGCCAGCGCGGTCTTGTCCACAGCGGCAAACTCCGGGCGGGCGTAGCGCACCATCAGGAGCTTATCCCACAGGGTGAAGTTGTCGTGGGCCGAAACGTAGCTGATGATCTGCCCCGGGGCGTGAGGCGGCAGCTTTTCACTGCGGCACCACGCTGCCACCGAAGCACCGATATCCCAGAAACTCCCGGGCTTGCCCTCCACAAAGCCCGGCTCCCGGGCATCGAAGCAGCCGCCCTTGATGGCATCCCGGGTGTTGTCGCAAAAGATGCCGATGCGCTCGTTCAGCATATTCAGGTTGTTCTTGTTGGCCTCGTACCGGTGCAGGGCGCTGCAGCCGCCCTGCCACGGCTCACCGTACATCAGGATATCCCGCCCGCCGGGCAGTTTGTCCAGTTCAGCCCGGAGGAGGTTCATGGTCTCCACGTCATACAGGCCCATCAGGTCAAACCGGAAGCCGTCGATGTGATATTCCCGTGCCCAGTAGAGCACCGAATCAATGAGATAGCGCCGGGCCATGGGCCGCTCGGAGGCAAACTCGTTGCCGCAGCCGCTGCCGTTGGAGAGGGAACCGTCGTCGTTCTGGCGGAAGTAGTAGAGGGGCACCACCCGGTTCAGCACATTGTCGGAGCGGTACATGTGGTTATACACCACGTCCATTACAACGCCGATGCCCGCCGCATGGAGGGCCGCGATCATCTGCTTGCACTCCCGCACCCGCACCTCACCCCGGGTGGGGTCGGTGGAGTAGCTGCCATCGGGCACATTGAAGTTGGTGGGGTCGTAGCCCCAGTTATACTGCCGGGTCAGGGGGCGGCTCTCATCCACGCTGCCAAAATCGAAGATTGGCATGAGCTGAACATAGCTCACCCCCAGCCGTTTGAGGTAATTCAGGCAGGTAGGGTGGATGCCGTCGCTGCTCAGGGTCGTGCCCTGCTGGGTAAAGGCCAGAAATTTGCCCCGCCAGGCTGTGTGCACACCGCTGGCCGGGTCTTGCGAGAAATCCCGGACGCTGACCTCCCACACACTGCGGCGGGCCGGTGGGATCACTGGCCGCACATCCCGCTCCCAGCCCTGCGGGTCTACCCGGGCCGGGTCAAAGATCATGCTGCGCACCCCGTTCACCCCAGCCGCGCGGGCGTAGGGGTCCGCTGCATTGCAGGTGCCAAACGGGGTGGTAAGGGTGAAATCGTAGTATTTTCCGTGCTGGTCGCCGGGCAGATAGATGCTCCACACACCCTTGTCCTGCTGCTGCAGGGGCAGGGTGCCCACACAGGCCCCGCCGGTGCCCCGGCGGTACAGGTTCACTGCTGCCTGTTTTGCCGTGGGAGCCCACAGGCGCAGGTGTGTCCCGGCGGGGGTATACTCCACCCCCAGCGGGCCGTAGTATTCCGTCTGGCGGGCAAAGGCTTCGCTCTCAAACAGCGTCTTCCATTCAGCAGGTGTTCTTGGCTCCATGGCAATTCATCCTTTCATTTGACAATAGTGTAACGAACTTTGTCCTTTATTTCAACCCTTTCCTTGCAAAACGTACCAGACTCCACTATACTGAAAGAAAAAGCACTGCACGGAGGGAAGTTTTATGGCATACACCGATGATTGGGAAAGTCTGATGAACGGCGTGTTCGGCCCGGGGGGCAGATTCAAGGCCGCCCCCGGCACTTCTGCACCCAAAACAGGCGGCAGCGCCGCCCTGCCTGACCTGAACGCGGCGCTTCTGGAACAGCAGAAACGGCTGGACGAGCTGTTGAAGCAGCAGAACGCCCAGCTCAGGACCCAGAGCGATGCCACCGCCGCCGCGCTGGAAAGCAGCCGCCAGATGCTGCGGGACATGGAGGACGAAGGCCTGCTGGCCAGGGGCACCACCGACGTGAAGCCGGAGCACCTGGGCAGCTTTGAAGGCCTTGCCGCCGAGGTCAAGCAGACGGTGCTGGGGCAGGATGCTTTTGTGGACAGCGTGGTGCGGGCCATGCGCCGCCCCTTTGTGCTTGGCACCGAAGCCCCCGCTGCCCGCAACGTCATTCTGCTCACAGGCGGGGCAGGCACAGGCAGGCATTTTGCACTGGAAGAAACCGCCCGCTGCATGGCGGCCCGGGGTCTTTTGCAGAGCGACAGGATCGCCACGCTGGATCTGGCCCTTTACCCCAATTCCGGAGCCGAGAAGCTCTTCCTGCAGGACCTCTACGCCGCCCTGCACGCACCCGGGGAGATCCTTGCCTTTGAGCACTACGAGAGCTGTTATCCCGGCTTTCTGAAGACCCTGTCTGATCTGGCCGTCAAGGGCAGCGCCCCCCTGTCCAGCCGGTATCTCGTGAACAAAGAGGGCATCCTTGTGGATGCAGGCACGGCGCTGGCCCCGGGAGCCGTCAGCCGTATCGACCCCTGCGGCAAATACCTCATCTTCTACTCCCACAAGGGCCGGGAGGCACTGGCTGACAAATTCGGTGCGGCGCTGGTGTCGGCACTGGGGGATGTCTGCGAGACGGCCTCCTACACCCGGGAGGATCTGGCCGCCCTTGCCGCACAGCAGCTCAACGGGCTGGCCCAGAAGATCCGCACCCGGCTGGGGCTGACCCTTTCCGCCGGGGCCGACGTGCGGGACTATGTCGCAGCTCAGTGCACCGCACAGAAGGGTGCGGCAGGCCTTTCCGCGTGCACTGACCGCATCTTCCGCGCCCTGAGCGAATACTGCCTGCGGACCGATGAAACCCTTACCGGCACCGTGACCCTGACCGCCGGGCCGGAAGGGGTGCTGTTCCGCCTGAACGACGACGCAGACCAGCCCCTGTTCGACCTGCTGCCCGCCGCCTACACCGGTGCGCTGGATGCCATCCGCGCCGAGATCAACGAGCTGGTGGGCCTTGCCCCGGTCAAGGAATATGTGTTCGGTCTGGCCGACAACCTGCAGGTGCAGCAGCGCCGGGCCGCCGCCGGGCTCAAGACTGCCAGCCTTTCGATGCACATGATCTTCACCGGAAACCCCGGCACCGGCAAGACCACCATTGCCCGGCTGGTGGCGAAATACCTGAAAGCCATCGGTGCCCTCAAGGGCGGCCAGTTGGTGGAGGTGACCCGTGCCGATCTGGTGGGCCGCTACACCGGCCACACCGCCCCCCTGACCAACAGCGTCATCGAGAGCGCCCTGGGCGGCGTGCTCTTCATTGACGAGGCATACAGCCTTTACCGCGGCGAACAGGACAGCTTCGGGCTGGAAGCCATCGACACGCTGGTGAAGGGGATGGAGGATCATCGGGATGAGCTGGTGGTCATTCTGGCAGGTTACACCAGGGAGATGGAGACCTTCCTCACCGCCAACAGCGGCCTTGCCAGCCGTTTTCCCAACCGGATCGAGTTCCCGGACTACACCGCCGTGGAGCTGCTGCAGATCACCCAGGTCCTTGCCAAAAACAAGGGCTACACCCTGGCCGAAGCCTGTACCGAACCCCTGCTGGGCTATTATGCCCGCTGGCAGACAGCCGATGCCCGCACCGCCGGCAATGGCCGCCTTGCCCGGAACACACTGGAAAAGGCCATCTTCCACCAGAGCCGCCGCCTTGTGGCCGAGCCCGCCGCTGCCCTGGATCTGATCCTGCCCAGTGATCTGGAATTGAAAGAACCGTAAACACGCAAAAAAGGACTGCTTTCGCAGTCCTTTTTTGTTATTGATGCTGTTCTGCCAGCCGGGCGGTCATCTCCCGCATTCCCTGCCGCACTTCGGGCGGGGCAACCACTTCTATCTTGCCGCCAAAGCCGCAGACCCAGCCATAGAACTGGTCACTGACGCAGATGGGGACATCGAAATGGAAGCAGCCATTCTCCTCGGGCAGGAACACGGGCGTTGCGCCAAAGCGCTCCCGCATGGCACCTTCCAGATCCGCGGTGCACTGCAGGGTAACGCGATGCTCCGGCCCGCCGTACATTCCAAAGTGCTTGCGCAGATAGGCAGGCAGGTCAAGATCCGCAAACTGCTCCTGACCCCGCCGGGGCGCATCCAGCACCCGGACCCCGCTCATCTTGTCCACCCGGTAATGGCGGATGCCCTTTTCATCGGCAAAGGCAATGAGGTAGTAACACCCGTTCTCCCAGGCCAACTGCCACGGGCTGACGGTCCTTTTCTCTTTCTCGCGGCTGTCGGCTTTTCTGTAGAGGAACTCCACCATTTTACCGTTGTTGATGGCCTCGTGCAGGGCATCGATGCTGTACAGCAGGCTCTTGCTGTCGGTCTTGGGACGGCCCTCCACATAGACCTGA
This sequence comes from Faecalibacterium sp. IP-3-29, assembly GCF_023347335.1. NCBI lineage: Bacteria > Bacillati > Bacillota > Clostridia > Eubacteriales > Oscillospiraceae > Faecalibacterium > Faecalibacterium sp. IP-3-29. Next base: position 173,339 of record NZ_CP094471.1, on the reverse strand, counting down.
CGCTGCAGCTGGCTGCCCTCGTAGTTGGAGCAGAGCTTTTCCAGCTTGTGGATCAGCCGCCTGCTCGTGGTGCCGGATACCACCCGGCTTGCCTGCACGGCATCCACCAGCAGCTTGAGCTCCGCCAGATCAAAGGTGCGGCTGGCAAGGAAATACCCGCCGCCCCGGCCCCGGCGCAGCTTGATGTCATAGCCCAGCGCACCCAGTGCCTCAATATCGCTGTACACGCTCTTGCGCTCGCAGCGGATGCCCTGCGCCTCCAGCAGCTCCACCAGCTGCGGCACGTTCAGCAGGTGGTTTTCATCGGTCTGCTGCTCAAAAATGCGCAATAGCGCCAGCAGCTTGGATTTCTGGCCTTCCTGTTTGGGCATTCGGTACACCTCATTTTTTCGTGTTGTGCCAAACCTCTCAGTCTCGATTCCAGCTCCCCAGCAGGGGAGCCAGAAAAAACAGCAGTGCTGTGTGCTGAAAAGGTTACGGCGCTTTCTTATCAAACGCCGCGCGGCGCTGGGTGGACAGGCGGAACATCTCCTCCAGCTTTTCCCGGTCATCGGCCACAAGGGCGTTGCGCATCTCGTTCAGCGCCCCGCTGAACTGGTCGATCTCGGAGATGAGGTTTTCCTTGTTCCAGAGGAACAGCTCCGCCCACATCTTATCGTTGATGCGTGCAATGCGGGTCAGGTCCCGGAAGGAATCGCCGGTGTACTCGCACAGCGAGGTATTGTCGTTGGCGCACATCAGGCTGACGGCGATGGCATGGCAGAGCTGGCTGACATAGCCGATCATCCTGTCATGCTCCTGCACGGTCAGGGTGCAGATATGCTTGAAGCCCAGCACTTCGGCCAGCTCCCTGGCCCACTGAATGGCCTCCGGGGTGTTCTTTTCCGTGGGGGTCACAATGAAGTTGGCCGGGGCAAAATTCACCTCGGCGGCGTGCTCCACGCTGGAGGTCTCACGGCCCGCCATGGGGTGGCTGGCAATGAACTCCACGCCCGGCCTGCACATGGCCTGGATCGGCTCCACCAGACCGGTCTTTACGCCCGACACATCGGTAAAGATGCAGCCCTCCTTCAGCAGGTGGCCATAGGTCCGGAACCACTCGATCAGGGCCGTGGGGTACAAGCCAAAGATGATATGATCGGCCTGACGCACCAGATCCTCAAAATCGTGGGTCTTGCCGCTGGCGATATAGCCGTGGTCGAGGGCATACTGCAGATGGCCCTCGCTGCGGTTGATGCCGTCCACATGGAACCCGGCCCTGCTCAGCTCCAAGGCGTACTTGCCGCCCAGCAGGCCCAGGCCCACAATGAGATAACGCTTTGATTTATCCAACATGTTCCACCTCCGCGCCCAAAGGCTTGATGGCTTCCAGAAAATCCGGCCAGCTCTTGGCAACGGCCTCGGCCCCGCTGATGGGCAGGGCCAGCCCGGCGGCCAGCGCCAGCACCGCAAGGCTCATCACCACGCGGTGGTCGTTGTGGCCGGAAAGCGGCTGCTCCGGGGCATGGAGCGCGCCGGCACAGCCATGGATGGTAATGGTGCCGCCCTCGCTCTCCAGCTGCCCACCGCAGGCCCGCAGCTCGGTCTCCATGGCCTCGATGCGGTCACTCTCCTTGATGCGGAGACGCTCGGCGTTGCGGATGACCGTGGTTCCCTCACACAGCAGGCCCAGCACCATCAGCACAGGGCCCAGGTCGGGGCAGTCGGCAAGGTCGATGTCCGTTCCGTGGAGCGGGGTCTTTTCAAACACCACGCCCTGCCCGGTGCGGGTGAATCTTGCGCCGCACCGCCGGAGGATCTCCAGAATGGCCGCATCGCCCTGCAGGGTCTCCTCAGACAGGCCGGTGATGGCCACACCGCCGGTCACAGCGCCCAGCACGGCAGGAAAAGCCGCCTGGCTGTAATCGCCCTCCACGGTGTAATCACCGGGAAGATAGTGCTGCCCGCCGGGAATTTCCAGCGTGTTTTCATCCAGCCAGCGGCTCTCCACGCCAAAGGCGTGCTGCACCGCGCGGGTCATATCGATGTAGCTCCGGCTCTCCACGGGCGGGATGAGGTGCAGGGCGCTGGTGCCGCCCAGCAGGGGCAGGGCAAACAGCAGCCCGCTGATGAACTGGCTGGACACGTTGCCCGCCAGCTCGTATTCGCCCGGGGTCAGGGCACCTTCCACAGTCAGGCGGTCCGCGCCCTGCTCAAAACGCAGGCCCTGCTGCTCATACAGCGTTTTGTAGACCGACTGGGGCCGCTCCATCAGCCGCCCACGGCCTGTAAAAGTCACTTCCTGCCCGGTCAGGCCGGCCAGTGGGATGAGGAAGCGCAGGGTACTGCCGCTCTCACAGCAGTCCACGGGGGCATCAACCGGCAGAAAGCGGCCCAGCCCCTCCACCACCGCGTCGTTTTCACCGGTGGTAACACGGGCGCACAGCCGGGCCGCCGCGCCCAGCGTGGCGGAGATATCCTTGCTGAAAGCAAGATGATGGAGATGGGAGGTTCCCTTTGCCAGCGCCGCGCAGAGCACCGCCCGGTGAGCCATGCTTTTGCTGGGCGGCGCGGCGATCCTGCCCGCCACTGCGCGGGCGCGTTTTACCACCACATCCATCTTACATATCCCGGCCAATGGCCCATGCGACCTGACGGCACTTTGCCATGGCCTGTGCAAAGGCATCCGGGGTCAGGCACTGTGCGCCATCGCTCCATGCGTGGCGGGGATCATAGTGGACTTCCACCTCCAGACCGTCGGCACCGGCGGCCACAGCGGCGATCATCATCGGCTCAACCAGATTGGCCTTGCCGGTGGCGTGGCTGGGGTCCACGATGATGGGCAGATGGGTCTTTTCGTGGATGATAGGCACAGCGGAGAGGTCGAGGGTGTTGCGGGTGTACTTCTCAAAGGTGCGGATGCCCCGCTCGCAGAGAATGACCTGCTCGTTGCCGCCGGCCATGATATACTCTGCGGACATGATCCACTCCTCGATGGTGTTGCACAGGCCGCGCTTGAGCAGAACAGGCTTGTGCATCTTACCCACGGCCTTGAGCAGCTGGAAATTCTGCATGTTGCGGGCACCGATCTGTACCACGTCCACATATTCCTCAAACTCCGGGATCCGGTCCTCGCTCATCAGCTCGGACACGATGGGCATTCCGGTGGCCTCCCGTGCCTTGACCATATCGAGGATGCCCTCGGTCTCCAGACCCTGGAAGGAGTAGGGAGAGGTGCGGGGCTTATAAGCGCCGCCGCGGAACAGGCTTGCACCGCCCGCCTTTACGCCGTTGGCAATGCGCAGTGCCTGCTCCTCGCCCTCAATGCTGCAGGGGCCTGCCATCACGGCGATCTTCTCGCCCCTGCCGATCTTCACGCCGCCGCAGTCGATGATGGAATCGGCGGGGTGGAACAGGCGGTTGGCCCGCTTATAGGGGGCGGACACGCGGGTGACGTTGTCGATCCAGGGGTTGGCCAGCACGTCGCGCTCATCGATCTTGGTGGTATCGCCCACCAGACCGAACACATTGTAATCCTTGCCGGTGATCAGGGTCACATCCAGGCCCTGCTTCTCGAATTTGTCTACGATCTTTTCCAGCTCTTCCTTGGGGGTGCCTTTTTTGGTCGAAATGATCATCTTGTTTCTTTTCCCTTCTGTTTTGTCTCTATGCTTTCAGTTTTGCTGCACAGCCTGCCCTACTTGCCAAGGGCTCCCCCTTCGGGGGAGCTGGCGAGCGAATGCGAGACTGAGAGGGTTGTTACTGCACCAGGTGCGTCTGTGCGCCGCCATCCAGCCGGAGCAGCTGCACAAGGTAGGCGCAGGCATGGAGATATCCGCTGACCCCCTCGCCTGCAAAACGGCCCTGACAGCCAAAGGAGACCACATCCACGCTGCGGAAGGGCTCCTTGCCGCTGGGGTCGGCCAGCATCACTTCCACGGCGGGCACGCCGCACACCTGCAGCGCTTCCAGAATGGCCACGCTGTAATAGGCGTAGCCGCCCGGGTTGAGGATGATGCCATCGGCCCGGCCTGCCGCCGACTGGATCTCATCGATGAGGTCACCCTCGTGGTTGGACTGAAAAAAGTCCACCTGAACATCCATCTGGGCACAGCCCGCCTCGATATAATCCAGCAGTGTATTGAAATCGATCTGCCCCTCCATGCCCGGCTCCGTGAACTGGGTCAGGTTGAGGTTGGGACCGTTAATGACTAAAAATTTCATCCAGCGCCTCCATTGCCGCCGTCACGGCATCCGCAGGGGTGGTCTTGTTGGGGATCACAGCATCCGCTGCCGCCAGATAGAGCGGGCGGCGCTGGGCTTCCATGGTTTTCAGGGCCTCAGGGCTGGTGGAAAGGGGCCTTCCGCCGCCCACCAGCAGATCTTCCAGCGGCCGGTCGATAAAGAGCACGATGCCGTTGGCGTGGAGCGCCCGGAGGTTTGCCGGGTCTTTGACCACGCCGCCGCCGCAGGAGATGACCTGCCGGTTCTCCCTGGCAAAGCGGGCGGTCTGCGCGGCCTCCAGCTTCCGGAAGCCTGCCTCCCCCTCAGCGGCAAAGATGTCCGGGATGCTCCGGCCGTCGGCCTTGACGATCTCCTCGTCCAGATCCACGAACCGCTTGCCCAGCCGTTCCGCCAGAGCGCGGCCCAGGGTGGATTTGCCCGAGGAGGGCATCCCGATGAGGGCAATGTTCAGCTGTTCCCGCCGCAGCTCGCTGGTCACACGGGCGATCTCGGCACCGGCATCCTCAAACTTGCGGTCGAGGAAAAATTCTGCCGCGTACACTGCCTGCGCCACCAGCATTTCCAGACCGCCGACGGCAACGGGCACCCCCAGCTCCTCGGCCCGGAGGATGAGCTCGGTCTTATCGGGATTATAGATGACATCGATCACGGCTTCCAGCCCGGGCATGGAGGTGATATCCAGGGCGCTCACGCCCACATTGGGGTACATGCCCACCGGCGTGGTGTTGATGATGATCTGCGCCCCGGTGGTCAGGGCCTGAGCATAAGTCAGCTCTCCCTTTTCGGGGTCGGGATGGCGGCTGACGGTATAGATCTGTTTCGCGCCCCGGTCATGGGCCACGGCCCAGGTGGTGTTGTGGGTGCCGCCGGTGCCCAGAATGAGCACGGTCCTGTCCTTGAACTCCACACCGTGTGCATCGCACAGGTAGGAGAAGCCGGGGTAATCGGTGTTGTAGCCGTAGAGCAGGCCGTTCCTGTTGACGATGGTGTTCACGGCGTTGATGGCCTTGGCGTGGGGGTCGATGTAGGAGCAGTACTCCATGACCACCAGCTTATAGGGGATGGTGACATTGATGGCCCTGAACTGCCGCCGGGTCATAAAGGCCCGGACTTCCTCTTCCGTGGGCAGGGGGCACAGGTCGTACCGGTAGCCGCAGAGCATCTCGTGGATGACCTTGGAGTAGGAGTGGCCCAGCCGCCCGCCGATGAGTCCGTATTCCATTTACAGCACCTCCTTGCGGTAGCCGGTGGGGTCCTCCATCCAGGCCATGCCGTATTTTGCGGTGAGCAGGTCGCCCACGGCCAGCGCGGCGGCGCAGGTCTGCACAATGGCGGCCCGGGGCACGATGCAGGGGTCGTGGCGGCCCTGAATGGACAGCTCCGCGTCCTTCTTTGCGATATAATCCACCGTGTCCTGCGTTTTGTAGATGCTGGGGGTAGGCTTGACCGCCGTGCGGAACACCACGGGCATCCCGTTGGAGATGCCGCCGTTCAGGCCCGCATTGTGGTTGGTGGCGGTGACGATGCGCTCCCCCTGCATCCGGAAGGCATCGTTGGCCTCCGAGCCCTTCTGGTCCGCAAAGCCGAAGCCGGAACCGAACTCGATGCCCTTGACCGCCGGGATGGAGAAAGCCAGGTGAGCGAGCTTGCTCTCCACGCTGTCAAAATAGGGTTCGCCCACGCCTGCGGGCAGGCCCAGAATGGCGGTCTCCAGCACGCCGCCCACACTGTCGCCCTCGGAACCGGCGGCACGGATGGCAGCTTTCATGGGTTCCTCCACACTGCCGTCCAACAGGGCAAAGCCCTCGAACTTGTTCAGCAGTGCCTCGGCCTGCGCCGCCAGCGCGGCGGGATCATCCAGCGCAAAGGGGGCATCGCTGATCCCGGCACACCGCCCGATGTGCGTCACGATCTCGATCCCGGCCCGGTTCAGAGCGCCCAGCACCAGAGCGCCGCCCGCCACCAGCGCGGCGGTGACGCGGCCCGAAAAGTGGCCGCCGCCCCGGGCATCCTGATAGCCGTGGTACTTGGCGTAGGCGGTGTAATCCGCATGGCCGGGCCGCAGCAGGTCAGCCGTTTTGGCATAGTCGCCGCTGCGGGTGTTCTGGTTTTCGATCATCAGAGCAATGGCGGTGCCGGTGGTGCGGCCGTTGACCACGCCGGACAAAAACTGCACCGCATCCCCCTCCACACGGGGAGTGGAAAGGCCGTCGCCCCGGGCACGGCGCTTGTCCATGCAGGCAGCAAGAAAGGCTTCGTCCACAGGCACGCCCGCCGCCATGCCGTCCAGCACCGCGCCGATGGCCCTGCCGTGGCTCTCGCCAAAAATGGTCAGCGAAAGGTCGCTGCCAAAGGTGTTTTTCATGGCTTACTCCTCCACACCCAGCAGGGGGCGCAGGCCCTCCACGGGGATGGTCTCGGCCCGCCAGCAGCCCAGACCCGGCACCTTGATCACCGTAATCTGGCCGCCCTGGGCCTTTTTATCGTGCAGCATCTCGGCCAGCACCTTTTCCTTGTTATAGGTGGTGCGGGTGGGCAGGCCGATGCGGCGGTAGACCGCCCGCACCCGCTTCTGCAGCGCCTTGGATTCGATCATGGGCAGCATGCCCAGCGCCACGCACTCGCCGTGGAACAGGCCCACGGTGCGGCGGCCCTTGATGCCCTTGACAGCCTCGATGCCGTGACCGATGGTGTGGCCGAAGTTCAGGGCCTTGCGCATCCCGCGCTCGGTCTCATCCTGCTCCACAACGTTCTTCTTGAACCGCAGGCTGCGGTAGATGATCTCGCTGATCTGGGTGTCGATGTCGCCCTTTTCAAAGATGGCGAACAGCTCGGGGTCGGCCAGCAGGCCCGCCTTGACCGCCTCTGCCAGACCGTTGATGTAGTGGCGGCGGGGCAGGGTGGAAAGGGTGGCCGGGTCCACGATGACCAGCTTGGGCTGCCAGAACGCGCCCACGATGTTTTTGGTATCACCCAGATCCACAGCGGTCTTGCCGCCGATGGAGGAATCGATCATGGAAAGGGTAGTGGTGGGGCAGTTGATGAAATCGATGCCCCGCATGTAGGTGGCAGCGGCAAATCCGGCCAGATCACCGACCACGCCGCCGCCCACGGCCACCACCAGGTCGCCGCGGCCCATGTTGAACTCCAGCATCTGCCGGAGCACCGTTTCCAGGATCTTGAAGCTCTTGCTGGCCTCGCCCTGCGGCACCGTGATGATGGTGGATTCCCGGCACTGGTCGGCCACGCGCTGGGCATATTCGGCAGGCACGCCGCTGTCGGTGACAACGGCCACCTTGCGGTCCAGCCGGGCAAACTGGTACAGATTTTCCAGTGCACCGTTTTTCAGGATGATATCATAACTGCGCTCGCCCAGATTCATGGTGAGCTTTGTCCCGATGAAATCGCTCATTTCGTATACACTCCTAACAGCCGTACCGTGCGGCAGACATGATTCAGCTCGCGCAGCAGCGCGGCGGTCTTTTCGGCGGCGGGGTCTCCCACCAGCTCGACATAAAAATAATAATCAAAGGGAACGTGGGGCAGCGGGCGGCTCTTGATGGACTCCATATCGTAGCCGCTGGCACCGATGACCTGAATGACCTCGGCCAGCTTGCCGGGCTTGTTGTCCAGCGTAAACAGCAGGGAGAACCGGTTGCCCGCCGTGGGCTTTTCGCGGCTGAGGACGATGAAGCGGGTGGTGTTGTCGCCGTCAGTGTTGATGCTGGGCACCAGCACCTCCAGCCCGTACAGGGCGGCAGTTTCCACACTGGCAATGGCCGCCTTGGTCCGGTCGCCGCTCTCCGCCACGAACTTTGCCGCCATGGCCGTGTTGGGCATGGCCGTGGCGGGCAGGCCGAACTGCTTCAGGAAGGTCTCGCTCTGGGCAATGGCCTGCTGGTGGCTGTACACACGGGTCAGGTCGGAAAGCTGGGTGCCGGGCAGCACCAGCAGGTTCTGGGAGATGGGCAGGTCGTAGACATCCACCACCCACAACCCGGGGTGGTTATAGCACAGGTCCAGCACCGCCGACACATCCCCCGCGTGGCTGTTCTCAAAGGGCACCACGCCGTGGGCGGCATCGCCCTTTTCCACGGCATCGAACACCTCATCCCAGGTGGGGCAGCTCACAGCCTCGGCATGGGGAAAGAGCGCCCGGAGCGCGATGTGGGCAAAAGCACCTTCCACGCCCTGATAGGCGGCGCGGTTGCGGCCCAGCACCTCGGCCTCGTACTGCTTGGCCACGTCCATCATGTTCTGCACATGGTCCCGGTAATAGGGGCGCAGGGCCGGGTCCCCGATCCGCGCTTCGGCCTTGTCCAGCACCACCTTTTCGCGGGCGGCATCAAAGATGGGCAGGCCGTGGGCCTTTTTGTATTCCGCCACGCTGAGCACCGCCTTCATCCGCCGCTCAAACAGGGCAGCCAGCTGGGCATCCACCGTGTCGATCTCCCGGCGGGCCTGTTCCAGTGCGTCCATCATTCCACATCCTTTGCATTTCGTGATACTGGATTAGTATACCATAACTCGGACACGGAAACAACAAAGGGCGCACGGTTTCAGGGTGGACAACTTTTCAACTAGCACCTGTAAAAAGCGAATAGAATTGAAGAGGTGCCGCCCGTGGCAGCACCTCTTCAGCGTTTCAGATCTTCCCGGCTTCGCGCCGTTCCATAGTATCTCCCATAGGGGTTTTCCAGCTCAGCGGCACGGGGCGGAACAGCCGCGGCAGGCGGTTCCGGCGCGGGGGCCGGGCGGCGGGGCGCGCCTTTTTCCCGGCGCAGGATACGAAACCGCATCGGCTCACCTCTCCGCTTCCACGGTGGAGACTGCCCCGGCGGTCAGTGCCTGCCAGAGCTCCTCGCCTCCCGCAAGGTTCTCCTCGGTGCCGGTGTTCCAGGCTCCGCGCATCCCGACGTAGAAATCCGCAAGATAGGTCTGGCTGTCGCCGCCCTGGGCGTGGGTGGTGTCGGCGCGGTACTCGCCCAGGTCCAGCCCGGTCAGCACCGGGCAGTCCGTCCAGCGGTAGACCATGTTCCACCAGTCGCTGTCGCTTCCGGCTTCGGGCAGGGTGCCGTCCAGATACCGCAGGGAGCCGGTGCTCTCCTGAAAGCCTGCCGGGTCATACAGCAGGAACACCGAACTCAGGCCGCCCGCCACATCTGTGGCCAGCTTGGTGGTGCCCGCCATGGTCAGGTAGGCATCGCTCTCGGTCTGGGTATCCCCGGCAGAATAATCCAGCGTGTAGACATTCAGGGTCACGACCGTTTTGCCGTCGCCGTTCAGGTCCTCGCCGTACCGGGCCAGCTGCTCCTGCAGGGCGGTCACGGTGTCATCCGGCAGGTAGTAGGGGGCCACCGCTGCCACATTATAATCGGGCTTGGTGGTAAAGAAATACTGCCCGATGAAGCTGTAAGCCACAAAGGCCGCTGCAATGCCGATCAGGAGGACCCACTTGAGGTTATAATCCCACCAGTTGGCCCAGCGCTCTTTGCGGGTATACTGTTTTTCCGCCCGCGGGGCAAGGTCTGCGGGGTCGATGTCCCGCTCGTAACGATAGCTTGCCATAGTTCTCCTTACAGTTGGGCCAGAATGGTCTGGCGCACGGCATCGGGCAGCTGCTTCTGTTCCGCCTTGCTCATGCCTGCGGTCTGGATGGCGGGCAGGATGCGCACCCGGATATCGCCGGGCGTGGCCCGCAGGCCGTGGCCCTCAAACAGGCCCCGCGCACCGGAGATGGCCACCGGCACCACGGGCACCCCCGTCTTGATGGCAATGCGGAAGGCACCGGCCTTGAACTCGCCCGCGCCGCCCTCTTCGCCCTTGTAGCGGGTGCCCTCGGGGAAGATGACGAAGCTCCGGCCGCTCTCCACGATGGCGGTGGCATCGTTCAGGGCCTTGACGGAAGCGCGGATGTCATCCCGCTTGACGAACACACAGCCCAGCAGCTTCATCCAGCGGTTGAGCAGGGGGATCTTTTCCAGCTCCTCCTTTGCCAGAATGCCGTGGGGCGCGTCCAGCGCGGTCAGCAGGATGGGGATATCATAGTAGCTGCGGTGGTTGCCCACGAACACGCAGGGCCCCGCCGGGATATTCTTCTGCCCTTCCACCGTCATCCGGGCCCCCGTAACACGCAGGATGCCCCGGCTCCAACGGGGGATGTTGGCCTTGACGATCTGCTCCACCGTGTCCAGATCCCCGGCAGCCAGGGCACGCTCGGCCCGGCGCAGGGTGGCATAGTGCACGATCATATAGCCAAACAGATAAACGAATAACGCAATGGTGCGTAAAATGCTCAAATTCCTTTCCTCCTTCCGGCCAAAAAGGCCAGTATCATTGTAACATACTTTGGGACAAAATGGGAGAGAACACACTTTTTTTACAAATACGTGCTTTTTAGCTTGCAAAATCCACAAAATCCGGGTATATTTATAAGCAGAAAGGTAGCACAATGGCATTGCTGCCCATTACAAAAGAGAGGTATTCCGGAACAAATGGGTTTATTTCCTTCTTCTAAAGATTTCAAGGACGGGCCGGGCGTTGAAAAGGACACGCCCCGCAAAACGGGCATAGGCCGCTTTTTTGAGCTGGTGGGCCGCGATATGAGCAGCATGTTCCTTGCAAACCTGCTCACCTGCATCGGCTTTCTGCCGGTGATCTGCCTGGTGTACATCGGCTTCCTGATGAACAACCTGACCGTGATGATCGTCAGCGCCATTGCGGGCGGCATCCTTGCAGGCCCCGCGCTGGCCGGCGTATATGATACGGTGCTGCGCGCCCTGCGTGACGAGGCCGGTTACTGGTGGACAACCTACCGCCGGGCCTTCCGGCAGAACTTCAAGGCCAGCATCCTGCCCGGCATCCTGTACTGCGTGGTCGTCACGGTGCAGATCTTCCTGGTCTATTTCTGCTTCAACATGCTGTACCACGGCACCAACGTGGGCGTTCCCATGTGGGTGGCCACGGTGCTGAACCTTGTGCTGTTCCACATGCTGTTTTCCTACATGTGGCCCCAGATCGTGCTGCTGGATCAGCCCCTGCGCCTGACGCTGAAAAACAGCCTGAACTGCATGATCGCGTTCCTGCCCCACGCGCTGGCCGCAGCGCTGGTCACCATCCTGTTCTGGGGCCTGGTGATCCTGTGCATGCCGCTGGGCCTGCTGCTAATGCTGGTGTTCGGCTTCTGGTTCCAGTGCGAGATCTGCTGCCAGATCGTCTACGGCGACCTGAACCGGGTGTTCCACATTGAGGAGAGCATCCAGAAGCTCCACGATGCCCAGCTGGAAAAGGAGCTGCGCGCCGAGCGCGGCCAGGACACCCCCGAAGAATAACACTGCGCCGTCCACAGCGCGCAAAGGAGAGAAGTGCGGATGGAACAACGGAACAATCTGGTGCTGCACGGCACCGAGACCTTCTCCCGGGGCGCACTGGACAATGTGGCGCTGGAAAGCGGCGCGGTGGTGCTGGATTCCTCCGCCGGCCGCTATCTGCCCTACGGCAGCTATACCACCCCGGAGTTCGCCATGCCGGCCTTCTGCAACCTGAATGTCAGCTGGAACGCCAGCGCCCCCCACAACACCATGGTCGAGGTGCGCTGCCGGGTCTATGCCGGGAACACCTGGACCGGCTGGCTCAGCTTTGGCAAGTGGGCACCGGATTACCCTCGCTGCAGCATCAAAGCCCAGAGCGAGGACGGGCTGGTGTTCCTGATGGGGGACACCGTCACCGTTGCCACACCGGGCGGCGGCACCGGCATCCAGCTGCAGGTGAACCTTTCCACCAACGATGACAAGGCAACCCCGGCTGTCCGGCTGCTGGCCGCCGCCGCACGCCCCCTTGCCTGGGAGAAGCACAACGGCCACCCGCTGAACCGGCGGCTCTACCTGCCGGAATATTGTCTGAGCGCCCACGACCCCAGCTTTGGCCGTGAGATGGACCTGCCCCTTGTGATGGCGGCCCTGATGAACCGCTACGGCGAGGATATCCTGCCCGAAGAAGTTGCCTACGCCATGGAGGACAAAGCCACCAGCTCCACCGGCAACGCCGCCTTTGCGGCTGCGGCGGCGGGCTGCTGCGGCTACCCCTGCTGGCAGGCCTGGATGGATCTGGCCGACCTGCGCGCCCAGATCCACGATGACTGCTCCATCGCAGTCCGGGTGGAGCGCCGCATCCGGGGCCAGCGGGACCCCGTGGGGGTCTGGATGGGCCTGCGGGGCTTTGGGCACGATGATGCCGTTCTGGCAGATTTCGTGCTGCTGAACGACCCCACTGCCGACAGCGACGGTGCCGTGAACTGCACCATGGCGCTGTCGGATTTTATGCGATACTTCACGGGCCGGGCCATTGCCCTGCGGCCCAAGCTGCGGGAAGTGGCCGCCGACCTGCCCAACCGGGTGCGATGCGACCTGACCCGCGCCGAGGATGGCAGCTATTTCTTTGAGCAGCGGGGCCAGCAGGACCCGCTGCCGGAGGATTTTTCCGGCTGGGCGGCTTATGCCGTCCACGATGGCGTGGCCCACGCCACCACCGCCCACCGCACCTTCCGCCGGATGGAGCGCACGCCCGAGGGCGGGCTGCTCTTCCCGCCCGAACAGCTGGCCGCAGGCGGCCGCTGCAGCGTGTACGCGGTGGACCAGACCGGGCGGATGCGGGTGGCGGAAGTCCGTCTCCCCGCGCCCCCCAAGCCCGCGGCAGAGCCTGCCGCACCCCAACAGGACCCAAGCACCGTGCAGCCCGGCCTCTGAGCCGGCAGCGCAAAGCGCTTTTCGGGATAGAAACCACAACATAGGGAGGAACACATTATGGCAAAAACGATCATCACCATTGGACGTGAGTACTGCACCGGCGGCAACTACATCGCAGAGGATGTTGCAAACGCACTGGGCATCAAGCTCTACGACAAGGAGCTGATCACCATGGCCGCAAAGCACTCCGGCCTCTCGGAGGAAGCCGTAGCCGCCAGCGAAAAACGCCGCACCCACAGCCTGCTGTACAGCCTGTATACCATGGGCAACGAGCTCCCGCTGGGTGATCAGGTGTTCATCCTGCAGAGCCGCATCATCAAGCAGCTGGCCGAGGAAGGCCCCTGCGTCATTCTGGGCCGCTGCGGTGACTATGTGCTGCGGGAGCGCAAGGATGTGCTGCGCGTGTTCATCTACGCACCGGTGGAATGGCGGCGTGAGCTGGCCAAGACCGACCCGTTGGTCAAAGCACACGATGAGAAGGGCATCAAGGAAGAGATCGAAAAGACCGACCGCAACCGTGCTGCCTACTACAACTACTACACCCAGAACCGCTGGGGCGATGCCCACAACTATGATCTGGCCATCAACGCCGCCCTGGGCCGCGAGACCTGCGTCAAGATGATCCTGGACGCTGTCGCCGCCAAGGAAAAGACCATGGCTGAGTGATCCCCGCCGGGCCGGACGGCCCAAAAAACAATGCTGCTTCGTGGGTAGGGTGCTTTTGTGCTCTGCCCACGTTTTGGGCAACGGCAACGCCCTCCTGTTCAAGCATAAACCCTCGTCTATCATTCAACGTCAAAAGGAGAAATCGTGGAAAACAAACAGCTCAATCTTTCCGAACCCGAAAACATCATGGGCACCATGGATGTCAACCCGCTGCTGATCAAGCTCAGCATCCCGATGATGATCTCCATGCTGGTGCAGGCACTGTACAACGTGGTGGACTCGATCTTTGTCGCCCGTGTCAGTGAGAACGCTCTGACCGCCGTCTCTCTGGCCTTTTCGCTGCAGAACATGATGTTCGCCGTGGGCATCGGCACCGGCGTGGGTGTCAACGCCCTGCTCTCCAAGAGCCTGGGCGAAAAGAACCAGTACCGCGCCAACAAGACCGCCGAGAACGGCCTGTTCCTGGCACTGTGCAGCTACCTGGTCTTTCTGGTGCTGGGCCTGACCGTTGTGCGCCCCTACTTCTACGCCCAGACTGCCGATGCCGACATCGCCGAGCAGGGCATCCGCTACCTGACCATCTGCTGCGTGCTCAGCCTGGGCATGTTCATGCAGGTGATGAACGAAAAACTGCTGGCCGCTACCAGCCGCACCACCCTGAGCATGATCAGCCAGCTGGTGGGTGCCATCGTCAACATCATCCTTGACCCCATCTTCATCTTCGGCTACTGCGGCGAGGCTCTGTCCGGCACCACCGGTGCAGCTTTGGCCACCGTCATCGGCCAGTTCTGCGGCGCAGGGGTCTCCTTCTACCTCAACCTCCGCAAGAACCCCGATATCCAGCTGGATTTCAAGGGCTTCCGCCCCAGCGCCGAAGCCATCAAACGGATCTACGTTGTCGGCCTGCCCAGCATCGCCATGCAGTGCGTGGGCAGCGTGATGACCTTCCTGATGAACCAGATCCTGATGGCCTTTACCGCCACCGCCGTGGCCGTGTTCGGCGTTTACTTCAAGCTGCAGAGCTTCGTGTTCATGCCCATCTTCGGCATGAACAACGGCATGGTGCCTATCATCGGCTACAACTACGGTGCCCGCAAGCCCGACCGCGTCAAAAAGACCATCAAGTGCGCCATGTTCTATTCCGAGGCCATCATGCTGGTCGGCTTCCTGCTGTTCCAGTTCCTGCCCGACAAGCTGCTGGGCCTGTTCTCCGCCAGCGAGGCCATGCTGGCCATCGGCAAGCCTGCCCTGCGCATCATCTGCTTCCACTTCCTGCTGGCCGGCATGAGCATCATCCTGTCCTCCACCTTCCAGGCGCTGGGCAACGGCATGTTCAGCCTGATCATCTCGGTCTGCCGCCAGCTGGTGGTCCTGCTGCCCGCCGCCTGGCTGCTGAGTAAGACCGGCAACGTGAATATGGTGTGGTGGTCCTTCGTCATTGCAGAGCTGGTCAGTGTGACCCTGAGCTTTGTGTTCTTTGCCCGCCTGGACAAGAAGATCATCGAGCCCATGTACGACAACGCTGCCGCTGCACAGTAAACCGTTTCAAAACCCGTCCGGCACAAGAAAGGAACGTGACCTCTTATGGCAAAGAAGTTGAAATGGAATCTGATCCTGATGAGCGTGCTCTACCTGGGGCTGGGCATCTTCCTGCTCATGCGGCCCTCCACCGCCCTCAACGTGGTCTGCTACGCCCTGGGCGGCGTGGTGCTGGTGTGCGCCGCCGTTCAGCTGGTGCGCTACTTTGCCGTGGAGCGCGGCATCTTTCAGAGCCAGCTCACCCTCATCTCGGGCATCATCTGCCTGGGCCTGGGCGCGTTCCTGATCCTCCGCAGCGACATCGTGGTGCGCATCCTGCCCATCGTGTTCGGCCTGTTCGTCATCTTCGACAGTCTGGGCCGCATCCA
Source organism: Faecalibacterium sp. IP-3-29 (assembly GCF_023347335.1). Taxonomy (NCBI): domain Bacteria; kingdom Bacillati; phylum Bacillota; class Clostridia; order Eubacteriales; family Oscillospiraceae; genus Faecalibacterium; species Faecalibacterium sp. IP-3-29. Next base: position 157,798 of record NZ_CP094471.1, on the reverse strand, counting down.
GAACGCTCTGGACCTGCGCCGCTGTGAGTACCCCAGCTGGAAGGGCTTCCTTCTGCTGCCGGTGCTCAGCGTGGTGCTGGGCGTGGTGATGATCCTGAACCCCTTCGGCACCATGGAGACGCTGGTCATGGCCATTGGCATCATCCTCATCATCGAGGGTGCCATCAACCTGCTCAGTGCCCTGTACACCGTGCTGGCCATCCGCCGCTTTGCCAAGCTCCACCCCGAGACCCAGTCCATGCTGGAATCCCTGACCGGTCAGGATCTGAACGGTGACGGCGTGATCGCCCCGGACATCGCCCCTGCCGACGTGGAAGCCTCCGCCGTGGAGCTGGATCATGTGGATGAGAGCGCGGAAGTGGAGCAGGAAGAGGATTAAACTCCCTCCGTCATCGCTGCGCGATGCCACCTCCCTCCATGAGGGAGGCTTTGGCCACCCCCATAAAGCTTCCCTCCGAGAAAAGGCTCCCTCTCCGAGGGAGCTGTCGCCGACAGGCGACTGAGGGAGTTTGTAACTAATAGCAAAGGATAAAACTAGAGATGGAAAAATACGATCTGATCATTGTGGGTGCCGGTCCGGCCGGCATCTTCACCGCTGTAGAGCTGCTGCGCCACGGCAGCAAGAAAAAGATCCTGCTGGTGGAAAAGGGCAAGCCGGTGGAAAAGCGCCACTGCCCCAAGGCCGAGCTGGGCCACTGCGTCAACTGCCGCCCCACCTGCGCCATCACCACCGGCTTCTCCGGTGCAGGCGCGTTCTCGGACGGCAAGCTGAGCCTCTCCTATGAGGTGGGCGGCGACCTGCCCAGCCTGATCGGCGAGGAGTTCGCACAGGAGCTCATCCATTACACCGATAAGATCTACCTCGAGTTCGGTGCCGACCCCCATGTGGAGGGCATCTACACCGGCGAGGACATCAAGGAGATCCGCAAGAACGCCATCCACGCCGGTTTGAAGCTGGTGGACTGCCCCATCCGTCATCTGGGTACCGAGAAGGCCCAGCAGCTGTATCTGGCCATCCAGAACTATCTGGCCGACAACGGCGTGGAGATGCTGTTCAGCACCGAGTGCGAGAACATCATTCTGGAGAACGAGGAGTGCAAGGGCGTGCTCATCAGGGGACCCAAGGACGAGGAAGCCCATGCTGTTTATGCCGATACTGTGGTCATCGGCACGGGCCGCCGCGGTGCCGACTGGCTGGAGAAGATCTGCGCCGAGCACCACATCGCCCACAAGCCCGGCACCGTTGACATCGGCGTGCGCGTGGAGTGCCGCAACGAGGTCATGGAAAAGGTGAACAAGGTGCTGTACGAGTCCAAACTCATCGGCTACCCCAAGCCCTGGAAGAACAAGGTGCGCACCTTCTGCCAGAACCCCGGCGGCTTTGTGGCTCAGGAGAACTACGACAACGACCTGGCCGTGGTCAATGGCCACAGCTTCAAGGAGAAGAAGAGCGAGAACACCAACCTGGCCATCCTCGTTTCCCACAACTTCACCGAACCCTTCAACCAGCCCATCGCCTACGCCCAGAAGGTGGGTGAGCTGACCAACATGCTGGGCGCGGGCCACATCCTGGTCCAGCGCTACGGCGACATTCTGGACGGCAAGCGCACCTGGCCCAAGGAGCTGGCGCAATCCAACGTCAAGCCCACCCTGAAGGATGCCGTGGCCGGTGATATCACCGCCGCCATGCCTTACCGCGCCATGACCAACATCATCGAATTCATCAAGATGCTGGATATGGTCGTGCCCGGCTTTGCCGCCAACGAGACCCTGCTTTACAGCCCCGAGCTGAAGTTCTACTCCAACAAGGTCAAGATGGACGAGAACCTCGACACCAACATCCGGGGCCTGCACTGCCTGGGTGACTCCTCCGGCTGGACCCGCGGCCTGATGATGGCCTCCGTCATGGGCGTGCTCATGGGCCGGAAGCTGGCCGAAAAGGAAGGGTGCTGATCGCACCTTCCCGCCCCTCAAAACGTAAAAAGGACTGCTCCAGCGGAGCAGTCCTTTTTTGTAATTTCAGCGCAGCTTATTCCGGTTTGGAGAATTTGACAGGCAGCGGGTTCTGGCGGGATCCCGGTTTATTTTGGAATGATATGCATTTTCTTGCCAGATTCAATTGATTTTTCAACAAAAAATCGGTATACTATTTCCAGAGTACTGTGCGTTGTGCCCAATGCACAGCGCGCACAGGGAGGTATTGCTATGCACGATTCCCCGGGAAGTGTCGTCACCCAGCTGTGCTCCGGGCTTCAGCTTTACAGCGCCGAACGGCGCATTGCGGACTGCATTCTTGCAGATGTAAAGTGGGCCTCGGTCGCCACCTCTGCGGAGCTTGCAAAGGCCAGCCACTCGTCCGAAGCCACGGTCACCCGGCTGTGCCACAAGCTCGGCTACGCAAATTACCGCAAATTCCAACTGGAGCTTGCGCGAGATGTGCTGGAGCAACAGGAAACGGAGGCCCGCAAAAGGCCCCCCAATGACCCGCTGCATCAGGCCCTGCTCGATCTTCAGAACAACCGTCAGGAGGAGGTTCAGGCCACCATTCAGGCCTTGAACCTTGTCCAGCTGAGAAAGGTGCTTTCCATTCTGCGGGCGGCAGAGATCATTGAGATCGAAGCCAACGGCAGCAGCCTGCCCGTTGCCATGGATGCTTCGCTCAAGCTGGGCAGTCTGGGCAAGCGCTGCATGATCAGCCCGGTGCCAGAAAAGGCACGGTCTTTCGCTTCGGCACTGACCCCAAAAGATGCCCTGCTGCTCATTTCCAGCGCAGGCCGCTGCGAGGCGCTGGAGACGGCCGCCCGTGCCGCCAAGAAGAACGGCACACCGGTCATCCTCATCACCTGCGACAAGCGCTCGGCGCTGGCAGGCCACGCCAGCTATACCCTGCTGGCCTCCAACCGTATCCAGCGCATTGCCAGCGATATGATGCCTTCCCAGCTTTCGGCAGCGCTGGTGGTAGAGGCGCTCTACTACCTGCTGGTGGGCAATTTCGATCTGAATTAAACGCAAAAAAGTCCCGGCCGTTCTGGTCGGGACTTTTTGCTGTGTTTAAGCGATCATGCGTTAAAAACGTACTTGTCCATGCGGTGGAACGCCTCCTCGATGCGGGAACGGGGAGAAGCCAGATTCATGCGCAGGTGGCAGGGGCCAAAGAACATGGTGCCATCCTGGATGGCAGCGCCCACATCCCAGCAGGCGTGCTCCACATCCTCAATGGTCTTGCCGTGGGCCTTGCACCAGTCGGTGCAGTCCACGAACAGCATGTAGGTGCCCTGCGGCTTGGAGACGGTCACGCCCTCGAAGTGCTTCTCGATGTAATCGCAGGCAAAGTCGATGTTGCCGGTCAGCACCTCGCAGAGCTCGTCGGTCCACTCGTAGCCCTCGGGCTTGTAAGCACCGATCAGGGCGTGCATGGAGAGAACGTTCATCATGTTGTAGTGGCTCAGGCTGGACTCTTTTTCCATGCGGTCACGCCACCAGCTGTTGTAAACGATATGGTAGCTGCCCACCAGACCAGCCAGATTGAAGGTCTTGGAGGGGGCATAGAAAGCGGCGGTGCGCTGGCGGGCATCCTCGCTCACAGACTGGGTGGGGATGTGCTTGTTTCCGCTCAGGATGATGTCCGACCAGATCTCATCGGAGACCACATACACATCGTACTTCTTGTACAGCTCCATGGCCTTTTCCAGCTCCCAGCGCTCCCACACACGGCCGCAGGGGTTGTGGGGGTTGCACATGATGGCGGCATGGATCTTTTCCTCTTTCAGGTGCTTTTCCATGTCCTCAAAGTCCATCCGCCACACGCCGTTTTCATCCTTGACCAGCGGGCTGTGGACAGCCTCGTAGCCGTTGTTCTTCAGGCTCATGGTGAAACCGATGTAGGTGGGGCTGTGGATCAGGATCTTGTCGCCCTTGGAGCAGACGCAGTTCAGGGCGCTGATCACGCCGCCCAGCACGCCGTTCTCGTAGCCGATGCACTCCTTGGTCAGACCCTGCACGCCGTTGCGCTTTGCCTGCCACCGGATGATGGAATCGAAGTATTCATCGGTGGGGTTGAAGTAGCCAAACGCGGGGTGGTTGGTGCGCTCGATAATGGCTTCCTGGATGGTGGGCACGGTGGGGAAGTTCATATCGGCCACCCACATGGGGATGGCATCAAAGCCCTCCTTGGGGGCGGCGGGGGCAAAGCCGGTGCCAAGGCCATCCACTGCAATGGCATCCTTGCCGTGGCGGTCCATGATGGAAGTGAAATCGTATTTCATAGCGGTGCTCCTTCTCTCAAAATTTTTATCTGGTCCCACTTTAACACACTTTGCCGCCGGGTGCAAGCAGCCAGCACGTTTCCCCGGATATCGTGCGGAAAAATCACGAATTTTTACGGTAATTGCACGCAAAAAGCCGGTCGGCATACGCCGACCGGCTTTTATTGACTTTCTGGATCAGCCCAGCATCTCGTGAGCGGTCTTGCAGATGGTCGCTGCATCCAGACCGTACAGCTTGAGCAGGTCCCATGCGGGGCCGGAGCAGCCGAACTTGTCCTGCACGCCCACGCGGCGGACAGGGGTGGGCAGCTTCTCGCTCAGGACGGCGCAGACGGCCTCGCCCAGGCCGCCGATGACGCTGTGCTCCTCGGCGGTGATGACCTTGCCGCACTCCTTGGCGGCCTTGAGGACGATCTCCTCGTCCAGAGGCTTGATGGTGTGGATGTTGATGACCCGGGCGTGGATGCCCTCGGCAGCCAGCTGCTCGGCAGCCAGACGGGCCTCGTTGACCATCAGACCGGTGGCGATGATGGCAATGTCGCTGCCCTCGGTGATCTGCTCGCCCTTGCCCAGCTCAAAGTGGTAGGTAGCCTCATCGTGGAACACAGGCACAGCCAGACGGCCGAAGCGCAGGTAAACAGGGCCCTGCATGGCGTAAGCGGCACGCACAGCGGCGCGGGCCTCCACATCGTCTGCGGGGCAGATCACGGTCATGCCAGGCAGGCTGCGCATCAGGGCAAAGTCCTCGCAGCACTGGTGGGAAGCACCGTCCTCGCCCACAGAGATGCCGCCGTGGGTGGCACCGATCTTGACGTTCAGGCGGGGGTAGGCGATCGAGTTGCGGATCTGCTCAAAGGCACGGCCTGCGGCAAACATGGCAAAGCTGGAAACAAAGGGAACATAACCCATGGTGGCCAGACCTGCGGCTACGCCCATCATGTTGCCCTCGGCAATGCCGCAGTCGAAGTGACGGTCCGGGTGCGCCTTGCGGAACATGCCGGTCTTGGTGGCGGCAGCCAGGTCAGCATCCAGCACCACCAGGTCGTCGTGGCCCTCGGCGGCCAGCTCCTTCAGGGTGTTGCCGTAGCTGTCACGGGTAGCGATCTTCTTCACTTCTGCCATCTTACTTGTCCTCCTCTTCCAGCGCGGCGTAAGCTGCATTCAGCTCCTGCATGGCCTGTGCGTATTCCTCATCGTTGGGGCCCTTGCCGTGCCAGTCAACGGAGTTCTCCATAAAGGAAACACCCTTGCCCTTGAGGGTATCCAGAATGATGCAGGTGGGCTTTTCGTTCTCAGCGTGGAAAGCGGCGATGGCGCTCTCAATGGCATCAAGATCGTGGCCGTTGATGGTCAGCACGTTGAAGTTGAAGGCCTTCAGCTTCTCCTCCAGCGGGGCGCTGTTCATCACGGTCTCGGTGGTGCCGTCGATCTGCAGATGGTTGCGGTCCAGCATAACGCAGAGGTTGGACAGGCCGTAGTGAGAAGCAAACATAAAGGCCTCCCAGCACTCACCCTCTTCCACCTCGCCGTCACCCAGGATGGTGTAAACATTGATGGGCTTACCGGCGTGCTTGGCACCCAGTGCCATGCCGCAGGCGGCGCTCACGCCCTGACCCAGACTGCCGGTGGACATATCCACGCCCGGCACACTGTTCATGTTGGGGTGGCCCTGCAGGTAGCTGCCGATCTTGCGCAGGGTCTTGAGGTCCTCCACCGGGAAGAACCCACGCTCAGCCAGCGCGGCGTACAGCGCCGGGGCCGCATGGCCCTTGGAGAGCACCAGACGGTCGCGGTCAGGGTTCTTGGGCTCCTTCGGATCCACCTTCATCTCTACGAAATAGAGGTACGCCAGCACCTCGGCGATATCCAGGCTGCCGCCCGGATGGCCGCACTTGGCGCTGTGAGTGCCCTCGATCACGCCCATGCGGATGTGGCAGGCGTGTTTTGCCAGGGTAAGCTTTTCTGCATTTGTCATCTTTGGTCCTCCCGTATGAACCTCAGCGTTTGCATCGGATATGGTACGCACCCGGGCCGTACGCCCCGATGCGCTATTTCTCAAGTCTATATTATCTATTCTATGCAAAAACGTCAAGGTTCTTTCGTCAAAATGTACATCCCTTGGCAAAATCGCTTGTAAATGTTCCCGTTTTTGTTGAAAATGCAGGTTCATTTTGCCCCCGCAAAACATTTTTGCAGCTTTTGGCTGCTTTGCAATATCATCTTTTGCCGCTGTATGATATAATAAGATGAATTTGTTTGCTTTTTTTATCATTTTGGGAGGTTCCTATGTCTTTTTCCGCACCCACATCCCGGGCACAGCGCAGCCGCAGGATTTTGCCCTGGCTGCTGTACCTGTATGCCCTTGTGCTGTTCGCCATGCACTTTGTCCGCATTTTTGACAACTCCTTCTGGGGAGATGAGGGGTTCAGCATCGGCCTTGCCCAAATGAATGTTTTTGAAATGCTCCAAGTCACAGCGGCAGATAACCATCCGCCGCTGTACTATCTTTTCACGCAACTCCTATATCATCTTCTGGGCAATCACGGATATGTCTATCATCTGTCGGCTCTGATTCCTTATGGACTCATTCTGATTCTTGCCTGTACAGTGATTTTCAGACAGTTCGGATTGATTCCCGCAGTTGTTGTTTCCACTTTTGCCTCTTTGACTGATACCGCTATCATGTTCAATGTCGAGGCCCGAATGTATTCACTCGGCGCTTTCTTTGTGTTAGCGGCCTATCTGGCACTCCATAACATTCTTCATTCCGGTAAAACCTCCGATTGGGTTATTTTCAGCGTCGCCTCTCTTTGTGCCGCTTATACGCACTACTATGCCCTGATTTCCGTTGCATTTTTCTATCTGGCTCTGCTTTCTCTGCTTCCGCAGGATAAGAGCAGCTTCAAAAAAATCCTTATCACTTATTGTGCCGCAGTGGTCGTCTACCTTCCCTGGCTTCTGGTATTGCTTCCCACTTTCAAACGTGCTGCGGCAGACTGGTGGTCCACCTTCATTCCTTCTCCGATCAATTGTATCGGATTCTTCTTCAACCCTTCTTGGACAGTCCTCATTTTCGGTCTTGCATTCCTTCTTTATTTCACAGCACAGGCCAAATCGTCCTCTAACTGGCTCTTCGCCCCTGATACGATCTGGCTTTTGACCGGCTTGCTTTCTGCCGCCGGCACCTCCGCAGTCGGGCTGATCGTTTCACATGCCTTTCGCCCGCTTTTTCTCGTTCGATACCTTTATCCGCTCACCGCAGTCGTTTACCTAGTTTTTGGCTTTCTTCTGTCTAAAGTCCGTTGGAGAACCATTCTGTCCAGTATTCTGATTTTGGGCACGCTGGTGTGCAGTCTACCGGATTTCTACCAAACCTATCAGCGGGAAAAGCGCATCGACCTTGCGACCACCCAGTGTCTGGAAGTTATTACCCCCTCTCAGGATGCAGTTCTTTATACAACGAACTACTTCCTAGACTGGACACTCTTTGATTATTACTTTCCGGGACGTGTCCATGCTCAAATCGAATCCTCCAATACTTCTCAGTGCTTCACTTTTTCCGATCCTGAGATCTGGCTCTTTATGGAACATGCGCTTTCTGATGCCGAATTGAATGCAGCCTCCGACAATGGTTATTCTCACGTCAATGTCTGTAACAGTACATTTGCAGAAGGCCCCGGTGAAGATTCCTTTTATTACATCTACAAATTTCAAAAATCCGCAAACACCACCCCGTAACCATCCTCATCCGCTGAGCTTGACAAGGCGGCTTTGCATCTGCTATACTTTTTGCACAATTCCCGGCTGAAGCCGGGGCTTTGCGGGCCGAAGCCCGTGTTTCTCCCCGCAAACATTATTTTGAAACAGACACCATGAAGGGGTCTGCCGCTGGCGCGCGTGCTGGCGGCAGGCCCTTTTTGTCTGTGCATTTTCAGGAGGAATCATTGATGAATACCAAGACCCGTTCCACCACCCGTGATCTGGTGCTGGCCGCACTGTTTCTGGCACTGGCCTTTGTGCTGCCCATGATCACCGGCCATGTGCCTCAGATCGGCAACATGCTCTGCCCCATGCACTTCCCGGTGCTGCTGGCAGGCTTTGTGCTGGGCGGCCCCTGGGGCCTGGCACTGGGCTTTGCCGCCCCGCTGCTCCGCTCGGTGCTGTTCGGGATGCCCCCCATGTACCCCATTGCCATCGCCATGGCCTTTGAGCTGGCCACATACGGCGCTGTGGCCGGTTTCATGTACCGCAAGGTGCAGCACACCCTGCCCATGATCTACGCCACCCTTGTCACCTCGATGGTGGCAGGCCGCCTTGTCTGGGGTGCGGTGCGCTTTGTGCTGGCCGGTCTGTCCGGCTCCAGCTTCCCGTTCAGCGCGTTCCTGTCCGGTGCGGTGCTCACTGCCGTGCCCGGTATCGTGGCACAGCTCATCCTCATTCCGCTGATCGTGGCCGCGCTGCAGAAAGCAAAGCTGACGGCTTAAAATCCCTGCGCTGACCGAACCCGCACAGCAAAAAAGCCCGGAACCGTACCTGCTATGGCGGCAGGTGGTTCCGGGCTTTTCAGTTCATATTACAGTGTGGCAGCAGCTGTAACAAAAAAGAAGGAGAATCTTCAACCGGCAAATTGGAGAAGATCAGCCGGCAAAGCTTGCATTGACAGCGCGGCGGTTGCTCTGGTTGACAAAGTTCTTCTTTGCGCTCTCGAGCAGGCTTGCAAAAGCCAGGCCAATGCCGCAGTTATCGGACACGCCCTCGGTGACAGTCAGGTAAGCGTCCATCATAGTGTTGTCCAGAATAGCAGTGTTCTTGTTCATCATAATAAATATCCTCCGTATATCGGTAAATGTCATTGTGTTTTTGGGCAGGGCCTCTATCTCCCTGCATCCTCAGAGCGGAACCTTTCAGAACCCTTCGTTCTTTTGTTCCCCTCTCTGAGGACGGCCATATTATGCCACTCAATTATGAAATCGTTTTATAAATTCTATGAACAAACTATGAATTTAGTGATACATTTTTAACGTTCTTTCGTTCTTTGCGCAACTAGCACAAAACGTTTTTTATGAAAAATAAAGTTCTTGTATACATGGACGATTGAAACCTTGTTTGGAAAGTTTTTTCAGATTTTCTCTCCGTTTTGCCCAGAATTTCTTCTGAAAAAGGGGATGCTCTCATGCAAAATCCGTCAGAATCCGTCAATTTCAAACAGGACGAGGTCTTTCCTGTGCAAAATGCCCAGAAAAAAGTTCCAAACAAAAAGGCCGCCGTGCCAGCAGCACAGCAGCCTTTGAAAAGCCATTTCAGTTTTGCATTACTTGCACAGGAACGCCGGCAGGGGCTTGCCCTCCTTGCGCCACTGGTGATATTCCGCAGTGGCGGCAAATTCCACGTCACCGGCGGAGTTCAGGGCAGTTTCCACGGAATCCTGCACCACGCCGATGATAAAGCCGACACCAACCACCTGCATGGCGATATCATTGGAGATGCCAAACAGGGAGCAGGCCATGGGGATCAGCAGCAGGGAGCCGCCAGCCACGCCGGAAGCACCGCAGGCACCCAGAGCGCTCATCACCGAAAGAAGGATGGCGGCGGGCAGGGACACCTGAATGCCCAGCGTATTGGCCGCAGCCAGCGTCATAATGGTAATGGTGATGGCGGCACCATCCATATTGATGGTAGCGCCCAGCGGGATGGAGACGGAATACATATCCTTATCCAGCCCCAGCTTTTCGCACAGATCCATATTGACCGGGATGTTGGCGGCAGAGCTGCGGGTGAAGAAGGCGGTCAGGCCGGATTCACGCAGGCAGCGGAGCACCAGCGGATACGGGTTGCAGTGCAGATACACAAAGATGATAAAGGGCGAGACGACCAGTGCCATAAAGAGCATGGTGCCCACCAGCAGGAGCAGCAGCCTGCCGTACTGGGTAAAGATGGACAGACCGTTGCTGGACACGTTGGTGTACACAAGGCCCATGATGCCGAAGGGTGCCAGATTGATGATCCAGCGGACGATCTGGGAGACTGCATCCGCTGTGTTTGCCAGGAACAGCTTGGTGCTGTCCGCGCCGTACTTCTTCATGGCCAGACCGAACAGGCAGGCCCAGAACAGGATGCCGATGTAATTGCCGTTCAGCAGGGCACTGACGGGGTTTGCCACAAAGTTGGTGAGCAGGGTGTTCATCACCTCGCCCAGACCCTGGGGCACCACCTCGGATTCTGCCGCCTCGGCCAGAACGATGGTCTGAGGGAACAGGAAGCTGGTCGCCGCCGCAATGGCGGCGGCCAGGAAGGTGGTGAGCATGTACAGCCAGATGACCGTGCCAAAGCGCCGGTCCAGCCTGGACGTGCCCTGCGCCAGCGCACTGGCCACGATAATGAACACCAGCACCGGGGCAATGCCCTTCAGGGCACCCACGAACAGGCTGCCGAACTCTTCCACCCAGCCCGCACCGGGCACCGCCAGTGCCAGCACCGCACCGACCGCAAGGCCGATGACGATACGCAGGATCAGGCTGGTGGCGTTGTACCTTGCCGCAACCGCTTTCAACGTTTTCATAACTTTTCTACTCCCCTATCCAGATTGTGCGCCTATTGCGCACAGTTTTCCCATTCCTCTACACGGAACAAGTACGATTATACGCCTCGCAGGCCGAAAAGTCAAAGATTTTACCCGCTTTTTTTGTTTTTCATTTCAACATATACAGACACGAGCTTTTTTCACTGTCCGTATATGAAATACAGATTCACAAAAAGAGACCGCACCCCGTGTGTTTCGGGATGCGGTCTGTTCCTGTTTTAGTCGAGATAGGACACCTTGCCGGGCACAAAGCCCTGAATTCCCATGCCGGGCGCGTCGGAGACGGTGATGTTCTTTTCGTCGAACACGGCACCGCCGAGGATGTGGTCCTCGCTGCAGAGCACCGGGCCGTCGAGGTCGATCTTGGTGATGATCTTCTTGGCGCAGGCCAGCTCCACGGCGGCGTTGACCGAGATCTTTGCTTCCAGCATACAGCCGATCATGCACTCCACGCCGTACACCTCAGCGGCGGCGGCAATGCGCAGGGCATTGGTGATGCCTCCGCACTTCATCAGCTTGATGTTCACAAGGTCGGCCGCGCCGGTCTGCATGATCCGCAGGGCATCTGCCGGGCTGAACACGCTCTCGTCGGCCAGCACGGGCACATCGGCATGGCGGGTGACATACTGCATCCCCTCAAGGTCTGCGGCGGGCACGGGCTGCTCCACGAACTCGATATCCAGCCCCTTCTCCTGCATCTGGTTTAGGATGCGGACCGCCTGCTTGGCGTTCCAGGCCTGATTGGCATCGATGCGGAGCTTGATGTCCCGGCCCACGGCCTGCCGCACTGCGGCAAGGCGGGCCACATCCAGCTCAGGGTCGATACCAACCTTGACCTTCAGGCAGTCGTAGCCGCGCTGGACGGCGGTGCGGGCATCCCGGGCCATCTCCTCGGGCGGGTTGACGCTGATGGTGATATCGGTCACGATGTTTTTGCGGGCACCGCCCAGCATCCGGTAAACAGGGGCGCTGTACTTCTGGCCCAGCAGATCCCACAGGGCCATGTCCACAGCGGCCTTGGCGCTGGTGTTGTGGACAAGCGCCTTCTGCACAGCGGCGGTCAGATCCTCAAATTCATCGAGGTCGCGGCCCAGCAGGGCAGGGGCGATATGATCCTGAATGGCACCGAGGATGGCCCCGGTGGTGTCGCCGGTGATAACACCGGTCGGGGGTGCTTCGCCGTAGCCCACCGCACCGGTATCGGTGTGGAGCTCCACGATAACATCCTCAACGCTGTTCACAGTGCGCAGTGCCGTTTTGAACGGCACCCGCAGCGGGGTGGAAATGCGGCCCAGCCGCACCTGTGTGATCTTCATAGTCCCGTCCTCCTTCTTATTCCAGCGGCAGGTTTGCCAGCTTGACAATGGCGTTTGCAATGATCTGGGCGTTCTGCACCAGACGTTCCAGATCGATGCATTCATCGGGCTGATGCTCTGTGACCGGGTCACCCGCGAACAGGGGGCCAAAAGCCACCACGTTGGGCAGCATCTTGGCGTAGGTGCCGCCGCCGATGCACTTGGGCGGGGCATTGTCGCCGGTGGCATCCCGGTAAACCTCCAGCAGGGCGCTGACCAGCGGGGTCTCGGCAGGGTAGTAGAGCTTTTCCTTGTGCACCTGCCCATCCAGCGCCCAGCCTGCGGCCTCAAAGGCGGCCTGCACAGCGGGCTGGCAGTCTGCCCGTTCCATGGTCACGGGATAGCGGTAGTTCAGCTTGACCCACAGATGCTGCGCGTCGCCCTCGATCAGCCCCCAGTTGCAGCTCATGGGGCCGGAGAGCGCATCCTCCAGCCGGTGGCCCAGCAGGCGCTCGCCGTAGGGGTCGGTGCCCAGCTTCTCCGCCAGAAAGTGCACGGCCTGTTTTGCATCCCCCTCCAGCGGCAGCCGGTCAAGGTAGCACACCAGCCGCCCAATGGCGTTTTCGCCCTGCTCCGGGTGGCTGCCGTGGGCCGAAACGCCCACCGCTTCCACCTGATAGCCGCCGGGGACGGCCGTCACGGTGATGTGCTCCGCATCCGGCAGGGCGGCCCCCGCCGGGGCGGTCAGCACAGCGCAGGCGTAGTCCGGCACCACATTGCCGGCCACGCCGCCCTGCACCCTGCTCAGCTGCCAGGCACCGGTCTGGTGCAGCTGCACGGCATAGCTTTCGTTCAGGATGCCTTTTTCGCCGTTGATGAGCGGATACTCGCCGTCCGGGGTGAAGCCCAGCACCGGGATCTCCCCGCCGTGGGCCTTGTAGTACAGCACGTCCCGGTCGTTGGTCTCCTCGTTCAGGCCGAACAGCAGCCGGACACGGCGGTTGAGCGGAATGCCCAGATCCCGGATGGCCTTCAGCGCGAACAGGCTGGCCACCACCGGGCCTTTGTCGTCAATGGCACCCCGGCCATACAGTCTGCCGCCCTCGATCTCGGCGGCGTAGGGCGGGTGATGCCAGCCCTCGCCCTCGGGCACCACGTCCAGATGCCCCAGCACCGCCACCATCTCATCCCCGGTGCCGATCTCGCACCAGCCGATGTACCGATCCATATCGGTGGTCTCAAAGCCCAGCTCATGGCAGAGGGCCAGCGCCTCGGCAAAGCAGGCATCCACCTCCTCGCCAAAGGGCTTGCCCGGCAGCGGGTCGGCCTCCACACTGCGCCTGCGCACCAGCCGCTGGAGCGCCGCCACCATCTGGGGCCGCAGCGCCGCCACGGCCTCGTTCAGTTTTTTGTCCATACGTTCCACCCCTTTTGTGATTCATTTCACAGCTTGTATTATAGAACGATTGCCCCCGCTCCACAAGCCCCCAGTTCCACGAAAAAACGCCCCCGCATACTTCATCAGAAGTATCCGGGAGCGCTCGATCAGCCTGCTTGTCACGGTTGCGAAAGCCGCATTTGATGCTGGCTGGAAGATTTCTCACGAGAAGAGCGATAAAAACAAAGAAGATTGACCGCCACAGTTCCCCAACTCAAACGGTCAATCTTTTTTGATCCACTAGAAACGGGAAGCTGACCAAACATTGCTCGTCAGCACCTTTTCTATTTGTAGTATAGTCAATTTTAAACGATTTGTCAAGGGATATCCACCACTGTCAGACTGCCGTCTGTTTTTTTTTTTTTCAAATTTTTTTGAAAAAGGGTGAAAGGATTTCGCGCGGCGTGTATTTAAGGAAGTAAGAGCATCCATTTTTGCCGGAGCTCCACTTCCGGCCCAAAGAAAGTGAGGGACCCCCTATGAAGAAACGACTTATCAGCCTTCTGGTGGCGCTGTGCATGGCGGTAACGCTCCTGCCTGTGTCGGCAATCACAGCGTGGGCGGAGGGAGGCGGCCAATTAAAAATTGTAAAGGGCGGCTACCCAGAAGGCTCTAATAGCGGTAGTCAGTCCTGCTCCGGAACAGACTGGAGCTATGATAAGGACACCCGAACTTTGACATTAAGCCCCAGCACCCCAACAAACTATGATTTTTCCAATAATGGCATTCACACCGGACCGGGTAATAACACAGACTGCAACCTCATAATCGGTCAACATGCAACCGTAACCGATGGTTTTTTTTGGGGTGCTGTTACAAATCATGGTACTATTACCGGCGGCTTTTTTCTTCTTCCGTTTCCAATGAATCTAACGGCAAGATTGAAAATGGTCAGTTTGGTGATCGGGCTTCTTCGTGCACCGTTACAAACAATGGCGGCACGATCAACGGCGGCACCTTCAAAGATGAGCTAACCGGAAGTGGCATAGAACCGGGTTATACCCTCAAAGCAAAAACACCCACCGGTTATGAAGGGGTTTTGGTCAATGAGTATCGTGATTCATGTTATATCATCCCGAATCAGGCATCCGTTTCTGTTGATATAAGCTATCATTTTGAGCCTGCGATCAATTTCCAAAATCTTCCACCCCTTGATGTAACCATTGATAATGCACAGCCTACGCTTCTTTCCGACTGGTGTGAGAGCAATCCCAAGATTGAGTTCGATGGTCATTACGCTTATAACGTTACCTTTACCGCACCGCCTGCAAAAGGCTCAACCGTAACCATCAGCCCACTGACCTGGCTGGTGATTGACAAGGACGGTTACCCGGCCACTGCACAGGATTTGAACGGCAACCGGGCGAATTATACCGGCAACGGCTGGAAGTTTGATGCGAGCAATAACACGCTGACGCTGGAAAGCGGAGATTATGATTTTTCCGGTGAGGAAAACGCACTGCGCCCCCTGAACCCGAATGTCCAGTTGGTGGTTGAATCCGGTGCCAAGCTGACCGGCGGCGCAGCTGGAGATGGGTCTGGTGTCACTTGGCAGCTGACCGAAAACACAGATGATCCGAGTACTTATAAGTTGACGATTAGCGGCAGTGGTGCAATGGAAGATTTTCCATTTGGTAGCTATCAGCCATGGTACAGCTTCCACGATCAAATCACCTCTGTTGTCGTTTCTCCCGGCGTAACTTCGATTGGACAATGCGCTTTTAGCCGGTTTGCTAAGCTAACTCATGTTGACATTGCAGATAGTGTAATATCCATTGGCTGGGATGCTTTTTATTATTGCTCCAGCCTTACTAACATTACAATTCCGCAAAGTGTCACATATATCGGACCCTTGGCTTTTTTCCATTGCACAAACTTAAGCAGCATCACACTTTCAAATAATATAACTTCCATTGGTAGCAGCGCTTTTGAAGATTGCACCAACCTCACCAGTATCACGATTCCCGGCAGTGTAACTTCAATTGGCTTGGCTGCTTTTTGTAACTGCACTAAGCTCACCAGTATCACGATTCCTGATAGTGTGACAACTATTGACCTCGAGGCTTTCAAGAATTGTTCTAGCCTGACTAGTATCACGATTCCCGGCAGCGTAACTTCAATTGGCCCGTATGTTTTCGATGGTTGTACTAGCCTGAATGACATCCGCTACTCTGGCACAAGTGAAAGCGTTATTTCTGCTCTTTCTGGCTATGCCCCCACTCTCGTCACCTTCGACTATGGCGACAAAGTGCCTGAAGCAGAGCGAATGATAAAAGTGTTCGTCAAAACGGGCGGGACATTGACAGCTCCCACCACGCTTCCCAACGTGGTTGGCTATGAGTTCAAGGGCTGGCGCACCAAAGATGGCAAGCCTTATGATTTCACTGTTGCTCCTACCGGCCAGTTCACCCTTTACGCCAACTGGGAAAAGATTCCCGACCCGAAGCCCGAACCCAAACCCGAGCCCGAACCCGAAGCCCCCACCTACACCCTGACGGTGAAAGGCGGCACGTTCACCTACAACGGCGGCGAAGCCATGACCAGCGCCAGCGTGCCGGTGGATGCCGAGGTCAAGGTGACGCTGAACCAGAGCGCCGTGCCCGAGGGCATGGTGTTCGACCTGTGGGCCATGGATGAAGCCAGCCTGCTGGGCAACCCGGCGGTCGCCTACAACCAGGAGAGCTTTACCATCCCGGCGGGCAGCGTGGCCAAGGGCAGCACCGTGACCGTGGAAGCCCAGTACCGGGATGCCACCATCGAGAGCGAGCCCAGCATTCTGGGCACTGCCGCCATCATCGGCGTGGCCGGTGCAGGCACGGCGGTCATCGTGTGGCAGGGCTACCGCATCGGCATGGAGCTGTACGAGAAGTATTTCCAGCCCACGCCGGAAGAAACTGCGGCAGAGCAGCCCGCCCCGGAAGCTCCGGCAGCTGCCGCTTCCTGAGCACAGGCGCACCCGCTCCCTTCCACGCCTGACAGAACCACATAAAAACAGCGCCGCTCCATCGTTTCCGGTGGGGCGGCGCATTTTTGCGGTTCAATCCCGGCGCAAAGGCAGGGTAAGGGACATTTTCTGGTAGGCAATGCGGGGCGTGCCATCCTCCACATGGATGATGCCGCACTTGGTAAAGCCGTTTTCTTCCAGCAGGTGCTGCATGATCTTGTTGTCGGCGTGGGTGTCGGCCCGCAGGCTCTCGCAGTGCTCCAGACACCAGGTGATCACAGCGGCGGCAACGCCGGGGTGCCTGCCCGCCGAAGCCAGCCGGTGGATGGTGCCGTAGGGCAGGGTATCGTTCAGCCACTTGCCATCCTCGATCCGGGCATAGGTGGGGTCCGGGCCAAGGATAAAGGCAAACACGCCCTCCAGCTCGCCGTTGACAAGGTAGAGGAACAGCCGGTTGGAATCAATGTCCTCTTCCAGCAGCTCCTGCGGCGGGAAATGATCTCCCCACTGGGTGGGGTTGCCGGAATCCGCCATCGCCTGCCGGGCGCGGGCATAAATTTTCAGGATCGCATCCAGATCTGCACGTCTTGCTCCACGAAACATCGTCATCCAACCTCTCTTCCGGCAGGCCGCTGCCCGCCCTGATCGTTCTGCCTTAATATAACACAAAACGGCCCTCTCCGTCAAAGCCTGCTGCAAAGGCGGAGAGGGTCGTTCACTGATGCGCTTATGTGCGCTGGCTGCGTGCCCGGCGGTACTCCCGGGGGCTCTGGCCATACCGCTCATGGAACAGGCGGTAGAAGTAGCTGGTGTTCTCGTAGCCCACCTGGGTGATGATCTGCTGGATGTTCAGGTCACTGCGGCGCAGCAGGCGGGCGGCGGTCTCCATCCGGTGCTTCTGCAGCAGCTCCTTATAGGTCTTTCCGGTCTGGGCCCGGACGCACTCGCTGACATACGCCAGCGAAACGCCGTAGCTGCGGGCCACATTGGAAAGGCTTGCTTCGCGGTAATTCTGGGTGATCTCCTGTAATGCCGCCTGGACCAGCGCTTCGCGGCTGACCGCCTCGCCGCGCGTTTCCAGCGGAAAATTCTTGGTCTGTACCATAGCGTAAAACCCTCCGTTGCGGCAGCGGCGGGCGGGGACAGGGGGATGCCGGACACCCGCCGCAGCCAGTTCATCAGGCTTTCTGGGGAAGCCTTTCTGCCTATAATACGGGCGGGTCACAGAAATAATTGCAAATAGCTCAAATTTTTACAGAAACAAAAGATCAGAACATATTTTCGTTATGATAACGCCCGCTGCGGACAAACTCCACCCACTCGGCCAGGTTCACGGCGTGGTCGCCGATGCGCTCCAGATATTTGATGACCATGAGCAGATCCAGGGCGGCATCCACCTTGCCGGGGTCGGCGGCGATCTCCTGCGCCAGCGTATGCTTGATGGCGTTGAAATCGTAGTCCACCTCATCGTCGGCGGCAATGACCCTGAGGGCGGCCTGCTCGTCCTCAGAGGTCAGGGCATTCAGGGCATCCAGGATCATCTTGTGCGCCTTCTGGCCCATCTTGATGGCCTGGCTCACAGCAGGGTCACCCTCCTTGCGGACAGTGACCAGATGGGGGATGATCTCCGCGATATCGGAGGCATGGTCGCCGATGCGCTCCACATCCGTGACCACCTTCATGGCGGTGGAGATGCGGCGCAGGTCGCCTGCCACCGGCTGCTGGCGGAGCAGCAGGGTCATGCAGCGGTGCTCAATGTCCCGCTCCATGTTGTTGATGCGGCCATCGCCCTGCGCCACGGCGGCGGCAGCCTCGGCATCGGCGGTGCAGAGGGCTTCCATTGCAGCTTCCACGGCATCGGCAGCGCTCTGCCCCATCTCGGTCAGGGCCGTTTTCAGGGCGGCAAGGTCGTTTTCGTATTGTGTACGGTTGCTCATTGCGTTTTACTCCTTAGCCGAACCGGCCCGAAATGTAATCCTCGGTGCGCTTATCCTGCGGGGTGCTGAAGATCTGCGCCGTTGGGCCGGCTTCCACCAGCTCGCCCAGCAGGAAGAAGGCGGTGCGGTCGCTGATACGGGCAGCCTGCTGCATGTTATGGGTCACAATGACCACAGTGTAGTTCTTTTTCAGCTCGCTCATCAGCTCCTCCACCTTCATGGTGGAGCCGGGGTCCAGGGCACTGGTGGGCTCATCCATCAGCAGGACTTCGGGCTTGACAGCCAGGGCGCGGGCAATGCACAGGCGCTGCTGCTGGCCGCCGGAAAGGCCCAGAGCGCTCTTTTTCAGGCGGTCCTTGACCTCGTTCCAGAGGGCGGCACCCTTCAGGGAGCTTTCCACCAGCTCGTCCAACTCTGCCTTGTTGTGCACACCGTGCAGCCTGGGGCCGTAGGTGATGTTATCGTAGATGCTCATGGGGAAGGGGTTGGCCTTCTGGAACACCATGCCCACCCGGCGGCGCAGCTCGGTGGGCTGCATCTCGCGGGCAAAGATATCCTGCCCTTTCAGGCGGACATCGCCCTCGATGCGGATCCCGGGCACAAGGTCGTTCATCCGGTTCAGGGTCTTCAGGAAGGTGGACTTGCCGCAGCCGGAGGGGCCGATGAGGGCCGTGATCTCCCGCTCGCCCATGTCCAGCGAAATATCTTTCAGCGCCTTGAAATCCCCGTACCAGAGGTTCAGGTTTCTGGCTGTGATAATGGGTGATACGTTTTCCATAGTTTTCCTCGAGATCTCCTCGTGTATTAAACCCCTCAGTCTCGCATACGCTCGACAGCCCCCCTAGTAGTGGGGCCCTTGGCATAGAGGGGAACTTGCAGTGCTTCACGCTGCGCCAGGGCCGCCCCTATTAGGGGCGGTGGCAATGCGAAGCATTGACGGTGGGGTTTATCTACTGCTTCTGTTTCAGTTTGGTTTTGGCCAGCCGGGCTGCCAGATTGATGGCAAGCACCAGCACCAACAGCACTGCACCAATGGCCCAGGCGGAGTCGAAATCGCCGTCCTCAAAGGCACGGAGGTAGAGCAGCACCGACAGGGTGGCACCGTTGGAGGTGTAGGCCTTGAGCACGCCGCTGGCAATGACCTCGGCGGCACCGGCGGTGAAGAGCAGCGCGGCGCTTTCGCCCACGATGCGGCCCACGGCCAGGATGCAGCCGGTCACAATGCCGTCGATGCTGCAGGGCAGCACGATGGTGCGGATGATGTGCCATTTGCCCGCGCCCAGACCCAGCGCGCCCTCACGGTAGCCCTGGGGCACCGTTTTCAGGGATTCCTGGGTGGTGCGGATGATGGTGGGCAGGTTCATGATCACCAGCGTCAGGCTGCCGGAGAGCAGGCAGGTCTGGAAGCCCAGCGTCTGGGCGAACACCAGCATACCCACCAGACCGTAAATGATACTGGGGATGCCCGCCAGCGTCTCGTTGGTGAACTCGATCACCGAGATGACCTTGCGGTTCTGGGCGTACTCGGTCAGGTAAACGGCCGCGCCCACACCCAGCGGCAGTACGATCAAAAGCGTCAGCAGGATGACATACAGCGTGTTGAGGATCGCAGGCAGGATGCCGTCCGTTCCCCTCAGCACACTGGCGGTGGTGGTCAGGAATTTCCAGCTGATGTGCGGGATGCCGCGCACCAGCACCATGCCCAGAATGCCCGCCACCAGTACGATGACCAGCACAGCCGAAGCCCAGACCAGAGCGTTCATCACGCGGTTCCAGGTGCGGCGGGAGGCAGAAGCACTGTTATTCATCGCGCTTTCCTCCCTTCAACACCACATTGAGCAGGATATTGATGCCCATGATAAAGACGAACAGCACCAGCGCAATGCTGAACAGCGCCTGTTTCTGCAGGCCGCTGGCGTAGCTCATCTCCTTGGCAATGGCGGTGGTCAGGAAGGTGACGCTGCGGAACAGGCTGTCCGGCATGTTGGGGCTGTTGCCAGCCACCATCATCACGGCCATGGCCTCGCCGATGGCGCGGCCGATGCCCAGCACGATACCGGCTGCAATGCCGCTCCTGGCAGCGGGGACGCTGACCTTGAACCAGGTCTCGGCATCCGTTGCGCCCAGAGCCAGGCTGCCCTGCTCATACTCCGGCGGCACAGCGTTGAGCGCTGTGACCGACACCGACACGATGCTGGGCAGGATCATCACCGCCAGCACCACGATGCCGCTCAGCAGGCAGGCACCGGAGGCCTTGCCAAAGGTCCTGGCCACGGCGGGCACCAGCACCTGCATGCCCAGCAGGCCGAACACCACGCTGGGGATGCCGCTCAGCAGCTCAATGGCGGTCACGACCACGGTGCGCACCTTCGGGCCTGCGGCCTTGGAGAGGAACACCGCCGTCAGCAGGCCGATGGGCACACCGATCACGGTGGCACCCAGCGTGCCGTAAACGCTGGACAGGATGAAGGGCAGGATGCCGTAGGCCGGGTCGGCAGCGGTGGAAGCCCACCGGGTGCCGAACAGGAACCGGAACAGCCCGATCTTCTGGATGGCAGGCACACCGGAGAGGACCATGTACACCGAGATCAGGAGCACACAGCCCACCGCCAGAATGCCGCAGAGGAAGAAGATGAAGTTCATCACCGCTTCCAGCCACTCAGCAGGGGTTCTGGGGAGAGAAATCTTTTTGTTGTTCATAGCATCATGGCTTTCCGCAATTACTCATTCACAGGAACAGCACCGGCAGTGCGGATCAGGTCAGCAGCATCGGCACTGGTGGCAAAGTCGAAGAAAGCCTGTGCCTGCTCAGACAGGGTGACAGACTTGTTGGTGACGAACACGAAGGGGCGCTGCACCTCGTAGCTGCCGTCCTTGACGGTCTCCTCGCTGCACTCCACGCCGCCAACGGTGACCATCTTCACGGTGTCGCCCACAGCGGACAGGGAAGCGTAGCCGATGGCCAGAGGGTTGGCCTCCACAGCGCTGATGACAGCGCCGGTAGCGGTCAGCTCCTGCGCGTACTTGCAGCTGTCCTTGACATCCACGATGCTCTCAAAGCCATCACGGGTGCCGGAGCCAGCCTCACGGCCGATCAGAACGATCTCGCCGTCGTCGCCGCCCACCTCAGACCAGTTGGTGATCTCGCCGGTGAACATCTGCTTGAGCTGGTCAACGGTCAGATCCTCGACCTTGCTTGCATTGTTGACGATGATGGCGATGCCGTCCAGAGCGATGGTGGTGCCATCCACGTCAGCCTTCTCGTCGTCCTTCAGGGCGCGTGAGGACAGGCCGATGTCCAGGGTCTTATCGGTAGCACCGGTGATGCCTGCGCCGGAACCGGTGGGGTCGTAGCTGACGGTGACACCCGGCTCAACCTCAGCAAAGCCCTCGGTCAGGGCAGCGATGACGTTCTTCATGGAGGTGGAACCACCGGTAGCAACGTTGCCGGACAGGGCAGCAGCGGTGGAAGATGCAGCAGAGCCTGCAGCAGTAGAGGTGGAAGAAGCTGCAGCAGAGGAAGCAGAACCGCCGCAGGCGGTCAGGGCAGCAGCGGCAGCAACTGCACCGCAGACAGTGAGAAACGAACGACGTGTGATCTTTTTCATAATATTTGTCCTCCAAACATCCGGGCTTTCCGTTCCCGGCTCTTGTTTTCGTGTTTTCCTTGGGTACGGCACTATTGTATCCCAGTCGGTAAGCCGCTTCGACCACAAGCGGGAAAAATCGAGGTAAATTGTTTGGACATGTTTTTGCCCCAATGTAAAATTTGGGCGCAAAAAAGCCCGGGGTGCGGGTGCACCTCGGGCTTTTTGGGGGATATCAGACTTTATCGACAGCGGAGACTGTCACTTTGCCGTCACTCGTCAGAGCAAACTCGGCTGTCTTGCCTTGCAGGGTCACATACATCTTGAAGGGTACGCCCTGCTTAAAAGAACCGTACCCACTGGCCTTTGCACGGAACTGCGGCACATAAGTCTTTGTCAGTTTAGAGGAGATTTCCTCTTTTCCATTGGTCAGTTCCAGCGCGGTCTTATCAATTTTTGCCACAAAGACACCGGCAAAATTGTATTTGATCTCGCTGGCTGCACCATTGTACCGAATCCGCACATTGGGTTTGCAGAGGTAGCCGTTGGCGTTCTCATTGCCCACGACCTCATCACCAGTGATGGTCATGTTGCCGGTCATGGTCACTTCAAACTCACCCAGCCCGATGGTTGCGGACGGGATCTCGCTGCCGCCCCCATCGCAGCCGGTGAGGACACCAGCGGCAGAAGCGGCCAGCACAGCGGCGGCAGATGCTTTCAGAAAATCACGGCGGGAAAAAACATTACGCATCAGAAATTCCTCCCATCTCAGATCTGGTTTGTTCCTATTACCATAGTACCATATTTACCCAGACTGTCAAGGGACAGAATTCAACCTCTCAGAACTGCACCTCCACGCCATCGGGGCGGTAGAAGGTGACGTTCCTGCGCCACTGGGGCTCGCCCATGGTGCGGCGGTAGCAGTCTGCCAGCTGCCGCACGGCTTCCTCGGGGCTGCGCACCTTTCCGCCGCAGCAGGGGAGCACCAACACCCGGAACCAGGCATCAAAGAGATGCTCTGTCCAGCCGGTGTCCTTGGCCCCGCACCGGGCGTAAAAGCCCAGGCGGCGCACAGCCATGGCCTCATCCTCGGCTTTTTCGGGGCACTCCGCTTCAATGAGGATGGCCTGCGCGCCCTTCTCGTGGTCAGGCAGGGCGGCAAGCAGAGCGGCTCCGATGCCGCCGGCCCGATACTGGGGCAGAACGGCAAAGTAGTCCAGCTGGCTCACCTCACAGCCCACGGGCCGCACCATCAACAGATACGCCACCAGCGCGTCGTCCTCATACACGCCCCAGGTGTGGGCGGTACCGGCGGCCTCGCTGTTCAGGATCATGCTCAGGGGCTTCAGCTCTCCGGCAGGAAAATCCCGGCGCATCTCGTTCAGGTAAACGTTCGTCAGCTCTTCGGCGGTCAGCAGCCGCCAGGTCAGGCTCTCGGGGTTCATACGATACGGGTTCCTTTCTGGTAGACAGCCTGAATATTCAGTTCCTTGTCCGCCAGGATCACATTGCCGTAGCGGCCTGCAGCCAGACTGCCGTAATCATTGTCGATGCCAATGCTCTTGGCGGGGTTTTCGCTGGCGGCGCGGACAGCGCTTTCCAGCGGGACATTCATCTCCAGCACGGCACGCTTCATGCAGTCGTACAGGCAGGTGGCACTGCCCGCAATGGTGCCGGGGTGCTCGGTCAGGGTGGCGCGGGGGCCGCTGACCGTGACCGCCTGACCGCCCAAGCTGTACTGGCCGTCGGGCAGGCCGCAGGCCATCATGCTGTCGGCGATCAGGATGACATGGTCATCCCCGAAGGTGTTGAAGGTGAACCGCACCATGGCCGGGTGGATGTGAACGTTGTCGGTGATGAGCTCCACCTCCGCGCCCCGTTCCAGCGCCGCAATGATGGGGCCGGGCTCCCGGTGGGTGATGCCGGGCATGGCGTTGTACAGGTGGGTCATGTGGGTCGCGCCTGCGTCAAAGGCGGCGTTGGCGGTGTCGTAGCTGGTGCAGGTGTGGGCAATGGAGATCCGCACCTCGTCATGGCAGGCGGCAATGAACTCCAGCGCACCCGGCTCCTCCGGGGCGATATCCACCAGCTTGATCAGGCCGTTTGCCCGCTTCTGCAGGCGGCGGAACATTGCAACATCCGCCTTGTGGAGATACTCCGGGTTCTGGGCACCCACCTTGTTGGGGCTGATGAAGGGCCCCTCCATATTGATGCCCACAAGGTCTGCGCCTCTGCCGTTTTGATGGGCGGCGGCGGCATCCATCACGCCGTTCAGGATCTCTTCCGAGAAAGTCATGGTGGCGGGGCAGATGGCCAGCACACCCTTACCGGCCTCAAAATCGGCCAGGGTCTGGATGGCTTCTTCATTGCCGTCACAGAAATCCTTGCCCATGGCACCGTGGAAGTGGATATCCACCAGGCCCGGCAGAGCGTAAGCGCCCTTGGCATCCACGATTTCTTCGCCTTCCTCCGGCTGTGCAAAGGGCACGATGCGCCCCTCCCGGATGGTCAGGCTCCCCTCCTCAAAGGTGTGGCGGGGGGTATAAATCAGAGCATTTTTGATGATCATTTTAATGCCTCCTAAACCTCTCCGTCTGCTTCGCAGACGGAGAGGTTTTGTCTTACAGCAGGCTCAGTGCTTCCTCATCGGCCACAAGGATGCAGTCGGGGTGCATCTGCAGGATGGAGCCCGGGCACTCGGGGGTCACAGGGCCGGAGACGACTGCCTTGACTGCCTTGGCCTTTGCCAGACCGTTGGCCACCACCAGCACCTTGCGGGCCTGCATGATGGTCTTGATGCCCATGGTGTAGGCCTGCTTTGGCACCAGATCCTCGTTGCCGTCAAAGAAGCGCTTGTTGGCCTCGATGGTGGCAGGGGTCAGATTCACGCAGTGGGTCTCCAGCTCAAAGGCCTCACCCGGCTCGTTGAAGCCGATGTGGCCGTTGGGGCCAAGGCCCAGCAGCTGCAGGTCGATGCCGCCCACGCTGTGGATGATTTCGTTGTACTTTTTGCAGGCATCCACAGCATCGGGGTTGGTGCCGTCGGGCAGGTGGATGGCCTCGGGGCGGATGTTGACCTTGTCAAACAGGTTCTTGTGCATAAAGCTCCAATAGCTTTCGGGGTGCTCCTTGGGCAGGCCGCGGTACTCGTCCAGATTGACGGTGGTGACCTCAGAGAAATCCAGGTCGCCCTTGTTGTACCAGTCCACCAGCTGAGCGTATGCGCCAACAGGGGTGCCGCCGGTCGCCAGACCCAGCACGCAGTTGGGCTTCATAATGACCTGTGCGGAGATGATGTTGGCAGCCTTGCGGGACATGTCCTTGTAATCTTTTGCACGAATGATCTTCATAATGGGGAACCTCCTGTTATTTTGCTTTGTTGTTTTCAGTATAGCATATTTTCCGGCCAAAAGGGTAGCCGGTTTGTGAACAAAACAAAATGCCGCCGAAAGCGGGGCGTAAACGCCCGCCCTCAGCGGCATTTTTACAGTTTGGGAATGGATGCGGAAGCAACCAGCCTTCCGCACGGAAACGTGCTCAGAAGGATGCTTACAGCATCTTCTTCAGCTCATCATACACGAACTGCACCTTGGTGCCGATGATGACCTGGCAGGTGGTCTTGTCGGGGCGGATGACACCGGCAGCGCCGGCAGCCTTCACAGCCTTCTCATCCACAGCGGTGTAATCCTTAATGGTGAAGCGCAGGCGGGTAGCGCAGTAGTCCACGCTGGAGACGTTCTCCTTGCCGCCGATGGCCTTCAGCACGCCAGCAGCAACCTCAGTGTAGTTGTTGTTGGCCAGAACGACCTTCTTCTCAGCCTCTTCGGCATCCTCGTCCTCACGGCCGGGGGTCTTCAGGTCGAACTTGGTGATGGCGAAGTAGAACACGAAGTAGAACACCACGAATGCAGCGATGCCCAGAGGAATGATCATCCAGGTCTTAGCAGCTGCAGGCAGAGAAGCGGAGAACACCAGGTCGGTAGCACCTGCGGAGAAGCAGAAGCCAGCACGGAAACCGGAGTAGTAGGTGATGATGGTGAAGATGCCGTACAGAGCAGAGTACACAACGTACAGCGGGAAGCACAGGAACATGAAGCCGAACTCGAAGGGCTCGGTAACGCCGCAGACGAAGGCGCAGATAGCAGCGGACAGAACCAGACCGATGGCAGCCTTCTTGTTCTTGGCGGTACGGACCATAGCCAGTGCAGCACCGGCGATACCGAACATCATGCAGGGGAAGAAGCCGGACATGTACATACCCAGGCTCCAGCCCACATCAGCAGAGGTCTCACCTGCCCAGAAGTGGGACAGGTCGCCCAGGCCGATGGTGTCGAACCAGAACACGTTGTTCAGAGCGTGGTGCAGGCCGGTGGGGATCAGCAGACGGTTCAGGAAGGCGTAGATGCCAGCACCGATGCCGTCCATGCCTTCGATGCCTCTGCCAATGGCGACCAGTGCATCGAAGATGACGGGCCAGACGAACAGCAGAGCGACAGAAACAACGATGGAGATCAGGCCGGTGGCGATTGCAACGAAGCGCTTGCCGGAGAAGAATGCCAGCCAGTCAGGCATCTGAGTGCTCTTGAACTTGTTGTAGCAGGCTGCACCCACCACAGCGGCCAGGATGCCGATGAAAGAGTTGCCGGCCACCTTCTGGAAAGCGATGTAGGTAGCGGTGCCCTCTTCCAGGGTGCGCACCATGCTGACCACGCCGGGGCTCAGCAGCTGCTGCATCATCAGGTAGCTGACCAGGCCAGCCAGACCAGCGGTACCGTCGTGGTCATCAGCCAGGCCCACAGCTGCGCCGATGGCGAACAGCCATGCCATGTTATCGATCAGAGCGCCGCCTGCCTTGACCAGCAGGAAGCCAACGGTGTAAGCTGCACCGGAAGTTGCAGCACCGGGGACACCCATGACACCCGGGGCCAGAGCATAGCCGAGACCCATCAGGATGCCGCAGATCGGCAGCACAGCGACGGGAAGCATCAGAGCTTTGCCCAGTTTCTGGAGATACTTCATCATAAGACACATTCCTCCTTAAAGAATGTTGTTGTTATGGAGGCCTCTGGTTGCAGGCTGTCCATAATTGCGTAACAATATTTTAACACATCCTCCGAAAAAAAGAAATAGGGTTCACGCCCGTTTTCGCAATTTTGCACCAAAAATCCTTGAATTTGCATCTTTCGTGAAAAACTTTTTGGAATTATTGCGCATTTCGGAGCAGGATTTTGAAAAAACTTTTCTTTTGCCCTTTCTCCCCAAACCGCTTGCATCCCGCGCCGGAATCGGGTACTATACTTATAAATAGAAAACACAAGACCCAGGGAGGTTCTTTTTATGGAATGGACTGATATCCGCCTGACCGTGGCCAAGGCCGATGCCGACAACGCCGAGGCTGTTGCCACCATGATCGCCGAAGGCGGCATCTATATCGAGGATTACAGCGACATCGAGCAGCAGGTGGCCGAGATCGCCCATGTGGATCTGATCGAGCAGGAGCTGCTGGACAAGCCCCGCGACACTGTGATCATCCACATGTATCTGGAGCCGGGCGCTTCCCCCGTGGAGACGCTGGCCCTCATTCAGGCCCGGATGGAAGCGGCAGGCATCGCCTACACCGTGGAGACCGAGGGCGTGGAGCAGGAAGACTGGCAGAACGGCTGGCGCAAATACTACCACCCCATGGACATTGGCAAACGGCTGGCCATCGTGCCCTCCTGGCAGGAGTACGACACCGACCGCGTCAAGCTGATCCTTGACCCCGGCCTTGCCTTTGGCACCGGCGGCCACGAGACCACCAGCCTCTGCCTGGAAGCGCTGGACGAGCGGGTCAGGGGCGGTGAGCGGGTGCTGGACATCGGCACCGGCAGCGGCATCCTTGCCATTGCCGCCCTCAAGCTGGGCGCAGGCAGTGCCGAGGGTGTGGACATCGACCCCGTGGCCGTGCGCACCGCAGGCGAGAATGCGGCCCTGAACGGCGTGGCCGACAAGCTGACCGTTCTGGTGGGTGACCTGTCCGACAAGGCCAGCGGCAGGTACGATATCATCACCGCCAACATCGTGGCAAACGCCATCATCAGCCTTGCCCCCGCCGTGCCCGGCCTGATGGCCGAAAACGCCACCTTTATTGCCAGCGGCATCATCGACAGCCGCAAGGACGAGGTGATCGCCGCTCTGGAAGCCGCCGGCCTGACCGTGCAGGAAGTGAAGGAGAAGCGCGGCTGGGAGTGTATCGTCTGCAAAAAAGCGTAATTGCAGAAGCTTTCATGATTTCTTTCAGCTGGCTTACCCTCTCCGTCACCTTCGGTGCCACCTCTCCCAAAGGGAGAGGCCTTGGCAAAAAGATGAAGTTTGCGTGGACTGCCAAAGGCTCCCACTTTGGGGGAGCTGGATTTGCGAAGCAAAGACTGAGAGGGCGAGGACGTTTAAGGAGAACACTATGCCTCACCGTTATTTTACAACCGAAATCTCCAATGGCACCGCCACCCTGCGGGGGGCCGATGCCCATCATCTTTCCCGCGTGATGCGGGGCAAGCTGGGGGACACTGTCATCTTATGTGACGGCAACGCCGTGGAATACACCGCCACCATCACCGGCTTTGGGCCGGAGACGGTGGAGTTCAGCGTGGAGCCGGGCTATCCCAGCGCCGCCGAGCCCAGCGTGGAAGTGACCCTGTTCGTGGGTTACCCCAAGCAGGGCAAGCTGGAACAGGTCATCCGCCACGGCGTGGAGCTGGGCTGCACCCACTTTGTGCCCTTCTTCAGCCGGTACTGCGTGGCCGCCCCCAAAAAGGAGGAGCAGAAAAACGAGCGCTACAACCGCATCGCCTTTGAAGCCGCCAAGCAGTGCGGCCGGGGCGTGCTGCCGGATGTCGCCCTGCCCCTGCCCAACTTCGGGGCCCTCTGTCGCAGTCTGGAAGGGTACGATCTCGTGCTCTTCTGCTACGAGCTGGGCGGCGCGCCCCTGCGCCAGCTGCTGGCAGACGCACAGCCTGCCGACGGCCAGCGGCTGAAGATCGCCCTCATCACCGGTGCCGAGGGCGGCTTTGCCGTGGAAGAGGCTGAAATGGCCGCCAATGCCGGTGTGAAAACGGTCGGCCTCGGCCCCCGCATCCTCCGGTGCGAGACCGCCCCGCTGGCGGTGCTCTCTGCCGTGATGACCCTGACGGGTAACTTGGAGTAATTTTTATTTCCACATATACAAAAAGGACGGCGCATGCCGTCCTTTTTGTTTACTTTATTTTCGCGTTCATCAGCGCTTTTTTCACCTCAATGAGGTTTTGCGGGCTGACCGAGAAGCTCCGCAGGCCCAGCTGCAGATATTGCAGGGTGTTGGCCGGATTGCCCACCGCGCTGCCGCAGATGGTCACGGGGATCCCGCCCTCCCGGGCAGCCTCCACCACCATGCGGATGAGCTTTTTCATTGCGTGGCTGGCCGGGCGGTAGTAGCGCTCGGCAATGGAGATATCCCGATCCACCGCGTGGGTGTACTGGGTCAGGTCGTTCGTCTCGATGACAAAGAAATCGCACCCGTGCTCCACGAATTCCTCTGCCGTCAGGCAGGCCGAGGGCACCCCGAACATCACGCCAAAGGGCGTGTCCGGGTCAAACTCCTCCCCCCGCTCCCGCAGCAGCTGGCGGCAGTGCGCTACCAGCCGCATGGCCTCATCCCAATCCTCGAGGTTGGTCACCATGGGGAACATGACCCGCAGGGGGCCGTGGGCTGCCGCCCGGAGCAGGGCGCAGATCTGCGTTTCAAACTGATGGGTCTGGCGCAGGCTGCTGCGGATGCCCCGCAGGCCCAGCTTGGAGGATTCCAGCCCCCTATGGATATCGGCCATGGCGCGGTCCACACCAAAATCAAAGGTGCGCACTGTCACCACACCGCCCTTTGCGGCGGCAATGCAGGATTGATAGAACACGAACTGCTCCTGCTCGTCCACCGGGCGGCCCGGCAGCATCATATAGCCGCTGCGCAGCAGGCCCACGCCGGAAGCGCCTGCCTGCAGCGCCGATTCAATATCCTCCTGCCCGTAGCAGTTGGCCAGGAGCTCAAACGGCACATCATCCTTTGTCCGGTTGGGCAGGACGCTGATGCGGGCGGCTTCCGCGCTCTCCCACTGCAGCTCGCAGATGCGGCTGACCGCCTGCTGGCGGGTGTTGGCATCCGGGTCCAGGATGCACTCGCCGTTGTTGGCATCCAGCACCACAGTACGGCCATCGCAGTCGTCCAGAAACGCCTGCCCCACCTGCACCACACAGGGAATGTGCATGGCCCGCGCAATGATCGCCGCGTGGCTCTGCTTATTGCCCTCCGAAGTGATGATGCCCAGGATCATCCCCGCCGGAACGCTGAACAGATCGCTGGGCATCAGCATCTCTGCCGCCAGGATCACCGGGTGATCCAGCGCCAGCCAGACCCGGGGACGGTTGGTCAGCACGTTCACCACGCGGCGGGCGGCATCCAGAATATCCGCACTGCGCAGCTGCATGTAGGCGTTGTCCTCCATGGCCGCAAGCTGCTCTGCATAGCGGTTGCCCGCACGGTACATGGCCTCGGCAGCGCTGATGCCCGCCTTGATCTGGAATTTGACCTCGTTCATAAAGCCTTCGTCTTCCAGCATCATGCTCTGGAACAGGAAGATGGCCTGCTCCGTGGGGCCGCTGCGGTCTGCCATGCCGTCCAGCTCACGCTGGGCTGTCCGGACAGCGTTTTCCAGCAGGCGCTGTTCCCGTTCCGCGTTGAACGGCCCGGTGGCAAAATTTTCGTGCCAGCGCTCCAGCCGGCTCACCTTTCCCATCACAAGGCCCGGCGAGGCGCTGCGTCCCTGATAGACCTTCATTCCTTGATCACCTCCGGCAGTACCGGCCCGGTAAGGGCACGGCAGACCAATGCCTGTAAGAACGTATTGGGCAGCAGAGCGGCCCGTGCGGCCTGTGCCGCATTGCCGCTGCCCTCAAACAGGGGCGCAAAGCTCTCGATGCGCTCCCGGTCGCATTTTTCCAAAAAGGCTTCCGCCAGTGTCCGGGTGGTATAGAACACGGTGGGGTCCACGCCCGCATCCTCGGCGGCAGCTTCCAGCGGGGCCAGCTGGGCATCCTTCATGTTGGCCAGCAGCAGGGCCGCATCCGCTGTCAGGGTCACGGGGTATTTTTCCCGCACCGCTTTCTGCACCTGCTGGAATTTCCACGCAAAGGCGGCGGCATCCTCACAGCTCTCGGCGCTGGTGGAAACAGCATAGGCGCAGCCCCGCAGGTATCCCATGGCGCGGCGGGTATCGTAGTAGCCCAGCTCCATGTTCCGTCTGGCGGTATCGGGGTCAAAGTGGAGGATGTCCCCCAGCTCCCAGTAGCTGCGGATCATGGTGGTGGGCAGGCCGGTGCGGTTGGGCAGGGTGATGCCCACCCCTTCCAGATCCACACAGACCAGCTCCTCCGCGCCCATCTTCTGGGCCAGCGCGGTGGGCATATTGTCCCGGTAGCCACCATCCAGGAACTGCACCCCGTCGATCTGCTTTGCCCGCAGGGCGGGGAAACAGGCGGCCGAGGCCAGCAGATAATCCTTCACCTTGCCCGCCGGGATATCCTCCAGCGTCAGCTCCCGGGGCTTCAGCCCCCGCTTTTCCACGGTGACAAGGCCGAACCGGATGGGCGAAGCCCGCAGGGCATCCTCATCCAGCACCCGCTCCACGATCTCTTCCAGCGGGGTCACGTCCATGCCGCCGTCCCGCACCACTTCCCGCAGGAAGGCGTGCAGTTCAGAGAGGTCGGCGTTTTCCTCCGGCAGCTCCATCACGTCCTGGCTGCGGATGCTCATCCACATATCCCGGGCCGTTTCGTACAGATCCAGCGCAAACATGGCACCGTTCAGGCTGCCCACACTGGTGCCGGTGATGATCTGGGGCCGCCAGCCCAGCTCGGTCAGGGCACGCCACACACCCACCTGATAGCTGCCGCGCGCACCGCCGCCTGCCAGCACCAGTGCCTTGACCGGGGTATCATTCTGTGCCATCTGGAACGCCTCCTAGTCATTCTTTGGAAATCTGTCAAAAGTATACCATATTTTCCGGAAAAATTCTCCCTGTTTTTGGAACAAAATCCATGGTATAATTTTGTTAACTTGTGTGAAACGATGGTGGAGGTAAAACAATGCACTGCAACAACTGGATCTTTGATATGGACGGCACCCTGACCGACAGCATGACCGTGGTATGGGAGGGTGCGCCCGATGCCCTGCTGGCCCGCTATGGCCGCACCCCAAAATCCGACCTCCACAAAACGCTCCTGACCATGGGCATGGCCGATGGCGCGGCCTACCTCATCCGGGAGTATGACCTGCCCCTGAAAATGGAAGACTACAACGATGTGATGTGGGATGTTATCACCAAGCTCTACGAGACCGTGGAGCTCAAGCCCGGCGTGCGGGAGCTGCTGGCCCGCCTGAAGGCCGAGGGTGCCCGCATGTGCATCTGCTCCAACACCTGGAGCGCCCAGTGCCGCACCGTGCTCACCCGTTTGGGCATCGATGAATATTTCGACTTCTATGTGGAGGCACAGGGGGCGCTCCACAAGAGCAGGCCGGATGTATTTTTCCAGACCCTTACACGCCTGGGCGGCACTGACCCCGACCGGTGCGTTGTCTGTGAGGATTCCCTCTACGCCGCCCGCACCGCCCACGATGCAGGCTTCCACGTCATCGGCATCGCCGATGCCGCCAGCAAGTCCGATGAGCCCGCCCTGCGGGAGGTCAGCGACCAGTTCCTGACCGACTGGAAGGAGCTGGACTGGGACAAAGTATGACCCCTGCACCATGCAGAAAGCGGCCCGCAGAAGCAGGCCGCTTTCTTTTTGTATGATAGACCTATCCTTCCAGAAACGCCCGGAACGCCGCCCTTACGGCGGGCTCACGCCCCCGGGGGATGGGCACCCGGGCACCGCTGCGCATCCAGAGCTCCCCGGAAGAGAGCTGAGCGGCGGCGGCAAGGTTGACCACATAGGAGCGGTGGGGCTGCAGAAAACGGGCATCGGCCAGCAGGGGCTTTGCCACCTCGGAAAAGGGGACCCGCAGGGAGAGGGAGGCCACGTCCTCGCCGCTGGCAAGGTGGTAGTGCACCACATGGTGGGTGCACTCCAGATATTCGATGTCCGCAAAGGGCAGGGCCCGCAGGCCCATGGCCGTGGTGACCGGGATGACCGGGCCGTATTCCGGCTCAGTGGCCCGGTCCAGCAGGGCTGTCAGCTGCTCCGGACGGAACGGGATATGCAGGTACTGCATCGCGTCCACCCGGAACGCTTCGTAGGCATAGGCCGTGGTGTGGGCCAGAAAGGCCAGCGGGGCCCGCACACCCCGGCGGCGCAGCTCTGCAGCCGCCTGCAGGCCGCTGCACGGGTTGGCGGCGGGCAGCTCGATGAGGTAGAGCTCGTACCGGGAGCCAGCTTCCTCCTGCCGCAGCAGGGCCGCCGTGCTTTCCAGCTGCTCCACGATGCAGGCATCGGCCCGGCGGGCATAATATTCCATGCAGTGGCGCTGCACCCGGCCCCGCAGCACAGGGTCCGGGCTGCACACCGCAATGTGAAAGATCATATCCGCTCCTCCTTTCTCTCTGCACAGCGCTTGATTTTTGCGCCATGAGGGAGTATTATGGACGAAAAAAGAAATGGGGAACACCGCCATGGATCAGCCGCTCGTCAGCATCATCCTGCCCGTATACAACGCTCAGAATCATCTGGGCCGCTGCATCGGCAGCATCCTGAACCAGACCTATAAAAACATTGAACTCATCATCCTGAACGATGGCTCCAAGGATCACAGCCTGCCCGTGTGTGAGGAGTTCCGCGCCAAGGACAGCCGCATCGTGCTGGTGGACAAGGAGAACTCCGGCGTGTCCGACACCCGCAACCTGGGCCTGAAGCTGGCCGGGGGCGAGTATGTCCAGTTCGTGGACAGCGATGACTACATTGACCCGGACTTCACCCAGCATCTGGTGGAAGCCGCCGAGACGCACCACGCAGACCTTGTGATTGCGCCCTACAAGATGGTGATCCCTGCCGGGGCCACAAAGCCCGAGCAGGTGCTGGAAAAGCTGGAGGACAATCTGGGCGTGATGAGTGTTGCCCGGCCCCCTGAGGTGCGGGAATACGGTTTCCTGCCCGCCGGGGTCTACGACAAGGACACCTTTGCCCTGCGGCTGATGGACAAGCCTGCCTCCTACTTTTACAGTGTGCTCTGGAACAAGCTCTACCGCCGCATCCTGCTCACCGGCAATGACATCCAGTTCACCAGCGAGCTGAAATGGGCCGAGGATCTGGTGTTCAACATGCAGTATATCCAGTATGCCGAGACCTTTGTTTCCATTGACAAAGCCGGTTACTACTACGTCCAGAATCCCCAGAGCATCTGCCACACCCAGATCAACCCGGCCTCCATCGTGCAGAACAAGATCCAGACGTTCCGGTATTATAAAGACCTCTACACCCGTCTTGGGATGTACGAGGAAGTGCGGCCCCAGCTGTACAAGTTCCTGGTGGATATCGCCGAGAGCACCTACCCCTCCGGCCCCTTCAAAAAGATCATTGAGGAAGCCAAGGAATATTGGAAAAACCGGAAAGAATAAACCAAAATCGGGAGACCCCCTGCGGGGTCTCCCTTTTTTGTGGTTATGCTCCGATGGCAGCGCACTTCTTTGCCAGCCAATCCCGCTCTTCTTCATTCAGGCGGGGAGCCAGCTTCTCAAACACTTCGCGGTGGTAGGCGTTCAGCCAGTCCAGCTCGTCCCGGGTCAGGACACCGGGCACCACAGGAGAGGTGGCAATGGGCACAAAGGTCAGCGGACGGAAGGCCAGGAAGGTGCCGTACTGGTTGTCGGCCTTGTGGTAGCACTCCAGCTCGTTCTCAATGCGGATGCCCACCTGACCAGCCTCGTACACGCCCGGCTCATCGGTGATGATCATGCCCGGCTGGAACACCGTGGTGTTGCGGCCGTTCAGGGCGTGGGGACCCTCGTGGACGTTACCCACAAAGCTGACGCTGTGGCCGGTGCCGCAGCGGTAGTTGATGAGGTGCTGCCACAGCGGCTCACGAGCGATGGTATCCAGCATGTGGCCGTCGCAGTAGTTCAGCCAGATAGCCTTTGCGATGTCGATGTGGCACTGCAGGGTCCAGGTGTAGAACAGCTTTTCGTCCTCGGTCAGTTCACCCAGCGGGTAGGTGCGGGTGATATCGGTGGTGCCGTCCAGATAGGTGGCACCGCTGTCCACCAGCAGGAAGCCCTTGCGCTCCAGCTTGGCATGGTCCTCCTCGGTGGCGTGGTAGTGCATCATGGCAGCGTTTCCACCGTAGGCGGCAATGGTGCCAAAGCTCTCCACGATGAATTTGTCCTGTGCGGAGCGGTACTTGTGGAGGATCTCGTCCACAGTCAGCTCGGTCAGCTCTTCCCCGGCAGCCAGACGCTCTTCCAGCTCCTTCTGGAACCGCACCATGGCAACCGCATCCCGCAGATGGGCTTCGCGGTCGTGAGCCAGCTCGACCTCATTCTTCACGCCCTTCATGGGCAGCAGGGGGTCGGCCTCATCCTTCACGGTCAGGGCGGCGTTGTTCTGCAGGGTCTCGTAAACGGCAAAGTTCACGGATGCAGGGTCAGCCAGCACGGTCTGGGGCTCGGTCTCAGCGGCCAGGAACTTGAGCACGTCATCGTACTCCTGGATCTCCACGCCGTTGGCCTTGAGCTCTGCGGCAGCTTCCTCGCCCAGACGTGCGGTGTTGATGAAGAGCACCGCGCGCTCCGGGGTCACATAGCAGTAGGACATGGCATAGGGGGTGCACTGGATATCCATGGCGCGCAGGTTCAGCAGCCAGGCCAGATTATCCAGCTTGCCCACCAGCTGTGCGGTGCAGCCCAGTTCCTTGAGTTTGCCGCGCAGGCGCTCCAGCTTTTCGGCAGGGGAGAAGCCTGCATACTCCTTGGGCAGGATCCATGCCGGGGTGGCAGGCCGGGCGGGGCGGCCCTCGGTCCACAGCTCATCCTCAAGGTTCAGGGTCTTGATGGTGCCCTTCTTGGCATCCAGCTTCTTCTGCACGCCGCGCACCAGCCCGCAGGAAGCGGTCAGGCCGCACAGGCCCAGCACGCCGTTCTCAGGCAGCACCTTGCCGCAGTATTCCTCCACGGTGGGCACGCCCGGCTCGCCCATCCGCATCAGCTGGATCTCGGTACCGGCGATTTCCTTTTCGGCCTGCACAAAGTAGCGGCCGTCTGCCCAGACAGCGCTCTCGGTGGGGGTGACGACGAAGTTGGAATTTTCGCCGTGGAAGCCGGAGAAATAGGTCAGGGAGGTGTAATGGTCGGGCAGGTACTCGCTGGAATGCGGGTCACCCACCGGAATCAGATAAACGTCCACGCCGTTGGCCTTCATGGCAGCCCGCAGGGCAGCCAGACGCTCAGGAACCGTGTTCATGCTCATAACAAAAAGCCTTCTTTCTTCCATCTATCATCTATCTGCCGGAAAAACGTCCGGCGGCGGGGGTCACTGTGTCTTATTGTACCATCACTCCGGGCAGAATGCAATTCACCGGCAGCGAAAAGCCCCCGCCGGGGCATCAGCACTCAGGCGGGGGCAGAAAGCACGGTCACTGCACACTCTTTTTTGCAAGATCTTTGGTGTACAGGGCACGGGTGGCGTTCAGCACAGCCAGCACCATCACACCCACATCGGCGAAGATGGCGGTCCACATGCTGGCCAGACCCAGCGCGCCCAGCACCAGGCAGGCAAACTTGATCGCCAGTGCAAACACGATGTTCTGATACACGATGCGCAGGGTGCGGCGGGCAATGCGCATGGCCAGCGCGATCTTGGCCGGGTCATCGTCCATCAGGACAACGTCAGCGGCCTCGATGGCAGCATCGGAGCCCAGAGCACCCATGGCGATGCCCACATCGGCACGGGACAAAACCGGGGCATCGTTGATGCCGTCGCCCACAAAAGCGAGGTTTTCTTTGGGCTGCTTTGCAGCGAGGAGCGTTTCGATCTGGTCCACCTTGTCGCCGGGCAGCAGGCCTGCATGGTATTCATCCAGCCCCAGCTCGGCGGAAACGGCCTTTGCCACAGGCTCTGCGTCGCCGGTCAGCATGACCGTCTTGCGGACACCGGCCTGTTTCAGGCCCTTGATGGCAGCAGCACTGTGGGGTTTGACCACATCGGCGATGAGCAGATAGCCTGCGTATCTGCCCTCCATAGCAACATGAACGATGGTGCCCGGCTCGGTGATCTCGGGAACTGTCAGGCCCAGCTTTGCCATCAGGCGGGCGTTGCCGGCGGCGACGGTTTTTCCGTCCACCTTTGCGGTCACGCCGTGGCCGCCCAGCTCCTGCACATCGGTCACACGGCTGGGGTCGATGTCCTTACCGTAAGCGTTCTTGATGCTCAGGGAGATGGGGTGCTTGGACCAGCTCTCGGCCAGTGCGGCGGCTTCCACAAGGGCATCCCCGGTCACGCCGTTTTCGGGGTGGATGCCCACCACCTTGAAGGTGCCCTGGGTCAGGGTGCCGGTCTTATCAAACACCACGATGCCGGTGCGGGCCAGCTCTTCCAGATAGGTGGAGCCCTTGACCAGGATGCCGCAGGCGGACGCACCGCCGATGCCGCCGAAGAAGCTCAGCGGGATGGAGATGACCAGAGCGCAGGGGCAGCTGATGACCAGGAAGGTCAGGGCGCGGTAGACCCAGTCACCGAAGCGGGCGGGCTGGCCCATCAGCAGCAGAACGATGGGGGGAACAAAGGCCAGCGCCAGTGCGCCGTAGCAGACGGCGGGGGTGTAGACCCGGGCAAAGCGGGTGATGAAGTTCTCGGTGCGGGCCTTTTTCATGCTGGAATTTTCCACCAGGTCGAGGATCTTGGAAACGGTGGATTCGCCGAACTCCTTGGTGGTCCGCACCTTCAGCAGGCCGGTCATGTTCACACAGCCGCTGATGACCTCATCGCCGGAACGGACATCCCGGGGCAGGCTCTCGCCGGTCAGGGCGGCGGTGTTCAGGGCAGAAGTTCCCTCCACGATGATGCCATCAATGGGCACCCGCTCGCCGGGCTGGACCACGATCACAGTGCCCACCTCCACATCATCGGGGTCCACCTGCTCCAGCCTGCCGTCCTCGCCCTCAACATTGGCGTAATCGGGGCGGATATCCATCAGGCTGGAAATGCTCTGGCGGCTCTTGCCCACGGCCACGCTCTGGAACAGCTCGCCGATCTGGTAGAAGATGATAACGGCACAGCCCTCCACATAATCGCCCAGCGCAAACGCGCCCACGGTGGCAACGGCCATCAGGAAGCACTCGTCAAAGGGCTGGCGGTTCTTGATGCCCAGCAGTGCCTTGCGGAGCACATCCCAGCCGACCACCAGATAGGGGATGCAGTAGAGCAGCAGCTCCACCGGCGTGGGGAACTGGGGCAGCAATTTGAGGATGAGCACCAGCACCAGAGCAGCAATGATCCGGTACAGGTTCTTCTTCTGCTTTTTATTCATATCTGTACTCTCCTTTTTTCTGGGTTCTGGGCCGCAATGCGCCGCGGCGGGCGGGGTGGATTCAACAGGTTTTCCCCACGGGATAGACTTTTCCACGTTTTCCCCTGAGTTTTCCACGGACTTTTCCCGGAGAAAACCTGCTTTTTCGCGTTTCTTTTTGCACTTTTTCGCAGAAGCTGTTGAAAACCCGGTGGAAACTGTTGAAAACCCGTTTTCTTTTCCACAGTTTCCTACACCGGCTTTTGGGCCGTTCTGCCCGAAAAATGCGTCACAAAAAGCTCCCCCGCAGGGGAGCCGCACTGGAGTTACAAACCCCTGTTTCCTCAGATATCAAAGATCTCGCAGTCGTCCTCGACCTTTTTGCAGGCAGCCAGAACATTCACCATGGTGTTGTGGGGGTCTGCACCCTCAGCAAACTCAACCTTCATCTTCTGGGTCATAAAGCTGACGGTAGCCTGTGCCACGCCTGCAACGGTGTTGGCGGCATCCTCCATCTTCTGGGCGCAGTTTGCGCAGTCAACTTCGATCTTGTAGCTCTTCTTCATTATAAGTACCTCTCTTTATTTTATATGGACCTCTCAGGCACGCCTTGTGCGCCCGGAGGCTTTGTACTGCGTTTTCCGTTTACTCCTCAATGTGGTCCATGCCCATCGAGAGGATGCTTCTCACATGGTCATCATCCAGTGCATAGTAAACGGTTTTGCCATCCCGGCGGAAGCGCACCAGCTTGGTATCCTTGAGCACCCGGAGCTGGTGGCTCACTGCCGACTGGCTCAGCTGCACCGCATTGGCAATGTCCTGCACGCAGAGTTCATTGTCATGCAGCGCATATAAGATCTTGATGCGGGTGGAGTCGCCGAACACCCGGAACAGGTCGGCCAGCTCATACAGCACCTCGTCATCCGGCATCACCACCGGTTCCGTGTTTTCCTGCCCCGCCGGGGTCATTTGCTCCAATCCGATCATGTCCGTTCTCCTTTTGCTGCGTTTTACATGAACGTCTGCTCATGTGTTCATATTATCATGCAGAAGAGCTTCTGTCAAGGGGTTTTGCAAAGATTTCCGCATTCCTCTTAAAATCATCGAAAAAAGCCGCAAAAAACGCCCAAACGGAGGGAGATTTGCAGAAAAAAACGCCCAAACAGGTGCATCTGTGCCAAAAGTGTGGTATTCTAACAATGTATTTTCAAAATTTTCGCCTTCGGGCATCTGGAAAGGACGTATTTTTATGTTGGAAGCTGGAATCCGCGGCGAGCAGAGTGTCGCCGTTACTTCCGAGAACACCGCAAAGACCATGGGCAGCGGCACGCTGGACGTGTTTGCCACCCCCGCGCTGGTGGCACTGGCCGAAAAGACCTGCTGGATGAGCGTTGCCGCCGCGCTGGACGAGGGCTGCGGCACCGTGGGCACCCGGCTGGAGCTGGAGCACAGCGCCCCCACCCCTGTGGGCATGACCGTGACCTGCGAGAGTGAGCTGACCGCCGTGGAGGGCCGCAAGCTGGTGTTCAAGGTCTCCCTGCACGACGAGAAAGGCCCTGTGGGCGGCGGCGTGCACGAGCGGTTCATCATCAACAACGCCAAGTTTGCCGCAAAGGCAGAGAGCAAAAAGGGGTAACGGCCTCGCCCTCTCAGTCAGCGCCGTTGGCGCTGCCAGCTCCCCCAAAGGGGGAGCCTTTGGCATTGTGGGCAGGCTGACCGTGCAGATACAGCGGCACTCTGTCCTCTTCCATCACCTGCGCTTCCGCCTTTTGCTGGGCGGCGGTCAGCAGGCGGATGGCCTGTTCGTTGGCGCGGAACAGCTCAAAATACAGCGCTTTATAATCCGGCGTGGCGGCGGCCCCCTTTCCGTTTGCAATAGGGATAGTCTGCCCCGGGCCGGGACAAAAAATCAAGTGAGGAATCATTTATGAAAAAGACAAATCTCTCCTGGGTGGGGGCACTGCTGGTGTTTGCCCTGCTGCTGTGGTGCACCGCAGCCACCCCCGGCACCATTGCCGACCCGGCCAGCTACGCCCCCGCGGTGTACAGCTCCATGCTTTCCCTGCTGCCGCCGGTGGTGGCCATTGTGCTGGCCCTGAACACCAAGGAGGTCTACACCTCCCTGCTGGTGGGCATTGCCACCGGCGCGCTGCTCTTTGCCAACGGCAACCTGGAGCTGGCGCTCAACACCCTGTTTTTCAACGAGGACGGCGGCATGGTTGCCAAGCTCTCTGACAGCAGCAACGTGGGCATTCTGGTTTTTCTGGTGATGCTGGGCATTCTGGTGGCCCTGATGAACAAGGCCGGCGGCAGCGCCGCCTTTGGCCGCTGGGCTTCCACCCACATCCACACCCGGGCCGGGGCGCAGTTTGCCACCCTGATTCTGGGTATGCTCATTTTTGTGGACGACTACTTCAACTGCCTGACCGTTGGCTCTGTGATGCGCCCCGTGACCGACCGGCAGAAGGTCTCCCGCGCAAAGCTGGCCTACCTCATTGATTCCACCGCCGCGCCCATCTGCATCATTGCGCCGGTGTCCAGCTGGGCCGCCGCCGTTACTTCCAGCGTGCCCGAGGGCTCCGGCATCAACGGTTTTACCATGTTCCTGCGCACCATCCCCTATAACTATTACGCCCTGCTGACCATTGTGATGAGCCTGTTCCTCATCTTCACGGGCACGGACTACTGCTCCATGAAGCAGCACGAGGACAACGCCCGGGCCGGTGACCTTTTCACCACGGCCGACCGCCCCTACGGCGACGATGTGGATGCCGAGGACGATGCCCACGGCCATGTCATTGATCTGGTGGCCCCGGTGCTGGTGCTGATCGCGGCCTGCATCTTTGGCCTGATCTACACCGGCGGCTTCTTTGAGGGCGTGGACTTCATCACCGCCTTCTCCGACTGCAACGCCTCCGCCGGTCTGGTGCTGGGCAGCAGCATTGCCCTGATGTTCACCTTTGTGTTCTACCGTGTCCGCAGCGTGATGACGTTCCAGGATTTTGCCGCCTGCATCCCCGAGGGCTTCAAGGCCATGGTCAGCCCCATGCTGATCCTGACCCTGGCCTGGACGCTTTCCGGCATGACCAACCTGCTGGGTGCAAAATATTACGTTGCCAACCTGCTGGGCGGCTCCGCTGCCGCCCTGCAGTACCTGCTGCCGGTCATCATCTTCCTGGTGGCGGTGTTCCTGGCCTTTGCCACCGGCACCTCCTGGGGCACCTTCTCCATCCTGATCCCCATTGTCTGCCACGCTTTCCCCCAGGGCGAGATGCTGGTGGTCTCCATTGCGGCCTGCCTGTCCGGCGCTGTGTGCGGCGACCACTGCTCTCCCATTTCCGACACCACCATCATGGCCTCTGCCGGTGCGCATTGCAGCCATGTGAACCATGTTTCCACCCAGCTGCCCTACGCCATTACCGCCGCTTCCTGCTCTGCCGCGTGCTATGTGATCACCGGCCTGACCCAGATGTTCCTGGGCAGCAGCGCCAGCCTGTGGACCTCGCTGATCCTGCTGGGCGTTGCCATTGTGCTGGAGCTGGTGGTGCTGAACATTCTGCGCGTAAAGCTGGGCAAAAAGACCAAAGCGTGATATACTAAAGGAAATTGAGTGTTCGAAGGGAGACCGTACCATGCTGGAAAAAGCATTCAACGATGTCTATACCAAGTTCAAGCTCCATTTCTACCAGAACGTGTTCCAGCGCTTTGCCACCCGTGAGGCGACCCTGACCACGGTGGAATCCTTTTGCATGGAGGGCATTATGGCCATGGGGGAGCCCACCATTGCGGAGTTTTCCCGGATGATGCAGATCTCCACCCCCAACGCGGCGTATAAGATCGGCTCGCTGGTGCGCAAGGGCTATGTGGAAAAGATCCAGTCCACCACCGACCGCCGGGAGTATCACCTGCGGCCCACCCAGAAGTATATCGACTACTACAACATCAGCTACTCCTACCTGAGCACGGTGGTCCAGCGGGTGAACAAGCGCTTCCCCAAAGAGGACGTGAAGAAGCTGGAACAGATGCTGACCATCATCAGCAACGAGCTGATGCCCGAGCTGAACCTGGAAAACAACCCGGAGGCTCCGGAGGAAAAGAAAACCGCGCGCTGAGCCGCACCCTTCCGGAAACCCCGGAAGCCCGTGCGCCGACCCCGCACAGCCAGACAGGGCTGCCCCACAGAGATGTGGAGCAGCCCTGTTTTTTTCTGCCGGAACGGGCCATGCGGCCAACAAAAAAAGCCCCGGAGGGCTTGCGGGACCCTCCGGGGCGAGGCAGCGGCGTGCGGGCCCGCTGCCTCAGGGAATAGCGATTGGCAGGAGATTCTGGAAAGTAACTTTTTGGGGGAATCGTTAAGGAATGTGATGCATGGCCCAAAGGGTCAGCGGGGTGGCTGCCTGGGGCCTTTGGGGGTTGGGGTTCAGTGCTGGGACTTGTAGAACATGGCCTTGCGCTTGCGCTCCATCCAATATCCCGCTGCAGACAGCACCATGCCTGCGCCCAGCATCAGGTCTGCCAGCCAGCCGCTGGTGCCGGTCTGGATCAGCTTGGCATCCTGCACCGCCGGGAGCACCGGGGTCTCAGGAGCGGGAGCGGGGGCCGGGGCGGGAGCGGGGTCAGGTCTTGCATCCTGCACCACGGGCAGCACCGGAGCCTCGGGGGCGGGAGCCCACACCTGCTGGTACAGCTCCTTCAGCGATTGCAGATCCCGGCCGGAGAGGGCACGGTAGACCCGGAACATCTGCCGGTTGCACAGCCGGAGGATGCCGCAGGCTTCCTGCAGGCCGGAGGGCAGGCCCTCCAGCGGGAGCACCCGGCACAGCCATGCCAGCAGCACCACGGTGCCCACCGCACAGCCTCTTTGAACCTGTTCTCGCTGCCTCTGCCCCATCATGCCAGCCTCCTTCTTTTGTGCCGTTCTCCGGTGGTTTTTCTCCATTATATCACATCCGTGCTGTAATTTGCCAGAGAGCAGAGGGGAATGTACCTCTGTGCCGCTTGCGCCTGCTCTGAAAACCGTTTGAATTGCAAAAAGATTTTTTAGTTGCTATACTGGGCTTATCAAATTTTTTTCAGGAGGATGCCGCAGTGACAGCACAGACAATGCCAATCGGGAACAGACCTTGCCGCATTTACGGCGGGGCTAATGCAGAATACTTGCTGCTCCAAATGACAGGTGAGCATGAGCTGCAAAGTATGGATTATGAAGTGGCGGCCATCGCACAAAGCAGCCGGAATTTTCTGTTTGCGGCTATCCCGGTGGAAAGCTGGAACGATGCGCTTTCTCCGTGGAAAGCCCCTGCCGTGTGGGGAAAGCAAGGCTTCGGCGGCAAAGCCGGGGACACCCTGCGCTTTCTGACGGAACAGGTCATTCCCACACTGGAGCAGCAGTTTCGTCTCCCGGAAAACGTCAAAATCATTCTGGGCGGCTACTCGCTGGCCGGGCTGTTCGCTTTGTGGGCATCCACCCAGACCGATTTGTTCTACGGTGTCGCCGCCGCTTCTCCCTCTGTGTGGTTTCCGGGCTGGATGGAGTTTGAACAGCAGCACCCGATACAGGTGCAGCACATTTATCTGAGCCTTGGCGACAAGGAAGAGCGCACGAAAAACACCATCATGGCTGCGGTAGGGGATAATATCCGCACTCTGCACAGTCGGCTTACAGAGCGTGGCGCAGACTGCACCCTTGAATGGAACAGCGGTGGACACTTTAAGGACGCTGATTTGCGTACGGCAAAGGCTTTTCGCTGGGTGATGGAGGAACGCACATGACCATTTATTGGCGGAGATGGTGGGCATTCTCCCGCGGGCTAAGCAACAGCCCGCAGG
The DNA here is from genome assembly GCF_023347335.1 of Faecalibacterium sp. IP-3-29. Lineage (NCBI taxonomy): Bacteria > Bacillati > Bacillota > Clostridia > Eubacteriales > Oscillospiraceae > Faecalibacterium > Faecalibacterium sp. IP-3-29. Next base: position 113,428 of record NZ_CP094471.1, on the reverse strand, counting down.
GCTGATTGCTTGCGGCCTGCGGGCCGCCGCCCTGTTCTCATCCGCACCATCTTTGCCGCAAAAAAGGCACCAGCCTGAGCCGGTGCCTTTTATTGGCGGAGATGGTGGGCATTCTCCCGCGGGCTAAGCAACAGCTCGCAGGGCTGATTGCTTGCGGCCTGCGGGCCGCCGCCCTGTTCTCATCCGCACCATCTTTGCCGCAAAAAAGGCACCAGCCTGAGCCGGTGCCTTTTGTTGGCGGAGATGGTGGGATTCGAACCCACGTGCCCGATTAAGGACAAAACGATTTCGAGTCGTTCTCGTTACGACCACTTCGATACATCTCCATATTCATAGCTATATAATTATAGCAAAAAGCCGCCGTTCCGTCAACACTTTCTGCCGGAGGGACCCACAGCGCCAAAGAGGCCTTCTGGTTAGGGATGAGCGGAAGCCGCTGCCGCCCTCTGCGGAGAGGTACAACCTCCTTTTCCTCTCTGCTTCAGGGCATCTTTTTCATGCTGTGCTGTCATTTCCAAGGGCCAGATTGTAAAATCGTGGAATCATCGTCTGGATTTTCACAAAATATTACTATTTTGCCAAAAGATTGTACAAACTCTGCCCCCCTCTGATGTGCTATACTAAAATCAACAACCGGCCTGTTTCCGGCATTTCTTCTGCCATGCAGGCCGCCGAAACAAAGAAGAAAACCAGAAGGAGCAGTATCGATGAGAGAGATCATTTCCTTGAACGAAAACTGGACCCTGTCCTTCCCCAAGGGCGAGCGTCCTACCGAGCAGGTCACCCTGCCCCACACCTGGAATGCTGTGGACGGCATGGACGGCAACGGCAGCTATCTGCGCACCACCGGTGTCTACACCCGCACCTTTACCCAGCCCAAGCAGCCTCTGGCTGGCGGCCGCACCTACGTTGAGGTGCTGGCAGCTGCTCTGGCCGCAACCGTGAAGGTCAACGGCCAGGTGGCAACCACCCACGAGGGCGGCTTCTCCATCTTCCGTGCCGATGTCACTGACCTGTGCCACGAGGGCGACAACGAGCTGACCATCGAGGTCTCCAACGAGGACACCCCCTCCATGTACCCCGCTTCCGCCGACTTCACCTTCTACGGCGGCCTGTACCGCGGCGTGAACCTGATCAGTGTGCCCGGCACCCACTTTGACCTGGACTACTTCGGCGGCCCCGGCATCAAGGTCACCCCCAAGCCCACCGAGGACGGCGGTGCCACCTTTGAGATCGAGAGCTGGGTCACCAACGGCGAAGAGGCCTATACCGTGATGTACAGCATCGAGGACTGCTACGGCAACGAAGTTGCTTCCGGCGTGCGCCCCTGCGACAGCACCAAGGTCACCCTGTACGTTCCCGATGCCCAGCTGTGGAGCATGGACGAGCCCAACCTGTACACCGTGACCGCCCGCCTGCAGAAGAACAACGAGACCTTTGATGAGATCTACGCCAACGTGGGTGTCCGCAGCTATACTGTGACCCCGAACGACGGCTTCTCCATCAACGGCGTGCCCACCCCGCTGCGCGGCGTGGCTCGCCATCAGGATCGTCTGTACAAGGGCAACGCCCTGACCGCTGAGGATCACTACGAGGATGCCATGCTCATCAAGGAGCTGGGTGCCAACACCATCCGTCTGGCCCACTATCAGCACAGCCAGGACTTCTACGACGCATGTGACGAGCTGGGCTTCGCCGTCTGGGCTGAGATCCCCTTCATCAGCGTCTTTAAGAAGGACCCCTCCGCTCACCAGAACTGCCGTCACCAGATGACCGAACTGATCATCCAGAACTACAACCACCCCTCCATCATGTTCTGGGGCCTGTCCAACGAGATCCTGATCGGCGGCATCTGCCAGGAGCTGGTGGACAACCACCACGACCTGCAGAAGCTGGTGCGTGAGCTGGATCCCACCCGTCTCACCACCATTGCCCACGTCTCCAACACCCCTGTTGACGGCCCCATGCATCACATTACTGATGTAGAGAGCTACAACCACTACTTCGGCTGGTACGGCGGCAAGATGGAACAGAACGGCCCCTGGCTGGACAAGTTCCACGCCGAGCACCCCGACATCTGCATCGGCATCTCCGAGTACGGCACCGAGGGCATCATCAACTGGCACAGCAACGATCCCCAGTGCAAGGACTACACCGAGGAGTATCAGGCACTGTACCACGAGCATCTGGCTCAGGTGTTCGAGGATCGTCCCTGGGTGTGGGCTACCCACTGCTGGAACATGTTCGACTTTGGCTGTGCTGCCCGCAACGAGGGCGGCGTTGCAGGCCGCAACAACAAGGGCCTGATGACCATTGACCGCAAGACCAAGAAGGACAGCTACTTTGTCTACCAGGCATACTGGTCCAAGCAGCCCATGGTCCACATCGCTGGCCGCCGCCATGCACAGCGCGCAGGCGAGACCACCGAGATCAAGGTCTACTCCAACCAGGACACCGTTGTGCTGTACGTCAACGGCAAGGAAGCCGGCCAGCAGACTGCACACCGCGTGTTCAAGTTCAACGTTGCTCTGGAAGAGGGCTTCAACACCATCCTGGCCGTTGCCGGTGACGTGAAGGATTCCATCACGCTGGAAAAGGTCGAGAAGGAGCCTGATTGCTACACTCTGCCTGAGTTCAACGAGCGTCAGGAGGGCGTTGCCAACTGGTTCAAGCAGGTCGGCAGCCTGGATCTGAAAGCTCCGATGGAGTTCCCCGAGGGCTATTACAGCATCAAGGACAGCATGGAGGATCTCTCCAAGAACGAAGAGGCTCTGGCTCTCGCCACCAAGGCTGTCAAGCTGGCCACCAACTTTGACATCAAGCCCGGCGTTGGCATGTGGGATATGATGAAGCGCATGACCCCTGAGGCTATGGCCAAGATGATCAACATGCCCGACGGCTTTATCGAGAGCCTGAACGCACAGCTGATCAAGATCAAGAAGTAAGTACTTCCTATATCTGAACACCAAAAGCGAACGAACCGCCCCGGCACTGCACAAAGCAGCCGCCGGGGCGGTTTTTGTATGCGGCAAATGGCAAGATGAATCAGGCCGCTGAGATGGTCAATTTCAAACCCAGCTGCTGGAAGATCTTCAGCAGGGTATCCAGATTGGGCATCGTTTTAAAGGATTCGATCCGTGCCACCGAGGATTGCGGAATACCGCACCTCGCTGCCAGTTCCCGCTGGCTCAATCCCATCGCATTGCGCTGCTCTACCATTGCTTTCACGATTGCAGACATTGCTTCCGCTTCCCGGATATCCTTTGCAATGTCCGGGTCAACAGCTGCCACATGCTCCTTATAATCGTTCCAGGTCCTCATATTCATTCACCCTTTCTTGCAAGCCAATCATCACGTTCCGCTTTTGCTCGTTCAATTTCACGCCGCGGTGTTTTTTGCGATCTCTTCCGAAACTGGTGCAGCAGCACAAACCGGTCACCCCGCCAACAGAAGTAGAATACCCGGTTATTTCCCGGACGCAGCTCCCAGATGCCATCCATCAGATGCTTCGTCACATTCTCGGAAAGCCGTGTTCCGTTGTCCTGCAGCAGCTGGATATACAACACGATCTGTTTATACTGTATTCGCGCATCCTTATTGGATGCGCTTTTTATCCGCAGCTCTTCCAAAAAGTCCCACAGTTCGGAAACGCCTCTGTCGTTCTCGTAAAATTCGACTGTATACATTCATGTTCCTCTTCTATGTGCGGCTTATCCCTCAGCCTTATGATAGCACATTTGCTATCAGTCGTCAATCTATTTTCTCATCTCCCACACTCTCTTGCAAACCAAAAGGGCCCTGCGGCATTTGCAGGGCCCTTTCGGTTATGGGAGATCATGAAATAGCAAAGCATCTTTACTATGCTGCCCCAGCCTGCGGCTCAGCGCTTCTTGCTGCGCTTCTTCTTGCGCGGGGCAGAACGGGCAGGGTTCTGGGTGGGAACAGAATCATTGGAGTGCTTCTGTTCCATCCGATATCTGACGTAATTGGGAATCACGACCGCGATCACGATCAGCAGGATCCAGACCAGGATGCTGGGCTGCTCGTGGTTGGTGTTGAACAGAAACTGCATGACATTATCCATAGGGTGTTTTCCTTTCCGGCCCAGCAGGCCGCCAGAGGGCTTTTTACAGCCAGATGTTGCCGTTTTCGTCCGGTTTCATGGGCACGGCAATGATGAAGTCCACGATGGTCATAGCGGCAGAGAAACCACTCCAGAAGGTTGCCAGATACAGCAGGCCCAGCACCGGGCGCTTGGCATAGAACTGGTGCGCACCAAACGCGCCCAGAATGCACAGGCGCATATACTTCTTACGGCTGACACAGTGCTTTTCACGGTGTTCTCTCCAGTATAACAGGTGGTCGATGGTGTTCCAGATGAACCCATGGTCCGGGTCCTTTCCCCACTGTGTCTTTTCTTCCATTTACGATGTACCTCTTGTCTGAATTTTGTTCCAAAAGCAGAAAACCGCCCGCCGCAAGGGCGAGCGGTTTTCCTATTTGATTTTACAGGTTTCCGCAGAAAATTGCAAGTACCAATTAGGCGTTCTCAGCCATGGTCTTCATCTTGATCTGAGCGACCTCATCCTGGATCTCTTCCATCTTCTCCTTGGTCAGGGGATAGAACTTCATAGCGATCAGGTTGCAGACCAGGCCGATCATGATCATGCCGTATGCGCAGAAGACAACGCCGCCGCGCAGGCCCGGGGTAACAGGGTCACCCATAACGGGGTTGTGGTCGGTGAAGCCGCACATGCTGAACATGATACCGGCGACCATGGGAGCGAAAGAGGAGACCAGCTTATCCACGAAGCTGAACAGGGTGCCCATCAGGCCGGGGACGTACTTGCCGGTACGGTAGACTTCGTAGTCAGCGCAGTCAGCGGTCATGGGGATAACGATGTTACCGGAGATACCCTGGAAACCAGCAGTGACGATGGTAAAGACCAGATAGATGATCAGGAAGTAGCCCCAGTTCAGAGCACCAGTCTCGGGGTTGGAGGTCATGGTGGTAGGATCACCGAACAGCCACAGAGCTGCCAGGATACCATTGGTGATCAGACCGCCCACAGAACCGATCAGCATAGCCTTGCGCTGACCCAGACGGGTAGCAAAGAAGCTGATGAACAGGAAGCACACGATGGTGCTGGGGATGGTGACCAGACCGGTAACATTACTCTGCAGCAGGTTGGAACCGGCGATGCAGGCGAACATGGCGACCATGACGGCGCTGGACTTTGCAGAAGAACCCAGCTTATCGGTAGATGCGGACAGGACCAGCATCTGGATGGCGCGGTTGTTCTTCAGGGTATCCCAGTAATCCTTCAGGCCGACCTTGACAGGTTTGCCGGTGCCGAAGAACTCGGAACGATCCTTGGGAGCGATGGAGATCACAGCGATGATGGTGAAGATCGCAGACATGACAGCGGTCATCTTCCACAGGGTGTCAAAGAACTCCAGAGATGCGTAACCGCCCACATCGTTGTAGCTGTTGGCGATACGGGGAATGATGATGCCCAGAATGGCGAACAGCAGGGTGTTGAACACGCCGTCGAAGGAAGCGAACATGGGGCGCTGCTTGGGGTCATTGGTCATGCAGCTCTGTGCAGACTTGGTAACAACACACTGGCAGGTGTAGCCCAGGTAGTAGACCATCAGAACGACCACATAGAAGGGGAAGCGCACGCCCTGAGGCAGCTTGTGGGTGACATGGAAAGCGATGTAGCTGGTCACGCACAGGATGATCTGACCGATCACGATGAACGGGCGGTTCTTGCCGAACTTGCCGTTGGTCTTATCGACCATGAAGCCGACGAACGGGTCAGTGACACCGTCCCAGATACGCATCATCATGGTCAGGGAAGAAGCGACCATCATGCCAACGCCGACCCAGCCCATCAGGTAGAAGGTAGCGTAGTTCATCATCATCAGATAAACGTTGGTTGCGGTGTTGTTCAGCGCGTAGCCTGCGATACGCCACAGGGGAACGCGGTGGATGCCGTTGTGCTCATAGTCCTTATCATAGAACTTATCCGGCAGACTTCTGGTTTTTGCCATTTCATTCTCTCCTTTGTTCACACAGGAACATTCTCCGTTTTCTCCATGGGGCTTACAGCTGCCACTGCGTACCAGCCCGTCCGGAACTTTATGTCTATATTATGAACGCTTTTTGATCTATCTGTTAGTAATATTTTAAGGTGAAACAGGTCAATTTTACGATTATGGGAAAAGTTTCACGAATGTGAAAAATTCTATTGTGCTTATTGCACAATCAATTGATATACTAGTATAGCACAACGCCAGTTAGCTGCCACTATGTTCTGCGCCGGAGAACGGGCCTGCAAACGCCAGAAAGGGCCCACGGCAAATGCCGCAGGCCCTTTCTGGCGCTAGGAGGTAAATGAATGAATAGAGGAAGATGTCAGATCAGGATGTCGCCGTTCTCATCGGCCTGCATGGGCAGTGCAATGAGAAGGTCGGTCACGCAGAGGAAGAAGGGCACCATGCTCCAGAAGAACAGGGTGTAGAAGGCCGCCAGCGCATACCGCTTTTCATAGTAGCGGTGGCCGCCGCACCAGCCCAGAAACAGGCAGAGCAGAAGGTACTTCTTTTTGTTCACCTTGTGCCTTACGCGGTTCTTTTTCCAATCGTGATACTTACCAATGAGGCCCGGGCTCTTCTCCTTTTCGAGATCGATGCCGGCTTCCAGCTTGGCATCCTGCAGCGCCAGCTCCGCCTTGATAAAGTCATCCCGTGTGAACTCTTCGCCGGTCTCCAGCTTGTGGAACACATCGTCCGTTACCTGCTGGCGGCTGCCGGTGCCGTAATAGCCGGTGCTCCAATCGTCCTTTTCCTCGTCGTAGTGCTCCACATCGCCCAGCAGTTCGCCGGTGGTGGGGGCCTTTTCCGGGGCCTCAGCGGAGGGGGCCGGGGTGATCTCAGGGGTCTGGTTCAGCTTGTTTTCTTCTGCCATAGTGGTATTCCTTCCGGGTCTCAGGGTATCAGAAAGTCCTGCGGCAGAGGATGGCCCGCCGCAGGACATTTCCGGTTACGATGCAGGACAGCGGCGCTGTCCCGGATTCAAAATTTCCGCAGGGAGATGGTTGGCATTAAGCCTGCTTTGCAGCAGCCTCAGCCTTGATGCGGCCGATCTCAGCCTGGATCTCTTCCATCTTCTCCTTGGTCAGGGGATAGAAGTGCATGGCAACAACGTTGCACAGCCAGCCAACGATGGGCAGCAGGACGAAGCAGCCGATGGTTGCCCAGAAGATGCCGTCAGAGTACGGAGTCATGGTGTCGGGCAGAGCGTCCTTGAAGCCGACCATGGAGTAGAACAGAGCCACAACGGTAGCAGCCAAAGAGGAGACCAGCTTATCCACGAAGCTGAACAGGGTGCCCATCAGGCCGGGAACGTACTTACCGGTACGGTAGACCTCGTAGTCAGCGCAGTCAGCGGTCATGGTGATAACGATGGAGGAGGACAGTGCCTGCACGCCGGACCATGCGATGACCAGCAGCACGAAGATCAAAGCGGTGGTGGTCCAGCCGGTGAACAGGGTGCCCCAGGTGTCAGGACGGATCAGGCGGAATGCGGGCAGAGAGAACTTGGAAGCATCGCCCTTGGGGTTGAAGAAGAACAGGAACAGGGTGATGGCGATGGAGCCGATGATGCCGCCCCAGGTACCCACCAGCATGGATGCCTTCTGGCCCATCTGACGTGCGATCTTGTTCATCAGCAGGATGGAGATCAGGCAGATGGGGATAGAGGTGATCTGAGAGTAGCTGGAGTATGCGGCATAGTTGCCGAAGATGATGCCGAACAGGCAGATCATAACGGTAGCGTTGCTCTTGGTGGACATGAACAGCTTATCGGTAGATGCGGAGACCACCAGCATCTGGATGGCGCGGTTGTGAGCCAGGGTGTCAACGTAATCCTTGATGCCGACCTTCTGGGTGGTGCCCAGACCGAAGTACTTCGGATTGTCCTTACGCCACAGGGCGATGATGGCGCAGACTGCAAAGACAGCGGACAGGCCGCCGAACATCAGCTGCATGGTGGTGAACAGGCCGGGGTTGTAGAAAGCGGACAGGCTGCCGCCGGACTTCTCCACGATGCCTGCCAGAGCAGGGTTCTGTGCCACCAGAGAAGCGATCTCGGCAGCGTTGGCCTCGGCAGTCAGGGTGAACTTGGGCACCAGGACATCGGTGACAATGATGGGGAAGAGAATGTTCATCAGGATGATGTTGTACACGGTATCGCACATTGCGAAGATGGGGCGCTGCTTGGGATCGTTGGTCAGGCAGGTCTGAGCAGACTTGGTGACAACGCACTGGCAGGTGTAGCCCAGGATGTAGATCATGTAGATGATGATGAACGCAACAAAGCGGACACCAGTGCCCATCTTGGGGATGAAGTTGAACATCACGAAGGTGGTGACGAACATGATGATCTGACCGATGACAATGAACGGACGGTTTTTGCCGAACTTGCCGTTGGTCTTATCGACCATCATACCAACGAACGGGTCGGTGACACCGTCCCAGACACGCATGATGGTAACAATAGAACCGGCCAGCACGGATGCCAGACCGACGATACCGATCAGGAAGTAGCTGATGTAACCGACCACCATCATGTAGGTGTTGGTGGAGGTGTTATTCAGAGCGTACATCATGATCTCCCACATTTTCGCTCTGTGGATGCCGTTTTCTTCAAGCGGCTGTTTGACCTTTGCCATAGAAGGGTTCTCCTTTCAATTCTGCGGCCGGTGTGCTGCCACTCACTCCGGCCTTTCATTCGGTCCCCCGTGGGCTGCGGCTGCCACATCGCGAACCGGGGGATTTTTATGTATACATTATGAACTATCCCTCAAATTTCTGTTAGTAAAATTTTGTGGGAAAACAGGACAATTTTACTCTCCTTGGGCGAAATCAACAGTTTTAAAAAACAGCGTTCGTCATTTTGCACATGATTGTAAGATACTAGTACAGCACATTCCACAAAACAGACTTGTATTCCAACCGCGCGCAAAAAAAGAATACAAGGAAAGTGCGGAAATATCCAAAAAATTTTCTAGTTGTTCCGCGCGGCGGCCTATTATAATAGGTATAGCATCTGCGGCTCTGTGGCATGGGCCGCTGCGTTCAAAAGAAAAGGAGAAAACACTATGGCAGTGAAAGCATCCGAGCGTGTAAAGCGCTACCAGAACCCCAACGGCCCCACCATCAGCACCGTGGAGCGCAAGGTCATCGAGCAGGACGGCCTGTATTTCAAGGACATCGACGGCACCGGCACCGTCAGCGCAGTCAACGACTGGCGCTTGACCCCGGCTGAGCGCGCCGAGGCCTATGTCAAGGTTCTGACCACCAGCGAGAAGATCGGCCAGATCTTCACCTCCGACTGGCGCATGGGCCCCAAGTATCCTTCCCCCCGTCTGGCAGCCAACGGCCACAAGCCCGTGGCGGACGAAAGCGGCCTGCTGGACGAGGCACCCGTGAACGTCTCCGACAGCATCTTCGGCTCCCAGTCCCTGCCCAGCACCTCTGACATGGTCAAGAAGAGCTTCAACCGCCACGTCATCCTGCGCGAGAGCCCCACGCCCGAGGATCTGGCAGATTACCTGAACCAGCTGCAGTACCTGACCGAGACCTGTGATCACTTTGTTCCCATGCAGGTCATGTCCAACAGCCGCAACGAGAACGGCGAGGTCGTGTTCGGCATGAACGATGCCACCGGCGTGTTTGCCACCTATCCCGGTACCCTGGGCATTGCTGCTGCCGTCAAGGGCACTGCACGCATCGACATCATCGACAAGTTCGCCGACACCATCCGCCGCGAGTGGAACGCCTGCGGCCTGAAGAAGGGCTACATGTACATGGCCGACTGCGTCACCGACCCCCGTTGGCAGCGCACCTTCGGCACCTTTGGCGAGGACCCCGCACTGATCGAGGAGATCTTCGACCACCTGATCCCCGGCATCCAGGGCGGCAGCAACGGCGTTACCCCCGAGGGTGTTTCCATGACTGTGAAGCACTTCCCCGGCGGCGGTGCCCGTGAGAACGGCTTTGACCCCCACTATGCAGCAGGCCAGTGGAACATCTACGCCACCCCCGGCTCCCTGCAGAAGTACCACATCCCGGCATTCCGTGCAGCCATCCGCCACAATGCCGAGTCCATCATGCCCTACTACTCCAAGCCCAGCGCCGAGAAGAGCGCTCCGCAGGAGGACTTCAACGGCAACCCCATCGAGCTCCAGCCCTACGGCTTTGCCTACAACAAGGTGTTCATCGACGGCCTGCTGCGCGGCCAGATGGGCTTCAAGGGCTACATCAACTCCGACACCGGCATTGTTCACAATATGTGCTGGGGCGTTGACATGCTGGACGAGCCCGAGCGCATCGGCTATGCTGTCACCCAGAGCGGCGTGGACCTGATCTCCGGCCTGCTGGACAACGAGCTGGGCGAGGAGAGCTACGCCCGCGGCACCAACGACTACTACGACACCCACGCGGTGCCCGCCGGCTTCAAGAAGGAAGATCTGGTGCTGACCGATGCCAGCCTGAACCGCGCTGTCAGCCGCACCCTGACCGAGCTGTTCCGTCAGGGCATGTTCGAGGACACCTACGCCGACCCCAGGAAGGCCGCCGAGGTCGTTGCCACCAAGGCCGACTGGGAGGAAGCTTCCCGCGTGCACCGCGAGTCCGTTGTCCTGCTGAAGAACGACGGCACCCTGCCCCTGAAGGACGGCACCAAGGTCTACGCTGAGGCCTTTGGCAAGAGCGCCGAGGCCGGTGAGGCCGCCACCAAGGCCCTGCGCGAGATGCTGGGCAATGTCACTCTGGTGGACACCCCCGATGAGGCCCAGGTGGCCCTGCTGATGGTCAGCCCCCAGTCCGGTGCATACTTCAACGCCACCCCGGGCTACCTGGAGCTGGACATCTGCGAGGACAAGACGGTCTGCAACGTGGATGAGAGCGGCAAGCCCACCACCGAGACCCACAAGGAGACCACTCTGGTGGGCGCAAACCGTCTGGCCGGTATCGCTGCTGCGGTCCACGCACACGGCGGCAAGGTCGTTTCCAACATCAACTGCCCGCTGGCCTGGGAGGTCGGCAATGTGGAGAAGGTCTCCGACGCTCTGACCGTCGGCTTTGACACCTACCCCTCCGCAACGCTGGATGTGATGTTCGGCCGCTTTGCTCCCGTTGGCAAACTGCCCCTGACCCTGCCCAAGGGCGACGAGGTGCTGGCTGTGAACGCGGACGGTGTCTGCATCAGCCCCAACGACGTGCCCGGCTTTGCAAAGGATGCCTACATGCCCGACAGCATGAAGGACGAGAACGGCAAGGCTTACGCCTACCGTGATGCCGCGGGCAACTACTACGAGATGAACTTCGGCCTGACGTTCTGAGGGCAGCCCTCTCCGTCTCGCTCAAACCAAAGGAGACACTTTCCATGGCACAAACGCAGAAAAAACAGCAGGATATGGGCACGGGTGACGTGAAAAAGCTCCTGCTCCAGCTGATGATCCCCGCCGTTGTGGCGCAGGTGGTCAACCTGCTGTACAACATCGTGGACCGCATCTACATCGGCCACATCTCGGGGATCGGCGCGGCGGCTCTGACCGGCGTGGGCCTGTTTACCCCCATCCTGATGCTCCTGAACGCCTTTGCCATGCTCATCGGCTCCGGCGGCGCGCCCCGCACCGCCATCGCCATGGGCCAGGGCGACAAGAAGCAGGCAGAAAAGATCGTCAGCAACAGCTTTACCATGCTGCTGCTCTTCTCGGTCGTCCTGACCATCGTCTTTTACGCCGCCGCACCCACCCTGCTGCGGCTGTTTGGTGCCAGTGACACCACCCTGCCCTACGCTCTGGCTTACAGCCGCATCTACATTCTGGGCACCATCTGCGTGCTGATCGTGCTTGGCATGAACACCTTCATCACTGCGCAGGGCTTTGCCAAGATCAGTATGCTGACCACCGTTATCGGCGCGGTCATCAACATCGTGCTGGACCCCATCCTCATCTTTGGGCTGGGCATGGGCGTAAAGGGTGCTGCCATTGCCACCGTGCTGAGCCAGGCAGTGGGTGCCATCTGGGTCATCCGCTTCCTCACCGGCCCCAAGACCATCCTCAAGATCCGCAAAGAGGACATGAAGCTGGAAGGGAAGATCATCATGCCCGTGCTGGCACTGGGCATTTCCACCTTCGTCATGCTCTCCACCGAGAGCCTGCTGTCCATCAGCTTCAGCTCCAGCCTGGCCCGCTACGGCGGTGACGTGGCCGTGGGTGCCATGACCGTGATCACCAGCGCCTCCCAGCTGTGCACCATGCCCATCTCGGGCATCTGCCAGGGCGGCCAGCCGGTGATGAGCTTCAACTTCGGCGCAGGCAAGAAAGACCGCGTCAAGCAGGCATTCCGCTTCCAGCTGACCCTCTGCCTGAGCTACACCACCATCTTCTGGCTGCTGATGATGCTGGTTCCCGGTGCAGTGGCTGGCATCTTCACCTCGGATGCCTCCCTGATCGATTACACCACCTGGGCCATGCGCATCTACATGGCGGGCATCTTCTCCACCGGTGTCCAGATCGCCTGCCAGCAGAGCTTTATGGCGCTGGGTCAGGCCAAGGTCAGCCTGCTGCTGGCCTGCCTGCGCAAGCTCATCCTGCTCATCCCTCTCATCTTCATCCTGCCCCATGTGGTCGCGAACCCCGTGTTCGGCGTGTTCCTTGCCGAGCCCGTCAGTGACATCATCGCCGCTGCCGTGACCGCCACCACCTTCTTCCTCCAGTTCAATAAGATCCTGGACAAGGGCGCTGGCAGGGTCTGATGAGGGCCCCGGCCTGAGCCGCAGACCCTGAGAGAAACCATAAGAACCCCGGAGCTGCAGTTTCCTGCAGCTCCGGGGTTCTTTCTCGTTTTTACAGACCGGCCAACAGGATGGCCAACACGGCTTTCTGCACATGGAGACGGTTCTCGGCCTCGTCAAAGATCTCGTCGGCGTGCTCTTCAAAGACAGCGGTGGAAATCTCCTCACCCCGGTGCGCAGGCAGGCAGTGGAGGAGCATGGCATCGGGCTTTGCACCCTCCATCAGCCTGCTGGTCACCTGAAAGCCCGCGAAATCCCGCAGACGGCGCTCACTTTCGGGGGTACCGGGGGCCGTGTTCCATGCGGCGGTCACCACCACATCGGCATCCTTCACACCCTCGGCGGGGTCGGTGAGCAGGTGAAACTTTTCGCCATACTTGTGGGCGAACATCAGCACGTCGGCGGCAGGGCGGTAGCCCTCGGGGCAGACGCAGGTCACACGCATCCCTGCCAGCAGGCCGCCCACGATGAGGCTGTTTGCCATGCTGCAGCCATCGCCAATAAAGCAGAGCTTCTGGCCCTCCAGCGTGCCCCGGCGTTCCCGGATGGTCATCAGGTCGGCCAGCACCTGGCAGGGATGGGCGTAGTCGGTCAGGCCGTTGATCACGGGCACACCGGCCAGCTCGGCAAACTCTTCCAGATCGCACTGACGGTAGGTGCGCCAGACCACGCAGTCGTAGTAGCGGCCCAGCACCCGGGCGGTATCCTTGAGGGGCTCGCCCCGGCCGGACTGCAGCTCGGTGGCGGCGTTCATGTAATTGCCCAGACCGCCCAGCTGGTAGACACCCACCTCAAAGCTGGTGCGGGTGCGGGTGGAATTTTTGGAGAACATCAGCGCCACGCTCCTGCCCTTGAGCAGCGCCGGGGTCGTCCCGGCCTTCTGCTCTGCCTTGAGCTCCTCCGCCACATCAAGGATGTGATGGAGCTCAGCGGGGGAGAGGTCGCTCATTTTCAGCAGATGTTTCATGCCTGCTCCTTTGGAGCCTTCTGCTCCATCTCGGTCAGCACCTCGTTCAGGATGCCCAGAGCCTTTTCCACATCGTGGGCGGTCAGGGTCAGCGGGGGCAGCAGGCGCAGGCGGCTCTTGGCCGTGAGCACCAGCAGGCCCTTTTCGCGGCAGGCGGCCAGCACGTCCGCGGCCTGGATGCCGCCAAAGAACTCGATGCCCACCATCAGGCCAATGCCGGAAAGGTTCTTGACCATGGGCAGCTTGGCCAGACCAGCGCGCAGCTGAACGGCCCGTTCACTGACATTGGCCAGGAAGCTCTGATCCATCCGATCCACCACCACGTTGGCACCGGCGCAGACCACCGGGTTGCCGCCAAAGGTGGAACCGTGGCTGCCGGGGCCCATGCCCTCGGCGGTCTTTTCGTTCAGCAGAACGGCACCGATGGGCAGGCCGCCGCCCAGGCCCTTGGCCAGCGTGACGATATCGGGCTTGAGGTTGTAGTGCTCACAGCACAGGAAGGTGCCGGTGCGGCCCACGCCGGTCTGCACCTCGTCCACGATGAGGACAAGGTCCTTTTCATCACAGAGAGCACGCACAGCCTGCACATACTCAGGGTCCAGCGCCATCACGCCGCCCTCGCCCTGGATCAGCTCCAGCATAATGGCGCAGGTATGGCGGTCCACCAGTTCCCGGAGGCCCTCGATGTCACCGGCGGTGGTATAGACAAAGCCCTCGTTGAAGGGGCCAAAGTAGTTGTGGAACACCTCCTGACCGGTGGCGGTCAGGGTGGCAATGGTGCGGCCATGGAAGCTGTTGACCAGCGTGATCACAACATCGCGGCCTTTGCCGTAGTGGTCAAAGCTGTACTTGCGGGCAGCCTTGATGGCACCCTCGTTGGCCTCGGCACCGGAATTTCCGAAAAATACCTTGCTCATGCCGGTGCGCTTGCACAGCTTTTTGGCCAGCTTGCCGCAGGGGGCAGTGTAGTAAAGGTTGGAGGTGTGCTGCAGCTTGTGGGCCTGCTCGGAGACAGCCTCGGCCCAGGTCAGGTCGCAGTAGCCCAGGCTGTTCACGCCGATGCCGCTGGTGAAATCCAGATACTTCTGGCCCTCAGGGCCTTCGGCATACAGGCCGTGGCCCTTTTCCAGAGCAATGGGATTGCGGTTATAGGTGTGCAGGACATATTCGTTGTCCCGCTTGATGACTTTTTCGGAATCCATAGATATACCCTCCTTGGTTAGCGTCCTCGCCCTCTCAGTCTCGCATTCGCTCGCCAGCTTCCCCAAAGGGGGAGCCTATTCATCTTTATTATATCGCCCGATATAATTTTCAGCAAGCCTTATTCCTGATGGCTGCGGCGGTAGAACCGGGTGCCGGAGCCCCGGTTGGAGAACAGCTCCAGCAGGATGGAGTGGGGCACACGGCCATCGATGATGACCGCCTCGTGGACTCCCTGATAGATGGCATCGGCCATGCCGCCGATCTTAGGGATCATGCCGCCCGCAATGATGCCGGCAGCCTTGTAGCCCTCGATCTCGCTGACCTCCACCTCGGGGATAAGGGTGGTCTCATCGTCCTTATCCCGCAGCAGGCCGGCGATATCGGTCATGGAAACCAGCTTCTCGGCCTTGAGGGCAATGGCGATCTGTGCGGCGGCGGTATCGGCGTTGACATTATAGGCCTGGCCCAGATCGTCCATGCCCACTGTTGCGATCACGGGGATATAGCCGCCGTCCAGCAGGGTGGAGATCAGGGTGGGGTCCACATGGATGATCTCGCCCACATGGCCCAGAGCAGGGTCCAGTTCGGTGCAGCGGAGCATCTGGCCATCCATGCCGCACAGGCCCACGCCGCGGCCGCGCAGCTTTGCCACAAGGTCCTTGTTCACCTTACCGGCCAGCACCTGCTGAACGATCTCCATGGTAGCGTCATCTGTCACACGCAGACCGTTGTTGAAATGGCTCTCCACGCCGACTTTTTTCAGCATCTCGTTGATGGCCGGGCCGCCGCCGTGCACCAGCACCACCCGCACCCCCAGCAGGGTCAGGGTGACAAGGTCGTTCATCACGGCGTTTTTCAGCGTCTCGTTAATCATGGCGTTGCCGCCGTATTTGATGACCATGGTCTTGCCATGGTATTTCTGGATGTAAGGGGTCGCCTCCGAAAACAGGAGGGCCATTTCTTCGTTTTTCATATCTTTCCTCTGAACCCTCTCAGTCAATGCCTTGCGGCATTGCCAGCTCCCCCGAAAGGGGGAGCTTTTGTCGAATGGGTCACTTGCTCCATAAAATTAAAATCTGCTGCTTGTCGTTCGTTCCTAAAGCTCCCCCTTCGGGGGGGCTGTCGCCGCAGGCGACTGGAGGAGTTCCATTAAGTTCTATAATCCCCGTTGATCTTCACATAATCATAAGTCAGATCACAGCCCCATGCCTTGGCGCTGGCATCGCCGGTACCCATATCCACCTTGACAAGGATATCATGCTCCGCCAGAACTTTGGCAGCCTCGTCCTCGCTGTAGGGGTGGTAGGCGGCGTTCTCGCAGACATAGACCTCACCGGCGGCACTGCTCAGCCAGACACAGACCTTGTCGATGGAGAAATCGCCGGGGGTGTAGCCGATGGCGCAGAGGATGCGGCCCCAGTTGGCATCGCGGCCAAAGACAGCAGCCTTGAACAGGTTGGAGCAGACCACGCTGCGGCTGACGGCACGGGCCGTTTTCAGATCGGGGGCGTGGGTCACCTCGCAGGTGATGAGGTGGGTGGCACCCTCGCCGTCACCGGCGTGCTCGGCGCACATGTGCTCGGCAATGGCGGTCAGGGCCGCCACAAAGGCATCGTAGTCGGCGTTCTCTTCGCAGATCTCGGGGTTTCCGGCCAGACCGGAGGCCATGATGATCAGGGTATCGTTGGTGGAGGTGTCCAGATCCACACTCATCTGGTTGTAGGTGCCGGGCACCACGGTCTTGAGAGCCTTTTCCAGCAGAGCGGGGGAAACAGCGGCATCGGTGGTGTAGAAGGCCAGCATGGTGGCCATGTTGGGGGCGATCATGCCGCTGCCCTTGCCAATGGCACCCACGGTGCAGGTCTTGCCGCCCAGCTCAAACTGGATGGCATACTCCTTTTTGTGGGTATCGGTGGTCATAATAGCCGTGGCTGCATCGGTGCTGCCCTGCGCGGTGGCCGCTAGCTTTGCGGCAGCGGCGGGGATTCCCCGGGCAAAGGGGTCAATGACCATGGGCTGGCCAATGACACCAGTGGAGGCGGGCAGCACATCCTCGGCGGGGATGTGCAGTGCCTCGCCCACCAGCGCACAGCACTCCTCGGCCAGAGCCACGCCGTTGGCGGCGCAGGTGTTGGCGTTGCCGCTGTTCACAAGGATGGCCTGTGCATAGCCGTCCTTCAGGTGGGCACGGTCCACCTTGATGGGCGCACCGCAGACCTTATTGGTGGTGTAGACACCGGCGGCGGCACAGCGCACCTCCGCCTTGATGAGTGCCAGATCGTATTTTTCATTATGATTTGCGCGGATGCCGCAATGCACGCCAGCCGCTGCAAAGCCCTTGGGGGCACAAATGCCGCCCGCAACTTCTTGATACTGCATAAAGATTCTCCTTTCCCACAAAGAAATACTCCCTCAGTCACGGCATTCGCCGTGCCAGCTCCCTCACGGAGGGAGCCTTTGCGTAACCGTCAGCTGCAAAAGCCTCCCTCTTTGAGGGAGGTGGATGCGAACACCGTGAGCAGACGAAGGGAGTTTTTATTCCAACCCCTGGGTCTCCGGCAGCCCCAGCATCAGATTCATACACTGGACTGCCGCACCGGAAGAGCCCTTGCCCAGATTATCAAACAGGGAGACCAGCATCATCTGATCCCCGGCGGCGTTCACGGTGCTGTACAGCTCCATGCGGTCGGTACCGGCCATGGCGTTGGAGTACAGGCCGTTCTCGGGCAAAGGCTCGTTCAGGGCGTGCACCTTGATGGTGGCGGCATCCCTGTAATACTCCGCCAGCCCTGCGGCCACCTTTTCGGCACCGCCCCAGACCGGCTGGAAGGGCACCAGCACCTGCATCCCGCTGTAATAATCGCAGACCACAGGCACAAAGGCGGGCGGGTTTGCCAGCCCACTGATCTTCTGCATCTCGGGCAGATGCTTATGGGCAAGGCTCAGACCGTAGCTCTTGGGTGCATCCAGCTTGCTGTGGGCCGGACGGTCGGGGCTTTCGTAATCGGCGATCATCTTTTTGCCGCCGCCGGAATAGCCGGAAATACCGGTGCAGCTGTAAAAATCACCCGCTCCGGCAAGGCCCAGCTCCACCAGAGGCCGCATGATGCTGATAAACCCGCTGGCATAGCAGCCGGGCACCGCCACGCGGCAGGCATTTTTGATCTTTTCCTTCTGGCCCCTGAGTTCCGGGAAGCCGTAGACCCAGTTGGGATCCGTGCGGAAAGCCGTAGAAGTATCCAGCACCTTGACATCCGGGCGGAGCAGGGGCATGACCTCTCTGGAGGCGGCATCCGGCAGGCAGAGGAAGGCGAGGTCAGCCGAATTGATGACCTTTGCCCGCTCGTTCACGTCCTTGCGGCCCTCCTCGGAGATGGAGAGCAGTTCAATTTCGGGCCGGGCAGCCAGACGGTCGGCAATGCGCAGACCCGTGGTGCCTGCGGAGCCGTCGATAAAGACCTTTACGCTCATGCGTTGTTCGCCTCCCATGCGGCCAGCTGGTCCATAGCCAGCCGGATCTGGTTGTTGACGCTGGCCTCGCTGGGGCCGCCGTAGCTGGTGCGGCCCTCACAGCACTTGATGAGGTCGATGGCATCATAGATATCGTTCTCGAACAGGGCGCTGTAGCCCTTGAATTCGTCAAGGGTCAGTTCCTCCAGGGTCTTATCCTTTGCGATGCAGTCGGAGACCATGCAGCCGGTCAGCTTGTAGGCATCCCGGAAGGGCATCCCCTTCTTGGTCAGGTAGTCGGCGCAGTCGGTGGCGTTGATAAAGCCCTTGGCGGCGGCGCGGCGCATGTTGGCAGGCAGGGTCTTCATGGTGTCCAGCATGGGGGTGACAGTTTTGAGGCACAGCTCCAGCGTATCCACTGCATCGAAGATGGCTTCCTTGTCCTCCTGCATATCCTTGTTGTAAGCCAAAGGAATGCCCTTCATCATCACCAGCAGGGTGTTCAGGTCACCGTAGACGCGGCCGGTCTTGCCGCGGATCAGCTCGGTGACATCGGGGTTCTTCTTCTGGGGCATGATGGAGGAGCCGGTGGTAAAGGCATCGTCCAGCTCGATGAACTTGAACTCCCAGCTGCACCAGAGGATGATCTCCTCGGAAAGGCGGGACAGATGCATCATGCAGATGGAGATGGCGTTGGCCAGCTCAATGCAGAAATCGCGGTCAGAAACGCCGTCCAGACTGTTGGCGCAAGGGGCGGCAAAGCCCAGCTTTTCGGCGGTGAACTGACGGTCCAGCGGGTAAGTGGTACCGGCCAGAGCGCCGGAACCCAGCGGGCACTGGGCATCCATGCGGGCGGTGGCATCCTCAAAGCGCTGCAGGTCGCGCAGAAGCATGGAGGCGTAGGCCATCAGCGCATGGCCAAAGGTGATGGGCTGGGCGCGCTGCAGGTGGGTGTAGCCGGGCATGACAGCGGTGGTATTCTCCGCCGCCTTGCTGCAGATGACCTTGATGAGCTCCACAATGTAAGCCTGCAGGGTGTGGCTGTAATCCCGCAGGGTCAGGCGGATATCCAGCGCCACCTGATCGTTGCGGCTGCGGCCGGTGTGCAGGCGCTTGCCTGCATCGCCGATGCGGGCGGTCAGGGTCTGCTCCACGAAGGTATGCACATCCTCGGCGTTGGGGTCGATCTCCAGCGCACCGCTTGCCAGATCGTCGGCAATGGAGGCCAGCCCGCTGAGGATATCCTCGCAGTCCTTTTCGGAGATGATGCCCTGCTTGGCCAGCATGGCGGCGTGGACCCCGCTGCCGCGCATATCCTGCGCGATCATCCGCTGGTCAAAGCGGATGGAGGAGTTGAAATCATTGACGCGCGAATCGACCGCCTTGGAGAAGCGGCCCTTCCATAATTGTTCTGCCATATTTTTTTCCTTTACTGATAGGCGGCTCACCCTCTCCGTCATTGCTTGCGCAATGCCACCTCTCCCAAAGGGAGAGGCCTTGGCAATCCACACAAAGTTTACGGTTTCGCCAGAGGCTCTCCCTTTGGGAGAGCTGGACGCGAAGCGGCCTGAGAGGGCGAGGATGTTTATCTTGTAAATAAAAACAGCTAAAAACGGCAAAGCCGCCGCAGGGGAAAACGCTCCTGCGGCGGTGCCGCCGGCAACTATGCCGGTTTTGGAACTCCGTTGTGAAAGTGTAGAAAACACACCGGAGAGAAAGTTGGCTTTGTGTGATCCCGGTGGATCAGCCGCTTAGTCTTCGATCTTCGGCCAGCTCTTGGACAGCTTTGCGCGCTCCTTGATGGACAGGCCGAACAGGTTGATGAAGCCTGCTGCATCTGCCTGGTTGTAATCCTCGTCCTCACCAAAGGAAGCAGTCTGCTCATCGTACAGGGTGAACGGAGAGGTGACACCGGCGTTGATCATGTTGCCCTTGTACAGCTTCAGCTTCACATCGCCGGTCACGGTCTTTGCCAGGCTGTTGGCAAAAGCATCCAGAGCCTCACGCAGCGGGGTGAACCACTGGCCATTGTAGACGATGTCGGCATACTTCTGAGCCAGCTGCTCCTTGAGGTGTGCGCTCTCCTTGTCCAGGGTGATGGTCTCCAGAACATTGATGGCCTTGTACAGGATGGCACCGCCGGGGGTCTCGTACACGCCGCGGCTCTTCATGCCCACCAGACGGTTCTCCACGATATCCAGCAGGCCGATGCCGTTCTCGCCGCCCAGCTTGTTCAGGTACTCCACCAGCTCCACAGCGCCCATCTCCTTGCCGTCAACAGCAGTGGGAACGCCCTTTTCAAAGTGGATGGTCACATAGGTCGGGGTGTCGGGAGCCTGCTCGGGGCTGACACCCAGCTCCAGGAAACCGGGGTGGTTGTACTGGGGCTCGTTGGCGGGGCTCTCCAGATCCAGACCCTCGTGGCTCAGATGCCACAGGTTCTTGTCCTTGGAGTAGTTGGTCTCGCGGTTGATCTTCAGGGGGATGTGGTGAGCCTCGGCGTAGTCGATCTCTTCGTCACGGCTCTTGATGTCCCACTCACGCCAGGGAGCAATGATGGCCATATCGGGGCACAGGGCCTTGAGGGTCAGCTCAAAACGCACCTGATCGTTGCCCTTGCCGGTGCAGCCGTGGCAGATGGCATCTGCGCCTTCCTTGATGGCGATATCGGCCAGAGCCTTTGCAATGCAGGGGCGTGCAAAGCTGGTGCCCAGCAGGTAGTCCTCGTACTTTGCACCGAACTTCAGGGTGGGGAAGATGTAGTTCTCCACAAAGTCCTTCTTCAGATCCAGAACGTACAGCTTGGAAGCGCCGGTAGCCTTGGCCTTTTCCTCCAGGCCGTCCAGCTCGGTGCCCTGGCCCACGTCACCGGAAACGGCGACGACTTCGCAGTTGTTGTAGTTTTCCTTCAGCCAGGGAATGATGATGGAGGTATCCAGACCACCGGAGTAGGCCAGAACGACTTTTTTGATGTTTTCCTTTTTCATAATAAACGCGCTCCTTTTAATAAAAATACACTTTTGTATCCTGATGCGCACTTTCCCTTCGCATCCTCTGTCTTTGATTTGCGGTTGATGCTTTTATTATACGCAGCGCGGCTTTTCCGTCAATGCTGAAAACTGCCAAACATGCCGCGCATTTGCGGCAGGATTTGTTACACTTTGTATGTTTATACAGTATCATTTGTTTATATTCAATTTTTATGCATTCAAAATGTATATATGAACTGCAAAAAAGCGCCCCGAAGGACGCTTTCTTTATGCCTGATATCTTCCCAGGATCTCCTCCACCTGTTCCTGTGTCAGCGGGTGGGTGGGCTCCGGCTTTTCATTGCCCCTGCGCAGGGGCAGCCACCAGGTGGACAGGCCCAGCCAGCCGAACTTATAGGCAGTGTGGGGCTCACGGCCCACACAGGTGAAGCCCAGGCGGGCATGGATACGCTCACTGGCGGGGTTGGGGTCTGCCACAAGGGCGTAGACATTCCAGTAACCCATCCCGTCCAGAATATCCAGCAGGGCGCGGTAGAGGGTATCCCCCACACCAAAGCCCCGGGCATCGGGGGCACAGTAGATGGTGCTCTCCACAGCCCAGTCGTAGGCCTCACGGGGGTGGTAGCGGTGGGCACAGGCGTAGCCCAGCAGCTTACCTTCCCCATCCCGGGCCAGCAGCAGAGGGATCAGCGTACGGGTGCTGTCCACCCAGTCCTCATACTCCGGCAGGGAAGAGGGCGTTACCTGAAAGGTGGCGGTATGGTGCAGGACATACCAGTTGTAGATGTCCAGGATCTCCGCCGCATCGGCCCGGGTGGCCAGCGAGAGCCGGGGCAGGTTCTTCTCAGCCCATTCGGCGCACAGGGTTTCCTTCTGCGCCTTGGTCAGCTTTTTCAGGGCTGCTTCCCGGCGCAGGGCGGCAGATTTGTCTGTGCACCGTTCCAGATACGCGAACCGCTGTGCCCCCAGCGCACGGGTGCACTTGGCTCCCTTCCCGCTCTTGTGGGCGTGCAGGCGGCTGGCCGGGTCATTTGTCCAGCCCGTGTAGAGCTGGCCGCCTGCGCAGCGCACCATATAGACATAGGCCCGCTCCGTCTTCTCCGCTTCCCCGCTCATATCACAGTCTCCCGTTGTTTTTCAGCACCTGACGGCAGGCGGCCAGCGCCGTTTCCTTATCCTTTGCGGTGATGAGGAACCGGCTGGCGTGGCAGAAGCTGATGCCCTCGATGCCGCTCTTCTGCTCAATGACCTCCTGCGGCTGGCCCGCCCAGCTCTGGGGGAAGGGCAGCTTCGGCTTTTTGGTCTTGTGGTCGGTCACGCACTGGGCGCTCCACCCGCCGCGCTGGCTGGGGTAGATGACGAAGAGGGCATCGGTCTTGTACAGGCCATTCTTCCAGGGCAGGTAGCAGGGCAGGATCACGATGCCGTCCCGGGAATTCTTATAGGCCTGCTGCACTTTCTCGTCGGCGCGGTTCACGGCGTTCGCGCTCTCGATCTGGTTTTCCAGGATCTGCTTTGCCACAGCCACCGCCTTGAAGAAGCAGGTGTCCTGATCCTCCTTGGAGTCCCACACCGGGTTGAAAAAGCCGATGGCATCGCACAGGCTGTTCTGCTCGCCGGTGTTATCGTTCAGATCAAGGGGCTGGATAAAGTTTTCATCGATGAGCCGGGCCTGACGCTCCCCCACCAGCCCCGGGCCCAGCACCCGCCACAGCAGGCCGAAGGCCGCATAGGGGATGCCGTTGGCACGGTACTCGCGGGGCTCCTGATGGTGATCGAACATGCCAAAGCCGATATCATACACGATGCCGTCGAAATCGTCCGGTACCACAAAGCCGCGGGTGATCCTGATGTCCGGCCGGATGATCTGCAGCAGCGCCGTTGCAAACACGTCGTCCGCATGGAACTTGCCGGCGTGGGTAAATCCATTTGCAGGAATTTTCATAACAGCAATACCTCGTTCTCTTTCTTTGGGAACAGTATATCACATTCTGAAGCAGGGGACAAATTTTTGTGCACAACAAAGACCCGCCGGGCAGCATACGCCACACAGCGGGTCTGAAAGGAGGAAGTGCCGTTTCAGGGCACCTTATGAGAAGCGTGTGTTACAGGACGATGGGTTTCTCCGGGTCGATCTCCAGGTTTTCGCCGTTGGATTCGATCACGCGGCGGTACCACTCGTAGCTCTTTTTCTTGTAACGTTCCAGCGTACCGGAGCCGTCGCTGTTCAGGTCCACATAGATCATACCGTAGCGCTTTTTGATCTCCGCCGTGGAGCAGGAGATCAGGTCAATGCAGCCCCAGCTGGTATAGCCCATCACGTCCACGCCGTCGTGCAGCGCTTCGCTGACCTGCACCAGGTGGTCGTTCATGTAGCGGATGCGGTAATCATCCTCCACCGTAAAGCTACCGTGGCCGTCCGGCACCAGGGTGTCGTTGGCACCCAGGCCGTTTTCGGCAATGAACAGGGGCTTGTGGTAGCGGCTGTACAGCCGGTTCAGGGTGTAACGCAGGCCCTTGGGGTCGATCTGCCAGCCCCACTCGCTGACCTTGGAATACGGATTGCGCTTGAGGGTGGGGACCATGTTGCTACCGGTGGGCTCGCCCAGCGAGTGGTCGGCGGCGGCGCAGTTGCTGGAATAGTAGCTAAACGAAACAAAGTCCACAGTGTGGGTCAAGGCTTCGCGGTCCTCATCGCTGATCTCCAGTTGCACGCCCTTTTCCTCAAACACGCGCTTGGCGTAGTAGGGATAGGCACCCAGGGCCTGCACGTCCGAGAACAGGTACACCTCGTTGTCCAGCTCCATCACCTCGATGATGTCATCGGGGTTCGGGGTGAGCGGGTAGATGGTAACGGCCAGGATCATGCTGCCCACCTTGTACTCCGGGTCGATGCTGTGGGCCAGCTGCACAGCCTTGGCGCTGGCCACCAGCTCGTAGTGGATGGCCTGATACAGCTGCTGGTTGCTCAACTGGGCCTTGGGGGTCAGGATGGCACCGCTGACAAAGGGCTGGTGCAAAATGGAGTTGATCTCGTTGAACGTGATCCAGTACTTCACCTTGCCCTTGTACCGCTCAAACAGGACCTGGCAGTATTTCAGGTACAGGTCGATCATGATGCGGTTGCTCCAGCCGTTGTACTTGCGGGCCAGGGCCAGGGGCGTTTCGTAGTGGGAAATGGTGATGAGCGGCTCGATGCCGTACTTGTGGCACTCGTCAATGACATCATCGTAGAACTTCAGGCCCGCCTCGTTGGGCTGTGCTTCCTCGCCGGTGGGGAAAATGCGGCTCCACGCAATGGAAAAGCGGTAGACCTTGAACCCCATGCCCGCAAAGAGCTTGATGTCCTCTTTGTAGCGGTGGTAGTAATCAATGCCTTTCAGCTTGAGGTTGTCGGGGGTCGGCTCCTCGGTGATGACCTTGAAGCCCTTGGGCAGCACATCCTGGATGGACAGGCCCTTGCCATCTTCCAGATAGGCACCCTCGCACTGATTTGCGGCCGTTGCGCCGCCCCAGAGGAAATTTCTCGGGAAATACATACAGGTTCCTCCCTAATGTTGCAGCGTCCGGGGATCAGTTCTTTTTCTCGTCACGGAACAGGACGAACGAGACGATAAAGGCCACCACAAAGGCAATGGCTGCACCGGCGCAGGCATAGTAGAAGTTGGTCATGGGGGTATCCAGGCCAATGTAGCTGGGCAGGGTCAGCAGACCGGGAGAGCCGCCGGAGTAGTTCTTGGTGTTCATCAGGCCCATAAAGAAGCCGCTCACGCCGCCGCCAGCCATGGCTGCGATCATGTTGGTGCGGATCTTCATGGTAACGCCGAACAGGACCGGCTCGGTGATGCCGCAGACGGCGGTGATACCGGTGGCGGAGGTCAGCTGCTTGAGTTCGGGGTCCTTGGTCTTGATGGAAACGGCCAGAGCAGCAGCGCCCTGTGCCACGTTGGAGGCCAGCTGGCCCGGATAGATGATGGTGTCAAAGCCGATGGTCATACGGTTGTTGATGCCAATGGGGGTCAGGGCGTGGTGGGTACCTGTCATGACCAGGAACGGCAGGAACACGCCGACGATGGTGGGCACCAGCCAGGGTGCCAGGGTGCTCAGGCCATTGATCACAGCGGCCAGGGCGTTGGAGACCACATAGCCCACCGGGCCCAGCACACACAGGGTGGCAATGCCGCAGATGAACATGGTCAGCAGCGGAGCGGTAAAGAAGCGGATGGCTTTGGGGGAGATGCGGGTAGCCCAGGGTTCCACCTTGGACATCAGCAGCACGCCCAGGATGATGGGGATCACGGACGAAGAATAGGAGGCGTTATAGATGGGCAGCATGAAGATGGTGATGGCCTCGCCGCTTTCCTTGGAGGCAGCCACCAGGTTCACAAAGTTGGGGTGGATCAGGATGCCACCCAGCATCATGGCCAGGTAGGGGTTGCAGCCCAGCTTTTTCGCCGCCGAGTTAGCCAGCAGGATAGGCAGGAAATAGAACGTGGCATCGCCCATGAAGTTGATGACCTGGTAGGTGCTGGACGTATTGCTGACCAGCTTGAACGCCACCAGGATGGCCAGCACGGCCTTGATCATGCCTGCTGCGGTCAGCGGGGGCAGGATAGGGGTAAAGATGCCGGTCAGGGTGTCGATGACACGGTCGTACCACTTGCCCTTGGGGGCGGGGGCTGCGGCGGCAGGGGCGGTGCCCAGCATCCCGCTGAGCTTCTCGTACACCTGCGTGACCTCGGCACCAATAATCACCTGATACTGGCCGTTTGCCTGGGCAACGCCCACAACACCGGCCAGGCCCTTGATGGCATCGGTATCGGCTTTTGATTCATCTTTCAGGTTAAAGCGCAGACGGGTGGCACAATGGGTGGCGTTGCTCACATTCTCGGCACCGCCCACCAGGCTGAGGATCTGTTTTGCCAATGCGCCGTAATCTTCTTTTTTTGCCATTTGCAATTCCTCCATGATGGTTTGATCCGGGGTGATCCGGAGCCTGCTGCGCAGAAGCTCTGCGTCAGCCACACCGGGCAGCCCGCGGATCGCGTTGAGGTCGATCACACTGCGGTCCTTTACGGTAACGGACAGACAACCGCTGCGGAAATCACACAGGCCTATGTTTTCTTTTCCGCCGGCCGGAGCAGCCAGCTGCTCCAGGAACTGTTTACGATCCATGGCAGAGGACCTCCCTCTCGGTCAATATCTTCTGAACCGCCCAACGCGCGCCATTGGGTGGATTCATGCAAAAAGGTGGGCAGGGAAGCGGGCCGGTTCAGGCCTCGTTCTTCTCCTGCAGGCGGGTGATGTGCAGCATGAGGTACACGATCTCCTCATCGTTGCACTGCCAGTTCCAGGCGGCCCGGAAATAGTCCGCGATAGCGCGGGCACATTGATACGCCTGCGGATAGTCCCGCCGCATCTGGGCTAGCATCCCGCTGATCCGCTCCTCCACCTGCCTGCCGGAGGCAAGCCGCTGGATGAGGTAGCGCAGATGCATGGAAAACCGGGAATACGAAAAGCTCTCTTTGTTGAGCGTAATAGCAAGCTGTTTCTCCACGATGCCGTCCACGTCCGAAAGGGCCTTGAGCGTCATCATCATGGAGTGCATATCGCCCGCTTCCGCCTCGGCGTTGATGAGGTGGAGGGCAATGTTCACCACCTCGCTGTCTGGCAGCTTCAGCCCGGCTTCCCGCGCCAGCAGCTCCCGTGCCTGTTTGGCCAGCTCTGTCTCCTTGGGGTACAGGTGGCGCACATCGTAAGCCAGCGGGGTCGAGATCTCGATGCCCTTGCGCAGCCGCTCCGCCGCAAAGTTCAGGTGGTCGGCCAGGGTAAAGGGCAGGTTTGGGTTCAGCGCACAGTCCAGCTCGATCTCAGCCCGCTCCGTGATCTCGGCGCAGGCCAGCACCAGCGGGCGGGGCAGATCGGCCGCCATGCCAAAATATTTGGGGTTCACGTCGTAAAACGTTCGCTCGATGCGGGAAAGATCCGTCAGCTCGTAAGGCATTTTGGGGAACCCGACCCCCCGGCCCAGCACCACCAGCTCCTTGCCGTTTCCGTCCAGTGCCAGGGCGGCATTGTTGTTGATCTGTCGGATGATTTTCATACCGTTCTACTCCCTGCATCGAATTTTCGGACAAAAAGAAAAACCCCGAATGCAGCAGCTCACACTACTCCCCTTGTTTTAGAAAGGGAATTCGATGCAAGTAGCGCCTCCGAGGAGTAACGTCTTGTTTTTACGAATTTATAATACCAAAGGTTCTTTGCTGTGTCTATTCGCACGATACCCAAAAAAGCGTATTGTTTTTTGTGCACCGTGAAAAAAGTGTAGCAAAAAGCCGCCGGGCAGAGAAATGTCCGGCAGCTCCTGGTTCAAGCTAAATTCTATGCACTTACTTTTTCCGGCTGCGCGTCTTGGTCACAGCCGTGGTGGGCTTCACGGCGGGGGAGAGGTTCGGCTTTTCGGTGAGGGCGGTGGTGGTGGGCTCGCCCAGTGCCAGCACCTCGGCCAGCTCCTTCTGCACCTTGGCGTTGACAGGGTCGTTCACAGCCAACACATCGGAGTAGAACTGCTCCATCTCCTCGCGGGTGAAGAAGGTTGCAACGTACATCTGGTTGCCCATGGCACCGGACAGAGCCTCGGGGATGCGGTCCACCATCCGCATATTCTTTTGGTACTTCTGCATGATCTGCTCATGGCTGTACACAAAGTTCTTGCCATCGCGGCGGCCCGCAAAGGGGCAGTAGTAGTGCTCACCCACCGGCATATCCGTGCCGCCGAAGGCGATCATATCCGCCCAGATCTTGTACACGTTGGTGGAGCGGGCAAAGTTGATCATATCCGGGGTAAAGCCGCCGCAGGGGCGCATATTGACCTCCAGCGCCACGAGCTGGCCCTTTTTGCCCATGCCGACCTGATCCTCGGTCATGCGGAAGAACTCAAAGTGGACGAACCGGCTCTTCACGCCAAAGCTCCTGACGGCGGCACGTCCGGCGGCGCGGGTATCCTCGGGCAGGTCCTTGATGATATAGTAGATGGAGTTATCGTTGTCGTTGACGATGTCCATGATGGACACCGGGCTGACGTTGCCCGCCTCAAAGATGGGGTTGCCGCTGCCGTCGATGATAGCATCGTAGCTGTTGACCTCGGCGTGGACGAACTCCTCCATGATGTAGGAGAGGTCGGGGTGATAGGTGCTCTTGTAGAGCAGGAAGCGCTTCAGCTCCTCATCGCTGGACAGCTTATGGGTATCGGAGGCACCCACACCGTTGTCCGGCTTGACCACCACTGGATAGCCCACCTCGTCGATGAACTTCCTGCAGCCTTCCAGGTCGTCCACCATGTGGTAACGGGCGGTGGCGATGCCGGCCTTCTGGTAATACTCCTTCATCTTGCTCTTGTACTTGATGCGGGGCATATCCTCGGTCTGGAAGCCGGACTTGATGTTGAAGTCCGTGCGCAGGGCCGCATCCCGCTCCAGCCAGTACTCGTTGTTGGATTCCAGCCAGTCGATGCGGCCATACTTGAAGGCGAAGAACGCCACCGCACGGTAGACCTCGTCATAATTCTCCAGACTGCCGACCTTGTAGTATTCGTTCAGGCTGTCTTTCAGCTCCGGCTTCAGCTCATCATAGGGCTGGTCACCGATGCCCAGCACGTTCATGCCGTCGTTTTTCAGCTCCCGGCAGAACTGCCAGTAGTTGGTGGGGAAATTGGGGGAGATAAAGATAAAATTCTGCATAGCTTGATGATTCCTCTTTTATCCTAGAATATAAGGCATATAATACACGACCTGCTGATACCACCAATCCCAGTCATGCTTGACATCATAGCCCCACAGGTCCACCCAGACAGGGATGCCTTTCTGCTCAAAGATCTGCTTGAGCTGCCGGGTGGTATCGGGCTGCTCCCAAGCGCCCTGACCGCAGCAGATGACCGCCTTCCTGCTGCGGTAGAGGTCCATATAGGGGTGGTCGGTGGGGAAGTTGGCCATATAGTCCACGGGGGAGTTCTGGTAGACCACCTCGTCCATGTAATCGCCAAAGCCGTATTTTGCGGTGTAGATGCCGCTGAGGGCCAGACAACCATCAAAAAGATAGGGGAACCGCAGGTAGAGGTTGACGGCATGGGTCGCGCCCAGGCTGCAGCCAAAGGCGATCACGCCGGGGAGGCTGTCCCAGCCGTTGCGCTCCTTGGCGATATACTGGATCTTGGGCACGACTTCCTCCACGATGTAGCGGATCCACTGCTCATAGCGGCGGATCCGCCAGTAGGGGTCGCCGTTGGTGTCGGACCAGGTCTCCTGATCGATGGTGTCGATGGAGATGACCATGATCTGCCCGGATTCGATCCACGGTGCCAGCGTACCGGCCATGTGGAAGTCCTCAAAGTCGAAGAAACGGCCATCCTGACAGGGGATAAAGAGCATGGGGCGGCCTGCGTGGCCGTAGACCTTGCATTCCATCTCCCGGCCCAGTGCGGGGCTGTAATCCTTGAAGTATTGTGTTTCCATGTAGTTCCCTCCTCTATAAAAACCTCTCAGGCGCTCCGCGCCTCTCCTACCAGGAGAGGTGGCATCCCGAAGGGATGACGGAGAGGTTCAGTCCAACTCGTACATCAAAGTATGGAACACGAACGGCAGCTGCTTTTCCCAGCTGGCTTCGCTGTGGGTGCCGCCGGGCACCAGGCGGCTGGTCAGGTGGATGCCCCGGACCATGATCTTGCTGCACATCTCGGCAAATTCCCTGCGCATCCCCTCGTGGCTGCCCATCTCCTGGGAGCCGTAGTCCATGTAGAGCACCGTGCCGGGCTCCAGCTTTGCGCGGCCCACCAGACCGCTGAGCTTTTCAGGAGACACCCAGATCGACGGCGACAGGGCTGCCGCGCGGCTGAAGGTATCGTTATACTGCAGCAGAGCATACAGGCTCATCAGGCCGCCCATGGAGCTGCCGCCAATAAACGTGTACTCCCGGTCCGGCAGGGTGCGGAAATTGTGGTCAATGAAGGGCTTGAACCGGTGGATGAACCAGCTCATGGTCGCCTGCCCCTTGCCGTCAAAGTGGCCATAGGTCGGGTCATCGAAGCGGTAGGGCGAATACTCCACAAGGCGCTCGTTGTTGGGGCCTGCATTGCACTCCACTGCCGCCACGATGAGCGGGGTATCGGTGTAGTCCAGATAATCCGCCACGCCCCAGCTCTTGCCGTAGGTGGCATCCGCATCAAAGAACACATTCTGGCCGTCGAACATATACAGCACCGGATACCGGCGCTCCGGGTCGGCTTCGTACATGGTGGGCAGGTAGACATACACCCGGCGCTGCTCCACGCCGTTCACCGCAGGATAGCTGACGCTCCATTTTTTGACCATATTCCAGTTCCCTCTCGTTTCTGTTTTTCTGCACATAGTCTAGCACTGTGCAGGCGGAAAAGCAATCGGGGAACAAAACCTCTCCGTCAATGCTTCGCATTGCCACCTCTCCTAGCAGGAGAGGCAAGAAAACGGTATCGTAAACTTGGCTCCCCTGACTAGGGGAGCTGCCGCCGTAGGCGGCTGAGAGGTTCTATGATACGGCAAACGCCGCCCGGCGGCATTCCCCACCCGGCGGCGTTTGCAAAAATTCTGAACAGAGAGAAGCGCGGGAAGGATCAATACTTCTTCTCAACCGGAACGATCCAGCCCTTGGTATCGGGGATCTTGCCCCACTGCATCCCGGTCATGGTGTCGTACAGCTTCTGGGTCACAGGGCCGATCTTGCCATCGCCAATGTAGGCGTGCTCGCCCTTCCAGACCAGCTCCTTGACAGGGGAGACGACTGCGGCGGTACCAGTGCCGAAGACCTCTTCCAGCTTGCCCTCGCGGGCGGCCTGCATAATGTCCGCAATGGCCAGCTTGCCCTCGATGACATCATAGCCCCAATCCTTCAGCAGCTCGATGCAGCTGCGGCGGGTAACGCCGGGCAGAACGGTGCCGACGGTTGCAGCGGTGTAGACCTTGCCGTCGATCTTGAACATGATGTTCATGCTGCCGACTTCCTCAACGTACTTCTTCTCCACACCGTCCAGCCACAGCACCTGTGCGTAGCCTTGCTCCTCGGCCAGCTCACCGGCCTTGATGGAAGCAGCGTAGTTGCCGCCGCACTTGGTGAAGCCGGTCAGGCCGGGAGCGGCACGGATGTATTCATCCTCAACGTAGATGCGGACGGGGTTGATGCCCTCGGCGTAGTAAGCGCCGGAGGGAGCACAGATGATGCAGAAGATATAGTGCTTGGAAGCGTGCACGCCCAGACCCACATCGTTTGCAAAAATGAAGGGACGGATGTACAGGGAAGCACCATCGGTATGGGGCACCCAGTCGCGCTCCACATCCACCAGAGCCTCAACAGCCTGCACAAAATCCTCCTCCGGGATCTTGGGGATGCACAGACGGTCGGCAGAATCCTGGAAACGCTTTGCGTTGCAATCAGGGCGGAACAGCTGAATGGTGTCATCCGCGGTGCGGTAAGCCTTCATGCCCTCAAAGATCTCCTGCGCATAGTGGAACACCACCGTGGCCGGGTCCAGCGGGAAGGGTGCATAGGGGACGATGCGGGCATCGTGCCAGCCCTCGCCCTCGGTATAATCCATCACAAACATGTGGTCGGTAAATTTCTTACCGAAGCCCAGCTTGGTCTCGTCCTGGGGCTTCTCCTTGGGAGAAGTGGTACGAGTGATCTTGATATCCAACATGATATATTTCCCTCTTTTCTGATCTCACACAGCAGATTTTGCGCGGCACGCGCCCGCACCTGAAATGCCGAATGTTGTTTTCTATTATAGTAGCATGAGCCGGATTTGCAAGGAAACGCAAAATCTTTCATGTTTGGGGGCTGTAAGTTGTCGCAAATTGTGATATTATTGCTGTAAGCAGGGCTTCTCCCACAGCGGCCCCTGCTGTTAAACCTCTCCGTCAAAACCTATCGGTTTTGCCACCTCCCCTAGTAGGGGAGGCCTTGGCAGTCCGGGCAGGTTTCCAGTTTTGCCAAAGGCTCCCCTATTAGGAGCAACAGCAACAACCGCCGCCAGTGGCGGATAAAGGGCGTTGCTGTTGGGGCCGCGGCCAGCAAGACATAAGTGTTGTTTACAACACGAAGTGGATGCTGGGAGCCGCAACCCGGGCCTGCCGAGCGATAGCGATGGCTAAGAGGTTAGACAAAGTATTATCTCATCAAGAAGGGAACCAATCCATTATGATCAACGGCGTGATTTTTGATATGGACGGCCTGATGTTCGACACCGAGCGGATGTGGGCTACTTTCTGGAAACCGGCGCTGGCGGCGCTGGGTCTGGAGTATAAGGAGGGCCTTGCCGAGGCTGAACGCGGCACAGCAGGCGAAACTTCCCGTAACATCGTACGGCAGTTCTACGGAGAGGACTGCGATGCCAACGCCATCATCGACAGCCTGCACCGGGTGGCCGATGAGGAGTTCCAGAAACCGGTGCCCAAAAAGCCGGGGCTGGACGAGCTGCTGGCCTGGCTGGATGCCAACCACATCCCCATGGCAGTGGCCTCCTCCAGCCGGGTCCATGTCATCGAGGGCAACCTGAACAACTGGGGGCTGACCCACTACTTCAAGGCGCTGGTATCCGGCCAGCAGGTCAAACACTCCAAGCCCGACCCGGAGATCTTCCTGCTGGCGGCGGAAAAGCTGGGCACCGACCCCGCCCACACGCTGGTGCTGGAGGACAGCTACAACGGTGTCCGCGCCGGTGCCGCCGGGGGCTTTGTCACCGTCATGGTGCCCGATCTGCTCCCCGCCGACGATGAAATGCGCGGCCTGTATACCATGGAATGCACCAGCCTGAACGAGGTGCTGGCCAAGCTGAAAACGGGAGAACTGTAATTGAGGGAAAGCTCCGCAAAATCGCCCCGTGTTCCGGGGTTTTATTGTCTCCCGGATTATGTTATAATAAAAGAAAAAAGGAGACATCCCCCATGAAGATCGCAATCCCTTATGAAAGCGGTATGGTATTCCAGCACTTCGGCCACACGGCAGAGTTCAAGTTCTACGAGGTCGAAAACGGACAGGTGACGGCCAGCGAGGTCGTCTCCACCAACGGGCAGGGCCACGGCGCACTGGTGGGCTTTCTGGCCCAGCACAATGCCAATGTGGTGTTCTGCGGCGGCATCGGCCCCGGGGCACAGAACGCCCTTGCACAGGCAGGCATCCGGCTGTTCGGCGGGATCAGCGGCCCGGCAGACGCGGCAGTAGCAGATTATCTGGCCGGAAAGCTCCGCTTTGACCCCAACGCCCATTGCGACCACCACGACCACGGCGAGGGCCACCATTGCGGTGAGCATCATTGCGGCGGGCACTCCTGCGGCCAGTAACCCATAACATCACAAAACCCCGGAGCGATGCATCACAGCAAACGCTCCGGGGTCATTTTATGCCTTAGAAAAGCCGGCAGAAGCCGGGGCAGCGCCGCGAACACTCGGCCTCATCTTGACAGCATTTTATTGGGACACAAAAGAGATGCTCTCAGTCTGCTTCGATTCGGCCGGGCGGGGCGGATCTGCCTTGGTCAGCATCTGCTGGAATTTCCGCGCCGCCGTGTTCAGCGGGCGGTGGCGGTCGTAAACAAGGCAGATCGAACGGGTCGGGATGATCTCCTGCAGGTGGAGCTGCACCAGCTCGCCACGCTCCAGGCCATCCCTCGCCATGGGTTCCGGCACAAAGGCAAGGCCCAGCTCGCTTTTGACCAGCGTGAGCATCTGGTCGGTGGTGGCGGCTTCCGTATCCGGCTTGAGGACCGCGCCGTGATCCAGGAAGAACTGCCGGTACAGGCTGCGGGTCACGCTCTCGTCGCTGAGGGAGATGAGGGGATAGCTCCGCAGCTCTTTCAGGGTCAGGCTCTGACTTGCCAGCGCGGTGAAGGTTCTGCCGCCCACCAGCACCTCGTAAAACGGCTTCAGCTCCACCATTTTCAGCCCCGACTCGATCTCCGCCGGGGTGCTCACAATGGCAAAGTCCACCTCGCCGTTCTTCACGGCCTGCACCGCCTGCGGGGTGGAGTGGTTCGAGATGCGCAGCCGGATGCCGGGATATTCGGTATGGAAATCCCGCAGCTTTTTGGAAAGATAAATGTTGAGCGCCGTCTCGGTGGCGCTGATGCTGATGGTTCCGTGTTCCAGCGTGGCACTGGCGCTCAGCTCCTCCTCGGCATCCTGGATCTGCACCGCCGCCGAAGCAATGCGGGAGTAGAGCATCTCACCTTCCGGTGTCAGGGTCACACCCCGATTGGAGCGGATGAACAGCACGCAGTTCAGCTGGCTTTCCAGCCGGTTCATCGAGTGGGTGATATTGGGCTGATTGTTGCCCAGCACCCGCGCGGCCTTGGTAAAGTTCTGATACTTCGCCACATAATAGAAGATCTTGTAATACTCCCAATCCACATACATGATATGCCTGCCTCCTCCATGTAAAAATCGCATTGCTGCCTTGTGCAGAATACTTTTTGCACATTCTATTCCTGCCCGTATCATAACAACTGCAATTGTAAATTGCAAGAGGAAATTGAAAAATAGTACACCTATCAGGACGAGCACGGCAAGAGCTGCGACAAATGGGAGAGCTTTCCCACCAACGAGGAGGCGGTAAAACGTCAGAGGCAGATCGAACATGCCGACCCGGAAATGAAGGCAAAGCTGCGCCTGGCACTGCTCACCTGATGCAAAAAAGGGCACTGATTGCAATGCAATACAGCGCCCTACATAATCGGACATGGATAACACCGACCGTGCAAAAACCGTGCAGCCATGGTTTACAAAACAAAAAAGCCATGAAATCTTTCGATTTCACGGCATTTTCTGGTGCGATGGAAGGGACTCGAACCCCCGGCCTACTGATTCGTAGCGCACGCCGGCACATATCTCAATTTATGGAAGTTGCGTTATATCGCCATTTTAATTCGATGCACTGCAATTTTTAACAGTGTGATTTTTGCATCTGTTGTCGGATTTTGCAACGAAAATCCACCTGTGCATCCTGTGTGACCGTGCAAAATCCGTGCAGAAACCGTGCACTTACTCTGGAACAAATGAAATCGACCTATCCAACAACGACTTGACGGCATTGATTTGAGTGACCGCTCATCAAAAATCAAGTCTTGGAGGATACGATTATGAACAAACTGCTTTCCTGCCGCTACAACATGGACACCAACCGTGTAGAAGCCCGGTTCGCTGACGGTTCTGCCGTTGCCATTGACTGCATCGCCATTGAGGACGAGTACGGCAACACCCTAGCACAGCGGGCAGAACTGGACTGGCTGTTGTACAATAAGCCCTTGGAGTATGCACAGATAGTGCTGAAAGGGGAGATGGGGCACTATCTGTCGCTGGGGTGTGACCACGGCAGGCTGGAGGATTGAGCCTTAGAAAACGCGCGGCAAAAATGCTAATCG
This sequence comes from Faecalibacterium sp. IP-3-29, assembly GCF_023347335.1. Lineage (NCBI taxonomy): Bacteria > Bacillati > Bacillota > Clostridia > Eubacteriales > Oscillospiraceae > Faecalibacterium > Faecalibacterium sp. IP-3-29. Next base: position 77,507 of record NZ_CP094471.1, on the reverse strand, counting down.
CGCAGCGCGCGTTTATATCCTTTCCTTGTACCAGTCCATCGCCTGCTTCATCGCAGCTTCGGGGGCAAAGACATAGCGGCGGTCCAGCACTTCCAGACCCAGCGCACCGGTATAATGGATTGCCTTGAGCTTTTCCAGTGCCCCGTCCAGATCCAGAACACCATCGCCGGGCACCAGATGCCCGCCGGGGTTACCGTCAACAAAATGGACGTGTCCCAGATTCTCCGGGCCGATCACATCAAGGAAGGTGGAGAAGGTATCCACCGCCGTCGTGGCGATGACATCTGTATCCGCCAAGCCCATAAGGCGCGGGTTGTTGACCGTGCGCAGCAGACGGCGCAGCTGGCTTGCTTCATTGCAGATGTGGGTGGTGTACTTGGTAAAAGGCTCTACCGCCAGCGTCACGCCCTCCTGCTCTGCCTTGCGGGCAATGCGTCCCATTGCCTCTGCACACCAGCCAAACGCGTCCTCTGCATCCACATCCAGATAAGCAAAGCCGGTAGATACCACCATGTGGTCGCAGTCCAGCTGCACGGCCGCTTCGATGTGCTGGTTGAAAAAGTCCACGGTGCGGTCCCGATAGACCTTATCCGGATGAGAAACACTGATGGCATACACGCACTGCTCCGGCGTAAAGCAGCGCAGAGCAAGATGATGTGCCTTGATCTTGCGGTTCAGCTCAGCCAGACGGGCAGCGTCGAAATCCTCCAGATGGAGGTGGGGGCCGGATGCCCACAGTTCGATAGACTGATAGCCCAGCCGCTCGGCAGATTCCAGAAAATAATCCAACGTATAGCGCTTGTAATGATAATTTGCTGCACACAACTGTGAAAGTTCCATCGTTATTGCTCCTTTTCCTGTAAATAAGGCTCAAACTGCTGCACGATCCGGGTCGCGAGGGCCTTGCCCCGTGCCATGCACTGCGGGATGCTCTCCCCAAGGCTCACGCCATAGGTGAATGCCGCAATATAAGAATCGCCTGCTCCCACCGTATTTACCACCGGCACGTTTTCCGCCGCCTGATGATAGAATCTCTGTCCATCGTAGGCAAGGCTTCCATGCTCGCCCAGCATGGCGATCACACAGCCTGCGCCCTTCGCTTTCGTGCGGCGCATAAATTCCCGGATATAGTCATCATCCTTGTCGTAGGAGAAAAAGGCGTAATCCAGATAGGGGAGAAGCGCGTCGTTGGAGGGCTGCTCCAGTCGTTTCGAAAAGTCGTAGACCCAGATCTGCCCCGGCTGGCGCAGCGCAGCGATATAGCGCTCTGCCTTTGCCCAGCGCTCTGCATACACGATGTCAAAGCCCTTGACAAATTCCATATCCTCCGCGGAAAGCTCGATCTCCTCCATGGCGTTGCCGTGAAATTCCAGATGCTTTTTGTCCCCGTCTACGAGGTCCATCTTTGCCATACCGGTGGGGCGGTCGATCCTTTTGAGCACCCGCAGCGGAATATCGCGCTGCTTCAGCCGCTCCACCAGCGCATCCGCAAAGACATCGTTGCCCAGCACGGTCATTTCGGTCACATCGCCGCCCTGCGCCTTGTAGTTGAGGGCGAAGTCGATGCTGTTGCCTGTCAGATAGTACCGGTCCATCCGGTAGTAGACATCAATGCAGTTGTCTGCCATTGCGATTGCTTTTTTCATTCCGCAGCCCCCTTACTCGCCCATGACGTAGATCATATATTTGCGGTTTTTGATGCCATCGTACTCGCAGAAATAAATATCAGCTGCGCTGCCCAGCTTGATCTTGCCCTCTGCGATCGGAAAAACGCAGTGGTTCCCCGTGAGCAAGCTCTTGAGATGGCCGGGTGCATTGCCGCCGATGGTGCCGTAGGTGGGCAGATAGTGGTTATGATGGTAAGGATAGTCTTCCGGCGCGATCCGGTTCAGCGTCTCCATAATATCCTTTTCCACGCAGGGCAGGCTCTCGTTCACCATGATGCCGGTGGTCGTGTGCTCCGTGATGACATAGACGACGCCGTTCTTTACTCCGGTCTGTGCCACAAATTCACGCACCGGGTCGGTGATGCGGATCAGCTCAAACTCCTTCTCTGCGCAGATGCTTACTTCCTTCAGCTCAAATCTCATTTGTTCTGGCCCTCCCATCCAAAAAAGCGCATTGCATTTTTCCAGTAGATCTTTTCCCTCGTCTCGGGCAGCATCTCCACGCTGTCCATTCCCCGCTTGCTGCGCACCGGGCGAATACGGGGCGAGTCCGAACCGAACATGACCTTATCGGCCAGATTATGATCCAGCCAGTATTCGCCCATGTCCTGCTTGAACACTTTGGGAAACAGCTGGTAGGGACCATCAAAGTTCATCAGTGCAGTGTTTGCGTAGAGATTGGGATACTTGAGCAGCAGAGCCGCCGTCTCCTGCACCCACGGCCAGCCGAAATGAGCAAGGCAGAGGTTGATCTCCGGCCAGCGCAGCGCCACCTCCTCGAATTCCATCGGGCGGGCATACTTTGCCAGCGCGTTATTTTCCAGACAGAAGCCGGCGTGGAAGATGATCGGCTTGTGGTATTTGCGGCACAGATCATACAGCGGCACAAGGCGCTCGTCCATGGGGTACATTTTGAGCCGTGCGGTGTTCACTGCAAGTCCGGCCAGCCCAAGCTCAGCAAAGGCACGTTCCAGCTCCTGCACAGCATCGGGGCGGCGGGGGTCCACCGCTGCCATACCGATATAGAACTGTGCATCCAGCGCCACCAGCTTTGCGATCTCATCGTTGGAGATCTCCACCATCCCCGACTCCACAGAGCAGTCCTCCGGCAGTAGCACCACCCGTCCGATGTCTGCAAGCGCATACTGCTTGCGCAGCAGCGCCATGTCGGAGGGCTTCATCAGATGATAATTCATGGCATCACAGCGACGGCGAAAGCGCTCCTGATCCTCACAGATCGGTGCAAACAGTGCCGGATGGATATGAGTATCAATGACCATAGGATAGTCTCCTCCTTATTTTTGCATTCTGTGCATCCTGTCCCGATTTTCCAGATAGAGATCCCGGAAAATCGGGTAATGCTCCTGATAAAATTCATGATTTTTCCGGTCCGGCTGCAAGATCCTGCCCTGCGGTAAAGCGGCGCGCAGGGCGGCAAAACTTTCCAGCGCACCGACGCCCAATGCCGCCAGCATGGCGTCTCCGTAGCTGGAGCACTGGAACGGCTCCGGAATGGTCAGCGGCATTCCCGCCATGTCGCAGATGATCTGCATCCATGCAGCGTTTTTCGTGCCGCCGCCCGCTGTGATGATCCGCCGGGGCGGCACCCCCAGTTCCTCAAACAGCAGCAGGTGCTGATAGGTGGAATAGCCTACGGCTTCCAGCGCAGCGCGGTTGATCTGCGCCCGTCCATGCGTTCCTTTCAGCCCGAAGAGCATTCCGGTGGCCTCTGCGTCCTGCAGGGGGCTTCGCTCACCGTAGATATACGGCAGCATGATCAGTCCGTCGCTGCCCGGCGGCACAGCAGCCGCCTCCCGCGCCATGACTGCGTAGGCGTTTTCGCCGCCCTGCTTTTCGGCGTCCAGCTCTTTGCTGTACAGCAGGTCACGCACCCAGCGGGTCAATGTGCCCGCCGCATTGGTGCCGTCGCCCAGACAATAGGTGCCCGGCACGGTAAAGGCCTTCCCACCCTTGAGGGCGCCGTTGCCCTGCGGCGAAACATAGCTGCCCACGAAGTGGTCCGTACAATAGTAATAGAACATCGAGGAGCCATACTGAAAAAAGGCCGTGCCCGGCTCCACCAGACCCACGCTGATGGCCTCTGCCGTGGAGTCACCGGTACCGGTAATGACCGGCGTTCCCGCGGCAAGGCCTGTCTGTGCCGCAGCCTCCGGTGTGACCGTGCCCACGATGTCTGTGGACCATGCACACGCCGCGATCTGGTCCGGGCGGCAGTACAGCCCGCACTCTGCCTCGTTCACACCGCCGTCCGCTTGGTACAGCGGTCGGAACGAGCCTTTGGCAAGGGACTGATCGATGACATATTTCCCGGTCAGGCGCGCCGTCAAAAAGGAGCTGCCCGTGAGGAAATAGGCCGTCTTTGCGTAGATCTCCGGCTCATGCCGCCGCAGCCAGAGGATCTTTGTGGCTGTGTCGCCGGAGCAGATGGGATGGCCGAACAGCTCCTGCACCCGCGCCTGTCCGTAATGCTCTGTCAGCCACGCCGCTTCCTCTGATGCGCGGGCGTCGATGCCGTAGAGGATGGCCGGGCGCAGCGGGCGGCACTGTTCGTCCACCGGCAGGCAGTCGGTGCCCAATGCACTGGTGCCCACGCAGGCGATCTGCTCCGGCCGGATTCCGCTCTGTTTTATCAGGGTCCGGCACAATTTGCACAAATCGCCCCACCAGACCGCCTCGGCCTCCTGCTCGAACCACCCGGGCTGCGGGTTGTTCATCCCATGGGGCAGCGAGGCATCCGCCGCCACTCGGAAGCTTTCGTCGATCAGGATGCCGCGGGACTCGAAGGTACCGATGTCGATGCCCAGAAAATAGCGTTTCATCCTGCTCTCCTTTCTCACAGTCGGGCGCGGATGTCGTACACGATCTCCATAAAGCTGCGCACTCGCTCTTCGTCCACACGCCCGTTGAACACGCCGTCCTTCTTGAACGCAGTGCCCATGCAGACGGCATCGCAGTATTTCAGCTTCTCTCTCACATTCTCGTGGCGGCAGCCGGTATTGCAGAACACCGGCACATTGCGGGGCTTTGCCACCTCGTAGACCTTGTTCAGGATGGAATCATCCGGCTCGCTGCCGGCAGAAGCGCCGGACACGCACAAGCCGTCTGCAAAGCCACCGAACATGATAGACTTTGCCACCACCTGAATATCCCGCTGCACCAGATAGCTGTCTGCCTCGGGGTTCACCTTGAACAGCAGCTTCATATCCGGGATCTCCAGCGCCTTGCGGTGGCGGACTGCCTCACCGCTGTTGGAGGTATAAAGGCCATATTCTCCCATGTATGCACCTGAGAAGCAGCTCCGGGCAAATCTTGCGCCGGTGGCAGCAGCAAGGTCGATGGTCGCGATCGGATTCTTGACCACATTGACGCCATAAGGCACCCGGATCAGCGGGCGCAGAGCACCGATGATATAGGCCATCGCTGAGATCACCGCCACATCCGCCACCGGCTGGTAGGGCAGGCTGAATTCATTCGCAAACAGAATTCCGTCCACGCCGCCGTTCTGTAGCGCCACGAGATCCTGCCGGGCGTGTTCCAGCACGGTGTCCATGCTGCCGCAGTAGCCGGGGTCGCCGGGCAGGGCATCCAGATGCAAAAGCGCAATGATTGGTTTTTCAACACCAAACATTTCCTGAGTCCACATGGTATTGCTCTCCTTTATATCCTTCCGTTTTAATCCAGTTCGTGCGTGTTGGCGCGCATCCACGCCACGGTGTCGTCAATGGCCTTGTCCGGGTCGATGTAATAGCGGCGGTCGCAAATTTCGAAGGAGCAGGTTCCCTCATAGCCGTGCGCCTTGATCTGGTCGTAATACTCTTTCATGGGGAAGTCCGCATCTCCCGGTACGGTATGGCCCCGGTCATTGAAATGAATGTGTTGCAGCTTATCACCCAAGTTGGCAAAGTAGTCATCGATGGTCTCTCCTGCGTAGGTCATCTGATCCATATCCACCATACCAACAACAGCGGGCGAATCGATCTCAGCAATCATCTTTGCCAGATCCTTGCTGGTAATGAGGACGTTAGTAGTGGTTACCTTCAACTCCTCCAGCAACAGAGTAACCCCCTTGCGCTCGGCGTAGGCAGCCAGAGTCCCCACACTCTCCCGGCAGAATTTCCAGGCTTCCTCGCGCGGCATATCAAAGTATCCAAACCCGGTGCTGATTTGAATCGCGGGGCATTCCAAAAACTGGGCGGTATCAATCGCACGCTGGTAGTAGCGGATGCTGGACTCCCGGGTCAGGGTATCCTGAGTGCAGAAATTCACTGGATAAACGCAGTTTTCCGGGGTCATGGCCATAACTGAAAGGTGATGACGGCGAATACTCTTATCCAGCTCTAAAAGACGGCTGACCGGATAGTCGAACATGTTCAACTGAGGCGCACTGCAATAGAGATCGATACTGTCAAAGGGAGACCGCTCGACCTTATCCAGAAACTTCTCAATGGGATAGCGTACATAGTGATAACTCATGGGCGCGAGTTTCATAAAAGACCATTCCTTTCTCTTCCATACAGGCAGCCCGATTTCTACGGGCTTCTGCCCCGAATAGGTTCAGGCTTTCAAAACATTCCGGATATAGTCGATATACGCATCGGTAGCCTTGTCCGGATCCAGATAATAGTCTCGGCTACACATCTCGCAGGAACACCAGCCCTGATAGCCCCTGCGGACAAGGGTGTCGTAATACTCCTTCATGGGCAGCCCGCCGGTTCCGGGGATCGTATGGTTCAGGTCACTGAAATGGACAAAGCCATACTTATCGCCCAGATTGTCAAAGTAATCGTTGATGTGCTCCCCGGCCTGAGACATCTGGTCGGTGTCGGAAAGACCCAGCAGATTGTCCGCGCCCACATCATCGATAAACTGTTTAAGCTCCTTGCTGGTAACCACCAGATTGGTGGTGGTTATCTTACAGGTCTCCATAAAGATGGTGACGCCTTTCTTTTTGGCGTACTCCGCCAGAAGCTGCACCGCCTCAACCTGACGTTTCCATGCCTCATCCTTGTCAGCATCATAATATCCCGTTCCCGGGCAAATCTGGATATGAGGACATTCCAAAAACTGAGCCGTGTCAATCAGGCGCTGATAGTATCGCTGAGTCGATTCCCATGTCAGGAGATCCGATGTGGCCAGATTAACCGGATAGACGCAATTTTCGGCTGTCAGAACATAGGGGGTCAGGTGCCGATCCCGAATGTCGCGGTTCAACTGAATCAGCGCACCCAAAGAATAATCAAATGGGTTAAGCTGGGGGCCGGTGCAATAGATATCGATTCCATCCAAGCCGACCCGTTCCATCTTGTCAAGATACTTTCGTATAGGATATCGGAGATAGTGATAGCTCATCAGGGTAAATTTCATGGATACTTTCTCCCTAAAATCACTGCGTATGGATTGGGCGGTGGATCTGCACAAGGGCAGCCCACCGCCCAAATCCCGACGCGGCATAAAAATTACAGGATTACACTTGCCAACAGGAACGCTACTGCGGCATCCACGACGGCCATAACCAGAGAGGGTAACAGATAGCTGGTGTTGAATACGAATTTGCCGATTTTGGTCGTTCCCGCCGTATCAAAAGCGATGGCGGCCAGACTCTCGGAGGCAGCGGGAATCAGGAAGTGTGATCCGATGGTGACCCAGCCAGCCAGCAACACGGGAGTGCTGATGCCGAGTGCCAAGCCCAGCGGAATCACGATTGCGGTGGTGGAACCCTGCGAAGTAGTGATATTACCCACCAAATAGCAGGCAATAATGAATACCCAAGGGTACTTATTGGTGAACTGCGAGACCGTCTCGGTCAGGAAGGTGGACTGCGCGCCGATGAAGATATTGACCATCCAGCACAGGCCAAGACAGATGACGGCCGCAAACACACCGGACTTAAAAACGGGCATCTCAAGAATAGCATCGGCCTTTTTGTCCATCACAAGACAAATTACCGCAGCGGCGCAGAGCATGAAGATTTGGATGATGTCGGTCATGCCCATAGTGCTGCCGTCAGCCAAAACAGGACGCAGGGATTTGACCACACCCAGAAGAACGACGGCTACCATCGCAACCAAGAAGGCGATGACAGAAATCTTGGACTGCTTGCTGAAAGAAGAGGTGTCGACCACTTTTTCTTCCTTGTGCCCACGCAGTACAAGGGTGCCATCGGCAACACGCCGCTGGAACTCGGGGTCATCTGCAAGTTCCTTGCCTCGCTTCATCATAATAAGGCCGGAAGCCAGAGAGCCAAGAAGGGTAGCAGGAATGACAACCATCAGGACGGTAATCATATCTACGCTGCCCGACTCCTCCAAAAATCCTACCAGCGCGGCGGTAGCGGCGGCAAGCGGAGTGCCGCAGACCGCATTTTGGCTGGAAACCACAGAAGCGGCAATCGGCCGCTCGGGACGGACGCCGTTCTCGATGGCAATTTCGTTGATGATGGGCAGCAGGCTCCACAGAATGTGGCCGGTTCCGCAGCAGAAAACAAACAGCCAGCTGATCATGGGCGCCAGAATGGTGATTGATCTAGGATGTTTTCTCAAGATCTTCTCCGCAAGAGCCACCAGGTACTCAATACCACCCGCAGCCTGCATCGCGCCACCCGCAATAACCACGGCCAGAATAATTCGCAAAACCGTGAGCGGGGGATCCGACATGGGTGACTTAAAGATAAATGTAAAGACAAACGCGCCGACCGCACCGGCAAGCGTAAGGAAAACTCCTCCCTTGCGAACGCCCCAGAAGATGAGAAGGAGCATGATGACAAGCTCAATCCAGAACATGATTTTTTCTCCTTTTTCTTTGATTTTTCCCAGCGACCGCATACCCAGCAAGTTCATGACGCTTTCTTTGCCTGCCGCCCCGGGCCCGTTTCCGTCAGTTTTCATCAGAAAGATGCGCACATTCTCTGTTACAAGCAATCCATCCCGATTTGTCTTTGTATTAGGCATCGAAATGTTATGCTTTGTATTATGATGCAATAATATAATGCAAGCATCTCCTTGTCAACAGCATTCAAGCATTTTCGTCAAAACCTCCTATCAACGTGCTCTTGTTTTGTGAATCACCACCAAATTATTGTATCCTTCTGCCCTCATTTGCTCCCGTTTTGTCTCTTACTTCTATAATACAAAAAGAGAGCGCCCCTGAAATTCTGCTTCAGGGACGCTCTCTTTTTATTTTTTTTTTTTTTTTTACACAGGTACGTCTTTTTGTTGTACCCATCTTTGACAGCTCAGACCATGAGCTTAAACTTATCCGCGATGCAGAGCTGACGGCTCAGATAGCAGTGTTCCCCGCTCTGATCGTGCACCACGCTCTTGATGGACAGCAGCGGGTAGCCCTTTACCACACCCAGATACTTTGCCTCCTGATGGTTCGCAAACACGATCTCAAGGACTTTATCTGAGCGTGTGAATACGATGCCTGTTTCCTTTCGGATCGTCTCATACAGAGAGGTATTGGTCAGATCTGCATTGAACAGAAAGAAAAAGCTCTCCGGAAATTTGCTGGTCTCCAACAGCATCGGTCTGCCGTCCGCAAGGCGCAGACGCTCCACAACCAGCGTCTGTTCGTCCTTTTTCAGCCCAAGCTGCCCCCGTTCTTCCTCCGTGGGCTGTTCCAGTGTGATCTTGATCGTCTTTGCGCCGGGCTGGTATCCCATCATATAACACATATTGGTGTAGCTCAGCACGCCATCCAGCTTTCGCTGGATCTTCTTTTCCGCAACAAATGTGCCCTTGCCGGGCTTGCGCACCAGAAATTCTCCCTGAGACAGCTCATCCAGTGCTTTACGCACCGTGACGCGGCTGACCGAATAGCGCTCGCAGAGTTCATTTTCCGTTGGCAGGCGGCTGCCCGGGGGATACTCGCCCGCATCAATAGCCGCACGCAGTGTTGCGGCGAGCTGTTGAAACAGCGGTGTTGAAATTGTATTATCCAAACTCATGGTATATTCTCCCGTTCTTATTTTTATCACGAAATACGGTTTATTTTCAATTTACTTTTTTGCGTGCCCCGCAAATATGTTACAATACAAACTTATTATATATAAGTTTTATCCGTGCGTAAAGAGGAAAAACAAATTTTTTCTCCCTTGCGTCTGTGCAGGGCCGTTTTCCAGCACCCCCTTATTTATATAGGAAGTCCGCCACATTTCGTTCCTTGTCAAAAATGCACAATTTTTTTTTTTTACCCTATTTTCGGTATTGACATTTGTATTGCTTTGTATTATCATCATGTCAAGGAAAGTTCCTCCGGAAACCACCGGAAGGAATCGAGACAGTTTAATATGAAATGCAGGAGGGTAATACAATGCATTACAAGTACACTGACATCAAGGCCATCGTCGCTGAAATTCTGGAGAACAAGAAGGACGAGGGCGGCGTCAAGAACATCTATTTCGTGGGCTGCGGCGGCTCTCTGGGTGCTCTGTACCCTGCAAAGACCTTTATGGAGCGCGAGAGCCTGACGCTGAAGTCCGGCTGGGTGAGCAGCAACGAGTTCGTCCACAGCACGCCCCGCGATTTCGGCAAGAACTCCATCATCTGCCTTGCCTGCCACAAGGGCAACACCCCCGAGACCATTGCCGCTGCAAAGCTGGGCAAGGAGATGGGCGCTGCTGTCATCATCCTGACTTGGCTGGAAGAGTCTGAGATCATCGAGTTCGGCGATTACATCATCCATTACTCCTTCGACGCCAGCCCGGATCACCTCGCCGGTGACATCGACTACGCCGGTGAAAAGACCATGTGCGCCCTGCAGGTCGCCGTGGAGCTGCTGAATCAGACCGAGGGCTACAGCAACTACGATAAGTTCCAGCAGGGTGCCGGCATGATCACCACCGTGATCCGCAAGGCCCGCGCTCATGTGGCCCAGCGTGCTCTGGACTTTGCCGAGGAGTACAAGAACGACTCCGTCATCTACACCATGGGCAGCGGCGCAGGCTACGGTGCCGCTTACATGGAGAGCATCTGCATCTTCATGGAGATGCAGTGGATCCACTCCGGCACCATCCACACCGGTGAGTTCTTCCATGGTCCCTTCGAAGTCACCGACGCCAACACCCCCTTCGTCATTCAGGTGTCCGAGGGTTCTACCCGTGAGCTGGACGAGCGCTGCCTCAAGTTCCTGCACACCTATGCAAAGCGCATCGAGGTGCTGGACGCCAAGGAGCTGGGCCTGTCGGTCATCGATCCCGCTGTCGTGGACTACTTCAACCACTCCCTGTTCAACAATGTCTATCCCATCTACAACCACGCCCTCGCTGAGACCCGCCAGCATCCGCTGACCACCCGCCGCTATATGTGGAAGGTCGCATACTGATACAGACGGAAAGGATCTGATACGATGAGCGCAGTGAAGATCATCGCCATCGGCGATAATGTGTGTGACAAATACCTTTCCCGTGGGAAGATGTACCCCGGCGGCCAGTGCGTTAACACCTGCGCCTATGCCGCAGCAAATGGTGTGCCTTCCGCTTATCTGGGCAAGTTTGGCAGCGATGAGGTCGCCGCCTACAACCAGAAGATCCTGCACGAGCTGGGCATCGACATCAGCCACTGCCGCCATTTTGAGGGCGAAAACGGCTTTGCCATGGTCACGCTCAAGGGCAACGACCGCGTCTTTCTTGGCTCCAACAAGGGCGGCGTCGCCAAAGAGCACAGCTTCGACTTCACGCAGGAAGATCTGGAGTACATCAAAGGCTTCAACCTGATCTACACCAACCTCAACAGCTATATCGAAGAGGATCTTCCCTTCCTGCACACGGCCGGCGTGCCCATCGCCTATGACTTTTCCACCCGATGGACCGACGCCTATCTGGAAAAGGTCTGCCCCTATGTCACCGTGGCCATCCTGTCCTGCGCACACCTGAGTGCCGAGGACCGCGCCCGCGAGATGCAGAAGGCCGCCGACCACGGCGTTTCCATCGTGCTGGGCACCATCGGTGAGGACGGCTCTTATGTGCTGTACAACGGCAAGACCTACTACGCCTCCGCCGTGCACGCAGATGACGTCATTGATACCATGGGCGCCGGCGACTCCTACTTTGCTGCTTTCCTCTGCTCGCTGCTGAAGTCTTCCAAGAGCGGCGCTCTGCTGGAAGGCACCGAAGAAGAAAACGCCGCGCATCTGCAGGAAGCCATGCAGATCGGCGCAGCATTTGCTGCAAAAATGTGCGCCAAGGAAGGCGCATTCGGCTACGGAACCCCCATCGTGGGACGCACTGAACTGTAAAATAGAACAGGAGGCATTTTCATGAGACCTGATCAGTATGAAAACAACGCAGAAGGCATCCTCTGCGTTTATAAGAACCCCAAATGGCTGGTTTGCATCAAGAACTGGAAGCCTGACAACGACATTGCTGGCATCGCTCATCTGGAGGTCCATCACTCCACCGACGAGCAGTTCATCCTTGCCGCCGGTAAGGCGATTCTCATCACCGCCGAGCGCGAGGGCGGCAGCTTCAAGAATATCGAGCTGACCCCCATGCAGCAGGGCAAGGTATACAATGTTCCCGCCGAGTGCTGGTTCTACTCCATCACGCAGAAAGACACCAAGGTGATCTATGTGCAGGACTCCAACTGCTCTATGGAAAACAGCGACTTTGCCGACCTGACCGCTGCTCAGATCGCCGACATCCAGGAGCGTGCACGTAAGATCCTCGCAGAGTGAAAAGGAGCTTTTTATGCCGATCCGATGTGTCCTCTTTGACTTTGACGGTGTGATCGCCGATACCGAGGGACGGAACGCTGACTATCTTGCCGCCGCTCTTGCACACTTCGGGGTCCGACTGACAGAAGCAGATCGGAGCGCACTGGTCGGCATCAATGATTCCTCTCTGCTTGAGGCACTGCTGAAGCGGGCAGAAATGCCGGTCACTCTGGAGCAGCTGCAGACCGAACGCGCACGCCGCGGCAACTACTACGAAAACGGTGCCGACCTGCATCCGCAGCCCGGTCTGCGGGAGTTTCTCTCTGCGCTTCGCGCACAGGGCATTCGCACCGGCGTAGTCTCCTCCACCCGGTCACAGCTCATTCTGACAGCACTCGACCGCCTGCATCTGGTCTCACAGTTCGATGTGGTGATCTGTGGCGACATGGTCACTCGGCGTAAGCCCGATCCGGAACCTTATCTGCGGGCAGCGCAGCTTCTGGGGCTTGCCCCCGGCGATTGTCTGGTCATCGAGGACTCTCCCGCAGGCATCCGTGCCGGAAAGGCCGCCGGCTGTACCGTGCTGGGCTATACTGGCAGCTCCATCCGTCAGGACGTCTCTGCGGCAGATCTCACCCTTTCTGATTTTCATCTTTACCGACAGATCCCACTTTTTCAGAATCTTTCTCCGTTCTGATTTTATGACAAAACAGACCAAACCGATACAAATAGGTTTGGTCTGTTTTGCATTTAAGCAGCTCCGCTCCGTGCAGGAGACCCGCCACCGCAGAAACAGTTCTACTTATTTCTTTTCGGAAGGTTCCATGGCATTCCCCGATCGTTCCGACCTTCCTGCCCGCACGATGCTCACCAGCGAAGGCTCTGTATCCCGCAGCACCCATGTAGTCGCAAACCCCCGGACCCAACGTCTGCGTACGCTAACGCCCATCGAATGCGAACGGCTCAACGGCTTCCCGGATGATTGGACAGCCGGGATGCCGGAACGGACGCGCGATTTCACGATGGGAAATGCGCTTGTCGTTCCTCTGGTCAAAGCCATGGGCAAGCGGATCAGCGCACTGGCCGAGTATGAGCAGCGCAGTTGATGGGCGTTTCTCTTGGGTTTCCAAAGGGGCCGCAGCACCCCTTTGGCACACGACTTTGCTTGCAAAGTCTAGTGTGTTACACCTTGGTTCCGGCTGACGCGGAAAAGGGGCTGCGAGAGGCTCCGGCAAGCACCTGTTCTGCGGCAGAAGGATGCGCGGATGGGCGTGGCAGTTGACGGTCTTTGCCCACCCAGCGCAGACTTGCGGAGGAACCAATGGTGTACGTTCTCCCGTCCTGCCGCAGCAGCGTTTCCCCTATAAGGCGCAGGGCAAATGATCAGCGTCTGTGCTTGCCCCGGTTGCCTGCAAGTGTCCCCGGTTTTAGCATTGCCGTTTTATAAAGAATCTTCTTTATCAGCTTTTTTCATCCTCTGTCAGCTTATCGTAGTTGATGCCGATTGCCTTCAATGCTGTTCGGATCTTCTTTTCATCCGCAGACCCTTCAAGTTTCTGTGCATCCTCCAGTTCCTTCATCAAGTTATCGACCATTGCACCATCCGAAGTGGTCTTGTCCTTGCGGTGTTCCGTCTTGATGTTCTTCAGGATATCCACCAGTTCATCATACAGGACCCGGCCAAAGTACTCATCTTCATCAATCTGCCCCAGCTTCAAGGTGCTCATGTACAGATCATTTTCATCTGCTGCATACTTCTTTTTCAGCATTTGCCGCGTTGCTTCCAGACCGGCATTGAGGTTTTGAATGTTTGCGCTGACATATCCATCCACATAGATTTCCAGATCGGTCATGAACCGCTGGAAATTCTCATGCACGATCAGCTCACACAGCAGCCGATGATTGAATTTTCCATTCCTTAATACGTCCACTGCGCCGTCGCTCAGATGCAAGTCCGAAAGGACTGCATCTGGGCGTTTTTTGTTTTCTGTCACGCCCAGCAGGTAATCCGTGGTCACGCCATAGAACTCAGCCAGCGTTGTCACCGCATAAATGCTGAGGTCGGTCACATCGTCACTCTCGTATTTCGACAATGCCGATTTGGACAGACCCGTCTGCTCTGCCAGCGTTTCCAGCTTCAGACTCCGCTCCACACGCAGGTCTTTGAGCCGTTCTCCCAGTGTCAGCTTGATGTTCATGGTCGCACCTCCGATGTTTTTTGCACAGTATACCACTTCCGGCGGTTCCTGTCCATAAGCGTGGAATTTTGCAGTTTCTGCACCTGTTTTCCGACATTATGGATATACGGCACAGCAGCCATGGAGGTGCTATCCTATAGACAGAAGGAAAACATATCACTCCCCAGCAGCGAACATATTAAGGGCTTCCCGTAAAAGCCCTCCCGAATCATATAACCGAACCTTGAGAACAGAATGACCGTCCGAACTGCCCAGACCGCCAAGACCTCCCATCGGGGGAGCGAGCGCCCTGCATGGGGCCGACACAGAGTCCAAAAAGATTTCCTGTCGGGAGGCAGCAAGGGAGACCGGCTTTGAACGTGGCAGGGATCAAATTGATTCGTACCAAAACCTTTGACCAAAGGAGAAATTTTGAGTTTATATCAAAAGATCAAGTCCGCCATCACCGTTCGGCAGGTGGGAGAGATGTACGGCATGGAGCCCGACCGCCATGGCATGGTGTGCTGTCCGTTCCATTCTGACAGCGACCCCAGCATGAAGCTGAACGACACCTATTATTACTGTTTTGGCTGTGGGGCCAATGGAGATGCCATCGACCTCACCGCCAAGCTGTTCGACCTGAACCCCCGGCAAGCCGCCGAGAAGCTGATACACGACTTCGGGCTTGACCCGGACAAACCGCCCGCCAATGCCATCGCCCTGACGCCGCCAAGGCGTGGCCTGACGGACGAGCAGTGGGCAGACATCGCCTACTGCCTGCGGGTGCTGACCGATTATCTCGACCTGCTGCACGACTGGCGAGAGCGTTACAAGCCCGCCAGCCCGGAAGAACCGCTGGACGAGCGGTTCGTGGAAGCCCTCCACATGACCGAGACCATCGAGCACCTGACGGACTGCGTTGCATTTGGGACGCCCCAGCAGAAGGCCGCTGCCGCCGCACAGCTGCTGTCCGGGTCGTACCTGCTGATGCTTGAGGAGCGCACCGACCGCCTTGCTCTGGCAAAGTGTGCCTGATAATTTATTCACCCGAAGTGGTGGGTCTCACCGTGAGACCCACCACTTCACTTTTCTAAAGGAGAACCACCCTATGAAGAAAAACATTTCCCGCAACCCCTTATGGCCGGACTGGTACAACGGCAAGAAAATTGACGAAGTCCAGTTTGGACGTGCCTTTCTGGAACAGTGGCCGCTGAAATGCGTCAACGGTACGCTGTACACGCTGGACGGTCCGGTGGAGGACGAGAGCGAGATCAAGCAGCGCATCTTGGAGAACATCGAGGAATATGTCACCTCCGGCCTGTCCAAAAAGGTCACCAACATTCTGGAGACCATCAAACTGCTGGCCTTTTCCGACCCGTTCCCCATCGAACAGGACTGCATCCACCTCCAGAACGGCGTGTACCATCTGCCGGACGGCACCTTTCAGGAGAGCCGCCTGTTCTGCCAGAACCGCCTGCCTGTGAAGTATGCCCCAAAAGCCCCCACCCCTGACCGCTGGCTGACCTTCCTGCACGAACTGCTGGACGATGCCGACATTCCTACCTTGCAGGAATATCTGGGCTACTGCCTGATCCCCAGCACCAAAGGCCAGAAGATGATGCTCATCGTTGGCAAGGGCGGCGAGGGCAAATCCCGCATTGGGCTGGTGCTCAAGCGGCTCATGGGAGATGCCGCCAGCAACGGCAGCGTCCAGAAAGTGGAGAACAATCGCTTTGCCCGTGCCGATCTGGAACGCCGCCTGCTGATGATCGACGACGACATGGACATGAACGCCCTGCCCAAGACCAACTATATCAAGACCATCGTGACCGCCGAAGCCAAGCTGGACTTGGAGCGCAAAGGTGTCCAGAGCTACCAGCGGGACATCTACGCCCGGTTTCTCTGCTTCGGCAACGGTGCGTTGACCTCGCTGTATGACCATTCGGACGGCTTCTTTCGCCGTCAGCTCATCCTGACCACCAAGGACAAGCCCGCCGACCGCACGGACGACCCATTTCTGGTCGAGAAGATGTGCGCCGAGTTGGAGGGCATTCTGCTGTGGTGTCTGGAAGGGCTACACCGGCTGGTGCAGAACAACTTCCGCTTTACCGTCAGCGAACGTGCCGCTGCCAATGTGGACACCATCAAGCGCAGCAGCAACAATGTCATCGACTTCATGGAGTCCGAGGGCTACTTCCGTTTCAAGGCGGACTACTCCATCAGTTCCAAGGAGTTCTACGACATTTACAAGCAGTGGTGCGAGGACAACGCCTGCCACAGCGTATCGGCCATCCGCTTCAGCGCAGAGCTGCGCCAGAATGACCGCCGCTATAACCTTGAAGCCACCAACAACATCTACCTGCCCGGTGGCCGCAGGGTGCGTGGCTTTGTGGGCATCGAGCCGCTTGTCCACCCCTGTCCGTAAAAAGTGCATTTTTTTACGGAAGAAGTTCGTACAACCTGTACGGTCTGTACCCGTACGCACCCGTACGGCAAGCAGAATCAAATTAAAACGTGTTATCGTTTGTATTTTGAATTTCTGCACGCCGTACGAACCGTACAGGTTATTTGAAGTCCGTACAGATTTTTTGTACACCCCAAGAAGGAGCGTGGTCTATGAAAGCCCAATATGGCATTTTAAGGTTCAAAAAGTACAAGGGGCCTGCCATCAGCCCCATCGAAGCCCACAACGAGCGCACCAAGGAGCAGTACGCCAGCAACCCGGATATTGATGTGAGCCGGAGCCGCTACAACCTCCATCTGGTGCAGCCGCAGGGCAGGTACCGGGAAGAAGCCGACCGCATGATAGCTGCCGCCCACTGCCGTGTCCGCAAGGACAGCGTGCGGGTGGTGGAGGCTCTTGTCACCGTCAGCCCGGAGTTTTTCAAGGGCAAGTCGCGCAGCGAGATCAAGGCGTATTTCGAGTACGCCTTGGAGTTCCTGAGAAGCAAGCAGGATTCCAAAACCTTCATCTCGGCTGTTGTCCACATGGACGAGAAAACGTCCCACCTGCACCTCTGCTTTGTGCCGCTGACTGCTGATGGACGGTTGAGCGCCAAGGAAATCGTCGGCAACCGCAAGAATCTTGTGAAGTGGCAGGACGAGTTCTGGCAGCACATGGTCAAGCAGTACCCGGAGCTGGAGCGTGGCGAAAGTGCCAGCCAGACCGGACTGGAGCACATCCCGCCCCGCATCTTCAAGGAGATGACCCAACTGACCAAGCAGAAGGAGCAGCTGGATGCTCTGCTGGTGGGCATCACCCCCTTCAACGGCAAGAGCCGTGCGGCGGAGATCAGCAAGGTGCTGGACAGCTATATCCCGGCAGTGTCCAAAATGCGCACCGAGCTGAACCGCTATCAGGTCGCTTTTACGGAGACGGCTATCGAAAACAGACAACTGAAAAAGAAAAACAAGACGCTCTCTGCCTCGCTGGACAAAGCGAAGGAAGGGAGCGTCTTGAAGCGTCTGGAGGATGCCAAGCTGCGGCAGGACTATGAAGCTGCCCTGAAAACGCTGGACAGCATTCCGCCGGAGGTCATTCGTTTTTATGAGAACCGCACGCAGGAGCCTGCGATGCGCCACGATAAGTAAGGAGCAATGCTTATGTGTAATAAAATGTACGAGAATGTGAAATCTTTAGATTATACGAAAAAGTTCTTGCAGTCGGACTCTGATCCGGCTACAATGGAGGTGGTCACTCAAACCAATGCCGTCAAGTCTCCGACTGACAGCCCAGCAACCACGAAGCTGGTGTACACGGTGGAAGAGATCGCACGAATGCTGGCCATCAGCCTGCGCTCTGCCTATAACCTGTGCAACAGCACCACCGAGTTCCGTGTCCTGCGGGCAGGCGGAAGCATCCGCATCCCGAAAGACAGCTTCGATGCGTGGCTCCACCGGGCAGCTTGATAAGGAGGCAAATCTATGGCATATATCACGAAACGCGGCAGTTCTTACAGTGTCCGCTACACCTATCAGGACGAGCACGGCAAGAGCTGCGACAAATGGGAGAGCTTTCCCACCAAAGAGGAGGCAACGAACCGAAAGAAGCAGATCGAACATGAACTGGCCGCTGGCACATTCCTGATTCCGTCCTCGGTGACGGTGGCAGAGTTCCTCATGGACTGGCTGCCCAAGCAATGCAGCAAACACAAGTGGGCACCCAAGACCTACGAATCCAATCTATCTACCATCCAGAACCTGATTATCCCCTATATCGGCAGCATGGAGATGCAGAAGCTCAAGCCCTACCACATGGAGAACCTCTACACGACCCTGAGCAAAACGCCCTGCGGTTCGTATATCGAGGGAAAGAAGCAGGAGCTCACCGAAAAGCAAAAGCAGCGGTTTCTTTCCGGCACCACCATCCACGAGGTGCATCGGCTGCTGGGTACTGCGTTCCAGTATGCCGTGGAATGGGGCATTCTCGTCAAAAGTCCTGTTCCCGTGGACAGCCCCAAGAAGTCCACGCAGGAGCGCACCATCTGGACGGTAAAGGAAATGCGGGCGGCTCTGGACAGCATGGAGGACCCCATCCTGCATCTGGCAGTCCACCTCACACTGGTGGGCGCACTGCGAGAGGGCGAGATCGTGGGTCTGACCCCGGAGGATCTTGATTTTGATGCAGCAGATGGCATCGGAACCTTCCGTATCAACAAGTCCATGCAGCGGGTGCGGAAGGACACGCTGGCACAGGTGGACAAGGGCTGCATCCTCCGCATCTTCCCGGACAAGCTGGAGGGCAGCAAGACCTCCCTCATCCTGAAAGACACCAAGACCGAGGTCTCCTGCCGCACCATCTTTATGACCGCTGCCCTGCGGGAGGAGCTGAAGCAGTGGCTAGAACGGCTGAAAAGGGAAGAAGCCCTCGACCTGGAGCGGTACCGCAACAGTGGGATACTACTGCGGCTGCCCAACGGTCTGGCGGTGGAGCCGGTGCTCATCCGCAAAAAGTTCCTGAAATGGCAGGACGCGCACCCGGAGTTTCCACACATCGTCTTTCACGGTCTGCGGCATTCCAGTGCCACCTACCAACTGATGATCTCCGGCGGCGACATCAAGGCGGTGCAGGGAACCACAGGACACGCCAGTGCGGATATGCTGGTGAACACCTACGCGCACATCCAGCAGTCCTCCCGTGTGGAGCTGGGCAAAAAGTTTGAAAGCGGCTTCTATGCCAAGCCCGACACCCCCAGCCCGCAGGCTGTACCCGCCGCAGGCGACCCCACCATCTCCATGACGGCTCTTTTGGAATTGCTCAAGGATGCCGACCCGGAAATGAAGGCAAAACTCCGCTTAGCCCTGCTCACCTGATGCAAAAAAGGGCACTGATTGCAATGCAATACAGCGCCCTACATAATCGGACATGGATAACACCGACCGTGCAAAAACCGTGCAGAAACCGTGCAGCCGTGGCTTACAAAACAAAAAAGCCATGAAATCTTTCGATTTCACGGCATTTTCTGGTGCGATGGAAGGGACTCGAACCCCCGGCCTACTGATTCGTAGGAACCGAATGGCACATTTTGTCCATTTCATCATTTGACGTTAAAACGTTATTTTAATCGAATCACCGTTATTTTGCTGTTGTTATTCTATTGCATTCTTTGCATTGCTTGCACGTCTTTGCACCTGTTATCCATCCTTGCGATGTGCAGAAAATGTGCAAAAGTGTGCAGAGCCAAAATCAGCCCGGCAAAACAGGCTGTTTCGCACAGCCCCAAAAGCTGGATTTCAACGGTATTTATCACGCATAATCTTCCAGTTTTGTCCCGACAACAATCTCACATAACACATCGGTTCTATGGCAGGGTTTAGGACATCCGAACAGACACCATTTGATATAGAAATGAGGTTCACCATGAATAAACTGCTTTCCTGCCGCTACAATATGGACACCAACCGGGTGGAAGCCCGGTTCGCAGATGGCACCACTCTTGCCATCGACTGCATCGCCGTCGAGGATGAGTACGGCAACACCCCGGCACAGCGGGCAGAGCTGGACTGGCTGCTCTACAACAAGCCCTTGGAGTATGCACAGATGGTGCTGAGAGGGGAGATGGAGCGTTATCTGTCGCTTGGCTGCGACCACGGCAGACCGGAAGATTAAGCCCTTATAAAGAACACGATGCCCACCGACCTATGGTTTTCGCCATAAGCTGGTGGGCATCTGTTGTTCTGGCTTATAATTCACTGATGGTTGCAGTAATGGGCTGCATGAGGATTCGCCTGACCGGGTTATATACTGCCAGCACCACAGCCGCCAGCACGACTGCGACAATCACGGCAAGACAGCCCCACGGCATCTGCCACGCTGCACCGAAATAATGGGTGATGAGCAGGATATACAGCTTCCGATTCAGCACAAGACCCAGCGCAATGCCCACCACAAGACCGGACACCGCATAGGTGCCAGCTTCGGCAGAGATCATGCGTTTCAGCTGTGCATCATCCATCCCGATGGCACGCAGGATGCCATACTGCTTCATTCGTGCCGACACGCTCATGGAAATGCTGTTGATGATGTTCAGAATGGTGATTCCTGCAATCACGATGAGAAACGCATAGACCACCAGATGGAACGCCCAGTAGGTGCTTTGTATCATCCGATTTCCTTCGATTCGGTTGGAAAAAACAACCTGCTTGTTTAACGTGTCGCTCAGCAGGGTGTGTATTTGTGCAATGGCTGCGTCTGCTGTGGTATCTTTTAGTTGAATATCGATCACCGCATAGCGGTTTTGCCCGGTCAGCTGATGGAAGGTTTCTTCGGTGCAGATAACAATCGGGGAATCGGTACTACTGAACGGGCTGTCGTTCAATACACCCACAACTGTGAGCTTTGCATCCTCCAGCTGAATGGTATCACCCACGGTCAGGGAGTTGCTTTTGTCGAATACCGTCAGCACAGGGTATGTGCCATCCTCCGGCTCCTGCGGAAGGGTTCCGCCAATCAGGTCTTTTTTCGCCCAGCCAAACTGTATCGTATCGTATGAAATCAGGTCGATGGACCCCTGTTTTCCCTGATATTCCGCCGGGAGCGGGCAATACATCCGCCCGAATGCGTGTTTGACTTCCGGCAGAGCTTCCAGCTGCTCCACCAGCACCGGGTCAAGGACATTTTGCCCGGATGTTTCAGCCACCGATAAGTCCGGTGCGTAGGACTGCAACGGATTCAGCGCAAATCCAACCCATCGAAGCAAAACCGAAAAGCTCAAAAACAGGAGAATGCTTAACGCAAAGGAACCTGTCATCAGAAGCAAGTTCTTTTTGGATGAGATTGCATGGCTCACGCCCAAAGAAAGCTCTGCACGACTTCCAAACAACCGAGCATGACACGGAGAAGCCGCTGCATTTTCCACCGCATTCCCAGTTGCTGCTGTGATCGGAGAAGCTTTTGCCGCCCGCCGTGCCGGAGAAGATGCCGCGAACCAAACCGTGATAAGTCCCAGCGCGGAACCACAGATAATACCGACCGGGCTGATGCCAAGCACTGGTAAAGAGCTGAACTCCTCGCCGATAAATCTACGCAGAAAGGAACACAATCCCCATGTGGAAACGATTCCCAGCACACATCCTGCTGGAACAGCAGTTTTACACCAGAAAAGAGCTTCCAGCCGGACAAGCATCCGAACCTGATTTTTTCCTGCCCCAAGACAACGCAGCATTCCATAATAGCTGGTACGCTGCGCTACATTGCTGTTGATGCTGCCTGTGATCATAAAAATTCCGGCAAGGACGACCATGCCAGCCAACACAGCCGCTACCGCATATAAGCCTACAATATAATCGTTGTTGCTGCTTGCGTTCAACGCCATCAGGTAAGTATTTTCGGAGATTTTTTCTTCTGAAATTCCGTACTTGTTTTCGATGTTCACAATGGACTGCCGCAAATTGGTACGTGGCTTGAACTGGATGAAATACTGTGTTTCAAAGGATTCTTCTACCTGTGCGGCAATCTGAGAAAATGTACTGCGGTTCATCACCAGCACAACAGCATCATACTGGTTCGCATCGGAGGTATCCTCATTGAAACCTGCGACAGTAAGCGAAATGGTCTGTCCATCCGGGAGCGTCAGCGGAATCGCTGTACCGACCGTAACATCCAGCCAATCCCGGATGTTTGCTGTCACGAGCACTTCGCCATCCGCCGGGGCAATGCTGCACTGCATTCCCGGAAAGATTTGAAGGATTGCATCATCTGCTCCTACCAGTGCGGCACGTTTATCTCCGGCAAAGTAGTTTTCCGTAAGGGAAGCGTTGATGTCGCTATACGCCGAAAATGCAGCAACATCCTCCTGTGCGGCAAGCTCTGCGGCTGTTTCAGGGGAGATATCCTTTACCATGATATGCCAGTTTCCGTTTTTGTTCAGCTGGTTTGAGGTTTCCATCCGAATCGCCATATCTGCCATACTGAACACCGCCGTGACCAGAAACACCGCAAGGACGATGCACAAAATCGTCATGCGGTTCTGCCGTCTGCGTACCTTGGCAGAAATCGGGATCAGGCTCAGATAGCTTTTCATTTCTGTGCTGCTCATTCCCGGCACCTCCCAAAATCGGTCAGGCAGCCGTCCGATACCTGCAACACCCGGTCTGCCGTCTGCGCAATGCTGCGGTTGTGGGTGATCATCAGGATGGTCTGCTCGTATTTCCGGGATGTTTCTTTTAGCAGGGCAATGACCTCGCTGGTGTTCTGGGTGTCCAGATTGCCGGTCGGCTCATCCGCCAAAATCAGGGAAGGGCGGGTCATCAGGGCGCGGCCAATGGCTACCCGTTGCTGCTGCCCACCGGAAAGCTGACTTGGCAGATGCTTCCGACGGTCTTTCAGATTCAGCACGGTCAGCAGTTCTTCCAGATATGCCCTGTCCGGCTTTTGGTAGTCCAGCAGCACCGGGAACAGGATGTTCTGTTCTACGGTCAGTTCCGGGATGAGGTTGAATGCCTGAAAGATAAAACCGATATTGCGGCGGCGGAAGATCGTCAGCTCCCGGTCTTTCATGGCAAAAACATCCTTGCCATCAATCAGCACCTTGCCGGAAGTCGGCGTATCCAGTCCACCAATCAGGTTGAGCAGGGTGCTTTTGCCGGAGCCGGATTCGCCAACGACCGCCACATATTCGCCTTTCGGCACTGAAAAGCGAACATCTTTCAGCGCATGGACAGCGGTTTCTCCGCTGCCGTAGGTCTTGCAGAGATGGTTGACTTCTAATAGTTCCATAGTGTATCCCTCACTTTGCAGGTTCCTTCGATTCAGACGGATGATCTCTGTCTGTGCAGAAAAGGATAGCACGTCAACCTTACTGCAAGCCTACACGCAGCCTACAATTTTGTAGGAATCGGAAAATTCAGAGTAAAGGTCGTGCCCTTTCCCAGCTCGCTGTCTACTTCAATGGTGCCGTGATGGGCTTCCACAACGGCTTTTGCCAGCGGCAGACCCAGCCCGATGCCCTGTGTATCCTGTGAAAAGCGGCTGCGATAAAACCGTTTGAAGATATGGTACAAATCTTCCGGGTGGATGCCACTGCCGTTGTCGCGCACTTTGATCTGAACCATGGACGGCAGTGCATTCCACTCTACCTGAATCGTATCTCCGCTCTTTGTGTGGTCAAGGGCATTCTTTACAAGATTGTCCACAGCTTCCTGCATCCAGTCACGGTCGCACCAAAGTGTAACCGCCTCTGAGCCGGACAGAATAAGCTTTTTCTGTTCCTGCTTGGCACGATAGTGATACTGCCGCGCGATATCCTGCACCATTTCAGCAACATTTTCGTTTTTCTTCTCCAAGACGACCGAACCGGCATCCAGCCGGGTGATTTTGAGCAGATTCTGCACCAGCGTTTCGATGCGGTCCAACTCCTGTTCGGACAGGTCTGCAAACTCTTTGACCTCCGACGGCGAAACAGCTTCGTCCTGAAGCAGACCGTTGTAGATATTCAACGCCGCCAGCGGTGTTTTGAGCTGGTGCGAAATATCTGCAATGGTATTTTTCAAAAAACGCTTCTCCCGTTGCTCGTTGTCTGCGTGTGCGCTCAGAACTGCCGCCAATGCATTAACGGAGTGAAACAGACGGTAAAATTCTCCCTCCCGGTCGCAGTCCAGTCGTGCATCCGGGTTGCCATCCAGACAGCTTTGGATTTGCTGAACTGCCTGTTCCAGAAGCGCGCTCTGCCTTTGGAAATAGCGAAAAAGCACGCCCCAGAGACAGCCGCCCAACAGAAGAAAAACCAACAGTAACGCGAAAGAAAATACATGCGTCGTATGCCATACGATGCCCTGCGTGAGAGCCAATGCCACCGCCCAGACCGCCAGCACGGCTTGGAACAAATTTCGGATCTCCCGGTTTGCGAATACTTTCATACGGCACCTTTACCCATTCCATTTATAGCCCATGCCGCGGACAGTCAGCAGCATCTGCGGTTTGCCGGGGTCGTCCTCGATCTTCATCCGCAGCCGCCGGATATACACTGTTAAGGCACTGCTGTCAATGTAATCCCCATCGCAGTCCCACAGTGCATCCAGAATTTGTTCCTTGGATAGCACAGCATTCGGATGCTGCATAAAGAAGCAGAGCAGCTTGTACTCTGCGCCGGTCAGTTCCAGCAAGATTCCGTTTTTGTATGCCTGCCCCTGCAACAGCCGGACGGTGATGCTGCCCGATTCCAGTACGGGTTCTCCTGCGCTGGACGCATTTGCACGGCGAAGCAGTGCATTGACCCGCGACAACAGGACACCCAGCTTGAACGGCTTGGTCAGGTAATCATCCCCGCCCAGTTCCAGTCCCATGATGATATTCATTTCCTCATCCGAAGCAGTCAGGAACAGAATCGGCACGTTGGATGTGCGCCGCACCTTCTGGCAGAAATCGAAGCCAGAGCCATCCGGCAGGGAAACATCCAGCACCAGCAGGTCATATTTTCTGTCTGACCACAGCGCCTCGGCTTCTGCCAGCGTCCGGGCTGTATCCAGTGCAAAGCCCTGTTTCTTAAATGCAAAGGTCAGCCCACTGATCAGGCTCAGATCATCTTCCAAAAGGAACAGTTTTCTCATGATTCCCTCTCTTTTCTGCGTTTTGTGTGTCCTACAGGTTCAAAAGCATTATAAGTTTTTTCTGCGAACATTACAATGTGCGAAACGGAAATTGTTTCTTGCCGTGTGTTAAATATAAGTCCTACTATCACCGCTTTACTGCAATAAAACTTGCAAAACCATCTTGACGCGCTCCGCAATCCATGATACTCTTTATCGCAAATCCCACCAATTTTGTAGAAAAGTACAGAGCGGCGAGGATTTATTCCCCATGAAGATTTTTACCGCCCCGCAACACACCCGATCTATTTTGCCGCCGTTTCACCCGACAAAATCATCGCTGCGCTGCGTGGGCGGTATTTTTCTTTTTCACAAATAAAATCTTATGTAGTTGTTCAATCTTCCAAAATTTGTTTTTGGTTGTTGACTGTACAACCGTAAAGTGTTATTCTTGTGCTTGAAAGAAGCAGGTTGTAGTGTCCGCACTGCGTCCGGCTTTCTTCATACTGTACCTTGAATCCTACATAAGCCGTCTGAACGAGATACTGCGCCATGACCTCACGCTTTCTGTGGGCGAGCCGGACAACGCCGCTGCAAAACAGGGGTAGGAACTGCGTTCGGTGTGAACGGTGACCATGAGCAGGGGCTTTGCCTTTTCACACGTTTTGCTCTGCAAAATTTTCAACGTGCATTGCGGTTCGACTTCTGAAATTTTCAGTGTTGCACGGAAAGGGCGAAAGCAAGTATCGACCTGTGGCCACAAATTTTCAATGCTTGAAAAATTGCTGTCCACTCAGTCATCCTTGTTGGGGAGTGCCTTCCCCAAACCCTGCTCTAGCTTCGCACCGTTGGTGCGAAAGCGGCGTGTCGCATTACATAGCCCTCTCCATCCCGGAGTGGGCATTTATCATTTTCACAGGAGGTCGAATATGACTGAAATGAAAAGTCCGAACGTACACGCAAAGAAGAACCGCAATGACACGCCGCGAAAACGAAAGACACACATCATCAAAGTCCGAGTGACCGCAGAAGAAAAACTGCGGATCGCATACGCCTGCAAAGAACTCCACCTCACCCAGTCCGAACTCGTCCGCCGTGTCCTGTACGGCGTAAACGTCAAGCACACCGTTGTGGTGGCGCAGGGCGGCGAGGATGCACTGGCGGCGCTTGCCGCCTTGTCTGCTCAGTGCAGCAAGGTGGGAAGCAACCTCAACCAGCTTGCACGGCACTTCAACTCCGGCGGCAAAGACACCGAGCAGCTCCGGGCGCAAATTCTGGAGGAACTGTCCGCACTCACGAACTTTCGGCTGAAAGCCGAAGAAACGGTTGGTGAACTGTATGGCAACCATCAAGCATTTAAGCTCGAAGAACTCTAACTATGCCGCCGCCGAAAGTTATCTCACCTTTCAGCACAACGAGTACACCGGTCTGCCCATTCTGGACGAGAAGGGCAGACCCAAGCTGCGGGATTCGTACCTGCTCGACACCCTTGAGTGCGGCGAATCCTCGTTTGCTATGGCCTGCCTGATTGCCAACCGCAAGTACGGCAAGAACGGCGGGCGGGAGGACGTGAAGACCCATCACTACATTGTGAGCTTCGACCCGAAGGACGCAGTAGAGAACGGCCTGACCATGGAGAAGGCACAAGCCCTTGGCTTGCAGTTCTGCAAGGACAACTTCCCCGGTCATCCCGCCATCGTCTGCACCCACCCGGACGGTCACAACAGTGCCGGGAATATCCACGTCCACATCGTCATCGGCAGCTTGCGCGTCCGCACCGTGGAACGGCAACCCTTCATGGACAAGCCGTGCGACTGGGAAGCGGGCAAGAAGCACCGCTGCACCTCTGCCATGCTCCGGCACCTCCGTGTCGCTGTCATGGAGATGTGCAAGCAAGCCGATCTGAACCAGATCAATTTGCTGGAAGCCCAAGGCGACCATGTTTCGGAGCGCGAGTATTGGGCGCAGCGGCGCGGACAACGCCGCCTCGACCATGCCAACGCCAAACTTGCCGCCGAAGGGCAGCAGCCCACCCAGACCGTCTACCAGACCGAGCTGGACAAGCTGCGAAAGCAGATCTACGCTGTGCTGAACAAGACCACCACCTTCGAGGAATTTTCTGCATTGCTCATGCAGGAACACGGCATCGCCGTGAAAGAGAGCCGAGGGCGGTTGAGCTACTGCCCGCCCGGTCGGACAAAGTTCATCACCGCCAAGAAACTGAGCAAGAAGCTGGAAAAGGAACAGGTGCTGACCGCCCTCTCCCAGAACATCCAGCTTGCCGCCATCATCCAGCCCAGCAGCGAGAAGAAGCCGGATAAGATCAGGAAACTGGTTGACATTCAGGCGAACATTGCTGCGGGCAAGGGCATCGGCTATGAGCGTTGGGCGAAAAAGTTCAACCTCAAACGCTGGTCGCAGACCCTGTGTCTCTTGCAGGAGAAAAAGCTACTCAGCGAAGATGCCCTGCACCAGCGCATTGCCGAACTGCAAACCCAGCACGACGATGCACTGGCGGTGGTCAAAGACTTGGATGCCCGCATGGTCTCCCTCAAGGAGCTGCGCGGGCATCTTGTGGTCTATCGGCAGTACAAGCCTCTTGCACAGAAGCTCCAGACTGTGCGGAACTCCGCCAAGTTCAAGGAGCAGCACCGTGCAGAGCTTGCCGTGTACGAGGCCGCTTGCGCCTATTTCAAGGCCAACGGGCTCAGGACACTGCCGGACCTCAAAAAGCTGGATGCCGAATATCAGACCCTTTCCTCGGAGAAAAACGGGTTCTACACCCGCTACAAGAAAGCGCAGATCGAACTGCGTGAACTCCGCACCGCACAACAGAACGTGGAAGCCTTCTTCCGCAAGGAAGAGCGCAACCACGCCGTACCGCAGCAGGAGGTCAAATGAACAACACTCTGACGGATCGATGTGTGAATAAACCCAACCTCACCCACGCCCCTCACCGGGCTTCGTCCTTTCGCCTGTACCCCGCCCATTGGGACGGAGGGTAGCACCTCTGTCTTTTCGGACGTAAAGAACGCCATCTCGACCCGGCAGGCAGCGGAGCTGTACGGCTTCGCCGTAAACCGGAACGGTATGATGTGCTGCCCCTTCCACGGGGATAAACACCCCAGCATGAAGGTGGACAGCCGTTTCCACTGTTTCGCCTGTCAGGTAGATGGCGATGTGATCGATTTTGTCGGCAGACTTTTTCAACTTTCTCCCTACAAGGCTGTGGAAAAGTTGAAGGAGGACTTTGGCATGGCACTTGCCGACGGCAAGGTGCGGCTTGCTCCCCGCAGACCGCCCACCGTTCGGCAGCAGCTGCTGGACTATTACCGCTGTCTGCAGCGTTGGCGGGTCCGATATGCACCGCAGTCACCCACAGAAGAACTTCACCCCTGCTTTCTTGAAGCGATAAAGAACCTTGACATCGTTGAATATTATCTGGACTGTTCGGTGCTCCCGGACCCGCAGACCGAAAACGAGCTACGGAAGTATTGGGAGGGATTGCATGAGCGACTGGAAAAAGAGGAACGAAGATTGGCGTGATGAGGACGAACTGGAAGAAGAGGAAGAATGTGAATGCCCTTGGGTAGACAGTAAGGGCAAAGTGCGTGAAACCGCTTACTGCCAGTACCTTTTAGAGAAACACCCCATGATGTGCCTGAAACAGAAGCTGTTCGACCAGAACGGCGAGGTAGACGAGGACGCACTGCTCTACGAAGTCCACAGCGACCTCCGTGACTTTGTGCTCGACAACCTTGCCAAGAAGGAGAAGCAGGTTCTGGACGCACTCCGTATCGAAACCTATACCCCTGAATGGAAACCCCAGCTTGACCGCATCCATCTCCAGAACGGAACCTACTTTCTGGACGAGCGGGGATTTGTGCCGGAAAAGGAACTCTGCCTGAACCGGCTCCCCGTGGAATACCAGCCCGATGCCCCCGCACCGACCAAGTGGCTGGAATTTCTGGACGGTCTGCTCATCCCGGAGGACATTCTGACCTTGCAGGAATACCTCGGCTATCTTCTGATCCCGTCTACCAAGGCGCAGAAGATGCTGGTCATGACCGGCAAGGGCGGCGAGGGAAAATCCCGCATCGGCTTGCTGCTGAAGAAGCTGTTCGGGGAAGCCTCTCACTCCGAATCCATCCTCCGCATCGAAACGAACCGCTTTGCCAGTGCAAATCTGGAGTACAAGCTGGTCATGGTCGATGACGACCTGAACATGGTGGCTTTGCCCGAAACCCGGAACATCAAGTCCATCGTCACCGCCGAGGATCGTTTGTGCATCGAGCGGAAGAACAAGCAGGCTGTCCAAGGTCTGCTGTACGTTCGTTTCATCTGCTTCGGCAATGGCAACCTTGTGGCCGCTCACGATGACAGCGACGGCTTCTGGCGCAGACAGATCCTCATCACGGTGAAAGACCGTGACCCTGCCCGAGTGGATAATCCCTTCCTCATCGAAGAGTTATCCGAGGAGCGTCCCGGCATCCTGCTGTGGATGCTGGAGGGGTTACACCGTCTGCTGGCAAACCGCTATCAGTTCACCATCAGCGAGCGTTCCATCCAGAACCTCGAAGCAGCCATGGCGGACAGCGATAACCTGACCCAGTTCATGCAGGCCAGTGCGTATGTCCGCTTCAAGCCCGACACCGAGGAACGCTCCACCTATCTCTACCGCGCCTACACCAAGTGGTGCGAGGATAATCTGGAATCGCCTGTTCCGCAAAAGAAGTTCAGCCAGTTCCTGCTGAAAAATGCAGGGAAGTATGGCCTGACCTTTTCCAAGCACATCGAGGGAAAGTACCGCGGCTTCCGGGGCGTATGCGTCCACCCCGCCTTTGCTGCGGCATAAAACACACGAAAAGTGAAATTCTCCCGCCCCACGCGCCCTAAATCAGTGGTTTCGACTTGTTATCGCTGTTTTCTTAGGGCGCGTATCGCCCTTTCGGGCGGATGCGGGGCGGCAACACGCCCTTCGGGGCGGGAGAGAAGGCAAGATGCGCCCCAAAAGGGCGCATACAATTCAGCCATGCGCCCTGTAAAATCAGCACAGGAAGGTACTTTTGTGTGGTTTGGGGCGCGTGGGGCGCGTAAATTCAAGTTCTCGCACTTTTTTGGGCTGCTGCTTCGGGTCAGGAGCGGCAGGCCCTTACATATTTACCGGCCCACAAGGGTGCAGCTCAACCGGAGCTGCACCGGGTCTGGAGAAGTGCAAAGGAGACATGCCTATGACGAATGTCCGCAAAAATTCCGCCAAACTGACCCGTGAGGACTTGAAAATCGCGCCCGAATCCCCTACAATGAAATTGTCCGAAAACCCTGCCGTAGAACCTTCTGATCAGACCAGAAAAACCGTCCGACACGCCCCGCTCGTTTACCGGGTGGAAGAGATTGCCCAACTGTTGGCGATCTCCAACCGTGCTGCGTACAATCTGTGCAACACCACGAAAGATTTCAAGGTGATCCGCCTTGGTACCAGCATCCGGGTAAGCAAGCAGAGCTTCGATGATTGGTTTGCAGCGGTCTGAGGGAGGGAACATCTATGGCATCTATTATGAAACGTGGCAACACGTATTCCGTCCGATACAACTACAAAGATCATGCTGGCAAGCCCTGCAAGGGCTGGGAAACCTTCAAGACCAAGGCCGAAGCGCAGGAGCGCAAGATCACGGTGGAGAAGGAACTGCTGGATGGCACCTTCCTCGTGCCCGACACCATGACGGTCGAGGAGATGCTGTACAAGTGGATCCCCATTCAGTCCAGCAAACACAAGTGGTCTCCCAAGACCTACACCCAATCTGTGGCGATGGTGCAGAACCTCATCGTGCCGTATATCGGAAAGCGGAAGGTGCAAGACCTCCGCACCTACGACATTGAGCAGTTCTACGCCACCCTGAGCCAGACCCCTTGCGGCCAGTACGTTCACGGCGAAAAGCAGGAGCTGACAGAAAATCAGAAGAAACGGCTGTTATCCAGCACGTCCATTCACGAAGTCCACACGCTCCTGAAGACCGCCTTTTCGTATGCCGTTGACTGGGATCTGATCCACAAGTCACCTACTCCCCGTGAAGCCCCCAAGATCAACACCGAAGAACGCACCATCTGGGATGAGCGCACCATGTTGGCGGCGCTGCAGACCATCGAAAACCCCGCCCTGCATCTGGCGGTGCACATGAGCATGATCCTCTCCTTGCGAGAGGGTGAGATCCTCGGCTTGCAGCCGGGAGACCTCGACTTTGATGCAGCAGACGGACGGGGAACCATCTCAGTGAACAAAGCCCTGCAGCGTGCCGACAAGGTCGCCTTGTCCAAGATTGATCCTACCCAGATCTACCACACCTTCCCGGACAGACGGGAGGGGAGCAAGTCCTCGCTGATCCTCAAGCGGACTAAGACCAAAAAGTCCAACCGCATCCTGTACATGACCAAGCCCTTGAAAGAGGAGCTTCTGGCATGGCTGGAAAAGATGAAGCAGGACGAGCAGAGCGCCCCGGAAAAGTACAGCAACTGCGGTCAGCTGTTCCGCTTACCAGACGGCTTACCCATTGCCCCGGACGTTCTGACCAAGTGGTATCGTATGTGGCGGGCAGAGCACCCGGAGTTTGAGAAGATCGTGTTCCACGGTCTGCGCCACTCCAGTGCCACCTACCAGCTGCTGCAATCTGGCGGTGACTTCAAATCGGTGCAGGGCAACACCGGCCATGCAACCGCCACCGTCCTAATGGACACCTACGCCCACACGCAGGACAAACCCCGGTTGGAGTTAACCGAGAAGATCGAAGCCGACTTCTACACGCAGGATGTGGCAGGTGCAAAGCCGCAGGAACCCCCGGAAAACAAAACGCCGGTGGCAACAAAAATCACGGGTAAAATGATCCTTGAAGCCATCCGGCAGATGGACGCAGAGGAGCGCCGCGAGCTGACGCGGGTGCTCTTCGCGTAAAAATTTGCGTTTGCGAAGCAATGAAAGCCCCAGTGGGGCTTTTAAGCAACAAAGCGGTCTTGCGTAAGCAAGATGGAGGGGCCTCGCCCCGACAAGCTTAATTTTTGTGCAGCGAAATACACGCTGTGCAAGCGATGCAAAGAGTTCATGGCTTTTTTGTAAAGTGTGCAGGAGATGTGCAAAAGTGTGCAGACTCTGCCAGAAAAACAAAAAAGCCATGAAATCTTTCGATTTCACGGCATTTTCTGGTGCGATGGAAGGGACTCGAACCCCCGGCCTACTGATTCGTAGTCAGTCACTCTATCCAGCTGAGCTACCAACGCATACGTTCCGGTCGGAACAAGATGTATTTTATCACGCAGGGCGGGGTTTGTCAACAGTTTTTTGCAGATTTTTTGATTTTATTTTCGTTTTTTATTTTTTCGTACAGAAAAGTACGTCTTTTCGTTTTTTCAGTATTCTTCGTAATTCTTCGCGCAAACCTCAGGCTTCCTCTGCCAGACGCTCGGCGATGCGGACACCGGTCGGCGTTGCGGCAAGGCCGCCCTGACCGGTCTCCCGCAGATCAGGGGAGAGCAGACTGCCCACGCGGCCCATGGCATCGATGACTTCATCGCAGGGGATGGCGTAATCCACCCCCGCAAGCGCCATATTGGCGCAGGAAACGGCGTTCACGGCACCAACAACATTGCGCTTGATGCAGGGCACCTCCACCAGACCGGCCACAGGGTCGCAGACCAGGCCCAGCAGGTTGCCCAGTGCCATAGCGGCAGCGGCGGCGCACTGCTCCGGCGTGCCGCCCTTCAGGTGGCAGAGGGCGGCGGCGGCCATGGCGCTGGCGGCTCCCACCTCAGCCTGACAGCCTCCCTCGGCACCGGCCAGAGTGGCCCGGGCGGCGATGACCTGCCCGAAGCCTGCGGCCACATAGAGGGCATCACAGATGGCTTCTTCATCGGCCTCGCCTGCACGGGCAAGGGGAAGCAGCACCGCCGGGAGCACACCGCAGCTGCCCGCCGTGGGGGCAGCAACGATCCGTTTCATACAGGCGTTGCACTCGGCGGTCTTGAGGGCTTCGGCGGTCACCTCAGCAAGGTAATCCCCGCCATAGCTTCTGCCCGCCTGATGGGCCTGTTCCACCTTGGCGGCATCGCCGCCGGACAGGCCGCTGCGGCTGCGCTGGGCAGGGTCATACTCCCGGCTGGTGGCCTCCATCACATGCCACAGGTGATGCATGGCATGGCGGCTGGCCTCTTCGGTCAGACGACTCTCGGCCAGATCACTGCGCAGGATGGCCTCGGCAAGGGAGAGGTTCTGGCTGCGGGCAGCGGCCAACATTTCTTCACAGGATAAAAAGGACATGGTCATTCCTCCGCGTCTTCTTCGGGCTCGTCGATGTTCAGGCAGGTCACCTTCAGGATGCCGGGCAGGGTCGCCAGCTTCCGTTCCAGCGGGTGGGGGATGTGGGAATCGCACTCCAGTACCATAACGGCATAGCCGCCGGTTCCTGCGCGGAACACCTGCATCGATGCAACGTTGATCCTGCGCACGGCAAGGCAGGTGGTCACCTCGGCGATGCAGCCGGGGGTGTCCTCATTGTGAATGATCAGGGTGTTGCTGTCGCCGCCGAAATCGGCGGGCACGCCGTCGATCTCGGTCACACGGATGCGCCCGCCGCCCACCGAAGCGGCTTTCATGGAAAGCACCCGGCCCTCCCGACCTGTCAGGGTGAGAACAGCGGTATTGGGGTGCGCAGAGCGCAATTCCACAGGATGGATCCGGAATGCCATGCCCTGCTCTGCGGCCAGGGCAAAGCTGTCGGGCAGGCGGGGGTCATCGGGCCGCAGGCCAAGCAGGCCGGCGACCAGGGCTTTATCCGTGCCATGTCCCTTTCCGGTGGTGGCAAAACTGCCGTACAGGCCGATATCCGCCTGCGCCGGGATCTCGCCCAGAAGCTTCTGGGCCGTGTAGCCGATCCGGGCGGCACCCGCTGTATGGCTGGAAGAGGGGCCGATCATAACCGGCCCGAGAACGTCAAACAAGCGCATCCGATGCACATCCTTTCGTGCTCCGCCGGGCAAAATTCGCCCGCTTCGCACTTTTTTCTCTCTTTTATTATACCGCTTTTGCCCCACTTGTGCTATAATAACTTTATTAATGTTTGAAATCGCTCCTTTTGGGGCAACACGGAGGTTGGATTCCTATGAAACTGGTAAGCGTGGAAACTCCCGAAAAGAGTGTCTGCAAGATGACCTTCAGCGCAACGGCTGAGGAGCTGGAGACCGCATCCAATGCGGTGTATGAGCGCACCCGCGCCAGCTACACCATCAAGGGCTTTGCCAAGGGCGAGGCCGACCGTGCTCAGATCGAGGCCGACCGCGGCGAGCACACATTCTGGTATGATGCCATCAACGACCTGATG
Organism: Faecalibacterium sp. IP-3-29; assembly: GCF_023347335.1. NCBI lineage: Bacteria > Bacillati > Bacillota > Clostridia > Eubacteriales > Oscillospiraceae > Faecalibacterium > Faecalibacterium sp. IP-3-29. The sequence continues at coordinate 42,602 of NZ_CP094471.1, read as the reverse complement.
GATCGCGATGTTCCTGCCCTGTACGAGGCCGCCATGGCCGAGCACGGCTTCAAGGCGGTGGATGATCCCAGCTATGACCTGGTCAGCGTTAAAAAGGACGAGGGCTTTGTGGCAACCGCCACCACCCCGCTGCAGCCGGAGCTGAACCTGACCCAGACCACCGGCTTCCATGTGGAGTGCGTGACCCCCGCCGTCACCGACAAAGAGATCGATGCCGTGCTGGAGCGCCGCCGCAATGCTGCCGCCGAGCTGGTGCCCCACAAGGGCCCGGCTGTCAAGGGCAACATCGTTCACATCGATTACGAGGGCCTGCTGGACGGCAAGCCCTTCCAGGGCGGTTCCGCACAGAACCAGACCCTGCAGCTGGGCAGCGGCCGGATGATCCCCGGCTTTGAGGACGGCATTCTGGGCCACAAGGGCGGCGAGGAATTCGAGATCAACGTCACCTTCCCGGTACGCTATCACGTCAAGGACCTGGCCGGAAAGCCCGTTGTCTTTAAGATCAAGCTGATTGATGTCTGCGTCCGCCAGCTGCCCGCCCTGAACAGCGATTTTGCCAAGAAGGTGGGCAAGGTGGACACCATGGAAGCGTTCCGGGAGCAGGTGCGCAAGCAGCTGCACGACGGCAAGCACGCCAGCGCCCTGAACCGCGCCAAGGATCAGGTGCTGACCCAGCTGGCCTCTGCCGCTGAGGGCGAGCTCCCCAGCGTTCTGGTGGAGAGCACCTACCAGCAGGAGATGCAGAACATCCAGCAGCAGCTCCAGATGCAGCGCATGAGCCTGGACCGCTACCTGAGCCAGATCCACCAGACCCGCGAGAACTTCACGGCCAACGTTCACGCCGCCGCCGAGAAGAACACCCGCGCCCGGATGGCTCTGCTGCAGGTCGCCCAGAACGAGGGTCTGGTGCCCACCGATGAGGAGATCACCAAGAACCTGCAGGAGCGCGCCGACCGCACCAAGAAAACGCTGGAAGAGGTCAAGGCCAACGCCAACATCCCCGCCATGCAGCGCAGCGAGGCCATCCGCCGCGCCGCCGACTGGGTGATCGAGCACTCCACCATCGAAGAAAAGTAATTTCCCAAAGTACAACAAAAAGAGCCTGTCTCCAAGGAATTTCGGGAGACAGGCCCTTTTCTTTTGCAGTTTATTTTGTCAAAAGATTGAAGCCCATGACCACGATGCCCAGCACGACCAGAACGATGCCGGTTGCACGGTTCAGGGTCTTGGCATCGGCCTTATTGGCAAAGACAGCGGCGATGCGGGCCCACAGCAGGGTGAACAGGACGCAGAGGATGAACACGGTCCAGTCCGGTGCGCCGCCGATGGCAAAGTGGGAGACCGCACCGGTCAGGGCGGTGAAAGTCATAATAAACACGCTGGTGCCCACGGCAGTTTTGAGCTCGTAACCCAGCACGCTGGTCAGGATGAGCAGCATCATCATGCCGCCGCCGGCACCGATAAAGCCGCAGATCATCCCGATGACCACGCCGCAGACGATGGACTGGAGGGCACGCTTCTCAGCAGAGACCCCCTGCATGGCTTCTTTGGTGGTCATAACGGGCTTGACGATGAATTTAATGCCCAGCAGGAACGTCATAAACACCGAGAAGCTGCCCATGGTGGTGGAAGGCACCAGGCTTGCCACCCAACTGCCCACCACGGTGAACAGCAGCACACTGGCCATCATGATCAGGCCGTTCTTGATATCCAGGTTCTTGTTTTTGTGGTAGGTGTAGGCAGACACCGCACTGGCCAGCACATCCGAGGAAAGGGCAATACCGACCGCCATGTAGGGGTCCATCCCCAGGAAGGTGATGAGCATCGGGCTGATGACCGCGGCGGCGCTCATGCCCGCAAAGCCGGTGCCCAGGCCCGCGCCCATCCCGGCAAAAAAGGTAACAATGATGGTAAACAGCAGATTCATCTTATTTTTCTCCTTCTAGGATCGCATCCAGATTTTCGCTCATCGTATCGATGACTTCAAAAAATATCTCGAGTTTTTCTTCCTCCAGCCCTGCCATCAGGCGGCGGATGAAATCATCCTGCATCCTGCGGCCCTGTTCGATGATGGACTGCGCCTTTTCGGTGCAGGCAAGCTCCGTTTTGCGGCGGTCGCCCAGCACCGGACGGCGCTCCAGAAAGCCCTCCTGCACCAGCTTGTCCACATTCACCGAGACAAGGTTCGCCTTGATGTGGCGCACTTCCACGATATCGCGGGCGGTCGTGTAGCTGGGGTTGTTGGCAAGGAACATCAGGATATCAAACGCTGTCTGCGGCAGGTGCAGCTTCTGGCACAGCGGCTTGCAGACGGTGCTGTACGCAAGGCCCGTCTTGTTGGCAAATTCCACACTGGGGTTCAGCTCACGCATTGCGCACCCTTCTTTCTCTCTTTTTGAATTGTTCATTTTTGAAGTATTTTAGCACAGGAAATCTCTGTTGTCAAGGGCAGGCGGCGTGAAATCAACTGATCCATATATTTTGTCCAACGCAAAAAGCCCGCACCATGAAGATTTTCACGGTACGGGCTTTTGATATGCTTCAGGACAGGGTCACAGCACCGCCACGGCGAGGAACCGCACAATGAGCGCGGCAAGCCATGCCACAACGCACTGGTTCACGACCATAACGGTGGCCCAGCGGCCGCCCATCTCCCGCTTGACCGATGCCACAGCGGCGATGCAGGGGGTGTAGAGCAGGCAGAACACCAGCAGGGGAGCCGCTGCCGCCGGGCTGAGCGCCGCGCCCAGTGCGGCAGAGGAGCCATACAGGATGGTAAGGGTGGAGACGACGCTCTCCTTTGCCATAAAGCCGGTGATCAGCGCCGTGGACACCCGCCAGTCGCCAAAGCCCAGCGGCGCGAACAACGGCGCGATGCCGCTGGCGATCCAGGCCAGGATGCTCTCCTGCGGGTCTGCGGTCAGGCTGAGCTGGAAGTCAAAGTTCTGCAGGAACCAGATGATGATGGTTGCCAGGAAGATGACCGTAAAGGCACGCTCGAGGAAATCCCGGGCCTTTTCCCAGAGCAGCTGGGCCACATTTTTCAGGCCGGGCAGGCGGTAGTTGGGCAGCTCCATGACAAAGGGCACGGCCTCGCCCTTGAACAGCGTCCCCTTGAGCAGAAAGGCCATACCAATGCCCACAAGGATGCCCAGGAAATACAGGCCCACCACGACCAGTGCGGCGTACTCCGGGAAGAAGGTCACCGCAAACAGGCTGTAGATTGGGAGCTTGGCCGAGCAGCTCATAAAGGGCGTGAGCAGGATGGTCATTTTCCGGTCCCGCTCCGAGGGCAGCGTGCGGCTTGCCATCACGCCGGGGACCGTGCAGCCAAAGCCGATGAGCATGGGCACGATGCTGCGGCCCGAAAGACCGATGCGCCGCAGCAGCTTGTCCATCACAAAGGCCACACGGGCCATATAGCCGGTATCCTCCAGCAGGGAAAGGAAGAAGAACAGGGTCACGATGATGGGCAGGAAGCTCAGCACACTGCCCACACCGGTAAAGATGCCGTCGATCACCAGCGAATGCACTGCTTCGTTGACGTTCCACGCCGTCAGGGCATTGTCCACAAGGATCGTCAGGTTCTCAATGCCCAGTTCCAGCAGGCCTTGCAGCCCCGCGCCGATCACGCCGAAGGTCAGATAGAACACCAGCGCCATGATGCCCACGAACGCCGGGATCGCCGTGTACTTTCCGGTGAGGAAGCGGTCGATCCTTGCGCTGCGCAGTTGCTCCTTGCTCTGGTGGGGCTTTACCACGGTCTGATTCACCAGCTGATGGATAAAGTGGAACCGCATGTCTGCAATGGCAGCGGCGCGGTCCAGACCGCGCTCCTGCTCCATCTGCAGGATGATATGCTCGATCATCTCTTTTTCGTTCTGATCCAGCTTCAGGGCCTCCTCAATGCGGGGGTCGCCTTCCACCAGCTTTGTGGCGGCAAAGCGCACCGGGATCCCCGCCGCCCGGGCGTGGTCCTCGATGAGGTGGATGATGCCGTGGATGCAGCGGTGAACCGCACCGCCGTGGTCATCCTCGCCGCAGAAGTCCATCCGGCCCGGACGCTCCTGATACTTTGCCACATGGATGGCGTGATCCACCAGCTCATCCACGCCCTCGTTCTTGGCGGCGGAAATGGGGACCACCGGGATGCCCAGCATCGCTTCCATCTCGTTGATGTTGATGGTGCCGCCGTTGCCGCGCACCTCATCCATCATATTCAGTGCCAGCACCATGGGGGTGTCCAGCTCCATCAGCTGCATCGTTAAGTACAGGTTGCGCTCGATGTTGGTGGCATCCACGATGTTGATGATGCCCGTGGGCTTTTCGCCAATGATGAACTGGCGGGTCACGATCTCCTCGCTGGAATAGGGCGACATGGAGTAGATACCGGGCAGGTCGGTGACTTCGGTATCGGGATATTCCCGGATGGCACCGCTCTTGCGGTCCACTGTCACGCCCGGAAAGTTGCCCACATGCTGGTTGGAGCCGGTGAGCTGGTTGAACAGGGTCGTTTTGCCGCAGTTTTGATTTCCGGCCAGCGCAAACGTCAGCACCGTTCCCTCCGGCAGCGGGTGTTCGCCCTTTTTGGTGTGGTAGCGGCCGCCCTCGCCCAGGCCCGGGTGCTCCACCATCCGGCCAGCCTTCCGTGCCGGAGCTGCTGCGGGTGCTTCCGCCGGGGTGATCTCGATCCGTGCCGCATCGTCCAGCCGCAGGGTCAGCTCATAGCCGTGGATCTGCAGCTCCATGGGGTCTCCCATGGGGGCAAATTTCACCAGCGTGACCTTCTCGCCGGGAATCAGCCCCATATCCAGAAAATGCTGGCGGAGTTCTCCCGTTCCGCCCACTGTATCGATCACGGCACTTTCGCCGATCTTCAGTTCCTTTAATGTCATGGCAGATGCCTTTCCTTCGACAAAATGTTAGTGTATGTGAACAGTCTTAATATAAGCTAACTCAAAGGCATTGTCAAGGCAGGAAGCGGCAAAAATTCTCGCCTGTCCCCGCTGTTTTTTGTAGAAATCTTTCTCCTGTTCCGGCAGATTTCCGGGCAAAAGAAAACGCACCCCTGAATTTTCACGTTCAAAGGTGCGTTTTGAGAACAGTTCTGTTTACTTCACGGTGTGGTAGCCGTCGGGGTTGTTCTTCTGCCAGTTCCAGCTGTCGGCACACATCTCCTCGATGCCGTACTCAGCCACCCAGCCCAGCTCATTCTTGGCCTTGGTGGGGTCGGCATAGCACTCGGCGATATCGCCGGGGCGGCGGGGATCGATCACATAGGGGATCTGCTTGCCGCAGGCCTTCTCAAAGGCATGGATGACATCCAGCACGCTGTAGCCGTGGCCGGTGCCCAGATTGCAGATGAACAGGCCGCAGTTGGTCTGCAGCTTCTTGATGGCGCAGACATGGCCCCGGGCCAGGTCAACCACATGGATGTAATCGCGCACGCCGGTGCCGTCGGGGGTGGGGTAGTCGTTGCCAAAGACGTGCACCTTTTCCAGCTTGCCCACGGCCACCTTGGCGATGTAGGGCATCAGGTTGTTGGGGATGCCGTTGGGGTCCTCGCCGATCAGGCCGGACTTGTGGGCACCGATGGGGTTGAAGTAACGGAGCAGGGCCACATTCAGAGTGGGGTCAGCCTTGCAGACATCGGTCAGGATGCGCTCGGTAAAGGCCTTGGTGGTGCCGTAGGGGTTGGTGGTGGCACCCACGGGGAAATTCTCGGTGATGGGCACGCTGGCGGGGTCACCGTAGACGGTGGCGGAGGAGCTGAACACGAAGTTGCGGCAGTTGTGGCGGCGCATCACGTCCAGAATGACCAGGGTGCAGTTGAGGTTGTTATAGTAGTACTCGATGGGCTTGGAAACACTCTCGCCCACAGCCTTATAGGCGGCAAACTGGATGACAGCATCGATATCAGGGCACTCGGTGAAGATCTTCTCCACGTCCTCGTGCTTTGTCATATCGGCCTGATAGAACCGGAAGTCCTTGCCGGTGATCTGCTTGACCCGATCCAGCACCACGGGGGAAGCGTTGTAATAGTTATCTGCCACCACGATGTCAAAGCCAGCGTTCAGCAGTTCGATACAGGTGTGGCTGCCGATATAACCGGCACCGCCGGAAACCAAAATTGCCATAAAAGTACCTCTCTTCTCGTCACCAAAGTTGCTTGCGCGGGGCAGGCCCGCCTTCTGCCACAAGGATACAACGTTTTGGCCGCAGAATCAAGTAACGGGAATTTTATAAGGATGGATTTTTGTTTCCATTTATTTTTCCGCGCATTGATTTACAAGCGTTTTTTGTGTTTTGCACATGGAGTGATGGAACGCTTTGTGCAAATCAGAGAAAAAGGCCCTCCCGGGCAAAGCTGTCAGGCTTTGAATGAGAGGGCTGCATTTTACAGTTTCCCGCACTGTTTGCCGGTGAAGAACCGCAGGGTGGTGTTGGCACGGAACACTTTCCCGGCCCGCAGGGCGGTGGAGGGGAACTCCGGGTGGGAGGGGCTGCAGGGGAAGTGCTGGGTCTCCAGCGCAAAGCCTCCGTATTTCTGCATCGGCACGCCGCCCTTGCCGGGGGCAGGGCAGTCCTGCAGGAAATTGCCGGTGTAGAGCTGCACGCCGGGCTGGGTGGTATAGACCTTCATGCTGATGCCGGTCTTATCGCTGGAAGCCCAGGCGCACAGGCTCTGGCTGGCACCGCGGCCCCTGTCGATGACAAAGCAGTGGTCATAGCCGCCGCCCACCATGGTGGTCTGGGAAAAGCCGGTGTCGATGTCCCGGCCAATGGGCTTGCCCGCCCGGAAATCCATCGGCGTGCCCGCCACGGGCAGGATATTGCCGGTGGGGCAGGTCTCGTTGTTGCCCTCCAGATAGCGGGACGCATAGATGCGCAGCTTCTGGCCCAGCACATCGCCGCCGCCATCCAGATTGAAGTAGGTGTGGTTGGTCAGGTTGATGATGGTGTCGGCATCAGAGGAGACACGGTAGTCCATCCGCAGGGCGTTGTCCTCGGTCAGGATATACCGCACCGAGATCTTCAGATTTCCCGGGAAACCATCCTCTCCATCGGGGCTCTCGGCCTCCAGAAGCAGGGTATCGCCAAAGGCCTTTACCTCATACAGCTTGCGCGGGAAGGTGCCGTGCAGGTGGTTTTTGCCGTTGTTGGCTTCCAGCTGATAGGTCTTGCCGCCCACATTGAACACGGCATTCTCAATGCGGTTGGCGTACCGGCCCACGAACGCGCCGCAGCAGGTACTGCCGGACGATTCAAAGTCCTTGACATAATCGGCGTAGGTGTCGTGGCCCAGCACCACATCCACCGGCCCGCGCTTGGTGGGCACCCAGATATTCTTGATGATACAGCCGTAGTTCAGCACACTGACCGCCAGCCCGCCGGGGTTCGAGATGATGTATTCATTGATCTTTTCGCCGTTTGGGGTCATGCCAAAGGGCTTGGAGAGAAACTGTGCCATAGGGCTCGCCTCCTTTTGTATTTTTTGGGGACAGCACACTCTCTGTTTTATCCTTTATTGTTTTGATTATATCACAATTTTCTCCTTCTGTGTTGGCATTTTTTAAGGGAATCTATCCAATATTTCGAGAGATTTTTTGTAAGTTCTGCCCCATAGGCCCAAAAAAGCCCCGGAGGGCCAGGGGTAGGCGCTCCGGGGCTTGTATGAATTTTGAATTTGTACTTATGCCTTCAGGTCAAGCTTATCCTGAATTGCCTGGTCATAGCTATTTTCCCACTTATTGACCTTCAGCGTGATCGTCTGTCCCTCAACGGTCGTGACAATATAGGCCAGCTTATCGCCATTGAAGCAGTAGGCAATTTCCTGTCCATTCGATACAATGGTTTCTGCATACATGGTCTCGCCAGTAGCCTCAATCTTGTACTCCGGTGCAACCACAATGTTACCTGCAACAGGAGTAATAGCAGTAGAACCCTGCTTCAGAGATTCGCCCATGCTAGGAGACTCAACCCACTGGCCAGCTTGATTCTTATAATAACCCTTGCCATCCTTAACGACAACTTCCATCGAGTTATTTGCGGTAAACTGAATCTTTGCGTACATATTCTGGCCGTTAATGGCATACACGTAGTTCGCAGAAGATTCCTTATCCACCAACGTCATATCTGCGTAGACTTTACCGGACTTCTGATTTGCTTCCACGATCTTCTGCAGACGGTAAGAAGGTGCGCTGTCCTCGCCGCAAGCGGTGAGCAGTGCCATTGCCATAACGCCGGCCAGCAGAAGAGCGGCCATTTTCTTGAGCATTTTCATTTGTAGAACCTCCAATGTAAAATGATATTTTACCACACAGAAAGCATACCCCTACACCTTCCGTAGTGTGACCTCATTTTACATCTACCCCCCCCCCCCCCTGTCAATATTTTTTATTGAATTCCCCAATTTTTGGAGACTGTGCCAAAGCTGCGGCAAATTTTTTAGCAGATTGACAAAAAGCACCCCTCACATGGCTGTGAAGGGTGCTTTGGGGAAGTTTTCTTATGCAGAACACGGTTCGGTAATTGCCTCCCGCACCTGTTCTAACGAAAGTTCGGTGGTCTGGGCGATCTTATCCAGATCATGCTCTCCGTTCTTCCAGAGATTGAGCGCAATGCGCTTTCCCTTTGCCACCTCGGCATCTTCTCGTTCCCGATCAACGATCACCTGCATTGTCTTGCACATAGCTGCCACTCCTTCCGTTTCTTCTTTAAAGTATTTTACTCTTGCCCTTATTTTGGGGTTCCGGATATCCCGATAGTCATCACAGCGGAAATCCTGCATCAGCGCACCGACCTCATCCGTTCCCCGATATGCGCCGTTCACATATACGATATGTGCACGGTCGTGGAACAGCTTCCCGGTTTCCTGAATCGTCCGTTCAATATTGTAAACTGGCAGACCATCTCCCAAAACATCATTTGCCGTAATAAATATGATATATGTCTCAGGCAGGTCAGAATATTTTTCACCAGAAGTCGTCAGGCGGGAATCAAACATCGCACTGTTCAGCCGCGCCCGTTCCGGAGCGGCTCCCTTATCTTCCTGCTGTACTTCGATATCATACTGCTTGCCTGCATCATCCGTTGCATAAATGTCCAGCCGTACAGAACGGCCAAACAGATTGCCGATCGTAAGCTGTGTTGCAGACCTTGCGACGGTCAGGTCCTTTCGTTTCAGGATGATGCGAAGCAGCTCCTGTGTGCTCTCTTTATCTCCTGAAAACACCTGTGTCATAAAGGTGTCATCCATCAGGGTGAATTTACGGATAGCATTCATGCGTTCTTCATTCTTCTCATCCAACTGTACGAACCGCATTTCCGCCATCCTTTCGTTTCAGAAAAAGAGTACTTTTCTACGTTTATATTTTATCATCATTTTATCTATACTGCAAGTATCAAAAAAGCACCCCTCACATAGCTGTGAAGGGTGCTTTGGGGAAGTTTTCTTACTCCGGCTGAGCGGTGTTCTGGGCGATATACTCGGCGGCATCATCGGGGATGTCGTCAAGGTTCTCATCGCCGATATCCACGTTCAGCGGCGGCTTCTTGAAGAGGATGTCATACATCAGGGGCACAACGTACAGGGTCATCAGGGTGGCGTAGGTCAGGCCGAAGATGATGACGATGGCCATGCCGCTCATCAGCTGGCTGGCCATATCGCCGCTGAACACCAGCTGGAGCATGGCCAGAACGGTGGTCAGGGTGGTCATCAGGATGGGGCGCATTCGTGTTTTGCCGGTGGCGATCAGGGCCGCGCGGCGCTCCATGCCGCCGATGCGCAGCTGGTTGGCGTAATCCACGAACACGATGCCGTTGTTGACGACCGTGCCCATCAGGACGATGAAGCCCATCAGGGAGATCATAGTCAGCTGCTGGCCGGTGAGCAGCAGACCCAGCAGGCCGCCGGTAAAGGCCAGCGGAATGGTGAACAGAACAATGAAGGGGGAGAGCAGGCTCTGGAACTGGGCCACCATAACAAGGTAGACGAAGGGCAGAGCCAGGAACATCCACTGGCCCATCTGATCCACCACCATGCCGTTGATCTCAGAGCCGCCGCCCATATAGAAGCTGCAGCCCTCGGGCATTTCATCGGATGCGGCAAACTCGTTCAGCTTCTTTTCCAGCGCGCGGGTCTCGGTGGTGGTATTGGTGCCCTCCACCGCGTCCGCCGTCACGCTGATATAGCGGGTCTGGTTCTTGCTGGTGATGGAGTCCGGGGTGGAGCCGGTGACCCAGGTGGCCATATCGCCCAGCGTGCAGGTGCCGGTCTCGGTGGTGCCGTCGGCGGCCATAACGGAGGTCGTAAAGGTCATATCCATCATGTTTTCCTTGGTCATGGGGTCCAGATTGTTGCTGATCTGGACATTCATGGTGGAGCCATCGATGGCAACGGGGGTCTGGGCCGTGGTGGTGGTGGTCAGCTTGGCGGCGATCTGCTGGTAGACCTGCGCCACGGTCAGACCGTAGGAACGGACCTTATCCCGGTCGATCTGCAGGTTGATGGTGGCATCGCCGCTACCCAGACCGTTGGTGGCATTGGTAAAGCCGTCCATCTCGTTGACCATATCCACCACCTTCTCGGAGAGGGCAGTCATGGTATCAATGTCGTTGCCGGAGATCTGGACGGTCAGGCCCATATCCAGCTGGCTGGTCAGCTCCTGCATTCCGCTGATCTCAACGGTAGCGGTGCAGTTCTCCACGCCGTTCACAGCTTCCTCCAGCGCCTCACGGGCCTGTTCGATCTGCCGGGAGGAGAGGCTCTTGTCCAGCATCACGTTGATCTGGTAGGTGCCGTAGCTGTTGGCGGCTTTCAGCAGGTCGGTGATGGTCTGGGGCAGACCCAGCTGGCCGACATCCATTCCGGCCACGCGGCTGTCGGTGGTAACGCCCACCTCTTCCACGTTGTCCACAGCCAGCAGGGCATCAATGACATTCTCGGCCACAGCATAGGATTCTTCCTTGGTCAGATCCTTCTCGGTGGAGAGGGTGACGATGGCCTCGTTGCTGGTGATGGTGGGCAGCATCTCAACGCCCATGGACATCACACGCCAGCCGCAGAACACCAGCAGCACCACTGCCGCGCCCAACGGTGCCCAGCGGTGCTGGAAGCACCATTCCAGGCTCTTGACGTACTTTTCCTGCACCTTATCGAACCACTTGAGCTCTTTGGGCTTGGAGTTTTTCAGCAGGGTAGAGGAAGCCGCCGGGGCAACCGTCAGGGCCACGATGAGGGAAGCAGCCAGACAGTAGCCGATGCACATGGACATGGGCTGCAGCAGGCTCTTGATGACACCCGATGTGAAGATGACGGGCAGGAACACGCAGACAGAGGTGAGGGTGGAAGCCATGATGGCCATGCCCACCTGCTTGGTGCCCTGGACCGCCGCGCGGGCAGCGGGCACGCCGCGGCTGCGCAGACGGTAGATGTTCTCGATGACGACGATGGAGTTATCCACCAGCATACCAATGCCGAGGGACAGGCCCGCCAGCGTCATAATATTCATATCCAGACCGGTGAAGTACATGAGCACCACGGCAAACAGCACCGACAGCGGGATACTGATGCCGACCACCAGCGTGGGCTTGATATCCTTGAGGAAGATGGCCAGCACGATGATGGCAAGGGCCGCACCGATGAGCATACTGCTCAGGATGCTGCCGACGATGATGCTGATGTAGTTGCCCTGGTTGGACAGCACGACCACATGCAGGCCATCGTATTTCTGTTCCAGCTCTTTGAAGGCAGCCTTGCAGTTGCCGGAAACTTCACCGGCGCTGGAAGAATTGCTCTTGAAGATCTTCAGCACCACAGAGCGCTCGCCGTTCAGGCGGGTAAAGCTGTCCTCCGCGTTGTCAATGATCTGCACATCGGCCACGTCAGACAGGCGGACATCGCCAAAGCCATCCACATGGAGCAGCAGGGCACCGGAGATATCCTCGATGCTGTCGTACTCCTCGCCGACCTTCAGCAGCCAGGACTTGTTGCTGGAATCCTTGACATAACCGGCGGGCATGGAGAAGTTCTGGGCATAGATCAGCTGTGCCAGCGTGTCAATATCCAGCATCTTGGCCACGTCGGAGTTCTCCATGGCCATCTGCTTGGCATCCTCATACTGCTGCTTGGCATCGGCCAGCTGCTTCTCGTAATCATTCAGCATCTCGCGGGCCTCGGTGAACTTGATATAGGCCTGCAGCTGCTGCTGGGAATAGCTGCCCACGATCTGGGTGAACTGATCCATCAGGCCGGGCACGTCGTCCATGGCCTTGATGGTGCTCTCCAGCGTGTTATAAATGTTGCTCAGGCTCTGCTGCACCTGCAGATCATCGACCAGCTCCCCGGCCGTTGTGCCGGCGGTGTCGCCCTGCGCGTTCAGGCGCTGCTGCAGATCCTGCAAAGCGGTGGTCAGCTTATCGGTGATATCGCGCAGCTCCGCCACGATCTCGATCAGAGAATCGATATCCTGCATTCCGGTCTCATTGAACTTGTCCACGACCCGCTGCAGGCCGTCCCGCACATCGATCAGGGCCTGCTGGATCTCCGGCTCGTTGACCACGGCAATGAGCTGGTTGACGCTCTCCAGAAGGGCCTGTGCCTGCTTCTTGACCAGCATGAAGGAATCCTGCAGTTCGCCGGAATACTGGCTGTTGATGGTATCGCTGACCAGCTTGTCGTAATTGGCCAGCTGGGTCTCGTACTGCTTTCTGCCCGCCTCGATCTGGGCTTCGGCACTGTCCAGCTGGGCCTTTGCATCGGCCAGCTGCACGTCAATGACTTCCAGCAGCTTTTCGTTGATGGCATCGATCTTTTCCTGGTCAAGCTGCACCTGCACCATCCGGGTGACCAGGCCATTGGCGGAAATATTGGAAACGCCGCCCTGACGCTCAATATAGGGGACCATGGTGTCGTTGACGAAATCGGCCAGCTCATAGGAATCGCTGCCCTCGCGGCTGACGGCCACGGTCATAAAGGCGTTCATGTTCAGGGTATATTCAATGATGGAGGGGGTCATACAGGTGCTTGGCAGGCTGGAGGTGGTCTGATCCACCTTGTTGGACACCTTGACCACGGCACTGTTCATGTCCGTATCGTCCTCAAACTCCATCAGCAGCAGACTGTAGTTTTCTGCCGAGGTGGCGGTGACGTTTTTCACGCCCGAGATGGTGCCCAGCGCACTCTCCATCACGTCGGAGACCTCGTTCTCCACACGCTCCGGGCTGGCACCGGGATAGACCGTGACCACCATCAGGTACGGTGTGTTCACGTTTGGCAGCAGATTGGTCTGCATGTTCTGCACGGACACAAGGCCCAGCATAATGACCATGATGACTGCAACCAGAACGGTGAACGGTTTTTTGACGCTGAATTTTTCCATTTCTTCCTACCGTTTCTGTGTTTTCCCACGCATTGCGCGGCTGCTCTTTTTCTCAGAGCGGCTCAAAGTCGATACCCCTATTATACACCCGGTTCCGGGGCTTGCAAGGCTTGCCCGGAGATTCTTTAGCAAATCTTGAAAATCTTTTGTGAAATCCGGATGATACCTCAGTTTTTTGACGTTTTTGAGATCAAATTTCAGACGGAGTTCAAGTGGGATACGAATGAGCGGGGCGGAATGTTGCAGAGGATGAAATTTTTTTATCGGCTCCCCCTTTGGGGGCAACGACGACGACCGCCGCCAGTGGCGGATTGAGGGAGGAGTTGTTGGGGCAGTGGCCAGCAAGGTGCGAGTGCAATTGCACGAAGCAGCTGCTGGGAGCCACAACCTGGGCTGGCGAACGAAGTGAGCCTGAGAGGGCTGTTCAATTTTCAACGTTTATGCTATAATAATCTTCAGAATGGATCTATAGGCCCTTCTGCAGGCCTTTTTACAAGATAGGGGAGTTTCCCCTGTGAGGAACAGTATGAAAAAAGTCATCTCTGTCCGTTTCAAGGAAAACGGCAAAAGCTATTATTTCGACCCTGCCGGGGCCGACATCAAAGCCGGCGAATACGTGATCGTGGAGACCGCCCGCGGCATTGAGTGCGGCGAGGTGGTGCAGGGCGTGAAGGAGATCGCCGACAGCGCCGTTTCCAAGGCGCTCAAGCCCATCACCCGGATGGCCGACAGCGTGGATGTGCGGCGGATGCGCCAGAACCGCGAGGATGAGAAGCGCGCCTACCACACCTGCCAGGAGTGCATTGCCCGCCACGGCCTGGAAATGAAGCTGGTGGAGGCCGAGTACACCCTTGACCGCTCCAAGATCATGTTCTACTTCACCGCCGACGGCCGGGTGGACTTCCGCGAACTGGTCAAGGATCTGGCCGGCATCTTCCACACCCGCATCGAGCTGCGCCAGATCGGCGTGCGCGACGAGAGCAAGATGATCGGCGGTCTGGGCATCTGCGGCCAGCCTTTCTGCTGCAGCCGCTTCCTCAAGGATTTCCAGCCCGTTTCCATCAAGATGGCCAAGGAGCAGGGCCTTTCCCTGAATCCCACCAAGATCAGTGGTGCCTGCGGCCGGTTGATGTGCTGCCTTTCCTACGAGGAAAACGCCTACGAATACCTGAACAGCATCATGCCCATGGTGGGCAGCACCGTGCGCACCCCGGATGGTCTGGGCACCGTGCTGGAGGTGAACCCCATCTCCGGCTACCTGCGGGTGCGCTGCGGCACCGAAGCCCTGACCCCGCGCTACTATAAGGTGGGCGTGTGTGAGTATATCAGCGGCGGCAAACGGGCACCCCGCCGCCCCGACCCGGACGACGATTATTCCGGTGTGCGCAACCCCGCCCCGGTGGTGGCAGCCGCCGATGAAAAGGGCAATGTGGGCTGCGGCAAATGCCCCAAAAAAGAGAAATAATTCCCAGAAAAATAGTGGGATATCACTGTGGTTAGTATCATAAAACTAACCTTTCTTCGTGATTTTCGCCAAAAAACTCTCTTAATTTTCCCGCAAAGTTAGGCCTTGCTTTTGTGCAACCCCACAAAAATAAAACTTTGGGCTTTTATGGCACACGGTTAGTCTTGCCTTTTCTTTTCCACTTTGTTAGAATGCAGACAAGGATGAATTCCGGGGAAGCCTGCTGGCACCGTGCGAGGGCAGACTTCTTCTTAAAGCTAGTGCACGGGTGATAAAAGGAGAGTTTTATTATGGCACACAAGGTTTCTGACGCATGTGTTGGCTGCGGCGCTTGCGAGGGCGCTTGCCCCGTTGGTGCTGTCACCATTGAGAATGGTGTTGCAGTTGTGAATGCAGACGCTTGCATCGATTGCGGCGCTTGCGAGGGTGCTTGCCCCACCGGTGCTATCGCTGCTGAATAATTTCACGGCGAACACTGAAAAAACGCATCAAAAGCAGCAGACCTGTCAAAAGCGGGTCTGCTGCTTTTCTTTCATGCACAATTTTCCCCGATTTTTCCGCCCGATATTTTGGCAGTGGATTTTAGGTGCTGTATATGGAACATTCCACCGAGATTTTGTATAATAGAACAAGAGTCTATTGTTCAGCCGTGCACCGCTTTGGCTCAGACGCGCTGCTGCTGGCCCGGTTTTCGGAGCCAAAGCGGGCCTGGCGCGCCGCCGACCTGTGCTCCGGCTGCGGCATCGTAAGCCTGGAATGGCACGACCGTGGCCACCGCGGCCCCTGCCTGGGGCTGGAGCTGCAGCCCGAAGCCAGCGCGCTGCTGGCCGCCGCCTGCGCCGAACAGGGCATTGAGCACGTCACGCCCGTCTGCGCCGACCTGCGCTCCTTCCGGGAAGGCGCGGGCAGCTACGACCTGTGCGCCTGCAACCCGCCCTATTTCACAGCAGGGGAACAGGCCGCCGACAGGGCCCGGGCCACTGCCCGCCACGAGACGGACTGCACGCTGGACGATGTCTGCAAATGCGCGTTCCGGCTGCTGAAGGATGGCGGGCGGCTCTCGCTCTGCCACCGGCCTGAGCGGCTGGCCGAGGTGCTGGCGGTCCTGCGGGCCAACCGGCTGGAGCCCAAGCGGCTGGCCTTTGTGAAGAACCGGCCGGATGCCGCCCCCTGGCTGTTTCTGGTGGAAGCACAGAAGAACCGAAAAACAGGGCTGCGGGTCGAGCCGGATGTGCTCATCTCGGCAGGCGCGGCACTGTATGGACGCTGAACCTCTCAAACGCTGCGCGCCAAGTACGGGTTGCGGCTCCTAGTAGGAGAGGTGGCATCCCGTAGGGATGACGGAGAGGTTTTGTACAAATCAAATGGGAGGATACTATGGCAGGTACTCTTTATATCGTTGCCACACCCATCGGCAACCTGGATGACATGCCGCCCCGTGTGGCAGCCACCTTTGGCGCGGCAGATTTTATTGCCGCGGAGGATACCCGCGTGACCATGAAGCTGCTCAACTTTCTGGGGCTGAAAAAGCCGATGGTGAGCTACTACGAGCACGCCCTGCAGAAGGGCGAGGGGATCCTGCGCCGCATTGAGGAAGGCGAGAACTGCGCCCTGTGCAGCGATGCCGGTATGCCCTGTGTGTCGGACCCGGGCGAGGTGATCGTGCGGGACGCGCTGGCCCGGGGCATCAAGGTGGTGCCTGTTCCGGCAGCCTCCGCCTGTGTGACGGCGCTGGCCGTCTCCGGTCAGGACACCTCCCGCTGGGTGTTCGAGGGTTTTCTGCCTGTGAACAAAAAGCAGAAGCGGGAGCGGCTGGCCGAGCTGCAGGGGGAAAAGCGGACGGTCATCTTCTACGAAGCGCCCCACAAACTGCGCACCACGCTGGACGACCTGACCGCCGCCTTCGGCCCTGAGCGGAGCATCACCCTCTGCCGGGAGCTGACCAAGCTCCACGAGGAAATCTGGAAAACGACGCTGGGCGAGGCCCAGACCCATTATGCCGAGAATGACCCCCGCGGCGAGTATGTTCTTGTGATGGCCGGTGCGCCCGCCGCCGAAGCCGAAGAAGAACTGACATTGGAGCAGGCCGCCCAGCGGGCGCTGGAACTGACCCGGAACGGCTATGCAGCCTCTGCCGCCGCCAAGGCCGCCGCGCAGGGCACGCCGTATTCCAAGAGTGAAGTGTACAAGCAGCTGCTTGCTTTGCAGGCAGATTGACCTCTCTGTCCATGCTTCGCATTGCCCCCTCTCCTGACAGGAGAGACAAGAACGTAAGCTTGGCTCCCCTACCAGGAGCAACAGCAACAACCGCCGCCAGTGGCGGATAAAGGGCGTTGCTGTTGGGGCCGCGGCCAGCAAGACATAAGTGTTGTTTACAACACGAAATGAATGCTGGGAGCCGCAACCCGTACCTGTCGCCGAAGGCGACTGAGAGGTTTAATATGTATAAATAAGGAGGACGTAGTCCCGTGACGAAACTTTTGATCCTGAGCGACAGCCACAACAGCGCCAGTGCAGTGGAGCGCATCCTGCACGCAGAAAGCGATGCAAATGCCGTTGTCTTTTTGGGAGATGGCCTGCGCGATCTGGAAGAGGCGCTGACCCTGCACCCCAAAATGAAGGTCTACGCCGTGGCCGGCAACTGCGATTTTGGCGCGTTGGAGCCGCTGGACGGGCTGGCCGCCTTCGATCAGGTGGTTGTTTTCTATACTCATGGTCACATGTACGGTGTAAAATACGATCTGGACACGCTGGCGGATGCCGCCGCCGCCCGCGGCGCTGAGGTGGCATTGTTCGGCCACACCCACAAACCCATCGCCCTCCAGAAAAACGGCGTGTTCCTGTTCAACCCGGGTTCCTGCGGCCGCTGCTACACCGGCCCCAACACCTACGGCGTGATGCTGTTGGACAAGGGCAAGATCACCAGCTTTGCACACAAAGAGGTACCGCAGCAATGAGCATCAATGAGGTGCGTTATCTGCCCGAATGCGGCAGCACCAACGCGTATATGAAAGAGCATTTTGAAGAGTTCGGCCCTGTGGGCGCGGTATATACCACCAACCAGACCGCCGGGCGGGGCCGCCTGGGCCGCACCTGGGTCAACGCCGAGGGCAAGGCGCTGTACTACACAGTCGCCATCCGGGAGCCGCTGGCGCAGCCCGCCACCCTGCCCCTGCTGGCCAGCCTTGCCGTGCGCAGACAGCTGGCCCTGCGCTACGGCGTGGACTGCCAGATCAAGTGGCCCAACGACCTGCTGCTGAACGGCAAAAAGATCGTGGGCATCCTGTGCGAAAGCGTCTGCTACGGCTACCAGCAGCAGGGCCGGGGCATCCTGTGCGGCATTGGCATCAACCTGGCCCAGCCGCAGAGTTATTTTGATGCTGCCGACCTGCCCCATGGCACCTCGCTGGCCCTGCAGGGTGCCGCGATCGATCTGGAGCAGGATCCCGGCTGGCTGGCCGAGGCCCTGACGGATTTCGGCTTTGATCGGCCCCTGTACACCTTTGCGCGGGATGGCTTTGCACCTTTCCGGGAGGAGTACAAGGCCGCCTGTGTCAACATCGGACGGCGGGTGACCTTTGACCTGCCGGACGGCGGGCAGGGAGCAGGCGAGGCCGTGGATGTAGACGAGGAGGGCCGTCTTGTTGTCCGCACCGACAGCGGCGAGGAGCATGTGTTCACCGGCGAGGTCTCCGTGCGCGGCATCTACGGTTCCCTCTGAAACTTGATATCACACAGCGCCCCCGGCAGAGGATCGCTCCGCCGGGGGCGCTGTTTCAGACAAACAAAAGTCCCCTCCGGCGCTTGCGGTACACCGGAGGGGACTCTTGTTTTGGGGTATTGCTTTGGTGTGAGGAGGAATCATGTGCAAGGGAGACGGTTGCGG
Source organism: Faecalibacterium sp. IP-3-29 (assembly GCF_023347335.1). Lineage (NCBI taxonomy): Bacteria > Bacillati > Bacillota > Clostridia > Eubacteriales > Oscillospiraceae > Faecalibacterium > Faecalibacterium sp. IP-3-29. The sequence goes on along the minus strand of NZ_CP094471.1, from coordinate 23,869 downwards.
CCCCGCTCCCTTGTGCTCATAGTATACCCGATTTCGGCGCAAAAGTCATTACTTTCTTGTGAAATCTTGTGAAAATTCTGTTAAGCTTCGCACGAAATTATTTCGCTCACTCGTTTTCACCTTTTTCCTCTTTCCGCAGGGCTGCGGCGTGACGGCGGCCCTCCCCTACATAGTGGGCGGCATTGGCAAGGTTGGCAGCTGCCTGTTCGGGGCTGACCTGCTTGATGATCTTCCCCGGAACCCCCACCACAAGGGAATCGTCCGGGATGATCTTGCCTTCCGGCACCAGCGCACCGGCCCCGATGATGCAGTTTTTGCCCACAACACAGTGGTTGAGCAGGGTAGCGTGCATCCCGATCAGGGAACCGTCTCCCACGGTGCACCCGTGGACAAGGGCACAGTGGCCCACGGTCACGTTTTTGCCCAGCGTGACCGCCCCGCCCGGGTCACAGTGGAGCACCGCATTATCCTGCACATTGGTGTTCTCGCCCAGGGTCAGGGTACCGTCGTCACCGCGCAGAACCGCACCATACCAGACCGAGGATCCCGGCCCCAGCACCACATCACCCAGCACCGTAGCGTTGGGTGCCACGAACACCGCCCCCTCGTCCCGGGGGACTTTTCCACCAAAAGGCAACAACATTGTGAAAAACCACCTTTCTCTTTTCCGTCATTTATGGTATTCTTTTATATAGTGTTTTAGTTTTTGATTCAGGGAAGCCGGGAGCTTCCGTTGGAGGATACGCTTATGCAGAACTCTACTCTCTTCCGCCGGGCGGCGGCCCTGCTGCTGACGGCAGCGCTGGCCCTGACCCTTGTCCTGCCCGGTCTGGCCGCATACGAAATGCCCATCCAGACCGTGAACGAGGGCGAGTCGGTCTATCTGTTCAACGCGGACATCGACAAGCCCATTCTGGAACAGAACGCGGACCAGCAGCGCTACATTGCCAGCCTGACCAAGATGATGACAGCCCTGCTGTTTCTGGAAAGCGGTAAGGACATGAACGCGGAGATCACCATCCCCGCCAGCCTGACCCAGGAGTTCAAGGACATCCAGAACGCCAACGGCAGCACCATCAACCTGCGCATCGGTGAAACGGTGCGCCGCATCGACCTGCTGTACGGCCTGTTGGTGGCCAGCGCCAACGATGCGGCCAGCGTGATCGCCAGTGATGTTTCGGACGGCGACCTGACCGCCTTTGTGGCCCGGATGAACCAGCGTGCCAAAGAGCTGGGCTGCACCAGCACCAGTTTTACCTGCGTGCACGGCCTGTATGATTACGGCAACGTCTCTTCGGCTCACGATCTGGCCCTGATTGCCAAGGCCTGCGCCGAGAACGAGACCTATATGCAGGTGGCAAACACCCTGAGTTATACCCTGCCTGCCACCAATCTGCACCAGAACGAGCGCACCATCACCTCCACCAACCTGATGCTCAACCCGGAGTACCCCTACTACCGGGATTACATCCGGGGCATGAAGACCGGTTTTACCACCCTGGCGGGCCGGTGCTATGTGACCTTTGCCCAGAAGGACGGCCATACCTACGGGCTGGTGGTGCTTGGCTCCGACCTCGACAACATTTACAGGGAGGCCTCCGAGATCCTGGACTGGGCCTTTGCAAGCTTTTCTGACCGGGAGCTGGTGGACACCGAGACCCCGCTGACCACCGCCCCCCTGAAGAAGTGCCGCTCTTATGAGGAAGTGGAGCTTTACGCTGCCGCGCCGGTCAGCGGCTACGGCCATGCGGACGACAAGGTAACCTTCACCTACGACCTTCAGGAGAACATCTCCGCCACCGTCAAGGACGGAGCTGTCCTTGGCACAGCCACCGTTTATCTGGACGGCTATGAGGTGGGCACGGTAGACCTTGTGACCCATCAGGAATATGTCTCCGACTTTCGCACCGACCTTCAGTCCACGCTTCTCCTGATGGCGGCCCTCATCGTTCTTCTGGCTGTTCTCAGCTTCTTCACCCTTGTTGCCGGGGGCGGCTCACTGAATCTGGGCCGGCGCAGAAAAGCACGGAGACGCTGAATCCAATAAGACTCTTTCCAACAAAGTTCCCCCGAAAGGGGGAGCTTTTTGTTTTGGGCAAAACCCAGCTAAACCTCTCCGTCATTGCTCCGCAATGCCACCTCTCCTAATAGGAGAGGCAAGCCAGCAGCAGCGTAAACCTGGCTTCCCTATTAGGGGAGCTGGCGCGAAGCGCCTGAGAGGTTACAGCCCCCGGAATCTTGCAGCCAGCACACTCAAGGTGATCTTGGGGTTCACCTGTGCGCCCAGCCGCTGGATCGCCGCATCGGCGGCTGCAAGGGCCTTGCGGGCGGCATCGCCCTGCACCGGGGCACGGGGGCTGCCGCGCAGCCCTGCGGCCGCTACGGCCCGGAAATCAGCCAGCAGAGCGGCAGCCCCCACCTTATCCTTTTCGTAGGACGCCAGCAGAACAGCGGCGGCATAGCTGTCCTGCGCGGCCGCTGCTTTGGCAAGGGCAAGCGCCTTGTCCACCTGCGCCCGGCGGGCCTCATCCCGGGCCGCATCCAGCACTGTGCCGATGTGGCCATCGAACAGCTCACTGTACAGGGCGGCATCCTTGCTGTCCACCCCCTGTGCGGTGCAGTAGCGGGCGCAATCGGCGGGGGAGACCGGAGCCACCGCAAAGCTGATGCAGCGGCTCCGGATGGTGGGCAGAACGCCCGCCAGCGAATCCGCCGTCAGCAGGAAAAGCACACCCTCGGGCGGCTCCTCCATAACCTTCAGCAGGGCGTTGGCCGATTCCTCGTTCATCCGCTCCACATGGTAGAGCAGCACTGCGCGCCCCTCTGCCGAAAGGCTGGTGTTGAAGATCTCGCTGCGCATGGCCGTGACCTGACCGACCAGATACCGCCCGCCGCTGCCCATACCGGTCACGGAGATGGCTTCCCGGACGATGCCTGTCTCGATCTGGCCGCTGTCGCGCTTACCGGCCTTTGCCACGGCACGGCAGCACTCGCCCCGAAGCAGGGCTTCGGCGGGCGCGCCGCCGTTGGGGTAAAGGTAATCCGCCGCCACGCAGCGGGCCGCAAACCCGGTTCCCAGCCCCTCTTCGCCCACCAGCAGAACACTGTGAGTCATGCGGTGCCCCCCCAGCATCAGCCGGACGCTGGTCTTTAATTCCGAATTGCCTTCCAGACGATCAATCATCATCTCCGATTTTTCCTCTTCCACTGCTCCCGGCGCACCCAGGCGCGGATGTTATGCCAGGCCTGCGGCCCGAAGAACAGAAGGAAGCCCAGCATACAGAGCAGATAGTTCAGCTTGCCCAGCATCCCCATGCTCAGGAAGCTGAACACCCACAGGGCGGCGGCAAAGATGCCGAAATATTTCACCTTGAGGGGGATGACGAAGAAGAGCAGCACCTGCAGCTCCGGGTAAAGCATGGCAAAGGCCAGCAGGAGGGAGAGGGACAGACAGTAGGTATCGGCAGAGCCTGTCAGCAGGCAGGCCAGCCACGCGCCTGCCATCCCCAGCAGGACATAAAGGTTGAAGCGGAAATCGCCCCACTCCCGTTCCAGCGCACTGCCGACGAACCAGGTAAAATAGATGCCCAGCACCACGCTGAGCGGCCCGCCGCCTGAAAAAGGCACCAGCACAAAGGTGAACAGCCGCCAGATCTGCCCGGCGAACAGGGCACTGCGGCTCAGGGAGAGATAAAAGGAAATATACTGGTTGACGAACAGTTCAATGGCGTAGACCAGGATCTGGCCGCCGATGAGGATGTTGATGAGGTTGGGAATGCAGAACCGGCCGTATTTCCGTTCCAGCTTGGTGATCCAGTTCATAGGCAGAAGCCTCCGTTATTCGTAAAATTTGCGCCCCATTGGCCGGGAACGCTCTCTTTTTTCATTGTACCATGATTGGCAGGGCCATTCAAGGCGAAGGGTGTGAACAAAGGGATCTGGCTGTCTGTTCATCCGAGTGCTAAAACAGCAGGTTGTATCCATTTTTGGTGCGTTCAGATGGACTTATCCACTCTTTCCACCGGGTTTTCCACCGGAATTGTGAAAAAAGCACCAGTTTTCCCACGATGTTTTCCACTTTTTCCACTGAGTTTTCCACATTTTCCTGTGAGGTGGTTTATACATGGTGTATTGTATCGCGCGAATCTTTGCGAAAATCAGGGGAATTATGGGCCTTTGCACCTTTTTTCTGAAAGAAAGTCAAACCCGAAAATTTACTTTTTACAGCAGGCAGAAAATCCGCTCCTTGAATTTCTCCCCGTTGGAATGAAGGAGACGGTAGTTTTCCACACCCATTTTCTACAAAAATCGACCTGTGGAAAACAGCGGGAAAACTTGAGTTTTCAACAAAAAGAAACAGCCCTCTCAGGCAAAGCCGTCAGGCTTTGACTGAGAGGGCTGCTCCTATAAAATCAAACGTTACATCATATTCCGGAACACGACCTGCGCGATCTGGAAGTACAGGATCAAGCTGCAGGCATCCACAATGGTGGTGATGAAGGGGGTCGCCATGATGGCCGGGTCCGCACCCAGCTTCTTGGCGGCAAGGGGCAGCATACCGCCCACCAGCTTTGCCAGGATAACGCTTAAGAACAGCGACACGCTGACGACGATGGCGTAGCCCATCACATTGTCATACTGACCGGCAAAGATGAAGGTGTACATCAAGTAGATGCGCAGACCGTTCACCACGCCCAGCACCGCACCCACGATCGCGGAAACACGGAGCTCCTTGGCCAGCACCTTGAGGAAATCAGAGGGTTCCACCTCGCCCAGCGCCAGACCGCGCACCATCAGGGTGCTGATCTGGTTGCCGCAGTTGCCGGCGGTATCCATCAGCATGGGCATAAAGGAGACCAGCAGGGGCAGGCTCACAAAGGCTTCCTCGTAATGGGTGGTGACCATGCCGGTAAAGGTGGCCGACAGCATCAGGATCAGCAGCCAGGGGATGCGCTGCTTGGCGTGGGTCCAGACACTGGTGCCAAAATAAGTCGTGGCCTCATCTGCAGGCAGAATGGCGGCCATCTTCTGCATATCCTCGGTGCTCTCATCGGTCAGAACATCGATTGCATCGTCAATGGTGATAATGCCCACAAACATACCCTCGTTGTCCACAACGGGCATTGCGGTAAAGTCGTAGCGCTGCATCTCACGGGCCACAAACTCCTGGTCATCCGTGACCTTCACGGTGACCACGTTGTCGTCCATGATATCGACCAGCGGGGTATCGGGGTCTGCCAGCAGCAGGTCACGGGCAGAAACAACACCCTTCAGGCGGTTGCGCTCCACAACATAGTTGATATAGACGGTCTCGGCGTTCTCGCCCTGCCGCCGGATGGCATCCAGCGCCTGCCGGACATTCATCTCTTTTTTCAGCCGGACATATTCAGGGGTCATCAAGCTGCCGGCTGAGCTCTCGGGGTAATTCAGCAGCTTGTTCAGGCTCTCGCGGGTCTGCTTGGAGGATTTCTCCAGCACCCGCTTGACCACGCCTGCGGGCATATCCTCCAGCAGGTCGGCAGCATCGTCCAGGCTCATCTCCTCAATGGCGCTGACCAGCTCCACGTCGGAGAAGGCGTTGACCAGGTCATCCCGGGCTTCATCGGACATATAGGCGAAGGCCTCAGTGGCCACTTCCTTTTTCAGCAGGCGGAACACCACCAGACGGTTGTTCTCGTCCAGCTCCTCCAGCAGCTCTGCCAGGTCGGCGGGCTGCTCCTCCTCGGTGACCTCGCGCAGCTTGACGTACTGCTTTTTTACCAGCATCTTGAGCAGGCGGCTCTTGGTCAGCATCTCGGGGTCAGCCTTGACCTCCTCGTCCCGGGCTTCCTCTTTCTCGGCCTCCCGGATGTCCTGCTTCAGGTCCTCTGTAGCTTCCTCGTTCAGATCTCTGACCAGCTTCTGGCGCACCTCGTCCGGGATATCAGCGGGCAGCTCCTGCACAGGCAGGGCGGCCTCGGTCAGTTCGTTTTTCTTTTCTTCCATTTCCATTTTGCGTACCTCCTACCGTATTCCGGCGGTTGGTACAGGGCAAAACAAAAAGCGCCGCCAACGGCCCGCATCCACCCCTTGCCAAGGCTTCCACGCGCACAAAGCCGCGCCCTTTCTCCCCGCTGAGAAGTGCCCGAACAGCACCTCTTACCGGGCAAAAAAGGCGAACGCAGCCTGCTCCATGTCCCGTCCTATCGCACCAAAACCGCATCTTCGACTATGATCCGGGTCCATTGTCCTGCGTTCACCTCCTAAGGATCTTTTCCACTTTTTATTATAGCGCCGGCCAAAAGGCCGGTCAACCCTAAATGCACCGAATCAGGCGGGAATTTCCACCAAAACACGCAGAAAGCCCCTTCCAGTGCTTGCGGACCACTGAAAGGGGCTTTCTGTTTGGATATTGCCTTGGTGTGAGGAGGAATCATGTACAAGGAATCGGTTGCGGCCCCGGTTCCTTATGTCAGTAGTATAGCACCAAAAGCACGGGTTTGCATGAAAATCCTATGAAGAAATTGTAAAATAGCGAGAAGATATTTTTATCGCACCCTTGACAAAATGGGATATATCATATATTATAGAAATAGGATATATCCCATAGAGGAGGGCTGCCGCTTGGAATGTTACGATGTAGACTTCTATCATAAGGAGAATGGCGACTGTCCGGTAGATGATTTTCTGGAATCCCTTGACACCAAAATGCGTGCAAAGGTATTGGGTGCTGTCGCACTGCTGGAAGCCAACGGACCACAGCTGCGAGAGCCCTACTCCAAGTTTATTGGGGACGGGATTTTTGAGATCCGTGCTAAGCAGAGCAGCAATATCACACGTGTTCTGTATTTCTTTTACATTGGAAAGCGCATTGTTCTGACCAACGGCTTTATCAAGAAAACGCAAAAAACGCCACCAGAGGAAATTGCCCTGGCCAAAAAATATCGTGCAGACTATCTTGAACGAAAGGAGAAGATATCGTGAGTGATTTTCGGAATTTTCTCAACAAACAACTGGAAGACCCTGAATTCAAAGCGGAGTGGGAGGCACTTCAGCCAGAGCTTTCGCTGGTACAGGCAATGATCGATGCCCGGAAGGTAAGCGGCCTGACCCAGAAGGAGCTCTCGGAGCGTACCGGCATTGCTCAGGCAGACATCAGCAAACTGGAAAACGGCAACGCAAATCCTTCTCTGCGGACGCTGCAGCGCCTTGCCGCCGGTATGGGAATGCAGGTCAAAATTGAATTCATTCCTGCTCCCGCAAAATAGTATATGGATGAGAGAACCGCTGTATGGAACATTCCGTACAGCGGTTTCTGTTTCCTTACACAAAAATACGCCCCGTTCACTGTAAAGTGAGCGGGGCGCTAAAAACGGATTCGTTTTTGACTGCGGCAAGATCCCTGCAGGGCAGGTCTTATGCAGCAGGCGGAACAAGGTATCTGTTGCCAGACCTTATGCTCCTGACACACGCGGGGTGTGCTTTCAAGGACCCTCGCGGGCGCTTTGGTATTTCAAACACCCTGCCCAGCGCGGTTCGCGGGCCGCGGCGGGCGAGGGAATGAAATCAGAAGTTTGCACAAATGCTCGTTTGCACGTTCATCATGCTCTGCTCAGGGCGGCGGGGCCGCAGTTTCGCACTGCTGCGTTGCGCAGTAATCGCCAGTGCGGAGCAGCCGTCTTGCGGACTAGGGTGCCGCTGCGGCCATTGCCAGCCATTGTTCAGAAAACAGGATTACTTGTACAGCTCGACCAGACGGGTCAGGTGCTCGTAACGATCGTTTGCAACCTGCTCGTTGCGTGCGAACAGAGCCTTTGCACGCTCGGGGAATGCACGGGTCAGGCGGCTGTAACGGGTCTCGTTTGCCAGCAGTGCCTGATACTTCTCGGCATCCACAGCCTTGGAGGTCAGGGTGAAGGGGTTCTTGCCCTGAGCCTTGTTGGCGGGGTTGAAGGTGAACAGGTTCCAGTAACCAGCCTCAACTGCCTTCTTCATCTCGTTCTGGCAGTTGGTCATGCCGCCCTTCACACCGTGCAGCTCGCAGGGAGCGTAGCCGATGATCAGAGAGGGGCCGGGATAAGCCTCAGCCTCAGCGATTGCCTTGACAGCCTGGTTCATGTTAGCGCCCAGAGCGATCTGAGCAACATAGATGTAACCGTAGGTCATTGCGATCTCGGACAGGCTCTTCTTGCTGATCTCCTTACCAGCAGCAGCGAACTGGCAGACCTCACCAATGTTGGAAGCCTTGGATGCCTGTCCACCGGTGTTGGAGTACATCTCAGTATCGAAGACCATGACGTTGACATCCTCGCCGGAAGCCAGGACGTGATCCAGGCCGCCGAAGCCGATGTCGTATGCCCAGCCGTCACCACCGAAGATCCAGACGGACTTCTTGGCGATGAACTCCTTGCTCTTCAGGATCTCAGCGGACTCGGTGCAGCCAGCGGCAGCAGCCTTCTCCAGCTCAGCGATCAGAGCCTTGGCGGGTTCGTCGTTTGCCTTGGTGTTGTTCTTGGTCTCCATGAACTTGTCGAAGGCAGCCTTCAGCTCAGCGGAAGCCTTGTCAGAACCAGCAACCTCAGCAATGCGCTTGATCAGGTTCTCACGAACGGTCTTCTGGCCGAGGTACAGGCCCAGACCATGCTCAGCGTTATCCTCGAACAGGGAGTTGCACCATGCAGGACCATGGCCGCTGTCCTTGTTGACGGTGTACGGAGAGATGGAAGCGGTACCACCCCAGATAGAGGAGCAGCCGGTAGCGTTGGAGATGTACATCTTCTCGCCGAACAGCTGAGTGATCAGGCGAGCGTAAGAGGTCTCGGCACAGCCTGCGCAGGAGCCAGAGAACTCCAGCAGGGGCTGGTTGAACTGAGAACCAATGACGGTGTCATCAGCAAACTTGCTGGGCTTCTTGGAGATGTTGGCCACGCAGTAGTCGAAGACTGCCTGCTGATCGGCCTGGCTCTCCTGAGGAACCATAGCAATTGCCTTGGTGGGGCAGACGGTGACGCACTCGCCGCAGCCCATGCAGTCCAGAGGAGAAACAGCCATCACAAACTTGTACTCGTTTGCGGGGCGGTTGTCGCGGCTCTTGGTCTGAGCAGGAGCAGCTGCCAGCTCGTCAGCGGTCAGCTGGAAGGGACGGATGGTAGCATGAGAGCAGACGAATGCACACTGGTTGCAGCCGACGCACTTGGAAGCATCCCACTCGGGAACGTTCACAGCGGTGCCGCGCTTCTCGTATGCGGATGCGCCCTGCTCCCACTCGCCGTTTGCATTTGCAACGAAAGCGGAAACGGGCAGGCTGTCGCCGTCCATACGAGCGATGGGCTCCATGACATCACGGATCTGCTTGACCAGCTCCGGACGGCCGGTGAGAGCCTTGGGAGCGGGATCAGCCTCGGGGTTGGACCAGGAAGCGGGAACGTCGACCTTGTGGATCGCGTCAACACCAGCATCGATGGCCTTCCAGTTCATCTCAACAACGTCCTGGCCCTTCTTGCCGTAGCTCTTCTGAGCTGCCTGCTTCATGAAGTTGACAGCGTCCTCGATGGGCATAACGTCAGCCAGCTTGAAGAAAGCGGACTGCAGGATGGTATTGGTGCGCTTGCCCATACCGATCTCGATAGCCTTATCGATGGCGTTGATGGTGTACAGCTGAATGTTGTTGTCAGCAATGTACTTCTTGGCCTCAGCGTTCAGGTGCTGGCCCAGCTCCTCATCGGTCCACTGGCAGTTGATCATGAACACGCCGCCGGGCTTGACATCCTGGACCATCTTCATGCCCATGTGGATGTAAGCGGGGTTGTGGCAGGCCACAAAGTCAGCCTGGTTGATGTAGTAGGGGCTGCGGATGGGCTTGTCGCCGAAACGCAGGTGGCTGATGGTCACGCCGCCGGTCTTCTTGGAGTCATACTGGAAGTATGCCTGAACATACTTATCAGTGTGGTCGCCGATGATCTTGACGGAGTTCTTGTTTGCGCCGACAGTACCGTCGCCGCCCAGACCCCAGAACTTGCACTCCTTGGTGCCAGCAGCTGCGGTGATGGGAGCGGGCTTGACCTCGGGCAGGGACAGACCGGTGACATCATCGGTGATGCCCAGGGTGAAGCGCTCCTTGGGCTGATCCTTCTCCAGCTCCTTGAACAGAGCGAAGATGGAGGACGGGGGAGTGTCCTTGCTGCCCAGGCCGTAACGGCCGCCGGTCAGGACGACATCGTTCATGCCGGCCTCACGCAGGGTAGCAGCAACATCCAGGTACAGGGGCTCGCCCAGGGAGCCGGGCTCCTTGGTACGATCCAGAACTGCAACCTTCTTGGCAGTCTTGGGCAGGACCTTCAGCAGAGCGGAGGACACCCAGGGACGGTACAGGCGGACCTTGACGATACCGACCTTCTCGCCCTTGGCGTTCAGGTAGTCGACGACTTCGTCAGCAACGTCGCAGACAGAGCCCATAGCGATCATAACACGGTCAGCATCGGGTGCGCCGTAGTAGTTGAACAGATCGTAGTTGGTGCCCAGCTTCTCGTTGATCTTGGCCATGTACTTCTCGACCACTGCGGGCAGTGCATCGTAAACGGAGTTGCAGGCCTCACGGTGCTGGAAGAACACGTCGCCGTTCTCGTGGGAACCGCGCATCTTGGGGTGCTCGGGGTTCAGAGCCTTGGCACGGAACTCCTCAACAGCCTTCATGTTGCACATTTCCTTCAGATCAGCGTAGTCCCACTTCTCGATCTTCTGGTACTCGTGAGAAGTACGGAAGCCATCGAAGAAGTTCAGGAAGGGAACCTTGCCCTCGATTGCTGCCAGATGGGCAACAGGGGACAGATCCATAACTTCCTGCACGCTGCTCTCGACCAGCATTGCGAAGCCGGTCTGGCGGCATGCCATAACGTCGCTGTGATCACCGAAGATGTTCAGGGACTGGGTAGCAACGGTACGTGCAGAAACATCGAACACGCAGGGCAGCTGCTCAGCAGCGATCTTGTACATGTTGGGGATCATCAGCAGCAGGCCCTGAGAAGCGGTGAAGGTGGTGGTAACAGCACCTGCACCCAGAGAGCCGTGCACAGCGCCGGCAGCGCCGGCCTCAGACTCCATCTCGACGACCTTGACCTGGTTGCCGAAGATGTTCTTCTGACCAGCTGCGGACCACTGGTCCACAGAGTCAGCCATCGGAGAAGACGGGGTAATGGGGTAGATAGCAGCCACGTCCGTGTAGGCGTATGCTACATGAGCGGCAGCGGTATTGCCATCCATGGTTTGCTTTGCTCTAGGCATTTTTCTTCCTCCATTGTTCAGAATTTGGTACCTTTTGCGCGGGGCAATCGCGCCCCGCTGGGGCCGGAGAACCCCAAAAGGCACTATTGCTCATATATTATATTAGCAAATTCCGCCCTCAAAGTAAATGCAAACCCACTGGCAAAACGCAACAAAATTTCAAGAAATTTTTTGGTGCTTTTTTACGCTTGTGTTTTTTGTTGCATCTAACCTGACAGATTATTAAGAATCCGGCTTTTTTGCTGTATTTTTCTTAATTTATCCTCAATTTTGAATTGACAACCGGCGCTTTGTTGCCGTAAACTTGAACCAGCATCATTATCATCTGGAAAGGACGCAAATACGATGGACGCTGCACATTTTGAAAAGACGCTCACAAGTGAGGTGCTGTTCGAGGGCCGGGTGGTCACCCTGACCAAAGATACCGCCCTTTTGGAAAATGGAAAGACCGCCACCCGCGAGGTGGTCCACCACCACGGCGGGGCCTGCATCGTGCCCTACTTTGAGGACGGCACCATCTGCATGGTGCGCCAGTTCCGCTACGCTATGCAGCAGGAGCTGTGGGAGCTGCCCGCCGGCAAGCTGGAAAAAGGGGAGGACCCCTTTGAAGCCGCTAAGCGGGAGCTGGAGGAGGAGTGCGGCCTGACCGCCGACAAGTACACCTCCCTGGGCGAGTTCTACCCCACTGTGGGCTATGATACCGAGATCATCTACACCTGGGTGGCCACCGGTCTGCACGAGACCCGGATGCATCTGGATGCGGACGAGTTCCTGACCCCTGACCGGGTGCCGCTGGCCCAGGCCTATGAGATGGTGATGCGCGGCGAGATCAAAGACGGCAAGACCATTGCAGGCGTGCTCAAGCTCAAGGCCCTGTTGGACGAGGGCAAGCTGTGAACATTCTCTACGAAGATACTGCCCTTGTGGTGCTGGACAAGCCCGCCGGGCTGACCAGCGAGGAGGGCGTGCCCGCTGCCCTGCGCCAGCGGTGGGGCAGACCGGATGCATACGTTGGGGTCATCCACCGGCTGGACACCGGCGTTTCGGGGTTGATGGTCTATGCCAGAACACCCGGAGCCGCAGCGGCTCTGACAAAACAGGTGACGGAGAGCCAGCAGGCTTATGCCATTCTGGACGGCAGAGTAGAGGCTGGCCCCGGTGCACCGGCACAGCCCTGCTTCCTTAAAACATACCGGGCCGTGATCGCAGGCGGGCCGGACGAAGCGCTGCCACCCGAGGGCATCCTGCGGGACTATCTGTTCAAGGACAGCCGGAAGGGCCGGGTCTTTCCGGTAAAGCGCCCCCGCAAGGGGGTACGGGAAGCCGTGCTGGAATACCGCATCGTGGAGACGGCACCGGACGGTTCCCTGAGCCTTGCGGAGATCACGCTCCACACCGGGCGGACACATCAGATCCGGGTGCAGTTTGCCTCCCGGAAGCACCCGCTTTACGGAGACGGCAAATATGGCAGCCGATTCAAAGGGGACATTGCCCTGCAGAGCGCAGGGCTGCGCTTTGTGCACCCGGATACCGGCAAACCCATGGCCTTTTCTCTGCCCCTGCCCGCCGCCGCACCGTGGAAGGAGTTTTTGGAATAAGGCTGTTGCACATGGTCAGCATCTTCGCCCTCTCCGTCACCTGCGGTGACACCTCTCCCAAAGGGAGAGGCCTTGGCAAAAAGATGAAGTTTGCGTGGACTGCCAAGGGCTCCCACTTTGGGGGAGCTGGCATCGCGTAGCGATGACTGAGAGGGCGAGCCCGCTAAAGGAATAATCATTTCAACTAGGTGAGTGATATGGAACAGCAATACAAGACCGACGCTGAAATTTACGCTGTACTGGAGCGGGAGATCATCGACCTGACCCTGCGGCCGGGCAGTTCATTGAGCGAAAACCCGCTCTGCGCCCGCTTTGGGGCACCGCGTTCCATGATCCGGGTGGTGCTGCAGCGGCTGCAGGAGAATGGGCTGGTGAAGATTGTGCCCTACAAGGTCACCACTGTGACCCGGCTGAACCGTGAGATCGTGGATGAGCTCATCTACGAGCGTACCGCCGTGGAAGCCCGCGTCCTGCGGGACTTCTCGCCCAAGTGCACGCCGGAACAGCGGGCGCTCATCCGGCGGCGGGCCGATGCCTACGCCGCGCTGGCCCGCGCCGAGGAAATCGACTACAACAAGCTCTATGAGGCAGACCGCCTTCTTCACGAGACATGGTTTGCCGCCATGGGAAAAATGTATCTGTGGCGCACCTTACAGAACGCCCACGCCGATTACAGCCGCTTCCGGATGCTGGACACCATGACCAGCGGCGGGCTGGACGAGGTGATCGCCGACCACCAGAACATCATTGCCGCCATTGAGCGGTGTGATCTTGCCGCCTTTGAGCCGCTGGTGGAGCGCCACCTCTACGGCGGCATCCGGCGGCTGGGCTCTAAGCTCACCGAGGAATATGCCGACTACTTTGAGCCGGAAAAATAATGCACCCTTAAAAATGTTCCACGGGGAACAAAACCGGCACAGCGCCTGCCTGACGCTGTGCCGGTTTTGTTTGCCCCTTTTTCAGAAGAACACGCCGGAGATGAAAATTTCCAGCCCAATGCCGATGAGGATGACACCGCCCAGCACAGAGGCCTTGCCGGAGAGCTTTGTGCCGAACTCTTTGCCGATGCGCAGGCCCGCCATGCAGAGGAAGAAGGTGACGACGGCAATGATGCCGGAAGCCGTCAGCGCCATCAGCCAGCCATACTCCGCAATGGTAAAGCCGACCGAGAGGGCATCAATGCTGGTGGCCACGCCCTGCATAAAGAGGGCACCGGCACTCAGCGCGGCGGCTTCCTCGGTTTCCTCGCCCCGGATGCCCTCGATCAGCATCTTGCCGCCGATATAGCCCAGCAGGGCAAGGGCGATCCAGGGAATGAATGTTTCGAAGGAAGAGAACATCTCCACGATGGTATGGACGCAGACCCAGCCTGTCATGGGCATCACGGCCTGAAACACGCCAAAGGTGCCCGCAATGATGCACATCCTTTTTCGGGACATGCCGGGGTCATGCAGACCGTTTGCCATCGAAACCGAAAACGCGTCCATGGCAAGGCCCACGCCCAACAGTGCACTGTTGAGAAAAAACAAAAAACTCCATTCCATAACTGAATGCCTCCTGAATCTGACCAAAATTACGGTGCGGCAAAAACAAAACCCGAGATCGGCGCGCGTGCACGTCCGGTCTCGGGTCATTTTTTACAAATGAACTCCATGTGTTGGGCGTGGTACTCCGCACCATAACACATGAGTCTCGCAAATGAAAGCAAGCCAGACAGCAGTGCTGTCATTGTGTTGACTTGCTGCGCCGTCTGCAAACAGCGCCTGCTACTCCCCCATGGGATTTTGTGATTGTTTCGTTAGTCTATCATATTTTCTGATAGAAGTCCAGGCTAACTCTTTTATTTTATCTGACAGGAGAGGCTCAATCCTCAGCCGGTGCCTCGGAGGCGGAGGCCTCATCGGCAGCTTCCATGGCGGCCAGCTGCTCTGCGGTGGGCTCATCGCCCTCCTCAGCCTCTACCGTCTCGGTCTGGGCTTCATCGTCGTGGTCGGTACGGGCCAGGACCATGACCTTATCATTCTCGCCCAGACGCATGACACGGACACCGGAGCCGTAACGGCTCTGCACCGGGATCTCATTGGCGTGCAGGCGGATGATGATGCCCTCCTGGCTGCTCAGCAGCACGTCATCCACATCGTCCACGATCTTGACCGCGGCGACCTTGTCCTTGGAGGCATCGTAGTTGCGGATGCCCTTGCCGCCGCGGGCGGTGATGCGGTAGGTGTCGATGTCGGACCGGCGGCCCTTGCCGTTCTCAGTCACGGTCAGGATGGTGGCGTTCTCACGGCAGATGCAGACACCCACGACCTCGTCGCCCTCGGCCAGCTTGATGGCGCGCACGCCGTGGCCGCTGCGGCCCATGGGACGGGCATCCTCCTCATTGAAGCGGATGGCCTGACCGTTGCGGGTGGCAACGATGAGCATATCGTGGCCGGAGGTCAGTCTTGTCCAGGCCAGCGCATCCCCCTCGTTCAGGGCAATGCCGATCAGGCCGCTCTTGCGGATGTTGGCGTACTGCTCCAGCGGGGTGCGCTTGATGAGGCCCTGCTTTGTGACCATGGTCACGAAACCGCCCTCATTGGCCGTATCCTTGCTCTGGCAGAGCATGTTGGTGACCTTTTCGCCCTCGGCCAGCTGCAGCAGGTTCACGATGTTGGTGCCCTTGCTGGTGCGGCTGCCCTCGGCGATGGTGTAGCCCTTGATGCGGAACAGGCGGCCCTTATCGGTAACGAACAGGACATAATCATGGGTGGAGCCCACGAACATCTCCTGCACGATATCCTCTTCCTTGCGGGTCATGCCGGAGATGCCGCGGCCGCCGCGCTTCTGGGCCTGATAAGTGGCCTTAAGCTGGCGCTTGATATAACCGGCCTCGGTCAGGGTATAAACGCACTGCTCCTCAGCGATCAGATCCTCGATATCCACCTCGCCGGTCACGGTCTCGATCTCGGTGCGGCGGTCATCGCCGAAGCGGCGCTTCATTTCCAGCAGCTCGCTCTTGACGATCTCGAGCACGCGGGCATCATCGGCCAGGATCTCTTCCCAATCCCGGATCTTGGCGTTCAGGGAGCCCAGTTCTTCCTCGATCTTCAGGATCTCCAGACCAGCCAGACGGCCCAGCTGCAGCTTGACGATGGCATCTGCCTGCGGGTCATCAAAGCCGAACTGCTCCATGATGGCAGCCTTGGCCTCGCTCATGCCGCCCTTGCAGGCACGGATGGTGGCAATCAGCTCATCCACAATGTCGGTGGCCTTCTTCAGGCCTTCCAGAATGTGGGCGCGTTCCCGGGCCTTTTTCAGGTCATACTGGGTGCGGCGGCGCACCACCTCGTCCTGGAACTCCACATACTTCTGGATCATCTGCTTCAGGGTCATCACCTTGGGCACCTTGTGGTCGATGGCCAGCATGATGACACCCACGGTATCCTGCAGCTGGGTGTACTGGTACAGCTGATTCAGGACGACCTGGGGGTTGGCATCCTTGCGCACATCAATGACGATGCGCATTCCCTTGCGGTTGGTCTCATCGTTCAGGTCACTGATGCCCTCGATCCGCTTTTCCTTGACCAGGTCGGCAATGTTCTCAATGAGACGTGCCTTGTTGACCATGTAGGGGATCTCGGTCACGATGATCTGGGCGCGGCCATTCTTCTTTTCCTCAATGGTGGCGCGGCCGCGCAGGGTGATCTTGCCGCGGCCGGTGGCGTAGGCAGCACGGATGCCGCTGCGGCCCATGATGATGCCGGCGGTGGGGAAATCGGGGCCCTTGATGTGCTCCATCAGGCCGGGCAGGTCGATGTCCGGGTTCTCGATATAGGCCACACAGCCGTCAATGACCTCGCTCAGGTTGTGGGGCGGGATGTTGGTGGCCATACCAACGGCAATGCCCTGACTACCGTTGACCAGCAGGTTCGGGAAACGGCAGGGCAGAACGCTGGGCTCCTTCTTGGTCTCATCAAAGTTGGGGTCCCAGTCAATGGTATCCTTGTCGATATCGGTCAGCATCTCCACGGCCATGCGGCTCATGCGGGCCTCGGTGTAACGGTAAGCAGCCGGGGGGTCGCCATCCACAGAACCAAAGTTACCCTGACCATCCACCAGCGGGTAGCGCAGGGAGAAATCCTGTGCCAGACGGACCATGGCATCGTAAACGGATGCGTCGCCGTGGGGGTGGTAGGAGCCCAGCACCGCACCAACGGTGTCGGCGGATTTGCGGTATGCATGGCTGGGGTCGTTGCCGCGCTCATGCATGGTGTACAGGATGCGGCGGTGGACAGGCTTCAGGCCGTCGCGCACATCGGGCAGGGCGCGGGACACGATGACTGACATGGAGTAGTCCAGGAACGCGGTCTCGATCTCCTTCTTGACATCGCGGATGATCTTTTTGGTACCGCTGCCCGGTATCATCACATAATCTTCTTCCATTGTTTCCTCCAATTACACATCCAGCTTCGCGTACTGGGCGTTGGTCTCGATAAAGCGGCGGCGAGGCTCCACCTGGTCGCCCATCAGGATGGTAAAGGCTTCATCGGCCTTTTCGGCATCCTCAATGGTGATCTGAACGATGACGCGGTTATCGGGGTTCATGGTGGTCTCCCACAGCTGTTCGGGGTTCATCTCACCAAGGCCCTTATAGCGGTTGACCTTTGCGCCGGGCATCTCCTGCGAGAGGATGGCCATTTCCGCATCGTTGTAGGCGTACTTGATGGTGTTGCCCTTCTGCACCTTGAACAGGGGCGGCTGGGCGACATAGACATGGCCCTGCTCGATGAGGGGGCGCATATAGCGGAAGAAGAAGGTCAGCATCAGGGTGCAGATGTGAGAACCATCGACATCGGCATCGGCCATGATGAACACTTTATCATACCGCAGCTTGGAAATATCGAATTCCTCGCCGATGCCGCAGCCCAGAGCCAGCACCACGGGCATCAGCTTATCGTTGCCGTAGATGCGGTCCGCGCGGGCCTTTTCCACGTTCAGCATCTTGCCCCACAGGGGGAGGATGGCCTGAATGGCGGAGTCACGGCCCATCTTGGCGGAGCCGCCTGCAGAGTCACCCTCGACGATGAAGATCTCGGTGCGGGTGGGGTCTTTTTCACGGCAGTCGGCCAGCTTGCCGGGCATCCGGCTGGTCTCCAGCGCGCTCTTGCGGCGCACCAGCTCCCGGGCCTTTTTGGCAGCGGCGCGGGCGCGGGCTGCCTGGGTGGCCTTTTCAAAAATAGCCTTTGCCACGCCCGGGTTCTCCTCAAAGAACTCCATCAGCTTGGTGTACACCATGTTGGAAACAAGGGTGCGGATCTCGGTATTGCCCAGCTTTGCCTTGGTCTGGCCCTCGAACTCTGCCTCCTGCAGCTTGACGGAGATGACGCAGATGAGGCCCTCGCGGACATCGGAGCCGGAAAGGTTCTCGTCCTTATCCTTCAGCAGGCCGTGACTGCGGCCGTAATCGTTGAACACACGGGTCAGGCTGGTGCGGAAGCCCTCTTCATGGGTGCCGCCGTCCGGGGTGTTGACGTTGTTGGCAAAGCTCAGCAGCAGTTCGTTATAGCTGGAATTATACTGCAGTGCGATCTCGGCCATGCCCCGCTCGGTCTGGCCCTTGAGGTAAATGACATTGGGGTGGAGCACCTCCAGATTGCGCTTTTCGCCCAGATAGGTAACAAAGCTCTTGATGCCGCCCTCATAGCACATGACCTCGGTACGGTAGCAGGGGTCGCCCTCCTGGCCATCCTCCAGAACGGGGGTATAGAGCTCCCGCTCATCGGTCAGGGTGATCTTGACACCGGCATTCAGGAAGCTCTCCTCGCGCAGGCGCTTTTCCAGCGTCTCGAAGTTATAGACGGTGGTGTCCTTGAACATCTCGGGGTCGGGCTTGAAGGTAACGCGGGTGCCGGTGACCCCCTCGGCCACCGTGCCCAGACACTTCAGGGGGCCGTCCGGGTCGCCGCGGCGGAAGGTCTGCTCGTATTCATGGCCGTCGCGGCGGACATTGACCGTCAGCCACTCAGAGCAGGCGTTGACCACGGACGCGCCGACGCCGTGCAGACCACCGGCCACCTTGTAGCCGGAGTTCTCGCCGCCGAACTTACCGCCTGCGTGCAGGATGGTATAGACGACGGTGACGGCGGGCAGACCGGTATCGGCCTGGATATCCACGGGGATGCCGCGGCCGTTGTCGGTGACCTGAATGATGTTATCCTTTAAGATCTTGACCTCAATGTGGTTGCAGTAGCCTGCCAGCGCTTCATCAATGGCGTTGTCCACGATCTCGTAGACCAGATGATGCAGGCCCCGCTCACCGGTGGAGCCGATATACATGCCGGGACGCTTGCGCACGGCCTCCAGACCCTTCAGGACCTGGATCTCGCTGGCATTATACTCATGGTCGGTCGCGGTTTCCACATTGGTGCTGGTGATGATTTCCTCTGCCATATCCTTTCTCCCTTTACTTGATATTTTTTCAATCGATTGGATCGTTGTTGATTTTTTCAGAACGACATTTCGGTGCGCCGCTTCATGGCCGCGCTGGACAGCTCCGAAAGATAAACGGTGTCCACAGGGGCATCGGCCAGAACATAACACTGGGGCAGGTCATCCGAAAGGCTGACCACGGCCCCATTCTTCTGGGCATAGTTGAGAAATTCCCGCCCCCGGGGGGAGACGGTGGTGGTCTCCAGATTGAAGATGCCGATGATATCACGGTCATTCAGGACATAGTCCCGGCCCAGATGGATATACATTGCGTATATTCTCCCGCAGATGCAGACTGCATATTCTGTCGCATTTCCCGCATTCTATGCAATGCAGCGATGCAACATTTCTCCATTTCAGATTTTACTCAGGACACCGCCGTTCATGCGGTAGACCTCGCCATCCGTTTTCAGGAAGGCTGTGTCGTCACAGCTGGTGACGAAGGTCTGCTTTTCCCGCATCCGGGTCAGCAGATACTGCTTGCGGCCATCATCCAGCTCACTGAGCACGTCGTCCAGCAAGAGGACGGGATGCTCCCCGGTGATGGTAGCAGCGGCGGCGGCTTCGGCCATTTTCAGGCTGAGCACCACACTGCGCTGCTGCCCCTGGCTGGCAAACACTCTGGCGGGCTGGCCGTCCAGCAGCAGTTCCAGATCTTCCCGGTGGGGGCCGCACAGGCTCTGCCCGGCCCGGACTTCCTCATTCTGGCGGGCTTTCAGCAGGGCTGCCAGACCACCCGGCTCAAACTGGGCGGCATACCGCAGCTCCATCCGCTCCGCCCCATGGGAAAGCTCCTCGTAATTGGCGCAGGCCAGCGGGGCCAGCCGTTCCAGGTAGGCCCGCCGCCGCTGCTGGATGGCTTCCCCCTGCGCGGCAAGCTCGGTGTTCAGCACCTCGAGCAGGGCCATTTTTTCGGCGTAGGGACGTTCCTGCCCGGCAGGGGAGCGGCGCAGCAGCGCGTTTTTCTGCTGCAGGGCCCGCAGATAGCGGCGGTACACGGTCAGGTAGCCGGGGTAGAGCTGGCAGAGGGCGGCATCCAGAAATTTGCGCCGCCCCTCGGGCGCTCCCTTGACCAGGCTCAGGTGGCCGGGGTCGAACACGACAGCCGGAAAACTGCCGGCAAGCCCTGCCGCCCGCCTGGGTGCTGCCCCGTTCACCGAGGCGTACCGCCCGGGCCGCTGGGAATCCGGGGTGCCCACCGTCAGCCGGACACGGTTCGGCTCGTCAGGCTCCTGTTCCTCCTGCTGTGCCCGGAGCGTGGAGGCTTCCAGCACGGCAAAGGGTTCGCCCCGCCGCACCAGCTCTGCATCCTTGCCGCCCCGGAAGCTCTTGCCGCCGGTCAGCAGCCAGATGGCCTCCAGCAGGTTGGTCTTGCCCTGGCCGTTGTTGCCGCAGATCACGGTCAGCTCCCGGCCCGGGGTCAGGCTTGCCGATGCGATATTGCGGTAATTCGTTACTTCTAAGGAAAGCAGGCGCATGGTTTACTGGCCCTGTCCCACTTCCACGGTCTGGCCGTCCAGCTCGACGACATCCCCGGCGCGGCACTTTTTGCCCCGCATGGTGCAGACCTCACCGTTCACCTTGACAGCACCGCCCTGCACCAGCTCCTTGGCTTCGCCGCCGGTCTCACACAGGCCCGCATATTTCAGCAGGGCATCCAGCTTGATAAATTCCGTATGGATGAGAATTTTTTGCATTTTTATGCCTCTCAATCATTTTTGAAGCGGACAGGCAGGACCAGATACAAAAAGTCGCTGCCCTCGGTAGGCAGAACCTTGACCGGGCTCAGCGGGCCGCTGATCTCCAGTTTGACCTGCTCGGTGCGGGCGTTGCGCAGGGCATCCAGCAGATAGCGGTTGTTGAAACCGATCTCCACCTCATCGCCCTCGCACTGCGCGTTGAATTCATCCACCACGCGGCCCAGATTGGTCTGGCAGCGGACCACCACTTTACCCTCTGTAAAACTGATGCGGAGGGGATTTTTTAAACGCTCTGTAATGATCAGGGAGGCGCGCTCGATGGTCTCGATGAACTCCTTGGTGTCCAGAACCACGCTGGTGCGGCTGCCATTGGGGATCACGTTGTGGTAGTTGAGGAACTCGCCCTCGATCAGGCGGCTCATGATGGTGTAACCGGCGGTGGTGAACACCACATAGCGGCGGTTTGCGGAGATGTGCACGGTCTCCTCGTCGTCGTTGGCCAGCAGATGGGAGACCTCGTTCATGGTCTTGCTGGGCACGATGATGCGGATCTCCTTTATGGCTTCCACCGGCCGCTCCACAATGGCCAGACGGTAGCCGTCCAGCGCAACAACGGTCAGCTTATCCGGCGAGATCTCAAATAATTCACCGGTATGCGCAGGTTTTTTTTCATCCTGACTGACGGCGTACAGGGTGCGCTCGATCATATCACGGAGCACACCGGTCTTGATGTTCAGGGTCTCCTCGGCACCGGTGTTGGGCAGCTCGGGGAAATCGGTGGGGTTCATAGACTGGATCTCGAACTGTGCCACACCGCTCTGGATGGTGGTTTTTCCGTTTTCGGCAGATTGGATGTTGATCTGGCCGGAAGGCATCCGGCTGACCATACTGCTGAGCAGCTTGGCGTTCAGCACCACCTCGCCGGGCTCTTTGACATTGGCATCAATGGTGGTCACGATGCCCATTTCCAGGTCGTAGCCGGTCAGGGTGAGCTGGAAGCCTTCGGCTTTCAGCTGGATACCCTCCAGTACCGGGATGGTGGAGCGCAGGGTAACAGCTTTGGAAACGCCGTCAATGGCTGCACTCAGCAGGGTCTTATCGCAGATGATGTTCAATTGCGCGTCTCTCCTTATTTTGGATTCAAGTTTTGAGGTTCTTTCTCCCATGGAACAGGGACAAACCCTCCAAATCTATATTGAACTTGTTGTAGTATTCGTAGTAGGGGCTGGGGAAGATGTGGAAAAGTCGGAAAATGTGTGGAATGGTGCGGCTCCATGGTTTTCCACCGGATTGTGAATGCAGTGTGAAAGGCTTGTGGAAAGGGCTGGAGCTGCTTTTCTTTCCACGGCGGGTGTGCAAAACAGAAGTTGAATGTTGAAAACTCGGTGGAAAGAGTGGAGAACTTTGTCGTCTGAACACAATATCTTGTTCTGTTTTCCCGGATTACCCTGCATTTCTCCCCATATTTGGGGTTTTATCCCCTGCGAGAGTATGACTTTTGCCCCTGTTTTCCCGTCAGGCCTTGACGTTCTTGATGATGTCGCTGACGGTTTCACGCAGGTGCTGGTCGTTCTTCATGTCCCGCTCCATGGTCTTGAGGGAGTAGACGATGGTGGAGTGGTCACGGCCCGAGAACTCCCGGCCGATCTCCTCCATACTCATGCCGGTGACCTCGCGCAGGATATAGATCGCCACGCGGCGGGCGGATGCAACGTTTGCGTTCCGCTTGGTGCCCCGGATGTCGGCAGGGGAGACGTTGAAGGTGCGGGAGACCTCGCCCACGATCTTCTCGATGGTCACGGGCACGGGCTGGGTCTCGTTGAGGATGTCCTTGATGGCGTTCTGTGCCACGCTGATGACAGGCTGGATGCCCTCCAGCATGTAGTAGGCGTTCAGTTTTTTCACTGCGCCCTCCAGCTGGCGGATGTTGTTCTTCAGGTGGTTGGCGATGAATTCCGCCACATCCTCGGGCAGATCCAGGTGGAGCAGCTCGGCCTTGCGCTTGACGATGGCCACGCGGGTCTCGAAATCAGGCGGCTGGACATCGGCGGTCAGGCCCCACTCAAAGCGGGTGCGCAGTCGCTCTTCCAGGCTCTTGATCTCCTTGGCCGGGCGATCAGAGGCGATCACGATCTGCTTGTGGGCATCGTGCAGGGAGTTGAAGGTGTGGAAAAACTCCTCCTGGGTGGATTCCTTGCCGGCGATGAACTGGATATCGTCCACCAGCAGCAGGTCGGCCACGCGGTACTTCATCCGGAAGTCCTCGGTACTGCCGGCGCGGATGGCGGCGATCAGCTCGTTGGTGAACTGCTCGCAGGTAACGTACATGATAACGAAATCGGGGTGGGTGCGCTTGATCTCGGTCTGGATGGCCGTGAGCAGATGGGTCTTGCCCAGACCGGAGCCGCCGTAGATGAACAGTGGGTTATAGGCTCCGGAGGGGTTGGCCGCAACCGCCTGCGCCGCAGCAAACGCAAACTGGTTGGAGGGACCCTTGATGAAGTTCTCGAAGGTGAACTCGTAATTGCCCTGGGGCGAGGCGGGGTTTGCCTCGTACTGCTGGGCCAGCACCACCTCATGGGGCGGGGTGCTGGGCACCACCAGCGTGATGTCCACGTCAAAGCCCAGCACGGTCTTAAAGGCCTCTTTCAGCAGGCCGAGGTAGCGGTCGGTGACGATCTTGCAGATGAAATCGTTGCGCACCGACAGGGTGATATGGCTCGAGTCCTCAAAGCTGATGGGCTCAAGTCCGTCGATGTAGAGATTATAGGTCGGCTCGGCCATCTGCGTTTTGCAGTATGCCTGGGCGGCCTCTAAAACGTCCTTGAAAGAATCCAT